>NZ_JAJNCY010000001.1 GCF_021026335.1 Rhizobium sp. C1
CACTTCACCAGACCCGAAAGCCGCTCCAGACGACCTCCACCGCCCTGCGGCATCAGCGCATCCACAAAACTGAACTGCCCAGACCCTCGAACCGACATCGCATCCTCTCCAAACCGCTGCAAACCAAGTGAATCACATCACCCGAATTTTGCAACGGTCCCCTTGTGGGGGAGATGGCGGCAGCCAGAGGGGGAGCCGTTGACACCGGAGCTTTCCGGATCACTTCAGAAGGTTGTGTACCGCTTTGCCGTCGCGCGACCTTGCCAATCTCCGCCCACTCTGGTCTGTCTCCCTCCACAACCAGATCAACATCCGGCCCCATCATGCTCAAAGATTTCTCCCCGCAAGCCTTCACCATGGGGCTGCTTGCCGCATTCGTCGGCTTTGCCAGTTCGTTTGCCGTCATCCTGCACGGTCTGACGGTCGTCGGCGCGACACCCGGGCAGGCGGCTTCGGGGCTGGCGGCGCTTTCGGTGGCGATGGGGGTTCTCGGGATCATCCTGTCGGTGTGGACGCGGATGCCGGTGTCGGTCGCGTGGTCGACGCCGGGGGCGGCGCTGCTGGCGGGCACTGGGGCGGTGGCCGGTGGGTTCGGCGTGGCGGTCGGGGCGTTTCTGGCGGCGAATGTGCTGGTTGTGATTGCGGGACTGGTTCGGCCGGTCGGTAATGCGGTGACGAAGATCCCGCAGGCCGTGGCGAGCGCCATGCTGGCGGGCGTGCTGATGGAACTGTGTTTTGCGCCGGTGAAGGCCGTGGCCGCATTCCCGGCGGCGGGGCTGATCATCTTTGCCGCCTGGGCGATTGCCGGCGCCTGGAACCGCTTGATGGCGGTGCCGGCGGCGCTGCTCGCCTTTGCGGCGATCACCGTCTATCAGTTTCCGGCAGGGGCCTTTACTAGCCTCCCGGCGACAAGTCTGCCGTTCGAATGGGTCACGCCGGGGTTCACGTGGCAGTCGATGATCTCGATTGCCGTGCCGCTCTTCTTCGTGACCATGGCCTCGCAGAACATTCCGGGCATCACCGTGCTCAAGGTCAATGGCTTCGAGCCGCCGCCGGGGCCGCTGCTCGCGGGGACCGGGATCCTCACGATCCTCGCCGCGCCCTTCGGCGGCCATAGCGTATGCCTCGCTGCCATCACGGCTTCCATGTGCGCCGGGCCGGATGCGCATCCGGAGCCGCGTCGGCGCTACTGGTCGGCGATCATGGCAGGCATCTTCTACGTTCTCTTCGGTCTCTTCACAGGCTTCATCACCTGGTTTGTCGCACAGGCACAGCCGATCCTCATTGAGGCGGTTGCTGGGCTAGCGCTCTTCGGGGCCTTCTCGGCCTCGGCCAGTGCCGCCTTCAAGGACCCTGATACGCGCGAGGCGGCGGCCGTCACCTTCATGGTCACGGCGTCCGGCCAGAGCTTTGCCGGTGTCTCCGGCGCCTTCTGGGGGCTGCTTGCGGGGGTCGCGGTTTATGCACTCGGAAAGGGCATCAAGCGGAAAATTTGATCAAGCGCTTGCCAATTTCGCGGGCAACGGGTATATGCAGCGCCATGACGAACAGCTTGAAGAAATTTTCGAACGAAATCGCCCGCGGCCATCAGGTCATGCGGAGCCGTTCTGCTGCCGTCAAATCGCTTCTTCTTCTCGGCCTTACGCGCGGTTGCCGGGTCCTCTGAAGAAGCGCCCGGCGGCCGAAAGACCGCCTCGGGCTCTCAAATCGCTTCTTCGCAATCACCCCATGAACTGAATTTCGGGCCGTTTTGCCCGCATTCGTGTATCGCCAAACCTGCGCCCGTGCGCTAAGAGCGATCGCGACTGGAAGTTTCGAGAAGAAGCGATGATCAAGCAGACCTACCACCCCCAGGACGGCATGCCGAATGCAGGCGTGAAGTACCAACCCTATCCGCAGATTGCCCTGCAGGACCGCACCTGGCCTTCCAAGACCATCGTGACGCCGCCGATCTGGTGCTCGGTCGACCTGCGCGACGGCAATCAGGCGCTCATCAATCCGATGGGCCATGATCGCAAGGCGCGGATGTTCCAGCTGCTGCTCGACATGGGCTTCAAGGAAATCGAGATCGGTTTCCCCTCCGCCTCACAGACCGATTTCGACTTCGCCCGCTGGTGTGTGGAAGAGGGCGGTGTGCCGGAAGATGTCTCCCTGCAGGTGCTGGTCCAGTGCCGGCCGGAGCTGATCACGCGGACCTTCGAGGCGCTGGAAGGCGCGACGAAGCCGATCGTGCATTTCTACAACTCGACCTCCGAACTGCAGCGCCGCGTGGTGTTCGGCAAGGATGTTGCCGGCATCAAGCAGATTGCCGTCGATGCGGCCAAGATGATCCGCGACATGGCCGAGAAGGCCGGCGGCGGTTTCCGTTTTGAATATTCGCCGGAAAGCTTCACGGGCACGGAACTCGAAGTGGCTTTGGAAATCTCCAATGCCGTCATCGAGGTCATGCAGCCGACCCCGGATAACAAGCTGATCCTCAACCTGCCGGCGACCGTCGAAATGGCGACGCCGAACATCTATGCCGACCAGATCGAATGGATGTGCCGCAATATCCACGATCGCGGCAATGTCATCGTCTCGCTGCATCCGCATAACGACCGCGGCACGGGCATCGCTGCCACCGAACTCGGCCTGATGGCGGGTGCTGACCGTGTCGAGGGCACGCTGTTCGGCAATGGCGAGCGCACCGGCAATGTCGATATCGTGACGCTTGCGCTGAACATGTTCACGCAAGGCGTGGATCCGAAGCTCGACTGCTCCGACATCGAGCGGATCAAGGCCGTCTATGAATATTCGAACGAGCTGAAAATCCCGGAACGTCATCCTTATGTCGGCGAACTGGTCTACACGGCCTTCTCAGGCTCGCATCAGGATGCGATCAACAAGGGCATGAAGGCGATCAAGGTTGCCAACAAGCCGCTCTGGGAAGTGCCCTATCTGCCGATCGACCCGCAGGATGTCGGCCGCTCCTACGAGGCGATCATCCGCATCAACTCGCAGTCGGGCAAGGGCGGTATCGCCTATATCATGCAGGAAGATTACGGCATCAACCTGCCGCGCAACCTGCAGGTCGAGTACCGCGACGAAATTCAGCGGATCACTGACGAAGAGGGCGTGGAAGTTCAGCCGAAGCGCATCTACGATCACTTTATCGAGCGCTATGTGACGCAGCCGGGCGCACGGCTGAAGTTCGTCGATCACCATTCCTATGTCGATTCGGCGCATCCGGGTCTGCGCATCGTCGCGGCCGAGATTACCGACAAGGGCGAGAAGAAGCGGATCGAGGGCAGGGGAACCGGGCCCATCGACGGTTTCGTCAATGCGCTCTCGACCTATCTCGGCTTCGAGATGACGGTGAATGATTACTCCGAGCACTCGCTCCAGCATGGCTCGAATGCCTCGGCCATCTCCTATGTCGAAGTCTCTGCCAAGGGCCGCAAGCTCTTCGGAGCCGGCATCAATACCAATATTGTGACCTCGTCACTCGAGGCCATCGTGTCGGCGGCCAACAGGCTGATTTCCGAGTAAGACGGGTTCCAAGCGAGACCTTTGCGCCGTGCCGGATCTCCGGCGCGGCGCTTTTGTCATCGCAGCCACGAAAACACCATTTCCAGAAGCGTCGCGCCGCCAATGGGCGCAACCAGCATCAGGACCAGATTGAAGCCAGTGATCCAGAAAAGGACTTTCTGCTGGTTCAGGGTCAGCTGCGGCCTGGGGTGGGGCTCGCGTTCAGGCTTGCCTGAGGGGCCAAATCCGTTTGTATCCAGCAACATCGGCGCAATTCTCCACAATATCGGTGACTACGCTGAGGGCGGGCGAGCGGATTTCATGAACCGATCCGGCACGCTCTTGCTGGCGTAGACCACCAGATGGAAAAGGCTCGGCCCAAAAAGAAAAGCGAACTCCCGCAGAAAGTCTGTGCGGTCTGCGGAAGACCATTTGTCTGGCGGAAGAAGTGGGCGCGGGACTGGGACACCGTGCGCTATTGTTCAGAGCGATGCCGGCGCGGCAAGGGGCGACATGAGATGTCCTGAAGACACCGGGGCATCTAGCCCCAATGCGTTGCCGCCCTGTGCGCCAGAACGGTGGCAAGGGGTTCCGGCCGGCCGAGATAATAGCCCTGCATTGTATTGACGCCCAGACGCTTGAGAAGTTCGACCTGGGTTTTGGTTTCGACCCCTTCGACCAGGACATGAACGCCGCGATTGCGCAGCAGCCGCACCATGTCATGCAACATGCTGGAGCCGCGCGTTGTCTCGCAGTCGTGAAGGAAGGCGCGGTCGATCTTGACGACGTCGAAATCGAAGCGGCGCAGCCACGCAAGGCCGGCGAAGCCGGTGCCGAAATCGTCGAGCCAGACCTGAACACCGAAGGAGCGCAGCTGCTCGATATTCTTCTGCGCCTGTGTTTCCAGCGCGATATCGATGCCTTCCGTCACCTCGAGCGCCAGTTTCTTTGGCGAAATGCCATACTGGCCGATGATCTCGGTGACCTGAAGCGGGAAGCCCGGCGTCTTGAGCTGGACGGCCGAGACGTTGACCGAAACGACCTCGCCCAGACCGTGGGTCGCGATGTCGTGGCAGGCACGCTCGATCGCCCAGCGGCCGAGCTGGTGGATCGCGCCGGTCTGTTCTGCAACGGGAATGAAAACCGCGGGGCTGATCACGCTGCCATCGAAATCGCGCATCCGCATCAGGCTCTCATAGCCGATGACGTCATTGGACTTCGTGTCGATGAACGGCTGATAGACCAGGGAGACGAGATTGCGCGAAATGGCGAGCTTGAGCAATTCGGCGAGGTTCTTGCCGGAGGCGTCGCGGGCGGCTTCCGTCGGATCGTAGATCGTGAAAGTGGCGCGGCCGGCAAATTTCGAGGTGTAGAGCGCGCGGTCGGCCTGCTGGAGCAGAATTGTCAGTTCCAGGCTGCCATCGTTGCGCGTCATCGTCGCGCCGGCACTGATCGTGATGATATGACGGTCGTCTCCGCGATCCGGATGCGGGATGGCCAGCGCTTCCACGCGCCGGCAGAAAAGTTCGGTCAGTTCCACCAGACGTCCTGGGGAATTGACCTTGGACAGGATCACGAATTCCTCGCCGCCATGCCGGCCCGCGACGGCGCCAACCTCTGCCGCCGTCTCCGAAAACAGGCGCGCCAGCGCAATCAGACATTCATCGCCTGCGTGATGTCCAAGACTGTCGTTAAAGCGTTTGAAATAGTCGACGTCGATCAGGATCAGGCCGATCTGTTCGTTTTCCGCAAGGCCGTTGCGCGTCAGGTTCAGGAAGTCCTGGCTGATGGCGCGGCGGTTGCGCAGGCCCGTCAGCGGATCGGTCTCGGCAATTTTTTCGAGCTGTTGACCCTTCTCGATCGCCACCTTCTCCTGAATTTGCGCCTGCAGGGAGTGCAGGAAGGAGTTGTAACGTTCCAGGCTCAGGCGCCAGGAGAGATAGAGCGAAAAGGCCAGGATCGAGACAAAGTAGAGAGACAACACCCAGCGCGCGATGTCGTTCGTATCGAGCGAAACCATCAGGCCATAGACGAAGGCGAACGTCACCGTCGCAGACGAAAGCGCGGAGAGCCAGAACCGAAAATTGAAAAACAGGTTGGCGCCCAGGACGAAAATCGTCCCGAAGATCATGAATTGCGAAAGCGTGACCTGCTGGCCCGTCTGCAGAGCCGGGATGAGCCAGCCGATTGCGGCCACCACTATTCCCAGCGCAGCTGAAAGATGGATCAGGGGCAGCGATCTTGTGTTTCTGGCGGCCAGTTCGACAACGGCCACAAACAGAATGCCTACGCCGAGGCGCACCATGATCAGGGTGTTGGCGACGTCGGGCAGGAGCAGATAATCGAGGAAACAGAAGAGGCTGTTGACGAAGGCGGCGGCGACGATGCCGAGACGGACCGTGCGGATATTCTGCTCGGCGTCGCGCTGCATGAGCAACGATAGCAAAAAGGGATCGGCCGGCTTCCACCAAGGTCGATGCAGGGCTGCGACTGCGCGTCGCGCGACTTCGTCAGTCAGCTCCATATTACCCTTTTCCCTCGATATTGGCGGTTTCCTCACCCTTAGGGATTCAGCGTCCGATCTTTACCTGCAGATGTCTCTTTTACTGCCATTTCTGCTAACTGCCGGTAAACGAAACAAGCTGCTTTCTTGCCAAGGGTTTAGATCGAGATAAGCAGAAAGATGCAAATTAACCAAAATTTAATTAAAAACTTCCTTATCATGCGAATTGCGATAGGCTTTGTCTGTGAATGTAAGGCGCTCGATTGAGGAGTTGCGTAGATGCAGTCGACGAAATCGCATATCGATGAGCAGAGCATGATCACCCCGGCCCTGGTTGCCAGATTGGGCAGAGGCGCCCAAGAGGTCATTGACGAGGTCAAGCTGCGAGAGAAGCGGGCCCAGCTTGCGCTGGTTCTCGAACTGGCGCGCCAACGCTTCGAACGCCACGCCGACACGAGCGAGACTGTCGCCCGTCTGGCCGCTGATCTGCATGATCTGCGAATTTCTTCCGGCGCCGGTGTCTGGAAGCATCTGATCCCGGTGGCGCAGGCCCATCCCGTATCACAATTCCTGTTGCAGGATCCCTTCACGAAATGGTCGTTTGAAAAACCGCGCGGCTATTCGGGCGATGCCGGCCTTCTCGACATCATCTACAAACACCCCGCAGCCGCGGAGGTCGTGGCCGCCGCTTCCAGTCTGGGGTCTGAGATCTTCGCTTATACGGTCGAGGCAACCACGTCTGTCGCCGCGCGGGAGCGCCGTGAAATTCTGGCGAAAGAGGTGGATGCGGCTTCTGCCCACGCGGAGAAGGCCGAAGTTCTGGCGGTTGCCTGCGGCTATCTTCGCGAGGCAGAGCTTTCCGAGTCGTTCCAATCGGGCCGGCTCGGCCGCTGGGTTGCGCTCGATCAGGACGCCGAGAGCGTTGATGTCGTTGCACGGGCCAATCCCGGAACGTCGATCCTCCCGATGGTCGGCAATGTCAGCGGGTTGATGCGCCGCAGCTATGATCTCGGCACGTTCGATCTCGTCTATGCATCGGGTCTCTATGACTATCTGCCTTATGCGGTGGCAGTGCGTCTCACGCAGCGTCTCATCGAGATGCTGAAGCCGGGCGGGGCTTATCTCTTTGCCAATTACAGTCAAGAGATCCGGACCGACGGGTACATGGAAACCTTCATGGACTGGCCACTGCTGCTGAGATCGGAAGCGGATATGTGGCAGATCGTCAACGCCGCCGTCGATCGCAACAGGGTCGATGTCGATGTCTTCTACGGTGAGAACCGCAATATCGTTTACACGCGCATCCGCAGAAAGAGTGCGTGACTGATATCCAGCTGTCCTGCCCCGCCTGCGGGCGCGGCCGGACAGCGGGCGCATGACAGATCCCATTTTCCCTTGCCCGGCCCCGCTATCTGCATGGCCGGGCTTTTTCATGCCGGGGTCACCGCTGTTCGAGATAGGCGCGCCAGCCCCCGAAGCTCGTGATGTCCTCTGCGCCGGCGAGGCCTGCACTCTCGCACAGGAATCCCTTGACGGTCGCTCCGCCTTCCAGCTGGATCGTCCCGATGCCGAGCGGCGAGGGGATGCCCTCCATGAATTCCCCGAAGCGCGCGAGCGGGATCGACCAGACTTCGAGCGCAATGGGCGCGCCATCTTCCCTGCGCACCAGCCCCGGCCGTTTCGGCGGGCCGCCGGCCAGCGCGTAGAGGCGGTATTGCGGAGCGGTGCGGCCGGCGTAGAGGAAGCGGCCACCCCGACCGGCGACCTCGTGGTTGAGCGGCAGGCCGCCCATATGCGCGCCGACAAGCGCCACGGCCATCTCGCCCGCATCAGGCCCGGGTAGCGAGGTTGCCGCGTTCTGCGCTGGCAGCGGCCAGTCAGTCGCTCCGAGCACCACGTCTGCGCCCTCATGCAGTGTGCGGGCGATGCCGGCAAGCAGCCCGTCCGCGCCGCTTTTGCCGAGCAGCGTCACGCTACCGGGACGGCCATCCCTGCGGGTCGCCACAGGTACGGCGATGCCGGCCATGTCGAGCAGGTTGACGAAATTGGTGTAGGTGCCGAATTTCGAGTTGGGACCGATCGGGTCCGCTTCCAGATCCTTGACGCTGAAGAAGCGGGGGATGGTCGGTACGCAAAGGCAATCTACCGCCTCAAGCAGCGGCTCGGCCTTCCGCTTGAGGTCCGCCAGACGGTAGATGCCCTTGAATGCGTCGGCGGCGGAAAGCTTTTCAGCCCCGCCGATGATCTGGCGCGTGACCGGATGCATGATCTCCGGACGCTCCTTCATGATGCTTTCCGTGGCTGCATAGCGCTCGGCTACCCATGCGCCCTCGTAAAGCATGGCCGCGACCTGATAGAGCGGTGTGAAGTCGATCTCGATGATTTCGTGGCCCAGTTTCTTCAGCACTTCGCAAGTCGCGGTGAAGGACGCGGCCTGGGCGTCGTCCCCGAAGAAGATCCGGGTCTTTTCGTCCGGAACGCCTATCCGCAAACCCTTGGCGGGCGTCGTCACCTTCATCGGCGCAAAGCGCTTCGAATAGGCGTCGGTCACGTCGTAGCGTGTCGCGGCTGCAAAGGCAGCGAAGGCGTCGTCGACAGTCAGCGCGAAGATGGAGATCGTGTCGAGCGTACGGCAGGCCGGCACCATGCCGGTGGCCGAAAGGCTGCCAAGCGAGGGCTTGAGGCCGACAATGTTGTTCAGCGCTGCCGGAACCCGGCCGGAGCCGGCCGTGTCGGTGCCCAGCGAGAACGTGACAATGCCGCGCGCGACCACGACGCCGGAACCGCCGCTCGATCCGCCGGGTACGATTTCAGGGTCGATGGCATTCTTGGGTGCCGGATAGGGGGTGCGCACACCGACAAGGCCGGTGGCAAACTGATCGAGATTGGTCTTGCCGATGACAATCGCGCCGGCTTCCTTCAGGCGCGCCACGACAAAGGCGTCTTCGCCGGCCTGATAGGCGAAGTCCGGGCAGGCGCAGGTGGTCGGCATGCCGCCCACGTCGATATTGTCCTTAACGGCGAAAGGGATGCCCCACAGCGGCTTTGCGGCGTCATAGGCCCCGAGGGCTGCCGCCGCGGCAACCGTTTCAGCCTCTGCGGGCAGGTGGATGAAAATGCCGGGATCGTTCGCAAGCCGAATGCGGCGATAGACTTCGGCGACGACGGCCTCGGGTTTGAGGCCGCCGGCATAGGCGTTGTGCAGCGATGACAGGGTAAAGGGCAGGCTTTCGATATTCACAGGCGTCATTCTCTTTTCACTCGAGGATTTTCACGGGCTTGGCCCACTGGATGAGGATCACGCAACCTTCTTGCGACTGAACGGAGTGTACGGTTCCTTGCGGATTGGTGACGAGGGCTCCCGTTTCGTAAAGCCCGTTTTCGTCACTCTGGGACCCTTCGAGCACAAGAATGGTCTCGAGGCCCTCATGAATATGGGCAGGGACTTCCGCGCCGGGCTGATAGCGCAGCAGCGCCAGTTCCGGTTCGCCGCGCACGAGACGGCAGATTTCGACGCCGTCTCGGAAGTATTCGAACTGGCATTCCCGCCAGCCGCCTTGCAGGAATTCGGGCATGTTGATCGCAGTTGTCATGACAGGGCCTCCACGATGCTGGAAACGGGGGCCACCCAGCCGACGATCGCGCCCTGCGCGGTCATCATGTCGATGGCGGCCTTCTTGAATTCGGGGAAATAGCTTTCGGTCGCGTCCTCGGCGAGCAGGCATTCATAGCCTCGGTCGTTCGCCTCGCGCATGGTCGTCTGCACGCAGACTTCCGTCGTTACGCCGGCAAAGACCAGCTGGGTGATGCCGCGCTCCTTCAGCATGTCGCCAAGGGGCGTGGCGTAGAACGCGCCCTTCCCGGGCTTGTCGATGACGATCTCGCCTTCTTGTGGGTAAAGCTCGGGCACGATATCGGCGCCCGGCTCGCCGGAAATCAGGATGCGGCCCATCGGGCCCGGATCGCCGATGCGGAGCTTCGGATTGCCGCGATCCTTCTTGGCCGGTGGGCAGTCGGCAAGGTCGGGCCGGTGGCATTCGCGGGTGTGGACGATGGTCAGCCCGGCCTTGCGGAAACCGGCAATCAGCGCGGCAGTGGCCGGGATGATGGCCTGCAGGCGGGTCACGTCATTGCCAAGAGTTTCGCCGAAGCCGCCCGGCTCGACAAAATCGCGCTGCATGTCGATGACGATCAGCGCCGTCTTCTTGCGCTCGAGGTTGAAGTCGAAGGGTCGTGCCTTGATCGTCGCCATCAGTGATGCCCTGCCATGTATTTGCCGATCTCGCCGATTTCGGCGCTCGCCGCCGGTGTCTCATAGGCGATGTGCCCTTCCGACATGACGAGGATTCTGTCCGACAGTTCAAGGATCTCGTCGAGGTCCTCGCTGATCAGCAGCACGGCGGTTCCGGCATTGCGGGCGGCCATGATGCGGGCGCGGATTTCGGCGACCGCCGAGAAGTCGAGGCCGAAGCAGGGATTGGCGATGACCAGCAGATCGACCTCGCCGGTGAGTTCGCGGGCGAGCACGGCGCGCTGCACATTGCCACCGGAGAGCGAGGCGATCTGCGAGGCAAGCGAGGCGGTCTTGACTTTGTATTCGCCGACCAGACGCGCGGCCTCCGCCATCATGCGGCGGGTGTCGAGCCAGAACTGGTTCTTGCCGCCCCTGGCGTCGAAATCGCGGAAGAAGATGTTTTCGGCGACCGTCATCTTCGGGGCGCAGGCATTTTTCAGTGGCTCTTCCGGCAGGTAGCGGACATTGAATTTGCGGGCCTCGGTGCGGGTGGCCTTGTAGGGTGTATCCTTGACACGGATTTCGCCCTCGTCCAGCGGGCGCTGACCGGCGAGCATCTGCATCAGTTCCATCTGGCCGTTGCCGGAAATGCCGGCAATGCCGACGATTTCGCCGGCCTTGACCTTGAGATCGCCGATCTCGATGGTCTTGAAGCCGGAGCGGTCGGGGGCCTTGGCACCCTTGACCTCAAGGACGACATTGCCGGAGGTCTCGACGCGCTTGGCGGAGCGGACGAGTTCCTTTTCGCCGATCATCATCGCGGCCATGTCGGCGGTCGAGAGGTCTGCGACCTTGCCGCCGCCGGCATATTCGCCACGCCGAAGCACGGACACCTCATCGGCGAAGGCGGTGACCTCGCGGAACTTGTGGGAAATCATCAGGCAGGTGAGATCGCCTGACGTGGTGAGCCCACGCACCATGCCGAGCAGTTCATCGGATTCGGACGGTGTCAGCACCGAGGTCGGCTCGTCGAGGATGAGGAACTTGCGGCCGAGATAGAGCTGCTTCAAAAGTTCGAGCTTCTGCTTCTCGCCGGCGGCAAGCCGTCCGACCGGGACATCGAGCGGCACCTGGAAGGGCATCGTGGCCATGAAGGCGGCAAGAGCTTCGCGCTCGCGCGCCCAGTTGATTTTCGCCGGCACGTCGGCGCGGCTGATGACGAGGTTTTCGGCAGCGGTCAGCGAGGGCACCAGCGTGAAATGCTGGTAGACCATGCCGAGCCCGAGATCGTGCGCGGCGCGGGGATGGGCAACCTCGACCTCGCGGCCATCGACCGTCAACTGACCCGATGTGGGCTGGTAGAAGCCCATGATGCATTTGACCAGCGTCGATTTGCCGGCGCCGTTTTCGCCCAGCAGCACATGGAAGGAGCCGGCGGGCACCTTGATCGAAACATCGCGGAGCGCCGTGAAATTGCCGAAGCGCATGGTCATGCCGAGCGTTTCGAGCGAAAGCGCGCGGGTCGGCGGGTGAGGAGTCTTGTCGAGCACGTGGTTCATGGCAGGGCGCTCACCAGTTTTTCGCTGTCGGAGACGGAGCCGAAGACACCGCCCTGCATCTTGACCATCTTGATCGCGGCAGCATGGTTGCCCGGATCGGTCGCGCCGCAGCAGTCCTCCAGGATCAGGCATTCGAAGCCGCGGTCGTTGGCCTCGCGCATGGTGGTCGAGACGCAGACATCGGTGGTGATGCCGGTGAGGATGATGTTCTCGATGCCCTTGGTGCGCAGGATCAGTTCGAGGTCCGTGGCGCAGAAGGAGCCCTTGCCGGGCTTGTCGATAATGATCTCGCCGGCGATGGGATAAAGCTCGTCGATGATGTCCCAGCCCGGTTCGCCGCGCACGAGGATGCGGCCGCAGGGGCCGAGATCGCCGATGCCGGCGCCGATCTGCTGCGAGCGCCAGCGTTTGTTGGGCGGCAGGTCGGAAAGGTCGGGGCGGTGGCCTTCGCGGGTGTGGATGATGTGGTAGCCCTTTTCGCGCATGGCGGTCAGGACCTTCTTGATCGGCTCGATCGGCGCGCGGGTCAGTGACAGGTCATAGCCCATCTTGTCGACATAGCCGCCTGGCCCACAGAAATCGGTCTGCATGTCGATGATGATCAGCGCGGTGTTTTGCGGGCGCAGGTCGCCGTTATAGGGCCAGAGATAGGGGTCTGCCTTGACGGTGGTCATCGTTGCGGTCTCCAGTCGTTATTTGGTGATGCTGAGTTCGCCGGGGGCCGAGGTCATGGCCCGCGTGGTCGAACTGGTGGCAATGAGAAGGCCGAGCGTCAGGACATAGGGCGCGGCGTAGAAGAGGTAATAGCCCTGCGTGACGCCGACGGATTGCAGCGCCGGGCCGAGTGCGCCCGCACCGCCGAAGAGAAGCGAGGCATAGGCGCAGTTGATCGGGCTCCAGCGGGCGAAGATCACGAGCGCCACGGCCATCAGGCCTTGCCCCGAGGAGATGCCTTCGTTCCAGCTGCCGGGATAATAGAGCGAGAGATAGGCCCCGCCGATGCCGGCCAGCGCCCCGCCGGCGGCGGTCGACCAGAGGCGGACGCGGTTGACGTCGATGCCGAGCGCGCGGGCGGCGTCGGCACTGTCGCCGGCGACGCGGATGGTCAGGCCGACCTTGGTGTTCTTGAGCATCCAGGAGGCGGCGATGGCGAGCGCGATGCCGGCGATGAAGAGAACATTGACACGAAGGGCTGCCTGCACCTGCGGCACGTCGGACCACCAGCCGAGCGAGATGGCCGGCAGATGCGGGGCGACGGGCTGGATGTAGGGCTTGCCGAAAAAGAAGGCGAGGCCGGAACCGAAGATCATCAGCGCAATGCCGAGTGCGATGTCGTTCACCTTGGGCAGCTTGCAGATCCAGCCATGAAAGAGGCCGAAAAGCATGCCGAAGAAGGCGGCAGCGAGAAGGCCGATCCAGGCGGAATTGGTCTGGTAGGCAACCGCATAACCGCTCATCGCGCCGAAGACGAGAGTGCCTTCGAGGCCAAGGTTGACACGACCGGAGCGTTCCGTCAGCGCCTCGCCGACGGAGACGAAGATGAAGGGGGTGGAGACGCGGATCGCGCCGCCGAGAATGGCAAGGGGCACGCCCCAGAGACCTATATCGGTCGTCATGCGCTGGCTCCCTTCATGAGCTTGACGATGCTGACCCTGTCCTGCCGCGCGTCGGAGAGAAGGATGGTGATGAAGACGATGCCTTCGAGCACGAGGATGGTGGCGTCGGGCAGATCGAGGCGACGCTGGATCAGGCCGCTGGAGGCCTCGAAGCCGGCAAAGACGATAGCGGCGGGAATGATGGCGAGGCCGTTATGCCGGGCAAGGAAGGCGATGAGGATGCCCGTGTAACCATAGCCGGCGGCGAGCGAGGCATTGGCCGAGCCGTGCACGGCGGCGACCTCGAACATGCCGGCGAGCCCGGCGAAAGCGCCACCCAGTGCGGTGAAGCCAATCATCAGGAGACCTGCCGGAAGGCCTTGAATTTGCGCGGCTTTCACGTTGCCACCGACGATGCGGGCGGCAAAGCCCCAGGTGGTGCGCTCGATGAGCAGCCAGCAGACGATGCAGCCGATGATGCCGACGGCAAGGCCCCAGTGAACGCCGACGCCGGGGATTTCGCCGATGCGCCATGCATCCGGCAGCGGCGCAGTCGAGGGCTTGTTGAGGCTCGCCGGATCGCGCAGCGGTCCTTCCACAAGGTGGTTCATGAGCGCGATGGCGATATAGGCCATGAGGAGCGAGGAGATGGTTTCGTTGACGCCGCGAAGGTGCCGCAACGCGCCGATGCCGCCGATCCACGCGCCACCGACAACGCAAGCGGCGATGGCCATGAAGATGATGCCGATCGGGCCGGGGAGGCCCGGCGCGAGCATGGCGACCGCGCCGGCGGCCACGCCACCCAAAACGATTGCGCCTTCACCGCCGATGATGACGAGGCCGAGACGGGCGGGCAGAGCGACACAAAGGGCGGCCAGAAGGAGAGGGGCGGCGCGGGCGAGTGTATTCGTCCAGGAGAAGGCGGTGCCGAACCCGGCCTTGTAGACGATCTGGAAAAACTCGATCGGCGACTTGCCGAGGAAGAGAAGAAAAATCGAGAAGATCGACATGCCGACGAGGAGCGCCGCAAGCGGCAGCAGTACCGCGTCCAGCTTGCGGGCAAACGTTTCGGCCGTCTCGGCATTGATGGCACCCGTCGCCGGGGCGGCAAGTCCTGCTTCGGTGGTCATGGCCTGTTGTTCCTTCGGGTCTTGGTAGGAGCTGCGCGCCGGGTAGCGCGCAGCCAGGTCCAGTCTTTCGGTTTGTGGGAGCGGAAGCGGAATTCCGGGCAGTGTTCAGCCCGCGTTCGCCTTGCGCCGCCTATCCCTCGGAGAGTTTCCGGAAATGGCTCTCCCAGGAGACCTGAGGTGCGGGCGGCTCGTCTCGCGAATCCGCCTGAAGCACGAAGAAGTCTGCCGAGCGTGGTGGGAGCATTGGGATTAAGGCCCATGATGCGAAACCTGATCCGCTAGCCCTTCGCCTCCCAAGCGATGTCGAAGAACCTGAAAAGCCCATCATGAGGTCGACCCGATGACGCCTTCGACGAGGTAGTTCATGCTCTCGAGCTTGACGTCGGTCTCGGCGAAAGCCTCGCCGTCCTTCGCGACGACATTACCCTTGTTGTCCTTCAGTGGCCCCTTGATCACGGAGAAGCCGCCCTTGAGGATGGTGGCCTGGGTCGACTCGAACTGCTTGCGCGAGGCTTCGCTGACAGCGGGGCCGAGCGGGCTCATCTTGATGAAGCCTTCGGAGAGGCCGCCGCGCACGAAGTTCGGGATCGTCTCGCCCTTGAGCGTGGCGTTGACCATGTCGGTATAGACCTTGCCCCAGTTCCATTCGGCACCGGTAAGGTACTTTTCCGGCGCAAGCTTCGACTGGTTGGCGTGATAGCCGCAGAGATACATGCCGCGGCCGGCGCCGGTTTCCATGATGACCTTGGGGCCGTCGACATGGCAGGTGACGACATCAACGCCCTGATCGGCCAGCGCGTTGGTGGCTTCCGCTTCCTTGACGGCCAGCGACCATTCGCCGGTGAAGATGACCTGGCAGGTGATGGTCGGATCAACCGCGCGTGCGCCGAGCAGGAAGGAGTTGATGTTCAGCAGGACCTGCGGGATCGGCTTGGCGGCGACGAAGCCGATCTTCTTCGTCTTGGTGGCGTGGCCGGCGGCGATGCCGTTCAGATACTGCCCCAGGCCGATATAGCCGAAATAGGAACCGACATTCTTCGGGTTCTTTTCAGTCCAGAGACCGCCGCAGTGCTCGAAGCGGACGTCCTTGTATTTCGGCGCCAGCGTCAGGATATGGGGGTCGAAATAGCCGAAGGAGGTGGGGAAGAGGAGTGTCGCGCCATCGAAATTGATCATCGATTCCATCGTCTTCTGGACATCGACGGTTTCCGGCACACGCTCTTCCTCAACGACCTTCACGCCGGGGATCTTCTTGACGATCGCGGCACCCTCGGCATGCGACTGGTTGTAGCCGTAATCGTCCTTCGGGCCGACATAGATGAAACCGACGGTAAGACCGGCTGCGCGGGCCATGCCGCCCGGAAGCAGGCTGGAAGCGGCGGCAAGGCCGGCGACGCCGGCTGAAGTCTTCAGAAATTGGCGGCGATTGGGTGTCCAGATTTTCGTCATTGCAATGCTCCCCGGTGCGGTTCGAAAAGTTTCAAAATTGATTTCCTCTGCGCGCCCCTGCCTCTGATAAAGACCGTCGCGCCTCAACGACAGGCACACGTTATTAGGATGGCGGTGCAAATGTCTTGTGCTATGTTTTGGCCAGACCGCTGCAAAAAATGCAGCAGGAGGACAAGACGACAATGCGCCACCTGACGACCTTCCGCTACATCGATGCCGTGGTGAAAGCCGGTTCCATCCGGGGTGCGGCAGAAAGCCTTGCCATCACCTCCACCGCGCTGAACCGGCGTATTCTGGCGATCGAGGATGAGCTCGGGGTTCCCATCTTCGAGCGGCTGCCGCATGGGGTCCGGCTTTCGAGCGCAGGCGAGCTGCTGATCCATCATATTCGCAACCAGATGTCCGATATGGAACGTGTGCGCTCACAGATCGCCGACCTGTCCGGTGTGCGGCGCGGGCATGTATCGATTGCCTGCAGTCAGGCGCTCTTGCCCTATTTCCTGCCGATGGAGATTTCGCTTTACCGCAAGGAGCATCCGAATGTGACCTTCGGCGTACACGTGCGCGACCGCGAGGCGGCTGAGCGGGCGCTGGTCGATCATACGGCTGATATCGCCATTGTGTTCGAGCCAGTGCGGCTTGCCGATTTCATGACGCTGATGCGGGTGTTCCAGCCGGTCTATGTGGTCATGGGACGGGATCATCCGCTGGCGGCGAAGGATGTCTTGCGGCTCAGCGATTGTCTAGCCTATCCGATCGCGCTGCCAACCGCTCCCTATGGGGTGCGTCATCTCATCGACATGGCGCTGCTGACCGCCTCCGTGCGGGTGGAGCCGGTGATCGAATCCGACAGTTTCGAATTCCTCCGAAATCATGCGGTGGCGGAGAATATTCTGTCCTTCCAGATACCCATCGGCCTTTCGGAGCAGACAAGCACCGGCGAGCTTGTTTCGCGCCCGCTGGATCGACGCGATGTGCCAGCTGGAGTGCTCTACATGGGGCAGTTGAAGGGGAGAACCCTGCCGGTAGCGGCCGCGCGTTTCGCCGCGCAGCTTTCGGCGTCGCTGGCGGCAAAGTTCGAGGTCTCCTGAAACGCGAAACGGCGCCCCGAGGGGCGCCGTTCCTGCAGTTTGCGGATGACCAGGCCGTCCGATCAGTCGTCCATCGTGTCCAGCTTGCGGCTGAATGCGATGGCACCCATGGTGCAGACGGCGCCGGAGAGCAGATACATGCCGACATAGGCGACGCCGAAGGACGTAGCGAGGCCGAGCGCGACGAGCGGGGCAAAGCCTGCGCCGATCAGCCATGCCATATTGGATGTCAGCGCCGCACCGGAGTAGCGGTACACCTTGCCGAAGCGCGAGGCGACCGCACCGGCGGCCTGGCCAAAGGACAGGCCGAGGAGCGCAAAGCCGATGATGACGAAGGCATCAAGCCCACGCGCGCCAAACGACAGCAGGACCGGCGCAATGATGCTGAAGATGGCGATCAACACGGCGGACACCGTCAGCTGGCCGCGGCGGCCGATCTTGTCGGCGAGCAGGCCAGACAGGACGATCGTACCCGTGCCGACGATCGCGCCGACCAATTCAACCAGCAGGAAGCTGGAGATGTCATGGTCTGTGGTGAGCGTCACCCAGCTCAGCGAGAAGATGGTGACGAGGTGGAACATGGCGAAGCTGGCAAGCGGCGTGAACGTGCCGATCAGCAGGTCGACGCCGTGGTTCTTCACGAGATCGACCGTACGCACGGGGACAAGTTCTGCCCGGTCGAGAAGCGCGCCGAATTCCGTGGACGCGACAAGGCGAAGGCGGGCGAAAAGGGCCACGACGTTGATAGCGAAAGCGACGAAGAACGGGAAGCGCCAGCCCCATTCCAGGAAGTCGGCCTGGCTGATCGCCGAGTGGAAGTAGGCGAATAGGCCGGCTGCGAAGATGAAGCCGATCGGCGCGCCGAGCTGCGGCATCATGGCGTACCAGCCACGACGATGCGGCGGGGCGTTGAGCGCGAGAAGCGAGGCCAGACCGTCCCAAGCGCCGCCGAGCGCGAAGCCCTGGCCGAGACGGAAGACGATGAGAAGGGCGATCGCCCAGTGGCCGATTTCGTTATATCCCGGCAGGAAGGCCATGGAGGCGGTGGAGCCGCCGAGGACAAGGAGGGCGGCGACGAGCTTGGTGCCGCGGCCATAGGCACGGTCGATCGCGGTAAATACCACCGTGCCCACGGGACGGGCCAGGAAGGCGAGAGAGAAGACCGCGAACGACAGGAGAGTGCCTGTCAGGCGGTCGGTGAAGGGAAAGAAGAATTGCGGGAAAACAAGGACCGAGGCGATCCCGTATACAAAGAAGTCGAAGAATTCCGATGATCGGCCGATGATCACGCCAAGCGCGATATTACCGGGGTCAACCGTGCTGTCGGCATTGATCTGCCGCGCATCGCGCTCGCTGGACGACGAGCTGGGCGAGAACGAACTGGGGTGGTCTGCTGTAGCTGTGTATGAACTCATAGGCTGCTCCTCCTGCAGAAAACGCGGCTGCGGACATTTTGTTTCGAACCAAATTCTCCCAAATTGGTTCGACTCCCGAAGCGGCGTCTTGAAGAACACTATGCGCCTGCAAAATTGCTGCGTCAAATGGCCTCATGAGCAATTGCAACCTAAATCGTCAAAGCACTTTAACATCAATGTCTTAAAGTGTTCTCGAACGCACAAGGCCTAAATTCGCCACAATTTTTCTTGCGCTGCGGCAACTCAGCCTATGGCGTTCTTGATCCATATCATTTACCTGCCCGTTTTGGGAGGGAAGGGATGAAGCTGGAATCAGAAAATGCGACCTGAAACAAAGATGTTCTCAAAGGCGGCGCTCGTTGCGGCACTGGCCTTGCCTCTTGCTTCCTGCAACATGGTAGTGATGTCGCCGTCGGGCGATATTGCGGCGCAGCAACGCGACCTCATCGTGATCTCGACTGTGCTGATGCTCCTGATCGTGGTTCCGGTCATCTTCCTGACGCTGTTTTTTGCCTGGCGCTATCGCCAGTCCAATACGACAGCCAAGTATGATCCCGAGTGGCACCATTCAACCCGTCTCGAGGTTGTTATCTGGTCTGCGCCGCTGGCAATCATCATCGCGCTGGGCGCCATCACCTGGATCAGCACCCATACGCTCGACCCCTACCGTCCGCTCGAGCGGATCGCGGAAGGGCAGCCTCTCTCGGCCGGCCACAAGCCCTTGACGGTTGAAGTCGTGGCGCTCGACTGGAAGTGGCTCTTTATCTATCCCGAGCTCGGCATTGCCTCCGTCAATGAGCTGGCCGCTCCGGTCGATACGCCGATCCGCTTCAAGATCACCTCCGCTACCGTGATGAACTCCTTCTACATTCCGGCGCTCGCTGGCCAGATCTACGCCATGGCCGGCATGGAGACGAAGCTTCACGCCGTGATCAACAAGCCGGGCGAATTCGAAGGCTTCTCAGCCAACTATTCCGGTGCCGGGTTCTCCCACATGCGTTTCAAGTTCCATGGTTTCGACCAGGCGGGCTTCGACAAGTGGGTTGCCGACGTGAAGGCCGGCGGTGCGACGCTTGACCGTGCGACCTACATGCAGCTTGAAAAGCCGAGCATCAAGGAGCCCGTGCGCCATTACGCCTCCACCGACGCGTCGCTTTACAGCAAGATCGTCGATATGTGCGTCGAGCCGGGCAAGATGTGCATGAGCGAGATGATGGCGATGGACAAGGGTCTGATCTGCCGCATTCCGGAGCCGACGACTGCTGCGCGTGAGGAAAAGGCCATCCGGCCCGCCACCTGATCCGTATACCTGAAGAGTCCCGGCCGCTTCCCTTGCGCTTCAGGCGCTCCCAGCGGCCGGTTGAACACAATTTCATTTGCAAGAACAAAGTTGAGGTAATCCGATGACTGCGGATTGGACATCATTGCTGTTCGGGAAGCTCACTCTCGAAGCCATTCCCTATCATGAGCCCATTCTTGTCGTGACCTTTATCGGGGTGGCGATCGGCGGGCTGACCGTGCTGGGCGCGCTCACCTATTTCCGCCTCTGGGGCTATCTCTGGAAGGAATGGTTCACGTCGATCGACCACAAGAAGATCGGCATCATGTACATCGTATTCGCCATCATCATGCTGCTCCGCGGTTTCGCAGACGCGCTGATGATGCGCTTCCAGCAGGCGATCGCCTTCAACGGCAATGAAGGATATTTCCCGCCGCATCACTACGACCAGGTGTTTACCGCGCACGGCGTGATCATGATCTTCTTCGTGGCGATGCCGTTCGTGACGGGTCTGATGAACTTCGTCGTGCCGCTGCAGATCGGCGCCCGCGACGTGTCCTTCCCCTTCCTCAACAACTTCTCCTTCTGGATGACGGTTGCCGGCGGCATCATCGTGATGATCTCGCTCTTCGTCGGTGAATTCGCAAAGACCGGCTGGCTCGCCTATCCGCCGCTCTCCGACATCACCTACAGTCCGGATGTCGGGGTGGATTACTACATCTGGGGTCTGCAGATCGCAGGTATCGGGACATTGCTATCGGGTGTGAACCTGATCGCGACCATCCTCAAGATGCGCGCGCCCGGCATGTCCATGATGAAGATGCCGATCTTCACCTGGACCGCTTTCTGCACCAACATCCTGATCGTCGCAGCCTTCCCGGTTCTGACGGCCGTGCTCGCACTGCTGACGCTCGACCGTTATGTCGGCACGCATTTCTTCACGAACACGGATGGCGGCAGCGCCATGCTCTACGTGAACCTGATCTGGATCTGGGGCCACCCGGAAGTCTATATCCTCGTGCTGCCGGTCTTCGGCGTCTTCTCGGAAGTCGTTTCGACCTTCGCCCGCAAGCGCCTCTTCGGCTATACGTCGATGGTCTACGCCACGGTGGTGATCACCATCCTGTCCTACATCGTGTGGCTGCACCACTTCTTCACCATGGGCTCCGGCGCCAGCGTGAACTCCTTCTTCGGCATCACCACAATGATCATCTCGATCCCGACAGGGGCCAAGATGTTCAACTGGCTGTTCACGATGTATCACGGCCGTATCAAGTACGAAGTGTCTATGCTGTGGACGATCGGCTTCATGGTGACCTTCGTCATTGGCGGCATGACCGGCGTTCTGCTGGCCGTTCCTCCGGCCGACTTCGTGCTGCACAACTCGCTGTTCCTGATCGCGCACTTCCATAACGTGATCATCGGCGGCGTCGTGTTCGGCGTCTTCGCCGGCATCAACTTCTGGTTCCCGAAGGCCTTCGGCTTCCGCCTGAACGCATTCTGGGGCAAGATGTCCTTCTGGTTCTGGCTCATCGGTTTCTACTTCGCCTTCATGCCGCTCTACGTGCTCGGCCTGATGGGCGTAACCCGCCGCATGAACCAGTTCGACGATCCGTCTCTGCAGATCTGGTTCATCATTGCCGCTTTCGGTGCCTTCCTGATCCTGCTCGGCATCGGCTCCTTCATCATCCAGATCCTCTATTCGATCTGGAAGCGTGACGAGCTGCGCGACGAAACGGGTGATCCGTGGAATGCCCGGACGCTGGAATGGTCGACCTCGTCGCCGCCACCGGCATACAACTTCGCCTTCACGCCGGTCGTTCACGACGTCGACGAGTGGTGGTTCATGAAGCAGAACGGCTACAAGCGTCCGCTTTCCGGCTTCATCCCGATCCACATGCCGAAGAATACCGGCACGGGCGCCATCCTTGCGGGTCTCAGCGTTGCCTTCGGCTTCGCCATGGTCTGGCACATCTGGTGGCTGGCGCTGGTGTCCTTCGTGGCGATCATCGGCAAGACGATCCACCACACCTTCAACTACAACCGCGATTTCTATATCCCGGCCGAAGAGGTCGCCGCTGTAGAAGCCCGCCGTACGCAAATGCTGCCCGCGGAGTGAACCGATGAGCGCCAATACGCACCATACCGCCACGCCGGCAGAGGGGCTCACCTTCTACATGAAGGATGAGCACCACCCCGAACAGAGCACGATGATCGGCTTCTGGATCTACCTGATGAGCGACTGCCTCATCTTCGCGATCCTGTTTGCCACCTACGCGGTGCTCGGCCATTCCTTTGCCGGCGGTCCGACGGCAAAGGAACTGTTCGACCTGAAGCTGGTTGCGATCAACACCGCGATGCTGCTGTTCTCCTCCATCACATACGGCTTTGCCATGCTTGAGATGGAGAAGGGCAACAAGGGACTGCTGGTCAGCTGGCTTGTCGTCACCTTCTTCTTCGGCGCCTGCTTCCTCGGGATCGAACTCTATGAGTTCCATCACCTGATCGAAGAGGGCGCAGGCCCCTGGCGCAGCGCCTTCCTGTCGTCCTTCTTCACGCTCGTCGGCACCCACGGTCTGCACGTCACCTGTGGTCTCGTCTGGATGGCCGTGCTCATGGTCCAGATCAGCAAGTTCGGCATCAACCCGGCCAACAAGCGCCGCCTGATGACGCTCAGCATGTTCTGGCACTTCCTGGACGTCATCTGGATCGGCGTCTTCTCCTTCGTCTATCTTATGGGAGTCCTCTGATATGGCGTCTCACGCACATTCGAACGCCCACGGCGATCACGGCCACCACGATCATCATCACGGCGACCATGCCAGCCACGGAACATTCGGGTCCTACATGACCGGTTTCGTGCTGTCCGTCATTCTGACGGCCATTCCGTTCTGGCTGGTCATGGGTAACGTGATCGAGGACAAGACCGTCACGGGCGTCCTGATCATGGGACTCGGCCTGGTGCAGATCATCGTTCACATGATCTTCTTCCTTCACATGGACACCAAGTCCGAAGGCGGCTGGAACATGATGGCTCTGCTCTTCACGGTCGTGCTTGTGCTGATCGCACTTTCGGGCTCGCTCTGGGTCATGCATAACCTGAACACTTACATGATGCCGGAACTGACACCGGAAGCCGCCAAGCAGCTTCCCTGATGTGATCCGAGGCGGCTCGCCTGATCGACGAGCCGCCTTTTTTCTTTTGCAGTCATGGGGAGGGGAGGTTCTGGATCATGAACGATAGACCCGTCTCCGAAGATACCGTCCCCGAACCGAATGCTCCTAAAGCCCCGCGCAAATCGCGCCTCATCGGCATCGGGCTTCTGACGCTTTTCTTTTTCTCGGTCTTCATCGCGCTGGGCGCCTGGCAGATCGAGCGACTTTCCTGGAAGCTGGATCTCATCGCGCGGGTTGATGCGCGTGTGCATGCACCCGCTGCTCAGCTGCCCGACGAAGCCGCCTGGGGCTCCGTGGATGCCGCCAATGACGAATACCGGCACGTCACCGCGTCCGGCCGCTTTCTTCATGACAGGAGCGCACTCGTCTACGCCTCGACCGAGCGCGGTCCCGGTTACTGGGTGCTGACGCCGCTGCAGCTCGACAACGGCGCGATCGTCTATGTCAATCGCGGCTGGGTTCCGACCGACCGGAAAGAGGCTTCAAGTCGCGCGGAGGGCGATACCGCAGGGCCGGTTCAGGTGACCGGCCTGCTGCGCATCACGGAGCCCGGCGGCACGCTGCTCCGCTCCAACGATCCTGCCGAGGGCCGCTGGTATTCGCGCGATGTCGAGGCCATGGGCAAGACGGCGGGGCTTTCCCGCGTTGCGCCGTTCTTCATCGATGCGGACGACACGCCGAACCAGGGAGGCCTGCCGGTCGGCGGACTGACGATCGTCAAGTTCCCAAATTCACACCTCTCCTACGCGCTCACCTGGTTTGCCATGGCGGCGCTGTCGCTGGTGGGTGGTGCAATTCTGATTCGAGCCGAACGGCGGCGCTAAAAAACTTCGCAGAACCCCACAATTTCGCCTGAAACAAACTGTGATCTCGTGAGTTCCAAAGCGCTTTGGATTTTTCCTTGTGCCGCACCGTTTCTCTTGGCACAGTCAGCCCAACATCATCTAGGGAGAGAGTCATGACCATCCGCGTCACCGTCTGGGGCGAGAACGTCCACGAACAGAAGAGCGAAACCGTCCGCAGCATCTATCCTGACGGCATGCACAATTGCATCGCATCGGCGCTCAACAAAAACGACGGCATTCAGGCTTCGTCCGTCGTGCTGCAGGATGCCGAGCATGGCATGACCGAGGCGCGGCTCGCGGAGACCGATGTGCTGGTCTGGTGGGGTCATGCGGCGCATGGGCAGGTGGACGACAAGATCGTCGAGCGCGTCTGCGAGGCCGTCTGGTCGGGCATGGGGATGATCTTCCTGCATTCGGCGCATTTTTCCAAGCCGTTCAAGCGGCTGATGGGTGCGCCCTGCAATCTCACCTGGCGCGAGGCGGGCGAACGTGAGCGGCTGTGGGTCACCTCCCGCAACCATCCGATCACGGCGGGCCTGCCGGATCATTTCGAGCTTGAGAACGAGGAAATGTATGGCGAGCCCTTCGGC
Source organism: Rhizobium sp. C1 (assembly GCF_021026335.1). Classification (GTDB taxonomy): domain Bacteria; phylum Pseudomonadota; class Alphaproteobacteria; order Rhizobiales; family Rhizobiaceae; genus Ensifer_A. The sequence continues at coordinate 24,375 of NZ_JAJNCY010000001.1, forward strand.
GTGCCGGAGCCGCTGGAAACGGTGTTCGTCAGCTGGTTCCAGGGCGGGGAAGTGTTCCGTTCAGGGCTCACCTACAAGCGCGGCGCGGGCAATGTCTTCTATTTCCGCCCCGGTCACGAGACCTATCCGACCTATCACGACGCGAATGTCCAGACCGTCATCCGTAACGCCGTGAAGTGGGCCTATAACCCGCTTGCGCGCGTCGCCAAGCCGACCGATGCGCCGAATGTGCCGGTGGACAAGGCGCCGGAGAAGATCGAGGAGCGCGGCCCGAAGCTGCATCAGGCTGGCGAACAAGGCCTGCGGTAAGGAGTTGTGGACATGACGATCAGACTTCTCATTCTCGGTACAGGCGGCATGGCCAACAATCACGCCGAAGCCTTCAAGGCCATCGACGGCGTGGAGGTCGTGGCCGGTGTGGACACGCGGCCGGTGCAGCTTGAGGCGTTTTGCGACAAGCACCAGATCGAACACCGCTTTGCCACGCTTGATGAAGCCTTGGCCTGGGGCGAATTCGACGCCGCGACGAACGTGACGCCGGATTCCGCGCATTACGCGACCACGATGGCGTTGCTGAAGGCCGGCAAGCATGTGCTTTGCGAAAAGCCGCTTTCGACCGATTATGCCAAGGCAAAGGAAATGGCGGATGCGGCCAAGGCTGCCGGCGTCGTCAACATGGTGAACCTCTCCTACCGCAACGGGGCCGCCCTGCAGCGCGCCGCCGAGATGGTGGCGAAGGGGATGATCGGTCCGGTCAGGCATTTCGAGGCGCAGTATCTGCAGAGCTGGTTGACGCAGGCCGCCTGGGGCGACTGGCGCACCGAGCCGCAATGGCTCTGGCGGCTCTCCTCCAAGCATGGCTCGAAGGGCGTGCTGGGCGATGTCGGTATCCACATTCTCGACTACGCAACTTTCATTGCAGGCAGCTTCCCGGTTTCGATTTCCGGCCGTCTCAAGACATTCGAGAAGGCCGAGGGCAACCGGATCGGGGAGTACGATCTCGACGTGAACGACAGCTTCGTCTGCCATCTCGAGCTTGCCAATGGTGCAATGGGCACCATCACCGCCACGCGCTTTGCTTCCGGTCACCACAACGACCTGAAGCTTTCCATCTATGGCGATGGCGGCGGACTGGAAGTGCGCTACATTCAGCACGAGAGCAAGCTTCTCGCCTGCCTCGGCTCACAGGACATGGCGACGCAGACCTGGCGCGAGATCGAGACGCCGGAGGTCAAGAAGGTCTATGAGGTCTTCATCGAAGCCATCAATGGCGACGGGCCGATGATCCCGGATTTCGAGCGGGGGGCGGCGCTGCAATTCCTGCTCGACGCGGCCGAGGAGTCGGACCGGCAGAAGGGTGCGAGTGTCGAGGTGGCGCTGGGGGCTTAAATGGCTCGGCCCTTGCGGGCCGCCCCCTCATCTGCCCTTCGGGCATCTTCTCCCCGCCGGGGAGAAGGGGAGATTGTCGCAGCTGTGCTGCTCCGCCTCTCCCCTTGGGGAGAGGGTCGCCGAGCGAAGCGGAGGCGGGGTGAGGGGGGCTTCTTGCTCCCTCGGCCCAATATCACAAAACAATCTGCAACTTCACATCCGTCGGCCGCGCCTCAACAGCGCGATCAAAAGCCGCCACCGAATCCCTGAACGCGAAGGTTTCCGTGATCAGCGGCTTGAGGTCGATCTTGCCCGATGCGATGAGCGCAATCGCGCGGTCATAGACATTGGCGTATCGGAAGATCGTTTTCAGCGTCGCTTCCTTGGCCTGCAGGCCGACGATGTCGACCGGGACCGGATCGACCGGCATGCCGACCATGACGCAGGTGCCGCCGGGGGCGACCACGTTGGCGACGTCGAGCACGGCTGGCGCGGCACCCGACGCTTCGAAGACGATATCCGCGCCCCAGCCTTCTGTCGTCTGGTGCACGTAGTCGACAAGCTTCGTGTTGCGGACGTTCACTGTTTCAACGCCCGGATAGGCGCCGATGATGTCGAGCTTCGGCTGCGCGACATCGGAGACAATGACGCGGGAGCAGCCGCCGGCGAGTGCCGAGAGCGCGGTGATCATCCCGATCGGACCGGCGCCCATGACGACGGCGGTGTCGCCCGGCTTGATGCCGGCTTTGAGGGCCGCCTGAATGCCGACGGCGAGCGGCTCCACCATCGCGCCTTCGGCGAAGCTGACATTATCCGGCAGCTTGAAGGTGAAGGCGGCAGGGTGGACGACTTCCGGCGTCAGGCAGCCATTGACCGGCGGCGTTGCCCAGAAGCGGACGGCGGGATCGACATTGTACATGCCGAGCCGCACGGCCTTGGAATTCAGATCCGGAATGCCCGGTTCCATGCAGACGCGGTCGCCGACCTTCAAATGCGTGACCTCCGCGCCAACCGCGGTGATCGTGCCTGCCGCCTCGTGGCCGAGGATCATCGGCTCCTTCACCACGAAGGGGCCGATCTTGCCGTGGGTGTAGTAATGCACGTCCGAGCCGCAGATGCCGACCGTGTGGATCGCGATGCGGACGTCGTGCGGGCCGAGGTCGAGGCTCATGGGAAAATCCCGAAGACTCAACCGGCCCTTTTCCTCCAACACAAGTGCCTGCACTTAAGCTGCTTCCTTCGACAGAGCCACATAGCGCGCGACATGGTAGTCCACGTCGCCGAACATATGGTCTATCATCACCAGCCGCTTGGCAAAATGGCCGACGGCATATTCCCAGGTCATGGCGATGCCGCCATGCATCTGGATGGCCTCTTCCGCGACCAGACGGCCGATCTTGCCGGCGAGCGTCTTGGCGGACGAGACGGCCATTTCGCGCTCGACGCGCGAGCCATCGAAGCGGCCGGCGGCATTGATGACGGACGAGCGCGCCTGCTCGATTTCGAGCAGAACGGTCGCCATCCGGTGCTGCAGCGCCTGGAACTTGCCGATGACGACGCCGAACTGCTTGCGGGTCTTTAAGTATTCGATGGTCATGTCGCGGGCGACTTCCATCGCGCCGATGGCCTCAGAGGCGAGCGCCAGATTGGCGCGGGCGATCACCTTCTCGATGGCCGGCCATGCTTTGCCTTCCGCGCCCAGCAGCGCATCCGCGCCGACCGCGACGTTGTCGAGACGCACTTCTGCGGCATGGAGGCCGTCGATAGAGGGGTAGGAATGGCGCGCGACACCGGCGGCATCGGCGGGGACGAGGAAGAGCGAGAGGCCGTCTTCATCCCAGGCCGCCCCCGAGGAGCGGGCGGAGACGATGAGCGTGTCGGCAGCGCTGCCGTTCAGCACCACGGCCTTGGCGCCGTTCAGCACCCAGCCGTCGCCGGATTTCTTCGCGGTGGTTTCGACATGGCTAGCATCGTAGCGGCTCTTCGGTTCGCCATGGGCAAAGGCGAGCTGCTTCGTGCCGGCGATGATCTCTTCGATGACGGCCTTCTGCTCGGCATTGCCGAGTTCGGCGATCAGCCCGCCGCCGAGGATGGCGGTGGCGAGGAAGGGCTCGTTGACGAGTCCGCGGCCGAGTTCCTCGAAGAGAACCGTGACGTCAAAGGGCGCGCCACCAAAGCCGCCATCCTCTTCCGAAAACAGCGCGCCGATGGCGCCGAGTTTGGCAAATTGCGCCCATTTCTCCGCGCTGAAGCCGAGATCGGTTTCGGCGGCCTTGTTGCGGGCATCCAGCGTGTAGGTGTCGGCGATGACGCGCGCTACTGAGTCCTTGAAGAGCTGGCGTTCTTCCGTGTGGGTAAAGTCCATGTGCCGTGCTCCCCTTAAAGTCCCATGACCATTTTCGAAATGATGCCGCGCTGGATTTCGTTCGAGCCACCGAAGATGGTGATCTTGCGGTTGTTGAAGTAATCCGGCGCGACGCCGAGGGCATATTCGGGGCCAACGGGCTCGCCGTTATAGCCTTCCTCCAGCGCTTCGGAGACGAAGGGCATGGCGTAGGGGCCGATGGCGCGGCGGGCGAGATCGTTGATCGACTGGCGGATTTCCGTGCCCTTGATCTTCAGCATGGAGGAGATCGAGCCGGCAGAGGCGGCCGCATCCGGCGAGGAGAGAACGCGGAGGTTCGTGGTCGAGAGCGCGTCGAGTTCCATTTCCACCTGCGCCACGCGGGCGGCGAAATAGGGGTCGTCGGCAAGCGGCACGCCGCGAACCGTCTCGGCTTTCGCGATGCGCTTCACCTCGGCAAGAGCCGCCTTCGATGCGCCGACGCCGGCGATGTTGGTGCGCTCGTGGGTCAGGAGATACTTGGCATAGGTCCAGCCCTTGTTCTCCTCGCCGACGAGGTTTTCGGCCGGCACGCGGACATTGTCGAAGAAGACTTCGTTGACCTCATGCGTGCCTTCCAGAAGGATGATTGGACGCACGGTGATGCCGGGGGATTTCATGTCGACCAGGATGAAGGAAATGCCTTCCTGCGGCTTGCCTTCGGTTCCGGTCCGCACAAGGCAGAAGATCATGTCGGCGTACTGGCCGAGGGTGGTCCAGGTCTTCTGGCCGTTGATGACATAATGGTCGCCGTCGCGAACCGCGCGCGTCTTCAGCGAGGCGAGGTCGGAGCCGGCGCCTGGTTCCGAATAGCCCTGGCACCACCAGTCGGTGCCGTCGAGAATGCGCGGCAGGTAATGCGCCTTCTGTGCCTCCGAGCCGAATTTCATCAGCACGGGGGCGAGCATCTTGAGGCCGAAGGGGATGATGCGTGGCGCGCCGGCGGCGGAGGCCTCGTCATCGAAGATCTGCTGCTGGACCGGCGTCCAGTCGGCCCCGCCATATTGCTTCGGCCAATCCTGCGCCAGCCAGCCGCGCTTGTTGAGCGTGGCATGCCAGCCGACCATGTCTTCCTTGGTCAGCGTCTTGTTATGCCGCACCTTGTCGGCCAGCGCCGGCGACAGTTCCGCCTTGAGGAAGGCGCGGACCTCGGCCTGAAAGGCGAGGTCTTCTGGAGAGAAGTTCAGGTCCATCTGTTTCCTCCTTCGAGTCTGTCTGGCCAGACAGACTCTCGTTTCTCTTGCTTCCGCTTGTCTATCGGGAAAACCGGTTCCCACTTTTCCCTGACAAGCTTAGTAAATCTCGATCAGCCCAGCAGCGCCCTGGCCGCCGGCGATGCACATGGTGACGACGGCGTATTTGATGCCGCGGCGCTTGCCTTCGTAAAGGACATGGCCCACCTGACGCGCACCTGTCATACCATACGGATGGCCGATCGAGATGGATCCGCCGTTGACGTTGTAGATGGCCGGATCGATGCCGAGGCGGTCGCGGCAATAGAGCGCCTGGCTTGCGAAGGCTTCGTTGAGCTCCCAGAGGCCGATGTCGGAGACCTTGAGCCCGGCGCGTTCGAGCAGCTTCGGCACGGCGAAGACGGGGCCGATGCCCATTTCGTCGGGCTCGCAACCGGCCACGACGAAGCCGCGGAAGGCGCCCATGGGCTCAAGCCCGCGCTTCTCGGCTTCCTTGGCTTCCATCAGCACGGAGGCGGAGGCTCCGTCGGAGAGCTGCGAGGCATTGCCGGCGGTGACGAACTGGCCGGGGCCGCGCACGGGTTCAAGCGCGCGAAGGCCTTCGAGCGTCGTGGAAGGGCGGTTGCAGCCGTCCTTGTCGAAGGTGACTTCGTGATAGCTGATCGCCTTGGTTTCCTTATCCTGCACGGCCATCTTGGTGGTCATGGCGATGATTTCATCCGCGTGGCGTCCTGCCTTCTGGGCCTCTGCGGTGCGCATCTGGCTCTGATAGGAATATTCGTCCTGCGCCTCGCGCGAGACGTTGTAGCGGCCGGCAACGATGTCGGCGGTCTCAATCATCGGCATGTACATGGCCGGCTTGTGTGCCAGCATCCATTCGTTCTCGTACATGAACATGTTGAGGTGGCTCTGGACGATGGAGATCGATTCCAGCCCGCCCGCCAGCATGGCCGGGGCGCCATATTGGGTGATCTGGGAGGCGGCCTGGGCAATAGCAAAGAGGCCGGAGCCGCAATGGCGCGACACGGTGCCGCCGGTCATCGAGAGCGGCAGGCCGGCGCGGACGCCGATATGGCGGGCAATGTTGCCGCCGGTGGCGCTTTCCGGCATCCCGCAGCCGAAGATCGCGTCTTCGAGCAGGTTCGGGTCGATGCCGGCGCGCTCGACGGCGGCTTTGGCCGCAGCCGCGCCGAAGTCGGCGCCATGGGTGGCGTTGAGTTCGCCCCGGAAGGCTTTCGTGATGCCCGTGCGGGCGGTGGAGAGAATGACGGCTTCGCGCATCGTGTGGTTCCTTTGAACGTCTCTGTTTGCAGCTGACCCCCTCACCAAGCCTGCCTAGCCAATCGCTTGCGCTCTTGGGGCAGGCTATCCTCTCCCACAAGGGGAGAGGAAGTGTGGAGGCCGCCTCTTCCCTTGTGGGAGAGGAAGCGATTTCAACATCTTAGCTTCAGCTAAGTGTTAGAAATCGCAGGTGAGGGGGTTCGCCCCCGATGTGTTTCATTCACTCCCATTGAGGCTCGAGAAATTCTTGCCGCTGGCCACCAGATCCTCGATCAGCTTGGCGGGAGCCCAGAAGTCCGGGTCTTCCTTGCCAAACTCGCGGATGTCGGCGAGCACCTTGTCGAGACCGCGCATGTCGGCATATTTCATCGGGCCGCCGCGATAGCGCGGCGATCCGTAGCCGGCGAGCATGACGACATCGACGTCGAGCGGGCGGAGCGCAATGCCTTCCTCGACCACCTTCGCACCCTCGTTGATCATGGCCGCCATGTAGCGGCGCATGATCTCGTCGGCCGAGAGTTCCGGCTTCTGCGGGATGCCCTTTTGTCTGCGAATGTCGTCGATGGCCGCGAGGAATTCGGGGTCTTCGATGCCCTTGCGCGCGCCGGCGGGGTAGATGTAGCAGCCGCGGCCGGTCTTCTGGCCGAAGCGACCCTGTTCGGCGAGCCAGTCCAGATATTCAAAGGCATAGCGGCCCTCGTAGCCTTCGGCGATGCGGCGCTTGCGGGCCATGAAGCCGATGTCGAGGCCGGCGAGGTCTCCCATCTGGTGCGGACCCATCGGATAGCCGAAATCGACGACCGCCTTGTCGATCGCATAGGGGCTCGTGCCTTCCTCGACCATGTGGGCGGCGATGCGCAGATAGCGTTCCAGGATGCGGTTGCCGATGAAGCCGTCGCAGACGCCGGCGCGGACGCCGGTCTTGCCGAGCTTCTTGGCGAGCGCAAAGCCGGTGGCCAGCGCATCCGGCGACGTCTTGTCGGCGACGACGATCTCCAGAAGCTTCATGATATGGGCGGGCGAGAAGAAGTGCAGGCCGAGCACGCTTTCCGGCCGGCTTGTCATCGCCGCAATCTGGTTGATGTCGAGATAGGACGTGTTGGACGCGAGGATCGCGCCGGGCTTGGCGACCTTGTCGAGCGTCGTGAATACGCCCTTCTTGACCTCCATGTCCTCGAAGGCCGCCTCGATGATGAGATCGCAATCGGCAAGCGCGTTGAAGTCGGTCGTCACCGAATAGAGTTCGTTGGCGAGGCGGTCGCGATAGGCCTGATCGTATTTGCCGCGGGCGACGCCGTCGTTCAGCACCTTCTCGACATTGGCGCGGCCGCGCGCGGCCTGTTCCTCGTCGCGCTCGACCATGGTCACCGGCAGGCCGGCGAAGAGCATGGAGAGCGTGATGCCGGAGCCCATCGTCCCGCCGCCGACAACGCCGGCCTTTTTGATCTCCTTCGCCTGACCGGCTTCAAGGCCGGGGACCTTGGAGACCGCGCGTTCGGCGAAGAAGGCGTGGATGAGGGCTTCGCGCTGGGGATCGGCGAGAAGCTTCATGAAGATGGCGCGCTCGCCCTTCATGCCGTCCGAGAAGGGCACGTTGGCGGCAAGCTCCAGCGCATCGATGCAGGCGACGGGCGAGATCTGGCCGCGCGCCTTGCCGGCTACGGCGGCGCGCATGCCGTCGAAGAAGGCCTTGTCGCCCTTGCGGGCAGCGACCTTCTCGTCGTTCTGGCTGATGCGGCGCGGTGCCATGCCCTCGTCGATCATCTTCCGCGCAAAGGCGAGGCCGGCGGCCTTGGGGTCCGCGCCTTCATCGAGCAGATCGAAAATGCCGAGCTTGAGGGCTTCTCCGACGGAGACCTGACGGCCGGTGGTGGCGATGTCGGCAGCGGCTTCAAAGCCGATCAGGCGCGGCAGGCGCTGGGTGCCGCCGGCGCCCGGAATGAGGCCGATATGGACTTCCGGCAGGCCGATCTTCGCGCCCTTCATGCCGACGCGGTAATGGCTGCCGAGCGCGAGTTCGAGGCCGCCACCAAGGGCGGTGCCATGAACGACGGCGACGACGGGCTTCGACGCGTCTTCCACCTTCTGGATGACGTCGGGCAGGAAGGGCTCAAGCGCGGCCTTCCCAAATTCCTTGATGTCGGCGCCGGCGACGAAGGTGCGTCCGGCGCAATAAAGCACAGCGGCTTTCGCGCTGGTTTCGGCTTCGAAGGCTGCGATTGCATCGACCACACCGGTGCGGACCGCCACCGAGGCGGCGTTGACCGGGGGATTGTCGATTTCAATCAGGAAGATATCGCCTTCAAGGCTCGTCTTGACCGCTTGGCTCATGCCGGGGGTTCCTTCTTGTAATGTCATATGGCTGCGGGGTGCGGTTTCTGGATAACCCGGCCCCAGGAAAATGCGCGCCGGTTCACGCCGGCGGGCGCGGGATCACGAAGGTCCGATCAGGGAGGTGGGGCGAATGCCGGAGCAGGGCAGGGGGGCTCGTGCCATCCGCGCACCTTGACGCGAGCGCCGGCCGCTTGTCGGCGCTGCTCGGTCGGGGCTTTTGCCCAGTTGGGCGGGGCCTGTCTGCATGGCTCAAACTCCTCCTTCATTCGGCTCCGGGCAAAGCCTGCCCCTCCTCGGGCGTTCGACACCGGTTTGTTGGTCGATGCCGGCGTCAGGCCGTGGGTGTTGCCCCGAGCCCTGCCAGCACGAAGTCCGTACATTGACGGGCAATGTTTTTGCGGTCTTCCGCTGTTTCGCCGGGGCGCGGCTTGTACCAGAAGATCGGCGAGTTCAGTGTCATGAACATCAGCTGCCGGGCGATCCCGGGGTCGTCGTAATGGATCGCGCCCTCTGCCCTGGCCTCTTCCATCACCTTGCGGAACAGTGCAGAATAATGGTCGCGGGTCTCGATCAGCGCATTCAGGCGTTCCCGCTGTTCCGGCGTCGTCGAGCCGCGCAGATGGATTTCGACACCCTGCCAGACGGAATGTTGAAAGGGTTGGGTTTCTATCATCGACAGGCAGTGCGCAAACGCCATGTCGCGCAGACGCTCCATGGCAGGCGCCTCACTTTTCAGACTGGCATCGATGGCCGCATAATTGAACTGCATGCCGACTTCGGCGACGGCGAAGAAGAGGTCGGCCTTGGAGGCGAAGAAATGGTAGATGCGTCCCTTGGTGGAGCCGAGGCGGCGGGCGACATCATCGATGCTGGTCGAGGCATAGCCGCGCGCCATAAAACACTGCGCCGCCATGTTCAGAATGTCGATCTGGCCTTCCTCGACCAGAGCGGCCGTGAGGGTACCCGGGGAGGCAGCAACGCCGGCAATCGCCCTCGCTATGCCTTGTGTGGACGCATTCGCGGTCATGCGATTCCGTGCTCTCCCATTCGGAGCCGCTCCGAGACCGGCGGCTGTTGGGAAAATTGAACATACTACCGAGTATGTTGTCAAGCGGTCCCGATATGGAACACTACCTCCGGGTTAAGGAAATTTTGTCCATATTCTTTAGGTCGATTTTATCCCGCCTGTGGTTTTCTTTCGCCATCATTCTAGGGATAATATCGCGGTCTGTTTTGCGAAGGAGAAGACGATGAAGGACAAGATCAGGGAACTTCTGGGCAAGCTCGGGGGACTGCCTGTAGCAGTCGACACGCTGGCGGACGGCGCGGATCTCTACGCAGCGGGTCTTTCGTCCTTTGCCTCGGTTCAGCTCATGCTCGGCATTGAAGATGCCTTCGACATCGAGTTTCCGGACCACCTTCTCAATCGCAAGTCGTTCGCTTCTATCGATGCCATCGCCGAGACCGTTACGGCAATTCTTGACGGTCAGGAAGCTGCGTGATGAACATGATGTCCGAGATCCGTGGGGCCGGGCTCGTAGAACGTGCCCGTCAGGTTGCCGCCATTGCGGCCAAGCATGCCGATGCCGTGGACAAGGAAGGCCGCTTCCCGCATGAGGCCGTTGCGGCGATGAAGGAAGCGCGCCTTTTTGGTATCCAGATCCCGATCCTGCTGGGCGGCGAGGGCGCCACGATCGCAGAGATCGCCGAAATCTGCTCGATCATCGCGCAGGAATGCGCGTCCTCGGCGATGATCTTCGCCATGCATCACATCAAGCTTTCAAGCTGCGTGTCTCACGGCACGGGCGACGAATGGCACGAAGCCTTCATGCATCGCATCGTGCGCGAGCAGCTGCTGCTTGGCTCGGCGACCACCGAAGCCGGCATCGGTGGCAACCTGCGCAACTCGATCTGCGCGATCGAGGTCGATGGCGATATCTGCCGCCTGACCAAGGAAGCGAGTGTCATTTCCTATGGCAAATATGCCGATGCGATTCTGATCACCTCGCGAAGCCACAAGGATGCCGCTTCGACCGATCAGGTCATGACCGTGTTCCTCAAGGACCAGTATACGCTTGAGCAAACCCATGTCTGGGATACGCTGGGCATGCGCGGCACCTGCTCGGACGGATTCCTGTTCAAGGCGGAAGCACCGAGCGTACAGATCCTGCCGAAGCCGTTCGCCGAAATCGCTGCTGAATCCATGCTCGCCACCTGCCACCTTCTGTGGTCGGGCGTCTGGTACGGCATCGCGCTCAACGCCGTCACCCGTGCGCAGGCCTTTGTTCGCGCCGCAGCGCGCGCCAATCCCGGCGTCACGCCGCCTGGCGCACTGCGTCTGGCGGAAGCCACGGCCGAGCTGCATCTGATCAAGTCCAACACCATTGCCGGCATCGAGCGTTTCGAGGCCGCCAAGGAAGATCCGGCGCAGCTGTCCTCAATGGGCTTTGCGGTGGCGATGAACAACGTCAAGATCGCAACCTCGCAGAAAATCCTCTCGGTCATCAATCAAGCCATGATGATCTGCGGCATTGCCGGCTACAAGAACGGCACACCCTACAGCCTTGGCCGCCATCTGCGCGATGCGCATTCGGCCCAGCTGATGATTTCCAACGATCGCATCCTGTCGAACACCGCGACAATGCTCACCGTCCACAAACTCGATACGAGCCTGATGGCTTAACGTGATGGATATGCAAGTGACTTTTCTTGATCGACTTTTTGACAGCGGCCTTCTCATCGACACCGGCGTCGAAGGCCTCTACGCCCGCTCCGGCATGTTCGAAGATGTCATCACTGGCTTCGAGCGCCTGATCGACAAGTTTTCGGGCGAAACGGGTGCCGAAGTGATCCGCTTCCCCCCCGGCATGAACCGCAGCTATTTCGAGGGCTCGGGCTACATGAAGAACTTCCCGCAGCTGGCGGGTACCGTTCACTGCTTCTGCGGCGACGATCTGGCGCATGCCGATCTCATCCAGTGCATGGCGGCGGGCGAAGACTGGACGGGCGGCCAGAAGGCCTCCGACATCGTGCTCACGCCGGCGGCGTGCTATCCGCTCTATCCGATCGTCGCCAAGCGCGGCAATCTGCAGGCAGGCGGCGGTCTCTTCAACATCCAGTCCTACTGCTTCCGCCATGAGCCGTCGATGGACCCGGCCCGCATGCAGCTCTTCCGCATGCGCGAGTTCGTCCGCATGGGCAAGCCGGAGGACGTCATGGCCTTCCGCCAGGAATGGATGGAAAAGGGCAAGGAACTGATGGCGCAGGTGGCGTTGCCGGTCGATATCGACGTCGCCAACGACCCATTCTTCGGCCGCGCCGGCCGTCTCATGAAGAACAACCAGCGCGACCAGAATCTGAAGTTCGAACTGCTCATCCCGATCACATCGGTCTCCAAGCCGACGGCCTGCATGAGCTTCAACTATCATCAGGATCATTTCGGCAAGACCTGGGACCTGAAGACCGTGGACGGCGAAACGGCGCACACGGCCTGCGTCGGCTTCGGTCTGGAGCGCATCGCGCTCGCGCTCTTCCACCACCACGGGCTCGATCCCAAGCTGTGGCCGCGTGAGGTCCGCGACGCCCTCTTCGGGTGATCCGATGACGGGCATTCTGAACGTCACGCCCAAAGGTTATCAGCCGCATGCGCTCCATTCCCCGGAGCGCATGTGGCCTGAAACCAATTGCTATACCGATCTCTGGATCGAGCTTCTGGCAGCGCAAGGCCTTGCGCCGCAATCCATGCTGGCCTTCACGCTGATCCAGGATTTCGAGGGCGACCAGATGACCTTCTTCAAGGTTCCGCTGGAAGACCTTGAAACGCTTTACGGAATTGTCGTCACCGAACTGGCCATCTACGACAGGGTCGAGACCCATGTCGCGGAGCAGGCGGCGCGCGGTCGCATCTGCCTCGTCGAGATGGACTCGTTTTACATGCCCGACACGCAGGGTGTGGCTTACAAGCAGGAGCACGGCAAGACGACGGTCGCGATCAACCGGATGGATCTCGAGAACAAAGAGCTCGACTATTTCCACAATGCCGGCTTCTTCCACCTTTCGGGCGAGGATTTCGACGGGCTGTTCCAGATGAATGCGCCGGAGGGCGGGCTGCCGTTCCTGCCCTATACCGAATTCGTCAAGCTGCCGGATTTCTATCCCGTCGAGCGCGAATTGCGCGAAGAGGCGCTTTCGCTCGGCCAGTATCACTACGACCGGCGGCCGGCCGAAAACCCGATCGCCGCCTTTTCCGCGATGTTCCCCGAGGCCGCCGCGAAAGTCGCCGAACGTCCCTTCGGCTTCTTTCATAAATATGCGTTCAATACGCTGCGGCAGGCGGGTGCGAATTTCGAGCTCTGCGGCAGCTATTTCGACTGGCTGGGGCCGGATTTTGCCGAGTCTGCCGCGCATGCGATGCGGATTTCGGAAGTGATGAAATCGGCGCAGTTCCAGCTGGCGCGGGCAGTGACACGCAAGAAGTTCGACCCGCTGAACGCTGCGCTGGAGCCGGCGGCGGAGGCCTGGGAGAAGCTGATGGAGAGTGCGGGCAGGGCGCTGGGGTGAGCGCCCTCCAATCTCCCCCTTTGTGGGGGAGAAAGATGGAGCGGGGCGCCACAAATTGTCCGTCATGCCGGACTTGATCCGGCATCCAGCCAGCCCGCGTCTGCGGGCTGAAAGGACTCTAGGTAAAGAGTCTTATGCGCGAAGGACTTCGCGCGCTGGATCCCGGATCAAGTACGGGATGACGACGTCATGGTGATCGCGATGACGTTCCCATTCGCTGTCGCTGGGCGACTAGATACTGAGAAAGACCATGACCAACCACGCCACCCCATCCGCCCAACCGACGATCCGCCGTCTCGATGACGGCTGGGTGATGGAACTGACGCCGGCGGGGGCGTGCGTGAGCCCGGACGAGATTGTAGGGATCGAGGATTTCATCCCCGCCTTCGTCCCCGGCACAGTGGCTCAGGCGCTGGAGGCCGCCGGGCGGTTTGATCGTACAAACCCCACGCCGCTCGATGATCGCGACGCGTGGTATGTGCTGCGTCTGTATGAGGAACCGGGCGATGCCGTCTTGCGCTTCGAGGGGCTGGCAACCGTGGCCGAGGTCTGGCTGAACGGCGATCGCATTCTTTCGAGTCAAAGCATGTACTTGAGCCATGACGTTACCGTTCACCTTCAGGGCGGCGACCGGCTGGCAATCTGCTTCCGGGCGCTGGGCCCGCTTCTGAACAAGAAGGGGCCGCGGGCGCGCTGGCGACCGCAGATGATCACGCCGGCGGGCGTCCGGCTGTTCCGTACCACTACACTTGGGCGCATGCCGGGCTGGTGCCCGGAGGTTCAAGCCGTCGGACCATGGAGGCCGGTTTCGGTTATCCGTCAGTTAAAAGATCAGCCGGGCGAAGCGCGGATTGCGGCGCGGCGGGATGCTCAAGGTTATGGGCATCTGACGGTGCGGATCGATCATGCCGAGGGCGCGGTCGTGTCCTGTGCCGGGGCGACCGCCAAGGTGGTGGACGGTTCGGCTGTGCTGGTTCTTCCGGATGTGGAGGCGTGGTGGCCGCGTACGCATGGCGAGCCAGTTCTGCACGACGTGACGCTCGAATGGGGTGGCAAAACCCTGCTGCTGGGCCGCTCCGGTTTTCGCCATATCGATGTTGACCGCGATGCGGACGGGCAGGGTTTCGGGCTGAAGGTGAATGGTGTTCCGGTATTCTGCCGCGGCGCGGTCTGGACGACGGCGGATATCGTCAGCCTGCCGGGCGGGCGCGAGGATTATCGGCCGTGGCTTGAAAAAGCCGCGGGCGCCAACATGAACATGATCCGCATCGGCGGGACCATGGCCTATGAGCGCGCGGAGTTCTTCAAGCTCTGCGACGAACTCGGTCTGATGGTCTGGCAGGAACTGATGCTGGCCAATTTCGATTATCCGGCCAGCGACGAGGCTTGGCTCGCCGACCTGAAGCAGGAGGTCACGCAACTGCTCGACCGCACCTCTGCCTCGCCGTCGCTCGCCGTCGTCTGCGGCGGCTCGGAGGTCTACCAGCAGGCGGCAATGCTCGGCCTGCCGGAGAGCGTCTACAAATCGGACCTCACCGAAAACATCCTGCCTGAGCTGGTGCGCGAACATCGACCGGATTGCGTGTGGGTTCCAAATTCCCCCTCCGGCGGGGCAATGCCGTTTTTCCCCAATGCCGGCGTGACGCATTACTATGGCGTCGGGGCGTATATGCGACCGCTCGAAGACGCGCGCCGCGCCCATGTGCGTTTCGCCGCCGAAAGTCTCGCCTTTGCCCATGTGCCGGAGCAGGGGACTCTCGACAAGCATCTGCCCGTCGCTCCCGTGCACGATCCACGCTGGAAGGCGCGGGTGCCGCGTGACCGCGGGGCGAGCTGGGATTTCGAGGATGTGCGGGATTTCTATTTGAAGCTGCTTTACGAGGCTGAGCCGGAGCGGCTGCGGCGCGAAAATCCCGGTCTCTATCTCGATCTGTCGCGCGCGGTGACCGGCGAGGTGATCGAGGCGACCTTTGCCGAATGGCGGCGCGCGGGCTCGTCGTGCCGGGGCGCGCTTCTCTGGACGTTTCAGGATCTGTTGCCAGGTCCCGGCTGGGGCTTGGTCGATGCGACGGGCAGGGCAAAGCCTGTCTGGCATGCCGTGCGCCGCGCCTTCCGTCCGGTGCAGGTCTTGCTGACGGATGAGGGGACGAACGGGATCGATGTCCATGTCGTCAACGATCTGGGGGAGGGCAGGGATGTCACTGTCGAGCTTGTCTGCCTGCGCGATGGTGCGGTGCCCGTTGTCTCGGGGCGGCGCGATGTGACGCTTGCGCCGCATTCGGCTTCAAGAATACCGGCAACCGATCTGTTCGGCGCTTTCTTCGACACGGCCTATTCCTTCCGCTTCGGCCCGCCGTCGCATGACGTGACCCTGGCGCGGCTGATCGAGACGGCCAGCGGTGCCGAAATTGCCAGCGCCTTCCATTTCCCGCTTGGACGTTCGGCGGCGCGGCGCGATGCGACATTCACGCTCGAACTTGTCGAGTCGGATCAGGGCTTTGCACTGGATATCTCGACCGATCTTTTCGCTGAGACCGTTCAGATCGACGTGGCCGGCTTCGAGCTTTCCGACAACTGGTTCCATCTCGCGCCGGGCCGCCCGCGCCGCATCGTGTTCAGCGGCGAGGGCAAGCCTTCCGGCGAGGTTCGGCTCGCCGGCGGAGGCTGCGTTTCACGGTTCTGAGGCATGTTCCTCACCCATGCTGAGGTACAGCCCGAGGGCAGCTTCGAAGCATCAGGCTTGTGGCAGTACCCTTCGAGGCTGCCTTGCGCGGGTGCTTCAGATGCAGGGCACGGGATCAGACCCGTTTCAGGAAACCGTCCGGAGAGGCCGTAATGGCAAGCTTGTGCTCGAGGACCTTGTCGATTTCGAAGTGGAGCGGAGCGCCGTCGCGACCGTTTCGGCCTTCCTCTTCGAGCGCTTTCAGATAGGCCCACACGGCGGTCTTCGGATTGTTGCCCTTGCCCCACGGGCGGTCGGCGCACATAAAATCTGGCAGATCTTCGACGCCGGTATCCCAGACGACGCAGTAGCTGCCTTTGGTGGTTAGCGGTGCATAGAGTTCGAGCTCGGCCAGAACATGTTCATGCGTGTGATTAGAATCCAGGAAAACCATGATCCGCTCATGGCCTTCCGTCTCTTTCCGGACCTTGGCGAAAACATCGTCCGCCACAGAGGAGCCTTCGATCATCGTGATCTTGTGGCGCAGCGGATGCGCGTCGATGGCGGAGCGGTTGTGGGCGCGGATATCGATGTCGATACCGACGACCTTCCGGCGGCCGGCCTTGGGGTCGAGAACCTGCCCCGCCTGCACGGCATCGCAATAGTCCAGCATGGCGAGCATCGACGCGCTCATGACCAGCGAACCGCCATGCGCGATGCCGGTCTCGATAATGAGGTCGGGACGGCAGGCCCAGATAAGCTCCTGGATGGCGTAGGTATCCTGCGGCACCTGCACGATCGGACGCCCGAGCCAGGAGAAGTTCAGCGCATAGCGATGATGAATCGCCTCGCGGTTCCAGATGTTGGAAAGACCAAGGAAATCGCGGTCTTCGCCGATACCCTTGATGTTTCTTGCGACGTATTGGCGGAATTCTTCGTTCGGGTCCATGTCCCTCGGTCCTGTTCGGGCACTGCGATGTCAGGGCAGCGCGGGTCGATCCGTGATCGCGCGGCAAAGCCTCATCCGCGTTCCTCCGGAATAGCGTAAATCACCGCGCCCGTCCCGCACCAGCTGTGGAGGCGGAAGAGGAAGCGGTAGCGGGTAAGCGTGTGCATCAGCCAATCCGCCGTCGCATAAAGCCCGTCGGCATTGTGATAGACGGTTGCCATCAGGATGGGCCGATGCACGGCAAGTGTCGCGGTCGCGCCCTTCAAGGCCGGAAGCTCGTGGCCTTCCAGATGTAGCTTGAGGATGGTGGGGGTGAGATCGAGTGTGTCGATGCTGGCTGTATGTCGGCTTGTCCTGCCCGTCGAAGCGATCTGCGAGGCATAGCCGAGGCCCTCGTGAAAGTTGCGGTTCTGCGGCGTCTCGTCCAGAACGGTATCGAGTACCCTGCATCTTGCGGCCTGATCGGCGGGCAGGGTGGCAAGTGTCTGGTGAAGCGTCCTCCGGCTCTGCTCGTCTGGTTCGATC
The DNA here is from genome assembly GCF_021026335.1 of Rhizobium sp. C1. Classification (GTDB taxonomy): domain Bacteria; phylum Pseudomonadota; class Alphaproteobacteria; order Rhizobiales; family Rhizobiaceae; genus Ensifer_A. The sequence goes on from NZ_JAJNCY010000001.1 coordinate 41,630, forward strand.
GCCGTGAGCGACTGAAAGCGCCCCTGTCGCTCCTCGACAAAGCGGCGTCCCACCAGACCGTAATGCGCTCCGCCATCCAGATAGTGCTCGCTTTCCGTCAGGACAGCGAGCATCTCGGGAATGAAAAAGCGGTCGCCGACCGTCACGGGCGCGTCGCCAAAGCTCCACTCCCGGCGAAGGCGCCGCCAGGCAAGAAATTGCAGGTGGTGGGCGCGGGAACGGTCGTCGCTCCAGCCATCGAGTACGCGTGTCAATGCCGCCACCTCATCGCTCGAGAAGCGCTCCGCGCTCCAGCCGTTCGACAAGGGATGACGGTCGCGGAAGCTCTCGGCGATGTCGTAATAGGGGACCACGTGCGTCCAGCCCGCATCGCGCAGGGAGGCCTGCAGCGGGGCGAAAGGACTCGTGGCAATGCTGACGGCAAGCATGGCTTCGTGCTTGAAGGCGGGCTCTACCGCGTCGGGGTGGAGGACCGGAATTCCGGCCCAGCCCGGATCGGCAGCGATTGTGTCCGCGTTGCGGTCGATGACGGCGGCGATGGGGATGTCCAGGTAGCGCAGGTGATCCCGGGCGAGCCGGCCGAGGTCGCCGGCGCCATAGAGAGCAAGAGGCTGGGCGGGCAGGAGAGGCTGCGTGTCGCTCTTCGCTTCCGCAATCTCCCGCAGAAGAGCCTGAGCCGCCGATCTGGATGGCGCAGATTCGAACACTCGCGCAGCCAGCAGGCCTGCGTTTTCCGGAGCGTCTGGCGTCTTTTCCCGTGCGGCGGTCACAGCGTCCCCGAGGCTGGTGAATATGGGGATTCTCATAGCAGGCAATGGCTTTCCCGTGGCTTGCCATCGGTTCGTGCTAAAGGGGATCGGCAGAGTTAGCGATGCCTTCGCATCCGTGGTAAGGTCCGGAGGCAAGTTTGGCGCAATCGCGATCTGTTTTGGTTGGCCTATATCTGGCGCGGAAGGCCTTGACCCTTTCGTCCGCTGTTTGGAGAAAGATATGAAAGCCCAGTTGAAGCCGCGCATCAACCTCGAAGGGCGCACCGCGCTCGAGACGGTGATACCGATCGAAACGCCCTTCATTGTCTTCATCGATCCGGCCAGTTCCTGCAATTTCAAATGCACTTTCTGCCCGACCGGTCATCGGCAGCTGATCGCCGAGACCGGCCGTTTCCAAGGCGCGATGAAGTATGACGTCTTCACCAAGGCGATCGACGATCTGGCTGGTTTCAATAAGCCGATCAAGGTTCTGCGCATGTACAAGGACGGTGAGCCCTTCCTGAACCGGCGGCTTGCCGATATGATCGACTATGCCAAGAAGAGTGGTTATGTCGACTATATCGACACGACAACCAACGGCACCTTCCTGACACCGGAGCGGCTGGGCCCGGTCATCGAGGCTGGCCTCGACAAGATCAATATCTCCGTCGACGGGATGACGCGCGAGACCTATCGCGAATTTACCGGCTTCGACTTCGATTTCGACAAATTCGTTGCCGGCGTGAAGTGGCTCTACGAGAACAAGGGGGAGATGGAAATCTCCATCAAGATTCCCGGCGAGCTCATCACCGAGCCGCAGCGGCAGGAATTCTTCGACACGTTCGGCGATCATTGCGACCGCATCTTTATCGAGAACTTCGCGCCCTGCTGGCCGGAATTCAATGTCGAGGAACGTTCGGGCATCAAGATCGGAGAGGTCGGGATCTATCAGCAGGCACTGCGCCCGACCGATACCTGCCCCTATATCTTCTACGCGATGAGCGTGAATGCGGATGGTCTCGTGTCCTCCTGTTTCCTCGACTGGGGACGCAAGCTGATCATCGGCGATGTGCGCAAGGAATCGCTCGTCCAGATCTGGAATTCCGACAAGATGAATGCGCTGCGCCTTCAGCATCTGGAAGGCCGGCGCTGTGAAAACCAGGTCTGCAGCAATTGCGGCCAGCTGACCCATTGCCTGCCCGACAATATTGACGATCACCGTCCCATGTTGCTGGAACGCTTCCGCGAGAAGGTCAAGATTGCCGATGGCGTTGTAGCCCCCGGAGGTCTGCGCAAGAGCGTCCCGGTGGCCGCGGAATAGCCGTCTAGGCTTTCTGAGCCGCTTCCAGTGCCAGCCTTGCAATCTCCTCCAGCACCGTTTGCCGGGCCTGCGGCACCGTGACATTGTGATCGCTGTCGCCGAGGGAAACGAAGCGGGCGTTGGTATAGCGGTTGAGGCCCGAGAGGTCGTTACCGAAGACCATGCGGCTCTGTTCCAGGCCCGGATCGTGGCGGCCGTAGGCGATGACGACGGGGAGTTTCCTGTCCGCAAGCGTCCGGAAGGCTGCGTGTATCTGTGCTTTCAGGCGGTTTCCGGCGGAGAGGCTGCCGAGCGCCGGCTCGATCCTATTGTAGAGTTTGGCGCCGATCGCGCGAAGGATCGCAAATCCGGCGGCCTTCAGATTGACTTCGCCGCGCAGGATGCGCCGAAACGTTTCCGGATTCATGGCGCGCTTCGAATAGTCGCCAAGCGGGCGGGCGACGTTCTTCAGTGCATCCTCCGCGGTCTTGCTCTCATCCCACACGAAGGCGTAGGAATTGACGACCACCACACCGGCGGCCGCTTCCGGATTCGCAAGGCTGGCCCGGAAGGCATGGTAACCACCGCTGCAGCGGCCCGCCAGCACGGCGGGTCTTCCGGTGAGCGCCTTCAGTTCCTCGAGCGCAAGGACGACGTCGCGGTCAAGGCTTTTCGAATAGAGCATCTGCTCCGGATCTCCCGCAACAGCCGGGCTGTCGGCAATGCCCGCAGCATCGAAGCGGAGGCTTGCGATCCCGCGCCGCGCCAACTCGCGCGCAATCACCGCGCCTGAATTGCCCCAGGCGGAGGCGCGGTCGTAGCTCGTCCCGACAAGCAGCACCGGCGCGCCGAGCGGTTCGCCTTCAGGCTGACAGAAGGTGCCGATGAGGCGGCCGTGTTCGGCGAAGCTGTGGCCGATCTCGCGATAGCCGTCGCCGGTGATCGGGGTCTGTGTCGCCTGCTCCGGCCGGGCGGCGTGGGCTTCAAGCGGGGATATCCCGCGCAGCCAGCGGGCGATATCGGTGGCAAGATGGGCTGGGGAGCGCGAAACCAGAGGGTTGACCACCAGAGCGTCGAAGCCGTCATAGGGCAGGCGGGTCACGGTCGCACCCTTGCCAGCCAGCGCATCGGCAAGCTGGCTGTCGCTGTCACGGCCCTTGCGGCACACGGTGAGAACGGGAAGCGGGCGTGTGAGCGTCAGGTCTGTGTCGCGCAGCTTGCGGATGGAGGCGGCGATGTTGTCCGGCATGGTCATGCCGGCAATGGAGAGTGTCGCCGTCTCCGTGTAGTCGGGACCAAGGCCGAGATCGGCGGCAATCATCTTCCACCAGAGGCCGGTTTCGCGCGCATAGATGCGGCCGGAGGTGACGGGGGCGAGAAGAGCGAGGCCCGAGAGATTGTCGATCCTCGTTTCGGCGAGGACTGAGAGCGTGGCGCCCAGGCCGTGACCGAGCAGGACGATCTTCGATGCGCCGGAGAGGCGGCCTGTTTCGCGGGCGGCCTGCGCGATCGCATGGAGCCAGTCGTCCAGCGCGATGTCTGCGGATGCCTCGGCGGAATCCCCTGTGCCGGGCAGGTCGAAACGCATGCTGGAAATGCCTTCGGCTGCCAGCGCTTCGGAGATCTCGCGATAGAACTTGCGCACCGACATGTCCTCGAAGCCCCAGGGGCTGACGAGAAGCGCCGCCGTGTCGGACGTGGCGGCCTGGTGGAGGGCGGGGGTGAAGATGGCGGCAGTCTGCCCGAAGCGGACGGGCTCGCCGGGATGGGGCAAAAAGGTCTCTGTCAGGATGTGGGCGTTCATGGTGTGTGCACCTGAGCATTATCGGGCGCGGCAATATCGATGAGGCGGCTATAAAGAGGGCGCAGACGCGCGGGGACACGCACCGAGAGGCTGGAAAGGGTCAGTTTGTCGACGGGGTCCACGGCGCGCATCAGGCGCAGCGCCGGGACATAGATGAGCGCCCCGGCCATAATGCCGAGCACGACGCCGCCGACGCCCGGCACGAGCAGGGTTGCGGCATAGGCCAGCGCGGCCGTCGCCAGAGCGGCGGTGCCGATACGCAGGAGGCGCAACACGATGCCGTTGTTGTTTCCCGACTTCGGAATGTAGCGCAGGATGAATGCGCCCATGGCGATCAGCGTGATGTTGCGCATGGCGGCAGCGCCTTCGCCGCCAAGGAGGGGAACGGCGGCGAAAAGGCCTATACCCATGACGATCGCGCCGACAATCGTGGTGCGCAGACGGATGTCCTGGCGGTCCATCGCAAAGACATATTGCGTACACAGTTGCAGGAATACGGCGGCAGGGACGCCCGCGGCCAGAATGGTGACGATGAAGCCGGCCTCGCGGTAGGCGGGGCCGTAGATGCTCGTGACCAGCGGCTCTGCGACGGCGGCGAGCCCGAAGCTCATCGGAAGCGTCAGATAGGCGAAGTTGCGCATCACCGTCATCAGCAGGTCGGAATTCAGGCTGCCGTTTCTTTCGGAATGGGCGGCGTAATAGGGAACGAGGCTACCGGTCAGCTGCATCGGCAATTGCAGCGCCAGATTGGCCAGCGAGGTCGCCACCGCGTAGAAGCCCACAGCCTCCGCAGACCTGAATTCCTGCAGGAAGACGATTTCCGGCCGCGTCAGGAAGACTGCTGCGACGATGAATTCGATGATGATGAGGGAAGAGGTGCTGGCGATCTGGCGAGGGGCCATGCCACAGCTGTCGGGTCGGTTGCGCAATACCGACAATGTCGTGAGGAACAGCGGAATCTGGCCGAACGCATAGCCCGCCAGTGCGCCTTCGATACCCCAGCCCCAGGCGCCGATGCCGACGCCCAAAACCTGAAGGATCGCGCTCAGCGCAGAGATTCGAAAGAAGGTGCCAAGTTGCTGCTCGCCGATCAGAAAGCTTTTGGCAAACGAGGCGAGCGACTGGGCGATGAACAGCCCGCCGGTCAGCAGTGCAATGGCCGGCGTGGAGGGAAGGCCGTGGCTTGGACCTTCGACATGCAGCCAGATGGTCGCGGCGATCGCAAGAACCAGCGTCGCAAGCGTCACCGGCCAGGCGAGAAAGGCGCCAAATCCGCGCCGGGCGTTGCTGTCATAGCCTCGGGCCGCCAGCTGCGGCAGGATGCGCAGCATGGAAATGCCGGTGCCGAGTTCGGCAATGAGCGCGCCCGTCACGACCATCCAGAGCGAAAAGGCAATCATGCCGTTCGCTTCCGGTCCCAGAAAGCGGGCGACGATGACAGAGGAGACGAATCCGGTCAGCAGCAGCGCCAGGCCGGCGGCCGCATTGAGAACCGAATTCTTCACGATGCCACTATCTGCCGTCTTCATCTCACGCCCATTGGGTGTCAAACATCCCGGCACCCCGGAAAGTTTCCTGTCTGGATGCCGTGTCTCTCTTTGTTCGGGAGACGACCCGCTCAAACCCGCCGCTCGGCCCCATTGCCATGCCGTTGCCCTCGTGGCACGACGTTGTGCCATATCGGGGCAGAGCCTAGAGGTCAAAGCTTAAGACATAGACAGATGAGGCGTTGCCGGGTCTGGCGATTTCCTGCCATGGTTTATCGTGGCTTAAAATTGCGCCAGCCATAGAGCCGACCGCTCAGAATGGCGCGCGAGCGACGCGCCAGCGTCTGCTTTCCGGTCGCCGTATAGACGACGATGCCTGCGGCGGGGCGCAGCAACTCCGGCAGGAATTCTAGCAGGGAATAGCCGTGGCGGCGCATGACGAAGCCCTTGCCCCGGCTGTAGCCGTGCATCTTGGAAATATGGGCATCGGGGTTGGTGTTGGGCTGTTCTTCCGGGTGGAAGCCATAGAGCGCGCGACGGAACAGACCTTTCGCGCCCTGCGAAAGGCAGCGCAGCACGAGATCCTGGCCTTCTCCGGAATTCCACGGCGTGCCGGACCCGGCTCCCAGATCTTCATCGAAGCCGCCCGCCTTGCGGAAGGTTTCGGTGCGGAAAACGATGACCCACTCGATCAGAACGTGCCAGATGTTGCGGCGGGAAATCTCCGCGTCTTCAGCGACGAAGGAGACCATGATTTCCTTGCCGTCCCTGTTGAGCGAACGGCCGGAATAGATGTCGGCCGGCTCCGTGGCGATAAGGCGGCGCAGTGTCTTCAGGAACTCGGGCGGATACCAGCTGTCGTCGTCGGGAAAGAGCAGCCAGTCTCCTGCGGCATGGCGCGCACCGAGATTGCGTCCGCGGTCGAGACCTTTTTCGAGCGATCTGACATGGCGGATGGGAAAGCGTCCCTCATAGGCCGCAAGGATGGGAACCAGCCTGTCGTCCTGGTTCTGGTCGACGACGATCAGTTCGAAGCCATCGTCGTTCTGGGCGCTCAGTGTATCCAGAAGAAGCCGCATCTCCTGATCGCGGCCGAGAGTCGAGGCGACCATCGAGATCAGCGGCTTCGTGTCATGCATCATTGGTTGTTGCGGCATTATCGGGTCCAGGTCAGACGTCATGTGCCCGAGCATAAAAGACCGGCGTTAATGATTGGCTGCGGACCTGATCCAAAGCGGAAAACATGGTGAATCGGCTCACGCTCCGGTTGACCGAATATTAATCATAATCTGCCAGTTTCGATGCCCGAAGCCATTTCTTGTTTCGTCAGTTTATCGGGATCGTATTGCGTATGGATATCGACATTTTTCAACTGCCGGGCATCTTGCGTCGCCGTTGGATCTATCCAGCCGCGTCAACGGCGCTTTGCGGTGTTCTGGCGTTGGGGTTTGCATCTCTCCAGACGCCGACCTATCGCGCCAGTGTGTCGCTGATTGTCGATCCCGCTGCCCTGCAGATGCCGACCGTCGATCCGAATGCAGCGGGGAGTGCCGGTGCTCTCACTCAGGCGACGACGGACAGCCAGCTTTACGTCATGCAGTCGGCCGAAATCCTGGGCAGCGTCGTCGACAAGCTGAATCTGCAAAACGACAGCTGGATTGCGCCGCCGCGCTCCGGCGGTTTCCTTGCGCATCTCATCGGCGGAAAGGTTCTGACCGAGGCAGAGCGACGGCGCGAGGCCATGGACGGGCTGGCAGACGATCTGTCGGTGCAGCGCGCCGACCAGTCCCTTGTCTTCGTCATCTCCGCCAAGCATCCGAATGCCAAGACTGCAGCGGATATCGCGAACGCCACGGCGGATGCCTATCTCAGCCAGATCAACGCAAGCCGCTCCGGCACGGCGCAGCGTATCGGCAATTCGCTGAAAGATCAGGCCGATGCGCTTGGCGCCAAGCTGCAAAAGGCGCAGGCGGAAGTCGAAAGCTACAAGGCGACTCACGGGCTCTATTCCACGCCCGCGGGCGGACTTGTCGCCGACCAGCAGCTTGAAGCGCTGAACCAGCAACTCGCGGCTGCCAAGACGCGCGTCGAACAGCAGAAGACGATCTACGACCAGGCCCAGAAGATCACCATGGCCGATATTCAGGCAGGATCCATCCCCGAGGCCCTGCAATCGAATGCGCTTGTCAGCCTGCGAACCCGCTACGCGCAGCTGCTCGATTCGGAGGCGCAGCTTGCGGCCAATCTGGGCGAGCAGCATCCGCAGCTCAAGGCCGCCCGTGCGCAGGCGGCCAGCATGCGCGCCTCGATCACGGCGGAACTGGACCGGATTCGTGCGTCTCTGAAGAACAATTACCAGCGCGCCATCGGCGACCGGGATGCGCTGCAGGCTCGTTACAACAGCATGCAAAAGACGCTGGCGCAATCCAGCGAAGCGCGAACGACGCTCATCCAGTTGCAGAACGAGGCACAGGCGCTCAAGGACATGTATCAGAGCACCCTGACCAGGGCCGAGACCCTGGGTGGAAGGGTGGCGGCGGACCCGACTTCGGCCCGCATCATTTCCGCTGCGGTTCCGCCGGTCAAACCATCGGGCGCGCCGAAGATCCTCCTTCTCATTGCCGGCCTTCTGTTCGGCGCGGCGGCGGGTTCGGCGCTGGCGGTTCTGCGTGAACTGCTCAGCCGCCCGGACAAGTCCGGTGGTCCCGGTCAGGGCCGTATGCAGCCCGCACCCGCGCCTCAGGTGACGGAACCGAAGCCAACGCCGACGCCAACGCCGCCAACGCCGACACCGACACCGCCGCCGACGACGGCGGCGACGACGGAAGTCGCCTCGTCCGCCCCAGTCAGCAAGGCGCGGCCGAATTCGCCGGTGATCCGCATAGCCCCCGCAGCGACGCGGCTCCAGTCGCCGGTGGTGCAGGCGGCACAGTCGGAAGTCGAGCGCGCCGCCAAGACCATTCGCAGCAGCTTCGGTCGGAGCGGTGCGGCGAGCGCCGAAATCCTGTTCTATCCCGCCAGCGGCGTCGATAATGTCGATCAGGTGATCTCCGGGGTCGCTGCGTCGCTGGTCGATCTCGGCTCCGTCGTTCTTCTGTCGGATGGCATGGAGGCAATTGCGCAGGCGCGGTCCCGTCTCGTCCGGCGCGGTCCCCGCGTCGCCCTAGCTGCGCCGCGCGATCCGCGGGATGGATCACTGCGTTATCGTGCCGCGCCCGGCACGTCACTCGTGCGCCGCGAAGATCAGGGCCCGATCGTCCATCTCGCCAACGGGGCGGGGGATGCTGCCATCGCTATGCTGCCGCACATTCTCGACCGCGCCGACGGCACGTTCATGGTCATCGGCCCTGACACGTCTGTGGACGAAATCGAGAACCTGATCGACAGCCTTTCGCAATGGGGCGGCAAGTTCCTCGGCGCGATCGTGACGACAGGACAGGCCTGACATGGCGAGCATGACGGGGACCGTTCCGCCTCTGCCCGTGGGCGGGCGCGCGCCCGTCACGCCTGAAGAGCGCGGCCAGAGCCTGTCGCGCTCCCTCTACATGCTGGCGATCATCGCCGTCCTCGGCGGGATGCTCAACAACACGTTCCTCTGCTTCGTCAACACGCGCATGTTCGCGGTGCGCGACAGTTATGTCATGCTCGGCGAACTTGTGTGCATCGGCTGCGCGTTGATCGTCGCGCTTGATCGCAAGATTGGACTCTATCTCAGTTTCAGCGTGTTTTTCGGTTATATGCTGGTGCTGTTCGCCTTAAGGCAGCAATTCGACCCCAAGCCGATCCGCGACATTCTGGTGCCCTTCGCCTTCTATTTCGCAGGGCTCCGGATCGCCAATCTGCGGTTTGCCGATTTTCTCGTCGCGTCTTCCGCGGTTTTCGTGGTCGCCTTCGGCATGTTCGAATATTTCGCGGTCGAGAAGTTCCTCGATAACTTCAACGTGCTCGGCTACTATCTTGCGCGCGGGTCGCTGACACTGACCGACACATTCGGCCACACGCGCGGCCTGTTCATCAGCGGTCTGAGACCTGAGCCGCGCACGATTTTCCCGTTTCTTGGACAACACCGCGTCTCGTCGATCTTCCTCGAACCGGTATCGACGGGCAATTACGGCGTGATCATCTATGCCTGGGCGCTATTCCGGAAGGAAATGCGGATCTGGCGCTGGGTGACATTCGTCTGTGCGCTGACGCTCATCGTGTTCGCCGATGCCCGTTTCGGTCTCTATTCCTGCATTGTCATGACCTTGCTCAGGCCGTTCTTCCAGATCATCCCGCGCACGGTCTGGCTGGTGCTGCCGTTCCTCATCCTGACGCTGCTGACCATCTATGGTCTGGTCAGCGGCACGAATGGGGGACCGAACGATATCAGCGGCCGCCTGAACGTGACGGCGCATCTGATCACGCAGCTCGGGTCAGGGGTGATCATGGGCACGGAGGTGACCGACAAGTTCACCGCGGATTCGGGGATCGCCTATTCGCTGACGCAGTTCGGGATCATCGGGTTCGTCGGGCTCTGGGCGCTCTTCGTCTTCGCGCCAGGCCGGACGGCGCGAGCATGGAATTTCCATACCATGGCGATCATCTATCTGCTGCTTCTGATGATCATCTCGAATTCGGGCTATTCGTTGAAGACCGCCGGTCTCCTATGGTTCATTCTCGGCACAGCCAACGGTGTCAGGCCGGAAGAGGACATGGTTCAGAACCCGGCACAGGACTTGTCTTCAAGTCCGGGCCCGAGAAGTGAGGCCAGCTGAGGTCTGTCGCCGTCCTTGGTCGGCGTGATGTTGTTGGCCTCGGTCGCCGGCCACCAGTCACCGGCGACCCAATAGGTCCAGCCGATCCAGACATCCTTCGCCGTGTTCATGGCCTGTACCATATCGGCAATGCCCTTGAGGCATTCCGGCTTGCCGCTGCCGCCGAATTCGCCCAGGAAGCCTCGTCGCTTGTTTGTCCGTAGCCAGTCGGTCACCTTGTTGATTGCATCCAGGGCATCGGCGGCGCGCGGGCAGGTGTCGTGCGTGCCGGAGAAATCGCTGTCGAGATACTGGTGAAACTCGAAGGCGAAATTGTTCGCCGGGTCGGTGACCTTGATCATCTCGGTGGCGCTTGCTCGTTCCCATTCACGCGCGGAGGTCCATTCGACGCCCGGCACGATGATGAGATTTTTCGCGCCTGTCTCCCGGATCGCCGCAACGGCCGCGCTGGCGGCGGGCTGCCATTGGGTGGCAGGCATATGGAAGGGCTCGTTCATCAGGCCGAAATAGATGCCGTCCTGATTGGCGAATTCCTCGGCCACGCGACGCCAGAAATCGGCGAAATCGGCGTTTGAAACCACGCGCGTACCGATCTGGATGTCGTCATAGGTGGCGAAGTTGTGCGGGTCGATGATGACGCCGAGACCGGCCTTGCGCATCTGCACGACGGAAGTCTTCAGGCGGGCCAGTTCATCCGGATCGAGCGGCTGGTTGAGGATAGGCTGCAGGCGCTCCCACAGGATCGGCAGGCGCACCGTGTTCAGCTTCTTCGAGGCAAAATAGTCGATGATCTTCTGCGACGGGTAGGTGTATTTCTCGTTGATCTTGGCCCCGCGGCCGTTGAATTCCGCGCCCGACAGGTTGATGCCGCGAAAGCAGGTGGCACTCGCGGGCGCGGCCATGGAAGCCGATAGCAGAAGAGCGAGCAGGCTCCTGGTGATCATGCGCATCGTCGTTGTCTCCACAAGCTTATCGTTTCAGAACGCGATCGTAGAGATCGGCGTAGCGACGGGCAACATGTGTCCAGGCGTAATCGGAAGCCTCGTTCATCGCCGTCGCGCGCGCATTACCGTCCGCGACAAGTGCATCGAAACTGGCGGCAATGGCGGCCGCTGCGGCGCTCGCGTCGGAGAAGTCGGCGAGGCGCACGGTCCCGTGGCGGGCGGCCAGCGTCTGGTAGGCGTCGTTCGGATGGAGAACCGGGATCAGCCCGGCGCTCATCGCCTCGACGGCGACGAGGCCGAAGCCTTCATATTCTGAGGCCGAGACGAAGAGGCTCGTTTCGCCCATCAGATGGGCAATTTCGGTGTTGGAGGCATCGACCACCACACTGACGGCGTGTTCCAGCTTGTGCTCGGCAATAGCCTGCCTGAGATCAGCTTCGCTCAAATCGGAGGGAACGCCGGCGATGGTCAGCCGCCATTGCGGATCACGCTCGACAAGCGCGCGTGTGGCGGCAATCAGTCGCGGCAACTGCTTGTTGATGGAAAAACGGCCGATGGTGATCATGCCCTTGACCGGCGCTCGGCTGGCGCGATCGGCGAATTTTTCCGTATCCGTACCGTTTTCCACAAGGGTGGCCCGCGCACCGGCAATGGGCGCGAAGCGGGCGAGGTCCGACTGGCTGCAGCAGACGAGTTCGCGATAGGCAGAGGTCGAGACACGGGTGAGCGTATTAAACCAGACCGCCTTGATCGCGGCATAGTTTCTGGTGTGAAAGAAACCGCCATGCGTGGTGGCGATCATCGGCTTGCGGTGCAGCGGCCAGCCGAGCGCCAGCGCATCGAAGAAGAAATCCACCGCATGGACGTGAACGAGATCGGCGTCGCCAAGATGTCGGAAAACCTGTGGCGCGACCGGGTAGCGCGTCGAGCCGCGCCACGGGATGCGGACGATCTCGATGCCGTCGATGATCTCGCGGGCCGGAAGCTCCTGATCGGGTTCGCCAAAGAGCCGGTTCAGCGTGACGACGCGCGATCGATAGCCGAGTTCCGGCAATTGTCTGCAGAGATTGGCCACGACGTCCTCCAGCCCGCCGCGATTCGGCAGAAACTGCCTGACGACATGGGTGACGAGCGGTTTCGGCATGGGCATTGAGAGCAGTTCTCCGGACATTGCACGCGATCATGCGCGTGAAGCGTGTCAATTCGCTTAAAACGCAGAAGGTCGCCATACGCAAGCAAACCTGGGGAAGCGCGAATAGCGGCTTTACCTGCCGGCTCAATCGATTAAAAGCAAAAATAGTAAGGCTGCCTTGGGAGGAAACGGGTGGAGCTGTTGTATAATCCGGCCTTTCTGGTGGCCGCCATTTTTGCCGTGGGGGTGGCCGGCCTTTCGAAGGGCGGATTTGCCGGGGCGGGGATCATTGCCACGCCGATCCTGGCGCTGGTCGTGCCGCCTGTCGAGGCGGCGGCGATCATGTTGCCGATCCTCCTGGTGCAGGACGCCTATAGTCTGTGGACCTATCGCGGCACGATCGACCGGCGCAATATCGTAATCCTGCTGCCGGCCGCCGTCGTCGGTATTGCGACGGGCTATTTTCTGGCCGCCTACATGTCGGAATTCATCATCAGCGCCATCGTCGGTGTGATTTCCACCGTCTTTGCCATCCGCAGCCTGTTCTTTGCCAAGACCGAGCTGGCACCCGCCAAGAAGGCGGATGTGCCGGCGGGGATTTTCTGGGGCGTGATTGCCGGTTTTACCAGCATGATCCTGCATGCCGGTGGGCCGCCGTTCCAGATCTATGTCCAGCCGCAGAAGCTCGAGCGTGATCTCTTCATCGGAACCAGCACGCTGTTTTTCGCCGCCGTCAACTGGATCAAGGTGCCGCCCTATCTGATGCTGGGCGAGTTGAACCTTGATATCGTGAAAGTGTCGCTGGTACTGGCGCCGCTGGCGCTGATCACCACCTATTTCGGCGTGAAGCTCGTCCGCCGGTTCTCGACAGAGAGCTTCTACAAGATCATCAACGTGCTGCTTCTGCTGGTCGGGCTGAAGATGATGTGGTCGGCAGGTGCCGAGATCGTCCGCTTCTACGCCTAGAGAAATTGCAGGGCGAGTTCGTAGGCATTGAGGCCGGTCTGCAGATTGAGCGGGCCGCCGGCCATCAGCGCCACAGCGTCACCAGACGAGAGCGACAGGATGCCGGAGACGGTCGCTGTCGCCATCGGCGAGGTTGCTCCACCGGCGCTCCAGCGCAGACCCGAGGCGCTGCCATTGACGGCGAGAGCGAGAGAGGCGGCGGCGGTTGCCTGCAGGCTGGCGCGGAAAGACACCGCATAAAGCCCGGAGGCAGGCACGATCAGCGCGTTGCCGCGTCCGCCTGCCAGCGCGCCGCCACGGGTGAAGCCCCCTTGCTGGAGGCTGAGCGTATCCACGCCGACTAGATCATTTGCGGCGAGCGTGTAGCTTGCGGCGGCCAGCGTTGCCGAGACGACCGGTCGGCCGGGCAGGCGGGCGACGCCGTCGCTGCCGAGTTCGAGGCTGATCTTCCAGGCGCTGCCGTCCGCGCTCGCCTTGAATTGCAGCGTGTCGCTGCCGAGTAGGCCGATTTCGGCCCGGCCCGACCAGCTGGACTGGAAAAGCAGCGAGGCCGTGTCGGTTGCCGCCTGCTTGTTGAGCTTCATGCGGTGGCTACTGCCCGCATGGTTGAAGAGACTTGCCTCTGACGAAAGCGTGAAGCGGTTCGTCGCGTCCGGTGTGGCGGCAATCCCCAGCCGGTCGACGACGGGGCTGGCCAGTGGATCGACCCATGCCGTTCCGTCGAAGACCCGTGTGCGGCCGTCTAGTGCAAACCAAGCCCGCCAGCCGGCGCGGGGCACGAGGAAAATCCATGCGCCGTCAATGAAGAAAGCAAGCCGCCCGTCCTTGCCGGCAAAGGTGCCGGTGGCGGATGGTCCGATGAGGTAGAGGGCGCCTTCTGCCGGTGTGGCGGGCGGGGCTGTCAGCGTTGCGAGAATGACCGTATTCGTCGCGGCATCAAGGATTTGCAGCGCCTCGTTATGGGTGATGTGCTTCATGGCCTGCGACGGCAGGATATAGGGCAGGTTCAGGTTGGGCGTCGTGTCGCTCATGGCATGGCCTCGTTCGCGGGTGATGCGGACAAGGCTAGAGCCCGTGGGCAGAGCGGGGACGATTGCGAGGTGGAGAGCTGAAAATGTTGGCTTTTTGGGCGCGGGCGTCCATGGCGTCTTCTCTCCCACAAGGGATGCGAGGAGCTCTCTTACGTCGTTTAACGTAATCGTCCGCTGCGCCTTGCGCTTGAACGCTTTCACCGCCCGTGCTTTTGATAGTCCATGCCAGTGAAGCGACAGAGATGACGGCCAGACAGCGTATCATACCCGTTCGGCGGGACTATAACCGCTGGGTGGCGAACCAGACGCTGGAAGATTATGCGCTGCGCTTCACGGCCAAGAGCGCGCGGCAATATTCCTCCGCGCGGATCTCTCAAACGGCCATCGGGGCGATTTCGTTTCTGGCGCTGGAGGCGGTTGGCGGGGCCATCACGCTTTCCTCCGGTACGACCAATGCGATCTTCGCGACCGTTGCGGCCTGTCTGCTGCTCCTCGTCATCGGCACACCGATCAGCCGCTATGCCATTCGGCACGGGGTGGATATCGATCTTCTGACGCGCGGTGCCGGCTTCGGCTATATCGGCTCGACAGTGACCTCGCTCATCTATGCGAGCTTCACCTTCATGCTCTTCGCCATTGAGGCGTCCATCATGACCGGGGCGCTGGAGTTGGCTTTCGGCATTCCGCCATGGCTCGGCTATGTCGTTTCGGCGCTGGTCGTCATTCCGCTGGTCACGCACGGGGTGCGCCTGATCTCGCGCTTCCAGCTGCTGACTCAGCCTGTCTGGATCGTGCTTAATATCCTGCCCTTCATCTTCATCGCCTTTGCCGACTGGCAGAAAGTAATCCTGTGGCTCGGCTTTTCCGGGGTGGGACATGCGCCGGCACCCCAGGGGCAGTTTGCGCCTTTCCATCTCGCCGAATTCGGTGCGGCCTCCGCAGTAATCCTCGGGCTGATGTCGCAGATCGGAGAGCAGGTGGATTTTCTGCGCTTCCTGCCCGCCGATCACAAGCCGGCGACGATCCGGCAGCGCATCATGCGGTTTCTCGCCGGGCCCGGCTGGGTGGTGGTTGGCGCGCCAAAGCTTCTGGCCGGGTCGTTTCTTGCGGTACTGGCGCTCTCCTCCGGCGTACCGTCTGGTTCGGCGGCCGATCCGGCACATATGTATGTCACCGCCTTTGGCTACATGGTGCCGAACCATACCGTGGCGCTCGGCCTGACTGCGGCCTTCGTGGTTGTCTCGCAGCTGAAGATCAACGTGATGAATGCCTATGCCGGGTCGCTCGCCTGGTCGAATTTCTTCTCACGCCTCACGCATAGCCATCCCGGTCGCGTCGTCTGGCTTTTCTTCAACGTGGCGATTGCGCTTCTTCTGATGGAGCTCGGCATCTACCGGCTGCTAGAAGAGACGCTGGGCGTCTTCTCGATCATCGCGGCCGCCTGGCTCTGCACGATTTCCGCCGATCTATTCATCAACAAGCCGCTGGGGCTTGCCCCGCCGGGGATAGAGTTCAAGCGGGCGCATCTCTACGACATCAATCCTGTCGGTACGGGCTCGATGCTGATCACGGCGGCGATTGCGCTTGCTGCGCATTTCGGCGCCTTCGGCGATCTGGCGGCATCGCTCGCGATCTATATCGCACCCGTGGTTGCCTTCATTGCCGCGCCCGCCATCGCCTGGGCCACGAAGGGCAAGTATTACCTTGCACGCAAGCCGCGGGCACAGTGGAAGAACCTTTCCACCATCACCTGTTCAATCTGCGAACATCCGTTCGAGCCGGAGGATATGGCGTGGTGCCCGGCCTATTCCGCGCCGATCTGTTCGCTCTGCTGCTCGCTCGACAGCCGCTGCCACGATCTGTGCAAGCCGAAGGCGCGGCTGAAATATCAGGTGGGGCAGGCGGCGGCTGCCGTCCTGCCCGAGCCTGTGGTCGCGAAGCTTTCGACACGGCTCGGGCGCTATCTGATGACGGCCAGCGTGGCCATCGCAGCCATTGGCGCCATTCTCTGGATGATTGCGGCGCGGGCAAGCCGCGGTGCGCCGGAAACCGCGCATGTGGTGGACGACATCACGCTCGCCGTCTTCTTTGTCTTCTCCATTCTGGCCGGCATCGCCGCCTGGTTCTTCGTTCTGGCGCATGACAGCCGGGTGGTGGCGGAAGAGGAATCGACCCGACAGAACTCGCTGCTGCTGCGCGAAATCGCCGCTCACCGCAAGACTGACGCTGCGCTGCAGGACGCCAAGGATGCGGCGGAAGCGGCCAACCGCGCCAAGAGCCGCTATGTGGTCGGCTTGAGCCACGAATTGCGCACACCGCTCAATGCCGTGCTTGGCTATGCGCAGATCCTCGAGCGCGACGCGACGATCCCGCAGCCGCGCCAGTCGGCGATCAAGGTGATCAAGCGCTCGGCCGAGCATCTCTCCGGCCTGATCGACGGCTTGCTCGACATTTCCAAGATCGAGGCGGGGCGATTGCAGGTCTATCAGGGCGAGGTCAATATTCACGACTTCCTCGACCAGATCGTCGACATGTTCCGCCCGCAGGCGCAGGCCAAGGGTCTGGAATTCCTGTTCGAGCGCCAGCCTGCTCTGCCGCGCCATGTGCGCACCGATGAGAAGCGGCTCAGGCAGATCCTCGTCAATGTGATTTCGAACGCACTCAAATTCACCGACGAGGGGCGCGTCAGCGTACGGGCGGACTATCGCAGCCAGGTTGCGACCTTCACCATTTCGGACACCGGGCGCGGGATTTCGGAAGCGAACCTGCCGCATATCTTCGAGCCGTTCCAGCGCGGCGATGCCGACAGTATCCGGCCAATGCCGGGGCTCGGGCTCGGGCTGACGATCACGCGGCTGCTGACGCATATGCTCGGTGGAGAGATTGCCGTCACCAGCAAGCCGGAGGAGGGGACGACCTTTTCGATCCGCCTCGGCCTTCCGCCGGTCAACCGCGCAGGTGTGGCAGAAAGCGCGGAAAGATCGGTCAGGGGCTACGCCGGTGTCCGGCGAACGGTGGTGGTGGTGGACGACAATGCCGATCATCGCGATCTGATGCTGGAAATCCTTCAGCCGCTCGGCTTCACGGTTCTGACGGCCGAGGGCGGGGGCGAGTGTCTGGCGCTGGTCTCGGCTTGTACGCCTGACCTCTTCTTTGTCGATATTTCCATGCCGGGCATGAATGGCTGGGAACTGGTGCGGCGTCTCAGGGATGGCGGAACGCGCGCTCCGATCCTGATGCTCTCGGCCAATATCGGCGACGGAGCGAGTGCTGCAGCGGAGACAGGCCATGACGACACGATTGCCAAGCCTTTCGACATCAAGCAGCTTTACGCCAAGCTGCAGCTGCATCTGAAGCTGACATGGCTTTACGAGGATGAGGTTGAAGCGGTTACAATCGAGGCCGTCGCGCCACAGCCGATCCGCGCGCCGTCGCCGTCGCACCTGCGCGAACTCGTTCAGCTGGGCGAGATCGGCTATATCCGCGGCATTGAAAGCAAGCTGGCGGAAATGGCGCAAGATCCGGCTTATCGGCCGTTTGCCGAGGCGCTGGGGGAATATGTGAAGGCATTCGACATGGCAGGTTATGCGCGGTTTCTGGACGGCATGAAAACGGAGACCGCCGATGGCTGAGCCGCGTGACATTGTTCTCATTGTCGACGACAGCCCGGAGGCTCTCGGGTTCCTGACCGATGCACTGGAACAGACGGGCTTTTCCGTACTGATCGCGACATCGGGGCAGGCGAGTATCAATATTGCTGGCAAGATCACGCCGGATATCATTCTCATGGACGCGGTCATGCCCGCGATGGACGGGTTCGAGACCTGCCGCCGCCTGAAGGCCGATGCTGCGATTGCCCCCGTGCCGGTCATCTTCATGACGGGGCTGACCGAAACCGAGCATGTCGTCCACGCGCTGGAATCGGGTGGCGTCGACTATTTGACGAAACCGATCAATATCGATGAACTTCGCGCCCGCATCCGGGTTCATCTCGCCAATGCCCGTTCGGCGCAGCATGCTCGCGTGGCGCTCGATGCCGCGGGGCGGCATCTGATGGCGGTGACGGCGGATGGTGAGCTGAAATGGGCCACGCCGCAGGCCTCGCGGCTTCTCAACCTCGCCTCCGGCAGCGAAGCGGGGCAGGTGGCGATTACGCAGGAGATCGCGCGCTGGCTCGGCGCGCGCTCAAGTGCCGGCTTCTCGATCGACGCGCCGCTTGCCATCGGATTGGGTGATCGGGCGAGCCTGCATCTCAACTATCTCGGCGAAGTCGGCGCCAATGAAATCCTCTTCCGCATCACATCGGCCAACAAGGAGGCCGACGACGAAATCCTGAAGCGTCAGTTCGGGCTGACGGGGCGCGAGGCCGAAGTGCTGGTATGGATTTCCAAGGGTAAGGCCAACCGCGATATCGGCGAGATCCTGGGGCTCTCATCGCGCACGGTGAACAAGCATCTGGAGCAGATTTATGTGAAGCTCGGGGTGGAGAACCGGGCGTCCGCTGCGGTGAAGGCGGCGGCTGTGCTGCATGAGGGGTGAGGGGCGCATACTCGCCCTATTGTCTAGATCGCATAAAATACGTATTTTAGGTGAAATACGTATCTGAGGTCTGCGATGAAAAAGTTCACCTTCTCCGACATGAACCGAGCGTCCGGCGAAATCCTGGAAGCGGCCTTGATCGAGCCTGTGGCGCTGACCAAGCGCGGCAAGGAGAAGCTCGTGATCCTGAATGCAGCGACCTATGAGCGGCTGAAAGGGCAGGGGCATACGAAAGCCTATGGCCTCGATGATGCGCCTGACGCAGTGCATGACGAATTGATGGCCGGGCTGGATGCCATCCTTGACGAAAACGGTCCCGATGTTTGAACGAGGGCAGATCGTTCGCTTCTTCTATCTCTGGAAAAGGCAAGCCGACGCCGGTGAGGAGACTGGCCGCAAAGCGCGCCCTGCCTGCATCGTCGTCAAAACGCTGGATAATCCGGGTGCGGTCTTTCTGTTTCCCATCACATCGCAACAACCCGATGCAGACCGGCTGCACCTGGCCTTCGGTGAAATGGAATGCCGTAGGGCGGGTCTTGCCTATCCCTGCTGGATCATTCTGGACGAGTATAATCGGGTGGAACTGGACAAGGCTTTCGATTTCGAGGCGACGCAGCCCATTGGAAGTGTCAGCCCTGCTTTCCTGGCGCGTATTGCAGCGACCGTGAAAGAGGCAGCGCGGATGCGCCGCCTCTCTGGCGTAGCGCGCTCGTAGCGCCCCTCACAACCCCTTCGCCTGTTCTCGCAGAATGAACTTCTGGATCTTCCCCGTCGAGGTTTTCGGCAGCGACCCAAACACGATGGTCTTGGGGGCCTTGAAGTGGGCCATGTTAGCGCGGCAGAAGGCGATGAGGTCGGCTTCGGTGACAGTGGCGCCGTCCTTCAGGCCGACGAAGGCGCAGGGGGTTTCGCCCCATTTTTCGTCCGGCTTGGCGACGACGGCGGCTTCCATGACCGCGGGATGGCGATAGAGGACGCCTTCGACTTCGATGGAGGAGATGTTTTCGCCGCCGGAGATGATGATGTCCTTGGAGCGGTCCTTGATCTGGATATAGCCGTCCGGATGCATGACGGCCAGGTCGCCCGAGTGGAACCAGCCGCCGCTGAAGGCCTTGTCGGAGGAGGAGGGGTTCTTGAGGTATCCGCGCATGACATTGTTGCCGCGGAAGAAGATCTCGCCCATCGTTTCGCCGTCTGACGGCACAGGCTCCAGCGTTTCGGGATCGGCGACCATCAGACCGTCGAGCACGGTGTAGCGTACGCCCTGCCGGGCCTTCAGCCGCGCCTTTTCGGAAATGTCGAGATCGTTCCATTCGTCATGCCAGGCGCAGACGACGGCGGGGCCGTAGGTTTCGGTGAGGCCATAGGCATGGGTCACGTCGAAGCCGAGCTTTTCCATCGCCTCGATCACCGCAGCGGGCGGGGCGGCGCCAGCCGTCATGATCGAAACCTTGTGGTCTATGCCTTGCTTGAGCGCGTCGGGCGCGTGGGCCAGCAGGTTGAGAACGATCGGGGCACCGCAGAAATGCGTCACCTTCTCGCGCTTGATCAGATCGTAGATCGGCTCGACGCGGACGGCGCGCAGGCAGACGGAGGTGCCGGCGGCGGCAGCGATGGTCCAGGGAAAGCACCAGCCGTTGCAGTGGAACATCGGCAGGGTCCAGAGATAGACCGGATGCTTGCCCATGCCCCAGTCGAGGATATTGCCAAGCGCGTTGATATAGGCGCCGCGGTGATGGTAGACGACGCCCTTCGGGTCGCCCGTCGTGCCGGACGTGTAGTTGAGGCTGATGGCGTTCCACTCGTCCGACGGCCAGGTCCAAGCGTCGTTTTCATCGCCTTCGGAAAGCAGCTTGTCATAGGTGTCGCTGCCGATCATGTGGCTCTCGGGCCATGTCGCGTCCTCGATATTGATGACCGGAATGTCGCGGCCGGAAATGTGGATCGCCTGTTCGGCAACGCCTGCAAATTCCGGATCGACCATCACCATCTTGGCTTCGGCGTGATTGAGGATGAAGGCAATTGCCGCGGCGTCGAGGCGGGTGTTGATCGTGTTCAGCACGCCCCCGGTCATCGGGACGGCGAAATGCGCCTCGAACATCTCCGGGATGTTGCCGGCAATCACAGACACCGTGTCGCCGAGGCCGATGCCGCGGCGCTTCAGGCCGCTCGCGACCTTGCGGACGCGCGCCCAGGTCTCGGCCCAGGAGCGGCGGATGTCGCCGTAAACGACGGCGGTTCTGTTGGGGTAGATCGCAGCCGTGCGCTGGATGAAACCCAGCGGCGTCATGGCGCTGTAATTGGCGTCATTCTTATCGAGATCGTGTTCGTAAATACTGTGTGCCGAATGGATATTCATTGCGTCCTCCCAATATCGCGTCCGGGCATCTCGCGCGCAACGTGGTTACCGCCTGCGCCGATGCTCCATCTCCCTGCCGCATCTTCTATCCTCCCGATGCGGGGCCGTAACTACAACTTTGGGATGGATTTTGACAAAAGAAAAGGCCCGGTGCGAACGACACCGGGCCTCTGCTGGTCCGTCAGGACAGAAGGGTCGGCTTAGAGGCCGGTTTCCTTGTAGGTGTACTTGCCATCGGAGCCCTTGCCCCAGGTGTACATCGTGTAGTCCGGACGGGTGATGTCGCCCTTGGCGTCGAAGCCGATGTCGCCGATCACGGTCTTGAACGGACCCTTGGACTTGGCGGCTTCCGCAACAGCGGTCGGATCGGTCGAGCCAGCGGCCTTGGCTGCCTGCGCGATGATCTGAACGGCTGCGTAGGAGTAGAGCGTGTAGGCTTCCGGCTCGAAGCCGGCCTTGCGGAACTTCTCGACAGCTTCCTTGGCGTTCGGGTTATTGCGCGGATCCGGCGGGAAGGTCATCAGCGTGCCGTTGACGGCGTCGCCGGCGATCGAGGCCAGTTCGTTCGAGGTGATGCCGTCGCCCGACATCATCGTGGCCTTGACGCCCTGGTCGGCCATCTGGCGCAGGATCAGGCCGGCTTCTGTGTGCAGGCCACCGTAATAGACCATGTCTACGCCGGCGCCCTTCATCTTGGCGATGAGCGCGGAGTAGTCCTTTTCGCCCGGCTGAATGCCTTCATACATCACTTCGGTGATGCCGGCGGCGTTGAGAGCCTTCTTGGTTTCGTCAGCGAGGCCCTGGCCATAAGGCGTCTTGTCGTGAACGATAGCAACCTTGGCCTTCGGGAAGTGCTTGGCGATGTAAGCGCCGGCAACTGCGCCCTGCTGGTCGTCACGGCCGCAGGTACGGAACGTGTTCCACAGACCGCGCTCGGTGAACTTCGGGTTGGTCGAAGCGGGCGTGATCTGCATGATGCCGTTTTCGGCATAAACTTCAGACGCCGGGATCGAAACGCCGGAGTTGAAGTGACCGACGACGAACTTCACGCCGTCAGCAACGAACTTGTTGGCAACCGAGATGCCCTGCTTCGGGTCGGAAACGTCGTCGCCGAGTTCAATGGCGACCTTCTCGCCGTTGATGCCGCCGGCAGCGTTGATGTCTGCGACAGCCTGCTCGGCACCCTTCTGAAGCTGCGCGCCGAAAGCGGCGTTCGGGCCAGTCAGGGGGCCGGCAACGCCGATGAGCAGGTCAGCCCGGGCGGCGCCGCTATAGGCAACCATTGCGACCAGCGCAACGGCGGACAGAAGTGACTTCTTCATTCTGTAACTCCCAAATTCAAGCGGGTCAGTTTGTTGATTAGCCAATGCAATACCCACCAAAGATCGCACCGGCAATTTAAGAGGCGAGGGCGGTTCCCCCTGCCTCCGTCCCTCTGGTCAGGCCTTGTCCTTCCACGAGAAAGGCGAGGCCTTTTCATAAAGCCAGTAGTAGGCGTTCACCATCTGATTGGTCCGCGTGTAGCGGTAGCCAGCAGTAGAGAACACCAAAAGCACAACGAAGTCCATGACATAAAACAAGGGCGCCTGCCCGAAGAACATGGGTCCGTTGAACAATGCATGATGGATGAAACGGACGCCCACAGTGAGCAGTGCCGTGTAGATCACGACGGCCGGATAAGTCTTCCAGCCTTGCGATGCACCCTTGCCACTCATCCAGGCCGTCCAGAAGCAAAGCAGCATCACGATGACACGGATGACGGTGTGAACGGTATCGTCGGATTCGAAAAACAAGCCTTGCATATGACTATCCCTTTCCCGACCTCAATGCGCCCCGCCTTCCAGATAGGCCGCGCGGACCTCCGGATTGGCGAGAAGTTCGGCGCCCGAGCCGCTCATCGTGATCGAGCCGTTCACGAGCACATAAGCGCGATGCGACAGCTTCAGCGCCGCGAATGCGTTCTGTTCGACGAGGAAGACGGTGAGGCCCTGCGTTTCATTGAGCAGCTTGATGGCCGCAAAGATCTGCTTGGAGACCAGCGGTGCGAGACCGAGAGACGGTTCGTCCAGCATGAGCAGCTTCGGCCGGGCCATCAGTGCGCGGGCGATCGCCAGCATCTGCTGTTCGCCGCCCGAGAGTGTACCGCCGCGCTGGAACTGGCGTTCCTTGAGGCGCGGGAAGAGGGCAAACATTTTCTCGACGTCTTCGTTGAAGAACTTCTGGTTATCCAGGCTCGCGCCCATCTGAAGGTTTTCGTAGACCGTCATGCGCGGGAAGATGCGGCGGCCTTCCGGCGATTGCGCGATGCGCAGGCGAGCGATCTCGTGCGTGGGCATCCGGGTGATGTCCTGACCGTCGAAGGTGACGGTGCCGACACGCGCCTGCGGGCTGCCGCAGATGGTCATCATCAGCGTCGACTTGCCGGCGCCGTTGGCACCGATGAGGCTGACGATTTCGCCCTTCTTCACCTCGACATCGACGCCGGCCAAGGCGCGGATGTTTCCGTAGAAGGTCTCGACGCCTTCAACTTTCAGCAATGTTTCAGCGGTCATCAGTGCGCGCCCTCTTCGACTTCGTGACGAACGGTTTCCACTTCATCGTCGTCGACGCCCAGATAGGCGGCGATGACGCGCGGGTCGTTCTTCACATGGGCGGGATCGCCGTCGGAAATCTTCTGGCCATATTCCAGAACGACGACGTGGTCGGAGATTTCCATGACGACGGACATGTCATGCTCGATGAGGAGCAGAGACGTACCGTTGTCGGCGCGGATCGAGCGCAGCAGCTTGTTGAGTTCCTGCGATTCGCGCGGGTTCAGGCCGGCAGCCGGTTCGTCGAGGCAAAGCAGTTCGGGGCCGGTGCACATGGCGCGGGCAATTTCCAGACGGCGCTGGGCACCGTAGGGCAGGTCGCCGGCCGGGTCGTCGGCGCGGTCGATCAGGCTTGCCTTTTCCAGCCAGTAGCGGGCCTTCTCGACCGCTTCCTTGCTGGCATCCTTGTAGGACTTGAAGCCGAGCAGGCCCAGAACCGTGTAGCCCGAGGCTTTCATCAGCGCGTTGTGCTGTGCGACCAACAGGTTTTCCAGAAGCGTCAGCCCCGAGAAGAGGCGGATGTTCTGGAATGTGCGGGCGACCTTGGCATCACGGGTGACCTCGAAATCGGCCATGCGCTCCAGATAGTATGACTTGCCGCTCTTCTGCTGCATGGAAATCATGCCCATCGTCGGCTTGTAGAAGCCGGTGATGCAGTTGAACACGGTCGTCTTGCCGGCGCCGTTCGGGCCGATGAGGGCCGTAATCTCGCCGCGGCGGACTTCGAAGGAGAGGTCGTTGATGGCCATGAGGCCACCAAAGCGCATCGACAGATGCTCGACCTTCAGAATTGCGTCATTCGTCATTGTATTTGCCACCGCGCTCATCAGCCGTGTCCTTCCTTGGTGAAGGAGCCGGATACGGACTTGCGCTCGAAGAGGAAGGCCGTGGGTTCGCGACTGCCGACAAAGCCGCGCGGTCTGACCAGCATCATTATGATCATGGCGAGGCCGAAGATCAGCATGCGGTAGAGTTCCGGCGTGAAGTCGGGTCCGAAGACCGCTTTCAGGAAGTCCATTTCGCGCAGAAGCTCGGTGCCGCCAACCATCGCGATCGCGGCGATTGCAATGCCGGTCAGCGAGCCCATGCCGCCGAGAACCACGATCGACAGGATGACGGCCGATTCGAGGAAGACGAAGGATTCCGGCGAGACGAAGCCCTGGCGCGCTGCGAAGAAGGAGCCGGCAAAGCCGCCGAACATTGCGCCGATGGCGAATGCCGTCAGCTTGGTTGTGACTGTGTTGATACCGAGCGAGCGGCAGGCGATCTCGTCTTCACGCAGCGCTTCCCATGCGCGGCCGATGGGCAGGCGGCGCAGCCGGATCGTGACGAAAGCCGTCAGAAGGCACAGCAGAAGGATGAGATAGAAGAGGAAGACCTTGTAGTAGGCCGAGGACATCGGCAGGTGGAATATCTTCGCAAAGCCATGGGGCGAGGCGTCGAAGGGAATGCCGAAAAGCGTGATCTTCGGAATGCCGGAAATGCCGAACGTTCCTTGGGTGACATCCTGCCAGTTGATGAGAACGAGGCGGATGATTTCCCCGAAGGCAAGAGTCACGATGGCAAGGTAGTCGCCCTTCAGGCGCAGGACGGGGAAGCCGAGGATGATGCCCCAGAAGGCAGACAGGATGCCGGCGAGCGGCAGCAGGATCCAGAAGGAG
This sequence comes from Rhizobium sp. C1, assembly GCF_021026335.1. Classification (GTDB taxonomy): domain Bacteria; phylum Pseudomonadota; class Alphaproteobacteria; order Rhizobiales; family Rhizobiaceae; genus Ensifer_A. Next base: position 66,950 of record NZ_JAJNCY010000001.1, read on the forward strand.
AAGCCGAAATTGATCGACAGCAGCGCGTAGGAATAGGCACCCACCGCATAGAAGGCGACGTAGCCGAGGTCGAGCAGACCGGCGAGGCCGACCACGATGTTCAGACCCCAGGCCAGCATCACGTAGATGAGAATCTGGATGCCGAAATTGTCGATATATTTCAGCGAGCCCTGCGCGCCGAAGAGCCACAGGATGATCGGCGGATAGAGAACAAGCGCGAGGATGGCGAGCTTCGAGAAGTTGCGCTTCACGAAGCCGGCGTCCGAGGTGTCCGCTGGTGCAGCGTCCTTGGCTGCCTTGCTGGCGGCACGCCAGGGCTGGAGCCAGGCGACCATGGCGAAGCGGCCAAAGAAGGCGATCGCGACGAAGGTCGCCAGGAGACCCCAGCGCGGGACGAGGATGAGTTCGTTGCGCATGTTCTGGTCGGTCTTGAGCCCGATGAACAGCACGAACATGAAGAAGGTCATGACGGCGGTGAAGGTCGCTTCGCGCAGAGCCTTTGCCGTCAGGGACCCGGCCGAAACGGTCGAGGGATTGGTCACGGTCGCCATCGGATCAAACCTTTTCGACTTCAGGACGGCCCAGCAGGCCGGACGGCTTGAAGATCAGCACGAAAGCGAGGATGGCAAAGGTTGCGACATCCTTGTAGGCGATCGTGAAATAGGCTGACCAGAGCGATTCGATCAGGCCAATCAGCAGCCCGCCGATGACGGCGCCCGGCAGCGAACCGATTCCACCGAGAACGGCTGCGGTAAACGCCTTGACGCCCGGAACGAAGCCGTCGGTGAAGACAATCACGCCGTAGTACATGAGGAACATCGTGCCGGCGACGGCGGCAAGTGCCGCGCCCATGACGAAGGTGATGGAAATCGTGCGGTCGACGTCGATACCGAGAAGGGCGGCCATCTTGCGGTCCTGCTCGGTAGCGCGCTGTGCGCGGCCAAGCGGCGTCTTTTCAACGATGTACCAGAAGGCGGCCAGAAGCGCGACGGTGATGACCACGATCACGATCTGCTTGAGCGAGATGGAGATGCCCTGGATCGTGTAGACCGAGTTGACCATCTGCGGAATCGGCTTGTTGCGCGGACCCTGCGTGACCTGGATGAAGTTGGACAGCGCGATCGACACGCCGATCGCGGTGATCAGCGGCGCCAGGCGGAAGGAGCCGCGCAGAGGGCGATAGGCCACCCGCTCGATCGACCAGTTCCACAGGCTCGTGGTCACCATCGCGACGATCAGCATGCAAAGCAGCGCGACTGCGATAGGAGCGCCGCCAAAGACCGTCATGATGAGGAGGTAAACGATGAGACCGGCGAAGCCGCCGAGCATGAAGATATCGCCATGGGCGAAATTGATCATGCCGATGATGCCATAAACCATCGTATAGCCGATTGCGATCAGGCCATAGATGGAGCCAAGAGTCAGCCCGTTGATGAGCTGCTGGATAAAATACTCCATACCTTTTCCCCTAGATGCCTGTTGTTCCATGCATCTTTTTTATTGCGTGCCTTATTTTTGGGCTCTGGCACAGTCTCCATTCCATACCGCTTTCAATCCAAAAGGGAAGAGAAAACTTCCACTTTTTGCCTTTCCCAACGATACCCTCCGGTACGGTTTGATTTTTGCCATGCAGCATGCGTGTCAGGCGTCGAATCGAACTTGCTGGAAAGACTTATTTCGTTTCGTCAAGGGCGAGTGAAGGTGGTTTGGACTTCTCTTGCAGCAATTTCATCAGGCTGGCGCATTTTATGATGCTATTGGCGACAATAATTATTTCATTTGCGACGGTCCCCAGGCATGTTCGAATTTCCTGAATTACCCCTTGTCCTACGTCAATTGACGTATGTCGCAGCGCACAATCCCGTCGGATAGTGCCTGGGCCTTGCGGCAGTCGGCCGCCAACACAAATTCCAGAGGGGTTTTCGAGTCATGAATTTCAAAACCAAACTGATGGGGCTGGCGCTTGCCGCCGCCATGTCGTCAACGGCAATTTCCGGCGCTTTCGCCGAAGATACGATCAAGGTCGGCGTCCTCCACTCGCTGTCGGGCACCATGGCGATTTCCGAGACGACGTTGAAGGACGTCATGCTCATGCTTATCGACGAGCAGAACAAGAAGGGTGGCGTTCTCGGTAAGAAGCTTGAGCCTGTTGTCGTCGATCCGGCGTCCAACTGGCCGCTGTTTGCCGAAAAGGCCCGCGAACTGATCTCCAAGGACAAGGTTGCGGCTGTCTTCGGCTGCTGGACCTCCTCGTCGCGCAAGTCGGTCCTGCCGGTCTTCGAAGAGCTGAACTCGATCCTCTTCTATCCCGTACAGTATGAAGGCGAAGAGTCTTCCCGCAACATCATCTACACCGGCGCTGCCCCGAATCAGCAGGCAATCCCGGCCGTCGATTATCTGATGGACAAGGAAGGCGTGAAGCGCTTCGTGCTTGAGGGCACCGACTACGTCTATCCGCAGACGACCAACAAGATCCTGAAGGCCTACCTGATGTCCAAGGGCGTCAAGGCCGAAGACATCAAGGTCAACTACACGCCGTTCGGCTTCTCCGACTGGCAGGCCGAAGTGGCCTCGATCAAGAAATTCGGTTCCGAAGGCAAGAAGACGGCCGTGGTCTCCACCATCAACGGCGATGCCAACGTTCCTTTCTACAAGGAACTCGGCAACCAGGGCATCAAGGCCGAAGACATTCCGGTTGTTGCCTTCTCGGTTGGCGAAGAAGAGCTCTCCGGCATGGACACCAAGCCGCTGGTTGGCCACCTCGCTGCCTGGAACTACTTCGAATCGGTCGACACGCCAGCGAATGCCGAATTCATCAAGGAATGGCATGCGTTCACCAAGAACGACAAGCGCACCACAAATGACCCGATGGAAGCTGCCTATATCGGCTTCAATGCCTGGGTGAAGGCCGTCGAGGCCGCCGGCACGACCGATACCGACAAGGTTCTCGACAAGATCATCGGCGTCACGGTTCCGAACCTCTCGGGCGGCTATGCGACCGTCATGCCGAATCATCACATCACCAAGCCGGTTCTCATCGGCGAAATCCAGGACAACGGCCAGTTCGACATCGTTCAGCAAACGCCTGAAGTTGTCGGCGACGCATGGTCCGACTATCTGCCGGACTCCAAGGACCTGATCTCGGATTGGCGCAAGCCGATGTCTTGCGGCAACTTCAACGTCAAAACCGGCAAGTGCGGCGGCAAGGGTTCCTGATCCTCAAGCGAATTTCGCACGAAGGCGGGCGTCCTGCGCTCGCCTTCTCCTCTTCTGACACGACCTGAAAATCGATTGAGGCCCATGTTCAAAGCGATCCAGACAATCCTCGGCGCTCTCATTCTGGCCTTGTTCGTGGCCATGCCGGGCGCCCACACCGCGGCCCGCGCCGCCGAGGCGACCAGCGCGATGGTGAATGCGCTAGCTTCGGACAATTTCAAGGCCATTGAAGATGCCGTCAACGCGCTCGCCGCCACAGGCGACGCCTCCGTCGTTCCTGCGCTGGAAGCGCTGGGTGATGGCGAGCTTTATTTCCGCAAGGCCGACAAGCAGGTCTTCATCACCGAAAAGTCTGGCTCCAAATTCAAGCTCATCGATCCGCTGACGCAGAAGGCTGTCGGCGAGGAGCAGAAGGCCGCCATCGACAAGATCAGGGTCAACAACAGCCTGCGCCGCGCGATTCGCGATGCGCTGGGCGGGTTGACCCTGCAGTCTAAGGACCGCGCCGTCCGGCTTGCCGCCGCGCAGACCATTCTGAAATCCCCGAATGCCGAGGCGCTGCCGGCGCTGGACGCCGCCATTGCCAAGGAAACCGACGGCGAGGTGAAGAAGGTCATGACGCAGGCGCGGGCCGCCTCCGTGCTTCTCTCCAATCTCGGTCCCGACGAAAAGTCGAAGGCCATTGCCGAAATCCGCGCCGTCGGCGGCCAGGACTCGCTGTCGCTGCTCTCCTCGATTGCCGGCACGGTGGATGATAGTCTCAAGCCGCAGGTCGCTTCCGCCATTGCCTCGATCAACAGCTCGCTCGAACTGTGGAATGCCGCTCAATATGTCTGGTACGGCATTTCGCTGAGCTCTGTCCTGCTGTTGGCCGCCATCGGTCTTGCCATCACCTTCGGCGTCATGGGCATCATCAACATGGCGCATGGCGAGATGGTCATGCTGGGCGCCTATTCGACCTATGTCGTGCAGGAAGTGATCCGCCAGAATGCGCCCGGCCTGTTCGACTGGTCTCTGGCCATTGCGCTTCCTGTTGCCTTCCTGGTCGCCGCTCTCGTCGGACTGGCCATTGAACGCCTCGTCATCCGTCACCTCTACGGCCGGCCGCTGGAAACGCTGCTGGCCACCTGGGGCATTTCGCTGATCCTTCAGCAGACCGTGCGGTCCATCTTCGGTGCGAACAACCGCGAAGTCGGCAATCCGTCCTGGATGTCCGGAGCGTTCGAGCTTGGCGGGCTGACGATCACCTGGAACCGCATGTGGATCGTCATCTTCACGCTCGGCGTCTTCTTCGCGCTCCTGACACTCCTCAAGCGTTCGCCGATCGGCCTGCAGATGCGCGCCGTCACGCAGAACCGCCGCATGGCCTCCTCCATGGGCATCCGCACCCCCTGGGTCGATGCCATGACCTTCGCGCTGGGCTCCGGGATCGCGGGGATCGCCGGTGTGGCGCTCTCGCAGATCGACAACGTCTCACCTAACCTTGGTCAGGGCTACATCATCGACAGCTTCATGGTCGTGGTGTTCGGCGGCGTCGGCAATCTGTGGGGGACGCTGGTGGGCGCACTCTCGCTCGGCATCGTCAACAAGTTCCTTGAACCTTACGCGGGCGCAGTGCTCGGAAAGATCATCGTTCTCGTGCTCATCATTCTCTTCATCCAGAAAAGACCGCGCGGCCTCTTCGCGCTCAAGGGAAGGGCGGTGGAAGCATGATCACCTCGTTCCTCCTCAAGTCGCTCGACAAGCGCGTTTCGATTGCAATCCTCATCCTGCTTGCTATCGCCGTCATCGTACCGGTCCTGAACCTGTCGCTCTCGGCGTCGAACCCGCTGCAGATCCCGACCTATGTCATGCAGCTTTTCGGCAAGTATCTGAACTATGCGCTGCTGGCGCTGGCGCTCGATCTCGTCTGGGGCTTCTGCGGCATTCTCTCGCTTGGCCACGGCGCCTTCTTCGCGCTCGGCGGCTACGCGATGGGCATGTATCTGATGCGCCAGATCGGCTCGCGCGGCTCCTATGGCGACCCGATCCTGCCCGACTTCATGGTCTTCCTGAACTGGAAGTCGCTGCCCTGGTTCTGGCATGGCTTCGACATGTTCTGGTTTGCCTGTGTCATGGTGCTCTTCGTGCCGGGCCTGCTTGCCTTCATCTTCGGTTGGTTCGCCTTCCGCTCCCGCGTCAACGGCGTCTATCTGTCGATCATCACGCAGGCCATGACCTATGCGCTGATGCTCGCCTTCTTCCGCAACGACATGGGCTTCGGCGGCAATAACGGTCTGACCGACTTCAAGGACATCATCGGCTTTGAAGTGCAAGCGGACTCCACTCGCGCCGTGCTCTTCGCGGCCTCGGCCATTGCGCTGGCGCTGTCGCTCATGATCGCCTCTGGCATCGTGCGCTCCAAGGCCGGCAAGGTATTGGTCGGTATCCGCGATGCGGAAAGCCGTACACGCTTCCTCGGCTATCGCGTCGAGAACTACAAGCTCTTCACCTTCGTCGTCTCGGCGATGATGGCGGGCGTCGCCGGCGCGCTTTACGTGCCGCAGGTCGGCATCATCAATCCGGGCGAATTCGCGCCGGGCAACTCGATCGAAGTCGTCATCTGGACGGCGGTCGGCGGGCGCGGCACGCTGATCGGCCCGATCCTCGGCGCCATCCTGGTCAATGGCGGCAAGACGATCTTCACGGGTATCTGGCCGGAATTCTGGCTCTTCGCGCTCGGCGCACTGTTCGTCGCCGTCACGCTCTTCCTGCCCAAGGGGATCGTCGGCACGGTCGCCGAGTTCATGGCCAAGCGCAAGGCGAAGGCTGCGGTCGCGGACAAGCCCGCAGACACCACGGGTGCAGAACAGGCGGAGGCGGCGCAATGAGCGATCTGAAAAACTACAAGCCAAGCAGCCTTCTCTATCTCGACGGCGTCTCGGTCTCCTTTGACGGGTTCAAGGCCCTGAACTCGCTCTCCTTCGTGGTCGAGCCCGGCGAGCTGCGCGCCATTATCGGCCCGAACGGGGCGGGCAAGACAACGATGATGGATATCATTACCGGCAAGACCCGCCCTGACTCTGGCGAAGTGTTCTTCAACGGCACTGTGGACCTGACGACCAAGGACGAAGCGGATATCGCCCAGCTCGGCATCGGCCGGAAATTCCAGAAGCCGACTGTGTTCGAAAGCCATACCGTATGGGACAATCTGGAACTGGCGTTGAACCGGAAGCGCGGTGTCTTCGGCACGCTGTTCTACAAGCTCACGGGCGAGGACAAGGACCGTATCGAGGAAATTCTCGCCACGGTTCGGCTGACCCATCGCAAGGATGATTTCGGCGCCAACCTGTCGCATGGACAGAAGCAGTGGCTGGAAATCGGCATGCTGCTGGCGCAGGAGCCGCAGCTTCTCCTCGTCGACGAGCCGGTCGCCGGCATGACGGATGCGGAGACCGCGGAAACCGCCATCCTGCTCCGCGAAATCGCCAAGACCCGCTCGGTCGTGGTGGTCGAGCACGACATGGGCTTCATCCGCGATCTGGGTGTGAAGGTGACGTGCCTGGCCGAAGGGTCGGTGCTCGCTGAGGGCTCGATCGATTTCGTGTCGAACGATCCGAAGGTGATCGAGAATTATCTGGGGCGATGACATGCTGACCGTTGAAAACGCAAACCTTCATTATGGCGCAGCACAGGCCCTGCGCGGCGTGTCGTTGAAGGCCGAGATGGGCAAGATCACCTGCGTGCTCGGGCGCAACGGGGTGGGCAAGTCGTCGCTCTTGCGCGCGGTCACCGGCCAGCACCCGCTCTCTGGCGGCGAGATTGCCTTTCAGGGCACGGTGCTGAACGGGCTGCCGCCCTATGCCCGTGCGAAGACCGGTATCGGCTATGTGCCGCAGGGGCGCGAGATCTTTCCGCTGCTGACGGTGAAGGAGAATCTCGAGACGGGTTACGCGCCGCTGAAGCGGGCCGAGCGGAACATTCCGGACGATATCTTCAGCCTGTTTCCGGTACTGCAATCCATGCTCGCCCGCCGCGGCGGCGACCTGTCCGGCGGGCAGCAGCAGCAGCTTGCGATCGGGCGGGCGCTTGTGACGCGGCCGAAGATTATCGTTCTCGACGAGCCGACGGAAGGCATCCAGCCGTCGATCATCAAGGATATCGGCCGGGCGCTGAAATATCTGCGCGATTCCACCGGCATGGCCATTCTGCTTGTGGAACAGTATCTCGATTTCTGCCGCGAACTGGCGGACTATGTGTATATCATGGATCGCGGCGAGATCGTTCACGAGGGGCTGGCGGAAACGCTCGACACGCAGGAGGCGCGGCGGCACCTGACGGTGTGATCGGGGGTTACGTTCACTCGCGAAATATAGCGAGTTGCGCATGACTTTCTGCTGTCTGGTCCGGTTCTTGCTTTTTCGTGGGCGAGGCCTGGAGTCATCCTCCGGCCGATCGGAAATGAGAAGCAGAGAGTTACTGAAATGAGCGTGCAGGAAGCGGTGATTGGCCGTCCGCAAAGAGCCAAGGGAAGCGGCAGGCTTTCCGTCAAGCGCTCGGACGGCAAGAGCCGGATCGAGACGCTGTTTCAGGAAGGCTGCGCAAAAATCAGGCTTCCCGACACGTTCGACGACACGCTGGAAGCCGTGCTGATCAACACATCCGGCGGGTTGACGGGGGGCGACCGGATTTCCTGGGCCGTCGAGGCCGAAGCGAATACCGATGTGACGGTCACCACGCAGGCTTGCGAGAAGGTCTACAAGGCCAGTGAAGGTGCAGCCGAAGTCGAGGCTGTCTTGAGAGCGGGCGAGGGGGCGCGGCTCTCCTGGCTGCCGCAGGAAACGATCCTCTTCGATTACGGCCATCTCAACCGCCGGCTCGATGTCGATCTGGCGACTGATGCCGAATTTGTGGGCGTCGAGGCAGTGATCCTCGGGCGAACGGCCATGGGCGAACTCGTCAATACCGGTCTCTTCCGCGACCGCTGGCGCATTCGCCGCGCGGGTCGCCTCATTCATGCGGAGGACGCGCGGCTCGATGGCGCGGTCAACGACATTGCAAGCCTCGCGCCGGTGCTTGCCGGGAACCTCGCTTTCGCCACGCTGCTTTATTGCGGACCTTCGGGTGAGGTGCTTCTGCCTAAAATTCGGGCAGTGCTGGGTGACGCGGATGCGGGCGCGAGCCAGTGGGACGGCAAGCTGATTGTCCGGATCGCGGCGGCGGACGGGCAACGTCTCAGAAAAATTCTGAGCCCGGTCATTTCGCTCTTGCGCAATGGTGCGGCCTTGCCGAAAGTCTGGAACACTTGAGTTTCTTCAATACAGCGGATTCCCCATGAACCTCACTCCACGAGAAAAAGACAAGCTGCTGATTTCCATGGCCGCCATGGTCGCGCGCCGCCGGCTGGAGCGGGGCGTGAAGCTCAACCATCCGGAAGCGATCGCGCTCATCACCGACTTCGTCGTCGAGGGCGCGCGCGACGGCCGACCCGTGTCCGAACTCATGGAAGCCGGCGCGCATGTCATTTCCCGCGCGCAGGTCATGGAAGGCGTGGCCGAGATGATCCACGACGTGCAGATCGAGGCGACGTTCCCGGACGGGACGAAGCTCGTCACCGTGCATGAGCCGATCCGCTAAGAAGCTGGGAGAAAGATTCATGATTCCGGGCGAAATCATTGCTGCCAAAGGCGAAATCGAACTCAATGCCGGGCTTCCGGTGATCACGATCGACGTGTCGAATGCCGGCGACCGGCCGGTGCAGGTCGGTTCGCACTATCATTTCTACGAGACCAATCCGGGCCTGAAATTCGACCGCGAGAAGGCCCGCGGCCTGCGGCTCGACATTCCCGCCGGCACCGCTGTTCGCTTCGAGCCCGGGCAGACGCGCAGCGTCAACCTGATCCCGATGGAGGGCAACCGCGAGATTTATGGCTTCCGTCAGGATGTCATGGGCAAGCTCTGATGACGCGCATGAGGACGCTACTTCCGGTTCTCGCGCCTTTGCTAATGCTGTGGGCGACGTCGGCGATGGCCGATGACGAGATCGAATGCAATCCCGACGGTACGCAGATGGAGATGAACGCCTGTGCGTCCGATGATCTGCAAAAGGCCGATGACGAGTTGAATGCCGTCTATCGCGAGGCCATGGCCTTTGCGAAGTCGGAGGATGCCAACTCGGACCCTCAGTCGGACGACGAAAGCGCCGTTGCAATCCTGAAGAAGGCGCAGCGCGACTGGATCAGGAAGCGCGACAGGAAGTGCGGGGAACCGAGTGCTGACGGCGGGTCCATGCAGTCGATGGAGATCGCGTCGTGCCGGGCCGAACTCACGCAGAAGCGAACGGAAGAACTGCGGTCGATGCTCGAAGAGGGGCGCGCCGCCAACGAGGATGCGCAGTGACCATGAAGAAGCTCGCGTTTTGCCTTGCACCCTTAGCATTATTCGTAGCGTCCCCGGCCTTTGCCGATGACGAGATGAAGTGCAATCCGGAAGGCTCTCAGGCGGAGATGAACATCTGTGCCTGGGATGATTTCCAGAAGGCGGATGACGAGCTGAACGCTGTCTACAAGAAGGCGGTTGCCTACACCAAGAAGCAGGATGACGACTATGCCGATCAGCCCAATCTGAAGGGTGCGGCTGCGGCCCTCAAGAAGGCGCAGCGTGCCTGGATCGACTATCGCGACGGGCATTGCGAGGGCATCGGCTTTGGTGCGCGCGGTGGGTCCATGGAGCCGATGCTGGTTGCCGGTTGCCAGGAGGAGCTGACGAAGAAGCGGATTGCCGATTTGAAGGCCCTGATGGACGACGGGGAGACGAAGTAGGAATGGGCCGTCTCTTCATGGTGGTGGGCAATGGCGAGATCGGGCAGCGGGCCCGGGAAGCGATCGCCGATGCGCATGCGGTCGTGCGGTTCAATGACTGCCGTTCTGCGGGCGAGGATGCTACGCGCACCGATATTGTGGTTGTCTGCAACACCGGGCGGCCAGGCAAGAAGATGCTGGAAGAGCCGGGCTGGCGCGCCCATCCTTCGGTGAAGGCGGCGGAGGAAATCTGGTGCGTGCGCGATCCGCAGAAATTTGCCGAAATGCGCGCACCGCTCTCTGTCAGTCATCCCGAACTCGATGATTTCTGCGACGATTATTCCGAGGGTTTCCGGGCCTATGCGCGAGGCGAGGGCAAGGGTTTCCGGGTCGTTCCGCGTGATGTGCACGAGCGGCTTGACGAGGCGCTGTCTGCCTTCTCGCCCGCGCGCTATGTGACGCCGTCGACCGGGCTCGTGACGATTGCCGACCTGATCGAAAACCGCATGGCGGGCGATGATCGCATCGGCCTTGCCGGTTTCTCGCATCAGGGCTGGGACGGGCATCCATGGGATGCCGAAAAACGCTATCTCGAACCGCTGGAGGCCAAGGGCCTGGTCACGCGGATCATTGAACAGAAACACGCCTAGAACATTTCGGCGTTTCACTGAAACGCCGAAATGTTCTACCTCTTTGTTTTTACCCAATTCCGGACGCGAAACCGGTTTCCACTTTCGGCTCGGAATTGCTCTAACCGGATCAGGAGTTTACGGCTCATGTCTTACAAAATGTCCCGCGCGGCCTATGCCGGCATGTTCGGCCCGACAACCGGCGACAAGGTGCGGCTCGCTGATACGGAACTCTTTATCGAGGTGGAGAAGGACTTCACCACCTATGGCTCGGAAGTGAAATTCGGCGGCGGCAAGGTCATTCGCGATGGCATGGGCCAGAGTCAGGTGACGCGCGCGGCGGGCGCGGTGGACACCGTCATCACGAACGCGCTGATCGTCGATCATTCCGGCATCTACAAGGCGGATGTCGGGCTGAAGGACGGTCGCATCCACGCGATCGGAAAGGCCGGAAACCCGGACACGCAGCCGGGAGTCAACATCATCGTCGGCCCCGGCACGGAAGCGATTGCCGGGGAGGGCAAGATCATCACTGCCGGCGGCATGGACAGCCACATTCACTTCATCTGCCCGCAGCAGATCGAGGAAGCGCTGATGAGCGGGCTGACCTGCATGCTCGGCGGCGGCACGGGGCCTGCGCATGGGACGCTTGCCACGACCTGTACGCCCGGCCCCTGGCACATTGCCCGCATGATCGAGGCCGCCGACGCCTTCCCGATGAACCTCGCCTTTGCCGGCAAGGGCAATGCCTCGCTGCCTGGCGCGCTGGAAGAAATGGTGCTGGCCGGTGCATCGTCGCTGAAACTGCATGAGGACTGGGGCACGACGCCGGGCGCGATCGATTGCTGCCTGTCCGTCGCTGACGAATACGACGTGCAGGTGATGATCCACACCGACACGCTTAACGAAAGCGGCTTCGTGGAAGACACGATCTCGGCGATCAAGGGCCGCACCATCCATGCCTTCCACACGGAAGGGGCGGGCGGCGGGCACGCGCCGGACATCATCAAGATCTGCGGCCAGCCGAATGTCATTCCGTCGTCCACCAACCCGACGCGGCCGTATACGGTCAACACGATTGCCGAGCATCTCGACATGCTGATGGTCTGCCATCACCTGTCGGCGTCGATCCCGGAAGACATCGCCTTTGCCGAGAGCCGCATCCGCAAGGAGACGATCGCGGCGGAAGACATTCTCCACGACATCGGCGCTTTCTCGATCATCTCTTCCGACAGCCAGGCCATGGGCCGTGTCGGCGAAGTGGCGATCCGCACATGGCAGACAGCAGACAAGATGAAGCGTCAGCGTGGGCCCCTGCCGGAAGAGACCGGCGACAACGACAATTTCCGCGTCAAGCGCTACATCGCCAAATACACGATCAACCCGGCGCTGGCGCATGGGCTCAGCCATGAGATCGGCTCCATCGAGATCGGGAAGCGCGCCGACCTCGTCATCTGGAACCCGGCTTTCTTCGGCGTGAAGCCGGATATGGTGTTGATCGGCGGCACGATTGCGGCTGCCCCGATGGGCGACCCGAATGCCTCCATCCCGACGCCGCAGCCAGTGCATTACCGCCCGATGTTCGGCGCCTATGGCAAGGCGCTGACGAACTCTTCCGTCACCTTCGTTTCGCAGGCAGCGCTGGATGGTGGGCTGAAGAACAAGCTCGGCACGGCCAAGAACATGATCGCGGTGAAGAACACCCGCGGCGGGCTGACCAAGGCTTCTATGATCCACAACGCGGCGATGCCGCATATCGAGGTGGACCCGGAGACCTATGAGGTGCGGGCCGATGGCGTTCTGCTCACCTGCGAGCCGGCAACGGTTCTGCCGATGGCGCAGCGGTATTTTCTGTTCTGATCTCAAGCAAGACACCCGCCGGCACTCCATGAAGGGTCGGCGGGCTACTTCTCATGTTGCCGGCACAGGGCCTTTGGCCCCAGTGCAGCCAAAGCTATGGCGCATGAGAGCCGGCGTTAGGTGCGATTTTCGGCCTTCCGCCATGCGCTGAGCGAATAGCTCCCATGCGCGGCTGTTGAAATCCACCTCCTATGCTGCGCTGCACTCGAAAAGTGATTATCTAAAATAAGTATTGTTCTGTCGGCCCTTTGGCGGGGCCTGTTCATTTTTCGAAGGAGACGATCCATGCTCATTGGCCGCAAGGTGCCCGACGTTACTTTCCGCACGCGCGTTCGCGATGAATCGATCGGTGGCCCCAATCCGTTCCGCTGGCAGGATGTCACCTCCGCGGACTATTTCGGCGGCAAGCGCGTCGTCCTCTTCTCGCTGCCGGGCGCGTTCACCCCGACCTGCTCGACCTACCAGCTGCCGGATTTTGAAAAGCTCTATTCCGAATTCCAGGCTGAGGGTATCGACGAGATCTATTGCATCTCTGTCAACGACGCCTTCGTGATGAATGCCTGGGGCAAGTCGCAGGGTCTCGCAAACGTCAAGCTCATCCCGGATGGCTCGGGCGAGTTCACGCGCAAGATGGGCATGCTGGTGCGCAAGGACAATCTGGGCTTCGGCCTGCGCTCCTGGCGCTACGCCGCCGTCATCGACAATGGCGTCGTGGAGCAGTGGTTCGAGGAGGAAGGTTTCTCCGACAATTGCGACACTGATCCCTACGGCGTTTCCTCCCCGCAGAATATCCTGGAAGCCCTGCGCCGCAAGCAGGCCGCCTGAGTTTCAGCGGGCTCGCAATTCAGCGGATCATATGAAAGGGTCGGCAAATCTCTCGGTGTGCCGGCCCTTGTCGTTCCGGGAATGATCTGCCAATGGGGCAGCTGTATTCCCCGTTTTATGCGGGTTTTAGAGCGGCCCAGCTGTGTGTTATGATAGCCCCATGAGCACAAAAGAACATCTAGCCATCGACCGCGAATTGATTGAGCGTCTTTCCGTCATTGCGGAACGTGAGGGATCGACCTTGTCCGAACTCGCGGAAAACGTTCTCCGGCAACATGCCGATGAGGCCGAGCGATTGGCCGAGGAATTTGCCGAGGATGACCGGCGGTGGGCGAAGTATCTTGAAACGGGCGAGTCAATCTCGCTTGAGGATATTCTTGTCGAACTCGACACTCTGGCTGATGAGGCGCGGCGCAAGGTGGCGGGTGCCGCTTGAAGATCCGGGTACTGCCTGAGGCTCGGCAGGACCTGCGGCGGCTCCAGGGCTTTCTTCTTTCTCGCAACCCGCTTGCTGCGGAGAAAGCCATGATGGCGATCAAGAGCGGTTTTCTTCGGCTCCAGGAAAATCCGAGGCTCGGAATTGTCATGGAAGAGCGGCCAACTGACCGGCAGCTTTTCATTCCATTCGGCAATAGTGCATATATCCTTCGCTATCGGCTGGACGAAGAGCAGGAAAGGTTGTTCGTTGTGCGCATCTGGCATGGCCGTGAAGAGCGGCGTTAATGATCATATGAGGGGAATTTCATGATCGCCTGGGCACTTTTCATTCCCGCCTGTTTCGCGCTGAATTGCGCGCCGGGGCCGAACAACATGTTGGCCTTTTCCAACGCCGCGCGGCTGGGCTTTTTCACGGCCTGCCTCGGCGGGTTGGGCCGCATTCCCGCCTTTGCCGCGCTGATCGGGATCACCGTCCTCGGGCTGGGCGCCGTGCTGGCCGCATCTGCCGAAGCGTTTCTGGTGATCAAGATCGCCGGTGCCGTCTACCTCGTCTATACCGGCTTTCAGTTGCTGCGGAAGGCCAAACAGTTTGCCGAGATGCAGTCCGGCGATGTCGCGCTGAAGGCGCTGATGCGGCGGGATTTCACCATGGCGATTGCCAATCCGAAGGCCATTGCGATCTTCACGGCCTTCTTTCCGCAGTTCATCGATCCGTCAATGCCTGCCTGGTCGCAGCTTTTGCAGATGGGTGGTGCCTTCCTCGTTCTCGAGGTTCTGGCCGTTGCCCTTTATGCGGCGGCGGGGGCGGTGCTCGGTCGTTTCATCAAGTCGACCCGTGTTTTCGTCAATCTCAATCGTCTTGTTGGCGGCGCACTGATTGCTGCCGGCGGATCGATGGCGCTGTCGCGCCATTGACAGCACCAAGATGGACAAAATTTAATCTGCCCAGACGGTTGCGGTGCAACATTTTTGTCATGCCGGGCCTCGCAACGGCTTGCCTTTCGCCTGTGAATTGGATTTGATTTCACGCGTTTGCTGAAGGATTTCCATGTTACGCGCGATCTCGGTTCTGGCTTCCGGAGAGCCACATTCTCCGCCGGTCGATACGGTGGTGCTGCCGCATGACGGGCGGCATTTGCGGCGCAAGCTGCTGCATCCAGAAAGTGGCGGCATGGTCATGCTGGATCTCAAGGAAACTGTGATGCTCGCGGATGGAGATCTGTTGTCGCTGGATGACGGAACCTGTCTGAAAGTCGTCGCGGCGGAAGAGGATCTGCTCGAAATCGTGCCCCGCGACCGTCTGCATCTCATCGAGCTCGCCTGGCATCTCGGCAACAGGCATCTCGCCGCACAGGTCGAGGAGGGGCGCATCCTCATTCTCCGCGATCACGTCATCGAGGACATGCTGATCGGCCTTGGTGCCACGGTCCGACATGTTCGCGAAGCTTTCCAACCGGTGCGCGGCGCTTATCACTCCGGAGGGCAGGGTCATGCACATGGCCATCACCACGACTGAACGCCGGCATACCACGGCGCTGATCCGTCTGATGACCTGGCTGTCGCCGGCCTTTCCGATTGGGGCGTTCGCCTATTCGGGCGGGCTGGAGCGGGCGATTGCCGATGGCCGCATTCGCGACCGCGACAGTCTTGCCGTATGGCTCGACGGGTTGATGGCGCATGGCGCGATGAAGACGGACGCAATCTTTTTCTCGTTGAGCTACCGCGCCTGCGGTGAGACTGTTCTGGCCGAGATCAACGATCTGGCGCTGGCCCTTGCGGGCTCTGCCGAACGTTTGGCGGAGACCGTGTCGCTTGGCACGGCCTTTGTCGATGCCGCGCGCGATTGGCCGCATGCGGCGCTGGACGAGGTGCGCGTGCGTACCGACGGGCGGGTCGCTTATCCGGTGGCCGCTGGCGCGATGGCCGGGGCACACGAGACGGGGCTCGAGGCGGGGCTTGCGGCCTATCTGCACGCCAATCTCAGCCAGCTGGTTTCGGTTGCGATCCGCTGCGGCGTGATCGGACAGAAACAGGGCGTCGGGTTGCTGGCCTCCTTCGAGGAGCATGTGGCGTCGCTTGCGGACGGCCTCATAGACTGCACCGAAGATGATCTTGGTTCGGCGACCTTTATCGCCGAGATTTCCTCGCTGAAACATGAGACGCAGGCGACGCGGCTGTTCCGCTCGTGATATTTTCGCTTGTATGCAATTCCGGACGGGAAACCGGTTTCCACTTTTCCTGGAATGGCTTTGAAAACTGGAGAATGACCCCATGAAATCGCAGAACGGACCCCTGAGGGTGGGCATCGGCGGCCCCGTGGGCTCCGGCAAGACGGCGCTGACGGCGGAACTGTGCAAGGCCATGCGCGGCGACTATTCGGTGGCTGTCGTGACCAACGACATCTATACACGCGAGGATGCCGATGCTCTGGTGCGCATGCAGGCGCTGACGTCTGATCGGATTGTCGGGGTCGAGACAGGGGGCTGTCCGCACACGGCGATCCGCGAGGACGCCTCGATCAATCTGCAGGCAATTTCGGGGCTGAACCAGCGCTTCCCCGATCTCGATCTCGTCTTCATCGAATCGGGCGGCGACAATCTGGCGGCGACCTTCTCGCCCGATCTGGCCGATATCACGATCTATGTCATCTCCGTCTGCCAGGGCGAGGAAATTCCGCGCAAGGGCGGGCCGGGGATCACGCGCTCCGATCTGCTGGTCATCAACAAGGCCGATCTGGCTCCGCATGTCGATGTCGATCTGGGCGTCATGGAGCGGGATGCCACCAAGCAGCGGGCCGGGCGGCCCTTCGTGTTTTCCAACATGAAGCGCGGCGAGGGCGTTGGCGCGATCGTCGATTTCCTGAAGGTGCAGGGCGGGCTCTGATCTCTGGTGCCCGCGGGAGCCTGTGCGGGCATGTCCTGAAAAGTGGGACGGCCCGCTCTTTCTTTCGAAAGAGGCGAGCCGCCCCGTCCACCCCCGTGGAAACGTGTGTCCGGAGCCGTGGGCCGGCTAGAAATTCCTCAGCGCGTTCACATCGCCGATCTCGATGATGCGGCCATGGACGCTGACGCCGGCCGGTTTCAGGGCCGAGAAGGCGCGTGACAGGGCTTCTGGCGCCAGACCCAGCTTGCCGGCCAGGAGGCTCTTCTGGAACGGCAGCCGGAAACGGGCGGAATTCGCATTTTCCGGGCAGTTCTGCAGAATGAAGTTGGCGACGCGCTGCGGGGCCGTGTGAAGACGGTCGTCCGCGACGCATTCCAGAGCCTGATCGAGATTGCGTGACAGCGAAGCTGTCAAAGCAATTCCGATCGCAGGGTCCTGGGAGGCAAACTGCTTGATCTTGTCGACTTCATAACGGGCAATCGTGACGGCCTCTGCCGACTGCGCGCAGAAGCGGTAGATGCCGCCGTTGAACATCACGCCCTCTGCAAAAGTCTCGCCGGGGCCGTAGATGCCGATATCGGCTTCGCGGCCATCCTTGCTCAGACGGAAGACGCGGACAAAGCCGGTCAGCACGGTGTAGAAATAGTCCGCCTTCTCACCCTGCTTGAAGATCGGATCACGCGCTTCGTGGCTTGCCACGATCACGTGCTCGACAATCCGGGCGGCCGTGGACGACGGCAGTTCGCTCAGAAAATAGGATCGCAGAAGAATCTCTTTTTCGCGAACGTTCAATTTCAAGACCTTGATCACAGTTCACATCTCCCGGCCTCATGGGCGTCCACCAAGGGAGCGCCCATAGCGCAGCAGCGCGCGGGGTTGATCCTGTCGCCAAGTCGCTCTGGTCAACCAAGCCACCCAACGCTGCATTGGTCTTGTCATACCGCGTTCAAGAAGGGGCCGGTTTGATTTCGATCAACTCCGGAATTGATAATGGCCGGATTTTCACCCGGCCATCGTGTTCGTCGGAGGTCGTCGCGGCGGCTATTCCGCCGCGAGGTTGGGCAGGGCGCGGATATTGCTCGCCGCCCGGTTGGAGGCGTCCTTGTCCGCCCTTGTTTCCAGCGCTGTGAGGCGCTCGTCGAGCGACTGCACGGTGCGGCCGGTCTGGGCGACCGCCGCGCCGAGCTCTTCGGCACTCGGAGGTTCGGCCTCATCTTCCTTCTTGCCGATGATGCGGCCAAAGAGGCGGCCCAGCAGGCGGGAGAGGTCGTCCATGATCAGGAAGAAGGACGGCACGACGACGAGCGACAGCACGGTCGAGACAATAATGCCACCGATCACCGCAATCGCCATCGGCGAGCGGAACGCGCCGCCTTCGCCGACACCCAGCGCTGAGGGCAGCATGCCGGCCGACATGGCGATCGAGGTCATGACGATGGGGCGCGCGCGCTTGCGGCCGGCCTCGATCATGGCCTGCACGCGATTTTCGCCCTTGTGCATCGTCTCGATGGCGAAGTCGACGAGCAGGATCGCGTTCTTCGTCACGATGCCCATCAGCATCAGGATACCGATGAGAACAGGCATGGACAGCGAATTGCCGGTTACGATCAGGCCTGCCGCCACGCCGCCGATGGCGAGTGGCAGCGAGAACAGGATCGTGAACGGCTGGATGACGTCCTTGAAGAGCAGGATCAGCACCATCAGCACAAGGAGGAGGCCGAGCAGCATGGCGTTGCCGAAGCTGTGCACCATCTCGCCCTGAACCTTGGCGTCGCCGCTTTCCAGGAACTGGACGCTGGCCGGCAGCTTGACCTCCTTGGCGGCTGCCTTGAAGCGGGCGGTGGCGGTGTCGAGCGCCACGCCCTGCGGCAGGTCGGCGCCGATGGTCACGACGCGGTTGCGGTCCTGCCGTTTGATCGAGCTCGGACCTTCCGAGAAGATCACATCGGCCACGCTGGCCAGCGGAACGGTCGCACCTGCAGCAGTGCGCAGGCGGATCGCCTTGATCGCTGCCAAGTCATGACGCATGTCCAGATTGAACATGACGCGGATCGGGATCTGGCGATTGTCGAGCGCCATCTTCGGCAGCGCGGCATCCGCATCGCCGATCGTCGCCACGCGCACCGCTTCGGCGATCTGCTGCACGGTGATGCCGAGGCGAGCGATCTGATCCGAACGCGGCATGATGCGCAGTTCGGTGCGCGGCAGCGCGCCTTCCGAGCTGACATTGGCCAGAACCGATTCCTGACGCAGACGCGATTCCAGCAGGGCGACGGCCTTGTTCAGGTCCGCCTCGTTGGCCGACAGGATGTTGAAAGAGAGGTCGCGGTCGCCGCGGTCGTTGAGACGCAGCAGGCGCACGTCCGGAATATCCTTCAGCTTGGCGAAGACTTCCTTTTCGATATCCCATTGCGGACGAACGCGACCCTTCGGGGTCACTTTCGGCAGATACTGGCCGATCACCGGCAGGTTCCCGGCAAGGTCGTTGACGAGAGCCGTAACCAGCGAGGCTTCCTTGTGCTTCAGCAGCAGCGTCACAGTGGCCTTGGTGATCGACAGGTCGCCCTTGGGCGAGGAACCACCGAGGATGAAGACGTCCTGCACTCCGGCGATATCCTTGACCTTGTCATAGATCGCGGCTGTCGATTTGTTGGTCTGGTCCAGCGAGGTGCTGGGCGGCAGTTCCACCGAAAGCGTGATGCGGCCGGAATCTTCCGGCGGCAGGAAGCTGCCGGGAACCTTGCTCAGCAAGTAGACCGAGCCGACGAGGAAGCCTAGCGCGGCCAGCAGTGTGAGATAGCGCGCGACGGGACGTGTCGTCGTTCGGATGAGCCCGGTATAGGCCCGCATGATCGCGCCATCGTGGTCGCCGTGGTCCGGCACGCTGTCCTTGGAACGCATCAGATAGGCGGCCATCATTGGTGTGATGAGGCGCGCCACCATAAGCGAGAAGAAGACCGAAAAGGCGACGGTGAGGCCGAACTGGATGAAATACTGGCCCGGAATGCCCGGCATGAAGGAGACCGGCGCGAAGACGGCGATGATCGTGAAGGTCGTCGCAATCACGGCCAGACCGATTTCGTCTGCGGCTTCGATTGCCGCGCGATAGGGCGTCTTGCCCATGCGGATATGGCGGGCGATGTTCTCGATTTCCACGATGGCGTCGTCAACGAGAATGCCGGTCGCCAGCGTCAGTGCGAGGAAGCTGACGAGGTTGAGCGAGAAGCCCATGAGATCCATGATCCAGAAGGTCGGGATCGCGGAGAGGGGCAGCGCCACGGCCGAAATCAGCGTGGCGCGCCAGTTGCGCAGGAACAGGAACACCACGATGATGGCGAGAAGCGCGCCCTCGATCAGCGTGTCGATAGCGGCTTCGTAATTGCCATAGGTGAAGTAGACGCTGTCATTGACCAGCTCGATCTTCACATTGGGGTTCTTCGCCTTGACCTTGTCGAGCGCTTTCTGCACCTCGTCGGCGACGGTCACTTCGCTGGCGCCCTTGGCGCGGAACACGGCGAAGGTGACGACGGGGTTGCCGTCAAAATTCGAGAACGAGACCGGCTCCTTGTAAGTGTCGGTAATCGTGCCGATATCGGAAAGCTTGACGAAGCGGCCGTTGGGAAGCGCAATCGTCTTCTGCTCGAGCGCGGCCACCGAGCGGGCATCGCCGAGTGTGCGGATCGTCTGTTCGCCGCCGGCGATCTGGCCGCGGCCGGCGCCGAGGTCGGCATTCGTCAGGCGCAGCTGCGTGTTGACGTCCGAGGCGGAGATGCCAAAGGACTTCATCTTCAGCGGGTCGAGTGCGACATGGATTTCGCGGTCGGCGCCGCCGAAACGGTCGATGCGGCCGACGCCCTTGGCGCCTTGCAGTGCGCGCTTCACGGTGTCGTCCACAAACCACGACAGCTCTTCCAGCGTCATGTTGGGCGAGGAGACGGCGTAGGTCTGGATCGCCTGACCTTCGACGTCGATCTTCGAGACCTTGGGGTCGTCGATCGAGGCGGGAAGCGTGCTGCGGATGCGGTCGACCGCGTCCTTGACGTCCTGAAGCGCCTGATTGGTCGGAACTTCGATGTTGAAGACGACCGCAGTTGTCGATAGGCCGTCGGTGATGTTCGACTGGATGTAGTCGATGCCGGCTATGCCGGCGACCGCGTCTTCGATGATCTTGGTGACCTGACTTTCAAGCTCGGAGGGCGCCGCACCGCTCTGGCTGACGGCCACCGAGATGACCGGCACGTCGATATTCGGGAAACGCGTGATGGGCAGCTTGTTGAAAGCCTGAATGCCCATGAAGAGCAGCAGGAAAAACGCCAGCAAGGGTGCTACGGGATTGCGGATCGACCAGGCTGAAAAGTTCATCGTCGCCTCGCGCCTCTCAGTTCGTTGTCGCGGCCAGCGACTCGACCGGCTTCACGCGGTCGCCATCGCGCACATAGGCGCCCGCCTTGGCGACGACCTTGTCGCCGGGAGCAAGGCCCTTGCGGATTTCGATATACTGGCCGTCCTGGATGCCGGTTTCGACCGGCACGATGTGAACGACGTCGTCCTTGACGAGACGTGCGGTTGTCGCTTCGCTGTTGGTCGTGACGGCGGTCACGGGCAGCGAGGGAGCGGTGCGCTCGGCCACCGTGATGTCGGCCTGGGCATACATGCCGGAACGGGCGGTCTCCGGATTGTCGATCTTGACTTCAACCGAACCAAGCCGCGTTGTCGCGTTCACGGTCGGGTCGACCTTCAGGACGGTGCCGGGGATCTTCGTGCCGGAACCGGCGAGCGAGATCGTCACCTTCTGACCCTTGGCGACCTTGAGCACATCTTCTTCGGCGAGGTCCGCTTTCAGTTCCAGCGCGTCGTCGCGGATCAGCGTGAAGAGCGGCTGGCCGCCGCCACTGGCAATAGCGCCCACCTTGGCGGTGCGGGCGGAGATGACGCCATCGACCGGGGCCTTGACCGCGGTGCGCGAGAGCTTGAGATCGATATCGGCGATCTGCGCCTCTATGACCTTCATGTCGGCGGCATTAGCCTTGATCGCCTGCTCGGCCGAGTTCAGCGAGGCGGCCGCCGAGGTGGCTGCGGCCTTCAACTGGTCGAGCTGGGCCGTCGAGATCGTACCGCTCTTGGCGAGCGCTTCGCCACGGCCAAGCTGGCGATTGGCCTCATCGAGATTGGTCTTGACAGACAGGCGCTGAGCTTCTGCCTGCGCGCCGGCGGCAATGACCTTTGCCTTGTTGGCCTCGAGCTGGCTCTTCTGCAGGATCAGCGTGTCGTCCATAAGGTTTGCGAGCACATCGCCCGCCTTCACCTTGTCGCCCACATCGGCCTTGAGCGTCTTGATCGACAGGCCCTCGACGAGCGGCTGCACATAGACTTCCTCGACCGGCTGGATGGTGCCGGAGGTCAAAACACGATCCGTCAGCTTCCGCTCGGTCACGGCGGTGACAACGATGGACGGGGCATTGATCAAGGGCTTTGCATCTGGCGTCGCGGGCGCGTCTTCTGCCCAAACCGGTGCAGCCATCAGAATAGCCACCGTTGCCAGCAGCCAGTTTGCTTTGGATGTCGTCGTCGTCATGTCTGTTTCGAACCCTCTGCCGGCACGTTGTCAAACGCGCCCCTGCGACTTTCCTTTCTTCCTGTCTATGCCCACGCTTGCAGACAGAAAGCCCCTCATTCTCAAGTCGAAAAACGTATAGTCGTTCAGCTTGTAAGCATTGAAAAATGCGAGATAACCAATCAATTTATGCTATGTTTCCATCACATTGGGGCGGTGCTCCCAACTGCTCGAAAACGACCTCGCGGCATGTGGGGATCAACTACTCAGATGACAAGTGAGCTGGTCCATTCGATAGAGCTTTAATACAACATATTGCGCAGCGATATTCCAGTTTTTTGCGGCGGTGCAAAAAATCCCGTCTCACCCTTGTTGATCACCGTTACGCGGCTGCACGGCAAATGGTTTTGAAGAAGATGCACACTGTTATTCGCAAATCGCCTCCTGATGCATTTCACGAAGCGTCGAATGCGAAGGCGGAAAGCCCCTGAGACTTCGAATTGCAGGCACGCGATCTTTATTGCGCTGCCGATGGAAGCTCAATCGCGGACCTTAGCGACTGCTGTCAGAAGCTGGCAGCAGCGGGATGTTCTTCTGAAAACGGCAATGCGCGGGCCTTTGAGCCCGCGCACCGGTTTTCAGATTTGCGCCGATCACTTCTTCAGCGCAGCGTCGGTGATCTCATGCGTCCAGGCGCCTTCAGGCTTCTTGGTGATGATCTTCTGCGCCAGAACGGCGGCTTCCGTCCGGTCATAGGCGGCCTTGTCGAGGACGCCGGTGGAGTCGCCCAAGAGCTTCGCCACTTCACCCATCATGTAGACCTGGTGTTCCTTGGTCTGCGCGCCGGTGGAGTCGTTGTCGAGAACGATGCCGGCAGCTTCTTCCGGATGCGCCTTGGCATAGGCCCAGCCCTTCATCGAGGCACGGACGAACTTCACCATGTCTCCCTTGAACTTCGGATCCTTCAGCTTGTCCTGCATCACGTAGAGGCCATCTTCGAGCAGGTCGGCGCCCATCTTCGTGTAGTCGAAGACCGTCAGCTTATCGAGCGTGAAGCCGGCGTCGATGGCCTGACCGAGTTCGTTATAGGTCATGACGTGAATGCAGTCGGCCTGCTTCTGGATGAGCGGCTGGACGTCAAAGCTCTGTTGCAGAACCTTGACGCCGTTCGGTCCGCCGTCCGTTGGAATGCCTTCCTTGTTCATCAGTGCGAAGAAGGGGACTTCGTTGCCGAAGAACCAGACACCGACCGTGTGGCCCTTGAAGTCGGAGATCTTCTTGATCGGACCATCCTTGGGGCAGATGATTTCGAGGCCGGATTTCTGGTAGGGCTGGGCGATGTTGACGAGCGGAACGCCCTTTTCGCGGGCAGCAAGGGCCGCACCCATCCAGTCGACGATGACGTCGGCGCCGCCGCCGGCGATCACCTGTTCCGGTGCGATGTTCGGGCCGCCCGGCTTGATGTCGACGTCGAGACCTTCTTCCTTGTAGTAGCCCTTGTCCTTGGCGACGAAATAGCCGGCGAACTGGGCCTGCGTGACCCATTTCAGCTGCAGCGTGACCTTGTCGGCAGCATGTGCCGCCACGCCGGAAAGGGCGAGCGCGGTGCCGAGCATGAGCGAAGCAATTGTCTTTTTCATTGTTCAACCCTCTTTTTGTTTCTCCCGTCCACCACGGACGGAACCTTGATTGAGGCAGGCGAACCTGCCTTTTACCTCTGCCCCCCACGGACAGAGGGATGCCAGAACGTGACCTTGCGTTCGATCAGCGCGACGATCCCGTAGAAAAGCGAGCCGGCGATGGCGGCGGCCAGAATTTCCGCCCAGACCATGGCCGTGTTCATGCGGCCCATTTCGGTCGAGATGCGGAAGCCCATGCCGACCGAGGGCGAGCCGAAGAATTCGGCCACGATCGCTCCGATCATGGCGAGCGTCGAATTGATCTTCAGCGCATTGAAGATGAAAGGCCATGCGGCGGGCAGGCGCAGCTTCAGCAGCGTCTGCGGCCATGAGGCGGCATAGGTGCGCATCAGATCGCGCTCCATGTGGCCCGAGGCGGCAAGGCCGGTGATCGTGTTGATCAGCATCGGGAAGAAGATCATCGTGACGATGATCGCCGCCTTGGACTGCCATTCGAAGCCGAACCACATGATCATGATCGGCGCGAGGCCGACGATGGGCAGCGCCGAGACCAGATTGCCGAGCGGCAGCAGGCCCGCCTTGAGGAAAGGCGAGCGGTCGATGACGAATGCCGCGAGCAAGCCCGCGCCGCAGCCAATGACGTAGCCGGGCAGAACTTCCTTGAACACCGTCTGCCAGACATCGATGCCGATGATCGGCAGGGCGTTGAGCGCCGCTTCGATAATGATGCTGGGGGCGGGGAGCAGGATTTCCGGAATGGCGAGGCCGCGGGCAAGCAGTTCCCAGAGCGCGAGAAGGCAGATGCCGAAAATGGCTGGCACGGCAAAGCCGATCTGCCGCTCGGCAGCGGGTCCCGCCGGTTTCAGGCGGACGAGATATTCGTTCAGCGCCCAGCTTCCGAGCCAGACGGCAAGTGCCAGGATGATGACGACAATCGCGCTCATGCCGTGGCCTCCGGTCTGGCGCCCATCATACGATAGACGAGGCGCTCGATGCCGCCGACGATGAAGACGAGGAGGCCGGCCACGATGGAGGAGACGAAGAGCGCCGCCCAGATCTGGATCGTCTGGCCGTAATAGGAGCCGGAGAGGAGCCGCGCGCCGAGGCCCGCGACCGCGCCGGTCGGCAGTTCACCCACAATCGCGCCGATGAGCGAAATGGCGATACCGACTTTCAGCGAGGCGAAGAGGAAGGGAATGGCGGCGGGGAAGCGCAGCTTCCAGAACACCTGTGTGCGGCTGGCATGATAGGTGTGCATGAGATCGAGCTGGATGATTTCCGGCGAGCGCAGCCCCTTCACCATGCCGACGACGACGGGGAAGAAGGAGAGATATGTCGAGATCAGCGCCTTGGGCAGAAGGCCGGAAATGCCGATGGCATTCAGCACCACGATGAGCATGGGCGCAATCGCCATGATCGGGATCGTCTGGCTGGCAATGACCCACGGCATCATCGACTTGTCCATGGCCCGGTTATGCACGATGCCGACGGCGAGCGCGATGCCGAGTGCCGTGCCGAGGGCGAAGCCGAGGAGGGTGGCGGAAAGCGTGATCCAGGCGTGGTAGACCAGAGAGCGCTTGGACGTGATGCTCATCGTCGCTGTGGAATTCCAGATTTCCTTGACGATCTGGTGGGGCGCGGGGAGCAGCGGTTTGTCCATGGAATAGGATTTCAGCCACATCGCGCCCGTGGTCAGCACCTCGCCCTTGCGGGCGGCTTCCTCGACGGCGAGCGTACGGTTCATGATCAGGGCTGCGGCATACCATGCCGCAATGATGACGACGAGGACTGCGAGGATGGGCCAGACTTTGGTGCGGAGGGTGGTCATGGGCGATCTCCGCTTGCCGCAGCGTCACTCTCCCCCCTTGAGGGGGAGATGTCACGAAGTGACAGAGGGGGGCGCCCCATGGACGACAGAGGGTGGCGCACCCCCCTCTGTCTGCTACGCAGACATCTCCCCCTCAAGGGGGGAGAGTAGCGGAGAATGCCGCACTCAATCATCATAGCTATGCCCCGCCTTCAGCCCCTCGCGGACACGATGGGCAATGGCCAGAAACTCCGGCGTTTCGCGGATGTCGAGCGGGCGCTCCTTCGGCAGTGTCGATTCAATCACATCGGTGACGCGGCCGGGGCGCGGGCTCATGACGACGATCTTGGTCGAGAGATAGACGGCCTCCGGGATCGAGTGGGTGACGAAACAGATCGTCTTGTTGGTGCGCGCCCAGAGTTCGAGAAGCTGCTGGTTCAGGTGGTCGCGGACGATTTCGTCGAGCGCGCCGAAGGGTTCGTCCATAAGAAGAAGATCGGCGTCGAAGGCGAGCGCGCGGGCGATCGAAGCGCGCTGCTGCATGCCGCCGGAAAGCTGCCAGGGATATTTCTTGCCGAAGCCGGAGAGGTTGACCAGCGAAAGCGTATGCTCGATCCGCTTCTTCTGTTCGTCCTTGGAATAGCCCATGATTTCAAGGGGAAGGGCAATGTTCTTCTCGATGGTGCGCCAGGGATAGAGCGCCGCGGCCTGAAACACATAGCCATAGGAGCGGTTCTTGCGCGCATCTTCCGGCGTCGTGCCGTTGACGAGGATCTGTCCTTCGGTCGCACGTTCGAGATCGGCAATGACGCGCAGGAACGTCGTCTTGCCGCAGCCGGACGGGCCGATAAAGGACACGAAGTCGCCCTTGCGCACCTCCAGATTGACCCCGGTCAGCGCGTTGACGGGTCCGTCATTCGTCTGAAAGGTCAGGCCCAGATTTTTCGCCGAAACGACGGAAGACTGATTTTCTGCCATGTTCACCCAGTGTATTTTATGAGGCGCTGCGCTGGCGATTTTCGCTCTCTTGTACGTCGCGCCGATGATGTTCCCCGGACTTGTCGTCCTTGTCTTGTTCTTTAGAGGTTGCTCCTATGTCATCCGGCAATGACCCCGAATGCAAGTTGCTTTGCCATCAAGTCTTCCGCTCCCATGCCAAGGCACCTGCCAACAGCATCAGGATGCCGCCGGCGATGGCTTCTATCCAGAGGACGACCCGTTCCGTGATGACCTTGGCCAGCGCGGAGAAGGAGAGGGCGTAGATGACCAAGACCGGCAGTTCCAGCAGGACAGAAACGCTGCCGAGGACAACCATCTGGAACGCAACCGGTCCATGCGGATCGATGAACTGGGGCAGGATGGCAACGAAGAATGCAAGGTTTTTCGGGTTGGCGGCCTGAAGACTGATGCCTTTCCAGTAGAGTTCCAGTGGCGGGGTTTTCGCGCGTGGCATTTTCGATGCTTCCGCGAAGGGCGCGTCGTGTTTCTCGCCGCGCCACCAGGCTCCGACCAGCGGAGCCACCATCTTGATGCCCAGCCAGGCGAGATAAAGCGCCCCGATAATCTTCAGCACATAAAACAGCATTGCGCTGGCGAGGATCAGCGATGCGACGCCTGCCGCCGACAGTGCGAAATAGATGGCGTTCGTCGTCAAGATGCCCGCTGCCGCAGCTTGCGACCGCCAGAAGCCCTGCCGCATCGACAGACCGACGACCAGCAGAACTGCCGGTCCCGGCGATAGGCAAAGCAGGAGTTCAGTGACAGCGAATGCGGCGAGATTAGACCAATCCATGGCTCACACCCCGCTCGCCGGAATGCCCGTGCGCTGCACCTTGCGCGGCGCCGTCACTTCCTTCCAGGTCGACAGAGCCGACGACACGGCGGGGAAGGGGTCTCGGGCGACGAACTGGCCGTGACCTTCGCGGGTCTTGATGCTGGATTCCTCGACGGCGACATAGCCGCGGGTGAGCGTGAAGCGGGGCAGGCCTTTCACCTTCTTGCCTTCGAAGACGTTGTAGTCGATGGCCGATTGCTGGCTCGCCGCCGTGATCGTCTTTTCGCGGTTGGGGTCCCAGACGACGATGTCGGCATCGGCTCCGACGAGGATTGCGCCCTTCTTCGGATAGACGTTGAGGATCTTGGCGATGTTGGTCGAGGTGACGGCGACGAACTCGTTCATGGTGATGCGGCCGGTCGCCACGCCATAGGTCCAGAGCATGGGCAGGCGGTCTTCAAGGCCGCCGGTGCCGTTCGGGATCTTGGTGAAATCGCCCACACCATAGCGCTTCTGCTCGGTGGTAAAGGCGCAGTGGTCGGTCGCGACCACCTGCAGCGAGCCCGACGCAAGGCCGGCCCAGAGGCTGTCCTGATGCTTCTTGTCGCGGAAGGGGGGCGACATGACGCGGCGGGCGGCATGGTCCCAGTCTGCATTCGCATACTCGCTCTCGTCGAGCGTCAGGTGCTGGATCAGCGGCTCGCCATAGACGCGCATGCCGTTCTGGCGCGCGCGGCGAATGGCTTCATGGGCCTGTTCGCAGGAGGTGTGGACCACATAGAGCGGAACACCGGCCATGTCGGCGATGATGATGGCGCGGTTGGTTGCCTCGCCCTCGACGGAGGCGGGGCGGGAATAGGCGTGGGCCTCGGGGCCGTTATTGCCTTCGGCGAGCAGTTTCTGCTGCATCTGCGCGACGATGTCGCCGTTTTCGGCATGCACCAGCGGCAGCGCGCCGAGTGCGGCGCAGCGCTGGAAGGAGGAGAACATCTCGTCGTCATCCACCATTAGCGCGCCCTTGTAGGCCATGAAGTGCTTGAAGGTGTTGATGCCCTTCTCTTTGACGATGGTCTCCATCTCGTTGAAGACCTGCTCGCCCCACCATGTGATCGACATGTGGAAGGAATAGTCGGCATTGGCGCGGGTCGACTTGTTGTCCCAGCGCTTCAGCGCATCCACGAGCGACTGGCCAGGATCGGGCAGGCAGAAATCGACGACCATCGTGGTGCCGCCGGCGAGACCTGCGCGCGTGCCGCTCTCGAAATCATCGGACGAATAGGTGCCCATGAAAGGCATTTCGAGATGCACATGGGGATCGATGCCGCCCGGCATGACATAGCAGCCGGTCGCATCCAGGATTTCATTGCCGGCGAGGTTCGGGCCGATCTCCACGATCACCCCATGCTCGATCTTCACATCCGCCTTGTATGTCAGGTCGGCGGTGACGATCGTGCCGCCCTTGATGACTGTGCTGCTCATGATGCTGTTCCCTTGTTATGGTTCCGCGCCGGATAGAAGCGCGTCGAGTCACATCTTTCGACGATCCTTCCCTCAAGGACCGCGAGAATCGTTTCAAGAACGCTGCGGCGTTCCGTCAGTACTTCGTTGTTCCAGAAGCGCAGGACTGCGTATCCCTGGCGGTTCAGCCAATCCGTGCGGAGTTCGTCCATGGGATTTTCAGCGTGCTGCGATCCGTCCACTTCGACGATCAAATTGTTCTGTCTGCAAACAAAGTCTGCAATATAGGGGCCGAGCGGGATCTGGCGTGAAAACTTGTAGCCATTGAGGCGCCTGTTTCTCAGATCGACCCATAGACGAAATTCCGCCTCCGTTTCATCGTGTCGGAGTTGGCGCGCCAATGAGGTGCCGCGTTGGGTTCGCTTGGTGAGAGACTTGTCCGGATTGCGCATGTCGCTCCGCCCCCTCATCCGACCCTTCGGGCCACCTTCTCCCCGCGGGGGAGAAGCGGGCGTTTGCCTTGCTCTTGGCGCCCGACCTCGCTGATTTTCCGAGACGGCAAAAGCGTGCTCCCTCTTCTCCCCATCGGGGAGAAGGTGGCCCGAAGGGCCGGATGAGGGGGCGGCACGGAATGCCATCATGAATTCACTCCACAATCCCCGCCGTCTCGACCACTGCGCGCAGCAGCACATCGGCACCAGCACCCGCCCATTCCTTGGAAATCTCTTCCGCCTCGTTGTGCGAAAGGCCGCCGACGCAGGGGCACATGACCATGGTGGCAGGCGCCACCTTGGCGGCCCAGCAGGCGTCATGGCCGGCGCCGGAGATGAGGTTCATGTGGCTGTAGCCGAGGTCTTCCGCGGCCTTGCGCACTGCAGAGACGAGGGTGGGGTCGAAGGTGACGGGGTCGAAATGGCCGACGGCCTCGACCGAGCAGCCGACGCCGAGCGCTTCGGCGATAGTGGCGGCTTCCTTCTCGATGCGGGCGCGCATGCCGTCGAGCTTCGCCTGATCCGGCGAGCGGATATCGACGGTGAAGATAACGGTTCCGGGCAGTACGTTGCGGGAATTGGGCGAGAATTTCACCTGGCCGACGCCGCCGACGCAGCCCGGCTGGTTTTCCATCGCCACCGTCTGCACCATTTCCATGATGCGGGCCATGGCAAGCCCGGCGTTCACACGCATGTTCATCGGCGTCGAGCCGGTATGCGCCTCCTTGCCGGTCAGCGTGAATTCCAGCCACCAGAGGCCCTGACAGTGGGTGACGACGCCGATCTGCTTGTCTTCGGCTTCGAGGATCGGTCCCTGTTCGATGTGATATTCGAAATAGGCGTGCATCTTGCGCGCACCCACCTCTTCGTCGCCAATCCAGCCGATGCGGGCGAGTTCGTCGCCGAAGCGCAGGCCTTCCATGTCCTTGCGATCGTAGGCGTAGTCGAGCGAGTGGATGCCGGCGAAGACGCCGGAGGCGAGCATGGCGGGGGCGAAGCGCGCGCCTTCCTCGTTCGTCCAGTTGACGACGACGATGGGGTGCTTCGTCTTGATGTTGAGGTCGTTCATCGAGCGGATGACTTCGAGACCGGCGAGAACGCCGAGCACGCCATCATATTTACCGCCGGTCGGCTGGGTGTCGAGATGCGAGCCGACATAAATGGGCAGCGCATCCGGGTCGGTGCCGGGGCGCGTCATGAACATGTTGCCGATCTTGTCGACGCCCATGGTGAGGCCAGCTGCCTCGCACCAGGACTGGAAGAGCTTGCGTCCTTGCGCATCCGCATCGGTCAGCGTCTGGCGATTGTTGCCGCCCGCGATGCCGGGGCCGATCTTCGCCATGTCCATGAGGCTGTCCCACAGACGATCGGCATTGACGCGCATGTTCTGGCCCGGTGCAGCCATGGAAATTCTCCTCAGTTTTCTGTCTCGGCGCGCCACTTTTGCGTGGTCTTCGCCTCATTGTTCCGACCGGTTTTCTTTTCTTGTTTTTTCACAAAATCCGCGTTGCGTTTGTAAATTGCATGACGGATAATTTGACCGGTTGGTAAACATTACAGCTTCCGTTGCTGCACTCAAGACGAAAAAAGCAGTCACATCAGAGAAAATCGTCGATAAGTGCATATTAAGTTCGCAGTGCCTTTTCAAAAGGCAATTCCGCTCAGGTGGCGGACGATGAGGGGTGATATGGCGATACCGAGAGCGGCGAAAACGCAGCGCAGGACACGCATCCAGGAGGAGAAGGAGGAGATCATCCTCGAGGCGGCTCTGGACGTCTTTTCCATGCACGGTTTCAAGGGGGCGACGATCGACCAGATTGCCGAGGTGGCCGGCATGTCGAAGCCCAATCTGCTCTATTATTTCCGCACCAAGGAGGCGATGCACCGGGCGCTGATCGATCGTGTGCTCGACACATGGCTCGATCCGCTGCGGGAATTCGATGCGGAGGGAAATCCGGAAGTCGAGATCAAGAGCTATATCCGCCGCAAGCTGGAAATGTCGCGCGACTTCCCGCGCGAAAGCCGGCTGTTTGCAAACGAGATCCTGCGCGGCGCGCCGTCCATCGTGGAAGAGCTGGATGATCTGAGAAAGCTTGTCGATGAAAAGGCCGAGGTGATCCGTGCCTGGGTGAAGGCGGGCAAGATCGGCCGCTGCGATCCTTATCACCTTATCTTTTCCATCTGGGCGACGACGCAGCACTATGCCGATTTCGACGTACAGGTGAAAGCTGTCCTTGGGCCGGCCCGCAGCGGCGACGGCCGCTTCGAGGATGCCGCCCGGTTTCTCGAACAGCTTTACATGAGCGGACTTCAGGTCAGACCCTGAGACTGTGAAACTGTGATATCAAGGGTAGCGATCGATTCTGGCGGAGCATGGCATCGCTGTTTTGATTTAACGCAAGTTTCGTCTTTTACGGCGTGTTAACATCGAGTCGTTGTAATCGAGCAGTCTGTACGCAAACGTTGTAGTGTTGCATAATGAAACTATGTTGCATGTATTTTACGCGTCACTGTGAATGGTTTGAATAACGTTTTTTTTAGACAGCGGACGGACGCGTGAGGCCGGGGGGTGCACTTGAAGGGCAGGAAGTCGTCGTACCTTGAGATTGAGCATGTCCTGAATGCTCACGCTGGTCTCGGTGATGCAGAGCGAACAAGGCTTCTTGCTGCTTTGTCCGGGCTTGAAGATCAGGCCGCGCGTATGGATCTTCTGTCTGCGGCTCTCGATCAGCTTCCGGACGAGATATTCATCAAGGATCGGGCAGGGCGTTATGTCCTTGCCAACCGGGAATGCGCCTTTTCCGTCGGGCTGCCACCGGAGGAAATCAACGGCAGGCGCGATGGCGACCTTTTCGCCGAAGAGCTGTCCAGTCAATACATAAGGGAAGACGCCGAGATCTTTGCCACGGGCAAACCGATATTCCTCGATCCTTATCAGTGGAAACTTCCGCAGGGCGGTTCGCGCTGGAATCAGACGTCGAAATATCCGGTGTTCGACGAATCCGGAGATGTCATTGCTGTTTGCGGTCAGGTCCGCCAGTCGACGGAGGCGATGCAGTCGCGCGTACTGCTCGAGGCTCAGATCGACGTGCTGGAAATGCTGGCGGCTGATCGTCCTGTTGCGGAGGTCTTTGCGCGCATCACCTCGCTTTGCGAAGGCTTGCTCGAAGGGTTCTGGGGCTCGTTGCTGATCCTTTCCGCCGACCGCTCCATGGTCGCTGAAATCATCGCGCCCTCGATGGCCGCGGAATACGGCCAAAGCCTGATCGGCATGATGGTCGCCGACAATGCGGGAACGTGCGGAACGGCCTGCTTCCGGGGCGTGCCGATCTACACGCAGGATATTCTCACCGACCCGAACTGGGAAGCCTTCCGCCCCGTCGCGGCGCCTTATGAGCTGCGCTCATGCTGGTCGATGCCCTATTTCAACGCCGACGGGACTGTGCATGGAACGTTCGCGCTCTATTCGCGCCAGCCGCGGCTGCCGAGCGAGTTCGAAGCCCGCTGTCTTGCGCTCGGGGCGCGGCTTGCCGAGCTTGCCCTCGAGCGCGAACGCGTCACCGCGCAGCTGCGCATCATGGCGGAGCGCGACAGCCTGACGGGGTTGCCGAACCGTTCGGCATTTTCCGAAATGCTGGCGGTGGAACTTGCCTCGGCTTCTGCGGAAGGCCGGGCTGTCGGGGTCGCGGTTCTCGATGTCGATGATTTCAAGCAGATCAACGACCGGCATGGCCATAGCGAGGGGGACGCCTTCCTGAGCGCGATCAGCGCGCGCATGGTGGCTGCGCTGCGCCCGGGCGATCTGGTTGCCCGTCTCGGTGCCGACGAATTCGTGGTTGTGCTTCGCAAGGGCGAAGGGCGGGACGCCGCTACCGCGCTCAAGGAGTTTCTGGGTTCAGTCCGCAAGCCCCTGGAGATCAATCGCCTGAGGTTGAACGTATCGGTCAGTGCCGGTCTTGCCGTCTTTCCTCGCCATGGCGGCGATGCGCAGGAGTTGCTGAGCCACGCGACGACAGCGCTGCACCGGGCCAAGCAGGTGGGGCGCGACCGGATTGAACTCTACGATCCCGAATTTTCGCGCTTGCAGGAACAGCGCAGACAGCAGATAGACACGCTCAGGATGTCGATCGAGACTGGCCGCATCGACCTCGATTTCCAGCCGCTGATGAGCCTGCACGACTCCTGTATTTACGGTTTCGAGGCGCTGGCGCGCTGGCAGCACCCCGAACAGGGGCGGCTGGGGCCCGGGGCCTTCATTCCTCTTGCCGAACAGGAAGGTCTGATCGTGGATCTCGGCGGGGCGGTGTTGACGCGCGCCTGCCGGGAAGCTGCCCGTTGGGGACGTGATTTCGGGCTTCGCCGCAGCGTCTCCGTCAATGTGTCCGCGCAGCAGTTTTCGGGGGGGGAGATCCGCGAACAGGTTCGTACGGCGCTTGCCGAGAGCGGGATTGATCCGGCGCTGCTGGAGCTTGAACTAACCGAATCCATGCTGCTCGATGACGAGAGCAAAGCCATTTCGATCATGAGTGAATTGAAGGCGCTCGGGATTTCCATCGCGATCGACGATTTCGGCACCGGTTTTTCCAATCTCGGTGCGCTTGCACGGCTGCCTGTCGACCGGTTGAAGATCGACCGTTCGATCATTCGCGATATCGAGACGAACGAGGCCGCCGCGTCCATCGCCTCCGCGATCATCGCGATGGGGCAACGGCTCGGTTTGCGTGTGCTGGCCGAGGGCGTGGAGACTCTGGGGCAGATGGAGTTTCTGCGCGCCAATCATTGTGACGATCTGCAAGGCTATCTCCTCGGCAGGCCGATGCCGTCGATCGATGTCCGCGAGCTGCTCGGCAAGGGGAATGCGGGGCATAACCTCGCCGGCAATGGGCAAGGACATGCATCAGCTCGCAAAAGGGCTGTCGGTCGCCGCCTGTAACTTTCGCCGTGACGTCGGGACGAGGCAGAGTTTCGCGTGCCATCAAGCGCCTGTGCTGCTCCCCGCCTGAATGCATTGCCGCTTCTGTTGCGATCACGCCCTTTCGCCGACGCGCCAAATCGCCGCCTTGCTACTTCTTTCCGCACATGCTTATGCAGGGTCTGGCTGCAAGAAGCGGAGGGGCCGCCGCCCAGGTGCGTTCATGCGCTCCCAGAAGGCCTCGCCCTCTTGCCGGATATTTTCCAGACAGGATTTGGCGATGAGCACAGAAGAGACCATCACGCTTTACGAAGCCATCGGCGGCGAGGAGACCATCCGAAAGCTGGTCGCGCGTTTCTACGATCTGATGGACACGCTGCCGGAAGCGAAGAACTGCCGCGCGATCCATCCGCCGAGCCTCGAGCGTTCGCGCGACAAGCTTTACGACTATCTGACCGGCTATATGGGCGGTCCGCAGCTCTATATCGAGAAATACGGTCATCCCCGGTTGCGCGCGCGCCATTTCAGCGCGCCGATCGGCGCGGCCGAGCGTGACGAATGGCTCTTGTGCTTCCGTATGGCGATGGATGAGACGATCGAGCATCCCAAGCTCAGGGAGATCATCTGGAAGCCGGTGGAGCAGCTTGCGCATCACATGCAGAACCGCGAGGAGGGGGAGCCGCATGCCTGAGACGATCCGAATTCGGCTTTTCGGCGTGTTTGCCGGGCTTTTTGGCATGTGCGGCATCGGGCTTGCCGCCGCCGCATCGCATATGGACGATCAGCGGCTTCTGGGCGGCGCGGCGCTTATGTGCCTGGTGCATGCGCCGGCGCTGCTCGGGCTGATCGCAGCGGGCGATCGTCTGCGTTTCGCCACGCTGCCCGGGCTGCTTGTCATTCTGGGCGTTCTGCTTTTTGCCGGCGATCTGGTGAAGCGCCATTTCACCGGGAGCGGGCTTTTCCCGATGTCTGCTCCGTCCGGCGGCATGATCATGATGGCCGGCTGGTTGGTGATTGGCGTGGGCGCGCTGTTGTCGCAGAGGCCTCAATCGTGAAAGCCCGGCGCCCGGTTTGACATCCGGGCGCCGGGCTTTGCATTTGCGTCTTCCGCCTCCAAATTGTCCGTGGCGGAGACCATGTGCTGCTTGCCAGGGTCAGGCCAGAAGCAGCATGTCCTTGGTAATGTCCGACGTGTGGGCATGGGCGATCAGCAGGTCCGCGCTGCCGAAGTCGAAGAGCACACCGTCCGCTGTCTGGTGGGCATGGCTCAGCAATTCGGCGGCGCTGGAGTAGCCGCTGTTCTTTACCACGATCATGTCAAGTTCGTCCGCGCTGAGGCGGAAGTCTTCGATGGTGACAAAGCCGGCAAGCTTGGCGTCGAAGACGAACTGGTCGTTGCCGAGGCCGCCGTTGAGCAGGTCGTTGCCACCGCCCCCTGTCAGGACATCGTTGCCTTCACCGCCATAAATGAAGTCATTGCCGGCGCCGCCGTTCAGCTTGTCATTGCCGCTGCCGCCGTAAAGCACGTCGTTGCCGCTTGTGCCGTTGATGATGTCATCACCGGCCAAGCCGAAGACGAACTTGCCGGTCAGAACGTCGTTGCCCGCCGTCCCTTGTGTGCTCTTGACGAAGGCCACATCCTGGTCGAGCCATTCGAACGAACCGCTGAAGGTCTGATCTTCGAGCCGGTCCGACACGATGTCGTAGTTGCGGGGGGTGTGCAGAGGCCCGGTCTCCAGGAAGGTCACCTGTTCGACGCCCGAGACGATGTTCATCCCGTAGGACTTGGAGAAGAATGCCAGCGTCCCGTCCGAAAGCTTGGTCACTGTCCAGTCGCTCATCGTGCCCTGAAGCTGCAGCGTGTCGTTGCCGGCGCCACCCTCGATGCGGTTGGCGCCTGTACCGGGCCGGATGATGTCGTTGCCGTCCATGCCATCGATATAGTCGTTGCCGCGGTTGCCCGCGATCTTGTCATCATAGGCGGTGCCGACGATGAAGGCGGAATCGCCAACGTGGTCGTAGCGGTCCGAAGGCCTGTCGAGGTCCTGCACCCAGGTCGTGCCGCGGGTCAGGCCACTGAGATTGGACACGATGACAAGACTGTCGCGGGTGGTGAATTCGTAGAAATGCGAATTCATGATGCGCTGCAGGCCGTCGCTCGTGATGCCGGCGACATGCGCGCTCCAGCCGCCGACAATGTTGTAGAGCGCGAACGGGCCTGCGGGCCAGGTGGGGCTGGCATAATCGTCGCTGAACAGAACCAGATTGTCGGTCGAGGAATGCAGGTTGTAATCCTGGCCGATCAGGCCTGGAGCGGCGGCTACGGCCTGGGCAAGGCTGCCCCAGTCGCCCGCCGCGCGATGCA
This sequence comes from Rhizobium sp. C1, assembly GCF_021026335.1. GTDB lineage: Bacteria > Pseudomonadota > Alphaproteobacteria > Rhizobiales > Rhizobiaceae > Ensifer_A. The sequence continues at coordinate 103,581 of NZ_JAJNCY010000001.1, forward strand.
CGACGTCGTTCTCGTAGCCGATATTCAGCACCCGATCCTTCTGGTCGTAGATATAGGGCACTTCGTAGGCGATGTAGTTGCTGTTGGCGAAGAAGCCGCCGGACAGGCTGTCGGCGAAGCGGGCCATGACGTTGGTATAGGCCGCTCCCAGCGAATAGCCGGTGACGATCACATCCTGCGCGCCCAGATGATGGGCGACCGCGTAATCGCGCACGGCGTTGAGCAGAGGCTCCATGTTGGGAGCGATCTCTCCGCTGTTGAGCTGGAGATAATCCAGCACGTCAACGGGAGAGTTCGTGCCGATAAAGGTCACGGAAAGGCCGGTGATGTGGCCTGCGCTGTCGTGCTGCTCCAGGATCTGCGCTTGCGGGCCGCTGTAGGTGGTGCCGGTCAATGGGCTCTTGATGATGTAATAGCCATCCGGATCGAGCGCGTTCTGGCCCAGGCCGAGGGCCGCGGGGGCGACTTTCGACCATCCCGCGGGCAATTCGAGATGCATCCTGTTGGCCGCCAGGCCATCGGGCATGACATTGCCGATCTGATTGACGATCCCGCCGACATTGATGCCGAAGATCTTGTCCATCTGCTCATAGGTTGCCAGCTTGAATGCCGTATCTACCAGCTGTGCAGATTTTTCTGCCGAATAGTCTTTGTAGCCGAACATGCCGGTCGAAGGGTTCGGCGGTTGCGGCGTCGATGCGGATGCGGCGGGCGTGGGCGCCGGTAAAAAGGCCCGCACAAAGGTTCCGTTGAAAAGACCGAAACTCGTGAATTCGGGGCTGGGGCCGACCTGCGCCAGCCAGTTCGGCGCGGTAAAGCTAATGGACCTGCCACCATATGTTTCCGGCAAAAGGCCATCGAACAGGCCGCTCATGCCGCCGAGGCTGAAACCGCCGAGCGGGTTAGCCTGGTAATTCAGGAGCCCGGTCGGCGAAAGGCCGAAGGCCTGAAGAATCCCAAGCTGTGATGTCGTGTAATTCGAGATGGCCATGAATCGATCTCCTCCCTGATACGCTTCAACCACGGCGTTCCATCAAGAGAGGACCTGTCCCCGACGAGGCTCCCTGACAGGCGCTTTCGCCCATGCCGCTCCTCAACGGCATTGACGAATTGATAACCATCATTCCTTACGTTTACGTGCTCGTCAATATAAAAGCGGACGAGGCGACGCGGAATGATTATATTAATTCGCGCTTAAATACTGTTTTTGCTTATGTATCTTGAGCGCAAAATGGATCTTTGACTCGCGCGTACGCGTCAATGGGTGTCTGCACTTGACCAAGCTGCATGCCGTCGCGTCTCAACCCCCGACAGGGGCTTAGCCGTCGATGACGGACGTGTACCCCTCGAAGACGGGCGGGCCGAGATAGATGCTGCGGTTGTCGCCTGCGGTCTTGTGAGCCGCGCGGAAGTTTTCCGATTTCGTCCAGCCGATGAAGGCCTCTTCGCTTTCCCAGGTGGAATGCGAGACGAATTGCGTGAAGCCCTCTTCGTCATGCGTCTTGCCGCGCAGGAGGTGGAATTCCACGAAGCCGGGATTTTCCTTCAGCTTCGAATCGCGGTTGCGCCAGATGTCCTCGAACTGGCTCTCCGAGCCCTTGGCGATCTTGAAACGGTTCATGGCGATATACATGCGGGGCCTCTGGCTATCAGTTTCTGGAACCTGCGGTCTCATCCTTATGTGGCGGAGTTTCGCGAGCATTCAAGGGCTCGTCGCGGCGAGGCTGGAAGGCCACGACATTGCCGGCGATCTCGACCGGCGGTGCGGGTCGCGCCAGAAGATCGTAAAGCTCCGGGATCAAGCCATCGCCATAGGCGGCCGCTATATCATGCAGGCGCATCATTCCGCGAAGCCCGTTATCGTCTCGGTCACGCATGTTTCAGCCGTCCGTCCTTGATGTCCTGAAGTGCGCGTTCGAGGCTTGACTTGGAGCCGTTGCGCAAGGGGATGAAGCGCTTGCCGTGCTTCTTGCAGCCGGTTTTCACGCGCAGGCAGGCGTCGTGGCTGATGCAGTCGATGGGGCAGAAGACACAATCGACGGAAGGAAGCACCGTGTCGATGCGGCTGACCGCTTCGCGCAGGCCGCCGTCGTGATGGATCAACTCAGCCCCATGGGCCGAGGCGATCTGGCGCAGATGCGCCACCTGGCAATCGCGTCCGCCCACATAGAGAAAGCTCTTCAGATCGGCCTTTGTCTCGGCGGGACTACAGTCGCCACCATTCTTTCGCGAGTCCTGCTTGCTCGCGTTTTTCGAAGTCTTTTTCGCCACTTGCGTCCCTCCAGAGGATGTCCAGTGACGGCAACATACAAAACATGATTATTTTGGTAAAGATTAAAGTGGATGAAAAGAGTCATCTTTTTTCAGATAAGAGAAACGTCCTATTTTCGTCCGGAAAAACAAAAGGCGGCCCCTTTCGAAGCCGCCGGCCTTGGGAGGCGTGTTCTGTGTCTCGTCGTCAGTAGGGCAGGCCCACATAGTTCTCCGCCATGGCGAGCTGCGGAGCTTTTGAGCTTGTGAGGTAGGCGAATTCCGATTGCTGCATGCGCAGGCCGAATTCGCCTTCGGCTTCGAACGTGTGCATCAGCATGGTCATCGACCAGGAGAAGCGCTCGGCCTTCCAGATGCGCGACAGTGCGCGGCGGGAATAGTCGTCGAGTGCGGCAAATGATTTCTCGCCGTAGAATTCCTGCAGGCCCGAGAAGAGGTAATGGATGTCGGAGGCCGCGAGGTTGAGGCCCTTGGCGCCTGTTGGCGGCACGATGTGGCCGGCGTCGCCCGCCAGGAACATGCGGCCGAAGCGTAGCGGTTCGGCGACGAAGGACCGGAGCGGCGCAATGGACTTTTCGATCGACGGACCGGTCTTCAAGGCTTCCGCCTTGTCGGCTGGAATGCGGCGGCGCAGTTCGTCCCAGAAGGCATCGTCCGACCACTCTTCTGCCTTGTCGGTCAGCGGCACCTGAACATAGTAGCGGCTACGGACCAGAGAACGCTGCGAGCAGAGCGCAAAGCCGCGCGCATGATGGGCATAGATCAGCTCGTGATCGACCGGCGGCACATCGGCGAGAACACCGAGCCAGCCGAACGGGTACACCTTCTCGAAATTCCTGACGCCCTTGTCCTGCACGGCGGCGCGGCAAGCGCCATGGAAACCGTCACAGCCGGCGATGAAATCGGCATCGATGCGATGCGTGACGCCGTCCTTTTCATAAGTGACGTAAGGATGGTCGGTGTCGAAATCGTGCGGGGTGACGTTGGCTGCGTTGTAGATCGTCAGGCCGCCGGTCTCGATGCGCTTGTCCATCAGGTCGCGGGTCAGTTCCGTCTGGCCATAGACCATGACGGAGGTGCCGGTCAGGCCCTTGAGGTCGATGCGATGCTGGACGCCGTCGAAGGAGAGGCTGAAGCCGTCATGGACGAGGCCTTCGGCATGCATGCGGTCGCCGGACTTGGCCTTGTCGAGCATGCCGACCATGCCGACTTCCAGCACACCGGCGCGGATGCGGCCCAGGATATAGTCGCGGTCGACGCGGTCTAGGATGATGTTGTCGATGCCGGCATTGGTGAGAAGCTGGCCGAGCAGAAGGCCGGACGGGCCGCAGCCGACGATGGCGACTTGAGTGCGCATAAGCGAGTTCCTCCCATTTCGCCGGGCTCCCACCCGACGCTTTCAATCTTGCTGAATGATAAATCCGCGCCGCTTGCGAACAATGGAAAAACCGGTCAAAATATTGCACTTTTGAAACATCAGGAGATGCTGCAGTGCGGCAAGCCATACCCACTTATGCGCTCTATGGCGAAGACCGCGCGGCGGTCGGCGATTTCTGGATTCATTCCGAATCCATTCCCGCGCGCAGCAGCGTGAACCATTGGGAAATCCGACCGCACAGGCATGAGGCCTTTTTTCAGTTTCTCGACATTCGCGGGGGCGAGGGGGAACTGGTGCTGCCGGACCGCGCCATTCCGCTCTCGCCCGGCGCGCTGGTGACAGTGCCGCCGGAGCGGGTGCATGGCTTCCGTTTTTCGCCGGATATTGACGGCAACGTGCTGACCTTCGTGCTTTCGCGGCTTCCCGTGGTGCCGGCACCGGCGCTGATGGAAAGCCCGCTGGCGCATCGGCTGGATCAGGCGAACGACGATGCGCGGCTGGTGCGCGATCTCATCGGGCGCATCAATACGGAAGTGGCGGCGGGGTTCGGCATCGATGGCGAGTTCGTCCGCGCCTGCCTCTCGGCGACGATGATCCTCGTTGGCCGCATCGGGGCTGCGGGCGGAAGGATGGCGGGGGAGGCGGAGCGCGACAGCTTACGGATCGAGAAGCTGAAGACGCTGATCGCGCTGCATTTCCGTCAGCAGCAGCCGGTGGAATTCTATGCCGAGAAGCTTGCGCTCACGCCCGTGCATCTCAACCGCGTCTGCCGCAAGATCACCGGGCAATCGGTCGGACAGCTGATCGCCGAGCGCGTGATGGAAGAGGCGCGGCGCGATCTCGTCTTCACTTCCATGACCGTGCAGCAGATCGCCTTCGATCTCGGTTTTTCCGATCCTGCCTATTTCAACCGGCTCTTCTCGCGCCAGACCGGCATCACGCCGAAAGCCTATCGAAACCGCGAGCAGCAAAGGCTTTTTGCTGAAAATTGATCTTCGATAATCGGCGAAAATGCCCAAGCTTTGGGCAGGCCAAAAAAATCGTCGCGGGCATATTTTTACCGTTTGATAAAATTTTTGAACTGAGTTAGCGTTCCCTCACTAGCCGTTACACATAGGGGAACAACATGGGACGACTGGAACCTGGGATCCATGCTGGCCGGCTTTCGCCTGCCGAATACGAGAAGAATTTTTCCGAGCTGCATCCGGTCTTTTCGGACCACGAAGCGCTGGTTGCCTCGGACCGCTGTTATTTCTGTTATGACGCGCCGTGCATGACGGCCTGTCCCACCTCCATCGATGTGCCTTTATTCATCCGTCAGATTTCGACGGGGAACGCCATCGGTGCTGCCAAGACGATTTTCGACCAGAACATCATGGGCGGCATGTGCGCCCGCGTCTGTCCCACCGAAACGCTGTGCGAGCAGGCCTGTGTGCGCAACACGGCCGAGGAGCGCCCGGTCGAGATCGGCCGGTTGCAGCGTTACGCGACCGACAAGGCGATGGGCGCGGGCAAGCAGTTCTACACCCGCCCGGCGTCCAACGGGAAATCGGTTGGCGTCGTCGGGGCAGGTCCTGCGGGTCTTGCGGCAGCGCATCGGCTGGCCATGCATGGCTTCAATGTCATGGTCTATGACCATCGCGAAAAGGCCGGCGGCCTCAACGAATATGGCATCGCCACCTACAAGGCGACGGACGATATCGCCCAGAAGGAGGCCGACTATATCCTCTCCGTTGGCGGTATCGACGTGCTGGACGGTGAGATGCTGGGTCGCGATTTCACGCTGGCAGACCTTAAGGCCAAGCACGACGCAGTCTTCCTCGGCATCGGCCTTGGCGGCGTCAATGCGCTGACCGTTGAGGGCACACATGAATTCGGCGTGGTCGATGCGGTCGAGTTCATCGCCAACCTGCGCCAGGCCGAAACGAAGAGCGATGTGCCGGTCGGCCGCCGCGTCGTCGTCATCGGCGGCGGCATGACGGCAGTGGATGCCGCTGTTCAGGCCAAACTGCTCGGCGCCGAAGAGGTGACGATGTGCTACCGGCGCGGCCAGGAGCATATGAATGCCTCGCTCTACGAGCAGGAACTGGCCGCCTCCAAGGGCGTGCTGATCCGCCACTGGCTGGCGCCCAAGGCGGTGCTCAGCCACAGCGGCCATGTCACCGGCATCACCATGGCCTATACCCATCTCGAAAACGGCCTTCTCAAGGAAACCGGCCATACGGTGGATATCGCCTGCGACCAGATCCTCACCGCCATTGGCCAGACGCTCGACATTGCCGGTCTCGACACGATCAGGATTGAGAAGGGCAAGATCGTCATTGACGAAGAGGGCCGTACCTCCGTTGCCGGTGTCTGGGCCGGCGGCGACTGCGCAACCGGTGGCGAGGACCTGACCGTCTCCGCCGTCGCCATGGGCCGCGATGCGGCCATGTCCATCATCAAGGCTCTGGCCTGAAGCGCGGGAAGGGGAATTCAAAATGGCTGATATCCGCAATAATTTCGTCGGCATCAAATCGCCCAACCCGTTTTGGCTCGCCTCCGCGCCGCCGACCGACAAGGCCTATAATGTCGAGCGCGCCTATGCCGCCGGCTGGGGTGGCGTGGTCTGGAAGACGCTGGGCGAGGAAGGTCCGCCGGTCGTCAACGTCAACGGCCCGCGCTATGGCGCGATCTGGGGCGCGGACCGTCGTCTTCTCGGCCTCAACAATATCGAGCTGATCACCGACCGCCCGCTGCAGGTCAACCTTCAGGAAATGAAGGCTGTGAAGAAGAAGTGGCGCGACCGGGCGCTGATCGCCTCGATCATGGTGCCTTGCGAGGAGGAGGCCTGGAAGGCGATCCTGCCGCTGGTCGAAGAGACCGAGGCCGATGGCATCGAACTCAACTTCGGCTGTCCCCACGGCATGTCCGAGCGCGGCATGGGCGCCGCCGTCGGTCAGGTGCCGGAATATGTCGAGATGGTCGTGCGCTGGTGCAAGCAGTATACGCGCATGCCGGTCATCACCAAGCTGACGCCGAACGTCACCGATGTGCGCCGTCCGGCGCGCGCGGCGAAGAACGGCGGCACGGATGCCGTGTCGCTGATCAACACGATCAATTCGATCACCGGCGTCGACCTCGACACCTGTTCGCCGACGCCGTCCATCGACGGCAAGGGCACGCATGGCGGCTATTGCGGCCCGGCGGTGAAGCCGATCGCGCTCAACATGGTCGCCGAGATCGCCCGCGATTCGGAAACCTACGGTCTGCCGATCTCCGGCATCGGCGGCGTCACGACATGGCGCGATGCGGCGGAATTCCTGATGCTCGGGGCCGGCAATGTGCAGGTCTGCACGGCGGCCATGACCTACGGCTTCAAGATCGTGCAGGAAATGATCACCGGGCTTGAAGCGTGGATGGACGAGAAGGGCTATGCCACGCTCGACGACTTCCGTGGCAAGGCCGTGCCGAACGTCACCGACTGGCAGTACTTGAACCTCAACTATATCGCCAAGGCGCATATCGACCAAGACGCCTGCATCAAGTGCGGCCGCTGTCACATCGCCTGCGAGGACACCTCGCACCAGGCGATCACCAACATGGTCAACGGCGTGCGCCACTTCGAGGTCATCGAAGAGGAATGTGTCGCCTGCAACCTCTGCATCGATGTCTGCCCGGTCGAAAGCTGCATCACCATGGTCGAAAAGCAGCCCGGCGAAATCGACAAGCGCACCGGCAAGGTCGTGTCTGCCGAGTATGCCAACTGGACGACGCATCCGAACAATCCGATGGCGAAGGTCGCCGCGGAGTGAAGAAATCGGATTGAGAGAACAGCGAGGCCTCCGGAAACGGGGGCCTTCTTTTTTGTCATGTCTATATGCCGAAGTGGGCAGGCGGTTACCGCATCCGCCTCCCCCCTTGTGGGGGAGATGGCGGCAGCCAGAGGGGGACTTTGCCAAGACCGCCGAAGTTCGCGGCAAAAAAAAGGCCCCTCCCCAACCCTCCCCACAAGGGGGAGGGAGAGCCGCCGTCGCGGTTGCCTCTATTGCGCTACTCTGTCTGCCCCTCGAACAACCTCAACGCCATGAGCGCATGGCCCAATGTCCCGCCGGCGCGGACGGCGGCGGCGATCATGGCGGTTTCGGCGAGTTCTTCGGCACTCGCTCCTGCCTTCGCTGCGGCCTTCGAGTGGACGTCGAGGCAGTAGGCGCATTGCGTGGTGAGCGCCACGGCGAGCGAAATCAGTTCGCGATACTTGCGCGGGATCTCGCCGTCGTCGCGTTCGCAGGCATGGTTGAAGGCGAGGAAGGCCTTGGCCTCTGTCGGGGCAAGGCTTGCCAGATGCGGGACGGTCAGAAGGTCTTGCGGTTTCTGATAGGCGGTCACGATCTCACCTCGCCAGATATTCGCGCAGCAGCAGGCGGGCGCGGTGCAGCCTTGCCTTCACGGCCTGCCGGGATAGGCCAAGCGCTGCGGCTATCTCGTCGATCGTCATCTCGTGCAGGTCGCGCATGACGGCGACCTCGCGATAGGACTGCGGCAGCGCCTCGAACGCGGCGGCGAGGTCGAGGCGCAATTCGCTCTCCTGCCGGGCGGCGAGCACCCGCTCGAGAGCATCATCGTCCCGGGCGATCAGGCCGACATCGCGGGCGAGCTTCATGCAGGTGCGCTGCACCACCTTGAACAGCCAACCGGAAAGTGCTGCGAAGGCGCGGATCGCGCCGATATGGCGAGAGAGGAGCCATAGCACTTCCTGCGTCGCATCATCGACATCGGAGGACGTGCGGCATGAGGCGCGGGCATAGCGGCGGATATCGGGCTGGGTTTTCTCCAGTAGCTTCAGGATAGCTGCCTGGTCGCCACGCTGCGCTGCCTCGAAGGTCTCGTGAGGGATCGCGCCCGCAGTCATGATCTTTCCCCCTTGCCGATCCCTGCGACGGCGCAGGCCGGGCACCAGCCGATGAAGCCGGTGAGCACCATGCCGATCCCGGCTGCCGCTGCCAGCCAGTTCCACGGGGCCGCCAACATGAGCGGCCCGATAACCACGAAAGTCGCTCCGGCCACGATGCGCACCACCTGTTGTACGCGTCCGATGTTATTGCGGTAGAATGCCATGTAAACCCTCCTTCGTCAGACAAGACGGATCGTCTTGCCGGTAAAGAGGCGGGGAGGGCCCAAAAGGATTCGCGGGACTGGCGAATATTTTGCGCGGGCTGAGGTTCAGGCGCCGGGCAGAGGCTTCAATCAACAAAAGTGCTGTGGTCTCAACAATATCTGTTGGAATTGCCGCCGGCATCGTGGAAAGCTCAGGGCATTCGTGAATGCCAATGCCAGAGTCCCCGCATGTCCGAGATCAAGACCGCCCATAACGCTCATGCCACCGGCCGCGAGAAGTGGATGGCGCATCTGGCGATGCTGTGTTTTGCGCTTATGATCTCCGGATCGTTTTCGCTGGGCGGCATTGCGGCGAAATATGCTTCGGCGGCGGCAATCAATGCGCTGCGCTACATTCTCTCCGTCGCGGTCATGTGGGTGGTTGCCACGCAAATCATGAAGGTGAAGCTCACGATCCCGAAGGAGCCTTGGCGCTATGTGGTGCTCGGGCTTCTCATGGCGGTCTACATGTTCACGATGTTCACGGCGCTGGAATTTACCTCGCCGGTGGCCACGGGGGCGGTGTTCACGCTCATGCCGCTGATCTCGGCCGGATTTGCCTGGTTTCTCATGCGTCAGCATACCAAGCCACCGGTTCTGCTGAGCCTCGTCGTCGCCGCCATCGGTTCCGTGTGGGTGATCTTCCGCGGCGACATCAACGCCATTCTCGGCTTTGACGTCGGGCGCGGCGAGGCGATCTATTTCATCGGCATCGTGTGTCATGCGGCCTATGCGCCGCTGCTCAGGCTGTTCAGTCGCGGCGAGCCGCCGATCTTTGTCGGTTTCTGGGCGGTGGCGGCGACAGGTGCGTGGCTGATGATCCCCGGCATTCCCGCGCTGATCCATACGGACCTCACTGCCTTTCCGGCGGAGGTCTGGGTCGCGGTGCTCTATCTGGCTGTGGCGACGACCGCCGTGACCTTCATGCTTCTGCAATATGCCTCGATGCGCCTGCCGGCCTCCAAGACGCTGTCCTATGGCTATCTCACGCCGTCCTTCATCATTCTGCTGGAAGGCCTGATCGGTCACGGCTGGGTTGGCGTGACCATCTGGGTTGGTGCACTGGTAACGGCGCTGGGGCTCGTGATTTCCGGCCTGTTGCCCGACTGAGCGGCAGGCTCAAGGGATAGCGGGCGCGGGTTCCGGCTCGGCGGCGCGTTCGCCATCTCCCGGCCGGGGCGGTGCTATGTCGTGCCGCCAGATGAAGAAGACGATGACCGCGATGAAGGCAATGCCGCCGTGGAACCAGTAGGCGAGCTTGTAGCCGCCGAGATCGGTCAGCCAGCCGGCCACGATATTGCTCGTTGAGGCGCCGATGCCCTGGATCGTCCCGACGACCGCCAATCCGACATTGAACCGGCCTGTGCCGGAGAGAATGCGCTCAACGGCGATGGCCGTGGCGATGCCGATCAGGCCGGCGCCTACGCCGTCGAGGATCTGCACCGGATAGATCGAGCCGAAGGAGGTGAAGGCGCCCGCAATCGCGCCGCGCACCGGCAGGGCGATGAGGCCGATGAGGATCACGCTGGCGAGCCCGAAGCGGCGGATGAGAAAGGGGGCGGCCAGAGCCATCACGATCATCGAAAGCTGGGAAACGCCTGTGGTGATGGCGGTCGTGCGGAAGGGGGTTCCGAGCTGGATCGAGAAGCTCTGCGCGATCAGCCGGCTGATCGGGGCATTGCCGAAATGGAAGATCATCAGCACGACGGCGAGCGCCAGCAGGCCCTTGCGTTCGAACAGCACGCTGAAGCCCGAAGGACCGGTCTCGCCCTCGTCATGCGCGAGGCCGCGCGCGACCTTGTTGTCAATCCGCTCAGGGTCGATGGCGAGAACCGCGATGATGGTTGCAATCGCAGTTGCGATCATCAGATAGACGATGCCGGCCATGCCGAAGAAGACGGTGCCGAAATAGATGGCGGCGAGCGAAAAGACGTTGCCGGCGTGGTTCCAGAATTCATTGCGCGAGACCTGGGTGGAGAAGCGCTGCTCGCCCACGAGCCCGAGGGTGAGGCCCATCAGCGCCGGGCCGACAACCGCGCCGACAATGGCTGTCGCTGATTGTCCGCCGAAGACCGAATAATTGTCAGGGCTGGCGAGCGTCCAGAGGGCCGCGGCGGTGACGAAGATGACTGGCAGGATGATCAGCGTGCGCTTGTAGTTCGAGGCGTCCACCAGCGCGCCGAACAGCGGCGTTGCGATCATTCCCAGCACACCGCCGATCGTGGCGATCATGCCGAGCGTGAAGGGGTTCCAGCCATTGGTCGCCAGAAAGCCGTCCAGAAAGGGACCGAGGCCGTCGCGCGCATCAGCGAGGAAGAAGTTGAGGGCGGCTAGGGCGAAGATGGAACGGTCGAACGGGCGGGGGGGTGCCGGGGCGGTCGCCATGAACTGCAGCTTTCGTCATTGAAATCGCCCTAGCAATGCTTCCGTGGGCAATTTGTTCCGGCACCATTACAATTTACGGAGCACCCGCGTTTCGGCGCGGAGGCTTGACGTTGGACGCTGCCCGCGCGCCGACGTCACCATCGAGGGATCAGGAGGGGGCGGGAAACGTCGTTCTGAAATTTTGCGGGCAGCGTCCAACGGCGGAACAATGCGGCCATCTCCGAATTGTTCCGGCACCGCATAGCTTCTTTTTTGGAATCGGAGCCTGTGGTAGAGCCTGCCGCGACCGAAGCTTGCCTGCCGATCGCGCTTCCCGCCGAAATTCCAGCCTGGAACGACGTCTGACATGATCCTGAACGATCCCTCCTCACTGGCAATCGTTGCGATTGCCGCGCTCACTGCGCTTGGCCTTCTCGTGCGGCCGTTCCGATGGCCGGAGGCCGTCTGGGCTGTGCTGGCTGCGGCCGTGCTGGTCCTTTGCGGGCTGATTGCCTGGCGCAGCGCCTATGCGGGCGTCGCCAAGGGGCTCGATGTCTATCTCTTCCTCATCGGCATGATGCTGATCTCCGACATTGCGCGCAAGGAAGGGCTCTTCGACTGGCTGGCGGCGATTGCAACGGGACACGCCCAGGGTTCGCCGCGCCGACTCTTTGTGCTGATCTATCTCGTCGGCGTACTGGTCACGGTCTTCATGTCCAACGATGCGACCGCCGTCGTGCTGACGCCGGCCGTCTATGCGGCCTGCAAGGCCGCGAAGGTGCGCGATCCGTTCCCCTACATGCTGATCTGCGCCTTCATCGCGAATGCGGCCAGTTTCGTGCTGCCAATCTCCAACCCGGCCAACCTCGTCATCTTCAGCGGTGGGCACATGCCGGCGCTGGGCACCTGGTTTTCGATGTTTGCGCTGCCCTCGGTGGTCTCCATCGTCGTGACCTTCGCTGCGCTTTACATGACGCAGCGCAAGGCGATCGCACAGGACAACATCTCCACGGAGGTCGAAGCCGTCCATCTCAGTCATGGAGCGAAGATCGCCGGCCTCGGGCTCATCGTGACGGCCGTCGCGCTTCTGATTGCCTCGGCGCTGGATTTCGATCTCGGCTGGCCGACCTTCATTGCCGGTTTTGCCACGCTGGCGCTCGTCAGCCTCTTCAACCGCGAAAATCCGGTTGGCTACATGAAGGAGATTTCGTGGAGTGTGCTGCCGCTGGTCGCCGGCCTCTTTGTCGTCGTCGAGGCGCTGGGGCAGACGGGCATGATCCATTCGCTGGCGGCGACGCTCAACGCCTATGCCGCGAGCGATCCGAAGACCACGGTCATGGGGGCAGGGATTGCGACCGGGCTCATCGCCAATATCGTCAACAACCTGCCGGCCGGACTGGTGGCCGGCAGCGTTGTCAACACGGCGCACGCCTCGCCGGCGATTTCGGCAGCCGTGCTGATCGGCATTGATCTCGGGCCGAACCTTTCGATTACCGGTTCGCTGGCCACGATCCTCTGGATCAACGCGCTGCGGCGGGAAGGCATCGAAGTCGGCTTCTGGCGCTTCCTGACAATCGGCTTTGTCGTCATGGTTCCGGCGCTGCTGGCGACGCTGGCGAGTGTGGCTCTGCTCGCGGGCTGAACGGGCTTCTTGGATTTGCGCCATGGACGACCGGATGCGGAACTGCCAAACTCGCGCAATCGACAGTACAGCAGCAGAGGATGACGCATGACCTTGTTTTCGGAAGTTTCCGGTGATCCGAGCGCTCGTCCGCCCCTGGTGCTGATCCACGGTTTTGGCGGCAGCGCCGCCGCCTGGGACCCGGTCGTCCCGCTGTTGCCGGAAGACCTGCCGGTGATTGCCTACGATCTGCCGGGACATAACCGTTCGCTGCACACCGAAGAGCGCGGCGGGGCGGGCCGCATGGCGAAAGCCCTGCTTGCCGATCTCGAAGAGCAGGGCATTCAGGCCTTCCATCTCGCAGGTCACTCGATGGGTGGCGCAGTGGCGGCGCTGATCGCGATGCGCGCGAGCGCGAAGGTCAAATCCCTGACCTTGGTTGCGCCCGGCGGCATGGGGCCGGAAATCAATGCACATGCGCTGGAGCGCTTTGCTCAGGCCTTGACCGCCGAGGAACTGGCCGATGCGCTGCGCATCATGACCGCGCCCGGCGTCGAGCTTCCCCCGGATGTCCTCGAAAGCATGGCCATGGATCGCGAGCGCCCCGGCGCTATCGAGGCGCTGGAGGAGATCTACGACGCGATGTTCACCGAGCAGTCCTCGCCGGTGAAAGCGCAAGGCGTACTGCCGCTCGAGCTTCTGGAAACGCTCAAGATGCCGGTCGCGGTGATCTGGGGCGATGACGACGCCATCCTGCCCTCCCACCAGATGGACCGTCTGCCGGAGCACTACATCAAGCTTCGCATTCCCGGCATGGGCCACATGCTGCTCGATGAGTGTCCGGCCAACGTTGCGGCCCTGATCGCCGAGCAGACGGCTTGCGCGTCAACTGAGGTTAAGCGAGGCGGCGCATGACGCGCCGCCGGCCTTTTCTTGCCATTGTGGTTCAAACGGCTCGACCTTCAAAGCCGGGCCGTCTGTCTCAGTAACGGGTCTTCGACGCGATCGTCTGCTTCAGCGCCGTATAGGCCCAGGTGTTGCTGCCGCCGCGCTCGCGGATTTCTAGGAGCTGCTTGTTGGCTTCCTTGACATTGCCCTGTTCCACATAGGCCATGCCCATATAGGAGCGGGCGAGAATGAAGTTCGGATCCTTGGCGAGCGCCTGCCGGTAGTAGTTCATGCCGAGCTTCATGTTGCCGGCCTTGCGGTTGGCATAGCCCTTGTAATTCAGCACACGCGGCTCATCCTGGTTCTTCATGGCCGAGAGAACCTTCAGCGCATTGCGATACTGGCCGGCATAGGCGAGTTCGCGGGCGGCCTGGTAAAGCGTGTCGTCGTCGAGGCTCGACTTCTTCGGGTTCACGCATTTTTTCTTGTCCTTGTCCCAGACCTCGCCGTCCTTGCACTTGGTCGAGGTCTCGGTCTTGGCCGGCGGCTTGGTCTGGTCGGTTTCGGAGCCGACGGCAAAGGCGGCGGCGGGCATGGCAACGGCAATCGCCAGCGTGGCGGCGAGCATCTTGAAGTTGGGCAGGGTCATGGTTCTCTCTCCAGATTGATCAGGTCAGCGCCGTCCTTCGACTCCGCTTCCACAGCCAAATCAGCATGTCCCCGGATTTAGGGACAATCAAGTATGATCAAATGTTCGCGAGCTTTATTTTAATCAATCGATTGATTAAAATTGTGATGTAGGAGTTTCTCATGGTCAAGCAGACAAAATCAGGTGGCGAGGCGACGCGGGCAGCGCTGATCGAGGCGGGGCTGAAGCTTTTCGGCACCCATGGCTACGACGCGGTCTCGACGCGGCAGATTGCTGATGCGGCGGAGGCGAATATCGGCTCGATAGCCTATCACTTCGGCGGAAAGCCGGGCTTGAGGCTCGCCTGCGCGCAATTCGTGGCGGAGCGGATCGTCCACGTTGCCGCACCGGCGATCGCCGCTCCGCTCCCAAGCGATCCTGCGATGGCCATCGCCATGATGGAGGGCGCCATCGAGCGCTTCGCGCGCTTTCTCGTTTCGTCGCGCGAGGCCGGCACTTATGCGGCCTTCATGTTGCGCGAGATCATGCAGCCGGGCGAAGTCGTCGATTACATCTACGACACGCTGATTTCGCGGGCGCATATGCGGCTTTGCGGCCTCTTCGGTGTTGCAACGGGTCAAGATCCGGAAAGCAGCCTGGTGAAGGCAGCGGTGTTCTCGCTGCTGGGCCAGGTTCTCTATTTCCGCATCGCGCGGCCCATCGTGCTGAAGCGCATGGACTGGGACGATATCGGGCAGGCGGAGGCGGACGAACTCGTCGCCGTCTTCAAGACCAATCTCAAGGGGCTGATCGCAGTCCATCGAAAGGGGTGATGTCATGGCAGGCTTTCTCTGCGCGCTGCCGCTGATCAGCGGGCTGATCGCCTCCTGCGGCGCCGGCGCGCCGCTCGCCACGGGCTATGTCGAGGGCGATTATGTGCTGATGGCGCCGCTGGATGTGGCGCGGGTGGAGACGATCGCTGTCCGACGCGGCGATCGGGTGAGGGCAGGGGCGTCGCTGGCGGCCATGGAAACGCAGGATGCGGAGATTGCGGCGCAGCTCGCGACGGCCGCCCTTGGTCAGGCCCGTGCACAGCTTGCCAATCTGCAGGAGGGGCGCCGGCCGGAAGAGGTGGCGGTGATCCAGGCCAATCTCGTCTCGGCGCAGGCGCAAGCCGAAGATGCGAAACGCACCTTCGACCGACAATCCGATCTGCTGAAGCGCGGCATCGCGCCGCAATCGGATTACGACAAGGCCAAGACCGCACTCGATCTGGCAACCGCCGCCGTGGCGCAGGCCAATGCCAATCTCGCCGTCGCGCAACTGCCCGCCCGGCAACAGGAGATCGACGCGGCGAAAGATGCGGTGAAGCAGGCGGAAGCCTCGCTCGATCAGGCCAAATGGAAGCTCGGCAAGCGCAATCTTGTAGCCCCTGCCGATGGCATCGTGCAGGACATCATCCGCCGGCAGGGCGAGGTGGCGGGACCGTCGCAGCCGGTGCTGTCCGTGCTGCCGGACGGGGCGGTGAAGCTGCGCATCTATATCCCGGAAAAGGATGTGTCGCGGCTGAAGGTCGGGTCGACGCTGGCCGTCAATTGCGATGGCTGCGAGGCCGGCATCAAGGCGCGGGTGAGCTATATCGCGGACGGGCCTGAGTTCACGCCGCCGGTCATCTATTCGCTCGAGAACCGGCAGAAGCTCGTCTACATGATCGAAGCACAGCCCGAGGGTTCGGCGGATGGCCTGAAACCGGGGCAGATCGTCGATGTCCGGCTCGCCGATGCGCAAGGGGCGGGCGCTTCATGACCAACGCGATCGAAGTCTCGGGGCTCACCAAGACCTATAGCGGCAAGACGGTCGTCAACAATGTGACGATGAGCGTGGCGCAGGGCGAGATCGTCGGCTTTCTGGGCCCGAACGGTTCCGGCAAGACGACGACGATCCGCATCATGTGCGGGCTGCTCACGCCTGACGGCGGCTCGGGGCGGGTGCTAGGCTACGACCTCAACACCGAAAGCCTGAAGATCAAGAACGAAGTCGGCTACATGACGCAGAAGTTTTCCTTCTACGAGGACCTGTCCATCGAGGAAAACCTGATGTTCGTGGCGCGGCTCTACAAATTGAGCCCTCCCGGCGAACATGTCGCCAAGACGCTGGAGGACCTGGGGCTGACGGCGCGGCGCAAGCAATTGGCCGGCACGCTTTCGGGCGGCTGGAAGCAGCGCCTCGCGCTCGCCGCCTGCATCATGCACGATCCGAAGCTGCTGCTGCTGGACGAGCCGACGGCGGGTGTCGATCCCAAGGCGCGGCGCGAGTTCTGGGATGAAATCCATCGACTTGCGGGGCGTGGGCTGACCGTTCTGGTCTCGACGCACTACATGGACGAGGCGGAGCGCTGCCACCGCATCCATTACATCTCCTATGGTTCGCTGATCGCGAGCGGCACCGTCTCGGAGGTCGTGCGCAATGCCGGGCTTTCGACCTTCGTGGTCGAGGGACCGGAGATCGGCGCGCTGGCGGACGAGTTGCGGAAGACTCCGGATATCGATCAGGTCGCACCCTTCGGTTCGGCCCTGCACGTCGTCGGTGAGGACAAGGCGCGCTTGAGTGCGGCGCTGGAGCCGCTGCGCCACCGGCCGGGCGTGACGGTGAGCGAGGGTGAGACGAGCCTTGAGGATGTGTTCATCCAGTTCATGTCGCGCTCGAAGGACAACATGGCATGATGGCCTCACTCTTTTCCGTTCGCCGGCTGACAGCGCTGCTCATCAAGGAATTCATCCAGATGCGGCGCGACCGCATCACCTTCGGCATGATGCTCGGCGTGCCGCTGATGCAGCTCGTGCTGTTCGGCTATGCGATCAACAGCGATCCGAAATATCTGCCCGCCGTGCTCGTCAGCTCGGGCACGGATCAATATGTCCGCGCGATGGTGTCGGCGCTGGAGCTCACCAACTACTATCGCTTCGTCAAGGTGGGCGCGACGGCGGACGAGGCAGAGGCGATGATTGCCTCGGGCAAGGTTTCCTTCGTCGTGACGATCCCTTCGGATTTCGCAACGCGCGTCGAGCGCAACGACAATCCGCAGATCCTCATCGAGGCGGATGCGACGGACCCGGCGGTTGCGTCGGGCGCCATCTCGACGCTCTCGACCGTGACTTCGCAGGCGCTGCTGCGCGAACAGGGCAAGCAGGCGGAGGCGGCAGAAGCGGCGGCCAATTCGCTGCAGGTCATCGTCCACAAGCGCTACAATCCCGAAGGCATCACGCAATATAACATCTTGCCGGGCCTGCTCGGCGTCATCCTGCAGATGACGATGATGATGATGACGGCGATGGCGCTGACGCGGGAAATCGAGCGCGGCACGATGGAAAACCTGCTCGCCATGCCGGCCAGCCCCATCGAGATCATGCTGGGCAAGGTTCTGCCCTATCTCTGCGTCGGCTCGGTACAGGTGGTTGTGGTGCTCACAGCTGCGAAGCTGCTCTTCGGCGTGCCCTTCGTCGGCTCGCTGACGCTGCTGCTCTTTGCCATCCTCATTTTCGTCTTCGCGCTGGTTATCCTCGGCTACACATTCTCGACCATTGCCCGAACGCAGATGCAGGCGATGCAGCTCACCTTCTTCTTCTTCCTGCCGTCGATCCTGCTGTCCGGCTTCATGTTCCCCTTCGGCGGCATGCCGCTCTGGGCGCAGTATCTCGGCGAGATCTTCCCGATCACGCATTTCCTGCGCATCGTGCGTGCCATCATGCTCAAGGGGGCGGACTGGAATGCCGTGTCCTTCGAAATCATGATCCTCGCGGGCTTCATCCTGCTCTACATGGCTCTGGCGCTGATGCGTTTCCGGCGGACGCTAGATTGAGCTAGCTTAAAGCACCTCGTCGACGCTCATGCCGAATGTCCTTGCATCGTCGTTCAGCGCAAAGCGCTTGTGCTGGATTGTCCAGCGGCCCGGCTCTCCGTCGATGTCGAAGAGGTTGAAGCCGGCAGGCGGCTTCCTTCCCCCCGGCGATTGCGAGGCGGAGGCGATGCAGATGACAGGCACGGGGCCATCGCGGCCGGCGAGCGTGTAGCGCGTATTGAGATGGGTGTGGCCGTGGAGAACAAGTTCGGCACCCGCCTCGCGCATCACCGCACCGAAGCGGCGGATGCCGACCATGCGCTTGTGGTTGGCGGCTGCACCCTTGATCGGCGGATGGTGGATGAGGACCACGCGCGCAAGGCCCTCATCGCCGAGCTGGCGCAGGAGTTCGAGTGTACGCCGTGCCTGTCCGCCGCTGAAATAGCCGTTCGCCGAGAAGGGTGGGGTGGCGACCGCCGTCGAGCAGCCGACAATGGCGATTGGTCCGCGTCGCCGCACATAGGGGAACTGGCGCGCCTGCGAGAGCACGTCGGCGTCGCCGGCCATATAGTCGTTCCAGGCGGCTGCGGCGCGGCCGGCAGCACCCGGCACGTAGGCGTCATGGTTGCCCGGCACGACCGAGACATCCGTCGGCTTGCCGACACCGGAGAGCCAGAGCGCTGCGTTGCAGATCTCGACCTCGGTTGCGAGATTGACGAGGTCGCCGGTGACGGCGACGTGATCGGGCGCATGCGTCTTCATCTCTTCCAGCAATAATTCCAGCGTATTGCCGAAGAGGTGCTTGCGTCGATTGCGATGCCAGTTCACATAACCGGTGATCCGTTTCGACAAGAGGTCGCGGATCGGCACATCCGGCAAGGGGCCGAGATGGATGTCGGAAATGTGGGCAAGCCTGAACATGGGTTCTGGTTAGCAGGTCGGGCGGCTTGCGTCAAAATCGCTTGCCGCTATGGATTCGGAGAGTGATCAGATGAAACAACCCCGCGATCCGGGCGCGCTCGGGCCCATCCGCAAGCCGCTGCTGCAGGTTCTGCATCTCTGGTTCCGCATGAAGCGCGGGTTGACGCTGGGCGTACGCGCGGCCGCCTTCGACGACAAGGGCAGAGTGTTTCTGGTGCGTCATACCTACGTGCCCGGCTGGCAGTTTCCCGGCGGCGGGGTCGAGGTGGATGAAACGGCGCTGGAATCGCTGGAGCGCGAATTGCTTGAAGAGGGCAATGTGACGCTGGGCGCGGCGCCCCAGCTCTTCAGCGTCTATTTCAACAGCCGCATCACCAATCGCGACCATGTGCTGCTCTATGTCTGCCGCGACGTACGCTGCCAGACCCCGAAAGTCGCCGACAAGGAGATCGCCGAGACCGGCTTCTTCGCCCTCGACGCCCTGCCGGAAGGCACGACCCAATCCACCCGCCAACGCCTCAGGGAGATCTCCGGCGAGGACGAGGTGATGCAGGTCTGGTGACAATTATGCTGGCGGATGCAAACGAGGATCGAGGGCGAAATCGGATTGCTCGATCAGCCTGTAGCGACCGGCAGCCCTTTGCGGATTGAAGACGACGTTCCATGCCATGGAAGACACTGCGCTCGGGATGGCGACGAAGAGGTGATCCCGGGCGAGGACGTCGCCGAATTGTTGCTGGCCCGCGCTGGGGATGGCCGGGCGCAGCCAGTTCGCGTTCGGCACGTCGGAAGGCAAAACCGTCTTCAGATCCGCCTGATCGAGAATTTCAAAGGCAGTCAACACATGCGGCACGGTATCCAGCGCCTTGAAGCCCTTGTGAACTGCAACTTCGAGAATGGCCGTCGAGGGATCGAGCGCGGCATAAACTACGCGGCTGCCTTTGCTGTTCCAGCGCCCGCCCACGAGGAAGGCGCCTTCGCCGCTATCCCACGTCTCCGCGAAACGCTTGTGATCCAGCCGCCAGCCGATGATCTTTCCCGAACCGAGCGGGCCGGGAAGCGGCATCATGCATAGACACCATAGTCCAGCCGCTCGAGATATTCGCGCACCAGGTCGCTGCCGGCGGCTGTTGCGAGAAGATCGATCGGACGGCGGCCTTCAAGACCGAGTGCCGGTTGCAGCATCCACGCTTCCGCTTCGGCCTGCGAACCGAGAACAGCGGCAGCCTTGGCTAGAAGGCGGGCGAAATTCCAGGTGCGCGAGCTTTGCTCCGGGCTCAACACCTTTGTCTTGTCGGCCTTGTGGCGCTGATAGGTGCGCTCGCTCATGCCGAAGGCTTTTTCAAAGGCGTCGCTGTCGTAGGCGATGGCCGGCAACTGCTTGACCAGCCGTTCGAGTGCCGCGCCGGGAATGCCCGTGAGGATCAGTTCATGGACTGCAATCGGGCTCGAAACATCGTGCTTGAGACCCTTTTCGCCACCGAAGAGGGTTGCAACATCGATTGCTTCGCTGACTTTGCCGACCGTTTCGCGCGTATTCATCGCGTCCCATCCTTTGTCACGTGTCGTTTAATATACGACACGTGACGGTGAGTTGCAATGTTATGTTTTAACCCCGTCCGTGCGGGCTCGTCAGATCCATGACCGGGCCGCTCGGTACGATGCCGGTCGGGTTGATCGTGTGGTGGCTGCCATAATAGTGGTGCTTGATGTGGTAGAAGTCGACCGTTTCGGCGATGCCGGGATGCTGGTAGAGGTCTTTCAGATAGGCTTGAAGGCTCGGGTAGTCGGCGATGCGGCGGATGTTGCATTTGAAATGGCCGACATAGACGGGGTCGAAGCGGACGAGCGTGGTGAAGAGGCGCCAGTCGGCCTCCGTCATGCGGTCGCCGAAGAGATAGCGGCCCTTCGAAAGACGCGCTTCCAGCGTGTCCAGCATGTCGAACAGCGGGCCGATATGGCTCTCATACGCTTCCTGCGTGGTCGCGAAGCCGCACTTGTAGACGCCGTTATTGACCTTGTCGTAGATCTCCGCATTCAGCGCATCGATCTCCTGGCGCAGGTCTTCCGGATAGAAATCCTCCGTCGAACCGGTCAGCTCGTTGAAGGCCGTGTTGAACATACGGATGATTTCGGCGCTTTCGTTGGAAACGATCGTGTTCTTCTCTCTGTCCCAGAGAACCGGCACGGTAACGCGACCTGAGTAATTCGGATCGGCGCGGGTGTAGACCTGCCAGAGATAATCCGAGCCGAAGAGGTCGTCCTTCGTGCCGCCGTTGCGGCCTTTGAATTCCCAGCCGTTTTCCAGCATGTAGGGATCGACGATGGAGACGCTGATGAGGTCTTCCAGCTTCTTCAGCTTGCGGAAGATGAGCGTGCGGTGCGCCCAGGGGCAGGCGAGCGAGACGTAGAGATGGTAGCGACCGGCTTGCGCCTTGAAGCCGCCTTCGCCGCTCGGGCCGGCACTGCCGTCTGCGGTCACGTAATTTCGGAAGCGCGATTCCTGCCGCTTGAAATGGCCGCGCGTTTCCTTGGTGTCGTACCAGACATCGTGCCAGACGCCTTCGATCAGCATGCCCATGGATGTTCTCCTTTGTCGCAAACATAGTCCGCGCTGGATGACAGGAGTACCGCGAATTCAATGAACACTGTGTTTTTCGGTTTGCGTTTTGAAAATTTCCTGCTATCGGCATTTTTTACAACAGGAAGGCCAACATGTTCGGAAGAAACCCGCGACGACGCTGAAGATCGATTTGAACGCGCTGAAAGGCGCGACCGGTTTTCCATGTCTGTTCCGTTGCGGTTGATTCTATCCCATGAAAAAGCACGACTTCCTGTATCTCACCGAAGATGCAACGCATGATAACGTCATTGAGTTCATCAATGACGAGGCTTTCGGTCCCGGACGCTATACGAAATCGTCGCAGCGCATCCGCGAGCAGGGGCCGCATGACCGGTCGCTGTCCTATGTCGCGATCGACAATGGAGAGGTCATCGCCTCCGTGCGCATGACGCCCGTTTTTGCCGGTCAGCTGAAGGGCCATCTTCTCGGACCGCTCGCGGTCAGGCCTTCACACAAGAATATCGGCATTGGACGCGAGCTGGTGCGGATTGCCGTCGATGCGGCGCGGCGCAAGGGCTCGCAGGGCGTGATCCTGGTTGGCGATCCACCCTATTACATGCCGCTTGGCTTCGAGAAGGTCGCCTATAACGCGTTGCAGTTTCCGGGGCCGACTGACCCCGGCCGTATCCTCGTCGTTCCGCTGATGGAAGGCGCCCACGATCTGATCCGGGGCGAAATGCACTGGCGGGCGGACTAAGCGGTTCTATTCCGCCGCGGCGAGCGCCTCCTTCGGGGCCTTGGCGGCATAACGCTGGGCAATCACCGCGCAAGTCATCAGCTGGATCTGATGGAAGATCATGATCGGCAGGACGATCGCCCCCACCGCCTGGCCGGCGAAGATGGCGTTGGCCATCGGCACGCCTGAAGCCAGGCTCTTCTTCGATCCGCAGAAGGTTATGGCGATCTCGTCCTCGCGCGAGAAACCGAGCTTGCGGCTGCCGAACATGGTGATGACGAGCATGACGGCGAGAAGTGCCGCGTCGATGACGACGATGAGGCCGAGATCCGCGAGATCGAAATTGTGGAAGATGCCTTCGACGATCGCCTCGCTGAAGGCGCCATAGACAACCATCAGGATCGAGCCCCGGTCGATCGGCATGAGGATTTTCTTGTGCGCGCGCACCCAGTTGCCGATCCAGGGCTGCAGCAATTGGCCGGCGATGAAGGGGAGCAGAAGCTGCGTGAAGATCTGCAGCATCGCATCCAGCGACACGCCGCCATGACCACCGGCCGAGAGGATCAGGCCGCAGAGCAGCGGCGTGAGGAACATGCCGAAAATGTTGGAGGCCGAGGCCGCGCAGATCGCCGCCGGCACATTGCCGCCGGCCATGGAGGTGAAGGCGATCGAGGATTGGACGGTCGAGGGCAGGGTGCAGAGATAGAGCACACCGATGAAGAGCGTCGGCGAGAGAACGCCCTTCAGCGCGTAACTCAGACCGAAACCGACCAGCGGAAAGAAGCCGAAAGTCACCAGCACGATCATCAGATGCAGCCGCCAGTGCAGGAGGCCTGCAATCACCACATCCCGCGACAGCCGGGCGCCGTGCAGGAAGAAGAGTGCCGCAATCGCAATCTTCGTCGCCGTCGAGAACCATTCTGCCGGCTGGCCGTAGATCGGCACCTGCGACGCAAAGGCCACGGTGCAAACGAGGAGGATGGTGAAGGTGTCGGGCAGGAAGCGTTTCATGGGATCAATCCGGGACGTGAGCTGGCTTGCAGTTTATTTCATCACGGATCATAATGAAAACGCTAACAGTTATCGGATTTCGCAATAAATGCTCAATCTCCAGCATGTGGCGACCTTTGTCGCGCTTCAACAGGCCGGCAGTTTCACCGGTGCGGCCACGCGGCTGGGCTTGAGCCAATCGACGGTCAGCCAGCATATTCAGCGGCTTGAGGAGCATCTGGGGCGCAAGCTGATCTGGCGGACGACCCATGCCGTGCGTCTGACGCCTGACGGGGAGGCGCTAATCAGCCATGCGCGCGACATGCTGGAAATCAACGGCAAGGTTTCGGCGCTGTTCAACCAGACGCGGCTGCGCGGCCGGCTGCGGCTCGGGATATCTGAGGATTTCGTCACCTCGCGGCTGACTTCGGTGCTGGAAAGCTTCATCCGCCAGCATCCGCTGGTCGATCTGGAGCTGACGGTCGATCTGAGTGGTGTGCTTTACGAGGCGCAGGCGAAGGGCGATCTCGATCTCGTGCTCGCCAAGCGGCTGAAGGATGAGGCGCGGGGACGCTTTCTGCAGCGCGAGCCGCTCACCTGGCTCGGCCGCGACCGGCACCTCCAGCTTGAAAGCGGGGCCGCGATTCCGCTCATCACCTATCCGCAACCCAGCATCACGCGACGCGTCGCCATCGAGGCGCTGCAAAAAGCGGGCTTTGCCTGGCGGATCGTCTGCACCTGCAACAGCCTGAGCGGGCTGACGGCCGCGGCTGCCGCGGGCATGGGTGTGCTGGTCCAGCCGGTCGCCATGGCGCCGGCGGGGCTGGTCGAGGTGGAGGTGCCGCAGCTTCCCGCGCTGGAGGCCGTCGAATTCGTTCTCGTTCCGTCGCGCGGGGTCGATCCGAAGATCGTCGAGGCGCTGTGGCGCGAGGTGGAGGCCCGGATCGGCGGCGCGGCGCTTTAACGTCCGAGAGAGTTACCGCCCCTCGCGCCACCACATGGCCGAGGCTGCAAAGAGAAGTGCCACAAGGCCGATCAGGCCGTTGAAGAGCGGCAGCGTGTCGATGCCCTTCAGCACGGATTCGTTCGTCAGGCGGAACGCCATGCGGTCGTTGCCTTCGATGCGAACATTGCCGTTGACTGTGAGTATTTGCGGCAGCGGTTCGGCACTGCCATCGGCCTTGGCGAGGCGCGTGACGATGCCATGCGTCGCCTCTGCCATCGGGGCAAGCGTCGCCGTGGTCGAGATTTCCGACTTGAACTCTGGCGCATCGACCGCGCCGACATGGGCGAGTGCTGAAAGGTCGCCATTCGTCACCTTGAACAGGCCGGTTTCACCCACGGCGACCGAGGCTTTGTAAAGGCCTGGTTCGGAGGATGTGAGCTTGACCTTCTCCGTCTTGCCCGAGGGATAGGTGATGGTTGCTTCGCCTGGATCGTCGCCGATGGTCTGGCGGGTGATTTCGAGGTTGCGGCCACTCGCGCGCGCCGTCAGCGCCTCTTCTTCCAGAGCGGGTTCCTTCATCAGCCAGTAGGCGATGCGGCGATAGAGAGAGGCATGCGGCCCGCCGCCCTCGAAGCCGCGCGACCAGAGCCAGCCTTCGTCGGACAACAACATGGCGACGCGGCCTTCGCCGGCGCGGTTCAGCACCAGAAGCGGATCGTCATTGGCGCCCTTCATCACAGTGCTGCCTTGCGTGTCGGAGACACCGATCGTGCGGAACCAGCGGCCCCATTTCGGCGGTTCGCTTTCCGAACCTTCCAGCCCGCGCGTCACGGGGTGTTTCTTGCCAAGGTCGGTGAGGCGGGGATAAAAGCCCTTCTCGTCCATCTGTCCCGTCGGCAGGGCCGGCAGGATATCGGCCAGCGGCGTGTCCGCGATGGAGTTGGGGCTCGCATATTCCGGCCCCGCCGCAATCAGCAGCGCACCGCCCTTTTTCACGTATTCAGCGATGTTATCGTAATAGAGGATCGGCAGCACACCGCGGTTCTGGTAGCGGTCGAAGACGATCAGGTCGAACTCCTTGATCTTGTCGACAAAGAGCTCGCGTGTCGGGAAGGCGATCAGCGACAGTTCGTTGATTGGCGTGCCATCCTGCTTTTCCGGCGGGCGCAGGATGGTGAAGTGGACGAGATCGACCAGCGCATCCGACTTCAAAAGGTTGCGCCATGCCCGTTCACCCGCATGGGGTTCTCCGGAAACGAGCAGCACACGCAGGTTCTGGCGGATGCCGTCAATGAGCTGGACCGCGCGATTGTTGCTTGTCGTCAGCTCGCCGGGGACTGCGGCGACTTCGAAATCAATGACATTGGTGCCGGCGCGGTTGAGCTTGAAGTCGAAGCGCGTGTCCTTGCCGGGCTCGGCCTTCAGGGAGCCGACCTCCTCGCCATTAATGCGGATGGTGACATCCGCCGGGGCGGCGATCGGCTGGCCGTCGTCGATGACGCGGAAGGTCAATTGCTGCTGGGCGTTGACAAGGCTGAAGCGCGGCGCGCGGACGACCTCGATGCGGCGGTCGAATTCGTTGGGCCGCCCGGTGATCAGCGCATGAACAGGCGCATTGAAGCCGGGCAGTTTGCCGGCTTCCGGAATATCGTGGATCTGGCCATCAGTGATGAACACTGCGCCGCCGACACGGGCGGGCGAGACATCCGACAAAGCTTCATTGAGCGCCGCGAAGGCCTTGGTGGAGGGCGATTCCTCCTGGCCGTCGTCGCGAACTTCGACAATGCGCGGCTCGATGCCGGGGAATTTGGAGAGACGGTCGGTGAGTTCCTTGAGCGCCGCGTCCGTCTGCTTGACGCGTTCCGGCATCAGCTGGCTTTGGCTGCGATCCACCACGACGGCGACGATGGTGGGTAGAGGCGCTCGGTTCTCCGAGACGAAGGACGGGTTGGCGATCGCGAGCACGAGCAGGCCGAGCGCCAGCGCGCGCAGCCACGCGCCGCGCATGCGCCGGGCGAGGCCAAAGCCTGCCAGCAGGACTGCGGCGACGCCGATGGCAAGCATGGCCCATAGGGGGAAGAAGGGCGCGAAGGTGATCATGTCACTGCCCCAGCCGTTCGAGGAGGGCAGGGATATGCACCTGATCCGATTTGTAATTGCCGGTCAGCATATACATGACGATGTTGACGCCGGCGCGAAAGGCGAGCTCGCGCTGGCGGTCGTCCGGCGGCACGGTCGGCAGAAGTGGATTGCCGGCGCGGTCGGTCGCCCAGGCACCGGCGAAATCATTGCCGGTGATCAGGATCGGCGAAACGCCATCGCCCCGCTGCACGGGCCGCGCCGCATCGCGCTTGGCATCGCCCGCCGCCTCGATCCAGAGCGGGCTGCCGGCATAGCGTCCGGGGAAATTCTGCAGGAGATAGAAGGATTTCGTGAGCACATGGCTGTGCGGCACTGGCTCGAGCGGCGGAATGTCGAGGCTCGCGAGAATGGCCTGAAGCCGCTCGGTATTGGGTCCGGCGGCGGCGCCTTCGAGATTCGTGTCCTGATCGCGCGTGTCGAAAAGCACGGTACCGCCGGCGCGCATATAGGCGTCGATGCGGTTGATCGCGTCCCGCGATGGCATGGGTGCGGTCGCCGTCACCGGCCAGTAGATGATCGGATAGAAGGCGAGGTCGTCCTTCTCGAGATCCAGACCCACGGGATCGCCGGGCTCCAGCGAGGTGCGGTAACGGATAAAGTCGGACAAGCCCATCAGACCGGCTTGAGAGATGCGATCCACGTCCGCTTCGCCCGTGCGGACATAGGCGAGATGGGTCGAGTCGAGCGCGGCAATGATCTTGTCGTCGCCCGGTCTGGAATCGTCCGCAGCGCGGCCGTCATGCGGCATCAGGGCAAGTGCTGCGCCGAAAGCGAGAGCGATGGCAGCGGTCGCGCCTGCGCGGCGACGGCTGAAGAGACCGGAAAACGCGCCGCCCATCACGAAGACGGCGATGGAATCCGCGACCAGCAGGAGGAAGGCCGCCAGCAGAAGCGCGGGGCGCAGTTCGGTCGTGCCCGAGCCGGCGAGGCCAGCCGTCGTCACGGAGAGGCCCTGAGGCGCGAAATTCAGCGGGGCGAGCGTATTGCCGGGGCGGAAGAGATTGAGCGCGGTGAAGCCTTCTTCCGTGCCGTAGAGGCCGGGGGGCGTGTCGAAGCTGGGTGTTGGTACCTTGCCGGCGGCGACCGTCAGCGGTTTGGCGCCCGCCGTTTCCGCCGTCAGCACGCCGTTTGCGTTGAGCAGGCGGAAGGGCGCGAGCGTTTCGGCCGTGCCGGAGGCGGTTCCGCCATGCGCGCGGGAAATCTGCGTGATGCGGCGAAGCATTTCGACGAAATGGCCGGAGAGCGCGAGGTTCGACCAGCTCGTGTCGGCGCTGGTGTGGAAGAGCACGATCTGCCCTGCGTCGAGCTTCTTGGCGGTCACCAGCGGGGTGCCGTCGGCGAGGCTTGCCCAGGTATGTTCGGCGAGAGTCGGCGCGGGGTTGGCGAGAACCTGCCGCGTGACGGTCACGCCATCCGGCTTCGGCAATCCGGCAAAGGGGCTCTTTTCGGGGAAGGCCGCGAGCGGCTGCGGCTCGCTCCAAGACAGTGCGCCGCCGAGCGAGCGTTCGCCCTGGCGCAGCTCGACCGGCACGAGCGGATCGTCGGCGGGGGCTGCAGCCAGACGCGGGCCGGCAAAGCGCACCAGCGTACCGCCGGCCTTGATCCAGTCCATGATCTGCGGATAGGCCGCCTCGGGCAGCTTGCCGATATCGGCCAGGATGATGACAGAGGGCTTTTCGGCAATGAGGTCCGGGATCGCCTTGGCGAGATCGGCCTCGCCGGGCTCCGCTATGTCGGCATAGGGCGAGAGCGCGCGCTTGATATAATAGAGCGGCGACAGAAGCGGTTGCGACAGGAAGCGCGTTTCGCCGCTGAGCAGGCCGATGCGTCGGCGCTTGAAGCCATCGTCGAGCAAGTATGTGCCGCCTGCCTGTCGGCTGGCGGTGATGGCGATACGGGCGAAATCGTTGCGGAGTTCGATGGGGGCGGCGATCTTGCCGGTGGCCACGGTCTCGCCGTCCTTGAATTCGGCGGTGCCCTTCATGAGTACACGGCCCTTTTCGTCCAGCG
The DNA here is from genome assembly GCF_021026335.1 of Rhizobium sp. C1. Taxonomy (GTDB): domain Bacteria; phylum Pseudomonadota; class Alphaproteobacteria; order Rhizobiales; family Rhizobiaceae; genus Ensifer_A. The sequence goes on from NZ_JAJNCY010000001.1 coordinate 132,013, forward strand.
CATCGAGCGCGATCGTCTGCGGGCCTTGGGCGAAGGGGCGGGTGACGGTGACGTCCGTGTTATCGATGTCGTTCTTGACCTCGGTGATGGCGGCCACGCTGCCGCGTGCCGAATAGAGCCATGTTTCGCCGGGCTTCAGACCCGCGACGAGGCTCGTGAAGTCCTCGTCCTTCGGAGCCTTGATGCCGCTCGATACGAAGGCCAGCGTGCCGGGTGGCGTGGTCTGCAGGGCCGTGGCGAGGCTCGCGAAGGCGGCCTTGCGGTCGGCCTCCAGCGGGCGCGGTTCGGCGGCCTTGAGGCGCGTCATCGCGGCGTCGGCTGAGGTGGGGACCGGATCGTTCGTCGGGTCGGCGGTGAGCGTCAACGAGACGGGCACATCGGCGCGGCCTGCCTGTTCGATCAGTCCTTCCGCAGTCGCGACGCGGTCGGGCCAGTCGGGGGCGGAGGCCCAGTCATTGTCAATAACCAGCGCCAGCGGACCGGCCTTGGAGAGCGTGTTGCGATGCGGGTCGAGCATGGGGCCGGAGAGTGCCAGAATGATCAGTGCGGCGAGAAGCATGCGCAGCGCCGTGAGCCACCATGGGCTCGTCGCCGGCGTTTCCTCACGCTTCGCAATGCGGGCCAGAATGGCAAGCGGCGGGAAGACTTCGCGTGCCGGCCGCGGCGGCGTGACGCGCAGCAGCCACCAGATGGCGGGAAGGGCAGCCAGCGCCACCAGCAGGATCGGATTGGCGAAACCGAGAGCTCCCATCAGCGCGCGCTCCCTTGGCCGGAGAGATAAATATGCGCAGAGACCAGCGCTTCGGATGCCGGTCGATCCGTGGAATGGCGGATCAGCGACCAGCCGATGTGCCGCAGTTCTGCGCCCAGCGCGTCGCGGTTCGCGGCATAGGCGAGGCGATACTCTTCGGCCAGCACTTCGGCGCGGCCTGCGGTGAACTTCTCGCCCGTCTCGGGATCGGTGAATTCCGTGCGCCCTGCATAGGGGAAGTCGGCCTCAGCGGGGTCGGCGACCATGATCAGCGTTCCGCGCAGGCCCCGGCGGGCGAGCGGCGCGATGCGCTCCATGATCCTGTCGAGCGGGTCGAGAAAATCTCCGATCAGCACGATTTCGCTGGCGCCCCGGATCATGGAGGTATCCGGCAGACCGCTGACATTTTCGGCATAGGCCAGCGCGGTTGCCAGCCGTTCGGCGGCGTTGCGGGCGGCAATCGGCTCCATCAGGCCGGGCGCGCCGATGCGTTCGCCGGAGCGGGCCAGCACTTCGGCCAGCGCCAGCATCAGGACCAGCGCGCGGCTCTCCTTGGAGACCTGTCCGAATTTCGAATGATACATCATGGAGGCGGACAAATCGGCCCAAAGCCAAACGGTATGCGCGGCCTGCCATTCCTTGTCGCGGACATAGGTGTGGAGATCGTCGCGCGCCGATCTGCGCCAGTCGATGCGGGCCATGTCCTCGCCCGGCGAATAGGGGCGGAACTGCCAGAAATTCTCGCCGATGCCGCGCCGTCTGCGGCCATGCCAGCCGGCGCTTACGGTGTTGGCGATGCGGCGGGCTTCGACAAGGCAGTCGGGCACGAGCGCTGCGCGCGCCTTGGCGCGGGCGAGGATTTCCGCTCCGCCCGTTCGTTCGACTGACTGGCCTATTGGCGCCATTCCTATTCCTTACTTCCTGCCAACGATGCCGGCGATGACCGACTTCACCGTCATGCCTTCGGCGCGCGCGGCAAATGTCAGGGCCATGCGGTGCTGGAGCACGGCTTCGGCAATGGCGTGGACGTCGTCCACGGAGGGCGCGAGACGGCCTTCGTAGAGCGCGCGGGCGCGGGTCGCGAGCATCAGGGCCTGACCGGCGCGGGGACCGGGCCCCCAGGAAACGTTGCGGTCGGTGAGTTCGTTGCCATGGCCGGGGCGGGCGGCGCGCACGAGGTTGAGGATCGCCTCGACCACGGTTTCGCCGACCGGCATCTTGCGAATGAGACCCTGGATTTCAGCGAGACGGTTAGCGTCAATAACGCGGCCGGCGGTGCGTTCGGCGACGCCGGTGGTCTCGAGCAGAATCTGGCGCTCGGCGGCGAGCTCCGGATAGGGCACGTCGACCTGCATCAGGAAGCGGTCGAGCTGGGCTTCCGGCAGCGGATAGGTGCCTTCCTGTTCCAGCGGGTTCTGGGTCGCCAGAACATGGAACGGACGGGGCAGGTCGAGCCGCTTGCCGGCGACCGAGACGTGATATTCCTGCATCGCCTGCAAGAGCGCCGACTGCGTGCGCGGCGAGGCGCGGTTGATTTCATCGGCCATCAGAAGCTGGGTGAAGATGGGCCCCTGAACGAAGCGGAAGGAGCGTTTCCCGCTCTCGTCCTGATCCATGACTTCCGAGCCGAGGATGTCGGCGGGCATCAGGTCCGGTGTGAACTGCACGCGCGCGGCATCCAGCCCGAGCACCGAGCCGAGCGTGGTGACGAGCTTGGTCTTGGCCAGCCCTGGCACACCGACGAGAAGCGCATGGCCGCCGGAGAGCACGGCGAGCAAGGTCTGCTCCACCACGGCTTCCTGACCGAAAATGACCTTGGCGACTTCCTGCCGGATCGCGGCAATGTCGGCGAGCGCGCTTTCGGCGGCGGCCACCATGGCGGCTTCGTCGAGGGGTTCGCTTGTTGTGACGGCCGTCATGCGGCTTTCTCCTCAAGGTCTCGGTCGTTCAAGTTCGAATCGAACCGGAACGGTGTTCTGATCGTTTCCCTTTAACTTATAGCGCGGTGGCGGGCTGACAAGCGCGGGCTGAGCGACTATTTGATTTCTGAAGGTAAACCGGGACCAAAGAATGGCGGATGACAGGCTGGACAAGGCGGGCGATGCGGCGGGACTGGCGGCGATGATTTCGCGGGCGGCGGACCCCAAGCGTGGTTTGCCGCCCGTGGATCGCTGGAATCCACCCTTTTGCGGCGATATCGACATGGAAATCCGCGCCGACGGCACGTGGTTCTACATGGGAACGCCGATCGGGCGCGAGGCGCTGGTGCGGCTCTTCTCGACCGTGTTGCGCCGCGACGAGGACGGGAAAACATACCTTGTGACGCCTGTGGAAAAGGTCGGCATCCGCGTCGAGGATGCGCCGTTTCTCGCCGTGGAGATGACGCGGACTGAACGGGACGGCGAGCAGGTGCTCACCTTCCGGACCAATGTGGGCGATCTTGCCGAGGCCGGACCAGAGCATGAATTGCGCTTCGAGATTGCCGGCGAGAAAGGCGAGCTGAAGCCTTATCTGCATGTGCGCGGACGGCTGGAGGCTCTGGTCTCGCGCGCTGTGATGTACGATCTGGTCGAACTCGGCGAAGTCGTCGAGATCGAGGGCAAGGCGATGTTTGCTGTCCGCTCCGGCGGGACCGTCTTCCCCGTCATGCCGGCCGACGAGCTGGAGAGGCTCTCGCAATGAGCCTTTATTCGGCGGATGAGTTTCGTCGCCGCGCGCTGCGCCAGGTCGGCGAGCCCGAAGGGCTCGATTGGGCCGATCACGGCGATATTCTCATGAATCCCGGCTATGCCGATCAGCTGCAGCAAATCAAACTGCGCGATGCGGCGGTGCTTGTTCCGGTCATCGATGACGGGCCGGATGCGCGGGTGATCCTGACGCAGAGGACCGCGAAACTGCGCAAGCATTCCGGTCAGGTCGCCTTTCCGGGCGGGGCCATCGATCCTGAGGATGTGTCTCCCGAGGCCGCGGCACTGCGCGAGGCGGAGGAGGAAATCGGGCTGAAGCCGGATTTCGTGGAGACGGTCGCGCGGCTGCCGGATTACCGGACATTTACGGGCTTTTCGATCACGCCGGTGATGGCGGTTGTCAAGCCGGGGTTTGAACTCAAGATCAACCCGGACGAGGTCGATCATGTGTTCGAGGTGCCGCTCTCCTTTTTGATGAATGAGGAGAACCATATTCTCGACAGCCGCAGCTGGGACGGCGGCGAGCGCTTCTTCTATCGCATGCCTTATGAAAACTGGAATATATGGGGCGTGACGGCGGGCATCCTGCACACCGCCTGGGAAAGATTATACGCATGGTGAATGTTGCGAATGAAGACTGGTTTAACGCGCGGGACCTGAAGCAGGCCATGGCGCTCATCAACGCCGATGGCGGGGAGGGGCGCATTGCCGGGGGTGCCGTGCGCAACAGTCTCATGAAGATCGCCATTGCCGATGTCGATCTGGCGACCACACTGAAGCCCGAAGAGGTGATGGAACGCGCCAAGGCGGCCGGCATCAAGGCGATCCCGACCGGGATCGAGCATGGTACGGTGACGCTGGTGATCGATGGCCGGCCCTTTGAGGTGACGACGCTGCGCCGAGACGTGACAACGGACGGACGCCGCGCCGAGGTCGCCTTCACCGATGACTGGCAGGAGGATGCCAGCCGGCGCGATCTGACGATCAACGGACTTTATGCAGATGCCAAGGGCGAGGTCATCGATCTCGTTGGCGGGCTTGCCGATATCGAGACGCGCACCGTGCGCTTCATCGGCGATGCGGAGACGCGCATCCGCGAGGATTACTTACGCATCCTGCGCTATTTCCGCTTCTTTGCCTTCTACGGTTCCGGACGTCCGGACGCCGGAGCGCTCAAGGCCATGGCGCGGGAGAAGGACGGATTGAAGCGCCTTTCGGCCGAGCGGGTGTGGTCGGAGCTGAAGAAGCTGCTTTCGGCGGACGATCCGGGGCGGGCGCTTTTATGGATGCGCACGGCGGGCATTCTGACGCTCATCCTGCCCGAGACGGAGAAATGGGGCATTGACGAAGTGCCGGCGCTGATTGCAGCCGAGCGTGCCTTCGGCTGGAAACCCGATCCGCTTCTTCGCCTCGCCGCTATCGTGCCCCCGGATGCCGAGCGGCTGGCCGCGATGGCCGACCGGCTGCGGATGTCCCGGCAGGAGGCGGATTTTCTGGGTCAATGGGCGTCGTCGCCGGCAATTCCGGAGAATGTTGCGGTCACGGCATTCCGCCGCATGCTTTACCGTACCGGCAAGGCGGGCGCGATTGTCCGGCTGAAATTGCAGCTTGCCATCGCACGCGCCAAGGCGGAGGGCGATGTGGCGCTCATGGCCGAAGTCGGCCGATTGAGCGCGTTGCTGAAAGAGGCTGACACATGGGGCAAGCCGGTCTTTCCGCTGACAGGTCTGGATGTCATCGCCAAGGGCATCGCGCCCGGCCCGCGGGTGGGCGAAATCCTGTCCGTTCTGGAAGAGGAATGGGTGGCGGGCGATTTCAACGCGGACAGGTCCGCGTTGCTTGCCCGGCTGGAGGCGCTGATTACGGCCCCGTCTTCTTAGCCGAATAGATCCGCGTCATGCGGCGGCTGATTCGCTGTTCGGCAAGGCCAACGCGCTTCTCGCCGTCATTTTCGAGCACTTTCATCAGCCGCATGGTCGGGCTGAACATGGTCACGCGGTTACGTCCGTCTTCCTTGGCGGCGTAAAGTGCGCAATCGGCGGCGGCAACGAGATTGTCGAAGTTGACGCCGGCCTTGGCGATGGTGGCAACGCCGATGCTGACGGTCAGCCGCAGCGGTCGGCCCTGGCATTGGAGGACGGTGTTCTCGACGGCCTCACGCAATTCATCGAGCAGTATGAAGACGCTGCGCTCCGGGTTTTCGGGGATGAAAACCGCAAATTCCTCGCCGCCTACGCGGCCGAAAAGGGCGTCATGTGGCAGGCGGCCCTTCACTGTGCGGGCGAACTCGACCAACGCCAGGTCGCCGGCCTGATGACCGAACTCGTCATTGATGGATTTGAAGTGGTCGAGGTCGATAATGGCGAGAACGGCCCCTTCGCCGGCGCTTCTAAGGGCCGTGTCGGTGCGCTGGACGAAGGCGCGGCGGTTGGCGACGCCGGTCAGCATGTCTGTTTCAGATGCGATGCGATGGCGTTGCTCGGAGCGTTCCTTGATGAGCAGCATTGAGCTCGTGGCAATCATGGTCACGTTCAGGAAGGCCTCAAGCATGAAGAGCTTGAACCAGGTGGATGCGATGCGCCCAGCCACGAGCGGTGCCGGATCGTTAAAGAGCACGATCACATTGGCGGCGTGAAAGGTCGCGTGCAGCAACAGGAAACCGACGAGAGGCTTTGTCAGTGACAATTCCGAATTACCCTTGCCGAAATAGAGGGTAAAGGCGTTGCTCGTCGCAAAGATGCATGTGAGGGTCGACTGCAACATCACCGCATTGTTCGGATTCTCACGCAGCGCTGGAAACAGAAGATGCACGAGAAGCATGGCCAGCGGCAGGCCCACGATCGCGGACGGGTAAACCTGCCGGCTACCGAAGGCTCGGTAGGCTGACCAGGAGAGCGTGTAAGATAGCGTGTTCAGGACCGAGGCGACGATGACTCCAACCTCCGGCGCATGGGGCATGAGGGTAATCGTCAGCCCTGAGCAGGCGCCAGCGAGAAAGCCCGGGGCCCAGAAGGCAGCGGCCGTTTCTCTTCTGTTATGGTGCCATATGATCGCCATTGCCACGGACAAAGCCACCATGACAATGAAGATACAAAGGGTGATCGTCGGTACGCTGATAAGTTCCATCGCTTGTCTCCAGCCCCAAGGCTATTGGACAAGCTTAAAAAATAGGCTAATCGCGTCCGTCTTTATTTAATTGTTGCGCCTCTTTTTGAGACTGCTGGTGCTTCACTTCGCGGGCATTTCGTCGCGGATGCGCGCCTTGATGTTCTCCACCATGGTTTCCCGGATGATGGTTTCGCCGTGGACCTCTCGCAGATGTTCGACTGCGCGGCGAACAACTTCAGCTTCCTCCTCCGCCCGCGTATGCCACTGGCAGCCGGGAACGAGGGTTGCGCATTCAAACTGTCGCATGATCTTCCTCCTGCTGGTTCGGTCCATTCCGAACTGAGCAGGGGCCGAGACGTTCCCGGCCAATGTCAGATCAGGGCCAGCGCACCATCGGGGGGAGCGAGGAGAGGATCGACTCGACATTGCCGCCGGTCTTCAGGCCGAAGATCGTGCCGCGGTCGTAGAGCAGGTTGAACTCGACATAGCGGCCGCGACGGATCAGCTGTTCCTCGCGGTCCTGCTCGGTCCAGGGCGTATTGAAATTGGATTCCACGATTTTCGGATAGACCATCGCGAAGGTGCGACCGACGTCGCGGGTAAACGCGAAGTCGGCTTCCCAGCCGCCCTTGTCTTCGGGCGAGTGCAGCCAGTCGTAGAAGATGCCGCCGATGCCGCGCGGCTCGTTGCGGTGCTTGAGATAGAAATAGTCGTCGCACCAGGCCTTGTATTTCTCGTAGTCCGCAACCGCCTCATTGTGGCGGCAGGCCAGTTCCATGGCGCGGTGGAAGAGCTTGGTATCGGGATCGTATTGTGTGCGCCGCCGGTCGAGTACCGGCGTGAGGTCGGCACCGCCGCCGAACCAGTGCGAGGTGGTTACCACCATGCGCGTGTTCATATGCACGGCCGGCACATTGGGGTTCACCGGATGGGCGATCAGCGAAATGCCCGAGGCCCAGAAGCGCGGGTCTTCTTCCGCGCCCGGGATCTGCGCACGGAACTCCGGCGAGAACTCACCATGGACGGTGGATGTGTGAACGCCGACCTTTTCGAAGACCCGGCCGGTCATGATTGACATGCGGCCGCCGCCGCCGCGACCCTCTTCACGATGCCAGTCCTTTGGAGCGAAACGGCCCGGCGCGCGATCAGAGAGCGGGCCCGTCAGCTTGTCTTCCAGCGCCTCAAAGGATCGGCAGATCTGGTCGCGCAGGTTTTCGAACCATTGGCGAGCCGCACCCTTCCTGGCCTCGATATCGGGCGGAAGGCCCTTCGGTAAGCTCGGTCTCTGCATTCAGGCTATTCCGATTCCGATCAATATCTTGCGCTCGTGTGCTTGAGCTTTGAGTCATCTAACAGCAGCGCGCCGCCGCATCCAGTGCGTGAATTGACTCTCCCCCGGGAATTGCCCATCTTGAGGCTAAATATCGCAGGTTTAGTGTGAGGCAGCATGGCACGGGTACCCGGGCCTCCTCCCATGGACGGGCTGAGGCGCAAGATTGCAGAAGGTCGGCAGGTGAGGGCCGGCGCGGGCGAAGGTCGCTTCGTGCGGGAGACCTTTATGCTGCCGCGCGAAGATGCGCGCGCCAAGGCGCGGGAATGGTTCGACGCCTTTCCCAAGGCCGCCTACTGGACCGAGGTCGAGAGCTGGCGGCAGCTTCCCGATGGCGCGATCGAGTTCACGATGCGGCGCCTGCCATCCGCTGATTGATCAGCCCTGCAATCTCCCGTGGCGTCCAGTTTTTCCGCCCGCCACATTCGGCCTGTTTCACCAGTTCCACCATCGTTTCGTTCGCAGGGCAGGGGACGCCGTGGCGGCGTCCGTGTTCGGCGACCGTGCCGTTTAGGAAATCGATTTCGGTCCGGCGTCCGGCCGCGAAATCGTCGGCCATCGATGACCGCGCGTCGCGGGCGATCTTCTGGAGCTTCAGCCCGGTTCGGTTGAACAACCAGTCCGGCGTTGCGAGGAAATAGGGAATGAGCCAGGGCGGAAGCGGCCCCAGCTTGGCCGGCTCAATTTCCTCGGCGCTCATCACTTCCAGACATTCGCCTTGCAGCGTGGCGAGAAGCCGACGCCAGGCGCGCTGCGACAGCTGCTCGTGAAGCGTGAGACCTGAAAGCGCATTGAGCGGATTGTTGAGATTGAGAAGCAGCTTGCTCCATTTGACGGCGGTCATGTCGGTCACGAAGTCGATGGGCTGACCTGAAGCGGAAAGCGGTGCGAACGCCGCTTCCAGCGACGCATTGCGGCCCATCGCAACATGGCCGGCGCTGGTCTTGCGAAACCGGGTCGGCGTGGGGCGTACCACATTATAGGGCACCATGCCCTCGACAATGCTCATAGTCGGAAGCAGGGCGGACAGTCGAACAGCGTTCTCAACGCCGTTTTGCAGTGACAGAATGAGGGTTCCGGGGCGGGCATGGGCGGCGATCTCGGCGGCGGCAGGTTCGTCATCGGTCGTCTTGACGCTCAGCACGATGATATCGGCGTCGGCGAGCGCTTCGGGCGATGTCGAAAAGGCGATGTCCTGCGGTTTGAACAGATGCGTTCCGCCGTCGCCCTCCACGCTCAAGCCTTCGCCGGCAATGCGCTCGGCGAGCGATGCCCGGCCGACGAAGCGGATATCGAGCCCGGCGGCGAGCCAGGTGAGGCCGACATGACAGCCAATGGAACCCGCGCCGAAAACGACGATCCTGGGGCGTGGCGTCATGACGTTGCGCCCGCCTTCTTGGGAACGGGACCGTTCAGCATTTCGGCAACGGCGATGGGCAATGTGGCGAGGAAGCCTGCCGCGGCAATCGCCGGCCAGCCGAAATGGGCATAAAGCACGGGACCGAGCGCCGAGGTGATCGAGCCCGCCACGAAGATCGAGGTGATATAGGCGGAGTTGATGCGGCCGCGTTCCTCCTCGGACAGTGCATAGATCAGCCTCTGGCTGATGACCTGATTGGCCTGAACGCAGGCGTCGAACAGCGCTGCGGCGATCATCAGGGCGATGATCATCCCGGCCTGCGCGAAGAATTCAGTCAGCGCCAGGATGATCGCGGCGCCGAGCCCGGCCGCGATCGTTGCCGCACGCGACAGGCCCCTGTCGGCGATGCGTCCGGCGAGAGGGGCCGACAGCGCGCCGCCGGCACCGGCCAGCGCGAAGAGCGCGATCTCCTGCTGGTCATAGCCGAAGCGGTCGGCCAGCAGCAGGGGGATCGTGGTCCAAAAGGCGGTGAACATGCCAAAGAGCGACATCTGGTAGGCCATGCGCCGGCGGAGCACGCCGTAGCGCATGACGGTAGCCGCAGTCGAGCGCAACGTGCTCAGATAACCTTCCTTGAGCGCTGGCTGGCGGGTGGGTAGCAGCGCGCGCAGGAGAAGGCCGATCAGCAACGTGATCGCGGCGGCGGTGAAGAAAACGCCGCGCCAGCCGATGACGCTGGCAAGAAAGCTCGAGAAGGGGCGGGCCAGCATGATGCCGGTGATCAGCCCTGCCATGACCGTGCCGATGACGCGACCGCGCCGCGCGGTGGAGGCCATGCCGGCGATCATGGGAACGAGGATCTGCGCGCCGACGCAGGCCGCACCGGCCACGACTGCGGAGGTCAGGAAGGCTGCCTCATTGCCGGAGAGCGCGATGGCCGTCAGCGCCAGCGCCGTGACGACGAGGCTGATCGTCACCAGCATGCGGTTCTCGTAACGGTCGGCCAGCGGCACGATAAGCGCGAGGCCGAGACCATAGCCGATCTGCATCGCCGTCACGATCAGGCCGGCCGCCTGCCGCGACAGGCCGATGTCGCGGCTGATCGGGTCGATCAGCGGCTGCGCATAGTAGATCGTTGCGACGAGAACCCCGGAGCCGATGGCGGCCAGCCAGACCATGAGCGCGGTCGGTTCGGACGAGACGGCAGGGCGAGGTTCGGACATTCAGGTACTCACTGTGGCGGATGCGCGGGAGCGTGAACACGCCTTTCGGCCGGTGTGCTTCCGGGATGATGAACGGATGATGGGGCTGACCCTGAAGCGGCTCGTTGAAGGCCGCGACGCCAAGGCATCTTAGACCGGAAAAACGCCGCGTCACAACCGTTTCCGGGTGCCGCAATTGATTCAATTCCGAGCTTTTGCGGAAACGTCATTTCAATATGTCTGATTTATGGTGATTTTCGAAGGTTTGCGAACTGTTCGCATGAAGGGCACGGGAGAACGCGATGTCCGGCGTATCTTACAATAGCAGTGCAGCCGGCGCTCTGGCGCTGTTGACCGGATCGACCCAGGCGCTGGAAAACCAGCAGCGGGTGATGTCGACCGGCAAGAAGATCAATACCGCCTCCGACAATGCGGCCTACTGGTCCATTTCCAAGGCGATGAACTCGACCGGCATGTCGATGTCGGCCGCTGCCGATGCCTCCGAACTCGGCGCCGCCACGGCGGACGCCGCGAGCCTCGGCATGAGCAAGGCGACCGATATCGTACAGGACATCCAGACCAAGCTGATCATGGCCAAGGCGGTCGGCGCGGACAAGAGCGCGCTCAACTCCGAAATCACCCAGTTGAAGGAACAGCTCGGCACGGTGATGAAGTCGGCCGGTTTTTCGGGTCAGAACTGGCTCTCCAGCGGTTCGGCCAAGCCGGGCACGACCTCGCTCGTCGCCTCCGTTTCGACCGCGCAGGACGGTTCCACGCAGGTCAATTCGCTGAATTTCGATACGTCGAAGACCAACCTTGCCTCGACCGGCAACGCTGCCGACGGTATCCTCACCCAATCCTATTCGGTAACGACGAAAGCCGGCAACACCTATGACTATCATCTGCTGGATGTCGGCTCGGCCACACCGGCCGGCGGCAGCGAAATCGCGGTTTCCAGCACGACCAGCAATGACGAGATCGACGGCATGCTCTCAGCCGTCGGCGGCATGCTGAACAAGATGTGGTCGGCAGGCTCCGCGCTCGGCTCGGTGTCGAGCAATCTGCAGGGCACGTCCAACGTCATGCAGAAGCTGCAGGACACACTCGCCATCTCGACCGGACGTCTGGTGGACGCGAACATGGAGCAGGTCGCGGCCAACATGGCGGCGGCGAAGGCGGCCTCACAGCTCGGCACCCTCGGTCTGTCGATCGCCAACCAGAAGGGCGCCAATACGCTCGCTCTGTTCCGGTGATCACTCCACGCCATTGATCATGCGGCGGGCGGCGCAAAGCCGTCCGTTTGCCTCAGCGCTTCCCCCGCAATCATCGCCGCCGACAGGGCGACATTGATCGACCGCTGGCCGGGCGCCATCGGGATCAGGATACGCGCATCCGCGCTCTCATGCACATGATCCGGCACGCCGGCGCTCTCGCGGCCGAAGAGCAGGATATCGTCGGGCCTGAATTCGAAATCAACATAGGAGACGGCGGCCTTGGTGCTGGCCAGCACGACGCGGCGTCCGCTTGTTTTGCGCCATATCTCGAAGGCCTCGAAGTTGACATGTCGCGTCATCGTCACCGAGGCGATATAGTCCATGCCGGCGCGCTTGAGGTTCTTGTCGGAGAGCACGAAACCGGCCGGCTCGATAATGTCGACCGTGAGCCCCATGCAGGCGGCAAAGCGCAGGATCGTGCCGGTATTGCCTGGAATGTCCGGCTGGTAGAGGGCGATTTTTAGATCGGGCATTTGTCGGCTCTTCTTCGAATTCTGATTCAACGGCTTTAGAACCTGATTCCATTAGGCTTTGCAGTGCGTTGAATACAAATAGTTTTACAGCGTTGCTTTCATATCTGTGGCGATGCTGCCACAGATTGTCAGGAACGCCGCCTATTGATCTTTGAGGGTGGTCAAGCGGGTTGAACGCGGTTATGTTCGTCACCACTTTCAACCCGATCAAGGAGGAGGCATTGATGGATCACATTCCGGTCTGGCGCATTCGCCTTCTTGTCCATATCTGGGCCGACATCCGGCTGTCCTGACGGGTTATAGAATTTCCAGTCCCATTGCGGAAATTTGCGTTCGGACCTTTGCGCCGAAGCTGACCTGTCATCGTCCGGATTCCCTGTTTCAATAGTTTGCCCGCATCTGAAGACGGGCCCAAGAGGAGAGAACCGCCATGTTCGGCTGGTTTGAAAAACGTATCAATCCGTTCCCGCCGGAGGTTCCGGAAACGCCGCCGGCGCGCTTCCTGGCCTTCTGCATGCATTATTCTAAAGGCGTCGTTGGCTGGCTCGTGCTGATGGCGGTGCTGACCGCGATGATCTCGGTCGGCGAAGTCATGCTGTTCAGCTTCCTCGGCAATATCGTCGACTGGCTGACAAATGCCAATCGCGAGACATTCCTTCGGGATGAAGGTGTGCGGCTCGCGCTTATGGGCGGCTTCGTGCTCATCGGCCTGCCGCTGATCGTGCTTGCCCAGTCGCTGATCATGCATCAGGTTCTGCTCGGCAACTATCCGATGATCGCGCGCTGGCAGATGCATCGCTATCTGCTGCGGCAAACAGTGTCCTTCTTTGCCAACGAGTTTGCAGGGCGCGTGTCCACCAAGGTCATGCAGACCTCGCTTGCCGTGCGCGAAGTGATGATGAAGGTGCTCGACGTTCTCGTTTACGTCGTCGTCTACTTCATCTCGATGCTGGCCGTCGTGGCGGCTGCCGACTGGCGGCTTGCCATGCCGCTCGTCTTCTGGCTCTGCGTCTATATCGGTCTGCTCGTCTATTTCATCCCGAAGCTCCGGAAAATTTCCGAAGCGCAGGCGGATGCGCGCTCGATGATGACGGGCCGCATCGTCGACAGCTACACCAATATCTCGACGGTGAAGCTGTTCTCGCATGCGGGCCGTGAAGAGTCCTACGCGAAGCAGGGGATGCAGGTCTTCCTCGACACGGTGCATGGGCAGATGCGTTACGTGACGCTCTATCATTCGCTGGTCTATTTCAACAACGCCGTGGCGCTGTTCCTCGTGGGTGGTCTCGGCCTGTGGTTCTGGCAGTCGGGCGCGGTCGCCATCGGCGCGCTTGCCGTCTCCATGTCGCTGACGATGCGCATCAACGGCATGTCGCAATGGATCATGTGGGAAATCTCGGCGCTGTTCGAGAATGTCGGCACGGTCTATGACGGCATGGCCATGCTGTCGAAGAGGGTGGATGTCATCGACCGGGAAGGGGCCAAAGCCCTTACCGCGTCGAAGGGCGAGATCCGCTTCGAGGGTGCGCGCTTCCACTACGGCAAGAACAAGGGCGTCATCGAACATCTCGATCTGGCGATTGCGCCGGGCGAGAAGATCGGTCTGGTCGGCCGCTCCGGTGCCGGCAAGACGACGCTCATGAACCTGCTGTTGCGCTTCTACGATCTGGAGGCCGGGCGCATCACGCTTGACGGGACGGATATCGCCTCGCTCGAGCAGGATTCGCTGCGCGCGCAGATCGGCGTCGTCACGCAGGATACCTCGCTGCTGCACCGCTCCATTCGCGAGAATATCGCCTATGGCCGGCCGGATGCCTCGGACGAGGAGATCGTCGCGGCGGCGAAGCGTGCCAATGCCTGGGACTTCATCGAAACGCTCGAAGACCAGAAGGGCCGCCGTGGCCTCGAGGCTCAGGTCGGCGAGCGCGGCGTCAAGCTCTCCGGCGGCCAGCGCCAGCGCATCGCCATTGCCCGCGTCTTCCTCAAGGATGCGCCCGTGCTCATCCTTGATGAGGCGACCTCGGCACTGGACTCGGAAGTCGAAGCCGCGATCCAGGAAAACCTCTTCGCCCTCATGCAGGGCAAGACGGTGATCGCGATCGCCCACCGGCTCTCGACGCTGACCGAGATGGACCGCCTCGTCGTGCTCGAACAGGGCGCGATCGCCGAGACGGGGACGCATGGCGAGTTGCTGCAGCAGGGTGGTCTCTACGCCAGCCTCTGGGCCCGGCAGTCGGGCGGGTTCCTGGCGGATGACACCGAGCAGGGCGAGATGGATCAGGCGGCGGAGTAGAGGGGGCTGCGACGCAGGAGCGGTACACCCTCTCCTGCGTCATCCTCGGGCCTGTCCCGAGGATCTGCTACGGTCGAATTTCTGCTGCACCGTCAATTGCTTGGCTTCGTCAGCAGATGGTCGGGACAGGCCCGACCATGACGGCGTTGAATGTGGTGCCGCGGCTGTCTCACGTGAACGTCCGAGAGAAAATTTCGTCCCTCAATTTCCCCGCACTCTCAACTCCCCTTATCCTGAACCCCTCCCGTCACCGGATGGGCCAGCGACGACTGGCTCAGGCGGGAGGAGAGCTTGATGATGTCCATCGTAACGTGCGGCGGATGTCATCAGGGGGCGCGGGCGGCGATGGATCTGACACATCCAGCGAAACGACTCCCCCGATGGGCTGCGAATAGCTCGGCGGCCTGGCTACGCCAGAGAACCCGTCTGCCTCCGCAGGCGGTTTAGCGAGGCGGCCCGCGCTTGAGGAATGGAGTCGGATGAGGCTCCCCTTGGCAATCTCGACGGGTCGCGCTGGCGCTCCGCCGTTTTTACTAACTACCAACTGGGCGGCGCGTCAGCGTGGCTCTCCGGAAGCCGATGTCCGAAGACAGGGATGGAGGCGTGAGGACCGGAGCGGAACTCGGGAGAGGTTTTTCCCGAGGGTTTTGGCGTGGCGGGAGCGTGAGGCGTTCGAGCCTCAGAGCTCAAACAAGCTCTCGTCCTCGCGATAAAGCGAACCTTTTCCCGATCGTGCGCGGGACCAGATTTCGTCGTCGGAAAGCGCGGTCTCGATCAGTTCGACCGGCACGCCGGCATCGTTGATGATAGCGACGCGGTAACCGTCGATGGGTTCGTAGGGGCCGAGCAGGAGCTCCTCGCCGGCCATGGCTTCTTCAAGACTGGCAACCTTGAAGGCCGGGTGCGGGACCGTCCGGATGAGCGGGTGAAGCGGCGATGTATCCGTGAAACGGTGCCACTGTATGCGGAAGCGGCCCGGATTGTCCGTCGTGAACATGCCTGCTGCGGCGCTGAAGATTTCGCCATCGCGTTCCTCTGTCGTCGGGATGCCCATATGGTGAAATTCGTAGCGGATATGGTCTTTCATGAATTATCCCGGGATCTGATGGAAGACTTGGAGCGTTTGGTGTGATCACTTCGGTAACATATCTTGTTTCAAGGCATGTCCAGACCGAAAAACAGGTTCCGTGCCGACCCGGAAATGCTCCGGCTTCATGGCCGAATTGTAACACCCCATCCTTGCCGCATGGTGCTAGTCTGAATCCTGACAAACATAGACGCGGGAATCGCTTAGGGTCTCAGCCGGAGATCTGACGAGAAGAGAAAGCAGCCATCCTTGAAGCGCATATTCGAACTGTTCGAGAGCTGGATCCCGCCGTTTGACCGGCGCGATGATCTCACCCCGCCGGAAAATGTGTGGGGATTCATCTGGTTCTATGTAGGGCAGGCGAAGTGGCCGTTCCTGCTGATGATGATCACGGGCGCGATGGTCGGGGCGCTGGAAGCGGCGTTGTTCTGGTTCGTGGGCCGGCTGATCGACATCTTTGCCAGCATTCCGAAGGATGCGGGCTGGAGCGGGCTGATTGCGGCGCATGGGTACGAGCTTGCGGCGATGGTCGTGGTCGTGCTCATAGTGCGCTTCCTGGTGACGGCGATCGGCGCGCTGGTGGAGGAGCAGGCGATCGTTGTCGGCTTCTTCAACATGGTGCGCTGGCAGTCCTATCTGCATGTATCGCGTCAGCCGCTCGCCTTCTTCCAGAACGATTTCTCCGGCCGCATCGTCACCAAGGTCTGGGCAGCGGGGCAGGCGACGGGGGATTTCGTCACCTCCATCCTGCAGGTCGCCTGGTTCGTGGTGATCTATACCGTCTCGACCATGGCGCTGGTGGCGCGGCTCGACTGGCGGCTGGCAGCACTCGTTGCCGTCTGGATCGTCGCCTTCGGAGCATTGGCGCGCTATTTCGTGCCGCGCATCCGCATCCATTCGCGCGATACCGCGGAAGCCGGCTCGATGCTGAACGGGCGGGTGGTGGACGCCTATTCCAACATCCAGACGCTGAAGCTCTTCGGCCGTTCGGAGGACCATGACGCCTTCATCCTGTCCGGCTTCCATACATTCCAGAAGACTGTCACGCGTTTCGCCCGTTTCATCACCGGCGTGCGTTCGTCGCTGGCGCTGCTGTCGGGCATCATGATCTCGACCTTTGGCGCGCTGTGCGTCGATCTCTATCTTGCCGGACATATTTCGGCGGGCGGCGTTGCCTTCTCGTTGGGCCTGGTGCTCAGGCTCAACTTCCTGCTCGGCCGGCTGATGACGCAGCTCAACAGCATCATGCGCAGCCTCGGCTCCATTCAGAACTCGGCGGAGCTGATTTCCAAGCCCATCGAGTTGCTCGACAAGCCGGATGCGCGTGAGTTGATCGCGAAGGAACCGGAGGTCCGCTTCGAGAATATCCGCTTCCACTACGGCAAGGGCGGCGGGGTGATCGAGAACCTCTCGCTCTCCATCCGCCCCGGCGAGAAGGTGGGCATTGTCGGCCGTTCCGGCGCGGGCAAGACGACGCTCGTCAATCTGCTGCTGCGCTTCTACGATCTGGAAGGCGGGCGCATCCTCATCGGCGGGCAGGACATTGCGAGCGTGACGCAGGAGTCGCTGCGCTCGAAGATTGGCATGGTGACGCAGGATACGGCGCTGCTGCATCGTTCGATCCGGGATAACATCATGATTGGGCGCTGGGATGCATCTGAAGCCGATCTGATCGCGGCGGCGGAGGAGGCCGAAGCTTATGACTTCATTCAGGGCCTGAAGGACCAGCGCGGGCGCACCGGCTTCGACGCGCATGTCGGCGAGCGTGGCGTCAAGCTCTCCGGCGGTCAGCGGCAGCGCATCGCCATTGCCCGCGTCATGCTCAAGAATGCGCCGATCCTCGTTCTGGACGAGGCGACGTCGGCGCTCGACTCGGAAGTCGAGGCTGCGATCCAGGACAACCTGACGCGGCTGATGCAGGGGAAGACGGTTCTGGCGATTGCCCATCGGCTTTCGACCATTGCGGCGCTCGACCGGCTCATCGTCATGGACAAGGGCGCGGTTGTGGAGAGTGGCACCCATGCCGAACTGATCGCGCAGGGCGGTCTTTACGCCTCGCTCTGGGCGCGCCAGTCCGGCGGGTTCCTTGCGGATGACGACGACCCGGAAACGCGTCCGGCAGAATAAGACGCAACATTGCGGCCAATCAAAAAGGCGCTGCCGCTTGGCCGGCAGCGCCCTCTTCATGCTTGTCTACAGGGCCTGCAATCAAGCCGGATGGCTGCCCTTCATGCCGTAATAGGCGATGTAGATGTAGCACAGGACCGGCATCAGGAACGCATGCTGGATGCCGATATGGTCGGCCAGCGCGCCCTGCGCCAGCGGCAGGATGGCGCCGCCCACGATGGCAAGGCACAGGATGCCCGAGCCCTGGCTGGTATGGCGGCCGAGGCCGTGCAGCGCCAGCGAAAAGATCGTGGGGAACATGATCGAGTTGAAGAGGCCGATGGCCAGCACCGCCCACATGGCGATCGTTCCGGATGTGAAGATGGTGACGAGCAGCAGCAGCGCTGCGATCGCCGCATTGAAGGCAAGCGCCTTGCCGCCCGAAACGTAGCGCATGGCGGCCGAGCCGATGAAACGGCCGATCATCGCGCCGCCCCAGAAATAGGTGACGTAATGGGCGGCGTCCGCTTCCGACAGATGCGCGATGGAAGCCTCGCCGAGGAAGTTGACGAGGAAACTGCCGACGCTGACTTCCGCGCCGACATAGAGGAAGATGGCCACGGCGCCGAGGACCAGGTGGCGGTGATGCCATGCCGAGCCCGTATCGCTGATCGGCGTCAGGTCTTCCTGGTCGTCGAATTGCGGCAGGCGAAGCGCGGCGAAGATGGCGGCGAGCAGCAGCAGAACTGCCGCCAGGCCCATATAGGGCAGCTTGACGGTGGCTGCTTCCGCCGCCTTGATGGCATCGAGCTGTTCCGCTGTCATGCCGGCGGTCGCGGCGGCCGTGCCACCCAGGATGAGCAAGGCCCCGAACATCGGCGCGACGGTGGTGCCGAGCGAGTTGAAGGCCTGCGTCAGCGTCAGGCGGCTGGCTGCCGTGTCGGGCGGTCCAAGCACCGTCACATAAGGATTGGCGGCGACCTGGAGAAGCGTGATGCCGCTGGCCAGCACGAAGAGCGCGCCGAGGAAGAGCGGGTATGAGCGGGCGCCGGCGGCCGGGATGAAGAGCGCGCAGCCGATGGCCGCCACGACGAGGCCGCAGACGATGCCCCATTTATAGCTGATGCGCTTGACGATCGCGCCGGCGGGCAGGGACACGAGGAAATAGGCGCCGAAGAAGCAGAACTGGATCAGCATCGACTGCGCATAGTTCAGCGAGAAGACATTGCGCAGATGTGGCACGAGAATGTCGTTCAGGCAGGTGATGAAGCCCCACATGAAGAAGAGGGAGGTCAGCGCCACGAGGGCGAAACGGTAGGAGGCCGCAGGCGGGACGGCTGCTGCGGCGGCGGAGGACGCGCCGGCCGCGTTGTTGGGTTGAATGGTGGCCACGGAAAATACCCTTGTCGATTTTCGCAGGCAGCCGCTCGGGGAGGGTGAGGGCTGGCCACGAGATGAAGGCCTCGCCCGGCTTTGGGAGCGCCGGAGCTGCGCCTTAAATGGAGGGCGAACCGCTTCCGGCGGAAGCAATTCGGGTTTGTCGTTGCCGCATCGCCGGTCGGACATTCGCCTGGTCCGGTGAATGCCTTGCCGCCGGCTGCACCCCAGGCCGGACCGACGCCGCGGTGCGGCACGTGGGCGATCTATGGCTCAAGCGACCGCTTGGCAAGCGTTCAAAACGCTTTGACTGCCTTATTTGTTCCTCATCCACCGAAGCGGACAGGAGGATACAGGCAGTGGTGACGGAGGGGCACGGTGCAGGGCGAACCGGTGAGGGGTGGTGATCGCTACGCACGGTTGCGGGCAGCAGGCGGACAAGGTCCCGCGGGTGGCTTTGAAACTGACAAAACCGAATTGCCAAGTCCGTGTGCTTCCAACTGTTTTCGTGGCAGTCTTGATAAAGGTCAAACCTGCCCCTTTTCCCGCGACATTGTGCCATCCCTCCCGCGTCTTCTCTGGACATGAAGTCTGATCAAGCTTAAACCTCGAGCGGATCGAGGGGAATCTGTGGCATTTGTATGTCCCGGATATCGAATCATGGGACGAGGATCGCAATCTTTTGCGCTAGGGGATGATGAAGCCGTGACCGACCACGACATGAACAATCACACCATGGGCGAGCCTACTCGCCGCGACTTTCTCTATCTGGCGACGGGAATGGCCGGCGCTGTGGGTGCCGTGTCTGTGGCATGGCCGTTTATCGACCAGATGCGGCCTGATGCATCGACGCTCGCCATGGCCTCCATCGAAGTCGACGTTTCGGCGTTGACGCCGGGCATGTCGCTGACGGTGAAGTGGCGCGGCAAGCCGGTGTTCATCCGCAACCGCACCGACAAGGAAGTGCAGGAAGCGGCAGCGGTCACACTGGAACAGCTCAAGGATCCGGTTGCGCGCAACCAGAACCTTCCCCCCGATGCTCCCGCGACCGGTGTCGACCGTTCTGCCGGCAAGGGCAAGGAAAACTGGATCGTCATGATCGGATCGTGCACGCATCTCGGTTGCGTGCCGCTCGGTCAGGCGGGTGAATATGGCGGCTGGTTCTGTCCCTGCCATGGTTCGGTCTACGATACGGCTGGCCGTATCCGTAAGGGCCCCGCACCGGAAAACCTGCTGATGCCGATTTTCGCGTTTACAAAAGATACCGTCATCAAGATCGGTTGACGGGAGGGGACCTGATAATGAGTGGTGGACATTCTTCTTACGAGCCGACAAGCGGTCTTGGAAAATGGGTTGATTCCCGTCTTCCCCTGCCGCGCATGGTCTACGATAGCTTCATTGCCTATCCCGTGCCGCGCAATCTCAATTACGCCTACACGTTCGGCGCCATGCTGGCTGTCATGCTGGTGGTGCAGATCCTGACCGGCGTCGTGCTCGCGATGCACTATATCGGTAGCATTGATCTCGCCTTCGGGTCCGTCGAAGGTATCATGCGCGACGTGAACCATGGTTGGCTGCTTCGCTACCTGCATGCCAACGGCGCCTCCTTCTTCTTCATTGCCGTCTATCTGCACATCGCGCGCGGTCTCTACTACGGCTCATACAAGGCGCCCCGCGAAATCCTCTGGATCCTCGGCGTGGTCATCTATCTTCTGATGATGGCAACGGGCTTCATGGGCTATGTTCTGCCCTGGGGTCAGATGTCCTTCTGGGGTGCGACCGTTATCACCGGCTTCTTCTCGGCCTTCCCGCTGGTCGGCGAGTGGATCCAGCAGTTCCTGCTTGGCGGCTTTGCCGTCGGTCAGCCGACGCTGAACCGCTTCTTCTCGCTGCACTATCTGCTGCCCTTCGTGATCGCCGGCGTCGTCATCCTGCACGTTTGGGCGCTGCACGTGACGGGCCAGACGAACCCGACGGGCGTCGAAGTCAAGTCGAAGACCGACACCGTGGCCTTCACGCCCTATGCGACCGTCAAGGACGCGCTCGGCGTGGTCATCTTCCTTCTGGCCTATAGCTGGTTCGTCTTCTACATGCCGAACTATCTGGGCCATCCGGATAACTACACGATGGCCAACGCGCTGAAGACGCCGGCTCATATCGTTCCGGAATGGTATTACCTGCCGTTCTATGCGATGCTGCGCGCCATCACGTTCAATGTCGGTCCGATCGACTCCAAGCTCGGCGGCGTGCTCGTCATGTTCGGCTCGATCATTGTGCTGTTCTTCCTGCCCTGGCTCGATACGTCGAAGGTTCGCTCGGCCGTCTATCGTCCGTGGTACAAGCTGTTCTTCTGGCTGTTCGTGGCAGACTGCATTCTGCTCGGCTGGCTGGGTTCGCGTCAGCCGACCGACACCTACACGCTGATGGCGCAGTTCGGCACGCTCTACTATTTCGGCTTCTTCCTCGTCATCATGCCGGTTCTCGGCCTGATCGAGACGCCGAGGCGGTTGCCAAACTCGATCACGGAAGCCGTGCTCGAAAAGAGCGCCAAGGCCTGATGCGAGCGGTGGAGAGGAACAAAAACATGAAAAAGCTTGTTGCAAGCATCGCTATCGCCGCAACGCTCGTCGGCTTCCGGGGCGTGGCCTCCGCAGCCGAGGAGCACGACCTCAAGGCGCTCACCGAACATGCCATCGAGGGCGGTCACTTCCCGATCCTCAAGCCGAAGAACCAGGAATGGTCCTTCGCCGGTCCGTTCGGCAAGTATGACAAGGCTCAGCTGCAGCGCGGCCTGAAGGTCTACAAGGAAGTCTGCTCGGCCTGTCACTCGATGAAGCTCGTCGCCTTCCGCAGTCTGGAAGAGCTCGGCTACAACGAGGCGCAGGTGAAGGCCTTCGCCGCGCAATACGACGTTCAGGACGGCCCGAACGGGGACGGCGAGATGTACACCCGCAAGGGCGTCCCGTCCGATCACTTCCCGTCGCCGTTTGCGAACGAGGAAGCGGCGGCTGCCGCCAATGGCGGCGCTGCTCCGCCGGACTTTTCGCTGCTCGCCAAGGCGCGCGGCGTGGAGCGCGGCTTCCCGACCTTCATCTTCGACATCTTCACGCAGTATCAGGAAGGCGGGCCGGATTATATCTACTCGCTGCTGACCGGATATACCGAAGCCCCGCAGGGCATTCAGGTGGCTGAAGGCACGCACTTCAACCCCTATTTCGCCGGCGCTTCCGCATTGAAGATGCCGCCGCCGCTCTCCGACGGCCAGGTCACCTATGATGATGGCTCGCCGGCGACGCTTGACCAGTATGCCCACGACGTTGCCGCATTCATGATGTGGGCCGCCGAGCCGCATCTGGAAGAACGCAAGCGCACCGGCTTCATGGTCATGGTCTTCCTCGTCATCTTCGCCGGCCTCGTGTACCTCACGAAGAAGTCGGTCTATGCGAACAAGGAACACTGAGGCCTGAACAAGCCGACGTGAATTCGGAGAGGCGGTCCGCAAGGGCCGCCTTTTTCATGTGCGGTCCAGAATCCGATTGCACCGCTCGTGCCATGCGCTATCAAAGGCCGAAAGGAATCCCATCCCATGACGCTGACTGAAGAACTCATCGCCGCCATCCGCAACATTCCGGACTATCCGAAGCCGGGGATCATGTTCCGCGATATCACGACGCTGCTCGGCAATCCGCGCGCCTTCCGCCGCTCGGTGGATGAGCTTGTGCATCCCTTTGCGGGCACGAAGATCGAGAAGGTTGCGGGCATGGAAGCGCGCGGCTTCATCATTGGCGGAGCAGTCGCGCACCAGTTGTCGGCCGGCTTCGTGCCCATCCGCAAGAAGGGCAAGCTGCCGCATGACACGGTGCGCGTGGCCTACAGCCTCGAATATGGCGTGGACGAGATGGAGATGCATCGCGACGCGGTGCAGCCCGGCGAGAAGGTGATCCTGGTGGACGATCTCATTGCCACGGGCGGCACAGCGGAAGGCGCGGTGAAGCTCCTGAAGCAGATGGGCGCAGACATTGTCGCCGCCTGCTTCATCATCGACCTGCCGGCGCTGGGCGGCCGCAAGAAGCTCGAGGCCTTGGGCGTCGAGGTCCGCACACTGGTCGAGTTCGACGGGCATTGATTGAAGCACTTTCGTGAGGCCGGAGGCTTCGGATACGCATGGCTGAAACATTGCGCGAAAGTCTCGCGGCGGCGGCTCAGGCCGGGATTATCTCTTCCGGACAGGTGGAGCCTCTTTCCCGCTTCGTCGAGGCGCGGGCGGCGCTTCCGGCCGGTGGCGCTACGGACGAGCCCAGCCGCGAGGAAGACAGCGAAATTCCGCGCTTCATCCGCGGTTATCACGACATCCTGATCACGATCGGCATCGTCGTGGTGCTGACCGGCATTGGCGGTCTGGCGCCGATCTATATGGCCGTTGCTGCGGTGGTCGTTCTTGCAGAAATCTTCGTCTATCGGCAGCGGCTGGCCCTGCCGTCCTTCGCGCTGACCATCGCCTTCGCGCTCCTGGCGGGCTGGACGATCATTGTTCTCGATCGTTATGGTATTTCGGGTGAGAAAAATGCCTTGTCGGCCAGTGCGCTGCATATGGCAGCACTTGCGGCAGCGGAATGCGTGGCGCTGGCGGTCTTCTATTGGCGTTACCGCGTTCCGGTCGCTCTGGCCGCCTTGCTGGTCGCTGCCGTCGTCACCGGCACTGTTCTGGTTCTTTCGAGCATCTATCACGGCGATTTCGAAGAGTATGCCACGATGCTCTTCCTGATCGCCGGCGTGGTCCTCGTCGGTGTCGCGATGCGTTTCGACCTGACCGATCCGATGCGGCTCTACACGCGCTCCGACGTTGCCTTCTGGCTCTATCTCGTGGCCGTGCCTTCGATCCTCAAGGGCATTTTCGGGAGCGTGCATCCGCAGACGACACAGGGCGCCGTCCTGGTCGTTGTGGTCGTCGCTCTCATGATGATGGTCGGGCTGCTGCTCGATCGCCGCGCCTTTGTCACCGCCGGACTGATTTATCTCGGCTATGCCTTCGCAGCGCTGATCGACACAGATACCGGCGTGCTGGGTGACCTCGACACGAGCAATCTGATCATGTGGATCCTCGTGGCCATCGGCCTCATCGTGCTCACTGTCGGCTTCGGCTGGCGGTTCTTCCGCCAGCTTCTGCTGAGCGGAATGCCGGAGGCGCTGCAGGCAAGATTGCCCGTTCTGAGATAATCAGCGCTGCTCCATCGCGAGCTTCGTCGCCATGGCGAGTAAGGCGATGCCTAAGGTCCGGTTGATCCATGTGGCTATCGCCGGACGGGCGATCACACGGCTCCGGATGCTTGCGGCAGAAATTCCGTAGAGTGCGAAAACCACGAAGGTCAGCGCCATGAAGACGAGGCTTGCCTCGATCATCAGGCCAAGCGCATCCGGTGCGGCCGCATCGATGAATTGCGGCAGGAAGGCCAGGAAGAACAGCGAAAGCTTCGGATTGAGCAGATTGATCAGGATCGCCTTGATGACGATCGCCATGCCGGTCAGGCCGTTGCCTGCGTCGGTTGCGGCGGGGGCTGAGGCTCTTGATACGATCAGGCCATAGGCCATGTAGGAGAGATAGGCGACGCCGCAGAGCTTCAGCAGGTTGAAGGCCATGGGGCTGCCGTGCAGCACGGCGGCAAGGCCGGTCAGGGCGGCGGCCATATGCGGCACGATGCCGAGTGTGCAGCCGAATGCGGCTATGACACTGCGGCGCGGGCCTTCGCAGAGACCGGTGGCGATCGTGTAAAGCGCCCCGGTGCCGGGCGTGGCAACGATGATCAGGGCGGTGATCATGAATTCGAGGGTCATGCGAGGCTCCTTGTGCTGGAACCTCCTTGTGGCCCCGGTCGGTGCCTCAGGTCTTGAACGGAATTGCAGCAAGCGCTGCGTTCTGAGCGGCTGCCGGCGTCAGACCATAGCGCGTGCGGAAGGCCCGGGTCATGTGGCTCTGGTCGGCAAAGCCACTGGCGGCCGCGGCCTCGGCAAGGGGTGTGCCGGCGAGAATCAGGCGGCGCGCCAGCTGGGTACGACGTTCGACGAGATAGGCATGGGGCGTCAGGCCGGTGGCGCGGGCAAAGGCGCGCAAGGCCTGGAAACGGCTGAGGCCGGCCTCGTCAGCAAGGCTCTGAAGTGAGTGTTTGCCAAGCACATCGTCGTCGATCAGTGCGCGGAGCCGCGCGATCTTGTCTGCCGCCAGCGAGGTATCGCGGCCATCGCGTCGGCTGCCCAGACGCCCATGAAGGAAGGTCAGCAAAGTCTCCTCCGCGGCCAACGGAGAAAGGCGCGCTACGTCGCCGCCGACGATGTCCCGCCATGCGGTGGCAAACCGGATGGCCGCCTCGCCGTCGGCCATCACGGGGTGGTGGAACTCGAGTGCTGCCGCCTTGCCGACATCCAGCCCTTCGCCAATTTTGTCGATCAGGGCAGGGCTGAGATAGAACATGTGCCACTGGCGCGGCTCGCCGCGAACAGGCTTACCGTCGTGAACTTCGCCGGGATTGACGGTGATGACATTGCCCGGGCCAGCCTCAACTTGACCGCGTCCGGAGGCGGAAATCTGGCCGCCTGAAACCACGAGGCCGATGCCGAAATCGTCGTGTGTGTGTCGGGGGAAGCAATGGGCGCTGCGACCCGACACAGCCTGCAGACCTTCGACGCCGGTGGAATGCGCGGCGAAGCCGGCCATTGGGTCAACCCTTCACGAGCGCTGCAATGTCGCCGTCGATTTCTTCCGGCGTGGTGGTCGGCGCATAGCGCTTCACGGGTTCGCCGTCGCGGTCGATGAGGAACTTGGTGAAGTTCCATTTGATCGCCTCGGTGCCGAGCAGACCGGGCTTCTCATGGACCAGATACTTGTAGAGCGGATGCGCGGCGGCGCCGTTGACCTCGATCTTCTCGAAGAGCGGGAACTTGATGTTGAAACGCAGGTCGCAGAAGGACTTGATCTCTTCGCTGTCGCCCTGTTCCTGTGCGCCGAACTGGTTGCAGGGAAAGCCCAGCACAACGAGGTCGCCATTGTATTTGTCGTAGAGCGCCTGCAGGCCCGCATATTGCGGGGTGAGGCCGCAGGCGCTGGCCGTGTTGACGATCAGGAGCACCTTGCCCTTGAACTCGTCCAGACTGCGCTCCTTGCCGTTGATGTCGTTCGCGGTGAAACCGTAGACACTCATGGTTCTGCCTCTTCTTGCCGGAAATATGTTAGATGAATTCGATCACGGTCGGTGTAAATGATACGACGATCTTCCCGTCCTGGTTCTTGCCCTCGCAGTAGACGTCATGCAGCAGGCGATCGGCATGGTTGGGAGCCCTGACGGTGCGCGTCAGCGTATTCGAATAGGTCACCACATCGCCGGCGAACACGGGAATACGCCAGCGCAAATCCCGGAAGCCGAGAGCCGGACCGAGCTTGGGCGCGGGATGACCTTCCTTCACCATGCGTTTGAACTCGCCGAACATATAGGCGACGTTCAGCCCCATCCAGGCGGAGCAGACATGCCAGCCTGACGCACAAAGACCGCCAAGCACGGACTCCTTTGCGCGCTCGGCATCAAGATGAAAATACTGCGGATCGAATTTCGAGGCGAATTCGATGATCTTCTCAGGCGTGAAATGGTAGCTGCCGATTTCCGAGGCCGTATCGCGGGGCCAGACATCTTCGAATCTCATCGGCAGGCCTCCACTGTCTGCGCCTGCCGCATCCGGAGCATGGCGGGAGCCTGCATGCGCATGACCTTCTCGCCCTTCTGGTTCGTCAGCAGATGTTCCATCGTCACCAGGCCGATGCCGGGACGGGAGGCGAGCGGGCGGCGCGATTTGACCTTCACATTGAGCCGGATCGTATCGCCGGCAATGAGCGGCTTGCGCCATTCCATGAAATCGATGCCCGGACCGCCTTCGCCCGCGCTCTTCGAAATGACGGTGTCGAAGAACAGACGCATGGCGAGCGAACTCATATGCCAGCCGGAACCGGAGAGGCCACCGAGGATGCTGGCCTTGCCGGCCGCTTCGTCGAGATGCATGGGCTGCGGGTCGAATTCGGATGCGAAGGCAATAATCTCTTCGGCCGATACGGTCCTTTCCGCACTGATGAATTCTCGGCCTTCCTCGAAGTCCTCGTAGTAAAGCATTTCATCCGCCATGCGGGTCATTCCTCGACAATTCCGATCAAGGTTGAACAATGGCGATACAGGCGGCGGAGTTCAAGGCCAGTGTTGCAGGGAAGCGTTCACGGCAGTGCAATTTCGATCTCGTTGGCGGGGACAAGAAGTCCCTTCAAGACTTCGAACAATTCGCCCGGTGTCCTGGTGCCTGCGGCGTTTTCTGCGAAATGCAGGTTGCCTTCATTGTCGATACCGGTGGTGACTGGTGGTCTCGACCGTGCGGCATCCGCCGGCAAGGGCGTGAAGTGCGGCTCGAAAAGCGGCAGGTATCGCCCGTCGTGCCAGCGCTCCAGTGATGCGCGGTAACGGGCGGCGAGCGTGTCGAAGCTTTCCTTGTCGCGGTAGTTCTCGCAGTTGCGCATGAGGGCTTTGACGAGGTTCTCCTCATAGCCCATGTGGGGAAAGCCATATTTCCTGCAAAGCCAATGCTGAACGACAAAAATCGTCGCGGTGACGCCGCGCCCGGCCCGAAACGGTGTGTCGGAGAGCAAGGGGTCATCGTTGATGTCGCGCCCGAGATCGAGATTGAAGCGATGTGCAGAGGCGTCCTCCTCTGCAATTGTTCGCGTTGCGGCGGAATTGCTCTCAGGACAAACGCCTGGCACCGAAAACGGGCGTGAAACGTGATAAAAAGTCTTGCCCGTCAGGATGACCTTGAAAGCGTTTTCGTAATCGATGGTCGGAAACTCGAAGAAGCGGCCGCCAAAGACATCCCGTATCTTCAGAAGCAGCGCCCGCGATATTGCGCCGTGATAGACGGAGTTGCCGCATATGGGCACATGTGCCGCACCTTGCCAGCCGAACGCGCGGCCGATGAGGTCGCGCTTGTCGAAGCGGGTGACTTTGGCGTTGAGATCGACCTTGAGCGGCAGGGGCGGTACACCATCGACCGGCCAGACATAATTGAAGCCGCTCCAGGTGAGTGCGTCGATCTCTCCAACCTTCGCCTCCAGATTGATGAGGAAGGCCGCGAGATCCGGATCGGCATAGTCATCGTCGCCGATCACTGTGACATAGCGACCTCTTGCTGCGCTCACCGCACGCTCCCAGTTCTCCATCATCGAATGGATGCGCTCGCCGGAGGGGAGGTAGGTGATGCGGGGATCGCCGATCTTCTCCGCGATGAAGCCGTTCATGATCGACGGATCGTCGGAGTTGTCGACAAAGACAAATTGTACGTCTGTGCGCTCGTTTCGCAGCAGCGCCCTGATCGTTTCGCGAAAATAGAACTGGCGGTTGCGTGACGGGACGCAGATCGAAAGCACCGGTTCTGCCGCCATGGGAGTCTCCTTTGGCGGCACGTTAGCCGGGGTCGCTTATGCGAGACTGTACCGCGAGGTTCCGATCAAAGGGCCGTGCGATCAGGTGTTGAACTTGAACATCAGAACGTCGCCATCCTGCACGACATATTCCTTGCCTTCGTCGCGGGCCTTGCCGGCTTCCTTGGCGCCGACTTCGCCGCCGAGCGCGATATAGTCCTCATAGGCAATCGTCTGGGCGCGGATGAAGCCGCGTTCGAAATCCGAGTGGATGACGCCGGCGGCGGCCGGTGCCTTGGTGCCGCGCTTGATCGTCCAGGCGCGGGTTTCCTTCGGGCCGACCGTAAAATAGGTGATGAGGTCGAGCAGGTGGTAGCCTGCACGGATCAGGCGGTCGAGACCGGCTTCCTCAAGGCCGAGAGCGGCGAGGAATTCCTGAGACTCGTCGTCCGGAAGCTGGGCGACTTCTGCCTCGATGGCAGCGGAGATGATGACGCATTCTGCGCCCTGATCCTTCGCCATCTTCTCGACCTGAGCCGTGAAGCTGTTGCCGGTCGCCGCGTCGCCTTCTGCGACGTTGCAGACGTAAAGCACTGGATGCGAGGTGAGAAGGTTCAGACCTTTCAGGATCGCGATGTCTTCCGGGGGAAGCGTCTTGAGCAGCAGACGGGCGGGCTTGCCGTCCTGAAGCAGCTTCACGACCTCTTCCATGACGGGAAGAACGGTCAGCGATTCCTTGTCCTTGCTGGCGGCGCGCTTGCGGGTTTGCTCCAGCCGGCGCTCGATGCTTTCGAGGTCGGCGAGCATGAGTTCCGTTTCGATCGTGTCGGCATCGCCGACCGGGTCGATGCGGCCTTCGACATGGGTGATGTCGGAATCTTCGAAGCAGCGGAGCACATGGACGACGGCATCGACCTCGCGGATATTGGCGAGGAACTTGTTGCCGAGGCCTTCGCCCTTCGAGGCACCGCGCACGAGGCCGGCGATGTCGACGAAGGAGATGCGCGTCGGGATGATTTCCTTCGACTTGCCGGCTTGTGCCAGCAGCTTCATGCGTGGATCGGGAACCGCCACTTCACCGGTGTTCGGCTCGATCGTGCAGAACGGATAGTTCGCCGCCTGCGCCGCCGCCGTGCGCGTCAGTGCATTGAAGAGAGTGGACTTGCCCACATTGGGAAGCCCGACGATGCCGCATTTGAAGCCCATGATATATCGCCTGTCGCAGGTCGTGAAATGATTGCGTTGCCTATGCGGGATAGGCCTCCGCGCGTCAAGAGGCAGGCCGGACAGCCTTGTATGTAAGGTGGAAGTGCCTTACTGTGAAGAAAAGGAGTAACACGGAGAACCTCGGCACATGGTGCGCCTGAAGATCACGGCCAAAGGTCAAGTCACTTTGCGCAAAGACATCCGCGAACATTTGGGCGTCGAGATCGGCGACGAGATCGACGTGTCGTTCGAGGAGCAGGGCGAGGTTTCTGTCCGTCCGGCTCGCAAGCGGCACACGAAGCAGGAACTGTTCGGCATGTTCGCTCACAAGGCTGACCGGGTTCACAGCCTTGAGGAACTGGATGAAGCGATCAGGGACGGCTGGGCCGGGAAGGTCAACTCTTGACCTTTATCATCGACACGAACATTCTGGTACGAGCCATTGTCCAGGATCACGCCGAGGAAGCCGAGAGAGCCAAAGCCCTGCTTTCCGCCAACGAGGTCGTGATTCCGACCCATGTCTTTTGTGAGCTGACTTGGGTTCTGAGCAGGGTGTACAAGCTGTCACATAGTGACTTGATCGAGGTTATCTCGGCCTGGTCTGACACGGAAGGCGTCGTTGTTGATACAGCTGCCGTGGCCGCTGGCCTTGCGGTCATGAAGAGGGGCGGCGACTTCGCCGATGGTGTTGTGGCATTTGAAGGACGGCGCCTTGGCGGCAGCGTCTTTGCGACCTTTGATCGTCGCGCAAGCCGGATCCTTGGGGCCGAAGGGCACGAATGCCGGCTGGTTTGAGAGCTCAAGTGGCCCCGGCTGATCGACCTCTTGCAATTTTCCGTGCATGACCCAAAATATGGGTGTCCGATCAAAGGTTCGGACCAACAATCCTGGACAACAGCATCAAATTCCCCGGAGGTCTTCTCATGGCCGAGAACGATGTCGTGCTTGCTCCGCGCGTGAAGACCACGCCGAAGGTCGAGAAGCCGAAGCTCTACAAGGTGCTGTTGTTCAACGATGATTACACGCCGCGCGAATTTGTCGTGATGGTTCTGAAATATGTCTTCCGCGCCGATAGCTCCTCCGCCGAGAAGATCATGCTGACGGCGCATATGAAGGGATCGTCGGTGGTGGCCGTCTATACGAAGGATATTGCCGAGACGAAGGTCAAGGAGGCGATGGATCTGGCCAAGGAGGCCGGGTTCCCGCTGATGTTCACGGCCGAGCCGGAGGAGTGATCCGCTCTTCAATCCTTCTTGCCAAACATCCGCTTCAGCATGTCCGCCATGGGGCCGGTTGCCGGCAGGTCCGGCTTGTGATTGCGGGCCTGGTGGATGTGGGACTGGGCTTTCGGAGCCGTCTGAGCCTTGGGTGCTGACGCGTCCTTCTTCTCGGCCTTGGTCGGCGGCGGGGCGAGCTTGTTCATGAATTTCGAGCCGTCGCCGTCGAAGAGGAGTTCGGCGTTGAGGGTGATGTCGTCCATCAGTTCATCGAGCCAGCCTTGGTCGACCTTGGCGAAATCGCCCAGAACATGGTTGTGGACGAGTTCCTTGGCGCCCGGATGGCCAATGCCGAGGCGGAGCCGCTTGTAGTCGCGGCCGCAATGGGCGTCGATGGACTTCAGGCCGTTATGGCCGCCATGGCCGCCGCCGACCTTGAGCTTCACCTTGCCGGCGGGCAGGTCAAGTTCGTCGTGGATGGCGATGATGTCGCCGGGGCCGAGCTTGTAGAAGCGCATGGCTTCGCCCACGGCCTCGCCGGAGAGGTTCATGAAGGTCTGAGGCTTCATCAGCAGAACCTTCTCGCCGGCAATCTCGCCCTCGGAAATTTCGGCCTTGAACTTCTTCGACCATGGGCCGAACGGGTGCTTGCGATGCAGCGCGTCGATCGCCATGAAACCGATATTGTGGCGGTTGGCCGCGTATTTCGGGCCGGGATTGCCCAGGCCGACGATGATCTTCATGGCTTTGATCCGCGCATGTGACAAGGATGGCGTTGTGAAATGCGAAACGGTCGCCCGTGTCAAGCGTCTCTCGGGTGGGTCGGCGGCAATCAGCGCAGAAGCCCACCTTCCACGAAATTATAACGCTGGAATATGCCCGACCGGGTCCCGTCCGCGATCAGTTTTTTCAGACTGCTGCGCATGCGTCGCAGCGCATCGGCATCGGTCTGCCTGTTGCAGGCCAGAGCGTCGAGGCTGGTGTTGAGAATGACGGCTGCCTCCACCGGAAGGCCCTGCCTCTGCAGATCGGCCAGCATGGAGGCGGCCATGGGCATCAGGTCAATGCGGCCCGCGAGCAGTTTCTTGACGCTCAGGTCGATCTCCGACGTGAGGTCGATCCGGGTAAAGCCGTTCTGCTTCAGGAGGTTCTCGGTATAATCGCCGAGCTGAGTCCCGATGAGGTAACGCTTCGCCTCCTCCAGATTGGCGGGACGGATGCCCGATCCGGACTTGCGGACAAGATAGGCCTCGGTTGTAAACAGCGGCTCCACCCACTCGAACAGATCTGCGCGCTCCTTCGTATGGACGGTCGAAAACACGCAAGAGCCTGGCGTGTTGAGAGCGAGGCTATAGGCCCGTGCCCACGGCTGCAGCGTCATTTCGTATTGCAGGCCGGCATCCGCCATGACCGCTTTCACAAGGTCTACGGCAATGCCTTTCAGCACGCCGTCTTCTTCATAGTTGTAAGGAGGATAGTCTTCCGTGAGCAGATGAAGAGATTCGCCTGACGCGGGTAGGGCGGCGGCCGACCAGAGGCCGAACGTTGCCGCCCACATCCATCTGCCGAATGTCGCGGTTTTCCTCATGCCCCTGCATCTGGGGTGAACGATTGCCATTGCGATACCTCACGGGGACGGTGCTTCTGCGTATGCGATCACTGGGACGTCTTTTCATCCGAGGCAACGCCATACGTATCGAGAATTCGCCGTTGCGTGCCTTCGGCAATCAAATTGTTCAGCACCTGCTGTAGCCGAAGGATCATAGAGTCCTTCGTGTTTCGGTTGCAGGCAATCGAATACGTACTTTCAGACAATGTGATCACAGATTCGATGTCTGCGCCATCCCGTTTCAGCTGATCGTAGTATTTTTCTGACATCGGCATCAGATCGATCCGCCCGCTCATCAGCTTCTTGAATGTCAGAACGAGGTCTGTCGCCAGATCGACTTTGGGAAATTTGTTCTCTGTCAGCAGATCTTCGGTGAAGTCGCCGCGCTGTGTGCCGACTATATAGGATTTTGCTTCATCGAGTGTCTTCGGCGCTGCCTTCGATCCTGTCTTGTGTATGAGGATCGTTCGGCTTCGCAGCAGCGGCTCCACCCATTTGAAGCGGTGGTCCCGTTCGGGATTGTGGACGGCGGTGAACAGACAGACGCCGTTTCCGGTCTCCGCCTCCGAGATGGCCCGCGCCCACGGCATGACCTCGATGGAGAAGGGTATGTCGACCTCCTTCATGATCAGCTTGATCTGATCTGCCGAAGCCCCCCTGACTTGACCGTTTTCCAGATAATTGAAGGGGGGATAGGTTTCGGTCACGAAGCGGATGTTCTCCGCCCGCGCCAGACCGGCCGCCAGCAGCGAGAGATGCGCGCCAAGAAGAGCCTTGACGAGGCCGTGGCGCAGGACGTGACGTGCAAGCGAAGCTGCTGTGGTGTCTGGCATAGAGTGTCAGACGAGCTCGGCCAGCCGTTCGCCGGTCGGATTGTAAAGCTGCTCGATATCATCGATGCTCAACGGACGGGAGAAGAGGTATCCCTGGCCGTACTGAATACCCATGTCCTTCAAAATTTCCCGCTGGCTGGGGGTCTCGATCCCTTCCGCCACGACCTTGCATTTCAGATGCTGGGCTATGGTGTTGATCCCCTGGACGAGAAGGTAGGGCTTGTCGCGTTCAACGGCGCTGTCGGGGTGAAGAGCCGCGACGAAGGAACGGTCGACCTTGACGATGTTGACCGGGAACCTGTGGAGGTAGCTCAGCGAGGAATAGCCGGTTCCGAAATCGTCGAGCGCGATGGACATGCCGCAGTCGCGCAGACCGCGCAGCACCATGTTGATCTCGGGGTTGTTGCGCATCAGCACGGCTTCGGTGATCTCCAGCGCGATGCGCGCGGGCTGGACGCCCGATTTCATCAGAATATCCGACATGCGCGCCAGAAGGTCGGCATTCAGCTGCAGAGGAGAGAAATTGATCGACATGCAGGCCGCTTCGAGACCCGGAATCCGGCTGATCCGGGTCAGATAGTCGACGGCCTTCTTCAGGATCACGTTGCCGATGGCTTCAATCGTGCCGTTTTCCTCGGCAACGGCAATGATCTTTGCCGGCGGGAGGATCCCGTGCGCGGGATGACGCAGACGCATCAGCGCTTCGAAATTCGTCGGCTGGCCGGTCTTGAGGTCGCAGATCGGCTGAAGCCAGGCGTCGAACCAGTCGTTTTCCAGCGCCTCGTTGATGTAGCGCTCCAGTTCCGCGCGCTCACGGGCGGTATCCGCGATGGAATCGTTGAAGACTTCCGTGCCGTTCTTGCCGTTGCGCTTGCGCGCATACATGGCCAGGTCGGACTTTTGCAGCAGTTCCGCAGCGCAGGTTGCATGGTGCGGGTAAAGCGCGATGCCGATGCTGGCGCTCAGTGTCACGCTGGCCCCGTCCGGCGTGAAGGGGGCGGCAAAGGTCGCCTTGATACGTTCCGAAATACCCCGGGCGATTGCTTCCGCCTCCGGTGCTGAAATGAGAATTGCGAACTCGTCTCCGCCGAGACGGGCGATGATATCGGTCGGGCGCAATTGCTGGCTGGCGCGGCTGACGACTTCTTTCAGCACCTCGTCGCCGGCTGCGTGTCCCATGTTGTCGTTGATCCACTTGAAGCGGTCGAGATCGACGAAGAGACAGGCGACTTCATGGCCGCGCTTGTCCGCATCCATAATCTTGCCGTCGAGAGCGGCCTCGAAGCCCTGCCGGTTCAGAAGACCGGTCAGATGGTCGGTGATGGCCTGGAGATGGTTGCGCGTCTCGGCTTCCTTCAGCTCCGTCACGTCGGTCATGACGCAGAGTACGCTGGTGGGGCCGGTGGTTTCTCCCATCGGTGTTTCACGGATCAGAACGTCGATGATGCGGCCATCGGCGCACTGGAACTTGACGGTGGCGCCATTGGGCTCGGAGGAGGGCGCATGGCCGATTTTGCTAGATATGTCCCATGTCGCGCCGCGTGCGAGGAACTCGGTGAAGTGCCGTCCCGTGACCTCCTCGCGGGAGTAGCCGGTGGCAAACATCCAATAGTCGGAGACGGCTGCGATGCGGCCGTCAGCATCAATCATGTAAAGCATGGCGGGGGTTTTGTTGTAGACCGCCTGAACCATGGCATGCGCCGCTTTCAGCGCGCTTTCCTCATGCGCCAGTTCGCTCTGCATTTCGTTGAAGTTTTCGGCCAGAAGGCCCATCTCGTCGCGGGAATGCCAGTTGACGCGCTGGCGATAGCCGCTGCGGCGCGTGCTGATCACGGCGTCCGTAAGGCGCAGGAGCGGGCGGATGACGATGACGCGATTTGCGATGACGGCCGCCAGAAAGACGATGGCGACCGCGAAGACGAAGATGAACATGAAATTGATGTCGCGGCTGCCGATCGTCGACATCAGGCCGCCATTGTCCACCTCGATCTCGAGCGTGCCGACATATTTGTCGCCGTCCACGGACGGGTAGTAGATCGGCGTCGAGATGCGGCGCGGTTCCACATCGTGTTTCGTGCCCGTGGTCGAGATGCTGATGGCGATGGAGCCGGAGCTGTCGCGGACATGGACCGCCTCGATCTCGTTGCCGGCCGCAATGGCAGCGGCGACCTTTCTGGCGCTGTCGATATCGAAATCCCACAGCGGCTTACCGAGCGCCTGTGCGTTGGTGGAGATCGTCAGGTCGATCCGCTCTCTGCGTTCGGTCAGCGTCCGTTCGGCGGACAGGTAGAAAAACAACCCGAAGAGCGGGATCACGAAAGCGAATACCGCGGAACAAATGATCAAAAGGAATCGCTTTTCCACGGAGTGAGTATGCATAAGCTTCCGTTTCGCGCGCGGTAGGACTTGGCTTCGATGAAGCAGGTAATCTTGCATGTGAGCCTTAATCGAACTTGAATATCGAGATAACAGTTCTTGCCGATCGTAAAAAAACAAAGGCCCGCTCACACAATTGTGGAGCGGGCCCATGAGTAGACTGCGTGTCTGATGTCATCCGGACGGCGCTCAGGCCGCCAGGTGATCAGGCTTCAGCTTCGCCGGTTGCTTCTTCGACGCCGGCAGCCGGGGTCGCGATCGTAGCGATCGTGAAGTCGCGGTCGGTGATGACGGGCGTGACGCCAGCCGGAAGCTTGATATGCGAGATGTGAACACCTTCGCCGATCTTGAAGCCTTCGAGGTCAGCCGTGATGAATTCCGGAATAGCGTTCGCCGGGCAGACAAATTCAACTTCGTGACGGACGACGTTCAGCGTGCCGCCGATCTTGAGGCCCGGGGACTTCTCATGGTTCACGAAGTGAACCGGAACGGCAACCGTGACCTGGGTGTTGCCAGAGACGCGGAGGAAGTCGACATGCATGGTGAAGTCGCGGACCGGATCGAGCTGGTAGTCCTTCGGGAGAACCGAGATCTTTTCGCCGCCGACGTCGATCGTTGCGATGGTGGTCATGAAACCGCCAGCGTGGATCTTCTTCGTGACTTCATTGGTCGACAGAGCGATCGAAATCGGGGGCTGCTTGTCGCCATAGATAACTGCAGGGATAAGACCGTTGCGGCGCAGTTCGCGGGAGGACCCCTTACCAGCCCGATCGCGCTTTTCGGCCTTGAGCTCGTACGAAGCGTGGCTCATGGTATTTCCTTTCAACGTTTGCGGAGAGCCCGCACCCGTTCATCGCGAACCGATGCGAACTGAAGCTTGTGCCTATTTCGCAGAAAGCCTCATCCGCCTTGCCTCCAAGGGTGTCTAGGCGGACGGCGCTCCTTACTCCAAAGGGTGCGGGAATGCAAGGGCAGGGGAACAAGCCCCTGCTGTCCGGAATGGATTGATCAGGGTCAACGCGCAAGTGTCTCAGATGGCGCATTCTTGCGACAGTTCGTAACTCGTATACAAAAGTCGTGATGCATTTGTCGCAAGGCCATGTCATTCTGCAGGGCAATTTCGTGAAATCGGCACGAACCTGGCAGGGGCGTTGGACATATCCTTCGATATGTCGAGCAAGGATAACCTGAACGGGAGCTTTGGGAGGAGCTGAGCTGATCATGACCCATCATGCAGAAAAGGTTTATTCGCTGGCGCGCAAGTCTTCGCAGGCCGCCAGTTCGCCCGTTGCCGCCTCGTGGCTGCGGTGCATGAACGTGCACAAGCTCAGTCCCGACCAGAACCTGTCGCCCGCCCGGCTCACCGAGCAGGAATTTCGCGATGCGACAGACCGGTCGCGGGTGATGGTCGAAGAGGCGCGCGACGAGCTTGACCGGTTGTTCCTGATGGCGGGCCGGTCCGGCCATGCGCTGCTGCTGACCGACGGAAACGGCGTCGTGCTCGACCGGCGCGGAACCGCTGGCGACGAGAAGGATTTCCGTGGTGTCGGCCTGTGGTCGGGAACCGTCTGGAGCGAGGCGAGCGTCGGCACCAACGGCATCGGGACGGCGTTGGCAGATCAGCGCGCGGCCACCGTGAGCCGCGATCAGCACTTCCTGTCGTCGAACACGGGCCTGAGTTGTACCGCAGCTCCCATTCGCGACCACACGGCACGCATTTCGGGCGTGCTCGATTTCTCGACCTGCCGCGACGATGCCAATGAACTGACCATGGCCATGCTGTCGCATGCGGTGCGCGATGCGGCGCTCAGGATCGAAGGCAATCTGTTCCGCCGAGCCTTCCCGACGGCGCGTATTGTCATGGTGGGCAGCGGTTACGGCGCACTCCTGGCGGTCGATCGGGACGATATCGTGCTGGGTGCCACGCGCGGCGCGCGTCAGGCCCTTGGCCTCGACGATCACCGTCTGGCCGCCGGCGTTCCGGCAGCTGACCTGCTGGATGAAAGTGAGCCGGCGCGCTCGACCGATCTTCTGGAGGCTGAACGTTCGGCGCTTCGCCGGGCGATCAACCGCAATGGTGGCAACATGTCGCGCACGGCCGAGGCGCTGGGCATCAGCCGCGCAACGCTGCATCGCAAGGTGAAGCGGCTCGGCCTGACCTGAGGGCAGTGTGGTTCCCATCCCGGCGGAGGCCGCAAGAGTGCCCAGGCGCAGGGTTCCAAAACCGATGAGTGAGGCGGCCTTCAGGCCGCCTTTCTGTTCTGCATGCTGTCCGACGTGGTGAAAGCGCTGACCTGGCCGGTGAGAACAGCCGATTCCCGATCAAGCCCGAAGACTGCTGCCGTGGTCTCCTCGACCATGGCGGCATTCTGCTGGGTGACGTGATCGAGATCGTTCACCGTGCTGTTGATCTCCTGCAGCCGAACCGACTGATCGCGCGTGGCGGCGACCATCTCGCCGATATGCTCGTGGATCGTCTTCACGCCGTTTTCGATCATCTTCAGGCTTTCACCCGTCTTCAGAACCAGACTGACGCCGTTCTCGACATCGCTCGCGGAGGTGGCGATGATGCTGTTGATATCGCGCGCGGCCGCGGCCGATTTCTGCGCCAGCTCGCGCACCTCCTGCGCCACGACGGCGAAGCCCTTTCCGGCCTCGCCGGCACGCGCGGCCTCAACGCCCGCGTTGAGGGCCAGAAGGTTGGTCTGGAAGGCGATCTGGTCGATGACGTCGATGATCGAGCGGATCTGTGACGAGGAGGCTTCGATGCGCTCCATGGCTTCGATCGCCTGCTGGACGACGCTGGCGGAGGACAGGCTGTTGTTTAGCGCGGTCGAGGCTTCGCTGTCTGCGGTTTCGCAGCGGCGGCGGGTGGCGTTGACGGTGTCGGTCATTTCGCTGAGCGCGGCAGCGGCCTCTTCGAGCGAAGAAGCCTGCCGCTCGGTCCGATGGGCGAGATCTTCCGACGCGCTCTTCAGGTCGGCCGCGCCTGCCTGGATGCTGTCGGCGCTGGTGCGGATCGCCGTCACGGTCTGCTCGAGACGGGAGACCGATTCGTTGAAGTCAATGCGCAGCTGATCCAGTTGCGGCACGAAGGGGCGATCGATGCGGATGTCGAGCCGTCCGCCCGACAGGGACTTGAGGGCCGTGGCAAGCGCGGAGACAGCAGCCTCCAGTTCGGCCGTGCTGCGGGCCTTTTCGGCCTCGCGTTCCTGCCGGTCCCGTTCCGACACGCGGCTTTGTTCGTCGGCGCTGCGTTCGACGCGCTCCTTGTCGATGGCGCTCTGGCGGAAGGATTCCAGCGCGCGGGCCATGGTGCCCACCTCGTCGCGGCGCTCGGTGTAGCCCACGGTAATGGTCTTCTCGCCGTCGTTCAGGCGGTTCATCAAGCCGGCCAGCGTGGTCAGCGGGCTGGTCAGGCGCGCGGCGATGACGAGGCCGGCGGTGCCCATGACGGCAAGAACTGCGAGCGCACAGATGCTCGCCATCAGCGCCAGATTGTTGGCTGCGGCCAGGATTGAAGATTTCGGCTGGCCGGCAACGAGCAGATGCGGCTGTCCGTCAATGTCAACGGGCTTGTAGGCATAGAACATGCTGCCTTTGACGGTGTCGCCGAAGACCGAGCCAGTCGATCCGCCCTTGGCCGCCTCCGCGAGGATTGGCGGCGCCTGTCCGCCCTCCGTCGCTGTCATTTCGCCGGCACGCAGGATACCGTCGCCGGAAAGAAGGAAGGAGTCCTGAACCGCCGCCTCTTCGCCTTGCGGCTTCAGAAGCGATGTGAATTCGCTCTGGCTCACCTTGATGACGACCACACCCTTGAGGGTCTGCGTACCCCAGACATCCACGGCGAGCGGCTGGATATAATAGGCTGCGAAGGCGCCATCGACCCCCTTGATGAAGCCGGTCTTGTAGACGTCTGTCATCTTCCCGGCCGCCGCCTTGTCCACGAAGGGCTTGAGTGCGGCGTTGGCGGGATCGGACATCTTTGACAGGAATTCGGGACCCTTCGTGACCGTGTAGTAGATCACGCCGTCCAGGCCGATGACGAAGATTTCCGAGACGTGGGCGTTCTTGCGTACCGCGTTAAGGGCGGAATGAATCTTGGCATGGCGGACACCAAAGAGCAGCTTCGTGTCGGAACCGCTGATGCCCGCCCGCTGCTCGGCACTTGATCCCGCGGGCTGAAAAGCGATCCGGATCTGGTCGTTCTCGCTCGCGATAATGTTGGGAAACACATCCATCACTTCGCCGAGCGCTGCGTTTGATGAAACCTCACCCAGGGTCTGCAGGGCGCGGGTGTCGAAGGCGCTGATTTCCTTTGCGCGGGCATTGACCACCGACTGCAGACCGAATTTGCTGGCCTCAATCAGTCCCTCGCTGCCGATCTTGTAGCTGAGCAGGCCGACCGAGGCGCAGGAGGCCAGCGTGGCGCCAATGACAAGTGCTGCAAATTTCGACTTGACCGTTCGAAGCCGCAAAAAGCCGGCTCGTGTTCCTGCTCCACCCATCACTCGTCCCCGCAGATGTATATCTGTGATTTCGAATATTAGAGTGCAGGCTTAATGGACTGTGAACGGACGCGCCCAAATCTAATGCATCCGCAACGGCATAGCGCCGTTTGCGGAGAGTTT
This sequence comes from Rhizobium sp. C1, assembly GCF_021026335.1. Taxonomy (GTDB): domain Bacteria; phylum Pseudomonadota; class Alphaproteobacteria; order Rhizobiales; family Rhizobiaceae; genus Ensifer_A. The sequence goes on from NZ_JAJNCY010000001.1 coordinate 172,375, forward strand.
GAATCAGTTTGGGTGCGCGGGGGATGCCTCAGTCGAACAGGCTGGAAACCGAGGCTTCCATGCTGGTGCGGTTGATCGCCTCGCCGAGGAGGGGTGCGGCCGTGATCACGCGGATATTATGCGCGGATTGAACGGCCGTGGTCGGCTGGATTGTATCGGTGATCACCAGTTCCTTCAGCTTCGAAGAGCTGACGCGGGCTACGGCGCCGCCCGAGAGAACGCCATGGGTGATATAGGCGGTGACGCTGGTCGCGCCGTTCTTCAGCAGTGCTTCGGCCGCGTTGCAGAGCGTGCCGCCCGAGTCGACGATGTCGTCGATGAGGATGCAGTCCTTGCCGGTGACGTCGCCGATGATGTTCATGACTTCCGACTCGCCCGGACGATCGCGACGCTTGTCGACGATGGCCAGCAGACAGTCGAGCCGCTTGGCGAGCGCGCGGGCGCGCACCACGCCGCCCACATCGGGCGAGACGACCATGACGTTCGCGAGGTCATAGTGGTCCTTGATGTCGCGGGCGAGGATCGGTGCGGCGAAGAGGTTGTCTGTCGGAATATCGAAGAAGCCCTGTATCTGGCCGGCATGCAGGTCGAGCGTCAGAACGCGGTCGGCCCCTGCTTCGGTGATCAGGTTGGCAACAAGCTTGGCCGAGATCGGTGTGCGGCCGGAGGCGCGACGGTCCTGGCGGGCATAGCCGAAATAGGGAAGCACGGCGGTGATGCGGCGGGCAGACGAACGGCGGAACGCGTCGATCATGATCAACAGTTCCATCAAATGGTCATTGGCCGGGAAGGATGTCGACTGGACAACGAAGATGTCTTCGCCGCGCACGTTTTCCTGAAGTTCGACAAAGATTTCCTGGTCCGCAAAACGCCGAACCGTGGCCTTTCCCATGGGAACTTTAAGATAGTTGCAGATCGCTTCGGCCAAAAGCCGGTTCGAGTTCCCTGCGAAAACCTTCATGATGGCCCGCCCTGATGATGCTGAATGGCGGCCTTTTAGCGCGCTTACCTGTGAATGCAAGCAGTAAAGACGGTTTTGTGATGTTTTCCCGCAAAATGACGGTCGTGCGGCGTACTTCTTGCGTTTCAGCCCCGCCGCGACTTCCATGCGATATATTGGTTGATCGTGTCGGCGGCGATCTTCGACATGACATCCGGGGGAATGTTTGCCCATGGATCGGACGATTTGCCCGGAAGCTTTTCCTGGCCCTGAAGGCGTGTGAGCCTTGCACCGGATGCATCGAGCACGTCCCAGACATAGGTGATGGTCGTGCCGGCGCCGTCGTCAAAGGCTGAGAAATAGCCCTTCAGCATATGCTCCGCCGAATTGTCGGAGGAGGGTTTGATGGAAAGGCCGCGCGCGGAAGCATTCGAGGCCAGATCGCGGGACAGCGGCGTGACGGCGGACAAAGGCGCGCCGATGATCGGCAGGAAGCGGATCGAACCGCCCACTGCGCCCCCCATTGCGCCGTTGCCGGCCGGCAAGGTTCCGAGAACGCCGGGTGTGGCGGGCTGGCTGGAGGCCTGATAGATCGACTTCTGCGTGGCGGAAACCCCGCCTGGCGTGCCGAGCATGGGGCTGCGGGGACCGGTCTGCTCAGGCATCGGCTGCTGGTCGGCGCCGGCGGTCGTCGCGTTTGTCGGGAAGGGTGTCTGTTGCGTTCCGATATTGCGGCTTTCTTCGGCGGCGAGGCTGGTCTGGCCGGCCGGGTCGATGGGCTGAGGCCCGCCCTTCTTCGCGCTCGCCGTCTTCTGGCCTTGGTCGCCGATCGACTCGGGTGGCGACATCAGGTTCGAGGTCGTGCAGGCGGACAGGAATGAAAGTGCAGCGGCTGCCAGCACTGACATGAGAAGCTGCCGCATCCTGTTCCTTCCTCCTGTTGGTTCAGGCTCAAACCCGGCAGCATTAACGTCTGGCGTCAACGCCATGTCAATGTAAAGGCTGCAATTGTCGGTGACCCGAGCGGGTTCTGCACGATTCACGCGGTCAGAAGCGACAGCGGATGGCGCGACAGCGGCTTCGGCGCATCCTCCGTCGTCAGATAGGTCTGGCCCAGCGTCATGGCGAAACCTGATTCGGAATCCATGATGATCATATGCACGAAGAGCGTCATGCCCGGCGCGATCTCCTGCGGATTGCCGGCATGGAACATCTGCTGCTCCATCCAGGATGGCGAGAAACGTGCGCCGAGGGAATAGCCGCAGGCGTTGAGCCGATGGCGGGCGAGGCCGCGCTCGTCCATCACGCGGGCATGGACGTCGAAGACGGTGCCGAACGTATTGCCGGGACGCAGAACCAGTTCGATCGCCTCGATCGCATCGCGGCAGGCTTCGAAGAGCTCGGTCTGGCGCGGCTCCGGTGCACCGATGACGATCGTGCGCATCATGGCGGCATGATAATGGGCGGAGGCGCCGGCCCATTCGAGGGTGAGCTGATCGCGTTCGGACAGCGTCCGGCGGCCGGACTTGTAGCGGCACAGAAGCGCATCCGCGCCCGAACCGATGACGAATTCATTGGCCGGATAGTCGCCGCCGCCGGCCAGGATCGCGGCCTGCATGGCGGAGAGGATTTCAGCCTCGTTCGCGCCCGCGCGAGTGAGGCGGATCGCCTCGTCCAGCGCGATGTCCGCAAGGCGGGCCGCTTCCGTGGTGAAGGCGATTTCCGCCTCGCTCTTGATGAGACGGAGCTTGCCGACCAGCAGCGAGGCGTCGATGACCTCACAGAAGTTCATCAGCTGTCGGTCGATGAGATGGGCCGTGTGGCCCGTCATGCCATGCGTGTCATACTCGACCCCGATGCGGGCGCCGAGAAGGTCGAGTTCGTTGAGCATGTCCTTGAGGTCGACCGAGGGATCGGCATTGGCGCGATCGACCCAGACGCGGATATCGGAAATGTTTGAGGTGTGGCGCGCCTGGCGCAGATCGGCGGAGCGCGTCAGCAGCACCTTTGAGCCGTCAGCCTTGACGACGAGCGTCTGGAAGAAGCAGTAGCCGAACGTATCGTATCCCGTCAGCCAGTACATGCTTTCCTGGGCGAAGAGCAGGATCGCGTCGAGCTTTTCCTCGCGCATCTGCGCCGTCAGCCTGTCCATCCGCTGCGTATATTCCCGTTCCGAGAAATGCATCGCCATGGTCTTGTTCCTCCCGGTCAATAGCGTTTGGCGACTTCGACGCCTTCCGCAGGTCTTAGTCGTCACACTGCTCCGCGCAATTGCGGAGCACCCATCAGGGAGCAGCACGCTCGTGCAGCTTAACCCAACCAGTTTTCAGTGCTGCGGGGGCCATAGACGATGGCCACCACCAGAATACCATATGGCATCGGTTCGTAGATGACGATGTAGCGCCCTTCAATCAGTATCCGCGCTGTGGGGCTCAGCTCATGACGGGGAGCCCCCATGTGCGGCTGGCTGCCAGCGAGTTCGATCTTATCCAGAATGCGGCGTAACAACCCGTCTGCCGCCCGTTCATTGTCGGCTGCGATCGCACGCCAAATCTCTCTTAAGTCGTCTTCTGCACGTGGGGTTAAGACGTACTTAGCCACTTGAGCGCGCTTCCGCTTTCAATTCCTTGAGAAGCGTATCGGCGCTCACTTCGCGGCCTTCACCGCTGGCCATTCCCTCGTCGTAGGCCCTTTTAAGCCGAGCCAACTCCATCTGCCGAATTTCCTCGCGCTGCTCCCACAGACGAAGCGCATCTCGGACGATCTCGCTATTCGATGCGTAGCCGCCGCTTTCGACGGCGCCTTGCATCATGGCAGCCTGGTGGGGCGTCAGGGAGACGGTGAGGGTTTTCATGGTCGTGGCTTTCATGACTTCGGTTTATAGCAGTTCTCACAAGCTTTAACAAACTTTGTTAGCTTACCTGAGCATGATCGCGGAAATCTGACGGCCGTAATCCGGTTCCTTGCGGTGCGTGGTGCGGCGGTAGGAGTAAAAGCGTTCTTCGTCGGGATAGGTACAATGTCCGGTCATTGCGGCGTTGACGCCAGCGGCCTTGAGGCGCGCGACAGTCAGTCCCTGCAGGTCGAACATGGAATGATCTGCATTGACAGACGGCGTAAAGAAGCGAGCGTAGTCCGTGTCGACGGCGAGGAAGCGTTCGACGAATTCCGGGCCGACTTCGTAGTTGGCGGCGCTGATCGAGGGGCCGAGCACGGCGGTGATCGTTTCGCGTTTCGCGCCAAGCGCAATCATCGCATCGATCGTGCTCTCCAGAACACCATAGAGTGCACCTTTCCAGCCGGCATGCGCCGCGCCGATGACGCGGTTTTCCGCATCGGCAAAAAGGATCGGGCCGCAGTCGGCGGCCAGCACGCCGAGGACGATGCCAGGGGTTGCCGTGGCGAGAGCGTCGGCCTGCGGGCGCTCGCCGTCATAGTTTTCCGTTACGGTGAAGACGTCGGGGGAGTGAATCTGGTGGACGGTTGCCAGTTTCTCGATCTGAGCATCGAACCAGCCTGCGACACGGGCTCTGTTCTCGATCACCCGCTGCGGCGTGTCGCGCGAGCCCAGACCCACATTGAGGCCGGCATAAATGCCTTCAGAGACGCCGCCCTGCCGGGTGAAATAGCCGTGCCGGATCACATCGCCGGAGGCGGCTTGCAACACGTCGCTGATGATCGGGCTCAGACTTGCGGAGATGTCCATGATGTTGTCTCCCGTTGTCGCCCGCACCGCGGGTCTCTGGCAGGACGCTCAGAACCCGGGACCTGGGCGGATGTTGCAAACTGCAGAAGGGTCTGTCAATCCACGGCCGGATGGCGGCGGGCGATGAAAGGTTCGAGCTCCACATGGCTCGAAGAAACGGCGAGAACCTTGAAGAGTTCCCCCATCTTGCCGATCCCTGCACCGGCAAGACGATCGACCGCCGTGGCGATATCCTCCGCGGCAAGGCTTTCCTTGCCACGCGCCAGCGACTCGGCGCGCTCGTAAATCCCGAGTCCGGCGAGGAAATCGCCCTGATGCATGACCCCGTTGACATGCAGGCCGGAGAGATGCGCGGTTTTCGCCAGGGCCTCGAAATCGACATGGCTGGTCAGGTCCGCTTCGCCGGGATGGGCGAGCGGCGGGTCGAACTGATGCGCGCGGATCGCCTGCAGCGTATCGCCATATCCGGAAGCGACATGGCCATAGTCGATGATCAGCGCGGAGCCGCCACCTTCGAGAAGCCGCTGGCAGAGCGCCTGCATGACGGCGAGACGGGCAGGGGCAAATTCAGCAATGGCGCCCATGGGTTGCGGTCCGGGAGGACCGGGCAGGAGGGCCGGATCGACGCCTGCAATTCCGGCGGCGAATGTCAATCGACCCTCGGCGTCGAGGCCGACCATGCGCTCGCGGAAGCCGGTCGGCGTCTTGACGAACTGGCGGATCGGGATCGCATCGAAGAGTTCGTTGGCGGCAAGGAGGAGGGGGCCGGCCGGAATGCCGTCGAACCCGTCATGCCAGGTGATCTTCCATTTGTCGGCCACCAGGGTCTGCGCCTGAACCTTGCGCAGACGTTCGCTGGTTTCGATCAGATGGATCTGCGCGGCCTCGAACATGTCGGGCGCGAGCTTCTTGATGACGCGCAGGATGTCGGCCATCATCGTGCCGCGGCCGGGACCGATTTCGGCGAGGTGAAATTCCGATGGCGCGCCATGCGCCTTCCATGCCTGCACCAGAAAGATGCCGACCATTTCGCCGAAGAGCTGGCTGATCTCGGGCGCCGTCGTGAAATCGCCGGCAGCCCCGAAGGGTTCGCGGGTCTTGTAGTAGCCGTGTTCCGGGTCGGCCAGACACAGCGCGAAATAGTCGGTCACGCTGATCGGCCCGTTGGTCCGGATGAAAGCCCTGATCTTTTCGGCAAGCGGCGTCGTCATGAGGTCGCTTCGTCTCCCTGCGGCAGGCGGGCGGCGGCGCGGCGGGCGCGCCAGATTGCCCACAGGCCGGCAGCCACCATCGGCAGCGACAGAAGCATGCCCATGGTGAGCCAGCCACCAAAGAGATAGCCAAGCTGCGCATCGGGCTCGCGGAAGAATTCCGCCGTGATGCGGCTGAGGCCATAGCCGCAGACGAAGACGCCGGTGATGAAGCCGGGCGTTTTCAGGAGCTTCGGGCCGTAGGCGAGCAGGCTGAGCACGGAGAGAAGGACGATGCCTTCAAGGCCGGCTTCGTAAAGCTGGCTCGGATGGCGCGGGAAAGGGCCGCCCGTCGGAAAGACGATGGCCCACGGCACGTCGGTAATGCGGCCCCAGAGTTCGCCATTGATGAAATTGGCGACACGTACGATGCCGAGCCCGATGGGCGCGACAATCGAGACGATATCGAACAGGCTCCAGACGGGTATCCTGTTGATGCGGGCAAACAGGATCATGGCGATGGTCGTGCCGAGGAAGCCGCCATGGAAGGACATGCCCCCATCGTAGACACGGAAGAATCGCATCGGATCCGCAAGCACATTCGGCAGGTCGTAGAAGAGCGCATAGCCGACGCGGCCGCCGAGCACGATGCCGATGGCGGCGTAGAGAACAAAGTCATCGAGTTGCTGGGCATTGACCGGCGCCCGGCCACTTCGCCAGAGAGTGTCATTGGCGATCAGCCGGCGGGCGTAGAACCAGCCGAGCATGATGGAGACGACATAGCCGATGCCGTACCAATGTACTTTCAGCGGCCCGATTTCGAAGGCGATCGGGTTGAAGCCCGGAAAGGCGAGGGCCGACATGGTGATGAGTTCGGTGTGCAATCTGTTTCCCGCCCGTTGTTTCGGCGGGAAAATGAAGTGTGAAAGGGGCAGGGTCAAGGCGATTTTTCTGACCTTTGGTAAACCTCCACGGGCTTTGCCGCGCGCGGGTTGCGGCATCGAGCAATAGTGCTTGCATAAGACCGCGCGACGACCTACCTCAGTTTCTGAATGTTGTAGTCCGAAAGGCAAGGGAGACGATCATGTCCACGGGACCGAACCGCATTTTTGACGATTTCGCCAAGCTGATGACGGATGCGGCGGGCGCAGCACAGGGCCTTCGTCAGGAGGCCGAAACGGCATTCCGGGCTCAGGCCGAGCGCTTCATGAACTCGATGGACCTCGTCAAGCGCGAGGAATTCGAGGCCGTGCGCGAGATGGCTGTGAAGGCGCGCGAGGAAAACGACGCGCTGGCCGCGAAGATCGCCGAGCTTGAGGCGAAGCTGGCGGCGAAGAAGGGCTGACCGCCGCCTCGGCTTTGGTGTTGAATTACAAAGAATTCGAGGGGTCTCGTTTGGCGAGGCCCCTTTTGTTTTTCCGCTGTTGCGGGCCTTTGCCTGTGTATGAATCACCGCCTTTTCGCAGGTGCATTCATCGCATTTCCGTTCAATCGAATTTTTTCAGAAATTTTCTGCGCCTGTGGATTCCACCGAAAAATCATTGCCGCAGAGTCGGTTATGCCTTTGCGATCAAGCAGCTCCTAAAGCGGTTGCGCCATTTGATGCGCCAAAAGGTATTGATGCGGGGGTGGCGGGAACGGGGCGCCGCTATAGACTGATTTTCAACGACGATTCGAAGCGGCGCAAGTTTCGGGCAGGACGACGCGCCTAGCCTTTTTACCGCATAGGATCGTTTAATCTTTGTATCTGGCGCGTTCATTGGGTTTGGCGAGTGTGTGCTTGTCGCCGAGCCGTTGCGGGTCCGATGGAGAACATGCCGAATGAGCCTTATTGAAATGCAGATCGCGCGCCAGTCGAACCCGGTCGATATGATCGAGTTTGTCGCCGCCAATAATGACTGGTCCTTCGAAAGGTCCGGCGAAGACGAGATTTCGATGTCCGTGGGCGGCCGCTGGGCCGACTACAACGTGTCCTTTTCCTGGATGGAGGAGTTCGAAGCGCTGCATCTGGCCTGCGCCTTCGATCTGAAAGTGCCGCAAAGCCGCGTCAACGAAGTGATCCGCCTCCTGTCCATCGTCAACGGACAGGTGCTGATGGGTCATTTCGATCTGTGGCGGCATGAGGACGCGGTGATCTTCCGTCAGTCTCTTCTTCTGGCAGGCGGGGCCGAGCCGACCGATCGTCAGGTGGAGGTTCTGCTGTCGAATGCTCTGGACAGCTGCGAAGCCTATTTCCAGGCGTTCCAGTTCGTCGTCTGGTCCGGCATGGATGCACAGGACGCGGTTGACGCTGTCCTGTTTGAAACGGCCGGGGAAGCCTGAGGCATGTCTGAAGGCAAGATCGTTCTTCTCGGTGCGGGCAATATGGGCGGGGCGATGCTCGCCGGCTGGCTCAAAAGCGGTATTGCCGGTTCCTCGATCCTGATCCTCGATCCGAAGGTCTCCGATGCCATGGCGGCGCTGGCCGCCGAGCATGGCGTGGAGGTTGCCACCACTGCGCCGGAAGGCCTCAAGGCGTCGATCCTTTTTCTGGCCGTGAAGCCGCAGATCATGGATGCCGCGCTGCCCTCGGTCAAAAGTCTGGTTGGGGTGGACACGGTTGTGGTGTCGATTGCCGCAGGCAAGACGCTTTCGTTCATTGAAGGACATCTCGGAGCGGGCGCCCATGTGCGCGCCATGCCGAATACGCCGGCCATGGTCGGTCGCGGGGTGACCGGGGCCTATGCCAATTCCGCCGTGACGCCTGCGCAGAAGGCAAAGGTTCATGACCTGCTCAAGGTCAGCGGTCCGGTCGAATGGGTTTCGTCGGAGGCGGATATCGATGCCGTCACGGCGCTGTCGGGCAGTGGCCCGGCCTATGTTTTCTATCTCGTCGAGTGCATGGCTGAGGCGGGCCGAAAACTCGGTCTGCCGGCGGATCTCGCCATGCGTCTTGCTCGAGAAACAGTCTCGGGGGCTGGTGAACTCCTACACCAGTCCCCCGAGGATGCTTCGCGGCTGCGTATCAATGTGACGTCCCCGGGCGGCACGACGGCGGCAGCCCTTTCCGTCCTGATGGCCGAGGACGGCATGCAGCCGCTTTTCGATGCCGCGATCGCCGCGGCGCGGAAGCGTGCGCAGGAACTGGCAAACTGAGCGAGCCATCATGACCGAACCGATCACCTATGCTGATTTCGAGAAGGTGGATATCCGCATCGGGACGATCGTAGAGGCTGAACCCTTTCCGCAGGCGCGCAGGCCAGCCATCAAGCTGGTGATCGATTTCGGGCCGGAGATCGGCCGGAAGAAGTCCTCCGCGCAAATCACCGTGCATTATGCGCCCGAGACGCTGGTCGGGCGGCGGGTCATGGGCGTTGTCAATTTTCCGCCACGCCAGATCGGCCCGTTCATGTCCGAGGTGCTGACCCTTGGCTTTGCCGATGCGGAAGGCGCGATTGTTCTGGCCGGTGTCGAGCGTCCTGTCCCGGATGGTGCGCGGCTCTACTGAACTCTCCCTGAATGTGCCGTTTTTTGCCCCAATCGAGGCGTAGGCCTGATTCCGGGATTCGAGGGGATGAAGATGATGCTGGATCAGAATTTCCGTGTGAGCTGCCTGCCGCGCGCCCGCGAGGTGGCGGAGGAATGGCGCGCCACTCATGTCGTGTCGCTGATCGATCCCGAATTGCCGGATCATCTCGTGCCGGTCATCGGGCGCGGCGAGCATATCGTGGCGCGGCTGCGCGACCAGGAGACCGCGGCCTTTACCGCGCATTTTCCCGATCTTGTCGTCAGCCTGTTCGAGACTGTGCGGCCCGCCGTGGAACTGCCGGACAGCCGCATTCTCGTGCATTGCCATGCCGGCGTGAGCCGTTCGACTGCGTTTGCCTTCTGCCTCATGGCGCATCGAGCGGGGGCAGGGCAGGAGGCGAAGGCCTTCGACGCCTTTCTCAAGATCGTCAACAAGCCCTGGCCCAACCGGCGCATCGTCGAGATCATCGACGCACATCTCGGTCGCGGCGGCGCGCTTCTGCAGCCGCTCGACGCGCTCAGGGCGCGCTATCCCAAGCGCATCGATGCCTGGCATCGCTTCAATCTGCGTCGGCCCTATCCTGAACTGATGGGTGGTTACGGCCGGTAGCCGGCTTATGCCGGGATACGGATAACGGCCCTCAGGCCTCCCATGGGACTGTCGTCCAGCGTCACGTTGCCGCCATGCGAGCGAGCGACGTCGCGCGCGATGGAGAGGCCGAGACCGGTGCCGGAGGCGTTGAGATTGCGAGCCTCGTCCAGCCGGAAGAACGGCTTGAAGACGTCGTCGCGCATAGCAGGCGGAATGCCTGGACCGTCGTCATCGACCGTCACCGTCAGCCACTTCGTGCCGTGATCGGCCTTGAAGCGCACATTGTCGGCATGCCGCCAGGCATTCGAAATGAGGTTCGAGATCAGCCGGTTGAAGGCATTGGGGCGGACGCGGATTTCATCCTGCCCTTCGATCGTCGCGCTGAAGCCCTTGTTTTCCAGCTCCGCATGCATTTCCAGCCGGCGCACAACTTCGCTCAAATAGACCGTTCCGACATCCTCTTCCGCTTCCGAGCGGACGAAGGCGAGATAACCTTCGAGCATGGATTGCATGTCGTTGACGTCCTGGTGCAGCGGCTCCAGTTCCTTGTCGTCGCCGAGAAGGGCCAGCTGCAGCTTGAAGCGCGTCAGCACCGTTCGCAGGTCGTGGCTGACGCCGCTGAGCATCGCGGTGCGCTGCTCCACATGGCGCTCGATGCGTTCGCGCATGAGAATGAAGGCGAGGCTTGCCTTACGGATCTCATCGGCACCGCGCGGGGCGAAGTTTTCCGGCATCTTCTGGCCCTTGCCGAAACTTTCCGCGGCCCTGGCCAGCGCAGTGATTGGCCGGATCTGGCCGCGGATGAAGAGGACGGAGATGCCGATCAGAATGATCGACGTCACCACCATCCAGACGATGAAGATATGGGTGTTGGAGGCATAGGCGGATGCACGGGGCGCGAAGATGCGCAGCACGTCCTTGCCGACCAGGATGCGGATTTCGATGATGCGCGAATTGCCGACCGTATCGATCCAGAAGGGCTTGCCGATGCGCCGGGCAATTTCCTGGCTCAGGAAGTCGTCCAGCAGGGAGAAGAAGGGCTTGGGCCGTGGCGGTGGCAGTGTGCCGTTCTTCTCGACCGAGATATCCAGTTCGAGGCGCTGGCTGGCGATGCGTTTCAGCTGGGCGAAATCGTCGTTCTGCGGATAGGTCTCCATCATGTCGATGATCGCGGCGATGTCGCGCGTCACCGCGCTCGACAGGCGCTCCGTCACCATGTGCCAGTGACGCTCCATGAAGAGATAGGTCACGACGCCCTGCAGGATGAACATCGGCAGGATGATGATCAGCAGCGAGCGGGCAAACAGGCCGGTCGGCAACTGCCGGCGCAGCCAGCGGATCGACCGCTTCCAGCCCGACGACGGGACGCGGTCCCGCTCGGGGCGGATCGCATCGAAACTGCTCGGCTTTGCGTCCGTATCTGCCATTTCAAGGGTCCTGAACCCAGCTTCCCGTTTGGCACACCCTGTCGAAAAAACCGTTTCCGATTTCACCGGGCGTGCCTGAATACCTATTCCGTGTTGAGACGATAGCCGATGCCGCGCACCGTTTGCAGCCAGACCGGATTGGACGGATCGTCCTCGATCTTGCGACGCAGGCGGTTGATCTGGACATCGATGGTGCGCTCGCCCGTCTCGGCGTCGCTGCCGGCCAGCTCGTGACGGGGAACGGTATCGCCTGCGCGCATGGCGAAAATGCGCATGATCTCCTGCTCGCGATCTGTGAGGTGCACGAATTCGCCGCTGCGGCGAAGCTCGGCCTTGGTGATCGAGAAGGTGAACGGGCCGAACATCATCTGTTCGATCGCCGGGGGGCGTTCGGCGACGCTGCGGCGCAGGATGTTGTTGATGCGCAGCACCAGCTCGCGCGGATCGAACGGCTTGCCCAGATAGTCGTCCGCGCCCGCTTCCAGTCCTTCAATGCGCGATTCCGGTTCGCTGAGCGCGGTCAGCACGATGATGGGGAACTTGCGGTCCTTGCGCAGCGACTTCGTCAGCGCAATGCCGTTTTCGCCGGGCATCATCACGTCGGCAATCAGAAGGTCGAAATCGAGGCCTTCCAGCTTGCGTCGCGCCTCCTGGCTATCAGCGGCGGCGGTGACACGAAAGCCCTTGTCCTGCAGGAAGCGCTGCAGCAGATCGCGAATACGCTTGTCGTCATCGACGATCAGGAGGTGAGGGGCGTCATCGGCAATCGGTTCGGCCTTTACATTGGCGATCATGCTTCGCCTCCTTCGTCTTCGACGCTCAGGCGGGTCAGGAAACGCACGATTTCGGCGCGTTCCTGCGCGGTTGCGGACGCCAGCGCCCGCGCGATGCGGCGGTGCTGGGGCGTGGACAGTTCGAGCGCCAGGTCACGACCGGCGCGGGTGGGGTAGAGGCAGCGCTGGCGGCGATCTTCCGGTCCTGCGATCTGACAGATGTAACCCTTGTCGATCAATTGCTTCAGGACGCGGGCAAGCGACTGCTTGGTGATCTTGAGCGTGTCGAGAAGCGCTGCCACCGTCATGCCCGGCTCGCGGTTGACGAAATGCAGGACGCGGTGATGCGCCCGGCCCATGTCGCCCTTTTCCAGGATCGCGTCAGGGTCGGAGGTAAAGGCGCGATAGGCGAAGAAGAGGAGTTCTATGATCTCGAAGTCAACGCCATCGGCAGCCGTCATCGGCTCCATGACTGGTTCGGGCCGGCTTTTCTTGCCAGGCCGCGTGCGTTGAGCTTCAAGCATGCGTAGTCCTCATGTCTTTCATGTCGCAGCCGCAGTCTGCGACCGTGTTTTCCGATAGACCGTAAATGTCCATCGGATCAACAGCAAGATATGAGTTCTGCTTCGCCGCTCCAGCCGGAGAAGCATTCCGCTGCGTCGCGGGTCCACCCGCCTCTCTATCCGCTCTCCGTCGCTCCCTAGTCGGCCTAGTGGCGCGTCCGCAGCATGCCTGTCGCCAGGGCCCCGACGATCGGCGTGAGGATCGCGCCTCCGAAGCCGCCCGTGTAAACATCCACCAATGCACCGGAGACGGCACTTGCGCCGCCGGTCAGGTTGAACACGAGGCCGCCAAGGACGCCGCCCACCGCGCCGATCGCTGTTCTGCTCAAAAGCGTGAGAGCCGGTTGCTTCATGCCCGCGCAGACGGCGTTACCGGCGATAATGCCTGCGACGATCTGTATTGCGATATTCGCGTAGTCCATGAAATGCCTCCCGTCAGTTCATGATCTGTCCGAAAGTTTCATGCGAATCTGTGTTTATGTCAACGACTTAATGACGCAGCTTGATCCAGATCAAAGTTTGGTGTGACAAAATATGCACGGGCTTGATAAAAGGCAAAAGCAGCGCTTTTCCCCGCGGAACCCTTTATCCTTCCTCGCGTTCTAGCCGCGAATCCGCTACCAGAACCGCATGAAAAGGGGTACCCATGTCGTCGACCGAAATTACCAAAGAGGACGAGCCGCGCTCGATGCGGCCTGTGGCCATCCTTTTCTTCACCGTCGTTTTCGGCATTGCGGCGCTTCTTGCTACGACGGCATCCTTGGCGGTATCGCCGCTTGCCGTGCCCGAGGCGGTTTCCGAACGCTGAATTCCCATCAGCCCCGTTTCCATCTGCTCGATCTTCCTCTATCTGCTGTGGCAACGACAACGGAGTAGCGATATGGCGAAGCTTCAGGCAGGCGTGATCCCGGTAACGGCTTTTCAGCAGAACTGCACGGTCCTCTTTGACAGTGAGAGCAAGGAAGGCGTCGTCGTCGATCCCGGCGGCGATGTCGGGACGATCCTTGAGGTTCTGAAGTCCAATGCGATCGACGTGAAGGCGATCTGGCTGACCCACGGCCATCTCGATCACGCCGGCGGGGCGATGGAGCTCAAGGAGGCACTGGGTGTCGAGATCGTCGGTCCGCACAGGAACGACGAGACTTTGCTGAAGGATATCGAGGCGAAGGCGAAAATGTATGGGCTCGATACGCCCATGCGCAACTGTGTTCCCGATCGCTGGCTGGACGACGGCGAGACCGTCAGCTTCGGCACCCATGTCTTCGAGGTCTATCACACGCCGGGCCATGCGCCGGGGCACGTGATCTATTTCCACCGGGAGGAGGGCATCGCTCATCTCGGCGACGTGCTCTTCCATGGTTCCATCGGGCGCACGGATCTGCCGGGCGGCGACCACGCGACACTGCTGAATTCGATCAAGACCAAGGTGTTTCCGCTCGGCGACCATGTCGGCTTTCTTTGCGGACATGGACCGGGGAGCAGGATCGGCGACGAGCGCCGGAACAATCCTTTCCTGGCCGGGCTTTGAGCGCCTAGCTTCGAGCACCGAGAGGCAGACAAAATGCCGGGCGACGAACCCGGCATTTTCAGTTTTGAGAGAAGACGCTGATCAGCCTGCGGTGCAGAAATGCTGGCGGCCGTCATAACCGATGAAGGTGCCGCTCTGCGGGTCGAACGAGCGATAGCGGTTCGAGCAATAGCGATACCAGCTGCGCGACCACGGCTCGAGGCTCGGACGATAGACCGGAACCGGTTGCTCGTAAACATAGGCCGGGCGATAGTAGACACGGCGTGGCGGCGGTGGCGGCGGCGGGGCGTAATAACCGTCATCATAATAGTAGCGGCGCGGCGGCGGCGGGCTGGCAATGGCTGCGCCGGCGATCACGCCGACGGCCAGACCCGCCACGCCCGCGGCAAGGGCATCTCCACCGCCATAGTAGCGGCGATGCCATTCATGAGCAGATGCGCTGCCGGCAACTGCAAAGGCTGCGACCGTTGCGGCGCAGGAAATCGCGACAAATTTCGAAACCTTGTTCATGGCCTTTCCTTTCGTCCATGCGCGCGATCAGATCGCGTTGTTGCGACGAAAGTTAGGTCTTCGAAGCTGAACGCAGTCTGAACAAGGTTAAAATTGCCCAAAGGTCCGAAAGTTCCGCACCAAAAGAGAAAACCGCAGTCTGGAAGCGCAAAAGGCTGCGCCGGCAAACTGCGGTCTCAAATCTAAGTCAGACGCTCAAGTCGTCGCCGTTTAGCCGGTCACCGTCAGGTTGACAGCCTTCGGGCCCTTGCCGCGGCGATCCGGCTCGGTGTCGAAGCTGACCTTCTGGTTTTCGGTCAGGCCATTGAGGCCCGATGCCTGTACGGCGGAGATGTGGACGAAGATGTCCGCGCCGCCCTTGTCGGGCTTGATGAAGCCGAAGCCCTTGTCGGTATTGAAGAATTTTACAGTGCCAGTCTCGGCCATGTGTCTCAGGTCCTTTTCTCATGCCCGTGCCGGTACGGGCTCATTCAGCGCCATCAGAAGCGCCCCCGGCAGGCAGTCGTCGTCATGCGGAGGAAAGGTCCTGTTTGTTACCGCGGTTCATCTGGACACCGGACCTGCCTTGCCCGATACCCAAAACGACCGCCCGGAACTTGTCGCGTCTCCGGAGCGCAGAAATTATGAGGTCTTCCCGTGTGTCCAAACATTTCTGTGGACGGAGCGCAGAGTGATGTAGTTCTGAAAAATTGGCAAGAGAAACTTTTACGGGTTTTTTGAAAACTTCTCGGGTCCGCGCGCGGAAATTTCAAATGTTTAATTGCCCGCCATATGGGCATATTTCGCAAGTGCTTGAAAAGTAATCAGTGTGTAGGGCTGACTTTTATCCTGCTTGCGTCGCGGACTGGCTTCGTCGCGACAGAATTTCCGGAACGATTTCAACCAGCATCATCGCGAGAAAGATGACGCCGCAGCCGACATAGCCGAGCGGGGTGATCGTTTCGCCCAGGATCAGCGCCCCGAACGTCGCTGCGAACAAGGCTTCGGAGGAGAGGAAAATCGCGGCCTGCGGCGCCGTCGTATAGCGCTGGCCTATGACCTGCAGGCTGAAGGCGAGCCCTGAGGAGAAGATGCCTGCATAGGCGATCTCGAACGCCGCATCTGAAATGGCGGTCCATGAAATCGGTTCCAGCAGAATGGCACCGGCGGTCGCACAGATCCCCGTCACGGCGAATTGCCAGGCAGACAAGAGCAGCGGTCGACCGCTCTGGCTGGCGAAGATGCCGATGAGGAATACCTGGACCGACCAGAAGAACGCGCAGACAATCGTCATGGCGTCGCCGTAGGTGAGGCTGGCGATCGCCCCGCCGCTGAGGAGAAAGATGCCGATCAGCGCCAGCATGGCGGCCGGCCAGATGATCCAGTGCGGCGCCTTGCGCAGGATGACGACGGTGAGGATCGGCACCATGATGACGTAGAGGCCGGTCAGAAAGCCGGAATTCGTGACCGTGGTCGTCAGAAGTCCGATCTGCTGCGTCACCGCACCGGCAAAGAGCGCCAGGCCGATGGCCGAGAAGGCAGCGTATGTGCGGGGCGTCACCGGCTTTTCTGCGCGTTTTGCCTCGCGCCAGGCAAAGGGTGCCACGGCGGCGGTGGCAACCAGAAACCGCAGGCCGATGAACCAAAGCGGGCCGAGCGATTTCATGGCGCTTGCCTGCACGACAAAACCTCCGCCCCAGATCGCGCCGGCGAGAAGAAGGCAAAGATTGGCTTGCAGGCGGGACATGTTGAGAGCCTTTTCCGGGGGAGGGCGCGGCAATGCGCGACGCCGGCCTTCTACCAGCCGTTTGTCTCTTCCTCAAGGGGCCGGGATCACGGTGTGGGCTCAAGGGGTGGGCGGGGGCCGTGCCGGCGTCGGGGTTCAGCGCGCCGAGGCCAGCATCGGTTGCCGGATATCGATGAGGTCGGCATCGACCACATAGCGAAAGGGGCTCCCGGCCGTGCCGTCGAGCGGCCAGCAGGTCGTCAGGGCCAGATGACGGCCCAGCGCCGAGACGTCGATGCCGTTATCGTCCCAGCGGGCAATGCGGGTGCCGGTGGCGCGGAAATCCAGCGCGCGCCCGTCGGCGAGTTCGATGTGGATGGTGTCGCCACGCCTCAGATT
The DNA here is from genome assembly GCF_021026335.1 of Rhizobium sp. C1. Classification (GTDB taxonomy): domain Bacteria; phylum Pseudomonadota; class Alphaproteobacteria; order Rhizobiales; family Rhizobiaceae; genus Ensifer_A. The sequence continues at coordinate 189,215 of NZ_JAJNCY010000001.1, forward strand.
GCCAATCCAGGCAAACTGGCTGTCGCTGTTTGCTGCGATGACGGACGTGCCGTTGTCGCCTGGCAAGGGAGAGGCTTCAAGCCATGCGGGACCGAGGCTGCGTGTCGTGGCGCTGACGCCGGCAATCACGATGCCGCGTTTTGCCAGGCGGGGCGTCGAGATGCGCGCCACCACCTGAAAATCCGCCCATGGCCAAGGCCTGCCGTCACCCAGGCCCTGAACGCGACGTTCGAAGCTGCGGTTTAGGAGGGCCTGTGACAGTTCAGCTTTTGCCTTGATGTAGAGGCCGTTCCCAATCAGGACGAGGCCTGCCAGAGCCAGCGTCGCCAACAGGGCTATAGCAGTCCGGATGGCGAGAGGCTGGCGGCGATCGTCCTTTTTAGAGGACATCAATACGATCCTCATCGTCCCTGCTGCCGCGCGGGCCGCCGAACGTGAGCAGGATAAAGCTGCCGCCGATGAACGCGACGGAGACCAGCAGCAGGCCATTCAGGATGTCGTGATCGGCGAGCCCCGCGCTCTGCGCGAACTGGAAGGCGCTGGCCTGCTTGGAGATCGCCAGGGCCAGTTCCCGCCCGGCCTGAGCAAAAGAGGTCTCGTTTGCATCGGCATCGTTCAGGGCCACGGTCTGAAACATCGCGTCTGCCGGCTGCGAGGCTGCTTCGGCCGACGGGACGTCACGGCTGGCGACCTCGACAAGCAGAGGTTGGCTTGCCGCCACGTGGCTCGTTACGTGAGGCGAGGGAAGGAAGAGAGAGCCGACGCCGGCATTCTGGCGTGCCTCGGCTGTATGCGCCGGGGAAGCGCCCGTTGCAGAGGCGGAATTCATCAGGCCCGCGAACATGAACACCAGAGCGGCCACGAAGACAATCGCGAGCCAGCCCATGATGTTGTCGTTGCGCTTCAGCCGGACATATTCCAGTTCGTCTTCCAGAAACATGATCTTCCCCAATCTTCCTGCCGGCCGTTGGACTGGCCTGCAATGTCCCACCGATCTCGACGGCCGGAGGCTGTTTCCTCGTGTTACAGACGGCACGTGATCGATGTCTTATTTTAAAACGGGTCATCATGGCCTCAGACGGGTCAAATTGTGACGCCAGCCGAGATTTATCGTGGCCAATTCAAGGCACGCGTGAAACTTGTATGACGCCATCGCCTCCTGACTGCCGCAAGGCGGGCCGCATGTTAAGTTTTGTGTCGTAAACGTGAAGCCATTTTGCGCGAAGGAAAACAAATTTAATGTTGTTTTACAGGCGTTTATATCAGGCGTACGACATCTTCCGGACATGTTTGAAAGGCCTGAAGGAGACCGGAGATGAAAGACGTCCTGTTCCGTTATGCGACCCCCGCGCTGACCTCACTTTTTGTTGTCTCGCTGATATCTGGCGTGATCATTTTCTTCCACATCGGACCCAGTTGGTTGCATGGCGTCCATGAATGGCTCAGCCTGCTTCTGGCAGTCCCTTTCGGGCTTCACATGTGGCGAAACTGGAGACCTTTTATTAACTATTTCAAACGCGCGGCCATGCCTGTCAGCCTTGCCTTTGGCGTTGCCGCCGTGGCTGCCTTCGGGCTTGTTCCGGCGGGTGCGCAAGGGGAAAGAAGCGGACCGCCACAATTCGCGCTGGCGGCTGCCATGGCTGCCGCGACGCCGACTACGGTCGCACCGGTGCTGGGCGTCACCCCGGATGAACTGGTCGGGACGCTGAAGGCCGCCGGCTTTATCAATGCCGATGCCGCTTCGCCGATGAGCGCCATGGCAGCGGCTGCCGGCAAGAAGCCTGCGGATCTCTACAAGGTGCTGAATTCGGTCGGGAAGTAAGCGTTTCCAGACGGAGAGGGGCGCTTACGCCCCTCGCTTACCGAAGGAGGAAGCCCGTCGGCCGGTGCCGAAGGACGGCATGGAGGCGCGGGCAGGGGCGATCTGCGGACGCACATGCTCGAAGGGCTCCGGATAGGTGCGGTTGAAACTCGTCGGCGCGATTTCCGGGCGGGCGAGCACATAGCCCTGCATGAGCGGTACGCCGAGTTCCTGGCAGAGTTCCACCTGCGAAAGTTCTTCCAGGCCCTCGAAGATCGGCTGGATCCCACGTTCCATGAACTGCTCGACCATGACCTTCAGGAGCGCAAAGCCCGTCGAGTCCTGCATGAATTCGAGAACCCAGCTGGTTTCGAACTTGACGAATTCCGGCTTGAGGATCGCCACGCGCTCGGCGTCGCTGTCCTGCGCGCCATATTCGTCGACGGCGGTCTTGAAGCCGAGTTCGCGCAGACTGTTGGCGAAATGGGTGATCGCCTTCAGGTCCTCGTTCTTCTTGCGTGTGATTTCGCAGACGATCTGCTCGGGCTTCATGCCGGCTTCGCGGGTGGCGAGCGCAATGCGGTCCACTTCGTGGCGGATCGCCTGCAACGTCAGGAACATGCCGGGATGGAAGTTGACGAAGAGCTTGACCGAGCGGCGGTTGAGAAGCCCGGTGTTGAGAATGTGCAGCGTGCGCAGCAGGCTGTCGACTTCCGGAAGATCGGCGGGATCGACCTGCGGAAAGAATTGTGACGGGGCGACGGCATCATTGCCGCGCCGGGCGCGTACGAGGCCTTCGAAGGCGGCCAGGAGCAGATCGCCATTGGCATCTTCGCCGAAGATCGGCTGGAGCGCGGTCTGAAGCACGAAGGCGCCATGGGTTGCAACATACGTGCCATCCTCAAGGCGCTGCAAACGTGAGAAGAGACTGGTCGACGTCATCAACGGAATCCGGTGGCATATTGGTACAATCAACCTCTGGGGTAGCACGAAATCGTTACTTGCCGATTAAGCCTTGCCGATTGACTGCCGAGCGATCGTCAAAATTGAAGCATTCATCGCCTGAATTGACTTGAATTACGGGGTTTGTTTCGACATAACCCATCGCGGCTCAAGGCCGGGTTCTCAAGGGGTCGGCCAGCCTTTCTGTCAGTTCTCAAAGGTTCGAAGATCATGGCTTTTATTGCCGACGCGCTTTCCCGAGTGAAGCCCTCCGCCACCATCGCAATGGCCCAGAAGGCCCGCGAGCTCAAGGCCAAGGGCGTTGACGTCATCAGCCTCAGCGCAGGCGAGCCCGATTTCGATACGCCGGACAACATCAAGAAAGCCGCCATCGACGCCATCAACCGCGGCGAGACGAAGTACACGGCTGTTGCCGGTATCCAGGAACTGCGCGAGGCGATCGCCAAGAAGTACAAGCGCGAGAACGGCCTCGACTATACGGCGGCCCAGGTCATCGTCGGCACCGGCGGCAAGCAGATCCTGTTCAACGCGCTGATGGCGACGCTGAACCCCGGCGACGAGGTCATCATCCCTGCGCCTTACTGGGTCTCCTATCCGGAAATGGTCGCGATCTGCGGCGGGACGTCCGTCTTCGTCAACGCCACGATCGAAAACGGCTTCAAGCTGCAGCCGGAAGATCTGGAAAAGGCGATCACGCCGAAGACCAAGTGGTTCATCTTCAACTCGCCGTCCAACCCTTCCGGAGCGGCCTATACGCATGACGAGCTGAAGAAGCTGACCGACGTTCTGCTGCGCCATCCGCATGTCTGGGTTCTGACCGACGACATGTACGAGCACCTGACGTTCGACGGCTTCAAGTTTGCGACACCTGCTCAGGTCGAGCCCGGCCTTTATAGCCGTACGCTGACCATGAACGGCGTTTCCAAGGCCTATGCGATGACCGGCTGGCGTATCGGCTATGCCGCCGGCCCCGTCGAGCTGATTAAGGCCATGGACATGATCCAGGGTCAGCAGACCTCCGGCACTAACGCGATTGCCCAGTGGGCAGCCGTTGAGGCACTGAACGGTCCGCAGGACTTCATCGAGAAGAACAAGGCGATCTTCCAGTCGCGCCGCGATCTGGTCGTCTCCATGCTCAATCAGGCGAAGGGCATTTCCTGCCCGGTTCCGGAAGGCGCATTCTACGTCTATCCGTCCTGCGCCGGCCTGATCGGCAAGACGGCTCCTTCGGGCCGCGTCATCAACACGGACCAGGACTTCGTGATGGAACTGCTCGAATCGGAAGGTGTGGCCGTCGTTCACGGCACTGCCTTCGGCATGGGCCCGAATTTCCGCATCTCCTATGCGACGTCGGAAGCCATGCTGGAAGAGGCTTGCCGCCGCATTCAGCGCTTCTGCAATGCCTGCAACTAAGCGCTGAAGAGCGTTTTTCGCATGTTTCAAACCGCCGGGCGCAAATCCGGCGGTTTTTTCGTATGTCGGCTTTGAAAACGCAATCCTGGCTCAAGCTTCCGCGAGCCTAGTGAAGCTGCCTCTCAACGCTTGGGGACAGCGGCGAGTGGTGACTCCAACTGCAATCTCTCGAGGAGATGAGCATGACTTCGATAATGTCATCACCAGGCGGCAGTGCCGTCTATTCCAGTCAATTGTCCCAATTGCTCGCAGCCAACCAGTCTGCGGACAATGATGATTCATCCAGCAGCAATAGCCCGGTTGCGGCCAGCCAGACGGTTCCGTCGCTGGCGAGCGTTCTGAGTACCGACGATACCACGGGGGTGGGCGCGCAGGCGGCCTCCACCATCAATTCGCTGATGATGCAGATCCAGGCGATGCGGGCCGGAACGCCAGTCGATCCGTCTTCGACGACGGGTTCCACCGCTGACGGCACACAGCCCGTCGACCCGCAGCAGAGCGGCGCGGTTAATGGCCACCATCATCGCCATCATGGTGGAGGTGAGGCGGCAGCGGCTAAGGCCTTCTCCAACATCGACACCGACAAGAGCGGTTCCGTTTCGCTTTCCGAATTCGTTGCCGGTCGTCCGAAAACCATGTCGGAGGACGATGCGACCAAGATCTTTCAGTCGATCGATACGGGTGGGACGGGATCGATCGACGAGCAGCAATTCGCAACGCATCTGAAGGCGGAGCATGAGAAGGCCGGCGGCGCGCATCATGCCAAGGGCGCTGAAAGTGGCGACGCCAAGCCGGATATGAAGACGCTGGCGCAGGATTTGATGACGCAGCTCAAGCAGGTCATCCAGACCTTCAACAACGGCTATGTCGATGGCGGGGATGTCGGCCAGCAGCCGGCGGATACGACCACCGTGGGATAAGGAGTGGCGAAGCCTGCCGAGAGCGTGGCGGTCACGCCGCGCTCGTCTTCACGTCAAAACCAAAGCATTTTTTCAAGCAAAAAAAATGGGCCGCAAGATTTCTCTCGGGCCCGTATAGTTGTGAAGGTAAAAACCTCCAGAGGGGAACAGTTGTTGCAGCGGCACTGGGAGGAAAACCGCTGAGCTCAACAACTGAGCGTGATATGATGCCAAATTGTGCAAGTTTCAAGGATTGGCCTTGCATGCCAGACATGCTTTTTGCGCATAGCTTTGGTGATTTTTCCAATAAGTTATTGTTTTTTATGATTTAAATATTTGACTCTGCGGTCAAAATTTCAAGGCTTCATCAATCAGAATTTTGAATCGTCCGACAGCGCTCACTAAATTTGATTGATTTCTGCTTAAAATATAGCCGTCAACTATGTCTGCCTCGAATCTGTGCGGCGCAATTTTGACGTTGCACAGAGGATCAAAAGTTCCAGTTACGCGCTTTGGCGACGATGAAATCGCGGAAGACTTTGAGCTTTGCTGCGTTCTTCATTTCATCGGGATAGCAGAAATAGGTGTCGAATGACGGCACGTCGGCATTGGTGACCAGCTGTACGAGGCCCGGATCGCGGCCAACGATATAGTCGGGCAACATGGCGATGCCGATGCCCTTGAGGGCTGCCTGCTTGATGGCGCTGAGCGAATTGATCTGCAGATGCGATGCCCGCGGGTTGTCGGACGAGCGACCGGCGATCTCCAGCCAGTTCACGTCCAGCAGGTAGCCGGGGGCAGGCTCGCCGAAGGTGATGATGCGGTGCTTGTCCAGATCGTCGAGCGACTGCGGCTCGCCGTGGCGGCTCAGATAGGCGGGGGCGGCATAGACATGCATATGCACGGTGAAGAGCTTGCGCTGGATGAGGTCCGACTGCTGCGGCTGGCGTAGACGAATGGCGCAGTCGGCGTGACGCATGTTCACGTCCAATTCCTCATTGTCAAGGATGAGCTGGACCTGCATGTCGGGATAGAGGTTCAGGAATTCCTGGATCTTGTCGGTCAGCCAGCCCTGGCCCAGACCGACGGTCGTCGTGACCTTCAGCTTGCCGCTCGGCTTCTCGGTGGTTTCGGTGAGCTGGATCTTCACCGTTTCCAGCTTCATCAGCACATCATGGGCGGTGCGATAGAGCAGTTCGCCCTGTTCGGTCAGGATCAGGCCGCGGGCATGGCGGTGGAAGAGCTTGCAGCCGACATCGCTTTCCAGCGCGCTGACCTGACGGCTGATCGCGGATTGCGACAGATGCAGGCTCTCGGCGGCATGCGTGAACGAGCCTGCCTCCGCAGCGGCATGAAAGATTCTCAGCTTGTCCCAGTCCAGCGGTCCGCCCATGCCGTTCCCCTTTAGGTCATGAACTTTTATTTATTCGGCGGCGACAGCAGGTGCTGCGAGGTGACCGGCCAGATAGCGCTCGGCTTCGAGCGCTGCCATGCAGCCCATGCCGGCCGCCGTGATGGCCTGCCGGAAGGTGTCGTCCGTCACGTCGCCTGCTGCGAATACCCCCTCGACGTTTGTGGCAGTCGAATCGGGCGCTGTCCACAGGTAACCGTTCGGCTTCTGGCGCAGTTGGCCTTCGAAGAGTTCGACCGCCGGCGCATGGCCGATGGCGACGAAGACGCCATTGGTGGCGTGTTCGGTGATCTCGCCGGTCTTGGTGTTGCGCAGCTTCACGCCGGTCACGGAGACCGGGGAGGCGTCGCCAACGATTTCGGCAATCTCGACATTCCAGACGATCTTGACGTTTTCCTTGGCGAAGAGGCGTTCCTGCAGGATCTTTTCCGAGCGGAACGAGTCACGGCGATGCACGACGGTCACCGACTTCGCGATATTGGAGAGATAGAGCGCTTCTTCAACGGCCGAGTTGCCGCCGCCGACCACGATCACGTCCTTGTTGCGATAGAAGAAGCCGTCACAGGTGGCGCAGGCCGAGACGCCGAAGCCCTGGAAGGTCTTTTCGGAGTCGATGCCGAGCCACTTGGCCTTTGCGCCGGTGCAGATGATCAGCGTGTCGGCGGTCCAGGTCGCGCCGCTGTCGGTGACGACGTTGAAGGGACGGCGGGAGGTGTCGACGCTCGTCACGATGTCGTTGACGATCTCGGCGCCGACATGCGTCGCCTGGTTCAGCATCTGCTCCATCAGGAACGGGCCCTGGATCGGATCGGCATAGCCCGGATAGTTCTCGACATCGGTAGTGATCATCAGCTGGCCACCCTGATCGAGGCCGGCGATCAGCACCGGCTGCAGCATGGCGCGCGCGGCGTAGATAGCGGCGGTGTAGCCGGCCGGGCCGGAGCCGATGATGAGAACCTTGACGTGACGGTTGGACATTGTGTGATCCTTTCGCGCGGCCTGAAAGGCGCAAAGCAATATGCGCGCCGCGACCATGAAACTTGAACGTTATTTATGAGGCGGCAGGGGGTAGTTTCAAGGGAGCGGGCTGCTTACCAACAGAAAGCCGCGCCCGCTTGTGCGTAAACTCGCGTCCTGTCATAGCTAAAGCACACATTTCAGCCGATTCCCAAGCTTTTGGACCCTTCATGTTCCGTGCCGAACTCGACGCGATCGACATCAGAATCCTTCGGGAGCTTCAGGCGGACGGGCGCATCACGAATGTGGAGCTCGCAAGCCGCGCCGGCATTTCCGCGCCGCCCTGTCTTCGTCGGGTCCGCCGGCTGGAGGACACCGGGATCATCGAAGGCTATCGCGCCATCCTGAACGGTCCGAAGCTCGGGATGGATCTGACGGCCTTCTGCATGGTGGGTTTGAAGCATCAGTCTGAGGCCAATCTCAAGAGCTTTTCGGCCGCCACCACCAAGTGGCCGCTGGTGCGGCAGGCTTGGATGGTGTCGGGCGAAAGCGATTTCCTGCTGCAATGCGTGGCGGAGAACCTGACCGTGTTTCAGGATTTCGTCATCGAGCAACTGGCGGCAGACGAGAATGTCGACACCGTGCGGACCATGCTGACGATCCGGCAGGTGAAGAAGGTCGGGCTGATCGAGATTTGATGGTGGGCTTGCGCTGCGGGTAACTCTCCCTCCCCCTTGTGGGGAGGGTTGGGGAGGGGTCTTTATTTCCGCTCGCTCCGGCGTTCGCGGTAAAGTCCCCCTCTGGCTGCCGCCATCTCCCCCACAAGGGGGGAGACGGTTGGGGCGGGCTCTCAGTCCCTCGCCAACGTCTCGTAAATCGCGCCCAGCGCTTCAGCCTCGCCCTTGAGATCGAAGCGTGCGCGGACGTCGGCGAGAGCTTCTTCTCCGTGCGCTTCCGCCAATGACGGGTCTGCCAAGTATTTCGCAATCGCATCGCGCAGCGTCTCGTAATCACCGGCCGGTGCGATCTCGCCGGTCTTTCCGGGCACGATCATTCCAGCATAGGCACCCGCGTCGCTGGCAACCACCGCCGTCTTCGATGCCATGGCTTCGAGCGGGGTGAGGCCAAAGCCTTCGTTGCGGGAGGGGGCGACGTATAGCGTAAGCCGGCGGTACCAAGGCTTGATATCGTCCACCTCGCCCAGGATGCGGATGCGGTCTTCGAGACCGGCGGCCTTGATGTCGGCTTCCAATGCATTTGCGAAGGGTTTGTTGTCGGAGGTGACGCGGCCCGTGACGATCGAGGTCCAGTCCGGATACTTCGGAAGAAGTTCGATCATCGCTCGGACGAAAAGATCGGTGCCCTTCGTATGACGGACGCGGCCGAAGCAGCCGATGAGATAGCGGCCGGGCAGGCCTGACGCCGCCATCGTGTCGCTGTCGGTTTCTGCCGGATGGAAGAGGGCGAGGTCGACGCCATGGGAGACGACGGTGTGCGGCACTTTCAGAAAAGAGCCCGAGCGCGCACTGGTGGCGACGACGGCATCCATCTTCGCAATCAGCCAGCGGGTGTAGTGGCTGTGGTTGCGTTGGGCGGCAGATGTGAAGAGCAGCCGGATCGGCATGCGCAACACGTCGCGCAGGAGGAGGCCGAACAGCATTTCGTTGTTGCGGCGCGCATGCCAGATGCGCTTGCCGCCGCCCCTTGGCTTGCGCCAGAGCTTCAGAAGGTCGAGCCAGCCAAGATGCGGCAGGTGGGCGGGCAGGCCGGGGCCGAGCACGGCGACGCGCTGGCCCTGGCTATTCTGTTCCGGCACGAGCTGGACGATCGTGGACGTCACGCCCGAGAGCCGCCGCTTGAAATTCGGCGCAATGACGCGGGTTTCGGCGGCGGTCGTTAACTCGGGCACGGTGTCGGATTTCCGGGCGGATCAGCCCCAGGAGATGTTGAGGATTTCGTAGGCCTTGGAACCGCCGGGGGCGTTGACCTCGATCGAGTCACCCTTTTCCTTGCCGATGAGGGCGCGGGCGATCGGCGAGGAGATCGAGATGCGGCCGGACTTCACGTCCGCTTCCTGGTCGCCGACGATCTGGTAGGTCTTTTCTTCTTCCGTGTCCTCGTCAACGAGCTTGACGGTGGCACCGAATTTGATCGTGCTTCCGGACATCTTGGAAAGATCGATGACTTCGGCGCGACCAATCAGATCCTCAAGCTCGCTGATACGGCCTTCGTTGTGGCTCTGTGCTTCCTTGGCGGCGTGATACTCGGCGTTTTCCGACAGATCGCCATGGGCGCGCGCTTCGGCGATCGCCTCAATGATGCGGGGGCGTTCTTCCTGCTGGCGCCAACGCAGCTCCTCATTGAGCTTGGCGAAGCCGGACTGGGTCATCGGAACTTTTTCGACCATTTCCATTTCCTTCCCGTCGCTGACGCATAGGACATCTCCCATGCGGCCGCATGTCTTGTCGTTTCCACGTCTTTTGATGAGCGCGGCACAAAAATAAAACGGTCCCCGGAGCTTCACGCAACGGAACCGTTCAAAACGGAAAACAATATAACAGAAAGCTTTTCGAAAAAGCGAGAAAAATCTGTCGCGGTGCTCGGCCTGTTTCCAAAGGCGCTTTGAGAACAAATGCTTGGTGGAGGCTCAGCGTTCCAGATGAAGGTCGTCCCAGCGACTGCTCGGGATGAGTGTGCCGATGGCGAAGCGGAAGGCGATGACGGCGCCACGCCTGGTGTCGAGGATGCAGTCGAAGGTCAGGCGGAACCAGCGATGCGCGCTCCGGAAGGCGGCACCGGGCGCGCGCAACCGATCCCCATCCACCTGTGTATTCTCCAGAGCGTAGGCAATCAGCCGGTCCGGCTGGAGCTTTGAGTCGGTGCGGCGAATTTGCTCCATCGCCTCCGTATCGCAAATCTGCTCGTTCCGTTCGGACGGGGACAGCGTTTTCAGTGCGTCGCGAGCGGAGCGGTTTTCCGGGCGGGAGAGAATGGTGGCGGCATAGAAGGCGCTTGCCTCCTTCATCTCCGGCTCGGCCTTGGGCGGCTCAGTTTGCGTCTCGCCCGGTTTCGGGACCGCCTCAGGGGCCGGCGTAGCGGTAGGGGCCGGAGGCGCAGGCGGTGGGGCTGCGCCTTCGGCCTGTTGCCCGGCAGGTCTAGGTTGCTGTTGTTCCGCGGAAGTGCCTGCCGCCGGTGGCTGTGGACTGTTCGGGGTTTCCGGGGCGACGGTTTGCGGGACCATCCTGATGGAGATTACGGGTTCGGGCGCGTCTTCCACCGAAGCAGGCGCGAACCGCAGGAGAGAAGCGAGCAGAACAAGGTGGAGGACGATCGACGCGGCAAGGCCGGCCCGAAAATCCTTCCTTGTTTGCATGGGGTGCGCCATCTGTCCTGTTGCCTCGATGTCCTTCGCTCCCGTCATCGATACTGGGCTGGGTGCTGGACGCAACAGTCAATCGACGTCCGGCGTCTCAGGCCGCGCTCACGGCAGGGGATGGTGTATCGGCAAAGGTACTATGCCGATCGCGGAAGGCGACGACAACACGGTTGCGGCCCGTCTGCTTTGCTTCATAAAGACAAGCGTCGGCCTCGCGATAGAGCTGTTCATATGTGGCCGCCGTGTCGCTGAAGGCGACGCCGATGCTCACGGTCAGTCGGGTGGGCAGGAACGTTTGGGAAAACTCAGCAGCTGCAACGGCTGCTCGCAGGCGCTCGGCCTGGAGGGCGGCCAGACCAGCTGTGGCGCTACGGGTGAACACGGCAAACTCCTCACCGCCGATACGACCGAAGACCTCATCCTCCCTAAGGCAGCCTTTGATCGCCTCCGTGACGGCGATCAGCGCTTCGTCACCGGTGTGATGGCCGAACGTGTCGTTGACCTTCTTGAAATGATCGACGTCGATGACCAGCATGGCCGCAGCCACAGGTGTATCGGAGAGCAAAACTGGCTCGACCGCATTGTGGAACGCGCGCCGGTTGAAGATACCCGTCAGGCTGTCGGTGAAGGCCAGGCGCTCCAGCGCCTCACGGGTAAGGGCTAGTTGGCGAAGCTTCGAGAAGAGATAGAAGAATGTGGGGCCGCCGATCAGAACGGGGCCGAGAATGTCATTGCGGACGCTAAGCCAAACGAGTTCGTTTGTCTGAGCCGTGAGGTTGCCGTAGTCGAGCGCAAAGACCAGAGCCAGGACCACGATCGTGAAACCGGTCGTCGCGGCGACGATCAGCGCATAATCCCGCATGCTCAATTTGACTGACTTCACCGCGGCGTCCTTGGGGCCGGGCGACAGGCGAATTCCTGTTTCAACCGGACCGTTCAGGATCATCGTCGTTCGGACTGCGCCGAAACAAGATGACCTTGCCCGACTTGTTATAAGTCAATTTTGCTGAGGAACCGTCTAAGCCCGGTGTAAATTCTGCGGCTCCGTGTTAACCGCCTGGTAACAGGGAGCCGCATTTTCGTGCCGTTCTGGTGCAGATGCTCAGTAGAGCTTCGGCACATACATGTCTTCGGGTACCGGCTTGCGGTAATAGTCATCGTGATGGACGCGCTCGGGCAGGTCGATGGCCGGGCGCGGCACTTCCTCGTAAGGGATCTGCTTGAGGAGGTGGGCGATGCAATTGAGGCGGGCGCGCTTCTTGTCCACCGCCTCGACCACCCACCACGGGGTTTCGGGCGTATGCGTGCGGTCCAGCATCTCTTCCTTGGCCTTGGTGTAGTCTTCCCAGTGGACGCGGCTTTCGAGGTCCATCGGCGAGAGCTTCCATTGCTTCAGCGGATCGTGGATACGCATCTTGAAGCGGAATTCCTGCTCCTCGTCGGTGATCGAGAACCAGTACTTGATGAGGATGATGCCCGAGCGGACAAGCATGCGCTCGAATTCCGGGACGGAGCGGAAGAATTCTTCCAGTTCGTCCTTGGTGCAGAAGCCCATGACGCGCTCGACACCGGCGCGGTTGTACCAGGAGCGGTCGAAGAGAACCATTTCGCCGGCGCTCGGCAGATGCGGCACATAACGCTGGAAATACCACTGGTGACGCTCGCGCTCGGTCGGCGCAGGGAGTGCCACGACGCGGCAGACGCGCGGGTTGAGGCGCTGCGTGACACGCTTGATCGCGCCGCCCTTGCCGGCGGAATCGCGGCCTTCGAAGATCACCACGACCTTGAGCTTCTTGTGCTGGATCCAGTCCTGCAGCTTCACAAGCTCGTGCTGCAGTCGGAAGAGTTCGCGGAAGTAGACCTTGCGGTCGAGCGTCGGCTCGGCCTCATGCGTCATGCCGTCGACGACGAGCTCATCGAGCTGATCCTCGTCCATCTGCATTTCCAGCTCCTCATCGAAGCTGTCGGCGATTTCCGTCTTGATGCGCTCGAGGTCATATTGCATTCGTCAAATCCTTCCGTCGAATTGGCCGGAGAGAAGCAGGCTTCTGTGAAGGACTTGTGACAGTTGGATGACGTTCAGATGCCGAAGGTCGGATTTGGGGGGAGGTTGGGCGGACGATAGTCCTTGCGCTCTTCTAAGCGGGTCCCGACAGAGGGATGGAGGATGGCGTCTTGTGGTATCTTGCGATGCCGACCGAACGGGATCATCCAGCCTCGCCAGCCGCGATTTGGCCGGCCCCGTTCGTCTTCACGCCACGGACGAAGACGCGGGATACACTCGATGATCCACCAGAGACCTTTGAGGGATTCGTGCTGTTTCGCGACGGGAGAGGGCGCCGGATAAGGACTGCCGGGTGCCTTGCCGAGCAGTGTCTGGATCGCGCTTTCGTCGTAAAGCAGACCAATATTGCTCTGCGCCGATTCTGTGATCAGCCATTCCAGCGGAACCTTTGCGAGCGCGCTTTCCGCCTCCACATAGCCGCCGCCGACATCGGCGTGGACGCCGGCAAACCATCGCTCCTTGACGTTCTGATCCGGGAGGGCCGCGTCCGGCAGTGGGTTTCCGAATGCATCCTTCGGCCGGAACGGGCCGCCCCAGAATTTCTCGCCGGCTGGCCAAAGCTGCGGATGAAACATGGTGCGCCGCTCGTCGATGGAAACCGCGTGCCTGACGGCCTCGACGCTGCGGTTCTTGCGCGTAAAGGGATGTGTGGTCAGTTGCGGGTAGTATTTACCCCATTCAATGACCGAGGATACCGTATCGAACAGAAGCAGCGACTTGATCGCGGGCCGGTAGGTCCGCAGCGTTCGCTCGTAGAGGCGCATCGTCTGGAAAGCGGCGTCTGGCCCTGAGGTTTCGCGCGATATGCCGTCGTCATCCTCGGTCTTGGGGATCGACTTGTAGGTGCGGTAGGCATAGTCGAGCAGGTTTAGCTGGTAGGGTTCGACAAGACCCAGAGCATGAATGAAACCCGCGAGCACGCGGGCGGAATAGGCGCCGCGGCTGAAGCCGATGATGGTGATGCGATCTTCCTCGCCGGTCTTGCGCCCAGACGCGTCGAGAGCGCTTCTTTCGAAATTCTCGACAATGAAGCCATAGGCATCGAGAACATTCTGATCGAGCCCGAAGCCTGTGGCCAGCCCCCAGATTTCATAGATCCGGCTGGCGAGCCAGCTGGTGTCGTGATTGACACCCATTGTGCCCACGCCAGGGTCATAATAGACGAGCTGCCGAGCGCTTCTTTCGAGGCAGCCGTAGAGGCGCAAGGGGTTGGTGCGGTCACCGCTGATCTGGTTGGACGTTCCGTCGAAAATGATCACGATGTTCTTGGCCACGATCCCCTCCATAGTCATGAAGGGGATCTTAGTGGGTCTGTTCAATTTTTTCAATTGCAGGTTTTATTTTTGCATATATTCGCGTCTTGCCGACGCGCTCTATCGCTGCTGAAGAATCCTGACCACTCTCGGGCTCATGTGCCCGAGGCGCATCTGCGCGACTTCCTCGTAGGAAAGGCGTCCGCTTGCGACCGCGTTGATCATTCTCGTGCAGGCTGCGCGATCAGCTTCCGAGTCCTTGACGTCAAGAAGCAGCGCCACGTTATGTCTTGTCTGTGGACTGGAGAGATGCGCATGCGCGATGCACTTTTCCGTCGTCTCACTCCGCAGCCTCTTGCTGCCTGCAAGCGCGGCGGCGCCGGTTTCAAAATTTGTCTTTGAGGGCACAGTGGTGCATCCCGAAACGGCAAGGCCGCACAGGAGGAGAACTGCAATCTTCTTCATAAAAATCCTCACAATCCCAAGATGTAAACGTACCCTCGCTGAAAGGGCTATCTTGGAAGAAGGATACGGTCAAGCAAACTCTGGCGGCCCCTAATCGGTCCACACAATACCGTTAATTCGGGCAGAGTCGCGGTTGGGTCCGCAACCCGCGTCGGGCTGCGGACCGATGCTGAAGTCAGAAATAGCTCTGCAGCGGACGCACTTCCAGCTGGCCCTGCTTCAGAGCGCGGATCGCTTCCGCTGCTGCAAGAGAGCCCGACATGGTCGTATAGTAGGGCACCTTCTGCATCAGCGCGGCGCGGCGCAGCGATTTTGAGTCCGAAATCGCCTTGTTGCCGTCCGTCGTGTTGAAGACGAGCTGGACCTGGCGGTTGCGGATGGCGTCCTCGATATGCGGGCGGCCTTCCAGCACCTTGTTGATCTTGATCGCCTCGATGCCGTTTTCGGCGAGGAAGCGCTGGGTGCCGCCGGTTGCCAGCACCCGGAAGCCGATGTCGGCGAGGATGCGGATGGCGGGCAGGATGCGGTCCTTGTCGCCGTCGCGCACGGAGACGAAGACGGTGCCTTCACGCGGGAGATCGACGCCGGCGCCGAGCTGCGACTTGGCAAACGCCAGCGCGTAATCGGTGTCGAGGCCCATGACTTCGCCGGTCGAGCGCATTTCCGGGCCGAGCAGCGTATCGACGCCGGGGAAGCGGGCGAAGGGGAAGACGGCTTCCTTGACCGCGATGTGCTTGAGCGCACGCGGATCGGGCTTCTTGCCATAGGCGGCGACGGCCTCGTCGAGCTTTTCGCCGGCCATGATGCGGGCGGCGATCTTGGCGATCGGCGCGCCGATGGTCTTGGCGACGAAGGGTACGGTGCGCGAGGCGCGCGGGTTCACTTCGAGAATGTAGATCGTGCCGTCCTTGACCGCGAACTGGACGTTCATCAGGCCGCCGACGTTCAGCGCCTTGGCGAGAACCTTGGTCTGGCGTTCCAGTTCGTCGACCATCTCGTTAGACAGCGTGTGGACGGGCAGCGAGCAGGCGCTATCGCCGGAATGGATGCCGGCTTCTTCGATATGTTCCATGATGCCGGAAACGAACACATCCTTGCCATCGCAGAGGCAGTCGACGTCGACTTCGACGGCGTTGGTCAGGTAGCTGTCGAAGAGAAGCGGGTTCTTGCCGAGCAGCGTGTTGATCTGGCCGGTCTTGTCGTTCGGGTAGCGCGCCTTGATGTCTTCCGGCACGAGTTCCGGAACTGTATCCAGCAGGTAGGACTGGAGCTGGCCTTCCGAATGGATGATCTGCATGGCGCGGCCGCCCAGAACATAGGACGGGCGAACGACCAGCGGGAACCCGATCTCGCCGGCGACGAGGCGGGCCTGCTCGACCGAATAGGCGATGCCGTTGTTCGGCTGCGTCAGGTCGAGCTTCTGGAGGAGCTTCTGGAAGCGGTCGCGGTCTTCGGCAAGGTCGATCATGTCCGGCGCGGTGCCGAGGATCGGGATGCCATTCTTTTCGAGCGCTTCGGCCAGTTTCAGCGGGGTCTGGCCGCCGAACTGCACGATGACGCCGACGAGCTCGCCGCTTTCCTGCTCGGCGCGCATGATCTCGATCACGTCTTCGGCCGTCAGCGGCTCGAAATAGAGGCGATCGGAGGTGTCGTAGTCGGTCGAGACCGTTTCCGGGTTGCAGTTGACCATGATGGCTTCAAAGCCGGCATCCTTCAGCGCGAAGGCGGCATGGCAGCAGCAATAGTCGAACTCGATGCCCTGGCCGATGCGGTTCGGGCCGCCGCCGAGGATGACGACCTTCTTGCGCGTCGAGACCTGCGCTTCGGAGCGCGTCGCACCTGCAAAGGGCGTCTCGTAGGTCGAGTACATGTAGGCGGTCGGCGAGGCAAATTCGGCAGCGCAGGTGTCGATGCGCTTGTAGACGGGGCGGACGTTAAGGCGGTTGCGCAGGTGCGCGACTTCCTTGGCGGTCTTGGCCGTGAGCGAGGCGAGGCGGGCGTCGGAGAAGCCCATGGCCTTCAGCATGCGCAGATTCTGCTCGTCTTCCGGCAGGCCATGCTCGCGCACGCGGGCTTCCATGTCGACGATCTTCTTGAGCTGGGCGATGAACCACGGGTCGATCTTGCAGCCCTGATGCACTTCTTCTTCCGACATGCCGAGGCGCAGCGCCTGGGCGACGTGGCGCAGACGGTTCGGGGTCGGCGTGCCGATGGCGGCGCGGATGGCGTTCTTGTCGTCGTCGCCGTCGCCGAGGCCGGGGATTTCGATTTCGTCGAGGCCGGTCAGGCCGGTTTCAAGACCGCGCAGGGCCTTCTGCAGCGATTCCGCGAAGGTGCGGCCGATCGCCATCACTTCGCCGACCGATTTCATGGCGGTCGTCAGAACCGGCGATGCGCCCGGGAACTTCTCGAAGGCGAAGCGCGGGATCTTGGTGACGACATAGTCGATTGACGGTTCGAACGAGGCCGGCGTTGCGCCGCCGGTGATGTCGTTTTCGAGTTCGTCCAGCGTGTAGCCGACGGCGAGCTTGGCGGCGATCTTGGCGATCGGGAAGCCGGTGGCCTTCGATGCAAGAGCGGACGAGCGCGACACGCGCGGGTTCATTTCGATGACGACGAGGCGGCCGTTTTCCGGGTTGACGGCGAACTGAACGTTCGAGCCACCGGTCTCGACGCCGATCTCGCGCAGAACCGCGATCGAGGCGTTGCGCATGATCTGGTATTCTTTGTCGGTCAGCGTCAGCGCAGGGGCAACGGTGATCGAGTCACCGGTGTGGACGCCCATCGGGTCGATGTTTTCGATCGAGCAGATGATGATGCAATTGTCCGCCTTGTCGCGGACAACTTCCATCTCGTATTCCTTCCAGCCGAGAACGCTTTCTTCGATCAGGACTTCGGTGGTCGGCGAGGCGTCGAGGCCGCCGGAGACGATGTCGTAGAATTCCGAGCGGTTATAGGCAATGCCGCCCCCGGTGCCGCCCATGGTGAAGGACGGGCGGATGATGGCGGGAAGGCCGACCACATCGATCGCCTGCGCGGCGACCGCCATTGCGTGGCTGATATAGCGCTGCTTGCGGTCGGTCTCGCCAAGGTTCCACTGGTTTTCCAGCTCGTCGAGCGCCTTGTCGAGCGCGTCGCCGGACAGCTCGGCGCGCAGCTTGGCGCGGGCGGCCTCATGCGTCTTGCGGTCGGCATTCTTGATGTCGGTGGCATTGGCCAGCATCGACTTCGGCGTTTCGAGACCGATCTTTTCCATCGCCTCGCGGAAGAGCGCGCGGTCTTCTGCCTTGTCGATGGCTTCGGGCTTGGCGCCGATCATCTCGACATTGTAGCGGTCGAGCACGCCCATGCGCTTCAGTGAGAGGGCGGTGTTGAGCGCCGTCTGGCCGCCCATGGTCGGAAGGAGCGCATCGGGGCGCTCCTTGGCGATGATCTTGGCGACGACTTCAGGGGTGATCGGCTCGATATAGGTCGCGTCCGCCAGACCCGGATCGGTCATGATCGTGGCCGGGTTGGAGTTGACCAGAATGACGCGGTAACCCTCTTCCTTGAGAGCCTTGCAGGCCTGTGTGCCTGAATAGTCGAATTCGCAAGCCTGACCGATGACAATCGGCCCCGCGCCGATGATGAGGATGGACTTGAGATCTTGGCGCTTCGGCATGGCGTCATTCCATATTTGTAGGCCTGCGACAAAGACCGGCGACGGTACTTGACCGGGCCGGGTGCAGGCTTCGTGACTTAAAGGCTAGGTGGGCCTTATAGGGAATGTCTTTGTGGAAACCAACCCCGAAAATGTAACTCTCTGGGGATTTGTACCGTCAGGAGGGGACGGTCGTTGCTCCCACGTAATCCATTTGAACGGGCCGGAGACCAGAACGTGATTTCAGGCGCGTTTCCAGACGTGAGACGGCGAGAATGGCCCAAGCGGCAACGGCAATTCCTGCGATAACATCGACGAGGTAATGCCCACCATTGGGGATTGCGGATGCCGCCATCATAGCATTGATGGCCGCGACGGGGTAGCGGAGAAGCTTGTGGTGCCACCACGCCCATCCGCATAGAACCGCCACTGCTGCATGCACCGATGGGAAAGATATGACCCCTGCGAGCTTAAACGGTGCGAAGGCGAAAATGTTACCGCTCTTGAGTTGTTGCAGTTGCGGAACGAAATCGAGGGCGAACTGCAAGCTAATATTTTTCGCGTGGTGTATGTCGGCGGCGGCAAATGCGCCCACTGCCGGTGCCGTTGCTGCGACGATGCTTGCAGCCAAAACAATCAGACCATAGCACATAATCATCTTGTAAGCCCGCGTTGGAACGGAGCCGAGTGAGAGCAGCAATGGGTATGCAATGAGCTGCGGCGTGAATGCCGAATAGGCGTAGCCAAACAGGCGGCCAAGCCACGGCCGCTCATCAATGAACCCGATTGTTGCTTTCCAGTCGAAACCTATGGCGGAATCGGCAAAACTTAACTGGTGATCCGAGAAATCGAAAGGCAGTTGCATCGCGATATAAGCCGAGGCCGCAACGGGAAAAAGCAGAAGCAAGTGAAAGAGTAGAGCCTGCGCAAAAGCCTGAACCCGACGGAACCCGCATCTACGAGCGTATAACGCCAAAGTGGCACTCGCTATTGCTGCTGGAGCCAACGCCATGAACCATGCTTCGAGGTCCACACGCAGGACTGTAAAAGGCAGTATTGCGACGATCACAAGCCAAAATGCTGCCGAAAACCATGTCAGCAATTTTAGCATTTTACCACCCCGGATATATATCAGATCGATGTGGTGCGATCCTAGATCGCTGCGAGTTAACGCAGTATTTCCAGTTCAGGAGCTTGCTCAAAATAAAAATCTTGAGGCTGTCCTGATGTCTGTCGGTATAGATAATATATATATTTTTATATTGTAGAATATCCTACTTTTTGACCGGCAGCTGTACATTCTTCAAGCTCACCGCGCAGATCAGCGCAATAAAGCCGATGATGGCACCCGTCAGGAAGAGCGGGTGGAAGGCGCCGTGATAGACTTCGGCGACGAGATGGCGAGCGGCTTCCGGGAGGGCTGCAGCGTCTTTCGGGGTCAGCTTTTCGATGTCGTCGACGCCGGGAATGGGCTTGGCAAGATGGGCGACGCTGGCCGCAAGGATCGCGCCATAGACAGAGATGCCGATGGAGGCGCCGCCCATGCGGGTGAGCGTGACCACGCCGGTCGCGGCGCCCGTATCGCGCTTGTCGGCTGCGTTCTGGACACCGAGAACCGGAACCTGCTGGGCAACGCCGATGCCAAGCCCGTTGAGCAGCAGCAGCGGCGCGATGACCCAGAGCGGGGCGGAGAGCGGCAGGAAGGCGATGATCGTCAGCGCGACAACGCCCGAGCAGCCTGAAATGACGGCAAAGATCTTGTAGCGACCCGTGCGCGACATGATGCGGCCGGAGGTGACGGAACCGATGGCGATGCCGCCGGTCAGCGGGATGAACAGGAGACCCGCGTTGGTCGGGGTGAGGCCCACGGCGGACTGGAGATAAAGCGCAAAATAGGTCGAAAGGCCGATGCCGATTGCGCCGCTTGCCATGGAGAAGACCAGGAGAAGATTGACCGTCGACTTCGAGAAAAGGCTCAGGGGCACGACCGGTTCGGCCACGCGCTTTTCCACCTGGATCCAGAAGACGATGCAGAGCGCGCCGATGCCGAGGATGGCGAGGCTTTGAGGCGCGAGCAGGCCGCCGAACAGTTCCGAGCTGTCTGCCCAAAGGACGAGGCTTGCAATGGCGGCCGCCAGAAGGAGCGCGCCGATATAGTCGATCTTCGGTTTACGATGCGGACGCTTGTAAGGCAGCATGGCGCCGATGCCGAGCAGGACGACGATGCCGACGGGCAGGTTGACGAGGAAGATGGACCGCCAGCCGAAAACGTCGCTCATCACGCCCCCGAGCGCCGGTCCGACCGCACCCGAAAGCATCAGCATCAGGCTCGAATAGCTCTGGTATTTCGCCCGTTCACGCGGCTCGAAGAGATCGGCGTTGATCGAGAAGATCGAGACCATGATGCCGCCGCCGCCCAGCGCCTGCAGGACGCGCGCGGCAATCAGCGTGTCCATCGAGACCGCAAGACCGCAGGTGGCGGAGCCCAGGGTAAAGATGAAGACAGCCGCCATCATCACATATTTGCGTCCGAACAGATCGCCGAGCTTCCCGTAAAGAGGCATGACTGCACTGGAGGCGAGAAGATAGGCAGAGCCGACCCAGCCGAAGCGTTCCAGTTGCCCGAACTCGCCGACGATCGTCGGCAGCGCCGTCGCCACGATCTGGTTGTCGAGCGTGGCCATGAACACGCCCGTCAAGAGAAATGCGAAGATGATCAGCCGGCGCTTGTGGTCGAGTCCCATGGGCGCTTCATGATGAATTTCGGCCTCGGGGCTCGCATTTTTCAAACGGTTGTGCATGACAGGACAATTCCGATAGTGCAGCGTATGGGAAGTCGCGCATTTATGTGCCTACATCAAACAAATGTCAAATTCATATGCGTGACAAGTGCAATTAAATTTGTTATACTTCAGCAGGATCAGGAGGAGTTTTTATCGTCATGAGCGCCAAGGCCGAACACGCGTCCAACGGTGAAAAGTCTGCCGCCGCGGCGGATATCGCGCGGATATCGCAGGCGATGTCGCGCATGCGCCTGATGATTGGCCGACGCATCATCGGCCGTATGGCGATGAAGAGGGCGGCGCCGACGCTCGAGCTGTCGCATCTCGACGTCATCGAGGCGGTCCGGCGAATTTCCGAGAGCAGCGAGGTGACGGTCGGGGCGGTGGCGGACATGATGCATGTCGATCCATCCCGCAGCAGCCGGCTGATTTCCGAGCTCGTGCAAGGTGAATTCCTCGTCCGCTCCGTCTCGCAGGCCGATGCGCGGCGCGCGGTGGTCGAACTCACCGACAAGGCACGCGCCTATTTCCGCGAGGCCCAGAGCGTCAAGCGCGACCTGATCGAATCCATCGTCGCAGACTGGAGCGTGGACGATATCGCGCATTTCGGGCGCCTCTACCTGAAATTCGTCGAGGAGTTCGAGCAAATGGCGAAGTCCTCCGAGGTCTGATTTCCCATCCGGCCTATGGAGCGTCTCAAAAAGACATTTCCATGACGCCGCGATTCTGTCAGAAGGCGGGGGTCGTTTTTCCCGAAAGTCCCCTCCATGATCATCGATGCTTCACCGAAGCCTGAAACTGCAGCCGCTGTGGCGCCTTCGGGGCGACCGGCGGGCTTCGCGCTTGGCCTTGTCGCCATGATTGCCGCGGCGCTGGCGATGAGCATTTCCCCGTCGCTTGTGCGGCTTGCCGATGTCGGCCCCTATGCCAGCGCCTTCTGGCGCGTTTTTCTGGCGCTGCCTGTCCTGTGGTTCTGGATGCTGCAGGAGGAGCGGCAGCGACCGGATGCGCCGCGGGCGCATTTTCCGCTCGGAACGATCCTGGCGGGCCTCGCCTTTACCGGCGATCTCTTCTTCTGGCATCTGACGGTGATGCATACGAGCATCGCCAATGGCACGTTCTTCGCCACCATGGCGCCGCTCTGGGTGGTTGTTTTCGGCTGGCTGTTATTGCGCCAGAAGGTGAGCCGCATGACGCTGTTCGGCCTGGGGCTGTGCCTGGTCGGCGGTTCGGCGCTGGTGGCGGAGAGTCTCGCCTTCAATCCCGCTCATGCGCTGGGGGACATGATGGGCATCGTCACCGGCGTGTTCTTCGGTCTCTATTTCCTCGCAGTCGGCGCTGCGCGCCTGAAGAGCGGAGCGGCACGCGTCACGTTCGAAATGAGTCTCATCACGGCGGCACTGCTTTTCGTTGTGGCCCTGGTCATGGAGCCGCATATTCTGCCGAAGAGTGGCTATGGCTGGGGGATTCTCCTGACGCTCGCCTTTGTCAGTCATGCCGGCGGGCAGGGGCTGCTCTCCATCGCGCTGGGCCGTCTGCCGACCGTATTCTCGTCGCTGGTCATTTTCCTCGAGGCGATTGCCGCAGCGATCATCGCCTGGATCCTGCTCGATGAGCCGGTGTCGCTGCTTCAGGCGGGTGGCGGACTGGTCATTCTCTGCGGCATCTGGGTAGCGCGTCCGAAGACGGCCTGAAAACACAAGTGTCAGTTCCAGCTCGCGACCTTTGCCTTGACTTCGCTTGCGAAGCTGCGGCTGACGGGCAGTTCCGTTCCGTCTTTCAGACGCGCCAGCAGCTTGCCGTCCCTTGAGGCCAGGGCCTCGAAGGCGGCGCGGGCGATCCAGTGCGAACGGTGGATCTGTGTCCCCTCTGTCTCTGCGAGTTCCGAGAGCGCATCGGAGAAGCGGATGAGGATCAGTTCGCGTCCGCGACTCGTGACCGTCATCGTGTAATGATCTTCCGCCGAAAGGCGCAGGATCGGGCCGCGATTTTCCGGCTTGAGACGGGATAGAAGGGCAGGCGGCTCCGGTGTCCGTGAAGGCTGCATGCCTGCTTCTGCCGAAAAGGGTGCAGAGACGGCTGCTGCAGAGGCATTGGCCGCGTCCGTCACCATCCGGATCTGCTTTTCATGCCGCATCGAGGCCCAGAAAATCAGCGTGAAAACCACGGAGATCGGGAGGGCTTGTGCGGTGTTTTCCAGATAGGCCTGCCAGGACGGTTCCGGGCCGCGCCAGGAATAGACGATGAACATCGTCGACAGGCCGATGACGGGGCAGGAGGCGAGCGAGCCCAGAAACATACGGGGGAAGGGCGCTGCGATCAGTCCGTCCAGGTACAGTTCGGCAAGGATCACGAAGACGATGGCAATCCCGGTACTGACGAAGATGCTCACCAGCCAGAAGCCGAAGCGCGGCAAGACCCCGAGATGCTGGCCCGTGCCAAACGGGCCAATGGCGGTGAACAGCAAGACGATGGCCGCCAGCACGATCCAGAAGTTTCTGGAGCTTGCGAAATCCTGCAATTCGCGAAGCGCGGAGTGCAATTTGCCACCGTTCACGTATGTGCCCCTTCAACGTGCGTACACGGATTTGATCGGCGGAAACAATTGGACGAAGCAGAGGCCAGTTGCAATCCCCCGGAGTGTGCCAAATGAACCTTCAGCCCTTTCTCGACGCCTCCTTCGCGGTACAGTTTCACGTTTGTACCGTCATCCCTGCGGCATTTCTCGGCGCCTATGTCCTCATGACCCGAAAGGGTACAGCGCGCCACAAACGCCTTGGTCGCATCTGGGTGGCGCTGATGATCCTGACGGCAATCTCCACCTTCTTTATCCACCAAATCCGGGTTTGGGGTGCTTTCAGCCCGATCCATCTTCTCTCTGTCGTCGTAATCGTTTCCTGTGCGCTCGCGATCTGGCAGGTTCGGCGCGGAAACATCCGGGCGCATAAATCCGCCCTGATCAGCGCCTATATCGGCGGCATCTTCGGTGCGGGGCTTTTCACATTCTGGCCGGGCCGGCTGATGAACCAGATCGTTCTGGGTGGCTCCGTCGGTTCTGATGCGGATACTGTTCGGCATTCGATCCTGGCAGCCGGTATTGTGGTTGCGATTGGATATGCCTGTGCGATGTATGCTACGCGTTTCCGGTCCGCGCGGCGGCCTGCCCGGAATGCGCGACGTTTAGAAAATGCCTGACGGAGAACCATGTGCTGATCGTCCATTACCTCAACAACTCCCGCGCCCATCGGCTGATCTGGCTGCTTGAAGAGCTTGGCCTCGACTACGAGATCAAATTCTACCGGCGCGGTCCTGATTATCGTGCGCCGGCCGAATTGAAGAAGGTGCATCCGCTCGGCAAGTCGCCGGTTCTGGAAGACGACGGTCTGGTGATTGCCGAGAGTGGGGCGATCTTCGAATATCTCCTGGATAAATACGATCCGAAGGGCCTCGTGCCGCAGCCAGGAACGCCGGAGCGTCTGGCCTATACCTATTGGCTTCATTATGCCGAAGGTTCGGCCATGCCGCTTCTGGTCATGAAACTGATCTTCACCATGATCCCGAAACAGGTTCCCTTCTTCATGAAGCCCTTCGCCAGGGCGATCAGCGGCGGCATCATGGGGCGCATGATCGATCCGCAGCTGAAGGAGAATGCCGATCTGTGGGAGGCGGAGCTTTCCGAGAACGGTTGGTTTGCCGGCTCTGCCTTTTCGGCCGCCGACATCATCATGAGTTTTCCGGTGGAGGCTGCCGTCACGCGGGCTGGCCTCGGTTCCGGCTATCCCGCGATCCAGAAATGGCTTCAGGCGATCAAGACGCGGGACGCTCACAAGCGGGCCAGTGAAAAGGTGAGCTGAGGCTGCGCCATAGATTTGCCGCGCCGCTCAATTCGGATAGAAGGGTGATGTCAGCGGTTGAGAGGGGCTCGCTATGGATCTGAACGGACGCCGGGAATCCGACAATATCGAGGATGTGCGGGGTCAGTCCGATGGCGGGCCTGTCGGGCGCGGTGGGGGATTTAACATTCCGGGCGGCATCCCGCTTGGCGGTTTTTCCTTCCGTACTCTCCTGATCTTCGCGGTGATCTATCTTGTGTGCAAGTTTGCGCTCGGGATCGATCTCCTGCAGCTTCTCTCCGGCGAGCCCAGCAGGCAGGCCGGGTCAAGCTACAGCCAGTCGCAAAATCCGGCCAGCAACACCGCGCAGAACGATGACATGAAGAAATTTGTCTCGCAGGTGCTGGCCGATACGGAAGATACCTGGAGCGGCATTTTCGAATCCATGGGCAAGAATTACGAGCGGCCGAAGCTGGTCATGTATTCAGGCCGCTGGAACTCGGCCTGCGGCGAGGCCAGTGCTGCCGTCGGGCCCTTCTATTGTCCGTCCGATCGCAAGGTCTATCTCGACACGGATTTCTTCCACGAGATGCAGACCAAGTTCTCGGCTGGCGGTGACTTCGCCGATGCCTATGTGATCGCGCATGAGGTTGGCCACCATGTGCAGAACCTTCTCGGCATTCTGCCGAAGTTCAACCAGGCGCGCAAAAGCATGAGCGAGACGCAGGCGAATGCCATGTCCGTGCGGGTCGAGCTGCAGGCCGACTGTTTTGCCGGCATCTGGGGCAAGTTCACCCAGCAGAAGGGTATTCTGCAATCGGGCGATCTGGAAGAAGCTCTCAATGCCGCCCACCAGATCGGTGACGACGCGCTGCAGAAGCAGGGCCGGGGCTATGTCGTTCCCGACAGCTTCACGCATGGCACGTCAGCGCAACGCATGAAGTGGTTTCAGCGCGGTTTCGACACCGGCAAGCTTTCGGCCTGCGATACGTTCAGCGGCGCGATTTGAGCCGTACATGGAGGGTCGAATGGGCTTGTCCCATTCGCCCGCCTTTGCGCTCTATCAAGAAATTTCATCAACGCGGTACTTTTCCGGGGTGCCATTTGCCGCTTTTTTAAGCTAGGTTCTCGCGCAAATTGAGACTGCCGGGATGCTTTTAGCGCTTTCCTGACCGGTGGCTAAGATAAAGCGCCTCGAGAATCGATATGGAACAGGCATTGAAAACAGGCGGCTCCTGGGGCCGGCATCTGGCGGACACGGCGTTGCTCGGTGCACCGCTGATCGGCGCTCAGATCGCGCAGCTGGCGATCAACACGACGGATGTGCTCATCATCAGCCAGTTGGGAACCACCGAGCTGGCGGCGATCGTGCTGGCCTCGCAGTTCTTCTTCACGATCTTCATTCTGGGCAGCGGCTTTTCGACGGCGGCGATCCCGCTGGCGACGCATGCGCTGGCAGTTGGCGACGAGCGCGGCGTGCGCCGCGCGATCCGCATGGGCATGTGGGCGTCGCTCGCCTTCTCCATCCTGTGCATTCCGCTGTTCCTTTACTCGGAGCCGATCCTGCTCCTGCTCGGGCAGAAGCCGGACGTGGCGGCCTATGCGGCGTCCTACCTGCACATTGCCGGCTTTGGCATCATTCCGGCGCTGCAGTTTATGGTGCTGCGCTCGTTCCTCAGCGCACTCAAGCGCGCGGCCATCATCCTTTATGTGACGGTTGCGGTCCTCGTGCTCAACGCTGTCTTTGCCTATGCCTTCGTGCTGGGGCATTTCGGCATGCCGGCCTTCGGCATGCATGCGGCGGCCTATGTGGCGGCTGGCGTGAACCTGTTCGGCTTCGTGGCTGCGGTCGTCTATATCGAGCGCGTGCCGATCCTGGCGGCCTATGGCCTGTTTACCCGCTTCTGGCGGCCTGACTGGCAGGCGTTGGGCGAGGTGGTGCGGCTTGGTATTCCGGTCGGCCTGATGGTTCTGGCGGAAGTCAGCCTCTTCACCGTTGCCTCTCTCATGATGGGCTGGATCGGGACGGTTGAGCTTGCCGCGCATGGCATTGCGCTGCAGTTCGCCTCCATGTCCTTCATGGTGCCGCTCGGGCTGGCACAGGCCGCGACTGTTCGCGTTGGCCTGGCGGCGGGGGCAGGCAAGCGTGCCGATGTGATGCGGGCGGGAGGCGCAGCCGTACTGCTTGCCACCGGGTTTGCGCTCGCGAGCTGTATCCTCTTTATCGTGGAAAGAGAATCGCTTGCGCGGCTTTTCGTCGATCCGGATTCAAACAATGCGGCAGAGTTGATCGCAACGGCAGGCCCGTTCATCATCGTCGCCGGCGCCTTCCAGCTCTTTGACGGGCTGCAGGCGATCGGAGCAGGCCTTGCCCGCGGCCTCAAGGACTCGACCGTGCCGATGGTTCTGGCGATCGTCAGCTATTGGGGCATCGGCTTTACCAGCGCCTATCTGCTTGCCTTCCCGCTGGGCTTTGGCGGGATCGGCATCTGGTACGGCTTCATGCTGGGACTGGCGGCGGCCTCCATCGCGCTCAACGGCCGCTTCTATTATCTGGCACGCCGCAACCGGCTCGCCTGAAAGCTCCCGCGGCCTTAAGAAGTCAAAGAAAAGCCCCGTGCTTCGAAAGGATGCACGGGGCTTTTGTGCGTCAGGTCGCGGGCTGGTCGATCAGGCGGCGCTGCGTTCGTTCAGCGCCGGCTCGCCCTTGCGCTCGCGCACGAGGTTGATGAAGCGGCGGAAGAGGTAGTGGCTGTCCTGCGGGCCGGGCGAAGCCTCCGGGTGATGCTGCACCGAGAAGACCGGCTTGCCGACGACGCGGATGCCGCAATTGGTGCCGTCGAAGAGGGAAACGTGAGTCTCCTCAACACCTTCCGGCAGCGACTTCGAGGCAACTGCGAAACCATGGTTCATCGACACGATTTCCACCTTGCCGGTCGTGTAATCCTTGACCGGGTGGTTGGCGCCATGATGGCCCTGATGCATCTTCTCGGTCTCGGCGCCCAGCGCCAGAGCGAGCATCTGGTGGCCAAGGCAGATGCCGAAGAGCGGCAGGCCGCTGTCGATCAGCTTGCGGATGACCGGAACGGAATATTCGCCGGTGGCGGCCGGGTCGCCGGGGCCGTTCGACAGGAAGATACCGTCCGGGTTCAGCGCCAGGATGTCTTCAGCCGACGTCTTGGCCGGAACGATGGTGACGCGGCAGTCGAGACCGGCAAAGAGGCGCAGGATGTTGCGCTTCACGCCATAGTCGACGGCGACGATGTGGTAGCGGGCGTCGGCGTCGCCGAGTTCGCTCGTGCCTTCGTTCCAGACCCACGGGCGCTCGTTCCAGCGCGAGGACTGGCCGGAGGTCGCTTCGATGGCGAGGTCGAGACCGATCAGGCCGCTCCAGGCTTTGGCGTCCTTCTTCAGCGCTTCAACGTCGAACGTGCCCGAGGGCTCGTGGGCGATGACGGCGTTCGGCGCGCCGTTTTCGCGGATCCAGGCGGTGAGCGCGCGGGTATCGACGCCGCACAGGCCGATGACGCCGCGGGCCTTCAGCCACTGGTCGAGATGCTTGGCGGCGCGATAGTTGGACGGATCGGTGATATCGGCCTTGAAAATGACGCCGACAGCGCCCTTGCGGGCTGCGGGCGTCAGGTCTTCGATATCTTCCTCGTTCGTGCCGACATTGCCGATATGGGGGAAGGTGAAGGTGACGATCTGGCCGAGATAGGAGGGATCGGTGAGGATTTCCTCGTAGCCGGTGAGCGCGGTGTTGAAGACGACCTCGGCCTGGACATGGCCCGTGGCGCCGATGCCCTTGCCTTCGATGACCGTTCCGTCGGCGAGGACCAGAAGGGCGGTGGGCTTTTCAGTCGTCCAGGGGGCGGTGGCCATGGCTTTTCTCCGGCGGTTTGACGGGTTCGCGGCAAGGGCGCGGCTCGCAGTTGCCTGCGCCGCGGATGCGAAATCCATCTGTCTGTGTGCTAAGGCCGGGAAAATAGTGCGGGCATCCCTTGGGGTCAACCTTTGGCGGGACGATTCCTCGTTTTAAAAGGCTAATCTTTTCAATCGATTATTCATTTTGTTTGATTGGTGGCAGACGAGAGCCTAAGTACGGCGCACTGAAATCCGAAAAATGCCGGGATTGAAAGAGCCGCCGCAAGCTGTAGCGCCTGCTGGAAAAATCTTTCGTTGGCCGGCGACTGACAAGGGAAAATTCGATGCGCGACACGCTCTCACAAGCCATGAAGGATGCCATGAAGGCCAAGGACACGCGGCGGCTTGCGACCGTCCGTCTCATCATGGCCGCGATCAAGGATCGGGACATTGCCACGCGCGCGCCGGGGCACGAGCAGATCAGCGACGAGGATATCCTGCAGGTCCTCGCCAAGATGATCAAGCAGCGCGAGGAATCGACGAAGATCTATGCGGAAAACGGCCGCGCCGATCTCGCCGATCAGGAACGCGAGGAAATGGACATCATCCGCAGCTTCATGCCGGAACAGCTATCGGACGAGAAGGTTCGGGAAATCTGTGTAGGTGTCATCGCTGAAACGGGGGCGTTGGGTCTGCGCGACATGGGCAAATGCGTCGCGCTTCTGAAAGAGCGCTATCCCGGCCAGATGGATTTCGCCAAGGCTTCGGCGATCCTCAAGGAGCTCTTGAAGTAGACCCACAGGTCATGCCGGTCGGGGAAGCGGTTCCAGCCTTTCCCGACCGCACAAGGCGGCCGCCTCACTTCGCCATGGCGGCGCTGAGGATAGCCTGCTGCTGCGGCTTCGGCCCGCCCACGAAGCGGAGCGTCTTGCCTTCCTTCAGCAGAGCATAGGCATGCTTCCGCTGCGGGGTCACCAGGATAGAGATGCGGGCTTCGCTGCAATTATGCGCTTCGCAGGCGTTGTAGACATCCGTTCCCGGCAGCGGCGAAATTGTCGTCAGCACGGGCTGGGCGGTGTAGTTGCGGTTCTTGATGATGCCTTTGGCCCAGTGAGGCAGCTCTTCGCGCGTGATGAGCGAGACGATGGGCGCGCGGACGGTCCTGTCTCTCAACGCATCCATCAGATACGGTTTCTTGGCATCGGTCGGCGCGAACTTGACGTCCTCTGCCTGGGCTTGGAAAGCTGTCACAAAAACAGCGGCGGCGATCAGAGCGAGACGCATCAAGCGGAGTTCTCCGTTTGGACTTTGATTCAACGTGACTTTATCCCACCGCTCTTGTCTCGCCGCAAGCGATTTTCACCTGCGCGTTCAGTTTCAAATCGTTCAGTTTCAAATCGTTCAGGCTCAAACGCCCGGAACAAACCGGATCGGGGTGTTCCACGGATCGAGTGCCACGAGCGTGCTGCCTTCCTCCTTTGTGTCCGTACCATGGCTTTTCAGGCGCGAACGCAGGTCGTCCATCAGGTCCGGAGCGACCGTGAATGCGGCCGTTTCGAGACCCGACATGTTGCCCGGCCGCCGGCCGGCTCCCCGCGACTGCCAGACGTTGGAGCCGACATGGTGGTGATAGCGTCCGTTTGAGAAGAAGGCAGCGCTTTCGTTGGCAATCAGCGCCGTCATGTCGAGACCGGTCGCCTTGACGTAGAAATCGCGGGCCAGCGCCGTGTCGCCGACGCGCATGTGGACATGGCCGATGCGAAAGCCGGCGGGCGCCGTGTAGGGCAGCTTGCTGTCTCGCGGCAGTCCGGCAATGAGGTCATCGACGTTCAGCTCGTCGGTCCCCATCTTCACCTGGCCATCGGTCTTCCATGTCCAGCCTTCGTGCGGCCGGTCGGCATAGACTTCGACGCCGTTTCCTTCCGGGTCATCGAGATAGAGCGCCTCGGAAACGGAGTGGTCTGCGAAGCCGGTGAACGGGACGCCGTTGACATAGGCCGTGATCAGCCAGCGGCCGAGTTGTTCGCGGTCTGGCATCAGAAAGGCCGTGTGATAGAGACCGGCGGTCGACGGATCGTCGGGAGCGTCTTGCGGCTTGTTGAGGAGTGTGACGAGCGGCATGCCATCGGCTCCCAGCACCGTGTGATCTGCGTTCGACGTCAGAATGGCAAGCCCGAGGACCTGATTGTAGAAGGTGGTCATGACCGTCATGTCGCGCGCACGCAGCGTCACCGAGTTGATATGGATCGGCGTACTGACGGCGAAGGACGGCTTTAGCGGCGCTGCGAGGGAGGGGGCGGCTGCACCAAGGAGGATCGGTGCTGCGCCCAGCACGTGGAGGGCGGCGCGGCGGGTGATGTCAAGGGAGGAGGCCATGGGGTGATCCTGCGGTTATGATGGAGATGTTATGCTCCACCGGAAGTCGCCCGCATAGATCACGCGGAATGGATGAATCGTTCTCTTGGAGTGAACAACGGATGTGTTATTGTTCAGCGTAGAAGATCGTTAGGTTGCGGTCATCCTGACCGGCGCCGATTGTGAATATCGGGGGCTGAGCGGCATAGTAGGTGGTCTTCTGGGGCCGGCCGACCTATATGGAAGAATTAATCAGAGGTTTCCATGCGCTTTTCCCAGGGCTTTCTCGACGAGATACGCGATCGTGTGCCGATTTCGGCGGTGATCGGTCGTCGCGTTGCGTGGGATCGCAAGAAGACGAATGCGGCGCGTGGCGACTATTGGGGTTGCTGCCCGTTCCATGGCGAGAAGACGCCGAGCTTTCACTGCGAGGACCGCAAGGGGCGCTACCATTGCTTCGGCTGTGGGGTGACGGGCGATCATTTCCGGTTTCTGACGGACCTTGAGGGGATCAGCTTTCCGGAAGCGGTCGAGCAGATCGCAGGGCTTGCGGGCGTTCCCATGCCGCAGCCGGATGCGGAAGCAGCGCGGCGCGACGAGCAGCGCACGACGCTCATGGATGTCATGGAGCTGGCGACCGCCTTCTTCCAGGACCAGTTGCAGAGCGCCAATGGCGCCAGGGCGCGGGCGTACTTGCGCGACCGCGGGCTGACGGGGCGGACGATCGAGACGTTTCGTCTTGGCTATGCGCCGGAGAGCCGCAACGCGCTGAAGGAGCATCTGGCGGGGAAGGGGATCCAGAAGGAGCAGATCGAGGCCTGCGGACTCGTCGTGCATGGACCGGACATCCCGGTTTCCTACGACCGCTTCCGGGATCGCATCATGTTCCCGATCCTGAGCTCGCGGGAGAGGGTCATCGCCTTTGGCGGGCGCGCGATGTCGCCGGACGCGATGGCGAAATATCTCAACTCCAATGACACGGAGCTCTTCCACAAGGGCGACGTGCTTTACAATTTTGCCCGTGCACGGAAGGCGATGCAGGGAGCAAATGGTGCGTCGACCGTGATCGCGGTCGAAGGCTACATGGACGTGATTGCGCTACATCAGGCGGGCATTGAGAACGCAGTAGCGCCGCTTGGCACCGCGCTCACCGAAAACCAGCTCGGACTGCTCTGGAAAATGACGCCCGAGCCTGTGCTCTGCTTCGATGGTGATGGGGCGGGCCTGCGCGCGGCCTATCGTGCCGCCGATCTGGCTTTGCCGCTGATCGGGCCGGGCAAGTCGGTGTCTTTCGCGCTGCTTCCCGATGGCAAGGACCCGGACGATCTGGTCAAGCATGACGGGCGCGCGCCGTTCGATCGGGTCATGGCGCAGGCGAAACCGCTTGCGGAGATGATCTGGACACGGGAATCGCAGTCCGGCAGTTTCGCGACGCCCGAAAAGCGCGCGGAACTGGAAGCACGGCTCAGGCAGATCACCAATGTGATCGCGGACGAGACTGTGCGCCGCCATTACCAGCAGGCGATGCGCGAAAAACTGACTGCCTTCTTTCAGCCGCAGCAGCGCGATGGTGGAAACTGGCGCTCGGGCGGTGGGGGCGGGCGCAACGGCGGCAACTTCCAGCGGGGTGGCGGCGGTCAGCGCGGCTCTCAGGCCAATAGCCGCGTGGGCGGCATTTCCGACAGCCTTGCGCGGTCCGGTATGGTGCGCGGGCATCAGGATGTTCCGACGTTGCGCGAGGCGGTGCTGGCGCTGACCATCGTGAACCATCCGCAGATCCTGATCGATGAATATGACCACATCGCCGATCTCGAGTTCGAGAACCGCGATATCCAGAAGCTGCGTTCGGCGGTGCTGTCCGAGGCCGCCATGGCGGGGTCGATGAAATTCAGCCGCGAGACGCTGATTGCGAGTCTGGAGGCACAAGGCTTTTCGACGCTGCTCAAGCTTCTCGATCAGCAGGTGCGCAATGCCCGGCTGTGGACCGCCACGGAGCAGGCGGCATCCGAGGACGCGCGGGAAGCTTTCCTGCAGGTTTTGGCGTTGCACCAGCGAACCCGTGTGCTGCGGCAGCAGATCGGCGAACTGGAACGCGAAATCGCCGACGCCATCGAGCGTGATGATGACCGGAACATCGACGCCCTGATGCAGGCTTTGCGGGAAGTGCAGACGGAAGCCGCCCGGCTGGAGAACCAGGAAGCCATCATCGATGGCTTCGGCGTGTTGTCCGGACGCGTCAAAGGACCCGCAGTCGGCAGTTGAAATG
Source organism: Rhizobium sp. C1 (assembly GCF_021026335.1). Lineage (GTDB taxonomy): Bacteria > Pseudomonadota > Alphaproteobacteria > Rhizobiales > Rhizobiaceae > Ensifer_A. Next base: position 222,559 of record NZ_JAJNCY010000001.1, read on the forward strand.
ATTCGCGGAATTTCCCGCGACTTGAAATTTCCCTCACAGTTCCCAAATAGTGGAGACTGCCCCGAAAGGTCTGGATTTTACAGCTTTTGGTGTTTTTTCAGATTTTTCAGGCAAAATGCTTGACTGCCCGGAGAATTGTGGGAATCACCTTCGGGATCGGAAATGGTGGTATTGGTCAATCAACTTGAATGCCTGCATCTTCATGCATGCGCCGAACCGGCTGCTGCGAGAAGAGGGCCTTCGTGGTTAATCAGGATTTAATGGTCTTCCGCTAGCTCAAGACAGATACGGGGGCGACGCGACGCTTTCAAGAGCCGTTGCGCAAGCCTCTCGTCCGGCTTGGCGAATTGAGACGTGACAGGAAAGCGACGGATACATGGTAACGAAGGTCAAAGAGAACGAAGAAGCCGAATCTGAACGCGAAGGCGCAACAGACGGTCCGCTTCTCGATCTTTCGGACGACGCCGTCAAGAAGATGATCAAGGTCGCGAAGAAGCGCGGCTATGTCACCATGGACGAGCTGAACTCCGTTCTGCCCTCCGAGGAAGTCAGCTCGGAGCAGATCGAAGACATTCTGGCAATGCTCTCCGACATGGGCATCAACGTCGTTGAAGACGAAGAAGTCGACGAGAACGCCAACAGCGCTGCAGCTGATGACGACGAGGACGGCGAGGGCGGTCTTGTGACCACCTCGGCGAGCACGGCGCTGGCTACGGCAAAGAAGAAAGAACCGACCGATCGCACGGACGATCCGGTGCGCATGTATCTGCGCGAGATGGGCTCTGTCGAGTTGCTCTCGCGCGAAGGCGAAATCGCGATTGCCAAGCGCATCGAGGCCGGCCGCGAAACGATGATCCAGGGCCTCTGTGAGAGCCCGCTGACCTTCCAGGCCATCATCATCTGGCGCGACGAGTTGAATGAAGGCGCGACGCTGCTGCGCGAAATCATCGACCTCGAAACCACCTATTCCGGCCCGGAAGCCAAGGCTGCGCCGCAGTTCCAAAGCCCCGAGAAGATCGAGGCCGACCGCAAGGCTGCCGAAGAGAAGGACAAGGCAAAGCGTGCCCGCTCTGCTGCCAATGACGACGACATCACCAATGTCGGCGGCGAGGGCTTGGCGCCTGAAGAAGAGGAAGAGGACGAAGACGAGTCCAACCTGTCTCTGGCCGCGATGGAAGCCGAGCTTCGTCCGCAGGTCATGCAGACGCTCGACCTGATCGCCGAGACCTACAAGAAGCTGCGCAAGCTGCAGGACCAGCAGGTGGAGGCGCGCCTTGCCGCAACCGCATCGCTGTCGACTGCGCAGGAGCGCCGGTACAAGGAACTCAAGGACGAGCTGATTGCGGCCGTGAAGTCGCTGTCTCTCAACCAGAACCGTATCGATGCTCTGGTCGAGCAGCTTTACGACATCAACAAGCGTCTCGTGCAGAACGAAGGCAAGCTGCTGCGTCTGGCAGAGTCCTATGGCGTCAAGCGCGACAGCTTCCTGGAACATTATCACGGTGCCGAGCTCGATCCGAACTGGATGAAGTCGATCGCAAACCTTGCCTCCAAGGGCTGGAAGGAATTCGCCCGCGAGGAAAACAACGCGATCAAGGACCTGCGTTCCGAGATCCAGAACCTCGCCACGGAGACCGGTATTTCGGTCACGGAGTTCCGCCGCATCGTGCACATGGTGCAGAAGGGCGAACGCGAAGCGCGCATTGCGAAGAAGGAAATGGTGGAAGCCAACCTTCGTCTCGTGATCTCGATCGCCAAGAAGTACACGAACCGCGGCCTGCAGTTCCTCGATCTCATCCAGGAAGGCAATATCGGCCTCATGAAGGCGGTCGACAAGTTCGAGTATCGGCGCGGCTACAAGTTCTCCACCTATGCAACGTGGTGGATCCGGCAGGCGATCACGCGTTCGATCGCCGACCAGGCCCGCACGATCCGCATTCCGGTGCATATGATCGAAACGATCAACAAGATCGTTCGCACGTCGCGCCAGATGCTGCACGAGATCGGCCGCGAGCCGACGCCGGAAGAACTGGCCGAAAAGCTCGCCATGCCGCTTGAAAAGGTGCGCAAGGTTCTGAAGATCGCCAAGGAGCCGATCTCGCTCGAAACGCCGGTCGGCGATGAAGAAGACAGCCATCTCGGCGACTTCATCGAAGACAAGAATGCGCTTCTGCCGATCGACGCCGCCATTCAGGCGAACCTGCGCGAGACAACCACCCGCGTTCTCGCTTCGCTGACGCCGCGCGAAGAACGCGTGTTGCGCATGCGCTTCGGTATCGGCATGAACACGGACCACACGCTCGAAGAAGTCGGCCAGCAGTTCTCCGTCACCCGCGAACGTATCCGCCAGATCGAAGCCAAGGCGCTTCGCAAGCTCAAGCACCCGAGCCGCTCGCGCAAGCTGCGCTCGTTCCTCGACAGTTGAGCAGAGTAGCTTTTGAGAGATTTCAAAGCCGGCGAGGGCAACTTCGCCGGCTTTTCCATGCGATCTCTGCAAAAGCGCCCAGCGCCTCGCATGCCTTTGTCAGTCTTGCTTCCAGCGTTACCACCATTGTGTCTCCCGTTTCGAACGCAATGGCCAGATGCGGTGCGTCTCCAGAGCGCAGGTCGAGCGTATGCCCTTCATGAAGCGCGCCGCCGTCATGAAACGGGAAGCGCTGACCGGGCCATGACGAACCGAATTTGTGGTCAGCCGGTTGGATGACGACTGGACGACTGCCGCTTGCGTAGCGCTTGTCCGATATATTTAACACGGGAGCATTTTGTTTAACCGCGCAATGCACATAGCTGTCCAATCTGCCGGTTTCCCCTCTCGATCCCGGGCTGATTCCGCCCTACATAGGAATGATGGACGGTGCGCAGGAATTGCCGGAGCGGAGAAATGGGTGGGCCTATGCGGCGTCCGCCGTGCTTCATATTGCCGTTGCGCTGGTGCTTTTTCTGAAACTTCCCGAGCACTCCGCCGAACCGCCCAAGGATGAAGCGGTGAAGGTGGATATCGTGCAGGAAAAGGAGGCACCGCCCCCTCCTGAACAGAAGCCGCCGGAAGAAAAGAAGCCGGAGGAGAAGGCCGCGGAGAAGCCGCCAGCACCGCCTCCACCGCCTCCGCCGGAAGCCAAGGAGGAGGCAAAGGTCGAGCCGCCGGAAAGTCCGCCCATTCCACAGCTGAGGCCTGTCTTCCAGTTCGGCCAGAAGGATGAGGCATCGCAGAAACAGGCCGGCAGCGCCTCTGACGGCGAGAAGGATGCGGCAGATGAGCTTGCGGACCAGAAGCCAGCTGCCCCGCCTGCCGAGGAGCCGAAGGCTGTCACGGAGGAGGCTGCGAAAGAGCCACCGAAAGATAACATTCCCGGCGTTCCGGATGTCCTGAAAACGCAGGAGCAACAGGCGTCTGCCGCCGCTGCCGCTGCCGGCAAGCCTGCCGAGGAGAAGGCCGCCGCGCCGAAGCCCGATGAGGCGAGGGAGTTGAAGAAGGCGCGCAAGCTCTATTCGGCCAACGATATGGGCGGACGAGCGGCCATCGTGACGATGAGCGGCCTGTCGCGGCCCGAGCGGATCAAGCAGCTCTGCGCCACGGAACTGGGTCAGCAATTGATCCACGGATCGCCTCCCTATCAGGCAGAAATCGTGCCTTCGGCGGCGCCGCGCGAGGGCAATGTACTGTCCATTCCGAAGGCTTATTTCCGCACACGCAGCGCGTGGTACGAAATCAGCTTTCAATGCGAACTTGACGCTGATGCGACGCGGGTTGTCTCGTTCGCCTTCAAGGTCGGGGCCCCCGTGCCGAAATCCGAATGGCGAGCGCGGGGCTTCCCGACGAACTGATCGAAAGGATAGGAACCATGTCCTTACGCATGCCGCGCGATCTGGCGCGTCTTTCCCGAGCCGGGCAGTTTGACGGCGCCCTGTCGAATTTCGAGGCTGAGGCCTTGTCCGAAAGCGCATCGTCGCTCGGCCATCAGGGGCGCAAGGCCGAAAAGGCGCTGGCCGCACTGGCGGCCGCTTCGCCGGAGACACGCGCGGCCGCGCTTGCCGAGGCGGGGGAGGCGGTCTGGGCCTATTTTGTCCAGCGGGAGCTTTGCGGATTGAGAGATCACCGCCTGATCATCCGGGAGATGGGCATCCCCGCGGAGGTGCTGACACGGCTGGGCGCCGCGCCGAAGCAAACGCCGTGATTTTTTTGAGCCTGACTCTCACTTGCGCAGAATGCAGTCGAACTCGTTGCCCTTGGGCCAGTTGATCAGCGCCATGTCACCCTCGACCTCGAAGCTGATGCCCTTGGGGCCGACGAAGCGCTTTTCGTCGGTCTCGTCGTCCTGAAAGGCGACGGCAGTCTTGCCGGCGTGATCGAGACGAACGGACGGCGGCGCACTTTCGACATAGGTCACGATCAGCTGATTTTTCGGATTGCCGCGGCAGGTATAGATGGCTGGCGATTTCGTCTTCACCAGAAGGAAGCGGGCCTGAAGATCGGCGATGCGACGGTGATAGCTGTCAAGCGTACAGGCCTTGACATCCTCGCTCTTGGCACATGCATTGCGCTCGCGTGACCAGCGCAGCTGATAGGCTTTCATATGCCGGATTTCGGGTGCGGTGTTTGGCATGGCCTCGACCTTTTTCAGGGCGCTCTGGAACACCGAGGCGAGCTGCACGTCGAGATCCGCCAGTTCTGGATCCTCACAGACCAGTTCCTCGATTGCGTGTTCGGCTGTCGAGCAGTCAAAGGAGGGCTTCACCTTCGTGTCGCTCGAGCCTTGTGGCAAGGCCGCTGCAGAGGCGGCCTGACCGGACAGAAGGAGGCACGAAATCAATCCGGCACGGATCATCAGATTCACGATGTTCAGCCTTTCAGATAATCCTTCAGGACCTTGACGATCATTCCGTGGTCTTCCGCCTGGGCAAGGCCAGAGACCGTAATTGCCGCCACCACGCCGGTTCCCGCGACGCGGACCGGGAAGCTGCCGCCGTGGTGAGAGAAATTCATCTGGTCGACACCGATGTCGGGGCCCGGCACGCGGCCCTTCTGCCGCAGGGCTTCGCCAACGGCCAGCGACGACTTGTGATAGCGCAGCGTCGTGTTCGATTTGCGTCTGGCCCATTCGTCGTTGTCGGGCGTTGCACCGGGCAAAGCTGCATGAAACAGCGTTCTGTCCGGTGTGCGGATGTTGATCACCACACGCGCGCCTTCCACGCGGGCGGTGGCAACGAGCGCCATGCCGATTTCCAGGGCTTCGGCCTCGCTAAAGGCTCGAAAAACGAGCCGGGCTTCTTCCGCTGCGATCTGATCAATCAATTCTGCTGTCGACATGTCCCGTCCCGTGCTTCGCAGAGAATCATAGCGTTGGTTTTTTGTTGCGCAACGGCTTTCTATCAGGCGTTTCTGTCTGAAAAATATCTCATTGTTTTCTGTATCTGCTAATGTTTCGCGGAGATGAACGGGGTCTGAACGGGAGATTCGGGGAACATTCATCTCGTTTGGGGTATTTAAGACGATATTCGAAGCGGTTCGGCGGCAAAAGCCGGCAAGGGCTTTTCATGGAGAAGAGGATATGAAACAGTTTCTCACGAGGGTACTGCTTGCAGCCATGGTTGGTGGTGCAGGTCTTTCGGTAGCACCCGTGGCCGCGTTGGCTGACGGCATTTATTTCGGCTTCGACAACGGGCCGGGTTACGGCAATCGCCCGCCGCCGCCGCCACCGGGGCGTTTCTACGATGAGCCGGGCTATCGCCGCCCGCCGCCGCCGCCGCCCGGTTATGGCTGCAGCGAGCGCGAGGCTGTCCGCCGCGCCTGGCGCATGGGTCTTGAAGATCCGGAAGTCGTTCGCGTTACGCCGCGCCGCGTGATCGTTGAAGGACAGGTCGGTCGCCGTCTCCGTCAGGTTCAATTCGCGAATGTTCCGGGCTGCCCGCCGCTGTAAGGCCTGATGTTTGCATTCTTGCAAGGAGCCGCCGCATCTGAAGAGGTGCAGCGGCTTTTTTCGTTTCCAACAATCCGGAAAAGGCCGGGCGGGACAGCCGATGCAGTTCCGCCCGGTCTCGTGGATCAAAGGGCCGTTACGGCTTTTTCTGGTTGATGGCGAAGGTCACGGTCACGCGGGCGTGATATTCGCTTTCACCCGCTTCAACCGGTACGCTGTCCGTCGACTGCTTTGCCATGCTCATGCGCGCCGCCATCGGCACTTGCGGCATAAACTGCGGGTCCTCCGAGATGGAGATCACGTCTCCGGTCGAAACGCCGGCTGCCTCGGTCAGCGCCTTGGCCTTGGTGATGGCGTCGGCGACGGCCGCCTTGCGGGCCTCTGCGACCAGCTCCTTCTCGTTGCTGTTGCCGAAGCTCAATGAGCCGCCGGAATTGATGCCATCGGTCACGGCTTCGTCCAGCACCTTGCCGAGCCCGCCAATGTCGCGCACCCGAATGGTCAGCATGTTGGAGACCTGATAGCCGGTGAGCTTGGGCGCGGTGCCATTCTTGCCGGAATAATCGAATTGCGGCGTCACCGAGAAGCCGGAGGTTTGCAGGTCGCGCGCGTCGATTCCCTTGGTCTTCAGGCCGGCCAGTGTGTCGGACAGGGCCTTGTTGGCGTCATCGAGCGCCTGACGGGCGGTGGCTGCGGTCTTCAGAACACCCACATGGATGATGGCCATGTCGGGCGCCGCCGAAACTGTACCTTCGCCGGTGACGGTAATTCGCGCCTGCTCCTCTGCCGCGCGCGTGGCAGGGGCCGCTGAAACCAGCGCCAGAACGGCCAGCGAAGTCATGAGCGTGCGGGTATGAAACATGATGGTCCCTCCAGTTCAAGACGGCCGGGGACGGCCTGTCATGGATTTCAGGCTCGAGACCGATACGCGCCTCAAGCCTCGTCTCTAACGTCGTCGTGGAAAAGCGCCGAATACTCTCCGTGATCAATCACCCTTCCCGGACGGGGCAAGATGTGTCTGTTGATTGTGTGGCAAATGCGGCGGGTGCTTGAAGCAGCAGGCGAATTCGTTTAATCGGATCGTCGCTGCGGTTCACCATTGCCCGCCGCACCGCCGACCAACGACCGGCGAGGGCCTGTAGCTCAATGGTTAGAGCCGGCGGCTCATAACCGCTTGGTTGGGGGTTCGAGTCCCTCCGGGCCCACCATTAATTATTGATTTCATTATCTTATCTTGTGGCTAGCCTTCGTGTAGCGGGCCGCGCGCTTTTGAATTTTTGACACCGGCTTTTAGAACACTCAGGATCAGCTCTTAAGCGCATTGGCGAGTTCGGCACAGGCCCCGGCAATATCATCACGGTGGGCGGCTTTGATCCCCTCAGAAACCTGCAGGCGCGCAGCCTCCACCGTACTTTTCTCCGTTCCTCCAATTATCATGTTTGCGAACATTGCTGTTGACGCGGGGATAATGGAAACATCGCAGTGCGCGAGTCCCCATTCAATCCATAGTGCCGAAAGCAGCTTTTGTTCATTCGTTTGCGCGACGACAGCAGTGGTGAACAGAGCGGCGGCGATTGTTGCTAGCGGCATCAAGGGGCTCCCGAAATAATCACTTCGCGGACCTTCTTACCAGCCCCACCGCTGACCGAGTAGGTGCAATCTACCTCTTCGATCGAGAACGCTCGGAAGGTTTCGAAGACGCCTTGAGCCGCGTTTAAGGACAGAATGAAGCGTCCTCGAAGCCTCTTTAAAACTTCGGCCATATGTTCGAAGTCGCCTCGACCGAAGACGTCAGGGCCATAGTCGTCTTCATTTCCGTAGTAGGGCGGGTCGAGATAGAAGAGCATGCCTTCCCGGTCGTAACGCTCAATCAGCTTAGCCCAGGGCAGGTTCTCAATCACAACGCCGGCGAGACGTTCGTGCACGTCCTCCAGGAGCGGCCCAAGCTTTGATACATTGAAACGGCCGCCAGTTGTCCTGGACACCCCGAAGGTCTGACCATCGACCTTGCCTCCGAACGCCGTGCGCTGGAGGTAGAGGAAGCGAGCTGCCCTCTCCAGATCGGTCAAGGTCGCGGGGTCGCAGCGCTGCAGCCGCTCGAATTCCCGCCGTGAGGTAATCTGGAACCTAAGGGTGTCCATGAACTGCGGATAATGCCGCTGCAGGATCCGGAAAAGATTGGCAACCTCGCCGTTGATGTCGTTGATGACCTCAAGCCTCGGCTGGAATGGCCTGCGCAGGAACACCCCGCCCATCCCGACGAAAGGCTCCGCGTAGCCGTCATGCGGGATCGAACGCAGCCGCTCGATGATGGTCTTTGAGAGCAGTCTCTTGCCGCCGATGTAGGCAGCGGGCGGATTCGCGGGGATAACGTCGTGGAGGGCTGTAACCGCCATTGTGGATTTACCTGGACTCGCTCACAAGCCGCGCAGCCCTTCGGGGCTACGGGTGGTGAAGTTAAGTCTTCTTGCTTCCGGGCGGGTTCGGTCGCCAAACTTGACCCCGCCTCCGGCTTAGGCCGGCACCTGGTACTTCTGGATTATGGTCGCCGCCGGCGGCCACATTTGATGGATGGGCGCGGTGTGCGTTTTACCAGCCGCGCTGCTTTAGCCAGCCGCCAATATAGCGAGCTTCGATCATCTGGCCTTTTTCATTCCGATGCAGTCCGTCGAAGCGCGTATCGTCGGCCGAAAGCTCACCGAGGAAAGCCTGACGTTCGACATATGTGAACGTGTTGTGCGGCCAACGCGCCAGTACCTGCCGATCAATTTCGGCCATAGCGGCAACCTGATCAGTTGTTTCAGGCTTGCCGGCAGACTGCGCAACCTGCGGCATGATCAGGAAGTGGTCAGTCTGGAGCGTCGCCACCGCTGCCGAGAGGTCAGCCACATACGCTTGCGCGTCCTCATCATCATTCCGGCGGTCATAGATGATCGTCGTGATCTTGCGGTGCGACTGGTCGGCCTCCATCTTGACGCGCATCGTGTGCATATCCTGGCCGCCCACGCCATCGTTGAAAGGCTTTCGGCCCAACTCCGACGAAACGATCACCCACCAGCGTTTGCCGTCCCAAGAGGGCACAAGATTGTAGACCTTGGCAATGCCGGACCGCGATGCGATCGCAGTGCTGTCGCCACGTATTGCGAGCGTGTCCTCACCACCGCAACTGACCAGCAAGAGAGCTAATACCCATAAAAAACGATTACGCATGATCAAACCTTTTTAAAAAAATCTTTCGCCAGAATATCCGAGCATCTCTGGTTGTCGAGTCCTACACCAAATCACCAGCCGAGTGAGATGAGCTTATCTCTGTAGGCACGGGCCTTTGCCATTTGACCGGCCGCATTGAGGTGACCACCATCAGAGCGCAGCGAGCGCGGTATCCAGCCGGCAGCGATGTCGGCTAGGTCTTCCGCCGAGCCGTTGCTTGCCGATGCAAAATACGGCATCGGGTCAACGTAGCGATCCCCGTAGGATGATTGCCTCAGCGCGTTGAGTGCCAGCCGTTTTGCCGTGTCATCCGGCGTGTCTGCTCCGGAGCCAGTTGCCGGATCATTCGCAAAGGGCGTTACAGCGCCGACCAGAAAGCGGCCACCGACAACATGGGCCACCATGAGAGCCATGTCTGCTTCGATTTCGGTTGCAGTGAGCGTCTTAAATCCGTTGCGGCCACCCTCAAGCAGGTTGATGCGCGCATTGTAATAGACGTCGGCAGCCTGCCGAGCACGGATGGAAGCAATGCTTTCCCCTCCGACACCACCGTCGTAGACATAGCGATAGCTGCCCATCATCGTTGCGAGATAGGCTGGATATCCGCCTTGCGTCAGGCTATCGCCCCAGCAGGCCAGATATCGGTTCGCAGATCGAGGTTTGAGGTAGTCAAGTGCTGCGCCAACCGCAGCTCGTTCGGACGAAGAAAAAGCTTTCCGGAAAAACCCTACCGCTCGGATAAAGCCGAACCAGGCCGCACCACCGTCTGGAGATGCGCCGATACGAGGCGCGTCGGTCGCATCCTCGTCCGAAGTGAGAGCCGCGTCAAAGCTGTCTCTCGTGGTCGTCACACCATCGACCGTGACACGCGGCGCGTTGTTCGCGAGGTCGGCCTCCATGATGGCGGATGTCCAGCCGGTGCCGGTCGTCGCCTTTGTTGAGACGGGTAAGGCAAAATTACCGTTATTGATGCGGCGTAAGAATGCGCCCCATTTTCCGGACTGCGCGCGCAGGCTGAACTGGGAATTTCCCGATCCGGCACGGAAAGAAGCAATATCAAGCGTTTCTGCAATTCCAGTGGTTCCGTCGCCGACGACAGCGACGGATACTCCGCCCAGATTGCGCGCGAAGCTGAGAGCGTTTTGCAGCCCCAAGCTTGTAGGCAGATTGACGTTATAGATCATTGGCTCGCCACCGGACCAGTCAAATACTGGCTGCTGGGCTGTGATGGTCTGCAATGCGTCGTGCGCGCCCATCTGATCGTGCCAGATCTTGACGCGCAATTCCGATGTGCCCGCCCAGCCCATGATTTCGGCGCGCGATAGGTAGCCGCTAGGTCTCGGGTAAAAGGCAGTCTCCGCATTATCGGACGTCCGGCGCAGAGTGACAATCGGACCGGTGTATCCAGATCGGACGAGCTGCAGCGCGAAGAGGGCGTATGGCACCGGCGTGGCGTCAAAGACAGGCCGTGCCCGCACACCCTTGCTAAGGGTGTCAGAAAACGATTTGACCGCGCCCGCCTTCGAGATCTGGCGCTCGATCGGGATTGTCAGACCGCTCGACAGCATCACTCCGAATCCCACACATACGAGTTGCCTTTGCCGTTGCGCAAAGTGAAGCGCACGGCCGGCAGCTGCGCGACGCGGATGAGCTTCCGGCTTGTCGCATGCATGGTGTCCACGACAATCCACGGCGCAGAGCCGTTCAGCCGTGTCTCGACATCGACCGTCGCCTGCTCGCCATCGCTCTTGAACTGGAAGATCGAATCCACCGTCGGCGTAAACGCCGGCGACGTGAATTCCACTAGGTTGGTAGACATGCGCTCTGCCATGGTTTTTCTCTCCTCAGCTGGCCGACGGCCAAACGACAGTGTTCCGGACCGCGCGAGCCGCATCCGCGTCAGCCGCTTCCGTAATCGCCATGTTCGTCTGCATCCGGATCTTCTCGATCGCCGCTCCGATCGCGACCCAGGCCGTGTAGGCATCGATGACTGCACTTGCCACGCCGGAAGCCGTCGAGGCCGTGATGCCGACTTCGTTGGCGATCATCGGATAATCGGCAGCGTTTGGCTCTGTCGCGGCCAGGAATGCCCGCGCCTGGGCTAGCTTTTCCGTGTAAGTCATCGCCTGGCCTTCGCCGGCCGTGATGTAGCGCTTGCGTTCCGCCTCGGCCGCCGCGTTAATTTCCTCAATCAACGCCTGCTTAATCTGCCGCAGCTCGCCTTGCGTGGGCTCGATAGTCGGCGGCGATGAAAAAGCCCGACCGTCGTAAACATCGCCCGGTTTCACGGCATCGTGCGCGACCACGAAGTCCTGAGCGAGATCAGGATGATAGATATCGTCCGGATGAAACTTGCCAAGATCGACAACCTCGACAGCGACACCGTCCTTAATGCGCGCATAGAACATGATGACCTCACAGAATATGGATGATGATGCCGCCGTTTGCGCCTCGGCCGCCATAGTTGCCGCCAGTCCCACCCGCGCCGCCACCGCCGCCGCCGGGCCACAAGCCATCCACGCCCGGCCCCCCGGATGCCGGTGCTGGCGGCGCACCGAACGGTGATCCACCGCCTTGTCCGCCTATGCCTGTCCCATCGGAAGCGGCCGGCAAAGCCCCCGCGCCATTGCCACCGCGAATATTGATATCGCCGCCGATACCGATACCGCCCGTCGTCACATTGCCGTAAACGCCGAATTTTCCGTGCACACCGACTTCTCCCGGCGTCGCCGAAAAATACGATCCGAAGGATGTCGTCTGGCCCGGCGCGCCGGGATTGCCGGGACTGCCGCCGAGACCTCCTGCACCATTGACGTAAGGGATCACTTGGCCGGGAGTGACATCGATTTCCTTGTAGGCATAACCGCCCCCCGCACCCCCTGTCCCCTCGTAGCCGTTGTTCGTGTTCGATCCGCCGCCGCCGCCGGGGGCACCAGCCCACAGCTCAGGGCCTATCCGATAGACACCGGCCGGTACGGTGTAACTGCCAGGGCCGGGCGCACTGATCACCGTGACACTGCTCGAAAAACGAGGGGCGAGCGGCACCGAAACCTGAACATTGGTGCCGTCGAAGATCGCCGTAACAATCGCGCCGCCTGGCAATTGACCCGGTTTAAGGGCGTTGTTGCCGAAGGCGACCAATGCCTTCGGCGAAAGGCCGTTCGGCGAGAGCGTGACGGCATCCGTATTCGGCGCGGCGATCTTCAGCCGCATCGGCACGCCGACCAGCTCGGTCCATGCGGCCGGCGCAGGCGACAAAGCAACCGTCAATGCGTTGGCCGTTCCTCCGACTTCAAAATAGTTCAGCCGCTGTGACCGGATCGCCTTTGTAAGCTGGTTCCATTTGGTCCGATCGGCGACGAAACCGGCCGCTTCAATAACTGCGAGGATTTCTTCCTGCACGCTGTTCAGCCAGAGGGCGCTAACCCAGGTGCCTTCCTGGCTACCTGATCCGAAAGAAAGGATCTGATCCTGGAAGCCCTTCTTTCCACCGCCAAGGTCGATGGCATTGAAACTGTCTATACGGTCCATCTACTCAGGCTCCGGGATAATTGAAAATGAGGTTGCTGTGGGCCGGCTTGATCAGGTGAAAGTACTTTTCCAGATCGCCATTGACCGAGAAGGCTGCGAGCGATTCCCCGGCCTGCGATTGGCCCGCTCTGAACGGGATGACCGGGAGGGCCGGCATGTTGACGCGCCAGGTGAATTGCTCGCCTTCCGCGATCAGCGGAGTTCCGGCGACCATCATCCCAGCGCGTGTCGGCCAGAACTCGTCGATGGTAATCGTGACGCCGAGCTTGGCTGCAATGCCGATGTAATAGGGGATGCTCTGTCCGCCCTTGGCCGTCCAGCGCTGGTGTGCCAGCCTCTGCCTGTCGCCGATCGTCGCCACCCTGCGGTCTCGGCCGGCCGGGTCGGGACCAAGGACACGCTCGAAATCAGCAAGCTGCTTCACGGTCGTTCGCGGATCGATCTCGTCCATCATTTCAGCCGCCGCGTCCTCGGCATCTTTCAGGACGGTCGCAAAAGCGCGCATCACCAGGCCGAAGCCGCCCGTCACTTTCGGGACGGCAAAGCCGCGAGGGAGGCGCGCGAAGATTGTCCGGAGAATGTCGTCAACCGTTCTCATGGTGCCACCCATGTGATCGTCCCGGCGACGGGGTAGGTGTAATTGTCAAGCGTATAGCGGGCGGCCGGCACGACGAGGTCATGTGCATATTCGCCGTCAGCCGCCGAAATCTCTTCAGACAGACGCGAGCGCTCGATTGTCGCACCGATCGGGCTTTCATTGCCGTCGTCTTCCGGAGATCCAAGCACGGCCCAGAAGCGCTTGTAGGCTTCTGCGACCGCAGCCCTGGTCTTGGCATTGTCCGGTCGCAGTCGGATAGAAGCAGGTTGTGCCACGATGGCGGCGGCATGGACGCTCACCCGGGCCGTCACGGGACGGACACCCGTTGCTGTCCCGATCGCGCCGAGATAGGCAAGAATTGCCGCCCGCTCCGGATCGGTCGGCGACCGGACGGTGCCGTCATCGTCCTTCATGGCAACGACAATACCGACAGAGCCGCGTCCGATCACCTCGGGAATGACCTTGACGGCGGCGACCTTGAACTTCGATTTCACCCAGGCGACATAATCATAGCCGGCACCACCCTGGGGCGGCTTGCGGATGTGTTCAACGACTGCGGCCTGCAGCTCTTCCCAGGTGCTTTCGTCTGCGCCACCGGCAAAGGCGGTTGTGATCTCGATCGAGGTGACATCGGGGTTCGGCTCGACGGTGGCGAGCTTGATCCCGGCCTCGTAGTTATAGGCAGCGCCTGCGCCGGCAGCTGTGGCGGATACGACAACCGTTCCGCCTACGCCAATCGTAGCGGCGGCATCGGTCAACCAGATCAGCCCTTCGCTCGACGACATCTCCAGCCCGGCCGGAATAGGTGCCCCCGGCGTTCCCGTGATCGTCACCGATCCAACGGCAAAGTCCGCCTCGCGCCCATCGACATTCCAGATGCTCGCATGCCGATAGACCTGCTCCTCTTCGGCTGTGTCAGGGAAATACTGCCGGCCCCACCAGGCGACGTGATCGTGGATGGCGCGGATCTCCGGCGCGACGGATCGGAAAACAAGCGCGAGCATGCCGCGCGCCGACCGCACCGCGAACGAAAGCTTCTGCGCCGACCATGTGACGCCCTTGGCGGAAAACACCGCGTCCGCGCCGGCCTCGAAAGCCGTGGCGCAGCGCTCAGCCAGTGTTTTGAGGGATGGGATTGTTATCGGCATCAGGTGACCCTCTTGCCGGCCGTGATCTCGTCGTCACCCGTTGCTACACGCCACCGGAGAAGGCCGCGCGCCGCCCACCATGCCTCGATCTCGGCGGGCGATCCGGTCTGGGCCTTCGCCCAGGTCGTGCCTTCGCCGAGCCAGTATTCGGCGAGCAGGCGCGTTTCTTCGGTCTGTTTTGCCCGACCGAGCAACCACATCCGACAGCCCTGAAATTCGCCAAAGCGGTCGCAGGCATCAAGGACGGAGCCGCGCCGCTGATAATAGGTGTCCGGCCGGTAGAGATTGGTGACGCCATCCGGCAGCTCATCGCCCTCGGCTGCGCGCCGATCGAGCCCGATCGACAGCAGCAAGGGCGTCTCGGCCGTCACGTCGATCGACAGGTCGCCGTCGTCCGCGAACGCGAGGTCGCAGGTTTGGGTCAGATCGTCAAAAGAGAGAGCCAGGTCACAAAACATGCCGGGCAGATTGCCCGCGCGCGCGCGACCACGTCATGACCGCCCAGGCGGTCGGGCTTGTCGATGGCCGCAATGGAGGTCGGGTCAGTCCATCAAGGGCGTGGGAGGTGGGCCGCCGGTGTGATTGTGGACATTATACTTGTCGCGCATTTCCTGCATGGTTCCGGCATGGTCCTTGACGTCGCCAGTCGCCTCAATGTCGCCCTCGACCTTCAGGATCTGCGCGGTGATGAAGACGCCGGCGTCAGTTTTGATCGTGATCTGCTGTCCCGACTTCAAGGTCATCTCGCCGCCGGCTCCGAGAACGAACTTGTCTCCAGCGGCATTGTAGAGGCCGACCTCGTTTTCGTCCAGCTTTCCCATCCTGGCGGAGGGGTTGGCGACCGGCATCAGCATGATATCGCCCTCGTCGCCTCCCAAAGCGAGCGCCAGACCCAGCGCCCCATCACCAACATGGCTGGCAAAGCCATAGGGCTGCATGACCTCAATGCCATCCCGCCAGACACCGTCAGCGACTTCGATGCTCGCGGTCTGTGTCTTTCCGCCGTCATTCACGTTCTTCATCGTCACGCGGCGCATCATCCCACGGATGATGTTGTGCAGCTCCTGAATTTGTGCGCGCAGCTCAGCGATCTCGCTCATCAAAGTCTCTCCGCTGTCGTGTCGAGCTTGCCGCTCGCCTTGTTCGTCCGGCTCTTCGCGCCCTTGCCGCCCGTCGTGCCACCGCCCTTGCTCTTGGCGAAGGCTTCGGGGCTGGTCACCGTCAGTTCCGTATCCATCGCCTCGTCCTCGGTCTCGTGGAGCCGGACCTTGGAAATCAGCATGTCGCGATCGATAGCGTTATACCTGTCCTTCACGGGTGCGATCGTGTTCGGTCGCCATAGCTCGCCATCTACATCATGGCCGTAAACGACATAGGTGATCTGCTCGCCCTTGCCGCGCGCGGTATTGCGCCGCCACTCGGCCTCTTCCTGGGCGCTCATCTGCTCGGCCTTGGTGCGCGCCAGATAGACCTTCGGCCGGTAGCCCTCGACCTCTTCGTCCTTCGCCACGCCCTTGGCGACCGTGCCTTTGCGCTCCTGTTTGGTGGCCTCGCCATCGCCGCCGGCGCGCGCAGCTGGCGTCAACGGCTCGGCCGTCTTGTCAAGCGCCGCGTCACCCTTGCGTTCCTTGCCGGCCTTCTCATGTTGGCCGTGGACGATGGTTTCCGAGAAGCGGCCGGTGCAATCCTCACCCATCGAGACAGACTTGACGTTGCCCGGCGCGTTGATTGCGCCGGCGGCCTTCTTCGACCCGGCGCGTGTGATGACGATATTGCCGATCCCGTCGGACATGGCGAGCGCCTGGCGCTGACGCGCTCCCTTTTCGATTGCCCGATGCGCGGTCTCGGCGAGATCCAGCGAATACCTGGGGAACGGCTCGCCCGTGTCGATCTCGCTGCGGACGCCGAGGCCATAGGGTGCAGCAATCTTTTTCGCCGCATCTTCCAGCTTGACGTTCTTGAACTCGGCCGGGCCTTTGGTCATGGCAGCGCAATCGACCATATCGCCGGCCTTGCAACGGCCCGAGAGCGTGATCTCGGCCGTCTGATCCGAGAACTCGCTCGACCGCTTCTCGATCTTGCCGACAAGCACGAGCTGGCCGCTGACCGTGATCTTCACCTTCTTCTGTGCTTTCAATCGCGCGTTCCACGGCCCGAGCGCGGCCACAAGGGCATCCGCGTTCGCCTCCTGGTCGCGGCAGGTGAAGGAGAAGGACGCGGAAAAGTCTTCCATATCGAGGGAGACTTCCTTCTCCTTCGCGCCTTTGAACTCACGCCCCTCGATCCAGATGCGGATGCCTTTTTCCCCGATCATGGCTTGATGACCCTGATCTTTCCGGGCTTCATCGCGGCCGGGTGGCGCGGCCGGTTGCGTCGGACGATATCGGCATAGACAGCCTCGACGATCGCCGGGTTGTCGCCGGCGACGTGGTTGGCGAGCACCCAGGCATCAACCGGCCGATCGGTTTCGAAGACCAGCGTCTGCGGTAGCCGGCCGATGATCTCGTTGACGGTGCCGGTGATCTCCGCCTGGAGCGCGTAAAGCTGCCGGATAATCTCGGCCATCTCGCCGGCATAGGCGCTATTCGAAAGGAGATCGGCCGTCTCGGCAAGTCCGGAGAGACATTCCAACGCCTGATTGCGGGCGGTCAGCGCCGCATCAGTGCTCTCGAAAGACCAGTAGTCGATCTGGGACACGGCCTGGATGACGACATGGATGGACGCAGCAAAGAGCAACGCCTGGTCCGGCGCGGACGGCGCATCTGCCACTTCGCCCTTGAGCGCGGTGGCGACCCGTACGCCGAGGGCAAAGAGCGCCTCCGCCGGCGGCGCGGCTTCGGCAGTGCTCTCCTCGGCCTCAGAGACCCAAGGCTTGATCGTCGCGTCGCCGATCATGGCTGCGGCCGTCACGACAACAGCGTCCAAAGCGGTGGGCGTGTCGGCCGTCGCGCGGGAGACCTGCGCCTTGAGACGCGGCACGAACCGGCGCGAGCTGCTCACCGGCTGCAGGTTCGACATTGTCTGCTTGATGATCCGCAGCGACCTGGTCGTAGCCCGCGAGCGCGCAGCCGAAATCGTGCGCTTCTCCACCGAGGACGAGAGCGATGTGGCAAGTGTGACCAGAGCCACGACGATCGAGGCAATGCCGAAAAGCCCGCTCAAGCCCGCTTCAAATCCGCTTCCAACCAGCTCGAAACGCGCCTGGAAGCGCACGATCCGCATTTCCCGGTCGGAATAGTTGATGGTCGCCGGTTCAGTGAGGATAACCATCATCGGGCCACGGAACGGATGCACCAGCATGGCCGGGCCCTGCGTTTCGAAAGCCGCTTCCAGGGCTGCGGCCTGGGCGAGATAGTCGTCGCCGATGATCAGGCCGTCGATCGAGATCTCGCGCGGCGCGCGGCCGAAATCGTCATAGGCCGCATCATCGACACCAGGCAGAAATGTCCGCGCCACTCGGCGGCCGGGTCGCGATGATGCGGTCGGAACGTAAAACGCGATCCCCCGATAAGAACCGCTGACGAGGCCGGGCAACGGTGCCATTACGGTGCTCCAACGGACTTGCCGGTATTGATGCCGCTATTCTTCGCGCCGCTGGTCTGGACGCTCTGCCCGGTAACGGTCGTGCCGGGTGCGGCCTTGACCGTCGTGGTAACATCGACGCTGACATTCTGGTTGGCTGGCTGCTCGGCCTTGGTCGCCGGTTGTGGGGTTCCGGGCGGTCCGCCGCCGCCGAGCCAGGAAGGCAGCGATGGCCAGCTGATGATGCCGGACAGGTCAATCTTCCCGATTGCCGCCAGGATCCGCGAGGGCAGGCTGCTGAACCACTCAATCAGCCCGTCTACCGCGGACTTGATCCCGTTGACGATCGAATCGCCGAGGTCTCGCCCCAGTTGGTTGAAGGAGGCCAGGTCAGCAGCGGAATACTGCTTCATCGAAAACATGCTGCCGAAGTCGATCCCGCTGAAGAACGACTTCAGGTCGTTCCACCAGGCCGTCATTGTCGTTTTCATGCCATCGAGCAGGGGGCCGAGCTTGGACGTTTCCAGGCCGATGGCAGAGAAGAACCACTGGAATGACGAGACGGTCGCTTCAAACGGTCCCTTGAACGATGATGCGAAGCCCGTGACGAACGCCTGTATGGGTTGCCAGTAGCGATAGATTGCGAAGGAAAGAGCCGCTACCGCCGCGATCGTCGCCCAGATCGGCGCGGATATGCCCGCGAGAGCGCCGCCAACCGCGCCCAACGCGGCGGGGATGAAGGAAAGTGCCGTCCAAAGCAAGCGCAGCGGCCCAGCAAGCAGGGAGAGACCGCCGGAGATAATCGGCGCGACGACGCCAAGCACACCCAGAGCCGCAGCAGCGGCCACTGCGGCCCCGCCGAGCGACAGCATATGGCGCACCATGCCGCCCGTGCGTTCGTCCGTTTCGCGAAGCCACTTAAGGGCTTCGATCAGGTGCTGGTTGATCGCCGGAAGCCAGACGCCGAAGGCGAGTCCGACTTCCCGAACGGCCTGGACACCGATCTCCTGGAAGATCATGAACTGGCGATTGAGCCCCTGAATCTGGGTCTCGAAATCCGCCTGCGAATTCGCGCCTGTTGCCTTCGCGACGTCTTCCTTGATTTGTTTGTATTCCTCCAGGTGTGCGAGGAATGGAATGAGGAAGTCGAGAACCTGCTGATCCTGGAAGAGTTCACCAAGCTTGCCGGCGCCATGAATTTTTTCGAGCTGCTCGCGCACATAGCCCAGCGCTTCCGCACCCGAAAGACCGTTGGCCTTTGCCTTATCCATGAGGCCCTGTATTTCCTTTGCGGAAACGCCCGTCAGCTTCATGATCTTCTGGATGACCGCCTCGATCGGGTTGATGCCCTTCGTGGCCGCATCCTGCATCACCGCCTGGATATCGACACCGGCTTCCTTGAACGTCTTGACGGTGACGGGTGCAAGGATCTTCGAGAGGAAGTTCTTGAGGTTGTTTGCAGCCTCGGCAGGTTCGGACGTACCTTTCATGGCGATCTGCAGGGCTGCGCCCAGGAAGTTCACGGCCTCGCGTCCGGTTACCCCGAACTTGGCAACCTGCGATGTCAGTGTCGGGAAATAGCGAGCCATTTCCTTGAACTCGAATGAGCCCGCCTTGGCCGAAACGATCAGCCCGGCGATGGAGCTATCCATCTGATCAGCCGGTATCCGGAGCGTTTGCATCAGCGATATTGCCACGCCAGCGACATCCTCGAACTGTGCGTTGGCAGCCGTTGCATTTTTGGCGATCGCGCCGAGAGAGGTCTCCACCGATGCGCGATCGAGGCCGGCGGCAATCATCTTGCCAGCGCCGGCGGCTATCGTGTCGGAGAACTGGCCATAGGTGAAGGACAGCCCCTCGTATTGCGCCTTCTGCTGGTTGACGAAATCGAATGCCGCCTTGTGCGTCAGCTCGGCTGTGGTTGCTATATCCAGGAGCTTCTGTTGGAACTCGGCCGCCTGCGCAATCGGCGCGGTGAACGAGATGGCGGCAAGCGCCGTCCCGACAAGTCCGATCTTGCGGATCGTATCTGTAAAACCCTTCACGACGCCGGTCGCGCGCTTGAGCGGTCCGGACAGCAGGTCTTTCAGCCGGACGAGAACGTCGAGCGCCATGTTCCGTCCGGACATTTCAGCTTTCCTCTTTAAGAGATCGTCGCCAGCTCATGACCGCATTCCACCAGAAGGTCAGGTCATGCACGTCCATGTCGAGAATGCTGGCCGCCGAGAACCCTGTCTCGTCGGCCAGCATGCCCATCATCACGTTCGTGTTTTCTGGCCACGGGTCAAAAAATGGCCAATTACCTGCGCCGCTGCCGTGATGTCAGCACCATCCATCTGGTCGTAGATCGCCGACATGAGAGGCGCGGTGATGCGGGTTGACCTGGCAAGAGCCATGACGGTCTGCATCTCGGCCGAGGTTGAGTTGATCGACCGGAGGTCAACACCGCGCAGGCGATGGAAGACGAGTTCGCTGTAAACGCGATCGCGAACCTTCCCGTCCTTCCGGGTCGTCACGGTCACCGTTTCAGAGAGTGGCAGCGTGACCGATCCGTCCTCGTTCTGGACAGCCTGCTCGGGCAGCTTGTCCATCGGATCGCCATCTTCGTCGATGATGCGGCTTGCCTTGTTGGCAATTCCGTCTTCCTCAACGATCACAACGGGCTTCTCCAAACGCTCTTCGAGCGCGTCCAGGTCAACTTCAAGCGGCTTTTTCATCCGATGATCTCCTCGGGCTCGCCGGCCGCCCATTTGAGTTCCACTTTGCCGCCTTCGCCGCCGGTCGCGTCGGGCCGGTCGCCCTCCAGGAAGGCGTCAGGCCAGACATAGGTCTGGCCGGTGTCGCACACGACCTGCAGCTCGCCTTCGCCCGCATCGAGCAGGCCCAGCAACGACTGACCGCGCTCGACATGCGTGGTCGCGGTAACTTCAGAGCCCTGGTATTCCTGGGCTCTGGCAACGGTACGCCCATAGGTGACGGCGTTGTTCTTGATGCCGCCGAGCCGAAGCTTCGCGCCCTTTTCGACGGGGATATTTCGACCTCTCCAGTAGATGTCGATAATGCCTAAGACCTGCATGTCTTGCTTCCTTCAGGTTAGACGAGGAATTCCAGGGACGCGGCCTGAACCATGAGGTTGCCGACGATCTGGTAGACCTGCTTCGAGTTCATGCGATTGCGCGTGTCGGCATCCCGCTCGAAGATCGACATGGCCAGTGTCTCCTGGACATTCTCGATCCAGACGTTGCGCTCGTAGACCTGGCAACGCGACGCCCACGCGCCCTTCATGATGCGGGGCGAAACGACGGCAGCGCCTGCGGCTGTGTCGCCCTCCGCCCGGCGAACCGAGACGGCGCGATCGTCGTCCACCAGCTTGGCGCGCGGATAGGTGAGGTTCACATAGCCCGACCAGTCGTAGCGGATGCGGCTGTTGGTGGCCGGCACCATGATGTCCAGCCAGGCATCATCGGCAACGTTGAGCGTGGTCTTCTTGTAGGTCGTGATCATGCGGTTGATCACGACGGTGCCGTCATCCATGCAGATGTCGGCCGACATGCCGTGCTGAAGGAGGAAGTTGCGTTCCTCCTGCGTGTCCTGGTCCGCAGGGTCGGGAGCCTCGACGCCGGGCAACACGAGGCTCTTCAGCTGGCGCGCGGGGTCCTGCGTGAGGAAGAACGAAGCAACGGCCATCGCCGTCGCCGCGTGGACCCAAGGCGACGTAGGGCTACGATAGAGCCCGCCGCAGGTGACGAAGGCGCAGTTGGTCAGGTCGCCAAAGGTGGTGCGCTGGCCGAAGGTGCCGGACTTGTAAACGAAGCCGTGGCAGTCGAGCTTTGCGGTGGCGACGTAACGCGCCTTCAGCCACGTATCGAGCAGCTGCAGGTTGGCCGTGTCGTTCCACGGAACGCAAATCTTGGTAAACCAGCTGACGTCGATGGCGTCGAGCGCCGTCTGCAGGTTGGGGTTGGTTGCACCGCCAGCCATGTCGACGATCGTAGCAGTCAGTCCAGCCGGGAGATCGGCGGCCTTCCGATCGACGCGAACGTTGATCTCGTTGCCGCAGGCTCCCTTGTTCTTCGCCGTAAGCGTGACGACACCCAGCGCCGAGGTCGCACTGGCGACACAGCGCGTGTCAGCGTTGACCGCCGCCGCAAGCTTGGTTGCCAGCGCGGTGGGCGTATCGGTCGCCAGCGCCGTGATGTAGACGCGCCGGCCGCCGATCTTGAAATAGAGCGTGGACGAAACGGAGGTTGCGCCCGCAAACGTGATCGTGCCCGTGGCCGCCGTCGCGCCGGCTGCATCATCCATGGCCATCACATAGAGCGGCGTCGATTTGTTGGCCTTGCGGAAGGCCACGACCTGCTCTGCACCGATCGAGCCTTCGCCAAAATGGGCATAGCCTTCATCGGCGCGGGTCACTTCGACGATACGCCCGGCAGTCAGCGTGCCGCCGGCGAGCTTCTGGCTGACGACGATGGTCTTTTCCGGGTAAGCCAGAACACCCTTCTTGGTGTAGTTCGGCTTGACCTCGCCGAAAACAGCCGGATCAAGCCAGTTTGTCGGGATCTCGTTGAACGTCATCATTTGGCGTCTCCTTCAGTCTCGGCGGGCTTGCGGCCTCGCTTTGCGATCTCGGCCGGCTCCTCGATGGACGGCGCAGGCTCGGTCGGCCGATCGGCTGGCACCAAGTCCTCATCGCGGATACGCCGGCGGATATAGAGCGTGTCTTCCGCCTCCATCCCCTCGGCCGGCCACGGCTGGCCGTTCTCCTGCCGCACCGTGCGGCCTTCGCCCTGTTTCAGGAATTTCGTCTCTGCCATTTTCAGGCTCCCGGATTGATGATGTCGGTTTGGGTGGGTGCGCCTTCCGGCGCATCGGCGAGCGACCAGGTCACGCCGATCGCGGCGAGATCGTCGCTGGCCTCGATGTCCAGCGCGGCGGTGTCGGTGGCGAATGAGAAGGTGAAATCCACCTGCGCGACGACGACCGCGTCATCGGCAAAACCTTCCGGAACGACAGCGTTCGCTGCCGTGACGGCGCAGCGGCCGGTCGTGTTGGAAAAGCCGTGGATGAGCGCGCAGGCAACATCGACCATGGCGTCCATTCCAAGGCCTCTCGAATCCCCCTTGAAGCGGGCTTCAAGGCTGCCGGTCGAGCGGTAGACGATGAAGAGGCTCCAGCGCTGATCGCCGGTCAGGCGACGTTCGGTGTCTCCGGCCTTCATGCCGTTCCAGGCAAGACCGAGAAAGCAACCGTTGTTGATCCAGCGGTTGAACTCATTCTTCGTCATGGCCGAAGAGACACGCTCGATCGTGAAGATCTGCGCGGGGAAGCCGGTGCGCAGCCGCTCGACGAGAAGCGGCTCCTGGACGGCGATCGGGGCGAGCGACTTATTGACCATCACATGTCCCTCAATGTGGTGTGGTCAAAGTCGCGGGGCCTGTCGCTGTAGCGCGGACCGGAGCCGATCGCCTGGCCCGTTGCGCCGTCTGCAAGCGGTGCGTCCAGATGCACGACGCCCCGCGAGATCTGTTCCAGCCATTTCATGACGTCGGAACGGTCGGTCTTCATCTGCTCGGTCGGCGTGGTGCGCTCGCCCTGGGCCAGCTCGTAGCGGGCGATCTTGCAGCAGCCGGCGATCAGATCGACCGGCGGCGCAAGCACCGGCACGGCGTAACGCTTGCGCAGGTAGCCGTCGATCAGCGCTGTGGCGTCGGCAATGGCCTGATTGACCTTGGCGACATTAACCGTCGTTGCGGTCAAGTCTTCCGGATTGGACAGACGCAGGATCTGCGTTTCTCCAAAGCGGGCGATCATGTCGGTTGCGGTCGCGTACATCGGATGTTCCTCAAAGCTCGATTCGGCCGGGCTTGAAGATGGCGCGATTGGCGGCCATGAAGCCTTGTTCGATGGAGGTGCGGCCGATCGCAAGCCAGCGCTTGTCGGTGTCCGGATCAGCAGCCAGCTCATCGAGCTGACGAAGCACCATCTCTTCCAGGCGCTTGTTCACGTTGACCTTGCCAACGCTATCGTCGGACTGCGGCTTGTAGCCGGAAACGGGAAGACCGTTGTTCATCGCTCTGCCTTATTGTTTGTATGGCGGGGCGGCCGAATTGCCGCCCCGCCGTTGGGCTTGTGCTTTTGGGGTTATTTCTTGCCGCCGGCCTTTTCATCGGCCGGTTTGGCGGCTGCGGCCTTCAGCTGCTCCAGCTCGGCCTTGACGGTCTCGGCGGCAGCCTTGGCATCGGTGATTTCGGTTTCCAGCTTCGCGATCAGGGTCTTCGCCTGTTCCGCCTGGCTGAAAAGCTGATCGCGCTCGGCTGTCATGGCGGCGAACTTGGACGTCAGGTCGGCAACCTGGGACTTGAGCGTGCTGTTTTCGGAAGCGAGAGTGTTGACGTCTTCGGACAGGTCCTCGCCCTCGATGACTTCGAATGCGGGGTCGTTGCGGAAGTTCTGCAGCTGCTCGGGCGTCCAATGGTCGGCGTCATAGACGGCCTTCGCCTCATGTGAGACGCCGTTGCGATACATGCCGGGACGCCGGCAGATGATGGTGACCTTGGAAGTCATGTCGATCTCCTAGTTTCGGGACTTGCCGGAGCCGCGACTTTCGCGGTTCTGGAAAATCCCGCGCGGGTGAGATCCGCGCAGGAAGGCCATCGGGCCGGTTGCGGCCTCGTCCGTCAGGCCAGATGCGGAATCACGACGATGCGCGCCGTGTCCTTCCAGACGTTGGTTGCGCCTGCATCATTGCGTTCGTTGATGATGAGCTTGCGCGCCGCGCCTTCCAGCGCCGGCGGCACCAGCAGCACCTTGCCTGCGATGTTCAACGGCTCGCCGGAGCGCTTGTACTGTGAGGCGAGCTTGACGCGGGCTGCCTCGTAGTTCGCGGCATTCAGGTCTGCCTTCGACTTGTAGATCGTCTGCCAGGCGCCATAGCCGGCATTCATGCGGCCTGTGGAGCCCCAGGTGTATTCGTTGTAGTCGAAGACGCGGGGATCGTCGGGGTTCTGGCGGGCCACGATGCCGAAGGCTTCGCGGGTCTGGTAGATGATCGGCTTCAGCACCTGGCTGTCATCCATCAGATACCAGGCAGGATAAGCGCCGGAGGTAAAGTTCGAGACAACGGTGTCAGCGCCATTGGCGTCAAAGCCCGGATGGTCAATGTCGAAGAAATACTGGCCGTCATAGCAGACCGCGTTCTCGCCGTTCTTCAGGAGCGGGAAGATGAGCCGGTCCGGGAACTCGGCTGCGTTCTGGCCCATCTGGGCAGCGACATTGAAGTAGATGCCGAGCTGGTCATCCGCGATGTTGTCGCGGTTGATGGTGATCGTCTCTTCGAAACGCTTGTTCTTGATGACGAAGCTGGAACCGCCGAGGCGATTGTAGATGCGTTCACCGACCCATTCGCGGATGCCCTTCAGATCATCCAGACGCGGGTATTCGTTCTGCGCGCCCGTCGAATTCACGGTCATCGCAACCGTGTTATAGAACGACGCGACAGAGCCGAAGCGGCCGTTGAAGGCAGTCGAGAGGCCGGTATAGATCGACCGGAGCGAGGAGGCATTGATATCCATGGAAGGTGTCCCTTACTTCGGCTGCAGCCAGACGCCGTCAGCATCGACCGCGAAGATCGTGCCGCAGACGAGCTTGCCGCCCGGATTGGTGAGGCTGAAGGTGTTGTCGTCGATCGCGTAGACCGACGCGCCGATGTTTGCGGCCGTAGCGCCGGCGAGAGGAATAAGGATCGGCTTCTTCGAAACACGAACCTGCATGTCACCGGCGATACCGGCCGAATTATCCACCCGGTGCTTGTTCCAGCCGACACAGACGACGGCAGAACCGTTGTCCGGCTTGACGGCGACGCCGGCCGCCGTGACGGCGACGATCGTGCCGCCGTAGTAGAGCGTGGCCGCAGCGGCCGGGAAGCTCAGTTCTTCGCCATTGCGCGTCCGGCGATCGACATCATTGCTGGCGGCCATGTCAGACTCCCTTCTCCAGCTTGCGGTTCTTGAGGAAGTCTTCCTCCGATACGCCCATCTGGGCGATGACCATGCGATCAGCCTCGGAAAGCTGTCCGTCGCGGCTGTCGTCGGAAGGGTTGCGGCCCTTGAGCGAGCCGGAATGGATCGACGGGAGGAGCTTCAGCTCTTCCTCGACCTCGGTCGGGTTCTTGGCGTGGCGCGCGATGTAGTGGTCGCGCAGCGCCGGGAAGAGCTTGCCGGTCTTTATCGCCTCGTCGATGACGGAGACGGCGCGATCCTGGGCGTGTGAAGCCTTCAGGGTCGCCAGCTCGCTGTTGAGCGTTGCGATCTGGCTGTTCAGCGACTTGACGACTTCGTCGCCGCCGGCTGCGGTAGCCGATGCGAGCCGCGACTGCAGCGCCGTGACGACGGCCATCTCGTCGCCATCCGAAGCGACCAGGCCGCCGACGCGCTTCAGCAGCGTGTCATATTTCGTGCGGGCGGAATGGGCGGAAGAAACCGCCTCGAGGACCTGTTCCTCGGTTGCGGTCTCGGGAAGGCCAAGAGCCTTCCTCAGCAGCTCCAGCATGTCTGGCTCCTGTCTAGAGTTCAGTGATTTCAGAAAGGGAAGATTGGGATCGTTCGTCAGCGCCGCGCGATCGACGCTGACAATGCGGAAAGGCTTCTGCTTGGTGTGAAAAAAGACCGGCGAGATGAAGCCGTAAGATTTGCCGTCTACAAGCTCGCGACCCTCGGCAGTCCACTCAACGCGACCGTAGAGACCATCTTCACGCGCTTGCATTTCAACGATCCAGCCTCGGGCCGGTGATGGCTTGCCATTCTTTCCCAAGATGTCGATGGCGTGGTTCTCGTCGATCGGTAGCTTACGTCCCTCGCTTGCGAACTTCGCGACAAGCATGTTGAGGTCGGGCGCTTCATAGGGGCCGCGCCCATCCACGCCAGAGAAGCTGGTGGATGGCAACAGCTGCAGCCAATCCGGAACACCGGAGGCAGCATTAAGCGCGATAACGATGGAAGCGGTCTGGTTCAGCATGAACCGGTTTTAGCAACCGGCCTCATGGCTGTTCATGACCGCAGGGGCGGTCGGGTCATCAACGGGCTTTGGTGAGGCGCATGACGAAGTCCTGCACGGTGTCGGCAATCATGTCTTCGTCATCTCTCGATATACCCATGAACTTGCGGGACGGCAAGGTGACCTCGTCCGCCTGGATGAACAGGCCCCCCATCCGGAAATAGAGGTGATCGGACTTCTTTGGCACAATCGTCACCCCGAAATGCTGCGCGGCGGCGTAAAGAACATTGGTGCCGACCCGCACCCAGCCGTTGCCGGCCTGGTCGTTGATGGAATTGCGCAGCCGGCCGCTCTCTGTGAGGATTCGCGCATTGCGTTTCCCTTCCGCATAAAGCGGGTTGAGGGGAGCCCACGCCTGCCCCTCGGGATCTTTCTGCGATACGAAACGCATATGAGTCGAGGCCACGAGGCCAGTGCCGATCGCGGCCATCATGGGCTGCGTGTTACGGAACATCATGAGTAGGCCGTTCAGCCCGCTCAAGACGCCGCTGTCCTTCAGCTCATAGGTGACGGTTATGCCAGCCATGCTTGTCTTTCCGGGTGGAATGCCCCATATTCAGGAAGACGCGCGAGCAGGAAGCACTCCTCATTTGGAGATTGGGACCAGGCGATTTCCGGCCCCCCGCGCGTCATTTCCTTTTCAGCTTCTTGGTTTTTCGCTTCTCAGCGCGGCGCAGCGAGATCAGATAGACTTCGTCATGGTCTTCCTTCGCAACAACCTTGATGGCTGCCTGATAATCCTTGCCTTCAAATTCACCCACGAAGGACAGCCGACCGTTCGCATCCTCGACAAGCTCGCCGTTGGTCAGGAGCCATTTCGGAAGGGTGGCGTAGCCGTCGGCCGTGATTTTGTCGTGGTGGGTGTGACTGCGAATCGTCGAGGCCGATAGCCTGATCTCGGTTTTCGCCGCGACCTGCAGCTTCTCCGCGACCTCGCCACGCGCGACACCGACCGGCGTCCATGATCCATCCGGCCACTTGCCGCGCAGCGCCGCCTTGACGAAGTTCGCGATCTGTACCTGGCTTGCCGTCACCGCCTTTGGACCTGGCGCTGTGCGTGCTAGCCAAGCCGCACCCGGATTGTACGCGAAGGACGGATCGACACCGCGCGGTTGGTCTGTTCCGACCTGGTCGAGGTCAGGGACACTGTCATAGCCGCCCTTGACCTCGATGGCGCGGAATGAAACCGGCGTCACGAAGCAGCCGCAGCCATAGCCGTTCGGCGGGAAAATCTTCCCCCATATTGGATCTTTCGCTGGCCAGGTGTTCCCATCCCACGACTTGTGTTCCAGGCGCGGATGTTTCGCCCCAGAGTGATTGTAACGCCATCCGGGATACTGTTTGAGCGTGTCGGGCGCGGTGAGCTTGGCATAGCGGCCCGCAGAATAAGCCGTGCTCAAATTGGTTTCGAAGATGAGTTTAGACCGCCATCCGCGCGTGCCGTTGTATTGCCAGCCATGGGTCTGGACGATCTTGTCGAAGTCCTTGCGGAACTCGTCGAGCGTGGTGCCTTTCTCGATGGCCTTGGCCACAGCGCCCTGGAAATCCTTGACCAGCGCTTCGGTCTGCGCGCCGGCGACCATGAACATTTTGGAATGCGCCGCGTCCCAGACATCGCGATAGGATTTTGTCGGGACCGCTGCCTTCTGGCGGAGGTAACGGGCGGCTTCTTCGAAGGGCTGATCGAAGACGCTGACAGCCGCCGCCATCAGCGACCGAAGAACGGACCTTACCTTCAAATTTGAAGCCGGTTTGAAGGCCGTGGACGCGCTCGGCGGGTTTTTCTGCGCCCACCGTCCCAGGAGCGTGCCTGCGGCCGTCCTCGTGGCGCTAGTCATCGGTCGAACCAAGGGCGTCAACCAGTGCCGCTTGCCCCGCAAGATGGGCCAGAACCATGCCACTCGCCATGGCCTTCGCCATGGCTTCAGGATCGAGATCGAGATCCGCGAGCTGGCGGGCGGCGTCTTCCAGGCTATCGGCCTTTTCGAAGATCGCCCGCACCGTGTCGATCTGTTCGTCGAGCGCCGCAGCCGCGTCCTGTTCCAGGCGAGCCGTCAGTTCCTCGACGGGATCGGCCGGCAGCGCGAGGCGACGGCTGGAATGGGCCGAGGCGAAGAGCCGGTCCATGGCCTGCTTGGCCGGCGTCGGGTCGTTGCCTGGGTCTTGGCCTCCGACCTGGCCGCCGCGCGGCCCCATCATCTTGCCGCCGATGATTTCCTCGCCCTCCTGTGGCGCGGGGATGCCCATGCGCTGGCGAATATGCGAGGCCGGTGCTGTCAGGCCTTGCGGCGCAAGGCGCGCGAAGGCGTCGGCAAATTCCTTCAGCGGCGGTTCGTCCGGCCGCCCCACGGAAACCGTGGGGTATTTGTCCTGCGGTCCGAAGTTGAAGGCAATCAGGTTCGGAATGAGCTGCTGATTGAGGGTGTCAGATACATCGAGAGCATCCGATCGCTCGATGTCCTGCTGAACCTGCCGGTGCTCCTGGCTGACAGCATGGCCTCCTGAGATCGCGTCCGTGGTTGTGGTCTGGCCGAGCACGGCTTTGGAAACTTGCTTGTCAAACCAGTCGGCGCGGCGTTCGAACATGTCGGTGGACGCGCTCTTCGAACCGATCTCCTGGAACTCGATCTCCATCGACTTCGGCAGGATCGCCGCGCAATCGCCCGCGATCCGGGAGACAGCCTTCCAGAGAATGTCCTTTTGCTCTTCGGTCGCATTGTTGTCGTACTTGCCAATACGGATCGGCTGGCCGTAGTTCTGGACGAAGATTGCCCAATCCCTGACCGTGAAATGCTTGAACATCCACGACCAGGCGACGATGCGGGCGAGGCCGGAGCGGACCGTCAGACCGGACTTGGCCTTCGAGCGGTGAACAATGAATTTGTGAGGCGCGAGCGGCACGAGCTGGCCGAGATCGCGCAGCATGACAGTCTCGCCATCCTCGCGATCGAAGTCGAAGAAGCGCTGCGAGCGCCAGTCGAGGCAACGCGGCATCCATCCCTCGGGCGTTGTCTGCCAATCGACCTCCATGACGGAGAAGCCTTTGCCGATCGCATCCAGCATATCGTAGAGACCCGATCGAAGGACACCGCCCTTGATCCATGCCTGGATAAACTCGGCATGCTTCTTGTGCGCCGGATCGTCGGAGGCGGAGTTGACGGTGATGGGCAGCTGCGCAACCGACCGCTTGCGGGTGTTGAGAACTGCAAGATAGTGCGGATCCCGCTCTTCCATGTCCTCGGCGAGTTCATAATAGGCGAGCGGATCGCCATGAGCTGCGGCATCGAGGATCCGCGCAAGTCGGACTGGCGTCATGCCGTTGGCGGGCGACGGCGAATGAGGGTCGCGTGTTGTCCCGACCCTGCCGGCCGCGATCTTTTCAAGCAGCTCCTTCGGATTGCGGATGATGTTGAGGAAGTCGCGAAGACCAGCCATCAGTAGATTTTCCCTTTAAAGCCAAAGTTTCCGACCAACCCGGAATCTTCATCGTCCTGCGGCCGTGCCCAGGGGCTTGACGGGGCAGTGCTCGCGGGCCTGTAGGCGTATTCGGAGGCGCCATCGCTCGCGGCATGGATGCCGAGGAATGCTGCCCAGGTGCGGTCTGCATGGTCATCGTCGCGCTCGGCAACAAAGCGGGGCGCGCCTGTGGCGGACGAGACGCGCCGAAGCTTGTGCAGATCCGCGCGCAGCTTGAGGTCGCCTTCAGGAATGCGGACCTTCCGATCCTCAAACTTGTTCTTTCCTTCCGTCGCCATGACAAGCTTATTCGGGCCTGTAAAGAGAACGCCTTCTATGGCGCTGCCGTAACGGCGCTGGGCATCCTCGACAACCTTTTCGCCCATGCCGGTCTGGTCAATGCAGGCGCGGCCGACGCGGTAACGCCGCATGATCTCGTCGAATGCTTCATCCATTTCAAGGAATGTCGCGCCCTTCTGCTCGATGCGTTCGCGGCACCAAAGGACATCGCCTACCAGCTCCCACACCCAGATGACATGCAGGTCCTTGCGGCGGCCGATATCGCGACCGACAAAGCATACACCGCCCTGATAACGCGAAGGATCCCCGGCCGCATCGTCTTCGACTGCGAAGATCAGGTCGTAAGGCAGCCAGGCGCTCGCCTCGTCGAGCCACTTCAGCTCGAATTCCTGTGACCATAGCTCATCATCGGCGAGGCCGGCGCGCAGCTCGTCGACATTCCGGGGCAGCCCCTCCGCGACGGCCTGGTAGATATCGACGATATGGCGAGACCATGTGTCGCCCTCCGACGTCATGATCTCGTAGAACTTGTTTCCCTTGCCCTTCGGCGTCGATGTGACGCGGATTTTCCAGCCCTTTGAGATGACCGGGAAGAGTGCACCCCAGATTTCACGACTATCTTTGTGGATCGCGAATTCGTCCAGGAAGACGTTGCGAGAGAAGCCCCGCGCCGTGTCCGGGTTGGCCGGCAACGCCATGATCGAATTGCCGTATGGAAGGATGACCTCAAGGGCCTTATGAGTGCCCGTCTCTCCCTGCCAGTCGAATTCATTCTCTTCAAAGACCATGCCATAGGCCTTGGCATGCGGCTTGATACCCTCGTTCATCGCCTCGCGCGCCTGCCGTTCCCCGCGCGAGAGGATCACCCAGGGCGACCGCCGCTGTTGGACGGCTGCTGTGAAACCATCATCGACGACCTCAAGCGATGTCGTGAATGTTTTGCCGGTCTGACGAGCAAACATGCCAGCCTTGAAGCGCGACTTGTCGAGGAACCAGCGGCGCTGGTAGCCGTAGAGCGGAACTGCCGGTTCAGCCATTGTCGAAGATCCCGTAAATCTCTTCGCGAATCTTGCGCAGGACTTCCTTGCCGTCCGGTTTCGTTCCCTCAACCGCGCCCTCAACCTGCGACACGGCCTTCTCCAGCTTCGCCTTCGCCAGCGCCTCGGCCTTCTCGCGCAGTTCAGCCGAGTGGCGCTGCGCCATGACGGTGTCCTTATAAGCGCGCGCCAGCTCCATGGCATTCTTCGAATCGAGGCCATCGCCGTCGAGCAGCTCGTCGAGCAGCGTCTTCAGGAACTCGCCCAGGACGATATCGGCCTTGCCGATCTCCTCCGGCGTCAAGCGCTCGGCGATGCCGGCATAGATATGGCGACGTTCTTCAAGCTGCAGCGTCCGCTTCGCCAGACGCATGGCCTTTCGGTTGAAGGCCGAGCGCGAAATCGTCTCGATGCCCTTGGCTTCGAGGCGATCGTTGAACTCGAAATGTATGTCCGCCTGCGTCCGCTCACGCTTGTTCAGCTCGCCGATCGCCCAGATGAGATCGTCGCGGGCTTCTTCCGGCAAGAGGTCAAGGCTTGAGAGACGTCCGCGGCCAGCCATTCGATCACCTATCCAAGGAGGGCTGATTAACCCCGTCAAGGAAAACGCGGCGCTTGACGTGATCGAGGCCGGGCTGTCTCAGGGTGGCGATCAGGACGGTGCCTGCCTCGGTAATGGAAACGGCACCAAGTTCGGCCAGCTTCCGCATCTGGGTGCGTACCCATTCGCGCGACTTGTTATAGCCGAAAGTTTCCAGAACCTTCGTCAAAATGGTCTCGTTGAGGCTGGCATTGGGCTGAGCTGCCAGTTCCTTCAGGATAACCAAGCGCGCATCTTCAGCCAGGTAGTTCTCAAAATCGCTCATCGGTCGCCTCGTTCGCCTCCGTTCTTCAGCAGGAATTCTTCCACGCGAACCACCGTTCGCGACACCGCTGCCATCTTCTCTTCGAAGCGACCAAAGCTCCCTTTCATATCCGCGAGCGCCAGCTTCAACTCCACCAGTGCCTCCGCGTCAGGCATATGCTTCATATCGGCCTCGATCTTGCCGAGGCGCTTGTCGGTCGCTGTGGCAAGTTCGGTGACCTTAGTCGTCAGGTCTTTGAGCTCTCTGGAATTGTCGGCCGCGCGCTTGGTTAGCCAGGCATAGATCGCGGTCAGAACCGCAATGCAGGTGGAAATCACGCCCAGCCAGTCCTTCATGAGGGAGAGGTCAATCATTTGTGGTACTTCTCCGCCTCGATCAGGCTCTGGCATTCGATGCAGCGACGCGCGGCCGGCATGGCGGCGCGGCGCTTCGGTTCGATCTCACGGCCGCATTCAATGCACTCGGCCGTTCCGGAGGTAGCAAGGGCAGCGCGCGCCTCGGCGATCGTGCGGGCGTTCTCAGCCTCGACATAGTGCGCAGCGCGCTCGATCTCGTCGCAACGCTCGTTCATTTCGCGGCTCCGGTGATCGCGCGAAGAGCAGCATGCTTCTGGACTATGCAGGCCTTCAGACCGGAGCGGTCTTCGTTCCAGAAATCAGTCGTTTCCTGCTGACTCAACAGGGCGATGTCGCGCGGCGGATTGCTCAGCTGCGGGTCGGGTGCTGCTGCTGCCGGTGGCAGATCGGGACTGACAAAGACCGTGCGCACGGTAATATCCGGCTTCGGCTGTTCAGCGGATGAGCAGGCGGATATGAGCAGCGTCGATGCCGCAAGAACCGCCATTCGGTAGGCTTTCATTGTCTTTCCTCGCTGCCGCCCGGTCTCTCTCGATCTCGGCGATCTTGTCGGTTGCTTCGGCCTGCACCTGGACGATCGCGCGCGACTGCGCGGCGATCCTGGCGTTGGCCTCTGAATTGGATTGCGCGATCTGCGCTTTGCATTCGGCGCGCATCGCGCCCTCTGCCTTGGTGACGGCCTGGTCGGTGACCGCCTTGAAATTCTCTGATGCCTTGAAGATGAGACTTGCCGCCCCGATCATGAGACCGCCGGCGGCGAGGAGGACGAGGGCTATAGCAAGAGCCTTGCCGGATATCCCGGCGAACAACGCGCTCATGTCTGGCCCCCGTCCGTTGCGGCTTCCGGGGACGGCAACGCCGGCTGGTCTCGGGCCAAAGGGCCATGCTTGAGCTGGGTGCGCATATCTAGCGATCCAAAGCCGCGATGGACGCCGAGAAGGGCGACGATAAGCGCAAATGTCAGCGGTATGACGAGTGACGCGAATGACGTGAACGCAACCGACGTTTCCGTCTGCGGCCGGAAGATCGCGCCATAGGCCAACAGGTAGACGAGCCCCCAGGCGGCCACGAGTGAGCCGTAGATCATGCGTTTGGAGGCGGAGTAGCGCGGCTTTTCCATCAGGCGACCGCTCCGATCAACGCGGCCTTGATCGCGGCGGCTGTGTTTTTCCCGACGACGCCATCGACAAGCAGGCCTTTTGCCATCTGGAAGGCGATCACGGCACCCTCAGTGCCGCCGCCGAAATCTTCATCAATGGCGAGATGATAATAACCGAGCTTCTTGAGCTGCTCCTGAAGATCCCCGACGGCATCGCCTTTGCTGCCACGATGGAGCGCGGGCGCGCCCTGGACAGCGGCGACGGCATCGCCGGCAGCCTTGGCGAAAATCGCCTTGGCGCGCGCGAGCTTGGCGGCCCGGTCGGCATAGCCGTTGTAACCGCCATTGACGATTTTCGTGACAGCACGCAGATCGTCCCGGTCTGCGACGACATTGAGCCGCTTGACATCCCAGAACCAGATTGCCGACCAGGACGCCCACTCCTTATCGTCAACAAGATCGGGTTGCGCCTCGAAGTCAGGAGCATTCGGATTGAACGAACGCATCCAACTCGTAAATGCGCGGTAATTCGCGCGGCCTGTCACCATGATCAGGCCGCGACCCTTAAAGCGGACGCCGTCGCCAGGGCGTACATTTCCCAGATCCCCACGACCTTCATAGGCGCGACCGGACGCATATTCCTCCAGCGCCGCGAAGCTGTCGCTTTCGTGGGCAACCTGGGCAAGGAAATGCTCGATGCGCAGCGGCGTGTTGATCGCGAACTGCTCCATCAGGCCCGGCAGATTGTCGTCGATCATATCGACATGCTGTCGCGCGGCGACGGTGCTGACGCCGCCAATGGCGAGCAATGTGGCTGCGGTGACGAGGGATGTGAGTTTCGGCATGATTTAGCTCCGCGATTGGAGCCAAACTAGCCGCTATGGCGAGCGCCATTCATGACCGCCCAGGCGGTCGGGTCAAAGGAGATCGAGCTGACGGGGATCTTTGCGCGATGGCCGCACAATCGGCGCAGCGTGACGGGCTCGCTTGATCAGCTTGTTCACGCCCGTTTCGGTGAGGCCGAGCTTCAGAGCGATCTCGCGGATCGTCATGCCGCTGGCCACATAGCGGCGCGCACGAAACTCGCGCGCTAGAGGTACTCTTATATATCCGCCCGGATACGCTTTGGCTAGTCGGGCAGCGTGATCACGGCCTATCGTTTCGGGAAGATCGGATCGCTCGATGTTTGCGGGAACATAGAGACGAACGCCTGCATAGGCTTCAGTGAGCACGAAAAAACCGTCCTCGCCGAGGGCAGCCATCAATTCTCCCGTCAGGTCGGCGTTCATCCACGCCCTCCCGCTTGATCCAGCAGCTGCCGGCGCATCAGCTCGGTGGTGACATCACAGAGGCGAGCCTGGATCTTCCAGCGGCGATGCGAGCCGGGGCGGGCGTTTTGAAGAGACTTCAAAAGCGCATTTCGGCGCTCTTCAAGCCTCTTCAAAGCCGCGCGATTTTCGACGGTCTGGAAGAGGTCGAGACCACGATCCGATCGGAGAGCACCCATCAGGCTCCCCCTCGCGTGTGGACGGTCACTACAGTTTCCTCGCGCAGGACGTATTTGACGCCATCGGTGATCACGGCAGACGCGCCGTAGCGGACGCCGGTTCGGACGCTCTCGCGGATCTGGGCGCGGATGACTTCGACATTGAGGCCGTGGCAGCGCTCCAGGTAGCGGAGCACGGCATGATCGGAGACGATGGGATAAAGGCCGGTTTCCTTCATCACGCACCTTCCTTTGCTGCGGCTTTCCGCGCGGCGGCGCGGCGGGCGGCTTCGCCGGGCTTGGCGAGGCGGAGATCGGACAGGCGCGTGTATTTCGCGGCCATGCCGGGCGGGAAGAAGAAGGTCGGCCGGGGTGCTTCGCCCTTTATCCAGACGAGCCAGATGTAGTCGGTCGCGGTCGAAGCCTCCGGGTCGTAAGCGCCCTCGATGAGAGCGATGCGCTCGGCAAAGACGCCGACGACGGTTGGCGGCGTGTCACGGTAAATCCGATTGTAACGGCCCTGGCCGGGCAGGGCGTTGATACGGACGAACATCGCGACGCCGACCGTGGCGATCTCCAGCGCCTTCAGAATGAACTCTTCCAGGAGATTGAAGGGCGGGTTGGTGATGATCCAGTCCGGAACGACCGCGCCCCGTTCAAGGAGAGAGGCGCGGGTCTGGAATGTGAAGTCGCGGAGTGGTGGCTGGCGGCCCCAATCTTCGACGTCCGAATATTGAACCCAAGCGAAGCTACCGAGCAGACCTTCGACCAGGTGCAGCTCTCCACAGGCCGGGTCATCGGCGACCAGATGGGAAACTGGCCCGACGATCGGGATGATCAACTCTTCCATCAGCGCACGGGCGGCGAATGGCGGCGTGGGGAAATAGTCGAGGCTGGCGGCCGCCTGGTGGCGCTGGTTGGTGACGGCCGGGGAGGCGAGGCGGTGGTTCATTGCGCACCTGCCTTCTTGGCCGCGCGGATGCGCTTGCCGAGCGCGTTCATGACTTCGATCCATTGCTGGCTCGAAAAATCTCGGTGCAAGACGTCGAAATCAATAAGGTCCGTCACGACTGGCCAGAAATCTGCCGGGGCACCCCCAAGCTTTCTCCATTGTGCCCTTGCGACCCGATGTCCATCCGTCTGAGTGAAGTCTTGTGCGAGGTTGTTGACGGTCCAATCCACGCCACCCTCGCGGGCAAGAATTGCCTTGAGCGCCTCGATCGCCTTGCGTGCGTCGACCGCATCTCGGCAGAACCGCACGGCATCCAGACCGGTCTGACGCTTGACGAAAGCCTCTAGTGCCGCGTCGTCGCGGTGGTCAAATATACCGAGGTTCCAGCCGGCGATCCAAAGCGCCTGGAGCTTGCCGGCGAACCGGCCGGAGAGTTTCAGCCGGCCGTTTGGACGGCGGTCCGCCTTTGGCTTGAAACCCTCCGACCGGAAGACGTTCAAAACCTTCTCGCGCTCGGCCTCGGTCATATTCTTGACTGAGGTCTTGCCGGTGATAACTTCCAACTTCGCTCTATAGGTGTCTTCATCCAGGCCAAGCTGCTTTTTAGCGACGTGTATGGCGGCAATCGTGCTTTTCATGGCACCCGCCTCCGCTGCTCGCTGCAATCCGGCAATTGCAAACGTAGACCTGGAAAAGTTGAAGTGGCGTTTAGGTTATGTGGTTCAAAAGGTTTCTGACGGTCCAGAACACCGTCGTCATTGTGTTTGTCACTTTCGTCCTGGGCGCGTGTCTCTGGCTCGTTGTTCCCACCATTCCGGAAACAAGCCCGTTTTGGAGCAGGGCTCCGGGGGAATTCGTTAGTTGGCTGGGCATGGGGCCGGACAGGTCTACTGCTCGTTGGATCTACAAATATCAGGGCATGCTGGCGGGTGTGCTGGCGGTCTTTGCGGCCCTTTGTACTATCATCGTGATGGTTGTGGTGGAGGGGCGCGCCAACCAGCGTCATAGGGAAGTTATTTCCCTGAGTTTTCGACCGGATTGGCTGCGACTTGAACGAGTTGAACGAGCTGATCTTGCTGGACTTCGCGAAATCTGCACAGCGCTGGCGTCGAAAGAATTGCCGAACTTGCGTGCTGTCTATGCAAAGGATCGAGAGGCGGAAAAAGTCGTTCGCTCTCTTCGCGGGTGGGCGGCCGCAGCTACCTACAATTTGCGTGGATCTCGCTGGGCCGACGCCCAACAGGTCATGGATGCTGATCTGTTGGCAGCCTACACTCGTTTCGACAATGGTATCGGGAAACTTGAGACCTCGGCTGCTCAGCTTTGCGAGGTTTTCGCTGTAAACATGAATTTCCCGGATGATTTCATCGAAGACAATTACGCCAAGGCCGAAGAAGCACTCCGCGAATTGCCGGATCTGATGACGGGATTGGATGATCGTTTTCAGCGGCTTATGCGCAGATATGCTGCTGAAATGTCTCTTTGATGTTCGCCGTGTCAGAGTGAAGCGAGGAGATTTTCTTATACAAGAGGATTGTGCTGTTATCGACCTCATCACGCACCTGCCTTCGCAAGGTCGATCGTGATCGCCTGGAACTGATCGTTGATTGAGGTGCGGTGGTAGAAGCGGACGTATTCCTTCGAGCCGGTGATGCGGATCGAGTTACGGATCGCGTCCATAGCGCGCTGCCAGCGCTCATCCTCAATGTCGAGGCGGAGCAGCATGAACAGCTCCGAACGGTTGATCTGGCCTTCCTTGTCGGTGTTGAAGGCGCGGGTGATGATTGACTGGATCTCAGGTCGGCTGTCTGCGGTCCACTCGATCATGCATTCGTCGAGCAGCGATTTGGCGATATGCAGTTGCGGGCCAAAGTCGATCTGGTCAGCGACCTGCACCTTGACCTGCATGAGGCCGTCGAAGGACTGATAGGTCCGGTTGCCCTTTTTGCCGCCGATCTTCGCGCCG
This sequence comes from Rhizobium sp. C1, assembly GCF_021026335.1. Classification (GTDB taxonomy): domain Bacteria; phylum Pseudomonadota; class Alphaproteobacteria; order Rhizobiales; family Rhizobiaceae; genus Ensifer_A. The sequence continues at coordinate 261,058 of NZ_JAJNCY010000001.1, forward strand.
TATTCTTGTTCCAGCAGGGCGTCGAGACTTCCGAGGTCGAGCATCGTGTGCGCCCGGAAGCGGTCGATTTGCGCATTGAGTTCCAAGGCGTAGCGGATGATCTTCCGTACCGTTTCGTCCTGGAGTTTGTCTTCGGCCTTGATGTTGGCGAGAGGGACGTGCCGCTCTTTTGCGTCGATCATGAACTCGCGCCCATTGACGAGGAGCACGCCATCTTCACGCGGGCCTTCCAGAATAACAGCTTCCATTTTCATGCTCCCTTTAGCGCTGCCTGGAGCGCGTTCAGTCTGAGATTGAGGTTGAGGTAGGCTTGGCGTTCTCCGGCCGTGCCGCGCGCCTGGTCATAGGTTTCCCAGGCGCTGGCGAGCGCCTGGATGACGGGGGAGAGGCCTTCGAGGCGGCGGCCGGCGACGATGACGGCCGGTTCGCTGCGGCGCTGGCCCACCGCGATCAACCGCCGCGACTGCGCCTGCTGCGAGAGAGCCACTTCGGCTTCCAGCTCGGCGCACATTTCGCCGATCGTGCGGAGTTGCTTGACCAGCTGGGCGATGTCGCCCGAGCTGAAATGCTTGCCGACGCCGGCGTATGGCAGGAAAGCCGCGCGGAGATTTTCGACATCGGCGGAGGGCTTGAGGTCAGCCATCGTCGCGGCCCCCCGTTTTCGGGTGCAACGTCACGATATCGGCTCCCGTCTTGATCGGCCGGAAGTTCGGGTCCGGCATACGGGCCAGGTCGTGCAGGCTGCGCATCGACTCGGCTTCGAGGCTACGGGCCAGGGCGCGGTTTCGCTCCAGCACGCGGAACGCTTCCACCTCCTGTTCGAGCAGCAGCGCCATTTCCGCCATGAGGCGGAGCTGGGCGGAAGCGTAGGCGGGGGAGACATGGCCAGTCATCATGTCGCCGGAGAGCGTGGAGAGGCTGGTGGAAAGGACGGCGCTCATGCGAAGTCCTCCACGTTGCGGTTCTTCCAGGCGGCGGAAATGTGCTTGAAGCCGACCGACTCACCCGTCGCCAACGCCAGCATGGTGGCGGCCCGCATTGTCTTGTCGATCTGGCCGAGCGCGCCGGGCTTTTTGCCGATGCCGGTGAGCAGCTTGACGCATGCGTCGTCCTTGATGCCCCAGGCCGCGATCGAGGCTGCGATGTCCTCGGGATAGGGGGTCAGCCGGTCAAGGCGCATGCCGACGCGGCGGCGAAGCTGCGCATAGGTGCGTTTCTTTTCCTTGTTGTCGCGCACCCGGTCGTAAATCTCGTTGTTGCCGACGAGCGCGATGCCGCATTCGTAGAGATCTGAAAAATGCCGGAGCTGATTGATGGCCTCGGGGATCAGGTGCTGCGCCTCGTCGATGATGAGCAGAGCATTGCCGGAGGCCTTGAGGCGTTCGCCGATCGCGCGGACAAGCCGCGCCGGGTTGTGTTCATGAATGCCAAGGGTCGCGACGATTTCGACCAGCATCGCGTTGACGGTTTTCGTGTATTCCGAAACCGTGGTCATCCAGACGTTGGGCCGACGCGCCTTGTATTCCTTGCAGGACTGCGACTTGCCCATTCCTGCGCCGAGCGTGATGGTGACGAGATCGCTCGCGACATGTGCCCAGGCGAGCGCTTCCATGACCTCCCGGCTTGTCCTTGTCGGGAAATAGGGGGGTGATTGCGGGATCGAGGCGAAGAAGCTGGCCTGCTCGTCCTGTTGGTCGATGAATTTCGCGACCTGTGCGTTGGTCGTATCCAGACGGCCGCTGTATTTTCCGGAGAACCATTGGCTGAAGGTGCCGTCCGCCATGCCGATGCGGCGGGCGGCTTCGGCCTTCGACCAGCCCTTTTCCTCCGAAAGCTGCTTCAGCCGCTCGGTCAGACGCCGCCAGTCGGCGATCTGTTCATCCGTGCGGTTGGCCGCGAGTTCGGGCGCGGTCGCCGCCAGTTCCCAGGCGCTGGTGTTGGATGTGGTTGTGTTCGCTGCGATGTTCATTTATGGTTCCTTCGTCAAAAGGGGCCGCGAAGCCCTCAATTCGGGCGGGTTTTCCCGCCCTTTCTTTTTTGGAACCGTACGCACTACATGTCGGTCCATCCCCGGCAGGGCCGGGAATTCAGTCGTCGAGGCCGCCGCTGATCACTCTCAGCGCCTGCCCGAATGTCTTGGCAAAATCGATCTCCTCCGGCTGGTCGGCCAGCATCTGATCAGTGTCGATCGCCGCCGCGAGATTGCCGGTGGCGATGCGGGTGACGGCCGGGCGAACCGGCTGCGGTTGGGTGGTTTGTTCACCGCGCGCCAGAATGTCGGCGAGTTCCTGGGCGGTGAGCTTCTTGTGGGTTTCGGTTGCGGCCTTGACCGACTTGATATGGTCGCGGCGCAAACGCGCGTGGTGGCGGGCGGCGTCCGTGTTGTCGAAGCCGGTGTCCTCAATGCAGGCTGCTTCGCAGATCAGGCGGTTCTTCAGATCGTAGACCTGGATCGGCTGGTGCAGTTTGTCCGGATCGAAGCGGAGCGTCACCTTCTGGCCCGCATGGGCGTTGAGCGCGACGTTCCAGTATCGGTTACCCTGGAAGTGGATTTCGCCGGAGCCGCGCTGGGCTCTCACGACATCAGAGGCGAGCAGCCAGAGGCTCTTCTGGCCTTCGGTCGGCCAACGAACCACCCAGGACAGGTCTTCCATGGAGGCGCTGAAGGTCTCGTCGAAGGACCGGCCCTTGCAGGCGACGGCCTTGCGGCCGGTGCGGGCATTGTGGCGGGCGATTTCGCGGGCGACATGGTCGCGGAAGCCATCGAGAGGCACAGCGGCGTTGCCGTAGTTCTCGGGCTTGGCCATCGGGTTGTTGCCGGTATAGGCCCCGTCGCAATAGGGGTGCTTGGAAATCTCCTCGGCCAGGTCGCGCCAGGCACGCTCGATCGGCTTGGACTGCCCGGAATAGGGCGTTGTCCAGATCGTCTCGACGCCGAGCGTCGTCAGAAGCCCGCGCGGGTCTTCTTCGCGGATCTTGAAGCGGAAGCGCGTGCGGCTGCCGCCCGTGATCCATTTGGAGGCAAAGGCCCGGCCGTTATCGAGGAAAATCTTGTCGGGGATGCCGAACTGCTCGACCATGTCGCCGATGACCAGACGCACGGCCTCCCAGGTTTCGGCGTCGGTCAAGCGCCATGCCAGCACCTTGCCGGAATGGAGATCCTGGATGCCGATGAGATAGAGGCGCACCGGCTTGTCGGACCATGGCACGCGGACGAAGACGTCCAGCTTGTGGCCGTCCATGTTGACGGCCTGCATGGCATGAAGGTGGGTGCGGCTGCGGCGCTGGGCAGGGAAGAGTTTCTTTGCTTTTTCCTCGCCGTCGCGGGCGAGAATAACGACGCTGTCCGGCACCTCGGCGTCGAAGCGACGGCGGAGTGACCGCTCGTTGGGGATTGGTGCCCATTTCTGCTTCTCGGCAGCGTCCAGCATGCGGCGATAGCAGCTGGAGAAGCCGGACTTGCTGTTGCGGAGGAAGTCGGACTTCAGGAAATCCCAAGCGTCCGGATGGCAATCGGCGCGTTTGGCCGTGGCGGCGTAGTTTGGAGCGAGCGCAGGCAGCCAGTCGGCGCGCTGGATGTTCACCACCATGCCGAACCAATTGTAGATCGTGGCGAGGCTCACATCGTGGCGGCTTGCGGAGAGCTGCATGGCGGCGGTCTGTGAAAGGCCTGCGGCTTCCAGTTCGAGGGCTTCCTGAAGTGCCTTCAACCGGCCTTCGCACATGATTTTATGTGCTTCCGGAAGGGCATTGTAGCGCGCCCAGAGCGCCTCACGGACTGGATTGGCGGTGCGATCGGTCTTTGCCTGATCCACGGCCATGATCTGCAGCTTCAGGCGGGCGGCGGCGGGCAGTGCGTTGATGTGGTATTCCATGCCGCCGCCGCGACCAGAGCGCTTCCGGGCGTGGGCATCCCAGGCCTTGGCCGCGCGGGCGAGTTGGCGCTCTGATGGCGGCAGGTCGGGCAGGTTGAGGCCGGCCAGCTCGGCTATGGTGAACCACTCGCGCGTCATGCCTGACCTGTCTTTCTGGCTGTCATGTAGGCGCGGAAGGCGTCCTGGTGGGTCTTGACGAAACGGAGCGTTTCGAGGGCGGCTTTCATGTGGTCGATATGCAGCTCGCCGCGCGCGCCGGCATCAATGCGGACGTTCAGCCGGAGGAAGGTTTCCAGCGCGCCGATCTGGCTGTCGATCGAGACCTTGCTCATCGGCGCACGTCCTTCACGTTGATGCGCGTCGCCATCAGCGCCTTCAGCTGCTTGCCGAGTTCGGCGCGTTCCTTCTGGATTTCGCCGATCTGGGCGAGCAGCGCCTCCTCACCGGCGAGCAGCGTCAGGCCGTCATCCTTGATGACCTCGTCCCAGAGCCAGTAAGCGCCGGTGGCGCGCACAAAGGCTTTGAAGCGGGAGAGGGAAGGATCATGCGGCTTGCTCTCGGCCGTGTAGGCATCGAGCGTGGCGCGGCTGACCGAGGGCAGGCCGAGATATTGCGCCATGCGGGCGGCGATGACGCTGCGGTCATGCGGGCATTCGCGGATGGCGCGGGCCATGGCGCGCTTGATGCGGCTGCGGAACTTGTCGATGTCGAGCTGGTCAACGGCAGAGCGGACGGGAAAGCTCGCCTTGTCCTGGTCGAAGAGTTCGAACTGGAGCGGGTTGCGGGACATCAGGCGGCCTCGTCGATGTCGGGCTGGATGTGCTCGACGAACTTCGCCTTGGTCTCGGCACTGGCGCGCCGCCAAGTGTCGATGAGACGGGAGAAAAGGACGGTTTGAGCGTCGGGCTTCGGCTTGGGGTCGCTGACGGCCTTCAGGGCGGTCTCCAGATCGGCACCGAATTGCAGCCCGACGGAGATATCGGCCTGCTTTTTTGGCTCCAATTTCGCGAGCTTCAGGAGCGTGGACTGGTTGTCCGCATGGGGAGTGCCGCGAAGCTTGGCGCGCAGGTTCGAATTGAGGTTTTGGGCGATCTGGTTCAGGCGCTCGTAGGAGCGCGTGGAAAGGCCCATCCGGTCGGCGACATGTTGGGCAAAGGTCGTCTTCTCGGCTTCTGCGCCGATTAATTCCGCCAAGTTGGCGGAATTACCGGGGCGGCCGGGCTCGATCTTGCCGTGCTTTCGCTCCCAAATCTCTCGGTAGGATTGGACAAAGATGGCGCGGTCGATGACGGAAAGCTCGTTGCGGAAGAGGTTTTCCGTGATCTCAAGCAACTGGCCTTCGGCGGCATCGGCCTTGAAGACAAGGGCTTCAATCTCGGTCTCGTCATTGATCTCGAAGGCGCGCATGCGGTGAGCGCCGGCGATCAGCGTAAACTTGAAGCCTGTTTTGGCAGGCGTCGCGCGGACCGAGATCGGGTTGATGAGGCCGTGCTCGACGATGCTCTGCGCGATGATCAGCGCTTGCTCTTCTTCGACCTCGCGGAGGCGCTCCGGAACGAAGATGTCTTTGAGAGGGATGATCTTGAACTCGGTCATGCTGCATTCCTTGCGTCGGTCATTTTCTGGCCGAAAAACTCGCGGGCGCGGGTCTGTATGAGCCGGTAAATGGATGCGAATTCGGGGCTATCGAGGCGCTCATCGATGGTGCGAAGTGCGCGGTTGACCGCTTCGCGAGAGCGTTGCTGCAGCTCGACGACGCGGCGCTTTGGGACATGGAAGGTGCGGATGGTGATGTGGAGGGCGATCTGGCGCGCCAGCATCGCATCGAACTGCTGATGCGGCGGCTCGATGATGTCGCGCAGAGGAAGCCAGGCGAAAATGGTTTTGACGGCCGCGAAGCTGGCGGCCATTTGGGCGTCGAGGCGATCCTGAGCCGAGTACGGGTTCACAGATAGGCCCTCGCGAAGGCTGCGATGGCCGCAACCAGCCCCGCCACCGCGACCGACCAAACGCAGAACAAATCGGCGGCGCGGCAAAGGGCAGGGCTCGTTGCGGGTATGAACGGCTTGACGATTTCAGACTTCAGTTTGGACATGTGCGGGCTTTCGATTTCTGCTTTTCTCGTCTCAGCGGCGGGGTGACAGCCGGGCGACCTTTTCCTGGGCTAAAGGGGAGGATCGGCCTGCCGGAATGGACACCTGAAGGGCTAGAGCACCCCGCCGCAGTCAGGCCGCCGCCTGGATGGGGTCGATCGGCTCAACAGCGCGCTGGCGCTTCTTGCGAGTGAGTGGGCGATGGTAGTTTTCCATCGGCTGCGGATCCTTGCGGCGGCCATCGGCGTGGTAGCGCTCGCGCCACAGGAGGTGCGGGTGGGTCTTGAGGGCCGCGGCGATAGCGCGTTCTCCGGCCAGGTTGGGCTCCTGCAGAGTGCGGGAGGCCGTGCAACGGGCGAGGCCGTAACGGCGGTCAATGTCGCGGAAGGTGATGCCGGCCAGGACGAGCCGGGCCTTAATCTTCGCGATGGCGTCGAGCCGGCGCTGCATGGACTTGTCTATGCGCATATGCATAATCGCCCTTCGATCTTGAAAGGGAGGCCTGCAACGCCTCCCTTTTCAATGGGTTTGTGTTCGGTATCTATCGAAAGGACTAACCCAAAATGGGTGTGTTGTAAACACCCAAAATGGGTGCATGGCGATGGTTGACGAAAAGGATATCTGGAAGGCGGCGGGAAAGCGGCTTGCAGAGGCTCGCGCACGAGCCGGCTACGCCTCTCGAAAGCAGTTTGCCGAGGCTTTTGGCAAACCGGAGCCGACACTTGCGAAGTACGAACAGGGTGCTCGCGAAATCCCTATGGCCCTTCTGGTTTGGCTGTCGGACACGCACCGGATCGATGTCGGATGGATCGTGACAGGGATCGGGGATGTGCTGCGGTCCGATGCCTCCGACCTCACGGTTGAAGAGGCATCACTCTTGTCCGTTTTTCGTCGACTGCCCAAAGAGCGGCAGGACATCGTTCAGGAACACGCTGAATTCAATCTCGTGGTTTCCAAGCCTGCACCATGAGCGGTGCGCGCTTATTCTCGTCGAGTGAGACCTCAAACCGCACATCGCCGAAGGTGGCTCGGGCCGCCTTTTCCAACTCGTCGAGTGCTCCCTTGAGCCTATCGGATGCAATGCTTTTCACCGGCGCCGAGGCCAGAACGAACCCTAGAAATACTCGTCTTTTCATGATGTCTCCCTTCGCGCCAAGCGCGTGATCAAACGTTTAACATTCGGTTCGGTTGCGCAAGGATCGGCGGCAAAAGTGCTTGTTTATCAACACTATACACAGGCTTGAAACCCCACTTGCAGGCCCGCTTGACTCCAGTAACCATACGTGAACAAAATAGGAACATAAACCTATCGTCAAGGAGAAAGTTCCTATGTTCGCCGAGCCAAAGTTTATCGTCCTCCCATTCCGCCGCGCCCGTACCCGGACGGTTCACGGAAGGGCCGTTCGCTGGCAGCTTTCTCACAGTCGGCAATAGATGGTTGCAGAGCTTAGATTCGCTGCCTGCGGTGTTTCACCCAATTCAAAAACGTTTGCGTATCGTCCGCCGCTGCCGAACTTTGAAAATAGAGTTCGAGTTCTTGTGCTGTGGATCGAACGAGAGTTCTAGCCAGATCTGCCAAGCTATCACGACTACCGCTCAATCTTACGCTCAAGGTGGACCACGTGCCGTGCAGAACCCTAGATCTGTCTCGTACGAATCTCTTTGCAAATGCTTTTGTCGTAATCGGACTGGAAGGGGTAATTGGGTCGTCCGGCTTAAGAGAATAAAATGTGTCCATGGCAGCCAGAATTCGGCCCTCACTTCCGGCTGAGCTTTCAGCATGGAGCAGAACTTCGATCGCGGTTTCGAGTTTTGCTACGGCAATCGAATCGATGGGCTCCGCCAATCCTTGATGAAGCCAATAGGCCGCATCGCACCATGCTTGCTCAAGCTTAGGGAGGCGAAAGTTTCCCGTCGCAAAGGATTGAACGCACTTTCCAACCGCTGAAATCACCGTGTTCGTTTCGCGTATGATGTGTCCAAGATAGCCGTTGCCAATGGAAAGTCCTGGCTCCGTGTTCGAGAAGCCGCCAGTTTCACGACCGGCAGATACGGATAGAAAAACCTTCATTCCGGGTCCCCGCCTCGTCGCAAGCCGCGAAATGTTTCGCGTATCTAATCCGGGGGCCGCAAGTTGGAGAGCGACGAGCGCGAGATCAACTGCGAGGTCGCCGATTTCGTACCCTCGCTCTCGGTCACAGTCGTCGATATTCACGACTGCTAGCCAGTGGGCGCGCTCCTTCCCCATGGCTTCAATTAGACGATCCAAGCCGCCCGCGGATGGCGATTGCGCTCTAAGGTCCAAATAGTATTCGCTCTTCACGACGTCTTCTATGAATAGGAACGTGACGGGACCAATTGAAAAACGCGGCGAAGGCCAGGGCGAAATCATGCAGGGAACGAAAATGGTCCGCTTAGCTGCTCGTTCTTTGAACCAAAATGCGAGGCGTTCTTGTAACGCTAGAACATCAGCTTCGCCAATTTGCATTGGGTCTCGGCCCAAATAATCTGACGTGAGAATTACAAAGAGTTCCTCCTGGAACGCAGAAAAAGATGTCCCACGTTCCATTTTTGGCGAACTCGAAAATAGTTTCTCAGCAAACTCATTGAACGGTTCGTTGCCGGGCCGAAGTATGCCGCACAAGCCATCGGGGCTTTGCCGTGCCCAAAAGAACCCTCCGGCGCGAAGATCGTCTTCAGTGATCCGGCTTCGTTTCTGCGGTGCTGGCTTGGTTGCAACATTCTCCGCTATGCGGCGCAAAAGTCCAATTTCATTTGCAAGACTAGGTGGTGTCGACATTAATTCTGATCCCTTTGCACGCCGCATAAGCCTCAATATATCAAATTTGCTTTGAAACGCAGCGACTCGCCAGGGCACTTTCAGATCGCTTATCTCTTACCCCCGATCGCCCCGCCTGCCGAGTTTTCTTGGTTTTATTGCCACACTGATCCAGCTGGCTGAAGCGATTGATGTGCGAGTGGACGCATTAACGATGCCGGTTCTGAGCGGTCTACGGGTCATTGCCGAGCCCGCCAAAAGCTTAGAGGATTTGCTGGTCCGATGGCAAAGTTACGGACTGGTATTTTCAGCTAAAAATCGCGTGCCGATGCCTAGAACTCGGCGCTTCGGAACGTGCGAAAGCCAACTTTGTCAAAATGGCAAAGTTCGAATTGGAAACGGTGGTGTTGCAGGTGCCTGGTCTATGGTCTCTCACAGAGAGGGGGCAAAGCCTAAGGCCTTACTCAAAGGCGTTTGAGGGCAATTTTGAAGCGCGGACTGATAATTTGAAGGCGACTATTCAAAACGCGGAGCCCGTTTACTGCCTTCGTTTTTTGAGCCGCCGCGCCATGCTGGTGGTGTCAAGCCAACTCGCCCACGCTACGTCGGTCGAACGTGCTGAAAGCCCCAGGTTCCCGGTACTTCCCACTTGTTCCCGGATAATCCCGGCTTTGCCCGTCAATTCCAGAACTGGGTGTCAAACAACACTTCGCCCGTGTGGGCTTCGCGGCCATTCTAAATGGCCTTGACTGCGAGGCGGCGGGACGCAGGCCGCGGAATAGAACTTGGGGGGGAATCCCACCGCGCTGCCCGACCCAGTATGGAACCCTTACCCCACCTTTCCCGTTTCCTTCCCTAAGCCCCGCGGACTTCCGTGTCCCGTTGACGCGGCGCGGCGAGGGTTTGTGTCGGGTCGTTTCAATTTTTCTCATCTATTTCAAAGGTACCATGGCAAAGCACAAGGCGGAAACGCGGAAAGACAGGCTTCGGATCGGAACGCCGCTTTGGGTTCGGACCCCGCATTCAACCGTCGATGCAGCGACGCAGCTCGTTCGTGACCGGTATGATGTCATCGTGGTCGGGGCGGGGATATCGGGTGCGCTCATGGCGGAGGCGTTGACGCGGGACGGGCGGTCGGTGCTGGTCCTGGATCGCCGCGCGCCGGTGCGCGGTTCGACGCCGGCCTCTACCGCGATGATCCAGCATGAGATCGATGTTCCCTTGACGAGATTGCGCAGGAAGGTGGGGGCGGATCGTGCGGATCGGGCCTGGTTACGCTCTGCGGCGTCGGTCGAGGCGCTCGAAACGCTCGTCACGAAGCTTCAGATCGATTGCCAGATGCGGCCGAGACCCGTGCTTTATCTGGCCGGAGACGTGACGGGCGCGCGCGGACTGGCTGTAGAGGCGAAGGCGCGGCAGGATATCGGAATTGCGGCTGCGTATCTGAACCGCGCTGACCTTGTGGATGGCTTTGGGATGGAAAGAGACGGAGCCATTCTTTCGCAGGCCTCGGCTTCGGCCAATCCTGCGCAGCTTGCTGCGGGTCTCCTGCGTGTTGCGATGTCGCGGGGCGCCCGGGTTGTTTCGCCGATCGAGATCACCGACATGGCAGAGCTCTCTAGCGGCATTGCGCTTGCCACCGCCAAGGGGGAGGTCCTGGTGGCTGATCATGCAGTGTTCTGCACAGGCTATGAGTATCTTGCGCAGATGAAATCGGCATTCCATCGGGTGACATCCACCTGGGCGCTGGCTTCTGAGCCTATGACCGGGCTGCCCAGATGGCTGCGGGACGTGATGGTCTGGGAAGCTTCCGATCCGTATCTCTACTTCCGCACCGACGAGGCAGGTCGGGTGATTGCCGGCGGCGAGGATGAGAATACGTCCGACAGCAGTTCCGATCCGGGCAAACTTTCGAGCAAGGCGAAGGTGATTGCCCGCAAGCTTGAGGCGCTGACCGGCGTCAACATCGGCAAACCCGCCTATCGGTGGTCTGCGCCCTTCAGCGTGACCCGCGACGGATTGCCGATCATCGATCGGGTTCCCGGCTTCGACAGGGTTTTCACAGTCATGGGGTTCGGCGGAAACGGTATCACCTTCTCCATGATCGGCGCAGAGATCGTTTCAGCCCTGATTGCTGGCAGATCCGATCCGGATGCGGATCTTTTTCATTTCCGATGATCATGGCCTGAGCGTCCGCCGGTAGAAGCAATGCTGTCAACCTTCGGCACGCTGTTTGGGCAGGTGCCGAAGGCATGTCGGCAGGTTTGTCGGTCCCGACGCGGGCTCCGGGGAGGCGATAGCGGGCCGCCCCGGCATGGCGCAATTGCTGGCGCCACGCCCGCCACTGCTGTGGTTGCCTCGACCCTAGTGGCACTCATGGCCAGCGTGGCATTTCTTCTTTTTCTTCGGCGGCTTGGGAGGCTTTGGCGGTTTCGGTGCCTTAGGGGGCTTGGGTGCCGAGACATGTGCAGGCTTTGCGTCCTGACGCGCCATTTTCGGCGGGGGTGCGGGTCTTGGGTCTTCCGCGCGCTGTGGCGCGGCGGCGCGCCTGTCGGGGCGCGGGGGCAGGGCCTGCGGATCTGGCTGATGTTTCGGCGGGGCGGGGGCGGCATCCGTCTGGTCGAGCGGGCGCGGCCTGTGGTGATCCGCGCTGCGCGCGGGTACTTCCATGATGTCGGGCGTGGGGCGGCTGGAGCCGTTCGCCGGCAGGTTTCGTTGCTGAGCTTCAGGTGCCGGCGGCTGCGGTGCAGCCATCTGATGGGCGGCGGCCCGGGGTGGCTCCTGCCGGGTCTCGTTCTTGAGCGGCGGCATGTTGGCGATCGGCGGCAGCGCCTTGCCGTTCTCGCCCGGGAGTGCGTGTGTGTCTGCCGGCGTTTGAACTATCGCCTTGTTGTCCATGAGCGGGGCGGGTGCCGCCTGCGGCGCCGCAGGCTGGCCGGCGTTTTGCAGATGCTGAACCTTCCTTTGCAGCGATGGCGGCAGTGCCACATGCATGGCGGCCGCGCCTGCGCCTGCAGCGAGCGCGGTGCCCGCAAGCTTTTGGCCCAGGGGAGTGCCCGCGGGCGCTGCTGGAGCTTGTGCCGGGGGCGCAGGCGGGGCCTGTGCGGATCCGGGCTCGGTGGTCATTGTGTTGGTGGTGTTGTTGTTGACGACCGTGTTGTTCACGACCGTATTGTGGATGTTTCGGAAGATGAAGTTGTCATGCGGCGGCTCCACATAGGCAGGTGGTTCGACCCAGGCGGGCACGGGCACATAGGCTGGTGTCGGCAGTGCATAGAGGCTGACCGGCGGCGGGGGCGGCGCAAGTTCGATGAAGGCGCGCTGCGGCGGGGCCAGAAAGACGGGCGGTGGCGGCGGCGCATAGCCGAAATCTGCATCGTCGAAATAGAGGACATGGCGGTCCACGAAGACGATTTCCGTGGGCGGCGGCGGCGGAACGTCATATTCGATGACCGTGAAGGTCGGCGGCGGTTCGAGCGCGGCTTCGAGATGGGCAAGGCGGCGACGCGCGTCCCACATATGCGGACCATGCGGATAGCGCCGCAGGTATGACCAATAGGCCTGCGGGGTGTCGGCCAGCCAGGTTTCGCGCCAGGTGATCGCCTCGCGCCGGGCGGCAACAATGGCGCGGACGCGTCTTGCCATGGCGTCGTTCGGGTAGGCGGCGAGGAAGTCCTCATAGCCGGCGAGTGTGTCGCGGTAGAGCGCGGCGAAATAGGCGTCGCGCTCGTCGAAATCGCGGATCGGCTTGCTGCGGATATTGGCAGCGTCATAGGCCGGCACGTCGGCCGCCGGTGCGTTCGGTGCGCGGTTGAAGAAGGTGAAGGGCCCCTTGAACTTGTCGGCGTCCCAGGAGATTTCCGCGCCCTTCGTCAATTCGCCGACTCGCAGCCGCGTGCGGTCGAAGACATCGGCAAGCGAGAGGCCGCCGGTGCGGATGGTTTCGGCCAGCGCATGGGCGTAAGCGCCGTAAGGCCCGCTTTCCGGTGGGGCGACGGTTCCGGGCGTGGCATTGAAGGCGATCAGCTGGCTGGCGTCGGGCTCGACCAGAGCGAGGCCGCCGGCAAGCGGCTGGCCGTTCGCCACGAAAGGATTGGCGCGTGCGCCATCCAGCACGACGATGCTGCCGCGATTGTTGATCGCGGCGAGTGCCTTGGTGAAATCGGAGAGCCTGAGCGTCTGGACCGGCACGTCGGCGGCGTTAGCGATCTGGGCGTCGACGGGCGCGAAATAGTTATCGCCCTGATATTGCAGCCCGTAGCCCGAAAGGTAAACGAAGGCGACCGCATTGGGCCCGGCAGCGGTGACCTTGGTGAGAAAGTCACGCATCGCATCATGCAGGGCGTTGTCGTCAAGATCGCGGGCGCCCACCACATCGAAGCCGGCGGCCTGCAGGGTCTGGGCGATCAGGCCGGCGTCATTGGCGGGTGTGGGGAGCGGGCCTGCCTTGTAGGCGGCGTTGCCGACCACGAAAGCCAGCCGCTTTTCGGGCGCGGTTTGCGCGAGCGCCGGGTCGGCGGCGACAAAGCCTGCGAGCATGAGGGCGGCGGCCAGAACCAGGCTGACGGCCTTGCGATAGGTGTCGATATAGGGTGAAAAACCAAGGGACATTGTGAGGTCTCGCGCAAATGTCTTGTCGAAAGTCTGCTGCATCGCCGCGCGTCGGCATCTATGACAGCGCCGCGCGATTTCATTTGTCCCTTGCGATCACACCTCTCCTGCCACTTGAGCTTTTTTGTGACGGAACATTTTCCGCCGCGTAAACGCTTTTTTCGCTCGGTTCGCCCGAAATCTCCCGGTGTTGACATTTGCGTTTCGTGGCGTAGAGATAAATTTATCAGGTCCGCAATCAATCCGCATTAAGTCGCTGAAATCCCTCAATTCGATGGTGAGCCAGACTGGTGTAGAGTCCTGCATCGGACCGCCATTCACATGCGCATGACAGGAAATTTGCGGCAATGTTGTCGATGAAGGGTAAGTATGGGCTGAAGGCCCTGTTCCATCTGGCGGGTCTGCCGGCGGGCGAGGTGATACAGTCGAGCGAAATTGCCACCGCGCACGGGATGTCGAAGAAGTTCCTCGACGCCATTCTGGCTGACCTGCGCAACGGTGGCTTCGTCTATGCGAAGAAGGGGCGTTCAGGCGGTTACTGTCTGTCGCGCTCGGCAGACGAGATCATGGTCGGGCAGGCGCTGCGGGTGCTCGACGGGCCGCTGGCGCCGATTGCCTGCGCTAGCCGCACCGCCTATCATCGCTGCCAGGATTGCGTCGACGAGACGGTGTGCCCCGTGCGGCTCACCATGCTGGAAGTGCGCGAGGCGATTGCCTCCGTGCTCGACAACAAATCCCTGTCGGACATGCGGGAGATGGTTGAGCGCGAAGGCTCTGGTTTCGAACATCTGCTCGACGCGTCCTGAAGCCGGCTCGGGCCGGGGAGGACCCCGGCCGCTTCCTCAGAAGATGGCGAAACGGTGGGGGAGGAAGCGGATCAGGCTGCCCTGTTCCGCCGGTACACCGAGCGGCAGTTCGATTTCCACGCGTTCAGCACCTTCTCCCAGACCCGCATCGATTTCGGCGATCCGCGCGCCGGCCAGACGTCGCATGGAGAGGATACGCCCTTCAAATGCGGGACCTTCGCTTTTCAGCTGGATATCGCCGGGGCGGAAGAAGATGTGTCTCGCGCCATTGGCGGCCTTCGTGCGCAGGCCGGTTCCGGAGCCCCTGAAGATCACGTCCCCATCTGTGATCGTGACCGGAAGCCTGGCGCTGTCGCCGACGAAGGAAAAGACGAAGGCGGATTGCGGACGGTCGTAGATGTCGTCGGCCGAGCCGACCTGTTCGATCTTGCCCTGGCTCATGACGACGACGCGGTCGGCAAGCTCGAGGGCCTCTTCCTGGTCGTGGGTGACGAAGAGGGTGGTGTGGCCGGTGCGGTCGTGGAATTCGCGCAGCCACTTGCGCAGGTCCTTGCGAACCTTGGCGTCGAGTGCGCCGAAGGGCTCGTCGAGCAGCAGGACACGGGGCTCAATCGCCATGGCGCGGGCAAGCGCGACGCGCTGACGCTGGCCGCCGGAGAGCTGTCCGGGATAGCGGCCTTCCATGCCGGAGAGCTGCACCATGTCGATCAGTTCCTCGACCCGGCGGCGTATTTCAGCCTTCGGCGGGCGCGTTTCGGAGCCGCGCACCCGGAGGCCAAAGGCGACATTGTCGAAGACGGTCATGTGCTTGAAAAGCGCGTAATGCTGGAAGACGAAGCCGACATTACGCTCCTGCACGCTCTTCCACGAGGCATCCTCCTCGCCGAAGAGGATGCGGCCCTGGGTCGGATATTCGAGGCCGGCGACGAGGCGCAGAAGCGTCGTCTTGCCGGAGCCGGAGGGGCCGAGAAGCGCAATGAGTTCGCCGGAGCGGATGTTCAGCGAAACATCGTGTAGGGCCGGGAAGTCGCCGAATTCCTTGCGGATCTTGTCGATGCGGATATCCATGAATGTATTCCTATTTGTGCCGGCCGTTGCCGACTTCGGCACCGAATTTCATTTCGAGCAGGGTGCGCAGTATGAGGGTGACGAGGGCGAGTGCGGCCAGCAGCGAGGCGACGGCAAAGGCGCTGTCGGTCGCATAGTCGTTGTATAGGGCCTCGATCTGCAGCGGCATGGTGAGCGTCTTGCCGCGCACATGGCCTGATACGACCGAGACGGCCCCGAATTCGCCCATGGCGCGGGCGTTACAGAGAAGAACGCCGTAAAGCAGCGCCCATTTGATATTGGGAAGCGTGACGCGAACGAATGTTTGCCAGCCGGAGGCGCCAAGCGAGATTGCCGCTTCCTCGTCTGCGGTCCCTTGCGCCTGCATCAGCGGGATCAGCTCGCGCGCGATAAAGGGGAATGTTACGAAGACGGTGGCGAGGAAAATACCGGGGAAGGCGAAGATGATCGGGAATCCCATGGACTTCAGCTGTGGCCCGAGCCATGTGTCCGCGCCAAAGAGCAGGACATAGACGAGACCCGAAATGACCGGCGAAACCGAAAAGGGCAGGTCGATCAGCGTGGTCAGAAAGGTCTTTCCCTTGAACTCGAACTTGGCGATCGCCCAGGCGGTCGCAATACCGAAGACAAGGTTGAACGGCACTGCCAATGCTGCGACCGACAGCGTCAGCCAGATCGCCGATTTGGTGTCGCTGTCTGTGAGCGTCTCGGCAAAACTGTCCCAGCCGGCCGCGAAGACGCGTCCGATGACGGTGCCGAGCGGCAGGACCAGAAACAGCGCCAGGAAAAGCGCGCAGATGCCGATAAGCAGCCAGCGGACGAGGACGGGTTCGCTGACCGGATTGCGGCGGCGAGAGGGTGTGGCGGATTGATCAACCATGGCCAAACCTCTTCTGGCTCCAGCTCTGGATGCCGTTGATGACGAATAGCATCAGGAACGAGATCGCCAGCATGACGGCAGCAATGGCTGTGGCGCCCGCGTAGTTGAACTCTTCCAGCTTGATGACGATGAGCAGCGGTGCGATCTCCGATTTGAACGGCAGGTTGCCGGCAATGAAGATGACCGAGCCGTATTCGCCCACACCGCGCGCGAGCGCCAGCGCGAAGCCGGTGAGGATCGCCGGAATGAGAGGCGGGAGCACGACGAAGAAGATCGTCTGGAAGCGGTTTGCACCGAGTGTGGCGGATACTTCCTCCGTCTCGCGGTTGATCTCTTCGAGAACCGGCTGCACCGTGCGCACGACAAAGGGGAAGCCGACCGCGATCAGTGCGACAATAATGCCGAGCGGCGTATAAGCCACCTGAATGCCGAGAGGGGCGAGGTATTGGCCGATGAGACCCTTCGGCGAATAGACCGCTGTCAGCGCGATGCCGGCCACGGCGGTCGGCATGGCGAAGGGCAGGTCGATCAGCGCATCGAAGATGCGACGACCATAGAAGTCATAGCGGACCAGAACCCAGGCGGTCAACGTGCCGAAAACCGCATTGGCGAGTGCTGCGGCAAGGGCTGTGAGGAAACTGATCTTGAGCGCCGCGAAGACGCGCGGATCGAGAACCAGTTCGTAAAGTCCGGCCGGACCGAGCGCTGCCGCCCGAAGCGCGAGCGCTGCGAGCGGGATCAGAACGATCAGGGTCAGCATGGTCAATGAAAGGCCGAGCGCCATTCCAAATCCTGGAATGACGCTCGGGTGCTTCCACTGCCATCCTTGGGAGGATTGCGTTGATGCCATGTATCAGTATCACTTCGCCGGCTTGTAGAGCTGATCGAAGACGCCGCCGTCGCCGAAGAACTCGGGTTGTGCCTTCTTCCAGCCGCCGAAATCTTCAATCGTCGCTAGGTTGATCTTCGCAAAGCGGGCAATATCAGCCGGGTCTGCCTTGGTCGGGTCGTTCGGACGGTAGTAGTTCTTGGCGATCAGCTTCTGGGCTTCGGGCGAGTATAGATACTCGAGGTACGCCTGGGCAACCTTGGTCGTGCCATGGGCGTCCGCATTGCCCTTTACGAGGGCGACCGGCGGTTCGGCCTTGATCGAGATGGAAGGCGAAATGATCTCGAACTTGTCTGCGCCAAGTTCGTCACCGGCGAGGTAGGCTTCGTTTTCCCAGGCAATCAGCACGTCGCCGAGGCCACGTTCTGCGAAGGTCTGTGTTGCGCCGCGGGCGCCGGTGTCGAGAACCGGAACATGCTGGAAGAGCTTGGTGATGTAGTCGCGGATCTTCGCGTCATCGCCGCCGTAAGTCTTCTTGGCCCAGGCCCAGGCGGCGAGGAAGTTCCAGCGTGCGCCGCCGGAGGTCTTCGGGTTCGGCGTGATGACCTGGACGCCGTCCTTGATCAGGTCGTTCCAGTCCTTGATGCCCTTCGGATTGCCCTTGCGCACGAGGAAGACGATGGTGGACGTATAGGGCGAGCTGTTGGCCGGCAGCAGCGTCTTCCAGTCAGCCGGGATCTTCTTCGTCTTTTCGGCGATCGCGTCGATGTCGGCTTCGATTGCCAGCGTCACGACGTCGGCTTCCAGACCGTCGATGACCGAACGGGCCTGCTTGCCCGAGCCGCCATGCGACTGATTGATCTTGATGTCCTCGCCGGCCGTGGCTTTCCAGTGCTTGGCGAAGAGTGCGTTATACTGCTTGTAGAACTCGCGGGTAGGGTCGTAGGAGACGTTCAGGATTTCCTGTCCAGCAAAAGCCGGCAATGCCGGGCCCGCGGCAAGCGCAAGCGAAAGGACAACAAGTCCGGCTTTGAAAGATTTGAGAACCATGCAGACCTCCATTGGGTTGATGGTTAAAGTCTATAAAAGAAATAGACATAGTCAATTTCGAATTATGCAAACGCAAAACTCATTCCTTTGCGCATCCGATGGCGACGCGCTTGTTCTGAGAAGTGTGTGATTGTTGGAACGAAGCCTGTGTGACTTTCCCTGTGAAGGGAAATATTCTTTCAGGCGTTGCCTCGCGGGGGCGGGGCGGATATAGGGGGCGCGCAGGAAGACGCATGCCGAGGAGCCTCCGGTGTCAGTGCCCTCTCAGACAGCATCCGGATATGTATTGAACCTCCGGGAAAAGCTCGTCCGGTTCCGCGAAGTCTGGCTTCTGGGGCTCGCAGCTCTTGCCGGCGTGTTTGCGGGCGCTGTCGTCACGGCCATGAGCTGGGTGACGAACCATGCGCACAGCATTCTTTTCCAGATTCCCTTGAATGAGCGGCTGAGCGGGCAGGTCAGCCTTGCTTCCCCGTGGCTGGCGCTGGTTCCCGTTGTTGGCGGCGTGCTCATGGCGGTGCTGGCGGCTCTGTCACGGCGGCTGTTCACCCGCCCGCCCGTGGACCCCATCGAAGCCAATGCGCTGCATGGCGGACGCATGTCGGTGCGCGAAAGTCTCATGGTGTCGATCCAGACCATGGTGTCGAGCAGTTATGGCGCATCGGTCGGTCTTGAGGCCGGTTATACGCAGGCGAGTTCCGGTCTGGTCTCGCATGTTGCGGGCCGTCTCGGGCTGCGCCGGGCGGAAATCCGCACCCTGGTCGGCTGCGCCTCTGCCGGCGCTATCTCCGCCGCCTTTGGCGCGCCGCTGACGGGGGCCTTCTACGGGTTCGAGCTGATCATCGGCACCTATACCGTGGCCGCCGTCGCGCCGGTCATGACAGCATCGCTGGCCGCCAGCCTCACGGCAAGCTGGCTGGGTGCAGAACAGAACCCGATCGAGATCGGCCTCACGCAGACGATGAGCGCAGCAGCGCTTGCGCCTTATCTGTTTCTCGGCATTCTCGGGGCGCTGGCGGCGGTCACCGTCATGCAGTTGGTGACCTCGACCGAAAATCTCTTCCGGCTGTCGCGCTGCCCGGTCTGGTTGCGCCCGATTGTCGGCGGAGGCATTGTCGGACTGCTCGGCCTCATTTCTCCGCATGTGCTGTCGTCCGGGCACGGCGCGCTGCATCTCGATCTGGTTGGCTCGACAACCTGGCAGGCGCTGGCGCTTCTCTTTGCGCTGAAGCTGCTGGCCTCCGCCGTGTCGCTCGGCTCCGGTTTCCGTGGCGGCCTGTTCTTCGCCTCGCTTTATCTGGGGGCCATCCTCGGCAAATCGGTCGCGCTGGCGCTGGGCGAACTCGGGCTCGTCCACGGTTTTTCGCCGCTCTACGCCTCGCTGGTCGGCATGGCCTCACTGGCGGTGGGCGTGGTCGGCGGGCCGCTCACCATGTCCTTCCTGGTGCTGGAGACGACACGCGATCTCGGGATTACCGGGGCGGTCCTCGTCGCCTCCATCGTCTCGGCGGTCGTCGTTCGCGAAACCTTCGGCTATTCGTTCTCGACCTGGCGTCTGCACTTGCGCGGCGAAACGATCCGCAGCGCGCATGATGTCGGGTGGATGCGCAACCTGACGGTGGGGCGGATGATGCGTCCTGACGTCAAGACCGCGCCCGTCGGTCTTTCGCTTGCCGAGTTCCGGGCGCAGTTTCCGCTCGGCGCGTCCCAGCGCGTGATCGCTGTCGATGAAAACGGCGGCTATGCCGGAATGGTGATCGTGGCGGATGCCTATGCGCCGGAGATCGACCAGTCGGGCAAGACCACGGTGGCCGATCTCGCGCGCAACCGCGACACGATGCTCATGCCGTTCATGAACGCGCGAGAAGCTGCGCAGACCTTCCAGATCGCCTATGCCGAAGAACTTGCCGTGGTCGACAGTCTCTCAAGCAAGAAGGTCATGGGCCTTCTGACCGAACAACATCTGCTGCGCCGCTATGCCGAAGAGCTGGACAAGGCCCGACGCGATCTGACGGGCGAGGGGTGAGAGCGTTCACCGCCGAAAGGAACCCGTTGCGTCATCGCGCCGTTTCAGGCTTTTGATAACGAGAACACTTGGCGAGGCATCAGCGTATGAAAGACGGACTGACCGACGTGATCGATTACACCAAAATCGGCTATGCGCAGATCGAGGCGCTGGTGGTGCAATATGCCTTCTCGGTCGTCGGCGCCTTGATCATTCTCTTCATCGGCTGGCTGTTGACCCATGCTCTGGGGCGCTGGAGCCAGTCGGCCTTGTCGAGGGTGCGCGGGCTCGATGCCACCGTTGCGGGCTTTGTTTCCAACTTCCTGCGCTATGCACTGCTGGCGATTGTCATCGTCATGGTGCTCGGCCAGTTTGGGGTGCAGACGACCTCCATCGTCGCGGCCCTCGGCGCGGTCGGTCTGGCGATCGGTCTGGCGCTGCAGGGCACGTTGCAGAACATTGCCGCCGGGATCATGCTTCTGGTGCTTCGGCCATTCCGGGTCGGAGATGCGATCGAGACGAGCGCGATTTCCGGCACCGTTCGCTTCATCGGGATTTTTACGACCGAGCTGGAAACGGCTGACGGTCTCTATCGCATGACGCCGAATTCGCTGTTGTGGAACGTGCCGATCACCAATTTCAGCCGATTGCCAACGCGGCGTTTCGAGTTGAACATGAAGGTTGGCTACGAAGAAAACATCGAAAGCGTGAGCGTTGCGCTCCTTTCGCTCGTTTCCTCTGACGCGCGCGTTCTGAAGGCTCCGGCTCCGGAGACATTCGTTGCCGATCTGACGGATGCGGCAGTCGTTGTCACGCTGCGTTACTGGACCACGGCAGGCGACTACTGGGCGACGAGCAGAGACGTTGTGAAACAGGTGAAAAAGACCTTCGAGGCCGCAGGCATCACCATTCCGGTGGCGCCGCTTGCAGCAGAGGCGGTTCATCATGCCGGCCCGGCCGAGGCTCAGCAAGAGGCCTGAACGGCAAACGCCCGCCATGCGGCGGGCGCGCGGACAGACGGCTTCAAATTCTCAGTTCGGAATGACGAGAACATCCGACGCCTTGAAATGCGCGGTCGCCATCTCCCCGATCTGCGGCGGCTGGAGGCCCGGATTGTTGAACATGTCGAACGAGACCTGCTGACCGTCCACATCCATGCGCGTGCGGATGACCGAACCGAGGAAGTTGACGCTGGTCACGCGGCCGTCGAGAGTGACGTCGGAGGAGGGGGACTTGGAGAGCGACAGCGCTTCCGGGCGCAGCGCCACGGTAATCGCCGCGCCATCGCCCGAACCGTTGAGCTGCGAAGGCGGAATGCTGACGCTACGGCTGCCGAGGCGGACGGTGCCGGCATCGCGGTTTTCCACCTTGGCTTCCAGAATGTTGAGCGTGCCGACAAAACCCGCGACGAAGCGCGTGGCCGGGCGGTTGTAGATGTCCGAGGGCGTACCGATCTGGTCGGCGATGCCGGCGTTCATGACGACGATGCGATCGGAGATGGAGAGTGCTTCTTCCTGGTCGTGGGTCACGAAGATGGTGGTGATGCCGAGCTTGCGCTGGATGGCGCGGATTTCCTCGCGGAGGGACACGCGGATCTTGGCGTCAAGTGCGGAGAGGGGTTCGTCGAGGAGGAGCACCTTCGGTTTGTTGGCGAGCGCACGGGCAAGGGCCACGCGCTGCTGCTGGCCGCCCGACATCTGGTAGGGATACCGGTCTTCCAGATGACCGAGATGGATGAGGTCCAGCATTTCCTTGACGCGCGCGTCAATCTCCGCCTTGGAGGCGCCGGCGACCTTGAGGCCGAAGGCGACGTTTTGCGCGACCGTCATATTCGGGAAGAGGGCATAGGCCTGGAAAACCATGCCGATATTGCGCTTGTTGGGCTTGAGACCGTTCTGGTTGACGCCGCCGATGGTGATCGTGCCGCCGGTCGGGGTCTCGAAGCCGGCGATCATGCGCAGGACGGTTGTCTTGCCGCAGCCGGATGGCCCGAGGAAGGAAACGAATTCGCCTTCCTCGATCGACATGTTGAAATCATGGACGACCTTGACCGGGCCGAAGGACTTCTGGACGTGGGAGAGTTCAAGATAGGACATTTGGACCTCAACGCGCGCCAGCGGCGCCCTTTTGCAGGCGGGTGGTGATATTAATGAGAATGATCGAAACCCAGGTCATGGCAAAGGCGATCATGGCGAGCGCCGGCGGCTCATAGGCCTTGTTCGCGCCGATGAGCGCGAGATAGGGGCCGAAGGCGGGCCGGTTGAGGAGCGACGGCATGGTGAACTCGCCGACCGCGATCGCAAACGTGATGAAGGCGCCGGAAAGCACACCGGTCAGCACGTTCGGAAAGATGCAGCGGAAGAGGATGGTCGTCCAGCTTGCGCCAAGGCTTTCCGCTGCTTCGGTCAAGACGGCCACATCGATCGTGCGCATGGCGGTGTCGACGGCCCGGTACATGTAGGGCAGCGACATTGTCATGAAACCGAAGACGAGAAGGATGTTGGTGCCTGTGTCGGAATT
The DNA here is from genome assembly GCF_021026335.1 of Rhizobium sp. C1. GTDB lineage: Bacteria > Pseudomonadota > Alphaproteobacteria > Rhizobiales > Rhizobiaceae > Ensifer_A. The sequence goes on from NZ_JAJNCY010000001.1 coordinate 283,571, forward strand.
GGTGAGCGGCAGCACGGAGGAGGAGTTATAGAGCCGCAGATAGCCGAAGACGATGACGATGGCGGGCACGACGAGCGGCAGCAGCGTCACGAATTCGACGACCGGGCGGAGATAAGGCATGCGCAGCCGCACCCAGTAGGCGGTTGGCACGATCAGCAGCGCGCCGACGACGATGGTGATCAACGCCATCACGACCGAATAGCTGAATGTCTCGGCGAAGCGCTGGTCGGAAAAGACCGAGCGATAGGCGTCGAAGGAATAGGTTCCGCGCCGCATGCGCATGGAGAATTCCATCGTCGCCGCCAGCGGCACGATGAAATAGACGGCGGCAACAGCAACGGCGAGCCAGGACCAGAATTTTTTGGCCGTCATTTCTGCCACCTTTCGGCGCGCATACGCAGCCAGATGTAGATGAAGTTGGAAATGCCGGTGATGACCACCATGCCGAAGGCGACTGCGTAGCCGAGGTTCGGATTGTGCAGCACGTCGCCCCGGATCTGCGCGAAGAGTACGATCGGCACGATGTTGAGCGAGGAGCCGGTCAGCGCCACGGCGGTTGCGACGGCTCCGAAGGCATTCGCGAAGAGAAGCAGAAGAGTGCCGAAAACGCTCGGCCAGAGGATGGGGATGACGACCATGCGCCAATACTGCCAGGGCGTTGCGCCCAGAACGCTGGCGGCTTCCGACCATTCGCGCTTGAGCCCGTCCAGCGCCGGCGTGATGATCAACACCATGAGCGGGATCTGGAAATACATGTAGGTCAGCGTCAGCCCGAGGAAACTCAGGAGGTTGAAGCCGGCCCCGTAGAGATTGAAGCCGAAGACGTCGCGGAGCAGGATGGTGACCAGGCCGAGACGGCCGAGCGTCGCCAGAAAGGCGAAGGCGAGCGGCACACCGGCGAAGTTCGAGGCGACGCCGCAAAAGGTCAGCACCGCCGAGCGCAACCAGGAGGGCAGGCCACCCAGCGAGATAGCGGCTGCGAGCGCAAAGCCGATGATGGCGCCGCCGATTGCGGAGGCTGCGGACACCTTGATGGAGATGATATAGGCGGCGAGGATGCTCGGCTGGAACAGGTCGACCAGATTCTTCAGCGTCAGATTGCCGTTCGGATCGACGAAGGCGCCGCTGATCAAATAGACGGTCGGCGCGATCAGAAACATGACCGAGAAAATGGCGAAGGGCGCTATGCCGAGCCAATCGGTAATCATGCGTCTGTTCAGGAGCGGTTGCGTTGCAGCCATGCGGTCCCCGGTCTTTTCGTTCTTGAGCCCTTTGCGGGCCGCTTCGGGTCGGCTCCCCCGGTGTCCGGGGAAGCCGTATGCGAATGGTTCGCCTTACTTGACGTTGGCGCCGACGACCTTGTCCCAGCCCTCGGTGATCGTCTTCTTGTAGGCGGCCTGTTCTTCGAGCGTCGGGAAGACAGCCTCCTTGTAGGCTTCTGCCGGCGGCAGCTTTGCGAGCAGATCAGCCGGGATCTTGCCGGCCTTTGCCATGGCGTTGAAGCGGATCGGGTGGCAGAAGCCCTTCAGCCATTCGATCTGGCCTTCGTCGGAATAGAGGTATTCCATCCAGAGCTTGGCGGCGTTCGGGTGCGGCGCGAAAGCAGAGATCGCCTGGACGTAAACGCCGGCGACGACGCCCGAAGCCGGAACGACGACCTGGTAGGGCGGATTGCCCTTGAGGCTTTCACCCCAGCTCATGGCGTTATAGTCCCATGCAGCGACGATCGGCGTTGTGCCCTGCGCGAACGGAGCGGCCTTGCCGATGACCGGAACGAAGTTGCCGGCAGCGTTGAGGCTCTTGAAGAATTCGAGGCCGGCCTCGCCTGCCTTCGTAACGTCACCCTTGGCGGCGGAGAGGCCAGCGGCGAAGACGCCGGAGATGGCCTGGTTTGCCTGGCGCGGGTCACCGGCCAGCGCTACCATGTTGGCATATTCCGGCTTCTGCAGGTCGGCCCAGTCCTTCGGAATGTTCTTCACGAGGTCCTTGTTCACGAGCAGCGACATGACGCCGTAATAGTCGCCATACCAGTAGCCTTCGGCATCCTTGGCGTTATCCGGAATTTCGCCCCAGGTGGAGACCTTGTAAGGCTGGATCAGGCCGTCCTTCTTGGCCTGCGGGCCGAAGGAGAGACCGACGTCGATCACGTCGGGAGCCTGCGGGCCGGTATTGCCCTTGTTGGCCTTGATGGCTTCGATTTCGTCGCCTGAGCCGGCATCGGGGTTCAGTTCGTTGACGGCAATGCCGTACTTCTTCTTGAAGCCTTCGATTGCGCCGCCATAGTTGCACCAGTCGTGCGGAAGCGCGATCGTGGTCAGCGTGCCTTCCTTCTTGGCTGCGGCAACGAGATCTTCCATTGCGCCGGCCCGTGCGACGCCGGAAGCTGCAATGGCAATCGCTGTCGTCAGCGACAGGACTTTGAGAGACGTCTCGATCATGTTCTTCTCCTCTAGGTGCCGGCGGTCTGCCCGCACGGTTGTCGGTCGAATATTGGTAATGCGTAACGTTTGTGTGACAGGCTGAAAGCCTGGTCTTCGATCAGGTCTGCTGCTTCCCCCGCTTTTCTCGTCTGAGTGGTCTCCTGAACAGGCTGGTGGTGTCGAAAAGTTCCTCCAGATCGCTCATGCGCTCGCGGGTGGAGTCCCAGTTTGCGCTCTGCACTGCCTCGATCAGCGCCTCCACCAGAAGCAGCGTCATGACGGAGGAATCCCAGGCTGACGGCACTTCGATATTAAGGCGGAAGACCACTTTGGCATGCTTGACGATGGGCGAGCCCCAGGTGTCGGTAAAGAGGATGATGAAAATGCCGCGTTCGGCGGCGATCTTCGCCATGGTCTCCATCTCCTGCTCGTAGCGGCGGATGTCGAACAGCACGAGAATATTGCCCGGCCGCATGTTGAGAACATATTGCGGCCATGTGCTGCGGTTGGTCGAAATCAGCGTCACGCCGGAGCGAATGACCTGCAGATGGGTGAAGAAATAATCCGCCAGCGCGTGGGTGATGCGTCCGCCGGCGAGATAGACCGGCTTCTTGCGATTGGAAAGCTCGGCTGCCGCCCGGTCGAAATCCGGTATCGAGATATTGGAGAGGCTGTCGCGCATATTGGCGACCACCGCGTCGGCGAAGCGGTTGAGAATATGGGTTCCGGGCGCATTGGTCGCCCAGCGGTCATGTTTTGAAATCGGGTTGGAGATCGTCTCTTCCAGCTCCTGATGCAGGCGCGACTGGAAATCGGGAAAGCCGGAAAAGCCAAGCTTCTGCACCATGCGCACGACGGTCGGCGTCGACACGTGCGCATTTTCAGCCAGCGCCGTAATCGATACGAGGCCGGAGACGGGATAGTTGTCGAGAAGCGTTTCCGCCAATTGCCTCTCGGCCCGCGTGAGCGTGTCATAGCTCGCGCCGATAATGTCCGAAACTGTTTTCAAGTTTCCGGTCAAAACTATGCTCACCCTCTGGCAAAGCGCGCCGCAAAGGATTGCGGTCCGATCCCCACCGTTCTTCTGCGTTTCGCGGGTTTGTCCGGTTCGTCTTGTCCGTCAAACATCGCCCGCCGATCTGATGCCGGCATTGTCACAATTCTAAGCGCAGGAACCGAGGGCGAGTCAACGCGCATTTTTTGAAAAGATAATTTCAGAACCGAATTGACATGCGCGAGTTTTTGAAGAACATTTTTCAGAAATAAACATGCTGGGAACAGACGATGCGCAAGTGGGAAGGCGTACTTTCGCCCGAGGAGGGCGAACCGTTTGGCGTGGAGCTGGGGGAGGGGCGGGGACCTTTCGTCATCGTCTGCGAGCATGCGTCATTCACGCTGCCGCAATCCATGGGCGATATGGGCCTGAGTGAAGAGGCCCGGCGTTCACACATCGCCTGGGATCCGGGGGCGCTTGCTGTCGCTCGGCGTCTTTCTGCCGGCTTTGACAGCCCGTTGGTGTTTCAGCGATTTTCCCGACTCGTCTACGATTGCAACCGCCCGCCGGAATCGCCTGCGGCCATGCCGGCCAAGAGCGAAGTCTACGCTGTGCCGGCCAATGAGAACCTCGGCGGCGAGGCGCGACTTGCGCGGACGGACGCACTTTACCGACCGTTTCACACGGCTGTTTCCAGACTGATCGATCGCCGCACCGCTGCGGGTCTGCCGACATCCGTGCTGACCGTTCACAGTTTCACGCCGGTCTATTTCGGAGTGCCGCGCGCCGTGGAGGTCGGCATTCTGCACGATGCCGACAGCCGGCTTGCCGATGCCATGCTCTCGGCAGCCTCCGCGGACAAGCGTTACATCGTGCGCCGCAACGAACCCTATGGTCCCGCCGACGGTGTGACGCACAGCCTTATCCTCCACGGGATTTCTCGCGGAATCCCGAATGTCATGATCGAGGTCAGAAACGACCTCGTTGCAGATCAAGCCGGCCAAGAGGTCATGGCCGGATACCTGTCTGAACTGCTTGCACAAGCGATCGGGAGCCAGGTGAATAATAACAAGACCTTCGTGAATGTCAGAAGCCAGTAAATTCAAACGGACGACATTGGCGCCGCAAGGCGTGAACAGGGGAACTTCAACGATGAGTGACTACTCTGAAACAGACAAGAAGCAGGATCTCGCGATCCTGCATTCCATGGGCTATGCCCAGGAACTGGAACGGCGGATGAGTTCGTTTTCGAACTTCGCCATTTCCTTCTCCATCATCTGCATTCTTTCGGGCGGCATCAATTCGCTCGCGCAGGCGACGGCCGGCGCGGGTGGTGCCGCCATCGGTATCGGCTGGCCGCTGGGCTGCGTGATTTCGGGCGTCTTCGCGCTCGCCATGGCGCAGATTTCCTCGGCCTATCCGACGGCCGGCGGGCTCTATCACTGGGGTTCGATCCTCGGCAACCGCTTCACCGGCTGGGTGACGGCCTGGTTCAACCTGCTTGGCCTTGTGACCGTTCTCGGCGCCATCAATGCCGGCACCTGGGGCTTCTTCTCGGGTTCGATCGGTCCGTGGCTCGGCATCAATGTTGATGCAACGACCTCCGCCGGCTTTGCCAACCAGATCATCTTCGTGGCGCTGATCACCGCGCTTCAGGCGCTGATCAACCATTTCGGCATCAAGCTGACCGCCAAACTCACCGACATGTCGGGCTATCTCATCTTCGTGACCGCGATCGCCCTGACGCTCGTGTGCTTCTTTGGTGCGGCGCATTGGGATTTCAGCCGTCTTTGGACCTTCACCAACTATTCCGGCCAGCCCGACGCTTCTGCCGTATGGCCGAAGAGCGACAGCATCTGGTACATTTTCGCGCTCGGCCTGCTGCTGCCGATCTACACGATCACCGGCTATGACGCCTCGGCGCATACCTCGGAAGAGACCGTCAAGGCTGCCGAATCCGTGCCGCGCGGCATGATCTCTTCGGTCTGGTGGTCGGCCTTCTTCGGCTACATCATGCTCATCGCCTTCCTGCTTGCTATCCCGAACATGGATGATGCTGCCAAGCAGGGTTGGAACGTGTTCTTCTGGACGATGGACAGCGTGGCCAATCCGGTCGTGAAGAACATTCTCTACGTCGCGATCTTCATCTCGCAGTTCCTGTGCGGTCTTGCGACGGTGACCTCGGTGTCGCGCATGATCTTCGCCTTCTCGCGTGACGGCGGTCTGCCGTTGTCGAAGACGCTGGCCAGCGTCAGCCGCAAGTTCCGTACGCCGTCCACGGCCATCTGGGTAGGCAGCACCTTGTCCGTTCTCTTCGTCTGGGGTGCCTCGCTGATCGAGATTGCCGGTTCGACCGCCTACACGATCGTCGTCTCGTGCACCGTCATCTTCCTGTTCCTCTCCTTCGCTATCCCGATCGCGCTCGGCATCTTTGCCATCGGCACAAGCAAGTGGCCGCAGATGGGACCGTGGAACATGGGGGCAGGGCTCTACAAGCTGGTGGCGGTTCTTGCCGTGATCGCGATGGTCGTGATCTTCGTCATCGGCGTTCAGCCGCCAAACCAGTACGCCGCCTATATCACGGTTGGCTTCCTGATCCTGACGGGCATCGTGTGGCTGGTGTTCGAAAACAAGCGCTTCAAGGGCCCGCCGATCGGCGAGGAAGTCGCGAAGCGTCAGGCGGAAATTGCAGCCGCCGAACATGCCGTAGGCGAGGCCTAAGCGCGCTCTGCCAGCTATATTGGCTCCGGCTGCTCACGGCCGGAGCCCCTTCAAACCAATAAAGACAACGAGGCCGTCCAAGCGGCCAATAGGGAACAGGGACAGCTTCTGATGAGCGCCAGATACGATTTCGAGACCTTGAAGACGGACGTTGCTGAGGGCCGGATTGATACGGTTCTGGCCGTACAGGTCGACATGCAGGGACGGCTCATGGGTAAGCGCTTCCACGCGCAATATTTCATCGACAGTGCCTGGCATGAGACGCATAGCTGCAACTATCTGCTGGCGACCGATATCGAGATGGAGACGGTTCCGGGCTACAAGGCCACGAGCTGGGAGGCCGGCTACGGCGACTACACGATGAAGCCGGACCTTTCGACGCTTCGGCGCATTCCCTGGCTCGAAGGCACGGCCATGGTCATCTGCGACGTGCTCGATCATCATACGCATGAAGAGGTTCCCCATTCGCCGCGCGCGATCCTGAAGAAACAGGTCAAGCGGCTCGAGGCCATGGGTCTCAAGGCCTATATGGCCACCGAACTCGAATTCTTCCTCTTCGACCAGACCTATGACGACGCGCGCGAGAGCGGCTATCGCGACCTGCGTCTCTGCTCGGGCTATAACGAGGACTATCACATCTTCCAGACCTCCAAGGAAGAAGACGTGATGCGCGCCATCCGCAACGGGCTCTACGGCGCCGGCATCACGGTCGAGAATTCCAAGGGCGAGGCCTCCGCCGGGCAGGAAGAGATCAACGTCAAGTATGACGAGGCGGTCGTCACCGCCGACCAGCATTCGATCGTCAAGAATGGCGCCAAGGAAATCGCCTGGGCGCGCGGCAAGGCGATCACCTTCCTGGCCAAGTGGAGTAACGCCGCTGCCGGCAGTTCGTCCCATATCCACCAGTCGCTCTGGTCGCTCGACGGCAAACCGATGTTCTACGATCCGAACGGCCGCTACGGCATGTCGAAGATGATGGAGCATTATGTGGCGGGCCTGCTCGCACATGCCGAGGAAGTGACCTATTTCCTCGCGCCCTATATCAACTCCTACAAGCGCTTCGTCGCCGGCACGTTCGCGCCGACCAAGGCGATCTGGTCGAAGGACAACCGCACCGCCGGCTATCGCCTTTGCGGCGAGGGCTTGAAGTCCATCCGCATCGAATGCCGTGTCGGTGGCTCCGACCTCAACCCATATCTCGCCCTCGCAGCCCTTCTGGCTGCCGGGATCGACGGCATCGAAAAGCAGATGCCGCTCGAAGATCCCTTCACCGGCGATGCTTACAAGGCCGGCGAAATCCGCGAGGTGCCGAAGACGCTGCGTGCCGCGACGGATGCACTCAACAAGTCTGAGCTTCTGCGTTCCGCTTTCGGCAATGGCGTGGTCGATCACTATGTCCGTGCGGCGGAGTGGGAACAGGAAGAATACGACCGCAAGATCACGGATTGGGAAGTGGCGCGCGGGTTCGAAAGGGCGTAAACCGGCCTCAAATTTTGCTTCGATGGTGTGGACGGCTTCACTCGAGGCCGGTCGACTGAACGTCGGAGCGATCGGTCTCAAGAGAGGAATTCCGATCCCGCCACCGGCGGGATGGATATTTTGGAAAACAAGATCAGGAAAAAGATCATGACGATGATCCGATGCATTTCGCCGGTTGACGGTTCGGTCTATGCCGAACGTCCGGCGATGAGTTACGACGATGCGGCTGCAGCGGTTGCGCGTGCCCGCAAGGCGCAGAAGTCCTGGGCGAAGCGTCCGCTGGAAGAGCGCGTGCAGCTGGTTTTGAAAGGTGTTGCGCGGCTCAACGAGATGGCCGATGTCGTGGTTGAGGAGCTGGCCTGGCAGATGGGCCGTCCGGTGCGCTATGGCGGCGAGTTCAAGGGCTTCAACGAGCGCTCCAATTATGTCGCGACGATTGCCGCCGATGCGCTGGCGCCACTGAAGGTCGAAAGCTCGGACAAGTTCGAACGCTATATCGAGCGCGAGCCGCATGGCGTCGTCTTCGTCATCGCGCCGTGGAACTATCCCTACATGACCGCGCTCAACACGATTGCGCCGGCGCTGATGGCGGGCAACACCGTCGTGCTCAAGCATGCATCGCAGACGCTGCTGGTCGGCGAGCGCTTCGTGCAGGCCTTCAACCAGGCGGGCGTGCCTGAAGACGTGTTCATGAACGTCTTCCTCGACCATGACACGACGACGAAGCTGATTGCGGCCGGCTCGTTCAACTTCATCAACTTCACCGGCTCCGTCGAAGGCGGGCGCAATATCGAGCGCGCCGCTGCCGGCACGTTCACCGGCACGGGTCTTGAGCTCGGCGGCAAGGATCCGGGCTATGTCATGGAAGACGCCGATCTCGATGCGGCCGTCGACACGCTGATGGATGGCGCGACCTACAATTCCGGCCAGTGCTGCTGCGGCATCGAGCGCATCTATGTGAACGAAAATCTCTATGACGAATTCGTCGAGAAGTCGGTCGCCTGGGTGTCCAACTACAAGCTCGGCAACCCGCTCGACAAGGAAACGACGCTCGGCCCGATGGCGCACAAGCGCTTTGCCGCGACCGTGCGCGAACAGATCGCTCAGGCCGTTTCGAAGGGGGCGAAGGCATTGGTCGATCCCAAGCTCTTCCCGGCGGACGATGGTGGCGCCTATATCGCCCCGCAGATCCTCGTCGATGTCGATCATTCGATGGAAATCATGCGCGAGGAGACCTTCGGTCCGGCTGTCGGCATCATGAAGGTCAAGAACGACGCCGAAGCGCTCGAACTGATGAACGATTGCAAATACGGTCTCACCGTGTCGCTGTGGACCAAGGATGCGGAGCGCGCCGCCCGTCTCGGTCGCGATCTGGAGACCGGCACGGTGTTCATGAACCGCGCCGACTATGTCGATCCGGGCCTCTGCTGGACCGGCTGCAAGGACACGGGCCGCGGCGGCTCGCTCTCCATCATCGGCTTCCACAACCTGACCCGTCCGAAATCCTATCACCTCAAGAAGGCACTCTAAGATGTCGATTACTGCAAACTGGAGCTACCCGACCCTCGTCAAGATGGGGGCAGGGCGCATCAAGGAACTCGCCGATCACTGCAAGTCGCTTGGCATGAAGAAGCCGCTTCTGGTCACTGACCGTGGTCTCTCGACCATGCCGATCACGAAGCAGGCGCTCGACATTCTGGAAGCCGGCGGCCTTGGCCGAGCGATCTTCGCCGATGTTGATCCGAACCCGAACGAGAAGAACCTCGAAGCCGGCGTGAAGGCTTTCAAGGATGGCGGTCATGACGGCGTCGTCGCGTTTGGCGGTGGCTCGGGCCTCGACCTCGGCAAGTGCGTGGCTTTCATGGCCGGCCAGACCCGCCCGGTCTGGGATTTCGAGGATATCGGCGACTGGTGGACCCGCGCTTCCGTTGAGGGCATTGCGCCGATCGTGGCCGTGCCGACGACGGCCGGCACCGGCTCGGAAGTCGGCCGCGCTTCGGTCATCACCAATTCGGTGACGGAAACGAAGAAGATCATCTTCCATCCGAAGTTCCTGCCCGGCGTGACGATCTGCGATCCGGAACTGACCGTCGGCATGCCGAAGCACATCACCGCCGGCACGGGCATGGATGCGTTTGCGCATTGCCTGGAAGCCTATTCCTCGCCCTTCTACCATCCGATGAGCCAGGGCATTGCGCTCGAAGGCATGCGGCTGGTGAAGGAATACCTGCCGCGCGCCTATGCCGACGGAACGGATATCGAAGCTCGCACCCACATGATGTCGGCGGCCGCCATGGGCGCGGTGGCCTTCCAGAAGGGCCTCGGCGCGATCCATTCGCTTTCGCACCCGGTCGGCGCGATCTACCATACGCATCACGGCACCACGAATGCCGTCGTCATGCCGCCGGTCCTGCGCTTCAACCGGCCCGCGATTGAGGACCGGATTGCCGCGGCTGCGGCCTATCTCGGCATCGCCGGTGGCTTCAACGGCTTCTACGATTTCGTTCTGGGCCTGCGCGAGACGCTTGGCATTCCCGACAAGCTCGCAGCGCTCGGCGTGAAGACGGATCGCATCGACGAAATGTCGGTCATGGCTGTTGCCGACCCGTCGACGGGCGGCAATCCGGTCGAACTGACGGTCGAGGCTGCGAAGACGCTCTTCCTCGAATCGATCTGATCGCTGCTCATTCCAGCGCCTCATGACGCCCGTGCTCACGCGCGGGCGTTTTTCGTTGTGGATGGCTGAACTTGCGTGCCGCATCCGCGATGTCGCTCAAGCTTTGCGTAAGCCAGTCCGCACAAACTTTCCCCACTGAGTTCAGATTCGCATGTTTTGTTGGCGTTCCGTTGGCGGATCGTTAATTGCTGCAATCAGCTTTAAGCCTCCGTTAACCATGATTTACGCATTGTGTACCTGTCGCGAAGCAGCGAACGACATGCATGGTCCTTCAAGCCGGATGGGGTTCCGGCGGGCCGATTAGGGGGTTTGGAATGCCAGTCATTTCACTTGCAAATACAAAAGGCGGCGCAGGGAAGACGACGGCGGCTCTGCTGCTGGCGTCCGAATATGTCCGCCAGGGCTACCGCGTCGCCGTCCTCGACGCCGATCCTCAGAAGTGGATCACCAACTGGTACGAGACCGGTGGCCGGGATCCGAGCCTCACCGTGATCTCGGAAGTGACGGTTGCGTCGCTTCAGACGCATATCCGTGAAATGCGCGACCAGATCGATTTCTTCATCATTGATCTTCCCGGCCAGCGCGATCCATTGCTGGCAACGGCTCTCGGCCTTTCCGACCACGTTCTCATCCCGGTTCAGGGCTGTGCGATGGACGCCAAGGGCGCGGCGCAGGTCATCGAGCTTCTGACGCATATGAAGACCCAGGCGAAGATTTCCATCCCGCATTCTGTCGTGCTCACCCGTGTCAGTTCCATTGCAACGACCAGAGCGCTTTCGGCGATCAAGGATCTGCTCGTCTCGCGCGGCGTCAACGTTCTCGAAACGCCGATCTTCGAACGGTCGGCCTTCCGCGACATTTTCGACCTCGGCACGATGCTGCACAACGCAGACCCCGCCCGCATCACCAATCTCGACAAGGCGCGTGAGAATGCCCGCGTGCTGGCTCTGGAGCTGAAGCGCCTGTTACCGGCCAAGCGCCGCGAACAGCCGATGGGTCTTGCCGCACGGCTTCGTGCGCGGGCGGCCTGAACCGCGTATCTCGACGCGGCCGGTGATCCTCCTGCCGCGTCTCTTGTACGCCTCAGCCTGAAGCCGGGTCACTTCCCTTGGCGACCTTCGTCAGCCAGGACTTGATCGTGGCGCGCGCCTCCGGCGGAACATCCGCCAGCATGACATCTTCCAAAGCATAGACCCGTTTCTTGGCTTCGATCAGCAATTGACCGCCATGGTCGGTGAGAGCCAGATGCTGAATACGCCCATGAACTTCATGGGCGCGTCTCTCGACTATTCCCGACTTCAGGAGATTGGCGACGATCACGCTCATCGTCTGCGGTGTCAGCAATGCCAGTCGCGCCAGATCGGCGTTGGAATGGCCGGGATAGGCATCGAGCATGGTCATGACCGAGAATTGCGGATGGGTGATCTGGAGATCGCCAAGCGCCTGGTCGACGCGTGTGCGATGCGCATTGGCGGCCTGTCGCAGCAGATATCCGAAATGTCCGTCTTCTCCGCGCTTGCCTTCTCCCGGTTCCGGGAGAGGTGGTGGCGTTGCTGTCTTGCTCAATGTAAGAACTCTGATATTTTGTTCGAGTTCTTATATTATCGCGTTCACGAAGGGATTGGAAGATGCATTCAGAGGCGATGCCGCATGCGGGTGGATTGTCCTATGATGAGTTTGAGCGCATCGCGCCAGGTGCGCGAAACGCCCTGCTGGCGATGGGAAAGGCGGTGGACGAGTCCGGCCTGGAGAAGAGCCTGACGGAACTGGTCAAGCTTCGGGTCTCGCAGGTCAATGGTTGCGCGTTTTGTATCCAGCTCCACCTGAACGTCGCCCGGCGGCTGGATGTTGCGGCTCCAAAGCTGGATCTGATTGCGGCGTGGCGCGATGCCGGGGTCTATACGCCACGAGAGCTTGCGGCGCTCGGCTGGGCTGACGCGGTCACGAAGCTTGGGGAAGGCGAGGCGAGGGGACCGCTGCGTGCGGCGCTTGATCCGCATTTCTCGGAAGATGAAATCGTGCACCTGACGGTCGCGATTGCCAATATCAACGCATGGAACCGCATTGCGGCAACCTTGCATTTTCCGCCGCCCATCCCGCGCAGTGCTTGAGTCTGCGCGGTCGGATGCTTGCTTCGTCAGTCGACGAATTGAACAATCGTGCCGGGCTTGACCATCTTCGCAAGCTCCTGGGCATCCCAGTTGGTCAGGCGTACGCAGCCGTGGCTCTGGGTTTTGCCGATCATCGATGGATCGGGCGTACCGTGAATGCCGTAGGTCGGCTTGTCGAGCGCGATCCAGACATTGCCGACCGGGCCATTCGGGCCCGGCGGAATGGTCAGGACCTTGTCATTGTTACCCTGCTTGAAGTTGATCTTCGGATTATAGGTGTAGTTCGGATTGAACGCGATGCGTGCCACGGCATGCGTGCCCGATGGCGAGGGCGTGTCGGCGGAACCGATCGAGGCCGGGAAGGCGGCGATGAGATTGCCCTTGGCATCGAAGGCCTGCACTTGCTTGATCGCCTTGTTGGCAATGATGCGTGTCACCTGACCGGTGATCGGCGGGCCGGGATTGGCGACCTTGACGATGGTGCCCGGAATGTTGAAGTCGACGCCCGGGTTCAGTTCCTTCAGGTAGTTCTCGTCCATGTGGAAACGCTCGGCCAGCATTTCCGTGACCGATGTATAGCCCATTGAAGGCATGGCTGCCTTCTGCGCGTAGTCGGTCGGGATCGATGCCACATAGGGGCCTGCCGCGTCGGAGGAGGTGATCGTGTAGTCCATGAAGGGCAGGCCGCCGCCGGCGGCCAGACGATTCATGATTTCCTCGGAATTACGCGGATCAAGCTTGTCGCCCGTGGCCATCTCATAGGTATGCAGGGCCTTGTCGAGATTGGAGCCCTTCTTGCCGTCAATGGCGCCCGGCGACATACCCGACCGGTCAAGATAAACCTGCAGTGCCGCAATCTCGGCGCGCGACTTGCCCGTCAGGTTGAGTTTCGGCGCCGGGCTTTCCAGCGCTTCCGGCAGATCGTTCGTCGGCGTGTCATTGGGGCCGATCGATGCCGTCTGGGTGTCGTCCGGAATATTGTTGAAGTTTCCGGCCGGCTGGCGCGGTGCAGGGCTGGGATTGCCGTTTGCCGTGTCTGCCGGGTTGTCGGGCAGGGGCTGGCGCATGACGTCGGCGTCGTCGCCGAAGCGCCCGCGCGGAATCGTGCCCGTGGCGTAATTGTCGTCGCCGGGGCCGCCATTGTAGCGTCGGTTTTCATCGTAATTCGGATCCCACGGAGCCGCATCCATGCCGAAGCCGCGGTCCCGGGAGGCGTAGTTGCCACCGTCCACACGTGATGCCGGCATCTCGGTTGCGATCACTGTTCCGTCGCGATCGACCAGCACACGACGTCCATAGGCGTCGCGCCGGAATGTCACCGAGCCGCGCTCGGGAATGTAATCGAGAATATCGCCGTCGGGCGTCACCAGAACGGTTTCACCCCTCCCATAGGCCTGTTGGGCATGCGCCGGGATGGCGCCGAAGCTCGCGAGCGAGAGTGCTGAAATTGCGAAGGCGAGGGGGATGAAGCGCACAGAAAACACCGTGAATCGTGACATTATTGGGGCGGACTACCAGAAGATTTCGGCCTTTATATGGTATTTTCAACATGTTAAGGGAAGGTTTACCATGAATTTTAATCTGGCCCGTTTGCTTGGCCTGCTCTTTGGCTTATCAAGGATGTCTCATCCTTGTCTCACGCCTATGTAAACGGAGAACCGCCTCAAACGGTTCCGGGGAACGCTCTGGAGAGTATCGCCATGTTGGAACTCTACGCCGCGCGGGGGCCGCGCCTCTTTCTGGACGAAAGCTCCGTCTTTGACATTGGCAGCCTGATCGTGGGCGGGGCCGATCTTTCGCCCGGACGCGCCATTCCCGACGATGGCGACCCGCGCATCGATCATTCGCTGGAGGGCTTCCTCTTTACCTGCGGTCCCGACCATATCCGCCATCCCGACACCGTCGACGATGGCAAGGAGGGAGAGGGGCGGAAATATCCGCTGCACGGCTCCTTCTCCTCCAGCCCGGCGCAGGTGACCGAGTTCGTCAACGGCGCGCTGTCCTCGGTCGCGCGCGCCGTCGTGATGGTCAAGCTTGCCGATGGCGGTCTGGCCCGCCTCGAGCGGCACTGGCACATCGATGGCGTGACGGGCGCGGTATCCCTCAACGACCGGGTGACCAATGCCGGATCGAAGCCGTTTGCGCCGATGCTGATGTATCACATGAATATCGGGGCGAAGAATTTCGACGCCAAGACACAGCTCTCCGGCGCCATGGTCGGCAAGGTGCCGCTTTCCTGGCAGTTCGGTGAGGGCGACAATTATGTCTTCTGCGTACCGGCGGGGGGCGAAGAAGGGCATGCATCGGTGCGGCTCGGGCCGATCGCCGGGGCGGGCGGTCTGACGCTGAGGGTCGATTTCGACACGGCGACGCTGCCCTATCTGCAGATGTGGCGCAATGAGAGCCGGCCGGCCTATGTGGTGGGTATAGAGCCCGCTTCGCACGACTGGAAGCCACGCGCCGAACTTGCGGCCGCGGGCGCGCTGACGCCGATCCAGCCCGGCGAGTTCCGCGATTACGCCTTGCGTTTCGTCTTCGCGTAACGGTTCGGCGTCAGGTGCGGTTGACGCCGGACGGAAGGAAGGCTAGGCCCTCTCGCATTCCTTTTTTGCATTCAGGAGAGATCCCCATGACCATCAAGCGTATCGAGCCCGGCAAGCGCATGAGCGCCGCCGTCGTTCACGGCAACACTGTCTATCTGGCAGGTCAGGTTGGCGAGGGTTCAACCGTCACCGAACAGTCGAAGTCGGCGCTGGCGGAAGTCGATCGTCTGCTGGCTGCTGCCGGCTCCGACAAGTCGAAGATCCTGCAGACGATCATCTACCTCTCCGACATGTCGACCTTCGGCGAAATGAACGCCGTCTGGGAAGCCTGGATCGATCCGGCCAATCCGCCGGCTCGTGCGACCAGCGAAGCTGCTCTGGCAACGCCGGACTACAAGGTCGAGTTCATCGTCACGGCTGCGATCTGAGCGGGCCTGCGCTCCGGTTCGCCGGAGCGGTCATGATTTTGCCAGCCGCAGAAGATCTATTGCGGCTCGGCGTGTCACAATTCGATCGCCCTCAGGTGGCTTTACCAATCGGTAGGCAAGGAGAGTTCGCAATGGATATCAGGCAGATCAACGACGAATATTCGGTCACGGGTCAGATTTCTGTCGAGGACCTCGATGACATCAAGGCGCAGGGCTTCCAGTCCATCGTGTGCCATCGCCCCGATCACGAGCAGCCGGACCAGCCGGAATTCGCCGATATCGCGGCGCGCGCTGACGAGCTGGGCCTGATGATCGCCCATATTCCGGTCGGCCCTGCCGGGGTCACCGCCGATGCAGTACGCATGATGGTTGATGCGCTCGATGAGTTTCCGCGTCCCATGCTCGGCTATTGCAGGTCCGGCGCGCGTTCCACCGCTGTCTATCAACAGACGCAGCATCTGCGCGGCTGACGCTTTTCTTTCGAAATCCGCATCTTCGGCTTGGTTGATGAAGTTTTAATCAAGCCGTTGCATGATGTCCCGTGGGGTTCGCCGTGCCTCGCCGGTCGGCTGTGCCCTTCGTTGCCGGTTTCTCCGGCTTAGGGGCTTCGGGTGATTTCGGCTATTACTTCCGTGTTGAATTCCGTTTCTGTACAGCGCGCGCAGGGCGTCGATACGTCCGCCGTCTCGCCGCGCGAACGCGAAGAGAAACAGAAAAAGGCCGTCATTCCCTCGGTCGAGGTCACCGCTGCGCAGATGCTGGGTGTTTCGGCGCGCGTGGGCGATTTCCTGGTCAACAAGGCGTCTCAATCCAGTGACGGCGGTTCAGGCATTTCCGGGCCAACCGGTGCAGATGGTATGCTGCCCGCCGGTATGCCTGTCGGCGGCCCGCCTCCCGGTCCGCCTGCCGGCAGTATGCAGGGCGAAGGTCATAATGGCGGAGGCGCTTCCGGAAGTGCGGCCTCGATCCTTTCGTTGCTTTCTGGCGAAGACAGTTCGTCCGAGGCTGAAAATGACGGCGACGCGGACGATTCCGGCTTCTCCCCATCATCCAGACCAAATCAGGGTGCAAATACACAATTCGCCCGCCAGCAAAGCGGCGACGGGGTCTTCGGCGTCCAATTCGACGAAATCGGCGCCTATCAGTTTGCCGCCTCCGGCTTTTGAACGCCGCCACGCAGTTTTAATTCAGTAATAACTTAAGCAATAGTTCGGACGCCGACTTTCCCGCATATTCGTGGAAATATATTCTTGATTTCGGTCAGAAAATACACCACATCTCGTTAAGTGTTCCGCGAGTGCCTCACTTATGTCGACGTCCATTGAAAACGAACGGTTCGTGAAGGCGGCGCTGGCTGCGTCCGAGGACTGCATCAAGATTGTCGGTCTTGACGGTGCGTTGCTGTTCATGAGCGAGGGCGGCCAGCGGGTGATGGATGTCGATGATTTCCAGGCCATCAAGGGTTGCTCCTGGCCTTCCTTCTGGCCCGAAGAGTCTCAGCATGACATAGCAGTCGGTCTCGAAGAGGCGCGGGCGGGTCGCAGCCATCGCTTCACTGGCTATGCCAATACTGCCAAGGGCCGGACGCGCTACTGGGATGTGAAGATCTCGCCGATCTTCGCAGAGGATGGCACGGTCGAGAATATTCTCTCGGTGTCGCGTGACATCACGAAGACCAAGGAATTCGAGGAGCAGCAGCTTCTGTTGCGGCAGGAGCTTTCGCATCGCATCAAGAATATCCTGACGCTCGTGCAGGCGGCGGCGAACCAGACGCTGAAACCGGGCGATGATATCATGACGGCCAAGTCGGCTTTGATTGCCCGGCTTCAGAGCCTCGGCCGTGCGCATGAAATCCTTCTGAAGACCGATCATCATCTGGCGACCTTGCAGGCCATCGTCGAGGCCGCCTTCGACGGTCACGCTGGCAGCCGTTTCTCGATCGAGGGGCCGCAGGTTGCGCTTTCGCCGAAATGCGGTCTCGCTCTCGCGCTCACCTTCCATGAACTCGTCACCAATGCGGTCAAATACGGCGCGCTGTCGAACGAAAGTGGTCATGTGGCCGTTGCATGGACGACCCGGTGTGACGGCGGGCGGGAATTGCTGGAATTGAGCTGGATTGAAAAGGACGGTCCTATCGTGGCCGTGCCCAAACATTCGGGCTTCGGCACCAAGATGATCAACCGCGCGCTTTCAGGCTATATCGATGGCGATGCTGATTTGCAGTTTGAAGAGGGTGGCCTGCGTTTCCGCATGATCGCGTCGCTCGTAGCACTCAGCCGGCTGCCGGCGAAAGCCTGAGCTCTCGTTTTCCTGCCTTGCTCTTTTCGACGTCCTGAACAAATCTGACGCAAAAGGCCGCTATCGTTTCCTTTGGCGAAGAGATTCGGTTCAAGAGGAAGAGGGGCATGAGCGCGACATTTGCGGAATTGAGCGAGCGGATCGGCGCGGTGGGCGAGCTGTATGCCCGCGCGCATAACATCACGCGCACACCGGAATGGTATCTCCTGAAGCTGACGGAAGAGCTCGGCGAGTTGACCGCCGAGCATCTGATGCTCAATGGTCAGGCGCGGCCGAACAAGGATGGCTCCGGCGGTACGCGCGAGGCGCTGGAGAACGAAGCGGCCGATCTGTTCGGCCAGTTCGTGCTCTATCTGCGCGCCAATGAAATCGACATCGAGGCAGCGATCGAGCGCAAGTGGCTGCGTCATCTCGATGCCTACCGGGAGAGTGAGGGCGGCGATCCGTCTGTCCCTGCTTCCTGAAATCACTGTCCCCTGATTTCGCTCAGCGTCCGGGTCGGCGTGATCGCTTCCGGATTCTGGATGATCTCGATGATCGATGGCTTGCCGCTGGCGCGAGCGCGTTCGAAGGCGGCGGCGAAGTCTTGCGTCTTCGTCACCTTCTCGCCATGGCCGCCATAGGCGCGGGCCAGCTCCGCGAAATCAGGATTCGTCAGGCCCGTGCCGCTGACACGGCCGGGATATTCGCGCTCCTGATGCATGCGGATCGTGCCGTACATGGAGTTGTTCACCAGCACGGTGATGATTGGCAGATTGTAGCGCACGGCGGTGGCGAATTCCTGTCCGTGCATCATGAAGCAGCCGTCGCCGGCAAAGCAGATGACTTCGCGGCTCGGATGCAGCGCCTTCGCGGCCACCGCAGCGGGCAGGCCGTAGCCCATCGTGCCGGAGGCGGGGGCGGATTGCGTACCGAACTTGCGGAAGCGGTGGAAGCGGTGAACCCAGGTGGCGTAGTTGCCGGCGCCATTGGTGAAGATCGTGTCGGCGGCGGTGTTTTCTTCGAGATAGGACATGATCGCGCCCATATGGACGCCCTCTGGGCCGGAGGTCGGCGGGGTCGACCAAGTGAGATAGGCGGCATGCATCTCCTCGGTGCGCGAGGACCATGCGGGGGCGGCCACGGGTTCGATATCGCGGATAGCTGCGACGAAGTCCGCCGGCGCGGCGCAGATGGCCAGGTCCGGACGATAGACGCGGCCGAGTTCCGCCGGGTCTGGATGGATATGGATCAGCGACTGCGCCGGATAGGGGATATCCATCACCGTATAGCCGGAGGAGGGGGATTCCGAGAAGCGGCCGCCGAGCAGGACGATCAGATCGGCTTCTTTTACGGCCTTGGAGAGTGCCGGGTTGATGCCGAGGCCGATATCGCCGGCATAGCAAGGATGCATGTGGTCGAACAGCATCTGGCGGCGGAAGGAGCAGCCGACCGGGACGGCCCAATGTTCGGCGAAACCGGCAAAGGCTTCGACGGAGGCCTCATCCCAGCGCGTGCCGCCGAGGATGAAGAAGGGACGTTCCGCCTTGGCGAGCCGGTTGCTGAAGTCTTCGATCTGGGCAGCGCCGGGGAAGGCCGGGACCGGCGTTGCGGGGCGGGCGGCAACCGCCTCGACCGTGTCCGTCAGCATGTCTTCCGGCAATGCCAGAACGACCGGGCCGGGGCGGCCGGAGGTGGCGACGGCGAAGGCGCGGGTGACGAATTCCGGGATGCGGCGGGCGTCGTCGATCTCGGCGACCCATTTGGCGACTTCCGTGAAGGCGCGGCGATATTCGATTTCCTGGAAGGCCTCGCGCTCGCGGGCGTCACGCTGGACCTGTCCGATGAAGAGGATCATGGGAATAGAGTCCTGCCGCGCGACATGGAGGCCAGCCGAGGCATTGGTCGCGCCCGGTCCACGCGTGACAAAGCAGATGCCTGGCTTGCCGGTCAGGCGGCCCCAGGTGTCGGCCATCATCGCGGCGCCGCCTTCCTGGCGGCAGATGATCTGCTCGATCTTGCTATCGGCCAGTGCATCGAGCACGGCGAGGAAGCTTTCGCCCGGCACGAGGCTCACGCGCTCGACGCCATTCGCCTCCAGCGCTTCGACAATCAACTGGCCGCCCGTCTTCATTCCCGGTCTCCGCTTCAATTCGTTTCGAGAGATCAATAGCAATCCTCGCGCTTTGCGTGAAGCGTCGAGCGGCGGATATCAGGAAATTTGATGGCTCATCGCGTTGGGCAGATGCTGTCGGCCCAAGTGACAAAGTCAGCGGTTGCCTTGTCAGCGACGATATCGTTCAGGGTTTCATGCCGCGCTTCCGGATAGACCAGCTTTGAAATTTGGACAAAGCCAAGGTTGTTCATGTGGGTCTCCATCCAGTGCATCCCCTTCGCCCCACGCGTTGCCGGGTCCTTGCCTCCTCCGACGAGCATGATCGGCTTGTCCTTCGGGATGCGGGAGAGGTTTGCCTTGTTCGCACCGCGGACGACGCCCTCGGCCACATCAAACCAGAGCGAGACCGTGCAGGGGAAGCCGCAGAGCGGGTCGGCGATATAGGCGTCCACCTCCGCCGGGATGTTCGAGAGCCAGTCGAGGAGGGTGCGGTGGTCGGGGATTGCCTTGCCCCAGGCGTCGAATGTCATGCGCGGCAGGATGCTGCTCGGTACGTCCGAACCCTTGAGCCATTTCTCAACGCCGAGCAGAAGGCGCATCAGCGGAACGGAAGACGCTGTGCCGAAGTCGAAATTCCAGACGGCGAAACCGGCGAAGCTGTCAGGATGCTTGAGCGCCGTGTTCAGGCAGATCATCGCGCCCATGGAATGGCCAAAGAGCAGGATGGGCAGGCCGGGATGGTTGGCAGCGGCCATGTCGCGGATTGCCATCGTGTCGGTAATCACCGTGTCCAGCCCGTCGCGGCGCGCGAACTGGCCTTGCACGGCATCGGGGGCGGTCGTCTCGCCATGGCCGCGATGGTCCCAGGCGTAGGCGTGATAGCCCTGTGCGGCGAGATGGGCGGCGAAGCGGGCATAGCGTTTCGAGTGCTCCGACATGCCATGGGCGATCAGGACGATGCCACGGGGTGAGGTTACAGCCTCGGTGAAATGGTAGGCCAGCGTCGCGCCGGTCGGGCTTTTGAGGAATTGTGTCGTCTCGAACATGGCGGGCGTCCTCCCTGACGCAGCAATGCGCGGATCGGGGCCGTCCGCAGCCTCCTCATTGTCGTCATCCCGGACTTGATCCGGGATCCAGCCAGCCCGCGTCTACGGGCTGAGAGGACTCTTCAACTAAGCGAGTCTTTTCGCGCGATGGACATCGCGCGGCTGGATGCCGGATCAAGTCCGGCATGACGGAGAGGTTAAGCGCTAACAAATACGGTGGGTCTTGGAAACCCCGCCCGCGCGCATTGCCCCTGAGCGCGAATTCGCCTACATAGGCGCCAATTCGAAATTTCCGGCATTTTTTGCAAGCGAGCACGACCATGGCGCGACAGTTCATCTATCACATGTCCGGCCTCAACAAGGCCTTTGGCAACAAGAAGATCCTCGAAAACGTTCATCTCTCCTTCTATCCTGACGCCAAGATCGGCATTCTCGGCCCCAACGGCGCCGGTAAGTCGACCATCCTGAAGATCATGGCCGGCCTCGACAAGGAATGGACGGGTGAGGCCTGGCTCGCCGAAGGCGCAACGCTCGGCTACCTGCCGCAGGAGCCGCAGCTCGATCCGACGAAGACCGTGTTCGAGAACGTGATGGAAGGCGTTGCCGACAAGACGGCGATCCTCAATCGCTACAACGAACTGATGATGAACTATTCCGACGAGACGGCGGATGAAGGCGCGAAGCTTCAGGACATCATCGACAGCCAGAACCTCTGGGATCTGGAACAGCAGGTCGAGATGGCCATGAGCGCGCTGGCCTGCCCTCCGGGCGATTCCCCGATCGACGGCCTCTCGGGCGGTGAGCGCCGCCGTGTGGCGCTCTGCCAGCTGCTACTGCGCAAGCCGGACCTGCTCCTCCTCGACGAACCAACCAACCACCTGGACGCCGAGACGATTGCCTGGCTCGAACAGCATCTGCGCGAATATCCGGGCGCCATCCTGATGGTCACCCACGACCGCTACTTCCTCGACAACGTGACGGGCTGGATCCTCGAGCTCGACCGTGGTCGCGGCATCCCCTACGAAGGCAACTACTCGGCCTATCTGGAAGCCAAGGCCAAGCGCATGGCGCAGGAAGAGCGCGAAGAAGGCAGCCGCCGCAAGGCGCTTTCGCGCGAACAGGCCTGGATTGCGTCCAGCCCCAAGGCCCGTCAGGCCAAGTCCAAGGCCCGTATCCGCGCCTATGACGAACTGGTGGCCGCGGCCGAAAACCGCCGTCCCGGCGAAGCGCAGATCATCATCCCGATCGCCGAGCGCCTGGGTCAGGTGGTCATCGAGGCCGACAATATCTCGAAGTCCTATGACGGCCGCGTTCTCTTCGAAAACCTCTCCTTCAAGCTGCCCCCGGGCGGCATTGTCGGCGTCATCGGTCCGAACGGTGCGGGTAAGTCGACACTGTTCCGCCTGATCACCGGCCAGGAAAAGCCGGACACGGGTTCGATCCGCATCGGTGACACCGTGCAGCTCAGCTATGTCGACCAGAGCCGCGACTCGCTCGACGGTTCCAAGAACGTCTGGGAAGAAATTTCCGGCGGCACCGACATCGTCAAGCTGGGCAAGTTCGAGATGAACTCGCGCGCCTATTGCGGCGCGTTCAACTTCAAGGGCACGGATCAGCAGAACAAGGTCGGCAACCTCTCGGGCGGCCAGCGCAACCGCGTGCACCTTGCCAAGATGCTGAAGTCCGGCGGCAACGTGCTGCTGCTCGACGAACCGACCAACGACCTCGACACCGAAACGCTCGGCGCGCTTGAGGATGCACTGGAAGATTTCGCCGGCTGCGCCGTCATCATCTCGCACGACCGCATGTTCCTCGACCGTCTCGCCACCCACATCCTCGCCTTCGAGGGCGACAGCCATGTGGAATGGTTCGAAGGCAACTTCGAAGACTACGAAGAAGACAAGATCCGCCGTCTGGGCGCCGAAGCGGCCAACCCGAAGCGTGCGACGTATAAGCGCCTTACGCGGTAATGGTCGACAGGCCCGCCTGTCTTCCGTTTAAGAATATTAAAGCCGGGCGTCTCGTTTCGCCCGGTTTTTTGCATGCCTTGTGAAGGTTTTGTGAAATTTACCTCATGCTAACTTTTGCAATCGCCCCTTTACCCGTTTTTTAATCAAATTGCGCATGCTTCCCCTGAATTTCACTGGGGAATTTGGCCTTGTCGATCCGAAACATTCTTGTTGCAGCCTTGTTTGTGGTCAGCTTCGTGCTGGCGGTGATGGTCGGGAACTCGACCTATAGAGCGTATCGCCAGTTCCAGAGCTCGGATCGGGTGGAAATACTGGCGCGCTATGACAAGGCGCTGTTCACGGCGCTTTTGAATTTCCGCAGCGAGCGCGGCGACAGTGCGACCGCGCTGACGCTGGCGCCGGAGAAGGCGGCGGCTTCGATCGCGAGCTTCAAGGGCATGCGCGCCAAGGTGCAGGCGGCGATGACCGAGGCTGCGACGCTGGCTGCGAGCTTCGACGATGCCGGGCTCACCAAGGCGGTCAGCGATTTGAATGCCGTGTATGGCGGTTTCGATGCGCTTCGCAAAAAGGTGGACGCCAATGTCGATCTTCCGCTCGACAAGCGCGAGGTCGGGTTCGACAAGACGGTTCTGTCGCAGGGCAACGATCTGATCGCCAGCCTTGAAAAGACGTCTACGATCGTCGAAGGCGCCATCCGCAGCCTTGATGAAACGAAGCTTGCGCTCATCCAGACACGTTCCTATGCCTGGTCCGCCCGCTCGCTTGGCGGTTCTGCTGCCGTCATTCTCAATGGCGTGATCGTACAGAACCGCAAGCCGGATGCGACCGAGGCGACGAACCTGACGTCTCTGGACGCGGGTGCGGCTTTCGCATGGCGCGCTGTCGAGACGCTGGTCAATCATCCTGCCACGCCGGCCGCGCTCAAGGAACGTTACCTCAAGGCCAACGAGGGCTATTTCAAGGGCGACTTCGCCACCTGGCGTTCGGGCATCATTGCGAAGCTGAACGCGGGTGAGGGCTCCCCGGTGACGATCGACGAATGGCGTCCCAAGATCACGGCGGCTCTTGGTCAGATCGCCGATGTCGCGTCGCTGGCCATGGACAGCCTCAACGAAAGTGCTGCAGCCAGCCGTTCGAGCGCCCAGCTTGAGCTGATAGGTTTCTCGGTTCTCTTCGTCGTGGTTGTCGCGATCGGTGCCGGTGGCATGGCGACCGTCGTCCTCCGCGTTGTTCGACCGGTTGGCCGCCTGACCAGCTGCATGAACAGCCTTGCCGAGGGCAATCGCGATGTCGTGGTGCCGGGTGCCGCCCGTCATGACGAAATCGGCGAGATGGCGCGTGCAGTCGAGGTTTTTCGGCAGGCCGCCATTCGCAATGCGGAGCTTGAGGCAGAGGCGG
This sequence comes from Rhizobium sp. C1, assembly GCF_021026335.1. Lineage (GTDB taxonomy): Bacteria > Pseudomonadota > Alphaproteobacteria > Rhizobiales > Rhizobiaceae > Ensifer_A. The sequence goes on from NZ_JAJNCY010000001.1 coordinate 307,751, forward strand.
AAGCCAGCCGCCGCCGCTCGGAGGCTGAGCGGGTCGAGCTGCAGCGCCGTGCGGAGGAAGATGCCAACGATCGCCTGAACAGGGCAACAAGCTCTCTCGCCTCGGGCCTGAAGCGCCTGGCATCTGGCGACATGCTCTGCGAAATCCATGACGAGTTCGCGCCGCAGTTCGAGGCGCTTCGTCACGACTTCAACACGTCCGTTTCGCAGCTGCGGGACGTGCTGCTGTCGGTCGGCCATTCTGCTTCGGCCGTGAGCGGCGGATCGCACGAAATCTCCGGTGCTTCGGATAATCTCGCCAAGCGCACCGAGCAGCAGGCTGCCTCGCTCGAGGAAACTGCCGCCGCGCTTGAAGAGATCACGGCCAACGTGAAGATGACCTCGCGGCGGACCGTCGAGGCGCGCGATCTGGTGCGGGATGCGCGCGGCAAGGCGGACCAGTCCGGCGTGGTTGTCGACAACGCGGTCAAGGCCATGCAGCGCATAGAGCATTCCTCCGGCCAGATCAGCCAGATTATCGGTGTGATCGACGAGATCGCCTTCCAGACCAACCTTCTGGCGCTGAACGCCGGCGTCGAAGCGGCGCGCGCGGGCGAGGCAGGCAAGGGCTTTGCGGTGGTGGCACAGGAAGTGCGTGAACTGGCGCAGCGCTCTGCCAATGCGGCCAAGGAGATCAAGGCGCTGATCGGCAATTCTGCCACGGCGGTCAATGAGGGTGTTAAGTTGGTCAGCGAGACCGGTTCGGGTCTTGCGGCGATTGCAGACGTGGTGCAGTCGATTAGCGGTCATATGGATGCGATTGCCACTGCCGCGCACGAGCAGTCCTCGGGTCTTGCCGAAGTGAACACGGCCGTCAACCACATGGACCAGGCGACGCAGCAGAACGCCGCCATGGTTGAGGAGATGAATGCTGCCTCTGCCGGGCTTGCGCAGGAGGCAGGAAATCTCGCGACGCTGCTCAGCCAGTTCCGCACCGGAGAGCCCTCGCGTTCGCAAGCGCGGAGCCGGGCGGCCTGATCATGCCCGACGGGGCTTGAGCTCTGAGGCTAAATCCCGCAAATAAGGCCAGTGGCATCCGTGCCGCTGGCTTTTGATTTTTATCAGCCGCGATTTTTCCTTGCGTGAGCATCGGCATCTATATAAAGATATCTTTATATCTTGATGGAGAGCCGATGTCGCTGGGTCTGGACCAATTGGTGGAAACGTTGAAGGCTGCGGGGGAGACGACCCGCATGCGGCTCATCGCGTTGCTGTCGGCCGGCGACCTGACGGTGACAGACCTGACGGACATTCTCGGTCAATCGCAGCCGCGCATTTCGCGGCATCTCAAGCTGCTTCTCGAAGCCGGACTGATCGAGCGTTATCAGGAAGGCGCGTGGGCCTATTTCCGGCTTAAGCGCGAGGGGGAGGAGGCTGGTGTTGCCAATGGTCTTCTTGCTGTCCTGTCGTTCGGCGATGCCGTCATTGCCCGCGACGCTGAGCGTCTGGCCGCCGTCAAGCGCGAGCGCGCGGCTCAGGCGAGCGAATATTTCAGTCGCAATGCCGCTGAGTGGGATGAAATCCGCCGGCTGCATGTGAGCGAGGAAAAGGTCGAGGCGGCTCTCGTCGACTTGATCGGCGAAAAGCAGATCGACTCGCTGCTTGATCTCGGAACCGGCACGGGCCGCATCCTGCAGCTTCTGGACGGCAAGTATCGCAAGGCTGTCGGCGTGGATGCGAGCCGGGACATGCTTTCCGTGGCGCGCACAAATCTCGACAAGACCGGCACATCGCGGGCGAGTGTTCGCCATGGCGATATCTTCAATCTGCCGCTCGAGGGGCAGGACTTTGATCTGATCACCGTTCATCAGGTCCTGCACTTCCTCGATGATCCCAAAGCGGCCATTGCCGAGGCGGCGCGGGTTCTGCGTCCCGGCGGGCGGCTGGCGATCATCGATTTTGCCCCGCACGAACTGGAATATCTGCGCGAAGCCCATGCGCACCGGCGTCTTGGCTTCTCGCATGAAACGATGGCCTCGTGGCTCGCCAAGGCGGGTCTCGAGGTTGAAAAGGCCGTCGATCTGACCGACGAGGCTGCTGGCAAGGGCGCGTTGACCGTCACCTTGTGGCTGGCGCGCGACCCCCGCCTGCTGATGGCGGCGCAGGGCGGCCTGAATGAAGCAAGGAGAGCGTGAATGACCGTCAACCCCACGATCGGCGCCAAAGGCGTCCGCCTGTCCTTCGAATTCTTCCCGCCCAAGAATGCCGAGATGGAAGGCCAGCTTTGGGAGACGCTTGACGATCTTTGCGCCTGGGATCCGGATTTCGTCTCCGTGACCTATGGCGCAGGCGGTTCGACACGTGCGCCGACGTTGGCGACCGTCAAGGGAATCCTTCAGCGCTCCCATCTGCCGGCCGCCTCGCATCTGACTTGCGTCGGCGCGACGAAGGACGAGACGCATGCGATCGTGGAGGAGTTTCACGCCGCCGGCATTCGTCATTTCGTGGCGCTGCGCGGTGACCCGCAAGGCGGCATCGGCACGGTCTATCAGCCGCATCCGGGTGGCTACGCCAATGCGGCAGAGCTGACGGCCGGCCTGAAAGCGTTGGGCGATTTCGAGATCAGCGTTTCGGCCTATCCGGAAAAGCATCCCGAGAGCGCCGATGTTGCCGCCGACATCGAGATGCTGAAGCGCAAGATGGATGCGGGCGCCACGCGCGCGCTGACGCAGTTCTTTTTCGAGAATGACCAGTATGAGCGCTATCTCGAGCGGGTACGCGCTGCCGGTATCACTATTCCGATCGTGCCTGGCATCCTGCCGATCCACAATCTGGCGCAGGTGCGCAAGTTTGCCGGCATGTGCGGCGCCAGCGTTCCCGACTATGTGATTGCCCGGCTCGGCACGATTGATGATCTGCCGGAGGAGCGGTTCAAGGCGGCTTCGCAGCTCGCTGCGGAACAGGTGCGCGACCTTATCCATCGCGGTGTGAGCGAATTCCACTTCTACACGATGAACCGGTCGGCCCTGGTCGATCGTGTGCTGGAGCTTTCCGGCTTCCAGCGTGTCGAGATCGAGGCCCGCAAGGCGCAGAACGGTGCCGCGGCCTGAACGGCTGACCGCGTATCAACATTCCGGAATTAAAAAGAAAAACGCGCGGAAGTTTCTCCACTTCCGCGCGTTTTCAATCTTTTTCTTAGAGCCTCAAGCTCGATCCCGGCCTTTACCCGAAGCCGGACAGGCGTCCTGTCATCTCAGATGAACAGCATCGACGCCACAAACAAAAACGCTGCACCGATCATCAGGACATTGAGCGATTGCGTAAGTCCCATGGCTGACCTCCTTCGCGTTAACGAGCATCATCATAGGCAGCACTCGCGCCGTTTGAAAAGCGAAACTTGTGCTGCGGTGCCGTAGACACAGTTCTGAAGAGTGCGCCTAAATTCCGTATCTCATTGGAATATAATCGGTTTTTAAGTCGAGAAAATTTGTGGGCGAATTAATTCCAGGTTAACGGTGATGTTGCGGTGCATCATTTTGAAGCAATGTGACAAATTCTTGAAAGTGTTGGTCTTTCCGAAATCTTGAAACATCCGTTCCGTTTCTGGACGAGTTGCCTGTTACGTTTTGACTGGCGACGGCACTGTTTCTGCTGCGCTGCGGTTGGCACGGCGGCGTGAATCGGCGCATAGTTGCCGGCAGTGTAGGCAGGCAAGGCAGGCAGGAACGATGGAGGCGGGGCTGGACGAGATCATCACGCGTTCTATCGAAGCCTCGCCGGGCAACCATGGGTCGGCGCTTACGGCGATTGCGCTGGTGATTGCCGTTGCGGCCATTCTCGGGCTTTGCTTCATGCGGCTGAGGCAGCCGCCACTGGTCGGTTTCATCGTGGCGGGCGTTGCGCTGGGACCGACGGGGCTTGGCCTCATATCGAACAACGAGTCCGTGTCGCTGCTCGCCGAAATGGGCGTCGTCGTCCTCCTGTTTTTCATAGGCATGGAACTGTCGATCAAGGCCTTCATCCTCACGCTGCGGCAGGCGCTGACGGTGGCGGGCGGACAGCTCGTTGCGGCCATGGTGGCCGGCGGGGTGATCGTGCTGGTCACCGGTGCGGGGCCGGAGGAGGCCGTGATCATGGGCTTCATCATCGCGCTGTCGTCTACCGTGGTGGCGATGAAGATGCTGGAGGATATGGGCGTCTTGCGCGGGGAGGCCGGGCGGATCGCCGTCGGCGTCCTCATCGCGCAGGACATTGCCGTGGTGCCGATGCTGATCTTCGTTTCCAGCCTGTCGGGCGGCGGCGGGCAGTTCGGCGACGTGGCGGTCAAGATGCTGGTGGCGGTGGGGTTGCTAGCCGGCATTCTCTGGTGGTTCGGCGGGCACAAGAAGCTGCGCGTTCCCTTTGCCGAAGAGATTGCTGAGAAGACGGAATTGCTGGCGCTCGGCGCGCTGGCCGTCTGCTTTGCGGCGGCTGCCATTTCCGGCCTTGCCGGGCTCTCGCCGGTTTATGGCGCGTTTCTGGCGGGAATCGTGACGGGCAATTCCACGCTGCGCAGCCGAGTCATACCGGTGATCGAGCCTATTCAGAGCGTGCTGGTGGTCGTCTTCTTCCTGTCGATCGGGCTTCTGATCGATCTTGGCTTCATCCGCGCCCATCTTTTCGAAGTGCTGGCCGCATCGATCATCGTGATCGCGGCGAAGTCGGTGCTGAATATTTTCCTCATCCGCAAGACGGGTTCATCGACGGAAACGGCCCTGATCGCAGGCCTTTCCATGGCGCAGATCGGGGAGTTTTCCTTCGTGCTTGCCTCTGCCGGCTATGCGTCGGGCGTACTCGGCGGGGATCTCTACAGGTTGTCGATCGCGGTGACGGCGGTGTCGCTTCTCGTCTCACCGGTCTGGGTCGGTGTCATGCATCGCCTGGAAAGCGTGGCGAGTCAGGGCATGGAGACCTATCGGGAGGCGCTGGCGGCCGCCTATGCGCATGAGCTCGATGAGGTTCACAAGGGGACTGCCGCTTTTTCGCGCATCACGCATGGCGTCCATGTCCGCTACCGCGCAGCGCGCCTTGCGATCTATCACCGCAAGGCGCTGAAACGCCGGCAGGCGGACGAAGGCTGATTTACTATTTCATCGTTTCGAGAAGCTTGGCATCCGGCCAGCCGTCGGCCGGAAGGCCGAGTTCGGCCTGGACCTTCTGGACGGCGGTGCGGGTGCCGGAGCCGAGGATACCGTCGATCTTGCCGACGTCATGGCTCTTGGCCTCGAGCTTTTCCTGCAGAACCTTCATCTCCTCGACCGAAAGGCCCGGTTCCGGGTTGCCCGGATCATAGGGCTCGGCACCGGCAAGCCGGGTCGCGAAATAGGCGGCCGAGAGCGTATAGACCAGCGACTGGTTCCATTCGAGATAGACGTTGAAATTCGGATAGGCGAGGAAGGCCGGTCCGAAACGGCCCTGCGGCAGGACCAGCGAGGCGTTGAGGTTTGCCGCCGACTTGTCGCCATTGCGCGGGGTGACGCCGAGATTGAACCAGTCGCCTGCCGTCAGAGTGCCGCCAAGGCCGGACTTCTCGAAGGGCAGGTTTTGCGGGATCTTGACTTCCTGCAGCCACGGCTCGCCGCGCTTGAAGCCGAGGCCGGCCAGGAAGCGGGCCGTGGTCAGGATGACGTCCGGCGCTGAATCCTTCAGGCGGACGAGGCCGTCGCCATCACCGTCTTCGCCATACTTGATGATGTCGGCCGGCAGCATCTGGGTCTGGCCGATTTCGCCGGCCCAGGCACCGGTCGTCGTCTGCGGGTCGATGTCGTTCAGCGAGGCGAGCTTGATCAGCGCGATCAGCTGCGGGCGGAAGACTTCAGGGCGGCGGCAGTCGTTGGAAAGGGTCACAAGCGCGTTGCGTGTGTTGAAATCGCCCTGAACGGCACCGAAATCGGTCTCCATGCCCCAGAAGGCGGTGATCACGGCGGCGGGCACACCGGTTTCCTGTTCGGCGCGGGCGAAGACGCTGGCATATTGCTCCATCTTCTTCTTGCCGATCTGGTAGCGCGCGCCGCTGACGGTCCGCTTGGAGAATTCGAGGAAGGTCTGGCGGAAGACGCCCTGGGCGCGGTCCATCTTCAGCACCTTCGGGTCGATCTGCGCGCCGGCCAGCGCCTTGTCGACGGCTGCCGGCGCGATTCCGGATGCGACGGCTTCCGTCTTCACGCCCTGCAGGAAGGTCGCCAGATCCGCGCCGCATTCGGCCGCGTATGCCGAGGCCGTGCTGGACAGAAGCGTTGCGACGGCAATTAGTGCAGGCAGGCGGACGGACGACATATGAGAACTTCCCGACAATTGAAAGAATGGACGCTCTATACCGCAGGTGCGGCCGAGAGCAAATGTTACCTTCGGCATAAACGGCCGGCGTCCGGCAATTTCTGGAAGCAATTGCTTGGATCGTCGAACCGAAACGGCCCTTTTTGAACAGGGCAAAACGGTCGCAATGAGGTCAATGCGTGGCGAGACGAAGAAAATCTTAGCTGTTGCGAAAACGCGGCAGGCCGGCGAGCAGCCGGTGCAGCGTGTCGAGCGTCGAAATGTCGGCGACGCCGTCCACCTTTTCGGGGCGGAAATGACGCTGGAAAGCCTCGATCACACCCTTGGTCTTGTCGCAGAACTCGCCGGAGACCGGGATGCCGTAGCCGTAAAGCGCCAGCATCGACTGGAGCGCCTCTACAGGCGGACCGGCATCGCCGAACTGGAAGAAGCGTCCACCGGCAACCGGCGCTGCCCGCACCCAGTGACCGATGCCGTTCTCGTGCAGCTTGCCCCAGGGGAAATGCTCGCCGGGATCGATCTTGCGGATGGGGGCAACGTCGGAATGGGCCAGCACGCGCTCCGGCGCTATGCTCCAGCGCGCGATGATGTCGCGACAGAGTTCGATCACGGCATCGATCTGCGGTGCCGTAAAGTCGGGGAGCGACGGGTGGCCGGGATTGGCGATCTCGATGCCGATGGAGTGCGAGTTGATGTCGGTCTCGCCCTTCCAGAGGCTCTTGCCGGCATGCCAGGCGCGCCGGTCTTCGGCGACAAGCTGGTAGACCGTGCCGTCCATGTTCACCACATAATGGCAAGAGACTTCGCTTTCGGGCGCACAGAGCCATTCCAGCGCGCCGGCTTCGGTCGGCATGCCGGTGTAATGCAGGATGATCATGTCGGGGCGATCGGTGCCGCGGCGCTCCGTGTGATTGGGCGAGGGGCGGACGATGGCTGTCTTGTAGTCGGGGTCAAAGGCGCTCATGCGGCGCGGCGTTCTTTCTCGATGGCGGCATAGGCCTGGTTGAGTGCCGCCATTCGCTCGTTGGCGATGCCATGGAACTCCTGCGGGACGCCGCGGGCGATCAGCCGGTCCGGATGATGCTCGGAGACGAGCGAGCGGTAGCGCTTGCGGATTTCGGCGAAATCGGTTTCCGGCGGCACGCCCAGCACCTTGTATGGATCGTCGCCGATGACCACATGACGAGCCATGACACGTTCGAAACCCTCATCGGTGATATCGAAGATTTCGGCGATGCGGCGCAGGAAGGCGAGTTCGTTTTCGTGGACGAGGCCATCGGCCTTGGCGATGTGGAAGAGGCCGTCGAGGATTTCTGTGAGAACCGGGCAGTCCGGCGCGCCGCAGCCGCAAAGCGCTGCCATGCGCTCGGCATAGGCTTCATAACCCGCGACGTCCTGGCGCGCGAGATTATAGAGCCGGGCGACGTTCTTCGCCTCGGAGTCCGGAAATTCGAAGATGTCCTTGAACGCGTCGACTTCCTTCTCCGTCACGATGCCGTCCGCCTTCGCCATCTTGGCGGAAAGGGCGATCATGGCGATCGAGAAGGCGACCTTGCGCCGTGTCTCAGGGTCGCCCTCGAACAGTGTGCGCACGGCTTCCACCACGCCATGCAACGCGTTACTTGCGGCATCCGCCACGGCGGCCGCAACACGTTCCAGGAAGGACGAAGCCTGTTCACAAAGAAAATCAACGATCATGGGTGCGAGCTTGATCAAATAATACGGGCCTTTTCAAGTCAGTTTTCCTCATCGATTCATCAAAAGGACTGTTCACGGTTTACGCTTTACGACCGCCGTCGGATGCCTTTCGGTGATCTCCGCACCGTGTTGATTGCAACAGCGTGAAGAGGGAGCCGATTTGAATCGATTTTATTGTGAGCGCCGCCGAAAATCGCGCCAAATCAAGGACTTTTCTTCAAAATGTCACTTTACAAGGCGCGCTGTTTGGAGCCAATCCATGGGCGGAACGCGTCCTGACGCGCGTTTGTTTCGCAAGGCCGGACAAAAAGCCGCAGCCGCGGATGTCCGGATCGGGTTTCGTTGTCGGAGGATTTCATGGCCAAGCAGAAAGTCGCAATGCTCACCGCCGGGGGGCTTGCGCCCTGTCTCTCGTCGTCTGTCGGCGGGCTGATCGAACGCTATAATGACGTCGCGCCCGACATCGAAATGATTGCCTATCGCTCCGGCTATCATGGTCTTCTGCTGGGCGACATCGTTCCGATCACGCAGGAGATGCGCGACAAGGCCTATCTGCTGCATCACCATGGCGGCTCGCCCATCGGCAACAGTCGCGTGAAGCTGACCAACGCTGCCGACTGCGTGAAGCGCGGGCTGGTGAAGGAAGGGCAGAACCCTCTGGCCGTCGCGGCCGACCGGCTCGCCAAGGATGGCGTGACCATTCTCCACACGATCGGCGGCGACGACACCAATACGACGGCAGCCGATCTTGCCGCCTATCTCGGCGCGAATGGCTATAACCTGACGGTGGTCGGCCTGCCGAAGACGGTCGATAACGACGTCGTGCCGATCCGCCAGACGCTGGGCGCCTGGACGGCAGCGGAATATGGCGCGCAGTTCTTCGACCATGTGTCGAACGAGCAGAGCGCCGCGCCGCGCACGCTGGTCGTTCATGAGGTCATGGGCCGTCACTGCGGTTGGCTGACGGCGGCGACCGCGCTGGCCTATATCGACCGCACCAAGGGCCACGAATATATCGAGGGCCTGATGATGAACACCGATCTGAAGAATATCGACGGTGTCTATCTGCCGGAGATCGCCTTTGATCTCGACAAGGAAGCTGCGCGCCTCAAGGCCATTATGGACAAGACCGGTTTCGTGACGATCTTCGTGTCGGAAGGCGCCTGCCTTGATGCCATCGTCGCCGAACGGGAAGCCGCGGGTGAAAGCGTCAAGCGCGACGCCTTCGGCCACGTGAAGATCGACACGATCAATGTCGGCAACTGGTTCTCCAAGCAGTTCGGCGCCTTGATCGGGGCTGAGCGCGCGATGGTGCAGAAGTCGGGCTACTATGCCCGTTCGGCCCCGGCGAATGCCCGCGACCGCCACCTCATTCACTCCATGGTCGACTCGGCCGTCGAAAGCGCACTCAACAAGGTGTCGGGCGTGATCGGCCATGATGAAGACCAGGGCGGCAAGCTGCGTACGATCGAATTCCCGCGCATCAAGGGCGGCAAGCACTTCGATACCTCGGCCAAGTGGTTTGCCGATGTCATGGACTTTGTCGGCCAGAGCTGGAAGCCGGTCTGATCAGAATACGGGGCCGGCGGCAGATTTGCTTGCCGCTGGCTTATATATTTTAGATATTATTAATATAATAAGATACCGTCGGATGTGGCGAGTATACGTGTTAAGTTATACATAAATTAATGATAATAATCAAAAATGGACTTTCGTGAAAGATACGGAGGTTCGTGCGTGCGCATTCAATTCAAGATTGTCACCAAGTTGATGCTCGTTGCCCCATTGGCAATATGCGGTATCATCGCTGTCACGCAGGTTTTTCACGTGCGGGACGGGATCATCGACAGGCAGACGCAGCGCGAGACCCAAGCGGTAAAGTTGAGCCGTGCGGCAGACGCGGCAGAGATCGATCTTCTTCAGCTTCGCCGTCATGAGAAGGACTTTCTTCTGCGCAAGGAGACGTCTTATTCCGACAAGCACGCCGAATATGTAATCAAGACCGCGAAAGATCTCCAGGCTCTAAAGGAAAACCTTCCGCAAGGGGCAGACCCTGCCGCGATCGACGCGGTTGCCGCTGCGCTTCAGGCCTATGGGAATACATTTGTCCAGCTGGTCGCCGCCAATTCGGAGATCGGCCTGACGCCGGATGACGGGCTGCAGGGGAAGATGCGCACTGCTGCGCATGATCTCGAAAAGCAGGTCAATACCGGCGGTCACGATGCGGTTCTTGCCGACCTTCTGATGCTGCGCCGGCACGAGAAGGATTTCATCATGCGTCTCGACGACAAGAGCCGGACGCAGATGGGCGAGGTGGCGGCCAAGCTGCTGGCGCGTCCGGACACCGACTTTGGTGGCACGAGCGCGCGCGCCAGGGCGGTTGTCGTCATCAAAACCTATATTGATGCGTTCAAGCAGCTCTCGGATCGTCTGACGGCCGAGGCGGAACTGCGCAAGCGCCTGTCGAACGCTTACAAGCCAGTGGAACCCGCTCTGGACTCGATCAGGACCTCGGTGCGCGACATTCTTGCCGATGTCACGCGGGACAAGGAGCAGACGCAGGCCACCGCATCGGTGGTGACCTGGGCGGTTGCGGCCTTGCTGGGTGTGCTGCTGGGCGGTGTCATCTGGCTCATCGGCCGGTCCATAGCCGGGCCTCTCGGCAGAAGCATCGGGCTGATGCGCCGGCTGGAGCAGGGCGACACGAATTTTGTGGTCGGCGATACCGATCGCACGGATGAAATCGGCGAGATGTCTCGTGCCATCAATTCCTTTCGCGAGACGGCCGTCGAGCGCGTGCGCAGCGAAGACATGCTTGCGACAAGCCGCCGCGTTCAGGAAGAGGAGCGCAACGCCCGCCTTCAGGAAGACCGCCGCCGTGCCCAGGAGATGGCGGATGTCACTCAGGAGCTCGGGCAGGGGCTGCGCCGTCTGGCGCAGGGCGATCTGACGGTGCGCATCGGCGCCCGCTTCACCGAAGACTTCAAGGGCCTCATGGTCGATTTCAACGATTCGGTCGCTGGGCTGGCGCAAACGCTGACCTCGATCGTCGGATCCATTCAGGTCATCGATAGCGGCGCTCAGGAAATCGCTGCGGCGGCCAATGATCTTTCGCAGCGGACGGAGCGGCAGGCGGCTTCGCTGGAGCAGACGGCGGCGGCGCTCGATGAGATTACCTCCAACGTCTCGAGTTCCAGCCGCCGGACGGAAGAGGCGCGAGAGCTGGCTGCACAGGCGAACCAGTCTGCCGATCGTTCCACCAACATTGTCGGCAATGCCGTTCAGGCCATGCGTCGCATCGAGGAGAGTTCAAAGCAGATCGCGAACATCATCGGGGTCATCGATGAGATCGCGTTCCAGACAAACCTTCTGGCGCTGAACGCCGGCGTCGAAGCGGCGCGGGCAGGGGATGCGGGCAAGGGCTTCGCTGTCGTGGCGCAGGAAGTTCGCGAGCTTGCGCAACGTTCCGCGACCGCCGCAAAGGAAATCAAGGCCCTGATTCAAAACTCTTCCATGGAAGTCGAGGGCGGCGTTACGCTTGTCCGCGATGCCGGTGAGGCTCTGCGGATGATCGGCGGCTTCATCGTCGATATCAATGCGCATATGGATGCGATCAATACGTCGGCCAGAGAGCAGTCGGTCGGGCTTGCGGAGGTGAACACGGCCGTCAACAGCATGGATCAGACGACGCAGCAAAACGCTGCCATGGTGGAGCAGTCGACGGCCGCGTCGTCATCGCTCGCTCAGGAAGCCGTCAGGCTGCGTGATCTCGTCGGGCGATTCCAGTTCCAGAGCGCGAGCTTTGGACGCGATGCAATGGGATCTTTCGCGCCAGCTGCCTGACGCGCAAGCGGCCTTAAAGTTTGAGAATTTGGAGGCCTCGGCTGACGCCGGGGCCTTTGCGTTTCCGCAAGTCGGACACACGCAGCGTTGACAGTATGGGCAAATGGTGGCTTTTCTTGCTAACCGATGGTGTCTGCGACGACGCCTTATGACCCTTTGGGAGGCTAGCTTGTCCGTCGAAACTTGGCTCGCATTCGCTGCGGCGGCTGCGGTGATACTGTTGATACCGGGGCCAACCATTCTTCTGGTCGTTTCCTACGCGCTGGGATATGGCCGCAAGACGGCCGCTGTGACAGCCTCGGGTGTGGCGCTCGGCGATTTCGTGGTGATGACGGCGTCGATGTTGGGGCTTGGGGCCTTGCTGGCGACATCGTCAGAGCTTTTTACGGTGTTGCGCTGGATTGGCGGCGCCTATCTGGTCTATCTCGGAATCAAGCTCTGGCGGGCCCCCATCCAGACGGGGCCGATCAGCGACAACGACAATGTGCCGGAGCGGAGAGCGCACCGAATCTTCTTCCATGCCTTCACGGTGACGGCGCTCAACCCGAAGAGCATCGTGTTCTTCGTGTCCTTCGTGCCGCAGTTTATCGACCGCAAAGCCGACTTCCTGCCGCAGATGCTGGTGATTGAAGCAACATTCGTAACCCTTGCCACGTTGAACGCGCTCGGTTATGCCTTTCTCGCTGACCGCGCACGTGGACTCATTCGCAAGGCCTCGGTGCAGAAGGCGGTCAACCGCACAGGCGGGGCCATGCTTATCTCGGCAGGCACCGTCACGGCTATCTACAGCCGGGCGGCTTGAAGCCCTCGATGGCTTTCGGCGAAATTTCGCCACACGCGCAACACGAATTTGCCTTATTCGTGGTTAAGAGAGTATTATCGGCTTGGTCACGAATTTGTGATCTTGCCATGGGATCAACGGGGAAAACGACCGCGTGATTTTGAAGAAGACCGTCAAAACCGGCCTGGCCGCTACAGGTGTACTCTCAGCGCTTCTCGCTGCCGGGTGCAACTCAGTTTCCAAGACGCCGGTTGACCAGTTGATGTCGGAGCAGATTGTCGTTCCCTCGGCCAAGCCCGGAACGCAGATCGCCGGTATCCCCTCGGCCGACGATATTCAGGCCATGGCGCAGATGGAGACCGACGTCGCCAATGCTCGTGCAAAGGCGATGGAAGAAAAACGGATCGCGGCAGCAGCTGCTGCGGCTGCAGTCCGTGAGCAGGCCGCGCTCTGCGCCGCTCGCGCTGCCAGTGCATCGGCGGCCCCGCCGTCTGGTGCGACCGGAGAGGCCGCAAAGACCTCCCGCGTTGCCGCGCCTGCCACTGCAGCCAATTGCGACGTGAAGCCCAACGATCCCGTCCGTGTCGCCGCCGAAAAGGCGGGCCCGACGGTGGAGCTTGCCGAAGCCGTCAATACCCCGGCCACGAGCCCGAATTCGACGCTCGCCTATGCCGCGCCGCCGCTCCCGGCCAGCAGCGATGCGTTTGCGGCGCAGACACAGGCCATGCAGTCTTCCGGCATCGTCATGGCTGATGCACCCGCCTCGATGACGATTGCGATGGCGCCGGGCACGACGAATGATCGAATCAATCTGCTGATTGCAAAATATGCATCGATGTACGGTGTGCCGGAGACGCTGATTCATCGCGTCGCCAAGCGTGAAAGCACCTATAATCCCCGCGCTCAGCATCGCGGCAATTACGGCCTCATGCAGATCCGTTACAACACGGCGAGAAGCCTCGGCTATGCCGGCGCGCCGACCGGGCTGCTGGATGCCGAGACCAATCTGAAATATGCAGTCAAATATCTGCGCGGTGCCTGGATCGTTGCCGGCAAGGACGAAAAGGCAGCCGACTGGCTTTATCGCACCGGCTATTATTACGATGCCAAGCGCAAGGGTCTTCTGGACGATATCCAGTAAGACATCAGCGGATGTCATGATTGAAAAGGCCCCGGACGGTGATGATCGTCCGGGGCCTTTTGTTTTGCCGGGCGGGCTACTATGGACCGAAGGAGCCACTGGGGCGGCTCGTTCCTGTTCGCGGGGATCCCCTGAAGTCAGTCCTTGAGCTTGCCGGCGATGGCTGCCAGCAGCTTTTGCGGGCGGTAGCCGAGCCGCGATGGCGTCAGACCCATACGGACGACGACAAGATCGCGCGACGGGGCGATGGCCACCGTCTGCCCGTCATGGCCCTGAAGCCAATAGGTATCGGCAGGCGCGCCGAATGATGCGTTCGGCTTATCGCCGGGACCGACGAGCCAGCTTTGCATCTGGGTATAGGTTCCGCCGGACGTGGTGTTGGCGGTGCGCATCATCTTCATGAAGTCTTCGGTGAGCAGTCGTGTGCCATCCCAGACGCCGTCCTGAAGCAGGAACTGGCCGATGCGCGCCCAGTCGCGCGCCGATGCGTAGAGATAGGAGCCGGCGGCGAACGTATCGGTCTGGTCGACTTCGAGCACGGCACTCTGCATGCCGAGCGGATTGAACAGCTCCTTGCGCGGGAAGGCGAGCGCCGTTGCCTTGTCCGGCATCTTGTTCATCCAGTAGCGCGCGATGACCACGGAGGCGCCGGTCGAGTAATTGAATTGCGTATCCGGCTTGGCGACAAGCGGCTGGTCGATGGTGAACTTCGCCATGTCCGGCTGCAGGTAAAGCATGCGCGTGACGTCGGAGACGTCGCCGTAGTCTTCGTTGAAGGCAAGGCCGCTCTGCATGCCGGCGATGCTTTTGAGGCTGATCTCCTTGCGCTCGTCCTTGGCCCATTCGGGGAAGAGGTTCTTGTCGTCGAAGGAAAGCAAGCCCATCTGAGCGGCGCGGCCGGCCAGGATGGCATTGACGGTCTTGGTCATCGACCAGCCGATCAGCGGCGTCTTTTCGTCGAATCCCGGACCATAGGTTTCGGCGACGATCTTGCCGTGATGGACGACGACGATGGCCCGCATTCCGGGGCCGCGCAGCGTGTCGTCGGCGAGAATGCCGGTCAGAGCCGGGTCGAAATTCGTACCCGCATGATTGCCGATCGGCCATTCGGCATTGGCGTCAGGAGCGGTCGGTTGCGGCAGCGCGGGCAGGGCGGTGGGCGTGATTGCCGGTTCGGCGAGGTTGGTGCAGCCATAACCCGGCCGGTAGATGGAGCTGCGTGGCGCGGCGTAACCCAGGAGCCGGGCCGTGACCTTGCCCTTGTCCTTGTCGACATCGAGCATGACGGCCTTGAGAATCGGATTACCCGGCGCCTGGACGTCGTCGGCAAGCACTTTTTCGGCATCCCGGCCGGCCATGAAGACATTCGAGCAGGCGATCTTGGCCGCGTAGCTGTCGCCGACCTGCAGGAGTTCCGGTGGCGCGACGCGAATGGCGACGAGGAAAACGATGATCGCGGCGACAAGGGCGCCCGCGAGCCACTTCAAAAGCTTGAATATAATGCGCATGAACCCTCCCGCAGCCGAGGCGTTTCGGCGCGAGATCGCGCGGCTCATTCAGGCTGCAGCACCAGAATGAATAGCAAATGTGCATGCTTGTCCATTGCTGAACAATCGCCCGCGCAAATCTTTCAGGCACGCCGCGCCGTATCACCCGGCGCCCGCGCGGTGATGAAGCCGGCGACATCCGAGGCGGCGATGGGCGTTGAGGAGAGATAGCCCTGAACCTGTGATGCGCCGCGATGCCGGACGAATTCGATCGTGTTGTCGTCGCTTTCCGGCCCGGTGGTGTTGGCGCCCTTGATGGCCGCGCCGAACTGCATCATGGCGTCCATCAGTCCGGCCCCCTCGGCGCCGGTCAGCACGCTTTGCGTCAGCGAGCGTTCGAGCTTCAGCCCGTCCACATCCATCTTGATAACCTGATGAAGCGCATGCAGTGAAAGGCCGAAATCGTGCAAGGTCACGCGCACGCCGAGCGCATGAAGCTGTGCCAGCCGCGCACGCACCCGCTCCATGCCCAGACCGACGACGCTTTCCGACAGTTCGATCGTCAGCCGCTGCGGCGGAAGGCCGGATCTGTCGAGACAGCGGACGATCTGGGCCGGAAAATTGTCGTTCTCGAATTCCGATTTGGAGATGGCGACGGCGACGGCGACGGGGGCGGGCCAGTTGGCAGCTTCCATGCAGGCGGCGTTGAGCATCCATGCATCGATCTTGCGCATCACCCCGCAACGCTCTGCGGCCGGCAGAAAGCGTTCGGCGGCCATCAGACCCTTTTGCGGGTGAAGCCAGCGCAGGAGCGCCTCCATCCCCACCACATGTCCGTCTTCAAACGACAGGATAGGTTGGAATTCCAGCACGAATTCGCCGCGTGAAATGGCATTGACGAGATCGCGCTCCATCTCGATCCGGCTCAGCGATGCTTCTGCCAGAACCTTGTCGTAGAACATGAAGGCAGAGCCCGAACGATCTTTGGCGCTGTAAAGCGCGAGATCCGCCCGCTGCATGACATCTTCGATCGGTTCTGCCGGCTGACTTGCCTCTGCAATGCCTATGCTGACACCAACGCTGACTGTGCTTTCTTCGAACGCCACCGGTTCGCAAACGAGGTCCGAGATGCGCGTTCCCAGCTGGGAGAGGGCTGCGCGACCCTGAGGATTGCCGACGAGGACTGCGAACTCGTCGCCGCCCAGACGGTAGACCGTCATATCGCCCTCGTCCCTTTCCAAAGTGCTCAGACGCGTGGCGATCTCGACCAGCAGCTGGTCGCCGGCCTGATGGCCCTTCGTATCGTTGACGAGCTTGAACTTGTCCAGGTCGAGGAGCAGCAGGGCGTAATCCTCGCCTTGAGCGGCAATGCGACGGGCCGCGGCGTGAAAGGCGGCGCGGTTCCTAAGGCCTGTCAGGTGATCGTGCAGCGCATCATGGAGGAGGCGACGCTCCTGCTGGCGGCGGGCCGTTTCCTCGTGCAGGCGCCTGCGCCGGTTTCGCGCAAATTGCAGCGCAACCAGCCCCATCCAGACGGGCATTGCCGCCAAGGTGAACTGCGACGGGTTGTCCAGCGCCCACGTGATGAACGAGCCGTCATATCCGGCATATCTGGCGATCGTGTAAAAAGATGCAGGTAAAACCGCACCAACTGCCGAACCAACGAAAACATAGCGTTGTTCAATCTTCGGCAGAAACGAATTTAACATCATGTTAAACGCTCCTGGTCTGTGCGCGAATTCTAGAGCCAGAGGCGTTAACGAGAGCTTATCCTCTCGCGTCAATCCGGCGCGAAAGGTCATCAAACTGTAGCGAATCGTGACTATGACTGCGCCCGCTTTGAAGGATTTCAGTGGGGTTCAGCGCCGATGACGGGTATCGCTCCGATTACCGGATACTTAAAGAATACAAGGCTCAAGTCTGCCTTCATTAGACATCGTGCGCTAAGCGGAAAAGGCCTCTCCGAACGGCTTTTCGGTCTGATGTTCTCGGGGCTGGTTTATCCACAGATTTGGGAAGACCCTGCCGTCGATATCGAAGCGATGCAGATCGAGCCGCATCACAGCATTGTCACCATCGGGTCTGGCGGCTGCAACATGCTCGCCTATCTCGCCGAGGGGCCGGCCCGCATCGATGTGGTCGACCTCAATCACCACCATGTCGCGCTGAACCGGCTGAAGCTTGCCGCCTTCGAAACGCTGCCCTCCTATGGGGATGTGCGCCGGATGTTCGCGGAGCCCGGCAATGCGGCCAACTCGGTTGCCTTCGACCGCTATATCGCGCAGGGGCTCGATAGCGGCACGTATCAGTACTGGAACGGGCGCGACAAGTTCGGCCGCCGTCGGATATCGACCTTCGACCGCAACATCTATCGCACGGGCCTTCTCGGTCGCTTCATCGGGGCAGGGCATCTGGCGGCGCGTCTGCACGGCAAGACCTTCGACCGGCTGATGGCAGCCCGCACGATGGAAGAGCAGCGAGACATTTTCGACCGCGAGATCGCGCCGCTTTTCGACAGCGGCCTGGTGCGCTGGATTACCAGCCGGAAGAGCTCGCTCTTCGGTCTCGGCATCCCGCCGCAGCAATATGACGAGCTGGCCGGCAGCAGCGCCTCCGGCCATGTTGCCGACGTGCTGCGCGAGCGGCTGGAAAAGCTTGCCTGCGGCTTTCCGCTCAAGGACAATTACTTTGCCTGGCAGGCCTTTTCACGCCGCTATCCGGCAAGCCACGAAGGCAGTTTGCCGCTCTATCTGCATCCTGACAATTTCTCCAAGATCCGCGCCAATGCCCGCCGCGTCGAGGTGCATCACAAGAGCTTCACCGAACTCCTGAAGCAGCGGCGCGCCGGCTCGGTCGATCGTTTCGTCCTGCTCGATGCGCAGGACTGGATGACGGCAGAGCAGCTCAACGACCTCTGGACCGAGATCAACCGGGCTGCAGCCCCTGGTGCGCGGGTCATCTTCCGCACCGCTGCCGTGACAAGCCCGCTCGAAGCCAAGCTCGAACCACGCACACTGGCTGTCTGGGATTATATGGCAGACCTGTCGAATGAACTGCTCGCCCGCGACCGCTCGGCGATCTATGGCGGTTTCCACGTTTACAGGAAAGCCTCGTGACAGTCCTCGATACGACCGGCATTGCCGTTGATAACCACGCCGACTCCGATCACGCCGCGCGTATGGATCGGATGTACCGGACCCAGCGGCACATCTATGACCTGACACGGAAATACTATCTTCTGGGCCGGGACCGCACCATCCGGGATCTGGCCACCAAGCCGGGGCAGTGCATCCTGGAACTCGGCTGCGGCACGGGACGCAATCTGGCGGTTGCCGGCAGTCTCTATCCCGGCTGCCGGCTCTACGGGCTCGACATTTCCGAGGAGATGCTGATCTCGGCGCGCGCCAAGCTGCCATCGGATGCCGTCCTGAAAGCGGGTGACGCGTCGGATTTCTCGGCTGAGGATTTCGGCCGGCCAGGTTTCGACCGGATCATGATCTCCTATGCGTTGTCGATGATCCCGGCCTGGGAAGCGACGATCGACGTCGCGATCGACGCGCTCAATCCGGGCGGCGAGCTTCACATCGTGGATTTCGGTCAGCAGGAAAGACTGCCGCACTGGTTCCGCCGGATGCTCAAGGGGTGGCTGGCCCGCTTCCATGTCGATCCGCGAAGAGATCTGGATTGCGTCGTGGCTGCCGTGGCGAAGCGGCACGGTTGCTCTTCCCGATTCCGGCCGCTCTACCGCGGCTATGCCTGGTCTGCCACGATCGTGAAGCCCGCGGCGTAACGGTTTATTTACCCTGTCATGATTGGCTGAAGACCATGTCTTGACGGGCCTGCTTTACAACGTGGCCGGACAGGATAACATCCTTTCGACTCGTTGATTTGCGGGACTTTCATGCGCCGTTTCGCCCTGGCTCTCTTGCCGTTTGCCGCTCTTGTCGCAGGCTGCACGAGCACTGACTATGATCTGATGAAAACGGCAGCCGTTCCGTCGAAGTTCAAGGATTCCGATCCGCAGGATTTCGGTGCACGCAGCCCGCACAAGCACCCGATCCACGGCATTGATGTTTCCAAATATAACGAGCATGTCGACTGGGAGACGGCGAAGAAATCCGGCGTTGCCTTTGCCTTCATCAAGGCGACGGAAGGCAAGGATCGGGTTGATCCGAAGTTCGAGGAATTCTGGCGCGGTGCGCGTGCTGCGGGCGTCGCCTACGCGCCCTATCATTTCTATTATTTCTGTTCGACGCCCGACCAGCAGGCCGACTGGTTCATCGCCAATGTGCCGCGCGAGGCAGTCAAGCTGCCGCCGGTGCTGGATGCCGAATGGAATCCGGCCTCGCCGACATGCAAGATCAGGCCTGATCCCGCCACTGTGCGCGCCGACATGAAGCGCTTCATGGACCGCTTGCAGGCCTATTACGGCAAGCGGCCGATCATCTACACGTCAGTCGATTTCCACCGCGACAATTTCGTCGGTTATTTCAAGGACTATCAGTTCTGGCTGCGCTCCGTCGCCTCCCATCCGGAGGACAAGTATGCGGATCGCCAGTGGGCCTTCTGGCAATATACGTCCACCGGCATCGTGCCGGGCGTGGGCGGCCAGACGGATATCAACGTCTTTGCCGGCACCAAGGATAACTGGAAGTCCTGGCTGGCTTATGCGGACGCACGCTGATACCCCCGTGAAGAGAGGGCTTGCCGCCTTTGTTGGGTTCTGCGGCGTGTAACGCGCCGCTCTGCAATGCTGACATGAAGATCAGACGCCGGCGCGGCTGCGCCGTTGCTGCCGCACGTCTGTTGTCAGGGCGGCGGTCGAATGGCCGCATTCCCCTGCTTCAAGCTCGTCCAGATCCTTGCTAAGACACACCTTGAGATGGCTTGCAAATTGATTCATGAGCCTGCCGCAAGCGTCTGATTTTGCGAAGGAGAACTGCCATGTCTGCACATTTCCGCTACGCCGTTGTTGGTTGCGGCCTCATGGGCGCGGCGGCGGCACGGCATCTGGCCAACATGACGCAAGGCGTGGCGCTGATCGGACCGTCCGAGCCGGCGGACAAGACTGAGCATCGCGGCGTTTTCGCCAGCCACTACGATGAGGGACGCATCACGCGGACCATCGATCCGGATCCGGTCTGGGCGCGGCTCGCCCGCAACTCCATCGGCCGCTATCGCGACATCGAGGCGGCGACCGGCATTTCCTTCTATCGCGAAGTCGGCAGTCTGCTGACTGGAGCTGGAACGGAAGAGGGGCGCGGCTATGTCGCGCGGACGCAAGCCGCGGCCGAGGTCGCCGGTGTGACGGCAGAGCGGCTTTTGCAAGCTGACATCCATGCGAAATTTCCGTGGTTCTCCTTTCCGGACCGCACGGAGGGCATTTTCGAGGCGACTGGGGCCGGCCACATCAGTCCGCGCCGGCTTGTGATGGCGCAGTCGCAGCTCGCCGAGCGGGCAGGGGCGACGCGGATCAATGCGGCTGTGACGTCCATCCGTGAGGCGAGAGATCATGTGGCGATCACGCTGGCGGATGGCACGGTCATTCAGGCGGATCGCGTACTGTGTGCAGCGGGCGGTTTCTCGATTCAAAACGGTCTGTTGCCGCGTCCCGTTGATCTGAAGGTTTATGGCCGTACGGTCGTCTTCTTTGAAGTCTCCGAGGCGGATGCAAAAGCCATGGGCGCCATGCCCTCGATGATCCACAAGGCGGTCGACGAGCGCGACGACATCTACATGCTGCCGCCGATCCGCTATCCGGATGGGAAATATTATCTCAAGATCGGCGGCGATCCGGACGAGATGGAGCTTCAGGAGCACGAACTGGGCGACTGGTTCCGCAGTGATGGACGGCCACATGCGCGCGAGCATCTAGTTGCCCGGATGAAGGCTCTGGTGCCGGGGCTCGACGTGCTGTCGATCTCATCCGCCTCCTGCGTCACGTCCTACACCTCGACCGGCTACCCGGCGATCGGCTGGCTGACGCCGGGACGGATCGCGCTTTTGACGGGCGGCTGCGGGGCGGCGGCGAAAAGCTCGGACGAAATCGGTCGCCTCGGCGCGGAACTGGTCTTCGAGGACAGGATTTCCTCGTTTGACTTTGATTTCTCACCAGTCCAGTGAGAGCGACGCGAAGGGCCAGTCGCGCTCGGTGGCTGCGATAAAGCCATCGGGGCTCAACTGCGCATTCTCGACCAGCCAGTTCATGAACACTTGAGCTGGCTTCGTGGTCTTCGGCCTTTCGCTGGAGGGGCGGACCAGCAGACCGTTCTCGAATTTCAGGAAGCCCACCGGGGCCACGAGGCTTCCGTTCTTCAACTCCCGTTCGATCAGGAATTTCGGGGCGAGCGTCGCCCCCATGCCGCGCTCTGCTGCCTCGAAGGCGAGGGAAGAGAGATCGAAGGTGAGCTCGCGTTCGCGAATGAGGGTGAGGCCTGTAAGCTGCGACCAGTGCTTCCATGCGACCTCGCCCTCGCGGCGGTGGATGACGGTGGGAACCTTGATCGTCGTTTCGGTGAGCTCGCAGGGAAAACCGGGCGCCATCACGAGACCGATATGGACGTCGCCCAGTGGGCGGGCGTCGGGGTGTTCGACATGCGGGCTCAACAGCCGGTCCCATGACACGACGAGATCGACCGGACCTTCGAGCCTGCGGCTGCCATGAGGGCCGGTCAGGCGGATCAGGACGTCGATATCGGGATAATCGACATTGAAGCGCGCGATCGTCGGGATCATCCATTGGCGGGCGAAGGTGGAACTGGCCGCCACCGTGACCGATGCGCGGCCTCCGCCGGTGATGGCCGTGTAGGTGCGGCGCATCTCGTCCATGCTGCGGGCGACGGTTTCGGCCAGCTGGCGACCGTCCTCGGTCAGTTCCAATTGCAGGCCGCGCTTGACGAAGAGCTCGGTTCCTGCGTGATCCTGCAACTGGTGAAGCTGCTTGCTGACCGCACTATGCGTGCGGCCGAGCATGTCGGCGGCGGCACCCACAGTGCCAGTGCGGAAGAAGGCCTCAAGCGTCGCGAGCGCGGTGAGTGGCGGCAGCTTGTCCATGGGGTTATTCCATCTGTTGGAATTTTTCTCACATAGTGTGAGCGCATTATTCAATTTTTCCCGGGAATGAAAAGAGATAAATTCCGATCGTTGGAAAAAGGAGAAGCGCCATGCGGCACGCGATTGAAGGTGAATACACACGTTACGAACAGCGGCAGATTGCCGGGCTTCTGGTTGAAGCTCCGCGCCATCTGAGCGGTTTCGAGGCGGTGCGCGCCACGTTCAATGTTTGGCAGGCGCGGCGGAATTTGAGACGCCAGATGGCCCGCGACATGGAGACGTTCACGGACGCCATGCTCGAGGATGCCGGCATGACCCGCAAAGAGGCAGAGCGCGAGGTGCGCAAGCCGTTCTGGATAGCGTGAGACCTGCAGCGCTCCTTCGGATGGAAGGGGCGTATTGTATCGATGAATGGACGGCCCGGAGCTCCCTGAAATGGCTTCCGGGCCGTTCCTGTTTGAAGGCTTCAGCGTATTCGTCGGATTTGCTGTGGTGTTTTGGCTGCAAAGACGCTATCACCCGCGCGCCAGTTGGCCGGGCAGCCGCGCTTCATCAATGCCGAAAGGCGATGGGGTGAGGAAAGTCCGGGCTCCACGGAGATACGGTGCCGGATAACGTCCGGCGGGGGCGACCTCAGGGAAAGTGCCACAGAAAGCAAACCGCCTTCCTCGGAAGGTAAGGGTGAAAGGGTGGGGTAAGAGCCCACCGCGCGCCTGGCAACAGGGGCGGCACGGTAAACCCCACCGGGAGCAAGACCGAATAGGGATGACGCGGCGGGGCAACCCGTCAGCCTGTTTCCGGGCCAGTCATCCGGGTGGGTTGCGCGAGGCGGCATGCAAATGCCGTCCCAGATGAATGGCTGCCACGTTCCGGTTCGCCGGAGCCATACAGAACCCGGCTTACAGGCCAACTGGCGAATTTTCCTTTTGTGGAAGGACCGCGTGTGATCAGGCGGCGCTTAACGCGCGCTCTACGGCCTCCGGTTCCTTGTCGATGATCGTCAGGAGGATGCGCGATGGGGCGTCCATATTGGAGCGGTTTTGCTCCCAATCTCGAATACGCCCGATCGAGAAGCCGAAGCGCGCCGCAAATGCCTGCTGGGAAAGACCCAGCTTGCGCCGAATGGCTTTCACATCCACCTCCGCCGGAATATGGATGTTGTAGCTTTCCACGTCCGCTTCACCCGAAGCGAAGGCCAAAGCCTCACTTGCACCTTGTAGAATTCGGGATCCTGCTCTGGTCATTTCTCACTCCTGCCTTTGCCCGCTCTAGTCCGGGCGTGGGTGCGCCAAGCTTGGGGCAGCGCCGTCAGAATGTCTCGAAGCGCATTACGCTCCGCTTTTGAAAGGTTAGCCTGGGTGTCTTTGCTGAACACGTCGAGCAAAAACACCGGGATGTCGGCATCGGCATAGAAGGTGATCACCCGATAGCCGCCACTCTTGCCTTTGCCGCGGCCTGCAAAACGAAGCTTTCTTGCGCCTCCCGTTCCCGCCATGATGTCGCCCGCGTCGGGGTTGGCGGCCAGATGCGAGATGATCGCCTCCCGTTCGGTGTCAGTCAGTCCTTCCTCCTTGGCAGAGGTCAGATATGCCGGCGTTTCGATCACGGTGTGCATGCACAATTTGTACGGAATTTCCGCACTTGCGTCAAGTTTTCTGCGGAACCTCCGCATAGGTGGGGCTTGGCCCATGGTTGAACGTCTGGCTTTGGATTCCAGCTCTTGACCATGTCCTGACGACTCGTTTCCACCCCCGCTTAAAACTTCATTAAGTTTAACGGCTTAATAATTTTTCGAGTGCGCGCGCCGCTCGAAATGCCGTTTCCCATTGACGCCCATGTGGTCCCATGCTATCCCATAAGTCAGCCGAAAGGATGCTCCTTAGCGTCCGAAAAATGCAGAAGATGGAAGGGTTTAGCGCCTTTGCTGTGCTGCAGCGGCGACATGCTTGTGCGGCCTCATGCGGGAGGTCTGGTGCGGGCGAGGTGGGGCGGATGATCTGCTCTGCCATTTCGGAAACGGTTGTATCGCGTCATGATCCGCTTCCTGTCGAATTTTGTGAACAGGATCGATGCCAAGGGGCGGGTTTCCGTGCCTGCGAGCTTTCGTTCCATTCTCGCTTCGGCGGATGTGCAGGATCTCTATTGTTTCCAGGACTTTGTGTTTCCGGCGATCAGCGTCGGCGGCCCCGAGCTGCTGGCGCGCCTCGAGAGGCGGATCGAGGTGGCGGACCCATTCTCGCCGGAAGCCAATCGGATGTCGCTGCTGGTTCATGGCGGCGGCGTCTTCATGAAGCTCGATCAGGAGGGGCGGTTGATGGTCACGGACTTCATCCGCAGCTTCACGGGCATTACCGATCACGTCGCCTTTGTCGGGCGAGGGGATCATTTCCAGTTGTGGCAGCCGGAGGCGTGGGAGACTGCGCAGAAGGCTGTCCGCGAGGGGCTGGGGCGCTGACAAGGCTGTGCCCCCATACGAGGGAAATTGGCATGGCGGCGGTTGAGACTGGCGGCGTTCACGGAGACGCCCAGAGTGCGGAAGATCGTCCGCATATCCCGGTCATGCTGCCGGAGGTTCTCGATGCGCTCGCTATCCGGCCCGGTCAGGTCGTTCTCGATGGCACGTTCGGCGCGGGGGGCTATACGTCCGCGATCCTCAGCGCAGGCGCGCGCGTGATCGCGCTCGACCGCGACCCGAACGCGATTGCCGGCGGTAAGGCGTTGGTCGAAAAGTCTGCTGGTAAGTTGACGCTCATCCATTCCCGCTTTTCCGATCTGGCGCAGCATGCGCCGGCCGAAGGGCTCGATGGCGTGGTGCTCGATATCGGCGTCTCCTCGATGCAGATCGATGAGGCCGGGCGTGGCTTTTCGTTCCAGAAGAACGGGCCCCTCGACATGCGCATGTCGGCCTCGGGCGTCAGTGCCGCCGATGTCGTCAATCGCGCGAAGGTCGGTGATCTCATCCGCATCTTCGGCTTTCTCGGCGAGGAAAAGCAGGCGGGGCGAATTGCCCGCGCCATCGAAAAGCGCCGGGCTGAAAATCCTTTCGAAACGACCCGCGATCTGGCCGGCCTCATCGAGATCGTCACACCGCGCAAGGCCAAGGACAAGATTCATCCGGCAACGCGCGTTTTCCAGGCCTTGCGGGTTTTCGTCAATGACGAACTCGGCGAATTGGCCAAGGCGCTCTTCGCGGCCGAAGCCAGTCTGAAGCCGGGCGGCCGTCTTGTTGTCGTTACCTTCCATTCGCTCGAAGATAGGATCGTCAAGCGCTTCTTTGCCGATCGGTCCGGCAGAGCTGCCGGTTCCCGGCATCTGCCGCAGGTGCATGACAAGCCGGCGCTCTTCGATCTCGTTCACAAATCGGCCCTGCAGGCGAGCGAGGCGGAGGCGGAGATCAATCCGCGCGCGCGCTCGGCCAAGCTGCGCGCCGGCATTCGCACCACGGCTGCGGCCGGTCCTGCCGATCTGGCGATCTTCGATCTGCCTGATCTCGCAAGTCTTTCAAAATTGGGGAGCTGACCGTCCATGTTCCGCACATTCGACATTCTTTTGATCGTGGTCATGACGGTGGCGGCTACCATCACCTATTCGATCAAGCACAAGGCCGAGACCGTCCTTGACGATGTTCACAAGCTCGATGCCGAAATCAAGCTAGAGCGCGACACGATCGATCTTCTGAAGGCGGACTGGGCGCTGGCGACGCAACCGAACCGGCTGGCGCGGCTGGCTGATACGTTCAAGGCCGACCTCAAGCTTCAGCCGACCGAATCGACCCAGATCGTGCAGCCGAACGAGATGCCGATGATGAAGGCGAATGTCGGTCTTTCCGATGCGATCGAGGCAGGGCTGGCGCCTGATGCCCGAAAGACGGATGAGGTCAGGCCCGCGCCTGCCAGGAACGATACGGCGAGAGCAGCCTCGACCAAGACAGATACCATCAAGACCGGATCGGTGAAGCGCTGATGTCATTCCTGTCCCGCATCATGAACATCAAAAGCAAGGCGCATTTCTCGGCAACGCCGCGGGGCGTATACAGAGCGCCCAACGGCAAGGCGCGTTTTGAAGGGACCCTGAAGCGTTCCGGCGCCCAGGCCAAGAGCCGCGTCGGCATCATCTTCGCCGGCTTCACCGTCGCTTACGTGATAATCGGCGGACGGCTGGTCGAATACGGGATGGCAAAGCCGGAGACTGTCTCCAGCATCATGCCCTCGGACAATCTGCTAGCTTCGCGCCCCGATATTCTCGATCGCAATGGTCAGGTTCTGGCAACCGATATCCGCACCGTTTCTCTCTATGCGGAGCCTTCCAAGATCATCGATCCGGATGAGGCTTTGGAAGAACTTTCCAGCGTCCTGCCCGACCTCGACGCGAAGTCGACCTATCGCAAGCTGTCCTCCAAGAGCCATTTCCAGTGGTTGCGCCGTCAGCTGACGCCGCGCCAGCAGAGCCAGATTCTGGCGCTCGGCATTCCGGGCATCGGCTTCCGGCCGGAAAAGCGCCGCTTCTATCCGGGTGGCGCGACGGCCTCGCACGTTCTGGGTCTCGTCAATATCGACAACCGCGGCATTGCCGGGATGGAGAAATATATCGACAGCCAGGGGCTTGCCGATCTGGCCGCCGTCGGCATGACGAACGACGCCAAGCTGGAGCCTGTGAAGCTCTCGCTTGATCTGCGTGTGCAGAATGCGCTTCGCGAAGTTCTGGTCGACGGCATGAACCGCTATCAGGGCATCGGCGCGGGCGGTGTCGTGCTGAACGTCCACACGGGAGAGGTTCTGGCACTGGCCTCCTATCCGGATTTCGATCCGAACGATCCGACGCATGCGCTCGATCCCGATCGTCTGAACCGCGTGTCGGCGGGCACCTACGAAATGGGCTCGACCTTCAAGGCCTTCACCATCGCCATGGGTCTCGACTATGGCACGATGACGCTCAACACCACCTTCGACGCCACCAAGCCGCTTTATATCGGCGGCTTTACCATTCACGACTTCCACGGGACGCGCCGCGTTCTGACCGTCGACGAAGTCTTCGTGCATTCGTCCAACATCGGTGCTGCCCGCATGGCCGATGCCGTCGGGCTTGAAGGCCACAAGGCGTTCCTGACCCGGATGGGCCTGCTGAGCCGCATGGATACGGAACTGCCGGAAGTGGCGACGCCGTCGCAGCCTCGCGTCTGGAAGCGCATCAACTCGATGACGATCGCCTATGGTCACGGTGTGGCGACCACGCCCTTGCAGACGGCGGTCGCGGGTGCTGCGCTGGTCAATGGCGGTTATCTGATCGAGCCGACCTTCCTGCCGCGCACGCAGCAGGAGGCGGACAAGATCGCCGTGAAGGTGGTCAAGGATTCCACCGTGCGCGACATGCGCAAGCTGTTCCGTGACAACGTCGTCAATCCGGTCGGCTCCGGCAAGCAGGCAGCCGTTCCCGGATTTGACGTGGGCGGCAAGACGGGCACTGCCGAAAAGCTGGTCCGCGGCCGTTACGTCAACGGTCACAACTTCAACGCCTTTCTCTCCGCTTTCCCAATGCGCGACCCGCAATATATGGTTCTCGTCTTCATCGACGATCCGCGCACCGGCGAGCATAATTCCAACCTAGCGGGCAACACCGCGACCCCCATGGTCGGACGTGTCATTGCACGGGTGGCTCCGCTTCTCGGTGTGCAGCCGAAATTTGGCCCAGATGGAGCGGCAACGCTCGTTTCATATTAAGATCGAAACAAATCCGATTAATATAGGCCAAATCCGATTCGATGCGCCCGCAGGACAGGGGCGTGAAAGGCGAATATCATCGATGAAGCTACGTGACCTCGCAGCTAAGGACTTTCCGGAAATCGATGCATTGCTTGCGGGCTCTGCCGGAGATGTTCAGATTACTTCCATCACGGCCGACAGCCGTCAGGTTGCCCATGGTGCTGTCTTTGTGGCGGTGCCGGGATCCAAGGCGGATGGTTCGACCTTCGCGGGCGAGGCGGTCACCAAGGGCGCCAGCGCCATCGTGATTTCCGCCAATGCCTCCGTCGAGGCCTCCGTGCCGGTTCTGAAAGTGGAGGAGCCGCGCCGCTTCCTCTCCATGGCGGCCGCCCGCTTCTTCGGGGCTCAGCCGGAGGTCATAACGGCGGTCACCGGCACGGCCGGCAAGACATCCGTGGCGTCCTTTACCCGCCAGATCTGGGCGCATGCCGGCTTTGCCGCCGCCATGATCGGAACCACGGGCGTGATCGCGCCGGGCCGCGCTGACTATGGCACGCTGACGACGCCGGATCCTGTCTCGCTGCACAAGCTTCTCGCCGAATTGTCGCGCGAGGGCGTGACTCATGCGGCCATGGAGGCCTCCAGCCATGGGCTCGACCAGCATCGACTTGACGGCGTGAAGCTTGCCGCCGCCGCCTTCACCAATCTTGGCCGTGATCACATGGACTACCATCCGACGGTTGAGCACTATCTCGCCTCGAAGATGCGGCTTTTCAGCCTGTTGCCCAAGGGGGCGCCGGCGGTGATCTTTGCCGACGATCCCTATTCGCTGCACGCTATCGAAGCGGCGGGTCGCGCCGGCTGCGAAGTGCTGACCGTGGGCCGCAAGGGCGATTTCCTGACGCTGAAGCGGGTCGAGCATTTCCGCCACAAGCAGATGGCGGAAATCCATTGCGGTTCGGACATCTATGAAGTCGACATTCCGCTCGCTGGCGATTTTCAGGTGGCCAATGCGCTGGTCGCTGCCGGGCTTGCGATGTCCACGGGTGTCAGCCCGGCCGCCGTCATGGCGGCGCTCGGCAAGCTGGTCGGAGCCTCAGGCCGGCTCGAGCTGGTCGGCCATACGGTCGATGGTGCGCTCGCCTATGTCGATTATGCTCACAAGCCGGAAGCGCTTGAAAACGTGCTGACCTCGGTTCGCCCGTTCACGACGGGCCGCGTCATCGTCGTCTTCGGCTGCGGCGGGGATCGTGACAAGGGCAAGCGGCCGCTGATGGGCGAGATCGCGTCGCGGCTGGCCGATGTTGTCATCGTCACCGACGACAATCCGCGTTCCGAAGTGGCCGCCGTCATTCGCTCGGAAATCATGGCTGCTGCACCCGGTGCGCTGGAAATCGGCGACCGTGCCGAGGCCATCCGTGCCGCCTGCGGCATGCTGAAATCCGGGGATACGCTGATCGTCGCCGGCAAGGGACATGAAGAAGGCCAGATCGTCGGGGACAAGGTGCTCCCGTTCTCGGATCAGGCCGAGATCGACAAGGCATTGGGAGGATTGCAGGCTTGACCACTCTCTGGACATCCGATGAACTCGTCAGCGCGATGAACGGCAGACCGTTCGGGTCGTTGCCCGGCGGAGTTACCGGCATTTCCATCGACAGCCGTTCGATCGGCAAGGGTGAGGCCTTCTTCGCCATCAAGGGCGATCGCGTCGACGGACATGACTATGCCTCCGTCGCGGCTGCCAACGGTGCGGCGCTGCTGGTCGTCAGCGAGGCGAAGCTGCCGGCGCTTGGCCGCGTGACAACGCCGATGATCGTCGTAGACGATGTTCTGTCAGGCCTTGAACGTCTGGGACGGGCCGCGCGGCAGCGTTCGATCGCCAAGGTCATTGCGGTCACCGGTTCTGTCGGCAAGACGACGACGAAGGAAATGCTGCGCAAGGCGCTTGAGTCGTCCGGGACGGTCCATGCTTCCGTTGCGTCCTTCAACAATCACTGGGGTGTGCCGTTGACGCTGGCCCGCATGCCGAAGGATGTCGATTACGGCGTCTTCGAAATCGGCATGAACCATCCGGGCGAGATTCGCGCACTGGTTTCGATGGTGCGGCCGGACATTGCCATCATCACGACGGTGGCCGGCGCGCATCTCGGCAATTTCCGCTCCATTGATGAAATTGCCTATGCCAAGGCCGAAATTCTCGAGGCAATCGAGATCGACGGCCATGCCATCCTCAATCGCGACATCGAGCAGTTTTCCATTCTGGAAAAGATCGCCATCGAGAATCGCGTTCCGCATATCCACTCCTTCGGCAACAATGCGCGAGCTGACTTCCGGCTGGCCGAGTTCAACGGTCATCCGACGAGCTCCAATGTCTGGGCGGTGATTGGCGGTCGGACGATCGAGGTGACAATCGGGGCGCCGGGACGCCATATTGCCGAAAACGCGCTCGCTGTGCTGGGCGCGGCCTGGCTTGCCGGGGCGGATCTTGATCGGGCGGCCGAAGCGCTCGCTTCCTTCACGCCGGAAAAGGGCAGGGGCCAGAGGCATATCCTGTCGCTGGGCGAGGGCAAGGGCACGTTCACGCTGATCGACGAGAGCTATAACGCCAATCCGGCCTCCATGCGCGCCGCAATCGGTCTCCTGGCCGGAACGCCGGCAACGGGTGAGGGGCGGCAGATCGCCGTTCTGGGCGACATGCTGGAAATGGGCGAGAACTCGCCCTCGATCCACGGCAATCTGGCCCAGCCGCTGCGTCAGGCCGGCATCAAGCATCTGTGGCTCGCAGGCCGCGACATGCGGCTTCTGGCTGAAGCCATGGCGGGGTCTGCTGATGTTGCATACCGGCCAACCGCTGACGAACTTGCAGACTATGCGGTTTCTCATGTATCCGACGGCGATGTGTTGGTCGTCAAATCGTCGCTGGGAACAGGATTCGGCAAGATCACGGCGGCCCTTCTCAATGCATTCCAGCCTGCAGACGCGGCTGGGGTCTGACAACCTGGAGTGCGTTCGATGAGCAAAGCTTCACCGAACGCACTCCAATCATTTGTTTCTGCGCAATTCCGGACGCGAAACCGGTACCCACTTTCGCTGGAATTGCTTCAATTTAGAAAGAGCCGCTATGCTGATCTGGCTTGTGGAACTGTCGCATCATATCCAGTTTTTCAATCTGTTCCGCTACATCACTTTCAGAGCCGGCGCGGCACTCTTCACCTCCGCCTTCATCGTCTTCATGTTCGGCCCGCGCATGATCGCATCGCTGCGCATCCGGCAGGGCAAGGGCCAGCCGATCCGCGCCGATGGGCCGCAGACGCATTTCAAGAAGGCTGGAACGCCCACCATGGGCGGCCTGATGATCCTGGCGGGGATTGTCGTCTCGTCTCTGCTCTGGGCGGACCTTTCGAATGTCTATGTCGTCTCGACGCTGCTCGTCACGCTCGGCTTCGGCGCCATCGGTTTCTATGACGACTATCTCAAGGTCACGAAACAGTCGGACAAGGGCTTTTCCGGCAAGGCGCGCCTCGGCATCGAATTCCTGATTGCCGGCACGGCGGTCTATTTCATGATGCGCACGGCAACCGCCTATGCGCCGAACGGCTCAATCATCGGTACGTCGATCGCCTTTCCCTTCTTCAAGGACTTCTTCGTCAATCTCGGCATGTTCTTCGTGCTCTTCGGCGGCTTCGTGATTGTGGGCGCGGGCAATGCCGTGAACCTGACGGACGGTCTCGACGGGCTTGCCATCGTGCCGGTGATGATCGCCTCCGCCTCCTTCGGCGTCATTGCCTATCTTGCCGGTAACGCGGTCTTTTCGAACTATCTGCAGATCAACTTTGTGCCCGGTACGGGGGAACTCGCTGTCATCATGGGGGCGGTGATCGGAGCAGGGCTCGGCTTCCTCTGGTTCAACGCGCCGCCGGCCGCCATCTTCATGGGCGACACGGGGTCGCTCGCGCTCGGCGGCATGATCGGTACGGTGGCGGTCGCCACAAAGCACGAGATCGTCATGGCGATCATCGGCGGCCTCTTCGTCATGGAGACGCTCTCCGTCATCATCCAGGTCTTCTGGTTCAAGCGGACGGGAAAACGCGTCTTCCTCATGGCGCCCATCCACCACCATTTCGAAAAGCTCGGCTGGACGGAGAGCCAGGTCGTGATCCGCTTCTGGATCATCGCAGTGGGTCTCGCCATGCTGGGTCTTGCCACGCTCAAGCTCAGGTAATTGCCCATGATGCCGGTGACGTCACTCGGCGGCCGAAAGGTCGCCCTTTTCGGGCTAGGCGGTTCCGGCCTTGCCACTGCGCAGGCGCTGATGGCGGGTGGGGCGGATGTCACCGCCTGGGATGACAATCCGGCCAGCGTCGAGAAGGCCGCCGCAGCCGGCATTGCGACGGCGGACCTGCACGGTATCGACTGGAAGACTTTCGATTGCTTCGTGCTGTCGCCCGGTGTGCCGCTGACGCATCCGAAGCCGCATTGGACCGTCGATCTGGCCCATGCCGCCGTCGTCGAGATCATCGGCGATGTCGAACTTTTCGCGCGCGAGCGCATCAAGCTCGCTCCCGATTGCCCCTTCATCGCCATTACCGGCACGAACGGCAAGTCGACCACGACGGCGCTGATCGCCCATATTCTGAAGTCCTCGGGTCGCGATACGCAGCTTGGCGGGAATATCGGTACGGCCGTGCTGACGCTCGATCCGCCGGCGGCCGATCGTTTCTATGTCGTCGAATGCTCGTCCTACCAGATCGATCTCGCGCCTTCGATCAACCCGTCTGCCGGCATCCTGCTGAACCTCACGCCCGACCATCTCGACCGTCACGGCACCATGCAGCACTACGCGGACGTCAAGGAGCGGCTGGTCGCGGGCAGCAGACAAGCGATTGTCGGTGTCGATGACAGCTACTGCAGCCAGATCGCCGACCGCATCGAGCGCGCCGGCGTTGCGGTCACCCGCATCTCGCGCCGGCTGGCGCTGAAGGACGGAATCTATGCCGATGGCAGCCGCATTCTGAAGGCGGATGGCGGCGAGATTGCCGAGCTTCTCGACTTGAAGGGTGTGGAGACATTGCGCGGCGGTCACAATGCGCAGAATGCGGCGGCGGCGATTGGCGCCTGCCTTGCTGTCGGCGTGAGCCTCAACGATGTCCGCGCCGGCATTCGCTCGTTCCCCGGTCTCAAGCATCGCATGCAACCGGTCGGCAAGCGCGATCACGTCACCTTCGTCAATGACTCGAAGGCAACGAACGCGGAGGCCGCAGCGCCTGCATTGTCCAGCTATGACCGGATTTACTGGATTGCCGGTGGTCTGCCCAAGGAGGGCGGGATCACGGCGCTGCAGCCGCTCTTCTCCAAGATCGCCAAGGCCTACCTGATCGGCGAAGCCGCACCGCAGTTTGCAGCGACCTTGGGCGAGGCTGTGCCTTACGAGATTTCCGGGACGCTGGATCTGGCTGTGGCCCATGCGGCGAAGGATGCGGCAGCGGATCAGACCGGCCCCGTGGCCGTCATGCTTTCCCCGGCTTGCGCAAGCTTCGACCAGTACAAGAATTTCGAGGTTCGTGGTGATTCGTTCGTCACGATCGTTTCGGGTCTCGATGGCGTCACGATGCTGGTTTGAAACGATTCCAGCAAAAGTGTGCCGCGGTTTTGTGTCCGGAAATGCACATGAGAAAAGACAGGAGCATTTCATGTCGGAATGCTCTGGCAGGAGATCGGTCGAATGGTGAGCCGCGCGGACAGAGGTAGGGTTGCAGACTGGTTCTGGACCATCGACCGGTATTTCCTCTTCGTCTTCGTTCTCCTGATGGGTATCGGCTTCATGCTCTCCTTCGCCGCGTCTCCGGCGGTGGCCGAACGCATTGGTGCACCCGAATTTCACTTCGTGGCCAAGCACGCCGAATTTCTTCTGCCGGCCCTCGCGGTCATGATTGGCGTTTCCTTCATGACGCCGAAGACGGTGCGGCGCACCGCCGTCATCCTGCTGATCGTTTCGCTCACCCTCATGGTCCTCGTGCTCTTCGTCGGCGTCGAGGTGAAGGGGTCGCGGCGCTGGATTTCGCTGGGGCCGCTGGGCATCCAGGCCTCCGAATTCATGAAGCCGGCCTTTATTGTCGTCTGCGCCTGGCTGTTCGCCGAGCATCAGAAGCAGCCTGAAATTCCGGGCAATCTCTTTGCCATCCTGCTTTACGGTATTGTCGTGGCCCTGCTGGTGGCGGAGCCCGATCTCGGGCAGACGATCCTGACGACCTCGGTCTGGGCGGGCATGTTCTTCATGGCCGGCATGCCGTGGCTGTGGATCACGCTTCTGGCGATTTTCGCTGTCGGTGGTCTGAGTGCGGCCTATATGCTGCTGCCCCACGTGGCGGCGCGTATCGACAAGTTTCTGACAGGCGAGGGCGATACGTTTCAGGTCGATACGGCGCGCCAGGCGATTTTTCGCGGCGGCTGGTTCGGTCGCGGACCAGGCGAGGGGCAGATCAAGAAGATCATTCCCGACGCCCATACCGACTTCGTCTTCTCCGTGGCGGCGGAAGAGTTCGGCATTATCTTCTGCATGGCGCTGGTTGCGCTTTTTGCCTTCATCGTGATGCGCGGTCTGTCGATCGCCTATCGTGAGAAGGATCCGTTCAACCGGTTCGCCATTTCCGGTCTGGTGCTGCAGTTCGGCATCCAGTCCTTCATCAACATCGGGGTCAATCTCGAGCTGCTGCCGGCAAAGGGCATGACATTGCCCTTCATCTCCTATGGCGGTTCATCGATGATCGCGATCTGCATCACGGCCGGTTTCATCCTGGCGTTGACGCGGCACAGGCCCGAAACGCGCTCACGCGAGCGCAGCCTGTTCAGCATCACCCAGGGTCAGCCTGCCGAGTGAGGTTTCATGAGCAAAGGTATCGTCATGCTGGCGGCCGGGGGAACCGGTGGCCATCTTTTTCCCGCAGAAGCGCTCGCGCATAGTCTCAAAGAGCGCGGCTATTCGGTTCATCTGGTGACGGATTCACGTGCCGAGCGTTATGCTGGCAAATTCCCGGCCGACGAAATTCATGTGGTGCCGTCTGCGACCATCGGTTCCAAGAACCCGGTTGCGATCGCCAAGGCGCTGTTCACGCTCTGGCAGGGCACGAATCAGGCGAAGGCGCTGATGCGGCGGATCAAGCCTGTCGCCGTCGCGGGTTTCGGTGGTTATCCGACGGTGCCGCCGCTGCTTGCGGCCACGCGCCTCGGTCTGCCGACGATGATCCATGAGCAGAACGCCGTCATGGGCCGCGCAAACAAGATGCTGGCGCCCAAGGTCAAGGCGATTGCCGGCGGCTTTCTGCCGGAGACGGACGGCCCCTATGCGGCCAAGACCGTGACGACCGGCAATCCGGTAAGGCCTGCTGTTCTGAAGGCGGCAGCGCAGCCCTATGTTCCGTCTGCGGGTTCGAGCCCGTTCAAGCTCGTTGTCTTCGGGGGCAGCCAGGGTGCGCAGTTCTTTTCGACGGCGGTTCCGACGGCGGTGACGCTGCTTCCGGAAGCGCTGCAGAAGCGGCTCGTCATTACGCAGCAGGCCCGTCCCGAGGATGCCGAGGGCGTGAAGGCCTGCTACCAGAAACTCGGGCTTGAGGCTGATGTCTCGCCGTTCTTCACTGACATGGCGGAGCGTATCGGCGCGGCGCATTTCGTCATCTGCCGTTCCGGCGCGTCGACCGTTTCGGAAATCTCGGTTATCGGCCGTCCGGCGCTCTTCGTGCCGTATCCGTTTGCGCTTGATCACGATCAGGCGGCGAATGCGGCGCTCCTTGTGGAGAAGGGTGGCGCGAGGGTCATTCAGCAATCGAAGCTCTCTGCGGAAAAGCTGGCCGACGTCCTGAAGGTGGCGATGGAGCAGCCGCAGCGGCTGCTCGAAACCGCGCATGCCGCCAAACAGGCGGGCAAACCGGATGCGGCGAACTTGCTTGCCGATCTCGTGGAGGCTATTGCGGCGGGCAAAGCGGTTTCACAATTCAAGGGTCAGCGCATATGAAAATGCCCCAGAGCATCGGGCTCGTCCATTTCATCGGCATCGGCGGCATCGGCATGAGCGGTATTGCCGAAGTTCTGCATAATCTCGGCCATCGCGTGCAGGGCTCGGATCAGTCCGACAGCGCCAACGTGCAGCGTCTTCGCGCCAAGGGCATCGATGTGTTCGTCGGCCACAAGGCTGAGAACCTGGGCGATGCCGAAGTCGTCGTTGTTTCGACCGCCATCAAGAAGAACAATCCGGAACTGATCGCGGCGCGCGAAAAGCTGCTGCCCGTCGTGCGCCGCGCCGAAATGCTGGCCGAACTGATGCGCTTCCGCAATGCGATCGCGATCGGCGGCACGCATGGCAAGACGACGACGACGTCCATGGTCGCGGCGCTGCTGGAAGCCGGAGGTCTTGACCCGACCGTCATTAATGGCGGCATCATCAATGCCTATGGCACGAATGCCCGCATGGGTGAGGGCGAGTGGATGGTGGTCGAGGCGGATGAGTCTGACGGCACCTTCCTCAAGCTTCCCGCCGATGTGGCGATCGTCACCAATATCGATCCCGAGCATCTCGACCATTACGGCAATTTTGACGCCGTGCGTGCCGCTTTCAAGCAGTTCGTCGAGAATGTGCCGTTCTACGGCTTTGGCGTCATGTGCCTCGACCATCCGGAAGTGCAGGCGCTGGTGAGCCGCATCGAGGACCGCAAGGTCGTCACCTATGGTGCGAACCCGCAGGCCGACGTGCGCTTCCTGAATATCCGCATGGAAGGGCCGGTTTCGGTCTTC
Source organism: Rhizobium sp. C1 (assembly GCF_021026335.1). Classification (GTDB taxonomy): domain Bacteria; phylum Pseudomonadota; class Alphaproteobacteria; order Rhizobiales; family Rhizobiaceae; genus Ensifer_A. The sequence goes on from NZ_JAJNCY010000001.1 coordinate 344,530, forward strand.
GACGTGGAAATCCGACGCCGCCGCACCGGCGAGACGATTCTGATTGACGATCTGCGTTTGCCCATGCCCGGCCGGCATAACGTGTCCAATGCGACCGCCGCCGTGGCCGTGGCGCAGCGGCTCGGCATCTCGACGGATGCGATCCGCAAGGGGATTTCCGCTTTCGGCGGCGTCAAGCGACGCTTCACCTTTGTCGGCGACTGGAACGGCGTCTCCGTCTATGACGACTACGGCCATCACCCGGTCGAGATCAAGGCGGTGCTGCGTGCGGCGCGCGAGGCGTGCCAGGGCCGCATCATCGCGGTTCATCAGCCGCATCGCTACAGTCGTGTCGCCAGCCTCTTCGAGGACTTCGCCGGCTGCTTCAACGACGCCGACACGATCATGATCGCGCCGATCTATGCGGCAGGCGAGGACCCGATCGAGGGCGTGAGCGCGGAAGAGCTTGTGTCGCGCATCAAGTCCGCCGGCCATCGCGACGCGCGCTTCGTCTCCGGTTCCGCAGACATTGCACCGGTGGTGGCAGGCCTTGCCAAGCCGGGTGATTTCGTAGTCATGTTGGGCGCGGGTAATATTACCAACTGGGCGGCAGCATTGCCGGAAGAATTGAAGAAGATTGCAGGTTAAGGCGCATGAAACAGGTTGACGGTCAGAAACTCTTGGCTTCCTTCGGCGATGCGATGAAGGACGTGCGCGGCCGCATGACGCCTGACGCGCCGATGGACCGGGTCACCTGGTTTCATGCAGGTGGCCTCGCCGAACTGATGTTCCAGCCGCATGACGTCGAAGACCTGGTGACATTCCTCAAGGGCCTGCCCGACGATGTGCCGCTGACGGTGGTCGGTGTGGGCTCGAACCTGCTGGTGCGCGACGGGGGCATCAAGGGCGTTGTCGTGCGCCTCTCGGCCAAGGGTTTCGGCGATGTCGAGCTTGCCGGCGAAAACCGCATCAAGGCAGGCGCAATTTGCCCGGACAAGAACATTGCCGCCATGGCGCTCGACAATGGCATCGGCGGCTTCGCCTTCTACTATGGCATTCCCGGCTCCATCGGCGGCGCTCTGCGCATGAATGCGGGCGCCAATGGCGGAGACACGAGCGAGCGTCTCATTGAGGCGCATGCGGTGGACCGCAAGGGCAATATCCATGTGCTTTCGAAGGACGAGATGGGCTATGCCTATCGCCATTCCTCGGCTCCGGAAGGCCTGATCTTCACCCATGGGGTGTTTGAAGGCTATGCCGACGACAAGGCGAAGATCCGTCAGGAAATGGACGCCGTGCGCCATCACCGCGAGACGGTGCAGCCGGTGCGCGAGAAGACCGGCGGCTCTACATTCAAGAACCCGGAAGGCCATTCGGCCTGGGTGCTGATCGACGAAGCCGGCTGCCGTGGGCTTCTGAATGGCGGCGCGCAGATGTCGCCGCTGCATTGCAATTTCATGATCAATACCGGGCAGGCGACCGCCCACGATCTCGAATATCTTGGCGAGATGGTCCGGGCCCGCGTGTTCGAACATTCCGGCATCAAGCTGGAATGGGAAATCAAGCGGCTCGGCAATTTCATGCCGGGGCTGGAGATTAAGCCTTTCCTCGGCGTGACGACCGACTGATATGAAGAAGCGCTGGCCGAATGCCGGCGTTTTCTTTTTCATAAAACGTTGACTTCAACATATCGAGAACTTGCGCTATGGTAACTTCATCCAAGGGGGGGAGTTCATGGCAAAGCGCGTAATCCTGTTGATCGGCACGAAGAAAGGCACCTTTATCGCGGAGAGCGACGAGGCGCGGCAAGAGTGGTCGCTGAAGGGGCCGTTCTGCGATGCCTGGCCGATCAACCATGTGATCGGTGACGCCGCGACCGGCACGATCTATGCGGCGGGCGGCAACGAATGGTTCGGGCCGTCGGTCTGGAAGTCGGCCGATCTCGGCGAGACATGGACGCGCTCTGGCAACGGGTTCAATTATGCCGAGGGCGAAGATCCGGTGAAATCGGCCTGGAGTCTTGCGAAATCCCATGGCCGGCTGCACGTGGGCGTGGAGCCTGCGGGGCTTTTCGTCAGCGGTGACGATGGCGAAAATTTCGAACATGTTGAATCACTTCGCGCGCATCCTTCACGCGAGACATGGGTTCCGGGCGCGGGCGGTCTGATCCTGCATTCCATCGTGCCGCATCCCGATGATCCGAACGAACTCTGGGTCGCGATCTCGACAGCGGGCGTCTTCCACACGGCCGATGGCGGCAAGACGTTCGACGCGCGCAACAAGGGCACGCGGGCGGGCTTCATGCCCGAAGGTATGCAATATCCCGAAACGGGGCAATGCGTGCATTGCATCGTCATGGCGGCGGGGCGGCCCGACCGGCTCTATCAGCAGAATCACACCGGCATGTATCGCTGCGACGATGGCGGCGAGCAGTGGGTGAGCATCGAGGAGGGGCTGCCTTCCGAGTTCGGCTTCCCGGCGGCTGCGCATCCGCATGATGCGGACACGGTCTATTTCATTCCGCTCAACGGGGCGATCGAAGGTCGCTTCGTGCCGGACGGCAAGGCTGCGGTGTGGCGGAGCCGCGATGCGGGCGCGACATGGTCGGCGCTTCGCAACGGGTTGCCGCAGGAGAATGCCTTTTTCGGCGTGCTCCGGCAGGCGATGGCGACCGACAATCTGGATCAGGCCGGCATCTATTTCGGCACCAATACGGGTACGCTTTACGGAAGCCGCGATGAGGGCGACAATTGGGACGTGATCGGGCAGCATCTGCCGGTCATCCATTCGGCGGAGACGATGGTCATCGATGCGTGAGAGATCCGACTCGGCTTGCGACGTGGTTCTGCCGGACGCGCTCTTGAGGCTCTTCCCGCAAGCGAAGCGGCGCCTCACGGTGTCGGCCGCCGATGTCGGCGGTCTGATCGATGCGCTCGATGAGCGCTGGCCGGGCATGGGCGCGTGTCTGAGAGATTCGCGCCCCGCGGTGCGCAAGCATATCTCGATTATGATCGACGGTGAGCGGGCGGTGCTCGAGACCCCCATTGCGTCGGGAACCACGGTGTATGTTCTGACGGCCGTCAGCGGCGGGTGAGGGGCTGCCACAGTGGTGGGATAACGGCCTTCCTCTGCTTTCGCTCTTCCTCGCAAACCCCTGATTTCAGCGGCGTTCAGCCCTTCGTGCTTTTCTTGCCATTTCCCAAATATTTTTGTCGGCAAGCCCCCGCGGTTAACGAAAGTAAACGCTTCATTAACCATTCGCAGGTCTATTGGTTAACGATTTTCGCGGTATTGCGCTCGGGGTCCGCAAAAGGCTCGTGCAAGCCTCCGGAAGGACAATATCGTGGTGAGAGATGGGGTGTATCGTGGGCGTCAAGCATGTCGCAGTTCTGATGGGCGGGTTTTCTTCCGAGCGGCCGGTGAGCCTCTCGTCGGGGAATGCGTGCGCTGACGCGCTTGAGGCCGTGGGTTATCGGGTGACCCGGGTTGATGTCGCGCGCGATATCGCGACGGTCTTGCTGGAATTGAAGCCTGATGTCGTCTTCAACGCCCTGCATGGTCCTTTCGGTGAAGACGGCCGCATTCAGGGTATCCTGGATTATCTTGAAATTCCCTACACGCATTCCGGCGTCATGGCGTCTGCGCTTGCCATGGATAAGGCTGTCGCCAAGGCGGTCGTCAAGGCGGTGGGTGTGCCTGTTGCCGAGGCCAGGGTGCTGAACCGATTCGATTTCACGAACGAGCATCCGATCAAGCCGCCTTACGTTGTGAAGCCGGTCGCGGAGGGGTCGTCCTTCGGTGTCATCATTGTCAAGGAAGATCAGTCGCATCCGCCGCAGGTCATCACCTCGTCGGAATGGCGCTATGGTGATCGCGTCATGGCGGAGCGCTATGTCTATGGTCGCGAGCTGACCTGTGCCGTCATGGGCGATGTGGCGCTCGGTGTCACGGAAATCGTCTCGAAGGCGAACAGCTTCTACGATTACGATTCGAAATACGCGGTTGGTGGCTCCGAACATATTCTTCCGGCGCAGATTTCACCGAAAATTTACCAAAAAATACAAACATTGGCCCTGAAGGCGCATCAGGCGGTCGGCTGCCGTGGCGTGAGTCGATCGGACTTCAGGTATGACGACCGTTTTTCTGAAGACGGAGAGCTTATCTGGCTTGAGATCAACACGCAGCCGGGGATGACCCCGACCTCCCTCGTGCCCGAAATGGCCGCACATGCCGGCCATTCCTTTGGTGAGTTCCTCAAGTGGATGGTGGAGGACGCGTCGTGTTTGCGTTGAAACGTCGGGGCATGGCATATCACGGTCTTGGTGGCACGGTCGTTCCCGATCCGGAAGCGGCGGGTGTCTTGCCGCGCCCTGTTCGTCGCGTCTTCCGTCTTGCCGTGTCGCTGGCCAATGGCCGTGTTGCCATTCCACGCTTTGCCGGCATCGTAGGGGCGGCTGTTCTGTTCGCCTCGACCGGTCTCTACGGTATGGTTCTGGGCGGTCACACGGGCGCTGTCGCCGAGGCGACGACCTCGGCCATCGGGTTTTCCATCGACAACGTGAAGGTGTCGGGCAATCTGCAGACCTCGGAAATCGACATCCTTCAGCAGCTTGGTCTTGATGGCTCGTCCTCGGTCGTGTTCCTGAGCGCAGCCAATGCGCGCCAGAAGCTCATGGATCTGCCCTGGGTCGAGAATGCGGAAGTGCGCAAGGTCTATCCGAATACGGTCGAAATCAAGCTGTCCGAGCGGACCGCCTACGGCATCTGGCAGCATGGCGACGAGCTTTCGCTGATCGAGAAGGACGGCAAGGTCATTGCGCCCCTTCGCGACAACAAGTTTGCGAGCCTCCCGCTTTTCGTCGGTGATGGTGCCCAGCTCGAAGCTGCCGCATTTGCCGAACAGCTTTCGAACTGGCCCGACATTCAGTCGCGCATCACGGCCTATATCTGCGTCGGCGGTCGCCGGTGGGACCTGCGCATGGATAACGGCGTGGTTGTTCGTCTGCCGGAGGAAAACATTGCCCGCGCCATGCATGCGCTGTCCACGCTCGAGCAGGACCAGCAGGTTCTGGAGCGCGACATCCAGACGGTTGACCTGCGGCTGCCCGATCGCACCACGATCCAGCTGACGGCGGATGCGGCTGTACGGCGCGACAAGGCTGTCGCGGACCGTGCGAAAATGCTCAAGAAGCAGATGATGGAGAAGGGCGCGTGAGTCTGTTTGGTTCCTCCTTCGGTTTGCCGCGTCTGCGCCCGCTTTCGTCCAAGCGGTCCCATGTGGTTTCGGTGCTCGACATCGGCTCGACCAAGATCGTCTGCATGATCGGCAAGCTGACGCCGCGTCCGGAAAGCGAAGTGCTTCCGGGGCGTACCCATCACGTCGAAATCCTCGGGATCGGCCATCACAAGTCGCGCGGCGTGAAAAATGGCGTCATCATCGATCTGGAGGCCGCTGAGGGTGTCGTCCGGCTGGCCGTGGATGCGGCCGAGCGTATGGCCGGGCTTACGGTTGAAAGTCTGATTGTCAATGTCTCCTGCGGCCGTCTCGGCAGCGATATCTACACGGCTTCCATCGATCTCGGCGGCCAGGAAGTTCAGGAGACGGATCTGCGTCGGGTGCTGCAGGCGGCCAGCCAGTCGTCGATGAAGCAGGATCGGGCGATGCTGCATGCGCTGCCGACCGGCTTTTCGCTCGATGGCGAACGCGGCATCAAGGACCCGGTCTCGATGTATGGCGAGCTTCTCGGCGTCGACATGCATGTCGTCACGGCGGAGCGTCCGGCGCTGAAGAATCTCGAATTGGCCGTAAATCGCGCGCATCTGTCTGTCGAAGGCATGATCGCGACGCCCTATGCCAGCGGCCTTGCCGCGCTGGTCGATGACGAGGCGGAGCTGGGCTGCGCCGCCATCGACATGGGCGGCGGCACGACGACGATTTCGGTCTTCGCAGAAGGCCGGCTTGTGCACACCGATGCCGTCAATCTCGGCGGTCACCATGTCACGACGGATCTGGCGCGCGGCCTTTCGACCCGCATCGAAGACGCCGAGCGCCTGAAGACGGTGCACGGTTCGGCGATTGCCTCGACCATGGATGACCGAGAGATCATTTCGGTGCCGCCGATGGATGGGGATATCGAGAGCCAGCCGGTGAATGTGCCGCGTGCGCTCGTTTCGCGCATCGTGCGCGCCCGTATCGAGGAAACGCTGGAACTGATCCGCGACCGAATCCACAAATCCGGTTTCTCTCCGGTGGTGGGCAAGCGGGTCGTGCTGACGGGCGGCGCAAGCCAGCTGATCGGCCTGCCGGAAACGGCGCGCAAAATTCTGGCCCGCAACGTCCGCGTCGGACGGCCGCTGGGTGTTTCTGGTCTGCCGGCTGCGGCCAAGGGACCGGCATTTTCCACGGCTGTCGGCCTGATGATCTATCCGCAGGTTGCCGAACTGGAACAGTTGGCAACGCAGAGCGGCCTCTTCAGCGGGTTCGGCAGCGGCACAGGCCGCATCGCCCGGATGGGGCAGTGGCTGAAGGAAAGTTTCTGATCGCGCAAGCGGTCTTTGAGTGAACAACATGAAATCTGCCGTTACGGCGAAACGGCAAGAACCAGGAAGGAACGGGTACATGACTATCAAGTTGCAGAAGCCGGATATCACTGAGCTGAAGCCACGCATCACCGTGTTCGGTGTCGGCGGTGGCGGCGGTAACGCAGTCAACAACATGATCAATTCCGGTCTGCAGGGTGTGGAGTTCGTTGTTGCGAACACCGACGCCCAGGCGCTCACCATGAGCAAGGCCGATCGCATCATCCAGATGGGTGTGCAGGTCACCGAAGGTCTCGGCGCGGGTTCGCAGCCGGAAGTCGGTCGCGCCGCCGCCGAAGAATGCATCGATGAAATCATCGATCACCTGAACGGCACCCACATGTGCTTCGTCACCGCCGGCATGGGCGGCGGCACCGGCACGGGCGCAGCGCCGATCGTCGCCCAGGCTGCCCGCAACAAGGGCATCCTGACCGTCGGCGTCGTGACCAAGCCGTTCCACTTCGAAGGCCAGCGCCGCATGCGCCTTGCCGATCAGGGCATAGCCGAACTGCAGAAGTCGGTCGACACGCTGATCGTCATCCCGAACCAGAACCTGTTCCGCATCGCCAATGACAAGACGACCTTCGCAGATGCCTTTGCGATGGCCGACCAGGTGCTCTATTCGGGCGTGGCCTGCATCACCGACCTCATGGTCAAGGAAGGCCTCATCAACCTCGATTTCGCCGACGTCCGTTCCGTCATGCGCGAAATGGGCCGTGCGATGATGGGGACCGGCGAAGCCTCGGGCGATGGCCGCGCGATGGCTGCTGCCGAAGCCGCAATCGCCAACCCGCTGCTCGACGAAACCTCGATGAAGGGTGCTCAAGGCCTGCTGATCTCCATCACCGGCGGTCGCGACATGACGCTCTTTGAAGTCGACGAAGCTGCGACCCGTATTCGTGAAGAAGTCGACCAGGATGCCAACATCATCCTCGGCGCCACCTTCGACGAATCGCTGGAAGGCATCATCCGCGTATCGGTCGTCGCCACCGGCATCGACCGCAATGTTTCCTCGGAGGACGCCCGTCCGGCCGCTCCGGTACGCCCGATCGCTCGTCCGGCGGCAGCCGTGACGTCTGCTCCGGTTGCCGCCATTTCGCCGGCCTATCAGCAGCCGGCCGCCAAGACCGCAGATCCGGTCGCCGAAACCATCCGCCATGCGGAAGCTGCCATGGAGCGCGAACTTGAGATCGCCCAGCAGCCTGCTCCCGCAGCCGTTCAGCAGCCTGCAGCCCAGCAGGACACGTTCCGTCCGCAGAGCCGTCTCTTCACGGCGCCTCCGGCAGACGTCGCGCCTGTCGCACCGGTGGCTCCGCGCCCCGTTGCGCAGCCGGTGGCGGCCGCTCCCGTCGCTGCTCCGGCTCCGCAGCCGCGCATCGAGCCGGTTGCCGTTCAGCCCCGCATGGAGGAGCCGCGCCGCGCCGAGCCGGTGATGGACATGGCCCCGCGCATGGAAGCACCGGCGCCGATGGCGCTCGCTCCCGAGCCGGTCGTCGCTCCGCAGGCCGTCATGCAGCCGGTTGCCGAACGCCGCGAGCCGGACATGGCCCGCATGCCGCGCATCGAGGACTTCCCGCCGGTCGTGAAGGCCGAAATGGATCATCGTACGCGTGACGTGCCGTCGCATGGCGACGAGCGTGGTCCGATGGGCCTGCTCAAGCGCCTGACGAACTCGCTCGGCCGCAAGGAAGACGAGATGCCGGCAGCGCCTGCCGAAATGGCAGCGCCGCAGGCCGCTCAGCAGCAGCGCCGTGGTCTTTCGGCCGAAGCCAGCCTCTACGCCCCGCGTCGCGGCCAGCTCGACGATCTTGGCCGTTCGGCTCCGAAGCCGGCGTCTTCCCATGAGGACGATCAGCTCGAGATCCCGGCTTTCCTGCGCCGTCAGTCCAACTGATCCGGTTCACAGAAGCTTACAGACGCCCGGTTGTTCACAGCCGGGCGTTTTCATTTTAACGCCTTGTAAATGTTTACATCTCGGTTTCGCTTCAAAACGTTACAAAGCGATAAAAACAGTGATTTGGCCTTTTTGGGGGACGAGACTATCTAGTTTCATGACAAAAGGCTCACGTTGGTGAGTCTGCGCTGACATGAGGCGAAAGTCGGGATGTCGGCCAGTATGCGTAATAGCGGCTGCAGCTGCGTGTAATGATCGGAAGGTTCTGATGGGCGTTGATTTCCTGGGCTTGCAAACAACCATTGCAAACTCTTTTACGCTGGAGGGCGTGGGCGTTCATTCTGGAACCGAGGTGAGTGTCACCTTTCTTCCGGCTGAGGCCGGCACGGGAATCGTATTCCACCGCATGCATGAAAACGGCGATGTCACGGAACTGAAGGCCGTGTCGTCGCAGGTCGGCAATACCGATCTCTGCACCATGCTCGGCTTCTCTCCGGCAACTTCCATCGCAACGATCGAGCACCTGATGGCCGCGCTTTATGCCATGGGCATCGACAATGTCGTCATTCAGGTGACGGGTGCGGAAATTCCGGTCATGGATGGCAGTTCTGCGCCGTTCATCGAGGCCATCGAGCTTGCCGGGACGCAGACGCTTGGCGTGAAGCGCCGCTATATTCGCGTCATCAAGCCTGTTCGCATCGAGGCCGGCAATTGCTGGAGCGAGTTCGTTCCGCATGACGGGACCCGATTCGAAGTCGAGATCGATTTCTCCACGCCGCTCATCGGCAAGCAGTCCTGGAATGGCGAGCTGACTGCGGCCTCGTTCAAGGGCGAGCTTTCGCGCGCGCGCACCTTCGGCTTCATGCGCGATGTGGAGCGTCTCTGGGCCGCCGGTCTGGCGCTCGGTTCGTCGCTTGAAAACTCGGTGGTCATTTCCGACAATGACACGGTCGTCAATCCGGAGGGCCTGCGTTACAAGGGTGACGAGTTTGTTCGCCACAAGACGCTGGACGCCGTGGGCGACCTGGCGCTCGCTGGTGCGCAGTTCATCGGCTGCTATCGCTCCTATCGCGGCGGTCATAAGATGAACGCGCTCGCGCTCAAGGCGCTGTTGCAGGATCCGTCCGCTTATGAAGTCGTGGAAGCCCCGGTCAGCCGTCAGCGGGTTCGCGCCTTCGAGATGATCGCGGTTAACGCGCCTGAATTTGCGCCGTGGAGCGCATGAGAGGCGTATCTGGGCTGAAGTGATTCCCTCGGTCCGACTTGTCGGAGCGGGGGATTAGCTTTGCGATTTTCCACATTCATCTCAAAAATTTCTTCGTTGAAGACATGTCAGCCTGTGCTGTTCTTTGTTAGAAACGCCACAAATTTGCAGCAAAGGCCTATCATGGCGTTGCTCTCGGCATGCGTTTGGAGATAGAAACGCGTCACCGGCGGTTCTGGCAGGTCCAGCAAGCCGCTTTAAATGGGACTTTTCCGATGGATTTTGCGAATACCGCCACGCTGAACAAGAAAGTACGATTTGCCTTGCTGTCTGTCGCACTTGTTGTGGCTGGCGCCGGTCTTTCTGCGTGCAATAGCGATCCCGATATCGATATCACCAAGATCAAGGCGAATACGGATCCGGCGGACAAGCTCTATGCGCAGGGCCTTGCCAACCTGAATGCCGGTAATGTCGGCGAGGCCAAGGCGAAGTTCGCGGCCATCGACAAAGAGGATCCCTTCTCTGAGGAGGCCCGCAAGGCGCTCGTCATGAGCACCTTCCTCAACTACCGCAACGGTCAGTATGACGAGGCGATCATCTCCGGCAACCGCTACATGAAGCTCTATCCGGAATCGAAGGATGCGGCTTATGTTCAGTATCTGGTGGGTCTCGCGAACTACAAGAAGATCCCGGACGTCACCCAGGATCAGCGTTATGCTGCCGAGACGATCAAGGCCATGCAGGCCGTTGTCGACAATTATCCGTCCTCGGAATATGCCGACGATGCGCGCTCCAAGATCCGCATGGCGAAGGATCAGCTGGCCGGCAAGGAGATGCAGGTGGGGCGCTACTATCAGGAGCGCAAGGAATACATCGCTGCCGTTTCGCGTTACCGCAACGTGGTCGAGGCCTATCAGAGCACCAATCAGGTTCAGGAAGCGCTCGCCCGTCTGGTGGAATGCTATTACGCCATGGGCGTGACCTCGGAAGCCCAGACGGCCGCCGCCGTTCTCGGCGCGAACTATCCCGACAGTCAGTGGTATGCCGATTCCTACAAGCTGCTGAAATCGGGCGGTCTTGAGCCCCGCGAGAACACTGGCTCCTGGATTTCGCGCGCCGCCAAGAAGCTGGTGCTCGGCGAAGGCTGATTTCATGCTCTCCCAGTTGTCGATCCGCGATATCGTTCTGATCGAACGGCTGGACCTCGAGTTCTCTGCCGGCCTGTCGGTTTTGACCGGCGAAACGGGAGCGGGCAAATCCATTCTTCTCGACAGTCTGTCGCTGGCGCTCGGTGGGCGCGGCGACGGTTCGCTTGTTCGTCACGGCATGGAAAAGGGGCAGGTGACGGCCTCTTTCGATGTGCCGATGGATCATCGTGCGCGGCAGCTTCTCCGTGATAACGGCATCGATGACGACGGCGACCTGATCTTTCGCCGCCAGCAATCTGCCGACGGCCGCACCAAGGCCTATGTGAACGATCAGCCGGTCAGCGTGCAGTTGATGCGCGAGGCCGGCGCCATGCTCGTGGAAATCCACGGCCAGCATGATGACCGGGCGCTTGTCGATACGAATGCCCATCGCCTGCTGCTCGACGCCTTTGCAGGGATTTCAGCCGAGGCGGAACGGGTAGGGCAGGCCTGGCGCGCCTGGAAACAGGCCGAGAAGGCTTTTGAGACGCATCGGCAGAAAGTCGAGGCTGCGGCCCGGGAGGCCGACTTCCTGCGCGCCTCCGTCGAGGAGCTGGAAAAGCTGGCGCCCGAGGATGGCGAAGAGGACGTGCTGGCGGAGCGCCGCACCGCCATGCAGAAATCGGAACGGATCGCCGGCGACATTTCCGAGGCTTCCGACTTCCTCAACGGCAACCATTCCCCGGTGCCTGAAATCGCCTCGCTGCTCAGGCGGCTTGAGCGTAAGAGCCATGAGGTTCCGGGTCTTCTCGAAGATACGGTGGCGTTGCTCGATGGTGCGCTGAATCAGCTTTCCGATGCGCAAATGGCGGTTGAGGCAGCACTGCGCAAGACGGAGTTCGACCCGCGCGAGCTGGAGCGTGTCGAAGAGCGGCTGTTTGCGCTGCGTGCCGCCTCGCGCAAGTATAATGTCCCGGTCTCGGATCTGCCGGCGCTTGCCGTGCGGATGATCGGCGATCTGGCTGATCTCGATGCGGGCGAGGAAAAGCTAGGCAAACTGGAAGCCGCCGTTGCGGAAGCCGGGCAGCGTTACTTTGCGCTGGCTCGTGCCCTGTCTGAAAAGCGGCACAATGGCGCGGTGGCTTTGGCGGAGGCCGTGATGGCCGAGCTTCCGGCGCTGAAGCTTGAACGCGCCCGCTTCTTCGCGCAGGTGGCGACCGATGATGACAATGCCGCCGCCTCGGGCATCGATCTGATCGAATTCCATGTGCAGACCAACCCCGGAACGCGGCCCGGCCCGATCATGAAGGTTGCTTCGGGCGGCGAACTCTCGCGGTTCCTGCTGGCGCTGAAGGTGGCGCTCGCCGATCGTGGTTCGGCCCCGACGCTGGTCTTCGACGAAATCGACACGGGGGTTGGCGGCGCCGTTGCCGACGCCATCGGGCAGCGGCTGAAGCGGCTGTCGGAAAAGGTGCAGGTCTTGTCCGTCACCCATGCGCCGCAGGTTGCTGCGCGCGCGGCGACGCATCTGCTCATCTCCAAGGGGCCGACCGGCGACGCCGGCACGATCGCGACGCGCGTTCACCGCATGGACGAGGCCGCCCGCCGCGAGGAAATTGCCCGTATGCTCGCCGGTGCGACTGTCACAGACGAGGCGAGGGCGGCGGCTGCGAGCCTGCTGGGCGGGTAGGCGATGCCAATCATTTGTCAGTTCTTTGGAATTATGATCCGTATGTATACGACGATCATAATCCACCGCATTTCCACGCCTACTACGGCGATGAACAAGCAATCTTCTCCATAGATACGCTTGAACTCATGGAAGGGTCGCTTTCCAGACGTGCGAAGGTTATGGTTATCGAGTGGGCATTGGAACATCGGCGCGAGCTGCTCGCAGATTGGGCATTGGCGGTGGAGCACATGCCTTTGAACAGGATCGAGCCTCTGGAGTAGGTTGATGAGAAAACTCTTGAAGGTGACAGCCAGACCCGATTACCAGTTGGAAGTCGTTTTCGACGATGGTCTCTCTGGTGTTATAGCGCTTAAGGATCGGCTGTTCGGCCCGATGTTCGAACCGCTGCGCGATCCGGCGTTTTTTGAACGCGTTGAAATTGACGCTTTTGGTGCTCTGCTCTGGCCCAACGGCGCAGATCTGGACCCGGATGCACTTTACAAAAATCTAACCGCCGACCGAACAAGAGGTTCAGTCGAGCGGGTTCTGTAGGGCAAACATCGTCCATCCACGGGGAGTTCGCGTGTGTATGCCCTTCTGACGACCTATTGGCCCCATATTCTGGCCCTCCTGTCCATCGTCATGGGCGGCGTGGCGGCTGTTCATGCGACGATGAGCAAGCGGGACGTCCGTTCGGCTGTCGGCTGGGTGGGCATCATTCTCCTGTCGCCGATCCTCGGTGCGGTGATCTATGCGGTGGCCGGGATCAACCGGATGCGCAGGGAGACGCTGCTTTCGCGCGCCACGTCACGCAACGAGCGGCTTCGCGGCGAGCGCGTTTCCGAACCTGTTTCCCAGGAGGATTACGAAACCGCCTTCGGTCCGCATTTCGGCTCGCTGAAGACATTGGGCGACCGGGTCGCGGGGCCGCTTCGCGGCGGCAACCGGATCGACGTCCTGGCCAGTGGCGACGAGACCTATGACGCGCTCTGTGCCGCCATCGATACGGCCGAGCGCAGCGTTATCCTGGAGACCTATATTTTCGACCGCGACCGTGTGGGTATGAGGGTGGCCGAGCGGCTCGCGGCAGCGGTGGCGCGGGGCGTCGAGGTTCGTGTGCTGATCGACGCCGTCGGCGCCCGTTACTCTGTGCCGAGCATCGTACCCTATCTGCGCGACAGGTCGATCCCTGTCGCCGACTTCAACGGGCAGGTGATCATCGGCCTGAGGCTGCCCTATGCGAACCTGCGAACGCACCGCAAGATCGCCGTGGTCGATGGCAAGATCGGTTTCATGGGTGGCATGAATATCCGCGCCGCCTTCAGCGGGCCGGGAGCTGCGCTGGACACACATTTCCGTGTCACCGGGCCCATTGTCGGCGATCTCCTGGCCGTGGCGGCGGACGACTGGCATTTCGACACCGGCGAGGTGCTGGAAGGCAATGCCTGGCGGGTCGAGAACGAGTTCTCGGACGACACCTCCATGATGGCCCGCGTCGTGGTTTCGGGGCCCGACGCCAATCTCGAGACCAATCACAAGGTCATCATGGGAGCAATTTCCGTCGCCGAGCGTTCTATCCGCATCATGTCGCCTTATTTTCTGCCGGACGGAATCTTGCTGGGTGCAATTGCGACCGCCGCGCTGCGTGGCGTGGCGGTGGAAATCGTCGTGCCGGCGAAGAACAATCTGGGCATCGTGGCGCGCGCCATGACGGCGCAATTCGCGGAGACGATCCGTAGCGGCGTGCGCATCTTCAAGGCAGGCGACGTTTTCAACCATTCCAAACTGATGATCGTCGACGACAAATGGGCCTATATCGGCTCGTCCAACATGGATTCGCGTTCGCTGAGGCTGAATTTCGAGATCGACATGGAGGTGCATGACCGCGCTTTCGTGCGCGATCTTCATGCGCGGTTCGATCACGCGATGGACGGGGCGAGTGAAGTGACACAAGAAACGCTGCGGCGGCGTCCGTTTCCGATCCGGCTGCTCGACCGCATCTTCTGGCTTGCCTCCCCCTATCTGTAGAGACCCATGCGCGATCCCCTGACGAAGACACATCGAAATCTTGCCGAGGTGCTGGTCTCCACGATCCGGCGCAAGCGCACGGACGCCTCCGTGCGTCACGCCTTCGGCGAGGCCGAGGACAAGCTGGTCGTCGCCTCCTACAATGTTCACAAATGCGTCGGCACGGACGGTAAGTTCGATCCGGGGCGCATCATGGACGTCATCCGCGAGATCGGCCCGGATGTGATCGCGCTTCAGGAGGCCGATATGCGTTTCGGCGAGCGCGCCGGACTTCTCGACCTTAACCGCTTGCGGCTGGAGACGGGACTGGTCGCCGTGCCGATGAAGACGGTGTCCAAGTCGCATGGCTGGCGGGGCAATGTGATCCTGGTGCGCAAGGGCGCGCTTCGGGATGTGCATGAGGTTGCGCTGCCGGGGCTGGAGCCGCGGGGCGCGCTGGTGGCCGAACTCGAGCTGGAAAACGGCGCCGGATTGCGGATCATCGCCGCGCATCTCGGCCTGCTGCGCCGCTCGCGCCAGCAACAGGCGGAATTCCTGCTGGATCTCATGTCTCGGCGCGGTGACAGTCCGACATTGCTGATGGGTGACTTCAACGAATGGCGGCTCGGCAAGCGCTCGGCGCTGAAGCATTTCGAGGCCGTGGTCGGGCCGCTGCCGCCGGCGCTGCCAAGCTTCCCGGCGCGAATGCCGGTTCTGTCACTCGACCGGATCATCGGCAACCGCAAGGGCATGATCGCCGATATCGCGGTGCACGACACGCCGCTGGCGCGGCTGGCTTCGGACCATCTGCCGCTTGCGGCGGTGATCGATCTGGATGCTGTCGCGACGTGACAGGGATAGAGGCTGTCAGGCACTTTTCATTCGTCAGGAAATGGCTAAGAGAAGTCGTAAATCCAGTTGGAGGCAGGCATGGCGAATGAAGCGATTTCCGTTGCGGAACTGACGCAGGAACAGGCGGCTCAGGAGCTGGAGTTTCTGTCGAAGGAACTCGCTCGCCATGACGCGCTCTATCATGGCAAGGACCAGCCGGAGATCACGGACGCCGAATATGACGCGATGAAGCGCCGCAATGAGGCGATCGAAGAGGCGTTTCCCAATCTCGTGCGTACCGATGGGCCGTCGCGCCGGGTGGGTGCTGCACCCGCTGCCGGCTTTCAGCAGATCTTGCATGCGCGGCCGATGCTGTCGCTCGACAACCTCTTCACCGACGAGGACGTGTCCGATTTCGTCGCCAGCGTCTATCGCTTTCTCGGCCGCCTGCCGGATAACTCTATCGCCTTCACCTCGGAGCCGAAGATCGACGGGCTTTCCATGTCGATCCGCTACGAGAACGGCAAGATGGTCAGCGCTGCCACGCGCGGTGACGGCGCGGTCGGCGAAAACGTCACGGCCAATATCCGCACCATCTCCGAAATCCCGCAGCAATTGCCGGCCGATGCGCCCGCCGTCGTGGAAGTCCGCGGCGAAGTCTATATGGCCAAGAGCGATTTTCTGGCGCTCAACGCCCAGATGGAGGCCGAGGGCAAGCAGACCTATGTGAACCCGCGCAACACGGCTGCCGGCTCTCTGCGCCAACTCGATCCGAAGGTGACGGCGAGCCGCAAGTTGAAATTCTTCGCCTATGCCTGGGGCGAGTTGTCCGCGCCGCTGAGCGAAACGCAGCTGGGCAATGTCGAGGTGTTTCAACGCTGGGGCTTCCCGGTCAATCCGCTCATGAAGCGATTCCATTCGGCAGCCGAACTCATTGAACACTATCGCCAAATCGGGCTTGCCCGCGCCGGCCTCGATTACGATATCGACGGCGTCGTCTACAAGGTCGACCGGCTTGAGCTGCAGGAACGTCTCGGCTTCCGCTCGCGCTCGCCGCGCTGGGCGACCGCCCACAAGTTCCCGGCCGAACAGGCGACGACGGAACTGCTGGAGATCGATATTCAGGTCGGCCGCACCGGCGCGCTGACGCCCGTGGCGCGGCTCAAGCCCATCACGGTCGGCGGCGTGGTCGTTACCAATGCGACACTGCATAACGAGGATTACATCAGGGGCATCGGCAATTCCGGTGAGAAGATCCGCGAGGGCCGCGACATCCGCGTCGGCGATACAGTCATCGTCCAGCGCGCCGGCGACGTCATTCCGCAGATTGTCGATATCGTGATGGAGAAGCGGCCGGAAGGGGTGGGGCCCTATCAGTTCCCGAAGACCTGTCCGGTCTGCGGCAGCCATGCGGTGCGGGAAATCCACGAAAAGACCGGCAAGGAGGACAGCGTGCGCCGCTGCACCGGCGGCTTCGTCTGCTCGGCGCAGGCGATTGAGCATCTTCGCCATTTCGTCTCGCGCAATGCCTTCGACATTGAAGGCATGGGCACGAAACAGGTGGAGTTCTTCTTCACTGCCGACGACCCGGCGCTTTCTATCCGGACCGCGCCGGACATCTTCACGCTGGAGGAGCGCCAACGCGGCTCTCTTGCCAAGCTCGAGAACCGCGACGGCTGGGGCGCGACCAGCGTCACCAAGCTCTATGCCGCGATCAATTCGCGCCGTTCGATTACGCTCAACCGCTTCATCTTCGCGCTGGGCATTCGGCATGTCGGCGAGACGACCGCGAAGCTGCTCGCGCGCTCCTACGGGACGGTTGAGGCGTTTCTGGAGGCGATGAAGGGTGCAGGCACCTTCTCCGGGGATGCGTGGAACGACCTGAACAATATCGACGGGATCGGCGAGGTGGTTGCCCGCGCCGTGGTCGAGTTCTTCCACGAGCCGCGCAATATCGAGGTGATCGACCGGCTTCTCGCCGAAGTGAAGCCGGAGCCGATGGAAGTGGCCGACACGACCGGTTCGCCGGTCGCCGGCAAGACCGTCGTCTTTACCGGGTCGCTTGAAAAGTTCACCCGCGACGAGGCCAAGGCCAAGGCGGAAAGTCTCGGGGCCAAGGTCGCAGGATCTGTCTCGTCCAAGACGGATATCCTGGTTGCGGGTCCGGGCGCAGGCTCCAAGCTCGCCAAGGCGCAGGAGCTGGGCGTAC
Organism: Rhizobium sp. C1; assembly: GCF_021026335.1. Lineage (GTDB taxonomy): Bacteria > Pseudomonadota > Alphaproteobacteria > Rhizobiales > Rhizobiaceae > Ensifer_A. Next base: position 362,032 of record NZ_JAJNCY010000001.1, read on the forward strand.
AGGTGATGGATGAGGATGGCTGGCTGTCGCTGATCGCGGGGCTATGACAGCTGCTGGCTGCGGGGACGGTGCGCGAGCATTCCGATGTTGCGCCTGACCTTTCAACAAAATTGAGCGGGCATCAATGGAATTGACTTGCGTGTCGGCGGGATGGGTTGTCTTAAGGCAATTCCAGAAGAACTGCGCAGCGGTTTTCCATAGGATCGTGCGGAGTGAAAGAGCGGTGTGCGCTGAGCGCTGCTGACCAGGTTGTCGGCGCGCCGGGAAACCTTTCCAGCAAGGGAACGGGATGTTTATCGACGATTTCAAGGCCGGGCTTCGGCGGATTGCGCCCATCATCGTCTCGGCTGCGCCCTTCGGTGTGCTCTTTGGGGCGGTCGCGGTGCAGCATGGGATGAGCGTCGGCGAGGCGGTGCTGATGAGCGGCGTCATCTATGCGGGCGCGAGCCAGCTTGTCGGCATCAATCTGTTCGATCAGCATCTGCCTGCCTGGGTGGTGATTCTGTCGATCCTCGCGGTGAATTTCCGGCACATCCTCTATTCGGCGGCCATCGCACGCCATATCGACCCGCTGACGCCGTGGCAGAAGGCGGTCAATTTCTTCCTCCTCACCGATCCGCATTATGCGGAAATCGAGCGGCAGGCGCATGCGGGCGAGCCCGTCACCTTCGGCTGGGTCATGGGGCTCGGCATCGGCCTTTATATCCCCTGGATGGCGATGACCTATGCCGGATGCGTGCTCGGAGCCTTTATCGGCGATCCGAAGTCCATCGGGCTCGATGTGCTGCTGCCGGTTTATTTCCTTGGCCTCGTCATGGGGTTCCGCAAGCGGCCCAACTGGCTGCCGGTGGTGATTGCCAGTTCGCTCGCCTCCATGGCGGCCATCAAATTCGTCGGCTCACCCTGGCATGTGAGCATCGGCGCCGTCGTCGGCATTCTCGTCGCCGCGCTCATGCCGGTGCAGCCGGATACGCGTTCCGAGATTGAGGAACGCTGAGGTGGAAAGCTTGTTCAGACCCGACATGCTTCTCATCATCCTCGGCGGGGCGGTGGCGACCTATCTCACCCGCATTGCCGGCTATGTGATGATCAAGCGTTTCAAGACCATTCCGCCGCGTGTAGAGGCGGGGCTGAATGCCGTTCCGGCGGCCGTTCTGACGACGCTGGTCGCGCCGGCGGCGCTCACCGGCGGGCTGGAGACGGCGATTGCGCTGCTGGTTGCGCTGTTGGCCGGCCTGCGCGTGTCCGGCCTCACGCTCATCGCCATCGGCTGGGCCGTGGCAATGGCGATCCGGCACTTCATTCTCTGATTAGAATATCAGATATTTCGTTCTCGGCACTATCTGATCATCGAGAGATCAGCCGACGGGTTGCGTCGCCTGTTCGAGCCATGTGCGCACCTTCTTGTCCTCTATCAGCGGAAGCAGATTGTCCCGCGTCGTAGCGTGATAGGCGTTCAGCCAGTCCAGTTCCTCCCGCGTCAACAGCGCGGGCAGGATCAGGCGCCGGTCGATGGGGCACCAGGTGATGGTCTCGAAGCCGAGCATCGGCTTGTCGCCCCCGGCAATCTCGCTGGCGGGTTCCACGACGATCAGGTTTTCGATGCGGATGCCGAAGGCGCCGGGGCGATAATAGCCGGGCTCGTTCGACAGGATCATGCCGGGCAGGAGTTCCTGCATGGCGGCGCGCGAAATCCGCTGCGGGCCTTCATGCACCGACAGATAGGAGCCGACACCATGGCCTGTGCCGTGGCCATAATCGGCGCCAGCCTTCCAGAGCGCGATGCGGGCGAGCGGGTCGAGATCGACGCCGCGGGAACCTGCAGGGAAGCGAGCCGTGGAAATGGCGATCATGCCCTTCAGGACGAGCGTGAAGAAGCGCTTCTCCGTCTCGCCGACGCTGCCGATGGCGACCGTGCGGGTGATGTCGGTCGTGCCGTTGCGATACTGGCCGCCGGAGTCGACGAGATAGAGTTCGCCGGGTTTCAGCTGTCGGTCGGTCTCGCGGGTGACGCGATAGTGGATGATCGCGCCATTGGGGCCGGCGCCCGAAATCGTGTCGAAGGAAATGTCGGCCAGCGGGTTCTGCATGCGCTCGCCGACGCGGCGGCGGCAGGCCTCCAGCTTTTCGACGGTCTCGATTTCTGTCAGCGTACCCGGTTCTGCCTCGTCGAGCCAGGCAAGGAATTCGACCATGGCGACGCCATCCTGAATATGGGCGGCGCGCGTTCCGGCGAGCTCCGCTTCATTCTTGGTGGCGCGGGGCAGGGCGCAGGGATCGGTCGCTTCCCTGATCTTGCCACCCGCGGCCTCGATCCGCCTCACGAGTTCGAAGGAAACCGCACTGGCGTCGACCTCGATTGTGGCGCCGCGTTTGCTCAGCGCGTCCAGCGCCAGGGCCAGGTCACCGGGGTCGCGCAGCTCGCAAATCTGGGTGAGGTAGGCCTTTTCCTCGATGCCGGTCTTGCGGGCGTCGAGAAAGAGTTCGGCAAGCGCGTCCGCATGGATGATCGCGCGCGCCAGCGGGTGTGGTGTATGCGGCACGTCGGAGCCGCGGATATTGAAGGCCCAGGCAACGGAGGAGGGGTCGGCGATCAGCACCGCGTCCGCATTGCGTGCCTTGAGCCCCTCGGCAATCTCGGCGATCTTGTCGCGGGCGAGCGTCCCCGAATGCTGGTGTTTCTGGATGGTCACGCGGCCAAGCGGCTCGGCGGGGCGGTCGGCCCAAAGCGCGTCGAGCGGATTTTCCTCAAGGAAAACCAATGCTCCGCCCTTGGCCTCCAGCGCCGTCTTCAGCTTGCGCACCTCGGCAATCGTGTGCAGCCATGGATCGATGCCAAGGCGAAAGCCCTGACCGGCGTGCTGCGCGATCCAGGCGGCCGGCGGTTCGCCGACCAGATCGCCGGGTGTGAAAACGGCGGGATCTGTCTGTTGCGCAAGCTGCGTTACATAGCGCCCGTCGACGAAAACCACCGCGATCTGCTGCGCGATGAGCGCGGCGCCCGCCGAGCCGGTGAAGCCCGTCAGCCAAGCCAGCCGCTCGGCCGAGGCGGGGACATATTCGCCCTGATACTCATCCGCCCGCGGCGCGAGGAAGCCGTCGACCTTAAGCGCCAGAAGGCGCTCCCGCAGGGCCTGGACGCGGGGAGCCCCCTGTGCGGGGCTGGCGGTGGTTTCGAAGCTCTGGAACATGGTGTGGCCGATCGAATGTCTGCGATATCCGGGAGGTCTACTCTATCCGGCGGGGGGATGCCACGCCATGGATTTTCGGAAGGAGAGCGTTTTTAACCGGATGGATAAAATTATGCAAAAAACGCATGGCTCCCATGAGTAATCGACTCTGTTGCGGCGCAATAATTCGGGCTATAAAAAAATCAACGAACGGAGCCGAAGTGCTGCGGAAACGAAGGAAAACGAAGATGTCGATCCTGGGAACGATGATGAAGAGCGTTATTGCATCGCGTGAGCGTGAGGCGCAGCGCTATGTGTCTCGCGTTCTTGCCAACATGGACGACGTGACGCTGAATTCCCTCGGCAAATCCCGCGATGAGCTTAAGAAGGGGCCGTTCTAAGAGATAAAGTTCCCGTTTCGGCGGTTTAGAGATCGCTCCTCCTCCCAAGATCTCTTGCCTCAAGTCGAAACTGGTTTGTTCCCGGCAACTCCTCCTCCCAATGCCGGGACACGATCAGCCTGGCTGATCCAAGGGCGATGCCACCTCCTCCCGGCATCGCCCTTTTTTTGTTCTGTTTTTTGTGCGTCGCAGCAATTTACGAAGCGACGGCCCCGAGGCGGAGGTCGCCGCGCATGTTCAAGGCGCATAACTCATTTGAATTGCTTTATTATTTCGCGCCGCGCTCGAGCACGATCGTGACCCAGCCGTTGCGCCAGATGGTGCGGCGGTGGGCGAGCTTCTGGCCGTTATAGGCGGCGAGAACCTTGAGCCGCTGGCTTGCCAGGATGCCGGAGAGAATCACAGTCCCGCCGGGCACAAGGTGACGGACGAGGTCGGGCGCCATCTTCATCAGGGGCTTTGCCAGAATATTGGCGATGATCAGATCGAAGGGGCCGTTGCGGCGAAACGCGCCGTGGTGGAAGCCGGGGGCCGTCTCGAAGCGCAGCCCTGCGCCGACGCCGTTCTTGCGGGCGTTTTCTTGCGCCACGCGTGTGGCGATCGGGTCGATGTCGGTTGCCAGAACGGGGATCGGCTGAATCTTGCGGGCGGCGATCGCCAGCACACCGCTGCCGGTGCCGAGGTCGAGCGCATTCTTGACCTTGCGGGAGCGCAGCACCCAGTCGAGCATCTCGAGGCAACCGGCGGTCGTGCCGTGATGGCCGGTCCCGAAGGCCTGGCCGGCATCGATTTCGATCGCCACGTCGCCGGGCATGACGCGGTTTCGGTCATGCGAGCCATGGACCAGGAAGCGTCCGGCGCGGACCGGCTGAAGGCCGTCCAGCGATTTTGCCACCCAGTCGGTGTCGGGCAGCACTTCCCGCTGGATTTCGAGATGCTCGTAGTCTGGCGTCAGCGCCTGTTCAAAGGCTGTTCTGGCACCGTCTTCGTCACCCATCATCGTGTAGACGGCGGTTTCCCATACATCGTTCGCCTCGTCGATCTCCATTGTCGTCACGGCATATTCGCCGTCTTCGAAGATCGCGCCGAGGCGGTCCAGGATGATGGCGCAGTCGTTTTCGCCAGCGTTGATGTAGAGACGGACTTCGCTCAAGGCGTTCCCCCAATGTTGCGGGTGGTGATCGGGGGTAGGCTCTACTAGCCCTTGATAAGGTTTTCCAGCTTTTTCACCGCGACATCGCCGTCTTCTCCATAGGCGATCGTACCCTTGAAGCGGCCGCCGTTGTTGAGCAGGAAGACGGAGGCGGTGTGATCCATTGTGTAGTCGCCATCGGGCTTGTTGGGATCGATGGGGACTTTCTTGGCGTAGATGCGGAAACCCTTCACAACCTCGGCGACCTTCGCCGGATCGCCGGAAATGCCGATGATCCGCTTCGAAACATTCGAGACATATTCGTTCATGATCTGCGGCGTGTCGCGCTCGGGATCGACTGTGATGAAATAGGCATGCATCTTCGTGCCGTCCGGGTCGACCTTCTGAAGCCAGCCGTCCATCTCGAAGAGGGTGGTTGGGCACACGTCCGGGCAATGCGTATAACCGAAGAAGAGTGCGGTCGGCTTGTCGCGGAATGCGACTTCGGTGATCGGCTTGCCGTTTTGATCGATAAGATGGAAGGGGACGCCATAGGGGGCATCGGACACCTGCTGCCTGTCGCGCGTGTAATCCAGCGTGAACCAGCCCAGAAAGCCTGCGAGAATCAGGATCGCGATCCAGATGATGATGCTGGCCTGTTTCATGCCGCGGCTCTCCCGTCTTTTCAGTTTCTTGATGTGTCGTTTTAGTGCGCCGTCGCGCCGCGGTAAACAGCCACGTTGTCACAGCGCCTCTGGCGCGCCGTACCCTTGCCGGAGTTCCGGAAGCCTCGCGGTTTGAGTTAGCAAATCTTTAAAAGTTGTTTGCCAGTGTCGAGCTTATATCAAAGCCTGGGGCGGCTTCATCATTAAGGGTGTCTAAATGAAACTTTCAGTAAGCCAGAGATTGTGGGTGTCTGGTGTCACGGCTTTCATTGGCATCGGTTCTCTTCTTGTTGTCGGCTGGTATTCCAGCAGTTCCGTTTCCGCTGCTCTGGCCAATTCACAGACGATCGACGTTATCGACAAGAAGGTCAACGATCTCAGGTTTGCCAATGAGGAAGTCCGCCTGGCATCCATGGACGTGATCATCGATCGCGCCAGCAAGGCGATTTCGGCCGAGCGAAAGGCGACGCTGGATGAGAATACCAAGTTTCTGAAGAATGGTGTCCCCACGATCGAGAGCTTTGCCAAGTCGGCCGGGCTGAATATCGATATTGCGTCGCTCAGCGCCGACATTGACCAGGTCGTCAAGTCTTCCAACGAAAAGTTGCCGGCTCTCGTCCTCGGTGGCGCGCCCGAAGCTGAATTTGACAAGATAGACGATGAGATCGACACGACAGGCGGCCGCATCAAGGCCGTTCTCGATATCGTGGCAAAGGCGACCAGCGACGCCCAGCAGCATGAAGTCGATGTGGCCGTGTCGCAGGCGCAGAAATCCGCACTTCTGCAGTTCCTGATCGGCACCATTGCCGTTCTCGTGGCCGGTGGCCTCATGGCCTGGCAGTCTCGCAACATCATGTTGGGACTGAATGCCGTTCGCCGCAGCATGAACCGTATCGCCAAGGGCGACATCGCCACCTCGGTCGATGGCACGCAGCGTGCCGACGAGATCGGCGAAATCGCCCGCGTGGCGGAGACCCTGCGCAAGGCGACGGTGGAGAAGGAGAGGGCGGAAGCCGCCGCCCAGGAGGCCCGTCTCAGCGTCGACCGCGAGCGCAGTGAAAACGAGACCGAGCGCCAGCGTGACGAAGAAGAAATCCGCCGTTGCGTCACCATTCTGGCCGGCGGTCTCGCCCGTCTTGCCGAAGGCGACCTGACCCAGCAGATCGACGATCCCTTCCGGGCCGATCTGGAGCGGTTGCGCCAGGATTATAATGCTGCAGTCGCCCGCCTGAGCGCCGTGATCGGCAATATCACGGATCAGTCTTCGTCGATCCACTCCAGCAGTGTGCAGATCCGCACCGCCGCCGACGACCTGGCCAAGCGCACCGAACAGCAGGCCGCCGCCCTCGAGGAGACCTCCTCGGCGCTCGAGCAGATCACGATCACCATGCAGACTTCCACCAGCAAGGCCGAAGAGGCCGGCGCGATGGTCGAGAGCACCAAGGCGCAGGCCGAGCGCTCGACGACCGTGGTTCGCGAGGCGATGCAGGCCATGGAGCGCATCGAAAGTGCCTCCGCCGAAATCGGCAAGATCATCAACGTCATCGACGAGATCGCCTTCCAGACCAACCTTCTGGCGCTCAATGCCGGCGTTGAAGCCGCCCGTGCAGGGGAGGCAGGCAAGGGCTTCGCGGTAGTGGCACAGGAAGTGCGCGAACTTGCCAACCGCGCCGCCGGTGCCGCCAAGGACATCAAGCAGCTCGTTGCCCGCTCCGGCGCGGAAGTTCAGACCGGCGCCGAGCTTGTCACCGCCACGGGACAGGCGCTGCGCGCCATCGGGGCTGACGTAGTCAAGATCAACGAGCACATGATCTCGATCGTCAATGCCGCACGCGAGCAGAACGCGGGCCTTGCCGAAATCAACACCTCCATCGGTCAGATGGATCATGTGACGCAGCAGAACGCCGCGATGGTCGAGCAGACCAATGCGGCCTGCCAGACGCTCAACGAAGACACGACGCGGCTGGAAAACGTCATCTCGCAGTTCCGCACCAAGCTCGGAATGTCTGCGCGTGCGCAAGGCGAGCGGCCTGCGGTTCACGCCCACACACCGATCCCGCCGCGCGCACCCATCGTTTCCACCGGGTTCAAGCCGGCCATCGCTCCCGCCCAGCCGGGCCAGCGGCCGCGCACATCGCCCGCGCAGAAGTTGATGGGGCGTCTGGAAAATGCCTTCAGCGGTTCTACCACCAGCCTGAAATCGCCCGTGCAATCCTCTGGCCAGCGCGCCAGCACGCAAGCTTCTCCTTCAACCGATCAATGGGAAGAGTTCTGATATGACCAATGCCATCAAACAGTCCGGAGCCTATCTGGAAATCGTCTCCTTCCATCTCGGAGACCAGGAATTCTGCATCGACATCATGGCCATCCGCGAAATCCGCGGCTGGGCGCCGGTGACACCGATGCCGCATACGCCGCGCTACGTTCTCGGCCTCATCAACCTGCGCGGCGCCGTGATCCCGGTTATCGACATGGCCTGCCGTCTCGGCATGCCCATGACGGAACCGTCTGAGCGCTCCGCCATCATCGTCACGGACATCAAGGGCAAGCTGGTCGGCCTTCTTGTCGAGCAGGTATCGGACATGATGTCGATCAAGTCGGAAGATCTGCAGCCGGCTCCGGAAATCATCCCGGAAGCCCAGCGCGCCTTCTGCCGCGGCATCGTCGCGCTCGAAAAGAACATGGTCTGCTTCCTCAACCTCGACACCGTCATTGCCGACGAATTGTCGATGGCGGCGTAAGTCGTCCTCTGCAGGATCGGTTGAACTGATCGCCCGCCTCCCGCGCCTTAAGCCGCGCAGGGGGCGGGTTCGTCTATTGCGGCCTCGCGAGTTGAGAGGAGGCTGTTTGTCTCACTTTGCCGCGGGCTTGCCCTTCTCCCAGGTGACGTTCTGGTTAAAGAGCGGCACGGTCGAGATCGACATCTTGGCCGAACCGTCGACGATCTGGCGGGAATGGACGAGATAGATCAGTGTATCGTTCTGCTTGTCGTAGATGCGGTTGACGACGAGCTTCTTCCAGATCAGCGACAGGCCGGACTTGAAGACTTCCTCGCCGCCCTTGCCGAGATCGATATCGCCGATCTCGATCGGGCCGGTCTGGCGACAGGCGATGGAGTTGTTGGACGGGTCCTCGAACCATTTGCCGTTCTTCAGGCGGTCCACGACGGAGCGGTCGAAATACGTGACATGGCAGGTCACGCCCTTGACCTTGGGATCGGTCAGCGCGTCGATCATGATGTCGTTGCCCATCCAGTCGACGCCGACCTGACCGACGACCTCGGCCCTGGCGGCGGGGCCGGCCAGAACAACGGCTGCTGCGGCCGCTGCCGCAAATTGTGCCATGCGTTTCATGGAATATCCTTCCTCGTTTCCCGCGATGTTGCATCGCTTTCGCATCAGACATAGAAAGCGCCGGCTTGCCTTTCAATCCGGCTTGCACGCGAAAGCCGTGCTGCTACGGTCGTTTGCGGGGTTTTGGGGGATATGAAATGACAAAAGGCAGGCTGGAGGCCTTCTCCGATGGCGTCATCGCCATCATCATCACGATCATGGTGCTGGAACTGAAAGTGCCGCATGGGGAGACATGGAAGGATCTGCTGCCGCTCTGGCCGGTGTTTCTCGCCTATGTCCTCAGCTTCGTCCATATCGGGATCTACTGGAACAATCATCATCACATGATCCATGCGGTGAAGCATGTGACGGGCGGCGCGCTCTGGGCCAACCTTCATCTGCTGTTCTGGCTGTCGCTGGTTCCGGTGACGACCGAGTGGATGGGGGAGACCCATTTCTCGACCTTTCCCGTGGCAGTCTATGGCGTTGTCATGCTGATGGCGGCGATCGCCTATTATATTCTGACGCATTGCCTCATTGCCATCCACGGGCGGGACTCCGAGTTTGCAAAGGCGCTTGGCGGAGACGCAAAAGGAATTTTCTCCGCTGTTGCCTATGTGGTCGCAGTCCCTGCGGCCTTTGTCGCTCCGATCATTTCGGTGGCAATCTACATCACGATCGCGGCGGTCTGGTTCATTCCGGACAGGCGATTCGAACGGGCGCTGTCATCCTCGTGAACCACTCGATTTGACAGTCGGCAAGATACATTAAGAAAATCATATTTTAGTTGAGATGAATCAACGCGGACAATGTGCTGCGGCGTAGCCTTTTCCTTGTTTTTGAGAGGGAAAGGGGTGCTTTGATGTTTCGACTGATCGCCATTCTTTATGTTCTTGTCGCAACGGTTCTTGCCGGGGTGTTCGTCACTGCAGTGCTGTCGCTGGGGCATTTCGGGCGGGCGGATATCGCGCTGTCGGCGTTGGCCGGCGCGGTGATCGCGCTGCCGGTCGCCTGGATCGTCGGCAAGCATGTTTTCGCGCTCACCCGCAGCGCATAACGAGAAGAAAGCCACGCGCCAGCCGGGCGGTGCATAAAGCCGGACGACGATGAATGTCCGGAGACCGCTCATGACTGTGCCTGTGACTGCGCGACTGAAAGCCGCTCTGCCAAGACTCGGCGTGATCGCAGGTGTTGCGCTTTCGCTTTCGGCCTGTGTCGGTGCGGACGGAAGACCGGTTGATCTGGACGACGGCAGGCCGCTGCTGGGCGATGCCCGCAATCCCTCGAAAGTGCCATTCTTCCCCGATACCGGCTCGATGAATGCCGAGCGCTTCGGCGATCAGACGTTCCCCGTCTTCATGCAGCCGACGGAGACGCCCTATGCGCTGCAGCCGCAGGGATCGCAGCCGCCGCAGCCGGGTTATCAGGCACCGCCGACATCGACGAAGCTCGATCCGTCCCGGGTTCGCGGCCGGCAAAGCTATTACCCGTCCGCGCCGTCTTCCATGGGCCAGCAATCCTCGCTGGGACGTCCGCTTGTCGCGCCGCAGGCGCAGACGCGCGTGGCAAGGCTCGACCCGGATGTATGGACGCGCTACGGGTCCGTGATGGACGGCGGACATTTGCTGCCGGCCATTCCGATCGAGCGCGTCAATCCCGGCCTGCTGCGCCAGAAGGTGGCCTATGCGACGCGCGAGAAGCCGGGTACGCTGGTCGTCGATACGCGTTCGCGCTTTCTCTATCTTGTCGAGGGGAACGGGCAGGCGCTGCGCTATGGCGTCGGCCTTGGCCGGCAGGGCTATGCCTGGTCCGGGCGCGGCGTGATCCGCACCAAGCAGAAGTGGCCGCGCTGGACGCCGACCGAGGGCATGGCGGACGCCTCGACGGACATCAACAACATCAAGGTGCGCGGCGGGATGATCGCCGGATCCGAAAATCCGCTCGGGGCGAGGGCGCTTTACATCTACAAGGACGGCAAGGATACGCTCTACCGCGTCCATGGTACACCCGACTGGCAATCTGTCGGGAAACAGGCCTCGTCCGGCTGTGTCCGCATGTATAATCAGGATGTCGTCGACCTGTATAACAGGGTGCGCGACGGCGCTGTCATCGTGGTGATGTAGAGCTTGGCTATCGGCGTATTGATCCAGATCGGAGACGCCGAATCGATTTTCTTAAAATCTTCGCTTCTCCGATCATGGAGGGGGAACATTCAGCGCAAGCCGTCGTTCTGTGTCCGGCAGTGAGTGCTTGAATGAGAATGCGAGGAGTTGAGAATGATGTTGGTCTCTGTGCGTTGGAGAACGCCGGTGATGGTGAGTTTTGCGAATGGCGCGGCGCGCCAGTTCGATTGCGTTCATGATGCGCTCGACTGCCTTCAGCACGAATGGCCTTCTCCCCGTGGCAAGCGTCACCAGAAAGCAATCGACGTCCTGAGCGCGGCACTGGCGCGCCTGGTGCCCGTTGATGATGCCCGCAAGGCCTTCGTGTCTGCCTGTGTCGAGTCCGGTATTCTTGTGCCGCAGGCGCTGCAAAAGGGCGGCAAGGCGCGCAAGATGAAAGCCTCGTCGAACGAGGCCGGCAAGTTGTCCGGTCGTCTTGGTATGGAGGCGTCAGGCTGAGCCTGGCGCGCTCAACTCGCTCCCTCATGGCTGACGGCGCCATCGAGCGCCGCTTTCAGTTTAATGACCCTGTCGCGCATTTCATCCAGATCGTCGACGCCGCAGCCCACAAGTTGGCCGATGGCGGGAACGATCTTGTCGAGGGCCTGCCGTCGAGCGCTCTTTCCGTGTTCGGTCAGGGAGATGACGACCTGGCGTTCGTCGTTCTCGTCGCGCATGCGGGTGATCATGCCGAGCTTTTCCAGGCGCTTGAGCAGTGGCGAGAGGGTGCCGGAATCGAGATCGAGCTTTGCCCCGATCTCCTTCACCGTCTGACCGTTGCGCTCCCACAGAACCATCATGACGATATATTGCGGATAGGTGAGGCCGAGCGCGTCGAGAAGCGGTTTGTAGGCGCGATTGAACGCATGCGCTGCCGAGTAGATCGCAAAGCAGAGCTGCTGCTCGAGTTTCAGAACATTATCCTGTGGTTTCATCGCCTTGATCCCCAAGTTCGCCGCCTATTGATAGCAGGCGGAGAAAAATCCTGCAAAATCCTATTGCGCACAATCTAATTATGCGCTATCTAAAGATCAACAGCAACCCCCGAAGTATGGAGAGCGAAATGTCTGTAGCTTACACTGCGAATGCAACGGCAACCGGCGGCGGCCGTAACGGTCACACGAAGTCTGACGACGGCGTTATCGACCTGAACCTGACGGTTCCGAAGGGGCTGGGCGGCGACGGCGCACGCGGCAGCAACCCGGAACAGCTCTTCGCAGCCGGTTACGCCGCCTGCTTCATGGGCGCGCTGCGCTTCGTTGCGGGTCAGGCCAAGGTGAAGCTGCCGGAAGAGACCAGCGTTTCGGTCAGCGTCGGCATCGGCCCGCGTGAAGGCGGTTTTGAAATCCATCCGGCCGTTTCGGTTTCGATCCCCGGCTTTGACCGCGCACAGGCTGAAGACCTCGTTGCCAAGGCACACCAGGTCTGCCCCTACAGCCACGCCATGCGCACGACGAAGGAAGTCGAGGCCAAGCTCGTCTGATCTAGAGCAATTCGAGCGAAAGTGGACGCCGGTTTCGCGTCCGGAATTGCGTAAAAACAAACGGCTATAGCGCTTAAGTTTTTCCGTTTAATGCTGAGGCGCTATAGCGTTCAGATCTCTTTCGAGATTGTCAGCAAATTCTGCCGCAGGCGATCCCCATCGCCCTGCGGCAGTTTCGTTTCGACGTCTGCGTGCTCGGCGATCCAGATGGGGGTTGCCTGGGCCAGAAGGGCAAGGCCCTCGGGCGTCAGCTTGAGGCGCTTTTCGCGCCGGTCCTTTTCACCTGCGACAATCTCGACCAGCCCGCGCCGGGTCAGGGGTTTGAGTACGGCAGTCAGCGTGGTGCGGTCCATGGCCAGCAGGTCTGCGACCGGTGACATGGCTGGCGGCTCAGGCCTGTTGAGCGACATGAGCAGCGAAAATTGCCCGTTATTGATCCCCAGATGGCGGAAGGCGCGGTCGAAACGGCGCGCCAGTGCCCGGGCTGCCCGTTGCGTGTGAAGGCACAGGCAGTGGTCGCGAACATGCAGGGTCGTCTGATAGGGGACCGGAGAAGCGTTTGACATGTCTGTCATAATATGTTGGTATCAACCTATAGTCAAATATCTTATTTTCACTATGGCGGAGGATGACATGGCGGGCGAGGGAAATTTCATCTGGCACGAGCTGATGACCACAGATACCGCAGCGGCGGGACAATTTTACAGCGCGGTGGTCGGCTGGAATGCGGAGAAGGCGGACAACACCACCGCCGGCGGCATGGACTATACGCTGTTCAAGCTTCCCGGCTTCGAGATGGGCACGGCCGGCATGATGGCGCTGACGCCCGAGATGCAGACCGGCGGCGCACGTCCGGCCTGGATCGGCTATATCTATGTCGACGACGTTGACGCCAAGACGGCGGAGGTCCCGACGCGGGGCGGGATGGTCCACATGGGGCCGACGGACATCCCGGGCATCGGCCGCTTCTCCGTGGTCGCCGATCCGCATGGCGCGACATTCTATCTCTTCAGGCCGAATATGCCCGACGGGCCGATGCCCGAGATGCCGAAGCCCGGCTCTCCTGGCACCTTCGGCTGGAACGAGCTGAACGCGGGCGAGCTCGACGTGGCTTTCGACTTCTATTCGGCTCTGTTCGGCTGGACGAAAACCATGGCGGTGCCGATGGGCGAGATGGGCATCTATCAGGTCTTCGCCAACGAGGGGCGGGACATTGGCGGCATGATGAGGAAGGTGTCGCAGGTTCCGATGCCGTTCTGGCAGTTCTATATCACCGTGGATGCGATCGATGCGGCAGTGGAAAGGGTCAAGACCCACGGCGGCAAGATCACCAACGGGCCGCATCCCGTGCCGGGCGACGCGTGGATTGTCGAGGGGGTCGATCCGCAAGGGGCGAAATTCGCGCTGACGGCGGGCAAGCGGTAATCATCGACATGTTCGGAAGCGTCCCGCCGCCGCAAAGGGGGCGGGCGCCGATGCGCCACCTTCTCCCAAGGGGAGAAGAGGGAGAGGGCCGCGGACTTGCCAGGACCGTCGGCCGGCTCGCCGGACTTTCTTGGAGGTAGGCTGACGGCTACTTCTTCAAGCTGCCCAATATCCCGCGCACCAGTGCCCGTCCGAGCGAACTCGCGACCGATCGCGCGGCTGACTTCATCGCCGCTTCGACCACCGTCTCGCGCTGGCGGCCGCCGGATTTGGTCGTGCCGCCGCCGCCGAGCACCGAGCCGAGGTCGGGAAGCGTCCAGCGGTTGCTGCCGGGCTGTCCGTCCGGTGGCTGGATGTCTTCCTGATGCGGGGGATGGCCCTGTTGCTGCTTGTCTTCTGCGGCCTGTGCCTTGCCGGCCAGGATTTCATAGGCCGAGACTCGATCGAGATCGGTGTCGTTGGTCTCGTCGATCGGCGACTGCGACAGGACCTCGGCGAGCCCATCGTCGCTCAAGGGGCCGAGCAGCGAGGATGGCGGGCGGATCAGCGTGCGCTGGACGACGGAGGGCGTGCCCTTGGCCTCCAGCGTCGAGACCAGCGCCTCGCCGGTCCCGAGATTGGAGATGACTTCGGCGGCGTTGAAATCCGGGTTGGGCCTGAACGTGTCGGCAGCGATCTTCACGGCCTTTACTTCGTTGGGCGAATAGGCGCGCAGCGCATGCTGGATGCGGTTGCCGAGCTGGGCAAGCACGGTGTCCGGCACGTCGGCGGGATTCTGCGTCACGAAATAGACGCCGACGCCCTTGGAGCGGATGAGGCGGACGACCTGCTCGATGCGCTCCAGCAGCACCTTTGGTGCGTCCTTGAAGAGCAGATGCGCCTCGTCGAAGAAGAAGACGAGCTTCGGTTTTACCGGATCGCCGACTTCCGGCAGTTCCTCGAAAAGTTCCGAGAGCAGCCAGAGCAGGAAGGTGGCATAGAGCTTCGGGCTGAGCATGAGCTTTTGCGCGGCGAGCACCGAGATATAGCCGCGCCCGTCATAGGTCGTGCGCATCAGGTCGGAGATCTTCAGCGCCGGTTCGCCGAAGAAGCTCGTCGCGCCCTGCTGCTCGAGGATCAGCAATTGCCGTTGGATCGCGCCGACGGAGGTGGGGGAGACGAGGCCGTATTTTGCTGAAATCTCCTTGGCGTTCTGCGACATGTAGGTGAGCAGCGCCTGGAAGTCCTTGAGATCAAGAAGCGGCAGGCCCTGTTCGTCGGCGAGCTTGAAGGCGATGTTGATCACGCCTTCCTGCGCGTCGGAGGCGTCCATCATGCGGGCGAGGAGGAGGGGGCCCATTTCGGTGACAGTGGCGCGCATGCGGTGTCCGCGTTCGCCGAAGAGATCCCAGAAGATGACGGGGAACTTGTTGTATGCGAAATCGTCGAGGCCGATTTCCTTGGCGCGCTTTTCGAGGAAGTCCTTCGGCTCGCCCTTGCCACCGATGCCGGAAAGGTCGCCCTTCACGTCGGCGCAGAAGACCGGCACGCCGGCATTGGAGAAGCCTTCGGCCAGGATCTGCAGCGTCACCGTCTTGCCGGTCCCGGTTGCGCCCGTCACGAGGCCATGGCGGTTGCCGTATTTCAGCTCGAGATATTCGCCCTTGTTGATGCTGTCGTCCGGTTTGCGGCTGGTGCCGATGAAGATCTTGCCGTCCTGTTGCATCGTCATGCGGTGCTCCCTCAGCCAGCCCTATGGAGGGCAGGGCTATGTTCATTGAATCGTAGACATGATTTTATATGGTGACGGCGCAATGGCGGCAACAAGAGCCGGATGGCTTCTTGTCATCCTCCGCGATTTCTATTACGTTGACGTTCACGTCAATTTTGACTTTACGGGAGAACTTCATGAACGAACTGGTTTCCAAGGTTGCCGATGCTGTCGGTCTCGAGCCTGCTGTCGCCGAAAAGGCGATCGGCCTCATGCTTTCCTTCCTTAAGAAGGAAGGTGACGATCAGGCCGTTTCCGCCATGATCGCGGCGATTCCCGGCGCCGAAGAGCTGGCTGCCTCGCAGAACGGCGGCGGCGGTCTCCTCGGCGGTCTGCTCGGCGGCGGCATCATGGCGCTTGGTCAGCAGCTGATGAGCGCCGGTCTCGGCATGGGCGAGATCACCTCGCTCGCCAAGGAGACCATGTCGGTCGCCCGTCAATATGCCGGCGATCAGGTTGTTGACGACGTGATCGCCTCGGTGCCGGGTCTCAGCCAGTTCGTCTGATCCGCTTTTCCAGGACCATTGTTGAAGCCCGGCCTCGTGCCGGGCTTTTTCGGTTGTGGGCCGTTAACCGAAATTTTGCCCCGGCTTGCTATTTGGAGGGAAGAGGTTTCGGAGCCGAGACAAGAGGCTCAGGAACTCAATAGATAATCACTTATCTTGATTATCTGAAATCTCCAAAATCTAAGATTCAAATAATCGAATTTCATTAAGCCTTTGTCGCGACAATGAAAAGTCGCGGGAAGCGCAAGAGTACGCGCCCGTCATCGAGCGGCGGATAGGCCTTCCGGATCGCCTCTGTATAGGCTTCCAGATAGGCCGGGCGGTCCTTTTCCTCCAGCAGATCGAGCCAGGGTCGCAGGCCTGTTCCCTTCACCCATTCAACGATGGCTTCCGCATTGGCGAGCGGGTGATAGTAGATCGTGTGCCAGAGATCGACGCGACTTGAGAGCGGGTTGAGCTTGTTCATGTACTCTTCTGGCTTCGGCAGGAGAGGCCGCTTGCCCTTGCCGCCGACAAAGCGATGGCCCCAAGGCCCGGAAAGCGCTGTCTCTTCCATCAGTCGATGGGTCGGCTCGCTCAGATTGTCCGGCATCTGGATTGCCAGTACGCCGCCGGGTTTAAGGCCCTCTGTGACCAGCCGCTTCAGCACGGCAAGCTGGTCAGGCACCCACTGAAACACAGCATTGGCATAGAGGAGGTCAGCCTTCTCCGCAGGCAGCCATGTTTCGAGACCGCCATGGGAGAACGTGAGGCCCGGCAGACGCTTGCGTGCCGCCTCCAGCATGTTCACGTCGCTATCCATGCCTTCCAAACGGGTATCCGGGAAGCGCTCCGCGATCAGCTCCGTCGAGTTGCCCGGTCCGCAGCCCATGTCGATGGCAAGCGTCGGCGCGTCGAGTGGCACCTGGGCCAGAAGGTCGCGGGCGGGGCGGGTGCGTTCGTCTTCGAACTTGAGATACTGCGCCGGCGACCAGGCCATGGGGGTTACTCCAATCCGTTGAGTGAGGGCAGAATGAGCGAGGGACCGTAGTCCTTGTATTCGTCCGGCGCGTTGGCGCGGTTGATCCAGACGGTGCGGAAGCCGAATTTGGTTGCGCCCGCCACGTCCCAGCGGTTGGACGACTGGAAGGAGACGGCATCCGGATAGAGCCGGTAATTGGTCGTCACCATGTCATAGACCTGCGGCGCGGTCTTGAAGGTGCGGATCTCGTCGACGGAGAAGATGTCGTCGATCATCGTGTCGAGAGCCGAGTTCTTCACCGCCGCGGCCAGCATGGCCGGCGAGCCATTCGAAAGGATCGCGATGCGTGCGCCGCCGGCTTTCAGCATTCTCAGCGTGGCGGGCACTTCCGGATAACAGTCGAGCTTCCAATAGGCCTGCAGCAGCCTGTCGCGCAAGGCTTTGTTGACGCTCGGCACACGCCAGAAGGCGTAGTCCAGCGCCTGTTCGGTCAGCGCCCAGAAATCCTGATAGCCGCCCATCAGCGCGCGCACCCAGGAATATTCGAGCTGTTTGGCGCGCCACACATCGGAGAAAAGCTGCCCGTCCGGGCCCACGTCGCCGGCGTAGCGGCGCACGGCCGCATGAACGTCGAAAAGCGTGCCGTAGGCATCGAAAACATAGGCTGCGTATGACATGTCCCGTCCGGTTTTTATTAGCCGCCGCAAATGCTTGGCGGTTCCCCATTGTGCGGCGCAAAATGAGGCAGATTGACGTTCGCGTCAATATATCACCGATTTTCCTTGGGTTGACGTCAGCGACAAATGAGCCTTCATTGCCCGCATGAAGAACAAGAAGGAGGCGGCCATGCACGGCAGCGCGGACACGAAGATCACCACCTGGAACTATATCGACGGCGAATGGCTGCCGGGCAATCCGCCGGTTGCCGGTCCCTCGACCCATGCCATGTGGCTCGGCTCCTCGGTGTTTGATGGCGCGCGCTGGTTCGATGGCGTGGCGCCGGATCTCGGTCTGCATTGCCAGCGGATCAATCGTTCGGCGCTCGCGCTCGGGCTGAAGCCCACCAAGACGCCGCAGGAGATCGAGGCGTTGGCGCGGGAGGGGATTGCCCGCTTCGATGGCACAAGCCCGCTCTACATCAAGCCGATGTATTGGGGCGAGTCCGGCTCCGCCGGGCTCGTGGCGGTCGATCCGGAATCGACCCGTTTCGCGCTGGTCATCTTCGAGGCCGCCATGCCGCCGAAGGACCAGCCGGGGGTGAAGCTCACGCTCTCGCCCTTCCGCCGCCCGACGATGGAATGCATGCCGACGAATGCCAAGGCCGGCTGCCTTTATCCCAACAATGGCCGCATCCTCTCGGAGGCCCGCTCGCGCGGCTTCGACAACGCGCTGGTGCGCGACATGCTGGGCAATGTCGCCGAAACCGGCTCGGCCAACATCTTCATGGTCAAGGACGGCGTGGCCTTCACACCGGCCGAGAACCACACGTTCCTCGCCGGCATCACCCGCTCCCGCGTCATGAAATTGCTCCGCGCCGCCGGCGTAGAGGTGCGCGAGACGACGCTGTCGGTCGATGATTTCATGAAGGCGGACGAGGTCTTCATGTCGGGTAATTATTCCAAGGTACAGCCGGTCATCCAGCTTGACGGGCGCAGCTATCAGAAGGGTCCGGTCACGGCGCGAGCCTATGATCTGTACATGGATTGGGCGAAGAGGTGAGACGATGCTCACCACCCAGGTCCCGACTGATGACGACGCGATCTCGTCCTTCGGATTTTGCGTGGTAAAGAGCCTTGTCTGCCCGCAGAATGGCCGCGTGAATGTTCTCGTCTTCCGGCAGGACAGCCGCGACGCCGAAGCTTGATGTCACCTGAACCGGTGTGTCATCGAACTTGAAGTGCAGCCGGGAGACGACTCGCCGCAGTCTTTCGGCGATCATCAGGCTTTTCTGGCTTGATCCTTCAAGAGCGATGGCGAATTCCTCTCCGCCGAGCCGGCCCAGCAGGTCAAAATCGCGCAGATTCGCCTTGCAGGCGGCAACGATCGCGCGCAGGACCTCGTCCCCGGCGGCGTGGCCAAAGCGGTCGTTGACCGATTTGAAGTGATCGACATCGAGCATGATCACCGACACCTGCAGCTGCTTCTTCTCGGCAATGCGGCACAACTGTTCGAATTTCTTGAGAAACTGCCGGCGCGAAAGGGCTCCGGTCAGGGTATCGCGATAGGCGAATTCGCGCAGCTCAAACTCGCTGGCCGCCATTTGTGCAAGGTTTTCCAGCATGCGCAGATCGCGTTCTGTAAATTCGCGAGGCTGCCGGTGAATGGCGCAGAGTGTGCCGATTGCCTCGCCCTCGGATGTGCGCAACAGCGCGCCGGCGTAAGCCCGCAGATGAGGATCCTTCGTGACCAGGAGATGGTCTTCGAATTCGTCATTTTTTTCGGCATCGGGGATGATCACCGGCCTGCCTTCTCGCCAGGTGGCCCTGCAGAAGCTGTCTTCGAGTGGAATTTCTGTCAGTTCAAGGCCCTGGATCGACTTGAATTTCTGACGACCGCCTTCGATCAGCGAGACAGCAGCGATGTCTACATCGAAGATGTCCCGCATCAGGGTTGTGATCCGGTTGAACGCCTCGTCCCGGTTCCAGTCAGATCTGAGCGATTGCGGCATTCCAGTCCCTCGGTTCAGCGACTCTTGTCCGGCAGCACCTGGGCCGCCGTCCAAGCATGCCGGGCTTTATATCGCGATATCTTAATTTAACATGCGATTGACTTCCAAATGTTTACCGCCGGGCGTCTCAGCGGGGGCTTGCCTTGCGCTGAAATCCCCGGGCGGATCGTTGGAGAATGGCTTGAAACTGTTCCGATGCTCGCCTAGCCTAAGCAGACTTAGTTTTTCGCGCGGGGGATTGATGCGCCAGGTCAATGTGCACGCAGCCAAGACGCATCTGTCGCGGCTGATCGAGGAAGTGGAGGGCGGCGAGACTGTCATTCTGGCGCGGGCCGGCAAACCGGTCGCGCGGATCGTGCCCATAGAGGCTGAGCCTTCGGCCGGGCGGATCGGATTTCTCAAGGGCCACATCAGGGGCGGTGATATGTTCGACGTGTCGAAGCCCACCGAATTCGACGGGGTTCTTGGGGGCTTCTTTTGAAGATCCTGCTCGATACGCCCGTGCTTTTGTGGGTGGCGGCCGACAGTGTCGAGCTTGACGAGCCGGCGCGCCGTCTGATCCTGGACGATGGCAATGATCTCTATTTCAGCGCCGCCAGCATCTGGGAGATCGGGCTGCGTGGTGCCTCGAGTTTCGACGGGCCGCCTGTGGATGTGCGCATGCTGCGGCGCGGATTGCTCGACGCGGGCTATCGCGAGGTGCCGCTTCGCTCGGAACATGCGATGGCGGTTGGCGATTTCGAGGATCTGCCGGTCGATTCCTTCGCGCGGCTTCTTCTGGCGCAGGCGCGTTATGAGGGGCTGCTGTTGATGACGGCGAAGCCGGGGCTGATCGCGCAAAAGGCGGGCATCTTGCCGATCTAGCGCCGCTCCCTGCCGTTTGGCATTTTATCCTGGCCCGCCTGTCGCCGCACGCGGAGAAGATCAAGAGAGAAAAAGCGTCAAATTTTCCGGCTGTTGCGGTTGCCTCGCAACTGTCACACACCTATGTTCCACTGCATCCGCTTCAATCCCCGTAATGGACACCAAGGAGAGACCAAGATGGCTTTCGAACTTCCCGCCCTTCCGTATGACTACGAAGCGCTCGTGCCCTTCATGTCGAAGGAAACGCTTGAATATCACCACGACAAGCACCATCAGGCCTATGTGACCAACGGTAACAAGCTGGCTGAAGAAGCTGGCATGGCGGATCTGTCGGTCGAAGAAGTCGTCAAGAAGTCCTTCGGCACCAATGCCGGTCTCTTCAACAACGCGGCTCAGCACTACAACCACATCCACTTCTGGAAGTGGATGAAGAAGGATGGCGGCGGCAAGTCGCTTCCGGGCAAGCTGCAGGCAGCGATCGACAGCGACCTCGGCGGCTACGACAAGTTCCGCGCCGACTTCATTGCGGCTGGCACGACGCAGTTCGGTTCCGGTTGGGCCTGGCTCTCCGTCAAGAACGGCAAGCTCGAGATTTCCAAGACCCCGAACGGCGAGAACCCGCTCGTTCACGGCGCATCGCCGATTCTCGGTGTCGACGTCTGGGAACACTCCTATTACATCGATTACCGCAACGCGCGTCCGAAGTATCTCGAAGCCTTCGTCGACAGCCTGATCAACTGGGACTACGTCCTGGAAATGTACGAAGCCGCTGCAAAGTAAGGCTTTTCCCGCTTCCTCAGAGCCCGCTGCGCGCTGCGCGGCGGGCTTTTTCGTGTTTTTCCGACAGTTTTGTGCCGCTTGTTGCAAACGATCGTGACCACAGTGTTCACTTTTTCGCGATCTTGGTGAATTCTGCGGTAAGTCTTTGTTTTAGCTTTATACAATGGATCTGGAACGGAAAATTCTGGTTTTCAGGCCCGAATTTCACCGGATTGTGATTTTGACGTGATGATGCCGGGATAGTCTTTTAAACGTTACCGGTCAGCCCCGCCGGGGGGAACAATGGAGAGTCCTGATGATCAAGAGAACAATCGCCGCCAGCCTTATCTGTCTGACCGCCGCTTCGGCCGTGTTTGCCGCCAGCGAGCTTGGCGACAAGCGCGAAGCGGACATGAAGAAGATCGGCGGCGCAACGGCGCAGCTCGCCGGCATTGCCAAGGGCGACAAGCCCTATGACGCCGCTGTGGTGAAGACCGCGCTCACCACCATCAACACGACGATCAAGGAATTCCCGACGCTCTTCCCGGCCGGCAAGCCGGACGAAGATGGTCATGCGAGCCCGAAGATCTGGGAAAACATGGCGGGCTTCAAGGGCCATGCCGATGAACTGGCCATGGTAACGGAGAAGCTGATTGCTGCTCCGCCGGCTGACCAGAAGGCTGTGGGCGCTGCGCTTGGCGAGATCGGCAAGGTCTGCTCTGCCTGCCACCAGGATTTCCGTCTGAAGAAGTAAGTCGCTTCGGCGCGTTTCGGGCGCTTCCTGTCATGGGGAGCGCCCTTTTTTCGTTTAAGGCAGAGCTTAAGGAGAGCAACCCATGGCTTCGACACTGACCAAATCCGTCCTGTCGCTGATTGGTATCGGTATCGTCGGAGCGGGGGCATTCTTCTGGATCACCCGACCGCAGCCGCTTCCGGAGAGCGAATTTGCCAACCTCGGCCCGGCCGACGTTACGAATGGCGAGACAATCTTCTGGGCTGGTGGCTGCGAGAGCTGCCATGCGGCCAAGGGTGCGGAGGGGGATGCCAAACTGGTGCTTTCAGGCGGCGCACCGCTGCCGACGCCCTTCGGCACATTCTACCCGCCGAACATCTCGCCGGACGAGAAGGCAGGGCTCGGGCACTGGACGCTCACGCAATTCGCGTCAGCCATGAAGCGCGGCGTGGATGATGAGGGACGGCACCTTTATCCCTCCTTCCCTTATGCGTCCTATTCACGAATGAGCGACACGGACCTGCGCGATCTCTTCGCCTATATGAAGACACTGCCGAAGAGCGACAATGTCGCCCCGCCGCACGATCTCGCCTTTCCCTTCAACATGCGCTTCACGCTGGGCGGCTGGAAGCTGCTTTACCTCAACGACAAGCCGCGCGTGGAACTGGCGAATGCGTCGCCGGAGGTCAAGCGCGGTCAGTATCTGGTTGAAGGCCCGGGACATTGCGGCGAATGCCATACGCCCCGCGACATCCTCGGTGGGCTGAAGGTGGCCGACTGGCTCGCCGGCGGGCCGAACCCGGAAGGCAAGGGGACGATCCCCGATATCACGCCGGGCTCCAAGGATATCGGTCGCTGGAGTGCGGGCGATATCGCCAATTACCTGGAGACGGGCTTCACGCCGGAATTCGACAGCGTCGGCGGCTCGATGGTCGCCGTGCAGCAGAACATGGCGCATCTGTCGAAGGAGGATCGCGCGGCGATCGCTGCCTATCTGAAGGCCATTCCGGCGAGGTAATTCCATTATATGATTATTTGATTATCAAGAAAATTGCCCGCACGGAGGTCTGCGCGGGCAATCTTTTTTGGCCAGAGCATCGGGCAGGGAACCGGTGCCATGGCCTTCTGATAAGCGTTTCAATCTATTTGTTCCTGCGCAATTCCGCACGCGAAACCGGTTTCCACTTTCGCTGGAATTGCTCAAAGACCTGCGCGGAAGCGCATTCCGGTGGCGGGATAGGCCTTGAAGTCGAGGCCCTGGTAGTACTTGTAGGCGGCGAAATTGCCGGTCGCGGCACCCAGCGAAAGAAAGTCGCAGCCGAGTGTGCGGGCATGCGCCTTGGCGCGATCGATCAGATGGCGGCCAATGCCTTCGCTGCGATGGCCGTCCTTGACGAAGAGGTGGTGCAGTTCCATGCCGCGTTCCCCTTCGGTGGCGCGGTAGACGGGATAGAGGAGGGCATAGCCGATCAGTTCCCCGCCCGTTTCAGCGACGAAGGCGGTCGCGAAGGGCTGGTCGCCGAAGAGATCCCGATCAAGCTTGGTGGCGCTGTTCGTCGTCTTGTCGCCGTGATGGGCGGCGAGCGCCTCGATCATGGCGGCGAGTGCGAAGAGATCCGCCTTCTGCGCACGGCGTACGCTGACACGCGCGGCTTCCGGCGCCGTGGGTGTTTCTTCTGTTGCGATGGTCTGTTCCAAGTTCAGCATTGCCTTCTTCCTCATTTTGCCTTCGGAAGAGCCGCTGAAAACAACAAGGCCGCCCCGAAGGCGGCCTCTTGTCGATATGATCGATCGCGGCCGCCGGTTAACGGTAGCCCCAAAAATATACAGCCGTGGTGTGTGCCTGTGCGATCATGGCGGGCAACATTCTCCTAAAGCGATTGAATGTCAAGTGGTCTCGTGGAGAGAATTGTGAACGTGACCGTGATCGGTGGTGCAAAGCGCGTGGTCGGCCAGCGTCGCCAGAACATTGCATTCGCCTGCGCGTCCGCCGGCGCATTCGGACACGATGTGTTCGAGCTCCGCTTCCAGCTTCTTCAACCGCGCGATCTTGGCGCGCACATCGGCCAGATTGTCGGCAGCGATGCGGTCTGCATCGTGGCAGGGGGCGTCAGGCGTTGCCTGGAGCGAGAGGAGATCGCGGATGGCTTCAACAGAGAAGCCGAGGTCTCGCGCATGGCGGATGAAATTCAGTCGCTCCAGATGGGCGCCGACATAGCGGCGCTGGTTGCCCTCCGTCCGCTCCGGCTCCGGCATCAGGCCGATCTCCTCGTAATAGCGGATCGTCGGGACCTTGACGCCGGCCGTCACTGAAAGCCTGCCGATGGTCATCATGTCAAAGAACCTTCCAAAAACCTCTAGTTTGTAGAGATTTAGGAGAGCTTCAAAAGCCGTTCAAGGCTTTCGCTCACAGATTAACACGCGCCTGGTCGGCGGGGACGATCAGGTGCCACAGAAGGTGCGCGGCACGATCTCGTGATTGAGCGGCGCTGCCTTGTAGCGCTCGAAGCCGGCCTGTTGCTCATATGGCCGGGCGAGGACACGGTTCAGCGCCTCGAACAGCGAGAAGTCGCCGTCATCCACAGCGGCGCGGATAGTTTCCTCAATTCTGTGATTGCGCGGAATGTAAACGGGATTGGCCTTTTGCATCAGCGCCTTGCGGTCTTCCGGCGAGATGGAATCGCCTTCCAGATAGTGCCGCCAGCCGTCAAGCCATATTTGTGCCGCATCGGGAGCGTTGAATTCTCCTCGCAGTTCCCTGTCTGCAAGTTCAAAATCGGCCGACGGACCTCCAGCCGCGGCCGTAAGACGGAGGAAGGCGAGGGTGAAGTCCGCTTCGCCTTCCTCCATCAGCGACAGGAAGGACTGGATCAGCTTCAGATCGTCCTCGCGTTCGCGCACCAATCCCAGCTTCGCCCGCATCACCTTCAGCCATTCGGCCTGGAAGCGTTCGCCATAGGTCCTGAGTGCCGCGTTGGCCTTTTCCATTGCCTCCTCCTGCACGTCGCCGAACAAGGGCAAGAGGCATTCGGCCAGCCGCGCCAGGTTCCATTGGCCGATGCCCGGCTGGTTGGCATAGGCATAGCGGCGGTTGCGATCGATGGAGGAGAAAGTCTTCGTCGCCGAATAGGCGTCCATGAAGGCGCAGGGGCCGTAATCAATCGTTTCGCCGGAAATGGCCATGTTGTCCGTGTTCATCACACCATGGATGAAGCCGACGCCCATCCATTTGGCGATCAGCGCGGCCTGTCGGGCGGCGATGGCTTCGAAGAGGCGGATATAGCGATCCTCTTCGCCCCGCAGTTCAGGATAGTGGCGGGAAATCACGTGATCGGCCAGCAGCTTCACGCCTTCCTCGTCACCGCGGGCGGCAAAATACTGGAAGGTGCCGACGCGGATATGGCTGGCGGCCACACGGGCGATCACGCCGCCGGGCTGCGCCTGTTCGCGATAGACGGCATCGCCTGTGGTGACGGCGGCCAGCGACCGGGTCGTCGGGATGCCGAGCGCATGCATGGCTTCCGAGACGATGTATTCGCGGATCACCGGGCCGAGTGCCGCGCGACCGTCGCCGTTTCGGGAGAAGCGGGTGGGGCCGGAGCCTTTCAGCTGGATATCGACATGGCGGCCATCCGGCGTCGTCACTTCGCCGAGCAGCATGGCGCGGCCGTCGCCGAGCTGCGGCACGAAATGGCCGAACTGGTGGCCGGCATAGGCGAGCGCCACATTGGCCGCATCATCCGGCTTCAGATTGCCGGAGAAGAGGGCAGCACCCTCGCGTTTCAGCAGCGCGACGTCGAGACCAAGCTCTTTGGCCAGAGGTTCGTTGAAGGCGAACATGAAGGGTTCCGACGCGCTTGCCGCCGCTGCTGGCGCATAGAAGCGCTCGGGCAGGCGGGTGTAGGAATTGTCGAATCCGATCAGCGGCATCGCGGCGTCCTTTCAATGATCGATTCAAGATGGGATCTCAAGCCGATCGGTACAAGCACAATTGACCGATGTCATACCTGGACCTGACGGCCGGTGGCCTGGCGGAAGACTTCAAGCTGGAGCTTGAACTGGACGATGCGGCGCATGGCGGCGCGCCACTGTGCGATCATGGAGAAATTGTTGATCTGCCAGCGCAGTGCCGTGTTGACCTGGTTAAACGCGCCGACCGCCATCATCAGCCCGCCGAAGGTGAGCTGGCCGGAGAAATAGGCGGGGGCTGCGGCCAGCACCGGCACGACGAGACCGCCCCAGCCGAAGCCGGCGGAAATCCAGGTCAGGTTCGTCTGCGAGATGATGATCAGCCGCGTGGAGGCCAGCACATTGGAGAAGATGCGATAGAGATGCCAGCTGGTGGCGTAGACGGATTGGCGGGTGACGGTGTCGGTGCCGCGCGCCGTATTCGCCTCCACCAGCGCCTTGCGGAATTCGGCTTCGAAGGCGGCGCGGCGGTTGTTCTGGTCGACAAGCTGGCGGCCGACGACGGCGCTGAGGAATGTGCCGGCGCCGGCATATATGAGCGCGATCCAGACCATGTAACCGGGAATGGAGATGTGAACGCCGAAGAGCGTGATGGCGAAGGCGCCCGAGATCGACCACAGGATGCCGACGAAGCTCAAGAGCAGGATGGTCGACTGGAAGAGGCCGATGGAGAGCGACACCGTCCAGTCGGCGACATTCAGCGAATCCTCCTGGATGCGCTGGTCCGGGTTTCTGGCGCCTTCCAGCGTTGCATCCGGCGGCACGGCGCGGCCGCAGCTGTTCCACAGCCTGAGGAGATCGACCGCAAGGCCGCGGCGGAGCAGCAGCGTCGCCGTCTGCGTGAGCCAGGCCTGCGCCACGTTGCAGACGAGAAGCGCGCCGGCAATCAGCACGAAGATTTCCAGCTGGTGGCCGAATTCGGGAAGGTTTCGCTTCTCGATCGAATCGTAGAAGGGGCCGTTCCAGTTGTTCAACAGAACCTGGATGTAAGATGTCAGGCAGATGAGGATCACGAGACCGATGGAGAGAAGCGTGATGCGTGTTCGTGTCCGCGTGTGCCGTAGCGATCCGAAGACGGTACGCATCTGGAAACGGAACGCGTCGGTTTCACGATGGCGGGCCGTTACCGGGCGGATCGGGTCGATCGGTGTCATGGACTGCCTGTTGTTGCGATGCTGGTACAAGCTCTAACCCGGCGCGACGATGTTGCCAATCGGGGCGAGGCGCGGCACGCCAAAACCCTCGGGGAAAAACCTCTCCCGAGTTATCCTCCGGTGTTGTCGCTCTTGCCCCTGTCTGAGGACATCAGCTTCCGGAGAGCCACGCTGACGCGCCGCCCTGATGGGTAGTTTAAAAATACGGCGGAGCGCCAGCGCGACCCGTCGAGATTGCCAAGGGGAGCCTCATCCGACTCCATTCCTCAAGCGCGGGCCGCCTCGCTAAACCGTCTGCGGAGGCAGACGGGTTCTCTGGCGTAGCCAGGCCGCCGAGCTATTCGCAGCCCATCGGGGGAAACGTTTCATCGAGGTTTTTGTCTCGATGCCGCCCGCGCCCCCTGATGCAATGTTCCGCACGTTACGAAACATCGCATCAAGCTCTCCTCCCGCCTGAACCAACCGTCGCTGGCCCATCCGGTGACGGGAGGGGTTCAGGATAAGGGAGGTTGGAGAGAACGGGGAAATTGAGGGAAGGAATTTTTTGGGCGACGCCCGCTTTAGGCACCTGAGGCAAATCCCCCAAGGTCGTCATGGTCGGGCCTGTCCCGGCCATCTGCTGACGAAGCCAAGCAATTGACGGTGCAGCAGAATGTCTTCAGTAGCAGATCCTCGGGACAGGCCCGAGGATTACGGAGGAGAGCGCATGGATCAGCCTCTCGCCTTGTGGGAGAGGACGGGCCATTTACTCCGCCGCTTCGATCTTCTTCAACTCGAACTTCAGCCCCAGAGCTTTCACAACGCCCAGAAGGGTCGAGAACTTCGGGTCGCCCTTGTCGCTCAATGCCTTGTAGAGCGCTTCGCGGGTAACGCCGGCCTCGCGGGCAATCGCGGTCATGCCGCGGGCGCGTGCGACGATGCCCAGCGCGTGCTTGATTTCCTCCAGATCGCCATCCTCCATGACGATAGATATATATTCGGCCTGCGCTTCCTCGGATTCCATATATTCCGATGCGTCGAAAAGCTTGGTCTCAACGGCCATATCAAAGCTCCTTCGCCATTGTGACTGCGAGTTGAATGTCACGACTTTGGCTATCCTTGTCGCCACCGCAAAGCAGGATCACGACGGTGTCACCGTGCTTCACAAAATAGACCCGGTAGCCAGGGCCATAATCGATGCGCAGTTCGCCGATGCCGTCGAAATATTTGACGTCGCCGAAATGTCCGTCGCGGCTGATACGGGCAAGCCGGCGCAGTATGCGCAGGCGCGCGCCGCCATCCCGCAGCTTTTTCAGCCACTTCGTGAAAACAGGGTGCTCGCGGACCTCGATCATCTGCGTGAACTGTAGTTCACATTATGTCCATGTGTCAACTGCAGTTCACAGTTCGAGACCCGCAAACCCTCACATCTTGCCCGCAACCTTGATCGCAAACGCATATTCCAGCGCGGTTTCCTCGAGCCGCTGGAAGCGTCCCGATGCACCGCCGTGGCCGGCGCCCATGTTCGTCTTCAGGAGGATCGGTTCGGAGCCGGTCGTGTGTTCGCGCAGTTTGGCAACCCACTTCGCCGGCTCCCAGTAGGTCACGCGCGGGTCGGTGAGGCCGGCGAGTGCCAGGATGGCGGGGTAGGGCTTGGCGACCACGTTGTCGTAAGGGCTGTAGGCGGCGATGCGCTTGTAGTCTTCCTCGGACTCGATCGGGTTGCCCCATTCGGGCCATTCCGGCGGGGTCAGCGGCAGGGTGTCGTCGAGCATGGTGGTGAGCACGTCGACAAAGGGGACGGCGGCGATGATGCCGGCGAATTTCTCCGGCGCCATGTTGGCCACCGCGCCCATCAGCATGCCGCCGGCAGAGCCACCTTCGGCGATGATGCGGTGATAGGCGGTGAAGCCTTCCTTCACGAGGTGATCGGCGGCGGCGATGAAGTCCTTGAAGGTGTTTTCCTTGCCTTCGAGCTTGCCGTCTTCGTACCAGCGATAGCCCTTTTCCTTGCCGCCGCGGATATGGGCGATGGCATAGACGAAGCCGCGATCAGCGAGCGACAGGGCATTGGTGGAGAAGCTTGCGGGAATGGAGATGCCGTAGGCGCCATAGCCATAGAGCAGGCAGGGAGCGGAGCCGTCGAGCGGGGTGTCCTTGCGATAGAGCAGAGAGACGGGCACCAGCTCGCCGTCATGCGAGACGGCCTGGATGCGTCGGGTGACGTAGTCGTCCGGATTGTGGCCGGAGGGGACTTCCTGTGTCTTCAGCAGTGTGCGCTCGCGCGTCGCCATGTTGTAATCGAAGACCTGGCTCGGCGTGGTCATCGACGAGTAGGAGAAGCGGATGACGTCCGTATCATATTCCGCCGCACCGCTCAGACCGAGCGAATAGGCTTCCTCGTCGAAGGCAATCGCGTGTTCTTCGCCGCTCTTGCGGTCGCGGATGACAATGCGCGGCAGGCCGTCGCGGCGTTCCAGCCAGACGAGGTGACGCATAAAGGCCATGTGGTTGAGGATGAGGCGGCCGGCTTCATGTGGCACGAGTTCGCGCCAGTTCTCCTTGGAAGGAGATTCAACGGGCGCTTCCATGATCTTGAAATCCTTGGCACCATCGCAATTGGTCAGAATGAAGAAGCGGTCGCCACCCTCCGCCAGCTCATATTGCATGCCGGGCTCGCGGGCGACGACGAGCTTGGGCTCGGCCAGCAGGTCCTTGGTGGACAGCAGGCGATATTCGGTCGTGTCGTGGTCGTGAACGTCGATGAAGATGAAATCATCGAGCCGCGAGCCTCCGACGCCCATGAACATGCCAGGGTCGGTTTCCTCGTAGACGAGGCGGTCGGCCGATTGCGGCTGACCGAGAATGTGATGGAAGATCTTGGACGGGCGGTGGTTCTCGTCCTGCAGCGTATAGAAGAAGCTCTTGCCTTCCGCATCCCAGGCGCCGCCGCCGCCGGTGTTTTCGAGGATGTCGGACATGTCCTCGCCGGTCGTCAGGTTGCGGACGCGCAGCGTGAAGAATTCCGAACCCTTGTCGTCATAGCCCCAGACGCCCAGCGTGTGGTCAGACGAGCTCGCCATGCCGGCGAGGCGCAGGTATTCCTTGCCTTCCGCTTCCTTGTCGCCATCGAGAATGACCTGCCGCTCGCCTCCTTCGGCCGGGATGCGGAAATAATGCGGCTGCTCGCCGCCGGTGACGTAGAAGGAGCCATAGGCAAACGGGCCGTCCTTCATCGGAACGGATGAGTCATCTTCCTTGATGCGTCCCTTCATCTCGGCAAAGAGCTGCTTCTGCAGCGCTTCCGTATCGGCCATTGCCGCCTTCATGTAGGCGTTCTCGGCCTCAAGATACTGGCGGATTTCCGGGTCGAGAACCGATGTATCGTGGAAGACCTGTTGCCAGTTGTCGGCCCGAAGCCATTGATATTCATCCATGCGTGTAATGCCGTGGCGTGTATCTTCAACGGGCTTCTTGGCGGCGCGCGGGGCTTCGGGCAGGGACTTGAATGCGGACAATGATCTTCTCCGGATGATCGGATGAGGGTGGGACTTCACAGATAGAGCGCGCGAGAGGGGATCGCAAGACGCGTCGCCGTCCGTGTTCGGCCGCCATCTCTCATGCTTCCCCAATTCTTCAGTTTGACAAAAAATATTGAAATACATATATATTATGTATTGAATGTTTTTGGGGGCGGGGAGTGGTTCGCCTTCGGCCATGCGGAACAGGAGGAGACGTTCATGGTGCATGTCGTTGTATTGGGCGCAGGGCTGGGCGGTACGATCATGGCCTACGAGTTGCGCGACGCGCTGTCGCGTGACGACAAGGTCACGGTCATCAACAGGGGGGATACCTATTCTTTTGTCCCGTCCAATCCGTGGGTGGCGGTGGGCTGGCGCGAGCGGGAAGAGATCGAGGTGGATCTGAAGCCGGTTTTCGGCAGGCGCGACATTGTGCTTCGGCCGGAGGGCGCCGCGCGCATCCACCCGGCGGAAAACCGGGTGGAGCTGACGAATGGCGAGAGCATTTCCTACGATTATCTGGTGATCGCCACTGGGCCGGAGCTCGCCTTTGACGAGATCGAAGGTTTCGGGCCGGCGGCGAACACACAATCGGTCTGCCAGATCGATCATGCGCTGGCGGCGAAGGATCAGTTCGAGAAGCTTCTGAAGAATCCCGGCCCGGTCGTCATCGGTGCGGTGCAGGGGGCATCCTGCTTCGGCCCGGCCTATGAGTTCGCCTTCATTCTGGAAAAGGCGCTGCGGGACGCCAAGATCCGCGACAAGGTGCCGATGACCTTCGTGACCTCGGAACCCTATATCGGCCATCTGGGACTCGATGGCGTTGGCGACACCAAGGGGCTGCTCGAAAGCGAAATGCGGGCGCATCACATCAAGTGGATCACCAATGCCAAGGTGGAGAAGTTCGAGCCGGGCAAGCTCTTCGTCGACGAGATCAATGACGACGGTTCGCTGAAGAAGAAGCACGAAGTGTCGATGGCTTACACGATGATGCTGCCTGCCTTTCGCGGCGTTGCGGCCGTGCGCGGCATCGAGGGGTTGACGAACCCGCGCGGCTTCATCGTCGTCGACAAGCACCAGCGCAACCCGACCTTCCGGAATGTCTTCGGGGTTGGTGTTTGCATCGCCATTCCGCCCATGGGGCCGACGCCGGTGCCGGTCGGCGTGCCGAAGACGGGCTTCATGATCGAATCGATGGTGACGGCGACGGCGCATAACATCGCCAATCTGGTGGGCGGTCGCGAACCGGACGCACAAGCGACCTGGAATGCGGTGTGCCTCGCCGACTTCGGCGACGGGGGCGTGGCTTTCGTGGCGCAGCCGCAGATCCCGCCGCGCAATGTCAACTGGTCGTCCTCCGGAAAATGGGTGCATCTGGCGAAGATCGGCTTCGAGAAATACTTCCTGCGCAAGGTCAGGCAGGGCAAGTCCGAGCCCTTCTACGAAAAGCTCGCGCTGCAGGTTCTGGGCATCGACAAGCTGAAGGAAGTCAAGTTCGACTGAGCAATTTCGAGCCGAAAGTGGGTACCGGTTTCGCGTCCGGAACTGAGGACTGCCCAAATACATGATCCCCTGGGGCGGAAAGCCATAAATCCGCCCCGCTTCGGGACGAGGGGGAATTCAACGTTCCTCCAGCGATTGCCTCTCGTCCGCTTTTCATGAAAACGATTCTCGCACTCTCCATTCTTTTGGCCGCCACGCCGGCGCTTGCCGACACCTACACCAAGCAGGGACTGGTCGAGCCGAAGCTGCGCCTTGCCGGCAAGCATGATGTGCCGACCGTGGCGCTGACCTTCGATGCCTGCATGGGAGCGACGGACCCGCGTATTCTCGATACGCTGATCAATCAGAAAATCCCGGCGACGATTTTCGTGACGCATCGCTGGCTCCGGAAAAATGCCGAGTCCTATGCGCAACTGCGGGCGCATCCCGATCTCTTCCAGATCGAGAACCATGGTGAGAACCATATTCCGGCCGTCGACAGGCCGATGGATATTTACGGCATCAAGACCGCCGGTTCGCCTCAAGGTGTACAGGCCGAGGTCGAGGGAGGGGCGGCCGCAATCGCCGCGACTGGCGCGCCGAAGCCGACATGGTATCGCGATGCGACCGCCGTCTATAGCCCCGAGGCAATCCAACAGATCCGGTCCATGGGCTACAAGATCGGCGGCTATTCGGTGAATGGCGACGGCGGCTCGCTGCTGGGCGTCGAGGCGACCATCCGTTCCTTCGAGAGCGCGAAGGACGGGGACGTGATCATCGCCCATATCAACCAGCCGACGCACAAGGCCGGCGAGGGCGTGGTCAAAGGTATCGAGGCGCTGAAGGCGAAGGGTTACCGGTTCGTGCGCCTCGGGGATGTCCCGACCTCCGAGGGTAAGCTGGCGAAGGTTGGCGGCTGAACTTTGGTTTTAAGTCGCAACAGTTGCGCTGACGTCGGCGCCCCTCTTTCATAAACCGGAAACAGCCAATCTTACGCCCGCTCCACAAACCCGTCCAGCACGCGCTTCTGTCCGGCGCGATCAAAATCCACCGTCAGCTTGTTGCCCTCGACTGCCGATACATTGCCGTTGCCGAACTTGAGGTGGAACACGCGGTCGCCGACCGAGAATTGCGAGGGCACGTCGACCGTGGATTTGGCGACGAGTTCGCCCTGTATGGTCTTGCCGCGCGGGCCGCTTTCGCCATAGCCGATCCGCTCTACCTGATGGCCGGAGCGTGAGCCCCAGTTGTCACGGGTGGCGTCGGTGCGGTTGGCTTGCGCGCGTTTCCAGCCCGGTGTCGAATAGGTGTTCTGGAAGGGCTCCTGCTTGTCGAAGCGGGACTGGCCGTAGGGGTTGCGGCCATAGCCGCCATAGTTCGAGCTCTGGCTTTCCGAGACTTCGACATGGTCAAGCGGAAGCTCTTCCAAGAAGCGCGAGGGGATGGTGGATTGCCACAGGCCGTGAATGCGGCGGTTGGACACGAACCAGATATGGGCGCGGCGCTTGGCGCGGGTGAGGCCGACATAGGCGAGGCGGCGTTCTTCCTCCAGGCCTGAGCGGCCGCCCTCATCGAGTGCGCGCTGATGCGGAAACAGGCCTTCCTCCCAGCCGGGCAGGAAGACG
This sequence comes from Rhizobium sp. C1, assembly GCF_021026335.1. Classification (GTDB taxonomy): domain Bacteria; phylum Pseudomonadota; class Alphaproteobacteria; order Rhizobiales; family Rhizobiaceae; genus Ensifer_A. The sequence goes on from NZ_JAJNCY010000001.1 coordinate 395,773, forward strand.
GTCTCGAACTCCAGACCCTTGGCCGAATGCAGCGTCATGATGTTGACGGCATCCAGATCCTCGTTCTTCTCGGCATCCATGACAAGCGCAACATGTTCGAGGAAGCCGCGCAGGCTCTCGAACTGCTCCATGGAGCGCACCAGTTCCTTGAGGTTTTCCAGACGGCCCGGCGCTTCCGCTGACTTGTCGTTCTGCCACATGGCCGTATAGCCGCTCTCGTCGAGGATCTGCTCGGCAAGCTCGGTATGCGGTGTGTTTTCAAGCAGTGACTGCCAACGGCGGAAGTCGGTGACGACGTTGAAGAGGGACTTGCGGGCGGCTGCCTTCAGTTCCTCCGTCTCGATCATGTCTGAGGCGGCGGCCAGCATCGGGATATTGCGGGCGCGGGCATAGTCGTGCAGCGCGCGAACCGACGTATCGCCGAGACCGCGCTTCGGCGTGTTGATGATGCGTTCGAAGGCGAGGTCGTCGGCCGGCTGGCAGACGAGGCGGAAATAGGCCATCGCATCGCGGATTTCGAGGCGCTCATAGAAGCGCGGGCCGCCGACGACACGGTAGTTGAGCCCGAGGGTCACGAAGCGGTCTTCGAACTCGCGCATCTGGAAGGAGGCGCGCACCAGGATCGCCATATCGTTCAGCTTGTGTTGCTGGCGCTGGAGCTGCTCGATCTCCTCGCCGACGGCGCGAGCTTCTTCTTCCGAGTCCCAAGCCGCGTGAACCTGCACCTTGTCATGGTCGGGATCGAAGCGCTCGGTGAAAAGCGTCTTGCCGAGGCGGCCTTCGTTATGGGCGATCAGGTGGCCGGCGGCGCCGAGGATGTGGCCGGTGGAGCGATAATTGCGTTCCAGCTTGATGACCTTGGCACCGGGGAAGTCCTTCTCGAAGCGCAGGATGTTATCGACTTCCGCGCCGCGCCAACCGTAGATCGACTGATCGTCGTCGCCGACGCAGCAGATGTTGACCTTGTTTGCGCTCACGCTGTCGGCGCCTTGCGCCTGCGCTCCGCGGGGGCCTCGCAACGGCTCGGACGCCCCTTCGGGCTTGCGGCCTTCAGCCGGGGAGGTCCCTCGAGACGGTGCGGAGCGCTGCGCCAGAAGCCGCAGCCACATATATTGCGCCGTATTCGTGTCCTGATACTCGTCCACCAGAATGTAGCGGAAGCGCTCGTGATATTCCTTCAGCACGTCCGGGTTCTTCCTGAACATGCGGATGGGGTGGAGGAGAAGATCGCCGAAGTCGCAGGCATTCAGCGTCAGGAGCCGGTTCTGATAGGCGATGTACAGCTCGCGGCCCTTGCCATTGGCAAAGGCGCGGGCGTCCCCCTCCGGGATATGGGCGGGGTCCAGCCCCTTGTTCTTCCAGCCGTCGATCATGGCGGCGAATTGCTTGGCCGGCCAGCGCTTGTCGTCCACGCTTTCGGCCTGCAGGATCTGCTTGATCAGGCGCACGACATCGTCGGTGTCGAGGATGGTGAAGTCCGATTTGAGCCCCACGAGTTCGGCATGGCGGCGCAGCATCTTGACGCCGATCGAGTGGAACGTGCCGAGCCACGGCATGCCCTCGACCGCGCCGCCGACCAGCATGCCGATGCGCTCCTTCATCTCGCGCGCGGCCTTGTTGGTGAAGGTCACGGCAAGGATCTGGCTCGGATAGGCGCGGCCCGTTGCGAGGATATGGGCGATGCGGGTGGTCAGTACCCGCGTCTTGCCGGTGCCAGCGCCGGCGAGAACCAGAACAGGGCCTTCGGTCGTTTCCACGGCCTCGCGTTGTTCGGGGTTGAGCCCCGACAGATAATCCGGTGCTGCGCGCGCGGCATCACGCTGCGCCATGGCGCGGGCGGCAATTCCGCCGCCACTGTTGTTGCCACTCACGGGACGCTGCGGGGCGGGCTCCGGCTCGTCGCCGAAGAAGGGCATGTCATCGAAACGATTCATCATGCCGGCAATCTAGTGATTTTGAGGGGGATAAGCAAAGAGAAGAGAACAAAACGTGGATGAAGGTGGGGATATTTTCCGCGCTCGGCTGATTGATTTCAATGAAGGCCTATCGCATATTGACCATATATGGTCAAATTCGGAGGCGGTGTTGTGTCAACGGTCAGCGTTGCGGATGCAAAAGCGGGGTTTGCCGGTCTCGTCGATGAGGCCGCTGCTGGTGAGTTCGTGACAATCACGAGGCATGGCAAGCCGGCTGCAGTTCTTGTGAGCGTCGAGGCGGCGGAGGCGGCAAAACGCGCCATACTGCGGCCAAGGCCGAATTTCGGCGATGTGCTGGCGGATTATCCCGGGCCTGCCGATCTGGATCGGAATACCGCGCCGATGCGGGACGTCGATTTTGACTGACGGCTTCCTGCTCGATACGAACATCATTTCGATCTTCTCGCCGGATCGCAAGGTGCCCGTTCCGCAGCGCGCACGTCAATGGATGCATGCGCAGGGCGAGGCGGGAACGCTCTATCTCTCGGCGATCACGATTGCTGAAATCGAGAAAGGTTTGCGTGGCCTTCATCGCCGGGGCGGGGTCGAAAGGGCGCGGCGGCTGAACGGCTGGCTGGACATGGTGATTGATACGTTTGCCGACCGTATTTTGCCGCTTGACGGAACTGTCGCGCGCCACCTCGGCAAGCTGGAGGATGCGGCGCTTGCAAAAGGCCATCATCCCGGTCTGGGCGATCTCATCATTGCGGCAACGGCGAAGGCGTATGGCCTGACTGTCGTCACGCAAAACCTGAAGCACTTTGCGCCGCTCGGGATGGATTGCACGTTGCCGGAAGCCTTGCAGATCACTCCATCATCGCAGCTTTAACCCCTCGACAGCGCCATCATCCTCCGTCATGAAGTCCTTCAAAAATCAGGAGGACATCATGGCTCTGGAAGGCGTGCGTGCTGGCATTCGCAACGAAGCGGGGATTGCCGCGGTTCTCGGCATTCTCAAGCAGTCCTTCGGCGAGCGGTTCCAGACGGGCCAGGCGATCCGCGAGCAGCATGCGCATACCACGACCTATCTGCCGGCGCAGCTGCCCGATGGTGTTGTGTTTGTCGAAAATGCCGAGGATGTCCGGGCCGTTGTGCAGGTTTGCGCGGAGCACAAGGTGCCGCTTGTTCCCTTCGGCACGGGATCTTCGCTGGAGGGGCAGGTGAATGCGGCGGCGGGCGGTATTTCCATCGATTTCAGCCGCATGAATCGCGTTCTTGAAGTGAATGCCGAAGATCTCGACTGCACGGTGGAGCCGGGCGTGACGCGGGAGCAGCTGAACGAATACCTGCGCGATACCGGTCTGTTCTTCCCGATCGATCCAGGCGCCAATGCCTCCATCGGCGGGATGACGGCGACGCGGGCTTCGGGCACCAATGCGGTTCGCTACGGGACGATGAAGGACAATGTACTGGCCGTGACTGCCGTGATGGCAGATGGCGAAGAGATCCGCACGGCGCGGCGGGCGCGCAAGTCTTCCGCCGGCTACGACCTCACGCGGCTGATGGTGGGTTCGGAGGGGACGCTCGGGGTTCTCACCTCGATCACGCTCAGGCTTCAGGGCATTCCAGAGGTGATTGCGGGCGGCGTTTGCGGCTTTGCGACGCTGAAGGATGCGGCCAGCGCGGTGAGCCTGACGATCCAGATGGGCATCCCGGTCGCCCGCATCGAGCTGCTGAATGCGGCGCAAGTGGCGGCCTGCAATGCCTATTCCGGACTTTCGCTGGCCGTCCAGCCGACGCTGTTCGTCGAGTTTCACGGCAATGCCGAGACGGTGCGGCTGCAATCGGAGCAGTTTGCCGAGATCGTCGCGGAGAATGGCGGCGGGGCCTTCGAGTGGTCCACCGACGCAGCCGCGCGGGCGAAGCTCTGGAAGGCGCGGCATGATGCCTATTGGTCGGCCAAGGCGCTGATCCCGGGCATGGCGGCGCTGTCGACGGATGTCTGCGTGCCGATCTCGCGCCTTGCCGATTGCGTGGCCGAGACGGAGGCGGACATCGTGGAAAACGGCTTCACGGCGCCCATTGTCGGCCATGCGGGCGACGGCAATTTCCATGTTCTCGTGCTTTTCGATGACAGGGACCCGGCCGAGATCGCCCGTGTGGAGGCGTTCTGCGCAAGGCTCAATGCCCGCGCGCTCGCCATGGACGGGACCTGCACGGGCGAGCATGGGATCGGGCAGGGCAAGCAACCGTTCCTGATCGAGGAACTTGGCTCCGCGGTGCCCGTTATGCGTCATATCAAGCGGGCGCTCGACCCCGACAACATCATGAACCCCGGCAAGATTTTTGCGCTGGATTAACCCGCTAAATCTGCCCTTGGTCATGCATTTGTCTTGTTCGCGCGCCATGTGGCGGGGTAGTCTGTCACACACTATGTCAAGCGGCGGTTGGGTGCCGGTTTAACACGGGGAATTGAGCGATTGTCGGTGTTCGGCCGGATCATGGTGGGCATTGCCGGTTTGGTGGTGGTGGCGCTTTTCATTGCGCTGGTGGCGCCGTATTTTATCGACTGGACCGGTTTTCGGCGGGATTTCGAGCGCCGCGCGTCGCTGATCCTCGGCAAGCAGGTTGAGGTCCATGGCGCCGTCAGTGTGCGGCTGATCCCGTTTCCCTCCGTCACCATGGACGATGTCACGATCGGTCGCGACGACGACGGCAAGCCGCTGGTCACCGCCGCCCGCTTCGCCATGGATATGGAAATTGCGCCCTTCATGTCCGGTGAGGCGCGCATTTTCGAAATGCGCATCATTCGGCCGAAGGTCCATATCGCGCTTCAGAAGGACGGAACGCTGGATTGGGCGAAGACCGGCAACCCGTCCATCCCCGCCAAGATCGTGGTGCTGGAAAACGTCCGCGTCAGCGATGGCGAGGTGACGTTCGAAGATCATCAAACAGGGCGGACGCGCAAGCTGACGGGGCTGGATTTCACCGCTTCGGCCAAGTCGCTCATCGGTCCCTGGCATTTCGACGGCAAGGGGCTGGTCGATGGCGTGGCCGGCAAGTTCACGATCAATACGGGTGTGCGCGATAGCAAGGGCGAGGTTCGCGTGGCCTCGCATATCACTCCCGATGCGCTGCCGGTGACGGCGGATCTGGAGGGTACCCTCAGGCTCGTCGATCTGAAGCTGCGCTACGACGGGACGTTCAATGCTGGCTATGGCGCCAAGAAGCAGGGCGAGGCGGCACCCGTGCGCATCAAGGGCGCGTTCGAGCTTGCCAGCGACCGCATTCGCCTGCCGCAATATCAGCTCGACATGGGGCCGCTGAGCGATCCCTATTCGATCACGGGTCAGGCGACGCTCGATACCGGGCTCAATCCTCAATTCCTGCTGACGGCGGATGGCCAGCAGGTGGACATGAACGCGATTGGCGCCAGCGGCGAGGGGGCGAAACGTTCGCGCAGCGAGCAGGTCGCGACGGCGGAGCAGCGGCTGGAAACATTCCTGTCGCTTCTGGCTGACATTCCTGTGCCGCCAGTGCCGGGCAAGGCGACGCTGAAGCTGCCGGCCATCGTGTCGGCCGACACGTCCTTCCGCGATGTCAACGTGGTCGCCGAGCCGCATGGCACGGGATGGAAGCTCGATCAGGTTTCGGTGGAACTGCCGGGACGGACGAAGGTCGAGGCGAGCGGTCTTCTCGATCTGTCAGACAGGCGCTCCTTCAAGGGTACGCTGACGGCGGCATCCAGCCAGCCCTCCGGCCTTGCAGCATGGCTCGCCGGTGACGTGTCGCCGCAGATCCGCAGCCTGAATGCGCTCGGCTTTTCCGCCGATGTGACGATCGACGACGAGATCCAGTCCTTCGACAATCTGGAGCTTGCTGCCGGCGGGGCGATCCTGAAGGGTCGCATCGAACGGCAGGTGCCGGATAGCGGCGATGCGGCGTCTCTGGCAATCCAGCTTTCGGGCGGCGATCTGGATTTCGACGCCATGCGGGCCGTCGCCAGCCTCGCCACCGGCAAGGATACGAGCGCAGCCTTTCTGGCCCAGACGATTTCAGCCGATCTTCAGTTCCGCAATCTGGCCTCGCAGGGCGTTGTCGCGAGTGATGTGGCGACCGTCTTCACTCTCAAGGGCGGCAAGCTCAGCCTCGACAAGCTGACGGTTGGCGATCTCTCCGGAGCTGCGCTTGATGTGACCGGCACCGCGTCTGGCAGCGTCACTGCGCCCGTGCTCGACCTGAAGGGCCGGATCAGGGCGGCCGATCCGCGCGCTGTTCTGCTGCTGGCCGAGCGAAACCTGCCGCGCCATCCCGTCATTTCGGCGCTGGCCAGCAATGCGCATTATTTCGCCGACGCCAATCTCGGTTTCGAGCTTGCGTCCGGGCGGTCGGGCAACTTTCCCATGACCGCGACCGTGCAGGGAACGGCGAATGGAACCAAGCTCGCCGTCAAGCTACAGGGGCAGGATCTCGGGCTTTCGGCCGGGACCAACCTCGATGTTCAGCTGAATGCCGAGAACGACAATTATGCCACGCTTCTGGGGCAGGCAGGCTTCAGGCTCCTGCCGATGCTGGACGGAAACCACGGCGCAGTCTCCCTGAAAATGACGCGGACAGGGTCTGCGCCGGCGCAGATCGTTCTCAACGCCCAGACGGCGACGACCGGCTTCAACGCCAAGGGGGCCGGCGATCTTTCGGCGGCGCATTTTCTCGAGGGGCAATACAAGGTTCTGCTCGACAGCGAGGATGTCGAGCCGTTCCTGATGGTGACGGGCTACAGCCTGCCCAATATGGGCAGCGGTCTGCCGCTTTCTGTGACGGCAACGCTGGACATCAAGCCTGACGCCTATTTGGTGTCTTCGCTCGCCGGAAAGGCGCTGGAGGAAAATGTTGCCGGCAACCTGACGATGAGCCGCGATGCTGCGCGCGTCCTGACGGGCGACCTCTCGGTCAAATCGCTGGATGCCGGATGGCTGGCTGAACTCGTGTCGGGGCCGCTGAAGGACGCCAACGGCGCATTTTCGTCGCAGCCGTTCCCGATGCCGAGCGCGGGGCCGTTCACGGCAGACCTGCGGCTATCGGCGGCGAATTTCTGGGTTGGCTCTTCGACGCCGGTCAGCAATTTCTCCGGGCGGCTGCGCTATGGAGCAGGCGTGGTTTCCATCGAGGATGGGACGGGGCAGTTCGCCGGCGGCGCTGCCAGCGGCGGGCTGTCGCTGACGATCGGCCAGGGGCAGGGCTTTCTGCGCGGCAACCTCAAGGTCAAGGAGGCCGATCTGGAGACGCTGTCCTGGCGCACCGGCGACGACAAGCCGATTCTGGCCGGCAAGGCCGATCTGGCTGTGGGGATCGAAAGCTCGGGCGCCAATCTCGGGCAGATTGCGGGCCAGCTCAGCGGGTCGGGCAATCTGACGGTTCCGGCGCTTACGATCAGCGGTTTCAATGGCGGGGCACTCCCGGCGATTTTGACCGCAGCCGACAAGATGGACGGCGAGATCAACGCAGTGAAGGTCGCCGGTCTGGTTGGGCCGATCATTGTCAAGGGACAGACGCGCATCTATCGGGTGGCGGTGCCCTTTTCCATCTCCAGCGGACGGCTGATGGTGCAGAACGTGCGCGCCGAAACGCCGGAGGTGCGCCTTGGCCTCGATGCCTCCGTCGGGCTTGTGGAGGGCATACTGCGCGCCGATCTGCGCGCGGCCTTCAAACCGGGCGATGACGACGTCGCGGGCGCGACGCCGGCCGTCACCCTGCGCTTCGGCGGGACGCTGGCAGGCCCGACCTCGTCGGTCGATGCGACGGAGCTTGCCAATTTCCTGTCACTCAGGGCCTTCGAGCGCGAACGCCGGAAGGCCGATCTGCTGCAGGCGCGCCTTGCCGAGCGCCAGCGGCTGCGCCGGGAAGCGCTTTATTATCGGGCACTCGACGATGCGCGCGAGAAGGCTCGGATCGAGGCGGAGAAAAAGGCAGAGGCCGAAAGGCTGGCGCAGGAGGCCGCCAAAGCTGCGGCTGAGAAGGCTGCTGCCGACAAGGCTGCGGCGGAGAAGGCGGCCGGCGATAAGGCATCAGGCGATAAGGCGGGCCAGAAAACCAATTCGATCCCGCAACTGAAAGCCCCGCGCTCGAGTTTTGATCAGCCGGGTTTTGAGCCGGACGTCATTCGCGGCGAGAAGCTTGCGCCGCCCGGCGGGAATTGAGTCGTTTCAGGCGCTTGCGCGGCCCGGTTCACGTGCGTCGGAAGCGGCTTCAGATGCGTGCTTGAAATGTCTCAAAACATGAAGGCGGATGGCGGAGGAGAGATTGCTGGCGGCGTCGCGGCTCTCGTCAATTTCCGTCAGAAGCGCCGCGATGGACAGGTTGCGGCGGCGCGCGATGGCCTGCGCGTCTTCCCAGAATTCATCTTCGAGTGAAAAGGATGTGCGGTGTCCGCGCAGCGTGACCGAATGTTTGCGGATCACGCGTCGCGCTTCCCGTCGTCGTGACCTTCGGCCCCGGCGGGCTTGTCCAGCTTGCCCTGATCGAGTGTTCTGGCCGCCTTTTCGTTGAGCGCCCTGGTCAGCGATTTCTCGGCCTTGGTGCGGCCATGGGCAAGGCGGTTCTGCTCGGCCGTCTTTTCCTTTTCCGCGCGGTCGGCGCGTTTGCGGAACTGGCGGAGATTGACGACGTCGCCCAAGGTTCTTGCCCGTTACTGCTTCTTGCGGAAGGCATCCAGCGAAACGACGGAAGCGCCGGCCTTTTCGCCATCGGCAGGCTTGGCGGCGGCATCGTCTGTGGCTTCGACCGGTGCCACGAAGGCGGCGATGTCTTCGTCCTCGACGATTTCCATACCGGCATCGGCGGCGACGTCGAATTCGAGTTCGAAATTGACCGAGGGGTCATAGAAGCCGCGGATGGCATTGAAGGGGATGACCAGCTTTTCCGGCGTGTCGGAGAAGGACAGGCCGATCTCGAAGCCGGTATCGGTAACCTTGAGATCCCAGAACTGGTGCTGGATGACGATGGTCATCTGTTCTGGATATTTGCTCTTCAGGTGCTGCGAGAGGCGAACGCCCGGCGCGCCGGTCAAGAAGGTGATGAAGAAATGATGGTCGCCCGGCAGGCTATTGGTCGCAGCGACCTCGCTCAGCACCTTGCGGATTACGCCGCGCAATGCGTCCTGTGCGAGAATGTCGTAGCGGATATGATCCTGCCCCATACTGTGACCGCCTTCCTGAAGTGTGTTCAATGCTATCTATGCCACGAACCGGGCATTCCGAAAACCCGCTATATGCGAGCCTATTGCCAACGGCAATATAATTGATTCCGCCGATGGGGAGAAGGTGAGGCGACAGGTGGGAGAGATCAAGATCAAGGAGAGATTTAGGTGGAGGTTTCTGTTGCCAGGTACCTCCGAACCCCGCCTTAAGGTGCTAACCCTAAGGACTTAGGTCGGATTTCCCGCACCGCGATTAAGCAGCGAGAGCATAACCCTTAGCGTTGTTGTCGTTTGCAACTACACTTGTGACCCGATAACGGTGGTATCATGCCGGGCAAAAAGTCGATCTTTACACCCTTGTCGATCCTATTTCGCCCCCATCAGAAGCCGCTCGCCGCGTGACACGCTTTCAGCGGTTTCTGGTGGAGGCGCCGGGTACCGCCCCCGGGTCCAATAGGTTTATTCCATCGCCCGTTTATTGCCATAGCCGCCTCGAAAGACGGCACTGTTCATATAAGTGTTATGGGAGCGGATGAAAAGGGCCGTTCGCCAAATCCAGCGAATTTGAGGACGCGATTTCGGCCGTTGCTGCAATCTCTGCTTGACTTGAGGGTAATTCGACTAAAAAATTCAATATGAGAATGCATTATAAAGCATCGGGAAAGCAGGGAGCAAACATCATGACTGATTATCTTGCAGACGTCCGCAAGTATGATGCCAATGCCGATGAGGCTGTTGTTGCCAAGATCGTCAAGCATCTGGGTATTGCGCTTCGCGACCGCGACTCCTCTCTGGTGTCCGCCTCCGACAAGTCGGAACTCGACCGCGTCGTGCAAAGCTGGTGCGGCAAGAAGCTTGGCGTGACGGGTGAGGCCGCCGAAAAGCCGGTGGCTTCCGTTGCTGTCGCGATGAAAGCCGATCATTCCAAGTCGCGCGTCACCTTCTACTATCTCGTCGCCAAGGAACTCGGAAAGCTCGGCGAGCTTTAACGGCTCTTTCCCTTGGATTGACGACAGGCTGCGGCGTTTCCGCCTTGGAAGCGACGTCGCTTGGCTTTAAACTCCCGCCCGTCTGAAGAACAGGGAATCAGCGGGCCATGAAGCAATATCTCGACTTCCTCCGCCACGTGAAGGAAACCGGCGTCGATCGCGGTGACCGCACGGGCACCGGTACGCGCTCGGTTTTCGGCTATCAGATGCGCTTCGATCTGTCGGAGGGCTTTCCGGTCACGACAACCAAGAAGCTGCACCTGAAGTCGATCATTCACGAGCTTCTCTGGTTCCTGAAGGGCGAGACGAACATTGCCTATCTGCACGAGCATGGCGTGACAATCTGGGACGAATGGGCCGATGAAAATGGCGAGCTGGGGCCGGTATACGGCTCGCAATGGCGCTCCTGGCCGGCGCCGGACGGGCGCAAGATCGACCAGATCGCGCTTTTGATCGAGGGCATCAAGACCAATCCCAATTCCCGTCGCCATATCGTGTCGGCCTGGAACCCGGCGGAAGTCGACGAGATGGCGCTTCCGCCGTGCCACTGCCTGTTCCAGTTCTACGTCTCGGAGGGCAAGCTCTCCTGCCAGCTCTACCAGCGCTCGGCCGACATCTTCCTCGGTGTCCCGTTCAACATCGCTTCCTATGCGCTGCTGACGATGATGGTGGCACAGGTGACCGGCCTTCGCCCCGGTGATTTCGTCCACACATTCGGCGACGCGCATCTCTATCACAACCATTTCGAACAGGCCGAAACGCAGCTCAAGCGGGAGCCGAAGCCGCTGCCGTTCATGAAGATCAATCCCGACGTGAAGGATATCTTCTCCTTCAAGTTCGAGGATTTCGAGCTGGTCGGCTATGAGGCGGATGCTACGATCAAGGCGCCGATTGCGGTATGACGAAACCGCTGATCTCCATGATTGCCGCCGTCTCGCGCAACGGCGTGATCGGGCGCGATAACGATCTGCCGTGGCACATGTCGACGGATCTCAAGCGTTTCAAGGCGATGACGATGGGCAAGCCGCTGGTCATCGGGCGAAAGAACCTCGAGAGTTTCCCGCGTCTTCTGCCGGGTCGGCCGCATGTCGTCATCACGCGGGACCGATCTTACGCTCGAGAGGGCGTGCATGTGGTGCATTCCTTCGATGAGGCGCTCGCCAAGGCGGCTACGCTGGCTGCAGAGGCCGGTGTCGATGAGATCTGCATCGCGGGCGGTGGGGAGATCTATCGTCTCGGCATGCCGGTTGCAGATGTTTTGCACATCACCCATGTCGAGGCGGACATTGCCGGCGATACGAGTTTTCCGGCGATCGATCCCGCCGTCTGGCAGGCCGAGGAGGCCGGTCGCATGGAGGCGGGCGAGAGGGATGATTATGCGGCCCGTTTCGTGACCTATACACGCCGAAAATAAACCTTCACTGCGGCAATTTGTGTTTCTTGGCCGGGAAACCGGTCGGTCCGCATTGAAACCCTCCGTGACGATACCTATAACCTGTCACCATAAGACGAGGGTGGGGGAAAACGTCTCTTGCCCGTAACAGCAAGAGGACTTGATGCCCTGGAGCAATCAGAATGGCGGCGGCGGCCCTTGGGGCGGCGGCGGTGGCGGCGGTAACGGAAACGGCAAGGGGCCCTGGGGCTCCGGACCGAACCGGCCCGGAAACGGAAACAACCCTCCGGAACTCGATGAAATCATCCGGCGCAGCCAGGACAGACTGAAACGCATGATCCCCGGTGGCTCGGGTGGCGGCGGACTGGTGCTTCTGGGTCTCGCGGTCGTTGCCGCGCTCTGGCTCTTCCAGTGCGTCTACACGGTTCAGCCCGATGCGCGCGGTGTTGTATCCCGTTTCGGCGTGCCGGCCAAGGACGTCGCCATGCCGGGCCTGCATTTCCATTTCTGGCCGTTCGAGCGCGTGGAAATGGTCAAGGTCACCGAACAGCAGGCCAATATCGGCGCGAAGTCCGGCTCCAACAGCGATGCGGGTCTGATGCTTTCGGGCGACCAGAACATCGTCAATGTGCAGTTCTCGGTGCTTTATGCAGTCACCGATCCGCGCGCCTATCTCTTCAATGTCGAAGATCCGCGCGATACGCTTCAGCAGGTGTCTGAAAGCGCCATGCGCGAAGTGGTCGGCTCGCGTCCGGTTCAGGACATCTATCGCGACAACCGTCAGGCTGTTGCCGAGGACGTGAAGAACATCATCCAGGCGACGCTTGATTCCTACAAGGCCGGCATTTCGATCCGCACGGTGGCAATCGAAGATGCTGCGCCGCCGCGTGAAGTGGCTGATGCGTTCGACGAAGTGCAGCGCGCCGAGCAGGACGAGGATCGCTACGTCGAGGAAGCCAACAAATACGCCAACCAGAAGCTCGGCCGCGCCCGCGGTGAAGCCTCGCAGATCCGCGAAGAGGCAGCTGCCTACAAGGATCGCGTCGTGAAGGAAGCGGAAGGTGAGGCGGCCCGCTTCAACTCCGTTTATGCCGAATATGCCAAGGCTCCCGATGTCACGCGCGAGCGCATGTATCTGGAGACGATGGAAAACCTCATGAAGTCGAGCCGGAAGATCATCATGGACGGCCAGTCCGGCCAGTCCGTACCCTATCTTTCGCTCAACGAACTCATGAACAAGGGCGCCAAGGGAGAGACGAAATGAATAGCAATCGTCTTTCCATCGGCATTGTCGCAGCGGCACTGATTGCGCTTCTGGCCTATTCCTCGATGTTCGTCGTGGGTGCGCGCGAGCAGGCGCTGGTGATCCGCTTCGGCAAGATCCAGTCGGTCAAGACCGAGCCGGGGCTGTATTTCAAGCTGCCGTTCGGGTTCCTTGATGCCGATCGCGTACAGTATGTCAGCGAACAGGCGCTTCGTTTCGACCTCGACAATATTCGCGTTCAGGTCAAGGGCGGCAAGTTCTACGAAGTCGATGCCTTCATCATCTACAAGATCACCGATGCCAAGCTCTTTCGCGAGGCCGTTTCGGGTGACGTGAGCGTCGCCGAGTCGCGGCTGCGTACACGGCTCGATTCCGCACTGCGCCGGGTTTACGGTCTGCGCGGGTTCGAGTCTGCTCTCTCGCAGGAGCGCAGCGCGATGATGCAGGAGGTTCGTACCGACCTGAAGAACGATGCAGGCGCGCTCGGCATATCGATCATGGATGTTCGCATCCGCCGGACCGATCTGACACGGGAAGTCTCGCAGCAGACCTTCGACCGCATGAAGGCCGAGCGTCTGGCAGAGGCTGAACTGATCCGTGCCCGGGGTGTGCAGGAACGACAGCGCCGCGAAGCCATTGCCGACCGTCAGGTCGTCGAGATTGTCGCAGACGCACGGCGCGAATCCGAAATCCTGCGCGGTGAAGGCGAAGGCCAGCGCAGCGCCATCTTCGCCCAGGCCTATGGCAAGGACCCGGCCTTTTTCGAATTCTACCGTTCGATGAATGCCTACAAGAGCAGTCTGACGACCTCGGATACGAGCCTCGTGCTCTCGCCCAATTCCGATTTCTTCCGCTTCTTCAATGATGCGGGCGGAAAGAAGAAACTGGACGAGCGGCTGCCGGCCGATGCCGCCAAGGCTCCGCAGCCGCCGGCTGCCCAGCAGTGAGCGCGCTTGCCACCGATGGTCTGATCGGACTGGCATTCTTGCTGATCATCGAGGGGCTGGCCTATGCGCTGGCCCCTCGGCTTATCAAGAACATGGCGCAGCAGATTCCGGCCATGTCGGAAGAGCGGCTTCGTGTTTTTGGTGTTGTCGCATTGGCACTCGGGGTCGGCCTCGTCTGGCTCGTCCATTAAACGGTCGATCGCTCACAGAAACGCCACTTTACCCGGAAGGATGGTGGCGATAACAAGAGCGACCTGTTTTATCACATGCGCCGGCGATTTGCGGGCGCGATCTCCCACAGGAGAAATGCCGCGTGTCACGTTCGTCTTCGAAGTTCCTGCTTCTCTCGGCTGCTGCCGCCATTTCGATAGCGGTCACGCCCGGTGGCCCTGCCATGGCGCAAAGTGCTGCCGTGCAGCAGCGCGGGCCGGCCTCTGTCGCCGATCTGGCGGAAGGGCTGCTTGATGCGGTGGTGAATATCTCGATCTCGCAAGATGCCGAGGGCAGCGAAGCCGACAGCGGCTCGCCGTCGCCGAAGGTTCAGAAGGACGCGCCTTTCGAGCAGTATTTCAACGACTATTTCAACAAGCGGAAGAAGGACGGCGGCAAGAACCGCAAGGTCAATTCGCTGGGCTCCGGCTTCGTCATCGATCCGGCCGGATATATCGTGACAAACAATCACGTGATCGAGGGTGCGGACGAGATCGACGTCAACTTTGCCGACGGCACGACGCTGGAAGCCAAGCTGATCGGGACCGACACCAAGACCGACCTTGCGGTGCTGAAGGTCGAGCCGAAGGCGCCGCTGAAGGCGGTGAAGTTTGGCGATTCTCGCAAGATGCGCATCGGCGACTGGGTAATGGCGGTCGGCAATCCGTTCGGGCTCGGCGGCACGGTGACCGTGGGGATCGTCTCGGCGCGAGGACGCAACATCAATGCCGGGCCCTATGACAACTTTATCCAGACGGATGCCGCGATCAACAAGGGCAATTCCGGCGGTCCGCTCTTCAACATGGAAGGCGATGTGATCGGTGTGAACACGGCGATCATTTCGCCGACCGGCGGCTCCATCGGCATCGGGTTCTCCATTCCCTCCGAGATCGCCATGAACGTCATCCAGCAGCTCAAGACCTATGGTGAGACGCGGCGCGGCTGGCTGGGCGTTCGTCTCCAGCCGGTGACGGATGACATGGTCAAGACGCTCGGGCTGGACAAGGCGCGCGGTGCGCTGGTTTCCAGCGTCATTGCCGGCGGTCCGGTCGAGGGCGGGCCGATCAAGGCTGGCGATGTGATCGTCAGCTTTGACGGTAGGCCGGTGAAGCAGGCGCGCGACCTGCCGCTGATCGTTGCCGAGAGCCCCATCGATACCGACCTCAAGGCTGTCGTTATGCGCGACGGGAAGGAGACGACGGTCACCGTGCGGCTCAAGCAGATGGCCAAGGATGCCGAAGACGATACAGAAACCGCTCCGGAAGCATTGGACGATGGTGGTTCCTCCGACGAGGCCAAGCCGCAAAAGCCTGAAAAGCCGGGCAAGCCCGAAAAGCATCAGGATGACAACAAGGCTGTCGCAGCCGACGGGCCTGTTCTCGGCATGGTGCTGAAGGCGCTGGACGACGATAGCCGCAAACAGTTCTCCATCGAGAAAAGCGTCGAAGGTGTGGTCGTGACCGAGGTCGAGCCCGGTTCGCCGGCGGCCGAGAAGGGCATTGTCGCGGGCGATGTTATCGTGGAAATCGCGCAGCAGTTCATTGCGACACCGGCGGATGCTGCGGCCAAGGTTGCATCGCTGAAGCAGGCGGACCGGCGCAACGCGCAGGTGATGATCGCGAATGCGAAGGGTGATCTGAGGTTCGTGGCGCTGAGGCTCGAATAGCGCCACCTTTGAGCGTGTTCAGCGTTGTTCAGGACGCGGAAATGCTCAGTTATTGACGCTCATGACGATTCCGCACAATTTTCGCGCGAGGTTGGCGCGAGGGATCTGCATGCTGGTTCACAATGAGAGAACGAAGCTCGCCGCCAATGCGCTCGATCGGCTTTCGACGGCGTTTGTGGTTGTGGGCGTGTTGGGGAAGACGTTGAACTATTCTCCGGGTGCGGAGATGTGGATTGGCCTTCTCGGCGTCGCCACTTGGATTTTGGCTGCAGCCGGCTTACATTGGGCACCGAGGCAAATGCTGGGAAGACTGAAGCCATGACCCCGGATATATTCTTTTGGTATGTATTTCCTCTTATCGTAGCCGTGCTTGGCTTCGGTTGGGTGCTGTATGACATCCGCAAGAGCAAGCAAAAGCAGCATCCCGGCGAGTAAATTTAAGCCGATTTTTCCACCGGATTTTTCAAACGATAAAGCACGTGACGCTTCAGGTGTGGCAGATCATCGGGCACGCGCTTGTGGTCGAAATCGTCCGCTGGATCATGCGTAAAGCCAAGCCGTTTCATCACGGCGATGGAGCGCTCATTGTCCTGAACGGCGAAGGATACGAGCTCGCCGAAATTGCGTTCCCTGAAAGCATAATCGACGAAGGCTTTGCCGATCTCCGTGACATAGCCATGTCCCCAATGCTTCCGCGCCAGACGCCAGCCAATTTCCACCGCTGGCGTGAAATGTTCTTCGAACAGAACCTCTGCGATTCCGGCCATCCCGACGAACGCGCTGGTTTCCTTCAGCACAAGAGGTTGAAGCCAGACGCCGAAGCGCGCCTGCAGCTCAATGCAGCTGCGCACCGTTGCTTCAACCTTCTCCCGCGACTGAGGGCCGCCGAAATAGCGCATGACTTCCGGATCGCTGCAGAGCGCAAAGAACGGCTCGATATCCACCTCGGTCCATGGGCGCGAAATCAGGCGAGGGGTTTCGAGCGTGGTCACCTGAAATCGCTTTTCCGATACCCCTGGATGTAGAGCAGGGCGGTCAAGTCTCCATGGTCAACGCGCATCTTCGCCTGCGCCGCGACCGAGGGCTTGGCGTGCAGCGCCACGCCGGAGCCGGCAAGCTGGAGCATGCCGAGGTCGTTGGCGCCGTCGCCGACGGCAATCGCATCGTCGGTGTGGATGCCGAGCGTTTCGGTGATGTCGAGGAGGGCGTCGACCTTGGCCTGCTTGCCGAGGATGGGTTCGGCGACGATGCCGGCAAGCTTGCCGTCGTCCTCGATGAGCACATTGGCACGGTTTTCATGGAAGCCGAGGACGGAGGCGATACGGCCGGTGAAGACAGTAAAGCCGCCGGAGACCAGCGCCGTGTAGCCGCCGTTCGCCGTCATCGTGTCGATCAGCTCCTTGCCGCCGGGGGTGAGCGTGATGCGCTTGGCGATCACCTCGTCGACGACGGTGACCGGCAGCCCCTTGAGGAGGGCGACGCGTTCGCGAAGGGCGGGCTCGAACTCGATCTCGCCGTTCATGGCGCGGGCGGTGATGGCCGCGACGAGGTCCTTCAGGCCGACTTCAGCAGCGAGTTCATCGATGCATTCCTGACCGATCATGGTGGAGTCCATGTCGGCGATGAGCAGCTTCTTGCGCCGGGTTTCGGCGTTCTGGACCACGATATCGATCGGCGCTCCGTCGATGGCGGCGGTGAGGGCGGCCATCGCTTCGGCTGCATCCGTGCCGTCCTTCAGCGCGATGTCGCAGGCGATCCCGTCGGCCAGCCAGTAGAGGCCGGAGGCTGAAACCGTGCTTGCGGCCTTTTCACCGAGCGCCGGGACGAGTACAGGATTTTGCGGATTGGCAATGAGCGTGGCGACGAGAGCCATGGAGAAAACCTTGTGAGCGAATACGACGCGATCCTGATAACCGGCCCGACGGCCAGCGGCAAGTCTGCTCTGGCGCTCGACTTGGCGCGCCGGGTGGATGGTATCGTCGTCAATGCTGACAGCATGCAGGTTTATGACACGCTGCGCGTCGTCACCGCCCGGCCGTCCGAGGCCGACATGGGCGGTGTGGAGCACCGGCTTTACGGGCATGTGCCGGCCAAGACGACCTATTCGACGGGCGCGTGGCTGCGCGCCGCTCAAGGCGAGATCGAGACGATCCGTGCGGCGGGCAAGACGCCCGTTCTGGTTGGCGGAACCGGACTTTATTTCAAGGCGCTGACGGGCGGGCTCTCCGAGATGCCGGAGGTGTCCGAGGAGCTGCGGCTTTCATTGCGGGGACGGCTGGCAAAGGAGGGGCCGGAGGCGCTGCATGCGCTTCTGGCTGCGCGCGACCCGCAAGGTGCGGCCGTGCTTCAGCCCGGCGACGGACAGAGAATTCTCCGGGCGCTGGAAGTGCTGATGACGAGCGGCAAGCCGATCGCGTATTTCCAGTCCGCTGCGGGTCCCGCAATCATCGATCCGGCAAAGGCGCGCAAGATCGTCGTGCTGCCGCAGAGGGAGGTCCTGCGCAGCCGCATCGACCGGCGCTTCGCGGCGATGATGGACGAGGGCGCGGTCGAGGAGGTCGAGGCGCTGCAGGCGCTGTCGCCGCCGTCGGATGTGCCGGCGATGAAGGCGATCGGGGTGCCTCAGATTGCCGCCATGTTGCGCGGCGAGATGAGCCGCGCCGAGGTCATCGAGCAGGCCGTTGCTGCCACGCGGCAATATGCCAAGCGGCAGATGACCTGGTTTCGCAATCAGATGGACGAGAGCTGGGAGCGGATTGCCACTTGAGCCGCTCAGGCTCAGTCCTTGTAGAGACTTGAGAGGGGCTTTTTCAGCAGGCTGTCGCGCAGCGTGGTGGGCCGGTTGGGGTCACGGCGGAGCGATGTCGGACCGGTTGCCTCACCCGGTTGCCGGACAGGCGCATCGGCCTCGGTAAAGGAGCCGGGGCGTATGGGCTGCGGCGCAAGACGCGTCGGGTCCAATGCCGTGAAGGGCGCTCTGCCGGGCAGCATGTCGGCGCTATAGGGCTCCAGAGGGCTTTCTTCCGCGATCGAGGGAAGCTGTTCGACCTGACGGCGAGTGCTTTCCTCGAAACTTTCCTGAAAGGCGGAAATGTCGGGTTGGCCCGAAACCTGGCGCATCTGCGCGATGATGCTCCGCAGATTGATATTGTCTCCCGCATCTTCGATCTCCGGCACGTCCGAAGAGGTCGTTTTCGGCACGTGCGGCGTCGGCAGGCGGTTGAATTTCATGCGCATGGGGACCGAAACGGCTTCGCCGAAGGCAATCGCCTCGCCATTGCCGAGTGAGGAGATGAAGCTTGTCGCCGAGAGCGAGCTTTCGGGGATCGCCGAGCGAATGATGTCCTGATCGTTCTCGTTGGTCAGGCGCATTGTGAAGACGGTGGAGCACTGCGAGAGGATCGTCTGGTCGAGATCGCCGGGGCGCTGCGTCACGATGCCGAGCGAAACGCCGTATTTGCGACCTTCCTTGGCGATACGGGCAATCGACTGGCGTGTCGGGACGAAGCCGAGACTGGGATCGGAGGGGACATAACGATGCGCTTCCTCGCAGACGACGAGCATGTGGATCGCGCCATTCGACCACAGGCCGATTTCGAAGGCCATGCGGGTCAACACCGACGCGACGGAATTCACCACTTCCGAGGGGATGCCCGACAGCTGGAAGACCGTGATCGGTTTGCCGTGGCCCGGAATCCGGAAAATGGTCTGCACGGTCTCCAGGATCGTGTCGTTGATCGTGTTCGAAGAGAACATGAAGCGATAGCGCGGATCGTTCACGGCGGAGACGATCCTCAGCTTGAGCGAGCGCAGATAGGGCTTTTCGGAACGGCCTTCGAGCTTGCCGATCCGTTCGTCGATCAGCGCCAGAAGATCGGAAATGCGATAGGGAACCGGCGTGTCGGCTGTGATCGACGAGCGATCGGACTGCCGGCGCATGAGGTTCGATTCCCCACGAAACGACTTCTTCGCTTCCGGGATCAGATCGCGTAACGCGTCGATTTCCTCCGGGACGCCGATGCGTCCGCGGAACACCACTTCGGCGAACTCCTCGAGCCGCATCAGCCAGAACGGCAGGTCGAGCCGTTCGGGATCGATGACGACAGACAGATCGTTGAAGGCGGCGGCGAATTCGTTATGCGGATCGAGGATGAGCACGCGCAGCTTCGGGTCTGCCTCGACCGCCGTGCGCAGGAGAAGCGACACCGCGGAGGATTTGCCGACGCCGGTCGAGCCGACAATGGCGAAGTGTTTCGACAGCATCGAGGGGATATGCACCTCTGCATCGATGCTCTGGTCCTGCGACAGCTTGCCGATGGGGCGGCTTTCCCCGTTCCGCGTTTTGTAGATGCGCTTCAGGTCGTCCTTGCGGATGCGGTGGGCGATGGCGCCGAGATGTGGATAGGAGCTGATGCCGGTGGAGAAGGTTTCCGAGCCATCGTCGTCGACGACCACTTCACCCATCAATTCCACTTCGACGCGGAAGACGTTGTTGGCACCCGGCATCCAGGCTTTGTTGTCAGTCTGCATGGAATCGACCAGCGCCACGACGCGGTTCCGGCCAACGCTGATGGAAATCAGACGTCCGACGGACCAGCGCTCCGTGAGATCTGTCGCGCCGTTTTCGATGATGGCGGCCACGGTCGCGCGTGCGCCGCTGCAGGCCACCACATGGCCGAGCAGGCGGTCTCCGGGAGCGTCCACGTCTCTGCGTTCTGCGGTTTTATCCGCGGGCCCTTGGTCCGTCATATTCACTTTCGCTTTCGAAAGCAGACTATGGGATCAGTCTTAATGGGAGGTTTCCGCCGCAGGCCGAGATCACGCCAAGATTTTTCCGCTTGCGGCGTTGACGGCTTCCACCTTTGCCGTTAACACTTCGCGCCATGAACAAGATGATTTCGCTTATCGTGGTGGGACGGCGCATGGGCAGGATGGTGTAACCATCCGGCGATAGCCACCCATGCGCTGCACACAGGCTCCTCCAAGGGGCCTTTTTTTATGCCCTAAAACAAGCTAGACACCCCGCAAAACCAAGCAAAACGGAACAAGGACGATGACGGGTAAGGACACTCAGAACGACGGGAAGATGACTGGGGCGGAGATCGTTCTCCGTGCGCTGAAGGACAATGGCGTCGAGCATATCTTCGGCTATCCCGGCGGCGCCGTGCTGCCGATCTATGACGAGATCTTCCAGCAGGACGATATCCAGCACATTCTCGTTCGCCACGAGCAGGGCGCCGGCCATGCCGCCGAAGGCTATGCCCGCTCGACCGGCAAGCCGGGCGTCATGCTCGTCACCTCCGGCCCCGGCGCGACGAACGCCGTCACGCCGCTGCAGGACGCGCTGATGGACAGCATTCCGCTTGTCTGCCTGTCCGGCCAGGTTTCGACCACGCTCATCGGCTCCGACGCGTTCCAGGAATGCGACACGGTCGGCATCACGCGGCCCTGCACCAAGCACAACTGGCTGGTCAAGGACGTCAACGATCTGGCCGCAACGATCCATGAAGCCTTCCGTATCGCCACGACCGGCCGTCCGGGTCCGGTTGTCGTCGATATCCCGAAGGACGTCCAGTTTGCCACCGGCACCTATACGCCCCCGGCCGCCACGCAGCCGAAGGGCAATTACAAGCCGAAGATGCAGGGCGATCTGGACCGTATCCGCGCCGCCGTCGAGCTGATGGCCTCCGCGCGTCGTCCGATCATCTATTCCGGCGGCGGTGTCGTGAACTCGGGTCCGGAAGCATCGCAGCTGCTGCGAGAACTGGTCGAGCTCACCGGCTTCCCGATCACCTCGACGCTGATGGGCCTCGGTTCCTATCCGGCCTCGGGCAAGAACTGGCTTGGCATGCTGGGCATGCACGGCACCTACGAAGCGAACATGGCGATGCATGATTGCGACGTCATGGTCTGCATCGGCGCGCGTTTCGACGACCGCATCACCGGCCGCCTCAACGCCTTCTCGCCGAATTCGAAGAAGATCCATATCGACATCGATCCGTCCTCGATCAACAAGACGGTTCGCGTCGATGTTCCGATCCTCGGCGATGTCGGTCGGGTTCTGGAAGATATGGTTCGCCTGTGGCGCGCAACCGCCAACAAGGCCGACAAATCGCATCTGAAGGACTGGTGGGAAAACATCGCCCGCTGGCGCGCGCGCAATTCGCTCGCCTACCGGCCGAATGACGATGTCATCATGCCGCAATATGCGATCCAGCGCCTCTATGAGAAGACCAAGCATCTCGACACCTACATCACGACCGAAGTCGGTCAGCACCAGATGTGGGCGGCGCAGTTCTACGGTTTCGAGAAGCCGAACCGCTGGATGACCTCGGGTGGTCTCGGCACGATGGGCTATGGCCTGCCGGCAGCACTCGGCGCACAGATCGCGCATCCGGAAAGCCTCGTCATCGACATCGCGGGCGACGCCTCCGTCCAGATGACCATGCAGGAAATGTCTGCGGCCGTTCAGTACAACGCGCCAATCAAGATCTTCATCCTGAACAACCAGTATATGGGCATGGTGCGCCAGTGGCAGCAGCTGCTGCACGGCAACCGCCTGTCGAACTCCTATACGGAAGCGATGCCCGATTTCGTGCTGATGGCGCAGGCCTTCGGCGCGCATGGCATCCGCTGCGAGAAGCCGGGCGATCTCGACGATGCGATCCAGGAAATGATCGATGTCAAGAAGCCGGTGCTGTTCGATTGCCGCGTGGCGAACCTCGCCAACTGCTTCCCGATGATCCCCTCCGGCAAGGCGCATAATGAAATGCTGCTGCCCGACGAGGCCACCGACGAGGCCGTTGCCAATGCCATCGACGCCAAGGGCCGTCAGCTGGTCTAAGAGATAGGTAGGAAGAACGATCATGAACGCACAGCACCAACCGACCGGCTCCGCCTATTTCATCGACAAGGAAACGCAGGCCGTCGAAAACCACACGCTTTCGGTTCTCGTTTCCAACGAACCGGGCGTTCTCGCCCGCGTCATCGGCCTCTTCTCCGGCCGTGGCTACAACATCGAAAGCCTCACGGTTTCGGAAACGGAACACGAGGCACATCTGTCGCGCATCACCATCGTGACGCGCGGCACCCCGCATGTTCTCGAACAGATCAAGGCGCAGCTGGAGCGCATCGTGCCGGTTCACCGCGTCGTGGATCTCACGGTTCGCGCCGTCGAACTCGGTGCGGACCGTCCCGTCGAGCGCGAACTGGCGCTGATCAAGGTCGCCGGCTCCGGGGACGCCCGCGTCGAGTCCCTGCGTCTTGCTGAAGCCTTCCGCGCCAAGGTGATCGACGCGACCGTCGGCCATTTCATCTTCGAAATCACCGGCAAGCCGTCCAAGATCGACCAGTTCATCGCCATCATGAAGCCGATGGGCCTGATCGAGGTCTGCCGGACGGGGATCGCGGCGTTGAACCGCGGCCCGCAGGGTATGTAATCGAGGGCAGGGCGGTGGAGTAGGGTGGCTGGTGCTGTCTACTCCACGTTCGATGTAACCCATGCGCGGGTCCGCCCGATACTCTCTCAATCGCAGTTGCGGCAGACATGCTGCCGTAACAATCGGGCGCTAAAGGCTCGGCTTTAGTCCGTAAGGGGACGAGGCAGAATAGCCGGAGGAGCGGACTTCTCGTTCCTCCGTCATGCCGGACTTGATCCGGCATCCAGCCAGCCCGCGTCCGCGGGCTGAAAGGACTCTTATGAAGAGAGTCTTCTACGCGATGGACATCGCGCGCTGGATCCCGGATCAAGTCCGGGATGACGGAGAGGATGGGTGGCGTCTGCGAAATCCTAAGACGTTGCAAATGCGCATGGAGCGGGTCTTCTGTCTCGGCAAAGCGAACATCCACAGGGGACAATAAATGACGAACAACCGTCCCAATTTCCCCGACCGCTCCAACCCATCCCGCGCCCTCGAAGTCTTCACCACCTTCCTGAAACTCGGCCTGACCTCCTTCGGCGGTCCCATTGCCCATTTCGGCTATTTCCGCGACGAACTGGTTCTGCGCCGCAAGTGGATCGATGAGGCGCGGTATGGGGAGATCGTGGCGCTTTGCCAGTTTCTGCCCGGACCGGCGTCGAGCCAGGTCGGCTTCTGCATGGGGCTGTTGCGCGGCGGGCCGCTGGGGGCGCTCGCCGCCTGGACGGCTTTCACGCTGCCTTCGGCCATCCTGCTCGTGCTCTTCGCCTATGGGGCAGCGTCTGCCGGTGGGCCGGTGGAGGCGGCGATCCTTCATGGGCTGAAGCTTGTCGCGGTCGCTGTTGTTGCGCAGGCCGTTTACGGCATGGCGAAGAGCCTGACGCCGGACAGGACGCGGGCAGGGATTGCGCTGGCCGCCGTGCTCATCGTCACCTTCGTGACCAGCGCCGTGGGGCAGGTCGCTGCTATTGCCGTGGGGGCGGTGGCGGGGCTGATCGTCTGCCGTCAGGCGGGGGCAGCGCAGATCGGGCATCTTTCGGTGCCGATTTCGCGGCGCTTCGGGGCGGGCTGTCTTGTGTTGTTTTTCGCGCTGCTGGTCGTCATGCCGCTCTGGGCTGCGGCGACCGGCTCGGCGGACGTCATTCTCTTCGACGCCTTCTATCGCTCCGGCGCGCTGGTCTTTGGCGGCGGGCATGTGGTGCTGCCGCTTCTGAAGGCCGAGATTGTCGATAAGGGCTGGCTGTCTAACGATGTGTTTCTGGCCGGCTATGGTGCGGCGCAGGCCGTTCCCGGTCCGCTCTTCACCTTCGCCGCCTATCTGGGTGCCGCCATCGGGCAGGCGACGGGCGATCTGGCGAGTGCAGCCGTTGCGCTCATAGCGATCTTCCTGCCGGGTCTCCTGCTGGTGACCGGCATTCTGCCCTTCTGGGAAGGGGTGCGCCGACGCGCGTATGCACAAGCCGCCATGCGCGGTGCGAATGCGGCAGTCGTCGGCATTCTGGGCGCTGCACTTTACAATCCGGTCTGGACGAGCGCGGTGCTGTCGCCCGCTGATTTTTTCCTTGCGCTCGCCGGCTTCCTCGGGCTGACCATTTGGAAACTGCCGCCCTGGGTGGTGGTGATCGCCTTGCCTCTTGCCGTGCTGGGGATGGGTTTTCTCTGAGATCGAAAATTCATTGACTAGGAAACTAAATTCGGCTAGTTTCCTAGTCAATGAATGAGGTTGACATGTCTTCCGCCATTTCCGATCTGACGTCTCATACCGGCTACTGGATGCGGATGATTTCCAATGCCGTGTCGCAGGATTTCGCCCGCCGACTGGCGAGCGAGGGGGTGACGGTGGCGGAATGGGTGTTCCTGCGGGCGCTTTATGATGAGCGGTCGCTTTCGCCTTCGCTGCTTGCGACCAAGATGGGCATGACCAAGGGCGCGATCAGCAAACTGGCCGACCGGCTTCTGGAAAAAGGCCTGGTCAGCCGCACCGAGGACGAGACGGATCGCCGCGCGCATCATCTTGCGCTTTCAGTGGAGGGCAGGGCGAAGGTGCCGCAGCTGGCGGCACTCGCCGATGCCAATGATGCCGAGGCTTTCGGGGTTCTCTCGGCGGAAGACCATGCGGAACTTGACCGGCTGCTGAAACTGCTGGTCGAGCGGCGCGGGCTTTCATCCGCCCCCGTGGACTGAGCCTGTTCAAATTCCATATAAACCGAGAAAAGGAGAGCCGCGATGGATGCGGAACGCATAGCTATTGCCGAAACCTGCCTGCACGCCGCCCATGACGGAACCTTAAGCTTTCCCGAAATCGTCGGCCGCCTGATCGGTGCGGGCTTCGAGGGGTATACGGTCGATTATCGCGCCAACAGCCAGACCTATTATCTGCCGGATGGCGATCACGTGACGCTGGCCATGCCCGCGTCATCGGGCAAGGTGGAGGCGGCCTTCGATCCGCAAGGCGTTGAGCGCATGGTGCGCTGGGCGCAATCCGGTGCGGCCGATTACACTTATGAAGGCTTCTCGGAGGGCGTGAAGAAGAGCGGTTGCGCCGGCTATCTCGTCTCGTTTCTCGGCCGCCGCGTCGTCTATTTCGGGCGGACGGCGGAGACTCATGTGGAGCATTTTCCGCGCTGAGCGCTTACCCGACCAGCCCCGCCACCCAGTAGCTCGCCGCCGCGATCACGCAGGCGGGGGGGCATGGTGACGAACCAGGCGATGAGGATGTTGCCGGCGAGGCCCCAGCGGACGGCGGATACGAACTGCAGGAAGCGGAAGCTGCGGATGAGCTTGCGGAACCAACCCATCATGACCGCGACACTTCCGCTGAATTTCTTGATATCAACGTGCCTTTGTGATCATTGTCACAAAACTGTCATATATTCTCGCTGGCAATTGCTCCAAAATCCAAATTTTGACAATCTCGGTTCTAATGAAATCAAAGAAAAAGGCTGGAAAGCCGCAGGTAAAGCCATCCGGGCCGGCGCAATCCCTTCTGCATCAGCTCGCCAAGCGACCTGAGACGCTTTTCAGTGGCTCCTTTCGCCAGCAGACGGCTGCCCTCTGTTTTCGCTACAAGAGAGAGAACGCGGAGATCGAGGTTCTGATCGTCACCTCGCGCGGCAGCCGGAACTGGATCATCCCCAAGGGCTGGCCCGTGAAGAAGAAGACGCTTGCCGAATCCGCCGCCATCGAGGCCTTCGAGGAGGCGGGCGTCCGCGGCAAGGTGCTGGAGCGCGCCATCGGCCGCTACACTTACCTGAAGGAACTTGACAGCGGCGAGGTCGTTCCGTGCATCGTCGATGTTTTTCAGATCGAGGCAGAGATCCTGCATGACCGCTTCAAGGAACTTGGCCAGCGTGTCATCGCCTGGGTAAGTCCGGTCGAGGCGGCGCGACGGGTGCGCGAGATCGAATTGAAATCGCTGCTGATCGATTTCAAGCCGAGGGTGGTGGCGTAGGAGCCGGGCGGACTTGAGGCCAATCCGCCCGCGCGTCCACCAAGATCTTCAGCCGGCCGCGGCGCGTTCCAGCGCTGCGATCTCGATCTTGCCCATCTTGAGCATGGCTTCCGTCACCCGCTTGGCAGCGGCTGGGTCGGGACCCATCATGAGTTCGCCCAGGCGCCTGGCGCTGATCTGCCAGGAAAGGCCCCAGCGGTCGCGCAGCCATCCGCAGGGCTCGTAGGAGCCGCCTTCGCCCAGTTTCTCCCAGAGATGGTCGATCTGGGCCTGATCGTCGCAGGAGGCGAGGATGGAGAAGGAATGGTTGAAACTGTCGAGCGGTCCCGCTTCGATCGCCATGTAACGCTGGTCGCCGAGATGAAAAGCGGCGATCTGAACGCTGCCGGCGGGGCCGGAGGGCGTGTCGCCGGGGATGGGCGTGATCCAGTCGATGCCGGAACCGGGGATCAGGGCCACATAGGTTGCAAGCGCGTCGCGCATCCCTTTCTCGAACCACAGATGTTGGGTGACGGTCGTCATGGGTGTCTCTCCTCCTTTGTGTTTATAGGTTGATATAAACGTAATTTGCGGGCGATGTCTATCATCTTGGCGAGAGAGCGGGCGTTTCTTTTCGTCAGCTCTCGTGATATCCATATGTATATCCTAAAGGGGGCAGCGATGCCGAAGGTCGTGATATCCAAATGGGGTAACAGTTCTGCCATTCGCCTGCCCAAGGCGATGATGGATGATCTTGGCCTGAAGAACGGCAGTGTCGTTCGATTGGAAAAGCGGGACGGGGCGATCTCGGTCGTGCCGGAGACGCGGCGCATTCCCACCATTCGGGAAATGGTGGAAGAGATGGAACGGCTGGGTTTCGAGAACGAGCCCGATACCGTCGATTGGGGCCCGGATGTCGGCTCCGAGCGGTTTTACGATCATGACTGAGCGTTTGGTGTTGAAGGCAGGAGACATCATCCTCGTCGCCTTCGATCCTGCGCTCGGTACAGAACAGGCAGGAACTCGACCCGCCATCGTCATTTCTTCGGACTGGATGCACGGGCGCTCCAAGCGCATCATCGTTTGCCCGATCACGCGGAACATAGCTCCCTGGCCCACAAAGATTGCTCTACCGGCTTCGATGAAAACAAAGGGCATGATCCTCACTGACCAGGTTCGATCCGTGGATGAGCGCGCGCGGGTTCTTCGCGTGATCGAAACTGCAGACGCAGAACTCTTGTGGGCGGTTCGTCGATATGTCGCGCAATTGATCGGCTTCGGCGACGACGACTAGAAGGCACAACGTATTCCGTCCAATCTTGTCACCCTCACAATGAAGACATTGCACCTCCTCCGGAGTTAGGTCAGCATTGCTGACATAAATTTCGGAGAGAACATGTCGTATCAAACATTTCTGGCTTTGCTCGTTTTCGCCTTCACCTCATCGGTCACGCCGGGGCCGAACAATATGATGTTGCTGACATCCGGGGTGAATTTCGGGTTCCGGCGGACGATCCCGCATATTCTTGGGATCGAGGTGGGTTTTGCGCTGCTCATCCTGGCCGTCGGACTGGGTCTTGGAGAACTGTTTTCGGCCGAACCGCGGCTTTATCTGGTGCTGAAGGTTCTGGGCGGAGGGTATCTGCTCTGGATCGCCTGGCACATTGCCACGACGCGCAGTCTTGCCGAGGCTAAGGATGATACGGATGCGCGGCCGATGACATTGTTACAAGCCGCGCTGTTTCAGGCGGTCAATCCGAAGGCCTGGGTGATGGCGGGCGGGGCGGTTGCGGCCTATCAGGCACCCGATGCGTACATTCGCGATTCATTCCTCATTGTCTTCGCCTTCCTGTCGGTCGGCATTTTCTGCACCGCCGCCTGGGCGGGTTTCGGCACGGGTCTGAAAGGCTGGCTTGACGACCCGCGCCGGCTGCGGGTGTTCAACATCACCATGGCGGTGCTGCTCGTGCTCAGCCTCTGGCCGATGCTGAAGTGAAGGCCCGCCGCTTGTCCCGGCCGGCTTTTTAGGCCGGCTGGAACTGACGATAACAGAGATCGGCAACGGCGCGCAGGGCTTCGCGGCTGACTTCGCCGCTGACGGCATATGCGAGCCCATTGTCCATCCAGTAGAGCGTTTCCACAGCGCCATTCGAGGCGAACTGAAAGGCCGTTTCGGTCTTCCTCGCCGTCCGGCCAAGAAGCAGGGTGAGCCGCTTGCCGCTCTTGTCCTCATACATCAGCAAGGCGCCGGCAACGCCATCGACCGGGACGAGGCGTCCCCCGACCAGCGTATAACCCGCCGAGGCGAGATCGGGCGCGACGATCTTTTCGCCAAGACGCTTGCCGAGCCAGGCGACCAGGTGATCCTTTTCGCCCGCCCAGACTTCCACCGGATGGCGGACTTCGCGGGCATAGATGGTGTAGGCATCGCTTGCCTGTTCGAAGATCGGTGTCGCGGTGGCCGGGCTGCCGAGCAGCGAGGGGAGAGCGAGGCCGGTTGCCGTGCCGAGTGCGAAGAGGACGACGGCGGCAGCGGCGCGCATGGGGGCGCGGTTGATCAGCGGCTGGCGCGACGGTGTCTTCAGCCGCGCAGTATCGTCCGGATGCGTCCTGCCATAGGGTGCGAACATGTCACGGATCGCCGCATTCTGGCTCTGCCATGCGGCGACACGGGCGGCGTCTTCCGGATGGGCGGCAAGCCATGCCTCGACACGTGCCGCATCGTCCGCTGCCATCTGGCCGTCGGCATAGGCGTTAAGATCGTTTTCGGTCACGGGGTTGAGAGCGTCACTCATTCGCTTCTCCGCATCGGTATGACATTATCGGCTTCGAGAAAGCGCGCGATCTGCGCGCGGGCGCGGGCCAGGCGCGACATCACGGTGCCTTCGGGAATCTGCAAAAGGCTCGCCACCTCGCGATAGGTCATGCTTTCGACGACGACCAGCATCAAGACGGCGCGGAAATCCGGCGCGAGACTGTCGATCGCCGCGGCGAGCCGGCGCTGTTCCAGCGGGTCGCCGGGTGGCGAAAGCGTGGCGGGCACGTCATGGGCCTCGTCGAGCGGAGCGGTGCGGCGGCGCGTGGCGCGGGCGGTATCGTTGCGATACAGGTTCGTCATGATGGAAAACGCCCAGGCCTTGAGGCTGCCGCCGGCCCACTGGCTCCGCTTCACCAAAGCCCGTTCCAGGCTGTCCTGCAGCAGGTCCTCGCCGTCGGCATCGGAGCGGCTCAACGAACGCGCATAGCGGCGCAGCGAGGGCATGAGGTCCATCATGCCGCGCTCGAAGCTTGGGGGCGCGGTGTCCCGCGCGCCCCGCTCACGCTCTTGCTGCCGATCAGGGCTTTGCCGCATCCCAGACGCCCTTGAAGCCATCGCCCGTCGCATCGCCCTTCTTCTGGTCCTTCACCCAGAAATAGAGCGGCATGCCATCCTTGGCCCACTGCTTGCCGCCGTCCTTGCGGTCGACGATCGAATAGGCGCCTTCTGCCTTGGCGCCAGCCGGCGCAAGATAGGGCGGCCAGTTCTGTGCGCAGGCCTCGTAGCAGTTGGAGGTGCCCTTCTTGTCGTTCTTGAAGGTGTAAAGCGTCATGCCGTTTTCGCCTGCCAGCACATTGCCCTTGTCCGTCTTCACGGTGGTGGTCGGCTGAGCATAGGCGATGGAGGCGCCGGCGGCAAAGAGAAGCGTCAGGATCAGTCTCGTCTTCATGGTGTTCTCCCAAGGGTCAGGTTTTCGCATGCCGCTCGTTGTGGCTGCGGACGGGAGTGAGACAATCGCGGGGCGGGGTTTATTCCCGTGCTCGCAAAAATAATCTTCGATCAGAAAAGCCGGCCGAGATCTGGCTTGGTCAGCATCAGCCAGATGATGGCGAGAACTGCGGCGAAGGCAGGAAAACCGCAGGCGAACCAGATGCGGTAAAGCCGGTGATACATTGCCGGAAGAGGTGCGTTCTCCGCTGCGGCCTGCCGGGCGAGATCGCGCATCTGCATCTGGATGCGGACGACGGGGAGCCAGAAGATCCCAGCAACGACGTAGAGAACGAGCGAATAGAAGATCCAGCCTTCGCCGATCGGCCAGCCGATGCGCAGCGCGAGTGCCGCCCCGGTGATGGGCTGCAGGACAACGGCGGTTGCGGTGAAGAGGAAGTCGGCCAGCACGACCGTGGACGCGACGTGGGTGATGACGGGCGCGTTGCGCGTGCCGTTGGCAACGACCATGAAGAAGGCGATGCCGGCGCCGGTGCCCAGCAGAACGGTCGCGCCGATGACATGCAGGAAGAGGAGGATTGAATCGAGTTCGATTTCCATCAGCGTTCATCCAGAATGACGAGGGCCACGAGCGTCAGCGCAAGGGCGGGCACGGTCTTGATCATCGGGCCGAGTGGGTCGAGCCAGAGCGCGGGTTCCATGACGATGGAGCCGGCGAGATAGGCGAGTGTGACGATGACCATGCCGCTGAGAGCAAGGCGGGCGCGTGGACG
This sequence comes from Rhizobium sp. C1, assembly GCF_021026335.1. Classification (GTDB taxonomy): domain Bacteria; phylum Pseudomonadota; class Alphaproteobacteria; order Rhizobiales; family Rhizobiaceae; genus Ensifer_A. The sequence continues at coordinate 426,680 of NZ_JAJNCY010000001.1, forward strand.
AAAAAGCACGACAAGGCCGAGGACGATGTCGATCAGGCACGTGGCGAAGGTCAGCCCGAGCGCTGCCGTTTGGCCCATGAAAGGCGAAAAATGACCGGCGGCGCGGGACGGTTCGAGAAGCGGGATCAGGCCAGAGGCCAGCCAGAAGGCCGAAAGGCAGAAGAAGATCAGCGGCTTCAGGAAATAGAGGCGCGCAAACCAGACGTCCTGTATGCCGGCGGCATTGCGGGCGAGGAAGGCGGATGCGGGTTCTATCGCGAAGGGCGGTAGCGCGTGGACGTCACCTGCTCTGACGCCATGGCGCATTACCTGCATGGCTGTGGAGCGCAGCGGCGAACGCCAGCCGAGCCATCCCAGCGCATCGGCGATGGCGGAGACCGGTGCCGCCGCAAAGGCCGGGAGGCTGACGATCGGGGCGGGCGGCAGGCCGAGCCAGGTGCGATGCTCGGTCACGAGGCTTGCGAGCGTCCCGCCCTCTTTGGCGAGCATCAGATCCGAGCCGCTGGGGATTTCGCCTGTGAGCGCCAGCGAGACGGCCTTGGCAACGTCGTCCAGCGTGACCGTCGAGACGGCACTGTGGGCGTGGACGAGCGGCAGGACAAACGGAAGCGCTGCAAGCGCCCGCAGGAGGGCCGTGCCGCCGAAGGCGTTGCGGCCGATGACGAGCGCGGGGCGCAGAATGACAAATGGCAGTCCGCTCCGCGCCAGCGCCTCGTCGGCGGCGCGTTTTGTAGCGAGGAATTCGGTTTCGCCGGAGGGGCCGCTGGTGTCGGCGGAGATCTGGATGACAAGCTTGATCCCGACGGCCTTCGCCGCGTCCTGCAGGGCAAGTTGCGCGCGCGTCTGGACGTCTTTCAGTCTGTCGCTCAGGCCATCCTGCAGCGCGCCGGCGCAATTGACGACGACGTCCTGTCGCGCCAGCAGGTCTTTCCAGCTTTCGGCAGTCAGAAGGTTTGCAAGATCGGCGCGGACCCAGGTGATCTGCGGTGTGCGGGCGGCGAGGCGCGCCGTGTCGCGGCCGAGGCCGGTCACGGCGTGGCCTTCGGCGGCGAGCTTTGAAGCAATGTTCGAACCAATGAAGCCGGTTGCGCCCAGAATCAGGATGTTCATGGCACAACCCTATGTCGTTGTGGGCTGCAAACCAAGCGTGGCGGATGATCGCGTCTTCAGTCAGCGTCTTTCAGACGGCCACGTTTTGTTCTTGCCTTCTCCCCTCGAATCCTGCCATGCGAGAGGCCATGGAATTTGCACCGCAACAGGATGAGGCCCTGAAGGCCGTTTCGCGCTGGCTCAAAGAGGGCCGGTCGCCGCTTTTCCGGCTGTTCGGCTATGCGGGGACGGGCAAGACGACGCTGGCGCGGCATTTTGCCGAACATGTCGACGGCGATGTGCTCTTTGCGGCCTTTACCGGCAAGGCGGCGCAGGTTCTGCGCTCGAAGGGCGCGTCGAATGCCAAGACCATCCATTCGCTGATCTATCGCCCGCGCGGCGAGGAGGCGGTGGAGGACGAGGAGACGGGCAAGACCTCGATTGCGCCGATGTTTGCAATCAACCGACAGAGCCCCGTCGCCAAGGCCGCGCTGATCATCGTCGACGAATGCTCGATGGTGGATGAGGCGCTGGGGCGGGATCTGATGAGTTTCGGCACGCCGATCCTCGTGCTGGGCGATCCCGGCCAGCTGCCACCGGTCACGGGTGGGGGCTATTTCACCGATGCCGAGCCTGACTATCTGCTCACCGAAATCCACCGCCAGGCGCGCGACAATCCAATCATCGAACTTGCGATGCATGTGCGCGAGGGCAAGGAGATCATGCAGGGTGATTGGGGCACGGCGCAGGTCATCTCGCGCAACGAGGTGACGCAGGACCTCGTTCTGGAGGCCGATCAGGTTCTCGTCGGCACCAACAAGACGCGGCGGCGCTATAACCAGCGGCTTCGGGAATTGAAGGGCTTTACGGCCGATTATCCGCAGGCCGGCGACAAGCTCGTGTGTCTCCGCAACGACCCCGCCAAGGGCCTGCTCAACGGCTCGCTCTGGCAGGTGATGAGTTCGTCGCGCGAGACGGTGAAGCCGGGGATCAATCTTCTGGTCAAGCCGGAGGATGACGACATGGATCGCGGGGCGGCCAAGATCAAGCTGCTGAAGGCCGCGTTCGAGGATATCGAGACGGAAATTCCGTGGCAGACGCGCAAGCGCTATGACGAGTTCGACTATGGCTACGCGCTGACCGTGCACAAATCGCAGGGTTCGCAGTGGAACAATGTCGTGCTGTTCGACGAGAGCTGGGCGTTTCGCGATACGCGCGAGCGCTGGCTCTATACCGCGATCACGCGGGCGGCTGAGCGGCTGACCATCGTCAGATAGCTTTCGCCTGCGCAACGGCTGTCGGAAAGCCGCACAATCTTTTTCTGGAATTGAGCCGGTTACTTGATGATGCCCAGCAGGACGGCTTTCGCCACTGCCTGAAAACGGTTATTGGCGCCGAACTTGCGGATGATCGAATTTTCCAGCGCGGCGATTTCAGGGATGCTGAGGCCGAGCGCGCGGGAGAGCCGGGCAGGGGCATAGCCCTCCGACATCAGCGCGAGGCAATGCAGCTCGCGCGGCTCGAAATCCGAGGCCTCAAAATTGTCATTGGCATTATCGGGGATACCGGCGGCCTGTTCGATCAGGTCGTTGATGCGATGCATCTGGCGCAAGACGGTCGATTGCTCGGCGATCAATTCGCGGCGGCGGGTCTCCAGCGCCTGAAGGAAAAGGTTGTCGGCGTCTTCCTGGCTGTGGGCACGGTCCAGCGCCTCCATCAGCTCCTGAATGACGGCGACCGGCATGCCGATTTCGCGGCAGGCATTGATGATGGCCATGCGGGCGGCCTGCTTGCGGTCATAGACGCGCATCAGCCCGTTGCGGCCGGCGGCTATGAGGTTCTTTTCCTCATAAAAGTGCAGCGTACGGTGGGTCACACCGAAGGCATTGGCCATTTCGGCAATGCCGATACCATGCTGCGGCAGGTTCGCCGGCAGCTCGATGTCGGGCAAAAATCCAATTCGATCAAGAGATTTGGTAACAGCTTTGGTCGGGGAGACTGTACTGCGCAAGGTTTCTTTTCTGCCGTCCGACATGAATGTTCCCGCTTTCAGTCAGTCGTTGCCAGAGAGCGGCAGATGTTTCGAATATGGAATTATTCGGGTCGGCTTTGCCATATTTTATTCCCAATATATTTCCATTATCGACACATCGCCGTCTCAAGCGACATCAGGTCCCGCCATCTCGCAGTTTGAGCATATACGTCTCGACCCCTAGTGCAATGCGGCACAGGCCTCTTCACCGTCAAGCGGACCTGCATTTCACGTAATAGCGGGCGGTCGTGGAATTCCTGCAAGAATGGCAAAAAGGCCATTTGGCAGCTTGAGTGATAAATTCGCGAGATGGGTCATCAATCGATTGCGTCTGGCGTGAAAATTCGCCGTCCGCTATGGTTGGGCACAGAATTTCATCTGCCTGATTGGATCACATTCCCATGCCTGCAAAGCTCTCGGTCAACCTCAATGCAATTGCCATGCTGCGAAACCGGCGCGACCTGCCGTGGCCGAGCGTCACTGGCATTGGCCGTGTCGCACTTCAGGCCGGCGCGCATGGGCTGACCGTGCATCCGCGCCCCGACCAGCGGCATATCCGTTTCAGCGATGTCCCGGAGCTTCGGGCGCTGATCGATGATGAATTTCCCCAGGCCGAATTCAATATCGAGGGCTACCCGACGGACGATTTTCTGGACCTGGTGGAAAAGCATCAGCCGGAGCAGGTGACACTGGTGCCCGACGATCCGAGCCAGGCGACCTCCGACCACGGCTGGGACTTCCGCGCCAATCGGGATCGCCTCACGGTGGTTTGCCGCCGACTGAAGGCGGGTGGCTTCCGTGTCTCGCTGTTTGCCGATGGTGTGCCGGACCGCGAGGCGCTGCAAATCGCCCGCGAGGTGGGAGCGGACCGGATCGAGCTTTACACCGGCCCCTATGGCGGCTGCTTCGAAGACCCGGCCAGAGCCGGGAAGATTGCCACCGAACTCGGCCAAACGGCAGCCGTGGCGGCTGAGCTGGGCCTTGGTGTCAATGCCGGGCATGACCTGACGGTGGACAATCTGCCGCTTCTGGTCCGTCACGTCCCCATGCTGGCGGAAGTTTCCATCGGCCACGGGCTGACGGCAGATGCGCTGGTTTATGGCATGGCGGAGACCGTTCGGCGCTATCGCCGCGCCTGCGGCGAGACGGTCTGACCGGATTTCACGATCCGTCGCAAAACCGCCTTCATGAGCAGGATCTTCCGCCAGGCGGCGCTGTCAGGCGCGGGGACTTCGTGGCAGACACTGATGAAGACATTGCTATTGTCCGCCTGCATGCTGATGGCTTGCGGTCCGACGCAGGCGGAGGCCGCGGCCCGCGTCGTCTGTACGCTCGTCGTTTCGGCGGAGACAGGCCAGGCGCTCATTGACCAGGGCGATTGCGCCCGGCGTTACTCGCCTGCCTCCACCTTCAAGATCGCCATCAGCCTCATGGGCTTCGACAGCGGCATTCTGGAATCGTCTGACAAACCGGTGCTGCCCTTCAAGAAGGGCTACATGGATTTCATTCCGGAGTGGCGGCACGCGCAGACGCCGGCAAGCTGGATGCGGGATTCGGTCGTCTGGTATTCGCAGCAGACGACAAAGCATCTCGGCGACGAGAAGTTCGCCGGCTATGTGAAGGCGCTCGACTACGGCAATCAGGATGTATCGGGTGACCCGGGGAAGAACAACGGGCTGACCCATGCATGGCTTAGCTCGTCCTTGCAGATTTCGCCGAAGGAACAGGTCGCTTTTCTCACGAAGCTCATTCACCACCAGCTCCCGGTCAGTGACGGCGCCGTGTCGAACACCAGCGCCATTCTCGATCAGGGGGGGAAGGGCAATTGGCATATCTTCGGCAAGACGGGGTCAGGCTATACCCGGGGGGCGGATGGCAAGCTGACGAAACCGTTCGGCTGGTTTGTCGGCTGGGCAACGCGCGGCAAGGACACGGTGGTCTTTGCAAGGCTGATCCAGGCCGATGAAGGCCGGGCGATGGGGTCTGGTCCCAAGGCGCGCGATGGGCTGATCACATCCGTCTTTCTGAAAAAGGACAGCCTGAAATAGAGGCTGCGGCGCCGCAGGTGGTTCATCTCGGGCATGACCACATGATGACCTGTTTAAAATTGAAAGAGGGGCCGAGCGGATCGCCGGCCCCTCGAAAAGATCGTGGCAGCGCTTACTGTTTGAAGGTGATGCGGCCTTCCGGCTTGATCTTGATCGTTCCGAGCTTGCGGATATAGACCATCACGTCATTGGCCATCAGCTTGCCGTTGTTGCCGTCGATCAGCACCTTGCCGCCGGTAAACGACGTGTAGCCGTCGCCGCCGGTCAGCATGTAGTCATTGGTGGCGACCTTGTAGGTTGCGGCGGGGTCAAGCGGCTTGTCGCCGACCGTGACGGAGACGACGCGCTTCCCCTTCGGTGCCTTCGGGTCGGCGACGATCTTCAGGCCGGAGACCTGCGGGAAGCGGCCTGCGCCATCTTCCAGCTGCGAGAAGCCGTTTTCAAGGCCTTCCAGAACCTGCTTGCCAGTGAGTTCCACAAGTACGGTCTTGTTGCCAAATGGCATTTCGCTCAACACATCCTTGCGGGTGATGTCGGTGTTTGCGGCATATTCCTTGTCGCCGCGAATGCCGCCGCCGTTGATGATGGTGATGTCTGCGCCGGTCGCATCCTTCATGGCGTCGGCGATCAGGTCGCCCATGGCGGTTTCCTGGGTGCGGACCATGTTGCGACGGCTGTCGAGCGGCACTTCGGTCTTGCCGACGGCGACGTCGAGTTCCTTGGAGAGTTCCTTCTTGAACTCATCGACCTTTGCCTGCGTTTCCGGGTCCGGCTTCACGGTCGCGGTATCGATGAAGCGGAACATCGGCTCCCACGTCACCTTCCGCTTGCCGTCCTTTTCCTCGACATTCACGGTGAGATCGAGCGGCATCATGTAGTTGGCGTCGATCGAGGTGTCGATATAGGCGGTGATGCCATTATACTGCATGACGATGTCATGGTCGTCGCCGGACAGGATCACGTCGAATGCCTTGGAGGCGAACATCAGCTGGTCATTGGAATGAGGGGCCTGAACCACGCCGACCACGAGATCGGCGCCATCCTTGCGCGCCTTCTTGGCGGCGGTCACGGCGGTTTCGACGGTGGATTCGAACTTCCAGTCATCCGTCGTCGCCACTTCCGGCGAGGTGTCCTGCGCGACCGGGATCAGCGCGATCTTCAGGCCGGCAACGGTCTTCATCGTGACGCCGCCGAGGCCTTCGATCGGCTTGCCGTCTGCGCCGGTGATGTTGATGGCTGCCCAGGGATATTTCGAAGCCTTCATCTTGGCGAGGAAGTTCTGCGTACCGAAGTCGAATTCATGGTTGCCGGGAACGGCCAGATCGAAGGGTACGATATTGGTGAGGTCAATCATGTTCTGGCCCTTGTCGAGGCCGGACAGGAGCGAGGGCGAGAGCATGTCGCCGTCGAAGACATAGATCGTGTTCGGATTGGCAGCCTTTTCGGCCTTGGCGACGGCGTTCATGCGCGCCAGCCCGCCGCGTGTCTTGCCGCCATCGAAATTGTAGACGTCGCCGACGCCCAGGAAGGTGATCTTGACCGTTTCGGCCTGTGCCGCCGTCACGGCAGCCGAACAGAGTATCGTGGCGCCAAACAGCGCGCCCGTCAGTTTGGAAAATCGCTTCATCGTCAATCACCTCCAGATGATGTTTCAATCTCTCCGCCATCCGGCCGGAACACCGGCCGCAGCTGCGGACAGGGCTGCATTACTCCAGTATTATGACGACGGCGCAATAGGTTTTTTCCGGATGGTCAAAGCTGCAACGCGAGAAGGCCGCCGGGAGCGCCGACGGCCTTTTGGTGTCTGTTGATGAAGCGCAGACGCCTGTTCAGGCGGCTTCGGTCATCTCGGCGCGCGAGGTGGCCAGCGAGAAACCAACGGCTGCTGCGGCGTGGATCTCGGTGGAATCGAAGGTCGGCAGCGGGCTCATCGAGGGTTCGATCAGCATGCAGATTTCCGTGCAGCCGAGGATGACGCTGTCGGCGCCGGCGTCCTTGGCCTTCTCGATGATCTCGATGACACGCTTGCGAGAGGCTTCGGAAACATGGCCAGCGCAAAGCTCGTTAAAGATGATGTCATGCATGATGACACGTCCGAGATGGTCCGGTGTCACCTGGGAGAGACCGTGGCGGGCCATGCGCTCGGCATAGAAGCCGTCTTCCATCGTGTAGCGGGTTGCGAGCAGCAGCGGCTTCTTCGCATGCTTCGCCTTCAGCGCATCGGCCGTGACGTCGATGATGTTGATGAGCGGGATGTGGATGTGGCGGGCGACTTCGTCGGCCACCTTGTGCATCGTGTTTGTGGCGATGAGGATGCAATCTGCGCCGGCCTTTTCGAGGCTGGCTGCGGATTTGGCCAGACGCTCTGCGGCTTCGGCCCAGTCGCCGGCCTTCTGCAGCGCGACGATTTCGGCGAAGTTGACGGAGTGGACCAGCATATCGGCCGAGGAGAGGCCGCCGAGTTCGGCGCGGACCTGTTCGTTGATCATGCGATAGTAAATTGCGGTGCTTTCGAAGCTCATGCCGCCGATGACGCCGATTTTCTTCATTTCAATCCCTCGATTTGCGCGTTTGCGTCCGATGGTGCAAATATGGACGAAGCGCCGGGCATAAAGTTTGCAAATATTTGGCGATTCGGGCTGAACCGTGCAAATATTTTCGGCGCAGCTATAATCGCACGCAAACTCGTAGCGCCTTGATCTGGCGCAAGTTCATCGCGTGCTGCGGCGCAGAAAAAAGGGGAGGGATAGGGTGCTTGACGATCGCGACCGGAAGATATTGCGTCTGCTGCAGGAGGATGCCGGGCTCGCCGTTGCGGCGATTGCCGACGAGGTCAGCCTTTCGGTTTCCGCCTGTTCCCGCCGCATCCAGCGGCTGGAGGAGGCGGGCTATGTGGCGCGGCGCGTAGCCGTTCTGGACCGGCGCAAGATGGGGGTGCCGACCACGGTCTTTGCACTGATCAAGACGGCGACACATAACGATGGCTGGATCGATGATTTCCGGCGGGTGATTTCCGCAATCCCCGAAATCGTGGAGGCGCATCGCGTCACGGGGTCTGTCGACTATATTTTGAAGATCGTGCTGCCAAGCGCCGAGCATTACGACACGGTCTACAAGCAGATCGTCCGCCACATCTCCCTGTTCGACGTCTCCGCGTCGATCTCGATGGAGATTCTCAAAAGCGGACTTGCGCTGCCGGTCAATTACGCGGATTGACCGATCGCGCCAGCGGCTGACGGACCGCCACTCGGGGCGTGATGCTCAGGAGGCGATATTCAGCGGATTGGGTTTGTCGCGCCAAACCACGTCACAGTTTCTTCCCCGCAGCTTGGCGTCGTAAAGGGCGATATCGGCAGATTTCGTGCAGGCGGCGAGCGTGCTGCCGCTTTGCGGGAAGATCGCTATGCCGGAGGAGAAGGTCAGTTGGAAGCCCGGCGTCAGGTCCGGCGCCTCCTCGGCTAGCAGGTCGCGCCAGTGCTGTGTGAGCGCCAGCATCTGAATCTCGTTGATGCCGGGGATGACGGCCAGGAATTCCTCACCGCCGAAGCGGAAGGCACAGCCATCGGTCGGCATCTGGTCGCGGAGGATCCGGGCAAAGGTTATCAGGACATTGTCGCCTGCGTCATGACCGAACCGGTCGTTGACCTGCTTGAAATGGTCGAGGTCAATCAGCGCGAAGGCGACCGGCCGGGCCGGTCCCGTGGCGTCCAGGCAATCCAGAACGATCTTGCTGGCGTGGCGGCGGTTGTAGAGGCCCGTCAGATGGTCGCGAGAGGCTTCCTCGGCGAGCTTTTTCTGCAGCGCCAGGTTTTCGTTGAGGCGAATGACAAGGTCGCTGGAGGCTGCGGCCAGTTGCTCCTGAACGGCCTCGCGTGCCGTCACGTCGCGCAACACGAACATGACAGAGCCGTCGCTGCCCCACTTTTCCAGACGCTGGACGGAGACTTCGAAGGTCGATTCGATTTCATCAACCGTGAGCAGCCTGCTGTCGTTCTGGGTGTCGCGGGCAATCCATGCGCGGAGCGGATGACCATCGGGCAGGATGGTGCCGACGGCGCCGTCGCCGAGGCCCGGCAGCTTGCCAGCCGCTGGATTGACCTCCAGCACACGCGCCTCGCCATCGATGACGATGACGGGATCCGGCAGAACTTTGAAGATGACGTCGCGGGCGATCGGCGGGGCGACGAAAAGTTTGCCGTGCTCCTGCATCATCAGCATGGCGAGCGATGTCAGGCTGAAGGCAAAGGGTGTCGGATCGTCGTTGAAGAGGCGGAATTCGAAGAAAACGAAGGCAAAGTTGGCAAGCCAGGGCATCAGCATCGCCGCAACGAGGCCGAAGAGCTGCCGGCGATGTAGCGATTGCGACATCTTCAGCCGGCTGATGGCCGAGATGCAGGCCCAGATCATGAAGATGTAGGTGACGGTCATCAGGATATGGAAAAGCCAGCCATGCGAGAAGGTCGGCCGCTGCGCATTGAGGATCCCGGTATAGAGGCCGTGATGCCAATCGTTTGTCAGTGCCGCCATGCCGGAGACGATCGCATAGACTGCAATGGCCCCGATGGCCGCTGGCGTGCCGAGCTTGCGATATCCTGCATAGCTCAGGATCCCGGTGGCCCAGAACATGGGCGCACCGATAATGCCGAACCACGCCAGTTCGCTGTATAAAATCTTCTCCGACAGGTCGGGTGTCGCAAAACGCAACAGCACCATGGCTGTCCACCACAGGGCGCAGACCACGGCCAGAATGAACGCGACCTTGCCGGGCGCGCGGGGCGATCGGAATGCGGCTGCACAGGCAATCAGACCGAGCGCGAGCATCACCGCGAGCAGGAAGGTTGCTGTTGTCAACGAAGCCTCATTCGATCCGACATGTCGGCGGATGGGGCTGGGCCCGACCGCCGATCGTTGCGAATGTCTACTCCCAAACCTCTAAATAATGTTATCCCAAGTTTTGGTAATATTAGCGTGAATGTGTCGATTTCGAACGCTCTGCTATGCCCCCCCCCCCAACCGCCGGCGAACCGGCCTTCAGCGGGCGCAAGCCGGCGGCATATGGGGCAGTCGCGCGCTTTCCCGAAATGCCTTGTCAGATCGTTTCAGCCCCCTCGCTGGCGGGCTGGCGGTTATAACCTTACTCCGGTGAGGGCAGCTTGGGATCGTTCGCGCACTTGGCAAGGCGCGACTGGCGGAAGCTCATCACTTCCAGGATGCGCATGCTGGCCGGATCGTCGCGCACCTTCATGCAGCCGCAGGCGTAACCGTAATTGCCGTTGGTCGCCTTGTAGTCGCCGGCACTGATATCGCCGATCACATCCATGCCTTTGGCTTCTTCGTCGCTGCCCTGCGTGGCCAGCGTCCAGTCGCCGTCGCTGTCGGAGAGATACCAGTTGCCGGGCGTCGGGTTCGAAACCCAGCCGCAGCGGGTGAGCGGACCGTTGGCAAAAGCCTCGGTGGCGACCATGCTGCCGGCGGCGATCAGGGCGGAAAGCAGAAATGTCTTCATGAAAATCCTCATACGGCGCGAAATCGGCGCGAATGGACAATTTACCAGCATAAAGTCGAGAGGCAATCAAGGCGGTGCGGCTTGTTTCCCGGAAGGTCGAGGCCACAGGCCTCGCCGGTCAGCGTGTGCGCCGCATTTTCAAATTCCTCTTGAAATCCTATCCGGGCTCATCTAAACAAGAACCGTACCGTACGGTACTTTATGAGGTTTCACATGAGCAAGCCGGAGCAGGATCAGTTTTCGCCGCGCCAGAGTGCCGTTCTGGAGGAGGCCTTGCGTCTTCTTGTCGAGGGCGGTGAGAAGGCTTTGACGACGGCGGGCGTGGCCCGTGCTGCCAACTGCTCCAAGGAAAGCCTCTACAAATGGTTTGGTGACCGCGACGGGCTGCTGGCCGCGATGATTGCCTATCAGGCCTCCAAGGTCCGCACCTATGAACCTGCCGGTGGCAAGCTGACGCGCGAGGAATTGCGCGCGCATCTTCTGACCTTCGTCCGCGATCTGGTGGACGTGCTGTCGGGCGACGTGTCGCTGGCTTTGAACCGGCTTTCCATCGGTCAGGCGGGAGCAGGGGGCGGCAAGCTCGGGCGGCTGATGCTGGAGCGCGGGCGCGGGCCGATCGGCAAGCGCGCCATGGCGTTGCTCGATGCCGGGCGGCGTTCCGGGCTTCTCGATTTTTCCGATGGCGGCGAGGCCTATCAGACATTATACGGTCTGGCCGTCAGCGATCTACACGTGCGCATGTTGCTGGGTGTTTCGCCCGAGACGGCGCGCAAGGAATTCGGTTCCAGGGCGGAGCGGGCGGTCGATGCCTTCCTGCGCCTTTTTGGAGCCGCGAACAAATGGGAAGAGCCGCGCATCAGGCATGCGTGAATTCTTGCCGCAACAGACAGACGCATTCATCAAGGGAAGGAACCAGACATGCGCGTTTATTACGATCGGGATGCCGATCTCAACCTCATCAAGTCCAAGAAAGTTGCGATCGTCGGTTACGGTTCGCAGGGCCGCGCGCACGCGCTGAACCTCAAGGATTCCGGCGCACAGAACGTCGCGATCGCGCTCAAGGCCGGTTCGCCGACCGCTGCCAAGGCTGAAGCCGATGGCTTCAAGGTTCTGACGGTTGCCGAAGCTGCCGCCTGGGCCGACCTTCTCATGATGGCAACGCCGGACGAACTGCAGGCTGGCATCTACAAGGCCGACATCGCGCCGAACATCCGCGACGGTGCAGCGATTGCCTTCGCTCACGGCCTCAACGTTCACTTCGGCCTCATCGAGCCGAAGAAGACCGTCGACGTTGTCATGATCGCACCGAAGGGCCCCGGCCATACGGTTCGCGGCGAATACCAGAAGGGCGGCGGCGTGCCGTGCCTGGTTGCCGTTCATCACAATGCTTCGGGCAATGCTCTTGAACTCGCTCTGTCCTACGCCTGCGGCGTTGGCGGCGGCCGTTCGGGCATCATCGAAACCAACTTCCGCGAAGAGTGCGAAACCGACCTCTTCGGCGAACAGGTCGTTCTCTGCGGCGGTCTCGTCGAACTGATCCGCGCCGGCTTCGAAACCCTGACCGAAGCCGGTTACGCTCCGGAAATGGCCTATTTCGAATGCCTGCACGAAGTGAAGCTCATCGTCGACCTGATCTATGAAGGCGGCATCGCCAACATGAACTACTCGATCTCCAACACGGCTGAGTGGGGCGAATACGCCACGGGTCCGCGCATCATCACGGCTGAAACGAAGGCCGAAATGAAGCGCGTCCTCAAGGACATCCAGTCCGGCAAGTTCACCTCCGAGTGGATGCAGGAATGGCATTCGGGCGCTGCCCGTTTCAAGGCAACCCGCCGCCTCAACGACGAGCATCCGATCGAACAGGTCGGCGAAAAGCTCCGCGCCATGATGCCCTGGATCGGCAAGAACAAGCTGGTCGACAAGGCCCGCAACTAATCGCGGCTTGCCGATCCCGGTCATCTGGTTTGCACGCCTTCGGCGATGCGGGGATCGGCAAGAACAAGCTGGTCGACAGGGCTCGCAACTAGTCGCGGCCTGCCGATCCCGGTTATCCTGGTTCGCACGCCTTCGGCGATCGGCGATCGGGGATCGGCAAGAACAAGCTGGTCGACAGGGCTCGCAACTAAGAGCGGCTTGATGCTCAGTGACTTATAAGGCCGGGGAGGGTGACTTCTCCGGCCTTTCTGTGTGACGATGCCGAAGTGCCCCCAAAAAAAACGCCCCCGCGGCAGCGAGCCACAGGAGCGTTTCGGGGGTCATGAAGTCATGCGATCCGGATTAACGGATGATATAGATCGTCGAACCATCGGCTGCGTGGTTTGCTCCGATCACGCTGTCGACGTTCACGTTACGCGCCTGAAGGCCACGAAGGACGCTTTCGTTCTGACGGATGTCGGAACGGAGAGCTTCGACGGTAGCCGGATCGGCCTTGGCGCGGTCGATGACCGAAACCCTTTCGGCGCGCGGCAGCTCGTTCGTGTAACGAATGGTGACGCTGCTGTCGCGGGAGGCCTTGGACAGGAAACCGGGGTTGTAGCCGTAGCCAACGGTGCCGGCGTCAGAAGCCTGAGCCGAATGGCCATAGGTGTTGGCACGGACCATCTGGGCGAAAGCCGAATTTTCGTTGTTGCCGGCAAAGGCCTGGCCCGAAACGAGAGCCGAAACAGACAGGACGCCAGCGGCGGCAAAAGCAACAAACTTGTTCATTTTCATCTCCATTTTAAAAGCGGCGCCACGGGAGTGGGGGTGCCGCGGGCTTTTCAGTTTCCCGCTATTCAATCGTGCACTACTCAGTACGCGACTGAATGGCGGGGCATGCGGCGTTTCGACATCGTTGAGAACCAGTCGTCTGTGTTGATGTCTTCGCCTGACACCACCTCATTTGGTGCATCGAACCGTTCGGTTCAATCGTCTGATTGTAAACGTAGCGTTTCCAATCCGAAGACTTGAAAGGACGTGGACAGGGCGGCAGACGCGCGTTTAATAAGGACATCACAAGGCTTCAGCGCCTTGGCGCGTGCGCGAACGAATAATTAGGTCAGTATTGTTGACATAATAACGTCGGCGTGTTTACGTGACCGCATAACAAATCGACGGGATGAACCACCATGGAATGGGAAAATATCTTCGCTTCGCGCGCGAGTCGCATGAAAGCATCCGAGATTCGCGAGCTTCTGAAGCTTCTGGAGCAGCCCGATATCATTTCCTTTGCCGGTGGCATTCCTGATGCGACACTGTTTCCGGCGGAAGAGTTTTCCAAGGCCTATGCCGAGGTGCTGACGGGTCCGGAAGCGGTGCCGGCGCTGCAATATTCCGTTTCCGAAGGCTACAGACCCTTGCGCGAATGGCTGGTTGCAGAGATGGGCAAGCTCGGCATTAACTGTACGCCGGACAATATCTTCATCGTCTCAGGCTCGCAGCAGGGCCTCGACTATATCGGCAAGGTTCTGCTTTCGCCGAAGGACACGGCGCTTGTCACCTGGCCGACCTATATGGGTGCGCTCGGCGCCTTCAATGCCTATGAGCCGAACTACGACAAGCTCGACCCGATGACCAATCGCGAGCCGGCGACCTATGCGGAGAAGGCGGCGCAGGGCGGCGGTCGCGTGAAGTTTGCCTATTGCGTTCCGGAATTCTCCAACCCGTCGGGCGAGACGATCCCGCGCTCTGGCCGGGAGAACATTCTGAATCTTGCCGAAGCGCTCGACATCGCCGTCATAGAAGATGCGGCCTATCAGCAGCTTCGCTATAGCGGCGAGACGGTCAAGCCGATCCTCGCGCTCGACATCGAACGCAATGGCGGCGACATCGACAAGACGCGCACGCTCTATTGCGGCTCCTTCTCCAAGACGCTCGCGCCGGGCCTGCGGCTCGGCTACATCGTCGCGGCGCAGGACGTCATCCGCAAGCTCGTGCTCGTCAAGCAGGCCTCCGACCTTCATTCCTCGACGGTCAACCAGGTCGTCATGGGAAAGGTCGCGCACAAGATCTTCGACGCTCAGGTCGAAAAGATCCGCAAGACCTACAGCCACCGTCGCGACCGTATGCTGGAAGCCATGTCGAAATACATGCCGGCCGGTGTCGAATGGACGAAGCCGGAAGGCGGCATGTTCGTCTGGGTGACGCTGCCCAAGGGCTTCGACGGTGCTTCGCTTCTGGCCAAGGCCATCCGTGACCATCGGATCGCCTTCGTGCCCGGCAAGGCCTTCCATGCCGACGGAACGGGCGAAAACACGATCCGACTGTCCTTCTCATGCGCCTCCGACGATGCTATAGAGACGGGGATTTCCCGTCTTGGTACACTGATCAAGGGCGAAATGGCGAGTTAACCAGTTTCACTCACCAAAAATCAATGCGTGTATCGCTAGAGTTCGTCCACTGGGCGGAGCAGCGCATGGCAGCTCCCAAGAAGAAGCGGCCCTGCGCCTTCAAGGGGCAACCGCACCCGAAAGGCGAAACCACATGCGATTGACAGCGTTGGATGGATGGCGGGGCGTTCTCGCACTGTTTATTGTGCTAGCCCATTTCCCCGGGCATGTCGTTCTGATGGATACCAGTTTCTACGAGGGCGGTTCCGCCATCGTGGACGTGTTCTTCCTGTTCAGCGGCTTCGTCATCGTTTCCAACTACGAGACCAAGCTTGCCAATGGATACGGGAGCGGGCGCTTCCTGATTGAGCGCCTGGGACGCATCTATCCAATCCACTTCGTCATGCTGATGATGTTCCTCGCCTTTGAACTGTTGCTGGTCTATGCCGGTCATAAGTCAGGCTATGTCGAGCGGCCGCCTTTCTCGGGTGGCAATACGATCCCGTCTTTCTGGTCCAACCTGTTTCTGGTGCACAGCCTCGGTCTTCACGATGTCGCTGGCTGGAACTATCCGAGCTGGAGCCTCTCCACCGAGTGGGCGACCTATATCCTGTTTGCGCTGTCTCTTCTGCTGCCGGGCAAGCGTTTTCTGCCCTTCGCGCTGGCCGGTTTCCTCGTTGCGCCTATTCTTCTGGCAAACGTGTCGCCCTATCCGATGCATGAGACCTATCACTACGGGATCCTGCGCTCGATTTATGGCTTCTGCGGCGGCGCGCTGACCTATTACGTCTATGCCCGGATCAAGAGTGCGAAGCTGGAGGAGCGGGTGCCGTTTGCGGTCTGGACCGTTCTCGAAGTCGTCGCCGCGTCGCTGATTTTCGTCCTGCCGTTCACGATCGGGACCACGCCCTATGCGGTTCTGATGACGCTGGCGTTCACGCCGTTCATTCTGATCTTTGCCATCCAGAAGGGCGGCGTTTCGCGGCTTCTGGGACACAAGTCGATGGTCTATCTCGGCACCATCTCCCTGTCGATTTACATGATCCACGCCTTCATTCTGCTGCGCGTGGTCAATGTTGCGGAACTGATCCAGAAGGTGACGGGCATTCCGCTGGTCGAAACACAGATCTTCCGCGGCCAGCCCACCAAGCTGGTCGTGATGGATCCATTCTACATGAATATCCTGGCCTTCTCGGTCGTGGCGCTCGTCGTGCTGATCAGCCATTTCACCCACCGCTTTATCGAAGTTCCCGCCGAGAAGAAGGTTCGGCAGTGGACAAAGGCGCGGGCGCAGGCGCGCGTTGAGGAAAAGCCGGTTCCGGCACCGGCAGCGCTTTGACAAAGCGCTGCCATTGGCTACCTTGCCGGCAAACTGGCAAGGGTGCGCGATGAGTGTCAGGCTTGGAACCTTCAATATCGAGAACCTGCTTTCGCGGTTCGATTTCAGCGGCTATCGCAACGAGTTGCATCAGGACCGCTCTCTGAGGCTCTTCGACATCCGCAGTGAAGCCGAGTTTCAGCGGCTCGAGGAGGCGCGGCTGATTGCCTCCACCGACGATACGCGGCAGTTGAGCGCGCTTGCCATTGTCGACATGGACGCCGATATTCTCTGCCTGCAGGAAGTCGACAGTATCGAGGCGCTGAAGGCCTTCGAATATGGCTATCTCTTCCGCATGACCGGGGAAGGCTACCGGCAGAAATATCTCATGGAAGGCAATGATTCGCGCGGCATCGATGTGGCGCTGATGATGCGGGACACGACGCGCTCCGGCGCCCCCATCGAATTGACCGACATTCGTAGCCATGCGCGGCTCACCTATGCCGATCTCGGTCTTTTTACGCCGGAGCTTGCAGCGCTCGACTACAAGCCGCAGGATCGCATCTTCAAGCGTGATTGTCTCGAGGCCGACCTGAAGATCGGCGGCGTGGCCCTGAGCCTCTATGTTGTGCATTTCAAGTCGATGAATGGCGGGCGCAACGGGCTGGACGGGCGGGTGGCCTCGGTTCCGGTTCGTCATGCGGAGGCGCGGGCCGTGCGTGAAATCATCACGCGCCGTTTCGGCGGCTCGCCCGAGAGCAGCGCCAATTATGCGATCTGCCGCGACATGAACGACTATGGCGAGAAGCTGCAGGTGGGGGGCGACAAGCGGAGCGGCTACAGCTTCACGCCGGTGCTGGAGCCGGGCAGCGTCGCCGACATTCTCGCGGCGGACGGGTTTGCTGAAAATGTCGTGGCGCGCCGGCCGATCGATGATCGATGGACGCATTTTCACCAGCGCGGACCGTCCGAGCGCCATCTGAGCCAACTCGACTATATCTGGCTGTCACCGCATCTGGCGGGGCTCAATCGAGATGCCGTCCCCGACATCATTCGCGCCGGTCAGCCGTACCGGACGATCTTTCCGCCGGGGCAGGCGGTCGAGCGCTATCCGCGCGTCGGCTGGGACCGACCGAAATCCTCCGATCATTGCCCCGTCGTCATCGAACTGGACCTGATGTCATGAACATGTCTCCCCAAGGTTTTCTCTGGCCGGAGGAGGGCGTGGTGTTTTCGCTATCGGGCTACGATGTGTCCGTCGCGCCCGGGCCCCATCCGCTCTATCAGGAAAGGCGCGCGGAGATCGAGGCGAACTGGCGGGCCGAGGTGGGGGCCAATCCGGCCCTGTTCAACGGCGAGATGCTCATTCATCGCGATGTGCGGATCGATGCGGCGGGCAGGCTGGTCGCGACCGGGCATTTGACGCCCTATGCGACCATGCTCTGGTGGCGCAAGCAGCCGGACAGGCCGATTGCCGAACATGTTTTTCCCATCGCTGTTCCCATCACCAGCGACGGCGCTATCCTGGCCATCGAAATGGCGGCGAAGACGGCCAATGCCGGGCGCATCTATTGCGCGGCGGGTTCTCTCGATGCGCATGACATCGTGAACGGCAAGGTCGATCTGGACGCCAACATGCGGCGCGAGGTGGCCGAGGAGACGGGGATCGATCTGTCTTCGGCACGAACGCTGGACGGATATCTCGGGGTGCGCGTTCTAAAGGCGACGACGCTGTTCCGGATCTTTCTGCTGCCCTACGACGCCGAAGAGGCGGCGGCCCGTGTGCGCCGGCATATGGAGACCGATCATGAGCAGGAGATTGCCGGTCCCGTGATTATTCGCAATGGAGAGAGGCAGGGGCGAAACTATCCCGCCTTCATGCCGCCGATAATCGATTGGATTTTTGCCCCCGATTCGCCGATGAATGGATTCAAGCAGGGAGATTAGAACATGGCGCGGCCTTACATGCTCTACGACGTGTTCACAGACGAGAGGCTGAAGGGCAATCCGTTGGCGATTGTGCTGGAGGCCGAGGGGCTTTCCGAGGAGGACATGCAGGCGATTGCCGGCGAATTCAACCTGTCGGAGACCGTCTTCGTCTTCGCCTCGGAGAACCCGGCGCATACGGCGCGGCTGCGGATTTTCACGCCCGGGCGCGAGCTTCCTTTCGCAGGACATCCCACCGTCGGGACGGCCATTGCGCTGGCCGAGCGGGCAGGGGCGGGGCAGACGCTGGATCAGGTTTCTGTGCTGGAGGAAAAGATAGGTCCGGTGCGCTGCGCGGTGCGGCTTGCCGAACCCGGCGCGCCCTTCGCGGAATTTGACCTGCCGGCGAAGTCAGCGCATTACAAGCTGGAAAACGCGCTTGACCGGCAGGGGATTGCCGATGCGCTGTCGATCAGCGTCAAGCATGTCGGTTTCGAGAACCACTATCCAGGCGTCTGGTCGGCCGGTGTGCCGTTTCTCTACGTTCCGGTCAAGGATGTGGCGACGCTGGGGGAGGTCGAGTTCGACCCGGCGCTATGGGAGCGCGTCGCCCCCTTTTCGGGCGGGCATCTCGTCTCGGCCTATGTCTATTGCCGCGGCGCCAATGGCGCGAATTTCCATGCGCGCATGTTTTCGCCCGATATGGGGATTGCCGAGGATCCGGCGACGGGCGCTGCTGCCGCGGGTCTTTCCGGCGTCATTCATGCCCATGACAAGCTGCCGGACGGTCACCATGCCTTTGTGATCGCACAGGGTGTGGAGATGGGCCGCGCCTCGAAGATCCATCTTCACATCGATGGGGCGGCCGGCGAGATCACGCGCACACGTATCGGCGGACAGGCCGTGAAGGTCGCCTCCGGAATGCTGGAGATCTGACACGCTGGAGGTCTGGGCACGATTCAGAAAAAGCGCCGCCGTCACCGGCTGGCGCTTTTATCTGCTTGATATCTCAAGAAGAAAATTTGGTGGGTGATCACGGGCTCGAACCGTGGACCCGCTGATTAAGAGTCAGCTGCTCTACCAACTGAGCTAATCACCCACACTCGAGAGCGGCGCTGCCGTCCCGGTGAAGGGGCGTATAAACAGGTTCATTCGGGTTGGCAAGCGCCCTTTCCATCTTTTTTCGTTTTGCTGTGCGTTTTGATGTGCAAGACGCTGAAACTGTTGAGGGTTCCACGGAGCCGGAACATAAAATACCCTGAATTGGGCTCAAAAGCCTGTGTCATGCGTTATGGGACAATCGTGTCCAGGGACAGAAGGGGAGAAGCAGCCGATATGGTCGACGTTGATCTGATAGTTTCTCCTGATGATGTGCTGACCTTCTGGTTTGAGGAGTTGAGCGAGCGCGACTGGTATAATTCGACGCCGTCGCTCGACGCCCAGATCCTGCGCCGGTTTCGCGCGACGCATCTGGCGCTGGCCCGGTCGGTCGAGCCGCACTGGCGCGCCGATCCTTCTTCGCGCCTTGCCGCGGTGATCGTGCTCGACCAGTTGCCGCGTAACATGTATCGCGCCACCCCGCTTGCCTTTGCGACGGACGGTCTGGCGCGACGCGAGGCGCGGATGGCGATCGCGGGCGGGGCGGACAGGCTGGTGCATGGGCGGCAGCGGCCGTTTTTCTATCTGCCGTTCGAGCATTCCGAGGCACTGGAGGATCAGGAATATTCCGTCCGGCTGTTTTCTGACCTTCCCGATGCGCAACTTCTCGACTATGCCGTACGCCATCGTGACATCGTGGCGCGCTTCGGCCGGTTTCCGCACCGGAACGAATTTCTCGGGCGGGAAACGACGGAAGAAGAGGTCAGGTTCCTGCAATTGCCGGGCAGCCGCTTCTGAGGACCGCGACCGTGTTGATAATTTCTTCGCAATGAACATCCGGATTCCATGACTTCAAGACCAGGTTCCAGACTCTTCGCCGCTCTTCTCGCAGCCGCGCTTTTCGGCATGGGTGCGCTTGCCCCCGCGCTGGCGCAGAACGCGCAGCCGAGTTCGCCCGCGCCAGTGCAGCAGAGCAATCCGGCAGCGGCGTCGGCACCGGCACCGGCACCGGCACCCGAGCCGAGCCCGGTGGAGGCGGCGCGCAAGCAGCTTGCGGACGCGTCCAACGCGCTGAAGGCGCTGACGGCGCAGGTCGAGGATCAGGCGGATGACGACCAGCAACTGGCCGACCTGAAGCTGAAGGTCGATGCGCTGACCAAATCCATTCTCGATATTTCCGTTTCGTTCAATCCGCGTCTGACACAGATCCGCGAGCGGCTGGCCGCACTGGGCGATCCGCCGCCTGCCGGTACGGCAGAGGACCCGGCCGTGAAGGCCGAACGCGAAAAGCTCAATGCCGAGCGCGCCACCATCAATTCGGTGACGGGCGATGCTGAAAACCTTTCCGTCGCCTCGCGCAAGCTCTCCAATGCCATCACCGAGGATCGCCGCACGCTGTTCACCAACACGCTGCTGAGAAAGACCGATGTCAATCTCGACACGTTGTCGGATGCCGTCACCGCCTTTGGTGACGAAAAGACCGATTTCGTGCAGGCGGTTTCCAGCTGGTTCAGTTTCGTCTGGAATTTCAAGTTCTATCAGCTGATGAGCGCGCTGTTCTTCTCTGTTCTGGCGGCGCTTGTCCTGGTCATATTTTCCTACAGGTTGCTTTCTCCTGTGGTGCGACGGGATGCCGGGATCGAGCGGCCAGCCTATCTCAGCAGGCTCTCCGTTGCCTTCTGGTCAACCGTGCTGCCGACGCTGGCGCTCTTGGCCTTCGAAGCGATCAGCCTGTTCCTCCTGGACAATTTCAATGTCCTGCGCAGCGACGTTGCCCCCATTCTCGCCGCCTTCATGGGATTGTTGCTCGCCATTTTCTTCGTCTACCGGCTGACGATGGCTGTTCTGGCGCCGCTTGAGCCGAACTGGCGGCTGGCTCATGTGACCGATCGCGGGGCGCGGCTCCTGTCGGTGACCATCATGGCACTGGCGGTGGTAATCAGTTTCGACTTCTTCTTCAGCGCGGTCAGCAAGGCGCTGGGGGCGGACGTGATCCTGACCGTGGTGAAAAGCTATTTTACCTCCGTCATCGCAGGTCTCATGCTGTTTGCGATGTCCTTCATCAAGCCGATCCGTCCGGCGGATGCGGCGGATGACGCCGCTGGGCAGGCCTGGCCGCGCATCGTGCGCTGGCCGCTGGCGCTTGCCGGCGCGGCGCTGGTGGCAACCGCCTTGCTCGGCTATGTCGGACTTGCGCGCTTCGCCGCGACCCAGATCGTCATGGCGGGGGCGGTGATCGTCACGACCTTCCTCGGCCTTCTCTCCGGTCGCGCAATTATCAAACCCGGCGCATTTGCCGATACCGTCTTTGGCCGCTACTGCCGCAAGCGCTTTCAGCTTGGCGAGATGGAGCTGGATCAGATCGGTCTCGCCGTAGGCTTTGCCTTCTACACGATCGCCATTGTCATTGGTGTGCCGCTGCTCCTGATGCAATGGGGATTTCAGCTTCAGGAAATCTGGACCTGGCTGTCGCAGATCTTTACCGAGATCACGATCGGCAAGTTCCATTTCTCAATCATCGGTCTCCTTGCCGGCGTCGCCTTCTTCTTTGTCGGGCTCTGGGTCACGCGCTGGCTCCAGGGCTGGCTCGACGGCAATGTGCTGGCGCGCTCCAAGCTCGACAGCGGCGTGCGCAATTCCGTCAAGACCGGGTTCGGTTATGTCGGGATCGCGATTGCCGCGCTGTTTGGTATCTCCGCGGCCGGTATAGACCTTTCCAGCCTCGCGCTCGTGGCCGGTGCCCTTTCGCTGGGTATCGGTTTCGGTCTGCAGAATATCGTATCGAACTTTGTCTCCGGCCTGATCCTGCTGGTCGAGCGGCCGTTCAAGGTCGGCGACTGGGTGGTGACGGGAACGACGGAAGGCTTCGTGCGGCGCATTTCCGTGCGCGCGACCGAGATCGAGACCTTCCAGCATCTCTCCATCATCGTGCCGAACTCGGAGCTCATCAACGCGTCCGTCGGCAACTGGACGCACAAGAACAGGCTCGGCCGCGTCGAGATTGCCGTGGGCGTTGGCTATGATTCCGATCCGCGCCGCGTCATGGAAATCCTGCTGGAGATCGCACAGGCGCAGGAGAATGTGCTTCGCAATCCGGAGCCGGTTGTCGCCTTTCAGGGCTTCGGCGATTCATCGTTGAATTTCGAAATCCGCGTTCATCTCGCCGATGTGCTCGACGGATTGAAGGTGCGCAACGACATTCGCCTGACCATTTTCGAACGTTTCAAGGAAGAGGGGATCGAATTCCCGTTCCCGCAGCGCGATCTGCATCTGAAAATCGAGGACGGGGTGGCATCGATTCTGCGCGAAGCCGTCACCCAGCGCGGTCATTTCCGCGGCAATCCGGAGAAGGTCCATACCAATATGGGGGGGCTGGGGCACCGGCCGGAAGATGACGATGGCAGCCATCCCGGGCACGAGGACGACGGGGACGGGGACGGTCACGAGGACGGTTCGCACAACAACTGAGGCTGAATGCCCCATTCAGGTCGCATTCAGCCGAAGAGGGCGATAGTCTGTTCTCAAGACGGCAGCTTTGGGTCTGTCCGTTGTTGAGAGGAGGCGCATATGAAGATCCTGTCGATCGCATTTCTTGCCATTGCATCTCTCGTCGGCGCTCTGCCGGCCATGGCCGCCGACATCACCAATGCCGACAAAAAGGCTGTCGTCATCGATGTCGTTGAAAACGGCAATCGCTCCAAGCTGCCGCTGTCGCCCGGCACGACGGAAAGCATCTGCTCATCGGGTTGCTTCATCACCGCGCCGAATGGCGACCGCATCGGCCTCAGCGGTGGCGAGACGGTGAAAATTTCCGGTGGAGCGGTCATCGTGAACTGAGCGCGCCGGTGTTTGGGTCTGGTCTGCACATTGCCTCTGCTGGTAAGCAGGGAACATGACACCAGAGCATCTTGAACCGAACAGAGCCCCGGCAGAGGCGAAAGACCCGCTTTCCATCCTGAAGCGGGTCTATGGCTATCCGGCCTTTCGCGGAAGCCAGGCCGAGGTCGTTTCGACGGTCGTTGGCGGCGGCGATGCTGTCGTGCTGTTTCCGACAGGGGCGGGCAAGTCGCTCTGCTACCAGATCCCCGCCATTTGCCGCGAAGGTGTCGGCATTGTCATTTCGCCATTGATTGCGCTGATGCGCGATCAGGTGGAGGCGCTGAAGCAGCTGGGTGTTCCCGCGGCGGCGCTGAATTCGTCACTGAGTGGTGATGAGTATTCAGCCGTGCGCCGCGCGCTTTCCCGCGGGGAACTCGATCTTCTCTATGTCACGCCGGAACGCGCCGCCACACCCGGCTTTGCCGAGATGATGCGCGGCGTGCAGATCGCGCTGTTTGCCATCGACGAGGCGCATTGCGTGTCGCAATGGGGGCATGATTTCCGGCCCGAATATCGCGATCTCGGCAAGCTTGCCGAACTTTATCCCGGCGTGCCGCGCATGGCGCTGACCGCCACTGCCGATCCGCATACGCGGGAAGACATTATCGAGCGGCTGGCGCTGGGAAAAGCGCAAGTCTTCACCTCGTCCTTCGACCGGCCGAACATCGCCTATGAAATTGTCGAGCGCGACCAGCCGCGCCAGCAATTGCTGCGCTTTCTGTCGCGCCACGAGGGCGAGAGTGGGATCGTCTATTGCCTGTCGCGGGCGAAGGTCGAGGACACGGCGGAGTGGCTCAACACCCAAGGCATCAATGCGCTCGGCTATCACGCCGGGATGGACCGGGCGGTGCGCGATGCCAATCAGGATGCGTTCCTGAAGGAGGAGGGGCTTTGCCTTGTCGCCACCGTCGCCTTCGGCATGGGCATCGACAAGCCGAACGTGCGCTATGTCGCGCATCTCGACCTGCCGGGCTCGGTCGAGGCCTATTATCAGGAGACGGGGCGCGCGGGGCGTGACGGTCTGCCGTCGGAAGTCTGGATGGCCTATGGCATGGCCGATGTCATCCAGCGCGGGCGGATGATCGATGAGGGTGGGGCGGCGGACGAGGTGAAGCGCGTCGAGCGCGCCAAGCTCAACGCGCTGCTCGCCATCTGCGAGACGCCGGGTTGCCGCAGACAGGCGATCCTCGCGCATTTCGGCGAGGCGCATCCCGGCCATTGCGGCAATTGCGACACCTGCCTCAAGCCGGTCGAGACCTGGGACGGCACGGAAGCCGCGATCAAGGCGCTCGCCGCCGTCTACCGCACCGGTGAGCGCTTCGGCGCGGGCCATCTGGTCGATGTGCTCATGGGGGTCGAAAACGAACGCACGCTGCGTTTCGGCCACACGGAAATGCCGGTCTTTGGCGCGGGCAACGACCTGCCGGCCAAGACCTGGCAATCCGTCTACCGCCAGCTGCTCGCCGCCGGCCTTGTCCGGATCGATCATGCGGCCTTCGGCGCGCTGAAGCTGGAACCCGACGCCCGCGCTGTCTTCAAACGCGAACGGCAGGTCTTCTTCCGCAAGGATCGTCCAGGCAAGGGCAAGTCCGCGAAAGGCTCGTCAGCCTCCGCCGCCAAGGCCAAAGCCGCTCTGCCTGAGGCGGATATGGGTCTCTTCGAGCAACTGCGCGCCACCCGCATGACCATCGCCAAATCCCTCTCCGTGCCGCCTTATGTGGTGTTTCCGGATACGACGCTAACGCAGATGGCCGTGGAACGGCCGATGACGGAGGAGGCGCTGCTCAGCATTTCGGGCGTGGGGCAGGCGAAGCTGGAGCGGTATGGGGAGGCGTTTCTGGCGGTGATTAGGGGGTATGAGGGGTGAGCATGGAGCGCGACAACTTACGTAATTCTCAAGATGGTGAAACTGCGCTGGAAAGCTGGCTGCGATGGGACGTTGCGCCTGCCTACGACGCCCATAAGGCAAGTCCCGATCGCGCTAGTTCACTTGAGGATGCCTGGAAACGCTTCGAAGCTCGAATGGATGAAATCGACCGCGAGGACAACTAAAGGTGCGCTCCGAGGCATCGGATTGCGCCACTCCTTCAAATCCCCCCCATGCACAAATATTTCATCTCCAGATAGTCCTCCAGCCCGTGCCGTGAACCTTCGCGGCCAATGCCGGATTGTTTCATGCCGCCGAAGGGGGCGGCCTCTGAAGACATGCGGCCGGTGTTGATGCCAACCATGCCGTATTCGAGCGCTTCGGCGACGCGCCAGACGCGTTTGAGGTTGGAGGCGTAGAAATAGGCGGCCAGGCCATAGATCGTGTCATTGGCTTCGCGGACGACCTGATCGGCATCCTCGAAGCGGATGATGGGGGCAAGGGGCCCGAAGGTTTCTTCCTGGGCGACGCGCATGGCGGACGAGATGTCGGTGAGCACGGTGGGCTGGAAGAAGGTGCCGTCGCTGGTGATGCGCTTTCCGCCGCAGCGGATCGTACCGCCTTTTTCGAGTGCGTCGGCGATATGGGCCTCGATCTTGGCGCGGGCGCGGGTGTCGATCAGCGGGCCGATGGCGACATCGGGGGCGAAGCCGTCGCCGACGCTGAGCGTGGCGACACGGGCGGCGAATCTCTCGGCGAATTCGTCGTGCACGCCGGCCTGTACATAGAGCCGGTTGGCCGAGACGCAGGTCTGGCCGCCATTGCGGAACTTCGCCTGGATCGCGCCATCGACGGCGGCGTCGATATCGGCGTCGTCGAAGACGATGAAGGGGGCGTTGCCGCCGAGTTCGAGGCTCACCTTCTTGATCTGGTCTGCGCATTGGCGCATCAGCAGGCGGCCGACTTCAGTCGAGCCGGTGAAGCTGATCTTGCGGACCTTGGCATTGGTGCAAAGCTCGTGGCCGACGGCATCGCCTTCGGCAGAGTAGATGAGGTTCAGCACGCCGTCCGGGAAGCCCGCCTTTTCGGCGAGCGCGAACATGGCGCCTGCGACCAGCGGGGTCTGCTCGGCGGGCTTCAGCACAATGGCGCAGCCGGCGGCGAGCGCCGGAGAGATCTTGCGGGCGACCATGGAGGCCGGGAAGTTCCACGGCGTGATCGTGCCGACGACGCCGATCGGCTGCTTAATGACGAGCATGCGGCGGTCGGTCGAGGGGGCGGAAATCGTCTCGCCATAGATGCGGTTCGCCTCTTCGGCATACCATTGCAGATAGGCGGCTGCGTGGCTGACCTCCGATTTCGCCTCGGCCAGCGGCTTGCCCATTTCGGCCGTCAGGATCGCGCCGAGATCGTCGGTGTGATCGACGATCAGCTGGTGCCAGCGCCAGAGCACGTCGCTGCGGGCGCGTGCCGTCATCGCCGCCCATTCGGCCTGCGCCACATAAGCCTTGTCGATCGCCTCCTTCGTTTCCGCCACGCCCATGTCCGGCAGTTCCGCCAGCAGTTCGCCGGTCGATGGGTTGAAGACCTGGAAGGTCTCCTTTCCCAGCGGCTTTGCGAGCGAGCGCATGGAGGTCAGATCGCCGAAGAGGTCAGGGTTGCTCAGGTGACGGGTGAGGGCCGGGGTGAGGGTCATGCGTATGCTCTGTCTTCTGTGGTGCGCCTTGGCGGTTTGGGCTCGTGTTGTAGGCCTTGCATGAAATGGCTTTTGCGACAACTGCTGTCTTGTCGCGGGGACAATTGGAGTGGCCGTCGGATGCCTTTGGTTGCTTCGGTCATTGAGAGCACAGCCCTCTCTTCCGTCATCCCGGACTTGATCCGGGATCCAGTGCGCGATGTCCATCGCGCGAGAGACTCTTTTCGCGTGGAGAAGAGTCCTCTCAGCGCGCGGACGCGCGCTGGCTGGATGCCGGATCAGGTCCGGCATGACGGAGCGTGTTGGGACGCGCGCGGTGCCCAAAGTGACGCCGCGAAGATAAAAGGCCCGCGCATTGCTGCGCGGGCCCCTCGTCATCCGTAACCGTTACGCTACCTTAGCTGCGCGGCTTCAGGTTTTCCGGGTCGTAGATCGGCTTGTAGCCGACGCCGAAGACTTCGACGGGGTAGGTTTCGGTGAAGTACTCGACGTTCAGCTTGCGGCCCACTTCGCAATATTCGGCGGGCAGGTAGGCCAGCGCGATGTTCTTGCCGACCGTCGGGCCGTAGGCGATGGAGGTCGTGTAGGAGCGGCGGCCGAGTGAGTCGACGAGGACTTCGCCGGTGGCCGGATCGACGACCGGCAGCGAGCCGACGGGATAGCGCTTGACGCCATTCGCATCGGTGTTTTCGGTCATGATCAGCGTGCAGAGCATGGCCGGCTGCTTGTCGCGCGCCTTGTATTCCAGATGCTTTTCCTTGCCGCGGAAGTCGGCTTCCTTGACTTTCGGACGGGCAAGGTCGGCTTCGATGAGGTTATACTGCGTGAGCAGGTCTGCGTTCTGGAGGCGCAGGCTCTTTTCCATGCGGCGCGAGTTTGCATAGGTCTCGACGCCGAAGGCCATGACGCCGGTGGAGCGCAGCGCATCCCACACAGTGAGGCCGTCTTCGTATTTCATGTGCAGTTCCCAGCCCTGTTCGCCGACATAGGAAATGCGGAAGGCGGTAACGGTCTTGCCGGCGATCTCGATCGGCTTGATGGCCGCGAAGGGGAAGTTTTCGGGATCGAGACCGGCGGGGTCGGCCACGACCTTCTTCAGCGTGGTCCGCGCATTCGGGCCCCATATGCCGATGGTGACGAACTTCTCCGACACGTCGGTGATGGTGACGTCGAGGCCACGATCTGCGGCCACGCGCTTCATGTAATGGAAGTCGCGCGGGCCGGCGTCGGCGCCGTTGACGAGACGGATGCGGTCGGCCATGCGGAAAATGGTGAAGTCGGCGCGCACCATGCCCTCGTCATCGAGGAAGTGGGTATAGATACCCTTGCCGATATTGCCGTCGCCGCCAATCTTGGCCGCTGCGAGCCATTCCAGCAGTTCCACATGGTCAGGGCCTTCGATGTCGACCATATGGAAATGGCTCAGGTTTACGATGCCGCAATCCTCGCTCATCGCCAGATGTTCGGCATTCGACACGCGCCAGAAATGGCGGCTGTCCCATTCGTTTTCGCGAACCGGAACCTTGTCGCCATACTTCTCCAGGAGATGCTCGTTGGCCTTGTAGCCATGCGCGCGTTCCCAGCCGCCGAGTTCCATGAAATAGCCGCCGAGTTCAACTTCGCGCTCATAGAAGGGCGAGCGCTTGGCGCCGCGCCCGCTGACATAGGGTTCGCGCGGATGGACGGCGGGGAAATAAATCTTCTGTGCGGCTTCATAGCAGCGGCCTTCGATGAACTCTTCGGTCAGCTGGTGCGGATAGAAGCGCGCGTAGTCGATCGAGTTGTGGTCGATCTCGGTCCGTCCGTCCGTCATCCAGTCGGCAATCAGCTTGCCGTAGCCTGGGCCGTCCTTGACCCAGATGGCGACGCAATACCACAGGCCGCGCACCTTCTGGCTCTCGCCGCAGGACGGACCGCCGGCGGCGGAGACCTGAAGCAGGCCGTTGAAGGAGTGACTTTCATTGTAGCCGAGCTCGCCGAGGATCGGCGTCAGTTCCATCGCCTTTTCGAGCGGCTCGATGATCTGCTCCATGTCGAGGTCGCGCTGCGAGGGCGACAGGCGCGCCTCATGCTTTTCGAGGAGTTCGCGCGGGTGGCACATGCGCGGGTTCGTGGTCTCGTAATAGCCCCACTCGATCTGGCCGCCCTCGGTCGTCTTCGGGTCGCCGGTGTCGCGCATGTAGGCGGAGTTGCCCTGGTCGCGCAGCAGCGGGAAGCCGATTTCCTTGCCGGTGCCTTCGAATTCGTTATAGGGACCGAAGAAGGTCAGCGGGTGATCGACAGGCATGACGGGCAGGTCTTCGCCGACCATCTCGGCGATCAGGCGGCCCCAGAGGCCTGCGCAGACGATGACGTGATCCGCCATGATCGTGCCGCGATGGGTGACGACACCCTTGATGCGGCCGTTCTCGACGATCAGCGACTTGGCCGGCGTGTTGCCGAACATCTGCAGCTTGCCGGACTTCTCGGCGGCATCGACCAGCTTGCCGGCGACAGTCTGCGAGCGCGGGATGACGAGGCCGGCGTCGGGGTCGAAGAGACCGCCCTGAACCTGGTCTTCCTCGATCAGCGGGAACTTTTCCTTGATCTCGGCGGGCGAGACATAATGGGCGCGGGTGCCGAAGGCGCGGGCTGAAGAAAGCTTCCGCTTGATTTCTTCCATCCAGGCGTCGTCGCCGGTGCGGGCGACTTCGAGACCGCCGATGCGCGCGTAATGGCCCATCTTCTCGTAGAAATCGATCGAGTACTGCGTCGTCCAGACCGAGAGATAATCGTGGCTGGTCGTGTAACAGAAGTCGGAGGCGTGTGCGGTCGAGCCGATATCGGTCGGAATGCCCGACTTGTCGATGCCGACAATGTCGTCCCAGCCACGTTCGATCAGATGATGGGCGATGGAGGCGCCGACGATGCCGCCCAGCCCGATGATGACCACTTTTGCCTTGGTCGGAAACTCTGCCATGGAATATGCCCCGGTTGGTATTTTGGCGCCATCTTAGATCGCAAAACGACGCGACCAAATCCTGTCTACGACATAATCATTGAACAGCGCGACGGGGAAGCGACAGAGGTCGCGCGCTTCGCCCTTGCTCGCCCCGTTTCCCCGATTCTTCGGGAAATGCGCTTAACGAAAATTCAAGAACGCCTGCGTAAGACTTGAGTAAATTTGGTTGTACAAG
Source organism: Rhizobium sp. C1 (assembly GCF_021026335.1). Taxonomy (GTDB): domain Bacteria; phylum Pseudomonadota; class Alphaproteobacteria; order Rhizobiales; family Rhizobiaceae; genus Ensifer_A. The sequence continues at coordinate 456,625 of NZ_JAJNCY010000001.1, forward strand.
TGGGCGGGACATGAACTTTCTGGGTATTTCAGGCATGCAATATTCCGGCGAAACGCTGGAAAAATACAGAATCATTGTCGGCGAAGACTCCAACGTCTTCACATCCATGATCCGGCAGAAGCTGAAAGAACTTTTCAGCATCGATGTGGAAATTTGCCGCACCTTTGAAGATCTGCAACAGGCCTACGAACTCAACCCCGAGCCCATCACGCTCGCGATTTCCAACATCAACCTTCCGGGCGCCGAAAACGGCGAGGCGCTGAATTATCTCGTCGATCTCAGTGTGCCGACCATTGTCTTCACGGCAACCTTTCAGGACAGTATCCGCGAAGGATTGCTGGCCAAGGAAGTGGTCGACTACATCATCAAGGACAGCGTCTTTGCCATCGACATGCTGGCGGAATCGGTTTGCCGCTTCCTCACCAATCAGCGCCATCACGTGCTGATCGTCGATGACAGTGCAACAGCCCGTGCTTTGCTGACGAGCCGTCTGAAGCGCTATAATTTCCGCGTCAGTTCTGCCGAGAGCGGTTCCGCGGCCATCGAGATCCTGAAGAAGAATCCGGATATCAGTCTCGTGATTACCGATTACAACATGCCCGATATCGACGGCTTCGAGCTGACGCGGCGTATCCGTCACGTGCGCGGCTCGCATCAGTTGCGCGTCATCGGCGTCTCATCGTCCAACGACCGGCTGTTGTCAGCCCGCTTCCTGAAGGCCGGCGGCAACGACTTCATGATGCGGCCCTTCATCGATGAAGAGTTCTATTGCCGCGTCAACCAGAACCTCGATACGCTGGTGCAGATCAAGTCTGCGCAGGAGCGGATGAAGGCGCGCGCCTGAGGCGCTGCCGTCAGAAAAAAAACGGACTTCTGCGTCATGACGCGAGGCGCTGCGGAAGGCATCCTTCCGCAGGCCGGCTTCATATTGTTGTGCGTGCTAACAATCTTTGACTTGAATTAATGGTTGCTCAATCTACTCTGGGTTAAGTAAGATTCGTCTGATTGGATTCGCCTGCTGAACCACATGTCGGCTCAGCAGGCGTATTTCTGGATGCTACGGGCTTTGCTCGAGCAATCCTGGGTTGAATGCCTGGGTTTCAAGACTATCAGCGGCATCGGCGCCGGTTTGTGGCCCGAATTGTGTCACTGAATTGCATAGCGTGCGTGTGGGTCCGGAGAGGGGATGCGTGTTGCACAGCAATCTGAGGACAGCGCAGATCAGGACCAGGGGCGACGCGCTTACCGGCGGCCGGCCGTCTGTTCTGCTGGTCGAGGACAGCCGCGCATTCACGACGCTGTTGGCGCATCGTTTCGAAACGGAGCTCGGTGTTTCCGTTGTTACATGCAACACGCTGAGGGAAATGCGTCAGGCGCTTGCCGAAGGGCGCGGGCGGTTCATGCTTGGGGTTGTCGATCTGAACCTGGCGGACTCGCCCAAGGGTGAGGTGTTGGACTATTCGCTTGCGGCGGATCTGCCGACCATCGTCTTTACCGGCACGTTCGATTTCCACATGCGCGAAAGCATTCTCAGGAAGAACGTCCTTGATTACGTCATCAAGGACAACCGCTGTGCGATCGACTCTCTGGTGAATGCAGTTCGCCGTGTGCTGCAGAACCGCAATATCAGGGTTCTGGTCGCCGATGGGCTGATGGCTGAGAACAGCGAGGCTGTGCAGATGTTGCAGGCGCAGCAGTTTCTCGTGGTCCATGCCGTGAGCGTTCAGGATGCCATGGAGAAGCTTTCCCGGCATCGCGACATTGAATTGATCCTGATCGATCACGCCTTGCCGGGCGCGGACGGTATCGAATTGGCAAAACTGATCCGGCGCGATTTTTCCACCGAGGACCTGCGGATCATCGGTTTTTCTACGCGCGAAAATCCGCTGATCTGCGCCGCTTTCCTGAAGGCAGGTGCGACGGATTTTCTGTATCGTCCGTTCATCCAGGAAGAGTTTCAGTGCCGCGTCGCGCAAAGTATCGATACGCTGGCACAGATCAAGAAGCTCCAGGCCATAGCCTCGCGTGACTTCCTCACCGACACCTACAATCGCCGCTATTTTTTCGAGCGGGGGCCCGTTCTGGTTCAGCATTGCCTTGCGCGGCAGGAGCCCTGTTGCGCCGTGGTGCTCGATATCGATCATTTCAAGAAATTCAACGACACCTATGGGCATGAAACCGGCGATCTCGTGCTGAAATCGGTGGCGCGCAAACTGAGGCAGATGATCGATGGCGAGGTGCATCTGATCGCGCGGCTCGGCGGCGAGGAATTCGCGATCCTGCTTCGCAATATGGATGTTCGCGAGGCGACGGAGTATTGCAATCTTCTGCGCGAGGAAATTGCCAGAACGACCGTCATTTTCGAGGACGAGGAATTGTCCGTGCGCGTCTCGATCGGTGTGGCGCTGGTTGCGGTCGAGGAAAATTTCGACAATTACCTCAACGCTGCCGATCAATATCTCTACATGGCCAAGAACTCCGGCCGCAACTGCGTCTTTTCCGACTATTCGATCACCCGGCTTTTCGCCGAGCGGCAAAAAGCCGGTTGAACACGCCCGTCATGCCGCCTGCCGCAGGCGACGTTCGGCGCGCTCTTGCTGTGGCGAGCGATTGTAGATTTCGCGATAACACTTGGAAAAATGCGAGGCGGAGACGAAGCCGCAGGCGACGGCCACCTCGACCACGGGAAGCGTCGACTGGACGAGCAGGTGACGCGCGCGCTCCAACCGGATTTCCAGATAGTAGCGGGCGGGTGAGCGGCCCATTTCCTGCCGGAACAGACGCTCTATCTGCCGGCGCGACAGGCCGGCATCGTCGGCGATTTCCAGAAGCGACAGCGGTTCGGCGAGGTTCTTTTCCATCACTTCGATGATCGAAAGGACCTTGGAATTCTGGACCCCGAGGCGGGCGCGCAAGGGAAGGCGCTGGCGGTCGGACTGTTCGCGAACCCGGTCGGTCAGCGCCTGCTCGCAGATCCGGTTGACGAGATTGTCGTCGAAGTCCTGGCCGATGAGGTTCAGCATCATGTCCAGCGATGCGGTGCCTCCGGCGCAGGTATGGATATTGCCGTCCACTTCATAAAGGTCGGCATAGACCTCGACCTCGGGGAAGGCTTCAGAGAAACCGGGCAGGTTTTCCCAGTGAATGGCGCAGCGCTTGCCATTCAGCAGCCCGGCCTGCGCCAGGATATGGGCGCCCGTACAGAGGCTGCCGATGTGGACGTTGCGGTTATAGGCTTCGCGGAGCCAGGCAAACACGGCCTTGTTGCTGAAGGTCTCGACATCAATGCCGGAACAGATGATCGCCATCGACGGGCGGTCCGCGCCCGAAAGCATGCGGCGCTCCTGGGCAAGTGATGTCTGCACGGCAATCTCGATGCCACTGGAGGAAGATACCTTCTCACCATCGGCTGAGGCGAGGCGCCACTTATAGGCCTGATAGCCCAGCATCCGGTTGGCGATTCGCAAGGCTTCGATGGCTGCCGTGAACGGCAGGATCGTGAAGTCGTTCACGAGGAAGAAGACGAGACAGCGCTTGGTCGTCTGTTGTGTGCTCATTGCGACATTCCCCGAACGAGATCCTGAAAATCAATGAAATTGACATATGTCAGCCTAGACCGGCTGGCGGCGTCTGCTTTCCTGATTGCGACATTCGCATAAAAGACCTTTGTCGTGAAGAGGACAGGGAGAGTCGTCGTGCTTTTTGTCTATCCCGACGCTTAAGCCGCCGGCGCCCGGGTGGGTGCCAGCGGCTTCGGAAACGCGGTGTTCCGTTCAAGAAAAATATTTTAAACCAGTTACTTGAATTCCATATCGTGGGGTGTTCGATAGCCGATATCCTTCCGGATATCCATCGGCAGGCTTTCCAGAAGCCGCTCGGTCCGGTATCGGCTCCAGAGCCGCCAAATTGCGATCACTGGCGCGATTGCGACACGGGGCAGGGCAGTCGCGGCAGCGACAAGGACGCCTTTGCGGCGAGGAGCTACAAGAGGTACTTCCCAAAAATACGATGTCATGACTGAATCTCCTTTCCCGGTCGCGTTTGCGACCTGATTTGCAAGGGATGGTATGGCCAGACAATCCATCAATCCAACGAATTGATTGAATTTCTGACATTCGAATTCGTTATGTTTTCTTACGACTGTTTTGCTTGGCCAAGCTTGCATCTTGACTATCGCACCAGATCGAAGTTCAATGAAACGAATTGCAGTTGGTTTAAGGTTCAGAAAAATTGAAAGGTGTGTGGGCGATGGACGAGCCGCGCCGTGAAAATCTGCCGCTACTGGAACTTGATATCCTGCGGACTTTCGTTGCCATCGCCGATACAGGCAATTTCACCACGGCCGCGGAAGCGGTGCTCAGAACGCCATCCGCGGTTTCCATGCAGATCAAGAAGCTGGAGGAAATGCTGGGGGCGACTCTGTTTCGGCGCGATGCGCGTACGGTGACCCTGACGCATCATGGCGAAGTGCTTCTGACCTCGGCGCGCCGCATCCTGGCGATGAACAACGAGATCGTCGGTCGTTTCGTGCGGCCGCATATGAATGGTGTTGTCAATCTCGGTGCGCCGGACGATATCGGCGATGTCGTGCTGCCTGAGGTTCTGCGCCGCTTTGCTGAAGCCTACCCGCTGGTGGCGGTGGATGTGCGCATTGAGGGCAGCGAGGCGCTGCGCCGGCAGGTTTCCGAAGGCAAGCTCGACATCGCGCTTTTCAATTGCACGGCGGGCAATTTCAGCGGCGAGGGCGAATTGCTCTATCGCGAAAAGCTCGTCTGGGCCGGCAAGAAGTGCGGCAGCGCCTATGCCCGCTCGCCCGTCCCCGTTTCGGTCTGGGAAGCAGGGTGCATCTGGCGTTCGAAGGCACTGGACGCGCTGGAAAAGTCCGGCCATCCCTATCGGATCGCCTATCTGAGCGCTCATCACATGGGCCAGCGCGCGGCCATTCGTGCCGATATTGCCATCGCGCCGTTGGCCCGCTTCCTGATTGCCGACGATATGGTCGAATTGGGTGAGGCGCACGGTCTGCCGGATATCGGCTATTATGATGTCGGAATGGCGATGCGAACCGGCGCACCGGCACCGGTGGATGCTCTGGCGGACTATATCCGTGCGGCGGTTGCGTCTATCGGCAAGTCGGTGGAGATGGCGGCCTGAAGCGCTTGCCTGCTGTCTTCCAGCTGTGGCCATAACCGGCTCACAAAAAGCCCCCGGTGGAAACCTTTCAATCCGACCGGTTGCCCTCCATATATTTTGGGCTGCGAGGCGGGACATGTTGCGCTTTTTCCGGTGAGTTCCCTTCCGGAAGGGTTTGAAATGGCCGGGATTTTGGGCCAGTTTCGGGATGTGTCGGTTGCCGCCTCCGGCGACCGTCGGTCCGCTTAGGCTTCATTGAACGAGGCAGGCCGTCAGTTACTTTGTTCTTGTTTGTCTTTTCGGGAAAGCCGGAGGCCATTTTCCCTGACAAACTCTGGTGCCGAGGTTGATCCATGAATTTGAAATTGCCTGCACTTTTCGCAGCCGCCGCGCTTGTCGCAGGCGGCGTTGCCTTCACGGCGTTTTCCGAGGATGTGCGCCGGTTGCCGCAGGGCCAGGGTGAGGTGCAGCTTTCTTACGCGCCGCTCGTCAAGCAGACCGCGCCGTCGGTCGTCAACGTCTATGCGGAGCGCACGGTGGTGCGTAGCACGATCTTTGACAACGATCCCTTCTTCCGCCAGTTCTTCGGCGGCGGGCAGGGCCGGCGGCAGACGGAAAGCTCGCTCGGCTCGGGTGTGATTGTTGGCGAAAACGGCACGGTGATCACGAACAACCATGTGATCGAGGGGGCAGACGAGATCAAGGTCGCGCTTTCCGACGGGCGGGAATTCAAGAGCAAGGTTGTGCTCAAGGACGACAAGATCGATCTCGCGGTACTGAAGATCGATACGAAGGAAAAGCTGCCGCCACTGCCGCTCGGCGATTCTGACAAGCTGGAGGTGGGTGATCTGGTTCTGGCAATCGGTGATCCCTTCGGCGTCGGCCAGACGGTGACGAGCGGCATCGTGTCGGGTCTCGCGCGCGGCAATATCGGCGTGTCCGACTTCGGCTTCTTCATCCAGACGGACGCGTCGATCAATCCCGGCAATTCCGGCGGCGCACTTGTCGACATGAAAGGACAGCTGATCGGCATCAACTCGGCCATCTTCTCCAAGGGCGGCGGCTCGAACGGCATCGGCTTCGCCATTCCGGCCAATCTGGTCAAGGTTTTCATTGCGGCGGCCGAGCGGGGCGACAAGGCGTTCGAGCGGCCTTATCTCGGGGCTTCGTTCGAGACTGTCTCGGCCGATGTCGCCGAGGCCATCGGACTGAAGCGCGCCGGCGGTGCCTTTGTCACCAAGGTCGCCAAGGGCGGCCCGGCGGAGCAGGCGGGGCTTGTGAAGGGCGACACGATCATCGCGATGAACGGCTATCCGATCCAGCATCCGGATGCGCTGAGCTATCGCATGGTCACCGCCGGGCTCGGCGGCGAGGCGAAGCTCACCGTCTACCGTGACGGCAAGGAACGAGAAGTCTCGATCAAGCTTGACCGTGCGCCGGAAATTCCGCCGCGCGACGAGCGACGGATCGATGGCCGCAATCCGTTTGCCGGTATTGTTGCGGTGAACCTCTCGCCGCGTATGGCGGAAGAGCTGCAGATGCCCGGCGAAAATACCGGCGTTGCCATCCGCAAGGTGGAGCAGGGCTCGCCGGCCGACCAGCTCGGTTTCGCCAGGGGCGATATCATTCTCTCCGTCAACGGCACCGCGATCGAAGACACGAAGACATTGTCCCAGATGGCCAATAGCGATCCGAATATCTGGCGCGTCGAGATCAATCGCGGCGGCCAGCGCATCCGGCAAGTCTTCCGATGAGCGACCTTTTCGCTGCGCACGAACCGGACGGATTTTCTGCCAAGCGTCCGCTGGCGGAACGGCTTCGCCCGAAGTCGCTGGCGGAAGTCTCAGGCCAGGGACATCTCACCGGACCGGATGGCGCGCTGACGCGCATGATCGAGGCGGGCTCCCTCGGTTCGATGATTTTCTGGGGCCCGCCGGGGACCGGCAAGACGACGGTGGCGCGGCTTCTTTCGGGCGAGACGGGTCTGGCCTTCGAGCAGATATCGGCGATCTTCTCCGGCGTCGCCGACCTGAAGAAGGTCTTCGAGGCGGCGCGGGCGCGGCGGATGTCGGGCCGGCAGACGCTGCTTTTCGTCGATGAGATCCATCGTTTCAACAGGGCGCAACAGGACAGTTTTCTGCCGGTCATGGAAGACGGGACGATCGTGCTTGTCGGCGCGACGACGGAAAATCCCTCCTTCGAACTCAACGCCGCACTTCTGTCGCGGGCGCGGGTGCTGACCTTCCGGCCCCACGACGAGGAGAGCCTGGAGGCGCTTCTCAAGCGGGCCGAAGAGGAAGAAGGCAGGGCGCTCCCGCTTGACGAAGATGCGCGTGCGAGCCTGATCCGCATGGCTGACGGCGACGGGCGGGCTGCGCTGACACTGGCCGAAGAGGTGTGGCGCGCGGCGCGCGCGGGCGAGCGCTTCGACATTGCCGGCCTGATGCGCGTCGTGCAGCGCCGTGCTCCCGTCTATGACAAGGGGCAGGACGGGCATTACAATCTGATCTCGGCGCTGCATAAATCCGTGCGTGGCTCGGACCCCGATGCGGCGCTCTATTATCTGGCGCGCATGTTCGACGCGGGCGAGGACCCGCTGTTTCTTGGACGTCGCCTGGTGCGCATGGCGGTCGAGGATATCGGTCTTGCCGATCCACAGGCGCTGGTGATCGCCAATGCTGCCAAGGACGCCTATGATTTCCTCGGCTCGCCGGAAGGGGAGCTCGCGCTGGCGCAAGCCTGCGTCTATCTCGCCACCGCGCCGAAATCGAATGCGGTCTACACCGCCTACAAGGCGTCCATGCGGGCGGCCAAGGAGCACGGCTCGCTGCTGCCGCCCAAGCATATCCTCAATGCACCCACGAAGCTGATGAAGGCAGAGGGGTACAATGAGGGCTATCGCTACGATCACGACGAGCCGGATGCCTTTTCAGGGCAGGATTATTTTCCCGAGAAGATGGGCCGCAAGACGTTTTATGACCCGCCCGAGCGCGGCTTCGAGCGTGATATTCGAAAACGGCTGGACTGGTGGGCGAAGCTGAGGGCGGAGCGATCGGGGAAAGAGTGAAAACCGGTGCCTTCAGCGGTGTCTCGGCCCGGATCGTGCAGGCCGTCGTTCACGTTGTGAAATAAACGTTTATTTAAAATGACTTCACTTTCCGCTCCCATCAGGCCATGTCACATCTGACGCATATTATGACTGTCACTGGACCTGACATAAATCAAAAGAGTGCAAAGCATGGAAAATCCGGTCTCGTTGAATCGCATCGCGGAAAACACGCTGTTTCGCAAGGGTGACGTGTTCGTCCTCTTCGGTGAATTATTCGGTCGCGGCTATGCCACCGGCCTGCTGGACGAAGCCCGGCGTGTGGGTATGGAGATTGTCGGCATCACGGTCGGCCGGCGCGACGAGAACAATGGGCTGCGTCCGTTGAATGCGGACGAGCTTGCGGAGGCGGAAGGCCGTCTTGGCGGGCGGATCATCAATCTGCCGCTGATGGCGGGCTTCGATCTCGATGCGCCGGAAGGCACCCCGACGCCGACGGACATGCTGGCAAAGCTGACGCTCGAAGGCTGGCAGACCGAGACGCTCGACTGGGACCACATCGCGCAATGCCGCCGGATCGGCACCGAGCGCTTCACCCGGACGCTCAGCGAGGTCATGGCCGTTCTCGACGGGATGATCGCTGACGGGCGCAATGTTTTCTTCGCGCATACGATGGCCGGCGGTATCCCGAAGGCCAAGGTTTTCCTGGCGCTGGCGAACCGGATCTACAAGGGGCGCGGCAACCGTCACCTCTCGTCGCAGGCCCTGCTCGACAGCGATATGGGCAAGCTGATCCTGCAGAATTTCGACGAGGTCACAGCCAATACGTTCAAGCATCTCATCGACTACAGCGCGGCGATCCGTGAACGCATTACCGCCGCGGGCGGCGAGGTGCGCTACACGGCCTATGGCTATCATGGCTCGGCAGTCCTGATCGACGACAGCTATCGTTGGCAGACCTACACCAATTACACGCAAGGCTATGCCAAGATGCTGTTGGAAAATGTCGCGCAGGCGGCATGGGAAAAGGGCGTCAAGGCCACCGTCTACAATTGCCCCGAAATCCGCACCAATTCCTCCGACGTTTTCGCCGGCATCGAACTGCCGCTGATCCCGCTGCTGCTGGCGCTGAAAAAGGAAAATGGCGGTCAGTGGGCCGATGAACAGTGGCAGACCTGCGAAGCGCTTCTGGCCGATGGCTACAGCCTGAAGGATGTCTTCGGGAAGATCGCCGACATGCAGGCGAGCCCGGTCATGGAGCCCTTCTATGACTTCTCGGCATGGCCGAAGGCCAATAGCCAGGAACAGGCGGATCTGACGATCGGCACGTCCAACGAAATCAACCAGATGCACCGGGACGGCAAGGCGCTGATCAGCGATCACCTGAGCGCGCTGGTTGTGCAGGCAACGGGCAAGCTGATCTTCGGCGAAACCTCCAAGCCGTCGGGCCCAGTCCTGTGGCTGAACCACGATATCGTGGCGCGCCGGCTGAATGCGACGCATGAAGCGGCGGGAATGAGGGCGGCCGATCTCGCGGTTGCGTGAGATCGGATGAGACAATTTCCGCGTTCGACTGAACGCGGAAATTGTCTATTTGTTTGTTTTACGCAATTGCGGACGCGAATTCGGTCCTTTGCCAAGTCTCTTCTCTCTACTTGATCTTCCTCAAAGCGCGCAAACTCGTTCCCGCCCATGATCCGTTCAACATTGAACGGGAGCGGACCCATGAACATTCTGATCGCCTATGCCACCGTCGAGGGGCAGACACGGAAGATTGCTGCGCAGCTTGCCGAAATCTTCGAGAACCGCGGTTGGCAGGTCGCGTTGCAGAATACCGCCGGCATGATGGAATTCATTCTCAACCGTCCGGATGCGGCTATCCTGCTCGCGCCGGTTCACGCGGGCCGCTATCCGACGACCTTCACGCATTTCGTTCGGCAGGAGGCCGAATGGCTGAATTCCGTTCCGTCCGCCTTTGTCTCCGTTTCGCTGTCCATCGTCAGCGACAATGCGGAGGAACGGCAGGAGGGGGAGGATTATCCAACCGGATTGCTTGCCGAGACCGGCTGGCAGCCGCTCGCCATTCATCACGCGGGCGGGGCTCTCCGGCTTGCGGAATATGATTTCTTCAAGCGCTGGATGGTGCGGCGGCTCTCGCGCAACGCGCCGGCAGGTGAGGCGAAGGGCGATCGCGAGTTCACGGACTGGGCCGCGCTGGAGCTGTTCGCTTCAGAGTTCGCCAATGAGATCGGACGTCGCAAGGCGTAATCTGCGGAAGGTCGGAGCGCGCTCAGCCGACCGCCTGAAGGCTCGCGGTAAACAGTGTCGAGCGATTGCGGCCGGTCTTCTTGGAGGCATAGAGCGCGCTGTCGGCCTTGGCGTAGATATCTTTCGCATCGGTCGCGTCAGCTTTCATGCAGATGCCCATCGACATGGTGATGCGGCCGTAATCCACGCCGGCCTCGTCATCCCGGCAGGGTGTCTGTTCGAGGATCATGCGCAGGCTCTCGGCGATTTGCTGCACCTCGGTGGCCTGGCTGCCCTCCACGATCACGGCAAATTCCTCGCCGCCGGTGCGGGCGATGAAAATCTGTTCGGATGAACATTTGCGCAGGATCGCGGCGACGATCGTGAGCACCTTGTCGCCGACGAGATGGCCGTGAGTATCATTGAACGCCTTGAAATGGTCGACGTCGGATATGATGAGCGCTGCCGGGCGCTCGTTTCCAGCCGCGAAAACCGATGCCAGCTTTTCATCGAAGGCGCGTCGGTTGGCAAGCCCGGTCAAAGCGTCGGTGTTGGCGATCTTCTTGTACTGGTTCAGTTCCTTCAGAATTTCGCCCATGACCTGAGGGCTGCGATTGCCGCCGCCGGTGTGCGGGGCGGGATCTGCGGATGTGGCGCCATTCGCCTCAACATTCTTCGGATCGATAGCCTCGGGCTCCTGCACACGGGCCTGTCTGGAACCCGGCTGGATCGTGCGAACATTGGAGTTCGCGAGTTTCGCGAGGCCTTCGCGATCGACGACCACATGCCACTGGCCGAGCCCGGGGACTGTGAGCTTGGTCGGCGACTTCACGGCCAGGCCGCCCAGAAACTTGTAGGGCTGTGACGATGCATAAAGCCGGTAATTCCGCTCGTCCATCAAGCGAATATTATTAATCGACGACAGCACGACCTCCACCACCGTTCCGGCAGGCTGTTTGCCAAGATCATAGTGTTTGTAGCGGGGCGTTTGCGGCGTCATTCGTTCATTCCGTGGTTGTGCGAATAATGACGTCCGAGAGTTAAACTTTGGTTTTCTCTATGTGTCCCGGCCAACAAAAAACCCGGCCTTGCGACCGGGTTCTTCGAGATCCAGAGCGCGGCGCCGATCAGGCAGCCATGGCCTTCTTGAGGTTTTCGTCGACCTTGTCGAGGAAGCCGGTGGTGGAGAGCCACGGCTGATCGGGGCCGATGAGAAGGGCGAGGTCCTTCGTCATGTAGCCGCTTTCGACGGTGGCGACGCAGACCTTTTCCAGCGTGTCGGCGAACTTGGCGAGCTCGGCATTGTCGTCGAGCTTGGCGCGGTGGGCGAGGCCACGCGTCCAGGCGAAGATCGAGGCGATCGAGTTGGTCGAGGTTTCCTGACCCTTCTGGTGCTGGCGGTAGTGACGCGTCACCGTGCCGTGAGCAGCTTCGGCTTCGACCGTGCGGCCATCGGGGGAGAGGAGAACGGAGGTCATCAGGCCGAGCGAGCCGAAGCCCTGAGCAACCGTATCCGACTGGACGTCGCCGTCATAGTTCTTGCAGGCCCACACATAACCGCCGGACCACTTCAGCGCGGAAGCGACCATGTCGTCGATCAGGCGGTGTTCGTAGATGATGCCGGCCTTGTCGAACTCGGCCTTGAACTCGTTCTGGTAGACTTCTTCGAAGATGTCCTTGAAGCGGCCGTCATAGGCCTTGAGGATCGTGTTCTTCGTGGAGAGGTAGACCGGCCACTTGCGCATCAGGCCGTAGTTCATCGAGGCGCGGGCGAAGTCGCGGATCGAGTCGTCGAGGTTGTACATGGCCATCGTGACGCCAGCGCCCGGAGCCTTGAAGACTTCCTTCTCGATCACCTGACCGTCTTCACCGACGAACTTGATGGTGATCGTGCCCTTGCCGGGGAACTTGAAGTCGGTGGCCTTGTATTGGTCGCCGAAGGCGTGACGGCCGACGACGATCGGCTGCGTCCAGCCGGGAACGAGGCGCGGAACGTTCTTGCAGATGATCGGCTCGCGGAAGATCACGCCGCCGAGGATGTTGCGGATCGTACCGTTCGGCGACTTCCACATTTCCTTGAGGTTGAATTCCTTCACGCGGGCTTCGTCCGGCGTGATCGTGGCGCACTTGATGCCGACGCCGTGCTTCTTGATGGCGTTGGCGGCATCAACAGTGACTTGGTCGTTGGTGGCGTCGCGGTTTTCGACCGAGAGATCGTAATATTCGATGTCGAGATCGAGATAGGGCAGGATCAGCTTGTCCTTGATGAACTGCCAGATGATGCGGGTCATCTCGTCGCCGTCGAGATCCACGACGGGGTTGGCTACCTTGATCTTGCTCATATATCAGCCTCTTTCTCGGATTGCGGCGAACGGGGAACTCGCCTTTCGGAAAATATCCCGTGCGCTATAGCACCGGGAAAGGCGAACGCAAAGGCAGATGCGAGGCGAGTTCGTCAATTTTAGGAGGACGCTTCGTTTCGCGCGGACAGGTTCGCTCCGCCATTTTCTGGTTGAAATGGCCGTTTAGTTCGAATCCAGTTCATGCCAACAATACACCATTGCGCGAATCAGTTTCGCGCCGGAGAACCGCAGATGCGCGCTCATGCCACTTTCCTCGCATTTCTCGCATTCGCCTTTCCGGCGCTAGCCGACGATGCCGACCCGACCGCGCCGGTGCAGAAGATCATGCAGATCAGCCAGAGCAATCTTAGCGGCGACGATTCGAACCAGGACGATTACTTCTCCGACAAGTGGATGCCGCAGCTGTTCAGCTCCGCTTTCGTGACGATCGCCAAAAAGGGCTTTGCCAAGGCGCAGGCGAACAACGAACCGTTCATCGACTACGATCCGGTTCTCGGTGGGCAGGACGGTTGCGCGCCGAAGGACCTGACGATCACGAATGCGGGGCCGAAGGACGGCGTGTTTGATATCGTGGCGAAGTTCCACGCCTTCTATTGCTTCGACAATGCCGACAACCGTTTCAGCGAGACACATTTCAAGGTCGTGATGGAAAACGGCGTCGCGAAGATAGACGATATCGTCAACATCATTCCCGATGGTGACCCGGTTTCGCTCCGCGACACGATGAATGGCTATTTCACTGCGCAGTAATAGTTTTTATCGCCTGCAGCTTTTGATTTTTGGCCCACGCTGAACTATGGAAGCCCGGTCTTTTAAGGAATTGGGTGGCATGGCAGGCACGAATAGCGAAAGACCGCTTCTGGCGGAGGGGCCGGCGATCATTCTGGTGAGCCCGCAATTGGGCGAGAATATCGGGATGGTGGCCCGCGCCATGGCGAATTTCGGGTTGGCCGAGCTTCGCATCGTCAATCCGCGCGATGGATGGCCGTCCGAAAGCGCGCGCTCGGCGGCCTCGCGGGCCGATCATGTTATCGATGGGGCGCAGATTTTCTCCTCGCTGGAAGAGGCGCTGGCAGACATCAACTTCGTCTATGCGACCACGGCAAGGGACCGTGATGGCTTCAAGCCGGTGCGCGGGCCGGAAGTTGCTGCCGCAACGCTGCGCACGCGGTTCCGTGAGGGCCAGAAGGTCGGCATCATGTTCGGCCGCGAGCGCACGGGGCTGACGAATGAGGAAGTGGCGCTGGCGGACGAGATCGTGACCTTTCCGGTCAACCCGGCCTTTGCGTCGCTGAACCTCGCGCAGGCGGTTCTGCTCATGTCCTATGAATGGCTGAAGACGGGGCTGGCTTCTGCGGAAGACACGCCGTTTCAGGCGAAGCCCATGCCGCCCGCGACGAAATCCGATCTGCAGGGGCTGTTCGATCATGTCGAGGAGGCGCTGGACGGGCGCGGCTATTTCCGGCCAGCCGCCAAAAAGCCGAAATTGGTGGAGAACCTGCGCACCGTTCTCACCCGGCCCGGCTTCACGGCATCGGAAATCCAGGTCATTCGCGGCGTCATTTCCTGTCTCGACAAGTTCACGCGCGACAACCCGCGCGGTTCTGCCGATGCGAACCGCGCACGCAAGCCGAAGGTGAAGCCGCGCGCCGAGCGGGTGAAGCATAGCGAAACAACGGAAGACTAAGGCGATGGAGATGCAGCCGGTTCTCGTGTTCGACAGCGGTATCGGCGGGCTCACCGTGCTGCGCGAGGCGCGCGTGCTGATGCCCGAGCGCAATTTCGTCTATGTCGCCGACGATGCGGCATTTCCGTATGGAAATTGGGAAGAGGCTGCGCTGACCGAGCGGCTCCTCGCACTCTTCGGCGAGCTGATTTCGCGCTACAAGCCGGTCGTCTGCGTCATTGCTTGCAATACTGCCTTCACGCTTGCCGGCTCGGAGTTGCGCGAAACCTATCCGAACATGACCTTCGTCGGCACTGTGCCCGCGATCAAGCCAGCGGCCGAGCGGACCCGCTCCGGTCTCGTGTCGGTTCTGGCGACACCGGGGACGGTCAAGCGCGCCTACACGCGCGAACTCATCCAGTCCTTTGCCAGCCAGTGTCATGTCCGGCTTGTCGGTTCTGAAAACCTCGCCCGCATGGCGGAAGGCTATATCCGTGGCGGGAAACTCGAGGATGCGGCGGTACTTGCGGAGATTTCCAGTTGCTTCGTTGAGAAGGACGGCAAGAAGACGGACATCGTTGTACTGGCCTGCACGCATTACCCCTTCCTCGCCAACATCTTCCGCAAGCTCGCGCCCTGGCCGGTCGACTGGCTCGATCCGGCGGAAGCGATCGCGAGACAGGCGCGGCGGCTGGTGCCGATGACGGATCACCTGAAATCCGATGGCGAAGCCGATATCGCCCATTTTACCTCCGGGCAGCCGGATTTTGCGACACGGCGGTTGCTGCAGGGCTTTGGTTTGGTGGTTTAGCCGGCGCACCGCGCTTTCGCTGCGAGACCCAGAAGGGCTTGCTGCTCTCGGCCAGCGCGGCCTTTCTTGACACGCCGATATCGCGAAGCCTGTCCTCCGTCATCTCGGCCAGAGCCTCCCGCCCGTGCTTGCGGTCCGGCCAATCGACCAGAAGCAGCTTCAAAATGTCGAACAGAGCCATCGCATCATCTCCTTGGATGGTGCGAATATGGCTTGCTGCGGGTGACGATGCTTCGGTCGTGACCGAAGCATTTGGTGATGACCTGATGCCCGCGGCGGGCTATCCTTGGCCCATGACCAATTTTGTCTCCGCAAACCGTATTGCTGAAATCGGGGCCGTGATCGGTGACGTCACACGCGCCACGATCCTCATGACGTTGATGGATGGGCGGGCCTTTTCTGCCGGAGAGCTTGCTGCGGAAAGCGGTGTGACGCCGCAGACGGCGAGCGGTCATCTGGCGAAGCTCACCGAGGCGGGACTTGTCACAGTCCATCAACAGGGCCGGCATCGCTATTTCCGGCTGAGTTCAGGCGATGTTGCGGAACTCATCGAAGGGGTTTCTGCCCTCATTGCCGCCGGGCCACTGCGATATCGACCGACGGGGCCGAAGGACCGGGCCATGCGTCTGGCACGAACATGCTACGATCATCTGGCCGGTCATCTTGCCGTGCGCGTTGCCGAAAACATGGAGGTTCGCGGCTTCATCTCACTGTCAGACGGGACGGCTGTCCTCAGTAAAGAGGGGCGGCGCTATGTCTGCGATTTCGGCGTCGATCTTGAAAACCCGGCCTACTGCCGCCGGGACCTCTGTCGGGCCTGTCTCGACTGGAGCGAGCGCCGTTTTCATCTTGGTGGACGACTTGGCAGCGGCCTGCTCGACCGGTTCGTTGCGCTTGGCTGGCTTAGACGCATGCCCGGAAGCCGGGCGCTTTTGATCACCAGGGCAGGGGAGACGGGTTTTGCTCGCGAATTCGCTTTCAGGGTGGGCGATGAACAAGGCGACGATATGGGAGCGAGCCTCAACACTGGGGCAGGACGTGACGCCTTTGAGGATGCATCCTGAGGTCTTGGGTGTCGAGCTGTTGCAAATCTGCAACGTCCCATTCTGATTTATGCAATCTTCAATTGCGGGGTTGCCGAGCAGAAAAGTTCGTGTATCGTCTCAATATCTGCAATGCGAACCTTGGAGGCGCGAGATGAATTCGACATATCCCGAACCGCGTCTGTCGTGGGTTTTCAATCCGATGAGCGTGCTTTCAGGCACGGTGGGTTTTCGCCATCATCATTGATGGCGTCTGAATTCCCTTTATCTGCAGACGCTTAACTCCCTTTATTATCACTGGTATCTGACGGACTTTCCGCGCCTGTGGGGTTTTCCATGCGCACCCGGAATCTGTCCGTCGCAATCGCGAAAGGACCTGGCGGCTCATCGAGCGCCGGGGCGGATCATCATGTTTGAATTGCAACTCAAGGACGCAAGGGAGCTTTCTCTTGCTTTAGATGTCATCCATCGGAAATTCGGTTTCTGGACGACGTTCCGGGCGCTTCTGGCGACCGAGATGCAGCGCCGCCGCAACATGCGCGAACTGGCGTTTCTCGACAACCGGACTCGCCGGGATATCGGTCTGCCGGAAATTGAGGTGGAACCTCATATCTTCTGGCCGTTTCGCCGCTGGGATGACCGGCTTTGACGACCTTGGCGGAAGCGGATCGCAAATCCGCTTCCGCCTGCATCATCATGCCACTTCGATATGCGTCATCATGCCGGTCACCATGTGGTAGAGGTGGTGGCAATGGAAGGGCCAGTGGCCAGGCTTGCCGGCATCGAAGGCGATGGTGACGGTTTTCATCGGAGGCACGAGGACGGTGTCGCGCGTTGCGCCCGCAAAGCGCCTGCCGTCTATGTCGATGACCTGAAAGGCATGGCCGTGCAGATGCATCGGATGCGCCATCATCGACATGTTCATCATGGCGATCTCGACTCGCTCGCCGCTCTTCAGCTTCAGGTCTTCAAGGCCTTCCAGCGCCCATTGATAGCTCGCCATGTCACCCGTTAGATGCGCCATCACGGATTTGTCTGCGCGGCGGTTGACGAGCGGCGCTGTGGAGCGGAGCGCGGCTTCCAGCGTCAGATCGAGGGGCGGGGCCTTGGTTTCGGTCCTGGCCGGAAGGCGCTCGATTCTGGCTCCGGCGGTGGTCAGCACGATGCCGGCGCGGTCGCCGGTGCCTTCCCGTAGCGCCAGGATCGGGAACGCGCCGCCATCCTTCGGGATGTCGATGTCGAGATCGATGCGCTGGGCCATGCTCATCGGGAAGGTGTCGCCCGACATGGGCGCGACCTCGCGTCCGTCTACTGCGACGAGTTTGGCTGAGAGCTTTCCCGTCGTCAGATGGAAGGCGGTGGAGGCCGCACCGTTGATGATGCGCAGACGCACCCGGCCGCCTTTTTCGACCTTGATGACTTCCGGATCATCCAACGTTCGATCATTGGCGAGATAGGCATCGTATTCGATGTCGTTGAGGTCCATCGCACCCATGCCGCCCATGGCTGACATGTCGTGCCCGGCACCCATCGATTTCATGTCATGCAGCATCGGCATCTTGCCCATGCTGCCATGATCCATCGCGTGCCCGCCATGCATCATGTGCCCGCCCTTGCCGCCGGTGAGATTGGATAGAAGCTCTTCCGCCGGCTTGAAGGAAAAGTCATGCAGGAGGATGACGACCTCCTGCCGGTCGGCGCTCAGATCTTCCTTCGAACGCACGATCAGGGGCGCGGCCAGCAAGTTCTGTTCCTGCAGCGTATGGGCATGCATCCAGAATGTGCCGGCGTCTTCCAGCGCGAAATCGTAAGGCCGGGTTTCGCCGGGCTTGAGCATGGGGAGCGGATTGTCCGCGACGCCATCCTGCTCCCAGGGCGGCGTGAGGCCGTGCCAGTGGATAATCGTGTCTTCCTTCAAGCGGTTGCTGAGTGCCACCGAGAAGCTTTCGCCGGGCGCAAAGGTGAGCCCGGGCTTGCCGTTTTCGGTGAGGCCGTAGACGGTCGCCGCCTTGCCTTTGACCTCCAGCGTGCGTGTGTCGATGGTGAGTTGGCGCGGGCCTGGGGTGGCAAGGCCGAAGCGGGGAACGAACTGGCTGGCCGCAAGGCCGCCTGCGGCAAGGCCTGCCGTTTTCAGAAACTCTCTTCTGTTCATGGTGTTTGCTTTCGTGATGTGGGTCGTTTGCTCCGACATGTCGCGGAGCGGTGACATCAGGAGAGCTGGCGTTTTGGCGGCTGGAGCGGGGGCGCGGGAATGAGGCCAGCGAGCGGTTCGGCGCGGGCTGGCTCAATCTGCGGTGAGGGCGAGGCGTTGTTCCATGCCGGGGTCGATGGGAGGGTCGTGAGGAACGCGCCGGCGCACCAGGCGGCACAGGCGGCGGCATGATCGCCATGATGGGCCGGCCCTTTGGGCTGGGCCTTTTCGGTCTGCATCATCATGTGATGGGCATGCATGGACGCATCCATCTGCGCCATCACGGCCGGATGCATCTCGTGTCCCTGCGGCGCGGCAAAGGACGCTGCGGGTGCGGCTGCGAGGCCGGCGAGCAGGAAGACGATCAGGAAAAGGCGGGCGAGATGACGCATGCAATGTTCCGCTTGAATGTTATCAAGGTAACACCGCATGCGCCGATTTCAAGCTGCTGCCTGCGTCGCCGATTGGCGGATCGCCTGTTCGATCAGTGCATAGTCCAAGGCCGGGATCGCAAACAGGCCGTAGCGGAAGGGCTGGCCCCAGTTTGACTTGCCAGCGGTGAAGCTCAGCATCTGCAGCATGGGGACGATCTTGGCTTCACCGGTGGCGATCCAGTCGACATCGCGGCGGAAGGGCACGAAGCCGCCGCCCACGTCGAATTGGTAGGGCGCACGGTCGCAGATGACCCCGCAGGCGGTGAAGGACTGGAGGCCGTCCTTCACGCCCATGATGCGGCTAGGCGAATAATAGGCGATGAAATCGCCGGGGGCAGTGCGCTTCAGCGGGCCGCCCTTGCCGTGGCAGACCTGCATGAATCCTTCGCCCGCACCTCGACGGACATGGTCCGCCGAGGCTATGCCGATCCAGTGTCTCGACATGACGATGTCCTCAGACCGGTTCTTCGGCGCGGCGATAGACGCGCAGGCGATGGCCATCCGGGTCTGCAGCGGTAAAGGTGTAGCCGAAATCCATCTGCCTCGGCGTCTGCAGGATCTCGGCGCCCTTGGCCGCCCAATCTGCATGCGTTGCGTCGACCGCTGCGTCATCGTCGCAATCGAACATGATTTCCGCGCCGCCAATCCTGCCATTCGCCGGTGGATCGATCTCGCTGTCGAGCCAGAGGCCGAGCTTGAAGCCGCCGGGCATGACGAACATGGCAAAGCCGGGCGACTGCTCGACGGGCTTGTAGCCAAGGAGCTTTTCGTAGAAGGCGGCACTTGCGGCGGGGCTCTTCACATAAAAGAGGACGAAATTGGAAGGCTTCATGGTGATCTCCTGTCAGTCGTTGTTGAGGACAGGAGCGTTATAGAATCCAATACTGACAAAAAATGGCAGTATCAGTTTTTGGGCTTGCCGTGATCCAGTTCACGCCATTCCTTTAGGAGAACCGCCTTGCGGCGCGGGTATCGGATGTCGGTTTCGTGCAGCCGCGTGATGCGATCGGCGCGGAAATGGCGGAAATCGTTGCGCAGCTCGCACCATGTGATGACGACGCGGGCGCGGTCGAAAAAGCCGAGCGCGAAGGGCCAGATGGTCCGCTCGCTGGAGCGACCGCTTTCATCCTCATAGGCAATCGCAAGCTTGCGTTCCTTGCGGATGGCGAGACGAATGGCGGAGAGATGTGTGTCGCCGGCGATAACCTGATCGCCGGGGCCGACGAGAAGGTTGGTCGCATCCAGTTGCTCGCGCAGGTCCTTCGGCAGAACGCTGGCGATCTTGGCCAGCGCATTTTCCGCCGCCTTGCCGAGTGGCCCGCCGGCGCGCCGGGATACCCAGCGGGAGCCGAGCACCAGCGCTTCCAGTTCATCCTCCGAAAACATCAGCGGTGGCAGCATGAAGCCGGGCTTCAGGATATAGCCGATGCCGGGTTCGCCGGTGATATCCGCGCCCTGGGCTTGCAAGGTCGCGATGTCGCGATAGAGCGTTCGGATGGAAATGCCGAGTTCGCGCGCGAGATTTTCCCCGCTCACCGGCTGGCGGTGGCGGCGCAGGATCTGGATGAGATCGAGCAATCTGGCAGAGCGTGACATGGGTTCCCTCGAATGGGTTTTCTGGCATGGTGTCCTGACAGATTATGGCAGGATGGCATGCGCCGCAATCATCTGTGGTTTTCGCCAATCTCCGTCCCCAAGCGCCCGCGTCTTTGCTAAAAGGCGAGGTCGTGGCAGGCTCGCTTGAGTCTGGTGGCAGCTTCCAATCAGATCGGGATACGCGCGTTTGAAAGTCGGCATCGATATGGGGACGGTTTTGGGCGGGCAGAAAGCCATGCTCGATATCGAGGAACTGCTGGCGACACGTCTTCTCGTGCAGGGCAATTCCGGCTCCGGCAAGTCGCATCTGCTGCGCCGCCTTCTCGAACAGTCCTCGCAATGGGTTCAGCAGGTCATCATCGACCCCGAGGGTGACTTCGTGACGCTGGCGGACAAGTATGGCCATGTCGTCGTCGATGGCGAGCGCACCGAGGGCGAGCTGGTGGGGATCGCGACGCGGGTGCGCCAGCATCGCGTCTCCTGCGTGTTGTCGCTGGAAGGGCTGGATGTCGAGAACCAGATGCGCGCGGCCGGCTGGTTCCTCAACGGGCTTTTCGATGCAGATCGGGACTACTGGTATCCAGTGCTGGTCGTGGTGGACGAGGCGCAGATGTTTGCGCCGGCTGTCGGCGGCGAGGTGTCGGACGAGGCGCGCAAGCTCTCGCTCGGCGCGATGACGAACCTGATGTGCCGCGGCCGCAAGCGCGGGCTGGCGGGCGTGATTGCGACGCAGCGTCTTGCCAAACTTGCCAAGAATGTCGCGGCGGAAGCCTCCAACTTCCTCATGGGCCGCACCTTTCTCGATATCGACATGGCGCGCGCGGCCGATCTGCTCGGCATGGAGCGGCGGCAGGCGGAAATGTTCCGCGATCTGTCGCGCGGTTCCTTCGTGGCGCTCGGGCCGGCGCTGTCACGGCGGCCGCTCAATGTGACGATCGGGCATGTCGAGACGTCTGCGCGTTCATCGAGCCCGAAGCTCATGCCGCTGCCGGGGCAGTCGTCTGAGGTGGATGTCGAGGATCTGATTCTGACGCCGACGGAGGAGGAGCTAACGCGCCCGGTCGTGCGCCGCGCGCCGCCAACGCCGAAGCCCGCGACCGATATTCTCGCCGAACTTGCCCGCGCCGAGCCCGCTGCCTCCGAGCCCCAGCCGCGGCAGGCTTCGCTCGATCTCGATCCGTCCGAGAGGGAAGACAAGCTCGATCTGGCGCTGTCGGAAGTGCTTTCGCAGCCCGGCGCGACCTTCCGTCCGGATGCCGAGCTTTACCAGGACTTTCTCGTGCGCGCCCGCATCCGCCGCATCCAGGGGCCGCCGCTGCCGCTCGCCGATTTCCGGCGAAGGCTCGCGATTGTGCGCTCCGGTGTGGATGAGGAGACGGCAGCGTCGGAACAGTGGGCGAATGCGCTGGAACTGGCGCGCCGTGTCACCGACGATCTGCAGGGTGTATTCCTGCTGCTGGCAAAAGCCGCGATCCGGGGCGAGGCCTGCCCGCCGGATGCCTCGATTGCGCGCGTCTACGGGACGCATTCCGCGCGGCGTGCGCGGCGTTTCTTAAGCTATTTCGAGGAGCAGGGGCTGATCGTGGTGCACACCGCTCATGGCGGCGGTCGCATCGCGGCGTTTCCTGATCTCAATTGCGAGACTGCGCCGGGCAATCCGGATGCGGCGGATCTGGCGCAGGCGGCCGAGTAATTTTACGGCGAATGCTGACCGGCGCGGTCTTGAATGTTGCGCGGAGCCCAACATTATTTGGTTGACGCATTGAGTCTCTAAAGAAGCTGCGTATCAGGCCTTTGATTGGCCTCGTGGAGACGCCAGACTTGATTGAAAACTTCCATATCCGGCCTCTGGAAACCGCTGACACCGAGGCTATTGTCGCCCTCTACAACAAAGCATCGGCGAGAGACCCGAATATCGGGCCCATCACAACCGCCCAATGGGTCGACTTCGTCCAGCGTCCGCACAATCGGGGTGGCTGCGATTTCCGGGTCGCCCTTCGCGGCGGGCAACTTGTCGGTCTGGCGGAATCGTCGCTGCGGGACCAAGGGGACCAATTCGTTCGCTTCTTCAAGCTTGTGGTTGAACCGCCGGTGCGGCGGCAGGGGCTCGGAACCTTGCTTCTGGAGCAGGTTCTCGCGCTAGACGCACCGGCTCCAAATCTCAACTTTCAAACGCTCGCATCTGGCGACTGGCTTGACGGAATTGCGTTTCTCGAGGCACGCGGGTTCACACATATCGAATCCGAGATCGGCATGCGGTGCAAGGCGCTTGCCGAGCTTTCGCCTGCTTTGCCTACGGGCGTTTTCGTGGAACGGTGTCCGTCACCGGTTCTCATGGCCGCCGAGGTTGCCAACTTACTCAATGCCGCCTTTGCCGCGGATGTTGCGTTTCGCCGTTATGCTGAAGCGGAGATTGCAACCATACTCGCACTAGAAGGCCAGGAACTCTGGCTCGTTCGGACCGATCGCGACATTCTCGGCTGCTGCAGACTGGAGCTGGAGACGACGTTCGTCTGGCTCGAGCAGATCGCTATCCGTCCCAGTGATCAAGGTCGAGGGCTCGGACAGGCGCTTGCGTATCATGCGTTGAAAAGCGCGGATATAGGTTCGGAGAGAGTGGCTGGCCTCAATGTCGCGAGCGTCAATGCTTCAGCGCAGGCGGTCTATGCCAAACTAGGGTTTACCGCGCAGCGCGAGACGCGCCGATATGGCATAAGGCAGCTGGAGTTGATGGCCAAGTTGTCGCGACGTCAGTAAGAGTCGAGCCGAACGACTGCGGGGTGTTTCACCGATGCGTATTGTTGGCAGCAAGCGAAGCAATCAGGGTTCGATCGACCCGCCCGTAAAAAAAGGCCGGACAATCGCCCGGCCTTTTCGTTATTCAGTTCAGAAGAGCGGCTTATCAGCCAGCCTGCAGGTTGCCTGCGGCGCTCTTGCCCGAACGGCGGTCCTGGAGGACTTCGTAACGGATCTTCTGGCCTTCGGTGAGCGAGCCCATGCCGGCGCGCTCAACGGCGGAGATGTGTACGAAAACGTCCGTGGAGCCGTCGTCCGGCTGGATGAAGCCGAAGCCCTTGGTGCTGTTGAACCACTTTACAGTGCCTGATGCCATGACGATTTCCTTTCAAATCGTTGAGTGGACTTGGCGAGGGAAAGCCCTCACCGGTGGATCGATTTTGAAGGGAAAACAGAGGCCGGTTAAGCGCCGACCAGAAGTCGCTAGCAAAGTTCGATGCTCTTTTCATAAAGGAATCGGCTGAAAACGCAACCGTTTTTCCTGAACGCTTCTGTCTTGATGTCGGCAGCGGGCACCTAATGTCCGACGGACGACGAGAACAGATTGACGATCACGATGCCGATCACGATGAGCAAAAGCCCGGCAATGGCGGGCCAATCGAGGCTCTGGCGGAAGACGACGACGCCGATGATCGAGACGAAGACGATGCCCAGTCCGCTCCAGATCGCATAGGCGATACCGACCGGCATGGTCTTCAGCACGATCGAGAGCAGATAGAAGGCGACGCCATAGGCGGCGAGCGAAAACACGGTGGGCCACAGGCGGGTGAATTGTTCCGCCTGCTTGAGAAGCGTCGTGCCGATCACCTCGAAAAAGATGGCGGCAACCAGGACGGCATAAGTGACTGTCACGGATGGCATGTCGTTCGTCCTCGATGTTCCTGTTCCCGCGTTTCCGGATGGAAACCCGTTTTCATGTCTGCTTTCCGGCTTCCCGCTCGCGCCCTTCAGCGCTTGGCGGCTTTGGTCTCTCCGCCGAGATAGGTGTTGAGCAGGTCGGTCATCTGCTGGTCGCGTTCGGTCGCCGATTTGGCGCCGATGACCACGCCGATCACGCGCTTGCCGTCTTTCGAGGCCGAAGTGACTAGATTGTAGCCGGCGGCTTTCGTGTAGCCTGTCTTGATGCCGTCGACGCCCTTGTAGCTGGCCATCATGCGGTTATGGCCATGCAGTTTCATGCCGCGGAAGACGAACTTGCGCGTCGAGAAGAGCTTGAACTCTTCGGGGAAGTCGCGCATCAGCGCCAGCCCGAGTGTGCCCATATCCTTGGCGGTGGAGACCTGTGCCGGGTCGGGCAGGCCGGCCGGGTTGGTGAAGACCGTGTTCGTCATGCCGAGCGCATGGGCTTTGGCCGTCATGACCTTGCCGAAATCCGCCTCCGAGCCCGAGAAATGTTCGGCAACGGCAACGGCCGCGTCATTGGCGGAGAGCACGATCATGCCGAGCACGGCTTCCTTCACCGTGATCGTCTTGCCGGGGCCGAGCGCGTATTTGAAGGGGTCCTTGCTCTCGGCATTGGCCGACAGAACCAGCTTGTCGTCCCACTTCAACGTGCCCTTCTGCAGCGCTTCGAAGGTCAGATAGAGCGTCATCATCTTCGTCAGCGAGGCGGGGAAGTTCAACTCGTCGGGGTTCTTGGCTTCCAGCACGGCACCTGACTGGGCGTCGAGAATCAGATGCGCGCGGTCGGCCAGCGCCGCCTGGGCGGAAAAGAAAAGAGACGCGCTGAGCGCTGCGCGGACGAGGCCGGGGGAGAGACGCAAGGACATATGGGATACCTGATGTTCGGCTGGGGGAGTTTATGCCGGCTCGGGTTAGCCGAAATGCGCTTGAAACGCCATATGCTGGCGCATTAACGAAGCATAAATCATTTGATTCGAACAATTCGCTTGCATTTGTCTGCAAGCTTGCTCAATGAGAGCGTCAGGGGCGTTCTAAACACCGTTTGTAGTCGCAGCCGAAGCCGGATGAGGTTCGGGCTGCACGGAAGCCTTGGTGTTATCGGAGACTGGATGATCCTCCGCAGATATCTCATTGCTGCTGCAATTCTGGCTTTGACTGGAGCCTCAGTCGAGGCGCGAGACGTCATGCAAGCATTAGCTCCAGAACATGTCCTGCTTTGGCCCGAGACAGCACCCGGCGGGGGCGGTCCGCAGGGCCAGATGAAGTCGACCACATGGGGATCGGTGAGCGAGATTTCGACACCGGATCTCAGCGTTTTCAGGCCGCAGAAGCCCAATGGCGGCGCCGTTCTGATCATTCCGGGCGGCGGTTATCGGTCGATCTCCGTGCAGGGCGAGGGCTATTCTTCGGCCAAGTGGCTGAACGAGCGGGGCTATACGGCCTTCGTGCTCACCTATCGTCTGCCCGGCGAGGGATGGGGTGATGGCCCCAAGGTGGCTATTGAGGATGCGCAGCGCGCGCTGCGGCTCATCCGCGCCGATGCAGCCTCCTATGGGATCGACAAGAACCGCGTCGGCGTTCTCGGTTTTTCGGCCGGCGGTCATCTTGCGGGCCTCGTCGCCACGCGCTTTGCCGAGAGTTTCTATCAGCCGATCGACAAGGTCGACACGCTGTCCGACCGTCCGGACTGGGTGGCGCTGATCTATCCCGTCATTTCGCTGGAGCCGCCTTTCACCAAGACCTCGACGCATCGCCAGATGGTCGGGCGTGGCACGTTGGCGACGGAAGCGCAGTGGTCCGTGCAGACGGGCGTCAACACACGTATGCCGCCAGTATTTCTGGTTCATGCCGTGGACGACCCGATCGCCAATATCGGGCATAGCGAGATTATGGAAGCGGCATGCAAGCGCGCCAAGGTGCCGGTGGATTTCGTCCGCCTGCCGACGGGCGGCCACGGCTTTGCCATGGGACGTCCGGGAACGGCGAGCATCACCTGGAGCAAGTCGTTCGAGCAGTGGCTGAAGCGTAACGACAACACGGCCGTTTCGATGGCAGCGTCGAGCAATGTTGCCGCACCTGCAGCGGGCGCAACGGGCGGCCGCGACCGCTGAAGGTTTCTTGACCGCGATTTCCGGTCAGTGGGCATTAATCAGGCCTGGCGCTCTTCCCAGATTTTTACCAGTTCGAGGATCGTCTTCACGGCTTTTTCCATGTCCTGAACGCTCACCCATTCGAGTGGCGAGTGATAGGCATGGCCGCCGGTGAAGATGTTGGGGCAGGGCAGGCCCATGAAGGACAGGCGCGCACCATCGGTGCCGCCGCGAATGCTGCCGAGTTTCGGCGCCATGCCGGCCCGGCGCACGGCTTCTACCGCGTAGTGCACCACTTCCGGCGTACGGTCGAGTACGACCTTCATGTTGCGGTACTGCTGGCGGACCTTGAACGTGTACGTCGAACCGGGATAATCGGCCATCACGGTCCCCACGATCCCCTCCAGCAGCGTTTCCTTTTCCTTCAGCCCCTCATCGGCGAAATCCCGAATGATGAGGCCGATCGTGGCCTTTTCCATCGATCCTTCCAGCGAGACCGGATGCATGAAGCCCTGACGGCCTTCGGTGCGTTCGGGTGATAAAGACTTGGGCAGGCGGGCGACGATTTCCGAGGCGATCTTGATGGCGTTTTCCATACGGTCCTTGGCAAAACCCGGATGCATGGCAACGCCGGCAATTTCGATCTCCACGCCATCGGCGGAGAAGGTCTCGTTCTCGATGTCGCCGGCGGTCGAGCCGTCCATCGTGTAGGCAAACCGCGCGCCGAGCTTTTCCAGGTTCACCTTGTCGGCACCACGGCCGATTTCCTCGTCGGTGGTAAAGAGAAGCTTCACCGTGCCGTGCTTGACCTCCGGGTGGGCCATGAACCAGGCGGCGGCCGTCATGATTTCCGCAACGCCCGCCTTGTCGTCCGCACCCAGAAGCGTGGTGCCGTCCGACGTCACGATGTCGTTGCCGATGAGGTTCAGGAGTTCGGGATGTTCGGAGGGGCGGATGACGCGCTCCCTGTCGCCCGGCAGCGCGATGTCGCCGCCGTCATAGTTTTTCACCACCTGCGGCTTGACGCCCGTTCCTGTGAAGTCCGGGGCGGTGTCGACATGCGAGCAGAAGCAGATGACGGGAACGTCCTTTTCCGTATTCGATGGAAGCGTCGCATAGACATTGCCGTGCTCGTCCATATGCGCATCGCTCAGGCCCATATCGAGGAGTTCGGAGACGAGGATGCGGGCCAGATCCGTCTGCTTCTCCGTCGAGGGCTGGGCTGACGAGGCTGGGTCTGACTGTGTATCGACCACGACATAGCGCAGGAAGCGGGAGAGCACGGTGTCGTTGGAAAGTGTCATGAGGGCCATCCGATTCTGGGCTGAGCTTTGACCAACCTTAGACCGATGAACGCCATACGCAAATCCCGTGCGTCAACGGGAAAAGCCGCGCCGGGGAAACGGCGCGGCCTTTTGTGTTGTGTTGTCTTCTTCTGCCGATCAAGCAGCCGGTTTTTCCGGCAGGGCCTTGTCGTCGTTGCGGGTCGCCCAGAGCGAGCCGATGATGCCGGAGGCGAGGATGGCGAGGGTTACGCCGAGCGAGATCAGTGGCGGGATCTTCGCCAGGCCCAGCATGTCGGCGACGAAGATCTTGGAGCCGATGAAGATCAGGACCACCGAAAGCGCGTACTTGAGATAGGCGAAGCGGTGGATGAGGGCGGCGAGAGCGAAGTAGAGCGCACGCAGACCCAGGATCGCGAAGATGTTCGACGTGTAGACGATGAACGGGTCGGTGGTGATGGCGAAAATGGCCGGGATCGAGTCGACCGCAAAGACGAGGTCGGCGAATTCGATCATGATGAGCGCCAGCAGGAGCGGCGTTACATAGGTCTTCAGCTTGCCGGTCGCGGGGTCGTTCTCGCGTACGAGGAACTTCTGGCCGTGCAGGCGCTCGGTGACGGGCAGGCGCTTGCGCAGGAACTTCAGGACCGGATTGTTTTCGACATCATAGGGCTCGCTGCTGGAAAACAGCATCTTGATGCCCGTGATGATCAGGAAGGCGGCGAAGAGGTAGAGAACCCAGCCGTAGTTTTCGACGACGGCAGCACCCGCTGCAATCATGATTCCGCGCAGCACGATCACGCCCAAAATGCCGAACAGAAGCACGCGGTGCTGATATTCGCGCGGAATGGAGAAGTAGCCGAAGATCATGGCAATGACGAAGATGTTGTCCATCGCCAGGCTCTTCTCGATGACGAAGCCGGTCAGGTACTGGAGGCTCGCCTGCTCTCCGAACTGGCTCCAGACGAAGCCTGCGAAGAGAAGACCGAGCGTGACATAGAAGCCCGACATCAGCAGGCTTTCGCGAATGCCGATTTCCCTGCTCTTCTTGTGGAGAACACCGAGATCCAGCACCAGAAGCGCGATCACGATGGCGATAAAGAGGAGCCACATCCACACGGCGGCCCCCTGAAATTCAACCAGGAAAAAATCCATGACATCGTCCATGCCGGATCAGGTTGAAATTCAAAGCACCGACATCACGGTCGATCCGGCGGCGTACACGTCAGAGGGGCCCGGTGCTGGTGTCGAAATGGGGTCTGAGGTGGCGGCTTCAAGGTCGAACGGGCAAAATTTCTGGAAATTGGTCAGTTTCCACCCGGAAAGGCCCAGGATGCGCGCTTCGATTGGGTTGTGCGTGTTGACAATTCCATGACGATCCCCTAGAGACCGCGCCAGCACCGGAGGCTCACGTTTCCGGTGTTTTATATTGACATGTCCCGTGGATTCTCCGGACGCTTAACCGTGAGAAGCCTGTCAGAGCGGCAAAAACCGTTCAGAGGAGGGCGTGTTTCCTTGAACCGGTTTGGTAACAGATCGGTCTAACAACAACGAACAAAAAGGAAATGCGATGACCAAGCGCACCGCTGCCAAGTACAAAATCGATCGCCGCATGGGCGAAAATATCTGGGGCCGTCCGAAGTCCCCGGTCAACCGCCGCGAATACGGCCCGGGCCAGCACGGCCAGCGCCGCAAGGGCAAGCTTTCCGACTTCGGCGTGCAGCTGCGTGCCAAGCAGAAGCTCAAGGGCTATTACGGCGACCTGCGCGAAAAGCAGTTCCGCGCGATCTTCGCCGAAGCTGACCGCCGCAAGGGCGACACGGGCGAAAACCTGATCGGCCTGCTCGAATCGCGCCTCGACGCCATCGTTTACCGCGCCAAGTTCGTTCCGACGGTCTTCGCTGCCCGTCAGTTCGTCAACCATGGCCACGTCAAGGTCAACGGCGTTCGCGTGAACATCGGCTCGTATGTCTGCAAGGCTGGCGACGTGATCGAAGTTCGCGAAAAGTCCAAGCAGCTCGTCACGGTTCTCGAAGCCGTTTCGCTCGCTGAACGCGATGTTCCGGACTATATCGA
This sequence comes from Rhizobium sp. C1, assembly GCF_021026335.1. Lineage (GTDB taxonomy): Bacteria > Pseudomonadota > Alphaproteobacteria > Rhizobiales > Rhizobiaceae > Ensifer_A. Next base: position 486,303 of record NZ_JAJNCY010000001.1, read on the forward strand.
AGCCGATCACAACAAGATGGTCGCAACCTTCGTTCGCGTTCCTTCGCTGTCCGACGTTCCGTACCCGGTCATCATGGAACCGAACCTGGTCGTCGAATTCTATTCGCGCTGATATTTCAGCCGAAACCGGAATATATCCTTGGAAAGCCGGCGATATCTATCGCCGGCTTCTTTATTTTGCCTCCGCAGAAGGTCATGTTCTATTTCTGTTATTGCGTTTCAGCCGAGCGGCGGGCAGGCGAATTTGAACGATAGAAATAAACTTCAGATGGGTCTTGATTGGCTCATCCGATCCTTCCCGGGAATTCTGGTCTTCCTGGCAATCTACACGGTTTGCTGGACTATCATTCCTTATTTCTCCAATGCCGGGCTTCCCGTCGATACGATCGAGGAGGTGGCCTGGTCGCGTGAATGGTTACTGGGTATCTATCGCCATCCACCGATGATGATCTGGCTGGTGGGGATTTTCTGGCGGGCCATGGGCGGCTGGATCGGCAGCCCCTATGTTGCGTCCGGCGTCGCGCTTTCTGTCGGCCTCATCTTCATCTATCTGCTGCTGCGCATCTCGCGGCCTCTTTCACAGGCGGGGCTCGCTGTTCTGACGACGCCGCTCGTCTATTTTTTTGGACCGCAACTGCCGCAGTGGAACGCGAATATCGCTCAGCTGCCCTTTGTCGGACTGTTTCTCTATGCCGCCTATCGCGGTGTGATGACGCGTTCTCTGGGGTGGACGCTGCTGGCAGGGGCTGCTGCGGGCGGCGGTCTTCTTGGCAAGTATTCCTTCGGGCTGATCATCCTTTTTGCCGCAGCCGGGCTGCTCGCTGACCCGCTCGCGCGTTCGCGGGTAAAGGTGCTGCATATCTTCCTCGCTTTTCTGGTCGCCGTGGCGGTCTTCCTGCCGCATGTCTGGTGGTTCTTCACGGCGCCGGTGAACACGGTCGACTATTTAAGGATGAGCGCCGAGCGAGCCGAGGGGACGACGCTGGGCCACCTGATCAGTCCGATCCTCGTCGTTCTCGGAGCTGTCGGGGTGTTGATCCCCACGACACTGATCGCGGTGCGCGGTCTCGAGAAGAGCGCTGTCGGCGAGCGTGTGGAAACGCGCGTCGATCGGAGCCTGAAGGTCTATCTCGGCTTCGTCGTGATCGGGCCGATCGCAATTTCGGCCTTTATCGGCGCGCTGGGCGGCGGTTTGATCAAGGACCAGTGGCTGATTGCCTATCTTCTCGCCGCGCCGGCGCTGATCGTGCTGCTGGTCGTGCCTGCGGGTGTGGAGGTCAGCTGGCGCAAGAGCGCCGCCATCTTCTATGTCGTTGCGCTTGCCATCCTGGCATTTGCCTATCCCGCCGAGCGGGAGCTGCATTACCTGCGGGCGAACGGGAAGCCGGTGTTGTGGGCGCCGCTCATGCCGGCAGAGGCAATGGCGAAGGCCGGTCAGGCGCTGTGGCGCGAGGCCGTCACACGGGCGGGCAAGCCCGACATGCCGCTGACGATTGTTGCCGGGGGACCGGCCGGGGCGGGTGTCGCCAATGTCACACCCGGTCGTCCGGCCTGGTTCGAGCACTTCAATCAGGGCTTTTCGCCCTGGATCACGGATGCGCTTCTGCGCAAGCAGGGCCTGCTTTCCACCGAAGAGGTTCCGTCCGGATTTGCCGAAGCGCATGGTCTTTGCGTCGCAGCGCAGGAAAATTTCGATTGGCGGAACGGGCGCGGTGGACAGGGGCGATTTGCGCCATTAACTGTTCTGCTTCCAAAGGGAATGTGCCCTTCCAACCCATAATTGTCTGTCTGGTTCCGGAATGCCTTTGTTTTCAATCGTTGCACCGTTTCTGAATGAGCAGGAATCTGCCGAACGCTTTGCTGCGTTTGCGGACCGGCTCGCTAAGGAGATCGTGAGCCGCTACGGCTTCGATCTGGAGGTGGTGCTGGTCGATGATGGCAGCACGGATGACAGTATCGACCGCTACCGCGAGCATCTGAAGGGAAACTGGCGTATCCTCGAACTCAGCCGTAACTTTGGCAAGGAAATCGCGCTTTATGCCGGTCTTGCCGAAACGCGCGGCGATTACGTCATGATGATCGACGCGGATTTGCAGCATCCTTACGACGTCTGCCTGCAGATGATCGATGAACTGCTGGCTGATCCCAAGCTCGACGTCGTCTATACGATCCGTGACGACCGGAATGAGGAGTCGCTCAAAAAGGCGCTGGCCGGACGCTTCTTCTACTGGATGATCAACTTCCGCCAGCGTTATGAGGTCCCGGAAAACGCCGGCGACTTCCGTGTGATGAACCGGGCGGCGGTTGATGCGCTCCTGCGTGTGCGCGACAAGCGACGCTTTAACAAAGGGCTTTACGCCTGGGCGGGTTTCCGCCAGAAGGGGATCTATTACCGGCCCGACCCGCGCCTTTCGGGTGTCACCAAGTGGTCCCGGCTCGGGCTGATCGCCCTGTCGGTCGAGGGCATCGTGTCCTTCTCGGCGCTGCCTCTGCGCATCATGTCGATGGTCGGTGTGCTGACCGGTCTCGCGGGGATTGTCTACGGCACCCACATCATCTTGAGTTCGCTGTTCTTCGGCACGGATGTTCCCGGTTACCCGAGCCTGATGTCAGCCATCTCCGTTCTCGGAGGATTCAATCTGGCGCTGCTCGGGCTGCTGGGCGAATATATCTGGGTGACGATCGCCGAGGTGAAGGACAGGCCGCTTTACATCGTGCGCAAGGTGCATCGCTCGGGCGATCCCTCATGATGAAGACGGGCGGCAGTTCCAGACGCGACAGCCTGACCCTTATCGCCGATGACTACGGTCTGGCGCCGGGCGTCAACCGCGCCATTCGCAAACTGATTTCCGCCGGCAAGATCGACGGCACGGGCTGCATGACGCTGTTTGCGGACTGGCGCGTCGAGGCGGCCGGTTTGCATGCGCTGTGCGAGCAGGGTTACGCGGAAGCAGGCCTGCATCTGACGCTGACGGATTTCAATCCGATGAGCGGCCTCAACGCCTTCGGGCAGAACCGACGCATGCCGAAGGTGGATGCGCTGATCAAGGCCAGTTTTCAGGGCAAGGTGAATGTGGCTGCGGTCGAAGGCGAGCTGGATGCCCAGTTTGCGGCCTATGTCGAGGCCATGGGCGGACTGCCTGCCTATATCGACGGTCATCAGCATGTGCACTTCCTGCCTGCTGTGCGCGGCTGGCTCGCCAAGCGTGCTGCGCTTTTCGCCGAATACGGCAAGCTGCCCTGGTTGCGGGGCGCGCCTTCGGTCATGGCTGCGTCGGGCGTGAAGATCAAGGCGAAGACGGCGCTGGTTGCGGTGGTGGCAACAGGTTTCGAAAGCGCCATGCGGAAATACGGCTACAGCATCCGTGGCCCGCTGCTCGGCTTCTATGACTGGACGCGCCCGGAGGAATTCGAGCCCATGCTGCGGGGTCTCATCGAACGCGGCAATTACGGCGTCTTCATGTGCCATCCCGGCTTCGTCGACAAGGTTCTGCGCCAGCGCGACGGGCTGATTGAGGCGCGCGATGTCGAATATTCGGTGCTGAGCAATCTCGACCCGACGCTGATGCGGATCGAATCCAGTCTGCGGCAGAGGGCGTCATGAATATCGCGCTGACGCCTGACGAGCACACCGAGCAGGCCACGGAGAGCTTTGCCGGCGATCCGGCGATGACGGCGCTCTATGCCCTTGCGCCGCAATCGTCCAATTTCAACAAGCTTCGCAAGCGACTGCTGCGAAACGTCCGTCAGGCGATTGACGATTTTGCCATGCTGAAAGGCCAGAAGCGCTGGCTGGTGGCCTTGTCGGGCGGCAAGGACAGTTACGGTCTGCTGGCGATCCTGATGGAACTGAAGTGGCGCGGCCTGCTGCCGGTGGAGCTGGTCGCCTGCAATATTGATCAGGGACAGCCGAACTTTCCGAAACATGTCCTGCCGGACTATCTCACCTCGCTGGGCATTCCGCACCGGATCGAATATCGCGACACCTATTCCATCGTGAAGGAGAAGGTGCCGGAGGGGGCGACCTATTGCGCGCTCTGTTCGCGGCTGAGGCGCGGCAATCTCTACCGGATCGCCAAGGAGGAGGGCTGCGACGCGCTCGTGCTCGGCCATCACCGCGAGGACATTCTGGAGACCTTCTTCCTCAATCTCTTCCATGGCGCGAAGCTCGCCACCATGCCGCCCAAGCTCCTCAATGACGATGGCGACCTGATGGTGGTTCGCCCGCTGGCCTATTGCGCGGAAGAGGATATGGCGAAATTCGCCGCCGCCATGCAGTTTCCGATCATTCCCTGCGATCTCTGCGGTTCGCAGGATGGTTTGCAGCGCAATGCGATGAAGGACATGCTCGCGGGGATCGAGGCGAAGATGCCTGGCCGAAAGGATGTGATGATGAAGGCCCTGACCAACATCAATCCGTCGCACATGCTCGATAGAAAGCTCTTCGATTTCTCCAGCCTTATCCCATCTCCATCGGAACAGTAATGAATCAGTTTGACGACCATCAAATGCCTTTCCTCCGCCAGATTCTGGTAGAGGCGGGCAGAAGCGAAATCATGCCGCGTTTTCGTGGGCTTCCTGCCGGGAGTATTGCCGAAAAGAAGTCCTCCATCGACCTCGTGACGGAGGCCGATCTTCTCTCGGAGAAGTATATTTCCGAAACGCTCAAGACCCGGTTTCCGAACGCGCTGATTGTGGGCGAGGAGGCTTGCGAGGTCGATCCGGGACTTATCCCGGCGCTGAAGGGTGCCGAACTCGCCTTCGTCATCGATCCGGTCGATGGCACGTTCAATTTCCAGGCCGGCCTGCCGGTCTTCGGCATCAATCTTGCCGTCGTGCAGAATGGCGAAACGGTCGCCGGTCTGATTCATGATCCGGTTATGGGCGATACGCTGATGGCGGTGAAGGGGGGCGGTACGCGTCTGGTGCGCGCCAGCGGCGAGGAACAGGTCTGCCGGGTGCGTACACCCGCGGCGATGTCCGAAATGGTGGGTACGATCTCCATCAACGATCTCGACCGCGAGAGCCGCGTGCGCATTGCCGGCAATCTCGCCAAGACCAGAATGGCCTTCGCCTATAATTGCTCGGCTTACGAATATTGGCTGGTGGCGACGGGCAAGGTCCACTTCATCGGCCATTACAAGCTGATGCCGTGGGACCATCTTGCCGGCGTGCTGATCCACGAGGAGGCGGGCGGTGTCACGGCCAAATTCGATGGCAGCCCCTATCGTCCGGGCGAGGTGAATGGTGGCATCCTGTCGGCGCCCGATGCGGAAAGCTGGAACCTCATTCTCGCCGAAATCGTCCGGGCGTGACCGCCTTCCTTCCTCTCCTTCTACAAGAGATGCATCCATGACCTTCACCATTCCGACCGACAAGCTCATCGATATCCTCTGGCAGGCGGCGGAAGCCGAAATCATGCCGCGCTTCGGCAAGCTCGGCGATGACGACATCCGCGAGAAGAGCGAGGCGATCGATCTGGTGACAGAGGCGGACGAGGCTGCCGAGCGGCTGATCGCGCGCGAAATCGCGTCGCTGATGCCGAACGCGCTCTTCGTTGGCGAAGAGTCGGTGGCGGCCGATCCGGCGCTGCTGGGGAAGCTGGGTGCGGCCGATCTCGCTATCGTCGTCGATCCGGTCGACGGCACGTTCAACTTCGCCAACGGCGTTCCGCTCTTCGGCGTCATGATGTCGGTGGTCAAGGGTGGCGAGACGGTCGCCGGGCTGATCCTCGATCCCTTTGCCGGTGATTGTCATGTGGCAGAAAAGGGCGCCGGTGCCTGGGCGGTTCCGCTGGATGGCGAGCGCAAACGCTTGACGCTGGGGGCCGGGCTCCCCGTCGAGGAGATGCTTGGCGCGGCGTCGACCGGCTACATGTATGGCGAGGAGCGCGTGGCGCTGGTGGCCAACCTTGCCAAGGTCCGCTCCTTCTTCAGCTATCGCTGTGCCGCGCATGAATACCGTCTGCTCGCCAAGGGCGGTATGCAGTTCGCGCTCTACAACAAGCTTATGCCGTGGGATCACCTGGCCGGTGCGCTGTTGACGCAGGAGGCCGGGGGGTATGCTGCACGTTTCGACGGTTCGGTCTATCTGCCGAGCCACACAGACGGCGGACTTCTGGTCGCAAGCGATCGCGATAGCTGGCATGCGCTGCGCGACACGCTTTTCCCCGGGATCAAGCCGGCCGCCTGACAGGCGGCCCTATTTGATTGATCGCCTTACTTGACCGGCGGATTGTGTGGCCGGAAGAGCTGACCCTTTTCAGCGATCAGCACGAAGCCAAGGCCGACAATCGACAGCGCGCAATAGCCCATGACGAGCGGCAGAGCGGTGCCATTGTAGGCTTGGCCGATCACGGCGCCAAGTGCGGCGCCACCGATCGTGGTCGTGAAGCCGAGCACAGACGATGCCGTGCCGGCGACATGACCCAGCGGCTCCATGGCGAGCGAATTGAAATTCGAGCTGATCCAGCCGAAGAGAAACATCGAGATCGCGAAGAGCGCGATGAAGATGGGGAAGGGCAGCGGTTCTGGTCCGAAGATCTCCGCCGCCAGCCAGATGGCGTTGACAGCAATGAAGGCGAGAAGCGCGCCGTGCGACAGACGCCGCATGCCAAAGCGTCCGACCAGCCGCGAATTGATGAAGGACGAGAGCGCCATGAAGAGCGCGACACCGGCAAAGGCGAGCGGGAACCAGTTCCCCAGCTTGTAGACCTCGATATAGATCTGGTTGGCCGAGTTGATGAAGCCGAACAGGGCTCCCAGGATCACGGCGCTGGAGAGCGTGTAGAACAACGCCGAGCGGTTGGTCAGCACGATGCGGAAGCCGCCGAGGATGCCCGCGACGGTAAAGGGACGCACGTCTTCCGGATGCAGCGTTTCCGGCAGGTTGCGCCATGTCCAGAACGCGACAATGGTCCCGACAATACCGATGAACAGGAAGATCAGGTGCCATTCGCCGAAGAGCAGGATGATCTGTCCTGTGCCGGGTGCAATGACCGGCACGACCATGAAGACCATCATGATGAGCGACATCACTTCCGCCATCTGACGTCCACCGTAAATGTCGCGGATGATCGAAACGGTGACGACGCGGGTTGCTGCCGAACCGATGCCCTGCACGAAGCGCAGTGCGAGCAAAACGCCGAAACTGGGAGCGAAGACAATGGCGAAGGCCGAGAGGATATAGATCACGAAGCCGAAGAAGAGAGGCTTGCGGCGGCCGAAGCGGTCGGAGACCGGACCGAAGAAGAGCTGGGCTATGCCGAAGCCGATGAGATAGGCCGTGACGATGAATTGGCGGCTATTTTCGTCTTCCACATTCAGCGAAGCGCCGATCTGCTGCAGGCCGGGCAGCATGATATCGACGGCGAGTGCGTTGAGTGCCATGAGCGCGGCGCAAAGCGCGATGAACTGCGTCCTGCCCATCCTGCCGAGCAGGGTGGGCTGCGTTGCATTCGTTCCGGTCATTCTTCCTGTACTCCAAAAAGCAAGAAGGCGCTGGTTGGACAGCGCCTTCGCCATTCCGGTTTCGTCGTCCGCGGCCTCGAGCCGCGAGCGGTATGGGTCAGGCTGCGCCCTTGACGGCGACACCCTGCGCCTGCAGGTGGTCCTGCAGCTCGCCGGCCTGGAACATTTCGCGGACGATGTCGCAGCCGCCGAGGAACTCACCCTTGACGTAAAGCTGCGGGATTGTCGGCCAGTTGGAATAATCCTTGATGCCCTGGCGGATATCGCCATCGGCGAGCACGTTGATGCCCTTGTAGTCGACGCCGAGATAGTCGAGGATCTGCACGACCTGGCCGGAGAAGCCACACTGCGGAAACTGCGGCGTGCCCTTCATGAAGAGGACGACGTCGTTCGACTTGACTTCGTTGTCGATGAATTCGTGAACTGCGCTCATGGATCTGTCCTTTCCTGCACGGGTTCAAGGCCCGGCCCAATCCGACTTGAAAATTCTATGCGATAAATAGCATGGCGTTGCGGGAATAAAAGAGGTGAGGCCGGATTTAACGGCCTCAGCCTGTCTTCATTCCGGAACGCTGGTCTGCAGGGCGAGCGCGTGGAGCACGCCGCCCATATTGCCCTGAAGGGCATCGTAGACCATCTGGTGCTGCTGCACGCGCGTCTTGCCGCGGAAGGCTTCCGCGACGACTTCGGCGGCAAAATGATCGCCATCGCCGGCGAGGTCGCGAATTTTCACCTTCGCGCCCGGAATGCCCGCCTTGATCAGATCTTCGATGTCGCCTGCTTTCATTGCCATGTCTGGTACTTCTCCGCTTACTCGGCGGCCGGGCGAAGCGCCTTGCCGCCGTCCATGAATTCAGGGAACCATGATTCATGGGCGCCGCGCAATTCGTCAACCGAAACATTGAGAAGTTCATCGACAACGAGGTTTGCGCCCTCGACCGTGCCGAGACGGCGGAACGGAACGCCCGCATCTTCTGCATTGGCGCAGACGAAATCGGCAAGATCGGCCGGAACGGCAATCACATAGCGCGCCTGATCTTCACCGAAGAGAAGCGCATGCGCCGGGCCGTGGCTTTCGGCAAGCGAGAGCTTCATGCCCTTGGCTGAAGCCATCACCATTTCAGCCAGCGCGAGGACCAGGCCGCCGGACGAGATGTCGTGGCAGGCGGTGACTTCGCCGTTGCGGATCGCGTTGCGGATGAAGTCGCCGTTGCGGCGCTCTGCGGCGAGATCGACTTCCGGAGCCGGGCCTTCCTTGATGCCGAGCACGTCGCGCATGTAGATCGACTGGCCGAGATGGCTGCCATCCGTGCCGATCATGAGGATCGCGTCGCCGTCCTTCATCGAGCCGATGCGGACCATCTTGGACCAGTCGGGCAACAGGCCGACGCCGGCAATGGTCGGGGTCGGCAGGATCGCGACGCCGTTCGTCTCGTTGTAGAGCGAGACGTTGCCGGAGACGATCGGGAAATCGAGCGCGCGGCAGGCTTCGCCGATGCCTTTGATCGCCATGACGAACTGGCCCATGATTTCCGGCTTTTCCGGGTTGCCGAAATTCAGGTTGTCGGTGGCGGCGAGCGGTTCGGCGCCCGTGGCGGTAATGTTGCGCCAGCATTCGGCAACGGCCTGCTTGCCACCTTCGAACGGATCGGCCTCGACATAGCGCGGCGTGACGTCGGAGGAGAAGGCGAGCGCCTTGGTCGGATGCGTGTCGACGCGCACGACGCCGGCATCGCCGCCTGGAAGCTGCAGCGAATTGCCCTGGATCAGCGTGTCATACTGTTCGTAGACCCAACGGCGCGAGGACTGGTTGGGCGAACCGACGAGCGACAGGAGCGTCGCCTTGTAGTCGGACGGTGCGGCAACAGCGCTGGCGGGGAGCGCCGGGAACTTGCCGGGCTCCTTCCACGGGCGGTCATATTCCGGGGCCTGGTCGCCGAGATCCTTGATGGGGAGGTTTGCGACTTCCTCGCCCTGATGGATGACACGGAAGCGCAAGTCGTCGGTCGTCTTGCCGACGATGGCGAAGTCAAGGCCCCACTTGACGAAGATCGCCTTGGCGACCTCTTCCTTGGAGGGTTCGAGCACCATGAGCATGCGCTCCTGGCTTTCCGAGAGCATCATTTCATAAGCCGTCATGCGCTCTTCGCGCACCGGCACCTTGTCGAGCTGCAGCTCGATGCCGAGATCGCCCTTGGCACCCATTTCGACCGCCGAGCAGGTGAGGCCGGCAGCACCCATGTCCTGGATGGCGATGACGGCGCCGGTCTGCATGAGTTCAAGGCAGGCTTCGAGCAGGCACTTTTCGGTGAAGGGGTCGCCGACCTGCACGGTCGGGCGCTTTTCCTCAATGCTTTCGTCGAATTCGGCCGAGGCCATCGTCGCGCCGCCGACGCCGTCGCGGCCGGTCTTGGCGCCGAGATAGACCACGGGCAGGCCGACGCCCTTGGCTTCGGACAGGAAGATGCCGTCCGCGCGGGCAAGGCCGGCGGCAAAGGCGTTGACGAGGATGTTGCCGTTATAGCGGGCGTCGAACTCGACTTCGCCGCCGACGGTCGGCACGCCGAAGGAATTGCCATAGCCGCCGACGCCGGCGACGACGCCGGAAACGAGATGCTTCGTCTTCGGATGATCCGGCTCGCCAAAGCGCAGCGCGTTCATTGCCGCAATCGGCCGCGCGCCCATGGTGAAGACATCGCGGAGAATGCCGCCGACGCCGGTCGCAGCGCCCTGATAGGGCTCGATATAGGAAGGGTGGTTGTGGCTCTCCATCTTGAAGACGACGCATTCGCCGTCATCGATATCGACCACGCCGGCATTTTCGCCCGGCCCCTGGATGACGCGCGGGCCCTTGGTGGGCAGCGTGCGCAGCCACTTCTTCGAGGACTTGTAGGAGCAGTGCTCGTTCCACATGGCGGAGAAGATGCCGAGCTCGGTGAAGGTCGGCTCGCGACCGATCAGGTCCAGAATGCGCTGGTACTCATCCGGCTTCAGGCCGTGAGCGGCAATGAGTTCCGGGGTGATCGGCTGGCTGTTCGAAATGGTCATGGGCGTCCGTCTGGCTCAGGGTGGCGCTGATCAGGCCCCTATAGCGCATGATGACAGAGAGCGCGACCGGGAAATGCGGGGAAGTTGGGGAATATGGCATGGCTTGTCGGGGGTGTCAGGCAAATCTGTGAACATATCTCGCGTGATACCCACATTTGTGCTAATGTGGCGCGCGAAAAGGATAAAGCAATGAGCCGACTGTCCATCGACATGACAGACCAGCAGCACCAGAGCCTCAAGGCACTTGCAGCCTTGCAGGGGAAGACGATCAAGCAATATGCCCTTGAGCGGCTCTTTCCCGTCGATGCAGGAGAAGATCAGGCCTTGGAGGAACTGAAGACGCTGCTTGAGGAGCGGGTTCAGGAGGGGCTTTCCGGCAAGGTTTCGACCAGAAGTATTGGTGACATCCTTGATGAGGAGCTTTCGCAGGAAAGGGGTGCGTGAAAGCATCCTATATCCTGACCGAAGCCGCGGAAGCCGACCTCCGCGCCATCATCCGTTACACGCGCCGCGAATGGAGCGATCCGCAGGTTCGGAGATACGTCGAAGACCTCGAACTGGGCATTGCTCGCTTGGCGCTGGCACAAGGTTCCTGGCGAGACGTTGGTTCGCTGTATCCGCACATGCGTGTGGCACATGTCGGACACCATTATGTTTTCTGCCTACCGCAAGACAATGCACCAGCCTTGATCGTCGCGATTTTGCACGAACGCATGGATTTGATGGCGCGATTGGCGGAGCGACTCAAGGGCTAAAGCGAGCTTGTGTTGGCGAAGCCTAGGCCTTCGCGACACTCACTCCCGGCTCCTTCTTCGCCGTCTCCCGCCGTCTCCACCCGCATCCGCCAACACCTTTTTCTCCGGCAGCGCGATCACCTTTTCCAGGTTCGGGAAGTGGTCCACCTTGTTGGGCATGGCCATGGCGTAGACGAAATGTTCCTGGAACTTGGGTTCCAGCGCGGTTTCGATCTTTTCGATCTTGCGCACCGTCTCCTCGATCTCGCGGCGATAGCCACGGTTGAGCAGGCACATGCGCGCACCGGTGCCGGCGGCGTTGCCGACGGCCTTGACCTTGTCCAGGTCGCAATCGGGGATGAGGCCGAGGACCATGGCGTATTTCGGGTCGATGAAGGTGCCGAAGGCGCCGGCGAGGCCGATGCGGTCGACGTGATCGATGCCGAGCTTGTCCATCAGCAGCTTCACGCCGGCATAAAGTGCGGCCTTGGCGAGCTGGATGGCGCGGACGTCGTTCTGCGTCACGGTGATCTTCTGTGCGCCGTTATGCAGCAGATAGGAGAAGGTGCGGCCGTTTTCGAGGATGCGGGAGCTTCTGGCGGCCATGGCACCATCGACGACGCCATCTTCCGAGATGATGCCGGCGAGGAACATTTCTGCGACGACTTCGATGATGGCCGAGCCGCAGATGCCGGTGATGCCGGTCTTTTCCGCCGCTTCGGCAAAGCCCGGTTCATCCGACCACTGTTCGACGCCGATGACGCGGAAGCGTGGCTCCAGCGTGTCGCGGTCGATGCGGACGCGCTCGATGGCGCCGGGGGCGGCGCGCTGGCCGGAGGAGATTTCCGCGCCCTCGAAGGCCGGGCCTGTGGGCGAGGAGGCAGCGACCGTGCGGGCGGAGTTGCCGAGCACGATTTCGGCATTGGTGCCGATATCGACCAACAGCATCTGCTCGTCCTGCCGGTGCGGCCCTTCGGTCAGCGTGGCGGCGGCTGCATCCGCGCCGACATGGCCCGCGATGCAGGGGAGCATGTAGACGCGCGCGCCCTTGTTGATATGAATGCCGATCTCTTCGGCCTTCAGATGCTGCGCACCAGAGGCCGCGAGCGCGAAGGGCGCGCCGCCGAGTTCGGTCGGGTCGATGCCGAGGAAGAGGTGGTGCATGACCGGATTGCCGACGAAGACGGCGTCGAGGATGTCCGCGCGGTCGATGCCGCCCTGTTCCGCCACCTTGTCGACGAGACCGTTGATCGCCTCGCGCACGGCGTTGGTCATCGCCTCGCGGCCGTCCGGGTTCATCATGACATAGGAGACGCGGCTCATCAGGTCTTCGCCGAAGCGGATCTGCGGGTTTGACGTGCCGGAGGAGGCGAGCGTCCGGCCCGACAGCAGCGAGGAGAGATGCATGGCAATCGTCGTCGATCCGATGTCGCAGGCAATGCCATAGGCCTCGTTCTTCAGACCCGGATAGAGCGCGATGAGGCGAGGGCGGTCGTCGGCCTCATCCTTGTGGATGGCCGCCGTGACCTTCCATTCGCCTTTGCGCAGGATTTGCTGGACGCGCGGCAGGAGATGGAAATCGACATCGATGCGCTTGAGCTTCCAGTCCTTTTCGAGCGCCACGAGCAGCCGGTCGAGATCGCCGAGCGGTTTTTCCATGTCGGGTTCCTCGACCTCGACATAGCACATGTGGATCGCCGGATCGCGCTCGATCACGCGGCCATCGCTCTCCTTGCGCACGACCTGAGCGTTGACGACCGTGTCCTGCGGAATGTCGATGACGAGATCGCCTTCAATGGTCGCCGAGCAGGAGAGGCGGCGGCCTTCGGGCAGCCCGCGCACGCGGTCATAGCGCTCTTCCTTCGGGCCGATGGGGGAAATGTGATCGTTGGAGGAGGTGATGCCATGCTTGGCAAACTGGCCTTCCTGCACCGAAACCTGACAGCGCCCACACGTCGCCCGCCCGCCGCAGACGCTTTCGACATAGACGCCAAGCTCGCGCGCGGCCTCTATGACCGGCGTGCCCGAGGCAAAACGGCCGCGCTTGCCCGAGGGCATGAAAAGGACGAGATGCGTTTCTTCAGTCATTGTCTGCTTTCATTCGATTGCGGTGGTCTTCTGGACCTTGCGCGGACGGCCGCCCTTGCTGCCATTGCGGCGGCTGGCTTCTACCTTGGCGGGGGAGCGGGAGAGGCCGCCGGGGCGTTGGGCGTCCATGAAGCTGCGGCTGCCGAAGATGCCATTCATGAGGCCGGTGATCGTGTAATCGACATCCAGCGTTTCCCAATGGAGACCAGTTTCTCCGAGAAGTTCCACTTCGGCGAGTTCGTCTTCCGATGCATTGGCAAGGCCTTCGAGGGCTCTGGCGGGGACCATGAAAGTTGCACCGTTTTCAAAGTCTACAACGATGCGGCCCGTTTTGTCGTCATAGCAAACCTCGACGGGAATGGAGCGTCCGGAACGCTCGGCCTGCCAATGGGCCTTGGCTTCGGCAAGCTCCGCCCCCATTTCAACGGTTTTGCCAAAGGGGATCACTTTGTAGTTTTCCTTCTTCAACCAGAGACAAGTTTCAGCTCCTAGCGGTGAGGGCTAACGCAACTATCACGGACGACAACCACAACCAAGCCGCAAGAAACCAAGAAATCCCTACGACGAGGTTGCGAAGGAACGGCTGCTTCAGTTCCTCCGCCTTTGCATAGATATAGTCAGCCGTGATGCTGCCTATACATGCACCTAAATAGATACTGAATAGGAAGAATGTGCCCGATGAGAGGTAAACCGGAAGCTTGCCGACAGCTTCCATGAACTGAGTTGGAACCCTGTTCCAAAGCGTTGCCGAGATTCCGAGACAAAACGCCATCCTGACGATCATGCCAATAAAGTCAGAGAACTTTTTCGCATTATCAAAGTTCAGGGGGCCGGGCTTGATATCGGTCACGGTATGGACTCACTCGCTCGCGCCACCCCCGCCAACGCGTGCGGCACGCCCACCACGCCGGGCCGGACGATCGCCGCTGGCGGCCGGGGCGGGGCTTTGGGCAGCTGCGCCGCCTTCGGCCGGCTTGTAATCGCGATAGGTCATGATCCAGTTGGAGCAGTTGGGGTCGGTGCCGTTCAGCACATTGGCGGCGCGGACGGCTTCCATTTCCTGCGGGCGGCAGGGGTTCATGATGGCGGACGTCATGCCGGCGCCGATGACCATGGGGATGAAGCCGGCATTGATGCCATGGCGATGCGGCAGGCCGAAGGAGATGTTGGAGAGGCCGCAGGTCGTGTTGACCTTCAGCTCGTTGCGCAGGCGATAGAGCAGCTGGAAGACCTGGCGGCCTGCATCGCCCAGCGCGCCGATCGGCATGACGAGTGGGTCGACAACGATATCCTCCGGCTTGATGCCGTAGTCGGCGGCGCGCTCGACGATCTTCTTGGCGACGGCAAAGCGGACGTCCGGGTCCATGGAAATGCCGGTCTCATCGTTGGAGATGGCCACGACCGGCACGTCATACTTCTTGCAGAGCGGCAGGATGGCTTCCAGCTTTTCTTCCTCGCCGGTGACGGAGTTCACCAGCGGGCGGCCCTTGGCGACCTTGAGAGCTGCTTCGATGGCGGCCGTCACGGAGCTGTCGATGGAGAGCGGAACGTCGACGAGACCCTGCACGATTTCCAGCGTCTGGACGAGCAGGCCCGGCTCGGTCTCGTTGGGGTTGACGGAGGTGACGCCCGCATTGACGTCGAGCATGGTGGCGCCGGCGGCGACCTGTTCCAGCGCGTCCTTGATGACGGTTTCGAAATTGCCGACCTGCATTTCGGCGGCGAGCTTTTTGCGGCCGGTTGGGTTGATGCGTTCGCCGATCACGCAGAAGGGCTGGTCGAAGCCGATGACGATTTCGCGGGTGGCGGAGGCGACGATGGTGCGGGTCATTGTGTTCGGTCCTTCAGGCGGAGAACGGTTTAACTGATCATTGTGGATGAAGCGGCGTCGCCGCCTCAGGATTGATGCGTGGCGGCAGCTTTGACCATGTCCTGCTGGTTCTGCAACTGGCCTTCTTGAACTTCTGTCGCATGGGCGGCGGCAATGGCCTCGCTGCGGGAGACTTCGCGCTTCCACGGCTGGCGGCCCTTCAGCACGCCGGATTCATGGACGATTTCGGCGACATATTCTTCCTGCCGGTAGGCCATGACATGGATGCCGGAAACGCCTTCGATCTCCTTGACCTCGTTGATCATGTCGATGCAGATCTGCTTGCCTTCCTGCTTCTGGTTTTCCGCGCCTTCGAGCCGCTTGATGATATTGTCGGGAATATGGATGCCCGGCACATTGGTCCGGATCCATTTCGCGGTCTTGGCCGAGGCCATCGGGCCGACGCCGGCGAGGATGAAGCATTTTTCGGCGTAACCGAGATCGACCACCTTCTTCATGTATTCCTTGAACATGGGAATATCGAAGACATATTGGCTCTGCACGAATTGCGCGCCCGCCGCGATCTTCTTGCCGAGTCGATAGGGGCGGAAGTCGTAGGGCGGGGCAAAGGGGTTGATCGCGGCGCCGAGAAAGACACCCGGCGGCGTCGTCAGCTTGCGGCCGGAGAGGAACTTGCCTTCGTCGCGCATGGTGCGAATGGTTTCGAGCATGGACATGCAGTCGAGGTCGAAGACCGGCTTCGCGCCCGGCTGGTCGCCCGTCTGCACGCCGTCGCCGGTGAGGCAGAGAATGTTCTGCACGCCCATGGCGGAGGCGCCGAGAACGTCTCCCTGGATCGCGATGCGGTTGCGGTCGCGGGCCGAAATCTGCATGATCGGCGCATAGCCCATGCGCGTCAACAGCGCGCAGATGCCGACGGAGGACATGTGGCAGTTGGCGCCCGAGGCGTCCACCGCATTGATGCCGTCCACCCAGCCTTCGAAGATCGCGGCGCGCTCGTAGACGTCTTCCGGATTGGCGCTGTCCGGCGGATTGAGTTCGGCGGTGACGGCGAATTCGCCGCGGCGCAGGATGCGCTCCAGGCGGCCGCGCGAAGAATGGCCGGGCAGGGGCTCCAGCGGCAGGCCGGGATCGTGCGGATGGGTGTCGTTCATCATTTCACCGCTCCCTGATCCTGCGCGGGGGCTTCCTTTGCCTTCGCGGCCAATGCCGTAACGCGCAGCCATGCGGACGTCTCGCGCAGTGACTGATCGACCGGCTTCTGAACGTTCAGGATCGCGTCACCCTTGGCCATGTTCTGCGAGCCCTTCCAGGCCTGAACCCAGACGCAGGGCATGTCCGGCTCGACCTCGCAATGGCCGTTGGCGCGGACGCCGCCGCAGGGACCGTTGCGGAGCTGCTTGGGACAGTTCATCGGGCAGCTCATGCCGGTGGAGGACAGCGCGCACTGGCCGCACATGCGACAGTCGAAGAGCAGGCCCTTCACATTGCGCTCGATGAACTTCACCGGCTTTTCGGCGCGGCTGTAGCCTATGGCTTTCCAGAAGGGGTGAAGCTTGAGAAAAAAGTCGGCGAAGAGATTGTAGATCACTTCGAGAAAGCGAGAGTGGCGCACCGACCAGAGCCTGATCGAGTAGCTGCGCCCGGCGCGGCGCGAGGGTGAAACGCCGGAGGGCTGGTAGGCCGTGCCGGTGGGCTTCTTGGCGGCCTCAGCCATTGTCGCGGCCTCCGGCGTGGACCAGAGCCACAAGGCGTTCCTTGGTGTAGGCCGCTTCGAGATCGGCGGCGGCCTTGTCTGCCTCGGTGTCAAGATCGTCGGATACGGGAATGGGGTCAGCCTTGCGCCATTCGGCGAGATAGTCGTCGGTCTCGGCTGCGCCCGAGCGCATGGCGCACATGTCGATGGCTTCAGTGAAGCGCAGCGACAATTCGCGCTTGGCCGATGTGCGGCCCTTCTTCACGATCACCTGCGCCGGAATGTCACGCCAATAGACGACGATAAGGTCTGCCATGTTGATTGTTCCGCCTCTCCCCAGATCGCAAGAGCCTCGCCTGCAAGGCCTGCAAATGCAAGGAGAATGCACCTGCGTTCACAGGCGGACGCCACTTGCCGCGACGTCGGGATTGCTCAAAAGCGACAGCGGGATTTTCTCGGATGACGCGAATGGGCGATATTTTTCACGAATTCTTAAATTTCCGATTTACCATTTGTCTCTACCGTGAACGCAGTTGCAGTCGTGCAGAGCCACAGTGTTTCAACGGTTGCTCAAAAAGCCGAGACTTTACGCCCGCCGGGTTGTAACGTCGGGCGATTCTACCGATAGGTTCTTCATGGAAAACGCCCCGGATATGGATATTTTCGAGCTCGCACCCGTTGCGATGTGGATCGAGGATTTCAGTGCGGTGCGCGCCCTGTTTCAGGCATGGCGCGTCGAGGGCGTTGAGGATCTGCGTGCCTTTCTTCAGGCGGATCTGTCGCGGGTTTCGCTTTGCTCCAGCCGTATCGGGATCACGCGGGTGAATGCGAAGACGCTGGAGCTTTTCGAGGCGCGCGATTTCGATCACCTGAAGGACAATCTCGATCAGGTTTTCCGCGACGACATGCTGGAAAGCCATATCAACGAACTGGTCGAACTCTGGGAGGGCAGGACTGCCTTTTCCAGCAGCGCCGTGAATTACTCGCTTTCCGGCCGCCGGCTCGATATCCAGCTTCGTGGCTCCGTTCTGCCGGGACATGAAGACACGCTCGATTGCCTGCTGATGACCACAGAGGATGTCACGGCGCGAGAAGAGGCGCGGCGCGCCGAAGAGCGGCATCGCCGCCACGCGGAAGGCATTTTTGCGAATTCGCCGGTTTCTCTGTGGATGGAGGATTTCAGTGCCATCCGTCAGCTTCTGGAGCGGGTTCGTTCGAACGGCATCGTGGATTTTCGGGTGTTTCTCGATGTCCATCCCGAATTCATCCAGCAATGCATGTCCGAAATCCGGGTTCTCGACGTCAACAAGGCGACAGTCGAACTTTTTGCGGCGCCGGACCGCGAAACGCTGTTCAAGCGCTTGTCGCATGTCTTCCGCGACGCGATGGAAAAGCCGTTCAAGGAGCAATTGATCGAGCTTTGGGACGGCAAGCTCCACCAGCATCGCGAGGTGGTCAATTATGCGCTGGATGGCAACGAGCGTCATCTTCTGATGAACTTCTCGGTTCTGCCGGGTCATGAAAGCGACTGGTCGCTGGTGCAGGTGGCGTTGACCGACATCACCGCGCGCAAGAAGGCCGAAGCCTATCTTGAATATCTCGGCAAGCACGACGTGCTGACCCGGCTGCACAATCGCGCCTTCTATACCGATGAACTCAACCGGCTGGAACGCAAGCCCTTACGGCCGATCTCGGCGATCATCATCGACCTCAACGGACTCAAGGAGGCCAATGATCAGCTTGGTCACGAGGCCGGCGATGCGCTGCTGCGCCGTTTCGGGGAGGTGCTGAACGGTGTCGCCTCGGCTCCGGTGACGGCCTCACGCATCGGTGGCGACGAGTTTGCTCTTCTGTTGCCTGGCTCCGATGCGCGCGCCGCCGCCGCGATGGCAGACACGGTGCGAGAGCTTTTGAAGATCAACAATCAATTTTACTCGGATGCGCCCATCTCGATGTCTATCGGCTTTGCAACGAGCGAAGCGGGCGAGACGGTGGAATCCGTCATCCGCCGCGCCGACGCGATGATGTTCGAGGAGAAGCGGGCCTATTATTCCGAGCGTCTGTCAGGCCGCTCAGAAGGTGTGCGTCTGGCGGCCCGATAAGCCGAAAACAGCATATCAGGTCGCAAGATCCGCAGCGCTTTCGAGCGCGGGCGTCAGGTCGCCATAGCCGGTAAACCGATATTCGTAGGCAAGGCCGAGATAATCGGCCGCCCATTTCGCCTTGGCCTGAAGGTCTTTATCTTCGGTCTGCGCCAGATAGACGATCTTCTCGTAATTTCCGAAAACCATCGGGATCAGTTCGGGATGCTTGTCGAGCTTCAGCGGTTCGATGACGAAGGCTTCGAACTGCCGCGCGATGAGGTCGGTCAGATAGAAGGCCGTGATTTCATCGCCACATTCGGTGAGGAATTTGTCGACGCCGGTGTAGAAGGCATAGCAATGGGGACCGGCGATCCGCTCGATGCCTTCCTCGGCGCAGATGCGGTCGATTTCGCCCCGCGTACCGCATTCCGCGTAGCCGATGAAGATGCGTTCGATCCCTTCGGCGCGGGCTTCGGCAATCTTTTCGCGAAGGGCGGGGGCGATCCTGTCGGGGTAGACATGCCATATGGCGGGCAGGCATGTCAGATCGACATGCGCGAGCTTGTTCGCCTCGCATATCGCGAGGATTTCGCGCGCGAGAGCTCCGCATGCGATGACCCGAACCTTGCTTTCAGCGGATTTCATTCGTAATCCTCGGGAACTTCCGCACGAGTCATGCATTATGATGACACCGGCGGGAGCAGCCGGGTCAACATTTTTTACATCAGGGGTGACACCATGTCGAAATTCCGTTCGACCGTTTCCATCATCGCAACCGCAACCGCGCTTCTGGCTCTTGCCTCCTGCGCCAACACGATCAAGGGCGTCGGCAAGGATACTGCCGGTGCGGTGAACGCGACCCAGAGCGCTGCTCACAGCGTCGAACGCGCTGCCAAGAAGTAAGTTCGCTAGCGAATGTGAAACGGTCGCTCCCGCAAGAGAGCGACCGTTTTTGTTTGTCAGGCGTTCAGGCTGTTGTGCTTGCGCTTGATGAAGTCCTTGGCGGTTTCCACTGCCACGGCCGCATCGCGACAATAGGCGTCGGCGCCGATCGCCTTGCCGAATTCCTCGTTGAGCGGCGCGCCGCCGACGAGAACGACGAGATCGTCGCGAATGCCCTTTTCTTTCAGTGTATCGATGACAACCTTCATGTAGGGCATGGTCGTCGTCAGAAGCGCGGACATGCCGAGAATGTCCGGCTGTTCCTTTTCAATGGCTTCCAGATAGGCTTCCACCGCGTTGTTGATGCCGAGGTCGACGACGTCGAAGCCGGCGCCTTCCATCATCATGCCGACGAGGTTCTTGCCGATGTCGTGGATGTCGCCCTTGACGGTGCCGATGACCATCTTGCCCTGCTTCGGGGCGTCGGTGGCCGCAAGCAGCGGGCGCAGGATATTCATGCCGGCCTTCATCGCGTTGGCCGAGAGGAGAACTTCCGGCACGAAGAGAATGCCGTCACGGAAGTCGATGCCGACGATGCGCATGCCCTCGACGAGCGCCTGGGTCAGAACGTCATAGGGCGCCCAGCCGCGATCCAGCAGGATGCGGGTGGCTTCCTCGATTTCCTCCTTCAGACCGTCGTAAAGGTCGTCATGCATCTGCTGCACGAGTTCTTCGTCGGAAAGCTCGGAAAGAATGATTTCATCGTCAGACATGGTCGCTCCCGCTTTGAGATAAGCCTTCGGCATGATTGCGCCGGACCCTTTTATACAGTGTTAGATTAAACTTAGCGTAACGCGCAATCGAAAGCGACAGCGGTCGCGCCGATCTGCGACGGAAGGCGCGGGCGAGCGCTTTAGCGGGCGCGTCTGCGGTCGAATTGCGCGGCCACGACACGGGAAACGATAGGTCCCAGAAAAAGAACAGAGATGAACCTCGTCATCTGCATGGCCAAGACGAAGGGTTTATCCACCGGTGTCGAGGCTGCGATGATGGCGACGGAATCGGCTCCGCCGGGGCTGGTTGCAAGGTAGGCGGTCAGGAGGTCCATGTGGCCGAAATGGGCGACGGCGACGGCAAGCAACCCGCACAGAGAAATCAGCAACAGGATCGAGATGAACAGGACAGGCAGTGCCTTCAGCGCGTGAATGACGATTTCGCGCGTGAAACGGAAGCCGACATTCCAGCCAAAGAGAACATAGGCAGATGCGAGCAGCCAGAGCGGCAGGGTGATTGTCACCAGACCTGTCGCATGGCAGGCGATGCCGATGACGATCGGGGCCAGCATGTTGATCGACGGGCGTCTGAGAAGCCTTGACAAGATCGGGCCACAGGCGGCGATCGCCATCGTGAGGGCGAGGTTCAGCGGGTCGACCGAGGGAAACCATGGTTCCGGAGGCGGCAACTCACCCGTCTGCCCGATGACAAGGCGGGCAATCAGCGAGGCGGTCGCGGCCACCATCAGGACACGCAGATATTGCATGAAGGCGACCAGACGGAAATCGGCACCCGCTGCCTCGGCCATCAGCACCATGGCGCTGGCTGCTCCCGGCGAGGAACCCCATATGGCTGTCGTGCCGGGCAGGATCTGATATTTGGCCAGCAGCCAGCCGAAGCCGTAGCTCAAGGCGATCACCGCGAGGACCAGCCCAATGAAAAATAGGCCGTCCTTGGCGATTTCGGCAAAGACCGTGAGCGGCATGCCTCCGGCAATCATGACGCCGATCATGCCCTGGCAGAAGGCAACCAGCGGAGAGGGCAGGGAAAACTTCCTGCCGCGCGATGCGAGGATCAGCCCCGACAGCATCGGCCCCAGCAGGAAAACGGCCGGAAGATCCAGAGCGTAGAGCACACCCGTCACGACGGACGTCAGCGCGATGAGCTGGCACCAGTTTCCAATACTATTGATGCTGTCGCTTTTGGACATGAGCAGTATATTGTCCTGGGGAGGGCTGGTCTGTCCGCCTCTAGGGCAGCGACCGGGCTCACGCAAGGACGCCGCGACGTAAAATGCCACTGGCGCCCGCAGAATTTTGCTTCGCGAACAGCGTTGTCAGTGGCGCATTTAGGAATGTCCGGCTAGGGCTATCATCTAAGATCGTTTCTTATGGGTCGAAAAGACCGTCATATCGGGTGAGGGAACCATGGATCAGGATATCGAACTTGCAGGTGCTGCCGCCGAGGGAGATGGCGGACGGCGGAGCCGTAGCGCCGGCCGGGGCGCCGCAGCGCGCCGCGCGGCCCGCACGGGTGGCGGTCCGGGTCCCTCGCTTCCCTACATCACCCGCAAGATCCGCGAATACGAGGTTCTGGACGAGGAAGGTCTGAGCCTGATCGAGAACAACGCAGACCGTGTTCTGGAAGAAATCGGCATCGAGTTCCGTGAGGACGCCGAAGCTCTGGCGCTCTGGAAGGAAGCCGGCGCAGATGTGCGCGGCGAGCGCGTGCATTTCCCGAAAGGCCTGTGTCGTGAGCTGCTGAAGACCGCACCACGTGAGTTTACCTGGCATGCGCGCAACCCGGAGCGCAGCGTTCATGTCGGCGGCAAGGCGACGATCTTCGCGCCGGTTTATGGCCCGCCCTTCGTCCGCGATCTCGAAGGCAACCGCCGCTATGCGACGATCGAAGATTTCCGCAATTTCGTGAAGCTTGCCTACATGGCGCCGTCGATGCATTCGTCGGGCGGCACGGTCTGCGAGCCGGTGGACATCCCGGTCAACAAGCGCCATCTCGACATGGTCTACAGCCATATCAAGTATAGCGACAAGCCGTTCATGGGCTCGGTGACTGCGCCGGAACGCGCGGAAGACACGATCGCCATGGCAAAGCTCGTCTTCGGCGACGAGTTTGTCGAAAACAATTGCGTGACGCTGAACCTCATCAACGCCAACTCGCCGATGGTCTTCGACGAAACCATGGTCGGCGCGCTGAAGGTCTATGCCCGCCACAACCAGGCTTCGGTGATCTCGCCCTTCATTCTCTCCGGCGCGATGAGCCCGGTGACGGTCGCCGGTACGCTGACGCAGATCCTCGCTGAAGTTCTGGCCGGAGCTTCCTTCACCCAGCTCATCCGCAAGGGTTCGCCGGTTCTGTTCGGCACGTTTGCGGCCTCGATCTCGATGCAGTCCGGTGCGCCGACCTTCGGGACGCCGGAACCGTCGCTCGTGTCTTACGGTGCGGCGCAGCTTGCCCGTCGTCTCGGCCTTCCGTTCCGTACCGGCGGCTCGCTCTGTGCGTCAAAGGTTCCGGATGCGCAGGCCGCGCATGAGAGCGCCAACACGCTCAACATGACGCTGCTGGCCGGCACGAATTTCGTGCTGCACGCCGCCGGCTGGCTTGAGGGCGGTCTGGTCTCCTCGTACGAGAAGTTCATGATCGACCAGGACCAACTCGGCATGATGCAGAAGATGGCCGAGGGCCTTGATCTCTCCGAAAACGCGCAGGCGCTCGATGCCATCCGCGAGGTCGGTCCAGGCAGCCACTATCTCGGCTGTGCGCATACGCAGGCGAATTTCCAGACGGCTTTCTATCGTTCGCCGCTGGCCGACAACAATTCGTTCGAGCAGTGGGAAATCGAAGGTTCCAAGCGGATCGAGGAGCGAGCCAATGCGCTCTGCCGTTCGTGGCTTGAGGCTTACGAAGCCCCGCCGCTTGATCCGGCCATCGACGCGGCGCTGCTCGCCTTCATCCAGCAGAAGAAGGACTCGGTTCCTGACGCCTTCACCTGAAGCGAGCCCGCAGCCAGGGAGCAAGGCGCGGCGGCCCATGTGACGGAGATGATCCAGCGCGCCGTCTGGCGGCCGCATTATCAGGAATTGCGCGATCGGGCGCTGCTCGATCAGGCGAGGAAGATTAAAGAGGGCGGGCAGTGATGTCCGCCTTCGGCCTTTTGACGACGCTTGACGCCGACCTTGAGCCCTCCGGGATCAGGACGCGCGGTGTTGTAACATTCGCGGAAGGCGAGGGGCCGGCGCTGCCGGATGGAAGACCGGTGGGGAGCATGGTCCTGCTCGGCAATGTGGGCGGCTCGATCTGGCCGGCCTTTTCTGCGTGGCGCAAGTCTTACCGAGGCGCGGATCCGCTGGATGCCTGGTCGAAGTCCATCATCGACCCGGTCGCTGCAAGGTTTGGAGCGACGGCCTTCTATCCGTCCGATCAGCCCTATATGCCGTTCCAGCAATGGGCGATGCGTGCGGAAGGTCTGAGAGCTTCACCGCTCGGGATCCTTGTTCATCCGGACTATGGGTTGTGGCATGGCTATCGCGGGGCGCTTGCCTTCCGGGAGGGGTGCGATGCGCCTGCCTTCACGCCTGCTGTGTCACCCTGCGAAACGTGTCTTGAGAAGCCCTGTCTCTCAGCCTGTCCGGCGCAGGCCATTTCGCTGGCGGGATTTGCCGTCGATCCGTGCCGAAGCCATCTGGCGTCCGAAGCGGGACGGTGGAGCTGCATGGCGTCAGGTTGCATAGCGCGCAATGCCTGTCCGGTCGGTGCAGGCCATCGCTACCCTCCAGAGCAGCTAGCCTTCCATATGGACGCGCTGTTTTCCTGACTCCTCAAGCCTTCGGCCAGGCCTTGTCCAGTCCGCCGGATTTCGAGAGACCTTCGCGGAAGGCCGCATAGGCTGGATGCTGGCTGGAGCGGGCGATTTCCATGAGACGGATCTGCAGGCGTGCGGGTGCGTTCGCCCCCAGCCATTCGCCGGCGCGTGACAGTTTCAGCGAATTGAGAAAACGCGCTTCGGCCGCCGCATTGACGAAATGCGTGATGCCGTCGAGCAGCGCATCGTCCTGTGCCGAGTTTTCAAGCACCAACTGTAGCCAGACCTTGTCCTGATCATCGAGGCCGGAAAGCTTGCCCGATACGGTTTCGCTGTCGGGAAAATTGGCCTTGGCATTCATTGTCTGCTGTCTCGCGTTTCGAATCGATGGGACGACGCGCATCATATGTTGAGTGAGCCCGCTTCGCATCCCCCCCATTTGAACCAGCTGATCAGAACACATTAAGAATCGCTAATGTTTTTATGTAAGAATCCTATTAAGAAAGCTGTTCATGAAACAGCTTTCGATCTGCATGCCGAGCAATCGTGGTTTTGAGACGTCGTTTCGCGCCATCGAGACCGCGCTTGCCTTTTGTGAGGCGCGCAACGCCATCCTCATCGTGTCTGACAATTCCCGTGATGTGGAAAAGGCGGCTTACTGGAAGGGGCGCTCTGAGCACCTTCTCTATGTTCCGGACGCACCGCTTGAAGCGAGTGCCAACGGGCTCAACTCCATAAAGGCGGTCGAAACACCGTTTCTCATGCCGCTTGGCGATGATGATGAATTGTATTCGGACGATGCCCATACGCCGGTGGATCTTGCCACGCTTGGTCCGGATGTCATCGGCGTGAAGCCCCTGATAGAACTCTTTTCACCGGGGACGGAAATGGCGGCGCGGCGCGCCTTCGCGCTGGATGGGGAAACGGCAGGTCTTCGGCTCCAGCAGTTTTTGGAGCGCAATCAAGGCGACAACACATCCTATTACAGCGTTTTCCGCACCGCGCCCTATATTTCTCTGGGTGAGTATTTCCAGGCTTCGCATCCGACGCGCGGCCTTTACTGCGACTGGGCGCTGGCCATGGCGCTGTTCATGGCCGGCAAGCTCCTGTTCGATCCGTCGATTGTCTTTCGCTACAATGCCTCCGCGTGGTCCACGCCGGCTCTGGTCGAGGAGAATGCCCGGAAATTCTACACGCGCGTTGGCCTTCCGGGCAATTTCCGGGATTATAATATGCTCTTGCGGGCGATGGACCTGTTTGTTCTTTGCGGGCGCAAGGGCGGCGGCATGGCGCGCGAGGCGCTTGCCGAGCTTCAGACCGGCGCGCTTTGGGAGTTTCTCAATTACGGCTTTTCGGCGGTCCTGGAACGAGCCAATCCAGAGACGCCGAATCTCGTGGAACTGGCGCAAAAAGGGTTGCAGGAGCTTAACCCGGTGCTGAAATTCCTTCATGGTGCGGCCGTACTTGATTGTTTCCAGCCGGGTCTCAAGGCCAAATATATCGCTTTTCTCAAGTCCGCCTCCGTTTGAGCGCCGCCGAGTCCTCCTGCCGGATTTTTCTCTATGAACAAGATTTAATACCGTGGTTGAAGAATCGCTTTAAAAGCGATTCATGAGGCAGATTTCCATTTGCATGCCGAGCAATCGCGGCTTTGAAAAATCGTTCCGCGCCATCGAGACTGCGCTGGCTTTCTGCGAGGCGCGCGATGCCATGCTCATTGTTTCTGACAATTCCCGCGATGCGGAGAAGGCCGCCTATTGGCAGGGCCGCTCGCGGCATCTTTGTTACCTCGCCGACGCGCCTCTGGAGCCGAACGCGAATGCGATGAACACGTTTGCGGCGGTCGAGACGCCCTTCCTGATGCCGATCGGCGATGATGACGAGTTGCATGCAGACGATGCGCATGTGCCGGTCGATCTGGCGGCGCTCGCACCGGATGTCATCGGCGTGAAGCCGGTGACGGAACTGTTTATCGGGGGAACCGATATCGCTGTGCGTCGGGCCTTTGAGCTTGATGCGCAGACGCCCGGCCTGCGTCTGCGGCAGTTTTTCCAGCGCAATGAAGGTGACAATACAGCCTTTTACAGCATCTTCCGGACTGCGCCTTACATGTCGTTGCGCACCTGTTTTCTCGAATTCCATCCGACGCGCGGCGGGTATTGCGACTGGCCCATGAGCATGGCGCTGTTCATGAGCGGCAAGCTGCTTCTCGATCGCTCCATCGTCTTTCGCTACAACGCGGAGGCCTGGGCCACGCGGGACGCGATTGATGAAAGCGAGAAGCGGCTTTACGCAAGCGCCGGCCTGCCGGAGAACTTTCACGATTACAGTCTGATCCTGCGCGCCATGGATCTCTTCGTCTTTTCAGCACGCAAGAACAGCGGACTGACGCGCGACGCGCTCGCCGAGGTTCAGTCCGGCGAGCTTTGCGACCTCTTCAATCAAGGCTTTGCTGCTGTTCTCGAACGTGTCGGCGACGCCAACAGGCTGCTCGCCGAGGCTGCGCGCAAGGGGGGACAGGAACGCAACCCGATGCTCAAATTCCTGCACGGAGCGACCGTGCTCGACTGTTTCCAGCCAGGCCTGAAGGCGAAATATATCGCCTTCCTCAAGTCTGCATCCGTTTGAGGACTGATCGCTCTCAACCGCGACGACGGCGACGCTCGCCGTTGCCGCCGCTTTCGGACGCCATCTTGTTGCGCAGCGGACCGATGCGGGTCACGACATCGTCAATGGTCGGACGCGGGCCCTTCGTGTGGCTGTCGATGGCGCCGCGGATCGAGCGCAGGTGATCGCTGGACGTGCCGCAGCAGCCGCCAATGATGCGCGCGCCGGCGTCGATCGCCAGATGAGCATATTCTGCCATCAGTTCCGGCGTGCCGGAATAGTATATTTCCGCGCCGCGATATTCCGGTATGCCGCAATTGCCCTTGACGACGACGACGGCATTCGGATCCGCCGCCGTCATGTCGAGGAGCGACGAGAGAATGTCGGCAGCGCCCACGCCGCAATTGGCGCCGAAGGCGACCGGCTTGTCGGCGAGACCGTCAGCCACCTGCGGCATGTCCTTGGGGTTGAGACCCATCATCGTCTTGCCGGCGGTGTCGAAGGAGCCGGTGTAAACATAAGGCAGGTCGAGCGCGATGGCCGCTTCGGCGGCTGCGCGGATTTCGTCCGGCGAGGACATGGTCTCGATCCAGGCGATGTCGATGCCGCCGGCCTTGAGGCCTTCCATCTGTTCCTTGAACGCGGAGACCGCGTCGTCATAGGTCATCGCGCCGAGCGGAACCAGAAGCTCGCCGGTCGGACCGACCGAGCCGGCAACGATGACCTTGCGACCGGCCTTGTCGGCGACGGCGCGCGCGATCTCGGCGGCTTGTCTGTTCAGGTCGAAGACGCGATCCTGTGCGTGGTGCAGCTTCAGGCGATGACGCGTACCGCCGAAAGAGTTGGTGAGGATGATATCCGCGCCGGCATCCACGAAGTCCTGATGCAGCTTGGTGATGTTCTCTGGCTTTGTCTCGTTCCAGAGTTCCGGCGCTTCGCCGGCCTCCAGCCCCATGGCGAAGAGATTGGTGCCCGTGGCTCCATCGGCCATGAGTACGCCTTTTTCGGAAAGCAGGGCCTGCAGCGGATTTGCGCTCGTCATCGTCGGATCCTCAATTTGATGCGGAGGATATAAAGATATCTTTATATCTTTTCAATCGCTATCTTCCGCTTAGATTGTTTCAGCGTTTCAGAGAGACACTGAATCACTCTATCTCTTTGTTTTACGCAATTCCGGACGCGAAACCGGTTTCCACTTTCGCCGGGATTGCTCGGGCTGTCCAATAAGTCGCAATTATCGTTCAGTTTCAATCAACTATTTGTCTCATGAAGACGTGTTTGCGCCACTGAGCGGCAAGCAGGCTAAAATAAATCGTCAGTTCATAGATATTTAAGCTCTCGATAACCGTCCGGTAAGAATGTCCCGCTAATTGTTTTCGTGCAGCGGGGGACACCGCTAGCAACGCTTCCGGATCAGGTCTCGCGTACCGGAGGTGAGCGTATCTCGCAGTGTATGTGTGGGATGGCCACGAGTTTTAGGCAAGCCGTTCAGGTCGCTTGACGATCTGGGCGGCTTTCGCGCTTTAAAAGCCCCGGTGGCGATGCTACCACCCATCCTTATGACCAAGACCATCATGCTTCAGGGAACCGGCTCCGATGTCGGCAAAACCGTGCTTGTCGCCGGGCTCTGCCGGATTGCGGCCAATCGCGGGCTGAAGGTGAAGCCCTTCAAGCCGCAGAACATGTCCAACAATGCGGCCGTCTCTGACGATGGCGGCGAGATCGGCCGCGCGCAATGGCTGCAGGCGATGGCCGCAAGGGTACCGTCTTCTGTTCACATGAACCCGGTTCTTTTGAAGCCGCAGTCAGAGAACGGCAGCCAGATCATCGTGCAGGGCAAGGTGTTCGGGCAGGCCAAGGGGCGCGATTATCAGCGCCTTAAGCCGCAATTGCTGGGCGCCGTGCTTGACAGCTTCGAGACGGTGAAGGCGGGCGCTGACCTTGTCGTGGTCGAGGGCGCTGGTTCTCCGGCCGAGATCAATCTGCGCGCGGGCGATATCGCGAATATGGGCTTTGCCACCGCCGCGAAGGTACCCGTCGTGCTGGTCGGGGACATCGATCGCGGCGGGGTCATTGCCTCGCTGGTCGGGACACATGCGATCCTGCCGGACGAGGATCGCGCGATGATCACTGGCTATCTCATCAACAAGTTTCGCGGCGATGTCAGCCTGTTCGACGATGGGATCAGGCAGATCGAAGGGTTCACCGGCTGGCCGTGCTTTGGCGTCGTCCCGTGGCTGAAATCGGCAGGGCGCTTGCCGGCTGAGGATTCGGTCGTGCTGGAGCGCCTGGTCTCGAAGGGCGCGGGGGCGTTGAAGGTCGCCGTGCCGATGCTGCCCCGTATTGCCAATTTCGATGATCTCGATCCTTTGGCGGCAGAGGAGCAGGTGGAGCTTGTCTTCGTGAAGCCGGGCGAGGCGCTTCCCGCCGATGCCGGGCTTGTCGTGCTGCCCGGTTCCAAATCGACCATCGGCGACCTGAAGGTACTGCGCGCGAATGGCTGGGACCGCGATCTTCAGGCGCATCGCCGGCGCGGGGGACGCGTGATCGGTATTTGCGGTGGCTACCAGATGCTCGGCAACCGGATCACGGACCCGCTCGGGCTGGAAGGCGAGGATCGGGAGATCGCAGGGCTCGGGCTTCTCGATGTAGAGACGGAGATGGCGCCGGAAAAGACGGTGCGGAATTCCTCTGCGCGCTCGCTGGAATATGATGCGCCGCTGACGGGCTATGAAATCCATCTCGGTGTGACGAAGGGGGCGGATTGTAATCGTCCTTCGGTCTCCATCGACAACCGGGCCGATGGTGCGATTTCGGCGGATGGGCGGGTCATGGGGACCTATCTGCATGGGCTCTTCGGCTCGGATGCCTATCGTCGCGCGCTGCTTGCGAGTTTCGGCGTCGAAGGGGGTGCGCAGTCCTATCGCCAGACGGTCGATCAGGCGCTCGATCAGGTCGCGGAAGAACTTGAGGCGGTGCTGGACAAACACTGGCTGGGCAGTCTCCTTGATTGACATGAGCGTCCATCGCGCCTAACCCTTGTTGCGTTAATTGAATGGTTTCTCCGGGTAACCGGAGACGAAGAGGGAATGCGACGAAAGCCGCTTCACGCGGATCTCCAATCGCAGCCGACCCCGCGACTGTAGAACGGTGAGGTCGGCCCGTCGCGCAAATCCGAAAGCCGCAATGGTGCGGGCTTTAGGAGGGCGTGAAAAGCCACTGGCATGCATGTCTTGAACAACCGGGGTCGGACGCCTCTTTCTCTACGAATCGTCCTCCTCTCAAGATGCGCGATAATGCCGGGAAGGCGAGGGCCGCCGATGATCAAGATCCAAGCGTCTTGATCGGGAGCCGTGAGCCAGGAGACCTGCCATTCTCCGTTAAATTGAAGCGCTCGCAGCACGGAGGTTGTCTTGGCGCAGGTTTTAAACGCTCCTTCCGGAGCGGCGCGATGACGCGCAGCACATTCATTCTTGGCGGCGCCCGCTCGGGCAAGTCCGCGCTTGCCGAAAGGCTGGCGCGGGAGAGCGGCTTGCTGCTTCATTATATTGCGACGGGTCAGGCCTGGGACGCCGAGATGCGCGAGCGCATCGGCCAGCACCAGAGCCGGCGCGGGCCGGAATGGACGACCATCGAGGCGCCGATCGAACTCACCTGCGCGATCACGCCGCTGGATTTCGAGGAGAACGCCATTCTCATCGATTGCCTGACGCTCTGGGTCACCAATCTGATGATGGCGGAGCGCGACATGGACGAGGCCTTTGAACGCCTCGCCTCGGCCATAGCTGGCGCAAAGGCGCGTATTTTCATCGTTTCCAATGAAGTCGGTCTCGGCATCGTGCCGGATAATGCCATGGCGCGCGCCTTTCGCGACCATGCCGGCCGGCTGCACCAGAAGATCGCGGCCGTGGCCGACGAAGTTTATTTCGTGGCGGCCGGGCTGCCGCTCAAGATGAAGGGTTGACGAGAATGCAGAAGATACCGGCCACCGTGATCACGGGCTTTCTGGGCGCGGGCAAGACGACGATGATCCGCAACCTGCTGTCCAATGCGGGCGGCAAGAAGATCGCGCTGATCATCAACGAATTCGGCGATCTCGGCGTCGATGGTGAGGTGCTGAAGGGCTGCGGTGCCGAGAACTGCACAGAAGACGATATCATCGAGCTCAATAACGGCTGCATCTGCTGCACGGTTGCCGACGACTTCATCCCGACGATGGAGAAACTGCTGGAGCGCGCGAACCGTCCGGACCACATCGTGATCGAGACATCTGGTCTCGCGCTGCCGCAGCCGCTGGTCGCTGCCTTCAACTGGCCCGGCATCAAGACGCGGGTGACGGTCGATGGCGTCGTGACGGTGGTGGACAGCGCCGCCGTCGCCGCCGGGCGCTTTGCCGACGACCATGATGCGATCGACGCGCAGCGCGCGGAAGATGAAGGGCTGGACCATGAGAGCCCGCTGGAAGAGCTGTTCGAAGACCAGTTGACGGCCGCGGATCTCGTGATCCTCAACAAGGCCGATCTGCTGGATGCTGCCGGGCTGGAAGCCGTGCGCGACGCCATTTCGAACGCCACGGCGCGCAAGCCGAAGATGGTCGTCAGTCGAGGCGGCGATGTGCCGGCTTCAGTTCTCCTTGGTCTCGGCGTCGGCACGGAAGACGATATCGAAAACCGCAAGTCGCATCATGAGCTTGAGCACGAAGGCGCGCCACATGACCACGATCACGACGAGTTCGAGAGCTTCGTCGTCGATTACGGCCCGGTTGCCGACCCGGCCACCTTCGCGGATGCGCTGAAGGGGATTATCGAGACGCATGACATCCTGCGCCTCAAGGGTTTCGCCGATGTCCCCGGCAAGCCCATGCGCCTCGTCATCCAGGCCGTGGGCAACCGCATCGAGACCTATTTCGACCGGCCATGGAAGCCAGGCGAGGTGCGGGCGACGAAGCTTGTCGTGATCGGGCTGCATGACGAGATGGACGATGCGGCAATCATCGAGGCGATCAAGGGGATTTGATAGACAAATGTATCACCTGGTGATACATTCCGTTTAATGATCGTCTCTCTGAAGGGCTCTTTTGCTGAGGGAATTGCGCAGGGGCGATTGCCGAAGGGCTTTCCACCCGATCTCCTGCGTGTCGTCCAACGCAAATTTGCGTTGCTCGGTTTTGCCAGGGCGCTGGATGACTTGCGGTCCCCGCCCGGCAACCGGCTGGAGAAACTGAAAGGCGACAGGTCCGGGCAGTGGTCTATTCGGATCAACGATCAATGGAGGATTTGCTTTCTTTGGACGGAAGCAGGGCCGGCCGACGTAGAGATCGTTGATTATCACAAGGGTTGAATGCGATGACGAACATGCTTGCTGTTGAACTGCCAGCCATTCACCCCGGGGAAATCCTGCGGGAGGAATATCTTGTGCCGCTGAACCTGAGCGCTGGCGCTTTGGCGCGCCGTTTGCAGGTACCGCGTACGCGCATTGAGCGGATCGTGGCCGAAGAAACCGGGATCACGACAGATACCGCGCTGCGCCTCGCGCGCTTTTTCCGCACCACGCCCGATTTCTGGATGAACATGCAGGTCGGATACGAGCTGGCGGTTGCGCGTACCGAAAAGGCGGATGCCATAGCCGCTATCGAACCGCTCGAAGCAGCCTGATTGCTCCGAAATGCACCTTCTTCTTGCACAAAAGGGTTCTATTGCCGATGGCGGCGAGGCGGTTGATCTCGGGCAGTCGCCGGGGGATATCCTGTTTCTGTCGGCGGCGGATACCGAGCTTGCGGCCATTGCTGCGGCGGCGGAGGGTTGGAGTGGACCCTCGCTGAGGCTGGCGAGCTTGATGAGCCTGCGGCACCCGATGTCGGTCGATACCTATGTCGAGCGGACGCTGAAGCATGCGAAGCTCGTTGTCGTGCGGGCGCTCGGCGGGGCGGGGTATTTTCATTATCTGCTCGAGGCGTTTCATGCAGCGGCCTCCCGCTCCGGCGCGCTGATTGCTGCACTGCCTGGCGACGATAGGCCGGACCCGGCGCTGGCCGATTATTCCAACGTGACGCTTGCCGATTATGCGGCGCTGCATTCCTATCTCGTTGAAGGCGGCGACGCGAATGCGCGCGGGTTCCTGGATTACTGCGCGGCAATGCTCGCCTCCGCCGAAAAGCCGGCACCGGCTACGCCGCTTCTGAAGGCGGGGCTCTGGTGGCCGGGGCGGGGTGTGATCGGGGTTGAGGCGTGGCGGTCACTCTCCCCCCTTGAGGGGGCGGTGTTCCGGCAGGGACAGAAGTGGGGATCGTCCCGATCTGCCTTGGAAGACCCCTCTCTGTCGGCTGCGCCGACATCTCCCCCTCAAGGGGGGAGAGTGGGCGGAGACCGCGGCACCGTCGCGATCTGCTTCTACCGGGCGCTGGTGCAATCCGGCGAGACCGCGCCGGTCGCTGCGCTTGTCGAGGCCTTGACGGCACGGGGGCTGAAAGCGCTGCCGGTCTTCGTTTCCAGCCTCAAGCATGCGGTCAGCCAGGAAACGGTGCGGCATATTTTCGGGGAGGTTCAGCCCGCCGTCGTCATCAATGTGACAGGCTTTGCCGTGTCGCCGCCGGGGGCTGAATATCAATCCGGCGTGCTGGATGAGGGCGGGGCGGTCGTGCTGCAGGCGGTGTTTT
Source organism: Rhizobium sp. C1 (assembly GCF_021026335.1). GTDB lineage: Bacteria > Pseudomonadota > Alphaproteobacteria > Rhizobiales > Rhizobiaceae > Ensifer_A. Next base: position 519,991 of record NZ_JAJNCY010000001.1, read on the forward strand.
CCTCATCGTCGAAGGAGGCATGGGAAGCCTCACCGCAGGGCCTTTCGGCACGCGATCTTGCCATGCATGTGTCGCTCACCGAGACCGATGGGCGCGTCATTACGCGGGCTGTTTCCTTCAAGGCGGCGGCGCGGTTCGACGAGCGGGTTCAGGCCAATATCGTCTCGCATGTGCCGGAGGCTGGGCGAGTCGGCTTTGTCGCTGATCTCGCGGCCAATTGGGTGCGGCTGAGGCGAAAGGCTGCGGCGGAGCGCCGGGTGGCCATCGTGCTCGCCAATTATCCGAACCGCGACGGGCGTCTCGGCAATGGCGTGGGGCTCGATACGCCGGCCGGGACGGTCGAGGTTTTGAAAGCGATGGCGGCGGCGGGCTATCCGGTCGCGGATGTACCGGCCGATGGCGATGCGCTGATGGATTTCCTGATGGGTGGGCCGACCAATGCGGGGAATGACGGGCGCGAAATCCGCGAGACGCTTTCCTTGAGTCACTACAAGGCCTTCTTCGCGAAACTTCCCAAAGCGATTCAAGTTGCTGTGACGGCGAAATGGGGTGAGCCGGAGCGTGACCCCTATATCGTCGGCGACGTGTTTGCGTTGCCAGTGTCGCGGCTCGGTGATGTCGCGATCGGCATCCAGCCGGCGCGCGGCTACAATATCGATCCGAAAGAGACCTATCATTCGCCGGACCTCGTGCCGCCGCATGGCTATTTCGCCTTCTATGCCTGGCTGCGCGAGGCCTTCGAGGCGGATGCCGTCGTTCATATGGGCAAGCATGGCAATCTCGAATGGCTGCCCGGCAAGGCGCTGGCCCTTTCAGAGACCTGCTATCCCGAAGCCGTATTCGGGCCGCTGCCGCAGCTCTATCCCTTCATCGTCAACGATCCGGGCGAGGGCACGCAGGCCAAGCGGCGCACCTCCGCAGTCATCATCGATCATCTGACACCGCCGTTGACGCGGGCGGAGAGCTACGGGCCGCTGAAGGACCTCGAAGCGCTGGTGGACGAATATTATCAGGCGGCCGGCGGCGATCCGCGCCGGCTGACAGTGCTCAGGAAGAAGATCCTCGATCTGGTTGCTGATCTCGGGCTCGATCACGATGCGGGCATCGGGAAGGCAGACGATGCGGATGCAGCGCTCACCAAGCTCGATGCCTGGCTCTGCGATCTCAAGGAAATGCAGATCCGCGATGGGCTGCATGTCTTCGGCGTTGCGCCGGAGGGGCGCTTGCTGACCGATCTCTGCGTGGCGCTTGCGCGTGTGCCGCGCGGGCTGGGCGAGGGCGGGAACCAGAGTTTGCAGCGGGCGATTGCGCTGGATGCGTTTGCGAAAAACCCCTCCCCAACCCTCCCCACAAGGGGGAGGGAGAGTGACCGCCGTGCTCCCCTTACAGAGGAGCGTGAGCAAGTTTCTGGAACTGTGGACGAGGCCGGTGCCACGAGTCGTCTCCCCCCTTGTGGGGGAGATGGCCGGCAGGCCAGAGGGGGTTCTTTGGCTCCCGGCTACGACGGTGCGGCTCCCCCCTCTGTCCCTATCGGGACATCTCCCCCTCAAGGGGGGAGATTGACGGTAAGCGTTTTCGATCCTCTCAATTGTGCCATGTCTGATCAGTGGACTGGCCCTAAGCCCGCAATCCTCACCGATCTCTCCGTCGACCCGTGGCGGACGAATGGGGACACGGTGGAGCGGATCGAGCTTCTGGCTGCGCAGTTAGTCTCCGGCGAACAATCCTGTCCCGAAGAATGGGCTGCCACGCGCGCTGTCCTCACCGAGATCGAAACCCGCCTGAAACCTTCCGTCATCGCCTGCGGCCCAGCCGAAATCAAAGGCTTGCTCACCGGCCTCGACGGCCGCTTCGTGCCGCCAGGCCCTTCCGGCGCGCCGACGCGGGGGCGGCCCGATGTGTTGGCGACGGGGCGGAATTTCTATTCGGTCGACAGCCGCGCGGTGCCGACGCAGACAGCCTGGGAACTCGGTCGCAAGTCCGCCGAATTGCTCGTGACACGTTATGTGCAGGACCACGGCGACTGGCCGAAGAGTTTCGCGCTCACCGCCTGGGGCACCTCGAACATGCGCACCGGCGGCGACGATATCGCTCAAGGTCTGGCGCTGATCGGGGTGAAGCCTGTTTGGGATACGGCGTCGCTGCGGGTGACGGGCTATGAAGTCATTCCCGTCGCACAACTCGGGCGGCCGCGAGTCGATGTGACCTTGCGCATTTCCGGCTTTTTCCGCGATGCATTTCCGGAGCAGATTGCTCTGTTTGACAAGGCCGTGCGGGCGGTTGGCGTGCTGGACGAGGACGAAGGCGACAATCCTGTCGCGGCGCGGATGCGGGCCGAGCAGGCGGCGCTGATAGCCTCCGGCATGAGCGTATCGGAGGCGGCGCGCAAGGCGGGTTTCCGCGTCTTCGGCTCCAAGCCCGGCGCTTATGGCGCGGGTCTTCAGGCGCTGATCGACGAGAAGGGTTGGGACCGGCGCGGCGATCTGGCGGAAAGCTATCTGGTCTGGGGTTCCTATGCCTATGGCGCGGGCGAGGAGGGGGCAGCAGAGCGGGCGCTCTTGGAGACCCGGCTTTCGAGCGTGGAAGCGGTCATCCAGAACCAGGACAATCGCGAGCACGACCTGCTCGATTCCGACGACTATTACCAGTTCGAAGGCGGCATGTCGGCGGCCGTGGAGCACCTTAAGGGCAGACAGCCGGCAGTTTATCACAACGACCATTCGCGGCCGGAAAAGCCGGTGATCCGCTCGCTGGAGGAGGAAATTTCCCGCGTCGTGCGCGGCCGCGTCGTCAACCCGAAATGGATCGCCGGCGTCATGCGCCACGGTTACAAGGGTGCATTCGAGATCACCGCGACGGTGGACTACATGTTCGCCTTCTCGGCGACGACGGGCGCCGTGAAAAGCCACCATTTCGAGGCGGCCTATCAGGCCTTTATCGCCGATGAAGCCGTGCGCGATTTCATGGCCGAGAAAAACGCGCCGGCGCTCAGGGAACTCGCGGAGCGGTTCATCGAGGCGCTCGATCGTGGGCTCTGGGAGGCGCGGTCGAATTCGGCGCGGTTCGAACTGGAGCGGCTGGTCAATGGTCGGTGACGCTACTTGTTGGGGATGTAGATAACATGCGGCAGTCCCTCGAAATGCCTGTCGCAGGTGACAAGCTCTGCCTCGAATTCAAGCGCTGCGGCGTAGACGATGGCGTCGGCAGTGGCCAGCTTGAAGTCACGATGCACGCGGGCCGCCATGAGTGCCCGGTTCGTGTCGAGGGGAGCGGATATGCATTGGCTTGAGAAGGCGAGAAACTTCCGTAGCGTCGCGGTGTCTGCTTCGCGCTCGATCCATTTGGCGAGCTCAAGCTCGATCATCGTGGGCATGACGATGTCGTTCACCGCTGGCAGCTCCGCCAACAGGGTGTCTGCTCGTGGTCCGTCTGCCAGAATTTCGATCCAAACGGAGGAGTCGATAACGCGCATCAGACGCGGTCATTCCGGTCGCGGGGGACGGATCGGTCCGCACCCTTGGCTAGGCCGCGAAGGTCTGCCGCCGATGGAACCGGCACGAGGAGATAGCCACCATCGCCCGGCACGAAGGCAAATTTCTGCCCCGGCTGCCAATCTTCCTTGTCCCGAACAGCTTTCGGAACAGAAATCTGAAATTTTGAAGAGAGCGTTGCCGTATCGCTCATTTTTACGTTTCCCTATCGATCGGTAGATGTAAGAATAGCGCAAATCGAGGAGCCTGCAAAGTGACCGAAGCCGAAGAGACCGCCCCCAAGGACGATGCGCGCCACGCCGAAAAGATGGCCAAGAAGAAGGCCGCGCGCGACAAGATCATGGCGACGAAGACCGACGAGAAGGGGCTGATCGTCGTCCATACCGGCAAGGGCAAGGGGAAGTCGACGGCGGCCTTCGGCATGATCTTCCGGCATATCGCACACGGGATGCCATCGGCCGTCGTGCAGTTCATCAAGGGCGGCATGTCAACGGGCGAGCGCGACCTGATCCTGGCGCGCTTTTCCGACCTTTGCGAATTCCACACGATGGGCGAAGGCTTTACCTGGGAAACGCAGGACCGTGCGCGCGATGTGGCGGCAGCGCAGGCCGCCTGGTCCAAGGCGAAGGAGCTGATTGCATCGGGTGATAAGTCGATGGTGCTGCTCGACGAGATCAATATCGCGATCCGCTATGACTATATCGACATCCATGAAGTCGTCGAATTTCTGAAGACCGAGAAGCCACCTATGACGCATGTCGTGCTGACGGGGCGCAATGCGCGCGAGGAGCTGATCGAGATAGCCGATCTGGTGACGGAGATGGAACTGGTGAAGCATCCGTTCCGGTCGGGCATCAAGGCACAGAAGGGGGTCGAATTCTGATGGCGCTCGGCTGGCAGGTCTGGGCACTTTTGTCCGCCGGCTTCGCGGCGCTGACCGCAATCTTCGCGAAGATCGGGGTCGAGGGCGTGAACTCCGATTTCGCGACGCTCATCCGGACCTGCGTTGTGATCGTCGTCCTGACCGCGATTGTCGGAGCGACGGGGCAATTCCAGCCGTTGCGCGACATCTCGGCGAAGACGTGGTTTTTTCTCGCGCTTTCGGGTCTCGGCACGGGAGCTTCATGGCTGTGCTATTTCCGTGCGCTGAAGCTCGGCGATGCCGCCCGCGTCGCTCCGGTAGACAAGCTTTCGATCGTTCTTGTCGCCGTTTTCGGCGTCGTCTTTCTCAGTGAGAAGCTCAGCTTGCTGCACTGGCTCGCGATTGCCATGATGACGGCCGGGGCTGTCATGCTGGCCGTCCTGTGACGCCGCCTCAGCCGAAGCTCAATGCATTTCAAAGAAATGTCGGCCAGCGACGGGCGGTGTGAACGACAGTCAAAATATCGATTGAATTTTCCGTTACACGGTATGCGATGACGTAGGAGACGTCGGGCAAGACCAGTTCCCGGGTGCCTTTGACGCGGCCTTCGCGGCCCATTTGAGGCTGGCTTGCGAGGGTATCCGCGGCGGTAACGATGCGGTTCAGGACTTTGGCGGCTGCGTTAGGATTATTGGCGGAAATGTAAGCACCAATTTCCTCCAATCGACGTAGGGCTCGGCGTGTCCAGCGGATCCTCCGAGCCATCTAAATCAGCGTCCGGATGCGCGATATCGATCCAAGACGAGCCTCAAATCTTCGTCCTTGGCAAAATCGGCTCTTTCGGCTTCTTCTAGGCCGGCTTGGATTTCCGCAATTTGCCAGTTTTCCTTTGCGATAAACTCTTCAATGGCTCTTGAGACAAGCGAGGATCGAGAGCTTTCTTGAACCTTGGCTAGGGTATCGAGCTGTTCGGCCGTTTCGTCCGACAGTCTGATGGTAAGGGCAGACATTCATGTTTCCTTCTACCGCTCCTGTTGAGGCTCAATATAGAAGAACCGCAGGGCTCCGGCAATCACAGCCCCAGCCACACCCTGACCGGGTTTGCCGGATCGGCCAGCAACTTCACCGCCAGCGCCATGCAGGTGACGACGAGGAGCGGGCGGATGATCTTTGCGCCGTTCCGCATGGCGAGCCTTGAACCCGTCTGTGCGCCCAGGAACTGGCCGGCGGCCATGACGAGGCCGACCTTCCAGAGGATGACGCCGGAAATGATGAAGACGATGAAGGCGCCGATATTGGACGCGAAGTTCAGGAGCTTCGTGTGCGCCGTCGCCTTCAGCATGCCGAAGCCGGCCATGGTGACGAAGGCCAGCATGAAGAAGGAGCCCGTGCCGGGGCCGAACATACCGTCGTAGAAGCCGATGAGTGGCACGAAGGTCAGGCCGAAGACGAAGGGGCGCATGCGGGCGTGGCGGTCGTCGTCACCCATGTTGCGCTTGAGGCCGAAATAGAGCGCCACGGCGATGAGCAGCAGCGGCAGAAAGGCCTTCAGCACGTCGCCGGGAATGTAGGTCGTTGCGATCGCGCCGATCATCGAACCCAGCGCCGACATGACCGCCATCGGCAACTGTTCTTTGAGCTTTACATGCCCCTTTGCGGCGTAGGCAAGCGTTGCCGAACCCGAACCGAACAGCGATTGCAACTTGTTGGTGCCCAGTGTTTCGAGCGGTGGCACGCCGGCGATCAGCAGGGCGGGAACGGTGATCAAACCGCCGCCGCCGGCAATGGAATCGATGAAGCCCGCCACGAAGGCGGCGAGGAACAGGAAGGCGAGGAGATGGAGGGTGATTTCGAGCACGTGCAGGCTTTCAAAAGATGAGAGCCGAGATGTCGCACCGGCTGTCAAAAAAGGCAAATGTCATTTCGTCTTCATGACAATTCTGCAGGCGGGAAAGGGCGCTGGCGCAAACGCGCCTGCTGCGGGCGCAAACCGGTTTGACCCCGGCGCGCGCTTCGGCTAACACCGGTCTGACAAAATGTACGGCGGCGTCCTTTTGAAGGACTGAAGCGAGTTCGGTGCGGCTGACCCAAACAGGGGGCTTGGATCCGGGGCTGTCGGGGAGGTGGGGCCTTGCCACGCGCAAGTGCTCGCGCCGTTTCGTGCATTGGGACAACGCGAAACGGGAGACTGTCATGCTTCAGCACACGGAAAAGCTCGGAATCATGGTCTGCGGCCATGGCAGCCGGAACCAGAACGCGGCGCGCGAATTCTCCGTCATCGCCGAAGAGCTGCGCAAGCGCTATCCCGATCTGCCCGTCGAATACGGCTATCTCGAATTCTGCAATCCCGTCCTCTCACACGGTCTTGACGCGCTGCGCGATGCCGGCGTGACGCGCATTCTCGCCGTTCCAGGCATGCTCTTTGCCGCCGGCCATGCCAAGAATGACATTCCCTCCGTGCTCAACACGTGGGCCGCACAAAATCCGGGCGTGACGGTCAATTACGGCCGGGAACTCGGCATTGACCTGAAGATGATCCGCGCCGCCGGCGACCGCATCAAGGAAGCCGTCGATGCGGCCAACCGCGAGCATGGCGAGATGTCGCTGCATGACACGATGTTGATGGTCGTCGGGCGCGGTGCTTCCGATCCGGATGCCAATTCCAATGTCGCCAAGGTCATGCGCATGCTGTGGGAAGGTATGGGCTTTGGCTGGGGCGAGACGGCCTATTCAGGAGTAACCTTCCCGCTGGTCGAGCCGGCGCTGGAGCACGTCTCTCGCCTTGGCTACAAGCGAATCATCGTCTTCCCGTATTTCCTCTTCACCGGCGTTCTGGTGAAACGCATCTATTCCTCGACCGACGAGGTGGCGGCGCGCCATCCGGACATCCAGTTCATCAAGGCGCCTTATCTCAACGACCATCCGCTGGTGCTCGATGCCTTCCAGGATCGCGTGACCGAAATTCTCGAAGGCCAGGCGCTGATGAATTGCCAGATGTGCAAGTATCGCGAACAGGTGCTCGGCTTCGAAGCCTCCGTTGGCCAGCCGCAGGAAAGCCATCACCATCATGTCGAAGGCATTGGCGGCGGTCTGGAAAACTGTCCCTGCAACGGCGATTGCGATGCCTCCTGCCGCGAGGAATCCTTCTGCCGCGAACACGGCCTGCCATGGACGCCGGTGCATAGCCATGCGAGCCCGGCACCGCTCGAACCCGCCTTTGACTACACGCCCTCGATTACGCTTGGCGGCAAATACGCCAAGCTTGAGAACGTCGTGGCGGAGAAGCTGGACGAGGCGGATTACGAGCGCACCAGCCATGTCCATGGGCCGGATTGCGGCTGCGGGCATGATCATTCGCACGACCATCACGATCACGACCATCATGGGCATGAGCACCATGGGCATGAGCACCATGGCCACGACCACCATCATGATCATGACCACGGTCACTCGCATGATCATGGACATCATCATCATCATGATCATGGACATAGCCACGACCATGATCACCACCACGCGCCTTATCCCCATGCCGATCACCCGCTCGGGCCGAAGAGCTTGAAGAAGGGGTGAGGATGGCGCCGGACCTCACCTATATCCGCGATCCCGCCGCCATTTACGCCAAGTCCTTCGAGACGATCCGCGCGGAAGCGGATTTGTTGCGGTTTCCCAAGGGGATGGATGCGCTGGCTATCCGGTTGATTCATGCCTGCGGGATGGTCGATCTGGCCGGTGACATTGCGTTTTCGGATGGGGCATTCGAGATCGGCCAAGCGGCTTTGGCCACTGGCGCGCCGATTTTCGTGGATGCGGAAATGGTGGCGCATGGGATCATTCGGCGCCTGCTGCCGAAGACCAATGAGGTGATCTGCCTGCTCAATGATCCGCGCGTGCGGCCGCTGGCGAGCGAGATTGGCAATACGCGCTCGGCGGCGCAGGTCGATCTCTGGGGCGAGCGGCTGGAGGGAGCGGTTGTCGCGATCGGCAACGCGCCGACGGCGCTGTTCCGGCTGCTGGAATTGATCACGGCGGGTGGACCAAGGCCCGCGATCATCCTAGGCTTTCCGGTCGGGTTTGTCGGGGCGGCTGAATCAAAAGAGTCACTTATCGGGGACAGTTCAATCGTTCCTTTCATTGCGGTGCGGGGGCGGCGTGGCGGATCGGCCATGGCCGCGGCGGCGGTGAATGCGCTGGCTGGGGGATTGGGGGCGAATGACTAACAAAATTGATGAGCCCTCGAACGGCGACGAACCCTGGCTGACGATTGTCGGTATCGGCGACAACGGGCTTTCCAGCGTGACGCCGGAAGCGCTGCCCTATGTCTGGCAGGCGGAGACCATTGTCGTGGCCGAACGGCTCGACACGGTGCTCGAAGGCCTGCCGCCGAAGACGGTGATCAACTGGGCGGAGGGCTATCGCGATGTGATCGACCGCATCGTTTCGCTGCGCGGAACGCCGGTGACGATCCTGGCGACCGGCGATCCCATGCATTTCGGCATCGGCTCGACGCTGCGCCGGCATTTCGAGCCGCATGAAATGCGCGTCATGCCGTCGCCATCGGCCTTTTCGCTCGCCGCTGCGCGGCTCGGCTGGGCGCTGCAGGATGTCGAGCAGATTTCGCTGCATGGCCGGCCGGTCGAAACACTGATCCGGCATCTGCAACCGGCGGCGCGCCTTCTGGCGCTGACCTCCGATGCTGCGACCATCCGCGAAGTCGCAGAACTTGTCATCGCGCGCGGCTATACCGGGTCGCATATCCATGTGCTGGAGCATATGGGGGGCGATCGCGAGCGGGTCAGCCTCTTCACCGTCGAGGATATTCTGGACGGCGCCCCCGAGTTTGCGGACTTCAACACGATCGGCATCCATTTGGTGCGCGCGCCGGAATTCCTGCCGCTGGTGCCGGGGCTTTCCGACGACGCTTTCGTGCATGACGGGCAGATCACCAAGCGCGAGATTCGCGCCGTGACGCTCGCCTATCTCATGCCCTATCGCAATGCGCTGCTCTGGGACGTTGGGGCGGGCTCCGGTTCGATCTCGGTGGAATGGATGCGCGCCGGCGGACGTGCGGTGGCGATTGAGCAGAAGGCCGAACGGATCGCTATGATCCAGCAGAACGCCGCCGAACTCGGCGTGCCGGCCCTGCAGATCGTCGAGGGCGATGCGCCGGCAGCGCTGGAGGGGCTGAAGGCCCCGGACGCCATCTTCATCGGCGGCGGTGTGACGGGTGAGGGCGTGTTCGAGGCCTGCTGGGAAGCTCTGAAGCCCGGTGGCCGGCTGGTGGCCAATGCGGTGACGGTCGAGGGCGAGATGGCACTCACGTCGCTTCAGGCGCAGCTCGGCGGCGAACTCGTTCGCATGTCCGTTTCGCGCGCCGAGCCTGTCGGGCGGTTTTCGGCATTCAAGCCGATGATGCCGGTGACGTTGTGGTCGGTTCAGAAGGGGTGGGAGTGATGGTGCGTCATGCTCCAATCTCCCCCCTTGAGGGGGAGATGTCGGCGCAGCCGACAGAGGGGGGTGCTTGGCACCCTCCGATGGTTGCGGCCACCCCCCTCTGGCCTGCCGGCGTTCGTCACTGCAATCGATTCACTGGATCGATTGCTTCGCTGCGCGAACCGCTGCCTACCCCCCTCAAGGGGGGAGATCGAATGCCGCATGGTCGTGTTTTCCCCCTCACCAAGTGCGCCCAGCACTCGCCTTCGGCTCGCACGGGCTTACTATCCTCTCCCACGAGGGGAGAGGATTGGAGGTCGCATGCCCGGTAAACTCTTTGGCCTCGGCCTCGGCCCCGGCGATCCGGAACTGATCACACTGAAGGCGCATCGGATCATCACATCCGCCCCCGTCATCGCCTATCCGGCCCCCGACACCGGACCGAGCTTCGCGCGGCAGATTGCCGAGCGTTACCTCAAGCCCGAACAGGTGGAAATTCCCGTCGTCATGCCGATGCGCGTCGAGCGCTATCCGGCGCAGGATGTCTATGATGCGGCTGCGAGAGATATTGCCGCGCATCTTGATGCGGGCCGCGATGTGGCAGTTCTGTGTGAAGGCGATCCGTTTTTCTTTGGCTCCTTCATGTATCTCTTCGAGCGTCTTGAAGCGGACTATGAAGTCGAGATCGTGCCGGGCGTGTCCTCGATCATGGCGGGCGCGGCGGCGTTGAGAAGACCGCTGACGGCACGTAACGATATCCTGGCCGTGATCCCCGGACCGATCGAGACTGAGGTGATGCGCGCGCGTATCGAAACCTCGGATGCAGTCGCGATCATGAAGGTTGGGCGGCATTTTGCGCGAATCCGCGACCTCATCCGCGACATGGGCCTGATCGACCGCGCCGGCTACCTGGAGCGCGTGTCGCTCGACAATGAACGGGTGTTTCCGCTTGCCGATGTGCTTGAGGATGCCGCGCCCTATTTCTCGCTGATCCTGATCTACAAGGGGCAGGAGGACTGGATTTCCCGCCTGCCCATTCTCACGAAAGACCATCCCGCATGACCAGACCTGCCGTCATCATCCTGAGCGAACAGGCCGCTGCGACTGGCCGCGCCGTCGCGGACGCCATCGGCGGCGAGCTTGTCGGTGCGCGGGCGCGTGTCACTTCGGCGGATTGGGTGTTTGATGAGGTGCGGACGGAGGTTCAGGCTCTGTTTGCGGCTGGCCGTCCGATTGTCGCGGTCATGGCGTCCGGCGCGCTGATCCGGCTGGTCGCGCCGCTTCTCGCCGACAAGATGGCGGAGCCGCCGGTGATCGCGGTCGCCGAGGATGGGTCGTCCGTCGTGCCGCTTCTGGGCGGGCATCATGGGGCGAACGATCTGGCGCGGGTGATTGCGGCGGCTTTGCAGGGGCATGCGGCGATCACGACGGCGGGGGATTTGCGGTTTGGCATTGCGCTCGATGCGCCGCCGGCGGGTTTGAAGCTGGCGAACCCGGAAGCTGCGAAGGCTGTTATGGCGGAGCTTGTGGCGGGCGCTACCGTTCTGCCAATCTCCCCCCTTGAGGGGGAGATGCCCGGCAGGGCAGAGGGGGGTATGCTCCGGACCTCTGCGGCCGCCGGCCCCCTCTCTGTCGGCTACGTCGACATCTCCCCCTCGAGGGGGGAGAGTGGCGATCGCGGGTGGCTCACCGACTCCAAACTTCCGTTCTCGGAAGACGGAGCCGTCAAACTCACCATCACCGATAAACCTCACATCGCCGGCCCGCTCGAACTCGTGTACCATCCGGCCACACTAGCGCTTGGCATGGGCTGCGAGCGTGGCTGCAACCCGGCGGAAGCAATTGCGCTGGCGGAGCGGGCGATTGCCGAGAGCGGCTACGCCCGCCAATCCATCGCGGTCGTCGTGTCGCTGGACCTGAAGGCCGACGAGTCCGCGATCCATGCGGTCGCGGCGCATCTCGGCGTGCCGGCGCGGTTCTTCGATGCGGCGACGCTGGAGCGGGAAACCCCGCGTTTGAGGAACCCGTCCGATATTGTCTTTGCCGAGGTGGGTTGCCATGGCGTGGCGGAAGGGGCGGCGCTGGCTGCCGCCGGGGCATCCGGCGAACTCGTGTTTCCCAAGATCAAGTCCAAGGGAGCTACGGCGGCGATTGCGAGGTCCGCTGACATGATCGACCCGGCTAAGTGCGGCCGGGCGCGCGGACGGCTCTTCGTCGTCGGCATCGGGCCGGGTTCGGAGGGCTGGCGCTCGCCGGAGGTGACGGAGATGGTGGCCAAGTCTAGCGATCTCGTCGGCTATTCGCTCTATCTCGATCTGCTCGGGCCGCTGGCCAAGGGCAAGGCGCGGCATGATTTCGATCTCGGCAAGGAAGAGGCCCGCGTCGTGCATGCCATGGAACTGGCAGGACAGGGCCGCGATGTCGCGCTGGTCTGCTCGGGTGACGCCGGCATCTATGCCATGGCGACGCTGGTTTTCGAGCTTTTCGACAAGGGCGGCATTTCCGATGCGGCCTCGCGGATCGAGGTGCAATGCTCGCCCGGCATCTCGGCGCTGCAGGGGGCGGCCGCCCGCATCGGCGCGCCGCTGGGGCATGATTTCTGCACCATCTCGCTCTCCGATCTGCTGACGCCCTGGGAAGACATCAAGCGGCGCGTGAAGGCGGCGGGCGAGGGTGATTTCGTCATCGCCTTCTATAATCCTGTCTCGATGAAGCGGCGGACGCAGCTCGCCTATGCGCGAGACGAACTGCTGAAATACCGCCCGGCTTCAACGCCTGTCGTGCTGGCCACCAATCTCGGTCGGCCGGGCGAGACGGTGCGCACGGTGCCGCTGGGTGAACTCAATATCGAAGAGGTTGATATGCTGACCGTGGTCGTCGTCGGTTCGTCCGAGAGCAGGACGGTGAAGACGGGCGACGGCAAGACCTGGGTTTACACGCCACGCGGCTATTCCGGAAAGACGGATAGCGGCATGAAGAAAGTGGAAGCATGACAGTCTATTTTATCGGCGCCGGTCCCGGCGCGCCCGATCTCATCACCGTGCGCGGTCTTCGCCTCATCGAAAGCTGCCCGGTCTGCCTCTATGCCGGCTCGCTGGTTCCGGAGGAGACGGTGAAATGTGCGCCGGAAGGGGCGATCGTCAAGGACACCGCGCCGATGCATCTCGACGAGATCGTCGCGGACATGAAGGCGGCGCATGAGAGGGGTCAGGATGTCGCGCGCGTCCATTCCGGCGATCCCTCGATCTATGGGGCGATTGCCGAGCAGATGCGGCGGCTGGATGCGCTCGACATTCCGTATGAGGTCGTGCCGGGCGTGCCGGCCTTTGCGGCTGCGGCGGCGAAGATGAAGGCGGAGCTGACGCTGCCTGAGATCGCCCAGACGATCATCATCACCCGCACCGGCATGAAGGCTTCCTCCATGCCGGAATTCGAGACGCTGGAGATTCTGGGCAAGTCACGCGCGACGCTTGCTATCCACCTCTCGATCCGCAATCTCACCTATGTTCACGATGCGCTCGTGCCCTATTATGGCGAAGATTGCCCGGTCATCATTGCCTATCGCGCGACATGGCCGGACGAGCAATATATCCGCACGACGCTGTCAGCCATGAAGGAAGATGTGCGCAAGGCGAAGATCACCCGCACCGCGCTGATCTTCGTCGGCAAGGTCTTCGGCGAGGTCGAGTTCCGCGACAGCGATCTCTACAATGCCTCCTTCAGCCATGTTCTGAGGAACAAGGGAAAGAAGAAGACTTCTGTAGACGCGTCATGAGGGGCTGCTAAGCTGTTCTCATCTTCAAGGGGCGGTCTGAAACCGACCGCGTGGGGCAGCGCCGATATTTCGATTATCAAAAGGTAAAAAGACTATGCATAAAGTCATTTTCGACACTGATCCCGGCGTTGACGACGCCATGGCGCTCCTCTTTCTGCATCATCACAAGGACATCGATCTGCTGGGCGTGACGACCGTGTTCGGCAATGCCCGGATCGAGGTGACGACGCGCAATGCGCTGTTTCTGAAGCGCGAATGGAAGATCGAGGCGCCGGTCGCACAAGGCGCGGGCGAGACCTTCATTCCGCATCGCGTGACGCATGAGCCGCCGGCCTGGATCCATGGCGATGACGGGCTCGGCAATATCGGCGTGCCGGAAACGGTCGATATCGCGACCGATCCGCGTCCTGCCGCGCAGTTCATCATCGACATGGTGCGCAAGTATCCGGGCGAGGTGACGCTGGTGGCGGTCGGCCGCATGACGAACCTCGCCAATGCGCTGAAGCAGGATCCGGAGATCGTTTCGCTGGTCAAGGAAGTCGTGATCATGGGCGGTGCCTTCGAGGTGCCCGGCAATGTGACGCCCGCGGCGGAGGCCAATATCCATGGCGACCCGGAAGCTGCCGATATCGTGGCGACAGCCACATGGCCGGTCGTCTGGATCGGTCTGGACGTGACCATGCAGACCGTCATGACGCGCTCTCAGCTCAAGGATATTGCGGATGCCGCCGGCCGCCGAGGCAAACTGCTCTTCGACCTGTCGCAGTTCTATATCGACTTCTACGAAGGCCTCGTGGATGACGGCATGGTCGTTCACGACAGCTGCGCCTGCGCCTATGTTGTCGCGCCCGAACTCTTCACCACCCGCTCCGGCACCGTCCGCGTCGTCTGTTGCGGGATTGCTGATGGCAAGACGATCCAGAAACCTGACGGCCGCGGCTTCGGGCCGTCCGACTGGGATAATCTGCCCAGCCAGAAGATTGCGGTCGGGATTGATGACAAGGCCGTGCTGAAGCTGATCCACGATGCGATTGTGTCGGTGAAGGAGGATTGAGGTCTTTCAGGCGTTTCCGGATTGGGAATTTCTTGTTTCCAATCCGGAAACCTGTTATAGCCCTTACCTATGAATGTGATCGCCAAGTCTGCGCTGGTCGAGTTCTGGAACCGCCAGCCGTCGGGGTTGCCGCAGAAGACGGCGCGTGCGGCGATGATGGAATGGTACACAACGGCGTCTGATGCACGGTGGGATCACTTTGACGACCTGAAGAAGACTTTCAATTCGGCGGACTATGTTGCGGATGGCAAGGTCGTCTTCGATGTCGGCGGCAACAAGTATCGGATTGTCGGGCTCGTTGCTTATCGGACGAAACGCATTTTCGTCCTGTTTGTCGGAACGCATGGCGAATACGACCGGATCGATGTCAGGGCTTTGTGAGGGCGGTGAAGATGATCAGGCTTGAAGAATTGCGCACATTGCAGACCGATGAGGAATATCGGGCAGCGCTGAAGGCCGTGCGTCCCTATTTCGAGAACGAGCCTGATGAAGGGACGCCCGCTGTCGCGCATTTCGATGCACTGGTCCTGCTGATTGAAGAATATGAGCGGCGGCACTTCGAAATTCCGCGGGCAAGTCCAGTCGATGTGATCAAGTCCGTGATGGCGGCGAACAATTACAGTCGAGCCGATCTCATTGAAGTCATCGGCTCCAAGTCCCGTGCGGCCGATCTTCTGAACGGTCGGCGGGATATCAATCTCGATCAGATCCGCAAGCTCAGCAAAGCGTGGGGCATTCCCGCCGGCGCGCTGGTGGGAGATCTGGCGGCCTAGAGCGTTTCACCGTTTCATGGAAACACTGAAACGCTCTATCTTTTTTTGTTTTTACGCAATTTCGGACGTAAAACCGGTTTCCACTTTTCCTGAAATTGCTCTAGCGCCCCACCATCACAACCGGCAATCCCATCGCCCTCGCGGCCACGATTTTGGCATAGGCCCCTTCGCCGCCCGAATTGCGGGCGACGATGTGGGTAATCGCATGTTCGCGGAACAGGGCAGCTTCCTCATCGGGGTCCGGGGATGGTTTCGCGGTGATGACGTCGTAGCTCCCGAAGGCGAGCGGGGTTTCCGGCGGGTCGATCATTCGGATGACGAAGTGGCAGCCGGTGCGGCCTGAGAAGGCGTCGAGATGTTGGCGGCCGAGCGCCAGGAGCACGCGGGCTTTCTCGGGCAGGGCGGCGGCAGCCTCTTCGAGTGTCGCGACCTCTATCCAGAGGTCGCCGGGCTGCTTTTGCCACGGTGCGCGGGTGCTGATGTCGAGCGGGACGGCCGCGAGCTCGCAGGCTTTGACGGCGTTTGCCGAAATGGTTTTTGCGAAGGGATGCGTGGCGTCGATGACGCGGGTGATGCCTTCGGCTTTGAGGTAGGCGGCGAGGCCTTCCGCGCCGCCGAAACCGCCGATGCGGAGCTTGCCTTCGACGGGTGCCGGTTCTTTCGTCCGTCCAGCAAGCGAGGTGGTGACGTCGCGGCCTTTGGACACGAGGTCTCGTGCCAGTTCGCCCGCTTCTTTCGTGCCGCCGAGGATCAGAATTTTTTCCGGCTTTTCGGGGGCTGAATCACTCGGCATGGGCGATGATGGTTCCCTGCCGGTCGGTGATCAGGATGTCGATCTTCACCGGTGCTCCCCGCAAGGTCTCCGCCGCCTTTTCGCGCGCTTGCACGGCGATAAGGCTCGCGAGGTCGATGCCGTTTTCGCGAGTCAATTCCAGAACTTCCAGCGCGGTGTTGGCAGATTGAATCCGCTTTGCAAGCTCCTCGCCGCAGGCGGGAAGCAACGAGAGGTAGAAGTCCATATCCACCTGGCTGCGGCCGGAATGGAGGTCGAGCGCGCCTTGCGCCAGCTTCGTCATCTTGGCAAAGCCGCCCGCGATGGTGAGGCGCTCGACCGGGTGGGCGCGGAGATATTTGAGCAGCGCGCCGGCGAAGTCGCCCATGTCGATCAGCGCACCGAGCGGCAAGTGATGGAAATCTTGGCCCGCTTTCTCCGACGTCGAGCCGGTGGAGCCCAGAAGATGCGTCAGCCCTTCGGCGCGGGCGACATCGATACCGCGATGGATGGAATGTATCCAGGCGGCGCAGGAGAAGGGGTGCACGATGCCGGTGGTGCCGAGGATCGAGAGGCCGCCGACAATGCCGAGGCGGGGGTTCCAGGTTTTCTCGGCCAGTGCCTGCCCACCCGGTATGGAAATGGTGATTTCCAGATCTGCGGGAAGGCCGGCCTCTTCGCAAAGCGCCAACGCTTCAGCCATCATCATGGAGCGCGGCACGGGGTTGATCGCCGGCTCACCAACCTCGACTGGCAGGCCGGGCTTGGTGACGGTGCCGACGCCTTCGCCGGCGCGGAAGCGGATGCCGCTTTCAGGCGGGAGCGGGCGAATGGCCGCGACTACAGTCGCGCCGTGGGTGACGTCGGGGTCGTCGCCGGCGTCCTTGACGATGCCGGCCATGGCATAGCCATCGCCCAGCGTCTCGAAGGCGAGCGGGAAGGCTGGCGTTTCGCCGCGCGGCAGGGTGATTTCGACGGGGTCGGGGAATTCGCCGGTGATCAGTGCCGTCAGCGCCGCCTTCGTTGCTGCCGTTGCGCAGGCGCCGGTGGTCCAGCCCGTGCGCAAGGCGGCGTCCGGCTTGTCGATGCGGGCGGTTTCTGATGCTTCTGTCATGGGTGCAAGTATAGGCGGGCGGTGGTGGGCAGGAAAGGCGTCGTTTCATTCCGCCGTTGCATTTTTTGAGCGCCGCTCATAGGACAGTAGAACATGGACATGCTTTTTTCGACATTGCCGCAGATCGAGAAAGGAAGCGTCTGGCTCGCAGGTGCGGGGCCGGGCGATCCGGGTTTGCTGACGCTGCTCGTCGCAAAGGCGCTGAGCGAGGCGGATGTCATCGTTTATGACGCGCTGGTCAATGACGAGTGCCTGAAGCTCGCGCGGCCCGATGCCCTTCTCGAATATGCCGGCAAGCGCGGAGGCAAGCCGTCCGTCAAACAACGCGATATCTCGCTGCGGCTGGTCGAACTGGCGCGCCAGGGGCATCGCGTGTTGCGGCTCAAGGGCGGCGATCCCTTCGTGTTCGGGCGCGGTGGCGAAGAGGCGCTGACGCTCGTTCAGCATGATATTCCGTTCCGTATCGTGCCGGGGATTACGGCCGGGATCGGCGGGCTAGCCTATGCCGGTATTCCGGTCACTCATCGCGAGATCAATCATGCCGTGACATTTCTCACCGGTCACGATTCGTCCGGTATCGTACCGGACCGGATCGACTGGGAGGCGCTGGGGCGCGGGTCTCCGGTTCTCGTCATGTATATGGCGATGAAGCATATCGGACAGATTTCGGCGAATCTGATTGCTGCCGGGCGCTCGCCCGAAGAGCCGGTTGCCTTTGTCTGCAATGCGGCGACCCCTGAACAGCAGGTGCTGGAGACAGTGCTCGGTCGTGCCGAGGCTGATGTCGAAGCCTCTGGCCTGCAGCCGCCGGCAATCGTCGTCATCGGCGAGGTAGTCCGTTTCCGCAAGGGCATGGACTGGCTGGGCGCTCTCTCCGGGCGGCAGCTGACGACTGAGGGCCTGATGCCCGATTATCCGAAAGCGGCAGAATGAGTGGATTGCTGATTGCTGCCCCTTCTTCCGGTTCCGGCAAGACGACCGTCACGCTCGGCCTGTTGCGCGCGCTGAAAAATGCCGGGCTCAAGATCGCGCCGGGCAAGGCAGGGCCGGATTATATCGACCCGGCCTTTCACACGGCGGCGTCGGGCGAAGTCTGCTTCAATTTTGATCCCTGGGGCATGCGGCCGGAGCTTCTGGCCGTCATGGCCGGCGGCCATGGTGGCGGGCGGCATTTTGTCGTCGAGGCCATGATGGGCCTGTTCGACGGCGCAAGCGACGGTTCGGGCTCTCCGGCGGACCTCGCGGCACAACTCGATCTCTCGATCGTGCTGGTGATCGATTGCGCCCGCATGTCGCATTCCGTGGCGGCGCTGGCATCGGGCTACCGCGATTTCCGCAAGGATGTGCGGGTTGCCGGTGTCATTCTCAACCGGGTCGGCAGCGTGCGGCATGAGGCGATGCTGCGGGTTTCGCTGGAGCGGGTGGGCTTCACGATTCTCGGTGCGCTGCCGAGTGACGAGGCGCTGAAGCTGCCGGAGCGGCATCTCGGGCTCGTGCAGGCCACCGAGCATGAGGCGCTGGAAGACTTTATCGAGCATGCGGCGGCGCGGGTCGAGAAACATTGCGATGTGCCGGCGCTGCTGAAGCTTGCGCGACGCGACGCGGCCGATGCGCTTGACGTGCCGGCGCTGTTGCCGCCGCTTGGGCAGCGCATTGCGGTGGCGCGCGACGCGGCCTTTGCCTTTTCCTATCCGCACCTCCTGCAGGGCTGGCGCGGCCAAGGGGCGGAGCTTTCCTTCTTCTCACCGCTTAACGGCGAAGCGCCGAACGGGCGGGCCGATGCGATCTATCTGCCGGGCGGTTATCCGGAGCTTCATGCGGGCCGCATTGCCGCCGCCGAGCCCTTCTTTGCCGGCATGCGGGACGCGGTGAAGCGCGGCGCGCTCGTCTATGGCGAATGCGGCGGCTATATGGTGCTCGGCGAGGCGCTGGTGGATGCGGCGGGCGTGGTGCATGCCATGCTTGGCCTTCTGCCGGTGACGACCACGTTTGCAAAGCGGCAGCGGCATCTGGGCCTGCGCGTGGCCCGGCCGGCGGACGATTCGATCTTCCAGGCCCCGATGCGGGCGCATGAGTTTCACTATTCCACCATTGCGCAGGCCGGCAAGGCCGAGCCGCTGTTCCGAGCCGAGGATGCGCTGGGCGCCGATCTCGGGCCGATGGGCATGAAGCGCGGACGCGTCGCGGGATCCTATCTGCATCTGATCGATCTCGCCCCGGATATTGACGGGGATCGTTCATGAGCGGCATCTTTCACGGTGGCGGGATTGCCGCCGCGGCGCGCGCTTATGGCGGCGCGCCCGGGATCTGGCTCGATCTTTCGACCGGCATCAATCCGGTTCCTCCAGTGCTGCCCGCGATTGAGCCCAGGCTTTTTCACAGGCTGCCGGATGCCGATCTTCTTGAAGTGCTTCGCCGCGCTGCAGCCGAGTTCTATGGCAGCGGCACGGTGCTGCCTGTCGCCGCGGCGGGTACGCAGCCGCTGATCCGTCTGCTGGCCCGGACCGGCGAAAAGGCGAGGGTGGCGATCGTCTCGCCGACCTATGGCGAATATCGCGCCGTCTTTGCTGAAGCAGGCTATGGCCTGGATGAAATCGCCGAACTGTCCGGCGTGACGCGCGCGCATCGCGTGGTCGTCGTGGTCAATCCCAACAATCCCGACGGGAGGCTCTATTCGCGCGCCGATCTTCTTGCGCTCTGCCTCGACCTCAGGCAGCAGGGCGCAACCCTGATCGTTGACGAGGCCTTCGGCGAAATGCATCCGGAGGCGAGCCTTGCGGGTGCCGTCGCGCATCAGCCGCATCTGGTGGTGCTGAAATCCTTCGGGAAGTTCTTCGGCTTTGCGGGCGTCAGGCTCTCCTTCGCCATTGCCGGCGAAGATCATGCGGCTGCGCTGGAGACAGGGCTTGGGCCATGGCCGGTGTCGGGACCAGCGATGGCGATCGCGCGGCATTGTTTCGATCTTGATCGGGATGCGATCCGCCGGGATATTGAGACGCGGGCGCTTCAACTGGAGGACATTCTGTCGGCTGCGGGCCTGCGGGTCGCCGCCAATGCCGGACTTTTCCTGCTGATCGAGGAGCAGCAAGCGGCCGCGCTGCATGCGCATCTGTGCCGCCATGCCATCCTCACGCGGATCTTTGATTATCGAAAGGACTGGATGCGCATCGGGCTGCCGGCTGATGCCGAGGGCCAGGAGCGCCTGCGGGCGGCGTTGCAGAACTGGAGCGAGCGATGATCGCGTTTCGGCTGGCGTTTCTCTTTCTGGCGCTGCTGATCGACAAGGTGGTCGGCGATCCGCCGCGGCTTTGGGCGCGTGTGCCGCATCCCGTCGTACTCTTCGGCAAGGCGGTCGGGGCGGCCGATCGGCGGCTGAACGTGGCGGGCCTTTCACCGGCGGCGGCGAAATCGCGCGGGGTCTTGGCGGCGGTAATGCTCACCCTTCTGGCGGTGGGCTGCGGCCTTCTTGCCTCGGCGCTGTTCTCGGGTCTCTGGCTGCTGGGAGCGGCGATGGAAATCGTCGTCGTCGCCATTCTGCTGGCGCAGAAGAGCCTGGCCGATCATGTCGGCGCGGTTTCCTTCGCGTTGCGGGAGGAGGGGCTGACGGGCGGGAGGCAGGCGGTGTCGATGATTGTCGGACGCGATCCGCAGACGCTGGACGGGCCTGCGGTCAGCCGCGCGGCCATCGAGAGCCTTGCGGAGAACTATTCCGATGGCGTCGTGGCTCCGGCCTTCTGGTATGTGTTCCTCGGTCTGCCGGGGATCTTTGCCTACAAGATGATCAATACGGCCGACTCGATGGTCGGCCACAAATCGGAAAAGTATCTCTATTTCGGCTGGGCTTCTGCGCGATGGGACGACCTCGTCAATCTTCTGCCGGCGCGCTTGTCCGTGCTGTTCATCGCGCTCGGCGCGTGGACGGCGGGGGGCTTCGCGGCGATGAAGCGCTCGCTGAAGATTGCGCTTGCCGATCATGGCAAACATCGCTCGCCCAATTCCGGCTGGCCCGAGGCGGCCATGGCGGGGGCCATCGATGTGCAACTGGCCGGACCGCGGGTCTATCACGGCGTCGTGGTGAACGAGGACATGCTGAATGTTGGCGGCTCCCGCAATGCCTCGCCACTGCATATCGATCGTGCCATCAAGGTCTTCGATCACGCCTGCAACTGGCTGGCTGGCGTAACGTGTGCACTCCTCGTGTTGCAACTTTCCTGATTCGATTGCGGCATTTTAACGATGTGCAATAGTTTTTTTGGCAATATCTTTTAATCCACAGGAATTCGAATATCCTCATATATCAGCGGAGTTGGGACGCTCCGGTTCAACCTGGGGATTTTTCATGAAAAGCTATATTCTTGCAGGCGCGGCTGTATTTGCCTCTTTCGCCATATCCGCGACCTCGTCGCACGCGTCAAGCCTTGTGGCGCAGGTCAATCTTTCGAAACAGACAATGACCATTACCGAGAACGGATCGGTCCGGTATCAGTGGAAGGTCTCGACGGCGCGTCGCGGCTATTCGACCCCGGTCGGCAATTATTCCGCCAAGTCGCTGGATGCCAACCACCGGTCGCGCAAATACCACAATTCGCCGATGCCCTATTCCGTCTTCTTCAAGGGAGGCTATGCGGTGCATGGGACCTATGAAGTGCGCAATCTGGGTCGTCCGGCCTCACATGGCTGTATCCGCCTGCATCCGGAAAATGCCGCGACCTTTTTCTCGCTGGTGAAGAATGCCGGCCTTTCCAACACGCGGATCGTCATTTCACAGTGATGCGGCGATAGTGTTGAGACGCCAGCGCCGTCAGTCGTTGCCGGCGGCGCGGCGAAGCCGTTCCATGTCGGGGCAGGTGACATGGCGGTTGTTTTCGATGCGGATGATGCCTTCGTGGCGAAGCTTCGTCATCTGACGGCTGACGGTTTCGATCGTCAGCCCCAGAAAATCGGCGATATCGGCGCGGGTCAACGGAAGGTCGAAGCTGCGCTTGTCGGCGTTTTCCGGATCGATATGCATGGCGATCATGTGCAGGAAGCTGGCGACCTTTTCCTGTGCGGTCTTGCGGCCAAGCGTCAGCATCCAGTCGCGCGCTTCGTCCAGTTCCTTCAGTGTCTGCTCGTGAATCTTATGCTCAAGCTCCGGCGTATCGGCAATCATGCGATCGATGATCGCCTTGGGCATGGAGCAGACTTCGATATCGACGGCGGCTTCGGCGGCGACCTGGCTTTCGCGCAGGAAGGGGCGGCCCATGAAGTCGGGGGCGAATTGCAGGCCGACGATCTGCTGACGGCCGTCAGCCATCATCTTCGAGAGTTTGACGACACCGCTCAGGATATTCGAATAGGCATTCAGCTGCTCGCCCTGGCCGATCACTTCAGAACCACCCGTCACCTTGCGGCGCTTGGTGTGGCGGCTCAGCTCCGTCAGTTGTGACGGGGAGAGGGTGCCGCAAATTCCGCCGTGCCGTGCCTCGCAGGAAATGCAGACCGCCGGTATCTCCGAGTTATGAATGTCCTTGCGTTGCGGTTCCATCGAAGCCTTGGCCTGACTGAATTGAATGACTTGCATTTCTCTCTTTACTCCCGACCTCTATCGGTGAGTCCCCCTGCCGTCTACGCAACGTTCGTCGGCCTTGCCATAGTTGGCAATCGTCAACGTTCGGAGTGTCGCAAAGATTTGACACCCTCTGTTTGATCAAGATCAAGCACAGCGCGGATTTTTGCCTTTACTCAATTCCGGCAGGAGAACCAAGATGCACACGATCCCCAGCTACAAGTCCCTGACCGGCAAATATTCCGCACCCGTGCCGCGCTATACGAGCTATCCGACAGCGCCTCACTTCGGTCCTCATATTACAAGAACGGAATACAGCCAATGGCTGCAAGCGCTCGGAGAGGGCGACAAGCTGTCGCTGTATGTCCATATTCCCTATTGCGACCGGCTCTGCTGGTTCTGCGCCTGCCATACGAAGCATACGCTGCGCTATGAGCCTGTCGCCGAATATCTGAATGCGCTGGAGCTCGAAGTCGAGGCCGTGGCGCGGCTCGTCAGCCGCAAGGCAGTAGTGACGGCGCTGCATTTCGGTGGCGGTTCGCCGACGCTGATGAAGCCGGACGATATCCGACGCATCGGCGCGCTCTTTCGCTCGGCCTTCAACTTTGCACCCGATGCCGAGATCAGCGTCGAGATGGATCCGAACGACATGGATGAGGCACGCTACGATGCGCTTGCCGACATCGGCATGACCCGGGCGAGCCTCGGTGTACAGGATTTTCAGGCTGAGGTTCAGAAGGCGATCAACCGCATCCAGACTTTCGAGCAGACCAGGTCCGTCGTCGATGCGGTCAGGGCGCGGGGCGTACATTCGGTCAATTGCGACCTTCTTTATGGTCTGCCGCACCAGACGCTGGAAACGCTGTCGGAGACCGTCAAGCAGATCCTGACGCTTGATCCTGACCGCATTGCGCTTTTCGGCTATGCGCATGTGCCGTGGATGAAGAAGCATCAGACGATGATCAAGGAAGAGGTGTTACCGGATGTCGATCAGCGCTTTGAGCAGTCACGCATGGCGGCCTCCATGCTGATTGCCGCCGGATACCAGCAGATCGGCATCGACCATTTCGCCAAGCCCGGCGATTCGATGGCGATTGCGGAGCGGGAAGGCCGGCTTCGGCGCAATTTCCAGGGCTATACCGATGACAGTGCCGAGACGCTGATCGGTTTCGGCGCATCCTCCATCGGGCAATTTCGTCAGGGTTTCGTGCAAAACATGGTAGCGACCGGCGAATTTCAGCGCATGGCGGAGGCCGGGGGGCTCGCCGTCGTGCGCGGTCTTGTCTTCAGCGAGGAAGATAAGCTGCGCGGCTATGCCATCGAGAAGATCATGTGCGACTTTGCCTTCTCTTTTGCCGATCTTAAGAGCCGCTTTGGCGCGGCGGCCGACGAGGTCATTGCCGAGGCCAAGCTGTTTGTCTGGCAGAATACGGATGGGCTCGCGGAGATTGCCGATGGTCGATTTCTGTTGACGGAAACAGGCCGGCTTTTCGCCCGCACGGTTGCCTCGCAGTTCGATGCCTATCTCGGAAACGGCAAGGGGCGGCATTCGATTGCAGTGTAAACGCGCAACATATGCCCCCCATTTATGTCATTTGACTGTTGCAAGCCATTGGCTTTTGAAATCGATTTGCCTATAGCATCGCGCAACAGCTTTGACATTGAGAGGTATCGGCGTGACGACGACGTTTGATAAGGTAGCCGACATTATTTCCGAAACCAGCGAAATCGACCGCGAGAAGATTACGCCCGAGAGCCACACGATCGACGATCTGGGCATCGACAGCCTGGACTTCCTCGACATCGTTTTTGCGATCGACAAGGAATTCGGCATCAAGATTCCGCTGGAAAAGTGGACCCAGGAAGTCAATGACGGCAAGGTCGCGACGGACGAGTATTTCGTTCTGAAGAACCTCTGTGCCAAGATCGACGAACTGCGCGCCGCCAAGGGCTGAGGCCTGACGGCTTTCTCCGGGGCCGTATCCTGCGGCCCCGCGCGACAGGTGCGATCCCATGCTTCTTGAATATTTCCAGATGATCGACCGCGTGACGGACCTCGACCTCAAGTCGGGGCATCTCGTCGCGCGTTCCGTCGTTCCCGAAAAGAGCCCGGTCTTCGAGGGGCATTTTCCCGGCATGCCGCTGGTGCCCGGCGTTCTCCTCATCGAGACGATGGCGCAGGCTTCCGGTCTGATGCTGCTGGCGGTCAACGAGTTTTCCTCCATGCCGCTGCTGATGGCGGTGGACGAGGCGAAGCTTCGCACTTTTGTGGAACCCCTTGCGGAACTCGATGTCGAGGCCGATCTTGTACATCTCGGTTCCGGTTATGCGGTGACGAAGGCGAAGATCACTTCCGGCGGCAAGAAGGTCTGTGATGCGCAATTGAAGCTGCGCACCATTCCCTTCGACCAGGTTCCCATCGGCGATATCGTGAAGAACCGCGCCCGCGAAATCGGGCTTTACGATGCCATCGCGGCCAACGTGTCATAAGGACTGAAATCATGGCCAAGTCTGATCAGGATGTGGTGATTACCGGCATCGGTCTCGTGTCGTCGCTGGGCGTCGGACGCGAGGCGCACGAGGCGCTGATCCTCGGCGACAGCACGCCTTCTCCGATTGTCGAGACCGAGCGTTTCGCGCCCTATCCGGTCCATCCGCTGCCGGCCATCGACTGGTCGCAGCAGATCCCGAAGCGCGGCGACCAGCGCCAGATGGAAAACTGGCAGCGGCTCGGCGTCTTCGCCGCCGGCCTTGCGCTGGACGATGCCGGCTTCAAGGACGACGCGGAGGCCTGCGCCTCGATGGACATGATCGTGGCGGCCGGTGGCGGCGAGCGCGATATCAATGTTGATTCGATGATCGTGGACGAAGCGCTGAAGCGCAACGACCGTGAGGTGCTGCTGAACCAGAAGCTGACGACGGAACTGCGGCCGACGCTATTCCTGGCGCAGCTTTCCAATCTTCTTGCCGGCAATATCTCCATCGTTCACAAGGTCACCGGCTCCTCGCGCACCTTCATGGGCGAAGAGGGGGCTGGCGTTTCGGCCGTGGAAACGGCAGCGGCGCGCATTCGCGCCGGCCAGTCCACCCACGCGCTCGTCGGCGGCGCCTTCATTGCGGAGCGTCTCGACATCATTCTGATGGTCGAAGGGATCAAGGGGCATCAGACCGGCGACTGGTCGCCAATCTGGGCGCGCGACAAGGATCATGGCGGCGGCATGATTATGGGTTCGGTCGGGGCGTTCCTCGTGCTCGAATCGCGCGGTCATGCAGAAGCGCGCGGCGCTCGCATCTATGCGACCATAGAGATGGTTGAGGGCGACCGCGGCAATCGCGCCGAGGGTCGGCTTGAGAAGCGGCTGGAGCGGATGGTCGAAGGTGCGAAGCCCGAGCTTGTCCTATCCGGCACGACGGGCTTCCACGACTTGGCTGCCCGCGAAAAGGCGTTCTTTGAAAAGGTATTCCCGGCGGCAGCGATCCGCGGCTTCGGCGGGCTGATCGGCCATTCGGTCGAGGCGCAGTTCACCGCAGGTATCGGACTTGCCGCGATGGCGCTCGGGGCTGGAAAGCCGGTCGCGCCCTTCGACAAGGATCATGAAAAGGCGATGACGGAGCCGGCAAAGACCGCGCTCGTCACCACGATTGGCCATCAGCGCGGCGAGGGGGTTGCCCTTCTTGCCGCCAATGCGTGAGGCAAAAGGTCATGAGCAATCAGTTTCGCGATCATCTCGGCCGTCCCATTGTTGCCGTCACCGGCATGGGCGTCATCACTTCGCTCGGTCAGGGGCTTGAGGACAACTGGGCGGCGCTGACGGGCGGCCGTTCTGGCATTCACGACATCACCCGCTTCCCGGTCAACGAGCTGTCGACGCGCATCGCCGGCACTGTGGATTTCATCGATCTGCCGGTGGCGAATGCCGTCGAGCGCTCCTATGCCATGGCGCGCGAAACGACGGTTGAAGCGCTGGCGCAGGCCGGGCTTTCGGGCG
This sequence comes from Rhizobium sp. C1, assembly GCF_021026335.1. Lineage (GTDB taxonomy): Bacteria > Pseudomonadota > Alphaproteobacteria > Rhizobiales > Rhizobiaceae > Ensifer_A. The sequence goes on from NZ_JAJNCY010000001.1 coordinate 546,802, forward strand.
ATTTCAACGGGCCGCTGTTTCTGGCCGCACCGCCGGTCGAACCGGAATGGTCTGCCCGTTTCGAACTCGCCGACCGTGCGGGTCCTGCGGAAGAGCCGGGCGATGCCTATGACCGTTTCCTCGCCGCCATGCGCGAGCGTCCCGATCCGGCCTTCCATGAGGCGGTGCTCTTCGGCTCGATCTCGGAGCGTCTGGCCGACAAATTTGGGACGCGCGGGCTTCCCGTGACTCTGTCCACGGCTTGTGCGTCTGGTGCCACCGCAATTCAGCTCGGCGTAGAGGCGATCCGTCAGGGCCGCACGGAGCGCGCGCTGACGGTGGCAACCGATGGTTCGGTTTCGGCCGAAGCGCTCATTCGCTTTTCGCTGCTTTCGGCACTCTCCACGCAGAACGATCCGCCGGAAAAGGCCTCCAAGCCCTTTACCAAGGACCGCGACGGATTCGTGATTGCGGAAGGGGCTGCGACGCTCGTTCTCGAATCGCTGGAATCGGCGATTGCCCGCGGCGCGAGGGTGTATGGCATCGTGAAGGGCTGCGGCGAAAAGGCGGATAGTTTCCACCGTACGCGCTCCTCGCCGGATGGCGGACCGGTGATTGCGACGATCCGCGCAGCACTCGAAGATGCGGGCGTCGGCGAAGAGGCGATCGGCTATATCAACGCGCATGGCACCTCGACGCCGGAAAACGACAAGATGGAATATGGCGCGATGCTCTCCGTCTTCGGCGAGCGGCTGAAGTCCATCCCGGTTTCGTCCAACAAGTCGATGATCGGCCATACGCTGACGGCGGCTGGCGCGGTCGAGGCGGTGTTCTCGCTGCAGACGATCCTCACCGGCACATTGCCGCCGACGATCAACTACCAGAACCCCGACCCGAGTATCGAACTCGATGTCGTGCCGAACGTGAAGCGGGCACAGCAGGTTTCGGCCGTGCTCTCCAACTCCTTCGGGTTTGGTGGTCAGAATGCCAGCCTTGTGCTGGCGGCGGAACCCCGGTAAACCGCACACAACAAGAACACGTATTTGACCCGCGAAAGCGGAAGGTATGATCATGCGCGCATTGCAACTCATCGAAGATCGCAGACTTGAAGCCGTCGAGCTTCCCGAACCGGAGGCTCCGGCTCCGGGCGAGGTGACGCTGCGCGTCAAGGCGGTTGCGCTGAACCATATCGACGTCTGGGGCTGGCGCGGCATGGCGTTTGCCAAGCGCAAGATGCCGCTGACCATCGGCGCGGAAGCTTCCGGCGTGGTCGAGGCCATCGGGCCGGGCGTCTCGAATGTCCTGCCAGGCCAGCTCGTGTCGGTCTATGGCGCGCGGGTCTGCGGTTACTGCAAGGCCTGTCGCGAAGGTCGCGACAATCTCTGCGAACATGTCGGCGGTGTGCATGGCTTCCACCTTGATGGCTTCGCGCAGGAGAAGATCAACATTCCGGCCCGCCAGCTCGTCGTCGCGCCTCCCGGCATCGATGCGGTGGCAGCAGCGCTGGCACCCGTGACCTTCGGTACGGTCGAGCACATGCTGTTCGACAATGCGAAGCTTCAGCCGGGCGAAACGATCCTCGTTCATGCCGGCGGCTCGGGCATCGGCTCGGCGGCGATCCAGCTCGCCAAGCGCATGGGCTGCACGGTGATCACGACGGTCGGTTCGGACGACAAGATCGAGAAGGCGAAGGCGCTCGGCGCCGATCACGTCATCAACTATCGCGTCGATCGTTTCGAGGGTGTGGTGCGCAAGCTGACCAAGAAGAAGGGCGTCGATGTCGTCTTCGAACATGTCGGCAAGGACACCTGGGCCGGTTCTATTCTCTCCATGAAGCGCGGCGGACGGCTCGTCACCTGCGGTTCGACCTCGGGTGTTTCGACCGAGATGAACCTGATGATGCTGTTCCAGCAGCAGCTCAAGCTGCTCGGCTCTTTCGGCTGCCGGATGGAGAATATGGCCAATGCCATGCAGAAGATGGCGCAGGGCATCGTGCATCCGGTCATCGACACCGAAGTGGGCTTCGGCGAGATCGACGTGGCGCTGAAGCGGATGGAAGAGCGCTCCATCTTCGGCAAGATCATCCTGCGGATGGATTGAGGCCATGAAGGGCCTTCTTAGGCGCATCGGTGCGAACCTGCGCAAGGCCTGGCCTTGGCTGCTCGCCAGGCTGGTGCTGGCCGCCCTCATGTTGCTCAAGCTGTTGCCCGCTGATTTCGCGCTCAATCTCATCGATCGCGTCGCGCGCTGGCTGGGGCCGAAGCAGAAGCGGCATCGGCTGATGCTTTACAATCTGAAGCGCGCGTTTCCTGAGAAAACGGATGAGGAACGCCTGAAGATCGCCATGGATTCATGGGGCTCCATGGGGCGCATGGCGGCCGAATATGTCTATCTCGACAAGCTCTTCGACTTCGATCCCGAACGGCCGGGCCGGGGCAGGGTGGAGGTGTCCGGCATCCCGCTTTTTCTTGAGATCCGCGATCTGAAGGGACCGTTCATCGTTTTTACCGCCCATACGGCGAATTTCGAGATGCTGCCGGTCGCCGGAAACGCCTTTGGTCTCGATGTCACCGTGCTTTTTCGCCCGCCGAACAATCCTTACATGGCCGACATGGTCCATGGCTTCCGGGCGGACCGCATGGGCGCGCTCGTGCCCTCGCATGCCGGGTCGTCCTTTGCACTGGCACGCCAGCTCGAAAGCGGCGGCGGCGTCGGTGTGCTGGTGGATCAGAAGTTCTCCAAGGGCGCCGATACGACACTTTTCGGCGTACCTGTGAAAACCAATCCCTTGCTGGCGAAACTGGTGCGGCAGTTCAACTGCCCGGTCTATCCTGCGCGCTGCATCCGGCTGCCCGGCAATCGCTACCGGCTGGAGCTTGAGCCGGCGCTGACGATCCCCCGCAAGGAGAATGGCGATGTGGACGTGAATGCCACCGCCCAGCTGCTCAACGATACGGTGGAGCGCTGGGTCCGAGAATATCCCGGCCAGTGGCTCTGGTACCACGACCGCTGGGACATCAAGTTTTCGGAAGACTTCAAGAATTTCACCGTCTGACATGCAATGCCGCCTATGCAAGGCGGCAATTCCGATTTCGCCCTTCAAAAATTGTCTATCTCCGCATAGGAAATCCTGAAGGTACGGTTGCGGTATTTTCGAGCGGCCCGCGCGACGCGACAGACAGGAGCCCTTCATGCCACTTCAGGATATTCTGCACGAGGTCTATCACGAGATGCAGCCGCATATCGGCGATGGCAAGGTGGCGGATTACATTCCCGCACTGGCGCGCGTCGACCCCAAAAAGTTCGGCATGGCCGTTGTGACGACCGAGGGCGAGGTTCTGACCGTCGGCGATGCGGCCGAACCGTTCTCCATCCAGAGCGTGTCCAAGGTCTTCACGCTGACGCTGGCTCTGGGGCGAATCGGAGCTGGGCTGTGGTCGCGGGTCGGGCGCGAGCCTTCGGGCACCGCGTTCAATTCAATCGTTCAGCTCGAGCATGAGCACGGAATCCCGCGCAATCCTTTCATCAACGCCGGTGCCATCGTGGTGGCCGACGTGCTGCTGGCCGGTCATGAGCCACGCGAGACGCTGGGCGAAATCCTGCAATTCTTCCGCTACCTCTCCGGCGACGACACGGTCTATATCGATGAGGATGTGGCGCGCTCCGAGCAGGCGACGGGTTTCCGCAATGCCGCACTTGGCAATTACATGCGCGCCTTCGGCAATATTCACAATCCCGTCGAAAAGACGCTCGGCGTCTATTATCACCAGTGCTCGGTGGCGATGAGTTGCCAGCAGCTTGCCAGGGCGGGACTGTTTCTGGCCAATGGCGGGCGCAATCCGGTGTCGGGGCAGACGGTCGTCACGCGCGAGCGGGCGCGGCGCATCAATGCGCTGATGCTGACCTGCGGCCATTACGATGCGTCCGGCGATTTCGCCTTCCGTGTCGGTCTGCCCGGCAAGAGCGGGGTCGGTGGCGGCATTCTGGCGATCGCGCCCGGCAATGCCTCGATCGCCGTCTGGTCGCCGGGGCTGAACGCCAACGGCAATTCGGCTGCCGGCACGCGGGCGCTTGAACTGTTCGCGAAAAAGACCGGGTGGTCGGTCTTCGGGTAATTTCAAACTTGCCATAAGCCGGCGGAAGTTTTTAGATTGAAATGCGCCTGCGACGCGGAAGAGCTGTGTCCGTCCGCGTGGTAATTTCCGGAACGGTCCGTCGTCTTTTCGGAACGCAGGCGATTTTTTTCAAGCCGCCTTTCGCTCGCTCACCATGGCCAGCAGATGTTCCTGCTCGAAGGCGATATGGCGGCGCATGCTGACAAAATAGCCGCGCAGCATGTAGCCGATGGTTTCGGGGTTCAGCGTGGGATCGGCGGCGCCGAGGCGGAGCAGGGCGTCGATGAGCTCCTCGATAAAGCACTCGTCTTCAAAATGTTCGAACTTCAGCCGTTCCAGCGTGGATGCAAGTTCCGGATGGCCCGTGACGGTCTGCTCGACCCAGGGGAAGAGGATGTCCTCCTCAAACCGGTGCGCGCCCATGGTCAGAGGGCCGATCGCCTTGGCGGCATAGATGCATTTCTGGCGGTTGACCTCTGCGGGCAGGCTGTCGGCAATCTCTTCCAGTTCGCGGCAGAGTTCGAGCTGTTCGCCATGGATTGTCTTCAGCCAGTCGATGGCGCCGACACCCTGCGGCGGGCGATAGCGCTTCTCGAATTCCTCCCGGTCGTGCGTATCCAGCGTCTTCATTTTTTCACCTGTCTGAATGCAGGGTATGGAGCCCCATCATAGGCTCATATGTCGCGCGGCGGCCGCCTTTTTGCATTGATCTATATCAAGGATGGCATGCCCCCCAAATGCGATTGCTGCATCAGCCGCAAAGACGGTCGGAAGGCGATTCCGGCGCTGCTTGCCGCATGATCAGCAATCGTTGGGGGATACCAACAATGACGAAAATTTCACAAACGGTGGGTGTTGGGCTTTTCGCCTTCATCGCCTTGCTCGGGGCAGCCTTTGCCCAGGACAGCCTGTTCAAGGCCCATATGTGGGTCCTGTTCACTGTCCTTCTCATTTTCAGCGTGGCGTTGATCCGTCGCGTCTCCTTTGCGCCGGTTTCGACAGTCTCCGCCGAGCAGCGCAGTTCAGAGTATTTTGACGAAGTCATCCGCTACGGCCTGATCGCCACGGTTTTCTGGGGTGTGGTCGGCTTTCTCGTCGGCGTCGTCATCGCGTTGCAGCTTGCCTTCCCCCATCTGAACATCGAGCCGTGGTTCAACTTCGGCCGCATGCGCCCTCTGCACACATCCGCCGTCATCTTCGCCTTTGGGGGCAATGCGCTGATCATGACGTCGTTCTATGTCGTGCAGCGCACCTCGCGCGTCCGCCTCTTCGGCGGCGATCTCGCCTGGTTCGTCTTCTGGGGCTACCAGCTGTTCATCGTCATGGCCGCCACCGGCTATCTGCTGGGCATTACGCAGGGGCGCGAATATGCCGAGCCGGAATGGTATGTCGATATCTGGCTGACCGTCGTCTGGGTGGCTTATCTGCTGGTCTTCCTCGGCACGATCATGACGCGCAAGGAAACCCATATCTATGTGGCCAACTGGTTCTACCTGTCCTTCATCGTCACCATCGCCATGCTGCATCTGGTCAACAATGCGGCCGTGCCGGTCTCGTTCCTGGGCTCGAAGAGCTATTCGACCTTCTCGGGCGTACAGGATGCGCTGACGCAGTGGTGGTACGGCCATAATGCCGTAGGCTTCTTCCTGACGGCCGGCTTCCTGGGCATGATGTATTACTTCGTTCCCAAGCAGGCCAATCGTCCGGTCTATTCCTACCGTCTGTCGATCATCCACTTCTGGGCGCTGATCTTCCTCTATATCTGGGCCGGCCCGCATCATCTGCACTACACGGCTCTGCCGGACTGGGCGCAGACGCTCGGCATGGTCTTCTCCATCATGCTCTGGATGCCTTCGTGGGGCGGCATGATCAACGGTCTGATGACGCTGTCCGGCGCATGGGACAAGATCCGCACCGACCCGATCATCCGCATGATGGTCATGGCCATCGCCTTCTACGGCATGTCGACCTTCGAGGGCCCGATGATGTCGATCAAGACGGTCAACTCGCTCAGCCACTATACGGACTGGACCATCGGTCACGTTCACTCGGGCGCACTCGGCTGGGTCGGCATGATCACCTTCGGCGCCGTCTACTACCTCGCTCCGAAGCTGTGGGGCAGGGAACGTCTCTATTCGCTGCGTCTGGTCAACTGGCACTTCTGGCTCGCAACCCTCGGCATCGTTGTCTACGCCGCCGTCATGTGGGTTGCCGGTATCCAGCAGGGTCTGATGTGGCGCGAATATGATGACCAGGGCTTCCTCGTCTACTCGTTCGCGGAATCAGTCCGGGCCATGTTCCCCTACTATGTTCTGCGTGCAGTCGGCGGCGGCATGTACCTGCTGGGCGGTCTCATCATGGCCTACAACGTCACGATGACCATCCTTGGCCACCAGCGCGACGAAGCCCCGATCGGTGGCGCCGTCCCGCAGCTTCAGCCGGCAGAATAAGGAGAGGCAATCATGTCCATTCTTGCAAAACACGAATTGCTCGAGAAGAACGCGTCGCTCCTCCTGGTAGGCTCGCTGCTTGTCGTCACCATCGGCGGCATCGTCGAGATCGCGCCGCTCTTCTACCTGCAGAATACGATCGAGAAGGTGGAGGGGATGCGCCCCTACACCCCGCTGGAACTCGCCGGCCGCGACATCTATATCCGCGAAGGCTGTTACCTCTGCCACAGCCAGATGATCCGTCCGTTCCGCGACGAAGTGGAGCGCTACGGCCATTACTCGCTGGCTGCGGAATCGATGTACGACCATCCGTTCCAGTGGGGCTCCAAGCGCACGGGTCCGGATCTGGCCCGTGTCGGCGGCCGCTACTCGAACGAGTGGCACGTCCAGCACCTGACCAATCCGCGCTCGGTCGTTCCGGAATCGGTCATGCCGACCTATGCATTCCTGAAGAACACGCCTCTCAAGTTCGAGAATGTGGCCGGTCACCTCAAGACCAACCGCATCGTCGGCGTTCCTTATACGGACGACGACATTGCCAAGGCGGAAACCGATCTGATGGCGCAGGCCGATCCGAATGCGGATACGACCGATCTCGTCAAGCGCTATCCGAAGGCCAAGGTCGGCGATTTCGACGGCGACCCGACGAAGGTCACCGAAATGGATGCGCTGGTCGCCTATCTCCAGATGCTCGGCACGCTGGTCGATTTCTCGACCTATGACGACGCATCCGGCTACCGGTGAGGAGGGAAGACAATGGAAACCTACACCATGATGCGGCAATTCGCCGACAGCTGGGGGCTCCTGGGCTTCACCCTCTTCTTCGTGGGCGCGATTTTCTTCGCGCTCCGGCCCGGTTCGAAAAAGATGGCCGACGAGGCCGCATCCATACCTCTCAAGGAGGATTGAAAAATGGCAGACAAACATGTTGACGAACTGAGCGGCGTCGAGACCACCGGCCATGTCTGGGACGGCATTCGCGAGCTCAACAATCCGCTGCCGAGATGGTGGGTGTGGACCTTCTATGCCTGCATTCTGTGGGCCATCGGCTACACGGTCTTCTATCCAGCCTGGCCGCTGCTCACGACCAACACCAAGGGTGTTCTCAACGTCACCAACCGCTCCGTCCTCAAGGACGAGCTGACGGCCGCCAAGGGCGCACAGAAGATCTATGTGGACAAGATCGCCGCCATGCCGGTCGCCGACATCATCAAGGACAAGTCCCTGAGCGAGTTTGCGACCGCCGCAGGTGCCGCCGCCTTCAAGGTCAACTGCACACCCTGCCACGGCTCGGGCGCGCAAGGGGGCATCGGCTACCCGAACCTCAACGACAATGACTGGCTGTGGGGCGGTTCCGCCGACCAGATCTACACGACGATCTCGCACGGTATTCGCGATCCGCAGGATCCGGACACCCGGGTCTCGCAGATGCCGAACTTCGGTGAAATCCTCAAGCCCGAGGAAATCCAGAACGTTGCGGCCTATGTCGCCGAACAGTCGAAGCAGCCGGTCACCACTGGCAACCCGGCTGCCGGCAAGGAGGTCTTTGCCAACAACTGCGCCGCCTGCCACGGCGATCAGGCGCAGGGCAATCGCGATCTCGGCGCACCGAACCTGACGGACGCCATCTGGCTCTATGGTTCTGGCGAGGCTGCGATCATCGCTCAGGCGACGAAGCCCCGGCATGGCGTCATGCCCGCCTGGAAGGTCCGCCTCGGCGACACGACGGTCAAGGAACTGGCCGTGTTCGTTCACTCGCTCGGCGGCGGCGAATAAGCTTTCTCCGCCGGGCCCGTCCTGGCGAGATACGATCTCTCCAGCATGATAATTCGTTGTCATGCCGCTTGCCGCGCCTTCACAAGAGGCGCGGCTTTTTCGTGTCCATCTGCGGGATCAATGCGGCAGTTTGTCCATGCTTGACTTAAGTCAAGGTCCCTTTCGGCTCTGGATGTGAAAAGGCACATATCAGAATCGGGATTCCAGCGATGAACATTTATACTGCCGACGAGACCAAGAAGGAGGCCCGCAACGCACCGGCTGAAGACGTTGTTCGACATGACGCCGAGCCGGTCAATTCTGCGAAGATCAGGAAGCCGCTTTACGAAGCGCGCAAGAAGATCTTCCCGAAGCGCGCGGAAGGGCGTTTCCGGCAGTTCAAATGGATTGTGATGCTTGTCACGCTGGGCATCTACTATCTCGGCCCCTGGATCCGCTGGGATCGCGGATCGTTCGCGCCCGATCAGGCAATTCTGATCGATCTGGCCCATCGCCGCTTCTATTTCTTCTTCATCGAAATCTGGCCGCAGGAGTTCTTCTTCGTGGCAGGACTGCTGGTGATGGCAGGCTTCGGTCTCTTCCTGATCACGTCCGCCGTTGGGCGCGCCTGGTGCGGTTATACCTGTCCCCAGACGGTCTGGGTCGATCTCTTCCTCGTTGTTGAGCGCTTCATCGAAGGGGATCGCAATCAGCGCATCAAACTCGACAAGGCTCCCTGGAGCTTCGAGAAGGTCTGGAAGCGCGTTTCCAAGCACGCGATCTGGCTGGCGATCGGCGTTTCGACCGGCGGTGCCTGGATTTTCTATTTCGCCGATGCGCCGCAATTGCTGCTCGACCTCTGGACCTTCCAGGCTCCGGCCGTCGCCTACATGACGATCGGCATTCTCACCGGCACGACCTATGTTTTCGGCGGGCTGATGCGCGAGCAGGTCTGCACCTATATGTGCCCCTGGCCACGCATCCAGGGCGCGATGCTGGACGAGAACTCGCTGACCGTCACCTATAACGACTGGCGCGGCGAGCCGCGCACCCATGGTACCAAAAAGGCTGCTTCAGAAGGCAAGGTTGCCGGCGACTGCGTCGACTGCAATGCCTGCGTCGTCGTCTGTCCGATGGGTATCGACATTCGCGACGGGCAGCAGCTCGAATGCATCACCTGCGCGCTCTGCATCGACGCCTGCGACGGCGTCATGGACAAGCTCGGCCGCGACAAGGGACTGATCTCCTACGCGACGCTCGCCGACTACAACGCCAATATGGCGCTGGCCACCGGTAACGGTGCGCATGCGATCAATCCGAATATCGTGCGCGATGCGGACGGGCATTTCCACGACAAGGTCAAGCATTTCAACTGGAAGATCATCTTCCGCGCCCGCACGCTGCTCTACATGGGCGTCTGGGCTGCGGTCGGCATTGGACTCCTCGTTGCGCTGCTGTCGCGTGACCGGCTGGAGGTCAATGTTCTGCATGACCGCAATCCGCAGTTCGTGATGGAATCGGACGGATCGATCCGCAACGGGTTTACCGTGCGCATCCTCAACATGATCCCCGAGCCGCGCGTCATCAATCTGTCCATCGACGGGCTGGAGGGCGCGACGATGAAGATCAACGGCATGGATCAACCGGATAGCCGCAGCTTCGACATTCCGGCCGATCCCGACAAGGCTGTGACGCTGAAGGTCTATGTGACCGTGCCGCGCAACCAGCTGCATGACGACGAGCAGCATTTCCGTTTCGTCGCGGAAGACAAGTCCAGCAATGAACATGACGTCTACAAGGCGGTCTTCAACGCGCCGGCGGACGTCAAGAACAGGGAGCATCACTGATGGCATCCGCAACCGACAAGACCGGGACATTTACCGGCTGGCATTTCCTGGCGATCATGATCGCCTTCTTCGGAACCGTCATCGCGGTCAACTTCACAATGGCCTGGTATGCAACCCATTCGTGGAGCGGGCTGGTTGCCGAGAATACCTTCGTCGCCAGCCAGGAATTCAACGCCAAGGCCGAGCATATGCGCGAGATGGCGGCGACCGGCATTCGCGGCGAGCTGACGGCCAATCATCAGGGGATCCGTTACGTGCTGACGCATCCGCAACGCGGGCCGGTTCCGGCCGACGAGGTGGTGGCGTCGTTCCACCGTCCGGTGGGCACGAAGCAGGATTTCACCGTCACCCTCAAGCACGAGGGCGACGGGGTCTTTACCACCGATCACGTCGTGCCGGTGGGCGAATGGATTGTCGACCTGAAGACCAATGACAATGGCGAGGTCGTCTATCACGAAGCCATCCGGGTTCATGTTTTCCCCGGTCAGTGACATCATTCAGGTAGGTTTGAGATCATGAGTTGCTGCGCAGCAGGCACCGAAGCGGCGCTGGATGCCGAAAAGGCGCTCCACGATTTGCCGCCGACCGACGAACTCTGGCTCGCCAGCCGCCCGCTCGACGGCGGTTTGCGCCAGACCGATCTGGCTGTTCCGGGAGTGCATTGCGGCGCCTGCATCACGACGCTGGAAAAGGCACTTAAGGCGTTGCCGGAAGTGGAACGCGCCCGGGTCAATCTCTCCACCCGGCGCGTCACCTGTGTCTGGCGGGAAGAGGTTGACGGCCGGCGCACCGATCCTTCGGTCATTGCCAAGGCCATTGAGGCAGCGGGTTACGAATCCCATCTGTTTTCGGTTTCTGCCGAGGAGCAGGATCAGACCCGCAACGGCCTCATCCGCGCCATGGCGGTCGCGGGCTTTGCGGCGATGAACATCATGCTGCTCTCGGTCTCTGTCTGGTCGGGGGCGGATGCGGCGACGCGCGACATGTTCCACTGGATTTCGGCGGCGATTGCCGGGCCGACGCTGATCTATTCCGGCCGGCCATTCTATGTCTCTGCCTATAATGCGTTGCGCCACGGCCGCATGAACATGGATGTGCCGATCGCGCTGGCCATCACGCTGTCCTATGCCATGTCGCTTCACGAGACGATGAACCACGGCAAGGAGGCCTATTTCGATGCCTCCGTGTCGTTGCTCTTCTTCCTGCTGATCGGCCGTACGCTCGATCACATCATGCGCGACCGCGCCCGTTCGGCGATCAGCGGTCTGGCGCGGCTCAGCCCGCGTGGAGCGACCGTGCTGACGACGGATGGCGGGCGCGAATATCGCAACATCGACGAGATCGTCCCCGGCGATCGGTTGCTGATGGCGGCCGGCGAACGGGTGCCGGTCGATTGCGTCGTGATGTCGGGGGCGAGCGAACTTGATCTTTCCATCGTCAGCGGCGAGAGCCTGCCGGTGGCTGTAGCCACGGGCTCGGCGCTGCAGGCTGGCGGGCTGAACCTCACCGGCGCGCTCGTCGTGCAGGCGACGGCTGCGGCGCGCAACTCTTTCGTCGCCGAGATCATCGGCTTGATGGAGGCGGCGGAAGGCGGCAAGGCGCGCTATCGGCGTATTGCAGACCGGGCGGCGGAAATCTATGCGCCGGCGGTGCATATTCTGGCGCTCGCCGCCTTTCTCTTCTGGGGCGTGTTCGGCGGCGACTGGAAACATGCGCTGACGATTGCGATCGCGGTTCTGATCATTACATGCCCCTGCGCACTCGGCCTTGCCGTGCCGGTGGTGCAGGTGGTGGCGGCCGGACGGCTCTTCCGCGACGGGATCATGGTCAAGGACGGTTCCGCCATGGAACGGCTGACGGAGATCGATACCGTTGTCTTCGACAAGACCGGCACACTGACGCTGGGCAAGCCGAAGCTGGTCAACAAGGGCGCGGTGCCGGCGAGGGTGCTGTCGACGGCCGCTTCGCTGGCGCTGCATTCACGCCATCCGCTGTCGCTGGCGCTGGCAGAAGCGGGCGGGGGTGACGTAACACGCTTTGCGGCCGTCAGCGAGATTCCGGGCTCCGGCGTCGAGGCCTCGGATGCGGAGGGCGTTTGGCGGCTCGGCCATCGCGCCTTCGCGTTGAACGTGGCGGCGCAGGATGTCCGCGAAGACAATTTGGCCGGGCCGGAAACGGTTCTGTCGCTGGATGGCCAGCTGATGGCGGTCTTCCAGTTCGAGGACCAGACGCGGCGCGACGCCCAGGGCCTGATCACGAACCTCGCCGCGCGGGGCTTCAAGACGGCGGTCCTCTCCGGTGATCGCGAGGGGGTCGTGGCGGCGCTTTGCAGACGTCTCGGTATCGGCTTCTGGCGCTCGGCCCTGACGCCGAAGGGCAAGGTCGCGGAGATCAGGGCTGCCTCGGCACACGGCCACAAGGTGCTGATGGTGGGCGACGGCATCAATGATGCTCCGGCGCTGGCAGAGGCGCATGTTTCCATGGCGCCCGCGACGGCCTCCGATGTCGGCCGTCAGGCTGCCGACTTCGTCTTTCTGCATGAAAGCCTGTCGGCCGTGTCGCTGGCCATTGAGGTCTCGAAGCGGGCAGGGCGGCTGATCATGGAGAATTTCGCACTGGCGATCGCCTATAACGTGGTCTTCGTGCCGTTGGCGCTGCTGGGCTATGCTTCGCCGCTGATTGCCGCGATCGCCATGTCGACGTCTTCGATCATTGTCGTGGTCAACGCCATGCGCCTGTCGCTGAGCGGGGTGAAGGCAACCGCCCCGACGCAACAGGAGACACCCATGACACCGGCGGTGGCCTCATGAATGTGTTGATCTACCTCATCCCCATTGCGCTCGCGATGGGCGGATTGGGCCTCGCGACCTTCCTCTGGTCGCTGAAAAGCGGCCAATACGACGATCTCGAAGGCTCATCGTGGCGCGTGCTCGACGACGGCGACGATCGACCGGAGGCATAGACTTAATCGATTTGCTCTTGCCCAGGGCGGTATCGAGTGCCAAAAAAGGCTCCAATAAAAACATTGGAGTGATCCCCATGGAAAAGGCAGAAATCGGTCTCATCGGGCTGGGCGTAATGGGGGCGAATCTCGCTCTCAACATCGCCGAAAAAGGCAACCAGATTGCGGTGTTCAACCGCACCACCGAGAAGACCGACGAATTTTTCGCCGAGGCCGGCGCACTCGCCGAGCGCATCATTCCCTGCCACACGATGGAAGAATTCATCGCGGCGATCCGTCCGCCCCGTCCGATCATCATCATGATCAAGGCCGGCCAGCCTGTGGATGACCAGATCGAGGCGCTGAAGCCGTATCTGACGAATGGCGATATCGTCATCGACGCCGGCAATGCCAATTTCCACGACACGCGACGTCGTTTCAAGGAGCTGGACGGCACGGGCCTGACCTTCATCGGCATGGGTGTCTCGGGCGGTGAGGAGGGCGCGCGCCATGGGCCCTCGATCATGGTCGGCGGGACGCCGGAAAGCTATGCGCGTGTCGAGAAGGTCCTGACCTCCATCTCCGCCAAGTTCAACGGCGAGGACTGCTGCGCGTGGCTCGGCGCGGATGGTGCGGGCCATTTCGTCAAGACGATCCATAACGGCATCGAATATGCCGACATGCAGATGATCGGGGAAATTTATGGCCTGCTGCGCGACGGCGCCGGCAAGTCCGCCTCCGAGATCGGCAATATCTTCGGCGGCTGGAACAAGGGTCGTCTCAACTCTTATCTCATTGAGATCAGCGAAAAGGTTCTGGCAGCGAAAGACCCCCATGGCGACGGCCCAATGGTCGACATGATCCTCGACCAGGCCGGACAGAAGGGCACGGGCAAGTGGTCGGTTATCGAGGCGCAGCAGCTCGGCGTGCCGGCAACGGCGATCGAGGCGGCAGTGGCCGCCCGCGTCCTCTCCTCCATGAGGTCGCAGCGCGTCGCCGCCGAGAAGATCTTCGGCTCGGCTCCAGGCAAGATCGACGCGGACGGCGCAGGATTGAACGATCTGGAACTGGCGCTGTTTGCCGCCAAGATCGGCGCCTATGCTCAAGGGTTTGCCGTGATGGCGGAAGCCTCGAAGGAATTCGGCTGGTCGCTGCCGATGCCGGTAATCGCCAAGATCTGGCGCGCTGGCTGCATCATCCGCTCGCAGTTCCTCGATGAGATCACCAGCGCGTTCACGGACATGCCGGATGTCGAGAACCTCATCATGACGCCGGCCTTCTCGACGATGTTGACGGAAGCGCTTCCGTCGCTCCGCCGCGTGGTCGCCGCTGCCGTCACGGCCGGGCTTCCGGTGCCTGCGCTCTCCTCGGCGCTGTCCTATTTCGACAGCTACCGACAGGCGCGCGGCACGGCGAACCTCATCCAGGCACAGCGCGACTTCTTCGGGGCGCATGGCTTCGATCGTCTCGACGGCAAGGACTTCCACCATGGTCCCTGGGGTAGCGGCCTGAATGAATGAGCGGATCGTTCTCCTTGGCACCAAGGGCGGTCCGGCAATCCGACCCGGCGGCCCTTCGCCGACGTCCAGCCTGATCGAGACGGGCGGGCGCGTGATCGCAGTCGATTGCGCGCTCGGCGTTTCGCGCGGCATCGTCAATGCCGGCGTGTCGCTGAAGGGGCTCAGTCACATCCTGGTGACCCACCTTCATTCCGATCATGTGCTGGAGCTGGGCGGGCTCATCCACACCGCCTGGACATCAGGTCTTTCGACGCCTGTGAAAGTCTATGGGCCGAAGGGCACGGCCGATGTCTGGCATGGTTTCCTTGCATCGCTGACGGTCGATATCGCGACGCGGATCGTTGATGAGGGCAGGCCGGTTCTTGCCGATCTGGTCAGGATCACGGAGATCGACGAGGGGCCGGTTCTCGATGAGCCCGGTTTCCGTGTCACGGCGCTGCGCGTGCCGCATCCTCCGCTGGCCGATTGCTTCGCTTTCCGGGTGGAGATGCCTTCCGGCGTCGCCGTTTTTTCCGGTGACACGGCCTTTCATCCGCCGCTTGCGGATTTCGCCAGAGACGCGGATCTTCTCATTCACGAGGCGATGCTGCCGGAGGGGCTGGAGAGCATTATCCGCCGGACCGGCAACGGCTCACGGTTGCGGGAGCACCTCATTGCGTCTCACACCTTTGCCGCCGATGTCGGGCGGATTGCGACAATGGCCGGGGTCAAGCGCCTCGCGCTGAACCACATGATCCCCGCCGACGATCCGGATTTTACGGAGCTGCATTGGCGGGCTGCCGTGGCGGAGACCTATGTCGGCGCATTGATCGTCGGGCGTGACGGGCTGGAAATTACCCTCTGAGGGCCATCCCGGTTCTCACGTTTCGTCCGTCCAGGTCGATGTCGCGATGCTCTGCCAGCTTGTCGGGTCAGCGCCGGCGATACGGGCGAGCAGCGCGCGCGCAAGTTCCCGGCCGGCGCTGGTGAAATCCTCGTTCATGGCGATGATCTGCGGCTGGAACCACGGCAGGACGCCCGCGGATTCCTTCGCTGCCATATCGATCTCACGGCCGATCGCCTTGCCTGACGAGGCAATGCCTGCCGCCGCGGCAATCGCCGAACTGCCGGAGCAACAGATGAGCCCGTCGGGAGCGTTTGCGCCGCGCATGAGGTTTTCGACCGCGTCCTTCTGTTCTGCCGCGGGCACCTCAATGTCGATCCCGTCGAAGGGGACCTCTTCCAGACCATAATCCCGCAGGCCGCGTCTGAAGCCGTTCATGGTGTGGCCGGAATAGGTCAGCTGCTTGGGGGGCGGCAGGATCGCGAGGCGCTTGCGTCCGCGCGCCGCCAGCCTCTCGACCGCCTTGTAGGCGAAGGCCTCGTTGTCGAAATCGTGGTAGGGATGCGTGAGCCCCATTTCCGTGCGGCCATGCGTGACGAAGGGTATGTTGCGCTCCGTCAGAAAGCGGATGCGCGTGTCGTCCGGCTCGGTTCGCGAGAGGATGACCCCATCGGCCGAGCCTGTCTCCGCGATGTAGCGGACCGGCACCATGGGGTCGGCGCTGCTGATATGCGGCGTCAGAACGAGGTGATAGGGCGTGCCCGTCAGCACTTCGGATATGCCGTAGACCATGCGTCCGGTCATGGACATGATTTCAGCGTCCATGCCGAGCACCAGGGCGATAACATTGGTCTTGCCTGTTCGCAGGCGGACGCCGGCGCGGTTGGGCTGATAGCCGAGCTGGCGCGCGACAAGGCGCACACGTTCCTTCGTGTCTGCACCGATGTCGGGTGCATCCTTGAGCGCGCGGGAAACCGTCGTGACGCCCAGACCGGTGAGATAGGCAATCGTCTTCAGCGTCGGACGTTCGCCTTCCAGAATTTGCGGCGCATGAGCCTTTCCGGCGCTCGCCCGATCCGATCCTGACACCTTGCACTCCTTCGCGACACCATGCCTTCACTCGCCGGATTTTCGAGGTTCTGCCGTGCTTGGTCAATGGCATGTCTCCGCAAATATCCCGTCTCAAATCTGTAACGTTACAGTTCGGAAGTCGAGAGGGAATTTCCCCACAAAAGCCGAATCTGCGAATTTTGCCGAATGTCGCGTGACAGCAATTATTTGTTGCATCGCGAATTCGCGCCGCAAAGTGATATCGTTCTCATATTCATAAAAATATCTTGTATTCAGTGACTTATGTGGATGCTGGAACGTGCGTTTCTTCCTTTGTCGGGCCCGCCGTCCCTTTCTGTGGCACACGTTATGAGATTAATTTGGTGGGAGAAAAAAATTTGCGAAGAGCCGGTTGCGTGTTTCCGGACTTTGTCATAGGTTTTTTCCGGTAACGTTTCAGTGAGGGAGGAACTCATGAATATTCGTTCTCTGGCTGCTGCACTCGCAGCATCCGTGACGCTTTCTGTCGGCGCAGCTCAGGCAACCGATCTTGAGGTGACGCATTGGTGGACATCCGGCGGGGAGGCTGCCGCTGTCGCCGAGCTTGCCAAGGCATTCGACGCAACCGGCAATCACTGGGTCGACGGCGCGATTGCCGGTGGTGGTGATGTCGCGCGTCCGATCATGATCAGCCGCATCACCGGCGGCGATCCGATGGGCGCGACGCAGTTCAACACCGGCCGTCAGGCTGACGAACTGGTGGAAGCCGGCCTGATGCAGGACGTTACCGAGGTCGCCAAGGCCGAAGGCTGGGACAAGATCATCAACCCGCCGAGCCTCTACAAATCCTGCGTCAAGGACGGCAAGTGGTATTGCGTGCCGATCAATATTCACTCCTGGCAGTGGATGTGGATGAACAACGCGGTTTTCGAGAAGATCGGCAAGCCGGTTCCGAAAAACTGGGACGAGTTCGTCGCCGATGTGCCGGAACTGCAGAAGGCCGGCATCATTCCGCTCGCCGTGGGTGGTCAGGCCTGGCAGTCGAACGGTCTCTTCGGCGTTCTGCAGGTTGCGCTGGGCGGTGTTGATCTCTGGAAGAAGGTCAATGTCGACAAGGACGCAAAGTTTGCCGCCGGTCCGGAAATGCTGAAGATCTTCAAGGCGGCTGCTCAGGCGCGCGAATGGTCCAAGGACACGAAGGTTCAGGACTGGAACCAGGCGACGAACATGGTCATCACCGGCAAGGCCGCCGCCCAGATCATGGGCGACTGGGCGCAGGGCGAATTCGCCGTGGCGGGCAAGGTCGCCGGCAAGGATTATACCTGCCTTCCCGGGCTCGGCGTGAACGAAATCATCAGCACCGGCGGTGACAGTTTCTATTTCCCCAAGCAGAAGGATCCGGAAAAGACCAAGGCCCAGATGGTTCTGGCTAAGACGCTGCTGGACAAGAAAACGCAGGTTGCCTTCAACCTCAAGAAGGGTTCGCTGCCGGTTCGCGGCGACGTCGATCTTGCTTCGGCCAATGACTGCATGAAGAAGGGTCTCGAAATCCTCAAGAAGGGTAATGTCCTGCCTGATGGCAATCAGACCCTGTCGCCGGACACGACCGGCCAGCTTCAGGACGTCATCGACAAGTTCTGGCACGACTTCTCCATCACCCCCGAAGAAGCCCAGAAGCAGTACGCTGCGATTATCGCCAAGGCCGATTGATTGCCGAGCGTTTCGGGCCGGCTTTCGGCCGGCCCGGTTTCTGTCAGAAGAAGAGCGCCGGACGTCGCCAGACGTAACCGGGAGGAGGGGAGATGGAGCGCGCAGCGCCCAGGCGAAGGAATTCGCTTTTCAAGAATATCAGCGCCAAGATTGCCGCCATTCCGATGGCGTTCACGGCTCTTGTCGTCTTTCTCGGTGGAACGATCTGGACCGTCGTCTATTCATTCACCAATTCGAAGCTGCTGCCGCGATTGAATTTCGTCGGCTTCGACCAGTATACGCGCCTATGGTCCACGCCGCGCTGGCTGGTCTCCGTTGAAAACCTGGCGATTTACGGCGTGTTGTCGCTGATCTTTTCGCTTGTCATCGGCTTCATTCTGGCTGTCGCGATGGATCAGAAGATCCGGTTCGAGAACACGTTCCGGACCATCTTTCTCTATCCGTTCGCGCTATCCTTCATCGTCACCGGGCTTGTGTGGCAATGGCTGCTCAATCCGGATCTCGGGGTGCAGCACATCGTGCGCAGCCTCGGCTATACGAGCTTTACCTTCGATCCGCTCTACAATGCCGATATCGTGATCTATGGTGTGCTGATTGCCGGTCTCTGGCAGGGCACGGGGCTGATCATGGTGCTGATGCTGGCCGGCCTTCGCGGGATTGACGAGGAAATCTGGCGGGCCGCGCGCGTCGACGGCATTCCGACATGGAAGACCTATGTGTTCATCATCATCCCGATGATGCGTCCCGTCTTCGTCACGACGCTTGTGCTCATCGGCTCCGGCATCATCAAGGTCTACGATCTGATCGTCGCACAGACGGGCGGGGGACCGGGCGGGGCATCCGAAGTCCCTGCGAAATACGTCTACGACCTCATGTTCTATTCGCAGAATCTCGGCCAGGGCTTCGCGGCCTCGACCATGATGCTGGTCAGCGTGATCGTCATCGTCGTTCCGTGGGCCTATTTCGAATTCTCCGGCAGAAAGGCACGCTGATGACCGCCATTTCTTCCACCAACACCAACTTGGGCACGAGCACGGGCGCAGAACCGCGTGGCGCCAAGCCGAAAAAGGCCTTTTCCCGCCGCAACATCATCATCTACGGCACGCTCGTCGTCGCCGCCGTCTATTACATCCTGCCGCTCTATGTGATGATCGTGACATCGCTGAAGGGCATGCCGGAAATCCGGCTTGGCAACATCTTTGCTCCGCCAGTGCAAATCACCTTCGAGCCGTGGGTCAAGGCCTGGTCGCAGGCCTGCACGGGTCTGAATTGCGACGGGCTTTCGCGCGGCTTCTGGAATTCCGTGATCATCACGGTTCCATCGGTCATCATCTCGATCGCGGTCGCCTCGCTCAACGGCTACATGCTGGCCAACTGGCGGTTCAAGGGCGCTGATCTCTTCTTCACGATCCTGATCGTCGGAGCCTTCATTCCCTATCAGGTGATGCTCTATCCGATGGTCATCATCCTGCGAGACCTCGGGGTCTATGGAACGCTTCAGGGCCTGATCATCGTGCATACGGTCTTCGGCATGCCGATCCTGACGCTGCTCTTCCGGAACTATTTCACCGCACTGCCGGAGGAATTGTTCAAGGCGGCGCGTGTCGACGGGGCGGGGTTCTGGAACATCTATTTCCGGATCATGCTGCCGATCTCGCTGCCGATCTTCGTGGTGGCGATGATCATTCAGATCACCGGTATCTGGAACGACTTCCTTTTCGGCGTCGTCTTCACCAAGCCGGACACCTATCCGATGACGGTTCAGCTCAACAACATCGTGAACTCCGTTCAGGGGGTCAAGGAATACAACGTCAACATGGCCGCGACGCTGATCACGGGGCTTGTGCCGCTGATCGTCTATTTCGTCTCCGGCAAACTGTTCGTGCGCGGCATCGCCGCCGGCGCTGTAAAGGGATAATCGAATGAACACGAGTGTTTCGGTCAAGGACCTGACGCTGAAATTCGGCGCGATCACAGTGCTGGACAAGCTCAATCTCGACATCGGCGACGGCGAGTTTCTCGTTCTTCTCGGCTCGTCGGGCTGCGGCAAGTCCACTTTGCTCAACTGCATAGCAGGCCTTCTCGAACCGACGGACGGGCAGATCTTCATCAAGAACAAGAACGTCACCTGGGAAGAGCCAAAGGACCGCGGCATCGGCATGGTGTTCCAGTCCTATGCGCTCTATCCGCAGATGACGGTGGAGAAGAACCTCTCGTTCGGCCTGCGCATTGCCGGCATGGCGAAGGACGAGATCGACCGGCGCGTGGCGCGCGCCGCCGAAATCCTCCAGATCGGCCCGCTCCTGCAGCGCAAGCCTGCGGCGCTTTCCGGCGGTCAGCGTCAACGCGTCGCCATTGGCCGTGCGCTGGTGCGCGATGTGGATGTCTTTCTGTTCGACGAGCCGCTGTCGAACCTCGATGCCAAGCTGCGTTCCGAACTGCGCGTCGAGATCAAGCGCCTGCACCAGAATCTCAAGAACACGATGATCTACGTCACCCATGACCAGATCGAGGCGCTGACGCTGGCCGATCGCATCGCTATCATGCGTGGCGGGGTCATTCAGCAGCTCGACGATCCGATGACGATCTACAACGAGCCGAAGAACCTCTATGTGGCGGGCTTCATCGGCTCGCCGGCGATGAACTTCTTCAAGGGCGAGATCACGACCGCAGAGGGCCGCCCGGCTTTCGTGACCAATGGGGTGACCTTCATGCTCGATGGCTACAAGGCCAAGGGCCTATTGCAACCGGGGACGAAAGCGGTGCTGGGGTTGCGTCCGGAGCACATAACGGTCGATGGGCCGGAGGCGGGCAACACACATCAGGCCGTCGTGGAGATCGAGGAGCCGATGGGCGCCGACAATCTGATCTGGCTGAAGCATGCCGGTCAGTCGATGTCCGTGCGCATTGGCGGGAGCCGGCGCTATAGGCCGGGCACGCAGCTGAGGCTGTCCTATGACATGGGCGTGGCTTCGCTCTTCGATGCCGAAAGCGAGCTGCGGATCTGAGTTCGTGTTCTGACAGGGTCGGCGGGCTTGCGCCCGTCTTCCATCTTGAAAACGTGACAGGGTGAGTGCGATGCCGGTGGAATGGGTCGGGGCGGAGAAGGATTGCGTTGATCTTTCGGGCGAATGGCATGTGGCGTCGGAGGGGTTTCCCTCGGTCGACATGACCGTACCGGGCGATGTTCATTCGGCGCTGGAAGGCGCGGGGCTGATCCCCGATCCCTATTACGGCCGCAACGAATACAAGCTCCGGCATCTGGCCGAGAAGGATTGGGTGCTGACGCGTATCTTCGAGCTGGGTGACAGCGCCGGCGCGCAAGGCTGGTATCTCGATATCGACTATCTCGACACGGTCGCGACCGTTTCGATCAACGATACCGTGGTGCTCAAGGCGCAGAACGTCTTTCGGCGCTATCGTCCCGATGTCAGCCACGCGCTGAAAGTGGGCCGCAACGAAATCCGCATCGTCATTCACTCCTCGGTGACCGAAGGCGCGCGGCGGCAGGCGCTGCAGCCTTTCTTCGTGCCGCATCATGAAGGCAACTCACCGATCCCGAACGGCAATCTGCTGCGCAAGGCGCAGTGTGATTTCGGCTGGGACTGGAATATCGCGCTGGCACCGCTGGGGCTTTACGGCACGGTTGCGCTCAAGCGCATGGAGCCGGCACGGATCGAGCATGTCGAGGCGCGGCAGACGCATCACGACAATGGCGCGGTGGATGTCACCGTAACTGTCACGCTGCATGCGTTCGAGCCTGGTGTCGTGCCGCTCTATCTCACCTTCGACGGCGAGCGCGACCGGCTGGATTGCTCGGTCGGCAAGGGGCTGACGAAAGTCACGCAGATCTATCGTATCGAGAAGCCTAAGCTCTGGTGGCCGGCGGGCTCGGGTGAGCAGGCGCTTTACGATCTCGCCGTCGAGACGACGCGCGAGCGGGTCAGCCGCAAGATCGGCATCCGCAAGGTCGAGCTGCTGACGGACAAGGACGAGGCGGGCAGCCGCTTTGCCTTCCGCATCAATGGCCGCGAGATTTTCTGCCGTGGCGCGGACTGGATTCCGGCCGATGCGCTGTTCTCCAAAACCAGCGAGGCCAAGACCGAGGATCTGCTTCAGTCGGCGGTCGACGCCAACATGAACATGATCCGCGTCTGGGGCGGCGGGTTCTACGAGCAGGACTGGTTCTACGATCTCTGCGACGCCAAGGGGCTGATGGTCTGGCAGGACTTCATGTTCGCCTGCAATATCTATCCCTCGACCGAGGATTTCCTCGCCGAAGTGCGCGAGGAGGTGCTCTATCAGGTGCGCCGGCTCTCGTCGCATGCCTCCATTGTGCTCTGGTGCGGTGATAACGAACTGATCGGCGCGCTCGGCTGGTTCGATGTCACCCGCAACAATCGCGACCGCTATCTCGTCTCCTATGACCGGCTGAACCGGACGATCGAGGTGGCGCTGAAGGAGGCAGGGCCGGATCTCATCTGGTGGCCGTCGAGCCCGGCATCCGGCTATCTAGACTTCGGCGATGCCTGGCACGCCGATGGCTCGGGCGACATGCATTACTGGTCGGTCTGGCACGAGAACAAGTCGTTCGACAATTACAGGACCGTGCGCCCGCGCTTCTGCTCGGAATTCGGCTTCCAGTCCTATACGTCCATGCCGGTGATCCGGCAGTTTGCCGATCAGGCGGACATGAACATCGCTTCTCCGGTGATGGAATCGCACCAGAAGAATGCCGGTGGCAACGAGCGGATTGCGGGGACGATGTTCCGCTATTTCCGCTTCCCCAAGGACTTCCCGTCCTTCGTCTATCTCAGCCAGGTCCAGCAGGGGCTGGCGATCCGCACGGCGGTGGATTTCTGGCGGTCGCTGAAGCCGCATTGCATGGGCACGCTCTACTGGCAGCTCAACGACACCTGGCCGGTCGCCTCCTGGGCGAGCCTCGATTACGGCGGCGGCTGGAAAGCGATGCATTACATGGCGCGCCGCTTCTTCCAGCAGGTCGCCGTGGCGGCGATCCCGTCCGAGGACGAGAGCGAGATTGCGCTCTCCGTGGTCAACGACACGCTGGAGGACACGACCGTCAAGATCGAGACTTGGCTGGTCGATCTCGCCGGCAAGCGGCGGCCGTTCCGCCGTTTCGACTGTGTGGCACCTGCCGACCGGGCGGTGACCGCTGCGACGATCACCCGCGCCGACATTCCGGAAAACATGCTGCTCTTCTGGTCCTTCACCGCCGCCAACGGCATGACGGGTGAGGGGCATCATGCGACTGCGACCTACAAGTCGCTGGACCTGAAGCCTTCGGGTCTCGCAATCGACGTGCAGCCCTTCACGGGCGGCGTGTTCGAAGTGCGGGTCACCGCGAAGGGACTGGCGCTGCATGTCATGCTCGAGGCCGATTGCGAGGGGCGCTATTCCGACAATGCCTTCGACCTGACCGCCGGAGAAACCAAGACCGTCATCTTCACGCCCGCGAACCGTCTGGCCGTCGCGCCGCAGTTCAGCGTGCTGGATCTTCACAGCTGTTACGCCGGCTAATCTTTTCGGGCGCTGACCGCGCCCGTAAGGCGGCATCGCCCAAGGATGCCGGCTGACGTAACGGAAACAATACAACGAGGAGGAGTTACCCCATGGAAAAGTTCAGCTTTCAGCTTTTCAGCTCGCGCAACTATCCGCCGCTTGAAGACGTCTTCAAGCTTCTGGCCGCCAATGGCTATTCCTATGCCGAAGGTTTCGGTGGCGTCTATGGCGATGCCGACGAGGCTGCCGGCAAGGCGCTGAAGGCGCAGCTCGACGCCAACGGTCTGGCGATGCCGACCGGCCATTTCTCCATCGACGCGCTGGAGCAGAATCCGGACAAGGTCATCGCCTTCGCCAAGGCCGTGGGCATGGAGATCATCATCTGCCCCTACCTGATGCCCGACCAGCGTCCCAACTCGGTCGAAGGCTGGACGGATTTCGGCCGCCGGCTGCAGAAGGCCGGTCAGCCCTATCGCGCCGCCGGTTTCGGTTTTGCCTGGCACAACCACGACTTCGAATTTGCGGCCCTCGAAGACGGTTCGGTCGTCTTGGATCGTATCTTCGAAGGCGCGCCGGATCTCGACTGGGAAGCCGATATCGCCTGGATCGTCCGCGGCAAGGCCGACCCCTTTGCCTGGATTGAAAAGTACAAGGACAAGGTCTTAACCGTCCATGTGAAGGACATTGCGCCGGCCGGTGAGGCTGCGGACGAGGGCGGCTGGGCCGATGTCGGCCATGGCGTCGTGCCGTGGGCGAAGCTCATGCCGTTCCTGCGCGAGACCACAAGCGCGAAATATTACATTGCTGAACACGATAACCCGAACGATCTCAAGCGCATGGTCAGCCGCTCGATCGCTTCGTTCAAGACGTATTGAGGATTGCAGTCATGGCACGTGAATATGGAGTTGGGATCCTAGGCTGCGGAAACATTTCCGCCGCCTATTTCAAGCTGATCCCGCTGTTCAAGAACCTCAAGGCTGTGGCCTGCGCCGATATCAACCCGGCAGCGGCCGAAGCGCGCGCCGCGGAATTTGGCGTTCGCGCGGAAACGGTCGAGGCGCTGCTAGCTGATCCGGAGGTGGATGTCATCGTCAACCTGACGATCCCGGAAGCGCATTTTGCGATGTCGAAGCGCGCGCTGGAAGCCGGCAAGCATGTCTATTCGGAGAAGCCCTTCGTGCTCTCCGTGGAGGAAGGCGAAGAGCTTCGCAGGATCGCAGACGCCAAGGGGCTGCGTGTCGGCTCGGCGCCGGATACGTTCCTCGGCGGCGCGCATCAGTTTGCCCGCAAGCTGATTGACGACGGCGCCATCGGCAAGGTCATGTCCGGCACGGCGCATGTGCTGGGCGCCGGCATGGAAGCCTGGCATCCGAACCCGGATTTCTTCTTCCGTCCCGGC
Source organism: Rhizobium sp. C1 (assembly GCF_021026335.1). Taxonomy (GTDB): domain Bacteria; phylum Pseudomonadota; class Alphaproteobacteria; order Rhizobiales; family Rhizobiaceae; genus Ensifer_A. The sequence goes on from NZ_JAJNCY010000001.1 coordinate 571,914, forward strand.
GGCGGGCCGATCCTCGACATGGGGCCTTACTATGTGACGAACCTCGTCAACCTGGTCGGTCCGGTCAAACGCGTGATGGCTATGGCCAACATGGCACGCTCCGAGCGCGTCATCGGCAACGGTCCGCGCAATGGCGAAGCCGTGCCGGTTTCGACCCCGACGAATATTCACGCCATCCTCGAATTCGAGAACGGCGCGCATATTGCGCTCATGGGCAGCTGGGACGTCATTGCCAACAAGCACACGAACATGGAGCTTTATGGTGTTGACGGCGCCCTGCATGTGCCGGATCCGAACTTCTTCGGCGGTTCGGTGGAGATGGCGCAGCGCGGCGGCAAGGGCTTCGAAGCGGTGGAGCTTTGGGACCATCCGCTGACAAGTGCCAAGTTCCAGACGCAGGACGGGCGCATGCTCGCCAACTATCGCGCCGCCGGTCTTTCTGACATGATGGCGGCGCATGAGGAGGGACGCGAGCATCGCTGCTCGCTGGATCGCGCGCTGCATGTCGTTGACGTGCTGCTTTCGATCCTGAAGTCGGCGGAGGAGAAGCGTTCGGTCGATATCGGCACGAAATGCACCCAGCCCGCGCCCTTCACCATGGAGGAGGCGGCAGCGCTGATGCGCTGACACCTTCATTTCAAAGCTTCGAGCCGCGCCCGAACAGGCGCGGCTTTCCCTGTTATAGCTCAAGGATGACATCATGGCCTGGCAGCCCGCCGAAAACCGCTACGAGAAGATGAAATATAACCGCTGCGGCAAGAGCGGCCTGAAGCTTCCGGCGATCTCGCTGGGGCTCTGGCACAATTTCGGCGAGGATACGCCGATGGCCACCAAGCGTGACATCTGCCGCACGGCATTCGATCTCGGCATCACGCATTTCGATCTCGCCAACAATTACGGCCCGCCACCCGGCAGCGCCGAGACGGCCTTCGGCGACATCCTGAAGACCGACTTCGCGGGCTATCGCGACGAGCTGATCATCTCTTCCAAGGCCGGTTATCTGATGTGGCCGGGCCCTTATGGCGAATGGGGCAGCCGCAAATATGTGATTGCGTCCTGCGACCAATCGCTGAAGCGGATGGGCCTCGACTATGTCGACATCTTCTATTCGCACCGCTTTGATCCCGACACGCCGCTCGAAGAGACCTGCGGCGCGCTTGATCATATCGTGCGATCGGGCCGGGCGCAGTATGTCGGGATTTCGTCCTACAATTCGAAGCGCACGCGCGAGGCTGTCGCGATCCTCAACGATCTCGGTACGCCGTGTCTCATCCATCAGCCAAGCTATTCGATGATCAATCGCTGGATCGAGGAGGACGGGCTGGTCGACACGCTGGAAGAACTCGGCGTCGGCTCCATCGTCTTCTCGCCGCTGGCGCAGGGCATGCTGACGTCGAAATACCTCAACGGCATTCCGGATGCGAGCCGCGCCGCACAGGACAAGTCGCTGAACCCGGATTTTCTCAACGAGAAGAATATCGAGAATATCCGTGCGCTGAACCGCATCGCTGAGAAGCGCGGCCAGACGCTGGCGCAGATGGCGATTGCCTGGGTCCTGCGCAGGGGCCGCATCACCTCGGCGCTGATCGGGGCGAGCCGCGCCGCGCAGGTCATCGATTGCGTCGCCGCGCTCGACAATCTCGACTTCACCGATGCGGAACTCGCCGAAATCGACACTTACGCCCGCGAAGCCGACATCAATCTCTGGGCCGCCTCTGCCGAGCGCAAGGGCCCGCCGCGCAAGAAGAAGTGAGCGTCATGATCCAGAACCCCATTCTTCCCGGCTTCAACCCGGACCCGTCGATCTGCCGCGTCGGCGATGAGTATTACATCGCGACCTCGACCTTCGAGTGGTTTCCCGGCGTGCAGATCCATCACTCGCGCGATCTGGTGAACTGGACCCTTGTGCGCCGACCACTGGAGCGGCCTAGCCAGCTCAACATGCTCGGCAATCCCGATAGCTGCGGCATCTGGGCGCCGTGCCTGTCCTATGCGGACGGGCAGTTCTGGCTGGTCTTCACCGACGTCAAGCGTTTCGAGGGCTCGTTCAAGGATGCGCCGAACTATATCGTGACCTCTCCGACGATCGAGGGCGAATGGTCAGACCCGGTCTTCGTCAACTCCTCGGGCTTCGATCCATCGCTGTTCCACGACGATGACGGGCGCAAGTGGTTCGTGAACCAGCAGTGGAACCACCGACCAGAGGCCCGCCATTCCAAGGGCCATGTTGCCTTCGACGGCATCGTGCTGCAGGAATATGATGCCAAGGCCGGCAAGCTGGTTGGGCCGGTGCGCAACATCTATTCCGGCACGCCGCTTGGTCTGGTCGAGGGGCCGCACCTCTTCAAGCGCGACGGCTGGTATTATCTCACCTGCGCGGAAGGCGGCACGGGTTACACCCATGCGGTCACCATGGCGCGGTCACGCACTATCGAGGGGCCGTATGAGGATCACCCGAACCTCTATGTCATTACCTCCAAGGACAGCCCGAATGCCCCGCTGCAGCGCGCCGGCCATGGGCAATATGTCGAGACGCCGGACGGGCAATTCTACCACACCCATCTCTGCGGCCGTCCGCTGGCCCCCAATCGCCGTTGCACGCTGGGCCGCGAAACGTCGATCCAGAAGGTCGAGTGGCGTGATGGGTGGCTCTATCTTGCCGAGGGCGGGCAGGTGCCTTCGGTCGAGGTGCAGTCGCCGACCGGAGCGAAAAAGAACCCGAAGCCGACCGAGATCGTCCAGACCTTCGACGATGCCAAGCTGCCGATGGAATTCCAGTGGCTGCGCACGCCTTATCCGGAGCGCATCTTCTCGCTGACGGAACGGCCCGGATACCTCCGCATCTTCGGCCGCCAGAGCATCGGCAACTGGTTCGAGCAGGGGCTGGTCGGGCGCCGGCAGGAACATCATTCCTTCCGCGCCGAAACCACGCTCGATTTCAAGGCAGAGACCTACCAGCATGTCGCGGGGCTGACGCATTACTACGGCCGCTTCAAGTTCCACGCGCTGGGTCTTTCCTGGGATGAGGAACTGGGCGCATCGCTCATCATTCTGTCCTGCCCCGGCGCCTATCCGACCGGCAAGCTGGAATACCCGATCGGCATGGGCGTGTCGGTGCCTGAAGGTGTTCTCGATCTGGCAATGGAGGTCCGCGACAATGACCTGCAGTTCTTCTGGCGCAAGGCGGGTGAGGGCGAATGGCTGCCAGTCGGGCCGGTTCTCGATGCGAGCGTGATATCTGACGAGGGTGGCGGCTTGAACGAACATGGCTCCTTCACCGGCGCCTTTGCCGCGATGTTTGCCTTCGACATCACAGGGCATGGCAAGCCCGCGGATTTTGACGGGTTTACGTATCGGGTGTTGTGAAGCCAGACACTCCGTCATGCCGGACTTGATCCGGCATCCAGTGCGCGCTGTCCAGCGCGCGTAAGACTCCTTGATCTCTCACTCCGTTTGAAGAGTTCTTTCAGCCCGCAGACGCGGGCTGGCTGGGTCCCGGATCAAGTCTGGGATGACGGATTTTGGGAGAGCCCTTACGGCGTCGCCGGCATGAAGCTACCGTCCCGCGCAGGGAGCGCCGGCACGTCGATATGCTCCGGGTCCAGACCCGATTTCGCCCGCTCGACCATCGCCTCATAGCCCGCCTCAAGATGGCGGCAAAAGCGTTCAGCGTCGAACAGCGGAGCGCGGAAGCGATTGGTGGCAAGCTTCTCGCGGATCGTCCCCAGCCGGTGACGGTCGGTTGCGAGTGACACCGCAAGCTCGATATAGCCGGCATTGTCGGCGGCGACGAGTTCGGGCGCGCCGACAGCGTTGAGCAGGCTTTCGGTGATGCGCGAGGCGAAATGGCTGCCCTTGCGGGTGACGACCGGCACGCCTGTCCATAGAAGATCCGAGCTTTCCAGCGCCCCGTTATAGGGGAAGGTGTCGAGCGCGAGATCTGCCGCCTGGATGCGGGCAAGGTGGTCTTCGTAGAAGACGTTGGGTGCGAAGACGAGCCGGTTCGGCATGACGCCCTGCAGTAGAGCGAAGCGGGTCAGGTTCTGGCGCGCCAGGACCGAGGTCTCCGCAAGCCAGAGCACGCTGTCGGGCACTTTCTTCATGATCGCGATCCAGAGACCGAAGGCTTCCGGCGAAATCTTGTCCGGCGGTGCAAACGCGGAGAAGACGAACTTGCTTTCCGGCAGAGCGAGGTCACGTCGTGTGCGCGGCTCGGGCAGCGGGCGGCGGACCGGGTCGTTCGGCATGAAGCTTTCCGGCAAGCGGCAGAATTTCTCGCCGTAATGGGGCTTCGAGCTTTCCGGCAATACGACCGGATCGCCGATCACATAGTCGAGATCGAGATTGACCAGCGTACCGGGGAAGCCGAGCCAGGAGATCTGGACGGGGGCTGCCAGCTGATTGAACAATCCCGGCCTTGCGCCGCCGGTATAGCCCTTCAGGTCGACCAGAATGTCGATGCCGGCACTGGTGATCGCGCGCGCGGCGGCGGTGTCGTCGAGGTCGTGGATGGAAATGATCGTTCCGTAGCGGGCACGGTTGTTGAAACCGAGCTTCTCCGGCGGCGTGGCGTCGATCAGGTAGATTTCGAACTTGTCCGGGTCATGGGCGTTGAGGACGCCGCGAATGAGATGCATGGACGGATGCTGGTCGGTAAACTCGTCAGATACGTATCCGACCTTGATGCGCGCGCTCCAGTCATGCGCCTGGACCCGCCGGATCATGTCGAGCCCGTCCGGCTTGTCGGGCATGTCGCTGGCATTTTCCGCGAGGCGGTTGATGGTCTCGTTCTCGCTCCAGATCAGGCTGTGGCGCGGAATGTCGCCCTTGAAGATCGCGGTATTCCCGGCAGCGAAATCGTTCTTCAGCCGCGTTTCGAGCGCGTTGAGCGTGTCGAAGTCGTGGAATACGGCCGCCAGTTCCATCAGGGAGAACAGGATCGGTCCCTGATCCGGCGCAATCGCATAGAGCTTCTTGTAGAGCGTCAGGTGATCTTCCGTCAGCTCGGCGCTGCCGACGAGACGCGAGGCCAGCGCCAGATGTTCCGGATTGGTCGAGTTGATCAGCCGGCGCTTGTGCGCTTCGACGAGCTCTTTCTCGCCGCGCTCCAGGAAACCCTTGATCAGGATGTAGACGACATCCTGATGGTCCGGGATCACCTTGTTGAGCTGCAGGGACAGAAGGAAGGCCTTCTCGTGCTGCCCCGCCTCTTCGTAAAGCTGCATGGCATTGAGAAGGAAGGCCGAGGCATGGGGTGTCTCGCGTTGCGCGGCACGCTCCAGCACTTCGGCGGCTTCGACCAGCATACCGGCTTTATGAAACGTACGGGCCAGAAGCGACAAGACATTCACGTCGTTAGCACCGCCGCTCGTCATCAATTCATTGATGATGATGAAGGTCCTGTCGAGGTCGCCGGCCTCGAAGGCGGCGACGGCCGCCTGCAGTGTGGGCTCAGTCAAAATTGCGGACTCCGGTCTGCGAATCGTTCGGCAATTCTTGCAAGACTAAAATGGAGCCGGCAAGGGGCGCGACACCCCCAAGGCCCGGTTGCCAACCGTTCAGGCTTCCTTGCTGAGGCATTCTTGCAAATTGTCAGCCAGAGACTGCAAGAGACGCGGGTAAAGATCGACGCCTTCCTCAAGAGTGGCGCCTTCCGGATCGAGTTCTCCCCGGAAAGTTTTCGTTCCCGAGGCGATCGTGTCCATCAGCTTCGGCTCGAATTGCGGTTCGGAGAAAATGCAGACTGCGCCGAGCGTCCGGATCTTCTTCTGGATCTCGGCAACACGGGCCGCTCCCGGCTGCACATCGGGGCTCACCGTGACCGAGCCGGTGGCATTCAGGCCAAATCGCTTCTCGAAATACTGGTAGGCATCGTGGAAGACCACGAAATGCTTGTCCTTGTAGGGGGCAAGCTGGTCAGTGATTCTGGTTTCGAGCGCGGCGAGCGCCGCATCGGTGCGGGCCGCGTTTTCGGAATAGGCGGTTGTATTGCTCGGGTCCGCCGCGGAAAGGGTTGCGGCAATGACCTTGACGGCCGCACGGGCATTTTCCGGGTCCAGCCAGAAATGCGGATCGGTTTCTTCTTCCTCGTGATCGTGATGATCGGCCACTTCATGAGCGTGATCGTGATCCGCCTGCGCCTCGCCGCCGTGGTCATGCGGCTCGAACGTGCCGCCTTCACGGGGTTTCAGCGTCACGACTGCCGGGGTTTCCAGAAGAGCGACGGTCGTCGCCTTGCCGGAGAGCGAGGCCAGCGGCTTGTCCATGAATTTTTCCATGTCGTGGCCGGTCCAGAAGACGACATTGGCCTGCGAAAGTGCTGCGGCGTCCGAGGGCTTCATCGTGTAGGTATGCGGCGAGGCTGCACCCTTGACGATGAGGGCGGGTTCGCCGACGCCCTGCATGACGGCCGCGACCAGCGAGTGGATCGGCTTGATCGAGGCGACGACATGCAGGTCGTCCGCCTCGGCCGGAAGCGCGGCAAAGCTGGTCGAGCCGGCGAGGAAAAGGACGGCCAGACCAGACACAGTCTTGCAAATGGGCATGGATAACCTCAGATATGTTATACTGTTACAAACTTGTGTCACGATATAACGTGTGCGATAAGGCCTGACAAGGGCGGGATGACGGAACTGATGTTGCATAAGGGCAATGGCGCAGAGCCGCTGGTAACGCTTCGCGGGGCAGGGATCTCGCGCGGCGGACGCTGGCTCGTGCGTGGCGTCGACTTTTCGGTTTTGCCCGGCGAGATCGTGACGCTGATCGGTCCGAACGGTTCGGGCAAGTCCACCACGGCGAAGATGGCAACAGGCGTGCTGAAGCCCTCCGAGGGCGAGGTGATCCGCCGTGGCGGGCTCAAGGTCGGCTATGTGCCGCAGAAGCTCGCCATCGACTGGACCATGCCGCTCACCGTGGAACGTCTGATGACCCTGACGGGCGCTCTGCCGGCACAGGAGATCGACGCGGCGCTTGCGGCCACAGGCATCGCGCATATGAAGAAGGCCGAGGTTCACCATCTCTCCGGCGGCGAGTTTCAGCGCGCGCTTCTCGCCCGCGCCATTGCCCGCAAGCCGGACCTTCTGGTGCTTGACGAGCCCGTCCAGGGCGTCGATTATGCTGGCGAGGCGCTGCTTTATGAACTCATTGGGCGTATTCGCCGCCAGATCGGCTGCGGCATTCTCCTGATTTCGCATGATCTGCATATCGTCATGGCGGAGGCCGATACGGTCATTTGCCTCAACGGCCATGTCTGCTGTCGCGGCACACCGAAGGCGGTGAGTGAGAGCAATGCCTATCGCAATCTGTTTGGCGCACGCGGCTCGGCGGCGATTGCCTTCTACGATCATCATCACGACCACGAGCATCTGCCGGATGGGCGGGTGCGGCATGCGGACGGAACGGTGACAGACCATTGCCATCCGGACGACGGGCATCATCACGATCACGCGGACCATGCGCATGCGGGCCACGATCATGCAGGCCATGACCATGCGCATCATGATCGTGATCACGCGCACCACGACCAGGCGCCGAAGGGCGGGCATCGCCATGCTTGATGACTTCTTCATCCGCGCGCTTCTGGCCGGTCTCGGGCTGGCGCTGGTCGCAGGACCGCTCGGCTGTTTCGTGATCTGGCGGCGCATGGCCTATTTCGGTGACACGATGGCGCATTCGGCGCTGCTTGGGGTCGCCCTTTCGCTTCTCCTGCATGTCAATCTGACCGTGGCCGTCTTTGGCGTCGCGACGCTCGTTTCGCTGGCGCTTCTGGCGCTGCAGCGGCGCGGCGCGCTTTCGACGGATGCGCTGCTCGGCATTCTGTCGCATTCGACGCTTGCCATCGGTCTCGTGCTGGCGGCCTTTCTTACCTGGGTCCGCTTCGACCTGATGACCTATCTCTTCGGTGATATCCTTGCGGTCGGCCAGACGGACATCTTGATGATCTGGGGCGGCGGCGTTCTCGTTCTTCTGGCGCTGGCGAAAATCTGGCGGCCGCTGATTGCCGCCACCGTTAATCCGGAGCTTGCTGAAGCCGAAGGTATGGAGCCGGAACGCACGAGGCTCTTCTTCATGCTCCTTCTGGCACTTGTCATTGCGATTGCCATCAAGGTTGTCGGCATCCTGCTGGTCACGGCCATGTTGATCATTCCGGCAGCTGCTGCGCGGCGTTTTGCGGGTTCGCCCGAGATCATGGCCGTGATGGCCTCGGGCCTCGGGATGGTCGCGGTTGCGGGCGGGCTGTTCGGCTCGCTGCGTTTCGACACGCCATCGGGACCGTCCATCGTGGTGGCGGCGCTTGTCATCTTTCTTGTCAGCCTTCTGCCGTTCGGGCAGAGGAAGACCATCGATCAGCCGGGCCCGGGACAGCGGGCGGACAGCCGGCGTGGAGGCATATCATGAGCGTTGCGGGTCTCACCAAGAACCAAGCCCTCGTCTTTGACAGGCTGACGAATGCCGGCGGGCCGATGAGCGCCTATCAGATCCTTGATAATCTGCGGGAGGAGGGGTTCCGCGCGCCGTTGCAGGTCTATCGCGCGCTCGACAAGCTGGTCGCCGATGGGCTCGTGCACAAGCTTGAAAGCCTCAACGCCTTTGTGGCTTGCGCGCATCCGGAAGAAAAATGCGGTAGCCATGGGCTCACGGCTTTCGCCATCTGCAACGAGTGCGGCAATGTCTTCGAATTCCATCATCACGGGTTCGAACACGACCTCGAGCATTTCCTTGGAGCGAAGGGCTTCAAGCCGGAAAAGACAGTGGTGGAAATTCGCGGGAAATGTGCGAACTGCGCCTGACCTCGATCAGGGTGAGAGCAGGATTTTCCCGTTCCGCGCCGCCAGCGCCGCCGGCAGTTTCTCGATCGCGTTTTTCAGCGGAATGATTTCGGCGACGTCCGTCGTCCAGCGGCGGTCGACGAAGCGCTGCTGGACTTCGCCGATGACGCGGATCTGTTCTTCGGGTGGTGTGTCGCGGAACCATTCGGTCAGCCAGAAACCGGTGATCGATTTGCTCATGAAGATGAACTGGCCGAGTTCGCGGGCGCTGATCGCGCTGGAATCGAGCTTGCCGTAGATCACCCAGTTGGCGCGGTTCGGCATGGCGAAGAAGATGTCGGCGGAGAGCTGATTGGCGACCGCGTCCAGCATGACGCGCGGCTTTTCCTGCCGGGCAATGGCGCGGAACTGGTCGAGCACGTCCGGATCGGTTTCGACGAGAACATGGGCGGCGCCGAGCGCCTTCAGCGGCTCTATCATCTCGCGGCGGCGGACGAAGACGATGGCGCGATAGCCTTCGTCTCTCGCCAGTGATGTGACCAGCTTGGAGACCTGGCTGGCGCCGGCCGTCTGGATGAAGCTCTTGCTTTCGGCCTGGCGGACGATCTGGAACATCGCATAGGCGGTCAGCGGATTGACGATGTGCCCGGCGGCGTCCACATCCTGCATGTCGGACCGCACCGGGATGCAATTGTGGGCGGCGGTCAGGGCATAATCGGCCCAGCTTCCCGAACCGTCCATGGAGACGGAGAAGGCGACGCGCTTGCCGACGAGCTTTTCGGCATAGCTGCCCTTACCGGAGACCACATCGCCGACGCCTTCGAAGCCGGCGGGAAATCCCTTGCGGCGTGGCTGGCCGTATTCTCCCTTGATGAAATGGAGATCGGAGGGGTTGATATTGGCGAGCCGGGTCCTGATCAAAACCTGTCCGTCCTGCGGTTCCGGCACCGCGATCTCGCCATTCTCGATGAAGGGTTCCATCGTGTCGAAGAGGATGCCCGTCTGCGTGCCGGAATAGCCGTCGTGTTTCTGGAGCAGGGCGTGCATGGTCTTCGCAATGGTCATCGCTGTCGTCTCCCTGCGACTGCCGCCGGACAAGGCGTGGATCGGCAGCGTTTCATTTTGTTCAGCCATGAACCAATTGGACGCCCCGGTCAACGCCTCGCCTTTGCGGGGCCTTTCAGGTCACAGGGATCTGCTTCAGGCCTTTGCTGAAGCGTTTCCAGTTGCGGACATAATTCTGCGCGGACAGGCCGAGCCGTGCCGCGTCGTCTGCTTCGAGCGTACGAATGGCGCGGGCCGGGGCGCCGACGATGAGAGAATTGTCCGGGAACTGCTTGCCTTCGGTGACGAGTGCATTGGCGCCGACGAGGCAGTTGTTGCCGATCTTTGCGCCGTTGAGCACGGTTGCGCCCATGCCGATCAGCGAGTTGTCGCCTATGGTGCAGCCATGGATGACGGCGCTGTGGCCGATGGTGCAGTTCTGTCCAATATGGACTGGGAAGCCGGGATCGGTGTGGATCACGGTGTTTTCCTGGATGTTTGAGCCCTTGCCGATAGCGATGATCTCGTTATCGCCGCGCAGCGTCGCGCCGAACCAGATGCCGACATCCTCGGCGAGTTCCACCTTGCCGATGACATGGGCACCCGGCGCGACCCAGTATTCGCCGTTTTCGGGCGTCTTCGGGGCAATTCCATCCAGTTCGTAAAGCGGCATTTCGTCCTCCCGTTGCACTATGAAGCCATTTATTGGATGGAAAGGCTGGTTATTCAAGAGGCTAGGACCCATATCCGGTTGACACGGGCCCGCGTTCCCGGCAGGTCACAGCAATATTGATGACTATGCTCGACAAGCCCCTTTGCAAAAATCAGAACAGGAGATGTGATCGGGATGTTCGGCCTTGAAATGTCCGCTATCTACGCCCTTTTTCAGGTGGCGATGATCGATCTGGTGCTGGCGGGCGACAATGCCATCGTCATTGGCATGGCGGCGGCCGGTCTCGACAAGAGCCTGCGCAGCAAGGCCATCCTGATCGGCATTCTGGCGGCCACGGTACTGCGCATCCTGTTTGCGATCGTGGCCACGCAGCTTCTCCAATTGACCGGACTGCTGCTGGCCGGCGGCATCCTGCTTCTGTGGGTCTGCTGGAAGATGTGGCAGGAATTGCGCACCAGCGCAACCGAGCGCGCGCATGGCGACGCGGCGCTGGATGCAGCGACCGATGGTGTGCCGGATGGTGCTGATCCCGTGCTGGACGCCGCGCCGCGCAAGACGCTGCGGCAGGCCGTCACGCAGATCATCATTGCCGATGTCTCCATGTCGCTCGACAACGTTCTGGCCGTTGCGGGGGCTGCGCATGATCACCTCGGCGCCATGGTCTTTGGGCTTTCGCTTTCTGTCGTGCTGATGGGCGTCGCCTCGTCCGTCATTGCCAAACTTCTCCACAAGCACCGCTGGATCGCCTGGCTCGGTCTCCTTGTCATCGTCTATGTCGCGATCAACATGATCTTCGACGGGACCGACGATCTGACCCATGGGGGCCTGCCTTACGTTCCGTTCCTGAAGGGGTGAGGCATGGGAAATTTCTACGCTGAAGCCGTGGCATCGGGTGAGAAGATCTTCTCCATTGCACCCATGCTGGACTGGACCGACCGTCACTATCGCTATCTGGCGCGGCTGCTTTCGAAGCGCGCGCTGCTTTACACCGAAATGGTGGTGGCCGATGCGATCATCCATGGCGACCGCGAAAGGCTGCTGGGCTTCGATCCGTCAGAGCATCCGGTCGCACTGCAACTCGGCGGGTCCGATCCGGGCAAGCTGACGGAGGCGGTGCGAATTGCCAGCGATTTCGGCTATGACGAGATCAACCTCAATGTTGGCTGCCCGTCTGATCGTGTCCAGTCCGGCACGTTCGGGGCCTGTCTCATGCAGACGCCGGATGTCGTCGCTCGGGCTGTGGCGGCGATGAAAATGGTTTCAAACGTCCCGGTGACGGTCAAGTGCCGGATCGGTGTGGACGAGCAGGATCCGGAAGAAGCGCTTCCCGGTCTCGTGGTCCCGGTATTGGAGGCAGGGGCAGACGCGGTGTGGGTTCACGCCCGCAAGGCTTGGCTGCAGGGCCTCAGCCCCAAGGAAAACCGCGATATTCCGCCGCTGGACTACGACATCGTCTATCGCCTGAAGCAGCGCTTTCCCGATGTCTTTATCGGCATCAATGGCGGCATTCTGACACTCGATGAGGCGAGGGCGCATCTGGCGCATGTCGACGGCGTGATGATCGGCCGGGCCGCCTATCACAACACGTCGATCCTTGGAGATGTGGATGCGGTGCTTTTCGGGGAGGAGCACGAGCCGCTGTCGCGGGAGGAGCTTCTGGAGGCTATGACCGCCTATTGCGCGCGGTTCGTGGCCTCGGGTGGCAAGCTTTCGACCGTCACGCGGCACATGCTCGGACTGTTTCAGGGTATGCCTGGCGCACGGCGCTATCGGCAAGTGCTGTCGACCGATGCGCCGAAACCCGGCGCGGGCGTCGAGGTTCTGGCCCGCGCCTTCGAGGCCATGCAGCCGGCGGCGCTCGCCGGCTGAGATCTCATTTTAGTGATGTTCGCTGGTCAGTCGGCGCGGATCATTTCCGTGCCGAGCAGCAGGTCGTGGACCAGGCGACCGTGATTGGTGAAGAGGCCGGCCAGAAGAATGAGCGGCGTCAGAACGGCATTCATGATCCAGAACAGGGCCAGGTGGACCAGCGCGACCATGAAGTCGATTGGCTGGTTGTCCAGCCGGCGCATTCTCAGACCCATTGCACGCATGCCGGGCGTTGCCTGTGCCGGGCCGCTGATCGAAAGGCCGAAGTAAAGACCTGCCACGACGAAGAACAGCACCGGATAGAGGTAGAAGCCGAGGCCGAACGTGATCAGGCCGAAGAAAAACACCACCACGATCGCCGGCAACATCAGCAGCGCCACGATGATATAGTCGATGCAGAAACCGAAAATGCGGCGCGACAACACACCCTGATAGGCGCGCCAGTCGAGCGGATAGTTGTCTTCACGGGTCATGCTCATCGTCGTTCGTCTCCAATGCCGATCGAAGTGCCGGCTCCACCTTTATATGGTGCAGTATTGGTCGATCTTCAACGCGGACGAGGCTGCGCTCAGCCCTTGCTGAGGATTTTGGCCACTTCGGGCGCAAAATAGGTGAGGATACCGTCGCAACCGGCGCGCTTGAAACAGAGAAGCTGCTCCATCATCACGCGCTGACCGTCGATCCAGCCGTTGGCAGCGGCGGCCTTGACCATCGAATATTCGCCTGACACCTGATAGGCGAAGACGGGCAGGCCGAATTCCTGCTTCATGCGCCAGATGATGTCGAGATAGGGCAGGCCGGGCTTGACCATCAGCATGTCGGCCCCTTCCTCGACGTCGAGCGCCGCGTCGCGGATAGCTTCCGTGCCGTTGGCGGGATCGATGTAATAGGAGTTCTTGTCGCCCTTCAGGAGCCCGCCGGTCGAGATCGCCTCGCGATAGGGGCCGTAATGTCCGGAAGAAAACTTCGTTGCATAGGACATGATGCCGACATTCTGGTGTCCCGCAGCGTCCAGTGCCGAGCGGATGGCGCCGATGCGACCGTCCATCATTTCCGAAGGAGCGATGATGTCGGAGCCGGCATCCGCCTGGATGACGGCGGCGCGGGCCACAAGTTCCACCGTCTCGTCATTGACGATGATGCCATCGCGCAGGATCCCGTCATGGCCATGGCTGGTGAAGGGATCGAGCGCGACGTCGGTGATGACGCCGATTTCCGGCACGGCCTTCTTCACGGCCGCGGTTGCCTGATTGATAAGGTTCTCACGCTCCAGAATGTTCGAGCCGGTGATGTCGCGCTTTTCCATCTCGATGTTGGGGAAGGTGGCGATCGCCGGGATGCCGAGGGCTGCGGCCTCCCGGGCCGCTTCCACCAGCCTGTCGACGCTCATGCGGTTGACGCCCGGCATGGCGGCGATCGGATCGGCGATGTTGGTTCCCGGGACAACGAAGACCGGCCAGATCAGATCGTCCACCGTCAGCGAAGTCTCGCGCACCAGACGGCGCGTCCAGTCGGCCTTCCTGTTGCGGCGCATGCGGCGATGGCCGGTGATCAGGTCTACGGCGTGGGTCTTGTCGGTCATGATGGGACGTCCTTTGGAAGAATGGCTTCTGTTATCACGCGTGGTCCCGAAACGGAACGGCGAATGAACCGTTGATGGCGCGCCGAAATGACACGGGTCGGGCTGGCGGTCGGACGCCGGCTCGCTTATCGTCTGAGAATGAGTGGAGATTCAAGACCGGCCGTCCGGCGCACCCTGATCGAGACGCTTTTTACCGTCTTCATGCGCATGACGGCGGTGGCCTGCTTCTATTTCGGACTGCGCTACTGGGACCTCGTACTGGGTGTTTCCAGCGGCAGCCACATTCGTTTCGACGTGATGACGGTGCCGTGGCGGACGATGGCGACGATCCTGGCGGTCTCCTATCCCATCATTTCGCTCGGCCTTTGGATGGGCTCCGCCTGGGGGGCTGCGATCTGGGCGGCGGTGGCGATCGGCGAGGTGCTGGCGCATACGCTCTGGTCCCGTATCTTTGGCGCTGACGACATGCTGATCGTCATGGATGTCAGCGTGGCTTGCCTCTATCTGGCTTTCCGAATCGGACTCTATCTGGAGCGGCGCGGCCGCAGCCGGGTAAGGACTGATTCACTGTAACTCATGCTCCTCGAATAGTAACGCCCTGTTAATCCTGCGTTTTAAGTAGAATTTTAGATGCATTCGATAGTCTCTGGTCATAGGCGGAAGAAAACAAAAGAACCGCCACAAAAACAGAGAGGCAGTCATGATCAAGAACCAGAAGCAGGCCGTCGCCAAAGTCGAAACGCATGAAGACCCGATCCGCGATCTCTATATGGAGTCGCTGCACCTGGTAGAACGGCTGCACCGCCGCCTGCTGGATGTCATCAAGGACGAGTTCGACCGCCAGGGTCGTTCGGATGTCAACGCCGTCCAGGCACTCCTTCTTTTCAACATCGGCAATTCCGAGCTGACCGCCGGCGAGCTTCGCTCGCGGGGCTACTACCTCGGCTCGAACGTGTCCTACAACGTCAAGAAGCTGGTCGATCTCGGCCTCATCAACCACAGCCGTTCGCGGGTCGACCGTCGCGCCGTCCGCATCAGTCTGACCAAGGACGGTCAGGACATCGCCGAGACGGTTGCACGGCTCTATGAACGCCATATCGGCTCGATCCAGAAGGTCGGCGGCATCGGCGAGGACGAGTTCACGCAGATGAACAAGCTGCTGCAGCGCCTCGATCGCTTCTGGAACGATAGCATCCTCTACCGTCTGTAAAAGACGCGGTATTATCGTGATCTCTCGAAAGGGCCGGGCGGTTTCGTCCGGCCTTTCGTCTTTCGCGCTGCGATTATGTTCTTGCGCATTGCAAGGAATCTGCGACGCCGGGACACGAATCGGCCATATTGCTATGTCACCCGGGGTACCAAAGGTCATGCGTTCGGCTTGTTGCGTACAGGAAGAGCATTATGCCCGAACGGGCGCCCCCGGCCCGATCGTACAGCGATTTCGATGGATTGGTTTGAGAATGTCGGACAAGAAAATACTTGATCTCTCCCGCCGCGCTTTCCTCCGCAGCGCAGCGGCAGGCGGGCTGGTCGCCGTTGCCGGTAGCGCCTTTGCGGATGATATGGACCTTCAGAGCGTGATCGATGCGCCGCGCCGTGGGGACTGGGACGACCAGTTTGACTCCAAGGCGATCAGCTCCGCCTCGGCTGTGGCCACGACCAATCCGATCTTCGGGCCGGAAGCGATCCCGAATATCCAGCAGGCGATCAACAAGTATCAGGAGATTGTGACGCAGGGCGGCTGGCCTCAGGTCAATCCAACCCAGAAGCTGCAGCTCGGCGTGGCCGATCCTGCCGTTCAGGTTCTGCGCAAGCGCCTGATGATTTCCGGCGACCTGCCGCAGGCGGCCGGCATTTCGAACGCCTATGATTCCTACGTGACCGCCGCCGTGAAGCGCTTCCAGGCCCGCCATGGTCTGCCGCAGGATGGTGTTCTGGGCGATTTTACGCTCAAGGCCATGAACATTCCGGCCGATATCCGCCTGATGCAGCTGCAGACGAACTTCAAGCGTCTTCAGGAGGTCAAGGCAGACCTGGGTCAGCGTTACGTTATGGTCAATATTCCGGCCGCCTACATCGAAGCTGTTGAAAACGGCCGCGTCGTGCAGCGCCATACCGCCGTCGTCGGCCGTCCGTCGCGCCCGACGCACATCATCGACTCCAAGATCTATGAGGTCATCCTCAACCCGTATTGGACCGCGCCGCGCTCGATCGTCCAGAAGGACATCATGCCGCTGATGCAGAAGGATCCGACCTATCTGACGCGCAACAATATCCGCCTGCTCGACGGCAAGGGTCAGGAAGTCGATCCGAAGACGATCGACTGGTTTGCCGCGAAGGCACCGAACCTGACCTTCCGTCAGGACCCCGGCAAGATCAACGCCATGGCGTCCACCAAGATCAACTTCCACAACCCGAACGACGAGTACATGCACGACACGCCCCAGCAGGGCCTGTTCAATAAGCTTGTCCGTTTCGAATCCTCGGGCTGCGTCCGCGTCCAGAACGTCCGCGACCTCGCCACCTGGCTGCTGCGCGACACGCCGCCGTGGGACCGCCAGCATATCGAGCAGGTCATCCAGACGCGCGTCAACACGCCGATCAAGCTGGCGCAGGAAGTGCCGGTCTATTTCAAGTATTTCACCGCCTGGTCGGCCAAGGACGGTATCGTCCAGTTCCGCGACGACATCTACTCGATGGACGGCGCCCAGCAGCTGGCCCTGCAGACCGGCCTGAACCAGGAAACGGTCGATGGCTCGGTAAACGCGCAGTAAGCGGCGCGGTGTGATTTGAGATGTGAAAGGGCGGTCGATGAGGCCGCCCTTTTTTGAACTTGCGCTATTTCCCGGTCGCCATGGTCGGTTCTGTCCCGGCGATCTGGTCTGCTTGCTTCCTGTCGCAACGTCTCCTGGCTGGTTTCGTCAGCAGATGCTCAAGGCTTAACAGCGGGCCCGGGTGTGGCGGAGAAGTCGGCGTTCACTCCGCCGACTTGATCGACGCCATGATCTTGCCCACAGCCGCCGAGTTCTTCTCTTCCTGGCCCGGGGTGCCCCAATAGGTCAGCACGGCGACGGTTTTCTCGTTCAGCACGAGGGCGGCGAGGCCGACGGAGGCGGGGCCGTCCTTGTCCTTGCCGGACCATTCGATATAGACGATATCCTTACCGTTCAGCTTGTCTTCCGTGTATTTCTGCGTCTTCTCGTCGATCTTGACGCCCTGACTGTCGAGGAACTTGGCGGCTTCGTCGATCATGTCGCCGGTCTTCTTCGGCGAGGCGATGTCGATGGCGAGATAGACCGAGTTGTCGGCGGAGTTGATTTCGATGCCGGTATTTGTCTCGTTGGTCGTCCAGTCGTCCGGAACATCGGCCGAGATGATCGGGCGGTTCGACGGGATCTGGATTTCGCCGGCATAGGCGGCCGTCGAGAGGAGGAGGAGGGCGGTCGCGACGAGAAGTTTCTTCATGTTGGGTCCCCTTTTGCGCCCCGGTTGCTTCGTCTGATTGCGACAGCCCGGTCGGCCTGAATGAGCGAAGCGGTCATCACCTTGCCGACGATATCGGGGTTCGGATATCCGGCTCCCGCAGGCCGCTTCCGCCTACGGTCAGACGACTATAGACTGTGCACTGCGACAAAAGACACCGGCGAGCGGATGATCCCAAAAATATCCGCGCGCAAGATGTCTCATCCTTGTCATCACGGGAGGGGGCCGCCCATCTTGCCGTGCTTTTCCGCCAGGATCCGCAGGCAGGCTTCGAAACCGGTGAGGTCGGAATAGAGAGCGTCCTGGCTCGCCTTGTGGATCACGACCGGTCCGCCGCGCCGTTCGACGCCGCCATGCAGCATAAGGTTTTCGATCATGTCGAAATCCTCGAGCGACAGGCCGTCCGGGCCGCGCTTGCGGCCATCTTCCGCCAGCTCCACCTTGCCGTCATACCAGGCAACCGTGCGGGCGTAGTGGTTTTCGGCGATGTTGGTATAGGCGGCCACGAGCTTGCCGGTGGCGCACATGTAGCCGAGTTCGAAGGCCGTGCCGGGATCGGCAGCAATGCCCCGGAATGGTGTGAGGTTGGCGATCACCCCGTCTGCGGCGTTCATGAAGCCCTCATCCGTCGCGCTGATGTTGAGGCCGAACTGGTGGCGCGTCGGTGCGGGTTCGATCACGAGATCGCCGGGGCAGATGGGCTCGAAACCATAGGCGCGCGTCATGGCTGCCTTGGCGTCGAGCACCGCGCGAGCATTGGGGAGAAAGACCTCGGGTCCGGCGAGATAAAGCTTCAACATGAAAAGACCGTCCAGCGGTAAAGGAGGGGACAATGTCCCTTCATAGGGTCCGGGACGGTCTTCGGCAATGAGCAGATAGCAAACGCGCAATCGCGTTCTTACTGCGCCAGCTTGATCGAATTGAGAATTTTGCCGATTTCAGGCATGTGCTTGTCTTCCTCGCCCTGGGTGCCCCAATAGGTGAGGACCAGCACGGTCTTCTCGTCGAGGATCAGGACTGCGAGGCCGACGGAGGCGGGACCGTCCTTGTCGGTGCCGGACCAGCTGATATAGACGATGTCCTTGCCGTTCAGCTTGTCTTCCGAATACTTCTGCGTGTTCGTGTCGATCTTGATGCCCTGATCGTCGAGGAACTTGGCGGCGTCATCAATGATGCCATCCATCTTCTTGGGCGAGGCGAGGTCGACGGAGAAATAGACCGCCCCGTCGTCGGAGGTGCCTTCCAGACCATTGTCGGTCTCGTTGGTCTTCCACGAGCCGGGCATGTCAAGCGTGGCGATCGGGCGGTTGGACGGAATTTCCCAGACTTTTGCGTAGGCCGTGGACGCAAAGAGAAGCGCAGCCGAAGCCGCGATGATCAGCATTTTCATTTGTGAACCCCCTCAGGAACGAAGCGACGGGAATCTAGCCGAGATTCCCGAAATGCGGTAGGGGCGGAGATTGTTCTTTTGAAACAATGGTTAAGGGGCGGAGGTCTACACCATCCGCCCCTTTATCCCTGGCACTTGTCGGTCAGCCTTTACTTGGCAGCCTTGATCGAGCCGATGATCGAGTTGATCTCGGCGCCGTGCTTGTCTTCTTCGCCCTTCGTGCCCCAATAGGTGAGGATGAGGGAGTTCTTTTCGTCGAGAACGACGATCGCAAGTCCGATGGTCGCCGGGCCGTCCTTGTCCGTGCCGGCCCAGCTGACGAAAACGGCATCCTTGCCGTTCAGCTTGTCCTGCTTCTGCTTCTCCGTCTTCTCGTCGATCTTCACGCCCTGTTCTTCGAGGAACTTGGCGGCTTCCGGGATCGTCTTGTCGAGAGCACCGGTATCGGAAATATCAACGGCAAAATAGACGGCGCTGTCGGCAGACGTGCCTTCCAGGCCCGAGTCGGTTTCGTTGGCCGTCCAGCCGTCCGGCATGGAGATCGAAGCAACCGGCTTTTCGGACGGAATGCTGAAATCCTTGGCCTGCGCGGCGGTGGAGAGCAGAAGCGCGGCAGCCGCGGCCATTACGAAATTCTTCATGTGCAGTGGGTCCTTGTGGCAAAAATTGCGCGCAGACCATACATGCGAATTCACGCATGCGGACATTCATCCCGGAAATGTTGTCGGATGGACTTGGGTGGGACCGACTTCACCGCCCCGGCCGGCCGGTCTTGCCTTTGGTACGCCCCTTGCGCTTTTCGTCCACGGGATCCTCATAGGACCCGACGCCCGCCTTGCCGCGCACCAGCGGGCGCGGGTCGTCGATGTGTTTCTCGAGGGCGGGCTTGTCGGGGATGGCGCCGCGCACCGGCTTCTCCGTGCGGCCGACGGTCATTTCGTCGAGAGAGTTCTTGCGGAACAGTGGCTTGGCGGTATCCGTGCCGGGGCCCATGTCGTCCAGCGAAGGCTTGGCGAAGAGGGCGGGTGCGGCAGACTTTCCACCCTTCTCCTGGCTGCGTGACTCTTCCCTCGCCAGCGGATCGTCCATGACGGCAAGTTCGGCGGCCTTGAGGCGCTTGATCTCGTCGCGGAGACGTGCGGCGGTCTCGAAGTCGAGATCGGCCGCGGCGTCGCGCATCTGCTTTTCCAGCGCGTTGAGATGGGCTTGAAGATTGTTTCCGACGAGGTCGGTGGCGGTTCCGCCCTTGACGCCGCGGACCTGAATGTCGGCGCGGACGTGGTCGCGTTCGTAGACGCTATCCAGAATATCGGAAATGCGCGCCTTGACCGATTCCGGCGTGATGCCGTTGGCTTCGTTATAGGCCATCTGCTTTTCGCGGCGGCGCGAGGTCTCGTCCATGGCGCGCTGCATGGAGCCGGTGATCTGGTCGGCATAGAGGATGACGCGGCCGTCGACGTTACGTGCTGCGCGGCCGATGGTCTGCACCAGCGAGGTTTCAGAGCGCAGGAAGCCTTCCTTGTCGGCATCGAGGATCGCCACGAAGCCGCATTCCGGAATGTCGAGACCTTCGCGCAACAGGTTGATGCCCACCAGCACGTCGAATGCGCCGAGGCGCAGGTCGCGGATGATCTCGATGCGCTCCAGCGTGTCGATGTCGGAATGCATGTAGCGGACGCGGACGCCCTGTTCGTGCAGATATTCCGTGAGGTCCTCGGCCATGCGCTTGGTCAGAACCGTGACCAGCGTGCGATAGCCCTTGGCGGCGGTCTCGCGGATTTCGCCGAGAACGTCGTCCACCTGGCTCTTGGCCGGGCGGATTTCCACCGGCGGATCGATGAGGCCTGTCGGGCGGATGACCTGTTCGGCGAAGACGCCGCCGGCCTGCTCCATTTCCCAATTGCCCGGCGTCGCCGACACGGCGATGGTGTCCGGGCGCATGGCGTCCCATTCCTCGAAGCGCAGCGGCCGGTTGTCCATGCAGGAGGGCAGGCGGAAGCCATACTCGGCCAGCGTCGCCTTGCGCCGAAAGTCGCCGCGATACATGCCGCCGATCTGCGGGATGGTGACATGGCTTTCGTCGATGAAAATCAGGGCGTTATCGGGGATATATTCAAACAGCGTCGGCGGCGGCTCGCCGGGGTTGCGCCCGGTGAGGTAGCGCGAATAGTTTTCGATCCCGGCGCAGGAGCCGGTGGCTTCCAGCATTTCGAGATCGTATTTCGTGCGCTGTTCCAGCCGCTGCGCTTCAAGGAGACGCCCGGCCTTTTCCAACTCGACAAGACGGCCCTTCAGCTCTTCCTTGATCGACTTGATCGCCTGGTTCAGCGTCGGGCGCGGCGTCACATAGTGCGAGTTGGCGTAGATCTTGACGCTCTCCAGATCGCCGGTCTTGTGGCCGGTCAGCGGATCGAATTCCGAAATGCTCTCGATCTCGTCGCCCCACATGGCGATGCGCCAGGCGGCATCTTCAAGGTGGGCGGGGAAGATTTCAATCGTGTCGCCGCGCACCCGGAAGGAGCCGCGGGTAAAATCCATGTCGCGGCGCTTGTACTGCTGGGCCACGAGGTCGGCAAGAAGCTGGCGCTGGTCGAGCCGGTCGCCGACCTTCATCTGGAAGGTCATGGCCGTATAGGTTTCGACCGAACCGATACCGTAGATGCAGGAGACGGAAGCGACGATGATGCAGTCGTCACGCTCGAGAATGGCGCGGGTCGCGGCGTGGCGCATGCGGTCGATCTGCTCGTTGATCGACGATTCCTTCTCGATATAGGTGTCCGAGCGCGGCACATAGGCTTCCGGCTGGTAGTAATCGTAGTAGGAGACGAAATACTCGACCGCATTGTGCGGGAAGAAGTTCTTGAACTCCGAATAGAGCTGCGCCGCCAGCGTCTTGTTGGGCGCGAGAATGACGGCAGGGCGCTGCGTCTGCTCGATGACCTTGGCCATCGTAAACGTCTTGCCCGAGCCGGTGACGCCGAGAAGCACCTGAGACCGTTCGCCGGATTCGAGGCCCGAGACCAGATCGGCAATCGCCGTCGGCTGGTCACCCGCGGGCTCATATTCGCTGACCATGCGAATGGCGATGCCGCCTTCGGACTTTTCCGGCCGGGCGGGACGATGCGGCGTCCAGATCTTGCCGTCCTTGAACAGCGGATTGCCGCTCTCGATCAGTTTCGACAGCGCATCCACCGTCGCCGTGACGCCACCCGTCGAGGCCAACGCATCGGCCTCTTCCAGCGACAGTTCCATGCCGGCGACCGGATTGAGACCGGCTGCGGCGCGGGTCTTGGGATCGGAGGACGCGCCGATGGAGGTCCCGCGCGACGTGCGCTTGTCACCAACGCCTTGAACCTCGCGCAGGTTCGATCTCCCCCCTTGAGGGGGAGATGTCCCGGCAGGGACAGAGGGGGGTGGGCCGCGCCGTGAAGCCTTGCCTGCCGGCACAGGCGCGGAAGCCTCCTTCAGCGCCTTGTTCTCCACCGTCACCCGATGCGTCCCGGCCTTCGACCGGATTTCCCGCATCTCGGAACGCCGGCTATCCGCCTCGGCTTCCGCCTCGAGCTGTTTGATCCAGTCGGAAATACCGCCCTCAAGCGGCGCCCCCTCAAAAGGAGCCTGCGGCGCCTCCTCGAAACCGGAGGAGCGGGGAGAATTTTTCGGTGATCTGGCCATGCCCGGAATATGGGGCGAGTCAGGGGAAAAGGGAAGGGGCGGAGGGGCAGGAAGGGCGGGGATGCTGACAGGAAGTGGAAGTGGTGTGTTAATATTATGCAGTACAGAATATGTTTCGTGTCATTAGCATTATGAATGTAAGGAAGTTGGACGATCGGAAAGTGGTTTCTACCTATGTAGATCGAGAGCACGGTTTATGCATTTTTCTCGATAGCCCGTAGTTCATGCCACAGCTGCCTTGATAGATCCGCATTGTCTTTAACATGATCCATTCGCTCGATGCTTATCAATATCTCAGATGCCGCCCGGGTATCCAAAAGTATGTGACCGTTTTGCTCTGCGTTTACACGAGCACCTTGCTGATATCCACTATGTGCAACAAAGCACCCCATCAGAGGAGCTGAGCAATTTCTAAACCAGGCTGGGATGATCCGGGTCAGTTCTTCGCGATTGTTCCTGATTGATGTCATGCAGTCATTGAAAGATTGAATTTTCTCTCGCGCGACGGCGCTCTTGTAGTATTTTGACTGGCCGACTATACGAACGCCACGTCCGCCGGATATGAAGAGCTTCGATTTTGAGAAAGCCGGGACGATTGCAAGGAAGTCTATTCCGAACTCGTTCCCCGGGGGCGTAATGTGGACGCGGCTGGCACCCAATTTCCGCATTAAAAGACCCCCAAGGAATTCAAAGTTGCGGTCATTTTCGAGCGATTCTATCCAATCAATCGCAAAGGATCGATTTCTCAGTTTCTGAAGACGCCTGCGATCCTGATCGTCGTCGATTATCCACTTTACCCGCAAAGATGGCCGTTCAATGTAGCTGAAGGTAGGTAGCCCGCCGAATCCGATATGTTCGAGATCATAGACTCTCAAATCGGAAAACAATGCTTTCCGAAATTTTGCTACGAACTCCTCGTCGCGAATAGATGTCTTTCCTTGCAAATGTTTTATTGCGCTTAGAGAAAGAGATTCTATAGAAAATTCTCCGACCGCTGGCTGAAGACGAAATATTCCTTTTATTATATCGGATCTAGATAAGCTCATGATGCTAGGAACGGATTTATTTTTTCTTCTGTCTTCGAGATCGAGCTCAGTAATTCTTTAAGTGTTTTCCTATGGTTCGCATTGGTTAGTACGGAAAGGGGTGTGTTTTGAAGTTGTTTGTCCGCTTCTTGTAACGCTCTAAAGAATCGGTCAACTGTAGATGTTTCGTCGTCTCGATTTTGTTCGAGTTCCGCTAGAATCGCTCGATTGTACGACTTCTCCAAGTCTGTTCCGCTTCTGAATTCCATCCAGTCTTTGGAAGATTTGTGGATCAAATAGGAGATATTTCTAAGATCATCTCGCTTGGAAATGCGTCTTCTTTGCCACGCATCTGTCACCTCAGATTTCGTCGGCTCCTTGTCGATGCCGTCTGTTTCTTCCTCATCCTTGTTGACTGGATAGAACCACGACATGAACTCATTCAGGTTAGCAGAGTCGTTGAAGCGCTTTGCATCATCGTCCCATTGTAACCATTCCTTGAGAGCAATGCTGCTTCGTCCAAACAATTCCTGGAAAAACGGATAAACTCGTTCGTCAATATACCGACCAAACTCGGTTTCTTCCTTTGCTTGCTGGAATGCGTAGTACCCTCGGACCCATTGTGCCGCGCCAAATGCAGATAACCCGAAACTTTTCCCAACATGGGTGAAGCTAAGGCCCTGAGCCTCCATCTGTTCAACAAGGAGTTTTGCCTTGTTGAAAGCTGGCCATTCTGAAATTCCAGAAATATGTCGAAGACCTTGGAAAATCCAAGATGCGTTCACGCCATCTTGTGCACCTTCGTAAAGGAGGCACGGAATAATCTTCAGTGTCTCCATGATAGCATTCGGTAGCTTGCTGCCGTCTTCTGCGTGGCCGTTTATCTGCTTGGCGGCACAAATTCTTCGATTTCCTTCCAGCACCATGTACTGATCTTGGCTGAGACGCCGCACTACTACACGATCAATCGGAAGGTATCCGTTGTGCTCCATAACTGACTTAAGCTTGTCAACGTCATGGTTTTCGACCAAACGGCTGGCAGTTGCATCCTGAACCTCAGTGGTGACGGCGTCATTGTCGGGTATAAAAATCCAGTCACTTCCCACAAAACGCGGGTTGTTTGGGTCCAAAAAAAGCTGTTGCAGCGGCACTTCGATGGGCGTCAGGTCTACGGAAAGCGGGGTGTGCATTTGAATTGTCTCAGAACCAATGGGCTTATTTTGATCTGATGATATAGATGGTTGGTCGTCAAGACATGGAATGCTACCTAAAGAAGAATTTTGAATCGGGAGGCTTTTCGTTCCCTGTCGTACAGAGACTGTTCTTGGTAGTGACAGCTCGGGATGTAATAGCCTCCACCCTTGCCAACCTCCCCACATCCCTTGAATACTCCCCCGCAAGCCCGGAACCCCGCGTGATTCCCGGCTCTGGGGACACATATCCATGAATCTCTTCCGGTCGCCGGGGCGCACTCTGGCGAATATCGTGCTGTTCAATCTCACGGTCGTGGTGATCGCGACCTTCGCCTATATGTGGGCGGGGTGGGATTTCGGCGATGCGTTCTACATGGTGCTGCTCACCGTCTACACGGTCGGCTATGGCGAAGTGCATCCGATCGACACGACCTATCTCCATCTGGTGACCGTGTTTCTAATGATCTTCGGCTGCACGGGGATGATCCTTCTCACCGGTGCACTCATTCAGTTTCTCACCATCACGCAGATCCGGCAAATCCTGGGGAGCAATCGCATGCAATCCGAAATCGACAAGCTGAAGGACCATGTCATCGTCGTCGGCTTCGGGCGCATCGGCTATATGCTGGCGCGGGAGCTCAAGGCGGCGGGGCGCAAGTTCGTCGTGCTGGAAATGAGCGAGGCGCGGGCCTCCGAGATCCGCGAGAACGGCTATCTCTGTCTCGTCGGCGACGGCACGCATGAGGAGGTGCTGAAACATGCCGGGATAGACCGGGCGCATACGCTGGCCTGCGTGCTGCCGAACGATGCGGCCAATGTCTTCATCACGCTCTCGGCCCGCGCGCTCAATCCGAAGATCGAGATCATCGCGCGCGGCGAGGTGCCGTCCACCGAGAACAAGTTGAAGCAGGCCGGCGCCGACAAGGTCGTGCTGCCGGCGCATATCGGGGCGGAGCGGATTGCCGAACTGATCCTCTATCCGGAAGCCGCGCGGCGGCTGCGAACCAGTTCGCAGATGCAGGAGCTGGAGCACTCCCTGCGGGGGCTGGGGCTGGAAATGGATGTCGTCATCGTGCCGGCCGAGGGGCCGCTGACGGGGCTTTCCATCGCCGAGATCGAGGCGACGGCGCATGGCGGCTTCTTCATCGTGCAGGTCAACCGGCAGAGCGGCGAGACGATTGCGTCACCCGATCCTGCGCTGGTCGTCGCCAGTGGGGACGGGATCGTGATCGTGGGGCGCAGCGTGACGGCGGCGCGGGCCTTGTTCGAGTAAGGGAAAGTTCGTCTATCGATTTCGATAACCTTGGCAGATTAAATCTACGTAAGATTCGAGCCGCGCCGTAATCGTGTCGGCATGGATGGGTAAATCTGCGAAATTGACGATGCGAAAATGCTCAATCGAACGGTGTAGATCCCACGTTGCAGTCGTGTTTACCATGGAGGTTTCCGCATGGCGCTTGCAGATGACATGGCAGTGACGGCGCAAAGGCGCTTCGGCTTCGGCCCGGCGCCCGATGGCTGGCGAAAGGTCGGTCCGGATGCGCGAGAAGCGGTTCTTGCGCAGCTTGATGGTTATAAATTTTCTGACGGATCGGGATTGCTTGCTTCGACCGACATCCTCCAGCAATTGCGTGAACGGCAACGGGAGGTGCGGGATGCGCGCATGGCGGTCGCCAGTCCTGCCGCCCCCGCCAACGGGGTATCGGCGAACGGCGCGCCTGTCAGCGGGACTGCAGCAAATGTCGCTCCGGCCCATGCGGCGGCTGGCGCGGCCAAGGCTCCGGATGGGGCCGCGATGGCGGGCTCCGTGACCATGGTCAAGGCGCCGGACGCGGCTGCGGCCGCCACCGCCGAGAACAAGGAAATATTCAAGCAGAAGAACGAGTTCGTCCGCATCCAGTTCGATAATGAGGCCGCCTATCGCCAGCAGATGGCCGTAACGTCCGAGCGGCCGCTGATCGAGCGGCTGACGGATTTCTGGGCGGGGCATTTCTGCATTTCCTGCTCCAAGGGCGAAGATGTGCGGGTCATTGCCGGTGCCTATGAGCGTGAGGCGATCCGGCCTCATGTCACCGGCCGGTTTCGCGATATGCTGGGCGCGATCATGCATCACCCGGCCATGCTTTACTATCTCGACAATCAGGTTTCCTTCGGGCCGAATTCCAAGGCCGGTCAGAAACAGAAGAAGGGGTTGAACGAAAACCTCGGCCGCGAGCTTCTGGAGCTGCATACGGTCGGCGTGAAGGCCGGATACAATCAGACCGATGTGACCAACGCGGCACGTATCATCACCGGCTGGGGCATTGCGGGGGACAAGGATCCGACGCCCGGGGCGTTCAAGTTCGACGCTAACCGGCACGAGCCCGGCGCCTTTACGGTGATGGGAACGCCCTTTTCCGAGGGCGGTGAGGCTCAGGGCGAAGCGCTGCTCGACATGCTGGCCGCGCATCCGGCGACCGCGCAACATATCGCCGACAAGCTGGTGCGCCATTTCGTCGGCGACAAGGCCTCGCCGACGCTGGTTCAGACGGTCGCCAAGCGCTTCCACGAAACGGATGGCGATCTGCGCGAGACTTTCATGACGCTGGTCAAAGCGCCGGAGGCCTGGAGCCTGGCGCCCGCCAAAGTCATCTCTCCCTATGACATGGCGATCTGCTGCGAGCGCGTTCTCGCGCTGAATACCGATCCGAAAAAGGTGGTCAACTTTGCCCGGGTGCTGGGGCAGCCACTCTGGACGCCGCGCTCTCCCAACGGCTTCCCTGATACCGACATGGCCTGGGCCGCGCCCAATGCGCTGGTCAAGCGCTTTGACTATGCGCTTCAGCTCGCCGGACAGCCGAAGAACCCGCCTGAGCCGATGGAGCTCGCCAATGCGCTCTTCGGTCCTGCGCTGAAGCCCGACATGCAGACGGCGATCAAACGGGCCGCAAGCCGCCGCGAGGCGCTGGCCATGATTGTCATGTCCCCCGAAATTCAGGTGAGGTAACACCATGTTCGAATTTCTGCATCCGACCCGCCGTGGCTTCCTGCTGACCGCCAGCGCCTTCACCGCCTGGTCCTTCGCACCACAATTTGCCAGCGCCGCGCCGGGGCGCGATCCGCGCTTCCTGATGGTCGTGCTGCGCGGCGGCATGGACGGGCTTGCAGTCATCGAGCCGGCCTTCGATCCGGATTTCGAGCGCGCCCGGGCCGGCTTGATTCTGGGTGCTGACGGGAGTCCGGCAGGCCTTCCCATCGTCGGCGGCTTTGTGATGAACCCGAAACTTGCCGCGCTGCATGACATGTTTGCCCAGGGGCAGGCGCTGGCGATCCATGCCGTGGCGACCCCCTATCGCGACCGCTCGCATTTCGACGGGCAGGACGTTCTGGAAAGCGGGATGCCGGGTACAGGTGCCGTGAGCACCGGCTGGCTCAATCGCGCCATGTCGCAGTTGGGCAAGGCGGGCAGCGTGAAAACCGGAGGCCTGGCGATCGGTCCGACGGTGCCGCTGATCATGCGCGGGCCCGCCTCGACGCTGACCTGGGCAGCCGGTGGCGTCAAGCCGGCACCGGAGGATGCACGGGCCCGACTTTTGAACTTCTACAAGTCGGCAGACCCGACGCTCGCCAACGCCTTCGGTCGCGGCCTCGATCTCGAACGTATTGCCGTTGCCAATGCCGGGATGAATGCGGCCATGGGACAGCCCGGTGCCGCCCATCCGGAGGCGAATTCGAATTTCGTCAAGGGCATGGAAATGGTCGCAAAGCTCTTCACCGACCCCAATGGCCCGCGCATCGGCGCGATCGATCTCGATGGCTGGGACACGCATGCGACCGAGCGGCCCGAAGGTGACAATCTCGGCAAGGCGCTGGCGGAACTTGATGCGGGTCTGGCGGCGCTGAAAGTTTCGCTCGGGCCGGCCTGGGACGAGACTGTCGTGGTCGTGGCCACCGAATTCGGCCGCACCGTGCGAATGAACGGCACGGAAGGCACCGACCACGGCACAGCCACGGTGGCGTTCCTGGCCGGCGGTGCGGTCAAGGGTGGCCGCGTGCTCGCCGATTGGCCCGGTCTCGCGGACAAGGCACTGTTCCAGCAACGCGATCTTGCGCCGACGACGGACCTGCGGGCTGTGCTGAAGGGCGCGTTGCGCGATCATCTCGGGATCGAGGAAGCGGCGCTTGGGAGGGATGTGTTCCCGGACAGCGGCGCTATCAAGCCCTTGGATGGGTTGTTGAAGGTGGGGTGAGGGGCGCGATTGAAACCTTCCGCGCTGATTTATCGATTAACCTCCGCAAATCCAAGCAGCCTCTCCGTGAAATCCGCAATTGCCATCGTGTCATCCAGATCGAACACCGGCAGATCCGTATCGTCCACCGCATGATCTGCCGCAATAGCCACGATATGCGGATCTTCCGGAGCCAGCGGAACGCGGCTCTTGGCCTCCAGTCGCCGCGCCTCGATCTTTGGGACCGGTTCGCGCTTGTAGCCTTCGATCACGACAATATCGCAGGGGGCAAGGCGGGACAGCACCTCCTCGAAGGCGGGTTCGGGATTGCCGCGCAGCTCGCGCATGATGGCGTAGCGGGTGCCGGAGACAATGGTGACTTCATGCGCGCCGGCTTGCCGGTGGCGGAAGCTGTCGGCGCCGACCTTGTCGATGTCGAAGTCGTGGTGAGCATGCTTGATGGTCGAGACGCGGTAGCCGCGGGCGATCAGCTCCTCGACGAGGCGGACCGTCAGTCCCGTCTTGCCGGAATTCTTCCAGCCGGAAATGCCCAGAATTTTCGGGGAGTGTCCAAGGCCCATCAGGTCTCTGGCGCGCTCGAAATCGCGCGGGCGGTTGACGTTGAAGAAGCTGTGGGGGGGCTCATCCACGAAATCGATGAGGCGGACCTGACATGTTGCGGCGAAGGCGCGGATGGCGCGGCTCTCGCCGGTCTCCAGCCAGTGACGCAGGCGGGCGGCGAGCGCCACAGGCCAAAGTGCGAAAGCCGGTTCGGGATCGCCGCAATAGGCGGCCATGGCGATGGTCTCGGGGTCAACAATGGCGCTGGCAAGGCGGGCGACCAGCGTTTCCGGGAAGAAAGGTGCGTCGGCGGGGACGGTGGCAAGGTGTGTTGCAGTCGGCAGGCTTGAGGCGAGATGGTCCAGGCCGGCAAGGATGCCTGCGAGCGGGCCCTGCTGCCCTTCCAGCGCGTCGGGCAGGAGGTCGAAGCCAAGGCTGTCGAGCGCCGTATTGGACGTATTGATGAAGACACGGGGCACCTGGTTTGCGAGGCGCGCCGCAACGATCTGTGCCAAAGGTTTGCCGGCTAAGCGTTTGACCGTTTTGTCCTCGCCCATGCGGGTGGAGCGGCCGCCTGCCAGGACCAGACCAGGAAATTTCTGGAGAGTTTCTTCGCTCATGGTTTGCTCATCAATGCGGCGCGCGCGGTAGCGACTGGGCTGGCATGTCGGTCCGGCGGCGGTTCTCGCGGCAGAATGTATAGATGCCAGAGGCGACGACAATCGCGCAGCCGATCATCATGAACATGTCCGGCAGGTCGCCAAAGACCGTGAAGCTTAGCGCCAGCGCCCAGATCATGTAGGTGTAGCGGAAGGGCGCGATGAAGGAGATTTCGCCCGTGCGCATCGCCGTAATTAGGGCCAGATAGCCGACCATCAGACAGATGGCAGCGAGCGCGAGAATGCTCACGTCGATGAGTGGCGGGGTTTGCCAGCCACCCAGTGGGGTGATGAAGAGGCCGGCACCTGCGGTGACAGCAAAGGAGGTCAGGAGCGTGACATAGACCGTGGGAATCCCCTGCGGCAGGCGCTTGGTCGCGATGTCGCGCGCGGCGGCGGCGAAGACGCAGGCGAGCGCCAGGAGGGAGGCCAGCGAGAAGCCATCCGGGCCGGGCTTGATGATGAGCAACACGCCGAGGAAGCCGGCGATGATCGCGCCCCAGCGCCGCCAGCCGACTGGCTCTCCCAGAAAGATCGCGGCGCCCAGCGTGACGGCGAGCGGCAGGAATTGCAGGATCGCGCCGGCATTGGCGAGCGGGAGTTGTCCCAGCGCATAGATATAGGTGAAGGTGGCCGTGACCTCCGCCAGTACGCGCAGCGCCAGCATCGGGTGAAGCGCGGTTTTCAGCGGCCTGAGCGCCCCCATATGCAGCGCCAGCAGAAAGATCAGGCAGGTGGATATCGTGCCGCGGATCAGGATGATCTCGCCGGTCGCCAGCGTCTTTGTCGCCGTCTTGACCAGCATGTCGTTGAAGCCGAAGCCTGCCATGGCCGCGGTCATGTAGAGCGCGCCTTTTATATTGTCCGACAAGGGCATTTCCGGCGTGCTTTCCGCGCTCGAGATTCGTGTTGCTTGATCAGCTTGGCTTATTTCTTTTTCATCGGCGGGAAAAGCTGGAAACTCTTGTCTTGCAGCTTTTGGGATGGGTTATCCAGATTGGCCTCATAGATCGGATCGATCTCGTAACGCGTCAGCACGAACTGGCCATCGCGCAACTGCCAGTCGCCCGCCGACCACGCGTCGCCAATCCCGCGCCATTTGGCGAATTCGGAGATTGTCTGTGTCTTCTCGTCGAAGGAGGCGTTGGTCAGGAAAAAGCTGGCTGCGTATCCGGTAACGGTCGGATCGCGCTTCAGCTTCGTTTCGGTTTCGTCGCCGGACACATAGGCGATATCGAAGGTGGGTGAGGCGAAGGAGATGAGGGAAAGCTTGTTTTCGGTGTCCTTCAGGACATAGAGGAAGGCCGTGTTGTAGGCGCCGGAATAGCAATAGATTTCGTAGAGTGTCGCCTTATGCTCGACCGGCGGGTCGCCATACTTGTCTTTCCAGGTGAGTGGGTAGGCGCTATCCTCGTCCTTTTTGGCATTGTCGGCGGTGCGCTCGTCGCATTGACCAGGAACGGCAGCGAAGGCAAAGCTCGTGGCCGCAACGATGCCCGGGTCCTCCGCCTTGGCGGGCTCAGCCGGCTTGTCTTCAGCGAAGGCGGTTGCGGTTACCGTTGCAAGAAGGATTGCGGCAAGGGTTGAAGAAAGCGTCTGCACGTTCAAATTTCTTCCTTCTTTGCCATCGTGTCGGACATGATCACCCGCCGGTGACGCTCATGTGACGCGCCACGGCGGGGCGTTTATGATCGCGGTCGATGATGAAATCGTGGCCCTTCGGCTTGCGGCGGATTGCCTCGTCTATCGCCGCGGAAAGAACCTCCGGATCGTCGCTTTCGCGAAGCACCGCACGGAGATCCGCCGCATCGTTCTGGCCGAGGCACATGTAGAGCGTACCGGTGCAGGTCAGGCGCACGCGATTGCAGCTCTCACAGAAATTATGCGTCATCGGCGTGATGAAGCCGAGCCTGCCGCCGGTCTCCTTCACCTCGACATAGCGGGCCGGACCGCCGGTGCGGAAAGGAATGTCGCTCAGCGTGAAGCGTTCGGCCAGGTCGGCGCGCACCTTGGAGAGCGGCAGATATTGATCGGTGCGGTCTTCCTCAATCTCGCCCATCGGCATGGTCTCGATCAGCGTCATGTCCATGCCGCGACCATGCGCCCATTCGATCATGCCCGGGATTTCCTTC
Organism: Rhizobium sp. C1; assembly: GCF_021026335.1. Classification (GTDB taxonomy): domain Bacteria; phylum Pseudomonadota; class Alphaproteobacteria; order Rhizobiales; family Rhizobiaceae; genus Ensifer_A. Next base: position 604,176 of record NZ_JAJNCY010000001.1, read on the forward strand.
TCGTTGAAATCCTTGAGCGCGACCGCGTTCAGCTTGACCTTGATGCCGGCCTTTTGAGCTGCCTCGATACCTGCCAGCACCTTGCCGAGATCGCCGAGCCGGGTGATCTCGCGGAACTTCGCCGTGTCGAGCGTATCGACGGAGACATTGATGCGGCGGATGCCGGCTTCGGCCAGTTCCGGCGCAAAGCGCTCCAGATTGGAGCCGTTGGTGGTCAGTGTCAGCTCCTCCAGTTCCCCGGAATGGACCTTCTTTCCGAGCTCGCGGATCAGGTACATGATGTTCTTGCGCACCAGCGGCTCGCCGCCGGTGAGGCGAAGCTTCTTCACGCCCTTGGCGATGAAGGCCGAACAGAGCCGGTCCAGTTCTTCCAGCGTCAGCAGATCGCGCTTCGGCAGGAAGGTCATGTGTTCTGCCATGCAATAGGTGCAGCGGAAGTCGCAGCGGTCGGTCACGGAAACGCGCAGGTATGAGACCATACGCCCGAAAGGGTCGATCATGGGCGGGCGCGCGGTCGTGTCGGCTGTCACCGGATTGTGCTGGTTCAACGTCTTACTCCTCCGCCCCCAATGTGACGACGGGAATGCTTCGGGTCAAGTCGTTCCGACGGAATGGAAACGGTGCTTTGCGCCGCTCCCTCTGTCTATTATATGGGGCGGACCACGCGCCAATCAAATCTTTGAAAGCAGAGCCATGACAAGCCGTCCAACCGCCATCAAGGTCTCCAAGGATCGCCGCACCATGACGGTGACATTCGATGACGGAAAGGTGTTTCCGCTTGCCGCCGAGATGCTGCGCGTCCTGTCTCCATCAGCGGAAGTTCAGGGCCATGGACCGGGCCAGAAGGTGACCGTACCGGGCAAGCGCCAAGTCGAGATCATCAGCGTGCAGCCATCCGGGAACTACGCGGTCCGCATCGGTTTCGACGACATGCATGACAGCGGGATCTATACCTGGACCTATCTTCGCCAGCTGGGCGAGGAGGGGGATGCGCTGTTTGCGGATTATCTGGCGGATCTCACGGTCAAAGGGATGGAACGCGGCTAGTTCGTTCGCAATAAGGCCGGTGCGGGAGGTGCTTTGGGCGCTTGCGCTATCCGAAAAAAAGGTGCTGCTTTCAAGAAGAGCAATCAACGATTTATAGCCGCTTGATGCGTGGAGAATCTTAACGAAACTTTAATTTGACTGCCCGCTTCCAGCGTGGAACCGTTTTCCGTCATTAACGGTTTTTGGCGTCTGGTCATGAGTAAGGTCGAGCTTATCAATCGTCGAACCTGGAAAAATCCGCTGGAGCGGCGGTACTATCGCGCCATTCACGGGTATATCGATCAGGGCGAGGAAAAGGCCTTCGATCTGGCGCTGGCGGCAGCCTCGGGCGCGCGTGTTCTGGATATCGGGGTGGGGGCGGGCCGGACGGCAGAGCTTCTCGCGCCGCGCTCGCGCAGCTATGTCGGGATCGACTACACGCGGGAAATGATTGATCTGTCGCACCGGCTGCTGCCCGAGCTTCGCTTTGAAGTCATGGATGCGCGTAATCTTGCCGCGTTCGAGGATGCATCATTCGATCTTGTCGTCTTCAGCTATAACGGGATCGATTCCGTGGAGGGCGAGGGCCGTCTTCAAGTTCTGAACGAGGTCGCCCGTGTTCTGAGGCCGGGAGGCTGTTTTGTCTTCTCGACCTTTAATCGCGGCTGGAACGGCTTTGGCACGTCGCGGTTCAGCCCGAGGGTGACATGGACGGCCGATCCTGTGCGTCTGGCGTATCGCTTGACCATGCGGTCAATGGGATGGTTCCGTCAGCATTGGTATCGCCGCTACGAAATTCAGGGTGAGCACAATGTCATTCTGCACCATGCGCATCATTTCGGGATCATGGTCTATGCGACGACGCCGGCACAGTTGCGCAGGCAATTGACGCATGCGGGCTTCGAGGCTCGTTTTGACCTGTTCTCACCTCAGGGGGAAATGCTGGATTTCGGTGGCGAGACTTGCGACGTGGAGTATTTCCACGTCCTCGCCGTGCGGGGTCACGATCAGGAGAGCGAGAACCGGCACTCGTCGGCTCCGCGAAAGCTCGACTTGTTGTCGAGTGCCGATCCTATTTGACCGCGCTGACCGAGGCCTGATCCATCTTGCGGCCGAGCGTCATGCCGATGACGGGCACGAGGCTGTCGTTGACGCGAACGGAGATGGTGACGTTCAGTGTGTTCTTGTCCTTGAGACGGGCGATCATGGCGCCGTTCAGGTTCTTGCGGTTGATGCCGACGATGACGCGGTTGCCGACAACGGCGCCCGAAACGATGTCGAGACCCTTGCCGTCAGAACCGTCTAGGAAACTGCCCTTGTAGCTTTCGCCGCTGCGTTCGATCGTGGCAGACATCGGCTGCGCGAATACGCCGACGCGGCAGGAGCCATCAAGCTTCAGACCTGCGCCGGTCGACTTCGACTCGCCTTTGAGGTCGCATGTGAATTTCGTGCCCTTGTACTTGCCGGCGACGATTTCGCCCGGCCCCTGCCAGATGCCGGCGGTGCTGTCGAAAAATTCGCGGTCGCCGGCATGAGCTGCGAGCGGCGAAACAGCAGCAAGCGCGAAAACGGCTGCAGCGATGGAAAGCTTGGCGGACATCGGACTTCCTTCAACGGGGATAGGCACCGGAACTGTCTCGGAGTCTCGCGCGGATTGGTTAATGGACTATGAAAAACAGATGTCCAGGGACCGTTTCCCTCACGCTGTCCACATCCCCGCGAACAACAAAACGAAGCACTCGAAACACTTCCTGATCAGAGGCGGTAACCGAAATTTTTGCGCTTGTCCAACGTCACCGAGGGGTTTTCGACGCGTCTTTCAGGACATTCAGAAAGTCTGTGACCTTTGGGCGACGGATTTCCGCGAAATCCATCGGACGGCACAGATCCATAGCCGCAATGCCGATGCGCGCGGTCATCAATCCATTGGCCACGCCTTCGCCGAGACGGGCGGAAACCTTCGACGCGAGGCCATGACCGAGCACCTGCTGGATCGCGTCATCGCCGACCGCAATTGCGCCCGTCACCGCAAGGTGAGCCACGGTTTCGCGCAGCAAACGGATCAGGCCGAAGAAACCGGGCCGGCCACCATAGAGAAAGGCCAGCATGCGGATGAGGCGCGCGGCCTCGAAAAGCACGTAACCGATATCGACCAAGGCGCGTGGACTCACCGCAGTGACCACGGAAACGCGGCGGGCGGCATTGGCAATCATGCGGCGCGCTTCCTCATCCAGGGGGGAGAGAAGTTCGCTTTCCGCGAGCGCCATCATGCCGGGATTGTCGATGATCTCGCGGGCGTGATCCTCCAGCGCCTTGCGGCCGCGCGCGGTTTCCGGGCGATGCGAAAGATGAGCGGAGAGCGCCTTGACCGTCTTGGCGGCATCGTCGCGGCTCTTCGATCGGGCGGCGTCGCGCGCTTCCTGCTTCAGCGTCTGGATGTTGGTCAGGCTTTTCAGGCCGTAGAGTTCGCGGGCCACAAAGCCGATGGCAGACAGGACAAGAACGGCGACTGCGGCCAGCGCCACATAGCCGAGCCAGTCCTCGCGCCCAAAGAGATCCTTCACGATGCTGTCGATCCAGAGGCCCATGCCCATGGACACAAGCACACCGAGCGCTCCGGAGAAGATCTTGAAGAAGGGGAAGCGGCGGGCGGGTTTCAGCGTGCCGGTTTCGGCAATCCGCCGTTCCGCGTCGATGCCTTCGGCCTCGAAGATGTCCTCTTCCAACGGCGTTTCCACCACGCCGTTGTCGAACCATGCGGGGCGGCGCGTAGCCGTTTCCACTTTCGTTTCCGGCGCTTCGGAGAAGTTCATGGGTTTGCGCGGGGCGTCGCTCATGCCAGCCGGTCTCCGATCAAAAATTCGATGGCGCGGTCGAGCCGTATATGCGGCAAAGTCAGTTCCAGCCCTGCTGCCGAGCCGAGTTCAGGCGGGCGGAAGCGGACTGCGGTGAAATCGCCGGGTTTCAGGAGGCTGGCGTGGCCGGCACTGTCGAACAGCGTTTCGGGGTCTTTCGGCAGGTCGCCGGGGAAAACAGCGGTGCGGCGCTTGCCGTCGAAGCGTTCTCCGTCGATGATTTCTCCGTCGATCGGTGTGCCGCTGATGACAGGCAGGTCTTCGCCGCCATGTTTGACGGTGGCCTCGCGGGTGGCGCGAACGGAGGCAAGCGCCACCGTCTCGATGCCGGCGCCCGACATGCCGATGCGGGTGAGTGCACCGGAGACGAGACGGCGGGTGAGGAGTTCCAACCGGTCGTGGCTTTCGTGATGCAGATGGTCGGCCTTGGTCGCGGCGATCAGCACCTTGTCGATGCGGCGCGTCAGGATCGAGGAGAGCAGGTTGCCCTTGCCGGCGCGGAAGCATGAAAGCACGTCGCCCAGCGCATGTTCCAGATCTTTCAGCGCCTCCGGCCCGCGATTGACGGCCTGCAGCGTGTCCACCAGCACGATCTGGCGGTCCAGCCGGGCGAAGTGATCGCGGAAGAAGGGGCGCACCACGATCGCCTTGTAGGCTTCGAAACGGCGCTCCATCATGGCCTGATAGGAGCCCTTCGGCGCAGGGCCGTCAATGAGGCGGATGAGGGGTGCAAAGGTTAGTGCCGGCGAGCCTTCAAGGTCGCCGGGCATGAGAAAGCGGCCGGGTGGCAGCATGGAGAGCGAGCGTTCGTCCGACTTGCAGGCTTTGAGATAGGCCGCATAGGCCTGCGCCATGTCGCGCACCACCAACTCGTCAGCAGACGAGTCCGGATCGATGCGCTCGGCGAGCGCCAGCCATTCCCGCGCCAGCGGGCCGCGGATGTCAGAGCGGGAGAGCGTCTGCGCGTTCTTCGAGAATTCCGAATAGTCCTGGCCCAGAAGAGGCAGGTCAAGCAGCCATTCGCCCGGATAATCGACGATATCGATATTCAGCGTGCCGGGTCGGAAGAAGCGGTTCCAGCCGCTGGCGCTTTCGTAATGGACCGTCAGCCGCAGCTCGGAGATCGAGCGGGTACTATCCGGCCAGATACGTTTTTCCACCATGTCGCGGACATGGTCTTCGTACTGAAAGCGCGGCACGGCATCGTCGGGCTGCGGATCGAGATGGACGGAGGAGACGCGGCCCTGATGCAGGGCGCGTACCAGTGGGAGCCGGCCGCCATGGACGAGATTATGGACGAGCGCGGTGATGAACACCGTCTTCCCGGAGCGGGACAGACCGGTAACGCCGAGGCGCAGCGATGGATTGACGAGACCCTTGCCGAGATCGGCGAGGTTCTCCGCCGCAATCAGCACGTCATCCGTCAGCGATGTCAGGGAAGGGGTCATGCAGGCTCGCGGGTCGGCGGGATCATGACGAAGATATAGGTTAGGCATCCCGCCGGTTCAATCGAGGCGGCCTTGACGCCTCCTGCTCAGGACGGTTGCCTTGCGCCTGCGCAGATGGGGTCCAGGACTGGCGCGCTGTTTGTTACGACCCGGTTTCGATGCGCCGATGGAGCCATTGACCAATCCATTCCGCCTCGATCATCTGGCCCTTTTCGTTGCGATGGAGCCCATCGATGCGCGTCTCGTCCGGCGCGAGCGCATCCATGAAGGCCTTCCTCTCGGCGGGAGAGAACGTGTTTTCAGGCCAAAGAGCGAGCACCTGTGTGTCGATTTCCTTCATGGCGTCCATCTGGTCCGGCGTTTCAGGATAGCCGGCCGATTGCGGCACCTGGGGCAGGATCAGAAAGTCCCGCGTCGTCAGCGTGGCCACCGCTTCCTTCAGGTCTGCAACGTATTGGACAGGGTCCTCCCCGTCGTTGCGCCGATCATAAATGACGGTGGGCAGACCGCGGTGAATGTGGTCGGCCAGCATCTTGTCGCGCAGGGCGCGGATGCTCTGGCCACCGACGCCGTCGTTGAAGACGGCGCGTTCGGGCGTGAACGACTTTCCGACGATCACCCACCAGCGCTTTGAATCCCAGCTCGGACGCAGGTTCCAGATTTTCGCCATGCCGCTGCGCGAGGCCAGTGCGGTGCTATCGCCGCGAACGGCGAGGGATGGCTGATCGCAGCCAGTGAGACAAAGTGCCAGCAATATGCTCGTAACGACATAGGAAATACGCATGCGGACTCCTTTTGGTTGAGGGATTCCGCATAGCTATCCAAAATTGTATATGATGTTCAATCTTAGATTATTTCAAAGAAAATATTCATTTTAAGGTTGCGTTTAGTTGTGGCCTTAGTCCCGTTGGGTGTCGGCCCTGAAGATCTCACTGCAGGGCCTCAATCTTCCGGCGCCGGACCAACATAGCGGGCGCGGGGCCGGATCAGGCCGCCTTCTGCGTTCTGTTCCAATGCATGCGCGATCCAGCCGACCGAGCGGCCGACGGCGAAGAGGGCAAGCGCGCTGCCACGCGGGAGGCCCAGCGCGCGCCGCAGCGATACGAGAGCAAAGTCGATATTGGGCCGCTTGCCGGCCGTGTCTTCCATGACCGCGATGAGATCGTCGCGGCTGGCGTCGCGAGGCAGCAGCGGCATGAGGGCCGCGGCGCGTGGATCGCCTTCCGGATAAAGGGGATGCGAGAAGCCTGGCACGCCGTCGCCGCGCCGCAGCCGCGTTTCGACCGCAGCGGCGGCACCCCCGGCCTGACGGACATCGTCGAACAGAAGTTCGACAAGGCTGGTTGTGCCGCCATGCATGGGCCCGCTCAGGGCCGAGAGGCCGGCATTGAGGCAAGCGCCCAGCGAGGCGCCGGTGGAAGCCACGACGCGGACGGCGAAGGCGGAAGCGTTGAGTTCGTGGTCGGCAAGCAGAATGAGCGCGCGGCGGATGAGATCGCCGCCGAAATCGCCGCATTCCCATTCGCGCGCGAGATGCTTGTGGACAGGCGCACCGTCTGCGGAGCTGCAGCTTGCCGCCCCTGCCATGGCCCGGATAAGAGTGGCGGCGCCAGGCCAGAGTGCGCGTGCGCTTCGCTGCCACGCGGTCGTTCTGCCTGCGGCGACCAGCGGCAGCAGCGACTGACACCGTTCGGTCAAAGGCAGCGGCCGCGTGAGGTTGGTCACATAAGGGTCGAAGCGTTCGGGTATGTTGGCGGGATCGGCAAAGGGATCGGTCGCGCCGCAATCCCAGAGCAGGCGGGCGGTGTCTTCGAGCGTCGAGTTTTCGGCAAGGCGAGCGGCATCATGGCCGCGATAATAAAGCCGGCCTTCATCAATCAGCGAGATGGAGGAGGCAAGAACCGGCAGGCCCCAGTCCAGCGTCGTCTCGGCCACGGCGCGGGGGCGCCGGCCGATGGTCTTGCGCTTGTTGAGTTCGTCAATGTCGTAGGCGCTGTAAAGCCGTCGGCGCGGATCGCCATCAGAACCGGATGTATGGATCTGACCGCGACTCACATAGGCATAGAGCGTGGCGCGGCTGACACCGAGAAGCTCGGCAGCGGTTTCAGCATCGACATATTGATCGTGAGCAGCCATGGAATACACATTGATTGGTTGAATCAAGATTGACTATATATCCTTCGCTGACAGGATCGTGACGGTCAACACGAAATCTGTCGCGAGGTTAATAGTCATGAATATCTCCTTGAAATCAAAAGAGTCTCTGGTGGGTGACGTTGTGTCTCCCGGGCTGGAGGGCGTTGTGGTCGCGGAGACGGTGCTGTCGCATGTCGATGGGGCAGCGGGACGCCTGGTTCTGCGCGGGCATGAACTGGATCAGCTGGCCGGCTGGTCCTTCGAGGCGGTTCTGGCGCTACTCTGGCGCGATCTTGCTCCCGAAAATCTCGATGAAGCACGGCTCCGGATGCGGCTCGGCGCAGCGCGCGAGGTGGCTTTTGATCGAATGAAGGCGGCCCTGCCGGCGCTTGAGGGCCTTTCCGAAGTCGAGGCCTTGCGTCTGCTTCTGTCGCTTCTGCCGGATGCTGAAGCGGAAAGTCACCGCCTGGTGGCTGTGGCGGCGACGCCTGTCTTTGCGGCGGCAATCGCGCGGCGCGGGCGCGGACTTGAGCCGGTCGCGCCGGATGCCTCGCTGGGGCTTGCGGCGGATTTCCTGCGCATGCTGCATGGCTCGGAGCAGCCGGCTGACAAGGTCGCGGCACTGGAGACCTATCTCGTCACGGTGGCTGATCATGGGCTCAATGCCTCGACCTTTGCCGCCCGTGTCATCGCCTCGACGCAGGCCGGCCTGTTCTCCTCCGTCATCGGCGGACTTTGCGCCTTGAAAGGGCCTCTTCACGGTGGTGCGCCGGGGCCCGTTCTCGACATGCTGGATTCCATTGGTGGCGAGGATAATATTCGTCCCTGGCTGGTGGCCGCGCTGGATCGCGGCGAGCGGCTTATGGGCTTCGGGCATCGGATTTACCGGGTGCGTGATCCGCGCGCAGATGCGCTGAAGCGGGCGGTCGCAGGCCTCAAGGATACGGGCGGCCGCATTGCCTTTGCCGAGAAGGTCGAGGCCGAGGCGCTTGCGCTGCTGGCCGAGCGCAAGCCGCAGAAGCCTCTGCAGACCAATGTCGAGTTCTACACGGCGCTTGTTCTGGAAGCGGTCGGCTTTCCGCGCAGAAGTTTCACCAATGTCTTTGCCTGCGGCCGCATGGCCGGCTGGACCGCGCATGTGCTCGAGCAGGACAAGGTGGCGCGGCTCATTCGTCCACAATCACGCTATGTCGGACCCGCTCCAGTCTGAGACAAAAGCGGGCGAGGCTAAGAGGCTTGAGGCACGGGCTTTAGGCTCAATAAGCGGGCGCTCGTCAGGGCGTGAGCAGTGTCTCTAGCCGCCAGGGCTCGTCGCCGCTGCGGGTGAAGGCGGCAAGGCCTGCCGTTGGAAAGCCGGCCGGGATATGGCTGCTTGCCACCCGCGCGCCGGCAAGACGGTTGAAGGCTTCCTCGATCATCGGATTGTGTCCGACGATCATGACGCTGCTGCCGCTCGCCACGGCTTGGCATATCGCCATATAGTGATCCGGGCCGGCGCTGTAGAGGTCAGGATCGAGCGACACGTCAGGCGCGTGCTCCATGGCCGCCATGAAGGCGGCGGCCGTCTGCTTGCAGCGTTCGGCGGTGGAGCAGACCAGCAGGGTGGGGCTCAGGTCCATGCCGGCGGCGGCGCGCCCGATGCGCTCGGCTTCCGCCCTGCCTATTGTGTCCAGTTGCCGGTCGAAATCGCGCTCCCCGGGCTTCGGCCACGCGCTTTGCGCGTGTCTGAGAAGAAAGAGGCGGCTGACCGTTGGAAGAGTTGTCTGCATGAACCTGTTGCCTGGACCGCCTTGCGCCGGAACGTATGGAAGATGAGCGAAGCCGCCCGGATGAGATAGTCGCCGCGGGGTCCCGGCTGCGTCTTTCAACGGACCGCGGCGCGTGAGACGAAATCTAGGGGGCCGCCCGAGGACGGTCAAGTTGGCCCTACGGTTAAGATGACAGCAGCCGTCAAGATGTGAGCACAGATGCGTGATCGAAGAGGTGTGCGCGCAGTGCAGACACGAATCTGTTCATCAAATTGTCACACCTATTCAAAAGCTTGACGATTTTTTAGGCGATCTGATTTTATCCTGTTCAACCGTTGAAAGGCGGCATTCCTTGCTTGAACTGTGACCCCAATGTGGCTATACACCCGCTGAAAGTGATGTTCTCCAGGAGAATCGCGTTGAGTGAGACTATCGAACTTAGCAAGTACGTCCTTTCTGAAGACGAGGAGTTCATGAACCCCAATCAGCAGGCTTATTTCCGAGCCAAGCTGATCAACTGGAAGAATGAAATTCTCCGCGAAGCGCGCGAGACGCTCGATCACCTCGCAGAAGAAAGCGCAAATCATCCCGATCTCGCCGATCGTGCCTCCTCCGAAACCGACCGTGCCATCGAGTTGCGCGCTCGCGATCGCCAGCGCAAGTTGATTTCCAAGATCGACGCTGCTCTGCTTCGGATCGAAGACGGCACCTATGGTTACTGCGAGGAAACGGGCGAACCGATCGGGCTGAAGCGCCTGGACGCGAGGCCGATCGCCACGCTGTCGATCGAGGCGCAGGAGCGTCACGAGCGTCGCGAGAAGGTCTATCGCGACGAGTGATCGTTCTGGTCGCAGGAATTGACGAGATTGCTTGCAGGCAGGGCCTGCGGCAGGATTACGCCTCGCGCGGATCTCGATCCGGAGCGGGGCGCATTTGTTGAAGGATACAGGTTTCCCATGCCCAAGCTGACAATCATCGCGTTCGACGGAACGCCTTTCGAAATTGATGCGCAGTCCGGTTCGACGGTCATGGAAAATGCCGTTCGCAACTCGGTGCCGGGCATTGAGGCCGAATGCGGCGGCGCCTGTGCCTGTGCCACCTGTCATGTCTATGTCGACGAGGCGTGGTCCGAGAAGGTTGGTTCGCCCGAGCCGATGGAAGAGGACATGCTTGATTTCGCCTTCGATGTGCGCCCCACATCGCGGCTTTCCTGTCAGATCAAGATGTCGGATGCTTTTGACGGCCTCGTCGTACGCGTGCCTGAAAAGCAGGCCTGACCTCAGGCGCTACTTTGCACACTCCGCGCTCACGTCACGTTCTCAGGCATGGTCGACGAAGAGGCTACTCCGACCGTTCATTGAATGGGATAAAAAAAGCCTCGCTTGCGGATACCGTCAAGCGAGGCCAGGCGGGCGCGCCAGGGGCGAGGGAGGATGCGCCCTGTCGTCTGTAGGACGCGCGCCAGGAGAAGGTTGAATGTCCCGGATCCGACGCCGCCTTTTCCCCTCGCGGCCGTCAGATCGAATGTGTAAATGCGATATCCCGCAAACCGTCCTAGGGAGTGATCAAGCTCCCTCAAACTCTGACGCAAGTCTGACGCGCGGCCTCAACCAAACTGAAACACGACGGCTCATCCGTCTCAAAATCAGGCGCCTCAGCGCCGGTCCGTCTTCTCTGGCGCTGGCTCGGTGGCCGCGCGGACGTTGGATAGAGATCAATGTAACTCAGGAGTTACGTCTTTGCCACTGTAACTTTTGCAGGGTGATTGCCTGTTGGCAGAGTCTGCTTCGCGCAAGTTTCGTCAGTGCGGCAGAGAATTGCGACTATGGATCGTCGCGCCTGTCATGAAGCAGACCAAGACCGAGGCAAGCTGACCAGCTGACCGGAGGCGCATCCAGATTTATACAGTTTAGAGGTTTCGCTTGTGCAGTCCGGCCGAGGCGCCGGCGGGAATCTGCAAAGGGGCAGAATTCGCGTTCAGCTGGCTGGCTGGCGTCCGGTTCACTTTGCGGCGCTGGCCTGCATCTGCGCCTGACGTTCCTTGATGAGGCGCATGATACGGGCTTCGAAATTGGCCATCTCGACGCGATCGAAGCGCTGCTGGTCTTCGTCGTGCAGGGCAATCTGCTCATCGGTCGTTCGTGTGACCAGAGCCTGCATTTCCTCGCAGGTTTTCTGGGGAGGCAGCGATTTCAGCGCCTGTTCCATCTGGCGCGCATGCTGGGTGGCGATTTCGGCGTGGCGCTCCTCGTGGCGATGGATGTCCCCGGCCAGTGAATCCCACAGAACGGCAAGACCCAGCGGCGCGCCGGCGCGGTTCTTCCAGTTGGGAAGTATGAGCCGTAGGTTCAGGTTCACGCGCGCGGCCGCGACCGAGCAGCGCCCCTTCGTTTCGCTATACTTGATATCGCCGGAGAACTTGATCTGGGCGGCACCCGGGTGGCGCGCCATGCCGCCGACCTTCGGGCCATTGCGCATCAGGGCATTGTCGAGTTCGGAGGCTGTCCTGCCGCTGACGCTGAAATAGACGGTGGATTTGCGGATGCTTGGATCGGCTTTGGCAAGCGAGGCCAGCGCGACAAGACCGCACAGGACGGTTCCAAGAAAGGCCAAGACGCGCCAAGACGCCCACACCGACACAAAGTTCATGCGCGCAAGCTCCCGTTTCGAAAGTTCCCGTTCATTGTCTTTGGGCCGAGCTTGATGCATAGCGAGGTTGAGAGCAATAAAAAAAGCAATAGAGGTCGCGATTCCGCCTCAGGTGTTGCGAAAGTATTAAGGGCGGAGATCAGGGATGCAGGACCGAGCCTTTTTCGAACCGCGTGAATGGTCGCTGGCGCATGGGCGCTCTCTGGTTTTGGGGCCGCGCGGTCTGATCATGGCAATCGTCAATGTCACGCCGGATTCGTTTTCCGATGGCGGGCGTTTCGAGACCGGAGAGGCGGCGGTCGCGCAAGCGCTGCGCCTGGCTGAAGCGGGCGCGCATATCCTCGATATCGGCGGCGAATCGACGCGACCGGGAGCGGCCGCGGTGGATGGCGCGGAAGAGCGGAGCCGGATCCTGCCGGTCATCGAGGCGCTTGTCCAACGGTTTGGCGGCGCGGGGCCGGTCATCTCGGTCGATACCTACCGGGCCGAAACGGCTGAGGCTGCGCTGAACGCCGGCGCGCATATTGTCAACGATGTCTGGGGGCTAACGCGCGAGCCCGAGATTGCGTCCGTCGCCGCGCGGCATGGCGCAGGCGTCTGCATCATGCATACGGGGCGGGGACGGGCGGTTCTGTCCGATGCGATCGAGGATCAGCTGGCGTTTTTCGCCCGCTCGCTCGAGATTGCGGATGCGGCGGGCATTGCGCGTGGGAGCATCGTGCTTGATCCGGGCTTCGGCTTTGCCAAGGAGACGGCGGCGATCAATATCGAGTTGATGCGGCGGTTTGGTGCGTTGCATGGTCTGGGGCTGCCGCTTCTGGCAGGCACCTCGCGCAAGCGCTTTCTTGGTGACATTACCGGGCAGACGGTGGCGGCGGAGCGGGATGTGGCGACGGCGGCCACCAGTGCGATCCTGCGGCTTGCCGGCGCCAGCGTGTTCAGGGTGCATGATGTCGCAAGCAGCAGGGATGCGCTTGCCGTGGCGGATGCTATGATTGCGTCTTGAATTGGGGGCGGCGATCTGCAACGCACGATCCACCACGCGCCGAAAGGGATGAACCGGTGAAGCACTATACGATCTACATGAAGAACTGCGCGTTCTTCGCCCGTCACGGTTTCTTCGACGAGGAGGCCTTTCTCGGACAGCGCTTCTTTGTCGACGCCCGGCTGGATGTCGAGGCGGACGCGCCACTTCAGGACGACAAGCTGGACGGCACCGTCGATTACGGCGTGGCCTTCAAGGTGATCGAATCGGTCGTGCTGGGGCAGCGGCGCTATCTCATCGAGGCGCTGGCGGCCGACATTGCCACCGGGCTGACGGAGAAGTTTCCCCACATCAAGCGCGCCGAGATCACGGTGCGCAAGCCGAATGCGCCGGTCCCGGGCGTGCTCGACTATGTCGAAGTGACGGTGACGCATGTCCCCTGAGCCTGGTGTTCGGCGGGCCAATCTCGGGCTTGGCGGAAACATCGGAGATCCTGCGGCCAATATGGCGGCGGCGCTCAGGATGATCGACGCCCGCGCGGATTGCCGCGTCGTCACCGTCTCGCGGCTTTACCGGACGCCCCCCTGGGGCAAGACGGATCAGGACTGGTTCTTCAACGCCTGCGCGCTGATCGAGACGAGCCTGTCGCCGGAAGCGCTTCTCGATCTCTGTCTCGGTCTCGAGAAGGAGATGAACCGTGTGCGTATCGAGCGCTGGGGGCCACGCACACTCGATATCGATATTCTGACCTATGAAGGTGTGACGAGCGACGCAGAGCGGCTGCTGCTGCCGCATCCCCGAATTGTCGAGCGCGCCTTCGTGCTGCAGCCGCTTTGCGATTATGCGCCGGATACGGTGATCGCAAAGCAAAACGCCCGCGACCTTCTGACAAAGGTTGACGCGGGCGGTATTGAGCCGGTCTCGAAAGACGGCAACTGGTGGCAGGCTCTGGCCTGACCGACTGTCACCCGAGACGGATGCGCACCGGACGGCGGCCGTTCGGGGCGGTCGTGTAGAGGTGGATCTGCGTCCGCGGCTGCGCGCTGCGCCAAGCGCGGGCGCCGTGGCTCAGGAGCATGGACACGAGATCGCGGGTGCGCGCCTTGCCACCGGCACCAGCCAGCCGCATGGCCGCTTCGTGCAGCGGATGCAGCATGTTGCGGAAGGGACGCAGGGCATTGGTTTCGTTGCCCTGGAAGTTTTCGTTCATCGACATGACAGGCCTCGTACGCAGTAAAAATCGAGGGTAAGCCGCGGACTTGCGGGCTCCCGGGTCGTTGATGGTCCGGCGGCGCGGCGGTGGATTGTCGCGACGCGGGAGGTTGTCGGTGCGGCCGTGATGTTGTTTCGCACCCAATTCATCGGTCTACTCCAGGCTTGCCCAGCAGCTGATGCCGCGGCGCTTGAGCGCCTTGCAGGCATTCACTGCCGAATCCTGGCCGCGGAAGCCGCTGAAGCGAGCGCGGTAGACCTTGGCGCCGTCAGACATTGCTGCAACCGTATAGGGGTCGGCGGAACGCAATACCTTGCCGCCTTTGGCCTTTGCCTTGTCGAGAAGACCCTCTGCGAGTTCCTTGCTCGGCGCTGCGCCAACCTGAATGGTCCAGCCCTTGTCCTTGGAAGAGCGCGAGGTGGAGGCTGTGGTCACCTGATCCACACCGTCTTCATCCTCGTCATCCTTGGACTTGGCGACTTCCTTTTCCTTCTCGACCTTTTTCTTTTCGGCCTTGGTTTCGGACTTGATCAGCGTTTCGGCCTTCTGGGCGGCAAACGCCGTCCGGACTTCGGTGCTGTCTTCATCTTCATTCTTCGACTTTTCGAAGGGCGAGGGCTTCCTCGGCGTAACGCGCGGTGCGTCGCCAAAAGCCTGATCGATGCGGTTGATCTCTGCGGCAGGCTCTGCTGCCGGCGCCGGGACTGCGACGGGTGGCAGATCCGAATTGCTGGCCGAGGCGACTTCCACCGGGGTGGAGGCCATGGAGGCTGCAGAACGGACAGGCGCCGGGATTTCGACGGCGCTCGGTGCTGCGGCGGGTGCAGAGCGGGCAATCACATAGTTGCCGCGACCGCTGGAAGAGAGCGGCAGGTAGCGCTTCACAAGCTGGGTGACGCGCGAATCGCGGGCACCGGCCGAACGTTCTCCCAGAACGACAACGACGATGGAATGACCATCGGCCACCGCCGACGTTGCGAGGTTGGAGCCGGCGGCGCGCGTATAGCCCGTCTTGATGCCGTCAACGCCGGCCACGCGGCCGAGCAGATGGTTGTGGTTGCCGATCACCTGCTTGCCGAAGCGGAAGGACCGGACCGAGAAGTAGCTGTAATATTGCGGGAAGTGCTGACGCAGTGCGATGCCGAGGACCGCCTGGTCGCGCGCCGTCGTCACCTGACGGTCGTCAGGCAGACCGTTCGGATTGACGTAGATCGTGTTGCGCATGCCGAGCGAACGAGCCTTCGCCGTCATCATCTTGCCGAAGTTCGGAACGGAACCGCCGAGCGTTTCTGCAAATGCCCAGGCCACGTCGTTGGCCGAGCGGGTGACGAGGGCGAGAATGCCCTGTTCGACCGTAAAGGTGCCGCCGGCGCGGACGCCGAGCTTGGTCGGAGCCTGTCCTGCTGCCGTGGCCGACATGGTGATGGGTGTCGATTTGGTCAGCTTGCCGGAATTCAGCGCTTCGAAGACGAGATAGAGCGTCATCATTTTCGTCAGCGACGCGGGGTAACGCAGGCCGCCTGAATCCTGATTGTACAGCACTTTGCCCGTGTTGGCATCAATGACAATGCCGGCCTGCTTGGCTGCATAGGCGGTGCTGGCGGCAAAAAACGTGCCTGCAATGATCGCGACGACGATCTTCCGGAACAATCCGACGAAGTTGCCGGCTGTAGAACGTTTTTTCTGGGAGTTTTTCAGCATTGCCACTTTTTTACTCTTACGATTGCTCACCTGTTTAGCCGGCGCCATCCCTCCTCGACGCCATTGGGAGGACACTAACCGGATAGCGTTACCAATCGGTTTATGATGAATGGCGCGTTTACGAGTTTGCTCAAATTCTCGGGAAAAAGCGGGCGCGGAACGCACCCAAACGGTGGCGCCGGCGGTGCGGGCCTCCGGTTCGAAAAGTGCGGATTCAATGGGGGCGGATTCAGCTGGCGAGATGGGCGGCGGCGTAAGCGCGTACAGCGTCGTCGAGCCGCTTCCAGTCTTTCAGGAGATTTGCAGAGAATCGGTACTGAACGCTGAGGTCGGACCCGGCGATGACGTCGCGCTGGCAGTCCGCTCCCGTCGATTGGGACGGGGATGCGGGCAGGACGCAGCGCACGGCATAGGGTTCCGCGCCGCCGTTCGGATCGGTCAGCAGAACTTCGTCGCCGTAACCGGACCCCTGACGGAATCGGTGCAGCGACAGGCCAGCCGGGCCCTGTTCGGCCGGGCCGTCGAACAGCCGCGAATAGATCGGGCCCACTCGGCCGGACATGTCGCGGGTCATGATCGACTGGGACATTTGCAGGAATATCAGCGAGGTAGCATCGGAGATGTCGAAGAAGCGGTGGGCGCTTGCGGCATCGTAGCCCTTCATTTCCGGCCATTGCAGAGCGAGATTTATCTGCTCCTGCTTGCCGGAGAATCGCTGCTCGGGAAAGCGGATGACGTTTTGCGGAAGGCTCAGCCGGTCTGGGCCGATCGTGATGTCGACCGGCGCAGTGCTGGCGGAATATTCACCGACGGCGATGCGCTTGCCATACCATTTGCCGGCAAGGCTGAGGCCGACGGTGAGCGAGCCCAGAATGATCGCGCCGATGACTGTCTTGCGCACGAGACCGGCGGAGAGGACCGGCGCCGAATCGATCATGTCCTGTGCCATCTCTGCACGCCCCTTGTTGACGCGCCGGCCCTTTGTCCCGTTGCGGGGCGGGTCTGGTCCGAAAGAACACAGAAAATCGCGGCACGTTTCTTGCTCGCTCAACCCTGTTGGAATAGGGTTAACAAATGATGAATTTCGCCGATCTTGTATTGTGTTTGTTGACCGGATTCGCCGTTCCGCTGGCGCTGTGCGGCTTTGTCGTTCAGGGGGGTGGGCTTTATGCCGCCGCCGAGCGAGGCGCGGGGTCCGAGGGGCGCCTCGGCCGCTTGTTCGTCTTCTGGTCTTCGGCGATGATCTGCGGTCCGGGCCTGTTTGCGACCCGGCTTGTCGAAGGCTGGCGGTCAGGCGAGGAAACGCCGGCCCAGCAGGCGACCGGATGGCTCGCGGCCGGCGGCTGGGCCGCGCTTTACGGCTATGTCGTCCTGAACCTCGTGCGGCTGGCCTTCAACCTTCACTGACGCCGAAAACCCTGAAACTGAAAACGCGGCCCTGTGAGGCCGCGTTTCCCATGCTCGCTGGGGAACGGTTCAGCGAAGCGAACCAACCGCGGTGGTGCGACCGTCGTCGAGCTTCACCCATTTGGCCGAATTGTCGGTGGCCTGGCGCTTGAGGAAGCGATATTCGGTTTCCGACCACAGCATGACCTTGTTGCGCATGTTGTCGAGGACGAAGTCGCCGCGATCGGTGCGCACGGTCAGGACGGCGTGGCCTTCGCCGTTCGGCTGGAGAACCACCGTCATCAGCAGATCGGAATAGGGAACGCCTGCCTCGTGCAGGAGCTTGCGCTTCAGCAGCGCGTAGTCTTCGCAGTCGCCGGCGGTGGTGGGGATCGCCCAGTATTCCTCTACGCCGTAAAGCTCCTGGTCCGTCATCGGCTTGATCGTCGTATTGACGTTGTAGTTGATCCTGAGGATCGTCTTCCAGTTCGTCTCGTCGAGCCGAAAGGCCTGCTGGCCGTCCGTATTCGGCTGGCAGTCGCCAGGATTGCGCTTGCAATATTCGTAATGGCCGATGGGCGGATTGGTCGCGCCCAGGCTCAGCATGTTGGCCGGCAGGGCAAATGCGCTGGCGGTGCCGGAGACGATGAAGGCGAGGGCGGCAAGCGCTATTCTTATTGTTCTTTGCATTGCTATTCTCCCGTGTTGAGAACAGCAATAGCAGCGATATTTTTATATCACGCGAAACTTTCCAGTCTAATTCGGCTCAATACTTATGATAATAAGAATAAAATTTGAATAGAATAAGAATAAATCTTGAGGCGAATTTGATTAAAATTGTTCGTATTTTATGCGTGTATATATCAAGATTTTCCTGTTATGGTGGAATTTCATTGGGGGGTGGCTATGAGAGTTTTGGTTCTCGTGACTGCTATTTTAGGTCTAATCACCGGCCCTGTTTTTGCGGGAGCGCGTGAAAAGCGAAATGCAATGCATCATATCGCAACCGTCTTGGCCATTGCAAAGCTGTGTCCTGCTCTAGAAAGCGACAATATGGCTGGAGCTTTGGTTCTAACCATGCACGGTATCAGGCTGGGCGGACCCGATGGGGAGCTCGTGCGCGCTGATGCACGCCAACAAATCGCTGACCTTGAAAAGGAGGATCGTGATGGCGTTTGCGCCAGCGGAATATTGCTTTACGGGCCGAACGGTTTGAACGTGCCCGGCATGGTGCGCGAAAAGAAATAGCTGCTACGGCTGTCACGCCATAGCACTTCATGTTCCGCTAAAAACGCCAAATGTTATTTTGCAGTACCAGCGCCGAATTAGAGCAACCCGGAGAGCGATTCCCGTGTCTGTAGCGCCGAAAACTCAATCGCAACGCCTTCCTGAAAGTGGCGCACCACGCGGCCGCGCATGTTGCCGAGCTGGACTGCGGTGCCAATGGCGGGACGGACGGAGATTTCGATGGCTGCGCCAGAAAGCGACAGGTCGATGATACGGCAGGGATAGGCGCGGCCGTCGTCGAGGACGATTTCCGAGCGATTGTTGCGGGGCGCGAGGCGTTCGTGGCGGCGATCTTCCGGCAGGCCGAGTTCGTGCTTGTTGGCGATCCAGGTCAGCTGGG
Organism: Rhizobium sp. C1; assembly: GCF_021026335.1. GTDB lineage: Bacteria > Pseudomonadota > Alphaproteobacteria > Rhizobiales > Rhizobiaceae > Ensifer_A. The sequence continues at coordinate 622,950 of NZ_JAJNCY010000001.1, forward strand.
CGGCGAGCTTCTCGCGCTTGCGCTCCGTGGCGTTGACCGAAATCACGAATCGTCCCTTCGAGCCGAGGCTCAGGACTTCGCCTTCGATGCGGCCGATATGGTCGATATAGGCGATGATGCGGTCGCCGAGCTGAACATGGGCGTCCGCCTCGATCTGGGCGTCGCCCGGCGACATGTCGACGATCACGCAATCGGTTTCTTCGCGAGATGCGGACAGCATGCGTCCATGCAGGCTGACCGACACGCGCTGGAACATGCGCTGGTCGTTGGCCATGGGCACCCGGCTTTGCGCGATCTGCGTCGTGTCCATCTTTTTCCTGCGAATCTCAAGATTTACCTTGAACAGCATTAGCGCTCGTCCGGTTAACACTTGGTTTTCCCGGATTGAAATTCTGCATCGAGATTTTTGCGGCGGGCGGCTTCTCTTTTGTCGCCGCGATCCGTAATTGAGGGTGTGTGTCATCGGCGGAGTTCAGGACAGTCATGGAAAACGAGCGCGATCATCCGGCCCAGGACATGCGAAACATGGGAGAGGACGCCGCTAAAAGCGGCCCAGAGCCTGACGACCAGCCGCCGCGTGGCCGCGAGCCGCTGTTCAACGTGCCCTTCGCCATCGTCTTGGTGGTGGCGGTGACGCTCGGCATCGAGGCTCTGGTGGAATGGGTGTTCGATGACGCGACGGTGCAGGCGCTTTATTATTACGGCGGCTTCATTCCGGCGCGCTATGACGGCTCGTTGTCCGGCGAAACGGTTTCTGCGCTGATATCTCCCGTGACCTATGCATTTCTCCATGGCGGTTGGGAGCATGTGATCTTCAACGACATCTGGCTCGCCGTTTTCGGAACGCCGGTCGTGCTGCGCATCGGCGGCTTGCGATTTGCGGCCTTCTGGGTGCTCACGTCCGTTGTCGCCGCCTTTGCCTTCTGGCTGGCCAATATCGGGTCCGGGGCGCTTCTGGTCGGGGCCTCGGGTGCAATCTCGGGGCTGACGGGCGCGGCCTGCCGCTTTGTCTGGGCAGGTGACGGAGGGATGCGCGATCCGGCGCTTTCGGCGATCCAGCGCCGGCTTTCCGTCGTCGAAGCACTGAAGAGCCGCGAGGTTCTCCTCTTCATCGCCTTCTGGCTGGTGGCGAATGTCGTTCTCGCGGGCCTTGGCGTCGGTGTGCCCGGTCAGGCTCAGGCCATTGCCTGGCAGGCACATCTCGGTGGCTTTCTGGCGGGTTTTCTTCTGTTTCCGCTGTTTGATCCTGTCGGAAAAGGGCGCGCTTAAAGAACAACTGCGGGAAAAACTTGCATTGAAGCCAAGTCCGTAGCACCATAACCTTGTTGTGAGGCTTGCAGGAGGAGCGCAAGTCTTGCGATCGCGAAAAGCGAATGTGGCATTGGATTTGGGAGAAGCCAATGAACGTCAAGGCAATTCTGAACGAAAAAGGCAGCGATGTCGTCACGATTGGTCCGAAGGCCACCGTTGCCGATGTGGCGAAGGTTCTGCATGAGCGGCGCATCGGTGCCGTGGTCGTGGTGGATGACAGCAGGCGCATCGTCGGCATCATCGCCGAGCGCGATATTGTCGGCGCCATTGCCGATCACGGCGCGTCATGTCTGTCGCGGTCCATCGCTGATGTCATGTGGTCGAATGTCTATCGCTGCACCGAAGACATGACGGTCGACAGTCTCATGCAGCTCATGAGCGCCCGGCGCGCCCGGCATATTCCGGTCGAGCGGGATGGTCGTCTGGTCGGAATCATCTCCATCGGTGACGTCGTCAAGGCACATATCCGCGCGATCGAGAGCGAGGCGGAGCATATCAAGGCCTATATCGCCGGCTGAAACAAACACGTCGTATGAGAATTTCAGAATATGGCTTGGCGGGATGTCGCCAGGCAGCTATAGTTTCATTCGTCAAAGATCGTATACCGACGGTCCGTTGTCCATGTCGTCGTCCTGTTGACCCCGGACGAAGGGACGCCTTCTGGAGGGGTGGGACAATGCTTGTCGGATTGCCATTCCGTGCTTTGTCACGGAATGGCTTTTTTGTTGACTTCATGATGTGCATCCGGTTTACAAACCGGACCCCATGAACACATGAAGAAGCTGATCCGCCATGCTTGACAAAACCTATGATTCCAAAAGCGTAGAGCCGGAAATCGCCAAGAGGTGGGACGCTGCGCAAGCGTTTCGCGCCGGCGCGAATGCGAAGCCGGATGCGGAAAGCTTCACCATTGTCATCCCGCCGCCGAACGTGACCGGTTCGCTGCATATGGGCCACGCGCTCAACAATACGCTGCAGGACATCATGGTTCGTTTCGAGCGCATGCGCGGCAAGGACGTGCTGTGGCAACCGGGCATGGACCATGCGGGCATCGCGACCCAGATGGTTGTCGAACGCAAGCTTGCCGCAGAGAAGCAGCCGGGCCGCCGCGACATGGGCCGCGATGCTTTCATCGAGAAGGTCTGGGAGTGGAAGGCGGAATCGGGCGGGTTGATCTTCAACCAGTTGAAGCGCCTCGGTGCCTCCTGCGACTGGTCGCGTGAGCGCTTCACCATGGACGAGGGGCTGTCCGCCGCCGTTCTCGAAGTCTTCGTCACGCTGTACAAGGAAGGCCTGATCTACAAGGACAAGCGCCTTGTGAACTGGGACCCGAAGCTCTTGACCGCGATCTCCGACCTTGAGGTCGAGCAGGTCGAGGTCAACGGCAATCTCTGGCATCTGCGCTACCCGCTGGAAAAGGGCGTCACCTATCAGCACCCCGTCGCCTTCGATGAAGACGGAAAGGCAACCGAGTGGGAAACGCGTGACTATCTCGTTGTGGCAACGACACGCCCCGAAACCATGCTGGGCGATACCGGCGTTGCGGTTCATCCGGACGATGTGCGCTATCAGGCCATCGTCGGCAAGCATGTCGTGCTGCCGCTGACCGGTCGCCTGATCCCGATCGTCGCCGATGAATATCCGGATCCGGACGCCGGCACCGGTGCGGTCAAGATGACGCCTGCGCACGACTTCAATGACTTCGAGGTCGGCAAGCGCCAGAACCTCAGGATGATCAATGTGCTCTCCATCGACGGCAAGATCGATATCGAGGGCAACGAAGAGTTCCTGGACGGTCTCGCCGATACGGCGGAGCTGAAGAACACCATTGCCTCGCTGCAGGGTCTCGATCGTTTTGCCGCGCGCAAGCTGATCGTCGAGATGCTGGAGGAGCAGGGCCTCGTCGACAAAATCGAGCCGCACAAGCACATGGTGCCGCATGGCGATCGTGGCGGTGTGCCGATCGAACCGCGGCTCACCGAACAGTGGTATGTCGACGCCAAGACGCTCGCCGAGCCCGCGATCGCTTCCGTTCGCGAAGGCCGCACCAAGTTCGTGCCGAAGAACTGGGAAAAGACCTATTACGAGTGGATGGAAAACATCCAGCCGTGGTGCATCTCGCGTCAGCTGTGGTGGGGTCACCAGATCCCGGCCTGGTATGGTCCGGACGGTCAGGTTTTCGTCGAAAAGACCGAGGAAGAGGCGCTGCACGCCGCCATCCAGCACTACATCGCGCATGAAGGCCCCTGGAAGGCCTGGGTCGAGGAGAAGCTTGAGAACTTCCAGCCGGGCGAGATTCTGACCCGCGATGAAGACGTTCTTGATACGTGGTTCTCGTCCGCGCTCTGGCCCTTCTCGACCCTCGGCTGGCCCGAACAGACGCCGGAACTCGACAAGTATTACCAGACGGATGTTCTCGTCACCGGCTTCGATATCATCTTCTTCTGGGTCGCCCGCATGATGATGATGGGCCTGCACTTCATGAAGGACGAGGACGGCAACCCGGTCGAGCCGTTCCACACCGTTTATGTCCATGCGCTGGTGCGCGACAAGAACGGGCAGAAGATGTCGAAGTCCAAGGGCAACGTTATCGATCCGCTCGAACTCATCGACGAATATGGTGCGGATGCGCTGCGCTTCACGCTGGCCATCATGGCGGCGCAAGGGCGCGACGTGAAGCTCGACCCGGCGCGCATTGCCGGCTACCGCAACTTCGGCACCAAGCTCTGGAACGCCACGCGTTTCGCCGAGATGAACGGTGTCGGTGCCGCTGATCCGCATTTCGTCCCGGAAGCGGTTGCGCTGACGGTCAACCGCTGGATCCTGACCGAGTTCTCCCGTGCTGCACGTGAAGTCACGGCAGCGATCACCTCCTACCGCTTCAACGATGCGGCCGGGGCGATCTACAAGTTCGTCTGGAATCAGTTCTGCGACTGGTATCTCGAACTCCTGAAGCCGATCTTCAACGGCGAGGACGAAGGCGCGAAGGCCGAAGCGCAGGCGACGGCTGCCTATGTTCTCGAAGAGACCTACAAGCTCATGCATCCGTTCATGCCCTTCATGACGGAAGAGCTCTGGGCTGTGACGGCACCGGAAGGCGCCCCGCGCGAACAGCTGCTTTGCCATGCCGAATGGCCGACGCCGGACTTCGAGGACGATGCGGCCGCCGACGAAATCAACTGGCTGATCGATCTGGTCTCCGGTATCCGCTCTGCGCGTTCCGAAATGAACGTCCCGCCAGCTGCCACTGCGCCGCTCGTCGTCGTGGGTGCGCATTCGCTGACAGCCGGCCGGCTGGAGCGTCACGATGCAGCGGTGCAGCGTCTGGCGCGCGTCGAGGCGATCTCCTTTGCCGATCACGCGCCGAAGGGCTCGGCACAGATCGTGGTGCGCGAGGCAACCGTTTGCCTGCCGCTCGGTAGTCTGATCGATCTTGTCGCCGAGAAGGGCCGATTGGAAAAGACACTCGCGAAGATCGAGGCGGATATCGCCAAGATTTCGTCAAAACTGTCGAACGAGAAGTTCGTCGAGAATGCCAAGCCGGAGGTCGTCGAGGCCGAACGCGAGAAACTCGCCGAACTGGAGGGTCAGAAGGCGAGCCTTCTTGTCGCGCTTTCGCGGATTGCCGAAGCCGGTTGAGATTTCGGTAAGGTTAATAAAGACTTAACCCGGCGCGATTTTCTGGCGCCGGGTTTGTTTTTTCTGGTGCCTGTGTCGGAAAATGTGACGATTCAGCAACATCTTTCACCGGATCATCTTCGTCGGCCGGCTCCACCTTACAATTTGTCCATTTCCCGCCACAAAGCAGGAGCAGCTTGTTAACAGCAAAGGGCGCTCTGGATTTGACAGGCGCATCAGTACGTTCCGCAAGGTTGGCGGGAGGGGATGATGCGGAGGGCGCGCCTCAAGGACATTATGAACCAGGCCGCATTTTTGAGTTTGATGCCGATGGGCGCGCGACGGGAAGAGGGAAACATTCTTTTCTCATGTGCGCCTGGGATGGGGTTTCGCGTCCGCGTGAAACGGAGTGCCATATCCGGGCGACGAGCGCATGTGCGGGACGGGAGATGCGTGACATCATGGTAAAGACAGCGTTGAGGTTCGCGACGCCGGCCGTGGTCGGGCTGCTCGCTACCTTGTCTATCATGCCCCTCAAGCCGTGCTATGCGTTCGATCCGAATGCGGGCGTCAACAAGGACTCCGGTCCGTTCGATCTCTTCAAGTTCGGCTTCAAGGCTTACAAGGCCGGGCAGAAATCGGAAGCCGTGGAGGCCTATCGCTACGCCGCCGAGAAGGGCCACACCGGGTCGCGCTGGGCGCTGGCCAACATGTATGCCGATGGCGACGGGGTGACCCGTGACGACTTCGAGGCCTTCAAGATGTATAGCGACATTGCGGGCAAGGGCATCGAGCCAGGCTCTGCCGATACCGGCTATTTCATCAACGCGCTGATGGCGCTGGCGCATTATTATCTCAACGGTATTCCCGGCAGCCCGGTCAAGGCCGATCCGGCGGAAGCACGGCAGCTCTATTTCCAGGTCGCTTCCACCTTCGGCGTTTCCGAGGCGCAGTTCCAGCTTGCCAAGATGATCCTGGCGGGCCAGGGCGGCAAGCCGGATGTGCTGGAAGCCATGAAGTGGCTGAACCATGCCCGCAAGAAGGGCCATGTGGGCGCCACCGCGCTTTTCGGCAGCCTGCTTTTCCAGCAGGGCCAGACGGTGCGCGGCCTTGCCTATATGACGGCGGCGCTCGATCACTGTCAGCCTGACGACAAGGTCTGGGTTCAGGACCTGCAGGAGCAGGCCTTTTCTGTCGCCAGCGAAGATCAGCGTCGCAGCGCCACCGAAATGGCGCAGTCAATCGCCTTCGCCTCGGCCAACTGAACGGCTTTCGCTTTTTCAAACGGTAAGGTCCGGCTCTGTCCGGGCCTTTTCGATTCCGGCTGTCGTTGCGGCCTGTCCGCCTGAGGTTCGCGGCCTCAAGCCGCCCGCGAGACCTCGAGAAATGTCCTGTAGCGCCCCGGCAGGGAGGGGTCGATGAAACCCGTGAGATCGATCGCACGCTGCAGGTCGTCTTGCGGGTTGCGCGCGTCTCGATCCATCCACATTCGGACAGCCGCCACGACCTTGGGATCGTACACTTCAGGTGTCTGGACAACGCGGTTCAGGAAACCCTGCAGAAACGATCGCCCGGCATTCTCCGCGATATCGGCCTTGTCTTCGTCCCCGAGTGGGGACACATGGCTGTGCGACAGGATCATCATGTCGAGATAGATGAGCAATTGCCGGTAATGCGCTGCGCTCGCATCGAGGTTCGCCGCAGTGAAGATCGCCTTTACCTGCGCGTCAACCTGTTGACCGGATTCCCATTTCTGGAAATTGTATTTCAGGATCGTGCTGGGGTCATAGGCCAATTTCCCGTAGGAAAACAGCGTGTAGGCCAACGCCCAGTCCGCATTTCCCGGCTTGGTCGGATGCTCGGCGTAGAAGTGTTTCAGGAGGTTCGAGAAAGGAAGGCGTCGAAAGATGCTGTAAAAGGCGGAATTGTCGCCGCCCGAATTCTCGTTATAGCCGAACATTCTTTCGCTTGCCGTATTCTGCTCCAGCGCAAAATCCTTGACGCGCTTGATTTGTCCTTCTGCATTCGTAACCGCAATCAACGGTTTGACCCCGACATAATCCGCCGGCAATGTCGACAGATCCAGGGGCGGCTCATCGGGGCTCTCGTAGATCTCGTCGTCGTCGCCCATGAGCATGACGAAATCGGTTGTTGCCATGTTGATCGCATTCAGAAGATTACCTTGGGCGCTCATGTCGTCCGGCACCGAATAAATGAGGTTAGGCGAGCAGCCGAGCAGGGCCTTCTGCTTCCGTGCGTCGCCGGAATTGTCCGACACGATCAGAAAGCCGCTTCGTTTTTCGACATATTGCAGCGCGCTGTCGAGCGAGCGGAGCGCGGCATCGAACGGTCGATTGCTCGGTATCAGGATGGAGAACATGCTAACCCGCCTTGCTCCAGAAGCACGCCTGTGGTGGCGCTATCTCCTGATTAGCAGGATTCGCGGATGACAAAGACCATCAATATTGCGGGGGGGGGGCAGCGTGCGGCCAAAGTGGGGTGACGCGCAGGCTGTTCGAAAAAGAATGGCACCGCAAACGAGGTCTGCAGTGCCTCCGGGCCGGTCTCAGGCAACCGTCAGCGCCACCGCGATTTCGGCGGCCAGCCTGGCGTTGTTCTCGACGAGCGCAATATTCGTTTTCAGGCTGCGGCCTTCGGTGATGCGGAAGATCGAATCGAGCAGGTAAGGCGTAACAGCCTTGCCCTGGATTTCATCTGATTCCGCATCGGCCAGCGCGCGGCCGATATAGATTTCCATCTCGTCGCGGGGGATTTCGTCGGCTTCCGGCACCGGGTTGGCGATCAGCATGCCGCCATGGATGCCGAACTCGGCGCGCGTCTTCTGGAAATTGGCGATTGCTGCGGCGGTGTTTAGCGACAGCGGGCTCTTGAGGCCCGAGGAGCGCGACCAGAAGGCGGGGAATTCTTCCTGGCCGAAGGTGACGACCGGAACGCCCTTGGTTTCGAGCACTTCCAGCGTCTTCGGCACGTCGAGGATCGCCTTGGCGCCCGCGGAGACCACGATGACGGCGGTGCGGGAAAGTTCTTCCAGGTCGGCGGAGATGTCGAAACTCTGTTCGGCGCCGCGATGGACGCCACCGATGCCGCCGGTTGCGAAGACCGAGATGCCGGCGCGGGCTGCGGCAATCATCGTGGCGGCGACCGTGGTCGCGCCCGTGCGGTGCTCTGCAATCGCAAAGGCGAAGTCGGCGCGCGAGAGCTTCATGGCACCCTGCGTCTGCGCCAGCGTTTCCAGCTGGTCTGCTTCAAGGCCGATATGCAGCGTGCCGTCAATCACGGCGATGGTTGCCGGAACGGCGCCCGCGTCGCGAATGATTCCCTCGACGCTTTTCGCCATTTCGAGATTGCCGGGATAGGGCATGCCATGCGTGATGATGGTCGATTCAAGGGCGACGATGGCGGCGCCGCGCGCCTTGGCCTCTGCGACTTCCTGGCTGAAAACGACGTTCGCGGCCGGGTTGATGTTCGTATTCATGGGTTTCTTCCTTGTTCCTGCCGTTTCAATCCAGCATTTCCGGTTGCGGCACAAGAGCCAGGATTTCGGAAAGCGACTGACGGTTTACATTTTCCGCAACGGCCAGCGGCGACAGCACCGTCAGGCGCGCCAGCGCCGTTGCCTGGCGTATCATATCGGAAACTGTCGCATCGGCCAAAAATGCGTCGATGGCTCCTGCCGCGAAGGCATCGCCGGCGCCGGTGACATCTCCGATCGTCTCGACCGCCGGCGGGGCGAGCTCGACAGCTGCACCGTCCCGCCAAAGGAGCGCGGGCTTCATGCCACGGGTGATCGCGCCGCCCTTCAACCCGCGTTCGGCAAGCCGTTTCGGCCAGTCGTGCGCGTCTGTCTGCGGGCCGGCGAGCGTTGCTGCTTCTGCCTCGTTCATGAACACGAAATCGAGTGCGGGCAGGGCGGGGATCAGGCGCACGATCTTTGCCGGCGAAATGCCGATCGCGGCGATGGGGATGGCGCGGGCGGATGCGTCCGCCGCGAGCATGGCGATCGTCTCGCCGGGCAGATTCGCGTCGCAAAGGATGAAGTCGGCCTGTTCCAGCGTTTCGCGCAGCCAGTTTACCTTCAGCCGACGCGCCGTCATCAGATCGTAAAGCCCCATATCGGCCAGCGCGATCACCAGATTGCCATCGGCCTCGAGGATCGCCGTGTAGCTCGGCGTCTGCCGGTCGAGGAAGGTAAAGCCGTTCAGTGTCACGCCCGTGCGGGCTGCCGCGGCCTCGACAAGCGCCGCACCCGAATCGCCGCCCGCGACGCTGACCATCGTCACATCATGGCCGAGCAGGGCGAGGGCGCGCGCCGCGTTGAAGCCGCCGCCGCCGGCTTCCTCGAACCAGGCGCCCGGATTGGAGGCGCCGGGCCTGGTGTCCCCGAAAATGCGGCCGCGCCGATCGACATGGGCGCCGCCAACCACGACGATTCGTGCGCCGCTCATCGGCCGGTCCTTTCCGAATCAAAGGTTGCCGCCGGGGATGACGCGCTGCTGCCACTCCCTATGAAGCTGTTGAATTCACAGGCGAAACATAATGTGAACATGTGTCAATTTCCTCATCTTTCTCAATTGCTTGAATGGCTCTTGCGAAATGAGAACATATCATGTACAAAATCGGCATCGGCGGCGCTGTTGCCCAGGCTGCTTCAATAACCTAAAGGTGGACCCATGGCACAGAATTCTTTGCGGCTGGTAGAGGACAAATCGGTGGATAAAAGCAAGGCTCTTGAAGCCGCACTTTCACAGATCGAGCGTTCGTTCGGCAAGGGCTCCATCATGAAGCTCGGCTCGAACGAGAACATCATCGAGATCGAAACGGTTTCCACGGGCTCGCTCGGGCTCGACATCGCGCTCGGCGTCGGCGGTTTGCCGAAGGGGCGTATCGTGGAAATCTACGGCCCGGAAAGCTCGGGCAAGACGACGCTGGCGCTTCAGACGATTGCGGAAGCCCAGAAGAAGGGCGGCATCTGCGCCTTCGTCGATGCCGAACACGCGCTCGACCCGGTCTATGCCCGCAAGCTTGGCGTCGATCTGCAGAACCTGCTGATCTCGCAGCCGGACACGGGCGAACAGGCACTGGAAATCACGGATACGCTGGTGCGCTCCGGCGCGATCGACGTGCTTGTCGTCGACTCGGTGGCGGCACTGACGCCGCGCGCCGAAATCGAAGGCGAAATGGGCGACAGCCTGCCGGGCATGCAGGCCCGCCTCATGAGCCAGGCGCTGCGCAAGCTCACCGCCTCGATCTCGCGCTCGAACTGCATGGTCATCTTCATCAACCAGATCCGTATGAAGATCGGCGTCATGTTCGGTTCGCCGGAAACGACGACGGGCGGTAATGCTCTGAAGTTCTATGCTTCGGTCCGTCTCGACATCCGCCGTATCGGTGCTGTCAAGGATCGGGAAGAGGTTGTCGGCAATCAGACGCGCGTCAAGGTCGTCAAGAACAAGATGGCGCCGCCCTTCAAGCAGGTCGAATTCGACATCATGTATGGCGAAGGCGTGTCGAAGACGGGTGAGCTTGTCGACCTGGGCGTCAAGGCCGGTATCGTCGAGAAGTCGGGTGCATGGTTCTCCTATAACAGCCAGCGTCTCGGCCAGGGCCGTGAAAACGCCAAGCAGTGCCTGCGCGACAATCCTGCCCTTGCGAATGAAATCGAGATGGCGCTGCGCCAGAATGCCGGCCTTCTCGCCGACCAGTTGCTCGACAAGGGCGGTCCGGATGGCGACGACGGCGATCTGGCTGCCGACATGTAATTTCAAATCCTTCGGGATGTTCTTCTGAGACCGGCCGCATCCTTAAGCGATGCGGCCGGTTTTCTTTTGCATATTTCCTTGCATGCTCAAGTCTGGACAGTTGCGCAAGCGGGTTATAAAAGCGCTTGTTTCCCCGGCTCTTGCGGGGTTCTGGCCGTGTTCGGTCGAAAAAGAATATTGAAGGGCTCCCATGAGTGGCGTGAATGAAATCCGGTCGTCGTTTCTGAATTACTTCAAGAAGAACGGACATGAAGTCGTGGCCTCGAGCCCGCTCGTGCCGCGCAACGACCCGACACTCATGTTCACCAATGCCGGCATGGTGCAGTTCAAGAACGTGTTCACCGGACTTGAAAGCCGGCCCTATACGACGGCTGCGACCGCGCAGAAATGCGTGCGCGCCGGCGGCAAGCACAATGACCTCGACAATGTCGGCTATACCGCGCGCCATCACACCTTCTTTGAAATGCTCGGCAACTTCTCCTTTGGCGACTATTTCAAGGAGCGCGCCATCGAGCTTGCCTGGAACCTGATCACCAAGGAATTCGGTATCGACAAGAGCCGGCTTCTGGTCACGGTCTACCATACGGACGACGAGGCGCATGGTTTGTGGCAGAAGATCGCCGGCCTTTCCGAGCGCCGCATCATCCGCATTCCGACAAGCGACAATTTCTGGGCCATGGGTGATACCGGCCCCTGCGGGCCGTGCTCGGAAATCTTCTACGATCACGGCGAACATATCTGGGGCGGCCCTCCCGGTTCGCCGGAAGAAGATGGCGACCGTTTCATCGAAATCTGGAACCTGGTCTTCATGCAGTACGAGCAATTGTCGAAGGAGGAGCGCGTGGGACTTCCGCGTCCATCCATCGACACCGGCATGGGCCTCGAGCGCATCGCTGCGCTCCTGCAGGGCAAGCATGACAATTACGATATCGACCTGTTCCGAAACCTGATCGCGGCCTCGGTCGAGGCGACTGGCGTTGCGGCTGAGGGCGAGCATCGTGCCTCGCATCGGGTCATTGCCGACCACCTGCGCTCGTCCGCCTTCCTGATTGCCGATGGAGTGCTGCCGTCGAACGAAGGCCGTGGCTATGTGCTTCGCCGTATCATGCGCCGCGCGATGCGCCATGCTCAGCTGCTCGGCGCGCGCGATCCGCTGATCTACAAGCTGCTGCCGACACTGGTGCGCGAAATGGGTCAGGCCTATCCGGAGCTGGTGCGCGCAGAAGCGCTCATTTCCGAAACGCTGAAGCTCGAAGAAACCCGCTTCCGCAAGACGCTGGAGCGCGGTCTCGGCCTGCTGTCCGACGCCACCTCGACGCTCTCGAAGGGCGATATGCTCGACGGCGAAACGGCCTTCAAGCTCTATGACACCTATGGCTTCCCGCTCGACCTCACGCAGGACGCGCTGCGCGCCCGTGAAATCAATGTCGATCTCGCCGGCTTCACCGACGCGATGGAGCGCCAGAAGGCCGAGGCCCGCAAGAGCTGGGCGGGGTCCGGCGAGGCGCAGACCGAAACGATCTGGTTCGAACTGAAAGAGAAGTTCGGTGCGACAGAGTTCCTCGGCTACGACACCGAGGAAGCCGAGGGCGCCGTCCAGGCGATCGTCAAGGACGGCAAGTCGGTCGACAGCGCCTCGGAAGGCGAGGCGGTGCAGATCATCGTAAACCAGACGCCGTTCTACGGTGAATCCGGCGGCCAGATGGGCGATGCCGGGGTCCTCGTGGCGGGTTCGGCCAAGGTCGAGATCAGCGATGTGCAGAAGAAGGGCGAGGGCCTCTTCGTGCACTATGGCAGCGTCGTTTCGGGCACGATCAAGGTCAACGATGCGGCCCTCCTGACGGTTGATCACGACCGCCGCGGCCAGCTGCGCGCCAACCATTCCGCCACCCATCTTCTTCATGAGGCGCTTCGCGAAGTGCTCGGCACCCACGTCGCCCAGAAGGGCTCGTTGGTTGCGCCCGAGCGCCTGCGTTTCGACGTGTCGCATCCGAAGCCGATGTCGGAGGAAGAGCTGAAGATCGTCGAGGAAATGGCGAACGAAATCGTGCTTCAGAACGCGCCGGTCACGACGCGCCTTATGAGTGTGGACGATGCGATCGCGGAAGGCGCGATGGCGCTGTTTGGCGAGAAGTATGGCGACGAGGTTCGCGTTGTCGGCATGGGGACGGGCGTTCGCGGCGCCAAGGCCGGGAAGCCCTATTCTGTCGAACTCTGTGGGGGTACGCATGTGCGCGCCACAGGCGATATCGGCCTCGTCCATGTTCTCGGCGAGAGCGCGGTCGGTGCCGGCGTTCGCCGCATCGAGGCTCTGACCGGTTCCGCTGCCCGCGATTATCTGGCTGCCCAGGACGAGCGCGTGAAGACGCTGGCCGGTCTGCTCAAGGTCGGGCAGGGCGAGATTGTGGGCCGCGTCGAGTCTCTGATGGACGAGCGCCGCAAGCTGGAGCGTGAACTCGCCGAGGCGCGCCGCCAGCTGGCGCTCGGCGGTTCCGCCGGTGGTGGAGCCCAGGAGGTCCGTGAGGTCAATGGAGTGAAGTATCTCGGCAAGGTCGTGACGGGCGTCGAGCCGAAGGACCTGAAGGGTCTCGCCGACGAAGGCAAGAAGAGCGTCGAGAGCGGCGTTGTCTGCTTCGTGGGCGTGTCGGCCGACGGCAAGGCGAGCGCCGTGGTTGCCGTAACGGAGGATGTCGCCGGCCGCTTCAGCGCCGTCGATCTCGTCCGCATCGCCTCTGCCGCACTTGGCGGCAAGGGCGGCGGCGGCCGTCCCGACATGGCGCAGGCCGGCGGTCCGGATGGGGCGAAGGCCGCGGAGGCAGTCGAGGCCGTAGCTCAGGCACTGGCTGGCTGACGCAACGGAACGAATTTAAATAGCCCGCGAGACCTTCTGGTTTTGCGGGCTTTTTTGTTTTTTCATCCATGAAGATGCAGACCCTATCCCGCCTCCGGACGGTCAGTCGGCCTTCAGCATATCGATGTGCGGAATGCCATCTTCGACATATTCTCCCGAAACCGGCTTGAAGCCGAAGCTGCCGTAGAAGCGTTGCAGATGGCTTTGCGCAGAGAGGAAGACCGGTGCGCCGGGAAAGCGGCTGTGACAGGTCTTCAGCGCCTCCTGCATCAGAGCCCCGCCCAACCGTTCGCCGCGATGGGCGGGCGAGACGACGACGCGGCCGATCTTGGCGGGCACATCGTCATGCGGCGGGAAGATGCGAGCGGCCGCAATGATCTCGCCTCCGCGTTTCAGCATGAGGTGCAGCGCCTGATCGTCCTTGCCGTCAAGCTCGGGATAGGGGCAGTTCTGCTCGACCACGAAGACATCGACGCGCAGTTTCAGGAGCACATAAAGTTCATGGGCGGAAAATCCGCCCATGTCCCTGATCTCGACGCTGTAGGTCGCAGCTGTCATCAGTAAAGTACGACGCCGCGGATGCTCTCGCCCTTGTGCATCAGGTCGAAGCCCTTGTTGATATCTTCGAGCGGCATGGTGTGGGTGATCATCGGGTCGATCTGGATCTTGCCGTCCATATACCAGTCGACGATCTTCGGCACGTCCGTGCGGCCGCGTGCGCCGCCGAAGGCCGTGCCCATCCAGTTGCGGCCGGTGACCAGCTGGAACGGACGCGTCGAAATTTCCTGGCCCGCGCCGGCAACGCCGATGATGACCGACTTGCCCCAGCCGCGATGGGAGGCTTCCAGAGCCTGGCGCATGACCTTGGTGTTGCCCGTGCAGTCGAACGTATAATCCGCGCCGCCGATCAGGTCGCCATGACGCTTCGTCATGTTGACGAGGTAGGGGACGATATCTTCGCCGACTTCCTTCGGGTTGACGAAATGCGTCATGCCGAATTTTTCGCCCCATGCCTTGCGGTCCGGATTGATATCAACGCCGATGATCATGTCGGCACCGGCAAGCCGCAGGCCCTGCAGCACGTTGAGCCCGATGCCGCCGAGGCCGAAGACGATCGCGGTCGAACCGATCTCGACCTTGGCCGTGTTGATGACGGCGCCGATGCCGGTCGTCACGCCGCAGCCGATGTAGCAGACCTTGTCAAAGGGCGCGTCGGGATTGATCTTGGCGAGCGCGATTTCCGGCAGAACGGTGAAATTGGCGAAGGTCGAGCAGCCCATATAGTGGTGGATCTTGTCCTTGCCGATCGAGAAGCGGCTCGTGCCGTCCGGCATCACGCCCTGGCCCTGGGTGGCGCGGATCGAGGTGCAGAGGTTGGTCTTGCGCGAGGTGCAGGAATAGCATTCGCGGCATTCCGGCGTGTAGAGCGGAATGACGTGATCGCCCTTCTTCAGCGAGGTGACGCCCGGACCGACGTCGACGACGATGCCGGCGCCCTCATGGCCGAGAATGGCCGGGAACAGGCCTTCCGGGTCGGCGCCCGACAGGGTGAAATCGTCGGTGTGGCAGATGCCGGTCGCCTTGATTTCAACCAGCACTTCTCCGGCCTTCGGGCCATCGAGCTGGACGGTCATGATCTCGAGCGGTTTTCCTGCCTGAACGGCAACGGCGGCGCGGACATCCATGGGGGCTTCCTTCCGATTCTTCTGATAAATCAAATGTCGAGCCATGTTGTGGCACGGCGCGCGGCACCGGCTCAAGCCCTGCCGCGGCAAAAATCATCCCCGGGCCGCCGCAGCGATTTCGACCGCCATGCGCTCGGCGATCGCGATCGTCGGCGCATTTGTGTTGCCGCTGATGAGGTTCGGCATGATCGAGGCGTCGATGACGCGAAGCCCTTCGACGCCGCGCACCTTGAGGCTTGTATCCACCACGGACATCGGCCCGTTGCCCATGCGGCAGGTGCCGACCGGGTGGTAGATCGTGTCGGCGCGGGCGCGGACATGCGCCATCAGTTCGGCGTCGCTGCCGTCTTTAAGCGGAAACAATTCGCGCTTGAAATGGCGGGCGAGAGACGGCGCGGCGGCAATGGCGCGGACGCGCTTGACACCCTTGAGCATCAGATCGGCGTCCTGCGGATCGGCGAGATAGTTCGGATCGATCAGCGGGGCGGCTGCCGCGTCACGGCTCGCGAGCTTCACTTCACCGCGGCTTTTTGGGCGCAGCACGCAGACATGGATCGAATAGCCATAGCCGGGATGCAGCTTGCGGGCATGATCATCGAGAATGCCGAGCACGAAATGCAATTGCAGGTCCGGCCGGTCGACATCGGGGCTCGATTTGATGAAGGCGCCGCCTTCGGCAAAGGGCGTGGCGAGCATACCGGTTCCGTCGCGCCGCCAGCGCAGGGCTTCCGCAATGATCTTGGCCGTTCCGGCCGCGCCAATGCCAACCGTGTCCTTGATGGTGGTGAAGATGGGCAGAACGTAATCGAGATGGTCCTGCAGGTTCTGGCCGACGCCGGGCAGGTCGTTCAGCACCTCGATGCCGAGCGATTTCAGATGTGCCGCCGGGCCAATCCCTGAGAGCATGAGGAGTTGCGGCGAACCGAAGGCGCCGGAGGAGACGATGACCTCGCGGCGGGCGCGCACGTTCCGCTCTGTGCCTTTCTCCTTGTAGCGGACGCCGGCGGCGCGCTTGCCTTCAAAAAGAATGCGCTGCGCCTGAACGCCGGTGAGAACCTTGAGATTGCGGCGACCCATCGCCGGATGCAGATAGGCCGCAGCGGCCGAGCAGCGCTCGCCATTCTTCGCGCCGCCATGGAACTGTGTCACCTGGTAGAGACCGACGCCTTCCTGTTCGGGGCCGTTGAAATCGTCGTTGCGGCGGATCTGGCATTCCTCTGCCGCGCGGATGAAATCGTCCGCGAGTGAGCGCGGGGTCTGCTGGTCGGACACCTGCAGCGGGCCGTCACCGGAATGAAGCGCGGAGGTGCCGCGCTGGTTGCCTTCCGACTTCAGGAACCAGGGCAGCATGTCGTGCCAGCCCCAGCCGGGGCAGCCGTCGAGCGCCCAGCCGTCATAATCCTCCGGCTGGCCGCGGATATAGAGCATGGCGTTGATGGCGCTGGAGCCACCGAGCGCCTTGCCCCGGGGCTGGTATCCGCGCCGGCCGTTCAGGCCTTTCTGCGGGACCGTCTCGAAAGCCCAGTTGGTGATTTTCGGCTTGCCGGGCAGGGTGGCGATGGTGCCGAAGGGCATGCGAGTGACGAGCCCGCGCCCTTCGCCGCCCGCCTCCAGCAGGCAGACCGTGATGCGCGCATCTTCCGAAAGCCGCGCAGCCAGGACCGATCCGGCAGATCCGCCGCCGACAATGACGTAATCAAATTCCATGAAATATCCTCCGCTCCCGGTAGAAGAAGATGCAAGGAATCCGACGCTTGTCAACGCGGCGAAAGCCCAGCCGGAGCCGCATTCGCAGGTCTGGGGCGGTGCTGCGCGCTTGTGTCGCTGCGGGAGTGGTACGCGGGTAAGTCGCAGGTGACCGTTAACTTTCGCGTGTTATCCTTCATGTTCTCCTCCGCGTTGTATCGAGGTTTTGACGGTGGACACAATCAATCCGGGTCTGATCCTTCTGGGGATCAACCTGTTCCTTCTCTGGCTGATCATGGCCGCACCCGTGGGCGTGCGGACGCTGAGGATGACTCGCAGGTTCGAGGCACGGCCCGAACATCTCTGGTCGGCCATCGATCCGCTCGGCGAACATGCCGACTGGAACCCGTCTCTGCTGTCTTCGCGCGCCGAAGATCCGGCCGGGCGCTTTGCCCGCCAGGCCTACCAGAATCTCGATCGCAAGGGCGCGCCGATCGAGCGCGTTCTTGAGATTTCCCGCGAAGACCGGTTTGCCTTTTCGACACGTGTCGTCGACGACACGGTCCTCGATCCCACTGTCTGGGCGTCCTTCCACGAACGGCGGCGGCTGCGGGCCGATGGCGGGGTGACGGAACTCACGGTGGAGCAGACGGACCGCTACCGCGGCATCGCATTCCTCGTTTACCGCTATTTTGCGCTGCGCCGTGAAATGCGCTCGCTGGAGGGCTGGCTGAAGACGGGTGAGGCGAAGAAGGTCGGCGTGTTCGAACGTCCACCGATGCAGGTGTTTCTGGCCGTCGTCTCCACGCTGCTGTTCTGGCCCTTTTTCGGGCTGACTCTCAATGGACTGGTGCTTTCCACCATCCTGACGCTGGTCATCGTCATGCATGAACTCGGCCACATGGCGGCCTATCGTGCCTTCGGGCATCGCACGGCGCGGATGATCTTCGTGCCGCTTCTGGGCGGAATCGCGATGGGCGGGCGGCCCTACAATTCCCATTTCGAGGCCGCGACCTGCGCCTTGATGGGGGCGGGCATGTCCGCCTTCGTCGTGCCGATCGCGATTGTCGGCCATGAGGCGGCGATGAAGAGTAACGCGACGGCTGTGCTCGACCGGCCGCTTCTCGTGCTGATCCTGGTTCTCGGCGGCTTCAATCTCCTGAACCTCCTGCCCATGGCGCGCTTCGATGGCGGGCAGGTGCTGCGGCGGATCTTTCCGGGGCTCGGCATGCAGATGCTGGGCAGTTTCGGCATTTCCGCCGTCATCGCCGTCACCGGCTGGCAAGTCGGAGTACCGCAGGACATTCTGGTCTTGTCGCTCGCCATCTTCGCGCTTCTCAGCATGATCAGCGCCGGCGCCGTGAAAATGCGGGACGAGCTTACGCCCATGCGCCCGGCAGAGCGTCTGCTGGTCGGGCTCGGCCTCTATGCCGCCGTGATCATCCACAGCTATGCGATCATCTTCTCAGCCGATCTGCTCTTCGGGCTGCGCTGAACTGTTTCAGCCGGCGACCTGCACCGTCGGTCCGAAGACCTCCTCGAAGGCCTCGCGGAGCCGGATATCCACATCCGCCACCATGACCGGCAGGCCGAGATCGACAAGGCTCGTCACGCCGTAGGCCGAGATGCCGCAGGGCACGATGCCGCCGAAATGGTCGAGGTCCGGATCGACATTCAGCGACAGGCCGTGGAAGCTCACCCATTTGCGCAGGCGGATGCCGAGCGCTGCGATCTTGTCTTCCGACATGGAGCCATCGGGGAGCAGCGGCTTTTCCGGCCGGCGCACCCAGACGCCGACGCGATCCTCGCGCCGCTCGCCCTTGACGTTCATGGCATCGAGCGTGCGGATGATGACTTCTTCAAGAGCCGCCACATAGGCCCGCACATCCTGCCGCCGGCGCTTGAGGTCCAGCATGACATAGGCGACCCGCTGGCCGGGGCCGTGATAGGTATATTCGCCACCGCGCCCGGTCTGGAAGACGGGGAAGCGATCCGGCTGCACGAGGTCCTTCACGTCCGCGCTGGTGCCGGCCGTGTAGAGCGGCGGATGTTCGAGCAGCCAGACAAGTTCGTCTGCCTTGCCGTCCGCAATGAGCGCTACCTGCCGTTCCATCTCCGCGACGGCCTCCTCATAGGGAATCAAACCGTCCGAAATCCACCAGCGCACGGGCGGACAGTCTTCCGCGGGATGCATGGAGGGGGCGATATCCTGGCGAAGCATGGGAGGCATTTCCTTGTTTTGACTGCATTTAGGGCGTCGAACCCCTGTCGCGCAAGGGGTTGCGGCGGCCTGCCTCAAAGCGCCTCGCGAAAATCCATCCACAGCATCAAAAAAACGTCATCGTCCACTTGTGCACCCCAGAGGCTTTTGCTACATGCAGCCGCGCCGGAGCAATTCGGCTCTACCACGATGCGGTCGTGGCGGAATTGGTAGACGCGCAGCGTTGAGGTCGCTGTGTCGCAAGACGTGGAAGTTCGAGTCTTCTCGACCGCACCATTCGGCTCTCAAGCCGAGACAAAAAGAGCCCGGCGAAAGCCGGGTTTTTTGTTGTGTTTCAGTTAGAATAGCTGCTCTGGTACTAACTGTTTTTCTCGAAGTTTTTGTATATATTCAAGTAGTTATATTGCATCTTAAGTGCTTCTTGCTCGCGCTCTTTCTCGCGGGAGGTGCAGTCGAGCTTCAACTCACCTTTTTCATTCTCGGTGTAGTGGCGCAGTCCATTGTCGATAGCTGTAAGATGATTGTGAATGCGATCGATCTCTTGAGCGCATTCTGTGATAGCTGCATCGATTCCCAAATAGCTCATGAAGCAGATTCCCTTGATCGAACAAATAGAGAACATCTATGCGATAAGCTGTCTTCATTTTCAAGGCTATTGTTGACCGCACGGGAGATATCAGCTCCTCGGCAACCTCACCCTAAACACCGCCCCGCCACCTTCCGCCGCTTCGCACACCACGCTCCCCCCATGCAGCTCGGCGATCTGCCGCACAAGCGCCAGCCCGATCCCCCATCCCCCCGCGGCTTCCGCGCGCCCCGCTGGCCGGTAGAACGGCTCGAAAATCCGTTCGCGTTCGCCTTCCGGGATGCCGTCGCCGTGGTCGGTCACCGTTAGGTGAAGTGCGTCGGGGGTTTCCGTTACGGAAACTTCTATGGGGGGCTTGCCGTGGCGGGTGGCGTTTTGCAGGAGGTTGCGGATCAGGCGGCGGATGAGGCGGCCGTTGGCGCGGATGAGGGTGGAGGGGCCGGTGACGGTCACGGCGTCGGCGGCGTCGGAATGGGCGCTTTCTTCCGCCGCGATGGCCACGAGATCGACCATGTCCTCGAAACTCTCCGTGCGGCCGGCCTGCAGGCGGCTGGAGATCAGGATTTCTTCGACCAGTTCGTCGAGTTCGGCCATGTTGCGGACGATCTCGGTCTTCAGGCTTTCGGCCGGGTCGGCCTCGAACATTTCGATTGCCATGCGGAGACGCGCGAGCGGCGAGCGCAGTTCGTGGCTGGCATTGGCGAGCAGGTTTTTCTGCGCGGTCACGAGGTCTTCGATGCGGCCGGCGGCCATGTTGAAGGTGCGTGCGACATCGGCGATCTCGTCATTGCCTTCCACGGTGAGGCGGGTTTCCAGCGCGCCGGCGCTCCAGGTGTCCATGCCCGTCTTCAGCGTTTCCAGCCGGCGGGTGAGACGGCGTGTGACGGGGAGTGCTGCGAGGCCAAGCGCTGCGGCAATCAGCAGAATGACGAAGGCGACATTCTGCCTGTGGGGGCCGGGCGGCCGGCGGCTGCGAGCGACGACCCTCAGGCCATCGGGCGTTTCAAACGCAAAGGTACGGCCCGGCGGGCGGAAACCCTTGGGGTCGTCGGTCGTGACATCCGCCGGCACCGGGCGCCCGGCATTGGCAATCAGCGTGCCCTGCTTGTCATAGACGCTGATATCGGCGTTCACGGTGTCCGACATGCGGTGCACGGCGCGCTCCAGATTGAAGTTCTCGCCCGGCGGCGGCAGCACGGAATCGATGAAGGGGCCGAGGCGGGCGGAGAGCGGATCGCGCTGGTCGAACTTGCCGATGGCGGCGAAGGCGACGAAGACGAGCGCGACGAGCGCCAGACCCATCAGGATCGTCGCGTAGAATTGCAGGAAGAGCGAGCGGCGGATGAAGTTCATGCGCCACCTGCCGGCGTCTGGTGGCGGGCGAAGAGATAGCCGGCGCCGCGTACGGTGATGATGCGGCGCGGATGCTTGGGGTCGGTCTCGATCGCGGCGCGGATGCGCGAGATGTGCACGTCGATGGAGCGGTCGAAGGCTTCCAGCTCCTCGCCCTTGACCATGTCCATCAGCTGGTCGCGGGAGAGCACCCGGCCGGCATTTTCGGCGAGCGCCACGAGAAGATCATATTGATAGCCGGTGATCTGGCGCTCCTCGCCGGCGACGCGGATCTGGCGCGCGCCACGGTCGATTTCGAGGTCGCCGAAGGTGAGGATATCGGAATCGCGGCCGGGATTCATCATGCCCTGGCTGCGGCGGAGGATGGCGCGCAGGCGTGCGAGAAGTTCGCGCGGCGAAAAGGGCTTGGGGAGATAGTCGTCGGCGCCGAGTTCCAGGCCGACGATGCGGTCGGTCTCTTCGCCCTTGGCGGTCAGCATGAGGATCGGAAGGTCCGAGGTGGCGCGGACCTTCCGACAGACCTCAAAGCCGTCGAGGTCAGGCAGCATGAGGTCGAGAATGACGACGGCCGGCGGAGTGCGGGCGATTTCCGCCAGGCCGTCTTTGCCGGTCGCGCTGGCGCGCGTGGCAAACCCTTGTTTCTTCAGGTAATCTTCCAACATGGCGGTGAGCCTCGTATCATCGTCGATGATGAGTATGTCCGCCGTCATGCTGTGTAGTCCTTCCTGAATGGCCCGGGGAATCCCCGAGCCCTTATAGCATCACCAGCGCGGGCGGTGACCGTGCGATTTTTCGGCGAATTCCTTCGCCAGCTTGGCGCGCTGGTCGGGCGTCAGCACTTCCGCGGCATCGACCATGGCGGTGGTCATGATCTTCGAGGCATCGTCCATCTTCTGGACGCGGGCCTTGCGCATGGCTTCCACGGCGTCGCGGTCGATGGTCGGCTTTTCGAACAGCGCCTTCATCTGGTCGCGCATCTGGCCGGGCTCACCGCGCGTCGCCTTCACGTCTTCGCGGGCCTTGTCGAAGATCGCCTTGATCTTCTGTTTCTGCTCGTCGGTGGCATCCACGCTGTCGAGCGCCTTGATCATGCGGTGTTCCATGAAGCCGCCCTTGACCTTCTGCATCATGCCGCCGTGATGGCCGCCCATGCCCATGTCGGCCATTTCCATGTCGGGAGGGCCGAAGCCGTCGGGGCCATCCTTGGCAATCGCGAAGGCACCTACGCCGGCAATCGTGACGGCGACGATCGCCAGACCGGTGATGGCGGAGCGCTTCTTCCAGGGCAGGGCGCTCTTTGGCGTGTCTTGCATGTTTTCATTCGCTTCCATGTCGTGTCTCCGTTGCCATTGCGGCGGGCTTTTCGATGAGAGCCATCATGGAGAAGGAACGTTTCCGTCGTTCCTGACATTTGTAAAGAAAGGTAAAGTTCGCCACATGCGCGCGCAGACAGTCGATCCTGTCGGAAAAACAGGGATTTGCCTCCGTTTTTCAAGCCTGCCTGCCGTTACGTCGGTGGACGCAAGCGCACTTTTCGGCTAGCACGGTGAGGCTCGCTGGATGGCGGCGCGAACCCGAACAATTCATCTCTTTGAACAGGAGACGCCGATGGCTGAAACCGGCGAACTGGAACGCGAGCGCTTGTCTGCATCCGCTGATCCGCATGACCATGTCGACATTTATGACGAAGACGGTCTTGTCCGGCAGGATTATCTGGCGCTGATCGGCGAGGCGCTGGAGGCGGAGGATGTCGAGTTTCTTCGGCACAATGTCGCGCGCCTGCACGAATCCGAACTGGGCGACCTCATCGAGGCGCTGGAGCCGGAGGAGCGGCATGCGCTGGTGCGGCTGGCGGGCGATGCCTTCGACTTTACCGCACTGACCGAGGTCGATGAGGCGATCCGCCTCGAAATCGTCGAGCAGATGCCGAACGAGCAGGTGGCGGCGGCCATCGGCGAGATGAATTCGGACGATGCCGTCTACATTCTCGAAGACCTCGACAAGGAAGACCGCGAAGAAATCCTCGCGCAGCTGCCGTTTACCGAGCGGGTTCGCCTGCGCCGGGCGCTCGATTATCCGGAAAGCTCGGCCGGCCGGCGCATGCAGACGGAATTCGTCGCTGTGCCGCCGTTCTGGACCGTCGGCCAGACCATCGACTATCTGCGCGACGAGCGCGATCTGCCGGACAGCTTCTCGCAGATCTTCGTCATCGATCCGACCTTCAAGCTGCTCGGCGCCGTCGATCTCGATCGCATCCTGCGCTCGACGCGCGGTTTGAAGATCGAGGAGATCATGCGCGAGATGAACCATCCGGTGCCCGCCGAGATGGACCAGGAAGAGGCTGCCCAGCTCTTCGAGCAATACGACCTTCTCTCCGCCGCCGTGGTGGACGAAAACGGCCGTCTGGTCGGCGTGCTGACCATCGATGACGTGGTCGACGTCATCCAGGAGGAGGCGGAGGAGGACTTGATGCGCCTTGGCGGCGTCGGCGACGAAGAGCTTTCCGACACCGTGCTCAGCACGTCGCGATCGCGCGTACCGTGGCTTCTCGTCAATCTGCTGACGGCCATTCTGGCGGCCTCCGTGATCGCGCTGTTCGACGGCGTCATCGAAAAGGTGGTGGCGCTGGCCGTGCTGATGCCGATCGTGGCCGGCATGGGCGGCAATGCGGCGTCGCAGACCATGACCGTGACGGTGCGGGCGCTCGCCACAAAGGATCTCGACATCTACAACGCCGCGAGGATCATCGGCCGCGAGGCGGGCGTGGGCATTCTGAACGGACTGATCTTCGGCGTGCTGATCGGCGTGGTTGCGGGGCTCTGGTTCCATGATGTCAGCATTGGCGGCATCATCGCCTCGGCCATGCTGATCAACATGCTGGCGGCTGCGCTCGGCGGCATCCTCATCCCGCTACTTCTCGACAGGCTCGGCGTCGACCCCGCCGTCGCCTCGGCAGTCTTCGTGACGACGGTCACGGATGTCACCGGCTTTTTCTCGTTCCTCGGCCTCGCATCCTGGTGGTACGGCGTACTTTGACGTCCCGGCCACAGTCATAAATACCTTACCAACGAAATCGAACCGCGCATTGACTTTTACGTCAAGGTCAATAGAATAGTCGCATAAATCGATTTGGAAAGAACGACGTGGACAAGCTCTACACTATCACGGAATTGACGCGGGAGTTTGGCATTTCGACCCGGACGCTGCGCTTTTACGAAGACGAGGGCCTTGTGAATCCCGAGCGGCGCGGCCGGACGCGGCTTTTCCGGCCATCGGATCGCCGTATCATCCAGAACATTCTGCGCGGCCGGCGCATCGGATTCAGCATTGCCGAGATCCGCGAGATTATACTGGCTTACAAGGATCCGCCGGGCGAATCCGGTCAGCTGACGCTGATGATGAAGCGCGTTTCCGAAAAGCGCGACGAACTGAAGCAGAAGCGCAAGGACATCGAGGACACGATCACCGAGCTCGATCTGATCGAGGAACAGTGTCTGACACGTCTTGCCGAAATCGGCGTCGGGACGTGATTTCACAGTTTGAATTCGCTTAACAGAGAAGGCCGCCGGATCAGTATCCGGCGGCCTTTTTGCTGTTGTCCATGTGTCGTCTTTTCACAGCCAGCGGCGAGTGCCGTGGCAATAGCGTTCGAACTCGAAGCCGAAGCGCGACAGAAGATGGAATTCCTCCGGGCGGATGGCGAGATAGGTCGTCAGCGCGGCCGCGACGACGGCGCCAATCATGACCCAGGCGCAGCTGGCGACCAGGCCGATGCCGATCAGCAGCAGCGTATAAGCCAGATAGGTCGGGTTGCGCGTGAAGCGGTAGGGGCCGCAGGTGACGAGGCGGCTGGCGCATTTCATCGGCATGACGGCCGTCGCGCCATCATGCAGCGTCTTCAGGGCCCAGATGTCGAGGCTGACGGCCATGGTGATGAGCGCCCATCCGGCGAGCGGCGCGAGCATGGTCATGTGAAAACCGGGCGGCGAGGGCGCTCGCGTTTCGATTGCAAAGCCGATCATGCAAGCCGCGATATAAAACAGCGGCGGCCAAGGAAAATTCAGGGGGCGCGATCGAAACTCGTTCATGTCTATCAAGCCTCATTCCTGTCCCAGCGCAGTCCTCGTACATTGGCGGCTAATGCCAAGTACACGCGCGTCGTTGTTGACGTCGAGTTCGCCTCGTTCCAGTACGTCGAACAGGTTCTGGCTCTTGAGCTCTGTCAAAGTGCAGCCGCAGAACGAACTACAAAAGGACTCGGGCTGCTGTGCTGCACAGGCCGCCTTGCAACTCTGCATATATGACAAAGCTGGATCGGGGCTGGCTGCCGGAAACACTTGTGCGATGCACCAAACTATAGCGATCAGGATCGGTTGGTGAAGCAGGTAGAAGGCGAGACTGTGGCGACCAGCTGTGGATAACCACGAAAAGATGTGGAATTTTTTTGCGTGATCGCCGGTCAGAATTTTTATGAGTCGATACTTTATTAGAGGTTGTGAGACTGCGATACCAGTCAGAAATGGTGCAAGCCAGGGCAGGAGCGGCACATAGTCGTTGGAGCGGCGCACGGTTTCCGACAGGCCGACCCAATAGAGCGCCGGCGTGTTGAAGAGGCTGTCACGCAGCCCGAACGGGGCGGCGAGCGCCGCTGCGGCGACCAGAATCGTCAGGATCGGCGGGGCGCGCAGGAAGAGAAGCCCGATGAGGCTTGCGGCGGCGATATTGTGCAGAATGCCGAAATAGATGAACTCGTCGCGCATGGCGAAGAAGGTGGCGACCGTGACCACCAGCGCGCCCGCGACAATCCTGGCGAAGCGCTGCCAGAATGAGTGCCAGCGGATCTCCCGACCATGGGCGAGATAAAGACTGAACCCGGCCAGAAACAGGAAGCTTGATGCAATGGAGCGGGCGTAGATCTTCAAGGGCAGGCTGCTGGCCGTTCCCGGCGCGAGGTAGTGGAAGAATTCCAGATCCCAGGTCAGATGATAGGTGGCCATGGTGATGAGTGCGATGCCGCGCAGCGCATCCATCCAGTGCAACCGGCCGACGGGCTGTTCGAGCGTGTTGTCCTGGCTCATCGTTTTCGCTTTCATCTTCTGTTGGACAGGGCGCGTCTGAGGACCCGCTTGAAGGGGCGAACCGCCTTTTTTGCGGCGGCCTCACAACAGGGCGGCGCGCGCCTCCGAGAAAAACTGCCGCCGCACCAGGACGCCGATCACGAAGGCGGTCAACGCGATGAGGAGCACGGGGCTTAAGAACCAGCCGATATAGCCGATGGAGAGAAAGATGCCGCGCAGACCCGCATTGAAATGCTTGCCCGCGAGAATGTTGAGCTCGATCACGCGCTCTACAGCGCGCTCGGTCGCGGCGGGATCCTCATGCGTGTGTTTCGGCATCGGAATCGATCCGAACAGGATCGTGCAGTAATTGAAGAGACGATAGGCCCAGCCGAACTTGAAGAAGGAATAGGCGAAGATCGCGGCAAGGCCGACCACCTTGAATTCGAAGCCTTCCTGTCCTGTCTGGAAGAAGGGCGGCAGCGTCGCATAGATTTCGCCGACGCTCTCGGAGGCGCCGAGAAGGGGGAAGCAGCTGCCAAGCGCGAACATCGATGCGGAAGCGAAGAAGGCCGTGCCGTTCTGCAGGCCCGCCATGATCTGGGTG
Organism: Rhizobium sp. C1; assembly: GCF_021026335.1. Taxonomy (GTDB): domain Bacteria; phylum Pseudomonadota; class Alphaproteobacteria; order Rhizobiales; family Rhizobiaceae; genus Ensifer_A. The sequence continues at coordinate 649,705 of NZ_JAJNCY010000001.1, forward strand.
TCGATCATCTTGAGGTCGCGGGTCAACGAATTGCGCAGCCAGGCGCTGCGATAACTGTTGACCAGATGGGTGAGCGCCGGGCGCGCGATCTTCGGCTTTCCGCTGGTCAGCCAGGAGAAGCCCCACCAGAGAATGAGAAAGATGCTGAGGGCGAGATAGTCGAGCGCGGTCATGCCATTTTCTGCCACGAATTCCCGTTCGGCGAAAGCACTGCGGCTGTGGACAACCGGGTCTTCCGAATGAAATGCTGCGCGCCGGTCCTCGCGCTCCTGCCGCGCCGGCCCGGTGTCGCTAAATCGTCATCGCATGCCGATTGGTGGCTTACGAAAGTCCGGGCGGCGGATAAGATGGGGAGGTTGAATCCTAACCAGCCGGGCGCCAATCATGTTTCTCTCCGTCTTCGACGTTTTCAAGATCGGTATCGGGCCCTCCAGCTCGCACACGATGGGGCCGATGTCGGCCGCGGCGCGGTTTCTCGAGCTGATCCTGTCCGATGACTGGCCGCGTCCGCAGAGCGCCCATGTCGCGTCGCTGAAGGCCAGCTTCCATGGTTCGCTCGCCCATACCGGCATCGGGCATGGCACGGGCCGGGCGGTTATCCTCGGTCTGGCGGGCGAGTTGCCGGACAAGGTGGATCCGGACCGGATGGACGCCATCATCGAGGACGTGGAAAAGACGCGCAGCGTCACGCCGCCGGGCCATCCTGCCTATCATTTCAATCCGGCCGAGGATCTGGTTTTCGATAAGAAGCAGCCCTTGTCCGGTCACGCCAACGGCATGCGGCTTTCCGCCTTCGATCAGGACGGCCGGCTTCTGCTGACACAGGTCTATTACTCCATCGGCGGCGGCTTCGTGGTCACCGATACCGAGCTGGAGGCGATGCGTCGCGAGAAGGACAAGAAGCCGCCGGCCAATGTGCCGTTTCCGTTTGCCTCTGCGAAGCAAATGCTTGAAATGGCAGCACGTTCCGGCCTGACGATCGCGCAGATGAAACGAGCGAATGAAGAGGCGATGATGAGCCGTTCGGCGCTTGATGAGGGTCTTGATGCCATCTGGCAGGCGATGGATTCCTGTGTCGAGCGTGGTTTGCGCGGCGAGGGCATCATGCCCGGAGGCCTGAAAGTGCGTCGCCGGGCGAAGGGCATCCATGATCAGCTACAGGAGGAGTGGCGCTCCAATCGTCCCAACCCGCTCTTCGCCAATGACTGGCTGAGTGTCTATGCCATGGCGGTCAATGAGGAAAATGCGGCGGGCGGGCGTGTGGTGACGGCTCCTACGAACGGTGCTGCCGGCGTCATTCCCGCGACGATCCGCTATTACAAACAGTTCCATGCGGATGCCGATCGGGACGGCATTCACGATTTCCTGCTGACCGCTGCGGCGGTCGGCGGCATCATCAAGCACAATGCCTCGATTTCGGGCGCCGAAGTCGGCTGTCAGGGCGAGGTCGGCTCGGCGGCGGCCATGGCTGCAGCAGGGATGGCCGCGGTCATGGGCGGTTCGCCGGAGCAGATCGAGAATGCCGCCGAAATTGCACTCGAACACCATCTCGGCATGACCTGCGACCCGGTCGCTGGCCTCGTGCAGGTGCCCTGTATCGAGCGCAACGCGCTTGGTGCCGTCAAAGCGGTCACGGCGGCCTCGCTGGCGGTCAAGGGTGACGGACAGCATTTCGTACCGCTGGACGCCTGTATCGAGACGATGCGTCAGACCGGCAACGACATGAGCGAGAAATACAAGGAGACCTCGACCGGCGGCCTCGCCGTGAACGTGGTCGAATGCTGATTTCTCCGCGCAATTCCCGTCTTGACGCACCGGTCTGAAAGGCGTTCAAAGACGCCATGACACTGCACATCATCAAGCTTTGCGTCGGCGCGGATTCCATCGAAGATCTGCGCGAGTGGGTTGCCGAGCGGTCGCTGCTGGCCATGGCCGCCGGCATGGAGCCGCATTCCAGTCATGTGACGCGTATGTTTCCCAAGCGTCGCGACGAGATTATCAATGGTGGTTCGCTCTATTGGGTGATCAAGGGCCAGGTGAAGGCCCGGCAACCGATTCTCGACATTCGCGAAACCGTCGGCGGCGATGGCATTACCCGTGCCGAACTCATTCTCGGCCCCGAGGTCGTTGAGACCGTCATGCAGCCCAAGCGACCATTTCAGGGCTGGCGTTATCTTGAGGCGAAGGATGCGCCGAGGGATCTCGGCAGCGCCGGGACGGGGCTGGATGACATGCCCGAAGAGATGAAACGCGAGCTCGCCGAACTCGGGCTTCTGTAAGCTCAGGAATCTGCTGCACGCCTCTTGCGGCGCGCTCTTTTGGCCCACACATAAGAGCTCCCCCCCTTATTATTTTATCCACATTCTCGGAGAGTTTTCATGGCTTTGACAACGCTGTTCTCGCCGCTCAAGGTCGGCGCGCTGGAACTGAAGAATCGAATCGTCATCGCGCCGATGTGTCAATATTCCGCGCAAGACGGCCAAATGACCGACTGGCACATGATCCATTTGGGGCATCTCGCTCTTTCGGGCGCGGGGATGCTGACGATCGAGGCGACGGCTGTCACACGAGAGGGACGCATCTCCTACGGTGATGTCGGCCTTTACTCGGATGCCTGTGAGAAGGCGATGGAACGCGTGCTGAATGGCATCAGAGCGTGGTCTTCAATGCCAATTGCCATCCAGTTGGCCCATGCCGGGCGCAAGGCTTCCTCCGAGGTTCCATGGAAGGGTGGCCAGCAGATTGCGCCCGATGCCGAGAACGGCTGGAAGACAATTGCTCCTAGCGCAGTTCCGTTTCGCGAAACTTACGATGCACCGCTCGCGCTCGACAAGGCGGGGCTCATTCGCGTTCGGGATGGCTTCGCAGATGCCGCTCGACGGGCCTTGCGCCTCGGTATCGACGCGGTCCAGCTCCACGCGGCCCATGGCTATCTTCTCCACGAGTTCCTTTCGCCTTTGTCGAACCACCGCACGGACGAGTATGGCGGCAGCCTCGACAACCGCATGCGATTCCCGCTGGAGGTTTTCGACGCGGTGCGCGCCATCTGGCCAGCCGGCAAGCCTCTGACGGTGCGCGTGTCCGGGACGGACTGGAAGGAGGGCGGTTGGGACGAGGAATCCACGGTCGCTTTCGCCCAGGCGCTGGAGGCCCGCGGCTGCGATGCGATCCATATCTCGAGCGGCGGGTTGGTTCCGGATGCGAAGATGACCATCGGGCCGAGCTATCAGGTGCCATTTGCCCGCGCCGTCAAGCGGGCGGTGAAGATGCCGGTTGTCGCTGTCGGGCTCATCACCGAATTCGAGCAGGCCGAAGCGATCCTCAAGGCCGGCGATGCCGATCTGATCGCGCTGGCCCGCGCCGTGCTTTATAATCCGCGTTGGCCCTGGCACGCCGCCGCGCATTTCGGCGAAACCGTCGAGGCGCCGCCGCAATATCTGATGAGCAAGCCGCATGGCGTGAAGACTCTGTTTTCGCCGCTTCCGGCTTGAAGCCGCAAACACAAACGGGTTATCGACCGTCGCGCAGGAGAAGCGCGGCGGTCAGCCGCTCCATGACGTTTGCGACCGACATGCATTCCTCCAGCGTGGAGGTTTCCATCATCCGGTCGATCACCTTTGTCTGGATTTCCATCGCCTTTTCAGCGAGCGCGCGGCCGTCCTCGGTGAGGTAGAGCCTGAGTACGCGCCGGTCATTGTCGTCGCCTCGCCGGGTAATCAGTCCCCGTTTTTCCATCTGCGGCAGCAACATCGACATATTGGATCGCCCGACCAGAAGCTTGCGCGCCAGATCCTGCTGCGTCAGCCCCTCGAAACGGTAGAGGTTCACGAGAATGTCGAGATGCGGCGGCTTGATGTCGAGTGTTGCGATTTCGCGGGCCAGCACCTGGTTCATCACCTGACAGGCGCGACCCACCGCAATCCAGCTTTTGAAGCGCGGATGATCCCAAGGAAACTGGCGTGTGGCGGTCATGAGGGGCCTTGCATCTTCTTTGTTGCCTATCATCGCATTCCTGGCTGTTTTCGTCACCCTCCCAGGCGAAAATTGTTCAATCTTGTGCAATGAGAGTCAATAATGTACAAGGTTGAACAAATTGACGGAGAGCGGACATGAACGTTGCGATGCTGAGGATGTTGGGGCGAGGGGTGAACCTCCTCAGTTTCGTTTCGCCTCGGCAGGCCGGACGACTGGCTTTTCGCCTCTTCACCCGGACCCGCAACCCTGAACCACAGACGGAGAAGGAACGGGCGCTTTTTGCCGCGTCGGCGCCCCTGATGGCGCAAGCCCGTCGCGAGACGGTGGAGATTGACGGGCGGCCGGTGGCTGTCCATGTCTTTGCGCCGATCGGGCCGGGCAATGGTCTCCGCGTGATGTTCACGCATGGCTGGGGATCGCGCATCGCGCTGACGCAAGGGCTTGTGACCGGGCTTCGGGAGACCGGATTTTTCGTCTATGCCATTGATCTGCCCGGTCACGGCGACAGCCCGGGCGCATCGCTTCATGCAGGCAGCGCCATTGCGACGCAGGCTGCCGTCTGGCATCGATTCGGTCCCTTCGATGCCATGATCGGTCATTCCTTCGGAGGCTATATGACCGTGCTGGCTGCGCATGGGCTGCTGGATGGGCGGCCGCTTTCGCCGCCGCGTCTGGTGGTTATTGCCGCGCCCGCAGATGTCCGGCGTGTGCTCGCCTATTTTTGCCGGGGGCTGGGGCTGAACCGGCGTGTCGCTGCGGCCCTCACGGCGGAGGTGCAGCGGGTCACGGGGCGTCCGGTCGAGGCTTCCTTCGCGCCGGGCTATCTGGCCCGCAGCGGTATTCCGACGCTGGTGCTGCATGCATCGGAAGACAAGGAGGTGGGGGCGGAGGCGGCCCGCGCCTATGCCGATGCCGGGCCGCATGTCACGCTCGCCTGGCTCGATGGGCTGGGACATCGTCGCATCGTCAATTCACCGGAAGCGATTGAAGCCATCACGAAATTTCTCCGCTCATCATCGGTCTCTGCACAAATGCTTCATACAGTCTCGCCGCAGTCGTGATAGGTTCGGGCTCTGACGAAATGGGGCTGTGAGAGATATGCAGGCGGTGACATCTGTTGAGGAACTTCAGGCGCTTTATGGCGAGCCGGGCCAGACATCGCTTCTCAAGGTCACGCCTTTCCTGACGCCGGAATACCGGCGCATGCTGGAGGCCTCGCCCTTTGTGGCGCTGGCGACCGTGGGGCCGGAGGGGCTGGATTGCTCGCCGCGCGGGGATGCCAGCACGGTGATCCATATCGAGGACGAGCGCACGCTGATGCTGCCCGACTGGCGCGGCAACAACCGCATCGATTCGCTCTCCAACATCGTCCGCGACCCGCGTGTGGCGCTGATGTTTCTCATTCCAGGCTCCAACAATGCGATGCGGGTCAATGGCAGGGCCATTGTCACTGTCGATGCTGAGGTGACCACCCGTTTCACCATGGATGGCCGGCACCCGCGTTCGGTGATCGTCATCGCCATCGAGGAGGTTTATTCCCAATGCGCCCGCGCCCTGATCCGCTCCGATCTGTGGAACCCTCAGAAGCATCGCGACCCCAGTGCGCTGCCGAGCGTGGGCGAGATGATGCAGACGATCAAGGCGGGCTTTGACGGCGCCGCCTATGATCGCGAGTGGCCTGACCGTGCACGATCCACCATGTGGTAACGTGGAGGGCGCCATTTGGCGAATACCTTAGGACATGATGAAACAGTGTTTTAACGCCTTCAGGCTAACAATTTCAGTCAGATTTGAATGAAATTGATGATCGACACTGGAGTTTCCATGAAGCGCCTGACATTCTCCGTTCGCCGCCCCAGCATCCGGACGGGTCTGATCGCCGCCATCGGCAGCCTCGCGGTTGTCTCGGGTGTGATCGCCGCGGGCTCGATCATGTCGATGAAGACCACGGATCAACGCTTCGATCTGCTGGCCAGAACAACAATGTCCAGCATTGTCATGTCGAAGGACATGGATATTGCGACCGTGAAGCTGCGTGAGGCCTATGGTCAGCATCTGCTCGCGGCGGACAAGCCGGCCAAGGCGGAGGTCGAGAAGACCATTGCCGCCATCAACGACAAGCTTGCCGCCACGCTGAAGGCCTATTCCGAATTTCTGGGCGAGACGGGCGACAAGGCGGCGCTCGCCGAACTCGACAAGCAGCTGACGGCCTACAACAAGATGGGCAAGACGCTGCTGTTCTATTCGACGCAGGGCAAGGAACAGAATGCCCGCATGTATCTCGCCTCGATGAGCGGCATTGGCAATACGCTGTCGAAGATCACCGGCGATATCGTGGCGAGCGGACAGAAGAGCGCGGAGCTGAGCGGCGCCGAAGTGCGGGCAGAGACCGCGCGTACGATCCTGATTGCCGAGGGGCTGGCGGGGTTCGCTGCGCTGATGGCGCTTCTGGCCGGTATTTTTGTCATTCGCGGCGTCGCGATGCCGATTGGCCGTATTACGAAGTCGATGGGCGCTCTGGCAGCCGGCGATACCGCCAGCGCCATTCCATTTGCGGGTCGTAGCGACGAGATCGGCGCGATGGCGGGTGCCGTCGAGGTGTTTCGTCAGGCCGCAATCACCAACAAGGCGCTGGAGCGCGAGGCGGAAGAGGCGCGCAATCGCGCCGAGGCAGAACGGCTGGAGGCGGAGCGTCAGGCCGAGGCCAATGCGGCCGAGCGGCTGCGCATTGCCACCTCCGGTCTCGCTGCAGCTCTGCAGCGGCTGGCGAATGGCGATCTCGGTTTCCAGATCGAGGAGGCTTTTGCGCCCGATTTCGAACAGCTTCGTCACGATTTCAATCGCTCCGTGCGGCAGCTTTCCGAAACGCTTGCCGAGATTTCCAACGCCGTCGGCGCGGTGGAGAATGGCAGCCACGAGATTGCCGCCGGCGCGAACGATCTGTCCCGCCGCACAGAGCAGCAGGCGGCCTCGCTGGAAGAGACAGCCGCAGCGCTTGACGAAATCACCGTCAATGTCAGCAATTCGACCCGCCGGACCGAGGATGCTCGGACCATTGCCGGGCGCGCCAACCAGTCGGCGCTGACCTCGAGCAAGGTTGTCGCGAATGCCGAAGACGCCATGCGCCGTATCGAGCAGTCGTCGCAGCAGATCTCCAACATCATCGGCGTGATCGACGAAATCGCCTTCCAGACGAACCTTCTGGCGCTCAATGCCGGGGTCGAGGCCGCGCGCGCCGGCGAAGCTGGCAAGGGCTTTGCGGTCGTGGCGCAGGAAGTGCGCGAGCTGGCTGGCCGTTCGGCCAATGCGGCCAAGGAAATCAAGGCGCTGATCAAGAATTCGGCCACCGAAGTCGATGCCGGCGTCAAGCTGGTGCGCGATACCGGTGCGGCGCTGAACGAGATCGGCGGCTTCATCGTCGAGATCAACGGCCATATGGAGGCAATCGCCCAATCGGCCAAGGAGCAGTCGACGGGCTTGGCGGAAGTCAACAGCGCCGTTAACCACATGGACCAAACGACGCAGCAGAATGCCGCCATGGTGGAGGAATCGACCGCCGCTTCCGCTGCTCTGGCCAACGAGGCCCAGACGCTCCGCTCGCTCATCTCCAAGTTCTCCTTCGGCGACATCCGGGTTTCGGCTTCGCCTTCAGTCATGTTGCGCCAGACGGCGGCTGCTATGGCGGCTCCCGCCCGCTCTTCCGCGCCGCGAACCGTCGCGGCTCCGTCTCGCGTTGCCCGCGCCGGGTCTTCGGCGGCTCCGGCTGCGCAAGAGGGCTGGGAAGAGTTCTGAGCAGGCCACTTGCCATTCTCCCCCCTTGAGGGGGAGATGCCCGGCAGGGCAGAGGGGGGTATGGTTCGGCATATTCTGATCCTCATGGGCCGTCTCACTTGTGGCTCCCCCCCCCTCTGTCAGCTTCGCTGACATCTCCCCCTCAAGGGGGGAGAGTGAGGTGCTGCCACGCAAAAACCCCCGGAAAAAAACCTCTCCCGAGTTATCCTCCGGTCTATCGCTCTTGCCCCTGTCTCGGGCCAAAAACTTCCGGAGAGCCACGCTGACGCGCCGCCCTGATTGGTAGTTTAAAAATGCGGCGGAGCGCCAGCGCGACCCGTCGAGATCTGCAAGGGGAGCCTCATCCGACTCCATTCCTCAAGCGCGGGCCGTCTCGCTAAACCGTCTGCGGAGGCAGACGGGTTCTCTGGCGTAGCCAGGCCGCCGAGCTATTCGCAGCCCATCGGGGGAGTCGTTTCGGTTGATGTGTCAGATCCACCGCCGCCCGCGCCCCCTGACAGAATGTCCCGCACGTTACGAAACATCACATCAGGCTCTCCTCCCGCCTGAACCAGTCGTCGCTGGCTCATCCGGTGACGGGAGAACCACAGGATAAGCGCGGAGAAGAGTGCGGGGAAATTGAGGGATGAATTTTTTCTGCGGCAGATCCCACGAACTTCGTCATGCCGGACTTGATCCGGCATCCAGCGCGCGATGTCCATCGCGCGGCAGACTCGTTCTTTGCCGCGGCGCGTGTCGAGAGTCGTTTCAGCCCGCAGACGCGGGCTGGCTGGATACCGGCTCAAGGCCGGTATGACGGAAGGAGAGGGCGCGTCGCCCTGATGGCTCAAGCCACGCCCGCAGCCAGCGCACGTGCCGTGCCTTCCGGATTGATGGCGATGACCTTGAGATAGGCACGGGTGGGTTGGTCGGGTTCGGTGCGGCCCTGTTCCCAGTCGCGCAAGGTGCCGAGCGGAATGCGATAGCGCGCTGCGAACTCTTCCTGTGTCAGGCCCAGCGCACGTCGTATGACCCGGACTTGCGGCATGCGGCGCGACGGCGCCAACTGCTCAGCGCTGGCCGGCGGATTGTCGGGATCGGCAAGCGCATTGGCTTCTGCCTCGGCGTCGGTGAGGGCGTCGAAGGCTGTCCAGTCGGATTGGGCGGTCTTACCATTGTCCATTTTCATACTCGCGCCGCTCGATGGGCGTGGCTTTTCGGGCGGAGATTAGGCGGATCTTGTTCTCGCCGCGCTCCGTATAGATGATCGTCAGAACGCGTCCGTGGCCAAATCCGACGATCCTGCGACGTGCTTCACCGTAGTCCATTGACCGTTCTTCGACATCGATTGCGAACGGATCGTTGAAGACGTCGCAAGCGTTCACGAAGCTGACGCGGTGCTTCGTCAGGTTGGTTGTGGCCTTGTCTGCGGCTTCTGCTAAATATGGGTAAGTCAAGGATTTCGATAAACTCAGATTTCAGATGCTCTGGAGTTTTTCAAATCTCTTTAGAAAATTCATTTCCAAATCGCCAGAATTTTGTCGGCTTTCGATCAGTTTCGATATCTTTCCGATGTCGTCAGAAAATATTCCGGCTTGGAGAAATGAGAGCGCCACATCCTCTTTCGTTATAATCGTTATTTCGTGATTATCTATGCCTCTTGCGTATGGATAAACTGAATCTATCATGCTGTTTATGACCGCCCAGTTTATGGCGCTGTCAATCGCGTTGTGTTCTCCGTAAACCAATTCGGGGTTGCCTGTAATAAGGACATTGTTCCTTGTGCCGTCGCGCGACTTCATTATTTGATATATTGATAGAATTTTTATAATTCTTTGTGATATTTCCGGCGGGAATAGAGGAACGCAATCTTTCAGCCTATCTATTGTATCAAATGAGAAAGGAACGAAGTCGCGTGAGGCTAGCTCTTTGCGAAGAGGGAGCAAATCCATCGAGAAATTTCTGGCTATATTCTGTATTGCAGCTTCGCTGAGTTCCGAGAGGAAGATAGAAAGGATTGCTCGCGCAGCTATTATCTTTTTGGCTTCGCTTTCGGTAAAAATATCGATGGTTGTTTGGTTTTGCTGTCTAATTGCGCGAAGACTAAGCCAGGCGCCAAACAGCGCCAAAAGAGCCGCCCAGATTGTCGCGTATGTCGGCAAGTCTGACTTCTCAATATGAAGGAAGCCAGCAAGAGCCAACGTGTATGCAGTCGCAACGAACATCGCGCCGCAGCCAAATCCATCAGTCCAATCTATTGGATTTTTCAAAATACCTCCACCCCAAAAACCAAATTCCCCGCGGCGAACCCAATCACCGCGGGGAGAGCATAGCGTCAAATTGCGTGTTGGCTAAGCCGGGTTACGACTTATCCACGAGGGCTCAAGAGCACCCGCTCGTCGCCCCGCACGTGTCGCACTTCTCGCACGTGCCATTCCGCACCATCGTGAAGTTCTGGCATTCGGAGCACATGTTGCCCGTGTAGCCCTGCATCATCGACTTCATGCGGCGGTCGGCTTCGATCTTCTTGGCGTCCGACTTGGCGGCGGCGGCATCGGCTGCGGCCTTGTCGGAGAAGAGGGCGGTGACTTCGGGGGTGACGACCTCTTCGGCGATTTCCTCGGCGAATTCGGCGGCGCGTTCCTCGTAGTCACGCTTGAAGCTGGTGGCGGGCTCTTCCGAGGCGACCGCTTCGATCTTGCGGGCGGCCGAGCCGGAGAAGGCCATGATGTTGGACACGCGAGCGGTCGAGGGGGCGGCCGTTGCTGCACCCTTCGGCTCGGAGAGCGGCGCATGGCCGCCCGAGACGAGCGTTGGCTTGTGGCCGCGGGTCCAGCCGGTGGAGATCAGGTTGGTCTTGCCTTCCTGGATGCCCTTGCCGAGCGCGGTGTTGCCAAAGTCGGACGTGTCGACATGGGCAAGGTCGTTGCGGCCGAGATAGGAGACGGCGAGTTCGCGGAAGACGTAGTCGAGGATCGAGGTCGCCGACTTGATCGCGTCATTGCCCTGAACCATGCCGGCCGGCTCGAACTTGGTGAAGGTGAAGGCCTCCACATATTCTTCCAGCGGCACGCCATATTGCAGGCCGAGCGAGATGGCGATGGCGAAGTTGTTCATCATTGCACGGAAGGCAGCGCCTTCCTTGTGCATGTCGATGAAGATCTCGCCGAGACGGCCGTCGCCGAATTCGCCGGTGCGGAGATAGACCTTGTGACCGCCGACGACGGCCTTCTGGGTATAGCCCTGACGGCGGTTCGGCAGCTTTTCGCGGTCGCGGATCACCTTCTCGATGACGCGCTCGACGATCTTTTCGGTGATCGTGACGGCCTGGGCGGCCTGCGGCTGCTGGATCAGGTCCTCCAGCGCATCCTCGTCGCTCTCGTCCTCGATCAGCGAGGCATTGAGCGGCTGGGAGAGCTTGGAGCCATCGCGGTAAAGCGCGTTGGCCTTGAGACCGAGCTTCCAGGAGAGCATGTAGGCTGCGCCGCAATCATCAACGGTTGCCTCGTTCGGCATGTTGATCGTCTTGGAGATCGCGCCCGAGATGAAGGGCTGGGCAGCCGCCATCATGCGGATGTGGCTTTCGACCGAGAGATAACGCTTGCCGATCTTGCCGCAGGGGTTGGCGCAATCGAAGACGGGCAGGTGCTCGTTCTTGAGGAACGGTGCGCCTTCCAGCGTCATCGCGCCGCAGACATGCACGTTCGCCGCTTCGATATCCTTCTTGGAGAAGCCGATATGCTCGAGCAGGTTGAAGCTCATGTCGGAGAGCTGGTCGTCGGTGACCTTCAGCGTGTCCTTCAGGAAGTCGGCGCCGAGCGTCCACTGGTTGAAGACGAACTTGATGTCGAAGGCAGACTTGAGTGCGCCGTTGACGGCCTCGATCTTTTCATCCGTGAAGCCCTTGGCGCGCAGCGTCGAGGGGTTGACGCCGGGGGCCTGGTTCAGGTTGCCATGGCCGACGGCATAGGCGTCGATTTCGGCGATCTGGCTTTCCGAATAGCCGAGCGAGCGCAGCGCTTCCGGAACGGCAGCGTTGATGATCTTGAAGTAGCCGCCGCCGGCGAGCTTCTTGAACTTGACGAGTGCGAAGTCGGGCTCGATGCCGGTCGTGTCGCAATCCATGACGAGGCCGATCGTGCCGGTGGGGGCAATGACCGAGACCTGGGCGTTGCGGTAGCCGTGCTTTTCGCCGAGCTCGAGCGCCTTGTCCCAGGCAGCCGTGGCATGGTTGATCAGGTCCGCATCCGGGCAATCGCCGTGGATGAGGGCGACCGGATTGACCGAGAGGGCTTCATAGCCGGACGTCTCGCCGTGGGCGGCGCGGCGATGGTTGCGGATGACGCGCAGCATGTTGTCGCGGTTCGGCGCATAGCCCGGGAAGGGGCCGAGTTCCGAGGCGATTTCAGCGGACGTCGCATAGGAGACGCCGGTCATGATGGCGGTCAAGGCACCCGCAATGGCGCGGCCTTCGGTCGAGTCATAGGGAATGCCCGACGACATCAGCAGGCCGCCGATATTGGCGTAGCCGAGGCCGAGCGTGCGGTATTCGTAGGAGAGTTCGGCAATACGGCGCGACGGGAACTGCGCCATCATGACCGAGATTTCGAGAACCAGCGTCCAGAGGCGAACGGCATGCTCGTAGGAAGCAATGTCGATCCGCTTCGTGGCGGCGTCCTTGAACTGCATCAGGTTCAGCGATGCGAGGTTGCAGGCCGTGTCGTCGAGGAACATGTATTCCGAGCACGGGTTCGAGGCGCGGATCGAGCCCGCGGCCGGCGAGGTGTGCCAGTCGTTCATCGTCGAGTTGAAATGGATGCCCGGATCGGCAGACGCCCATGCGGCATAGGAGACCTGTTCCCAAAGGGCGCGGGCCTTCAGCGTCTTGACGACCTTGCCGTCCTTGCGGGCGGTCAGGTTCCACTCGCCGTCAGCCTCGACGGCGCGCAGGAAGTCGTCCTTGACCGAGATCGAGTTGTTGGAGTTCTGGCCGGAAACGGTGAGATAGGCTTCCGAATCCCAGTCCGTGTCATAGGTCTTGAACTCAAGATCCTTGTAGCCCTGTTCGGCGAACTGGATGACGCGCTTGATGTAGTTTTCCGGAACGGAGGACTTCTTGGCGGCGCGGATTTCGCGCTTGAGGGCCGGGTTCTCGTTCGGGTCGAAGCAGGCGCCGTTCTCGGCTTCGCAATTGACGCAGGCCTTCATGATCGCCTTGAGGTGCTTGGCGACGATCTTCGAGCCGGTCACAAGGGCCGCAACCTTCTGCTCTTCCTTGACCTTCCAGTTGATATATTCCTCGATATCCGGGTGGTCGATATCGACCACGACCATCTTGGCGGCGCGGCGCGTCGTGCCGCCCGACTTGATGGCGCCGGCTGCGCGGTCGCCGATCTTCAGGAAGGACATGAGGCCGGAGGAACGGCCGCCGCCGGAGAGCTTTTCGCCCGAACCGCGCAGGTTCGAGAAGTTGGAGCCGGTGCCGGAGCCGTACTTGAAGAGACGGGCTTCACGCACCCACAGGTCCATGATGCCGCCTTCGTTGACCAGATCGTCCTCGACGGACTGGATGAAGCAGGCATGCGGCTGCGGATGTTCGTAAGCGGACTTCGACTGCGTCAGCTTGCCGGTGAAGGGGTCGACATAGAAATGGCCCTGGCCGGGGCCGTCGATGCCATAGGCCCAGTGCAGGCCGGTGTTGAACCACTGCGGCGAGTTGGGCGCTACGCGCTGGGTGGCGAGCATGTAGGCAAGCTCGTCGCGGAAGGCGAGGGCATCTTCTTCAGAGGTGAAATACTTGCCCTTCCAGCCCCAATAGGTCCAGGTGCCGGCCAGACGATCGAAGACCTGACGCGCATCGGTCTCCGCGCCATAGCGCTCGCCCTCGGGCAGCGCCTTCAGCGCCTTTTCGTCCGCGACGGAGCGCCACAGCCACGAGGGAACATTGTTTTCCTCGACCTTCTTCAGGCGCGCAGGTACGCCGGCCTTGCGGAAATATTTCTGTGCCAGAACGTCGGTCGCGACCTGGCTGAACTGGGCCGGAACATCGATATCGGCAGCGCGGAAGACGATCGAGCCATCGGGATTGCGGATTTCGCTGGTCGCCTGGCGGAAAGGAATTTCCGCGTAAGCCGACTGGCCTTCCTTGGTGAAACGACGTTCGATGCGCATCCTGTCAGTCCTTTTTCTGCCGCTGCCTGCCGTCCCTAACTGCAGACACAATTTTTCCGTTCCGGCTTCGCACGTGTTCGGCGCGCAGCCAGTTGCTCAGTCCCTGTCAAGCGGGTGAGACTCGTTGGTCCCGACCCTGTATCTTGTGGTGAGGTTGGCTGCAAACGCTAAATATAGTGTTAACAGCTTTTTAAATCCAGACCCCATTTTGTTCGCTGCGGGCTGGCGCAAGACATGGCTTTCCCCCTCGGACCGATGCGGATCATCCGCATTCGGGCCTCTCGAAAGCCCATCTTTTTGTGATTGAACCGACCTCGTGAACTCTTCGATTCCGCCGCCGCCGCAACGTGAGGACCAATAGACTTTGTTTCGTGCGATTCGGTCAAGACCTTGTTCACCATAGTAGGGAGGCCCCTAGATGTTGTGGGTATTGCTGTGGAAACTGTGGATGAAAAAAACCCTTAAGGAAAAACAGGCATTTGCGGAGCGATGCTGCAGGGGCAGGGAGCCCGTCTGCGAGATTTCGGGGGTGTAAACTTGTGCTGCAGAGCACAAAAATCGCAAATTTTTCGAGCCCGGATATTAAAATGCGGATAATGAAAATACGGCCTTGCCTGATGCGGTTGAGCCTCTGGGCGAGCCTCGGACGGTTGTATGGCGGTGACAGGAAACGCGTCGAAGGCGTCGTTTTGCAAGGGAAATTCCGGGTCCGGCCTGCGGTGGCCCAGCCGGCTGTCGCGAGAGCCTACCGGGTCTGGTCGGTCTTTTTTGCCATTTCTCAAGGCATCTGGCTAAAACTTCAGCATTTCTGGTTATTTCCTTGCAGGCCGCCGGCAAAATTCCTAGAAATCGAATGTGTCCTGGTCGAGCCAAACATGGCCGGCAGGGACATGGATCGCATCCGCATCGATCGTCTTTTTGGCGCGGCCTCTGGCCGGAGACGGTCCTTCTAGCGGAAGCGACGTTTCATTGGGGCGAGGACCCCGCCAAGGAGATAACGATGACATTGAAGACTTTGACTGCGACGCTTGTCGCCACGCTGACCTTTGCGCCGCTTGCCCATGCCGACATCACCATCGGCCTCATCGCACCGCTGACCGGCCCGGTCGCCGCCTATGGCGAGCAGGTGAAGAACGGTGCGCAGGTCGCCGTCGACGAGATCAACAAGAAGGGCGGCATCCTTGGCGAGAAGGTCGTGCTCAAGTTCGCCGACGACGGCGGCGAGCCGAAGCAGGGCGTTTCGGCGGCCAACCAGCTGGTGGGTGAGGGTGTGCATTTTGTCGTCGGTCCGGTCACGTCCGGCGTCGCCATCCCCGTTTCCGACGTTCTGGCCGACAATGGCATCGTCATGGTGACGCCGACGGCGACGGCCCCGGATCTCACCAAGCGCGGCCTCAGCAACGTGTTCCGCACCTGCGGTCGCGACGACCAGCAGGCCGAAGTGGCGGCGCAATATGTGCTGACGCATTTCAAGGACAAGCGCATCGCTATCGTCAATGACAAGGGCGCTTATGGCAAGGGGCTGGCGGATGCCTTCAAGGCGACGTTGAACAAGGCCGGCGTCAAGGAAGTGCTGGACGAAGCGATCACGCCCGGCGACAAGGATTTCAGCGCGCTGACGACCCGCATCAAGGCCGATAAGATCGATCTCATCTATTTCGGCGGCTACCACCCGGAGGGCGGCCTTCTGGTGCGCCAGCTGCATGACCTGTCGATCAATGCCCAGCTGATCGGCGGCGACGGCCTGTCGAACACCGAATTCTGGGCGATCGGCACCAAGTCGGCTGCGGGCACACTGTTCACCAATGCGTCGGACGCCACCAAGAGCCCGGATGCGAAGGCCGCGATGGACGCGCTGGCCGCCAAGAACATTCCGGCCGAAGCCTTCACGCTGAATGCCTATGCGGCCGTCGAAGTTCTGAAGGCCGGTATCGAGAAGGCCGGCAAGGCGGATGACGCAGAGGCCGTTTCCAAGGCCCTGCATAGCGGTATGTCCATCCCCACCGCCATTGGCAAGCTCACCTATGGCGAGACGGGCGACCTGACGTCGAAGAGCTTCTCGCTCTACAAGTGGGAAGACGGCAAGATCGTCGCTGCCGAGTAAAAAGACAGAGCGCTTTCGGCGGCTGCGGCTGCTGAGAGCGCTCTCTGATCTTTTGAGCCGATGGCAGGGCGCAAAGGCCGCCTTTAACGGTTTCCGTGTGCTGGGGCTAATACACCCTCTCTCATCTGCTTATTGCACGGCCATGTTGCAGTTCATCTTCGGATCGTCCCACAGCTTCTGCAGATTGCCTGGCAGGCTGCCCCAGGACTTGCCCGCCTCGACGTTGTATTTCTCTTCCATGTAGAGACAGATGTTGCGGTTGCAGTTCTTGTCTTCCCAGGCCTTCTTGTCGCTGGCGCTGGCCGAGCCCCAGGACTGGTAGGGAACGATCGAGAGATCTTCCATCATCGCGCCGCACTCATCGACTTCTTCCGCAAAGGCTGCGGTCGAACCGCTGACGAGGAAGGCGGCGGAAACGGCGAGAAGGCGAATGTCACGACGGCTTATTTTTCTCATGTCTGAAATTCCTTTGAAATACAGGGTTTTATGAATGCACATGGAAAATGCTATTTGGCAAATCTCGCGGACGCAATCCTGGTCTGACCTTGGAAAAAAGTCGTCCCGTAAATATTGTTGTCGATCGCAGGTGCCGCAGGCATACGCGTTTGTTCAAACCATGCGACTTGCGCGTGTCCTGTCCTCTTGACTGCGTGCCAACTTCCCGAAATCAATACCTTCAGTCGGATCGGAATGCGAATGGTCATGGGCGTGGGCCTGACAGACCGGTAGCGAAACGTTGAGGCCGACTTGTCGTGGTCTGGAACAACCGGAAGCCTTCCATGAATTGCACCCTCCGTACGCTATCAAAAATTCTCTTGGGTCTTTCGACTGTTGCGCCTGGGGCCACGGCTTGGTCACAGGATCACCCCGTCAAGAAACCCGTCTGGAATGGGGAACGCACGGCGCTGACGGAGGTGGACAAGCACGGCATCTATCTCTCTTTCGGCACCGTGACCTGCCACAAGCCTGCTTCGGACGGCAAGCCGGACCAGTATGGTCACGGCACCGGACAGATCACGATGGAAAAGGACATTGTGACGACCGCTGCGCACAATTTCATAAATCACTCGACCTGCCAGCCCTACACGGCAGATTGGTCCTGCGCGTTTCAGATGGAAAGCGGTCGTCGTTACGAAATCGACATGGCGGCAAGCCGCTTTGGCACGTCGCTCAGGCCCGAGGATTGGAAAAATCAGAAGCCCGGCCGCTGCAGAACAGAGAAACATGAGTTCGTGAAGAATGACTGGGCGGTCGTCAAGCTGAAGACAGCCGTCAAGGACGCGACGCCATACTCCGTGTCGGCAATCGACCCAGCCTCGTATCGTGGGGGCGCCGCGACCGAGATCGCCGGTTACACTGAGGCCTTTCTCAAGGACGGGAAGCCAACACCGACCAAGGAGAGATGTCACCTGGTGGGGAAGAGCCCTGTCGGAGGCACGCCTGCTCTGCCTCTTGTCCTTTCAAGTTGCAGCGGCGGACCCGGAACATCCGGATCCGGCCTTTTCATGGGAGGCGAGGATGCAGACCCGGTATCGTCGAAACTGGTCGCGATATATCATGGTCCGTTGCTCGGCCATGGCAAGCAACACGCCCTCTATGTGCCCGTTGCCGGTGACTTTCTGAAGCAGCTGAAAGAGGTTGCCTCCAAACATGAGAGCGCTGTGCGCCCTTAAGGGTGCACAGCGCTCTCATTCTTTGAAACTTCAAATCTTGCCTTGCGAAAACCGGCTTCGATCTTCGCGCCTTGATCGATCAGCCCTTGTGGCCCTTTGCGATCGGCTCCTGATAGGTGAAGCCCATGTCCCAGGGGAAGTAGATCCAGGTGTCCTGGCTGACTTCGGTGACGAAGGTGTCGATGGTCGGGACGCCCTTCGGCTTGGCGTAGACGCAGGCAAAATGAGCCTTCGGCAGCATGGCGCGCACTTCCAGCGCGGTCTTGCCGGTGTCGGTCAGGTCGTCCACCACCAGAACGCCGGCGCCGTCTTCCGTCAGGAGGTCGCTGGCAATGCCCTTGAGCAGGTTCATATCCCCCTGGTTCACGTAGTCGTGGTAGGAGGCGATGCAGACCGTGTCGATGAGGCGGATGTTGAGTTCGCGCGAGATGATGGCCGCCGGCACGAGGCCGCCCCGGGTGATGCAGACGATGGCGCGGAACTCCTGCCCCAGACCCGCCAGACGCCAGGCGAGCGCGCGGGCGTCGCGGTGAAACTGGTCCCAGGAGACGGGAAAGGCTTTTTCGGGCAGGGACATCAGCAATCTCCAATCAGCAAGGCGCTGGGCAATGGTGGGCCAAAACAAAATGCCACGCCCCGGAGAACGGGGCGTGGCATTTTCTCTAACCGGAAAATTCCCGATTTTGCAACGGGTCCGCAAACCCGCGCTGTGGGCAAATGTCAGCGCGACATCAGCGTCAGCGTCGTCATGGAGCCGAGGAGTGTCTTGGTTGCGCCGCCGAAGATGCGCTCGCGGATGCGCGAGTGGGTGTAGGCGCCCATGACGAGCAGGTCGGCAGAGAAGTCAGAGGCGCGGTTTTCAATGACCGCGCCGATCGGCTTGCCACCCGATTCGACATTGTTGGCATTGACCTTTATTCCATGGCGAGCGAGCGTCACGCCGAGTTCCGAGCCGGCGAAATCAGATGACTGGTTCATGTCGTTGCGCGCATCGACCGAGAAGATCTCGACCTCCTTGGCGCCCAGCAGGAACGGCATGGCATCGAAGACGGCGCGGGCGGCCTCGCGCGAGCCATTCCACGCGATCAGCACGCGTTCGATCGGCTTGGGTGCGGTCTGGATATAGGGAACCATGATGACCGGGCGGCCGCATTCGAAGATCAGCACTTCGATATCGGCGCGCTGGGCCGAGGTGGTCTTTTCGTCGAATTGCGCGCACAGCACCAGATCGGCGCTACGGGCGCTGTCAACCACGCCGGCCGACGAATAGCCGCCGGCGCCGCGGAACTTGCGCCATTCATGCGAGACGCCTTCGCGTTCGGTGATCGCGAGGAACTTGGCCTGGATGGTGGCCGCGCGCTGTTCGGCGGCTTCCTGCAGCGCCATGATGGCGGCGGGGTCGGGAATTTCCATGGGCGCGTAGATGAAGACCTGCTCCGGCGCTTCGGCATACACGGCGATCAGATGCGCATCATGTTTGTTTGCCAGCGCCACGCCCGTCTCGATGACGCTGTCAGCAGCTTCGGGGGAATTGAGAACGGCAAGTATGGTCTTGATCGACATGGTGTGCCTCCTGATCCTTTGACAAATTGCCAGCCGGCGATAGATGCTTTCTATAAGCGCGCGAGATACCTCGCCGGTTCCATGGAGGTAGCTTCGCGCGTCGCAGGCGCCTGCGCTTTGACCTTGGTCAAGCCGAGGGGCAAGTTGGGGATCAAGTGGGGAAGTGGGGCAGGTGGCCGTTCTTCAGGCCTTTGCCGCCTCGCGCGCCTTGCGGATCGCATTGAGCATGGCTTCGACATCCAAAACGGCCGCCTGGAGCACGGCCTCATCGCGCGCCCTGACGACGATCTCGGTATAGAAGCCGTTTCCGTCAAATTTAGGGTAGGAGCCGATGGAGGTTTCCGGGTGGTTCTTCTGTAACTCGGCGAGCGGCTTGCCGATCTCGCCCTCGCCAAAGGGGGAGACGACGGTGCGGCTCATCACCGGCACGCCCGTCGGCAGCTGCGGCAACAACCAGCCGAGCATGGCCTGGAACACGGCGGGAACGCCGGCCATGACATGGACATTTTCCACGATGAAGCCCGGCGCGGTGGAGACCGCGTTTTCGATATGGCGCGCACCCGCAGGCATGCGCGCCATGCGCTGGCGGGCCTCGTTGAATTCGAGCCCGCGGCGTTCATACATTGCGCCCAGCAGGCGCATGGCATCCGGATCGTGCAGGCAGGGCAGGCCAAAGGCGGCTGACATTGCATCCGCCGTGATGTCGTCATGCGTCGGGCCGATTCCGCCGGAGGTGAAGACGAGATCATATTTCGAGCGCAGCGCGTTGACCGCCGCGACAATGGCGTCCTGATCATCGGAGACGATGCGCACTTCCTTCAGATCGATGCCCGCTATCGTCAAATTTTCGGCGAGATAGCCGATATTCTTGTCCTTGGTGCGGCCCGAGAGGAGTTCGTCGCCAATGGCGAGCATGGCGGCGGTCACGATCTTATGCTGGGTCAAGGTCTTTCTCCGGGCGGGACTTGCGTTCCAGAAAATGGGACTGTCTCCGGCGCATTGCAAGGAGATTTTGCAGTGCGATATGTGACGCAGCGGTGAAATTTCAACGCATTTCTGTGAACACTGCGTTTCAACCGGGCCGGTTTTATTGAACAACGCAACCGACTATTGTCCCGGCATCGTCTTGATCGGTTGTTCCCACGAAAGGATACCACGATGGCAAAAGTTCTCGTTCTCTACTATTCCGCCTATGGCCATATCGAAACCATGGCTTACGCCGTTGCCGAAGGCGCAAAGTCTGCCGGCGCTGAAGTGACCGTCAAGCGCGTTCCGGAACTCGTCTCGGAAGAAGTCGCCAAGGCGTCCTATTACAAGCTCGATCAGGCTGCCCCGATCGCAACCGTTGAAGAACTCGCCGAATACGACGCCATCATCGTCGGTGCCGGTACGCGTTACGGCACGGTTGCATCGCAGATGCGCAACTTCTGGGACCAGACCGGCGGCCTGTGGTTCAACGGCAAGCTCGTAGGCAAGGTCGGCTCCATGTTTACCTCGACCGCTACGCAGCACGGCGGCCAGGAAACCACCATCATGGGCTTCATCCCGACCTTCCTGCACCACGGCATGGTTGTCGTCGGCCTGCCTTACGCCTTCCAGGGCCAGATGGGCACGGAAGAAGTCAAGGGCGGCTCGCCCTACGGCGCTACCACGATCACCAACGGCGACGGCTCGCGTCAGCCTTCGGAAATCGAACTCGAAGGCGCACGCTTCCAGGGCGCGCATGTTGCCAAGATCGCAGCCAAGCAGTCTGCCTGATTGTTTTCAGACGTATCTGATTGAAGAACGCGCGTCCGGAAGGGCGCGCGTTTTTCGTTGGGTTGAGCGGCCAGTTGGGGCAGGGGCTTTCTGCTTCGGCGGCTGCCTCAGCCGTTGCATTTCTGCGCGAGAGATTTTGCCTGAACGCGCTCCAGATCACTCATCGTCGCGGGATCCGTTTTTGCCAGTTCAGCGCACTGCGCCTGCAGGCCTTCCGTCCGGCCCTTGGTGTAGAAGGTGTAGCCGACAAAGCCTGCGCCCAGCGTTGCCACGATCACGCAACAGGCCGCAATCACGATGAGAAACTTCATGGACTTACCTTTCCTTCTCGCCGCTTCCCGCAAAACGGGCGGTTGCTGCCACAATCGGCGAATGCCGGAACCCGAGCGGCTCGCCTGATTCATGTCGAAGGGCGCGAGTGTCTGGTGCGGGCGACGGGGGTCGAACCCGTACAGCCAAGGCCGAGGGATTTTAAGTCCCTTGCGTCTACCAGTTTCGCCACGCCCGCAACCTTCCTTTCCGCCTAGCCGAGCTTGCGGCCGCAATCAAGGCCGCTTGCCGGAGGAAATGCCGAAGTCACGCCAGAAATCTGCGCAAGGCATATGTCTGACCGGCGTCCCAACGGGAGACCGCCCAAGGCACTTGCCGGTTACGCGCCCTGCAAAGCCTGCGTTCCGGAGGCGAAAATGGGGTGGCCTAAGGCGCGGCGGTATGCCATAGCCATGGGCATTCAGGCATAGGGCAAAGAGGCCGATCTTGGACAGGCAGAGTATTGAAGATGCGCTGAGCGCCATGCGCGGGCTTTTCCCGGAAACGCCGCTGCAGCTCAATGATCATTTGAGCGCACACTATGGCGCCGAAATCTGGCTGAAGCGCGAGGATTTGTCGCCGGTGCGCTCCTACAAGATCCGCGGCGCGTTCAATTTTCTCAGGAAAGCGATCGGCGAGGGAGGGACGGTGCAGACCTTCGTCTGCGCGTCTGCCGGCAATCACGCGCAGGGCTTTGCCTATGTCTGCCGGCATTTTGGCGTACGCGGCACGGTGTTCATGCCTGTGACGACGCCGCAGCAGAAGATCGAGAAGACGCGCATGTTCGGCGCCGGCTTCATCGAGATCAAGCTCTTCGGTGACTTCTTCGACCAGTGCTACAAGGCCGCCCGCGACCATGCAGAAGCAACCGGCGCCATCATGGTGCCGCCCTTCGATCATCCCGATATCATTGAAGGTCAGGCGACCGTTGCGGCAGAAATCCTGGCGCAGCTGCCAGATGGCAGCGTGCCCGATCTGGTCGTCATTCCTGTCGGCGGCGGTGGATTGTCGTCCGGCGTGAGCGGATATCTTGAGGGCACCGTGCCCAGGGATGGATTTCTCTTCTGCGAGCCGGAGGGCGCGCCGAGCCTCAAGCGAGCACTGAGCGAAGGCGGGCCGGTGACGCTTGCCAAGGTCGACAATTTCGTCGACGGAGCCGCCGTGGCGCGGATCGGCGATCTGAATTATTCGGCTCTTTCGGCCTTCTCGTCCGACCAGGTCATGACGATTGCCGAGAATGCCATCTGTGTGTCGATGATCGAGATGCTGAACATAGAGGGCGTGGTGCTGGAGCCGGCAGGCGCGCTGTCGATTGCCGCACTGGCTCAGCTGCCAGCGGAGCGGCTGAAGGGCAGGCGGATCGTCGCCATCGTCTCCGGCGGCAATTTCGACTTCGAGCGGCTGCCTGACGTGAAAGAGCGCGCCATGCGCCATTCCGGTCTCAAGAAATATTTCATCCTGCGGCTTGCCCAGCGCCCGGGCGCGCTGAAGGACTTCCTGAACCTTCTGGGCCCGGAAGACGATATTGCTCGTTTCGAATATCTAAAGAAATCGGCGCGGAATTTCGGCTCGATCCTGATTGGCATAGAGACCGCAACGCCCGAGAATTTCGGGCGTTTGACTGACGCTTTCGAGGCTGCCGGTCTCGGATATGAGGACATCACCGAAAACGAAATTCTATCCAGCTTGATTATCTGAATATATGATAATCAAAATATTTCCTTATAGAATCTCGAGAACCCGTTCCTTGGGGCGACCGAGCCTTATGCCGTTTTCGGATATGACGATGGGGCGCTCGATGAGGATCGGGTTCGCCAACATGGCGTCGAGAAGATCGTTGTCCGACAGCGACGGGTCGTCCAGGTTCAGCTCCTTGTAAAGCGCTTCCTTGCGGCGCATCAGCTCCCGAGGGTTCATCTCAAGTGCCACCAGCATGCGGACAAGCTCGGCGCGTTCCGGCGGATGCTTGAGATATTCGACGATTGCCGGATCGTGACCGGCCGTGCGGATCATGTCGAGAACCGCGCGGGAGGTCGAGCAGCGGGGATTGTGCAGGATGGTGACGTTCAAGATGCGCTCTGGGTCATGCGTTGCCGATGCCGGACGCTAAAGCCTGTTGCGTGAAAAACGATGGAACGCAACAGGCTTTAAGTCTTTGTTTTTGAGCATGTCGTTATCGCAAAAGCGCAGCACACTTTTGCGCGACATGCCTGTGTCAGGCATCCGTATCATAGCCGGTCTGGCCGGCATCGATGAGCGCTTTCAGCGTTTTCAGGCCGTTTTCAACATCTTTCCTGTCCTGCGGCGAGGAGTAACTGATGCGCACCGCATGATGGACCTTGTCCGAGCGGGCGGGTTTAAACTCGTCCTCGTCGTCGATGAGGATGCCGCGGTCGAAGGCGGCCTGCTTGTAGGTGCCGGCGTGCCAGGGTTCGGGCAGGCGCAGCCAGAAGAACGGCGCGCCGCGCTGGTGGCTGATGTCGAGATCGCCGAAGATCGCCTCCACCGTCTCCTCGCGTGTCCGGCATTCGGCCAGAACCTGCCGGCGGATCGTGCTGGCGGTGCCGGATAGGACCAGCGAGGCGCAGAGTTCGAAAAGTACGAAAGGAATGCCACCGGTCGTCAGCTTGTGCGTGATGTTGACGCGGGCGGCGAAATGCGGCGGGCATGCCACCCAGCCGCCGCGCACGCCGGCTGCCACAGACTTCGAGAGGCCACCGATGTGGAAGGTCTTGTCGGGCGCGAGTTCGGCCAGAAAGGGCAGGCCGTCCTCGGTCATCGCGCCATAGAGATTGTCCTCGATCAGCCAGACGTTGTGCGTCCGCGCGATCTCCGCTATCGCCTTGCGCCGCTCGACGGAGAGCGTCACGGCTGTCGGGTTTTGCGCCGACGGCATCAGGAAAATCGCCTTCGGGTGCTTCTGGGCGCAGACCCGCTCCAGATCGTCCGGCAGGATGCCGCCCTCGTCGGAGGCGACGGTGACAATGCGCCGGCCCGTCATGGCGGCGGCGCGTGAGACCTGCGCATAGGTCAGCTCTTCGAAGGCGATATAGTCGCCGGGCTGCGAGATGGCATGGATCACCGACATGATGCCAGCATGGGCGCCGAGCACGGGGACAATGCAGTCAAGAGACGGTTGCCATGAGGCGTTGGAAAGCCACTTTCGCCCAGCCTCCTTCCAGCGATCCGGAACGATGCGGGTGTAGCTGGAAATCTCGTCGCGATAGTCGCGAACGGTGCGCGTCAGGAATGTCTCGATCGGGCCGGATTGTCCCACATCGGGGGCCGCCGTTGTGTCAAAGCGCAGCTTTCCGGCAGGGGGCACGGGCAGGCGGGTGCCGGAAAAGGCGCTGACGATGCGGTCGCGCCCGTCATTGGCGGGCTCCTCCTGCTGCGGCAGGACATAGGTGCCGCGTCCCACCTCGCCGGAGACAAGACCCCGCTCGCGCACCAGCGCATAGGCCCGGCCGATTGTACCGATTGTCACCTTGATGTCGTAGGCCAGGTCGCGCTGGGGCGGAAGCTTCGCACCGGGCGGCAAGATGCCTGCTGCGATGTCCGCCTCGATCTGATCGGCCAGGCGGACATATAGCGGGCCCGAACCTTCCTGCAGGGATGGAAGCCAATTTGTCATGGTGACAATTATCCGTATTGAAGCAATCTGAGAGTCAATCGATAAGGCATCATAGTCGAGTTTCAGCGAAAGGCAAGAAAGGTCCGCGGGAAGGGTGACAATGATGAAGACGATGGAGACAATGATGGAAAGTGTATCGCTCAAACGGGCTCCGGTCGCGACGGTGACATTCGGCGTCCGCGTCGCGACAGTCCTTGCCGCACTCCGCTGGGCCTTCATCCTCAATCGCTCGCGCATGGACCTTTCGGAGCTCACCGACGAGCAGCTGGCGGATATCGGCATCAGCCGGTATGAGGCGGAGCGGGAGTGCCGGAAGGTGGGATTGTTTTGAGGTCTGATCGGCCGCCTTGCACCCTTGGGAAGGCTGGATTTCTTTCCTAGCTAAGCCATGCGGCTAGCTTTGATTTGCGGGAAAAGAGGTCCTGCGCGGCGCTGACCGTCGTCCTCGGGCCTGTCCCGAGGATCTGCTACGCAGACTCCAGATGCCTCTTGAATGGCTCGTCTTGCGCTGCGCGCGTCGGCCTCAGAGCTTATTTTGAACCGCACCATACCCGGTTTCTTCAGCAGCTTCTCGGGACAGGCCCGAGAAGGACGGCTCTGGGCGGACCTTGGTGCAAGACGTTCATCACCCTCGCTGACCGCACGAGACGATGGTGTTCTTCCTTGCCTTCACCTCCCGCCTGTGTCATCCCAATTCCGTCAGGTGCCCGCCGAGGCGGGAGAATCGGGAAGCCGGTCAAAATCCGGCGCGTGCCCAACGCTGTGAGAGGGGACGCTGGTCGCATATCAAGAGCCGCACTTTCGGGCGGTCTCAGGCCACTGGAGCAATTCGGGAAGGCCAAGGCGATCGGCGGATGATCCTCAAGCCAGAAGACCGGCCTGGCGAGATAGCCTCAGCCCGCGCGGACGGCGGGCGGGTTTCGCGTTGCGGGGATTTGCGATGGCGGAGCTTGATCATGCGGCGGCGCGCGATGCGCTGGCCGAGGCGGGAGCCTTTTCATCCGGAGACCGTGCGGCGGTATACCGCGCCATCGAGACGCGGCGCGATGTGCGCAGTCAGTTTCTGTCGGCCCCCTTGCCTGACGATCTGATCCAGCGGTTGTTGAAGGCGGCGCATAGCGCGCCCTCCGTCGGCTTCATGCAGCCGTGGAATTTCATCCTGGTGAAACGCGAAGAGACTCGCGCCCGCGTTGCGCAGGCCTTTGCGCGCGCCAACGCGGAAGCTGCGGCGATGTTTCAGGACGAGCGGCAGGCGGCCTATTTGCGGCTGAAGCTGGAAGGCATCCGCCAGGCCCCGCTTTCGATCTGCGTTACCTGCGATCCGACACGCGGCGGCAAGGTGATCCTCGGGCGCACACATAACCTCAAGATGGATGCCTATTCCACCGTTTGCGCGGTGCAGAATCTCTGGCTCGCCGCGCGCGCAGAAGGCGTCGGCGTCGGCTGGGTCAGCATTTTCCATGAAGACGAGGTGAAGGCAATCCTCGGCATCCCGGCGCATGTGCAGATCATCGCGTGGCTTTGCATCGGCTATGTCGACCAGCTCTACACGGAACCGGAACTGGCGCTGAAAGGCTGGCGGCAACGCCTGCCGCTGGAGGATCTGGTCTTCGAGGAGGGCTGGCAGGGCGACACGGCGCCTTGCGGTTGACCGATCAATTCTCCGGTCCGTCCTTCGGATGACGCAGATCGATGGCGGTGTCCTTCCCGGGCAGGAATTGGGGGCCGACCTTGCGGACATTGGACTTCGAGGGATCATAGGGCAGGGCAGGACCGGGTTCCGGGGGCTTTGCAGCTGCCGCGGGATTTTTCGGGGCCGGCTTGGCGGCGGGAGCAGGCGGCAGTGCCGGTTTCGTGTCGAGATTGAGGATCGAGGAGTAGGGCTGTTGCGGTGCCGTCTCCGTCGAGGAATGGTCTTGCGCCGGCGCGTCGGCACCGTTGGGTTTCGCTGCCTCTCGCTTCATCATCTCGCGGTAATAGGCGGAGAAGTTGCAGCTGCAGGATTTGTCTGGCTTGCGCGCCGTGCTGCGGAACTTGAAGGCATAGGGTTCCTGCCTGTAGGGCATGCCTCCATTGGCGGAGACCATCTCCGACATCTCCTGGGTTCCGACGCCGTGATAGAAGAGTTCTGTCTCGACGCCCGGGCACATCATCGAGCAGACCTGCGCATCGCGCTCGAAGCTTGCCGGGCTCGTGTTGGTGGAGATGGGGAAGAATCCGCCGTCGCAGGTGCGGACGCAGACCGTCTGCAGACTGCCGACCCGGTCGCTGCCAGCGAAATTCGGGATGCCCGGCTGCCGCTGGGGCTGACGCAGTTGCAGGTCATGCCGCTGCGCTTCGAGATCGTAGCTTGCCGCCTCGCTCGGAGTTGTCTTGCGTGCCATGCGCGGTGTGTCCGGCACATCGTTGCAGCCGTTGCGTTCCAAGGCATCCAGAAGCTCTGCACGTCGCGCCGGGCTCATGGAGTGCGTGACGAGCGGAATGTCATGGTTCTGTAACTCGGCAAGATTGTCATACATCCGGTCCAGCGTGCCGCTGAGGCGGTCGCAGGCTTCGGCATTCTCGCCGCCATACACCAGGACGCTGCCGGACGAGCAGCCGAAGCGGCGCAGATCGCGCTGCACCGCGTCGATTTCATCCTGCTGGCGGGAGATGGCTTGCTGATAGACCCGGGTTTCGCGGGTGTTGCCGATGGTTTCCGTGTCCGAATTCAGTTCCATGCGGATCGAACCGCAAATGGAGGTCGCGCCCGCGCTGCCGGCCAGGGAAAGGGCGGCCAGCAGGACAAGCGCTTCCGCACGGCGTCGCGCGACATGTCTGACGGCGAATTTCGGACTAAGTCTTGTGGACCAAACCAAGTCGACGGCTCCTGTCGGTCAGGCAAAGCGTTCGTTGAGATCACCCATTGTGAGGCAATCGGGCCGATCTCGCAATCAGAACGCGCTCTTTTGCTTAATAACGACAGGAGCCGCAACTTTGTTCAAGCTGCCGCTGCAATCCGCATTTCGGGCGGTGTCGCCAGAAGCGGGCCGGAAATCCCGGCGATCGCCTTCATGTCCGTGAGCAGCTTGTCGTTGACATCCCAGCTCACCGCAACGGCATAGACGCTTCCGATCTTCCGTGGTTCGCCGATGCGTGTGCCGGGGCAGCCCATGCGGCGGAACATGCGCTCCAGGAAGACATCCGTGACCGTGACGATTTGGCGGATGCCGGAGGCAAGGCCGAGTTCGCCGACGGCGCACATCAGTTCGGCGGCTGCGACCGTCACCTGATTGGAGGCGCGATCCTGCGAGATTTCCGGATCGATGCAGAAGCGGCTTGATTCCCAGATGTCCGGCCTGCGGATCATCGGACTGCTTCCCAGCAGGACGGGGAAGGTGTCGTCCAGCATGTTTGGCCCAAGCGTCGGCAAGAGGCGCAAAGCACCGCGCAGACGCCGCGTTTCCGGCTCGTAGGAGAGAACATAGATGGGATTGACGTCGTCGTAGTGGTCGATTTCGATGTCGCCGCGCACTGTCACGTCCCAGCCGAGCAGGTCGTGAAAGACACGCTTGCGCAACTGAAACATGGGCGCCAGAGCCTGGGGTCTGAAGTGGCGTTCAAGGCCTGAAAAGATTTCGATCAAGGCTATTCTCCGGATGGTCATTGACCGGAGAATTTCAGCATGTAAATCAATAATTGCGTATTGTCTGTATGGACAACTTTTAATAAGTGTAGTTTGGTTGTATGCGAAGGAGATGTCCGTGTCAGGAAAGGGGCTGAGCGCCGCCGTGGCGGATGTTGATGAGGTTGCCGGCCACCGCGCGGGCGACCGCCTGCTTGTTGGAGACGGCGTCGAGTTTTTCACGACAGTTGGCCATGAAATGGCGAACCGTCCGTTCCGATATGCCGAGAATGCGGGCGATTTCCCAATAGGTTTTTCCCTCGGCCACCCATTGCAGGACTTCACGTTCACGCGGGGTCAGCTGGTGTTGCCGACCGGGCGTATGCCGGGCCTGCGGCGTGACGCCTGCGGCCGCGAGCTGCTTGGCATGGAACAGCCCTGCCAGAGCGGTAATGTCCCGAAGCAGAATTTCAACCGGTTGAGGCCAGCCTTGCATCTCGTTCGAATTGCACATGAAAAAGGCGACGCCCGGGCGCGACGGGACGAGCGGGAAGACGAGCATGGGGCGGGCGAGATCACAGGCCGTTAGTGTCCTCGCCGTCTGTGGATCCTTATCGCCGAGCGGGCGGGGATCCATCACCTGCGGGCCGAAAAGGCCGGAGATCGCGCTGAAAAGCGGCGTCAGAGGCAGAAAGCCTTCGTTGCGGATCAGTCGTTCCAGCGGCTGGTTGGGCGTGTGGATCAGTTGTCCCTGGCGGAAGGTCTCTCCATGCCGTTCGACATCGGCATAGATGATTTGGGTAAGCCCGTAGGTGGCCCGGAGCGCCGACAGGAATGCACTCGGGTCTGAAGCTGGCATTCTCGCAAGTGCGTCAACAAGCGCATGGTAGCCAGTCTGGCCCGGCATCGCATATCCCTTAAAATCTACGGGATAAACAATGGCCGGGTCCTTGGCAACCGTCGAGTTACGTTCCGGTTCAGAGACCGCCTTCAGGGTGTGACGCTTCGACAACGGCCAGCGTTGCCATGTTGACGACGCCGCGCGAGGTGACGGAGGGTGTCAGGATATGGGCTGGCATGGCCGCGCCGAGCAGGATCGGACCGACATGCAGGCTTTCCGTGATCGACTTCACGATACCGAGCGTGATGTTGGCGGCGTCCAGCGTCGGGAAGACAATCAGATTGGCTTCGCCGGAGAGCGTGGAGTCGGGCATGACGCGCTTGCGCAGGATTTCCGAGATGGCGGAATCACCGTGCATTTCCCCGTCGGCCTCGAGATCGGGGGCCTGTTCGCGTACGAGCTGGGTGGCGCGGCGCATTTTGGCGGCGGATTCGGAATCGCGCGAGCCGAAATTCGAATGCGAGACGAGGGCGGCGCGCGGCTTGATGCCGAAGCGGCGGATTTCGCGGGCCGCCATGATCGTCATTTCGGCAATTTCTTCGGCGCTCGGATTGTAGGTGACATAGGTGTCGGTGAAGAAGGTCGCGCCGCGCTGTGAGATCAGCAGGCTAAGCCCCGAGAAGTCGATGACGCCGGGCTTCTTGCCGATGATCTGCTTGACGTCGCGCAAGTGCCGGTCATAGCGCCCTTCGAGGCCGCAGATGAGCGCATCCGCGTCGCCGCGCTTGACGGCGAGTGCGCCGATCACGGTCGAATTGGTGCGAACGATCGTGCGGGCCGCTTCCGGCGTGACGCCCTTGCGGCCGACATGGGCGAAATACTCATCCACATAGTCGCGATAGCGGCGGTCGGATTCCGGATTGATGACTTCGAAATCGACATCCGGCCGGATCTTCAGGCCGAAACGTTCGAGGCGGGTTTGCAGGATCGAGGGGCGGCCGATGAGGATCGGCTTGGCAATGCCTTCTTCGAGCAGAACCTGGGCTGCGCGCAGTACGCGCTCGTCTTCACCTTCGGCGAAGATGACTCGCTTCTTCGCGGCTGTCTTGGCGGCGGTAAAGAGCGGTTTCATGATGAAGCCGGAGCGGAAGACGAAGCGGTTCAGCTCGTCGAGATAGGCGTCGAAATCCTGGATCGGGCGCGTGGCAACGCCGGTTTCGGCAGCCGCCCTGGCGACGCAAGGCGCGATGCGCAGGATGAGGCGCTGATCGAAGGGCGAGGGGATGAGATATTCCGGGCCGAAGACCGGAGTTTCACCGGAATAGGCCCGCGCAGCCACATCCGAAGGCTCCTCGCGGGCCAGCGACGCGATGGCGCGCACGGCGGCGAGCTTCATTTCCTCGTTGATCGTGCGGGCGCCGCAATCCAGCGCGCCACGGAAGATGTAGGGGAAACAGAGGACGTTGTTGACCTGGTTCGGGAAGTCCGAGCGTCCCGTGCAGATCATCGCGTCGGGGCGGGCTTTGCGGGCGAGGTCGGGCATGATTTCCGGCGTCGGGTTGGCGAGCGCCATGATGAGTGGCTTCTCGGCCATCTGTTCCAGCAGTTCCGGCTTCAGCACGCCGGCCGCCGACAGGCCGAGGAAGATATCCGCGCCCGCGATGGATTCGGCCAGAACCCGCTTGTCGCTGTCCTGTGCATAGACCGATTTCCACTCGTCCATGAGGGCTTCGCGGCCCTTGTAGACGAGGCCTTCGATATCGTGCACCCAGATGTTCTCCCGGCGCGCACCCAGAGCCACAAGCAGGTTGAGGCAGGCGAGCGCTGCAGCACCCGCACCCGAGGCAACGATCTTGACGGTGGCGATATCCTTGCCGGCGAGTTCAAGGCCGTTGAGGACTGCCGCGGCGACGATGATGGCGGTGCCGTGCTGATCGTCGTGGAAGACCGGGATGTCCATGATCTCGCGCAGCTGACGCTCGACCTCGAAACATTCCGGCGCCTTGATGTCTTCAAGGTTGATGCCGCCGAAGGTGGGCTCCAGCGCGGAGACGACCTTGACCATGTCTTCAACGGCCGGCGCGTTGATTTCGATGTCGAAGACGTCGATGCCGGCGAATTTCTTGAAGAGGACGGCCTTGCCTTCCATCACGGGCTTGGAGGCCAGCGCGCCGATATTGCCGAGCCCGAGAACGGCCGTACCGTTCGAAACCACGGCGACGAGGTTGGATCGCGCCGTGTAGAAGGCGGCCGTGGCCGGATCCTCCTTGATGGCGAGGCAGGGAGCGGCGACGCCGGGCGAATAGGCGAGTGCGAGGTCGCGCTGGTTGCCGAGCGGCTTGGTCGCCTGGATTTCCATTTTGCCGGGTCGAGGATAGCGATGATAGAAAAGCGCCTGCGCGTCGAGGTCTGCCGATTGCGGGGCGCCCTGCGCCTTGTTGTCATCAAGCGAATCCATGCCTGCCATCTCCGGTGGTCTTTTTTTGGTGTCGGAATCTTCCTTACACCAATTGTCGGGCTGCGGGAGTATCTCTGTGCCGCCGCCCGCGATTTTCTGGCATGCACCCGCTGCATGACAAAAAATACCCATCTCCGCCTCAGCGTTAACCAAATTGCAATACACCGTCATTCGACCGGCCGTAAGGAAGCCTTTCTGTCATCATCCTGAAACACGAGTCTGGTTTTCAGAACCATGATTAGCGCAGCGATGAAAGGCTGGGACGATGAGCGCCGAACCCGAGGCAAGGACATTCCGCACCATCTTCATTTCCGACGTCCATCTGGGCTCGAAGGCGGCCAAGGCCGACTTTCTCATCGATTTCATGCGTTACCACGAGGCCGAGACCTATATTCTGGTCGGTGACATTATCGACGGCTGGCGCCTGAAGCGCAGCTGGCACTGGCCGCAGAGCTGCAACGACGTTGTCCAGAAGCTCCTGCGCAGGGCGCGCAAGGGCGCGCGCATCATCTATGTGCCGGGCAATCACGATGAATTCCTGCGCGACTTTCCGGGCATGCATTTCGGCGGCATCGAAGTGGCGCTGAACTGGATCCACGAGGCGGCCGATGGGAAGAAATATCTCGTCATCCACGGCGACGAGTTCGATATCGTCGTGCGCAACTACCGCCTGCTCGCCTATCTCGGCGACTGGGCCTATGATGCGGCGATCCTCGTCAATCGCGGCCTCGCTGCCGTTCGCCGCCGGCTCGGCCTGCCTTACTGGTCGTTCTCGGCCTGGGCGAAACTGCAGGTCAAGCATGCCGTCAATTTTATCGGCGAGTTCCAGCATTTCGTCGCCGAAGAAGCCCGCCGCCACAAGGTGGACGGCGTCGTCTGCGGCCATATTCACCATGCGGTGATGGAGGATATCGAAGGTATCCAGTACATCAATACGGGCGACTGGGTGGAGAGCTGCACGGCGGTTGTCGAGCATTTCGACGGACGTATGGAACTGATCCACTGGACGCCGGCATCGGAGCTTGTCCCGAAGCCGAAGATCCTGCAGCTGGCCGCGCGCGGCGAAAAAGCCCAGGCCGCAGAGGCTGCCTGAGCCCTCGCAGCAACCTCTCGTCTCATCCTGAAGCGCTATCCGAAGGACAGCGTCGAAGGATCAGACTGTGGCAGAGGACCCTTCGAGGCCTGCGCCTTGCGCAGGCACGTCAGGTGAGGGCGCATTTCACGCGAACAGCTGCCGGTACTGGATGAAACCGGATTTCGAGGCGATCCGATCATAGAGCTTCATCGCGTCGGTG
Organism: Rhizobium sp. C1; assembly: GCF_021026335.1. Classification (GTDB taxonomy): domain Bacteria; phylum Pseudomonadota; class Alphaproteobacteria; order Rhizobiales; family Rhizobiaceae; genus Ensifer_A. The sequence continues at coordinate 682,861 of NZ_JAJNCY010000001.1, forward strand.
TTCGTCTCATGCGTCAGCCAGTGGACGCGCGATGCGCCCTTGGATTTGGCGTCCTGATAGACGAATTCGATCAGCTGTCGGCCGATGCCGCCGCCGCGAAGACCCTCCTCGACATAGAGATCCTGCAGATAGACATAATCGCCGACCGTCCAGCAGGAGCGGTGGAAAATGTAATGCACCATGCCGACGGCGCGCCCCTCTTGAAAGGCGAGCGCAGCGAACATCGGCTCATCCGGATCGAGGAAACGCCGCCAGGTGACGGCGCTGGTCTCGTCTGGAATGTCGGTCTTGTAAAAACGCTGGTAGCCTCTCCAGAGCGGCATCCAGATTTCGTGATCTTCGCGGGCAACGGGTCGGATGACAATTTCGGCGGACAAGGCGATCTCCTTCGGTCGATGGAAAAAGGCTATTGCGTCCGTTTCTATCCGTCCAATTGAACTTGCTGCTAGTTCATGAGCGAAGTTGATTTTGATTACGCCGGTTTGTCGATGGCGCAGCTATGGTCCTGCAGGTCCTCGCCGCCGGCCATGCCAGTGGTTGTCGGGAAGGCCGTGTCCGTCAGGATGATGAAGCCGGGGCCTTCCTTGAAATAGGCCCCGACCACATCGAGATTCTGATAGGCCATTTCCGTTGCCGGATCCTTCAGGGTTTTGGCCAGCGCGAGGAAGGGATTGTAGTTGCCGAGCGTCTCGCCCATCACGCGCTCTGCCATGAAGTGATGGCCGTCGATCTCGACCGGCAGAGGCGCCCATTCCGGCTTGATCTCGTCCAGCACGCTGGCCAGTTCGTCGTGGGCTTTGGTGCTGAGGCAATCGATATGGATATGCAGCTGGTTCTGGGTGCGGGCGCTCTGGGCGTTGACGGCCAGGCTCAGTTCGTCGCGGTGCAAGGGGCGGGGCAGCTTGGCGTCGACGGCCTGCTTTTCGCTCCAGGCATCGGCAAAGAAATTGGGCGTTGCCGGATCCAGCAGCGCCTTGTCCTCGATGCCGGTGATCCTCTCCGTCGGGATCAGCAGATGCTGGGCGACGCCGCGCTGGTCCTTAAGCAGCGCGAAATGCTCTTCCTTGTTGACGCGGACGCAGGGAGCCGTGTCCACCACGCATTTGCCGTGGACGATGTTCCACAGCGCGTTGGGGTCGGCATGGGCAACAGGTGCGGCAGCGAGAAGGAGAAAGCTGGCAAGTGTGGGCAGGTGAAGGCGCATCACGGTGATCCTCGAACAACTGAAAACGAAGCAGCGCGACCATAGCCACTGGAACGTGACCGTTTGTGACGGCGCGAAGGCGACGCGATCACATTTTTGCGAGCGCCATCGCGGTGGCGCGAACGATGCCGCCCTCGCGCATCTCATCATCGGTCCATTGCATATCATGGAGAGACTTCCGGAGAAGTCTGGCTCAGAGATGGCTCACGGCATGCAGCGTGAACTTCGACACCTTTTCCGGCAGGGCATCGATATCGAACCAGCCGAATTCAGGGAGCTTTTCCGGCTCCATGACGCGTGGTTCGCCGGTGAAGTCATCGGTCACGTAGATCAATGACACCCAGTGGTGACCATCTTCAGGGAAGCGGTTTTCGGATACGCAGAGGAAGCGGATATCGCCAATCGTCAGCCCCGATTCTTCCTCCGCCTCCCGCCGCACGGCGTCGATGCAGGCTTCCATGTGGTCGACCTTGCCGCCCACGATGTTCCATGAGCCTGTTTCGGGGAAGCGGGTGCGGCGGTAGAGCAAAATGGAACGGCCCCGTCTGATGACGAGGCCGACGCCCAGGCCCGGAAAGTCTGTTCCCGGCTGCCCCATATTACTTGCTGTTGGCGACGATCAGCATGAAAGCAGGGATGTCGTCGCCGAAGCCGACCGGTGTCGGGCCGTCATCGTCGTTGCGGCGGTGGTTGCGCTGACGCCGCTCGCGATGATCGTCATTGGCCGGGTTGACGCGATAGTCGCGCGGCTGACGATGGCTCTTTTCGGCTTCATTGCGTGCGGGTCTTGCCACAGGTGTTTCCTCGATTGTTTCCTGGCGCTTCTCGGCCACGACTTCGATGTCGCGTTCCGGTTTCCGTGTCTCCGCGCGGGTTTCGTTCCGATTTTCGGAACGGTCCCTGCGGCCCTTGCCGCCACGGCTGCGATCATTGCGATCGCGACCGCCGCGACGTTCATCCTCTTCGCCGGCCACGCTCGGCGGCAGCGCCGAGAGATCGCCGTTCAGCCACTCAATCTTCTTGTCGATCAGCTTTTCGATCGCATCGAGCGCCTTGCGGTCGCGGTTGGCAACGAGGGTGAAGGCGGCGCCCGAACGGCCGGCACGACCGGTGCGGCCGATGCGGTGGACATAGTCTTCCGCATGAACGGGCACGTCGAAGTTGAAGACGTGGCTCACGTCAGGAATGTCGAGGCCTCGGGCCGCGACGTCGGAGGCAACCAGAAGCGTGATCTGGTTATCCTTGAAACCTTGCAGCATGGCCATGCGCGAGCGCTGGTCCATGTCACCATGCAGTGCGCCGACGGAGAAGCCGTGGCGCTCGAGAGAACGATAGAGGTCGGCCACGTCCTTCTTGCGATTGCAGAAGATGATGGCGTTCTTGAGTTCTTCCTGGGCTTTGATGAGATCGCGAAGCGCTGCGCGCTTCTCGTAATCCTTTGACTGTACGGCAACGAGACGCTGCGTCACGGTCAGTGCGGTCGAAGACCGGGTCGAGACTTCGATGCGCTCCGGGTTCTGCAGGAACTGGTCGGCGAGAACCTGGATTTCCTTCGGCATGGTGGCCGAGAAGAACAGCGTCTGGCGCGTGAAGGGGATGAGTTTGGCGATACGCTCGATATCAGGGATGAAGCCCATGTCGAGCATGCGGTCGGCTTCGTCGATGACGAGGATTTCAACCGCGCTCATCAGCAGCTTGCCGCGCTCGAAATGGTCGAGCAGGCGGCCGGGGGTTGCGATCAGCACGTCGGCGCCGCGTTCCAGCTTCTTTTCCTGATCGTCGAAGGACACGCCGCCGATGAGAAGCGCGACGTTCAGCTTGTGATTCTTGCCGTACTTTTCGAAGTTCTCGGCGACCTGTGCTGCGAGTTCGCGCGTCGGCTCGAGGATCAGTGTGCGCGGCATGCGCGCTCGGGCGCGGCCCTTTTCGAGCAGCGTCAACATGGGCAGCACGAAGCTTGCCGTCTTGCCGGTGCCGGTCTGCGCAATGCCCAGAATATCGCGCCGTTCCAGTGCCTTGGGGATCGCCCCGGCCTGAATGGGCGTCGGGATTGTGTAACCGGCGTCGGTAACTGCGGAAATGACTTTAGGGCTCAGGCCGAGATCAGAAAAGGTGGTCAATGAGGGGTATAATCCATTCGCGTTCGCAAGAACGACAGGTTAATCGGCTGCGTATGCATTCGATGTTGCGAGTGCGGATTAGTCCTCTTGCCCCGGAAAGTCAAGTTTTCCGGGGCTTCCACGGTTAATCGCGATGAAATTTCATCTGTTTGACAAGATTGCCACACCCGTTGCCGCCATAATCGCGCCGGCGGCTTTATTCATGCGGCGTAGAACCGTGGTGCTGGCAGTCAGCGCACGGGCCTTCAGCGCGAGGCCGGCGTAAAAGCCGACGACCAGAACCTCCACGGCCAGGATGATCGCGACGAGCTCGACATAGCTTGTGAAGGTGATGCCGGATGTCGCCACGTTCGGCAGGATTGCGAGATAGAAAAGCGGCATTTTCGGATTGCCGATATTGAGCGCGACGCCGGTCGCATAGGTCTTGAAAAGCGAACCACGCGACGGGCTGACCCTTTCCGCCGAGGGCGCGCCGGCGGGCGGGGCCGAGAACCAGAGTGCGGCCCCCATCCAGATCAGATAGGCCGCGCCCGCCGTGCGGATGAAGACCATGTAGGGCGCAAGCGCCTCTGCCGCGTAGCTGAGACCGGCAAGCCCGAGTGTCAGGAATACGAGAATGCCGGTGACCGTGCCGAGCCCGTAGGCCGCACCCGCCCTGAGACCGTCCGATAGGGTGCGGGTGAAGATGGTGAAGTTGTCCGGGCCGGGGCTGGCGGCAAAGACGATGAAGGTCAGCGCGAAGGCAAGAAGGGTCGAGAGCGTCACGGCAGCTGTCTCCGGTTGGAACCGGGCTTGCAGACTGGACGCAAAGATGCCGCCTGTCAAAGGCGGCTGCGATCACGTTTCAAAGCAGCGATGTAATCTTCAGGCCGGCATTGAGGAAGCCGGAAGGATCGATCGCGACGCCGTTGCGGCGGACTTCGTAATGCAGATGAGGGCCGGTGGAGCGACCGGTATTGCCGACGCGGCCAATCATGTCGCCGGTGTCGACATGCTGGCCGACGCGAACGAGGATTTCGGAGAGGTGGCCGTAGCGGGTCGTGATGCCGTTGCCGTGATCGATCTCGACCAGGTTGCCGTAACCGGAGGCCGGGCCGGCGGAGATCACGACGCCCGCACCCGTCGAGCGGGCCGGATCGCCGATGCTGCCGCGGAAGTCTATGCCGGGGTGCAGGGCGAGCGTTCCCAGAAAGGGATCCTTGCGATAGCCGAAACCGCTGGTTTCCATGGCGCCGGGGATGGGGTTGCCGAAGGGATAGCGCATCGCCTGGCTGCGGATTTCCTGCAGGCGCTGGAGCGCGAGGTCGAGCTGGGTCAGCTTGAGATCGAACTTGTCGCCGGTCGGGTTGCTGACAGGGATATAGGGGCCGCCGGTGTCTTCCGTGCTGTCGCCGTCCTTCGGCTGGATGCCGGTGCGGCGCAGGATCGTCGCAATCGCATCGGCCTTTTCGGAGGCGCCGAGACGCAGATTGTCGATCTTGGCCATCTGCTGCTGCTCGATGGATTTCAACGACAGCGAAACATTGCTGAAGATGCGATCAGCGCGGTTGGCGGGCGATTCGGCCGCTGTCGGGGCAAAGCCGAGCGCGCGCGTCGTGATCGGGTCGATGCCGGCCGTCTTCGTCTCCGACTTCGCATCCGGGCCGAGAATGGCGTCGAAGGGCGAATCGGCGCTGGCGCGGCGGTCGTCATTCGTCGGCTTGGTCGCCGGAACCGGGATTTCCGGCTGGGCGGCGCCGACACTTTCGGCGCGTTCAATCAGCTCGTTGATCTTGCCATGTCGGTCGGTGAGCGCCGATTGGCGCTCCATCAGCTTTTCGACCTTCTTCTCGACCACCTGCTGATCGAGAAGCTGGCGCGACGTGACGCGGTCGACCTGGGCGCGAAGGGCCGAGATGCGGTCCTCATATTCATGCTGGATACGGGCCTGGCGGGCGATGGAGGCGCCCAGCAGATCGTCGCGCAGGACCAGATAGGTCGTCGCGCCGAAATATCCCACCGTCAATGTCGCGGCCACTGCAATACCCAAAGCCGTCATCCACGGCTTGACCGTCAGATGTCTGACCTTGTCGCCCGATGCCAGGATCAGGACTGGTGCTTTGCGACGTTTGGCAAAGACGCTTTTTCCGGCTTCACTGCCCACGAGGCTACCCCCAAACCAAAAAACCACACGTTTTCATGGGGGAATTACACACCGTTAAGGTTAACAAATCGTTCTGACGCGTTAACGAGAGCCTTGGGAAGGCCGCGCAAAGCCTTGTCATGCAAAGCTTGTGGAGGTCAGGGCGCGGTAGAAGGAGGGGGTGAGGCCGGCCTCCGCGCGGGCCACGTCGTTGAAGGGTGCCTTCAGCGGTCCCCGGAAGTTCAGTCGCACCAGCGACTGGAAGGTGGCAGCCGGGTCCTTCTTCTCGCGGGCGCAGAGAAAACGGAACCACTTGGCGCCGATCGCCACATGCCCCTTCTCGTCATTGTAAATGATATCAAGGACTTCTGCGCTTTCCCTGTCGCCGGTTTCGCGCATCTTCTCCTGCAGCGAGGGCGTGACATCGAGGCCGCGCGCCTCGAGAATCAGCGGGACCACGGCAAGCCGCGCCGTCAGGTCGTTGCGGGTGTCATGCGCCGCCTGCCACAGGCCGTCATGGGCGGGGAGGTCGCCGTAATCGGCGCCGAGTGCCTTGAGGCGTCCGCGCACGAGATTGAAATGCTTGGCTTCCTCGAACGCAACCTGCATCCAGCCGTCGAAGAAGGAGCGCGGAACCGGTTCGGAGGCGAATCGGGCGATGATGTCGAGGGCCAGATCGACTGCGTTGAGCTCGATATGGGCGAGCGCATGGAGCATCGCGACCCGACCTTTTACCGAGCCGAGGCTGCGCCGCTTCACTTGCGTCGGCGGCACGAGCAGAGGGCGGTCGGGCCGGCCGGGGCGATCCGGCACGGCCGCATCGCCGGGGTGGCGGAGCGAGAGTGTGCGGCCATACCATGTTTCGGCGACCGTCGAGGCGAGTGCCGTCTTCAGGTCGAGATCTGCCGCGCGGATTGCCTGAACGGCCCCGTCGCGGAGTGACTTGAAATGCGGGATGGCCGGCTTCTCTGTCACGTCAGGAGGCTGCCTTCACCGCTGCAAGCACCTCTTCGGCGTGGCCCTTGACCTTCACGCCTGCCCAGGTCTGCAGGATCTTGCCGTCAGGGCCGATGAGATAGGTCGTGCGGGCGACGCCCATGTATTTCTTCCCGTACATGCTCTTTTCCTGCCAGACGCCGTAGCGCTGCAGCATCTCGGTCGATTCGTCCGAACCGAGCGCCACGGTCAGATTGTGCTTGGCTGCAAACTTTCCGTGCTTCTTGACCGGATCCGGGGAGACGCCGATGACGACGGCGCCGGCCTTCTCGAAATCCGCCTTCAGCGCGCTGAAGTCGACGGCTTCCGTCGTGCAGGCGGGTGTATCAGCCTTTGGATAGAAATACAGCACCACTTTCTTGCCAGAATAGTCTTTTAACGACAACGTCACTCCACCGTCCGCCGGTATTTCAAAGTCGGGTGCAAGTTCGCCGGGCTGCAGTTCGGACATTGGATTTCCTTTCCCTTTGGGAGACAGTTTTAACGGTTCGGGCTATATGGTTTCCGTGTGAATCGCCCTCGAACTCTTACGGGAGGAGACCCTGATCGGATGACTGACGTCAACGGCGGAAACGTCGGAGATCAGGGCGATGTTGCGCCGATTGAACCGGTTCCGGCATGTGTCGAACCGGTGCGGACCATTGTGCGCCGTCGCAGAGGCGCCGTGCGGCGTGTTTTCGTCGCTGTCATGGAACTCGTTCTTCTCGTCGCGCTGATCGTCGGCGGCCTCTATTTCGCCATCGAACGCGGTGTCTTTGACGACCTCTTGAAGCGGGAAGCGGTCAGTATCCTGACGCAGGCGGCCGGTGCGGAAAATTTCGCAGCCGAGGTCGGCTCCGCCACCCTTCGCTTCAACGCCTCCGGCCAGCTGGTGATCGACGCCAAGGATGTCGCCATTCGCCCGGCCGAAGGTGAGGGCGCGGCCTTCAGGACGGGACATGTCAAGATTGCCCTAGAGACGGCGTCGCTTCTGACCGGAAGGCTCAGCGTGTCTTCAGTTTCCGTCGATGGAACCGGGATCAATCTCGAGGCGCTGCCACAGCATTCGTCGGCTGCCAGCGCGGCATTTCGCGTCGACAGCATTCCGAACGCGCTGAAGGAAGCCTTTGCCGCACTCGATGCCTTCGACAACGCCAGCGCCAAGACCGATATCCGACAGCTCAAGCTGACCGGCATCAATTTCGAACTCCCGGCCAAGCAGATGCGCCATGCCAAGGTGGCGATCCGGCAGATTTTGCTGGAGCGGCGCACGGACGGCAACATCTCCATATCCGGCGATTATTCCGTCGATGGCGCGGAGGGTGATTTCAGCGCCGTCACACAACGCAGCGACACCGCGATCTCGGGGCTGACGGCTGATCTTTCCCGCTTCAATCTCAGCCCCTTCCTCATGGATCGCAGCCGTAGCGGCGAGCCGGTGATCGGGCTCGAGGGCGATCTGGGGCTCCATGTGGACGCCGAGCGCGCGACTGCCGACAAGCCCGGAGCGTTGAAACTGCGAGCGCAGCTTTCCGACGCCGCCTTCTATGGCGAAGCCAAGGCCTCGCCGGTGACGAAAGCCGAGCTTGTTGCGCATTACGATTTCAAGGCGGACAAGATCGAGGTTGAGCCTTCGGTCTTCGAGTTCGGCGAGACGCGGCTTCCTTTCACGGGCGGGTTTATCGACATGGACCGGCTGGACCGGCCCGAGAAGACCGGAATCGGCATCGACCTGCTGATCGACCGCGGTCATGCCGCACCCGCCAATCTCGGTGATCAGCCCGTCGATTTCGTCGGCAAGGCCTTCGGCATTTTTTATCCGGATAAGATGGAGCTTGTCGCTCCCGACATGGTGATCTCGTCGCAATCGGGATTTATCGGCGGTTCGGTCACCGTCAAATTCAAGGCGCCGCCGGCGCCCGGCATGCCGGGCGATTCGCCGGAGATCAGTCTGGGTCTGTTCACCCAAAGTGTTGCGGCGAACACGATCCGCGCGCTCTGGCCGTTCTGGATGGCGCCTGACGGGCGCAACTGGGTTTATGCCAATCTTTTCGGGGGGACGATCACCAACGGGTCGCTGGCCGTTTTCCTGCCGGCCGGGCGGCTGCCGTTTCATCCGGAAGACCATGTCACGCTGGATGAAAGTGAGCTGAAGATCCGCTTCGATATCGACAATGCGCGCGTGAGCATTGCCGGCGACATTCCGCCGATGCGCGACACGGTGGCGCATTTCGAGATGATCGGCGATCACATCCAGACGACTATCAAGAAGGGAACGGCCTATTTTCCCTCGGGCCGCACGATCGACGCGACCGATGGCAGTTTCGTCATTGATGCCGTCAGCCGCGAGCCGGTGGTCGCCCAGGCGCAATTCAAATTGACAGGCGATGCCTCTGCACTCCTGGAGCTGACGACCTACCGGCCGATTTCCTCAATGAAGGATACGGGCTTCAAGCCGGAAGATTTCTCCGGGCATGTGAGCGTTTCGCTCAAGGCCCGCTTTGCGCTCAAGGAGGAGGCGGGTGCGCGCCCCCCGGAATGGACGGCGCTGCTGAAGCTTTCCGACGTCTCCGTCAACAGGCCGCTGGGCAACCACAAGGTCACCAATATCGACGGCGAAATGACAATCAACCCCCTATCGGCGAGGTTGAAGGCGGATGCGAAGGTGGATGGCGTTCCGCTTCAGTTCAGCCTTGTCGAGCCGTTGAGCAAGGCGAGCCGGCTGAAGCGGCAGCGTGTGGTCACTGCCGATCTCGACGCCAAGCAGCTTGAAAAACTGGTGCCGGGCGTTGCGGATATTGTCTCCGGATCGCTCAATCTGCGCACCGAGTTGCGTGATGACGGGTCGCAGGCCGTCTCTGCGCGACTCGACAAGGCCAAGGTTCTCATCCCCTGGGCCGGCTGGGAGAAGGGAGCCGGTGTCCCGGCCTCCGTCGAGTTCGTCAGCCGCCAGGAGGGAGATCATTTCCAGATCAGCGATTTCGATTTCGCCGGCGAAGGATTTGGGGTGAAGGGCAGTCTGCAGACCGATGGCCAGGGGCTGGCCGTGGCGGAATTTTCCAAGGTCAAGCTTGCGCCAAGCGATGATGTAGCGGTCAAAATCGTGCGCAGCGCCGGTCGCTATGTCATTACCGCATCGGGCAAATCGGTGGATGCACGCGGCCTGCTGACACGAATGAAGTCTCCCGGCAGTTCGGTGGGCGGCGATTTCGATTTCTCCGTGAACGCCAAGATCGCCCTGATCACGGGTTTCAACAACGAGACCCTCAAGAACGTGGAGGCCGCCTATTCCGTCAAGAAGGGCAAGCCGGTGGCGGTCAAGCTGACGGCGGTGACGGGCAGCGATCAGGCCGTCGTGGCGAAGCTCTCACAGGATACCGGCATTGCGCGGTCGATCGACCTGACGGCGACCGATGCCGGTGCGTTGGCCCGCTTTACCGGGCTATACAACAATATGCGCGGCGGGCTCCTGAATGTCGGCATTCGCTATCTGGCCGATGGCGTCTGGCGCGGCGTCGTCGATGTGCGCGATTTCCAGCTGGTGAACGAACAGCGCCTTCAGGAAATCGTCTCGACCCGCTCCGGCAAGGACGGCAAGAGCCTGAATGATGCGGTGAAGAAGAATATCGACGTCAGCAGCCAGAAATTCTCGCGCGGCTATGGCCGCATCCTGATCGATGGTGAAACGATCCGTATCGAAAATGGTGTCGTGCGCGGCGAGCAGGTGGGCGCGACTTTCCAGGGCGTGCTTCGCGACGGCAATGGCCAGATGAATATGACCGGCACCTTCATGCCAGCCTATGGGCTGAACCGTCTTTTCGCGGAACTGCCGATCATCGGTCTCTTCCTCGGCAACGGCAAGGATCGCGGGCTGATCGGCATTACCTTCCGCCTTGCGGGGTCCGTCGAGCAGCCGGCCTTGCAGATCAACCCGCTGTCGCTGATCGCGCCGGGCGTGTTCCGGAGCATTTTCCAGTTTCAGTGAGTTTTGCGAGAGGCTGCCGTGTCCTCTGCCGTCAGCCTCGCCACAGGGGCGAGACTGACGTTGGAGAGGAGGGGTTACCCGGCGAGGGTCTTACGCCGGGCGGACCAGAACGTGCTTCTTCTTGCCCATCGAGACCTTGATCACGCCGTCGGCGGTGACATCGCCAGACCCGATCAACAGGCGCTCGTCGGTAACTGCCTTGTCGTTGATGCGGATCGCGCCGCCCTGGACGTGGCGGCGGGCTTCGCCGTTGGACGCGGCAAAGCCTGCTTTGACGAGCAGTGCCAGGAGGCCGATGCCGGCGTCGAGTTCGGCTTTCGCGACATCGACGGAGGGCAGGTTTTCGGCCAATGCGCCTTCCTCGAAGGTCTTGCGTGCGGTCTCGGCTGCCTCTTCCGCAGCGGCGCGCCCGTGCAACATGGCGGTCACTTCGGTGGCGAGGATTTTCTTGACCTCGTTGATTTCGGAGCCGGCCAGCTTCGACAGGCGGGCGATCTCGTCCATCGGCAGCGTCGTGTAGAGCTTGAGGAAGCGCGGCACGTCGGCGTCTTCGGTGTTGCGCCAGTACTGCCAGAAGTCATAGGCCGAGAGCATGGCCGGGTTCAGCCAGACGGCGCCGGTGGCGGACTTGCCCATCTTCGCGCCGGACGCTGTCGTCAGGAGCGGCGAGGTCAGGGCGTAGAGCTGCGGCGTCCCCATGCGGTGACCGAGGTCGATGCCGTTGACGATGTTGCCCCACTGGTCGGAACCGCCCATCTGCAGGCGGCAGCCATAACGCTGCGACAGTTCCACGAAGTCGTAGGCCTGCAGGATCATGTAGTTGAATTCGAGGAAGGACAGCGACTGCTCGCGATCAAGCCGTGTCTTCACGCTGTCGAAGGACAGCATGCGGTTGACCGAGAAATGTTTGCCGACATCGCGCAGGAATTCGAGATAGTTGAGCGAACGCAGCCATTCGGCGTTGTTGATCATCAACGCGTCCTTCGGGCCATCGCCATAATTGAGGTAGTTCGAGAAGACCTGCTTGATCGAGGCGATGTTGCTCTCGATCATATCGACCGTCATCAGCTGGCGGGCTTCTTCCTTGAAGGACGGGTCGCCGACCATGCCGGTGCCGCCGCCCATCAGCGAGATCGGCCGGTGGCCGGTTTTCTGGAGCCAGTGCAGCATCATGATCTGAATGAGCGAGCCCGCATGCAGCGAGGGCGCGGTCGGATCGTAGCCGATATAGGCCGTCACGGTTTCCTTGGCGAGCAGGTCATCAAGGCCGCTCTCGTCGGAGACCTGATGAATGAAGCCGCGCTCGGAGAGCGTGCGAAGGAAATCGGACTTGAAGCCGGACATGGACGTAATCTCTCTGCACTCTTGACTGTAGACGTGTAATGGGCGTGCCTTTAGCACTGTTTTCAAGCGATTGCACCCGATTCCGCATCGAAAGCGATCTTTGAGGTGGGAGTTTATGGAATGCTTGAGACCATGACCGCGATTGGCCTGATGAGCGGAACCTCGATGGACGGGGTCGATGTGGCGCTGATCGAGACGGATGGCGAAGATTATGTCAAGCGCGGCCCGGCAATGGAATTTCCCTATGCGCCCGACTTTCGCCGGCGGCTGGCGGCCTCGCTGGAGGATGCCAAGGCGATCATGGAGCGCCGCGAGAGGCCGGGGAGCCTCGGTGACATCGAGCGCGAGATCACCGATCTGCATGCGGATGCGGTGAGGCGCTTTCTGGCGGCGAACTGGCTGAAGGCCGAGGATATCGGGGTCGTTGGCTTTCACGGCCAGACGGTCATCCACCGGCCGGATCAGGGCTATACGGTGCAGATCGGGGACGGTCTTTCGCTGGCTAAACAAATTGGCATTCCGGTCGTTTTCGACATGCGCGCCAATGACATGACGCATGGCGGGCAGGGCGCGCCGCTGGTGCCGGCCTATCATGCGGCGCTGGCGCGCGGGCTCTACTGGGACCAGTTCCCGGTCGTCTTCGTCAATATCGGCGGGATTTCGAACCTCACCCATATCGGCGCGGATGGCGAGATCGTCGCCTTTGACAGCGGGCCGGGCAATACGCTGATCGACCAATGGGTCGAGGCGGAGGCCGGCATTCCCTATGATGCCGGCGGGGCGATTGCCTCGGAGGGCGTGGTGAACACGGTTCTGGCCGAGCGCTATCTGTCGCATTCCTTCTTCACCGACGAGAAACGCCGCTCTCTGGACCGCAACGACTTTCTGCCGCCGGAGAGCCATGAGGTCGGTCTGCATGATGGCGCGCGGACGCTCGCCCATGTCAGCGCCGCCGCGATCCTGAAATCGGCGCGTCACCTGCCGGTGAGGCCGCGCACCTATATTGTCTGTGGTGGAGGGCGGCTTAACCGCGCCATTGTCGGCGACCTCGACCGGATGGCGGGCGAGGAGGGCGCAAGGGTGGTGATCGCCGAGGATCTGGGCTTCAACGGCGCGGGCATGGAGGCGGAGGCCTGGGCCTATCTCGCCGTGCGCTCTCTCAAGGACTTGCCGCTGACCTATCCGGGGACCACTGGAGTGCGGGCGCCGGTGTCTGGTGGAGTGCTGGTGCTGCCAGAGACCAAAGTTCAGTCGTAAGTTAGCTCATATTGCCTTTGGTTGGCCGATCGAAGCTGAGCGGTTGCCTCACCGTCCGAACGTCTTTGCGAAAGCCTCGCCATCTTTCAGGCCGATCTCATAGGCGCGGCGCAATCCATTCGGATCGCGGATGGTGAAGTTGTTCACGGTCACGGGTTCCGAGGGACTGACAACCGTGCGGTTTGGCGTGGAAGGCGGCACGCGGCCGTGCCGGGTGGTCAGCAGAAGTGTGCGGCCACCTTGCTCCTCGGTTCCTTCCAGCATCAGAAGCGGCGGATTGTCGACCAGCCCGCCATCGAGGCAGGGACGGCCATGGATGCGGCCGACGCGCATGAAGGGCGGCACGGATGCGGTGGCAAGCAGGCCGTCGATCAGGTCGCGGGCGGTCTGCATCTCATGCGTCGAAATCCAGGCGGGGGACAGGCCGAGATAGCGCCCCGCCTTGGAATAGGCTCCGCCGGTGACGCGTTTCTCAAGCTGATAGGCGGCAATGGAACCGAGAGCCGCAATCGCCGAGGGCATGAGCGGCGGCGGGCGTGAGACCTGCATGAGGATGGGCGGCTGGGCCTTCAGTGTCTCCAGATCGCCGTCGTCGAACATGGTTGCGAGGAATTCATCGAACAGGCCGCCAACAACGAAGGGCGAGCGGCCGAAGACGAGGTTCTTCCAGACGACATCCGGCAGGCCCTTCTCCGCGAAGGCAATCGCCGCCTCGCGCACCTGCCGCGCCTTGCCAGCGAGATTCATCGCGCAGTGATAGGCGCCGGCCGAGACGGTGACATAGTAATCCGGACGCTGCGGATGAAGGCCGTTGAAAGCCTCCCAAAAGCCGGACTGCCAGTAACAACGATTGCCGCCCCCGGCAAAGCCGATGGCATCGAAACGGATGGATTGGGACATCGTTGAGTGCTGCTGATTGACGGAGACGTAAAGGGAAGCGGGATCAGAGCAAGGCGGGGTGGGTTTGTCAATGCGGGAGAGCGGCTGGGTTTTTAAGGCCGATCGTTCTATTTGCGAAGAAGGGCTAAGCCTTCTTCTACGCGGCCTTTACCCCGCTCCTGCATGTCGCGAAACTGCAGATAAGCGTCGTAGTCTTTTGCTATGTGAGCCGCTGCTTTTCCAAGCAGTTCACTCGCCGTGATCCCGTTGATTGCCGCGGCAGCGTGAACCTTCTCTTCTATCTCTGCAGTGATTTCGATTACGATGGTGCCCATGCTTCCGATCCGTTTGAAACCAGAACTCACATGGGGCGCATGATGCGCTTAAAAGTTTTCTCTCGCAAACGACAAGTGAAGACGCGTGCTGCTTTTCACTCCGTCATCCTCGGGCTTGTCCCGAGGATCTGCTATGGTCTGTCTCGCCCCATCGTGAATGGCTTGAAACGGGAGTTTGCTTAAGCCACGGTGGCTCTGCCAGATCGTTGAAATCTCGTTTTCGTCAGTAGATCCTCGCCACAGGGGCGAGGATGACGGTTCGTGAGGGGCGAGCGTTAGCATGTCCCCCAAACTGCGTCCTTACCGGATCCGCTTCGCCGCCGGTTCCGGGACCAGATCGCCGGCCAGCCGTCGGTCGAGGTAGTCCTCGCATTCGGCCATCAGCGGTTCCATCTGGTTGGAGAAGAAGTGGTTGGCGCCGGGGATGGTCTTGTGGGTGATGAGAATGCCCTTCTGGGCCTTCAGCTTCTCGACGAGACCGTTGACGTCCTTTTCAGGTGCCACGCGGTCGGCATCGCCGGAGACGATCAGGCCGGAAGACGGGCAGGGGGCGAGGAAGGAGAAGTCATAGATGTTCGGCTGCGGCGCGACCGAGATGAAGCCTTCGATTTCCGGGCGGCGCATCAGGAGCTGCATGCCGATCCAGGCGCCGAAAGAGTAACCTGCAACCCAGCAGTTCTTCGAATCGGTGTGCATGGACTGCACCCAGTCGAGCGCCGAGGCTGCGTCGGACAGTTCGCCCGCGCCATGGTCGAATTCGCCCTGGCTGCGCCCGATGCCGCGGAAGTTGAAGCGGAGCGTCGTGAAACCGCGCTTCTGGAACATGTAGAAGAGCTGGTAGACGATCTGGTTGTTCATCGTGCCGCCGAACTGCGGATGCGGATGCAGGATGATGGCGATCGGGGCGTTCTTTTCCTTGGACGGCTGGTAGCGACCCTCAAGACGGCCGGCCGGGCCATTGAAAATGATTTCGGGCATAATTTCTCCGGTCTGTTGCCGGTTCTAACCGCGAAAAGGACGTGTTAGTACTTGACGAAACAAGTCAGCTTTTCTAAACCTAGTTTAGAACCATTCGAAAAAGTCGGACTTAGGCCCGCTTTCCTGATGGGCATGTCTCTTACGGCATGCAATGCTGAAATTTCAAGAAAAATGCGTCATCCCAAAAGGCTGGCGAAATAGACGGCAAGTCATGGCTGGAAAGCGAACATATCTGGACTGGAACGCGACTGCGCCGCTTCTTGATGAAGCGCGTGACGCGATGCTGTCCGCGCTGGCGCTGCCGGGTAACGCCTCGTCCGTTCATGTCGAGGGCCGGGCTGCTCGGGCCGTGATCGACCGGGCGCGCGACAAGGTGGCGGCGCTGGTTGGCGCAAAGCCGGCGAATGTCGTCTTCACCTCGGGCGCGACGGAAGCTGCCAATCTGGTGCTGACGCCGGATTTCCGTATGGGGCGCTCACGCCTTAAGGTTTCAAAATCGTATGTTTCGTCTATCGAACATCCTGCGCTTCGCGAGGGTGGGCGGTTTGCGAAAGAATATGCCGTTGAAATACCGGTGACGGCTGCAGGTGTCATCGATCTCGAGGCTGTGGATACTCTGCTTTCGGGGCACGACATGGCGGCAGGGTTGCCGCTGGTGGCCGTTATGCTGGCGAATAACGAGACGGGCATTGTTCAGCCCGTTGCAGAGGTTGCGGCGCTGGTGCGCAAGGCCGGTGGCATTTTTGTTTGCGACGCCGTGCAGGCTGCGGGTCGCGTGCCGGTTTCCATCGATGCCATCGGTGCGGATTTCCTGATCCTCTCGGCCCACAAGATCGGCGGGCCGAAGGGAGCAGGCGCGCTGGTTTCGCGTGGTGAAGCCATGATGCCGGCACCTCTTTTGCGTGGCGGCGGCCATGAGAAGGGGCATCGGGCAGGGACGGAGAATATCGCTGCGATTGCCGGCTTTGGCGCGGCGGCGGAATATCAACGCCAAAACCTTGAAGCACGGGCTGAGAGCCTCCAGCTTAAGAGGGACCGGCTGGAAAGCGCGATGCGCCGCGTCTGCCCGGAGATCATCATCCATGGCGCGGATAGCCTGAGGATACCCAATACATCGTTCTTTTCCGTGCCAGGGCTGAAATCCGAGACGGGGCAGATTGCGTTTGATCTTGAAGGGGTTGCACTCTCTGCAGGCTCCGCCTGTTCGTCCGGCAAGGTGGGCGAAAGCCATGTGCTGGCCGCGATGGGCTTCGACCCGAAGCTTGGCGCACTGCGCGCCTCGATTGGGCCGGAAACCACGGAAGACGATATCGACCACGCCATTGCCGCCTTTGAACGGCTTCTGGCGCGGCTCAATCGGCAGGGCGCTGCCGCTTGAATACGTGACAAGATAAGACTTGAGGAAAAGCAATTTTCCTTGCGGAGCCGCTGCAATCGCTGCAAAAGCTCCGGCCAACAGATGAAGATGACAAGCTGCCGGTTCTTGAGCCGGCAAGATTGGAGCACACCATGGTCGCCGTTCAGGAAACCATTGATCAGGTTCGCAAGATCGACGTTGATCAATATAAATACGGCTTCGAGACGATGATCGAATCCGACAAGGCCCCGAAAGGTCTTTCGGAAGATATCGTCCGTTTCATCTCTGCCAAGAAGCAGGAGCCGGAATGGATGCTGGAATGGCGTCTCGACGCCTATCGCCGCTGGCTGACGATGGAAGAGCCGACCTGGGCGCGCGTCAACTATCCGAAGATCGACTTCAACGACATCTATTACTATTCCGCGCCAAAGTCGGCGTCCGGCCCGAAGTCGCTGGACGAGGTCGATCCGGAACTGCTCAAGACCTATGAAAAGCTCGGCATTCCGCTGAAAGAACAGGAAATCCTGGCCGGCGTGAAGCCGTCGAAGATCGCCGTCGATGCCGTTTTTGACTCGGTCTCCGTCGTGACGACCTTCAAGGAAGAGCTGGCCAAGGCCGGCGTCATCTTCATGTCGATCTCGGAAGCGATCCGCGAACATCCGGAGCTGGTGAAGAAATATCTGGCTTCCGTCGTGCCGGTCACGGATAACTACTATGCGACGCTGAATTGCGCCGTCTTCACGGACGGTTCCTTCGTCTATGTCCCGAAGGGCGTGCGTTGCCCGATGGAACTGTCGACCTATTTCCGTATCAACGAGAAGAATACGGGCCAGTTCGAGCGCACGCTGATCATCGCCGAAGAAGGCGCTTACGTCTCCTATCTCGAAGGCTGCACCGCGCCGCAGCGCGACGAGAACCAGCTGCATGCGGCTGTTGTCGAGCTGGTCGCGCTGGACGATGCCGAGATCAAGTATTCCACCGTCCAGAACTGGTATCCGGGCGACAAGGACGGCAAGGGTGGCATCTACAATTTCGTCACCAAGCGCGGCGATTGCCGGGGCAAGAATTCCAAGATCTCCTGGACCCAGGTCGAGACCGGTTCGGCGATCACCTGGAAATACCCGTCCTGCATTCTGCGCGGCGACGGTTCGCGCGGCGAGTTCTATTCGATTGCCGTGTCGAACGGCCATCAGCAGGTCGATTCAGGCACCAAGATGATTCATCTCGGCAAGAACACGTCGAGCCGCATCATCTCCAAGGGTATCTCGGCCGGCTTCTCGCAGAACACCTATCGCGGCCAGGTGGCAATCAACCGCCGCGCCGAAAACGCCCGCAACTTCACCCAGTGCGACTCGCTCCTCATCGGCGACAAGTGCGGCGCGCATACCGTCCCTTACATCGAGGCGAAGAACGCGACGGCCAAGCTGGAGCACGAGGCGACCACCTCTAAGATCTCTGAAGACCAGCTCTTTTATTGCCTCGCACGCGGCATCCCGGAAGAGGCAGCCATCGCGCTGATCGTCAACGGCTTCGTGAAGGACGTGATCCAGGAACTGCCGATGGAATTTGCGGTTGAAGCGCAGAAGCTGATCGGGATTTCGCTTGAGGGTAGCGTGGGGTGATTGGCTTGGGCTGGGTTGGTCACGGGTAACGCACGATGAAGTTTATCAGGCAGTGTTTCAGGTTTTGTCTCGCTGCTGTTGGAGTGTTACTCGGGTTGAGTTTTGTCGTTGGGCTGGCTTTGGCTTTGGTCGGTAGTCTTTCTGGCGAGGAGTCGCTTCGCGACATTGGCGGTAAGTTGGTTCTTCTGCCCGTTGGCGCGTTTCTGTTGTTGATTTTCTCGCCTTTTGGAGAGGTGACTGCCTTTTGGCCTTTCGGCTCTCTCAAGAGTGCGAAGACGTCAGAAGAGAAGGGGAAATTGGACGAGAAGCGACCGGGTTGAAGAGGGTATGTGGAATGTTGGTTCGGATGTGAGGCAAGAACGTCGTCATCCTCGGGCTTGTCCCGAGGACCTACTGATGAAAACGAGATTGAGACGGTACAGATGGAATGCTGCAGGTGAAGCGACTCCCTCGCGTGGTCCATTCACCGAGCGGGCTTGGCGGGCGTAGCAGATCCTCGGGACAGGCCCGAGGATGACGGAGAGGGAGCAGCGCATCGCATGACCGGCTTCGTCTACATGATGTCGGACAAGCCGCGGGGTGTGATCTACACCGGTGTTACTAGCGACCTTCATGGGCGCAGTTGGGAACACCGGAATGGAGTGAATAAGGGTTTTACGGCGAAGTATCAGGCCAAATATCTGGTCTGGTTCGAAAGCCATCCGAATATCGTTTTGGCGATCCGGCGGGAGAAGGCGCTGAAACGGTATGTGCGGGAGTGGAAGATAAAGCTGATCGAAGATTTCAATCCAACTTGGTTGGACCTTTTCGAGAGGATTGACGAGATTGAGAATGTCTATAGGCCGCATCCGAATACGCGGATGTGGGATGATTATAACTAAGGTTGGATCACCTGGAGCGGCATTCAAACCCTCAACGTCATCCTCGGGCTTGTCACGAGGATCTACTGACGAAGACGAGAATGAGACGGTGCAGCGAGCGAGCTGCGGGTGAAGCGGGCGGCGCGGCAGGGTCCGTTTACGGAGCTGCTTTGGCGAGCGTAGCAGATCCTCGGGACAGGCCCGAGGATAACGACGTTGAGGCCCGAGGATGACGGAGGTCGAGGTTGCGCCCTCGCCAAAAGAAGAACATGCCAGACCTAGTCCGGCGACAGGAATATCAAACAGGCGGCTTTTGATCCGCCCGATGAACAGGAAGAAAACGATGCTTGAGATCAGAAACCTTCATGCGCGGATCGCCGAGGATGGCACCGAGATCATTCGTGGTTTGAACCTCACGGTGAAGGCCGGTGAAGTGGCGGCCATCATGGGGCCGAACGGGTCGGGCAAGTCGACGCTGTCCTACATCTTGTCGGGCCGCGAGGACTATGAAGTCACCGAGGGCGACATTCTCTATAATGGCGAGAGCATTCTGGAGCTTGATCCGGCAGAGCGTGCCGCGAAGGGCATTTTCCTGGCCTTCCAGTATCCGGTCGAAATTCCGGGCGTTGCCACGATGCAGTTCCTCAAGGTGGCACTGAATGAGCAGCGCAAGCAGCGCGGCGAAGCCGAACTGACGACGCCGGACTTCATGAAGCGCGTCAAGGATGCGGCCGCGCATCTCAAGATCGCGCCGGAAATGCTGCGCCGGCCGCTCAATGTCGGCTTCTCCGGTGGCGAGAAGAAGCGCGCCGAAATCCTGCAGATGGCTCTCCTGGAGCCGAAGCTTTGCGTGCTCGATGAAACGGACTCCGGCCTCGACATCGACGCGCTGAAGATCGTGTCCGATGGCGTCAATGCTCTGCGGTCGCCGGATCGCGCCGTCATCGTCATTACGCACTACCAGCGTCTGCTGGAACACATCGTGCCGGATACGGTTCACGTTCTCTACAAGGGGCAGATCATCAAGTCGGGCGACAAGTCTCTGGCGCTCGAACTCGAAGCCAACGGCTATGCCGACGTGATCGAAGCGGCGGCTTGAGGACGAAGCGATGAGTGCTCAACCCCAGATCAAGCTGACGGAAGCGGAAAATGCGCTTCTCATAGCTTACACCGAACAGGTCGGCGACCTGCCGGGCAATGGCGATGTGCTGGTGGCCCGCGACCGCCTGATAACCGACATCAAGACCCGTGGCCTGCCGACGCGCCGCGTCGAGGCCTGGCATTATACGGACCTGCGCAATCTGCTGCGTCAGGTGCCGGATCATGCCAATGGTGATGTGAAAGCCCTTGAGCCCTTGATTGCCGGCAGCGCGGTTTTGGCGCTGGAGAACGGCAAGGTCGTGCGCAAGGCCAAGGCCGAGGGTGTTTCCGTTCGTGGTATTGCGGCCATGCTGGAAGACGGTACGGGCGCATTCCTGATGTCGCCACGCGGTGACGATGATGCGGTCGGCCGTATCAATGGCGGCTTTCTGCGCGACGGGCTCGAAATTGCGGTGGCCGATGGTGCGGCGCTGGCCGAGCCGATCGAATTGCAGGTTCTGCATTCGGGCGGGCAGTCGCATGGGCGCTTCGTCGTGTCGGTTGGCGCCGGGGCCTCCGCCCGCATCGTCGAGCGTCAGCAGGGCAATGGCGCGGCACAGGCACTCGTGTCCAGCGTGTCCGACCTGACGCTGAAGGCCGGCGCGGATGTCACCTGGGTCATCGTGCAGGAGCAGGGCGTTTCGGATACCCATCTCGGCCAGATGAATTTCCGGCTCGAAAAGGATGCCAAGCTCCGCCTCTTCATCGTCAATGCCGGTGGCAAGCTGGTCCGCCAGGAAGTGCATGGCGTGACGGTGGGCGAGGGCTCGGACTTCACCTTCCGGGTCGTCAACCTGCTCGGCGGTGAAAGCCATACCGATGTGACCATGACGCTCGGTCATGATGTGCCGGACACGACCTCGACCGAAATCGTGCGCAATGTCGTGTTCGACAAGGCAAGCGGTGTCTTCCAGGGCCAGATCCGGGTGGCACCCGACGCGCAGAAGACAGATGCGCGCATGGCCTGCAACACGCTGCTCCTCTCCGAAGAGGCCGATTTTTCGACCAAGCCGGAGCTGGAAATCTTTGCCGACGACGTGCAGTGCGCCCATGGCGCGACGGTCGCCGATATCGACCGCAACCATCTTTACTATCTGATGGCGCGCGGCATTCCGGAAAAGAAGGCGCGGGCGCTTCTGGTGCAGGCTTTCGTTGCGGAAGTGGTCGAGGAACTCGATGACGAACCGCTGGTCGAAGCGCTGGAAGATGTCATCGAAGGCTGGCTCGAAAGGCATGGTAACTGACATGGACGCATCCGCGACCGCATACGACGTCGAGGCTATTCGCCGGGACTTCCCGATCCTGTCGCGTGAAGTCTACGGCAAGCCGCTCGTCTATCTCGACAACGGCGCTTCGGCCCAGAAGCCGCAGGCCGTCATCGATGCGGTCTCGCATGCCTATTCCAACGAGTACGCCAACGTGCATCGCGGCCTGCATTTCCTGTCCAATGCCGCGACGGAAGCCTACGAAGCGTCGCGCGAGAAGGTGCGTCGTTTCCTGAATGCAGGCTCGGTGGACGAAATCGTCTTCACCAAGTCCTCGACGGAGGCGATCAACACGGTCGCCTATGGCTGGGGCATGCCGCATATCGGCGAGGGCGACGAGATCGTCGTGACGATCATGGAGCATCACTCCAACATCGTCCCGTGGCATTTCATCCGCGAGCGGCAGGGCGCGAAGCTGGTCTGGGTTCCGGTCGATGATGACGGCGCGTTTCATATCGAGGCGTTCGAGAAGTCGCTGACGGAAAAGACGAAGCTCGTTGCCATCACGCATATGTCGAATGCGCTCGGCACGATCGTTCCGGTCAAGGAAGTCTGCCGCATTGCGCATGAACGGGGCATTCCGGTTCTTGTCGACGGATCGCAGGGCGCCGTGCACATGCCCGTCGATGTCCGCGACATCGATTGCGACTGGTATGTCATGACCGGCCATAAGCTCTATGGTCCGTCGGGCATCGGCGTGCTTTACGGCAAGATGGATCGGATGAGAGAGATGCGGCCCTTCATGGGTGGCGGCGAGATGATCGTCGACGTCAGCGAAGAGGCTGTGACATATAACGATCCGCCGCATCGCTTCGAGGCCGGCACACCGCCGATCGTTCAGGCGATCGGGCTCGGCTATGCGCTCGACTATATGGAAAAGGTCGGCCGTGCGGCGATTGCGGCGCATGAGGCGGATCTGACGGCCTATGCGACGGAACGTCTCCGGGCGGTGAATTCGCTCAAAGTGTTCGGCAATGCGCCGGGCAAGGGCGGCATTTTTTCCTTCGAACTTGAAGGCATTCATGCCCATGACGTATCGATGGTGATCGATCGGCAGGGCGTCGCGGTTCGGGCGGGCACGCATTGCGCCCAGCCGCTCTTGAAACGCTTCGGCGTGACGTCCACATGCAGGGCGTCTTTCGCCATGTACAATACGCGCGCCGAGGTCGACAAACTGGCCGAGGCGCTGGAACAGGCGCGCAAGTTCTTTGCCTGAAAGTGAGATGGCCATGAGTGTAAACGAAGCAGAGAGCGCAAGCGAAGCCGTTCAGGACGAGGCCCAGGCCGGTGTCCGCGAGGGCATTGTGCAATCGTCCATTCCGGCCGATGAGCTGGCGCGTCTGTCGGACGATATCATCTCCGCGCTGAAGACGGTCTATGATCCGGAAATTCCGGCGGACATTTTCGAGCTCGGGCTGATCTACAAGATCGATGTCGAGGATGACCGCATGGTCAAGATCGACATGACGCTGACGGCGCCCGGCTGCCCCGTGGCTGGCGAGATGCCGGGCTGGGTCGAGAATGCCGTGGGTGCGGTCGAGGGCGTATCCGGCGTCGAGGTCAAGATGGTGTTCGAGCCGCCGTGGTCGCCGGCCCGCATGTCGGAAGAGGCGCAGGTCGCGCTCGGCTGGTACTGAGTTTTATCTTTCGCGGCCCAACTTGAAGGCTTAACCGCGCGGGATTACATTTTGATTCACGAAGCGCGGGCCTTGAACCCGTTGCGGAAGGAGAGACAGATGGCTTTTCAGGTCATGACGCTGACTGAGGCTGCGGCCGGTAGGGTCAGGGAAATCGTCGAAAACAGTGGTGCCGAAGCGCAGGGCCTTCGCGTGTCGATCCGCAAGGGCGGCTGCGCCGGCATGGAATATGCCGTTGACCTCGTCTCCGAGCCGAATGCGAAGGACGATTTCATCGAGCGCGATGGCGCGAAGGTCTGGATCGATCCGGCCGCCGTGCTCTATCTCCTCGGCACACAGATGGATTTTGAGACCACCAAGCTGCGCTCAGGCTTCGTCTTCAATAACCCCAATCAGACGTCGGCCTGCGGCTGCGGCGAATCGGTCGAGTTGAAGCCGGCGGACCTTGCCAAGCTTGCCGGTCTCGAAGCGCGCGCCTGAGCCGCCATCCGGCGTTTCATTTGTTTCAGCTTATTGAAGCGCTCCATTGACAATCTTCAGGGTTGGACGTTTCTTGCGCTACCCGAAGTCTGCAAAGCGGGGTAAGAGTCGGTTGCCGCGTCGGTCGTGCCGGTTTGTCGGCACGGAAAGATCGCGATGCTTCCGGCATGGTGAGGCCCTGAACGCGTGTTATCCCATTCTGCCATTCGGCATGCCCTCGCTGCGGTTATCGCGGAACCTGCCTTTGTCGTGACATTGGACGGGCGCTATGCCTGCGACAACGCGGCATTCAGGTCGCGCTTCGGCCTCTGCGAAGACCAGTTGCACGGCTCTGAGGTTCCCGGAATATCGTCGCACGCACTCTGCAGCCTCGCCTGTGCGCGGCTTACGGTTTCGCTCGCCGGTATTGCCAATCCGTTGAATGTGGTGGTGCAGCCGCTTCTCGCCCGCAATCTCGTCATCGGCTATTGCGCGCGTCTTGAAGCCTGGCCGCTGCGCGAAGCCGCGCTGGAGGAGGCGCCTTCATATATACAGCGGGCGCTCGACAGCCTGCCCTTCGGGCTGACGGTCTGGGATGCTGGGGATAGACTGCTTGTCGCCAACAAATCCATCGCCGATCTCTATCATTCGCATGGAGTTACGATGGTGCCGGGCGTGAACCGGATCGAAACGGTGTATGCGGGGCTGAAAGCCGGACTGTTTGGCGCCAAGTTTACCGGGATGGCGATTTCATTGGAGGATTTCGCGTCCAAACGCTGGCTCAGCCGGCCTTTTATTTCCGGTGCAGCCACCATCGAACGCCTGGCAAACGGGCTTTGGGTGAAGATCACATCCCATGTCTGCGAAAATGACTTCATCGTGACCTATTACGAGAGGATCGACGAGCCGACCGGCAACGAGATCAAGCCGGCGGCGACGGCGGAGTATTTCCTCTCGCTCCTGCGCTACCTGCCGGATTTCGTGGTTCATATCGGTCTCGACGGCAAGCCGGAATTCATCAACGCGCCCTTTGCCGAGGCGCTGGGTCTGGATGGCTGGGAGACGGGACAGGCGCTTTCGCCGGAGTTTTTTGCCGATACGTTCGGGACGTCGTTGCAGGACATGTTGAAAAAGCTGTCGGTGGGCGCTCCCCCTGTCTCCTTCGACCAGCGTCTGCGCAAGGCCGATAACTCGTTTGTCTGGTTGCGCTGGAGCGCACACGGACTGTTTCATGGCGACAAGCCCGTTGGCATCGTCGCAACCGGGCGCAATATCACGCTGGAATATTCGCAACAGCAGGAGCTCAAACACCAGAGCGAGGAGCTGGCGAAGAAGAACAGGTCGCTCGAACAGTTCGCGGCCGTTGTTTCCCACGACCTGAAAGCGCCGCTCCGTCATATCTCGGTGTTCGCCGACATGATCGTTGAAGAGGCGGCGAACGGAAATCTTGCCGATGTCACCGTCTATGCGCAACAGGTGCGCAGCTCGGCCCAGCGCATGGACCGGGTGATCAGGCGGCTGCTTGAATATTCGCAGATCGCCTACAAGATTGCGGCCTTCAGCCGTGTCAACCTGGCGGATATCGCCATTCAGGCGATCCAGAATCTGGAAAGTCAGATCGAGGAGGCCAAAGCCGAACTTTTGCTGTCAAAATTGCCGTCGATCAATGGCGATCCCGATTTGATGCGTCATCTGTTGCAAAATCTGATCGCCAACGCGGTCAAATATCGGCGCAAGGGTGTTGCGCCGCGGATACGGATTTATGCGACGGACAAGGGGGCGATGGTGAATCTTGTGGTGGAGGACAACGGCATCGGGATCGACCCGAAATTTGCCGACCGGATTTTTACAGCTTTTCAGAGGCTTCACAGCGACGACAAGATTTATGAGGGTTTTGGCATCGGGCTGGCGCTCTGCAAGCAGATCGCCGAGAGCCATCGCGGCGTTATTGAACTCGATGCCACCTATCGCGGTGGTGCGCGATTCGTGGTTCGCCTGCCGCAGAATGTGAACCTGAAGGAGCAGTCCTCGTGAGCGTGGAACCGATGCGCATTCTGGTGATCGAGGACGATCCGATCGACTTCTCTCTGGTGAAGAAGGGGTTCGAGGGGGTGGATGCACCGGTGGAACTGTTTCACTGTCCCTCCGCAGACCGGGTGGTCGAGCTTCTCGAAAGCCGGGCCTGCAAAATCGCCTTGCTGGACCTCAGCCTCGGCGGTGACGCGGGGATGGATGTTCTGAAGGCGATCCGGGCCGACAAACGTTTTTCGACCCTGCCGGTGATCGTGCTCTCTTCCTCGGCCAGCCACCGCGATATAGCCGATGGTTACGCCGCTGGCGCGAATGCCTATGTCGAGAAGCCGCTGACCATGGAGCTCTACCGACGTTTCGCCCGCGCCTTCGCCGCCTTCTGGGTGGATGTCGCTGCGATCGGTTGATTGGCGAGGTTTGATCGTCTCGTAGCGAAAAGGGGCACTTCAGAGAAGCGTTTTCTCCGAAATGCCCAGTTGAAGGGGGCGTTGAAGCGCCCCCCGTTCGCAGCCTGCCGCAGCAAGCCCGTTATATTGCCTGATTGCTTTGGCTACCCGAAAGGCGTCACTTGGTCGTCGAAGTTGCGGGTTTGGCTTCGTCCTTGGCAGCGGCCTTGTCGTGTGTCTTGTCGGGCGTCTTCGTGTCGGCCGCCTTCGTTTCCTTGGCCTTGTAGGGCTGGCCGTAGATGTCGACGATGTTGAGCATGGCGTGGTCGGTCGCCCCCTTCAGCAGCGCGTTGGCTTCGTAGAACTTGCCCTGGTCGATCAGGTCTGCCGCCTTGTTCACGTCATTCGTCGTCTGTTCGAGCGGCAGAACCGCGGTGGTGAACTTGACGTCGACATCGGCGAGGGCGAGCTTTTCGAGGGCTCCCTTGCGATCCGCATTCTTCAGGCTCTGATTGGCGTCAGCGACGGCCGCCATCTTCTCGGGCGTGGCCTGGAAATCCTCGCCGAGCGAAATCTGGGAGTCGACCGGCAGCCAGGCTATGGGCTTGGTCGCGTCTGCCTTGTTCGCTTCTGCCTTGTCACCCGGCTCGGCCTTCTTCGCCGGCGTCAGTTCCGAAACCGCCTTCATGAAGACGCTGTCGTCTTTGGCGGCCTTCTGCATTTCATCCCGGGCCTTCTGGATCAGCGATTTTGCCTGGTCCGGCTCAGCGTTGAAGATGGCGATGCGCGTTGCCTGGATGTCCTGCAGCGCCTGTGCGCCGTCCTTGGAAAGCTTGCCGACATCCTTGTCGATCGCCTTGTTGAGTTTCGTGTCCTGCTTTGCAGCTGCAGGTGCTTGAGTATTGGCTGCCGAATCCGCTGCATAAGCGACACCACTCATAACAGTGCTTGCGATCAGGATCGCTGCCAAACTTTTGTGAATGGTCATCATACTTCTCCGTCTTGTTTGTTCTGCTGCGGCACCGAGGTTTATCCTTGATGTCGAGGACAGAATAACGCCGGAGGTCCGATTATTTGCATTACAATCGGGTCATGAAGCATTGTTAAGATTTTAGTCTTTCTAAATCGACTTCCGCGAGTGCATCCGATTTGTGCATGAGGCTGTCACAAAAGAGAGCCGCCGCGCTGCGGGGTCGGCGGCGCGGCGGCTTGATTTGACGATACCTGTTCTGGCGGGCGCGGTTTACTCGGCCGCTTCCTTGTAGTCTTCCACAGGCGGGCAGATGCAGAAGAGGTTGCGGTCGCCATAGACATTGTCGATACGGTTGACGGGCGGCCAGTACTTGTCGACACGGAAGGCGCCGGGTGGGAAGCAACCCTGTTCGCGGCTGTAGGGCCGGTCCCATTCGCCGACGAGGTCTTCGACCGTGTGCGGGGCGTTCTTCAGCGGGTTGTTGAGCTTGTCCATCGTGCCGTCTTCGATGGCCTGCGCCTCGGCACGGATCGACAGCATGGCATCGCAGAAGCGGTCTATCTCGGCCTTGGTTTCGGATTCCGTCGGCTCGACCATCAGTGTCCCGGCAACCGGCCAGCTCATCGTCGGGGCATGGAAGCCGCAGTCGATCAGGCGCTTGGCGACATCGTCCACCGTGACACCTGCGCTGGCGGCAAGCGGGCGGGTGTCGAGGATGCATTCATGCGCCACGCGGCCCTTGGCTGACTTGTAGAGCACGTCATAGGCACCCTTGAGGCGGGCGGCAATGTAGTTGGCATTCAGGATCGCGACCTTCGTCGCCTGCGTCAGCCCTTCGCCGCCCATCATCAGGCAGTAGCTCCAGGAGATCGGCAGGATCGAGCCCGACGCGTAAGGGGCGGCCGAGACGGCGCCGGCTTCGCCCGAGCGTGGGTCGGTCGGCAGGAACGGGATCAGGTGGCTCTTCACGCCGATCGGGCCCATGCCGGGACCGCCGCCGCCATGCGGGATGGCGAAGGTCTTGTGGAGGTTCAGGTGGCTGACGTCGGAGCCGATGTCGCCGGGGCGGGCGAGGCCGACCATGGCATTCATGTTGGCGCCGTCAAGATAGACCTGACCGCCGTGCTGGTGGGTGATCTCGCAGATCTCGCGCACCGTCTCCTCGAACACGCCATGCGTGGACGGATAGGTGATCATGGTGCAGGAGAGGTTTTCCGAATGCTCTTCGGCCTTGGCGCGGAAGTCGGCGATATCGATATCGCCATTCTCCAGAACCGCGACCGGAACGACCGTCATGCCGGCCATCTGGGCCGAGGCGGGGTTGGTGCCATGCGCCGAGGTCGGGATGAGGCAGATGTGGCGATGCGCACCGCCGGAGGCCTTGTGATAGGCGCGGATGGTCAGGAGGCCCGCATATTCGCCTTGCGCGCCGGAATTCGGCTGCATGGAGAAGGCGTCGTAGCCGGTGATCTGGCAGAGCTTGGCTTCCAGATCGGCGATCAGGGCACGATAGCCTTCCGTCTGGTCATCCGGCGCGAAGGGGTGGATTTCAGCGAATTCCGGCCAGGTGATCGGCAGCATTTCGGCTGTCGCATTCAATTTCATCGTGCAGGAGCCGAGCGGGATCATGGCACGGTCGAGCGCGAGGTCGCGGTCGGCGAGGCGGCGGATATAGCGCGTCATCTCGCTTTCGGCGCGGTTCATGTGGAAGATCGGATGCGTCAGATACTCGGTCTTGCGCATGTTCTTCTCCGGCAGGCGCCATTCCGGCGTCTTGGCCTCGTCCACGGTCATGTCGCCGCCAAAGGCGCGCCAGACGGCTTCCAGCGCCCAGGGGCGGGTGCGCTCATCCAGCGTGATGCCGATCTTCGTATCGCCGATGGCGCGCAGGTTAACGCCCTCTGCCACAGCCGCCTTGAGGATGACCTTCTGCAGACCGCCGACATCGACGGTGATCGTGTCGAAGAAGGTTTCCGGTTCGACCTTGAGGCCGAGCTTTTCGAGACCTTCGGCCAGACGCACGGTTTTCTGGTGCACCGACTGCGCAATCGCCTTGAGGCCCTTGGGCCCATGGAAGACGGCATACATGGAGGCCATGACCGCGAGCAGGACCTGCGCGGTGCAGATGTTCGACGTCGCCTTTTCGCGGCGGATATGCTGTTCGCGGGTCTGGAGCGACAGACGATAGGCGCGATTGCCGCGCGCATCGACCGAGACGCCGACGATGCGGCCGGGCATGGAGCGCTTCAGCGCATCCTTCGCCGCCATGTAAGCCGCATGCGGGCCGCCGAAGCCCATCGGCACGCCGAAGCGCTGGGTCGAGCCGATGGCAATGTCCGCACCCATTTCGCCGGGTGACTTGAGCAGCGCCAGCGCCAGCGGATCGGCTGCGACGACGGCGAGCGCCTGCGCCTGATGCAGCGCCTCAATCTGCGGCGTGAAGTCATGCACATGGCCGTAGGTGCCGGGATACTGGAAGATCGCGCCAAAGACCACTCCGGGCATCAGATCCTTGAGCGGATCGCCGACCTTGATCGACCAGCCGAAGGGCTCGGCGCGGGTTTTCAGGAGCGCAATCGTCTGCGGGTGGCAGTTCTGGTCGACGAAGAAGGTCAGGGCCTTGGACTTGGCCGAGCGCTGCGCCATGGCCATGGCTTCGGCGGCGGCGGTGGCCTCATCGAGCAGCGAGGCGTTGGAGATGTCGAGGCCGGTCAGGTCGCAGACCATGGTCTGGTAGTTGAGCAGCGCTTCGAGGCGGCCCTGGCTGATTTCCGGCTGGTAGGGGGTGTAGGCCGTGTACCAGGCGGGGTTTTCCAGAATGTTGCGCTGGACCACCGGCGGGGTGATCGTGCCGTGATAGCCCTGGCCGATCAGCGACGTGAGCCGCTGGTTTCGGTTGGCCGTCTCGCGCATCAGGTCGAGCGCTTCACGCTCGGTCAGTGCCGGACCCCAGGCGAGCGGCGCCTTGACGCGGATGGAGGCCGGAACCGTGTCGTCGATCAGCGCGTCGAGCGACGGATAGCCGATGACCTTGAGCATCTCGGCCATTTCGTCCGGCGAGGGGCCGATATGACGCCGGTTGGCGAAGTCATAGGGCTGGTAGTCCGTGAAGGTGAAATCGGCGTAACGGGTCATCGGTGTGGGTTCCGGTTTATGGGAGTGGTGTCGTACTGAGGGGCCTTTCTGGTCCCTCGTCTTCGCATCTTGGACTGTCGCTTGCTCGGCCCTTGCGGGCCGCCCCCTCATCTGTCCTTCGGACATCTTCTCCCCGATGAGGAGAAGCGGGAGTTTGCCGCAGCCTCTCGGTTCTCCTCGCCCCTTCGGGGAGAGGTCCGCCGAGCGAAGCGGAGGCGGGGTGAGGGGGACGGTCTGGCTCAGCGCGCCCTTGAGCGCCTTAAGCGATCAGCGCCTCATACGCTGCCTTATCCAGCAGCGCGGCCGCATCGGCCGGGTTGGCGAGCTTCAGCTTGAAGAACCAGGCGGCGCCTTCCGGGTCCGAGCCGACGAGTGACGGGTCGTCGACGATGGCCTGATTGACTTCGACAATCTCGCCGTCGAGCGGGCAGTAGACTTCCGATGCGGCCTTGACGGACTCGACCGTTGCGGCAGCTGCGCCCTTCGCGAACGTTGCGCCTTCTTCCGGCAGTTCGACGAACACGAGATCGCCGAGCTGTTCGGAGGCATGGGCAGTGATGCCGACGGTGGCAACATCGCCTTCGACGAGCAGCCATTCGTGTTCTTCGGTGAATTTGAGCATGGATTTCCCCTTATGTCTCAGTGTTGGGAGTCTGAAATCAGCGCTTGTAGCCGGGTGTGATGAAAGGAAGGGCGGAGATCGTGACGGGCAGGTATTTGCCGCGCACTTCCGCGTAGATGGTTGTGCCGGTGGCGGCGAATTCGGAGGCGACATAGCCCATGGCGACCGGGCCTTCGACCGTCGGGCCGAAACCGCCGGAGGTGACTTCGCCGACCTTTTGCGTTCCGGCGTCATCGGCAAAGAGTGCGGTATGGCCGCGAACCGGGGCCTTGCCTTCGGGCTTCAGGCCGACGCGGAGGCGCGAAACGCCTTCGTCCAGCCCCTTGAGCACGACATCCGCGCCGGGAAAGCCGCCGGCGCGCGCGCCACCGGTGCGGCGGACCTTCTGGATTGCCCAGTTCAGCGCGGCTTCCGCCGGCGTTGTCGTCGTGTCGATATCGTTGCCGTAGAGGCAAAGACCGGCTTCGAGGCGGAGCGAGTCGCGTGCGCCGAGCCCAATCGGCATGACGCCGTCGATGGCGAGGAGCGCACGGGCGAGCGCTTCCGCTTTGTCGTTCGGCACGGAGATTTCGTAGCCGTCCTCGCCGGAATAGCCCGAGCGGGAGACGATGCAGTCGGTGCCGACGAGGCTGACGGTTGCGACATCCATGAATTTCATGGCGGCGGTTTCGGGCGCGAGGCTGGCAAGCGCGGCTTCCGCCTTCGGGCCCTGCAGCGCGACCAGCGCGCGTTCGGGCAGCGGCGTCACGGTGCAGGTGTCGCCGATATGCTTTTCCAGATGAGCAAAATCGGCGTCCTTGCAGGCGGCGTTGACCACGACGAAGAAATGGTCGCCGCGATTGACGATCATGAGGTCGTCGAGAATGCCGCCGGTCTCGTTGGTGAAAAGCGCATAGCGCTGGCGGCCGGGTGCGAGGCCGAGGACATCGACGGGGACGAGCGTTTCGAGAGCCCTGGCGGCATCGGCATTGTCGCCGGACTTTGCCTTCACGATAACCTGGCCCATGTGCGACACGTCGAAGAGACCGGCGGCGGTGCGGGTGTGGATGTGCTCCTTGAGTACGCCGGCGGGATATTGCACCGGCATGTCATGGCCGGCAAACGGCACCATGCGGGCGCCGAGCTCCAGATGGAGCGCATGAAGCGGGGTCTTTTTCAGATCTGTCTCGGCGCTCAAGAGCGGGTCTCCGGGCAAGGGCGTGATTACGCCGGCTCATTCGATCGGGCGCTTTCGCGCCGGTTTCTCCTTGAGCCCCCTCTGTCCCTTTGCCTGAGATTGTTATCCCTTCGGCATGCGGTTTCCCGCCATTCTCCAGAGTGCAGTTCCGATCCGTTGGTCCTTTGGCCTGAGAGTTTCCGGGGCGGTTGCTCCTTCGGCACCAGTCGCGTTCACGACTGGATTCTCCCAACGGGTTGTCTCAATTATTTTGACAGCATGTCGTTTGACAAGAGGGAAATGACGTTATGACATAAAAAAATGTCGCAACGGGACGGCGTGGCCGGTGATTGGCGCACGACATTTCGGGCGCGGCATTGCTGCCGCGCGATCATAAGCACCCTTCAACGGGAAGCTTTACTTGCCTTCGCCGTTGTCCATATAGGCCGCCGTCGCCTGTTCAGGCGTCGTTTGCGGAACCTTGTGATGGGTCGCAGTCAGAAATGTGAGCGCCAGTGACGGCGGATGCACAAATTGCAGAAGCGGCCGGTCGGCGATGTCTCCATCGGCGACAGCCTTGGCATGCCAGTCCGCGATGGCTGCCGCCATCGGGTTGAAATTCGCCGCCCGCATCGTTGTCTGTTTGAAGCTGTCACTGACAGCTGCAGCCGTGGGAGGCGACACGGTGATTACCTGTGCCATGGTTGACTGTCCTAAAGCATGAGGACCCTCTGTTTCATAGACAGGCACAGATTATCGCAACTTCTATTATATGCTGTAAAACAATTTGGTAAATATTTAGGGAAGTCTAATTCTATTTTGCCTGCCTTGTTTACCAGTGTGGGTTTACCAGTGTGGCGACGAGGAGCCGATCGTGGCCCGCACTTGAAATCGGCGCGCGAACGTTGCACATGGAGCGCATCCGAAAAAAGGGGTGCGGCATGACCGTTTCAAGGGCGATAGACCATCTTGTTCTGGCGGTGAGCGACCTTGCAACGGCGCGGGCGCGTCTTGGTTCGCTCGGCTTCACGGTTGCCCCGGATGCGCGCCATCCCTTCGGCACCGAAAACGCCTGTGTCTTTCTCAAGGACGGGACCTATCTCGAGCCGCTGGCGATCGGAGCCGAGGCGGACAGTCTCGACACGGCGCGCGCCGGCAATGTCTTTACCGCCCGCGACCGCGCTTTCCGTTTCCGTCACGCGGACGAAGGGCTTGAGGCCGTGGTGTTCCAGACCGCCGATGCGCGGGCAGATCATGAGGACTATGTCTCTGCCGGCTTTTCCGGTGGCGCAATGCTGGAATTCTCGCGGCCGTTCCGGACACCGGACGGGGCGGAAAGCGAGGCCTCGTTCCGGCTTGCCTTCGCTGCCGATCTGCGGTCGCCGGATTTTTACGCCTTTACGTGTCAGCGCATGAACACGCCGGCAGCGGATCGCGCGCCCCTGATGGCGCATGAGAACGGCGTGATCGGACTTGCAGCGGTCACGCTGTGCGAGCCGCATCCGCAGGATCACGCCGACTTCCTCGGCGTTGCCTCGCGTGGTGGCCTTCCGGAGCGCATCAGCGGCGGTCTTGACATGCGCGCAGGCAATGCGGGTCTCTGCGTGGTGACGCATGCGGAATTCGAAGCCCGTTTCGGACAGAAATATTGCGGTCATGCGCGTGGCTTAAGAGGCCGGGCGGTGTCGTTTTATGTCGCCTCGCTTGAGGTGACGGCAACACTTTTGCGCCGCAATGGCGTGGTTCACGAGACGATCGGCGCAAGGCTTGTCGTTCCAGAGGCGCCCGGACAGGGCGTTCTTTATACGTTTGAGGAAAAAGCATGACTGACGTGAAGACCAATGCGAGCGTGACGATCGGCTCAGGCGCAAGTGCTGTGACGTTTTCCAACACCGGCAAGCTCTCGCTGATCGCCGGGCCCTGCCAGATGGAAAGCCGCGACCATGCTTTCGAGATGGCCGGCGCGCTCTCCGAAATCTGCGCCAAGCTCGGGATCGGTCTTGTCTACAAGTCGTCCTTCGACAAGGCAAACCGCACGTCGCTTTCGGCCGGGCGCGGCATCGGGCTGGAAAAGGCTATGCAGGTCTTTGCGGATCTCAAGGCGGAATTCGGTTTTCCGGTCATCACCGACATTCACACCGAGGAGCAATGCGCGATCGTCGCCGAGACGGTCGATGTCCTGCAGATCCCGGCCTTCCTGTGCCGCCAGACGGATCTTCTGGTCGCTGCCGCGAAGACGGGCAAGGCTATCAATGTGAAGAAGGGCCAGTTCCTCGCCCCCTGGGACATGAAGAACGTGCTCAACAAGCTGAACGCCAGCGGCAATCCGAACGTGCTGCTGTGCGAGCGCGGCGCGTCCTTCGGCTATAACACGCTGGTTTCCGACATGCGCTCGCTGCCGATCATGGCGGCGATGGGCGCGCCGGTGATCTTCGATGCCACGCATTCGGTGCAGCAGCCGAGCGGGCAGGGCGGTTCGACGGGTGGCCAGCGCGAGTTTGTCGAGACGCTGGCGCGGGCGGCTGTCGCCGTGGGCGTTGCGGGCCTCTTCATCGAGACGCATGAGGATCCGGACCATGCGCCGTCAGACGGGCCGAACATGGTGAACATCAAAGACATGCCGCGGCTTCTCGAGAAGCTGCTCGCCTTCGACGCTGTGGCCAAGGGCTGACGATCTTGGCGCGCTGGCGGGTTCTGGCGCTGGCGGCGGGGCTGTTTGCCGCTGCGCCGCTTTCCGCACATGCGACCGCGCCGTGCGAATGGACCGGTTATCTCGGCAATGATTATGCCGTCTGCAGTTTTGACCCGGCCAAGGACCATATCCGGCTTTATAATGCGGATGCCACCGGCAAGCCCTATGGCGGGTTCCGTGCGCTCGGGCGCGACATCTGGTTCTCCGGAAAGCATGTCATCCGCTTCGCCATGAATGCCGGCATGTATGATTTCGGCCTCAAGCCGGTCGGTCTTTATGTCGAAGAGGGCGTGGAGAAGCATCCGCTGGTGCGCGGCGGCGGCTGGGGCAATTTTTTCCTCCGGCCGAACGGCGTGTTCTTTATCGGCAACGACGGCAAGGCCGGTGTCATGGAAACCGAGGCCTATGCGTCAAGTGGCATCCAGCCGAGGCTTGCCACGCAATCCGGCCCGATGCTGGTCATTGATGGCCAGATCCACCCGGCCTTCCTGCCACAGAGCGACAGCCTGAAACTGCGCAACGGCGTCGGCGTCGATGACAAGGGCAGGGTGGTCTTCGTCGTCACGAAAGACCCCGTACGCTTCTACGATTTCGCGGTATTCTTTCGCGACGTCCTGAACTGCAGGAATGCGCTGTTTCTCGACGGATCGATCTCCAGCATGATGGTCCCCGCCTGGGGCCGGCGTGACGAGAGTGAGCCGCTGGGACCTATCCTCGCCGTCACCGGCAGCCTGCCCTGACGTTTTCCCCTCAACCCAGCGCCTTGCCCTGACGCCCCGCCTCGTCCTGGACGAATTGCCAGGCGACGCGGCCGGAGCGGGCGCCGCGGGTGGTCGCCCATTCGAGCGCGCGGTGATGCAGGTCCTCGCGACCCCCTTCCAGACCGAAATGGGCGGCATAGCCGTCGATCATGCCGAGATAGTCTTCCTGGCTGCATTTGTGGAAACCGAGCCACAGACCGAAGCGGTCGGAAAGCGACACCTTCTCTTCCACAGCCTCAGACGGATTGATCGCGGTCGACTGCTCGTTTTCGATCATGTTACGTGGCAGGAGATGCCGGCGGTTCGATGTCGCGTAGAAGATGACGTTGTCGGGGCGACCTTCGATGCCGCCGTCGAGTGCTGCCTTGAGCGACTTGTAGGAGGTGTCGTCATGGTCGAAGGAGAGGTCGTCGCAATAGAGGATGACCCGCACCGGGCTTGTCCGAAGGATTTCCATCAGCGACGGGAGGCTGTTGATGTCCTCGCGGTGGATTTCGACGAGCTTCAGCGCAAGCGCCCGGTCTTCGCAGAGCCGTGCATGAACCGCCTTGACGAGCGAGGACTTGCCCATACCGCGCGCGCCCCACAGCAGCACGTTGTTGGCCGGGAAGCCTTCGGCAAAGCGTTTGGTGTTCTCGAACAGGATGTCGCGGACATGATCGACGCCGTGGATCAGCTCCAGCTTCACCCGGTTCGGGCGCGCGACCGGCTGCAGGAAGCTGCGGGCGGGCGACCAGACGAAGCAGTCGGCGGCGGACCAGTCGTTTTCGGCTGGCTTCGGTCCTGCGATTCTTTCCAGCGCCTCACGCAGCTGCCTGATCTCGATGAGAAGTTCGCGCGTCGCATCATTCGACATGCCGTTTCCTCCGGTGTCTCTCTTGATTTTCCCGGGCCTAACATGAGGCAAATCTGGCAGAAAGGTCGATATGTCCGGAAAACGTTCGCAAGAGGTAGCTATTTGTTGCATTCGTGACCGCGAACACTATATTCCGGCGGCTTGAGACCAGGGGCGGCAATCGCGCTCCACACATGAATTGCAAGGAGTTTTCATGTTCTTCACCGAAGCATTCGCCCAGAGCGCAGGCACGCCTGCCGCAGGTGGCGGCCCGGCCGAGATTCTGCTGTCGATCGCGCCCTTCCTCCTGATCTTCGTGGTCATGTATTTCCTCATCATCCGCCCGCAGCGGACCCAGATGAAGCGTCGCGAAGAAATGCTGAACAACGTGCGCCGTGGCGATCAGGTCGTGACCGGTGGCGGCATCATCGGCAAGGTGACGAAGGTTAATGACGACGACAAGGAAGTCGAAGTCGAGATTGCAGACGGCGTGAAGATCCGCGTCATCCGCTCGCTGATCACCGAGGTTCGCGTCAAGGGCGAGCCGGTCGCCAAGCAGTGACATTGCGCCCGTCCGGCTCAACCGGGCGGGCTTCTTCTACTGAGAGTCCGAGAGTCCCATGCTCTATTATTCCCGTTGGAAAACCATTTTCATCTGGCTCGTCATCGCGGTCAGCGTCATCATCGCGCTGCCGAATGCGATCAGCGAGAAGACGCTCTCGGAGCTTCCTTCCTGGTTCCCCAAACACAAGATTACCCTGGGTCTCGACCTTCAGGGCGGCTCGCATGTCATGCTGCAGGTCGACCGCAACGACATCGTCAAGGAACGGCTGCAGTCGACCATTGATGACGTGCGCTCCAAGCTGCGCGAGGCCAATATCGGTTATACGGGCCTGACCGGCACTGGCCAGACCGTGCAGGTCCGCGTTCGTGACCTGAGCCAGGTTGACGCCGCCAAGAAGGCGCTGGCGCCGCTGACGCAGCCGGTTTCGGCCGGTACGCTCACCAGCGGCTCGATTGTGGAGGCAACGCTTTCGGATGCCGGTGACGGTCTTCTCAAACTGAACATCACGGATCAGGGTATCGAATACCGTATGGCGTCCGCCGTGACGCAGTCGACCGAGGTTATCCGCCGCCGCGTCGACGAACTGGGCACGACCGAGCCGACCATCCAGCGCGAGGGATCTGATCGCATCATCGTTCAGGTGCCTGGTCTGCAGGACCCGCAGCGCCTGAAGAACATTCTGAACCAGACGGCGAAGCTGTCTTTCCACATGGTCGATCAGACCATGTCGGCGCAGGATGCGCTGAACGGCCGGACGCCGCCGACGGATGAAATCCTCTATTCCAAGGACGATCCGCCGGTTCCCTATCTCGTCGAGAAGCGCGCGCTCGTTTCGGGTGAAGACCTCGTTGATGCGCAGGCAAGCTTCAATTCGCAAACCAACGAACCGGTTGTCACCTTCCGCTTCGACTCAAAGGGCGCCACGCGCTTTGCACAGGCGACCAGCGAGAATGTCGGCAAGCCCTTTGCCATCGTGCTCGACGATCAGGTGCTGTCCGCACCTGTCATCCGCGAGCCGATCCTTGGCGGTTCGGGTCAGATTTCGGGTAACTTCACGGTCCAGTCGGCCAACGATCTTGCCGTTCTCCTGCGAGCAGGCGCGCTGCCTGCGACGCTCACGGTGGTCGAAGAGCGGACGGTCGGCCCGGGCCTTGGCGCCGACTCGGTCAAGAGCGGCGTCATTGCCGGCGTGATCGGCACGGTCCTCGTCGTCGTCTTCATGATGGTCTTCTACGGCTTGCTCGGTGTGATCGCCAATCTGGCAGTAACGCTCAACGTCATCATGATCCTGGCGATCCTGACGATGCTGGGGGCGACTCTAACGTTGCCTGGCATTGCCGGTATCGTTCTGACCATCGGTGTGGCGGTGGACGCCAACGTGCTTGTCTATGAGCGCATCCGTGAGGACTTCAAGAGCGGCAAGCCGTTCCTGCAATCCGTCGAAAGCGGGTTTACCCGCGCCTTTGCGACCATTGTCGACGCCAACGTCACGCACTTCATCGCGGCGGCTGTGCTCTTCTTCCTCGGCTCCGGGCCGGTCCGCGGCTTTGCCATCACGCTGATGATCGGTATCGTAACGACCGTCTTCACGGCCTATACGCTGACGCGCTGGATGGTGGCCATCTGGGTGCGCCGTGCGCGGCCGAAGGCCGTGCCGAAGGGTGTCCGCACCGGCTTCTTCGACGGCTCGAACATCCGCTTCATGCGGCTGCGCAATTTCAACTTCGGTCTCTCGGCCATGCTGTCGGTTGCTTCCGTCGTCGGCTTCATGACGATGGGCATGAACCTTGGCATCGACTTTACCGGCGGCTCGATATTTCAGGTCAAGGCGATCCATGGCGAAGCCAATCTGGAACAGTTGCGCGAGCGCTTGTCCAAGCTGAACCTTGGCGAAGTCATGGTTCAGGGCTTCGGCTCGCCCGAGGAAGCGCTGATCCGTGTGCAGGCGCAGAATCGCGGCGACAATGGCGACCAGTCGGTCGATTCGCTGGTGCGCGGCGAGCTTGACAAGGACTACAGCTTCTCGCGCGTCGAGGTGGTGGGGCCGACCGTGTCCGGTGAGCTTGCCAAGACGGGTGCGATCGGTGTGACGGTCGCGCTGATCGGCATTCTCATCTACGTCTGGCTGCGGTTCGAATGGCAATTCGCCGTGGGCGCGATCATCGCGACGGTGCATGACGTTCTGCTGACCATCGGGATGTTCGTCATCACGGGAACCGAGTTCAACGTCTCGAGTATCGCGGCCGTGCTGACCATTGTCGGTTACTCGCTCAACGATACGGTGGTCATCTATGACCGCGTTCGAGAGACGATGCGGCGGTACAAGAAAATGCCGATGTCGCTGATCATCGACTCGTCGACGAACCAGACAATGTCGCGCACCATCATGACCTCGATCACCACCTCGCTGGCGATCCTGGCGCTCGTGATCTTCGGCGGCGAAGTGATCCGGTCCTTCACCATCGCCATGCTGTTCGGTGTGATCGTCGGCACCTATTCGTCGATCTATATCGCAGCCCCGATCCTCATTCTCTTCAAGCTGCGGTCGGACGACGGTGCTGATGCGAAGGATGTCGAGGATCAGGGTGCAAAGCCGGCAGGCGCAAAATGAGCCGGGGCGAAGGTCCCGGTTATCTCCCAGAGCAGGCGCTGATCGACGTCTATGGCAATGGCGGTTTCCGCTTTGCAGACATGTCGCATCGCGGCTCCATCCTCTGCCTGCCGTCCGGCATTCATGCCTGGACGGCGGTGGAGGGCACACCTTTGCAGCTGCGGGACTTCGACAAGGTGATCGCAGAGGCGGAACGGATCGAGTTTCTGCTGGTTGGAACCGGACTTGATATCCGTCCCCTATCGGCCGATCTGAAGGCCCTTTTCCGCGCGCATGGCATCAGCTCCGATCCCATGAGCACGGGGGCGGCGGTGCGCACCTATAATATCATGCTTTCGGAAAAGCGGCCGGTGGCTGCGGCCTTCATCGCCGTCTGATCTTTTGTCGCGCCGTCTGGCCAAAGAGACGCAGGTCCTTATGTCCACCTCCATGCCCACCGCCTTTGATGATGCCTTTTCCTATTGCCTGTCGACGCTGCGGGGACTGGATCGCGACCGATACCTTGCCTGTCTGCTGATGCCGGAGGCGACACGTCGCGACATGTCGGCGCTCTATCTTTTCAATGCCGAGATCGCCCGCATCCGTGACA
The DNA here is from genome assembly GCF_021026335.1 of Rhizobium sp. C1. Lineage (GTDB taxonomy): Bacteria > Pseudomonadota > Alphaproteobacteria > Rhizobiales > Rhizobiaceae > Ensifer_A. Next base: position 722,756 of record NZ_JAJNCY010000001.1, read on the forward strand.
CGGTGCGCGAGCCGTTGCCGGGCGAAATTCGCCTGCAATGGTGGCGCGATCTCTTCGAGGGGGCAGGCTCCGGCGCTGACGCAGGACCGCTTGCAATGGCGCTGTTCGACGTGGTGACACGCTACAGGCTGCCGCGCAACGCTTTCCTCCGGATGTGCGAGGCGCGGATCTTCGACCTCTATGACGATGCCATGCCGTCGCGGAACGATTTCGAAGGCTACGCGGGGGAAACCGCCTCGGCGCTGATCCAGCTCGGACTGATGATTGCCGCGCCCGTTGCCGTTGAGGCACATGCGGAGGCGGCGGGACATGCCGGGGTGGCGCAGGCGGTGGCCGGTGCACTCCTGTTGATGCCGCGTCATGCGGCGCGGGGCCAGGTCTATCTGCCGCTCGACATGCTGACGGCGGCGGGTCTCGACCGCGATGCGTTTCTCGCGCGCGCCGATCAGGCGCGGATTGACGCGGCCATCGAGATGTTTGCGAGCTTCGGGCTCGAGCATCTCGACAAGGCGCGTCGTGCCTTGCCGCGCTCCACGGAGGCCTTTCTGCCATTCCTGCCGGCGGCGCTGACGCGGACGGTGCTGCAAAGAGCGCTCAAGGCGAAGGCGGGGCTGTTCGGGACCGAGATTGCGCCGGGGCAACTCCGCGCGCAATGGCGCCTTTGGCGCGCCTTGCGGACGCATTCGCTCTGAACCAGCCTCGGTCAGCTGGTTCGAGCTTCTGCGCGCCGGTCGAATTGTGCTTGGCAAAATTCGGACAAGCTCCGGCTTTTAAGACGTGAAGCCTGTTTTTCGTGTGAACCCCCGGAGATGATCCGTGCCTGCAATCTATGTCTGGCTGCTGGCGATCTTCCTGATCACCATGTTTTCCATCTATTCGATGCAGCTTGCCGCCCGTCATCGCGAGGAGGACGAGGAGGCGGGACCGGCGCTGATCGAATTCGGCCGTGCCTTTCCCAAGGAAGCGGTGCGCGATGTGGTGGCGACGGCCGACCGGCAGACGGTGTTTCTCAGGCTTTTCGACAACAAGGTGGGCTGTGTGCAGTTTCGCGGACGCACCATGTCGTGTCGGCTGCTGCATCCTGGCACGGTGACGGTTCTGCCCGGGGCAACCAGCAACGCGGTGCAGCTGGAGTTCAAGAATTCCGTGACCGACAGCGGCGAATTCGTCTTTGCTTCCGAGCGACAGGCGGCGGAAGTGTCGCTATGGCTTCTCGGCAGTTTCGCCGCCAATGGCGGCGGTGACGATTCGACGGTACTGAGCCCCGCCTGAGCGGGGCCGCCGTTACGGGGTGCAATCAGCACATCGAATCGCTGAAATTTTCAGCCCCGCTTGCTTTCCTTACGCGGTTCCCAGCCAGGTTTTGCAGGCGGCAAGAGCGCGGGCGCTCATGGCCTTCTTCTTGGCGATAGCCTTGTCCTTGCCGCGGAAGCGTTTGATGCCTTCGGGTCTGACAATGGAGCCGGGTTCCAGTTCCGGGAAGAGGCCAAAATTGACGTTCATCGGCTGGAAGGAGCGCTTGCCGGGCTCTTCGTCGGTGGTCAGATGCCCGCCGGTGATGTGGCCAAGCAGCGCGCCCAGCGCCGTTTCCGGCGGCGGCGGCACGATCTCCCGGCCCAGCCGTTCGGCCGCCGCAAAGCGGCCTGCGAGCAGGCCGATGCTGGCGCTCTCGACATAGCCTTCGCAGCCGGTGATCTGGCCGGCAAAGCGCAGGCCGGGGCGCGACTTCAGCGTCAGCGATCGGTCGAGCAGGACGGGCGAGTTGATATAGGTGTTGCGGTGCAGGCCGCCGAGGCGGGCGAATTCGGCATTCTGCAAGCCGGGAATCATGCGGAAGATTTCAGCCTGCGCGCCGTATTTCAGCTTCGTCTGGAAACCGACCATGTTGTAGAGCGTGCCCAGCGCATTGTCCTGGCGCAGCTGCACGACGGCATAAGCCTTGACGGTCGGGTTATGCGCATTGGTGAGGCCCATGGGCTTCATGGGACCGTGGCGCAGCGTCTCACGGCCGCGCTCGGCCATGATCTCGATCGGCAGGCAGCCATCGAAATAGGGCGTGCCTTCCCATTCGTGGAAGCCGGTCTTGTCGCCGGCAATCAGCGCGTCAACGAAGGCGTTATACTGCTCTTCGTTCATCGGGCAGTTGATATAGTCCTTGCCCGTGCCACCGGGGCCGACCTTGTCGTAGCGCGACTGATACCAGCAGATGTCCATGTCGATCGAGTCGCGGTGCACGATGGGCGCAATCGCGTCGAAGAAGGCAAGCTGGTCTTCGCCGGTCGCCTTCTGGATCGCCTTGGCGAGACCGGACGAGGTCAGCGGGCCGGTGGCCACGATGGCGAGGTCCCAGTCTTCCGGCGGCAAATCGTCGATCTCTTCGCGCACGACGGTGATCAGTGGCTCGGCTTCCAGCGCGCGGGTGACCGCTTCCGAAAAACCGTCGCGGTCGACGGCGAGTGCGCCGCCGGCCGGAACCTGATGCTTGTCGGCGCATGACATGATCAGCGAGCCGGCCATGCGCATTTCGGCATGGATGACGCCCACGGCATTGGTCTCGGCATCGTCGGAGCGGAATGAGTTGGAGCAGACGAGTTCTGCAAGGCCGTCTGTCTTGTGGGCATCCGTGCCTTTGACGCCGCGCATCTCGTGCAGGATGACGGGAACGCCGCTGCGGGCAAGCTGCCAAGCCGCTTCTGAACCGGCAAGGCCGCCGCCGACGACGTGGACGGGAGAGATGGAGGTGGCGATGATGTTTGTCATGGGCGGCTCCATATCATGAGCGTGGGCGCAAGCACGACAAAAAATTCAAGATTCGGGTTCGACGCTTCCCGACAGAATCAAAACGGCGCCCTCATGGCGCCGTTCAAGACATGCATCAATCTTCCGTGTGGCTCAGCGTGCCTGGCGGGCAGCAACCATACGGATGTCGTAACGCGTCAGGCCGATATCGCTGAGCGTGTGCGAAGGCAGGTTGCTCAGTTCGGATACGGTGCGGCGGTAGGACAGCCAGTTCTTGGCAAGACGGATCGGGTTCATGGTCGTTTCCTCAAAAGTTTTCCAGATCCACATGCGCCGGTATGCGTCGCATAACCGCCCCGTCATCGCTGTGGTCTTTCGATGAGGACTGTATAGTGCATTGCAGCGGCAATGTGCAGTGCGGAATTTCATCACCTGCCATGCATTTGTGCAAATGCTTGCCCACGGCGCAATCGCTGGTGCGAAAATAGGCAGATGATGGTGTCGTTTTTGAGCTAGGCGACGTCGCTCGCGGTGCGAAAACACCTTTTAAACCTGAGTGTTAAGCATTTGTGAACGCTTGGCGCAATGTCCGAACAGCAAAAAGCCCCGCAGGCGGAGCCGGCGGGGCTTTCAAAGGAAGGTGTTTGTGCCGATTAGCGAACGGCGGCGCGGGCAACGCGCTGAATTTCATCGCGGGCGATACCAAGATCGCTGAGTTCGCGGTTCGACATGCGGTCGAGTTCGACAACCGTCTGACGGTACTTACGCCAGTTGTTAAAAGAGCGAGCAATGTTCATGGCCTTTTCCTTCTTTAGGGTTTGGCAACGCGTCTGGCTGCCTCTTCGTCTCTGAAAACGTTTATATGCTGCGTCGCAGCATTGATGAAGCGCAAATGTCTCAGGTCACCCATGCGCGTTGCGCATGGCAATCTGCAAGAGCTCGTTTTTGTTCAGGAATTTTTAACTAAATCGATTGTTGTGGCAGTGCGTCCGCGTGGGCGCAAAAGGGCCTGAAATCGGCCGGCATCCAGGCGCGCTCCGGTCTCCGAGATGCAAGAGCCTTCTGGGCACCGTTTTTCTGGAATGTCTATTCCGGTAACGGGAAGATGGCCGGATTGGTGGTGTGGATTGTGAAGAAACGATGTGGGTGGCGGCGTGGAAACAGGCCTTGAAACTATAACGCCCGCCGCGGGAGGAGGTGCGGCGGGCGTCATATAGGTGACTGACAACTGGGAGGAGGAGTGTTGTCAGTCTTAAACGAGACGCCCTGGGAGGAGGAGTGGGCAGTCCCGAATTCGAATTTCGCGTTTCAAGCCGTTCAGCAATTTCCTGCGCTCGGCTTATGGTCACAATATAGATTGTCCGTTCCGTTTTGTGCAGTGCGAAATGGACATACGTGGCATGCGCATATCGCATGGCTTTTGTCTATCATCTTTAGGGACTATAGCAGTGCTCTCTTAAGGAGCTGCTAATGCCCACGCGCCTGCACTCCGTAAATATAGGGAGGTTACATTGGAATGCTCATAAGCAATGCCGGGTGAAATATGCTCTTTTCTGTTGCGATCTTCCGGACGGGTGATATAGAGGCGGCTTCCGAGCGGGCCGGTTTCTTGAGGAGAGGGCGGGCCTGCCGTGAGAGCGGGTATGGCGGAATTGGTAGACGCAGTGGATTTAGGTTCCACCGCTGAAAGGCGTGGGGGTTCGAGTCCCTCTACCCGCACCATATATATAAAGTCGCAGACAGGCAGGCAATCGAGAGGCTTTTGCGCGCGCGATGCGGCATTTTGCTTGCCAAAGCGCCCTGAATTTGCATAGAAGCCACTCCGGCAAATCGAGGTTCCGGCAGCGCGCCTCGCGATCAATGAGGCACAAGTTACGCGCAGCCGCTTGGAAATGAAGGTTTTAACATGCAGGTAATCGAAACGCTCGCTGAAGGGCTGAAGCGCGAAATCAAGGTCGTCATCCCGGCCAAGGACATGGAAGCTCAGATGAACGAGCGCCTTGAGGGTGTGAAGGATCGCGTTCGGATCAACGGTTTCCGTCCGGGCAAGGTGCCGTTCGCACAGCTCAAGAAGATGTATGGCAAGTCGGTCATGGCCGAGCTCGTCAACGAGATCGTCCGCGTTCGTCCGAACGAAATCCTGACCGAGCGCGGCGAAAAGTCCGCGACGCAGCCGGATATCTCGATGACCGAGGACGAGTCGGAAGCCGACAAGATCCTCGCAGCCGAAGCCGATTTCGAATTCACGATCGCTTACGAAGTGATCCCGAAGTTCGAGCTGAAGGACGTTTCCTCGATCAAGGTGACGCGCGAAGTCGTCGATATCGCCGATGAGGAAGTCGATACGCAGGTCCTGCAGATCGCCGAAAGCGCCAAGACCTACGAAACCAAGAAGGGCAAGGCCGCTCAGGGCGACCGCGTCACCATGGATTACCTCGGCAAGGTTGACGGCGTTGCCTTCGACGGCGGCAAGGACGAAGACGCTGAACTCGTCATCGGCTCCAACCGCTTCATCCCGGGCTTCGAGGACCAGCTCGTCGGCGTCAAGGCTGGCGACGAAAAGGTCATCACCGTGACTTTCCCGGCTGACTACCCGGCTGCGAACCTTGCTGGCAAGGAAGCCACTTTCGACATCAAGGTCAAGGATGTTGCCGCTGCCAAGGACGTCGAAATCAACGACGAACTGGCAACGCAGCTCGGCCTCGAATCTGCTGAAAAGCTGCGCGAAATCGTTCGCAGCCAGCTCGAAGGCCAGTACAGCTCGGTTGCCCGTCAGAAGCTGAAGCGCCAGATCCTCGACCAGCTCGATGAAATGTACGACTTTGCGACGCCTGAAAAGCTGGTGTCTGCCGAGTTCGACAACATCTGGCGCCAGATCAACACGGATCTCGCCCAGTCCGGCAAGACCTTCGCTGACGAAGACACGACGGAAGAAGCCGCGCGCGAAGAGTATAACAAGCTCGCACAGCGTCGCGTCCGCCTCGGCCTCGTTCTCTCGGAAATCGGCGACAAGGCCAAGATCGAAGTCTCCGACGAGGAAATGCAGCAGTCGCTCTTCGCACAGCTGCGCCAGTTCCCCGGCCAGGAGAAGGAAATCCTCGATTACTTCCGCAACACGCCCGGTGCCGCCGCTTCGCTGCGCGCGCCGATCTTCGAAGAGAAGGTCATCGACCATCTGCTGAACGAGATTTCTGTCACGGACAAGAAGGTCTCCAAGGAAGAGCTGCTCGCCGACGACGAAGCCGAAGGCAAGTCTGAAGGCAAGAAGGCCGCTCCGAAGAAGAAGGCTGCCGCCAAGAAGGAAGCCGCTGCTGAAGAGGCAACTACCGACGAGGCTGCTTCTGAAGAAAAGCCGGCTGCAAAGAAGAAGGCTCCGGCCAAGAAGAAGGCTGCCGACGAATAATCGTCAGCGTCTGATTTTGAAAAGACATGAAAGGCGGTCTTCGGGCCGCCTTTTTCTGTTTCGGAATATGAGACTGGTCTTGAGCGGTTTCGCAAAGCCGGTTGCGCTGCCGAGTATAAGGTGGCAGCGCGCTCGAGCGCATCTTCTATAGATGGGGGGCGCCGACGCCTCCGGGGGCGTCTCGGGAGGCTTCTCAGTCGGGCGTCGTCATTTCGCTGGCAGCGTTCGGTGCGTTGCCGGCGGGGATCTGGTTCTGCGTGGCGGCATCGCGGCTCAGAAGCAGTTCGACATCGGCGTTGCGACCGGCCTTCACGTCGAAGTCGCGCTGGTAGATCTTGTCCTTGTTGCGGGCCACGGCGGTGTAGTTGCCTTCCGCCAGGACCATCGTGGCGAAGGCGCCGACATTTTCGGATACGATGTCGCCCGAGCTGGTGAGGATCGACCATGCCGTATCGGCGATGGCTTCCCCGCCGACGGACGAGACGAGTTTGAAGGTGATGCGGGCCGCCCGGTGCTGGATGGTTGCCTGCGTCAGCTTGCCGGCCGCCACCTGGATATCGGCGCGAATGACGGCGTTGAGCGAGCCATAGGTCGAGACGACGTGATAGGTGCCGGAATTGAGCCGGATGATCGTGTTGGGCGCGACATCCTGCATGACCAGACCCCGCTCGCCATCGTCCTGCACGTCATTGGTATAGACGGAGAATTTCAGGTCCTTGTCGGGAATCTTCGTGTCGTTGCCGGAAACCGCGTGGAGCACAATGCCGCCCGCATCAAGAACCAGTTCCTGATTGGGAACGTCGCCGCTCGCGGGCACTGTAACGCGCTTCGTCGCCGTGGCGCGGCCAAAGGCGGCGTTGAGGAAGTATTCGCCGGGGGCGAGGCGAAAGCTGTGCGATCCGCCATCGAAGGCGGCGATCAGCTGCAGTTTGCCATCCTGTCCGGGAATGGTGGAAAATACGTGCCAGGAAATGCCGCTCTGCATCGCGGCGCTATCGGCCGTGAGCTTGGCATCGCAGCGCACGATGCGGCCGTCCTTTGGGACAGGCGGCGGTTCTGGGTTCGGCGAGAAGCTGTTGATCCCCGGTAGCTTCAGCTTCGGCTGTCCGGTCGGGGAGGTGGCGAACGGATCGACAGCGCCCGCGGTCGCCGGCATCATCGCAATAAGAAGTGCGCTGGCGGCGGCAAAAGCGGCGGTGGATGTCTTGCGCGTCATGTCGTCCTGCGTGAAGCCGAAGTCCGGCCTAGCCCAAACCATTGCCGTCATATCACAGGCAAAACTGCGGATGCGAGCATAAAGCGCCGGCTTCCGGCAATTTGATGACCGCGACGCTTTGCGCCCACGCCCTGGCTTGCATCCGCCTGAGCGGTCGGCAATAAGCGGGAACCGATCAGTGTCAAAAGAGGATATGCCATGGAAACCAATGCTGCGCTCATCGACTATCTCAAGGTCCGCCGCTCCATTCCGGCCTTTCAGATGCGCGAACCGGGGCCGGACCGGGCCGGGATCGAGGATATCCTGCGGCTTGCGGTGCGGGTGCCTGACCATGGCAAGATCGCGCCCTGGCGCTTCATCGTCTACACCGGGGACATCCGCGCCCAGATCGGCGAAGAACTGCTGAAGATGGCGCTGGAGCGCGATCCGAAGCTTTCGGGTGAGATGATCCAGGTCGAGCGCAGCCGCTTCACCCGCGCGCCCGTCGTCATCGGCGTCATCAGCACCGCCGCCCCGCATGTCAAGGTGCCGGAGTGGGAGCAGGTCATGTCGGCCGGCGCGCTGTGCCTCAATGTCCTGATGGCCGCCAACGCACATGGCTTTGTTTCCAACTGGCTGACGGAATGGTTCGCCTTCGACGAGAAGGCCTTTCCGCTGCTTGGGGTTCAGCCGGGCGAGAAGGTTGCCGGCTTCATCCATATCGGTTCCTCGGATTTCCCTGCGGTCGAGCGGCCGCGTCCGGAACTTGCCGAAAAAATCACCTGGATGGGGGCGTGAGCCATGTTCTATGAGACCGGACATCGACCTGGCGTTCTGACGCATGATCCCTTCAAGGCGATCGTGTCGCCGCGCCCGATTGGCTGGATCGGGACGAAATCGAAGGAGGGCGCGCTGAATCTCGCTCCCTATTCGTTTTTTGCGGCGATTGCCGATCGCCCGCCGCTGGTCATGTTTTCCTCCAGCGGGCGCAAGGACAGCCAGCGCAACGTCGAGGAGACCGGCGTCTTCACAACCAACCTCGCCGGGCGCGCGCTTCTGGATGCGATGAACCTCACATCTGCCCCCGCGCCCTCGGATACTGACGAATTTGCTCTGGCCGGCCTCACACCGGTCGCGGGAACGCTCGTCGACGCACCGGTCGTGGCGGAGGCCTATGCGGCGCTGGAATGCCACGTGGTCGAGGTCAAGCCGCTGGTTGGGCTCGATGGCCTCGCGTCGGAGAATACGATGATCATCGGGCAGGTCGTCGGCGTCCACATCCGTGATGAAGCGATCCGGGACGGGCGGCTCGATATGGCACTCGCGCGCCCGCTTGGGAGGCTTGGCTATATGGATTATTGCGACGCCGGTGACGTGTTCGAACTGTTCCGGCCGAGTTGGCCGATCGAAAAGACGTAAACGAGATGAAGGAAGAAGAGGGTTGGCACGCCCTAGGGGAGTCGAACCCCTCTTTTCAGAATGAAAATCTGACGTCCTAACCGATAGACGAAGGGCGCATGCCGTGCTGCAGACATTTCTTTCGAACTGTCTTGCGGCGTGGCGTCCTTATAGTCAGCGTTCCGGATTCCCGCAAGACATAAATTTCAGTTTTCGACGCGGTCGCGTGGAGATTTCCTGCTTATCTGTGGATGATGAAAAGGCAAGCGAAGTCATGGCTCTATCTGCCTATCTTAATGCAAGATAACAGGATGCCAAGCCGCAGCCCGCATGTCGATATCTGGAAGAAATTCAAGGGAGGGAGTGGCACGCCCTAGGGGAGTCGAACCCCTCTTTTCAGAATGAAAATCTGACGTCCTAACCGATAGACGAAGGGCGCATGCCGTGCCGCAGAAGGTTTATTTCGAACCGTCTTGCGGTGTGGCGACCTTATAGTCAGCGGAATTTCATCCCGCAAGCGGGAAATTCGCGTTTTTCAAAAAAAATTCATGAAGATCGGGATGGGCGCAGGCGGTGCTGCATTTCAAAACGAATTCAGATTCTTAACCCGTCTTACCGGCGCTTCTTCTTGCGCTGGCAGCGCCAGTCCCAGTCGCGCTGGTCGCCGGTGTCGATGTGCACCGAGTTCGTGTAGCAATAGGTGCCGACGCCGCCACGGCCCGGCAGGGAGCGCAGATAGCTCGCGAGTTCCCATTTCGACACGCCGTTGACCTGGATGTCGGCTGCGTTGCAGGTCGTGTGCAGCGAATGTTCCGCACCGCCGGACTTCGAGTTCCAGACCGGCGGGCGATAGCCAGACGTGACGATCGGCGGCTTGCCGTAGTGCTTTTCGACGGTATGGAGCATTTTCAAAAGCTCCGGCTTGAAGCAGTCGGTCTCGACATAGGGCGTCTGGATCCAGATGCCGTTCGGCGCCACGCGGGCAAGGCCGGGAGCCGAGATCAGCCGTGCTAGGCCTGCGGGTTCGCTGTCGTCCGCATTGTCGTCGCCGCTGTCGCCATCGTCGCCTTCGCCCTCGACGGCGGCGGGCTTGGGCGGGAAGAAGGCATTGAGCTTGGCCACCGGGCGGCTGCCGTCATCCGGGGTTGCGCTCAACGGGTTGGCGGGCTGGGGCGTCTGCGGGCGCAAGGGATTCGCCGGCTCCAGCTTGGCGGTCTTGTCCTCGCTCTGCGGCTGGCTGAAGCGGCTCGCGTTGAAATCCTGCACCGGCGGCTCAGTCGGCGTGGGGACTGCCACCGGATTTTGGGGCTGCATGGTGAAGAGGCCGGCGACCTTGGGTTGCGTCTGTGTTTCCGCCGGCGTCAGGACACGTCCACCCTTGGGGGCTGCGGGGCGTTCTTCCGTGGCAAGGGTCTGGGCTTGCGGGCTTGCTGCTTCCGCCGCCGAATCGGCCTCGGGCGGCGTATAGATATTGATGACCGACGGATTGAAACTCGGGGCAGGGACCGAGGTCGGGACCGTGACGCCGCTCTTCTGCGCGGCGGCCTTTTCTTCGGGCTTGGCGGGGGCGGTGGAGAAAATGCTGCCGCGCGCGGCATTCAGCGCCACCTGCAGCTGCTTGTCCGTCGACGTGGGGCGGAAGGCTGCGGCATTCTTCGGGATCGGTATGGCGCCCATGCGGGCCTGAGTCGCGGCAGCGATGACAGCCTGCTGGTCGGTCGCCACCGGCTCGCCGTTGCGAATCTCGACTTCCTGCGTCGTGTCCGGATTGATCGCCAGTCTTTGCGTCTTGGACTGCGCCATAGGCGCGGCATGCGCTTCCTTGGTTTCCTTGGAGCGCGCGTCACTGAGGAGCTTGGGATCGAACGAGTTTTCAAATGATGAAGACATGCAGCCCGACAGCGCAAACGCTGTCAGCAGTCCGGTGGAGAGGGCGTAAAGCCTCCGTTCCGCCGTTCTCCGTTGCTGCTGATGTTTCAAGCGTGACGCTCCCAAATCTCAAACTGGCGCAAATTTCTACGGAAAGGCCCGAGCGATGTAAACCGCCCGGGCCTGCCGTTGCGTCAATTTGAGAGATGACGCATAAAACCCCCAAGGATTTCAGGGATATGGAGGTTTCAAAAAATCTCCGATCACCAGGTTCCGGTGTTCTTCATCGAGGCCCAGGGCTCGTTTGGTGCCAAACTTTCGCCTTTTTGCAGAATCTCGAACGAGATTCCGTCGGGGGAGCGGATGAAAGCCATATGACCGTCGCGCGGCGGGCGATTGATGGTGACGCCATGCTTCTGCGCATTTTCGCAAAATGCATAGATATCGTCGACTTCATAGGCGAGGTGGCCGAAATTGCGGCCGCCCGTGTAGGTCTCGGGGTCCCAGTTATAGGTGAGCTCCAGGCAGGGGGCGGCCGTTGACTGCGCACTGGCCTTATCTTCCGTTGCCGCCAGGAAGACGAGGGTAAAGCGGCCGACCTCGTTTTCGATCCGCCTCGTTTCTTCAAAACCCATGACATTGCGGTAGAATGTCAGCGATGCGTCGAGGTCTGTGACGCGGACCATGGTGTGCAGATAGCGCATGTCGATGTCCTTTGTTTCGTGCCGCCCTGATATGCGGTCGGCTAAAGCCTGAGGCAAGCCCGCGATGCCACGAATCCAGCTGTGGAAGACGCGAGTCGCTGGGATTAAATGCAAACTGGCACTTGCACAGAAACCCGAACACATTGTTAATCTTTGTGGCGAGAATCAGTTAACCGTGATTGCATGTGACGCGTAGATGAGGGGCAACGGGAAATGGCGGACAGAATATCGGCAAAGGATATGTCTACTGTTGACGACGTGTCCGGTGAGTCCGTTGATCTGATTGAAATCACCGGTGTCGTGAAGTGGTTTGACGTTGCCAAGGGCTTCGGCTTCATCGTTCCCGACAATGGCATGCAGGATGTTCTTCTGCATGTGACCTGCCTGCGCCGCGACGGTTACCAGACGATCCTGGAGGGAACGCGGATCGTGGCGCTCGTGCAGAAGCGCGATCGCGGATATCAGGCCTTCCGCATTCTTTCGATGGACCAGTCGACGGCAATTCACCCGTCGCAGCTTCCGCCGGTCAAGACGCATGTGCAGGTGACGCCGACGAGTGGGCTGGAGCGCGTTCTGGTCAAGTGGTTCAACCGCACCAAGGGTTTCGGCTTCCTGACGCGCGGCGAGGGGACCGAGGATATCTTCATCCATATGGAAACGCTGCGCCGCTTCGGCATGACCGAGTTGCGCCCGGGCCAGACCGTGCTCATCCGCTTCGGCGACGGGGAAAAAGGCCTGATGGCCGCGGAAATTCATCCGGATGTCCCCGCGCCGCCGGCGCGCTCGCATTGATGTGGCCGAAGCGCCGCCTCGCCAGCCTGGCAAGCGCTCTCGGGGCGCTTTTGCTTTTTGTGCTGGCGACAACCGCGGCCTTTGCCGATGGACTGCCGGTCAGCACACTGAAGATTATAGGCCCCGGCGGCAAGGCGCTTGATTTCAAGGTCGAGGTCGCCGCCACCGCCAAAACACGCGCGACCGGCTTGATGAACCGGAGCTCGCTTGCGGCCGGTACAGGCATGATCTTCATCTTCCCGCAGCCCAGGGATGTCATGATGTGGATGAAGGATACGCTTATCCCGCTGGATATGCTGTTCATCGACGCGGGCGGCAAGGTCATCAACATCGCCGAGAATGCCAAGCCCATGGACGAGACCATCATCCCGTCTCGCGGTCTCACGGCGTATGTGCTGGAACTCTCCGGCGGCGAAGCCGCGCGCCTGCACCTTTCCGCCGGCGACACAGTCACCGGCCCGGCGCTGGATTTCAAGGCGCGGGATTGACTGATAAAGCCACAAGCCTGCAAAGGCGAACTTTGCTGTTGCGGTAGCGTTTTCAAGCGTGTATCAGCGGGGCTCGAATGTGACGGAGTGTAGCGCAGTCTGGTAGCGCATCTGGTTTGGGACCAGAGGGTCGGGAGTTCGAATCTCTCCACTCCGACCATTTCGCACCTATTTCGCGGGCGCGAATTTTGTGGCAGGAATGACGTCGGGCCGGAATCGGGAAGGTGTCGTTTCGGTCATCGGGGTTTCTCAAGGCAAGAGTTTGAAGATGTCGGCAAAGATCTATCGTCCCGCAAAGACCGCCATGCAGTCCGGCAAGGCCAAGACCCATTTGTGGGTTCTGGAATTCGATCAGTCCGCGCCGCGCGTGATTGATCCGCTGATGGGTTATACCGGTTCCGGCGACATGCAGCAGCAGGTGAAGCTGACGTTTGAGACGCGCGAGGCGGCTGAGGCCTATGCCAAGGCAAACGGCATTGCCTATCGTGTCATGGAGCCCAAGGAAGCCACGCGCAAGGCCGTGTCCTATTCCGACAATTTCCGCTATTCGCGCACCCAGCCCTGGACACACTAAGGGTTTGTGCGTTTTCGCGCCGACGTCCTGTTGTGGCGCGCGACACGATACGGGGCGCGGGCCATAGGTCCTTGCCGCGTCAGCGGTCCCTTAGCTCAGCTGGATAGAGCAAGTGCCTTCTAAGCACTAGGTCGCAGGTTCGAGCCCTGCAGGGATCGCCATTCTATTTTCAGTCGACAAAAATATGAGGGACGAAGCGTGAGGTGTTGCGGGTGATCCGCGTGTCATCCTCGCGGATGCCGATTCCGGCAGGCTGATCGCCGATGACCCAGCTGCCGATGATCGGAAAATTGCCGTCGAAATCCGGCAGAAGATGCAATTGCTGGATGACGTGGCCTTCCGTTCCGTAGCCGCCCGGCGCCTCTTCCAGCAGCACGCCATGGCGAAACAGGGAGACATTGGCGCCCTCGCGCGAGAACAGCGGCTTGCGCGCATAACTGCCCGACAGGGCTGCGGCGGCTGAATCGTCCTCGAAATAGGTCGGCAACAGGTTGGGATGCCCCGGCTCGCGCGCCCACAGGAGCGCCAGAAAGCCCTTGTTGGAGACGATCGACTTCCACAGTGGCTCATAACAGGTCAGGCGCGAGATGGCGCTGTCCTGACCGAAGGGGTCGGCCAGCATCCATTCCCACGGGTATAGCTTGAACAGGCGCTCGATCTTGCGGCCCGAGCGATCGATAAAATGGCCCGCCCGCCAGAGCCGGTCGGGCATGAGGCCGATATCCTCCAATGACAATCGTTGCGTCTGCAACCCGGCCTCGCCAGCGCAATAGGCGATATAGTCGATGCAGAGCCCGTCTTCCATATTGTCGAGATAGCCGGCGAGGTGAAGATCCCTGCGGTCGCCACATGCGCCAAACCAGTCGAGCAATTTCTCGTGGATCGAATTGAACTGATCGGCGGAGGCTTCAAGCGCGCCGGATGCCTTCAGGTCATTCATCCACCGCCATTGAAAGACGCTCGCTTCGTAGAGAGCTGTCGGCGTATCGGCGTTATATTCCAGAAGCTTGGCAGGTGTTTGCCCGTCATAGACCAGATCCATGCGGCCATAAAGCGAGAGGTCCCGCCGGCGCCAGCTGTCCGCAATCCAGTTCCAGGAATGGGCCGGAAAACCAAGCCGCCTTAGCGTCGCTTCATCGGACACCACATGCGCCACCGTATCAAGGATGAGAGCATGCAGTTCGGCCGTCGGGTCCTCCAGATCGTCCTCGATCTGACGCAGCGAGAAACTGTAATAGGCGGTCTCGTCCCAATAGGGCTTGCCGTCGCATTCAAGCAGCGGAAAGCCAAGCTCATCGGCAACCTGAACGATATCGGCGCGCGGAGTGGACGCAATCCTGCGCATTCAGGACCCTCCATGCACGCCTGAGCCGGCATGGCCGAAGCCGCCGAAATGCGCGCCGCCGCCCAAGCCGTGACCGCCGAAATAGCCGCCGCCGGAACCGCTGCTGTAGGACGATCCGTTCTGGTGCGACGCCAGATAGGATGCGGCATCGCCGCAATCGCGACCATTGGGCAGCTGAAATCTGAAATCCTGTTCTGTCAGGCGGCTGGCCGGCGGTCTGCGCTGGCGCGCTGCCTGATAGCACCTGTCGAGATCACGCTGTGTGGAGCGATAATCGGAATATTTCGAGACGCCGAACAGCGCCAGAACCGCGCCCCCGATCGCCAGAAACTTTTTCACTAACCGAACCTCACGCAGAAAGACAAGGCCACCTTGAGGGGGCGAGGGCGCACATGCGGCAGGCGCAGCAGAGACACAACTGTTTCCGTGCACCGGCCGGGAAGAATGCAATCGAACCCTAGATAACACTCGTGAAAGAGAGATTAAAGACACAACCAAAAAGCGTGTCGAGCGTTTACGGGCTCCATGTGCCTGTTCACAACGCGAAACGGGGCGAGTTCAGGACAGGTGGCGTTCATTCCAAGAGGCGCAGATATGTCCCCTCGTTGAGATGGCGCGGACTGAGGCGCATTGCCGAAAAAGAAAAGGCTCCCAACTGGGAGCCTTTTCCGGTCCGCCGCGTTGTGTGTGCCTTGCCGGATCAATGCAGGATCTGGCTGAGGAACAGCTTGGTACGTTCGTGTTGCGGGTTGTCAAAGAACTCGTTCGGGGAATTCTGCTCCACGATCTGGCCCTGGTCCATGAAGATCACGCGGTTGGCGACCTGGCGGGCGAAGCCCATTTCATGGGTGACGCAGAGCATGGTCATGCCTTCTTCGGCAAGGCCTACCATGGTGTCGAGCACTTCCTTGACCATTTCCGGGTCGAGCGCCGAGGTCGGCTCGTCGAAGAGCATGATCTTCGGCTTCATGCAGAGCGAGCGGGCGATCGCCACGCGCTGCTGCTGGCCGCCGGAGAGCTGGCCGGGATATTTGTTGGCCTGTTCCGGGATCTTGACGCGCTTCAGGTAGTGCATCGCGATCTCTTCCGCTTCCTTCTTCGGCATCTTGCGGACCCATATGGGGGCAAGCGTGCAGTTTTCCAGAATGGTCAGGTGCGGGAAGAGATTGAAATGCTGGAACACCATGCCGACTTCGCGGCGGATTTCATCGATCTTCTTCAGGTCGTTGGTGAGTTCGATGCCGTCGACGACGATCTTGCCCTTCTGGTGTTCTTCCAGACGGTTGATGCAGCGGATCATCGTGGATTTGCCGGAGCCGGACGGACCGGCGATGACGATGCGCTCGCCCTTCATGACCTTGAGGTTGACGTCGCGAAGCACGTGGAAGTCGCCGTACCACTTGTTCATGTTGGTGATTTCGACGGCGACGTCCGTTGCGGAAACCGTCATTGTTTGCGTCTGGGCCATTTATCAGTTTCCCTTTTCTTATCGTTTGTGTCCGGTGTCGAGATGCCGCTCCATGAAGGCGGAGTAGCGCGACATGCCGAAGCAGAAGAGCCAGTAGATGAACCCTGCGAAGATCAGGCCGGTGACGGGGGTCACCGCTGTTGCCCAGGTCGCATCCGAAAAGCTCTGGTTGATGATGCCGAGCAGGTCGAACATGCCGATGATCATCACGAGCGAGGTATCCTTGAACATGCCGATGAAGGTGTTCACGATGCCCGGAATGACCAGCTTGATCGCCTGCGGCAGGATGATGAGGCGCATCTTCTGCCAGTAGCCGAGGCCGAGCGAGTCGGCGCCTTCATACTGGCCTTTCGGGATCGCCTGCAAGCCGCCGCGAATGACTTCCGCCATATAGGCGGCCGCGAAGAGCGAGACCCCGACCAGCGCACGCAGGAACTTGTCGAAGTTGACGCCAGCCGGCAGGAAAAGCGGCAGCATGACGGAGGCCATGAAGAGCACGGTGATCAGCGGGACGCCGCGGATCACTTCGATGAAGATGACGCAGAGCGACTTGATCACCGGCATGCGCGAGCGTCTTCCGAGCGCCAGCAGAATGCCCGCCGGCAGCGACACCGCGATGCCGACGAAGGACAGGATGAGCGTGACCATCAGGCCGCCCCAGTTTGATGTCTCCACGTGGCTGAGGCCGAAAACGCCGCCCAGCAGCAGATAGAAGGCGACCACCGGAAAGATGACGAAGAGCAGGAGCGCGTTCAGCCCCTTGCGCGGGACCTTCGGGATCAGCAATGGCACGAGCAGGGCGACGAGCATCACCCCGACAAGGATAGGCCGCCAGCGTTCTTCAATCGGATAGCGCCCGAAAATGAAGGTCGTGAAGCGCGACTGAACGAAGGCCCAGCAGGCGCCGGACCAGCCTGCGGGCTGAATGCCGCCAAGCTGCTCGGTGGTGGCGCAGACCGTGCGATCCGCGCCCGACCAGACGGCCTTGATGAACAGCCAGTTCACCGCATCCGGAACGAGCCATGCCAGAACGAGCAGGCCCATGATGGTCAGCACGGCGTCCTTGGGCGTGGCGAAGAGATTCTGCCGTAACCAGGCTCCGGGACCCGTCGTGTTTGACGGCGGGGCCTCGGGGGCCAGCATCTGGGTGCGAACGAAGTGGGAGGACATGTCGACCATCCTATCTCTCCACCAGTGCCATCTTGGCGTTGAACCAGTTCATGAACAGCGAGGTTGCCAGGCTGATCGACAGGTAGATGGCCATCCAGATCGCAACGATTTCCACCGCGCGGCCCGACTGGTTGAGGATCGTACCGCCGACCGCCACGAGATCGGAAAAGCCGATGGCGATGGCCAGCGACGAGTTCTTGGTCAGGTTGAGATACTGGCTCGTCAGCGGGGGAATGATGATCCTGAGCGCCTGCGGCACCACGACCTTGCGGGTGGTCACGCCGGATTGCAGGCCGAGCGCGAAGGCCGCTTCCGTCTGTCCCTTGGGGACCGAGCGGATACCGGAGCGCACGATTTCCGCGATGAAAGCCGCCGTGTAGAAGGAAAGGGCCAGATAGAGCGAAACGAATTCCGGACCGACGACGGAGCCGCCGCTGAGATTGAACTTGCCCGCCACCGGATAATCGAAGCTCAAGGGGGAGCCGAGCGCCAGGAAGGTGAGGATCGGCAGGCCAAGGATCAGGCCAAACCCGGTCCAGCCGCTCGGAAAGGGCTGACCCGTGCGCGCCTGCCGGGCAGATGCCCATTTGGTCACGAGGATCGCGGCCACGATGCCGACCAGGAAGGCGACCGGGATCGCCCCTGCACCGTCACCCCAGATCGGTCTGGGGAAGGCCAATCCGCGATTGTTGAGGAAGACGGAGAGGGGCAGGTGGATCGAGTCGCGCGGCTGTGGCAGGACGGCCAGAACGCCCTTGTACCAGAAGAAGATGACGAGCAGCGGCGGGATGTTGCGGAACACCTCGACATAGACCTGCGACACCTTGGCGATCAGCCAGTTGTGCGAAAGCCTTCCGATGCCGACGATAAAGCCGATGATCGTCGCGGTGACGATGCCTGTGAAGGCGACCAGCAGCGTATTGAGAAAACCAACATAGAGCGCGCGAAGATAGGTGGAATCGCTGGTATACGCGATAAGGGATTGCCCTACATCAAAGCCTGCGCGGCCATTGAGGAAGCCAAAACCGGAGGCGATATTGGCGCGGCGGAGGTTTTCGAGCGTGTTGTTCCAGAACCACCAGATCAACGCGACGAAGATGATAGCGGTCAGCACCTGATAGATGATGCTGCGGAACACCGGGTCATAGAGTAGTGACGAACGCGGACGGTCATCGCCGGCCGGTTCCGAGACATTTACGGCCATTGCCTGTTTTCCCCTGTTGCCCTGTTCTGCGGGCAATCTTGTCTAGGCTATGTAATGCGGAAGGCGAGCGCGAACCCGCCTTCCGACGTGGCAACGTGGGTATCAGCGGATCGGCGGAGCGTATTGCAGGCCGCCCTTCGACCACAGCTGATTCAGGCCACGTGCGATCTTGAGCTGCGAGCCGCTGCCAAGGTTGCGCTCGAAGACTTCGCCGTAATTGCCGACCGCCTTGATGATGTTGTAGGCCCACTTTTCGTCCAGGCCCAGGTCCTTGCCGATATGCTGGTCCTTTTCTTCGCCGAGGAAGCGCTTGATGTCCGGGTTGGACGACTTCAGCATTTCATCGACATTGGCCTTGGTGATGCCGAAGTCTTCCGCTGTGACGAGGGCATAGTGCGTCCAGGAGACGATGTTGAACCACTGTGGGTCGCCCTGACGAACGGCCGGGCCAAGCGGCTCCTTGGAGATGATTTCCGGCAGGATGATGTGATCATCCGGCTTCGACAGGGTCAGACGGACCGCATAAAGGCCTGACTGGTCGGTCGTGTAGACGTCGCAACGACCGGAATCGTAGGCCGAGTTCACTTCTTCGATCTTTTCGAAGACGACCGGGTTGTACTGCAGGTTATGCGACTTGAAATAGTCGGCAAGGTTCAGTTCGGTCGTCGTGCCGGACTGGACGCAGACAGCAGCGCCGGAGAGTTCGAGCGCCGACTTCACGTTGAGGCTCTTGCGCACCATGAAGCCCTGGCCGTCGTAATAGTTGACGGCGCGGAAGAGGAAGCCGAGTGCGGTGTCGCGGCTGATCGTCCAGGTCGTGTTACGGGCCAGCATGTCGATTTCGCCGGACTGAAGGGCCGGAAAGCGTTCCTTGGCGGTCGTGGGCGTGAACTTCACCTTGGTCGGGTCGCCGAAGATTGCTGCAGCGACTGCGCGGCAATAATCAACGTCAAAACCGGACCAGTTGCCGCTGGCGTCGGGGAAGCCGAAGCCTGCAAGACCGGAGTTCACACCGCACTGAAGAAAGCCCTTGGCCTTGACGGACTCGAGCGTTGTGGCAGACGCCGTATGCGCGGTCAGGCCCAGGAGAGCCGTGCCGATGATGGCGGACAGAAGCTTCTTGCTCATTTGCTTTTCAACCTTTTTTTTCTTTGTCGGTGAATTCTTTAGAACCGCGCCAGGCACTTTCCCCAGCCACCGGCGCGGATGCTCACAAACCTCCCGGCGTGAGCGAGATTATTCCACGTGGTTTCGCTCCGATGGTCAAGTCGGAACGCCACATTTTTTCCAAATTCAGGTCAAATTTCAGCCATTGCCCATTCAAGTTGCAGCAATTCCAGGGCTTTGGCGGAAAATGCTGCAGAGCCCTGCTTCATTTGCCTAAAATTCGGCTTTGACTATCTCTTTCGGCGCCGTTTGCACTTTGCACAGCGCCGGGGTTGACGATCCTCGCGCCGGTCTCCAAGACTGGTTCACGTGTCCATCCGGGTTCCTCAAAGGGCCCGGTCTGGACCGATTTCACAGCATATGGGACGGCGGATCGAGAAGCCGGGATGGGTAGTTTTGGAAAATGAGCGTTGGCAAGAAGGACATTCTCGAAACCGCAGGCATCAATACGCGGCTCGGCCATCTGGGGCTCGATCCCTTTGCCAACAACGGTTTCGTCAATCCGCCGATCGTGCGCGGTTCGACCGTGCTTTTCCCGAGTGCCGGAGACATGTCACGTCCGGCCGGCGAGCCCTCGCAGAAATATACCTATGGCACCCATGGTTCGCCGACCACGGATGCGCTGTGCGAGGCGATCAATGAACTTGAAGGGGCGGCCGGAACGGTGCTGGTTCCCTCCGGTCTTGTTGCGATCACGCTCCCGCTTCTTGCCTATCTTTCCGCCGGCGATCATGCGCTGATCGTTGATTCGGTCTATAATCCGACGCGGGTTTTCTGTGACAATATCCTGAAGAAGTTCGGTATCTCGGTGGATTACTATGATCCCGAGATCGGTGCGGGAATTGCGGCGCTGATCAAGCCGAACACGAAGCTCGTGCATCTCGAGGCGCCCGGCTCGCATACGATGGAGATGCAGGATGTGCGTGCCATTGCAGATGCGGCACACCTGCATGGCTGTGTGGTCATGATGGACAACACCTGGGCGACGCCGGTCTTCTTCAGGCCGATGGATTACGGCGTGGACGTCGTCATTCATGCGGCGACCAAATATCCGTCCGGACATTCGGATGTGTTGATGGGCTTTGTGTCGGCCAATGAGACGCACTGGCCGGCTCTGCATCAGGCCAACTGGCAGTTCGGCATGTGCGTCACCTCGGATGACGCCTACCAGATCCTGCGTGGTCTCCGCACTATGGCGCTGCGGCTCGAGCGGCATCAGGAAACGGCGCTCAAGATCGCGCAATGGCTGGAGGGCAGGGACGATGTCGCCGCCGTGCTGCATCCCGGTCTGCCGAGCTTCCCCGGACACGCCATCTGGAAGCGTGATTTCAAAGGCGCAAGCGGCGTGTTTTCCTTCGTGCTGAAAGAGAGCCAGGAGCAGCGCTTCAAGGCCCGCGCACACGCCTTCCTCGACGGGCTGAAGCTTTTCGGTCTGGGTTATTCCTGGGGCGGCTACGAATGCCTCGCGGTGCAATCGTTCCTGGGCGACCGAACGATCCGAAAGGCACCGAAGGAAGGTCCGGTGATCCGGCTTCAGATCGGTCTGGAAGATGTTGAGGATATCATCGCCGATCTCGAGCGTGGCTTTGCTGCGATCGGCGGCTGATCCGCGCGCGTTTGCAGGGCTGACGATCAGGCCGGTTGTTCGCCGGCCTTGTAGCCGTAGATCCAGTCCAGCTTGGCGGCCAGTCTCGTTGCCGGGCTCAGCGCAAAGACGGCGTCGCGCGCGAGCCTGATAGGACCACGCGCATGATAGGCGAAGCGGTTGAAATCGCCGCGCGCGCGAACCTTGGCGACGCGGGCGCGGCGCATGGCTTCATAACGGACGAGAGCGGCCCCGACCGGCATGGACTTCACCATGGCAGCCAGATCATAGGCGTCCTCTATCGCCATCACCGCGCCCTGCGCCGCAAAGGGCAGCATGGCGTGGGCGGCGTCGCCGATCAGGACGACGTCGCGGTTGTCGGTCCAGTGACCCTCGCTAACACCGAAGAGCGGCCACCATGTCGGTGTCGGGGCGGTGAGGAGCAGGTCGCACAGTCTTGAGTTCCAGCCGGCGAGGGCGCGTCCGACAAAGGCCCGGCGCTGTTCTTCCGTGGGTGAGATGGACCAGGCATGGCCGGGGTCCTCGCCCGCCGAGATCGCGACGAGATTGATCGCTCCGACTTCCTTCAGCGGATAGCAGACGATATGGGCATCCGGTCCGGTAAAGGCGGTGACACGGTTGCGCTGGATGAAGGCGGGTGCGTCCTTTTCCGGGATGACGAAACGCCATGCGGCAAAGCCGGAGAATTTGGCCTGTCCGGCCCCCGGCACAAGGGCCCGCATCTTCGACCAGACACCGTCTGCGCCGACAAGGAGGTCCGCGCGCATCCCGACCTCTTCATACAGCGCCTGTCTAGAGGGGCGTTCGATGCGCGTTCCAAGCTTCAGGGAAATCCGCGGATGATCCTCGACCTTTTGCAGCAGGGCCTGCTGCAGGGTCGTGCGGTGCAGGACGCCATAGGGCGCGCCCCAACGCTCAGTGCCTATGCGCCCGAGCGGCACCGTGGCCAGATCGGAGAGTGTCGCGCCTGAGGCGAGTGTGACACTCTCGGGCTGCAGCCAGCGGGAGGAGAAGAGGGAGAGGACGCCGAGCCGGTCGAGAACGCGCGCGCCGTTGGCGGAAATCTGCAGGCCTGCGCCCACTTCGCTCATTTGCGCCGATTGTTCGAGAACCGCAACGCTTATGCCGCTTTCCGCCAGAGACAGCGCTGCGGTCAAGCCCGCAACACCGGCACCGACAACGATTGCTGACTGGACGGTCATACCGTCACCTGCCTGTCTGGAAAAATGGCGCGCGTCGGGTGCGTGGTTTCATGGCCAGGAAACGAGCCCGCACCCGAAACCGGTTCCGCTTCGCTGGATTGCCTCAGGCAGCCTTAACGAGGAAGACGCAGCCAGGAGGATTGGTCTGGTTGTCCTTCAGCGACGGATTGTACTTGTAGAGCGTCGAGCAGTAGGAACAGACCTTTTCGCTGTCGGCGCCCATATCGATATAGATATGCGGATGGTCGAAGGGAACGGATGCGCCCGTGCACATGAATTCCTTCACGCCGACCTCGATGACGCGATGGCCGCCGTCGTTCTGGAAATGGGGAATGCTGTGACCGGCCATGAATGCCTCCGAATGCGCTCTGTTGACTTCAAATCAGGATTTGGCCCGGACCTTATAACGGCACTGCACAAAAGTGTAGGGGGCGGCGCGAAGTTTGAGGTTGAAACTCAGCGGCGCTTTTCCATCTGCTGGAAATACCACATGCCGATAGCAAGTGCGGTGTTGCCGAGCATCCGGCCCACGGGAAGCCGCCAGTGCCAGGCGCTGGCGAAGATATCGAAGTCGCGCGGGTTGCCGGTCAGCGCCTCCGCCATGATCTCACCGACGATATGCGAGGTCGCCACGCCGTGGCCTGAATAGCCTTGCGCGTAGAAGACATTGTCGCGGATGCGGCCGAGCTGCGGAATGCGGTTGATGGTGATTCCATCCTGTCCCTGCCAGGCGAAATCGATGCGGACACCCTTCAATTGCGGGAAGGTCTTTTCGATGGCCGGGCGGAGCTGGTCGGCGAGGTTTGGCGTTTCGCGGCCGGTATAGTTCGTGCCGCTGCCGAAGAGCAGGCGACGGTCGGCGGTCAGACGGTAATAGTCGAGGACGAAGCGTGTGTCATAGACGGCGATGTCCTGTGGGTTGATGGCGCGGGCGACCTGTTCGGACAAAGGTTCCGTCGTGACGATGCCGAGCGAGGCCGGGAAGAGCAGGCCTGCAAGCTTGAAACGTTCGAGATGATGTGAGGCATTGCCGGCGAGCAGCACCTTGTCAGCGATGACCGATCCGCCCGCCGTCACCAGTTCGGCGCGCTTGCCGTGACGGATATCGAGGACTTTCGTGTCCTCGAAGATCTGGACCCCAAGCCCGCGCGCGGCATCCGCCTCGCCAAGGCAGAGATTCAGCGAATGGACATGCATGTTGCGGCGGTTTATCAGGCCGGCGGCGTAGAGGTCGGTGTCGATGACGTCGCGCACGGCCTTGCCATAGACCATCTCGACCTCGTCGCCCATGCCACGCGCGACGGCCATCTTATAGAGCGCCTCCAGCTCTGGAATGTGCGACGGCTGCCAGGCGGCCTGCATGTGGCCGAATTTCAGGTCGCACTGGATTTCGTATTTTTCGACGCGATTGCGGATGATCCGCTGTCCGCGCCAGCGCAGGTCCCAGACGAAATCGTCGGCCTTCGGTCCGAGCGTGCGCCCGAACTGCTTGAGCATTGCCTTGTCACCGGAGAGTGAGCCGGTGATCTGCCCGCCATTGCGACTTGATGCGCCCCAGCCGATGACATTGGCTTCCAGCAGTGCCACCGAGACGCCGCGTTCGGCGAGTTCCACGGCTGTCGCCACACCGGTAAAGCCGCCGCCGATGATGGCGACATCGACCTCGATCCGCTTGTCGAGCCGAGGGAAGGGCGCAATCGGGTTGCGGGTCGCGGCATAGTAGGAGTTGCAATAGGTCTCGGCCATTGATCTCTTCCGGGCTTAGACGCTCAGCCGATAGGTGGCGATTTCGAGGTCGGTCACCTGTGCGGCAAAGACATCCTGTTCCTGCTGCTTGGCGGCGGCGAAACAGGTGACGAATTCCGGATGGAGAATGCGCTTCATGCTCTCCGCCGTCTCGAAGCGTTCCAGCGCCTGCCGCCAGTCTTTCGCGAGCTTCTGCAGATCGAGTTCGTGAGAATTGCTGGCGACCGGCTCGGCGGGCGTCAGCATGCGGGCAATGCCATCCAGCGCGCCGCCGAGAATGGTGGCCAGCACGAGGAAGGGATTGGTATCGATGCCCGCGACGCGGTGCTCGATGCGCCGGGCAACATGAGGGCCGCCCGGAATGCGGATGGCGGCCGTGCGGTTTTCATAGCCCCAGCCGACCGTCGTGGGTGCAAGTCCGCCAGGCGACAGGCGGCGATAGGAATTGAGATGCGGCGCGAAGATCAGCGTGGCGTCGGCCATGCTGTCCATCAGCCCGGCGACGGCGGCCCGCATGATCTCGGAGCCTTTTTCAGTGCCATCGTCGAAGACGTTGCGGCCGCTCTCGTCGAGTATGGAGAAGTGTATATGCAGCCCGCTGCCGGCCTTGTCGGGATAGGGCTTGGCCATGAAGGTTGCGAGGGTGCCGTGGCGGCGCGCGACATTGCGGATGATCTGCTTGAGGAACAGCGTGTCTTCCGCCGCCTTCAGTGCGTCCGGCTGATGCATCAGATTGAATTCGAACTGTCGCTGAGCACCTTCGGCAATGGCTGCCTCGACCTCGATGCCGGCCGCGGCAGCGCATCGACAGAGGTCGTCGATGAACGCGCCGGTGTCGCTCAACTCTTCGAGCGAATAGATGTTGTCGAAACTGGGCGGCGGGCCGCCGGTATTCGGCCGGGCAGGGGCAACGCCGTCGCTGGCCGGGTCGATGAGATAGAATTCGACCTCGGATGCAACGACCGGCGTCAGTCCCGCCGCCCGGTAACGTTCCAGAACCAATTGCAGCAGATGCCGGCTATCGGCGTAATAGGGCTCGCCGCTTTCCTTGCGCATCGACATGGGCAGCACGGGAGCATCCATTCCCAGATCGATCAGGCCGCGCCCGGTCACCTCACAGATGCCATCGAGATCGCCGCGCTCCATGGTCAGCTGCGTTCCCGCCGTGTCCGTGCCCCAGATGTCGACACCGATGGAGGACATGGGCATGCGGATACCGTCCTTCTGCAACTTGCCGAGCTTTTCCGCCGCGACACGCTTGCCGCGGAAAATGCCGTTCATGTCTGTGATGGCAGCATAGAGGTGAGCGGGTTCGGCGGTGTGCGGCTTCAGGTCTGATTGCGACAAGGGATGGCTCCGGGCGGTGGCTTTCATGCGACATCTACGTATGACTTGATCAAATTTGCAAGATTGATCTTGGTGCGACGGTTGTCGAAAGAGGCTTGCGAATTTGAGAAACTGCAATAGGTAGGAAGTATTCGCAAAGACCCGGTCATCTGCCTGTGGAGCCACACATTGCATCTCAACGCCCCCGCCTTTTCGTCCTTTCAGCATGACGGGCTGAAGCTTTCGTTCTTCGACGAGGGCGATCCGGCGGGCGATCCGATCTTGCTGATCCACGGCTTTGCCTCCTCCGCGCTGGTCAACTGGGTTCATCCGGGCTGGCTGAAGACGCTGGGCGATGCCGGCTATCGCGTGATTGCCATCGACAATCGCGGCCACGGGCAAAGCGACAAGCCGCATGAACCGTCCCGCTACCATGTGCCGCTCATGGCCGCCGACGCGGTCGCACTGCTCGATCATCTCGGCATCCCGGAAGCGCATGTCATGGGCTATTCGATGGGCGCGCGGATCACCACCTTTGCGGCGCTTGCCTTCCCGCACCGCATCCGCACCATTATTCTCGGCGGGCTCGGTATTGGGATGGTCACGGGCGTGGGCGACTGGGACCCGATCGCCGACGCGCTACTCGCGCCGTCGCTGGAGGATGTGGCGCATGAGCGCGGCCGCATGTTCCGCGCCTTTGCCGACCAGACGAAAAGCGACCGCCTGGCGCTCGCCGCCTGCATCCGTACCTCGCGCGATCTCCTGAGCGCTGAAGATATGGGCAAGATCGACATGCCGGCTCTGATCGGCGTCGGCACCAAGGACGATATCGCGGGCTCTGCGCAGGAGCTTGCCATGCTGATGCCGCATGCCGAAGCGCTGGATATCCCGAACAGGGACCACATGCTGGCCGTGGGGGACCGGGTGTTCAAGAAGGCGGCGCTGGAGTTCTTGCACAAGCATTCATGAGGGGTTGACGCATCACCGCCCGGTGAAAACTGCCTTCCGCTTCTCCGCAAAAGCTGCACGTCCCTCGCGATAATCCGCACTGTCAAACGTCGCCGCACCCTGCCGCGCGGCCTCCGCCTGTAGTGCGGAATCGCCGGCCACCACGGCGCGGATGGAGACCTTGGAGGCCCGGACGGAGAGGGGCGCATTCGCGGCGATGTCTGCCGCGATGCCAGCTACGGTTTCATCCAGCGCTGCGCTTTCCACCTGCATCGTCAGAAAGCCGGAGCCCGCAAGATCCGCCGCCGAAAACTGACGTGCCGTGAACACGGCAAGCCTTGCAGTCGCCTGACCGAGCGCCGCCACAATATCGGCCATCGCATCCGCCGGATAGGCCAGCCCCAGCTTGCCGGCGGGGACGGCGAAGCGGCCGGTTTCGTCGCCGATGCGGATGTCGGCGGCTGCCGCCAGCCCCAGCCCGCCGCCGAAGCAGATGCCGCGCAATTTGGCGATGACCGGCACCGGGGCCTCGCGGATGGCAGCGAAAGCGGCGCTGTTGGCGGTTTCGTAGGCGAGCGCACTTGCTGTGTCCTTGCGAACCTCGTCGAATTCGGAAATGTCGGCGCCTGCTGAAAAGTCCACACCGCCATCGCCCTGCAGGATGATGGCGCGGGCGTCCTGCGAGGCCAGCCAGCTAGTTGCCTCCGCTACGCCCTGCCACATGGCGAGGTTCAGCGCGTTCTTGCGCCGGGCGTTGGAGATGGTGAGCAGGCCCACATGTCCGTCAACCGCCGCCACGATGCCGCCATCGCCGAAAGCCTGCGTTAAGTTCATTTGACCCCACCCCATTTAAGTTCTCTTCGGGATGGAATATATTGGACGTCCGAGGAAGCCAACAAGGAGATGCGCATGTCCGCGCACAGCGAACTGAAGCCGGTTGGGCACATCAAGAGCGTCGACCCCATCTGGGATGCGATGAAGCTTGAGGCCGATACCGCTGCGAAGAGCGATCCGGTTCTTGCCGCCTTCATGTATTCCACTGTCATCAATGCGCGTTCGCTGGAAGATTGCGTCATCTACCGGATTTGCGAACGGCTCGATCATCCCGACATGCAGGCCGTTCTGCTACGCCAGACATTCGAGGAAATGCTGGCCGACTGGCCGGAATGGGCAACGATCCTGCGCGTCGATATCCAGGCCGTCTATGACCGCGACCCGGCCTGCACCCGATTCATCGAGCCGGTCCTTTATTTCAAGGGCTTCCATGCCATCCAGACGCATCGTCTGGCGCATTGGCTTTGGCTGAAGGGCCGCAAGGATTTCGCGCTTTATCTGCAAAGCCGCTCGTCCAGCGTTTTCCAGACAGATATCGCGCCGGCCGCTCCCATCGGCCGCGGCTTCTTCCTCGACCATGCGACCGGGCTGGTTGTTGGGGCGACGGCCGTCATCGGCGACAATGTCTCGATCCTGCAAGGCGTGACGCTTGGCGGGACCGGCAAGGAAACCGGCGACCGCCATCCGAAGATCGGTGACGGCGTGATGATCGGTGCGGGCGCCAAGGTGCTCGGCAATATCACGGTCGGCTCCTGCTCGCGGGTTGCGGCCGGTTCGGTGGTGCTCAAGCCGGTGCCGAAATGCACGACGGTGGCCGGCATACCGGCGCGCGTTGTCGGCGAGGCCGGATGCCAGGAGCCGTCGCGCAGCATGAATCAAGTGGTCGAGACGTACGACTGATATTTTTCGATATATCTAAGTGTTTGATTTGACGGCCGGGAGCTTTCTTCCGGCCGTTTTTTTGTCTAAAGATACATCTTCGATATATCTATCTCTTGCGTTCCCGCGATTTCGGTCTATATTTCGATATATCGAAAACACATCTGAAGGAGATTTTCATGCAAGAACATTTTGATGACCTCCACGAAGGGCATGGGCATCACGGCGAAGGCCGTCACGGGCGCGATTGCGGGAACCATGGCGAAGGTCGCCATTTCGGCAAGCGCGAGAAGTTTCTCGCCATGATGCTGATGGGCCGCGGGCCGTTCGGGCGCGGTTTCATGGGTGAGGGTGGCGGACGTGGTCCGGGACGCGGCGGTTTCGGCGGCGGTGATGACGGGTTCGGCCCGCGCGGCCGCTCGCTCGGCCAGGGCCATATCCGGCTTCTCGTGCTGTCGCTGATCGAGGCGGAACCGCGTCATGGCTACGATCTGATCAAGCAGATTGAAGAGATGAGCGGCGGCGCCTATGCCCCGAGCCCCGGTGTTATCTATCCCACGCTGACGCTTCTGGAAGAGGCCGGCTATGCCGCGACGACCTCCGAGGGCAACAAGAAGCTCTATGCGATCACGCCGGAAGGCAAGGCGCATCTCGACGAGAACCGTGCGCATGCTGGCATGATTGTCGAACGGCTCAAGGCGCTCGGCGAACACATGAAGGAACGCGAAGAGCGCCACGGTCGCGGTCGCCACGAAGGCCCGGACCTGCCGCGCGGCGTCGATGCCGCCTTGCTCAACCTCCGCGAGGCCGTTGCCCGCAAGCTCGGCAAGGATGATGCGGCGGCGACCGAGATCGTGCGCAAGTTGCTCGCGATGGCTGAGGAGCTGGGGTGAGGGTGCTGGCTGCACCTTTCACGCGACGGAAGAGGGCGGGCTTGCCCTTTCATCCGTCATCCCGGACTTGATCCGGGATCCAGTGCGCGATGTCCATCGCGCGAAAGACTCTCTTTAAGCAGTCCTCTCAGCCCGCAGACGCGGGCTGGCTGGATGCCGGATCAAGTCCGGCATGACGGGCTAATGGGCACTCGTCCGCAATGAAGCGAAGGCTGAAAACAATCCGGAGCAAGGGAGATTTTACTTCCCCGCACCTTCCACAACCGTCACCAGCCCGCTATCTCGCTTGGCCAGTTCCAGCAACTCCTCGTCGCTCAGCGGCCGCACCAGCGCATCCGACGTCGAGACCGGTGAGAATCCGAACATCTGGTAGAGCTGCAGGGCGCGGGGGTGGTCGAGATTGTTGGTCGTCACCGTCAGCTTCTGCGGGTTGAGGTTCCAGGCGGCGCGGAGCGCCTGCAGGAGGAACCATTTGCCGACGCCGAGACCGAGCGCGTGTTCCATCAGGCCGAAGTGACAGAGTTCGACGACCTCTTCGCTTTCGTGTCGCAGTTCATAGAAGCCCGCCGGCGCGCCGTTGACATAGAGAATGCCGATATAGCTTGCCGCGCTGTGCAGCAGGGCCGCCAAGCGCTTGTCGGAAAGCCGCAGGCGATCGACCCAGTGCCAGCGTGCACCAACCTGCTTGTAGAGATAGCGATAATAGGCAAGCGGAATGTTTTCCGCGCGCATGATCGCCGTATGCAGGTTGGCCGGCACCGGCAATTGCGCCTTCGGGGGCGCGGTCATTTCGAGATAGGTGATATGGGCCTTGATGGCCTTCGGCTTCTTTGTCGCTGCCATCTGGATCAATCCCGGCCCGTGACGATGGGCGTGTCGGGTTTCGACCCCCATTCCGACCACGAGCCGTCATAAAGCGTGTTATCGGTATGGCCAAGCGACGTCAGCGCCAGCGTGATGACGGCGGCGGTGACGCCGGAACCGCAGCTGGTGACGACGGGCTTCGAGAGATCGATCCCGGCCTTTTCGATGGTGTCCTTGATCTCGGAGAGGGACTTGAAGCGGCCCGCGTCGGAAAAGACGCTGATCGGCAGGTTCTTCGCGCCCGGCATATGGCCGCCGCGCATGCCTGCGCGAGGCTCCGGCTCTTCGGCCGTAAAGCGGCCAGCGCCGCGGGCATCGGCGATCTGCTTCGAGCCGGAGGCGACGATGTCCTTCATCGCTTCGAATGTCGTGACTTTCGCGGCGTCGAAATTCGGGACGAATGTTGCGGGCGCCGGTTCCGGCAGGTCGGTCTGCAGCGGGCGGCCTTCGCGTTTCCAGCCGTCGAGGCCGCCGTCGAGCACATAGACCTTCTCCGCGCCCATGAGGCGGAAGAGCCACCAGGCACGCGGCGCGCTGAAGAAGCCGGGACCGTCATGCACGACGATCGTGTCGGTCGCGGCAATGCCGAGCTTGCCGACTTCCGCCGCGAAGAATTCGGGCGAGGGGATGGAATGCGGCAGGCCGGTCGAGTGGTCGGCAATGACGTCCTGATCGAAGAAGACCGCGCCCGGAATATGGCCGGCCGCATATTCTTCCGCGCCATTTCGGTTCTGCGCCGGCAGATACCAGGCTGCATCCACGATCCGGAATTCCGGCGCGCCCAGTTGTTTTTCGACCCAGTCGGCATCGACCACGAAGCGGCTCTTGTCAGCAGTCATCTTGTTATTCCTTTAAGAAGCATCCCCGGGCGCGCCGAATCGAATTCGGAACCTGCGGTTTTCCTTACCCTTTTTCTCGATCTTCGCGATATGAATTGCGCCGACTTCCTGCGTTTCGGACACATGCGTGCCGCCGCAAGGCTGGCTGTCTATCGCCGAGTTCTCGCCGATGCAGACGAGGCTGACACGACCCAGCCCCATGGGCGGGCGGACATTCTTCGATTTCACGATGCCGGGATTGGCCGCCAGTTCCTCGTCCGTGATCCATTGCAGGAAGACGGGATGGTTGGCGTTGACCAGTTCCATCAGCTTTGCCGTCACGTCGTCCTTGTCGATCGTCTCGCTCATGTCGAAATCGACGCGCGAGTCGTCTTCGCTCACGGACGCTCCGGTGATCGGATAGGGGCAAACGACGGAGAGGAGATGGCAGGCGGTGTGCATCCGCATCAGCTTGTAGCGGCGCGGCCAGTCGATGTGCAGCACCAGCTTTTCGCCGACCTCGGGGCGCGGCTCGCCTTCCAGCGGGCGATGCAGGACGACGTCCTTCGTCTCGCCCGTCACCGTCACGTCAAGCGTAATGCGGCTCCCGTCAGCGCGTTCCAGAAAGCCGGTATCTCCCGGCTGGCCGCCGGATGTCGCATAGAAACAGGTCTGGTCGAGTTCGATTGCGCCGTCGTCGCGCACCGCCGTAACCGTTGCTTCGCAGGTTGAGAGATAGAAATCATCGCGAAACAACAGTCTTGTCGGCATTGAACCTTCAGTCCACGGGCAGATAAGGAACCCGGATATCGGGATTCGTGAGCAACCACTGTGGCACGGGCAGGCCCTTTTCTTCAAGGAAAGACGGGTTGAAAAGTTTCGACTGGTAGCGATTGCCGTAGTCACAAAGAATTGTCACCACGGTGTGACCGGGGCCGAGATCCTTTGCCAGACGGATTGCGCCGGCAATGTTGATGCCCGAGGAGCCGCCGAGGCAGAGGCCTTCTTCTTCCACCAGATCGAAGACGATCGGCAGCGCCTCGCTATCCGGGATGCGATAGGAGAAGTCCGGCGTGAAGCCTTCGAGGTTCGCGGTGATACGGCCCTGGCCGATGCCTTCCGTGATGGAAGAGCCGGGCGAGGCGAATTCGCCGGTCGTGTAATATTGATAAAGTGCTGCACCTTCCGGATCGGCAAGGCCGATCTTGATGTCCTTGTTGAAACGATGCAGGCCCATGGCCGTGCCGGCGAGCGTTCCGCCGGAGCCGACGGCGCAGATGAAGCCATCGACCTTGCCAGCGGTCGCTTCCCAGATTTCCGGGGCGGTCGTGGCGATATGCGCCTCGCGATTGGCGACATTGTCGAACTGGTTCGCCCAGATCGCGCCATTCGGTTCGGTCTTCGCCAGTTCGTCAGCGAGACGGCCCGAAACCTTCACATAGTTGTTGGGGTTCTTGTAGGGGACGGCCGGAACTTCGACGAGTTCGGCGCCGAGAAGGCGCAGCGCGTCCTTCTTTTCCTGGCTCTGCGTTTCCGGGATCACGATGACGGTGCGATAGCCGAGAGCCTTTGCAACCATGGTCAGGCCGATGCCTGTATTGCCCGCCGTTCCTTCGACGATAACTCCGCCCGGCTTCAGGAGGCCCTTCTTCTCCGCATCGCGGATGATGAAGAGGGCCGCGCGGTCCTTGACCGACTGGCCGGGGTTCAGAAACTCAGCCTTGCCGAGAATGGTGCAGCCGGTCAGCTCCGATGCCTTTTTCAGCTTGATCAGCGGCGTATTGCCGATGGCTTCGATGACGGAGGGGAACTGGGACATGGGCGACAAAACCTTTTCATTCTCGCAGTCTTTGAATTTGCCGCGAGTTTTGTCTGCGAAAAGGCCTTTTCGCAAGGCAATCGTTTTCGTTTTTGGGGCGGAAAGGCGAAGGTTTGTTCCGTCTTGAGCTTTTGAGGCGGCTGCCGTCGTGCTGAAAAGATAAAGGCGGGTGACCGAGGCCACCCGCCTTTGTTTGGAGGAAATTACGCCGCGCGGCGGTCGTGACGGCCTTCGCCGACTTCCTCGATGATCTTTGCGACAAAGGCTTCGAGGTCCTTCGGGGATCGGCTGGTGATGATGCCCTCGTCGGTCGCCACCTCGACATCGCTCCACCGCGCGCCGGCGTTGACCATGTCGGTCTTGATGGAGCTGTAAGACGTCGCCTCGCGGCCCTTGATGACGCCGGCTTCGACCAGCATCCACGGACCGTGGCAGATGGCGGCGATGACCTTGCCGCTATCGGCGAACTTGCGAACGAGCGAAACAGCGTCCTGCTCGGTGCGCAGGATGTCCGGGTTCATCTGGCCGCCCGGGATGACCAGCGCGTCATACTGGTCGACGCGGGCATCAGAAATCTTGAGATCGGCATTGACGCTGTCGCCCCAGTTCTTGTCCTTCCAGCCCTTGACCGGCTGGCCGTCCGGGGTGGCGACATGCACGGTGGCGCCTGCCTGTTTCAGCTTTTCCAGCGGGACCATCAGCTCCGACTGTTCGAAACCGTTGGCGGAGATGATGAGAATCTTGGCTTGATCGATAGAAGGCATGGCTTCCTCCGATGTTTTTGTGAGCGAATGGGTGAGACAGGCGCCGCGTTTGCAGCGTCCTGCCTGCTCAACGGCTTTCGGACGAAAGTTGTTCCGCAGGAAATTTTCGCAAGCGCGCCTGATATCAACATTGCGTCCTTCATGAATGAAGCGCACGAAATGCCCGGCTGATATTTCTTTATCCGGCTAAATTATTGCGCTTTCGCCTTTCCGGCAGCCTCAGTCAGCCCTTTATGTCGTCATAGGCCCTGAGCGCCCGGTCGCGCGCGGCGCCATGGTCGACCATGGGGCGCGGGTAGGTGAAGCCCAGACGGATTTCCGCCTTGTCGAGGGCTGCCTTGCTGGCCTCGAACGGCTTTTGGATCGCATCATTGCCGAGCCCAGCGATCTCCGGCACGTAGCGCCGGATATAATCGCCCTGCGGGTCGAATTTCTCGCCCTGCAGCACGGGATTGAAGATGCGGAAGTAAGGGGCGGCATCGGCTCCGGAGCCTGCGACCCATTGCCAGCTGGCGGCATTGGATGCCGGGTCTGCGTCCACCAGCGTGTCGCGAAACCATTGCTCGCCATGGCGCCAGTCGATCATCAGGTCCTTGATGAGGAATGAGGCAGCGATCATGCGGATGCGATTGTGCATCCAGCCGGTCTGCCAGAGCTCGCGCATCCCGGCGTCGACGATCGGGTAGCCGGTGATGCCGCGCGTCCAGGCGCGGAAGGCGCGTTCGTCGAAGTCCCAGCCGAAATCGGTAAAGCGGGAATTGAACTCCTTGCTTGCCAGATCGGGATAGTGAAACAGAAGATGCCAGGAGAATTCGCGCCAGGCGAGTTCCTTGCGGAAATGAACCGTGTCCTCGGTGGGATGGCCCTTTTCTGCCTCCACCACGGCATGCCAGATCTGCAGGGGCGAAATCTCGCCCAGCGCCAGATGTGGTGAAAGCCGCGAGGTGTGTTCGCCGCCGGGAAAATCGCGGCGCGTACGATAGCCGCGTAGCGCGTCTTCGAGAAAGAACAGCAAGGCAGCCTTGCCGCCCTGTTCTCCCGGAATCCACGGATCCTCGAAACCGCTCGCCCAGTTGGGCTTTGTCGGCAGAAGACGCCAGTCATCGAGCGCCTCGCTTGCCGGAAACTCGTCCGGGGCGGCGATTTTGGCGGGCGCGGGCAGGGGCTCGCCAAAGTGTTCGTTGGCTGAGAAGGCTTTCCAGAAGGGCGTATAGACGCGATAGGGGCCGCCTGCGCCGGTCAGCAGTTTCGACGGTTCATGCAGGAGATTGGCGGAGAAGCTTTTCGCCTCAAGCCCGTGACCCCTGGCCCAGACCTTCAGGGCGGCGTCCGTTTCCCGGCCCTTCAGATGATACCGGCGGTTCCAGAATATGGTCTTCGCGCCGGTTTCAACAACCAGTTTCTCAACGATGTCGTTCTGCCTGCCCGTGCGCAGGATGACCCGGTTGCCCCTGCTTTCGCAGGCCTGCATATGCCGGATCAGCGAATGGTGGAGCCACCAGCGCTGTGCCGCGCCCAGCGCGCCCGCATCCGGATCGTCCGTTTCGCGGATATAGACGAGTATGACCGGGCCGCCGCGTTTCACCGCTTCCGTCAAGGCCGGATTGTCGGCAAGGCGCAGGTCGCGGCGAATGAGGACGATGGCGGGGTGGTTTGTCATGGACATGCAATCGCCGCTTTATGAAGAAATGAGACTTCTCCAGTGAATTACGGCTTTCGGCGTACTGTGGATCAGAGACTTTCCCGCAGTCCCGTTAAAGCCGCGCGCTGGTGCTTTTCGGCGTCGACAGCAGGATGTTGGTTTCCGAGGAGGCGATGCCGGGGATGCGACGGATCCGATGCAGGATGGCGTCGAATTCGGTCAGGCTGTTTGCGGCTATCTCGGCAATGAAGTCCCATTTGCCATTGGTATTGTGAAGCGCGGTGACCTCCGGATAGCCGCCGAGAGCCGCAGCGACTCGCTCCGCCGTGCGGCCCTCCACCTCGATCAGCATGATCCCGCGCACCGGCGCGTTGAAAGCATCCGCCCGCAGGATCACGGTGTAGCCGACGATCTCGCCTGATTGCTCCAGCTTTTCCATCCGCGCCCTGACGGTGGCGCGAGACAGGCCGATTTCGTGGGCAAGGTCGGATATGGAACGGCGGCCGTTCTGCCTGAGCAGCGTGATCAGCCTGTAGTCGTACTCGTCCATAGCCTTGTCCAAATTGTCATATATGCTGCCCATTATGATAAACCGGATTGGATAAATTGCCAAATTGGTTTGTTCAGATCGCCGGACTTCATCGCTAGATTTGACGAGGATCAGGAGCACGACATGGACCAGCAGAAACTCATCGTCATCGGGACGCCCGTACAGGAAGGCACAGGCCGGCCGGGATGCAACATGGGGCCGGATGCCTTTCGCGCCGCCGGCCTGATCCCGGCTCTCGCCGAACTGGGCCATCAGGTCGAGGATCGCGGCAATCTGGTGCCGTCGTCAGGCGAGGGGGCACATCATGCCAATCCGGTGCTGAAATTTCTGCCTGAATTCGTGGGCTGGACGCATGCGATCCGCGATGCCGTGATCGCCGCGCGCGCCGATGGAATTCCTGTCGTCGTCGGCGGCGACCATAGTCTGGCAGCGGGTTCGCTGACCGGCAATGCTGCTTATGCCGGTGAACGCGGACGCCCCTTTTTCGTGCTCTGGCTGGACGCGCATCCTGATTTCCATACGCTGGAGACGACCACCAGCGGCAATCTGCATGGCGTGCCGATGGCCTATGCCTGCGGGCTTGGCGGTTTCGAAGGTGCGCTGGAAAAGCCGGCCTATCCGATCGACCCGAAGAATATCTGCATGATGGGCATTCGCAGCGTCGATCCGGCTGAGCGCGTGGCGCTGGCCGCGCAGGGCGTGACCGTCTGCGACATGCGAATGATCGACGAGGAGGGGATCGTGCCGCTCCTGAAGCGGTTTCTGGACAAGGTCAAGGCAGCCGGCGGCGACCTGCATGTGAGCATCGACGTCGATTTCCTCGATCCGACGATCGCGCCGGGTGTCGGCACGACGGTTCCGGGCGGTGCGACGTTCCGCGAGGCGCATCTGATCATGGAAATCGTGTCCGACAGCGGGCTCGTCACCAGTCTCGATCTCGTCGAATTGAACCCGTTCCTCGACGAGCGAGGTCGCACCGCGATCCTGATGACCGATCTGGCCACGAGCCTGATGGGCAAGCGCGTGATGGATCGGCCTACCCAGACCTATTGATTCCAAACAAAAACCAGAGGTGAACCATGCAGCAGAAGCTTAATCTCGTCCCCTTCGTCAGCGTCGACAAGATGATGAAACTCGTCCACCTTATCGGGGTGGAGACGTTCCTGATCGAGCTTGCGGAAGAGATCGAAAAGGACTTTCGCCGCTGGGAAAGCTTCGACAAGGTGGCGCGCATTCCGGCGCATAGCCAGGAAGGCGTGATCGAACTGATGCCGACGACCGATGGCGAGGTCTACGGGTTCAAATATGTCAACGGTCACCCGAAGAACACGCGCACCGGTCGCCAGACGGTGACGGCCTTCGGTCTCCTTGCAGACATGGCGACCGGCTATCCGCTGATGCTGTCCGAAATGACCATGCTGACGGCGCTGCGCACCGCCGCCATGTCCGCACTGGCGGCCAAATATCTCGCTCCCGAACATGCACGGACCATGGCAATCATCGGCAATGGCGCGCAGTCGGAATTCCAGGCGCTTGCCTTCAAGGCGCTTCTCGGCGTCAACCAGGTCCGGCTTTACGACATCGATCGCTCCGCGAGCCTGAAATGCGCCCGTAATCTCGTGGGCAGCGGCATCGATTGCGTCATCGCGGCCTCCGCGCAGGAGGCCGTTCTCGGCGCGGACATCGTGACGACGGTGACGGCGGACAAGCTGAATGCGACGATCCTCACCGATAACATGATCGGCCCCGGCATTCATATCAATGCGGTCGGCGGAGACAGCCCGGGCAAGACGGAACTGCATGCCGATATTCTCCACCGCGCGTCGATCTTTGTCGAATATCCGCCGCAGACCCGCATCGAGGGCGAGATCCAGCAATTGTCGGCCGATCATCCGGTCACCGAGCTCTGGAGCGTCATCGCGGATAGGGCAGAGGGCCGGCGCGGACGCGACGAGATCACGCTCTTCGATTCCGTGGGATTTGCGGTCGAGGACTTCTCGGCCCTGCGCTATGTGCGGCGCAAACTTGCTGAAACCGGCCTCTATGAGGATCTGGATCTTCTGGCCGATCCGGACGAGCCGCGTGATCTTTATGGCATGCTGATGCGTGCGAAAATGCCACGTGCCGTTGCATGACAACAGTTTTTTCGCTTTGTCACAAAAATTACACGTTTTTAATTTGCTACGGGAACCTGAATATAGGATAAAGCCTCTCGGGAACGCGGGTTCCCGGGTAATACAAGCCGGTGCCTTAACCTCCAGTCGGGCACCGGCTTTTGTCTTCCGGAAGTAGGGCGCAATCCCGGGGTCCTTCTGGAACGAGCCGGGGTTCTCAACCACCCCGGCTCTGCCTTTGAGGTGTACACCTCAAGCTTTTCCTTCAGATGTGTGACCTCATGGACTTGCGCACAACCGGCGTTTCGCCGTCCGCGAAGAAAACCGCGATCCCTTATTCTCTTTTATTTCAATCACCTTAAATGAAGACCGGCCCGGAACTTGTTCCTGATGTCCGCATTCTCCCAGTGCTCGAATTACAGTAGCCCTACCGGAGGATTTTTCATGACAGAACATTATTCAACTGCCGGCATTTACAGCCGAGACACAAATCCCCTGATCGGCGCCGCCTTTCATCGGGTGTCCTGGGGGGCTGTGTTTGCCGGTGTTGCCGTGACGCTCGTGGTCCAGATACTTCTCAATCTTCTGGGCGCAGGCATCGGTGCCGGTGTGATTGATCCGGTTTCGGCCGACAATCCTTCTGTGTCAGCCGCTTCGATTTCGACAGCCGGATGGCTGATCGCCAGCGGCGTTATCGCCGCATTCGCAGGCGGCTATGTGGCAAGCCGGCTCTCCGGACGCCCGGTTCGCTCCACCGGCGGTCTTCATGGTCTGATCGCCTGGGCAACCACGACGCTGGTTGTTGTCTATCTACTCACCACCTCGATCGGTGGACTGATCGGCGGCGCGTTTTCCGGGCTTGGCAGCATCGTGCAGGGCAGTGGCGCAACGGTGGCGACCGTTGCAACGGCGGCAGCTCCTTCCATCGCGAAGGTGACTGACCCCATGGCCAGCGTGGAACAGAGCGTTCGCAACGCAACGGGCGGCAATGATCCGGCAGCTCTGCGCGATGCGGCGGTCGCTTCGGTCAAGGCCGTGTTGACGGGCGATCAGGCCAAGGCTGAAGAAGCCCGCAACCGCGCCGCGGATGCCATCGCCAAGGCTCAGAACATTCCTGTCGATCAGGCCCGCCAGCAGGTGGCCCAGTATGAAGCGCAGTACAAGCAGGCCGCTGCACAGGCCAAGCAGAGCGCGACCGAAGCGGCGCAAACGGCCGCCAAGGCCTTCTCCGCGGCAGCCATCGTCGCCTTCGTCGCGTTGGTCATCGGTGCCATCGCAGCCTGGCTCGGTGGTCTTGCCGGCACGACGCGGGTCACGCGTGAGGAGCTGGTTCTCGCCAGCTGATTGACACTGAACTTAAAACTCAGGGAGCCGGCCGAAAGCCGGCTCTTTTTGCATGACGCGAGTCGTCCCTGCAAAGCCAAGGCCAACGCTTTGCGCTGCGATCCGACATTTTTCATTTTACCGTGGAGAATTTTTTGGAGGCCTCGCCCGGAATTGAACCGGGGTACAAGGATTTGCAGTCCTCTGCGTCACCACTCCGCCACGAGGCCTCACTGCACCGCCTTTGTCTGGTGAGGACAGAGGATTTTCGAGGGTGCCTGTCGGGGGCGCCTGTCCCGCGACGAGGGGCGATTTAGAATGAATATAGACGAACTGCAAGGGGTTTTATCGCTTGCCTTCGGCTTTTTCTCTGCGTCTGCGCGCCCACGCCAGACCCATCCTGCGGCGCCACCGGCGTGCAAGCGGGATGTCATGCGACAAAATGATAAAGCCGAGCGGGAGCATCCAGAAGCCGAGCACGGGAAGGAACCCGAGCAAGCCGCCAGCGATGAAGGCCAGACCCAGGCCGATCCGTGCTGCTCGCGACCTCGGGAGTCGAAACTTTCGGTTTGCGACCTCGATTTCACCCTTCGCGATTTGGAAATTGGCCATCGTGTCTTTCGGATTCGGTGCTCGCCTTGTGA
Source organism: Rhizobium sp. C1 (assembly GCF_021026335.1). Lineage (GTDB taxonomy): Bacteria > Pseudomonadota > Alphaproteobacteria > Rhizobiales > Rhizobiaceae > Ensifer_A. The sequence goes on from NZ_JAJNCY010000001.1 coordinate 762,244, forward strand.
TCGGCATTCTTTCCACAGCGTGGCATGGCCACAATCTTCATTTCAAATCGGTTGTTTTTCAGGGCTTTCAAGATTTTCGCGAAGATTTTTCAAAAAACCGCTTGGCAAATCGGCAAAGCGTTTGTATTACGCCGCCAACCCGCCGCAAGGCGATGATCCCTGGTAGCTCAGCGGTAGAGCATTCGACTGTTAATCGACAGGTCGCCGGTTCGAATCCGGCCCGGGGAGCCAAATTTGGTGCTGTGCATGTCGCGGCACGACTTTACAAGAACCCCGGCGTCCTCGACGTTCGGGGTTTTTTCTTGTCTGTTGGCTGCGGCTCGGCCTCGCGAGTTACCTTCCTCGCCGCGATTTCTCAGCTGCTGCATTCCGGTGACGCGCGGCGAGGGCAGGGGCCGCGTCATCCGGTGGAGCCCGGGGCCGTCGGCCATCGAGTACTCCTCTTCTATTCTGTATCCTGTGCATGGCTGCAACGCCGGCCCGATTTTTCCCGCAATTGCTCAGAGCCCGCTTGAAAGCGTCTCCGGCCACGGTTAAAGACCGTTAAGAAACGCCGGGAAACCCGCATCCCTCCTGTTAGCGGACTTTCAGGCGGAACAGGGACATAGCTTATGATCGACTTTGAATCTGCGCGCGCCCGCATGGTGGACAACCAGTTGCGCACGACCGATGTGACCTCTCACTCGCTTCTTTCGGCCTTTCTGACTGTGCCGCGCGAGGCTTTTGTGGCCGAGAAGCTGGCAGCCTTGGCCTATATCGACAGCGACCTGGAGATTGCCCCGGCAACCGACGGGCAGGCTCCGCGCTACATGATGGAGCCGTCGCCGCTCGGCAAGCTTCTGCAGGCTGCCGAGATTGGCCAGGATGACGTGGTACTCGATGTCGGTGCCGGCACGGGCTACGCTTCCGCCATCATGTCGCGGCTGGCCAAGTCTGTTCTGGCTCTGGAACAGGACGATGCGCTGGTGTCGCGTGCGACCGTTGTTCTTGCCGAGCAGGGCTTCGACAATGTGTCGGTCGTCAAGGGCAGCCTGGAAAAGGGCTGTTCCGGCGAAGCGCCGTTCGACATCATTTTCCTCAACGGCGCCGTGGAAGTGATTCCTGATGCGCTGTTCGACCAGTTGCGGGATGGCGGACGCCTGATCGCCGTTGTTGGTTACGGCAATGCCTCTGCCGCTTATGTTTACGTTCGTGAGGGCGCTTCGGTGTCCAAGCGCTTCCTCTTCAATACCTCGGTCAAGCCTCTTCCGGGCTTCCGAAAAGTTGCGGAATTCGTGTTCTGATGTGAAATGCAGTGTTCGGGGCGGGCCTAGTGTCAGCCCCGAACGCCTCATCTGTCCGGCAGTGTTGGTTCTTGCCGGAGAGACGCATTGTCTATCGTTGTGTTTCAAATGTCGTCGCGCCATCGAAGCTCGGCGTTCAATCGGGAGAATGGTCGTGATTAATTTCCGTAGGACGCTTCTTGCAGCCGTCGCCCTTCCGACGATGCTGAGTTTTGCTGTCGCAGCGCAGGCCGAGACGATTCAGGGCGCCATGGCCAAGGCCTATGCCAATAACCCGGACCTCAATGCCGCCAGAGCAAGCCTGCGCGCCACGGATGAGAATGTGACGATCGCCAAGGCGGGCTACCGGCCGCAGATAAGCGCCGTTGGAACGCATACGAATGCCGGTGCCTACGGCGTCAACAATATCCAGGGCGCCGATGCCACGACGACGAGCGATTCGATCGCGCTGACCGTCACGCAGCAGATTTTCGACGGCTTTCAGACGCTGAACCGCATCAATGCGGCCGAGTCGGGCGTCAACGCGACGCGCGAACAGGTTCGCGGCACGGAAATGCAGATCCTTTATTCCGCCGTCCAGGCCTATGCCAACGTCGCGCTCTACAAGGACTTCGTCGCCATTCGCAAGCAGAACCTCGGTTTTCTGAACGAGCAGGTGAAAGCGGCCAACGCGCGGCTGCAGGTCGGCGAGGGGACGAAGACCGATGTCAGCCAGGCGCAGGCTCAGCTTGCTGCCGCTCAGGCCCAGCTGGCGGCCGCTGTCGCTCAGCTGAAAATCGCCGAGGCGACCTATATGCAGATCGTCGGCGACGAACCGAAGGGCATTTCCCTGCCGTCGGCCGCCAAGCGCGGCATGCCTTCGACGCTCGACAAGGCCGTGGCGCTCGGGTTGCAGCAGCATCCCTCTATTCTTGCCGCCGAACATGTCGTGGATTCCTCGGGCTATCAGGTGAAGACCGCCGAGGGTGCGCTCCTTCCGGGTGTCGCGATCCAGGGGTCCGTCGGCCGCAATTATGGTAATCCGTCCTCGCTTTCGAGCCCGCGCATCTACAATTCCGCCAGCGTGACAGCGCAGCTGACGATCCCGCTCTACAAGGGGGGCGCCGAATATGGCGCGGTGCGCCAGGCCAAGGAAACGCTCGGTGCAAACCAGATCAGGGTCGATTCGGCCCGGCTTTCCGTCCGCCAGTCGATCGTCTCTGCCTATGCGCAGATGCAGGCTGCCGGAGCATCGATCACCGCCAACAAGCAGGCCGTATCTGCGTCCAATCTGGCGCTGTCCGGTGTGATCGAAGAGCGCAATGTCGGTCAGGCAACCACGCTCGACGTTCTGAATTCGCAGCAGACGGTTCTGACCGCCAAGCTCAACCTTGCTCAGGCGCAGCACGACCTCGTCGTGGCAAGCTATGGCGTTCTGGCCGCTTCCGGTCAGCTGACGGTGCAGACACAAGGGTTGCAGGTGGCTGAATACAAGCCTGAAGCGCATTACGAAGCCGTCAAGGACGCCTGGTTCGGTCTCAGGACTGTGGACGGGAACTAAGTCCTCCCCGCTTTCCGTTGTTTCGGCCGGCAATTGGCGTAACCTCCCGCGCGAACGTTTGGTTTGCAGTACGGGATTCGCAATGGTTCGCATTTTTCTGATGACGGGGATGGCGGCTTTTCTGGCCACGGCGCTGTGCGGGTGCATGACGACGAGTTTTGCGCCGACCGCCGCCGATGTGCAGGCCTATGCCATCAAGTCCGTCGCCATATCGGGCGTCGCGCCGCAGGCCGTGTCCGAATTGATCAGCAGCGATCTCGTTTCCGCCATTCGCACGACTTTGCCCAAGCCCGGTGCCCAGCCGGTGCAGATGGCCGTTTCGATTTCCGGGTTTTCCGGTGGCGCGGTGGCTTCAGGTTACAAGGCTGGCGCGGATGTGACGGTCACTCTGAAGCCCGTCGCCGGGGGCAAGGTCGTACAGACGGCCTCCTTCCATGAAGATGCCGCCTCCGGCGATGAGGCGCGCGCTTCACGCCAGCTTGCCGCTGCAATTGCGGCGCGTGTCCGCCGGAACTTCGACCTTCCCGCCGGCGCCGGCGTTTCGGCCTCTGCCAATGCCGCTCGGCGCGACAATGGCGAGACGAAGAAGCCGGCTCTTTCGAAGCAGATCGAGGCCAAGCAGGCGGACGCCGATGCCGATGCGGCCAAGACCGATCCTGCGCTGTCGAATGATGCGCTGAACACGCTGATGAAGGCCGCCGCAGAGACGTCCGCTCCGGCAAAGGACGAGACGAAGACCGGTAGTGTGCCCGGTCAGGCGGTCGCCCTGCCGGACGCCGCCTGTACCGGAGAATCGCTTGCGTCCTGCCCTCAGGGTTCGCTTCTGTCGGGCGATTTCAGTCTGCGCAAGTAAGCGTCGCTCGCGTCGGGTTCAGCCAAGCCGCTCCGCATGCCATTTCAGATGATCGGCCATGAAGGTCGAGATGAAATAGTAGGAGTGGTCGTAGCGTTCGCGCATGTTGAGCACCAGGCCTATGCCGGTATCCTTCACCGCGTCTTCGAGATTCCATGGCATCAGGCCCTTTTGCAGGAAGCTGTCGGCCGTGCCCTGATCGACCAGGAATTCGGGGAAGCGTGCACCGTCTTCGATCAGCGCGCAGGCGTCGTAGGGACGCCAGGCGGCACGGTCGTTGCCGAGATATTTCTCAAAGGCCGGAACGGACCAGTCGGCTTCCATCGGATTGACGATAGGGGCGAAGGCCGAGCAGCTCTTGTAACGCTCCGGGTTCTTCAGCGCGATGGTCAGCGCGCCATGCCCCCCCATCGAATGGCCGAAGATGCCCTGACGGCCCATGTCGGCGCGGAAGTTGGCGGCAATCACCATCGGCAGTTCTTCCGTGATGTACGAATACATCTGATAGTGCTGCGCCCAGGGGGCCTCGGTCGCATCGAGATAGAAGCCCGCGCCCTTGCCCATCTGCCAGTTCCCCGCTTCGTCGGCGACATCGTCACCACGCGGGCTCGTATCGGGGCAGACGATGATGAGGCCGAGTTCGGATGCGGCGCGGCGATACTCGCCCTTCTCCATCACATTGGCGTGGGAGCAGGTGAGCCCTGAAAGGTACCAGACGACCGGGCAGGGCGCATGCGCGGCCTGCGGCGGAACATAGACGGCGAAGGTCATGTCGGTGCCGGTGATCTTCGATGTGTGGCTGTAGACGCCCTGAACACCGTCGAAAGAGACGTTCTCGGAAATGATCTTCATGGCTGCTGATCCTGTCATTTATTTCTGTCGTTCGGATTTTGCCCTCCGGCAGAGCCGGTCGAGCGTTTCGAGGAAGGCCGAGCGATCGCGCGGGCTGAAGGCGGCATTATAGCCCTTGCTTTCGCCGGTTTCGCGCAGGTGCTGGCCGAGGTCGCGCATGGCGGATGCCATGCCGATATTGGTGCGGTCGAAGATGCGGCCCTGCGGTCCCGTCACCAGCGCGCCCTTGTCGACGCAGCGGACGGCCAGCGGCACGTCGGCGGTGATGACGATATCATGGTCGCCGGCATGCTCGGCGATCCAGTTGTCTGCGGCGTCGAAGCCCGCGCTGACGATAACGTTGACAACCATGGGGTCACGTGACGGACGAAGCCCGGAATTGGCGACGAAGACGGTTTTGAAGCCATGCCGCTCGGCCACCTTCAGCACTTCCGGCTTCACCGGGCAGGCATCGGCATCAACATAGATGATCGGGGCGATTTGTTGGCTCATGGTCCGCTGCATAGCGCGGCGGCGAACGAGGGGGAAGCGCTTTATCTGTGAACAGTCACGCCCGGGCGGTCGTCGCCGCGAAACGCGGCGGCTGCAGCTCGACCGCGGCCGCGGCCTCCTTGAAGCTAGAGAAATACTCGACCGCCGGGGCCTTCACGTGATTGGCTTCCAGGATGGATCGCGCGTCCGGCGATGCCCCGGCAATGAGCACCCGGATCCCGTTCTTGTGCGCCTTGCGCACCGCGCCCTCGATCACGTTGGCGGCTGAGGAATCCATGAATGGCACGGCGGAGCAATCGAGGATGAAGTTCTTGTGGCGGTCCGCGATGCGGTCGAGCACAGAGGCGACCGTGGCTGCCGCACCGAAGAAGAAGACGCCGGAGATGCGGTAGACGGCGGTTTCCGGGTCGGTCGTGCGGAAGGGTTTTTCAGGACTTTCCAAATCGTCGGCGAAGAGCTCGCCCGACTGCTCGCTGACCTGAACATGTTTCGCCATGCGCTCGATGAAGAGGAAGGCGCCCAGCACGAAACCGACAAGAATGCCTTCCGTCAGATCGCGGAATACCACGACGAGGAAAGTGGCCGAGACCACGATCGCATCGCCCCAGGACGAGCGGAAGAGGGCGGCGATCGCCTGCTTCTCGATCATGTTATAGCAGACGAAGGCGAGCATGCCGGCAAGAGCCGCCAGCGGAATGTATTTGGCGAGCGGTGCGGCGACCAGCAGGAAGACGAGGACGAAGACCGAATGCAGCATGCCGGACACAGGGCTTGTCGCGCCGGCGCGGACATTGGTCGCCGTGCGGGCGATCGTGCCGGTGACGCAGATGCCGCCGAAGAGCGCCGATGTGATGTTGGCCACGCCTTGCCCGATCAGTTCCATCGAGGAGCGGTGGCGTCGTCCTGACATGCCGTCCGCCACGACGGCCGAGAGCAGCGATTCGATGGCGCCAAGCAGCGTGAAGGCGATGGCGTCGGGCATGACCTTGAGTAGGAGGTCAAGGTTCAGCGCCGGCAGATGCGGAACCGGTACAGCATCCGGAATTCCGCCGAAGCGGGTGCCGATCGTCTCCACATGCAGCCCGAGCGTCGCCGCCACCGCCGAGGATAGAATGACGGCGATCAACAGGCCCGGCCAATTCGGCAGGAAGCGTTTTATCAACAGGATGACGGCGATGGTGAAAACGGCGACGGCCGTCGCCTGCGCGCTGATCGTGCCCATATAGCCGTAGAGATAGGTGAGCTTTGCGACAAGCGCGCCTGGCTCCTTGCCTTGCGTGGTCAGGCCGAGGAGATCATGGATTTCGCCTGAAAAGATGATCACGCCGATGCCGGCGGTGAAGCCGACGGTGACGGGGTAGGGAATGTACTTGATATATTTGCCGAGCCGCAGGAAGCCGGCAGCGATCAGGAAGAGGCCCGACATCAGGGTGGCGAGGATCAGCCCCTCGATGCCGTTGCGCGCCACGCAGGCCGCCACCAGAACGATGAAGGCGCCCGCCGGTCCGCCGATCTGGAACCTGCTGCCGCCGAGCAGCGAGACCATGAACCCGCCGAAGATCGCCGTATAAAGCCCGCGCTCCGGTGTTACGCCAGAGGAAATCGCGATCGCCATGGAGAGCGGCAGCGCCACGATGGCGACCGTAAGGCCGGCCAGCGCATCCGCTTTCAGCCGCGGCAGATTGTAGCCTTCCTTCAGTACGCTGACGAATTTCGGTTCAAGCCTGTCTGTCATGTTCCGATGCCTGCCTTTTCGACGCGAAAGACGGGCGTGGCGGCGAGCCGTCGCGCCTGACGGGACAGAGCTTAGCTCCAATCTGAGTCGAAGAGATATGCAAAAACGGCATGCCGATCCGGGTGGCGCAACCTGCAGCCCTCGGGGAAACGGGAGCTTTCCGCTTTTGCCATGCAAAACGGAATGGCTCATGGTCCGCTCCGCGCCTCGGTCCGTCAAGGCTGACGGCGCTGCACATCAGGTCTTCGTACTGCTGTCCCAGCTCGCGTTGAGGACGGTAGCCTGCTTCTCGAGGAAGGTCGTCACCGCTTCGATTTCATGCGGGTGAACGGCCGTGCTGACCAGCGTGGCGACGATTTCCACCGTCTCGTCGCTGCGGTCGACGATGACGACATCGCTGACCGGATATTTCGCGGCCTCGAGGCGCTCGACCAGCAGGTCGCGCAATTGCGGCATGGCCTCGCGGCTGGAAATGATGCTGACCTCATAGGTCGCCTCTGTCGCCCGGTCGTCGATCGGAATGCGGTTGATCATGTTGACCAGCGGGCGAAGCAGCGTGTTGCCGGCGAGCACGAAGACCGTCAGCAGGGCCGCTTCGGCGATATTGCCTGTGCCGGAGCAGCAGCCGACGGCAGCCGAGCACCAGAGTGTCGCCGCCGTGTTCAGGCCCCGCACGTTCATGCCCTCCTTCATGATGACGCCGGCACCGAGAAAGCCGATGCCGGAGACGACATAGGAGATGACCCGCACGGCTTCCGTGGTGCCCGCGACCTTGACGCCGAGATCGACAAAGGCCGCCGCGCCGACTGCAACCAGCACATTGGTGCGCAGGCCCGCCGTGCGCTGCCGGTATTGCCGCTCCGCTCCGATCAGCGTTCCGAGCACGAAAGCGCTCAGATAGGCGATAATCGTATCCATCATGGGGATAAGCTCGAAGGTGCTGGTCGCTCTCATGATCCCGTAGTTCCCGTTTCTTCCGGTTTGCTCTCCCGGCGTTTCACCGCCGGGCGGAGCGTGAGGATGCGCGTGCCGAATGCCGTGGCAGATCGTGGGCGTCAAGCATCTTTCCGGCGCCGGAGACTGTCCAGCGGCATTCCAGCTGGCCCGAAACCGGGTTGCGGCGCCACTTGGCGACGATCTGGCCGCCGACCTTTGCGCGCGGCTTGGCGGGTAGCCGGACGATTTTGCAGCCGGATGCAAGCCGGGCGTCGCGTCCCTGACGGATGGTGTTGCTGCCGAAGATGACGGCGATGGTCTGGAGGATGGTCTTGAAGATCATGGTCGGACCCCTTTCGAGCACGTTGGTGCGCCCGTCCGGGACCAAAGTGTCAGTCGCGGCCGGGCTCGTTGATCTGGGTTGTTCGACGACTGTCGGACGACATTTCGCGTGGTTCCCTTGGTTGGCATGGCGCAGTTGTTCAGCGCGGCAATGTCTTCTCAATACGCGCCGCTTGCCGGCCTGACCAGAAAGCAAGCGGTTCGTACGGATATACTTTGGGTAAGCAGACCGATACGAAGCGTTGGACCCCGCGCAACGATCCCACGTGTTCTCAGCCATATGCGCTGCACTCTGGCCTTCCTGCCGCATTTCCGCTAAAGCGGGCGCAAGTTGAAGGAAGAACAAGAATGGCTGGCATTGAACATAGGGACGTGAGCGAGGACGAGGCCGGTATGCGGCTCGACCGGTGGTTCAAGGTCCATTATCCGGGGCTCGGCTTCGGCGCGCTGCAGAAGCTGCTCCGTTCCGGCCAGATCCGCGTCGATGGCGGCCGGGTGAAGTCCGACACGCGTGTACAGGCCGGCCAGAAGGTGCGAATCCCGCCGATGGATATCGACGCCAAGGGCGAGGAGCGCACGGGCGCGCCTTCAGGCAAGGAACTCAAGCATTCCGGCGATGCCGAGCTTCTGTCGCGCATGCTGCTGCATGAAGACGACAAGGTTTTCGTGCTCAACAAGCCCGCCGGCCTTGCCGTTCAGGGCGGTTCAGGCCTCACGCGCCATATCGACAAGATGCTCGAAGCGTGGACCAGCAAGAAGGGCGAAAAGCCGCGCCTCGTTCACCGGCTCGACCGCGACACGTCCGGTGTTCTGGTCGTTGCCCGCACCCGCGGCGCGGCGCAGAAGCTCACCGCCGCTTTTCGCGAACGCGACACCAAGAAGACCTATTGGGCGCTGGTGAGCGGCGTGCCGCGCCAGCGCGAGGGTCGTATTTCGACCTGGCTGGTCAAGGAAGAGACACCCGACGGTGACCGCATGCGCGTCACCAAGCATGGCGAGGACGGTGCCGACCATGCCGTCTCCTATTACCGCGTGCTCGAACAGGCGGCGCAGAACCTCGCCTGGCTGGAGATGGAGCCCTATACGGGCCGTACGCACCAGTTGCGCGTTCATGCCGCCCATATCGGGCATCCGATCATCGGCGACCCGAAATATTTCCAGGCCGATCTCAACTGGACCTTCCCTGGCGGCGTCCAGAACCGGCTGCATCTTCATGCCCGCCATATCGACATTCCGCATCCCTCCGGCGGTCGCCTGAAAGTCACTGCGCCGCTGTCGCCCCATATGGTGCAGACGTGGAACCTGTTGGGCTTCGACCAGAACGGGCCGGACTACGACGAATGAAACTCGTTCTCTTCGATTGCGACGGGACGCTGGTCGACAGCGCGCATCTGATCCATGAGGTCATGGTGCGCACCTTCCGGCATTTCGAGCTGGACGAGCCGGAGGCCGCAGCCACGCATTCGATCATCGGTCTGACGCTGGACAGCGCGATTGCTCGCATGCGCGGGCTTGACGTGGTGGACGCACAGGCGACGGCCATGATGGCGCATTACAAGTCGATCTTCGCGGCCACACGGCTGGAGGCCGGCTTTCAGGAGCCGCTGTTTCCGGGCATTGCCGGCGTGATGGCCGAACTCTCACGGCAAGACGATCTGATCCTGGGAGCCGTCACCGGCAAGTCGCGGCGCGGCTTGAGCATGGTCTGCGAAACGCATGGCTGGACGGAGACGTTTTTCGTCACCCGTACCGCAGACGACTGCCCCTCCAAGCCGCATCCGGCCATGGTGCTGGAATGCTGCGACACGACTGGAATTTCGCCCACCGACACCATTGTCATCGGCGACAGCATTTACGATATGGAGATGGCGAGGGCGGCGGGCGCGCATGCGCTCGGTGTTTCCTGGGGCTATGGCGCGATTGACGATCTGAGGCGCGCCGGCGCTGACCGGATCGCCGAGGCCGCCACCGACATTCCCTTGCTCATCCGTCAATTCAGACCCTAGAGTCTGCTTGTTTTCACGCAGTCCGGACGCAAAACACTAAAGCACTTTTGCCGGGCATGCTCTAATCGGGTAACAAACCATGCGCGATATCCTGACCGACCTCAACGATGCGTTTCTGTCCGATCCGGACCCTGTGCGCCGTGCACAGATCCAGATGAAGACACCGCTGCCGAAGCGCTTCTATGACGCAGTGAGCGTGGGCGAAGACGGCGAGGGCGGTTTCTCGGTTCTGCTCGACGGCAAGACGGTGCGTACGCCTTCCAAGGCGAAGCTTTCCGTGCCGACCCAGGCCGCTGCCGACATGGTCGCGGCTGAATGGGCCGCGCAGAAAGATGTGATCAGCCCGCTGACGATGCCGGTGACTCGACTGGTCAATACGGTTCTCGACGGCGTCGCGGTCGATCCGCAGGCGGTCTTCGAGGATATCTTGCGCTACTCCTCCAGCGACCTTCTCTGCTATCGCGCGGATGCGCCGCAGAAGCTCGTCGATCTTCAGGCCGATGGCTGGGATCCGATCCTCGGCTGGGCCTCCGAACGGCTTGGCGCGCGCTTCATCCTCGCAGAGGGTGTCATGCATCAGGAACAGCCGCGCGAGGCGATCGCCGCCTTTGGCGCGGGCCTGAAACGCCACGACGACGCCTTCCGGCTCGCCTGTCTCCATACAGTGACTACGCTGACCGGCTCGGCGCTTCTGGCGTTGGCCTTTGCCGAACAGGTTGCCGATGCCGACGAGGTCTGGCGGCTTGCGCATATCGACGAGGACTGGCAGATCAGCCAGTGGGGCGACGACGAGGAAGCCATCCGCCGCCGCGCCGCGCGCAAGGTCGATCTGGATGCAGCTTGCGGATTGTTCAAGGCCCTTTAAGGTCGAGGTCCGAAACTGTGGATGGCGCGGTGGATAACCTCCGCGTCCTGTTCTTTTTCCCTTTCGCCCCATTTAGGGTAAACTGTCTGCTAATAATTATCGTGTCCGGCAGACAAGTTGAACGGGGATGAAAATGGCTCAGCCAAATGTAGCGCGTGAACCGTCTATGGAAGAGATCCTGGCGTCCATCCGCCGGATCATCGAGAACAATGATCCGGTCGAAAGCGTTGATAATGTTTCTTATTCCGCTCAGGCTCCGAGCGCTCCGGAGACGATCGAACTGACGATCGATGAAGACATCGCGCTGATGGCAGCTGGTGCCGATTTCACGCCGGCGCGCGTTGCCCCGGTTCAGGCGACCGAATCAGTTTCAGCACCCCGTGCGCCCGAGAAGGCCGAACAGCCGGCTGCGCGCCCCATGTCTCTCGCCGATGTTGCCGCCCGCGTGAAGGCTGCCTCCGAGCGCCGCCAGCCGGCCGCTCCGGCCAATGACACCGAGCGTCAGGCACAGGCGGCGGCTCCGGCCCCGGCTGTTAAGTCTCAACCCGTTCTGTCTCACCCCGTCGAAGCACAGCCGGTTCAGGCCGAATTTGTTCAAGACCAGACGGCGGCGAGCCCGGTCATCACCCAACAGCGCTATGAGCAGCCCGTCGATGCCTTTGCGGATGTTTCCGCGACTGCGACTGCGGCCACGGCGTCGCAAAATACTTTCTTTTCCGAAGTGCAGGCACCGGCCTCGACCTACGAAACCGAGGAGAGCGCCATGAACCGTTTCGACATGATGGACGAAACCGTTGAGCCCGTTGTCGAGGCAGACGACGAGGTGTCGCTCGATCCGATCGAGCGTTTCGCGGCACAGATCGGCAACGAGATTGCCGCTGCCGTTCCGGCCCAGTTGCTGTCGCCGGTGACGGAAGAGAAGGTTTCGCGGTCGTTTGAAGAGCTCGCCGATGCGCTTGGCGGTTCGAAGCGTTCGCTTGACGAGATTGCGGAAGAGATGCTGAAGCCGATGCTTCAGGAATGGCTCGACGACAATCTGCCGATGATGGTCGAGCGGCTTGTCCGAGAGGAAATCGAGCGCGTAGCGCGCGGCCCGCGCCGTTAATATACGGCATTATGCGAGATAGAGAGATCAGCGCAGCAGGACATCCTGCATGCGCTTGATTTCGCTGATCTTAACCTTGGCTTCCTGATAGCCGCGGTCGATGGCTTCGCCGGCGCGGTGGAACTCCGACAGCCCGATATCGGCAAGCCGAGGATGCAACGACAGGTCCGGCGGATCGCCGGCGAGCCGTGCCCGCGAAATGCGATCCTGGATGATGTTGAAGGCCTCGACCATGACGGATGTTACGCCATGCCGGCGTTCGTTGTCCGGCTTCGACTGGGTGTCGCGATAGGTCGTGGGCTGATGCGCGGCGGTGTGCTTGATGACGGCCGAACGTCCGTAGAGGTCGTAATGCAGATTGACCGCCACGACGAGCTGCTGTTCGTAGGCGCGGCAGACGGAGACCGGCACCGGATTGACCAGCGCGCCATCGACCAGCGCGCGTCCGTTGCACACGATGGGCTCGAAGATGCCGGGTAGCGCATAAGATGCGCGAAGGCCGGTGATCAGCGAGCCGGAATGCATCCACACTTCATGGCCGGTTTTCAGTTCGGTGGCGACAGCCACAAAGGGGCGGTCGAGGTCTTCGATGTCGAGACCTTCGAGATGTTCCTGCATCCGCTTTGTCAGCCGCAGCCCGCCGAGCAGGCCGCCGCCGCCGATGGTGAAGTCGAGAAAGGCGGCGATGCGGCGCATGGTCAGCGAGCGGGCGAAGCTTTCGAGCTCATCGAGCTTGCCGGCCAGATAGCAGCCGCCGACCAGAGCGCCGATCGAGGTGCCGGCGACCATGCCGATCTTGATACCTTCTTCGTCCAGCGCTCTGAGGACACCGATATGAGCCCAGCCACGCGCTGCACCGCCACCGAGGGCGAGCGCAATGCGCGGTTCCGGTCGTTTGGGTTGAGGGATGAGGGGGTGCGAGGGGATGTCAGGAGTCAGGGCCTTGTCGGCCTGCAACTGGTTTGCATTGTCGCGTTTCAAACTCCAGTTCAGCATGATACTCCCCATACAGCGCTGAACGTTCACCGTTCCATCACATTAGGCGCGCGCAGGACTTTCCAAACCGTAAACGCGGGAGTTGCCTGTATCGTTTCAAGGCATATGCCTAATTTTTGATATAGACGTCTTCCGGGTCGAAATGGCGATGATGATCGGTGATTTCAACCACCGCCCGGCCGTCTTCGGTCCTTGCGACCCGGTAGAAGCACGAACGCCGGCCGGTGTGGCAGGTGGCGTCATGCCCTGCGACTTCGACCTTGAGCCAGACGGCGTCCTGATCGCAATCGGTGCGCAATTCCTTGACCGTCTGGAGATTGCCAGAGGTCTCGCCCTTTTTCCAAATCATGTTTCGCGAGCGGCTGAAATAATGCGCGATCCCGGTCTCGAGCGTCAGCGCCAGCGCCTCGTCGTTCATATGCGCGACCATCAGCAGTTCGCCGTCGCGCGCATCCGTCACGACGGCCGTGATCAGGCCGTCGCGGTCGAATTTGGGGGTGAAGGCGCCAGCGCCTTCAAGTTCCGCCTTGTTGGAAGGTGGCGGAGAGAATGTGAGGGACATGGACCTTACTTCCGGCCGTAGAGCATGGTCATGAAGCGGGCCTGGAGGGCCGCATCGGTCTTGAAATCGCCAGTGAAGGTCGTGGTCAGCGTCGTCGAGCCCTGCTTCTTGATGCCGCGCATGGACATGCACATGTGCTCGGCGTCGATCATGACGGCCACGCCCTTCGGTGCCAGCGTCGTGTCGATGGCGGAGGCGATCTGCGCCGTCATCGATTCCTGCGTCTGCAGGCGGCGGGCGAAGATGTCGACCACGCGGGCGACCTTGGAGAGGCCGAGCACCCGGCCGTCCGGCATATAGGCGACATGCGCCTTGCCGATGATCGGCACCATATGGTGTTCGCAATGCGAGAAGAACGGAATGTCGGCGACGAGCACCATGTCGTCATAGCCGGCCACTTCCTCGAAGGTGCGGCCCAGAACCTCGACCGGATCCTCGTCATAGCCGCCGAAGAGTTCCTTGTAGGCCTTGGCGACGCGCTTCGGCGTGTCGAGCAGGCCTTCGCGGGACGGGTCTTCGCCGGCCCAGGCGAGCAGGGTGCGGACTGCCTCTTCGGCGTCCTTCTGGCTCGGGCGATTGGCTTCGGTGTTGGCGGAACCGATCCGTGTTACAACTGCGTCCATTCTGGCCTCCTGACCTGCCTCGGCGCGAGCACAGGCCGTTTTGGTTCGGACCGCCAGACCGGCACGCAGAACCTTCCTTGGAAAGGCTCTCGACGCCATGGCGGGCTCCGGGGCTTTCGATCCGCGTTCAAGGCGCGGTCTCCGGCACGGTTTCCCATACTAACGGAAATGTTCCCTAAAAAAGAGAACGCATCCGCCAAACTCTGATCCATTTACGCACGAAGATTTCAAACGGATGTGTACGTTCGAAAAATTCGCCGTAAAAAACCGGAGAGAAAAGGCGCTGTTTTGCAGCTTGCAAAACGCGCCTCCATCCACGACATAAGATATAGTAAGTTTGCACCTTTAGGAAAGAGGCAAACAGCGAACGCATTGTCAGCTTGCGACAGTATTCTGCCGCGCCCGACATTTCATCCGGTTCAAGGCCATGATCGACGACATCTACAATGCCCGCATTCTCGAATTCGCCGGCAACATTCCGCGCCTCGGCAGCCTGGAGGACGCGGATGCGAGCGCGATGGCGCATTCCAAGCTCTGCGGCTCCAAGGTGCGCGTCTTCCTCAAGGTCGCGGATGGCAAGGTCGCCGATTTCGCCCATGACGTGAAGGCCTGCGCGCTCGGCCAGGCCTCGTCCTCCATCATGGCCCGACACGTCATAGGTGCTACGGCCGACGAGTTGCGCCAGGCCAAGACCGACATGCTCGCCATGCTGAAGGCGGACGGCGAGGGGCCTTCGGGCCGCTTCGAGGACATGCGCTATCTGAAGCCCGTCAAGGACTACAAGGCCCGCCACGCCTCCACCATGCTCACTTTCGACGCCGTCTGTGACTGTCTCGACCAGATCGAGGCGGGGGCGAAGGTCGCGGCGGGGTGAGGGCTCTCCTTGTGCGCTGACCACCACCATCCCCATTCCCGCAACTGGCAGGGTGCGTTTCCGAAGACGCCCGGGCGGCTTCTCGGCCTCACGCTGATCCGTGCCTATCAGCTCACGCTCTCCTCCCTTATCGGCCAGTCCTGCCGCCATTCGCCGACCTGTTCGGAATATGGCTATGAGGCGGTGGCGCGGCATGGGCTGTGGAAAGGGTCGTTCATGGCGCTGTTCCGCTTCATGCGCTGCGGACCGGGCGGCACCTGGGGGTATGATCCGGTGCCGGAGGTGCTGGAACGGCGGTTTGTCTGGTGGGCGCCGTGGCGGCTCTGGGGCGTTTCGCGGCCGGAGCATTGAGGCGCTGCAGGGGGTCTGCCGCCCTCGACCTCACTTCCGCTTCTTCCAAAGCCACCAGCGAAACTGTGCCTCTTTCTTGGCCTTCTCCGCCGCTGCTTTCTCTGCCGCCTCTGTGGCCAGTCGCGCCCGGCGGAAGCTGTCGCTCGCCGCGAGAAATGCCTGCAGAAAGACTTCGTCGTCCGCATCGGCTCCGACCTCCTCGGCCTTTGCATTGATGGCCTCAACCGACTTCTGGATGAGACGGACGGCATCGACGTTACGGATGCAGGCCGGGTAGAGCTTGATCGGCTCGGCACAGTAGTCTGCGGCGGGCGTGAAGGAAACGCAGGCATGGCGACGGCGGCAGCGCAATTTAGGGCAATGGTCGGGCAGGCCCAAGGCGTCCGCCGTCTGCTGATAGAACCAGCGGTTTAGAAACATTGCCTCGATCGTCTCGTCGTCGACCTCAAGCGGACGGATCCATCCGCGCCGCATGATGTCCGGCATGATCTTTCTCTTTCGCCTTGCCATCGCGTCCCTGCCTTCCTGACCTTGTTTTGACGCATGTCCGGACGGAAAACCGGTTCCCACTTTTCCTCGACATGCTCTTGGGGCGCAACGGTACGCCCCGGAAAACCTGTTTCCGAGTTCCACTCCGGTTCTGCCGCTCTTGCCCCTGTCTCGGGCCAAAAACTTCCGGAGAGCCACGCTGACGCGCCGCCCTGATTGGGTAGATAAAAACGGCGGCCCGCCAGCGCGGCCCGTCGAGATTGCCAAGGGGAGCCTCATCCGACTCCAGTCCTCAAGCGCGGGCCGCCTCGCTAAACCGCCTGCGGAGGCAGACGGGTTCTCTGGCGCAGCCAGGCCGCCGAGCTATTCGCAGCCCATCGGGGGAGTCGTTTCGGTGAGGTTGTTAGGCTCACCGCCGCCCGCGCCCCCTGATGACATTCACCGCACGTTACGATGGACGTCATCAAGCTCTCCTCCCGCCTGAACCAGTCGTCGCCGGCCCATCCGGTGACGGGAGGGGTTTAGGATAAGGGAGGTTGGGGAGGGCGGGGAAATTGTGGGATGAAATTTTTTCTCGGGCATTCAGATGAGGCAACCGCGGCACCACATTCAACGCCGTCATGGTCGGGCCTGTCCCGACCATCTGCTGACGAAGCCAAGCAATTGACGGAGCAGCAGAATCTCCTCCGTAGCAGATCCTCGGGACAGGCCCGAGGATGACGGAGGAGAGGTTGCGGCTCAGCCTCTCCGCTTGTGGGAGAGGAAGCGATTTCAACATCTTAGCTTCAGCTAAGTGTTAGAAATCGCAGGTGAGGGGGCAGATTTCGTCCCCTATCAAAGCTCCATGCAACTTAGATTTGTTTTTGCGCTTGTCTTTTTACGTGAGTTGTTTCTCATAATGTATTCGGAATCGTGTAGCTAATACTCACAGGGCGGACCACATGGAAATTGACATCGAGGGATTTGACCCACTGGCAGAGAACGGGCTTCCAAATGGGCTAGAACAGAAAATTGCAGAGGAAGCAATCCGCCGCGAGGTATTGAATGTTCTCAAAAGTTATACAGGGTATTTCGACCTCTTTTCAGAACTTTTACAAAATTCCCTCGACGCACTAGACCATCGCAAGAGGATTTCTCCAAATTTTCAACCAAAAATTTGGATTGATATAGATCTATCTGAAAATAAAGTTCGAGTAACCGACAATGGTTGTGGAATGAATTTGGAGCAGTTCAAATACTGCTTTAGGCCAAACGTCAGTTTTAAACTACGTCGTGAGTCTCGCGGTCATAAGGGTGTAGGTGCCACATTTATAGCTTACGGTTTCTCATGCGTTAGATTGATAACGAAGCGTGATGGCACAGTCATAGCGGGTGAGTTGAACAACGGCAGGCGATGGGCGGAAGATAGTTCTGATTCCTTTGCGCGACCAAAGTTCAATTTGATTTCAGACAGTCATAACGAACTATCCTCCGAAGAGTCCGGGACTTCAGTTGAGGTCTACATCGAGTCAGCTCAACGTCCACAGCTTACGTGGATGCAAGCGACAAATGCCGAACAATGGCTCGATCTTTTGAGAATAAAGACGCCCTTGGGAGGGGTGTACCTATCGGCCGCCAACAGAGACATCAATGTGCGATATCAGGTTCGCGTTACTGATCTAAGCGGCGGACGCACGGAAATAGTCAAAGATAATGTTGACTATTATTATCCGCATGAAATCCCAGATATTAAAAAGACGAAGTCAATTAAGGAAATCGAGAAGAAAATAGATACTGTTAAGGGCGATCCGGCGACTCGATTTCAACGACTTCCTGACGATTACCGTCGCTTGGACGCAGTCTGGGAGGTTTGGAACTCGAGTGAGATCTTGAATGAGAGAATCTTTACCCGTAACCTCGATGAGGAACAGCTAATCCTTTTGCAAAAGCATGAAGTTTCGATCTACGGATGCTTTTTGAGTTCGGCAAAAACATGGACGACCTTTCAGAAGGACACGCTACGAGTTAGGCAGAACGCCGCTCTGTTGCGTGGAGGTCTTCAACTCGCGTCCGACTTCATGCCTCAAGGGGATCTGTCAGTCATTCCTTTGACAAGTACAATCGGATATCAAAACAATACCCATCTAGTCATCCATCTGCGAGATGGGAACCCAGATATGGGTCGGAAGGTGTTTCAGCCAGAAATAAAGGCGCTCGCCGAGGAATTGTCCAGGCGCGCGGTAGACATCTTTAAGGGCTACCTAGCGCTTATGCGTGAGGATACGGGAGCTCCAACCGGTGTTTCTGCACGTGACTTGTGGGACTTCGTGAACGCTCAGCTTAGTCATCGCCGCGACAAACCTTTGGCGCTTAGGGTTGATGACCGGGTGGTTTCTTTGCTTTCGGAGCCACAAAGCGAACAGGATGTAATCGCACTTTTTCATGAGCTTGTAGGAATGGGAGTTTTGTCAGGGTATGGCTTCCTGGCAACGACCGAGAGCGAGCGCTATGATGGCATATTTGTTACACAGTATAATGATCCCATGCACATCTATAGTGAAGATCGCGCTCTTGGGGTGGCGGAAAATAGCGAACGTAGGGAATCAAAACCCTACGTTCTCGAATTCAAATATGGTTCCGACGCACTTGTAGACGATGTTGCCAAGGAGAAGAAATATCAAGCAGACATAGATCTTTTGATATGTTGGGAAATTGGCGCAAAAACGCGCAGGGAATATGACGTTTCCGCGTTTTTGATTGGCGATGAGGGCTCTGTAAGACAGTTTTTTGGCGCAACACATGCTCTTTACCAATCAAGGGAGAAACGAATGGAAGTCATTTGTCTGCAAGATCTTGTGTCTTATCTGAACGATTCAGACAGTGAACTCGCAAGGCAGAAGCACTTCTATGGCGGCGGCCAATAGCGCTCACTTTTGTTGGCGCAATCGCGACCTGCCACCCCTTCCCATCCTCGCCGTTTCCCCTTATACCGCGCAACGTCCCGCGACGCCCTCGGCCTCTGCGCCCCGCGTCGCCCCCAACCACCTCCACCCGCGCTCGTAGGCGGGACTGGATAAAGGAGACTCAAGATGTCTGTTTCCCTGACTTTTCCCGATGGTTCCGTTCGATCCTATGATGCCGGTGCGACTGGCAAGGATGTTGCGGAATCGATTTCCAAGTCGCTGGCCAAGAAGGCGATTGCGGTTGCGATCGATGGCGTGGTGCGCGATCTTTCCGACCCCGTCACCGAGGGCAAGATTGAGATCGTGACGCGGACCGATCCGCGCGCGCTGGAACTCATCCGCCACGATGCGGCGCATGTCATGGCCGAGGCCGTGCAGGAGCTTTGGCCCGGCACGCAGGTCACGATCGGGCCGGTGATCGAGAACGGGTTCTATTACGACTTTGCGAAGAACGAGCCCTTCACGACCGAAGATCTGCCGAAGATCGAGAAGAAGATGAAGGAGATCATCGCCCGCAACCAGCCTTTCACCAAGGAGATCTGGTCGCGCGAGAAGGCGAAACAGGTGTTTGCCGACAAGGGCGAGGGCTACAAGGTCGAGCTGGTGGATGCTATTCCCGAAGGCCAGGACCTCAAGATCTATTATCAGGGCGACTGGTTCGACCTTTGCCGCGGGCCGCATATGGCCTCCACGGGGCAGATCGGCACGGCCTTCAAGCTGATGAAGGTGGCCGGCGCCTATTGGCGCGGCGACAGCAATAATCCGATGCTGACGCGCATCTACGGCACGGCCTGGGCCGAGCAGGAAGACCTCGACAGCTATCTCCACATTCTGGAAGAGGCGGAAAAGCGCGATCACCGCAAGCTCGGCCGCGAAATGGATCTCTACCATTTCCAGGAAGAGGGGCCGGGCGTCGTGTTCTGGCATTCCAAGGGCTGGCGCATGTTCCAGACGCTGACGGCCTATATGCGCCGCCGTCTTTCCGGCACCTATGAGGAGGTCAATGCGCCGCAGGTGCTCGATGCTTCGCTGTGGGAGACCTCCGGTCACTGGGGCTGGTATCAGGAAAACATGTTCGCGGTGAAATCGGCCTACGCCTTCACGCATCCGGAAGACAAGGAAGCGGACAACCGCGTCTTTGCGCTTAAACCCATGAACTGCCCCGGCCATGTGCAGATCTTCAAGCATGGGCTGAAGAGCTATCGCGAGCTGCCCATTCGCCTGGCCGAATTCGGCATCGTGCATCGCTATGAGGCGTCGGGCGCGCTGCACGGGCTGATGCGCGTGCGCGGCTTCACGCAGGACGACGCGCATGTGTTCTGCACCGACGAGCAGATGGCGGCGGAATGCCTGCGCATCAACCAGCTCATCCTTTCGGTCTACGAGGATTTCGGCTTCCATGAGGTTGTCGTGAAGCTCTCGACGCGGCCGGAAAAGCGGGTCGGGTCGGATGCGCTGTGGGATCGCGCCGAAAGCGTCATGATGGAGGTTCTCAAGACCATCGAGGAACAGTCGGAAGGCCGCATCAAGACCGGCATCCTGCCGGGCGAGGGCGCGTTCTACGGGCCGAAGTTCGAATATACCCTGCGCGACGCCATCGGCCGTGAATGGCAATGCGGCACGACGCAGGTCGACTTCAACCTGCCGGAACGCTTCGGCGCCTTCTATATCGACCACAATTCGGAAAAGCAGCAGCCGGTGATGATCCACCGCGCCATCTGCGGCTCGATGGAACGGTTCCTCGGCATTCTCATCGAGAACTTCGCCGGCCATATGCCGCTCTGGTTCGCGCCGGTGCAGGTCGTGGTCGCGACGATCACGTCGGAGGCGGATGACTATGGCCGCGAAGTGGCTGAACTTCTGCGGGATGCCGGTCTCCATGTGGAGACAGACTTCCGCAACGAGAAGATCAACTACAAGATCCGCGAGCATTCCGTCGGCAAGGTGCCGGCGATCATCGTCTGCGGCAAGCGCGAGGCAGAGGAGCGGACGGTGAATATCCGCCGTCTCGGTTCGCAGAACCAGACGTCGATGACGCTGGCCGAAGCGCTTTCGACGCTCGCCGACGAGGCGACGCCGCCGGATGTGAAGCGCAAGGCGGCCGAAAAGGCCGCCCGGGCCGCCCGGGTGGCTTGAACGAGATGAGGGGCGGGACTTCGGTTCCGCCCTTTTTGTTTCAGGCTTTCAGCGCATCGAGATAGGTGCGCACGGCATCGGTGACATGCCGGAAGCGGTCGCCGCCGAGATGCTTGCCGCCATACCAGCGGGTGACGACGACGATGTGATCGTTCAAGCCCTCGCGCTCCAGCATGCGGACGATGATCGCGCCCGCGCCGCTTTCGCCGTCATCGTTCTTCAGCGGACCTTCGCCGCAGATCAGGCCCCAGCTGTTATGCGTCGCCTTCGCGAATTTCTTCGTCTGCTTCAGCTCATCGATAAAGGCCTTCGCCTCGGCAGCCGAGCGGCAAGGCCCGCCGGAGACGGCGTATTTGGAGCCGCGATCGGAGATGATGTTGTCGAGGATCAGCATGGGGCGGCTTTAAACGCTGGAGAAAGCCTGGGCAAGCTTTGGCGGTCAAAGCCCGGAGAGGACCTTGTCCAGAAGATCGAGATCGACGGCGTTGTTGATGTTGTTGAAATTGCGCTGGGGCAGCGGGTTGCCGTTTTCGTCCAGCGGCATGGCGTCGGAACTGACGATGCCGGTATAGTCGAGGCCCTTGGCCTGGCAGATGCGGATATAGGAGCCGGGAATATAGCTCGATTGCAGGAGTTCGACGACGCGGGTGCGGCTGCCGGTCCGGCAATAGACGAGGTTGGCGAGGCCAGCGCCATGCGGGCTGACGATCACGTCGGCGTCGCGGAAGGCGGCGATCTGTTCTTCGACGGAAAGCTCGCCCGGCGTGATGATCTCGAAGCCGTGGCGGAGCATCAGGTCGCAGACCGCCTCCTCATTGACCACGCCGCGCATGTTGCGGGCGTCGAGCCGCGAGGCATAGATGCGTTTGCCGAAGCTGCGCTCGGCCTCGACCTCTGCCGCCAGCGCATCGAATTCGGCCATGGTCGCCGGATGCGGTGCAAAGGAAAAGGCGCCGCCGCAGAGATTGCCGTAAATGCCATGATTGGCGGTCAGCACCTCATCAGCTTCGATCTCGACGGTGCGGCCGCAGAAATCCGACAGCGCCACGAGTTGCGCGCGGAAGCCCGTTAGCGTCGGGACAATGGCGGTGAAATCATCCGAGCCGGTCAGGCGGCGATAGACCAGAAGGTTCGCCAGGCATTGCAGCGTCCAGTGATAGTAGTTGATCACCGCCAGATTGCCGCAGACCAGCGCCGGTTCCTCATTGTCGATCGAAACGAGCTTGTCGCCCGGCACCACGACTTCCGCCCACATCGCGCCGCCGACCAGCGTCAGGGATTCGCGCAGGACGCCCAGCTCTTCGCCGCGAACGCAGAAGCTGTTGCCGGGGACGGTCGTCCTGCCCAGCGGGGTGAAGGTGATGGCGGGAGCCTCATACGCTTCGGCGAAATGCGTCATGTCCAGCGGCCCCTTCGCCCTGGCGCGGTCCCAGGTCTTGATCTCGGTGACGGCGGGCGAGATTTCGAAGCGGGGCGACCAGCCGGGGACGGTTTCACTGGGGATGGTCAATGGGGGCATGCGTTCTCTTGTTCCGTTCGAGTGGCAGTCGTTGCCACATCGTGGCCTGATAAACTTGCGCGGTGATGGTGCAGCATGATGGAAGAGACCTTGACGGCCCGGTGATCCTCCTGAAACATTTGATCCATCATTCCTCCCAGTATGAGTATTCCCGCCCATGTTCGATCTCCTCATCAGACACGCCAACCTTCCCGATGGACGTATCGGGGTCGACATTGCCGTCAGCGGCGGCCGGATTACGGCTGTCGAGGCCGGCATTGTGGCTGAGGCGGACGAGGTGATCGATGCGACGGGACGGCTCGTCTCGCCGCCCTTTGTCGATCCGCATTTTCATATGGATGCGACGCTGTCGCTGGGGCTCCCGCGCATGAATGTCTCCGGCACGCTGCTGGAGGGGATTCAGCTCTGGGGCGAGCTTCGGCCGACGCTGACACGGGAGGCGCTGGTCGAACGGGCGCTGCGCTATTGTGACCTGGCGGTGACACAGGGGCTCCTCTACATCCGCAGTCATGTCGATACGTCAGATCCCCGACTGGTGACAGCGGAAGCGATGATCGAGGTGCGCGAGCGGGTGAAGCCTTATATCGATCTGCAGCTCGTTGCCTTTCCGCAGGATGGCTATTACCGCGCGGCAGACGGGGTGAAATCGCTCGAACGGGCGCTGGACATGGGGCTCGATATCGTCGGCGGTATCCCGCATTTCGAACGGACCATGGAAGAGGGCGGACAATCGCTCGCAGCGCTGTGCCGGATTGCGGCCGAGCGCGGCTTGCCGGTCGATATCCATTGCGACGAGACCGACGATCCGATGTCGCGCCATATCGAACGGCTGGCGGCGGAGACTGTGCGCTTCGGCCTGCAGGGCCGCGTCGCCGGCTCGCACCTGACCTCGATGCATTCGATGGACAATTACTATGTCTCCAAGCTCATCCCGCTGATGGCGGAGGCTGAGATCAATGTCATCCCCAACCCGTTGATCAACATCATGCTGCAGGGCCGGCATGACACCTATCCTAAGCGGCGCGGCATGACGCGGGTAAAGGAGCTGATGGAGGCCGGCCTCAACGTTTCCTTCGGGCATGATTGCGTGATGGACCCCTGGTACAATATGGGCGCCGGCGACATGCTGGAAGTCGGCCATATGGCGATCCATGTGGCGCAGATGGCCGGCATCGAGGACAAGAAAAAGATCTTCCAGTGCCTGACAGTCAATTCGGCAAGGACGATGGGGATCGAAGGCTACGGCATCGAAAAAGGCGCGAAGGCCGACTTCGTCATCCTGCAAGCGCACGATGCGGCCGAGGCGCTGCGGCTCAAGGCGAACCGTCTCCATGTCATCAAGGCCGGGAAGGTGATTTCCAGAACCGCGCCGCGCGTCAGTGCGCTTTTCTTGGACGGCCGGCCTGAAACGGTCGACGGGGCGGACTACGCGCCAGTGGCGTAATTCCGCCCCGCTGATGGGAGGATCGTGAGGCCGGAGCATTCAGTGTTTCAGAGAAACACCGAGATGCCCTACATCTTTATTTTGACAATTCCGGACGCGAAACCGGTCCCCGCTTTCGGCGGAATTGCTCTGCTGGCGGTCGATCAGGCGCGGAAGATCGTTGTCGACGTTCCGGAATTCGCGCCGTTGTTTTCCATATATTTTGCGGTCGCGGCCTGTGCGGCAGTGCTCGAGGCGTTGGCGGCATCAGCCTTGACGGTCTCCGGCTTGGCCGTGTCGGTGTGGCTGACCTTGGCCAACATGGCGGCATTGATGCGCGCCATCGACTGGTTATAGGCGTGCTGCTTGTCGAAAACCGACTGCTTGCGGTCGGATTTCTTGTCCGCTGCGCCGACGGTGTCGGTTGCGTCGACGCTGCGTGCGTTGGCTGCAGCGCGGGTCGAGGTCGAAACTGTCGATGCGGCTGCCGTGGCCTGCGCGGCGCCGGCCTTTGCCGTTGCGGCGTCCGCAGTGGATTGCGTCTTGGGCGGCGAGGTAACGGCGGCGAGGCGGTCGGCATCCACTTTCGACTGCTGACGGTTATGCGCCAACTGCGCCTGGACAGCCTTCTGGGTGTCGCTGAGTTCGCGTCCCTTCTTGGCCGGAGCTTCGGAGGCCGGATTGTAGGCGGCGGCACTTGCCGTGTTCTGAGAAATACGCATGACTGACCTTTCGTGTTATCCGCCTGACAATTCTTCGCTTCCGCGCCATCGCCTCCGGACGTCGTCTTTTGACCGGGCAAGTCCTGTTTGTCGTAAGCCCGCCTGATCTACCCGACGATGCGGAGGGCTATTCTTTTTTGAGAAGCATTCGGGATCAGCTCTATGCCACCAATCCGGAATTTATATTCAATTCAAAAGGTAGAATTTTATATATATCTCATTTTTCTTGTGGGCGTTCTCCGAGCCGTCGGACCCTTCGGCCGCGGTTACCTGAGTGCGGTCGTAGGCCCGAGCTTGAGATGTTCTTCATAAGCGGTCTGCGCAACGCGGAAGGGAACGCCCGTACCGGGCGCCTTCGGGTTGGCGGCCAGTTCGAACATCTGTCTCAAGAGACTGTAATCGCCGTGGTAATAGGGCGTGTCGTGATTGGCCGCGGCGACATTCGCAGTGGCGGCCTGGAGATTCATCGCGCCATTCTGCGCCTGAATCCTGCGGCCTTCCGGAAAATAAGGCGGCATGAAGCCTGAAACATGCGGCATCGCTCTTCTCCCGTGAGATCGGCGATGTCTGCTGTTCTTGTTGTGCTTTTGCCGGTCTCCTGGACACGGTTTTACAAGCGAGGCGCAAAGAGGCGCTGAAAAGGATCGTTACAATTTGAACGATCATGTCGATTTCGGGGAGCGGCCTTTTTCAGCGTCCCGCGCGGGCTGCCGCATCTCAGGCCGGCGAGGCGAGCGGGGTAGAGGCTTTGAGAAAAGGGCGGAGCGATATGGCGACCAGAAAGGCCATGAGGTCCAGAACCCAGCATGCGACATACATGGTGGCAGAACCGGCCGTCACGTCGAAGTCACTCGCTTCGAGGCGGGTGGGGCTCATCCCCAGAAGCCTTCATGCACCCTTGCGGCTTCCTCCACCAGAATGGGTCCGATCACTTCGACCTTGCGCTGACCGGCGGCGAAGACGATTTCGCACGGGAGGTCGAGCGTCGGATTTTCCGGGTGATTGCCGGTGATCTCCTTCAGCTGCTTTTCGGTCATGCCATAGACGCAGCGCTTCAGTCCCGTCCAGTAGATCGCGCCGGCGCACATGGCGCAGGGCTCGGCCGAGGTGTAGATCGTGCATTCCTTGAGCAGTTCGTGCGGCAGCGTGGTTGAGGCACGGGTCATCAGCACGCGTTCGGCATGGCCGGTCATGTCGTGGTCGGGCATATAGGCATTGTGCTGCGTCATCAGCACCTTACCGTCCGGTCCAACGAGGATGGAGGCGAAGGGGTGGTTGCCCGCGTCGCGCGCCTTTTGCGATTCGGCAATGGCGATGCGCAACAGTGCTTCGTGATCCAGTTCCTCGCATACCATGGCCATGCCTTTTCCCCTTATTCTCCGGCGCATGTGGCGACGAACCCTCTTGATATGGTTTCATCGCGATGCGCGAATTCTTGCGCTGCGGAAGACTTGCCTTGATCGCCACAAAATTCAAGTCATTGTAGGGAGAGTTCCGTACGAATTGTTCGCACAATGGATAACGCATGTCCCTGATTTCGCCAGCGGCACTTCTCTTCGACGAGGTGGCCCGGCTCGGTTCGATCCGCAAGGCGGCCGAGCATCTCAACGTCTCGCCTTCCGCGCTCAACCGGCGCATCCTCAACCTTGAGGAGGATTACGGGCTGAAACTGTTCGAGCGGCTGCCGCGCGGTGTGCGGCTCACCGCAGCGGGCGAGGTGCTGATTGCCGATATCCGCAAATGGAAGGCGGATCAGGAGCGCTCCAAGGTGCGGCTCCAGCAATTGCAAGGCCTGCGGCGCGGCCACGTTTCGGTCGGGCTGATGGAGTGTCTGGCCGGTGACTTTGCGCGCATGCTGTTCGATGAGATCCAGGCGCGCTTCCGGCATTTCACGCTCGATATCTTCGTGGGCGGAACGGCGCTGATTACGGAGAAAATCCTCAATAGCGAGCTTGATCTTGCCGTCTGCTTCAATGTGCCGGACCGGCATAACATCCTTAAACTCAAGGCGGTGGAGGCGCCTTCGGGCGTCATTGTCTCCGAGGGACATCCGCTGGCAGGGCGATTGAACGTGCCGCTCTCCGAATGCATCAACTATCCCTTCATCCTGCCAGACTTTTCGATCGCAGCACGACGGCTGATCGACGGCGCGCTCGGCGCGTCCGGTGTGCAGACCGTGCCCAGTCTGGTGACGAACTCCACCGCATTGATGAAGCGGCTGATAGCCGACAAGCGGCACATTGCCTTTCTCAATGCCGGCAATCTCATCGACCTGCAACGGGACGCCGACCTTCAGTTCATTCCGCTGGCGGGACGGCAACTGGCGGCGGAAGAATTGTCGCTGATCACCCGCTCCAGCCAGGCCCTGAGCTCCGCAACCTCAGCGGTTGCCGATCTCATCAAGACGCAAATGGACAGCTTGCCAATTGTGACGAAAAGCGCTTAATCTTACTGTTGCAATTTTTGCAACGCAACGAGCGAAACAATGTGCTTGTGTGCAATGCGAAACCCAGACCAACTAATGCACAAAATTAAAGCAGGGGACCTTGGTGACGTTGCAGCATTCTGGGAGTGGGAGTCCGTCCGCAGTCCGGCCTTTTGCCGGTGTGGTGGGCGCGTTTTTTAGCCTTTTCTTGTCCGGTCGGGGAGCCGGGTCTGACCATCTCGACACCGTTTCCATCCTGCCTTACGGACTGAATGCCGGCGGCCGGAGCGGGTGTCTGTTCGGCGGTGCTGCCGGGGGAGCTCTCGATGGCAAATGAACCCATGGCGCGTCTGGAACTCAAGAGCATCACCAAGCGCTTTCCGGGCGTGCTGGCCAATGACCAGGTGAGTTTTTCGGTGCAGCCGGGCGAGATCCACGCGCTGCTCGGCGAAAACGGTGCCGGCAAATCGACCCTCGTGAAGATGATCTACGGGATCATGCAGCCGGACGGCGGCGAAATCCGCTGGAACGGCGAACGCATTGTGGTGGCGAACCCCAAGGCGGCGCGCAAGCTCGGCATCGGTATGGTGTTCCAGCATTTCTCGCTGTTCGAGGCGATGACGGTGCTGGAGAACATCGCGCTGGGCATGGACGCCAAGATCCCGGCGCGCGAACTCGAAGCGCGCATCAAGGAGGTCATGACGCAATACGGCCTCAAGCTCGAGCCGCATCGCATCGTCTCGACGCTTTCAGTCGGAGAGCGGCAGCGCATCGAGATCGTGCGCGCGCTGCTTCTGAACCCGAAGCTTCTGATCATGGATGAGCCGACGTCCGTGCTGACGCCGCAGGAGGTGGAGCAACTCTTTGTCGTGTTGCGTCAGCTCGCCAGCGAAGGCTGTTCGATCCTCTACATTTCGCACAAGCTGCATGAGATCAAGGCGCTGTGCCACACCGCAACCATCCTGCGCGGCGGCAAGCTGGTCGATACCTGCAATCCTTCGGTCGAGACGTCGCGCTCCATGGCCGAGAAGATGATCGGCGGCAATCTGAAGACCATCGAGAAGGCCGAAGGCCGCAAGGTCGGGCGAGAGAAGCTGATCGTCAACCGGCTGAACATGCCCGCGCGATCGCATTTCGGCGTCTCGCTCAAGGACATTACCTTCACCGTGCGCGAGGGCGAAATCTTCGGTATCGCGGGCGTGGCTGGCAACGGGCAGAACGCGCTTCTGCTGGCGCTGTCCGGCGAAACGCTGACGGACGATCCGGGCGCCATCACCGTGGACGGCGCGCAGCTGGGACGGCTGACAGCGAAGCAGCGGCGGCTGGCCGGCGTGTCTTCCGTTCCGGAAGAGCGCAACGGTCATGCGGCCGTGCCGGAATTCACGCTGGCCGACAATTCGGTTCTGACCGCGCGCGACCGGCTCGGCATGGTCAAGGCCGGGCTCATCGATCACAAGGCGGCGCGGACCTATGCGGGCGAGGTGATCTCGACCTTTGCCGTCAAGGCGCTCGGACCGGGCTCGACGGCTGGCTCGTTGTCGGGCGGCAACCTGCAGAAATACATCATGGGCCGTGAAATCATGCAGAACCCGGCGGTTCTGGTCGTCTCGCAGCCGACCTGGGGCGTGGATGCGGGCGCTGCGGCGGCGATCCACCAGGCGCTGGTCGACCTGGCTGCATCGGGCTCTGCCATCGTCGTCATCAGCCAGGACCTCGACGAACTTCTCTCGCTTTGCGACACGCTCGCCGTCATCAACGAGGGGCGCTTGTCACCCGCGATGAAGGTGGCGGATGCCGATATCGAGGAGATCGGTCTGCTCATGGGCGGTGTCCATGGCGACCCGGCCGCAACCGCAAACCTGCATCCGGAGGTGGCCCATGCGCATTAAGCTGGAAAAACGTCCCGAACCGTCGACGCTGATGGCCTTTGCGACGCCGATCGCCTCTGTGCTGCTCACCATGGCCATTGGCGTCGTGGTGTTCGACGCGCTCGGCATCAAGGGCGAGAAGGCCGTCATCGACATCTTCCTGACGCCGCTTCTGTCCTCCTACAAATGGCAGGACGTGGCGGTGAAGGCCGCTCCACTGATCATCATCGCGCTCGGCCTTTCCATCGGCAACCGCGCGCAGGTTTGGAATATCGGGGCCGAGGGGCAGTATATCATCGGCGCACTCGCCGCGGCCGGTGTCGGCATTGCGGCCGGCGGGGCGGGCGGGGGCATTATCATCACGCTGATGATCCTCGCAGGGATTGCAGGCGGGACAGCCTGGGCTGTGCTTCCGGCTTTCCTGAAGACGCGTCTCAACGTGAATGAGATCCTCAGTACACTGATGCTGACCTACGTGGCGCTGCAGGTGCTTGGCTATCTTGTCGGCGGTCCGTGGAAGGACCCGAACGGACGCAATTTCCCTGCCACGGCGCCGCTTCATGCGGATCAGACACTGCCGATCCTGTTTCCTGGCACGACGGTGCATCTGGGCGTCGCCATCGCACTCGTTCTGCCCTTCGTCTTCTGGCTGATCATGTCGCGCTCGGTCTTCGGTTTCCAGATCCGTGTCGTCGGCAGTGCGCCGGATGCGGCGCGCCATGGCGGCTTCGATGCCAAGCAGACGATCTGGCTTTCGCTCCTCATCGGCGGCGCGATGGCAGGCCTTGCCGGCGCGCTGGAATTCGCGGGCGCGCTCAAGGCCATCAATCTCGGCTTCCCCTCGGGCTATGGCTTCACGGCGATCATCGTGTCCTTCCTCGGCCGTCTGAACCCGATCGGGTGTCTGATTGCGGGTGTCGTTCTCGCCGTGACCTATGTCGGCGGCCAGGTGGCGCAGACGACGGTGCATATTCCCAACTCCACGGCCGGTATCTTCCAGGCCATGATGCTGTTCTTCATTCTGGCGAGCGACATTCTCATCCGTTACCGGGTGCGCTTCGTCGGCAGTCCCAAGGCCAGCGCGCTTCCGGCGGCAGGAGAGTGATCCATGAGCACTGAATTCATCATCGCCGCCATCGTCACCATCGTCGGTCTTACCACGCCGATCCTGCTGGCAGCGCTCGGCGAACTCGTGGTCGAGAAGGCCGGCGTCCTCAACCTCGGCGTCGAAGGCATGATGCTGATGGGCGCGATCTGCGGCTTCGGCGCGACGGTCTCGACCTTCAATCCGTGGCTCGGCATTCTCGGTGCAGCCGCGGGTGGCGCGCTGTCGTCCATGCTCTTTGCAGTCCTTGTTCTGGAGTTGAACTCCAACCAGGTGGCGACGGGGCTCGCGCTCACCATTTTCGGCACCGGTCTCTCGTCGCTGATGGGACTGTCCTACACGGGCTTCATCGTACCCGTCTTCGGCTCGATCTTCCCGGCGTCTCTGGCGAGCGATCCTTATCTCAAGGTGATCTTCGGCTATTCGCCCATCGTCTATTTTGCACTCATCATGGTGCCGGCGGTGGCATGGTTCCTGAAATCGACGCGGGCGGGCATGATCCTGCGCGCCGTCGGCGAAAACGACCTGTCGGCTCATTCCATCGGCTATTCGGTCAAGGGTGTGCGCTATGCGGCGATTGCCTTTGGCGGCGCGATGGCAGGCATTGGCGGGGCCTATTTCTCCATGGTCATCACGCCCATGTGGGCCGAGAAGATGACGGCCGGGCGCGGCTGGATCGCGCTGGCGCTGGTCGTGTTCGCCGGCTGGCGGGCAGGGCGCCTGCTTGTCGGGGCCTACTTCTTTGGCATCCTGATGGCGCTCGAACTTTATGCCAAGGCGGCAGGCTTCTCATTCCTGCCGTCGCAATTCTGGGCCGCGATGCCCTACCTCATGACGATCGTCGCGCTTTCGGTCATTTCGATACGCGACCGGTCGGGCGGCAACGCCCCGGCCTGCCTCGGCAAGCCGTTCCTTCCTTCAACCTGAAACGCCCTGACGATAGGAGTTCTCCATGTCCAAGATTTCACGCCGTACATTCATGCAGGCAGCCGGCGCTGCCGCGACGCTGCCGGTTCTCGGCGGCAAGGCCTTCGCGGCCGAAAAGGTCAAGATCGGCTTCATCTTCCTCGGCCCCGTCGGCGACTACGGCTGGACCTGGGCGCACAACAAGGCTCGCCTGCAGGTGGAAAAGGAACTCGGCGACAAGGTCGAGACGGTCTATGTCGAAAACGTTCAGGAAGACGCCTCCGCGATCCCGGTCATCCGCGATCTGGCGCAGCAGGGCTGCAAGCTGATCTTCACGACGTCCTATGGCTACATGGACCAGACGATCGCGGTCGCCAAGGAGTTTCCGAACGTCAAGTTCGAGCATTGCACGGGCTATAAGCGCGCCGACAACGTGGCGACCTATAACTCGAAGTTCCACGAAGGCCGCGCCGTTCTCGGCACGATTGCCGGCAAGATGTCGAAGTCGGGCACGATCGGCTATCTCGGCTCCTACAAGGTTCCGGAAGTTGTGCTCGGCGTGAACTCCATGGCGCTTTCCGCCCAGAAGCAGAATCCGAACGCCAAGGTCAAGCTCGTCCTCATCGACAGCTGGTTCGACCCGCCGAAGGAAGCTGCAGCGACCGAAACGCTGATCAACCTCGGCTGCGACATCGTCGCAACCCACACCGACAGCCCCGGCCCGCTGCAGATCCTGGAACAGAAGAAGCTTTACGGCTTCGGCCAGGGCGCCGACATGTCGCGCTTTGCGCCGAACGCTCACCTGACCGCCATCGAAGACATCTGGGGTCCTTATTATGTCGAGCGCGCCAAGATGATCCTCGACGGCTCCTGGAAGTCGACCGACACATGGGACGGCATGAAGGAAGGCACCGTCGTGATCTCGCCTTACAACAAGGTCGTTCCGGCTGACGTCGTCAAGCTCGCCGATGGTATCCAGGCCGGCTACAAGGACGGCTCCTATGATATCTTCAAGGGCCCGATCTACGACCAGGAAGGCAAGCTGCGCGTGAAGGAAGGCGAGACGATGAAGCTGGCCGACCTCGCCGTGATGGACTGGTTCGTCAAGGGCGTCGAAAGCGCGGCGTGACATCAGGAGCCTCCAGTCCCCCTTCAAGGGGCTGGAGCACTTCCAAGGAAAAGCAGGACCGGTTTCCGGTTCAAATTTTGCAAAGGCTGGACGAAAGAGGGTTTCAGGCGAGATCGCTCTTTTGGAACTCTCCAGCCTGAACAACAGAAAAGGCGGCTTTGGCCGCCTTTTCTTTAAAAAAGATGTTTCGGATTTCAAAGGCTCAATCATTGTTCAGCAGCAAGCGTGCAAAGCTATCGCTCATTCTTCTTTCCGTTAAAGTTCGCCGCACGTATTAGAAAATAAAATATTAGGAATATATTATTTTATATTATTTATTCAATTTTTCGGCGTTACGCGCCTTATTTGGCGTTTAAAACTACCATCTCTTGGTGGAATTTTGCTGAAATCGGTACAGTTCTAGCAATTTTACTGTACTGTTTAATTCGTTATCAAGGGTAGACCGTCTACTTTAGGCACACAACCTAGGAGTATATGGTTTGACCAGTTTGTCAGCAATGTCGCGGCGCCGTGATGGCGCCTCCGCGGTCGAGTTTGCCATTCTCGCACCGATTTTCATTGCCGCTCTCTTCTCGATGATCGGTTATGCGATCTATCTTTCTGCGTCCGCCAGCATTCAGCAGATGACGGAGGAGGCGGCGCGGGCAGCCGTGGCCGGTCTGTCCGCGCAGGAGCGTGAGCAACTGGCACAGAATGCCGTAGCCATGAGCGCAAAGGATCGTGCTTTCATCGATGCACGGCAGGTCAAGGTCACGATCAGCGGGCAGGATACCGATCGCTATACGATCCAGGTTTCCTATGACGCTGCCAAGCTCCCCGTGTGGTCCCTTTTTGCTTATGCGGTTCCTGGCATGAAGACCATTTCCAGAACCTCGGTCATGCGCGTAGGAGGCGCCTGATGACGTCCTCAATATTTCGGAGATTTCTGCGCGCGAAACGGGGCAACATTGCCGTGGCCGCTGCCCTGAGCGCACCGCTGATGGTCGCCGGCCTCGCCGTCAGCGTCGACTACTCTGGTCTCGTCAAGCAGCGGCGCAGCCAGCAGGCGACCGCCGATCTGGCCGCCATTGCGGCTGCAGCCGATCCCAATCAGGCGCGTGCGCTGCTGCAACGTTACTATGCCGATAACGGTCTCAATTACGCCGTTCAGCAGGAAGGGGCGCTCTATCTTGCCGATGGACGCGCCGTAAATACGCTGCCTGAGACGCGGCAGGCCGGGGCGCCCGATTGTGTGGCGACGGTCGAGGTCGGCCATTATGCGCCGGACGAGACATTGCCGGTGTCGCAGCGGTTTCAGCCTGTCTCCTCCATGGCGGATGCCGTGCGCGTCAAGCAAAGCTGCAAGGGGCATCTATACTTCGCCTCCGCTCTGATGGCCGAGCCGGATATCAACGTGACCGCCACGGCCGCGTCGAAAAAGCTCGCCTCCTACTGGATCGGCAGCCGGCTGGCCAGCTATGACGGCGGCCTCGCCAACGCCATTTTCGGCGCCTTGCTTGGGACGACTGTTTCATTCAACATTGCCGACTACAATTCGCTGGCCAGTGCTAATGTCGATGTGCTTGCGACCGTGAAGGAGCTGGCGACAAACATCAACATGAAGGGCTTGAGCTACAACGATGTGCTCGACGCGGACGTGACCTTGGCGCAGTTCTACAGAGCCATTCGGGTTGCGGGCAATCTGAATGCCTCGGCCCAGGCATCCATGCGCCTTTTTGAAATTGCGGTCTCCCACAGCAACAGCACGTTCAAGCTGTCGCAGATCCTGAACCTCGCCGCGATCGGCAAGCAGAAGGTCGGAACGGGCTATGGCGGCACGTCGACGGCCGATGCTTTGGGTCTCATCCGGGCATCGGCTGCCGTCTCGAACGGACAGCATCAGGTCGATCTGAATGTAGACTACAGGGTGCCGGGGTTGGGCGATGTCAATTTCAGACTCTTGATCGGCGAACCGCCGGTTGGAGCGCAGTCGGTTGCCATCAATTCACCAGGGTCTCTGGTCCGGACGGCACAGATCCGCACGCTCGTCACGTTCACGCTCGGCAGTGTTCCTGCCATGGGCGGGCTTAAGCTGCGGGTTCCGATCTATATCGAGGCTGCCAATAGCGAAGCGCGGCTGACGGACATTCAGTGCAAGTCGGGAACAGTGACCAGCGTGAAGGTTCAGACGTTCCCGGGGCTGGCTGAACTGGTCGTGGGTGATGTCGACGAAAACTCTTTCATCAACTTCGGCAGCAAGCCGCGCGTGGTTCCCGCCACGATGGCCTCTGCGCCCGGCGTGACAATCAACGGATCAGCACAGGTGGATATCAACAACATTTCGGGCACGTTGATGGACTTCAGCCGCGCCGATATCGATATCAGCAAGATCAAGAGGGCCAGCGTCACCACACCGATTACGTCTTACATCACGAGCATCATCAAACACCTGAATCTCGACGTGAATATCGCTGGTGTCAGCATCGGCACCCAGGCAGTCAACATGTATCGCAGTCAGGTGGCATCGACGCTGTCTAACCTGACCTTGCCGATGGACCGCGTTCTGGCCACCTACATGTTCATCTATGGCTACAAGATTGGGGAAGCGGACGTCAGCGTCACCGGCGCATCGTGCTCCGCGCCTTCGCTCGTGCTCTGACCGGACAGTCGGAATTGCGCAAAGCAAAGTTAGATCAGCCTGAGACCCTTGAGGCTGACATGGCCTTCCTTGCCGATGATGATGTGATCGTGGACCGTGATTCCGAGCGGCTTCGCGGTCTCTATGATGGTCTTCGTCATGTCGATATCGGCGCGCGAGGGCGTCGGGTCGCCTGACGGATGGTTGTGCACGAGGATGATGGCGGTCGCGGACAGATCGAGCGCGCGCTTGACCACCTCGCGCGGGTAGACCGGCGTGTGGTCGACCGTGCCCTTCTGCTGGACCTCGTCGGCAATCAGCGCATTGCGCTTGTCGAGGAAGAGAATGCGGAACTGCTCGCGCGTTTCATAAGCCATGGCGGCGTGGCAATATTCGACCACCGACGACCATGAGGCGAGGACCTTCTTGCCCTTCAGTTCGCTTTTCAGCATGCGGTGTGCGGTCGCGGCAATCAGCTTGAGATCGGTGGCAACGGCTTCGCCCACACCCTTCACCTCCACCAGGCGCGCCGCTTCGGCACCGAAGACACCGGCAAGCGTTCCGAACCGGTCGAGCAGCGCCTTGGCGATCGGCTTGGTGTCGCGACGCGGGATCAGCCGGAAAAGCAGGAGCTCGAGGATTTCGTAATCGGCCAGTGCCGTGTCGCCGTTGTCGCGGAAGCGGGCTCTCAGGCGTTCGCGGTGGCCGTGATAATGCTGCTCAGGGGCAGGGCTTTCCCTGCCGTCCGCGGTGGCTTTGGAGGCCGCCTTGGGACGCTGGCGCGGCTCGGCGAAGAAGCCGCGTTCGTCGGCCTCCGGATCGGCGGAAAAATCGTCAGGCGCCTCGGCTTGCGCCGGCTCGTCCAGACGATCCTTGCCGCCGTTTGCCATCATCAGGTGAGCCCCGGCCTGTCGAGCCCCGCGGGGGATAGGGTGAAGATTTCGCAGCCCGTCGCGGTGACCCCGACCGTGTGTTCATATTGCGCGGTGAGCGAGCGGTCG
This sequence comes from Rhizobium sp. C1, assembly GCF_021026335.1. Classification (GTDB taxonomy): domain Bacteria; phylum Pseudomonadota; class Alphaproteobacteria; order Rhizobiales; family Rhizobiaceae; genus Ensifer_A. The sequence continues at coordinate 797,941 of NZ_JAJNCY010000001.1, forward strand.
CGGGTGACGGCCGTCCAGCCGTCGGAGAGCACCTTCACATGCGGGCGGCCGAGATTGATCATCGGCTCGATGGTGAAGATCATGCCTTCGCGGATTTCCGGACCTTCATTGGCGCGGCCGTAATGCAGGATGTTCGGCGTGTCGTGGAAAAGCTGGCCCACTCCATGGCCGCAGAAATCGCGCACGACGGAGCAGCGTTCGGCTTCCGCGAAGGTCTGGATCGCTTCGCCGATGGCGCCGGTGCGGGCGCCTGGCCGGACGGCGGCGATGCCACGCATGAGGCTTTCATAGGTCACTTCGAGAAGGCGGATGCCGGCGCGCTTGACTTCGCCGACCGGATACATGCGGCTTGCGTCGCCATGCCAGCCGTCGAGAATATAGGTCACGTCGATATTGACGATGTCGCCGTCGCGCAAAGGCTTGTCATCGGGGATGCCGTGGCAGACGACGTGGTTGATCGAGGTGCAGGTGGACTTGGTGTAGCCGCGATAGTTCAGTGTGGCGGGCAGGGCGCCATTGTCCATGCCGAATTCGAAGACGAAGCGATCGATGGCATTGGTCGTGACGCCCGGCTGAACCATGGGGGCCAGCGCGTCAAGGCAGCGGGCCGTCAACTGGCAGGCACGCCGCATGCCCTCGAAGGCGTCGTCTCCGTAAAGACGGATCGCGCCCGTATTCTTCATCGGGGCTGTTGCTGCGTCGATATAATTGACCATGGCGATTCGATCAGTCTCGTATTTGCGTCGTTACTCTATGCCGGCTTAGACAACCGGGATCAAGCTGTTCGCCGTAATTTGGGATTGCGAAACCGCGCAATCAAGCGCGTAGGCTTCAACGCCACGGGCTCTGGCCCGTTCGAATGCGGCCGCATAGGCGGGATCGAGATCCGAGCAAATCCGGAATTCGGCGCAATCGGCGCGCTGGATGACATAAAGCATGACAGCGCGATGTCCGGCTTCCGCCATTTCGCCGAGTTCTGCGAGATGCTTGGTGCCCCGCTCGGTTTTCGTGTCGGGAAATTCTGCCAATCCGGGCGTACGGCTGAAATGGACATTCTTTACCTCGACATAGGCCGTCGGCAGGTTCTTGCCTGAGAGCAGAATATCGATGCGAGAGTTGAGACCATAGCGCTTCTCGCGGGCCAGCAGAGGATAGGGCGAGAGAGAAGGGATCATGTGCGCAAGGATGGCCTCTTCCGCAATGCGGTTCGGCATGCCGGTATTGACCCCGACCATCGTACCGTCCGCCTCGATCATCTCGAACTGGTGGGCATATTTCCGCCCCGGCTTGTCGTGGACCGACATGAAGATGCGACTGCCGGGCGTGGTCAGGCCCAGCATCGAACCGGTATTGGGACAATTACCGGTAATGATCGTTCCGTCTTCCAGTTCGGCGTCGAAGAGGAAGCGCTTGTAGCGGGCAATCAGCCGGCCCTCGACCAGCGGCGGATCAAACAGCACATTCAGACCCGCACGCGGACATAGGAGCCCGGCGCATCTTCGATCGGGTTGATGTGCTCGCCGCCGGGGATGCGGGCGGGTACGCGCTTGTCGTTCTGTTGCTCGATCCAGGTGTGCCAGTGTGGCCACCACGAGCCCGGCGTTTCGACAGCGTGTTTCACCCAGGTCTCGAATTCGCCTTCCGGCTTCGGCCCGGTCCAGTACTGGTACTTGGGCTTGTAGGGCGGATTGACGACGCCGGCGATGTGGCCGGAGCCGGACATCACATAGGTGACATCACCGCCGAAGACCTGGCTGCCCACGAAGACGGACTTGGCGGGTGCAATATGGTCCTCGCGGGCGGCGAGATTGTAGACCGGGATCTTGACGTCGTGCATGTCGAGCTTGTGGCCGCCCATCTTCATGCGCCCTTTGGAGAGATTGTTCTCCAGATAGCAATTGCGCAGATAGAAGGCGTGGTTGGCGGCCGGCATGCGGGTGGAATCGGAATTCCAGTAGAGCAGGTCGAAGGCCATGGGTTCGACCCCGCGCAGATAGTTGTTGACCACATAAGGCCAGATGAGTTCAGAGGCGCGCAGCATGTTGAAGGCGAGCGCCATCTTGGAGCCGTCGAGATAGCCATGTTCCTTCATCGTCGCCTCGAGGGTCTTCAGCTGTTCCTCGTCAACGAAAACCTGCAGATCGCCCGCATGCGTGAAATCGACCTGCGTTGTGAAAAAGGTTGCCGAGCGTATGCGGTCGTTGCCTTCCTTCGCATGCAGCGCCAGCGTTGCCGCCAGCAGTGTGCCGCCGACGCAATAGCCGATGGCGTTGACCTTGCGCTCGTCCGTCGCTTTCTCGATCACCTCAAGCGCAAAGTCTATGCCTTCGCGCGCGTAGGCCTCCCAGTCTTTCCGGGCATGGCGCTCGTCGGGGTTGACCCAGGAGATGACGAAGACGGTGTGGCCCTGATCGACGCACCACTTGATGAAGGATTTTTCCGGGTTGAGGTCGAGAACGTAGAACTTGTTGATCCAGGGCGGGCAGAGGAGGAGAGGGCGCTTCAGCACCTCTTCCGTCGCCGGCTCATACTGGATGATCTGGCAGACATCGTTCTCAGCGACGACCTTGCCGGGCGTAACGGCCATGTTCACGCCGACGGCGAATTTCGACATGTCGGTCTGGCGGATGCGGAGATCCCCATGACCAGCGGCGATGTCCTCGGCGAGCATCTTCATGCCCTTGACGAGGTTTTCACCATTGCTGGCGATCGTCTCGCGATAGACCTGCGGGTTGGTAAGCGCAAAATTGGAGGGCGACAGCGCCGAGATGATCTGGCGCATGTAGAACTCGGCCTTGTGGCGGGTGTGCGCGTCGAGACCTTCCGTCTCGCTCACCAGGCGCGCGGCCCAGTCTGAGGCGACCAGAAACACCTGCTTGAGAAAATCGAAGAAGGGGTTCTTTTCCCAGTCCTTGTCGGCAAAGCGCTTATCGGGCTTGGCGGCGGGCTCAGCGGTGGCTTCGCCGTTAAGCTTCTGCATCGAATGCATCCAGACCGTCATCATGGAACCCATCAGCCGCGTCTGGGCTTCGAGCGTCCGCTTGGGGTCCGTCATCCAGTATTCGATGACCTTGGAGAGGGTGCGCACCATGTCGCCGACAGGCTCAACAACATGATCGACGATCTCACCCTTTTCGCGCGGCTCCAGCCACAGCGAGGCGGCCTTGCCGGCATTCTGCACGGCGCGCGCGAGATTGACCGTCATGGCCTCCGGATTTTTCAGGATATAAGGTTCGAATATAGCCGGATCGATCGCGCCAAACGGCGGCTTCTGGCCGTTTTCCTCCCGCATCTCCTCCGCCAATTCATGTCCTCCCGGAATTTTGTCGTTTTGATTTGCTGCATTGTGCCGTAAAAGGCTCTCAAGTTCTATACGTCAGATTGCAGATTCGAGAGGCAGCACATTTGTTTTTTCTAGCGAAACGACGTTTGCCACTTGTCGCAGCACTGCTCGTTTCGACAGCAGCGGTTTCCGGCTGCATGTCCAGCGATATCTTGAACAACACGCCGACGCCTGCGGGCATGAACAATTCGGGCGTCTACCCCTATGTCGGTGAGAAGCGCGAGGTTGCCACCACGCAGATGAGCGACACCGAGGCGGCCTCGCTGGGGGCAAAGCTGCAGGCGCTTGCCGACCAACGCAAGGCCGGAACGGTTTCGGAAGCCGATTACAACCGCAAGGTCGCCGAAATGCGCAAGCTGGGCGAGGCGACACAGGCCGCGGGCAAGGCGGACGCTCCCGCCTCGAATTGACAACGCGTTACAGGACAATTTGTCCTTGCGTTTCGTGGAATTTGGGCGATAACCCTTCGCCGATCCGGCTTGAGAGAGGTTCGCGCCGGATCGCGCTTCAAACACCCCCAAGACGAACCTTGCCAACTGCGACGGTGGGCCTTTTCTTCGAGAGCAGCCGTCCTGGAGCCGATGATGGAAGAGTTTCACAAGGTCAGACGCCTGCCACCTTACGTTTTCGAACAGGTCAACCGTTTGAAGGCGAGCGCGCGAGCCGGTGGCGCGGATATCGTCGACCTTGGCATGGGCAATCCCGATCTTCCGACCAACAAGTTCATCGTCGACAAGCTGATCGAGACCGTCCAGCGGCCAGATACGCACGGCTATTCCTCCTCCAAGGGCATTCCCGGCCTTCGCCGCGCCCAGGCCGCCTATTATGCGCGCCGCTTCGGCGTGAAGCTGAACCCCGACACGCAGGTCGTGGCGACGCTCGGTTCCAAGGAAGGCTTTGCCAACATGGCGCAGGCGATCACCGCGCCCGGTGACGTCGTGCTCTGCCCGAACCCGTCCTATCCGATCCATGCCTTCGGGTTTCTGATGGTGGGAGGCGTGATCCGCTCGATCCCCGTCGAGCCGAACGAGGAATTCTTCCGGGCTCTCGAACGCGCAGTCGCCCATTCGATCCCGAAGCCGATCGCCATGATCCTCTGCTATCCGTCCAATCCGACGGCGACCGTGGTGGAACTCGACTTCTACAAGGATGTCGTGGCGTTTGCGAAGAAGCATGAAATCTTCGTGCTTTCGGATCTGGCCTATTCCGAAATCTACTTCGATGGCAAGCCGACGCCGTCGATCCTGCAGGTGCCGGGTGCCATCGATGTCTCGGTCGAGTTCACCTCGATGTCGAAGACCTTCTCCATGGCCGGCTGGCGCATGGGCTTTGCCGTTGGCAATGATCGTTTGATTTCGGCACTGACACGCGTGAAATCCTATCTCGACTATGGTGCCTTCACGCCGATCCAGGTGGCAGCGGCCGCCGCGCTGAACGATCCCGATATCGAGCAGCATATCGAGGAAGTGCGCCAGACCTACAAGCGCCGGCGCGATGTCATGGTGGAAAGCTTCGGCCGCGCCGGCTGGGACGTTCCGCCGCCGGCAGCTTCGATGTTCGCCTGGGTTCCGGTGCCGGAAAAGTTCCGCCACCTCGGTTCGCTCGAGTTCTCCAAGCTCTTGATCGAGAAGGCCGACGTAGCCGTGGCTCCGGGCATCGGCTTCGGCGAACATGGCGATGACTATGTCCGCATCGCGCTGGTCGAGAACGAGCACCGCATCCGCCAGGCTGCGCGCAACATCAAGAAGTTCCTCGGTACTGCGGACGACACGCTGCACAACGTGATCTCGCTCGAGGCGCGCCGCTGAACTGTTTCAACTCCTGCCCGCGACCTCTGTCGCGGGCCCTCAATCAAAATCGGAAATGACGCATGACTGATGCCCTGAAGATCGGCATTGCAGGTTTGGGAACAGTGGGCGCTTCGCTCGCGAAAATTCTTGCCGAGCGCGACAACATGCTGGCGATTGCCTGCGGCCGCGCAATCAGGGTGACGGCGGTGACAGCGCGCGACAAGACACGCGACCGCGGTGTCGATCTCTCGAAGGCGCAGTGGTTCGACAACCCTGTCGAGATGGCGAAAAATGCCGATATCGACGTTTTCGTCGAGCTGATGGGCGGGTCTGGCGATCCGGCGCATGCGGCTGTCGAGGCGGCGCTGACGCGTGGTCTCCACGTGGTGACGGCCAACAAGGCGCTGCTGGCGGCCCATGGCGTGAAGCTTGCGGCACTGGCGGAAGACAAGGGCTCGATCCTCAACTTCGAGGCTGCCGTTGCCGGGGGCATTCCGGTCATCAAGGCGCTTCGCGAGTCGCTGACTGGCAATACCGTCTCCCGCGTCTACGGCATCATGAACGGCACCTGCAATTACATCCTGACGCGCATGGAGAAGGAAGGTCTTTCCTTCGCCGACTGCCTCAAGGACGCTCAGCGGCTGGGCTATGCCGAAGCCGATCCGACCTTTGATATCGAGGGGAACGATACGGCGCACAAGCTCTCCATCCTGACGAGCCTTGCCTTCGGCACCGAGATTGCGGCCGACGACATCTATCTCGAGGGAATCAGCAACATCTCCATCGAGGACATCCGCGCGGCGGCCGATCTTGGTTACAAGATCAAGCTGCTGGGTGTTGCGCAGAAGACCGAGAGCGGGATCGAGCAGCGCGTTCATCCGACCATGGTGCCGCGCGACAGCGTGATCGCGCAGGTCGACAGCGTGACGAATGCGGTCGCGATCGAAAGCGACGTTCTCGGCGAATTGCTGATGGTCGGCCCCGGTGCCGGCGGCAATGCGACTGCTTCGGCCGTGATGGGTGACATTGCCGATATCGCCAAGGCGCGCCCCGGCGCGCAGGTTGCTCCGGCGCTTGGCCGTCCGGCGAAGTCGCTTGCGCCCTACAAGCGCGCCGGCATGCGCTCCCACGAGGGAGGCTATTTCATCCGTCTGACGGTGGAAGATCGCGCCGGTGTTTTCGCCAGCATTGCGACGCGCATGGCGGAAAACAGGATTTCGCTGGAATCCATCGTCCAGCGTCCCAACCAGGACGATCCGGACGGGCCGAAGACGATCATTCTCGTCACCCACGAGACCATGGAAAACGCCGTGCGCACGGCCGTTTCCGCGATCAAGGGCGAGGGATACCTCGTCGGCGAGCCGCAGGTCATTCGCATCGAGCGACCTTGACCGGCATGAAGGAAACAAGGTTGCTGGCGCGGCCTGATTTTTCCATATAGCTGCTTTTTTTCCGCCGCGATTTATCGATACAGAAGACGTGTTCATTGGGATATCAGGCGGGCACCTTATCCTGATGAGCAAGATTAGTGCAGGGAATTGTCCTAGATCAAGGTTGGGATGTGCCCCCAAATGGCACCATATCAGCCTGAAGTCGGTATATCCTCCCCGTGCTTGTTCAGTCCGACGGATATTCGCCCCCGTCGTCAACCGGAAAGACGATATGAAAGCCCGCCTGTTACTATCACTCGTCGTCCTCGCCCTGATTGCGGGCGGTGGATATATAATCTGGAATCGCTATTTTACGGTCGAGACTTCTCGTTATATCTTGGCAACTGTTGCGACCGGAACCATCTCGGAAACGGTTCTAGCGAGCGGTACGCTGAAGCCTGTGAAGCTAGTGGCCGTGGGCGCGCAGGTGTCCGGCCGAATTACGGCGTTGCATGTGAAGCCAGGCGACGAAGTGAAGCAGGGCGATCTTATCGCGGACATCGATTCCATTCCGCAACAGAACGACGTGCGCAAGGCCAAGGCGGCGCTCGCCAACGTGCAGGCGCAGCTTTCTGAAAAACAGGCCAACCTGGAAAATGCCAAGACAGTCCTCGCCCGACAGAAGCTGATTTACCAGAGTCGCGCCGGCGCGCTGGCGGATCTGGAGACCGCGCAGGCCAACCTGAAGGCCATCGTGGCTCAGATCGACGCGCTGGAGGCACAGATCGTCGAGGCAGAGGTTGCCGTTTCGACAGCAGAGACCGACCTCGGCTACACGCGCATTACCGCGCCCATAGCCGGCAGTGTGCTCGCGGTCGTCAACCAGGAAGGACGCACCGTCAATGCCAGCCAGTCCGCGCCGACGATCGTCGTCCTCGGAAAGCTCGACATGATGACGGTCCGCGCGGAAATCTCCGAAGCGGATATCGCACGGGTGAAAGCGGGACAGAAGGTTCGCTTCAATATGGTCGGAGATTCGGGCAAGCAATATGATGCGGTGCTGTCTGCAATCGAGCCGGCGCCAGAAACGATCACCAGCGACAGCGCGGTTTCCTCGTCGACCTCCTCGAGTTCATCCTCATCCTCATCCTCATCCTCATCGTCCAGCTCGTCGTCGGCCGTCTACTACATTGGCACCTTCGACATCGACAACAAGGACCGTCGCTTCCGCACCTACATGACGGCTGAGGTTCGCATCATCCTCGGCGAGGCCAAGGATGTCCTGACCGTTCCGTCTTCGGCGCTCAACACGGGCAAGGATGGAACGTTCGTTCGTGTGCAGAAATCGGACGGAACGATCGAGCAGCGCAAGGTCGAGGTGGGCCTGAACAACAAGACGCTCGCCGAAATACGATCCGGCCTTGAGAAGGACGAGCGCGTTGTGGTCGGCGAGGGCACCGCCGAGCGCCAGACGTCGTCTTCGTCATCGAGTGGCGGTCCGCCGCCGATGCTCTGAGGGGCGAAGCCATGAGCCAACCGATCATAGAACTTAAGGGCCTGCGGCGCGACTATCCCTCCGGTGACGGTGTAATCACCGTCCTGAAGGATGTCGATCTCACGATCAAGCGCGGCGAGATGGTCGCGATCGTCGGGCCGTCCGGGTCGGGCAAGTCGACGTTGATGAACCTCATCGGCCTGCTCGATAGCCCCACCTCCGGCAGCTACATCGTCTCCGGCCGAGAGACGAGCAAACTCGACAGCGACGAGCGTTCGGCGCTGCGGCGCGAGCATTTCGGGTTCATCTTCCAGCGCTATCACCTGCTGCCGGAACTGACGGCGCTGGGCAATGTCGAGGTGCCGGCGATCTATGCGGGTGCAGACCGCAAGCGGCGGCAGACGCGCGCCGGCGAATTGTTGACACGGCTCGGCATTCCGGACCGGCTCGACCATCGCCCTGGGCAGCTTTCGGGCGGTCAGCAGCAGCGCGTCTCCATTGCCCGTGCCCTGATGAATGCCGGCGATGTGATTCTGGCCGATGAGCCCACCGGCGCCCTTGATCAGGCAAGCGGCGAGGAAGTGCTGAAGATCCTCGACGAGCTTAATGCCGAGGGCAAGACGGTCATCATCGTCACGCATGACATGAATGTCGCGCGCCGCGCCGGGCGGATCATCGAGATTGCCGATGGCGTGATTGTCGCGGATCACGTCAATTCCGAGAAGGTCTTCGCCGAGGCTGACGTACCGGTCGCCACTCAGACACAAATGCGAAAGGGCTTCGGGCTCTTCCGCATGGCCGACCGTTTCCGCGAGGCTTTTGCCATGGCGCTGCTGGCGCTGAAGGCGCATCGGCTGCGGACCTTTCTCACCATGCTTGGGATCATCATCGGGATTGCATCGGTGGTCTGTGTGGTCGCGCTCGGCGAAGGGTCGCAGCGCAAGGTGCTGGAGAATATCTCAAGCCTTGGCACGAACACACTGGAAATCTTTCCCGGCACCGGTTTCGGTGATCTTCGCTCGAACCGCGTGACCACGCTGGTCGTGGCGGATGCGGATGCGCTGGCGGGGCTTTCCTATGTCAGCGCGGTGACTCCTACGGTCTCGAAAAACGCGACGGCGCGTTTCGGCTCTGTCGCGGCGAATGCGCTGGTGAACGGTGTGGGACCGCAATATTTCGCGGTGCGCGGTTCGAAGCTGACGGCGGGCAAGCTCTTCGGCGACGATGAGGTGGCGAACCTCACGCAGGATGCCGTCATCGATTCGGACACCGCCAATGCGCTCTTCGGCGACAGCGGCATCGATCCCGTCGGCCAGACGGTGTTTCTGGGCGATGTGCCCGTACGCATCATCGGCGTCATTGCCCCGCAGCAAGGTGGGTTCGGCGGGCGCAACAACCTGAACCTCTACATGCCCTATACCAGCGTGCAGGCGCGTTTCGATGGTCGCCGGGCGCTTCGATCCATCACCGTGCGGATCGCCGACGATGCGGCAACCGATATCGCTGAAGCGGGTGTCACGCAGTTCCTCACCGACCGGCACGGGAAGAAGGACTTCTTCATCCTCAATACCGACGATATCCGCCAGACGATCACCCAGACGACGCAGACGCTGACGCTGCTGGTGGCGGCGATTGCCGTCATCTCGCTGATCGTCGGCGGGATCGGGGTGATGAATATCATGCTGGTCTCCGTGTCCGAACGCATAGGGGAGATCGGCGTGCGCATGGCGGTGGGAGCGCGCCGTGCGGATATCCTGCAGCAGTTCCTGATTGAAGCCGTGCTGGTCTGCCTCATTGGCGGCGGACTAGGCATTGCGCTCGCGCTCGGCTTCGGCTGGGCGTTCAATGCGGCCAATGTCGGATTCTCGCTGGTGTTTTCGAGTGGGTCGATCAAAGTCGCCTTCTTCTGCTCCTTCCTCATCGGCGTCGTCTTCGGCTTCCTGCCGGCGCGCAATGCCTCGCGGCTCGACCCGGTGGCGGCGCTGGCAAGGTGACACGATGTGGAAAAGCCCGCCAAGCCTTGACCCGCCGGGCATCGCGATAGACAAGATGCCGCAGATGAAGGGCAGGATATGGCACAACCGATCGATCCCGCACCGCAGACATTCCTGAATGTCGAGCGGTCGATCAGCGGACAGCGCTGGGTTTCGCGGCTGGGGCAGGCGGGCGAAAACCGGGCGCTCGCGATGGCGCAGCTGCACGGCATACCGGAGCTGATCGCCCGGGTGCTGGCGGGGCGGGGTGTGTCGGTGGACGATGCGCCGGCCTTTCTCGATCCAACCATCCGAAACCTCATGCCAGATCCCTCGACCCTCACCGATTGCGACAAGGCGGCCGGCCGGATCGCCAAGGCCGTTATGCGGGGCGAGCGTGTGGCGATCTTTGGCGACTACGACGTCGACGGCGCGGCGTCTTCGGCGCTGCTCTACCGGTTCCTCACGCATTTCGGCGTCGAAGCGACGATCTATATTCCCGATCGCATTTTTGAAGGCTATGGACCGAACCCTGCGGCCATCGGTCAGCTGATCGACAATGGCGCGCAGCTCATCGTCACAGTCGACTGCGGCTCGACCAGTCACGAGTCGCTGGCGGTTGCCGCCGAGCGCAACATCGATGTCGTCGTCATCGATCACCATCAGGTGACACACGAGCTCCCGGTCGCACTTGCGCTGGTCAATCCGAACCGCGAGGACGATTTGTCGGGGCAGGGCCATCTTTGCGCGGCGGGCGTCGTCTTCCTTGTCCTGGTGGCGACGCTGCGCCTTCTCAAGGAACAGGGCCATCCGGCAGCAGGCACGGTCGACCTGCTGTCGTTTCTCGATCTGGTGGCGCTCGCCACGGTCTGCGATGTCGTGCCACTGAAGGGGCTGAACCGTGCCTATGTGGTGAAAGGCCTGATTGCAGCGCGACATCAGAAGAATGCCGGTCTGGCAGCGCTGCTGAAGGTCGCCGGTCTCTCGGGTCCCGTCACGCCTTACCATCTCGGCTTTCTCATCGGCCCGCGCATCAATGCCGGCGGGCGGATCAGTGATGCTGCGCTGGGAAGCCGGCTGCTGACGCTGGACGATCCGGTCGAGGCCGGTGAAATCGCCGAGCGGCTGGACGGGTTGAACCGCGAGCGGCAGGCGATGGAAATTGCCATGCTCGAACAGGCCGAAGCCGAAGTGCTGGCCGAATACGGCACGGCCGAGAAAGCCTCGATTCTGGTGACGGCCAGCACGCAATGGCATCCCGGCATTGTCGGACTGCTGGCGGCGCGGCTGAAGGAAAAATTCCAGCGGCCGGCCTTTGCGATCGCTTTCGATCCCTCGGGCAAAGGGTCAGGCTCTGGCCGCTCCATTGCAGGCTTCGACCTGGGGCGCATGGTGCGCGCGGCCGTGGACGAAGGCCTGCTGATCAAGGGCGGCGGCCATGCCATGGCGGCGGGGCTGACGGTCGAGCGCTCCAAGCTCGGCGCGATGCGCGCCTTTTTCGAGGAGCATGCGGGCAGCGCCGTTCTCGATATAGCGGCGGGCGCATCGCTGAAGATCGACGGCGCGCTTTCCGCTTCGGGGGCAACGCTGGAACTGATCGATCTGATCGAGCAGGCGGGCCCCTATGGCTCCGGCCATTCGCAGCCGGTCTTTGCGCTGCCGTCGCACAAGATCCTCGATGCGCGACAGGTGGGCGTCAATCACATCAAGGTCAGTATCGAGGGGTTGGATCGCACGCGGCTGGAGGCCATTGCCTTCCGCGCCATCGGAACGCCGCTTGGCGACCTGCTGCTCGCTTCGCGCGGTGCCTCGCTGCATCTCGCCGGCACGCTGTCGGCGGATATGTGGCAGAGTGCGCGGCGCGTGCAGTTGCGCATCGTCGATGCGGCGAAGATGTTCTGAAACGGTCGCCTGTTTCAAAGCGGGTCCGGAACGCCTCAGACGTCGATGCAAAGGCCGGCATAGCCGTCACGCGCCGCCATTGCCCGTTGTTCCTGTCCATCTTCGGCTTGCTTGAGCACCGCGATCACGTCTGCAGCTTTGGCCGCCAGCGGCAGGCGCAGGCGCAGTTCCTCGATCAGCGCGGCCTTCGCGCTCACGCCCGCTGCTTCTGCCATCGTGCGGCTGTCGAAGACAAGGCCGGCAAGCCGGGGAATGGCACGATTGAAACTCGCGAGACCCAGCGCCGCCTTCGCGGTATCCAGGCTGGCGAGCAGCAGAAGACTGAGCGGGGCAAGGCCACGATTGGCCTCCGCGACACGCATGAGCGCACTTGCCTTCTCGATATCTGCCGGCGTTTCCACACCGCAAACCGCGACACCTTGCCAATCCTCCCGGGAAAGGCGCGTCATCAAGGCTCGATCATCTGCCAGCGTGCGCGGGACCGAGAACTCAAGAAACGTCATGCCCCTGCGCAAGGGACCGGAGGTCGCGTGGCTCACGGTGATGACACCGCGAGCCGTCTCGTGGCGAAGGAGGACATTCATGCGCGCCATTCATGGTTAAGGGTTCAACTACCGGCATGGTAAAGGAATCTTAAACCAATTCCAGCCTAAGCTCCGTGGAAGTTGGACATGAGTCATTTCAGGGGCAAACGGTTGATTTTCGGAACTTTCCTGCGTCGTTCGGACAGGACCAAGACCCAAGACAGGGTCGAGCCCGTCAGCGAGTCGTCCGTGCCTGCGGCTCTGCCCGATCTTGCCGGCGAAAAGCGCCGGGCGCTTGATCTCGCCTCCACCTATCTGCTCGATGATCTCTCTCCCAAGGTCCGTCTTTCGCTGGCGGAGGCGCTCGCCGAAGATGGCGGTGCGCCGCGTCCCGTGATTCTCGCGCTGACGGAAGACAGGCCCGACATTGCAGCAACCGTCATAGCACGCTCTCCGGTTCTGACCGACAACGATCTGATTGACATCGTCGGCCGCGGGGGGCCGGAAATGCGCGCGGCCGTCTCCGTGCGCAAATGCGTTTCCGTCCCTGTCGCTGCTGCGCTGGCACAGGTGGGCGGGCGCTTCGAGATCGCTCTTCTTCTGCGTAATCCCGGTGCGCACATGACGGCAAATGTCATGGTCCGGCTGGCATCTCGTTGCGGGAAAGATGCGACGATCCGCGAGCTTCTTCTCGCTCGCGAGGAACTGCCGGTCACCGCGCGTCATATCCTGATCGAGAAGATCGGCGATACGCTGACCGATGCCGATCTGGTGACGGCCCTGCTTCCGCCGCGCAAGCGGGAGCGCATCCGGCGGGAGGCTTGCGAAGCCGCGCTCGTTCGGGTGCTGGGGCTTGCCGGAGAATCCGAACTGGCCGAAATGGTAGAACATCTCCGCCTCGAGGGCCGGCTTTCCACCATGTTCCTCATCCATGCGCTCTGCGCCGGGCGGACTGGCTTCTTTGCCGAAGTGATTTCGAATCTGTCGGGCGTTGCCCGGGTGCGTTCGCGGGCGATCCTGGCTTCCGGGCGGCCCCGGGCCGTGCGGGCGCTGATCGAGGCGGCCGGCATCGACCGCGAGGTCTCCGACGTCTTTTGCGAGGCCGTTGCGATCTGGCGTGAGGAGGGCGGCGACTTGCCCGGCGATACCGGGATTTTCCTGCGCCTTGCCGAGCGGTGCCGGGCACAGAAGGACCTTTCCGCGGCGGCACATACTCTGGTCGACTCTGTCGAGCGACTGGCAATTACGGAGATGCGTCAGATGGCAAAGGCCTATGTGCACGAGCTCCTGAGCGAGGCAGCGTAAGCCTGTCCGGATTGCGTTTCGCGATATTGACGGCGGGTTGTGCAACTTGTTATCAATTATTTTGTTTGATGAATTTTTTTCCCGAGACCAGCGGCGTTCAATTGGGGGCTGCCGCCTATTTCTTTTGTTTCGGGCAGGGGGATATTATGAAGAGACGTGATCTGATGCGCGGTTTCATCGCGCTGGGTGGCTGTGCCGTGTGCGCGGGCGTGGCCAAGGCCTCGGAAGGGGTTCATTGGGAATACAACGGCGAGCATGGCCCGGATCACTGGGGCAAGATGGATAAGGCCTATGAGGTCTGCTCCATGGGCGGCCAGCAGTCGCCGATCAACATTACATCCGCCATCAAGGCCGAGGTCGCTCCGATGAGCATCTCGTGGAAGAAGAGCGCCGCCAAGATCGTCAACAACGGTCACACGATCCAGATCAACATGCCGGAAGGGTCTTCGATCACCCGTGACGGCAAGGTCTACGATCTGCTGCAGTTCCACTTCCATGCGCCGAGCGAACATCTCGTCGACGGCAAGGCCTATCCGATGGAAGTTCACTTCGTTCACAAGAACAAGAAGGACGGTGATCTGGCGGTTCTCGGCGTTTTCATTGCGCCTGACAAGAAGAACGATACGATGGCCATGCTGGCAAAGAACTTCCCGAAGGCCGCAGGAGCTGAGGCCACGCTGGAGGCTTTCACGCCCCGCGATCTGCTGCCGGCAGGTCTCGAATACTGGACCTATGAGGGTTCGCTGACCACGCCGCCCTGCAGCGAGGTCGTGACATGGATGGTGGCGCGCAAGCCGATCAAGGTCGCCAAGGCCTCAATCGATGCGTTTACCGCGATCTACGCGAACAATGCGCGTCCGGTCACGCCGCTCAACCGGCGGCTCGTCCTGATGTCGAAGTAAGCCAGGCTTCGGCCGGCTTTCACATTCGCTGTATTCGATCTGGAAACTGCCCGTCTCATATCGAGGCGGGCAGTCTTGCTTTGGGCTGCGTGCTGTTTTCTGTCGTGACGGTTTGCGCAGCAGCCGGCGCTTCCCGGGTCTACTGCAGGCGTCACTCCGGCGCGATCTTGCGGACGACCCAGCTATAGCCGTCCGCAATGACATGGACCGGCTTGCCAACGGTTTGCTTGATGCCATCGGTTGTCGGGATCGCTTCCTTGATCGCACCAAAGGTGCGTTCGAGAAGATTGGGTTTCGGCGCTTGCTGGGATGCCGTCTCGGACGGTTGAGACGGCTGGGTCGGCGTTTGCTGGGGTGGCGCCTGCTGTTGCTGATGGATGGCGTTGTCCTGCATCGCCTCTGCCTTGCCGACTTCAGGCGACTGGCAGATGGCGATCACCATCGGATATTTGGCATTGGAGAACCGCGCCAGTTCCTGCTCGCTGTCCTTGTCACAGGCGGCGACCGTTTCCCATCTCGGTTCGCTCAGCGAAAGCTGCGTACACGTCGTCGCGCTGTCGTCGCAGCCCATGATCGCCATGACGATCATCGCAGTCTTGACCTGCATCTCTTCCCGTCCATCCCTTGTCGCATGGCGCACGCCATGCTGAAACACCCGCTCATCCCGTTATAAGCCGGAATATCACGGAACTGTGGCAGTCGTTCAACGGCAGGATCGGCCGGGGCGGCGCAAACCGCTCAGATATCAAGGTTTTCGGCGAAGGCGGCGCGGTCCTGGATGAAGCGGAAGCGGGCTTCCGGCTTCGTGCCCATCAGCGCATCGACCGAATCGCGCGTGCCTTCCGGATCTTCCCGGTCGACATCGACGCGCAGAAGCGTGCGCGTCTTCGGGTTCATCGTCGTTTCCTTCAGCTGGTCCGACGACATTTCCCCGAGACCTTTGAAGCGACTGACTTCGACCTTGCCGCGGCCGGTGAATTCCTTGGCCATCAGTTCTGCGCGGTGGATGTCGTCGCGGGCATAGAGCGTCTTGCCACCCTGCGTCAGCTTGTAGAGCGGCGGCACGGCCAGGAAAAGGTGCCCTTCGCGGATCAGCTCCGGCATTTCCTGGTAGAAGAACGTGATCAGCAGCGAGGCGATATGGGCTCCGTCGACGTCGGCATCGGTCATGATGATGATGCGGTCGTAGCGGAGATCTTCCTCGCGATACTTCGTCCGTGTGCCACAGCCGAGCGCCTGGATGAGATCGGAGATCTGCTGGTTGGCGCCAAGCTTTTCGCGGCCGGCGCTGGCAACGTTGAGGATCTTGCCGCGCAAGGGCAGGATTGCCTGGTTGGCGCGGTTGCGCGCCTGCTTGGCGGAGCCGCCAGCCGAGTCGCCTTCGACGATGAAGAGTTCCGCACCTTCCGCCGTGTTCTGGGCGCAGTCGGCAAGCTTGCCGGGCAGGCGCAGCTTGCGCACGGCCGTCTTGCGGTTGACTTCCTTTTCCTTGCGGCGGCGCATGCGCTCTTCGGAGCGCTCGATCACCCATTCGAGAAGCTTGTCGGCCTCTTGCGGGTTTCCGGCGAGGAAGTGGTCAAAGGGGTCGCGCAGCGCGTTCTCGACGATGCGCTGGGCCTCGACGGTCGCGAGCTTGTCCTTGGTCTGGCCCACGAATTCAGGCTCGCGGATGAAGACGGAGAGCATGCCATAGGCCGAGATCATCACGTCGTCGGTGGTGATGTTGGCGGCGCGCTTGTTCTGTGTCAGTTCCGCGTAGTTCTTCAGACCCTTGGTGAGCGCAATGCGCAGCCCTGCCTCGTGCGTGCCGCCTTCGGGCGTCGGGATCGTATTGCAATACGAATTGAGGATCGCGTCGCCGCCATACCAGGTGATCGCCCATTCGAGCGCGCCGTGGCCGCCGGTCTTCTCCGTCTTGCCGGCGAAGATTTCGCGGGTGACGGTGAAGTCCTTGCCGAGCGATGCCTGCAGATAGTCCTTCAGACCGCCGGGGAAGTGGAAGACCGCCTTTTCAGGGATCTCGCCGCTTTCCGGCAGGATCGACGGATCGCAGTTCCAGCGGATTTCGACGCCGCCGAAGAGATAGGCCTTGGAACGCGCCATGCGGAAGATGCGGGCGGGCACGAACTTGGCGCCGGCGCCGAAAATCTGCGGGTCGGGATGGAAGCGTGTGCGCGTACCGCGACGGTTATGCACATCGCCCAGTTCTTCGAGCGGTCCCTGCGGGATGCCGCGCGAGAAGCGCTGGCGATAGAGCTTCTTGTTACGCGCGACCTCGACTTCAAGGAGATCGGAAAGCGCGTTGACGACCGAGATGCCCACACCGTGCAGACCGCCGGAGGTCTCGTAGGCTTTGCCGTCGAACTTGCCGCCTGCATGGAGCTTCGTCATGATGACTTCCAGCGTCGACTTGCCCGGCGCCTGCGGGTGTTCTTCGACCGGGATACCGCGGCCGTTGTCGGTGACGGTCAGGCAACCATCGGCATCGAGGCTGACCTCGATGAAGTTGGCGTGGCCGGCCACGGCTTCGTCCATCGAGTTGTCGATGACTTCGGCGAAGAGGTGGTGCAGCGCCTTCTCGTCCGTGCCGCCGATATACATGCCGGGGCGCATGCGGACGGGTTCGAGGCCTTCGAGAACGCGAATCGAGGATGCGCCATAATCGTCGCCGGACGATTTCGGTGGCGGCGGTGGCGCGGCGGAGGCAGGGGCCGACACAGGCTGCGGGCGCGCGGGCGCTGCCTGCGCCGCGACGACCTCGGTCTGTCCGGCTGCATTGTCAGCGGCCTTCGGGGCCATGCTCGCAAAAAGATCGTTCGAATTATCCATCGTGCCGTATCTGAATTTCTTGTCTGGTGTTCAAGTCTGGTGTTCGCGGCCCGCTTGGGTTCACATATGAAACCGGCGCGAATCGTTTCCCAAATGTTCTCTTGCCTTGTAGCGCAGCGTCCGAGTCCGGGAAACCGTGAAAGCTGGCCCCGAAATTGCGTATCACCCGCCTTGTTGGCAAGATGAGGCGGGTCAGGGAGTTCTTCGATGGGACGTGTGTCCACAGTTCATTTGGTTTTGACAGCGCTGTTCTGCCTGTCTGCTTCCTTTCTTCAGCCGTCTGCGGCCGCTGCACTGGAGTTGAAGCCGTTCAAGGACGACCTCTTTGCCTATCCCGGCATCATGGAGTCGAAGGACAATGGCGACTGGATCAAGGTCGACTATCGCAAGGAGCGCGACATCTATGAGCGTGACGACGTGCCGGAGCGCAAGGTCAAGTGGCAATATGTTTCGCAGGGCGTCACCTGGCATCAATCCTTCGATACCGTCGATCTCGGGGCAGGGCGCAAGCTCGACATTTTCACCGCCGGCAAGATCGGCAAGCAGAAATTCAGCGTCGTCTTCATCCATGGCCGGGGCGTCGACCGGAAGCTTGGCGCGAGCGACGAGCGGTTCGGCGGCAATTTCAACCGGCTGAAAAACCTGGCGGTGGACAATGGCGGCGTCTATGTCGCCCCAACCGTGAAGAGTTTCGATGCGGCGGGCGCGGCCGATGTCTCGGCCTTGATCCAGAGCCTTTCCAGGGCCTCCGGCGGCAATCCCGTCATCATCGCCTGCGCCTCGATGGGAACGTTGATCTGCCGCGAGATCGCGCGTGATCCGCGGGCTGTCTCCGTGCTTTCCGGCATGATCCTGATGAGCGGCGTTCTCGACAGCCAGTTCGAGACGACGCCCTTCTATACCGCCCATCTGCCGCTCTTCTTCGCCCATGGGACAGACGACACGGTCTACAAATGGCAGGACCAGGACGGGCTTTATCGCAAACTGCACGATAAGGGCTATCCGACGCGTTTTGTGCTGTTCAACACCGGATCGCACGGCATCCCACTGCGCATGCTCGACTGGCGCGATACGCTGAACTGGTTCCTCCGCCGCTCCTAAGCTCGCTGCGCAAGACCCGACGACGTTCGGCAGAGCATTCACATATCTGCCACATTGCATCCGCCTCGCATCGCCGTTATTGGCATCGCACACGCGAATTCGATGAGGGGAGATTTTCGAGATGACGCCTGATGTCCGCCCGCTGGTTGCCGGCAACTGGAAAATGAACGGTACGCGCTCGTCGCTGGACGAGATCAAGGCGATGGCGGCGGGCGTTGGCGCGCTCAGGTGCAACATCTCGACGCTCATCTGCCCGCCTGTCACGCTGCTCTATGTCGCAACGGCGCTTGCGACGGATAGCGTCCTGGAAATCGGTGCGCAGGACTGCCATGCGAAGGTCTCCGGTGCGCATACGGGCGACATCTCCGCCGAAATGATTGCCGATTGCTTCGGCACGCATGTCATCCTCGGCCATTCCGAACGTCGTACGGATCATAAGGAAACCGACGCTGAAGTCCGCGCCAAGACGGAAGCCGCGTGGGCGGCCGGGCTTGTGGCCATCGTCTGCATCGGCGAGACGGAAGCCGAACGCAAGGGCGGCAAGACTCTCGAGGTTTTGAAGACCCAGCTGACCGGCTCGCTCCCCGATGGAGCAACGGCGGAAAACACCGTCATCGCCTATGAGCCGGTCTGGGCCATTGGCACGGGGCTGACGCCCTCCACGACCGATGTCGAGGAAGCTCACGCCTTCATGCGCGCCGAACTCAAGGGGCGCTTTGCAGGCGAGGGCGCAAAGATGCGCATTCTCTATGGCGGCTCGGTGAAGCCGAACAATGCCGTCGAACTCATGGGCGTCGCCAATGTCGACGGCGCGCTGGTCGGCGGCGCCTCCTTGAAATCCTCGGATTTCCTCGCCATCTGCAAGGCCTACGAGACGCTTCAGGCCTAACTTTATTTCCCCAACGTCAAATTGACCGTCGGGACTTGGAATAACGGGACGGCTCGTGTAAAGAGCCGCCAACTTCTATTATTTTGCCGCGTTTTTCGCGCGGCATGGGACATGCCACTATGCAAACTGTTCTCATCGTCATTCATCTCATGATCGTGCTCGCGCTGGTCGGCATCGTGCTGATCCAGCGCTCAGAAGGCGGCGGTCTCGGCATCGGCGGCGGATCCGGCTTCATGTCGGCGCGCGGCACGGCCAATGCGCTGACCCGCACGACCGCGATCCTGGCGACGCTGTTCTTCATCACCTCGCTCGGCCTTGGTATTCTTGCCCGCTACCAGGCGAAACCAACCGACATTCTCGATCGCATCCCGATCACCCAGCAGGGTCAGCAGAACGGCATTCTCGACCAGCTGGGCGGCACCAAGCCGGCTGAGACGAAGCCTGCCGTTCCAGACAATGGCGTTCCGTCTGCCGGCGCACCGGCTGCGAATGCGCCTGCGGCTCAGGCTCCTGCCGCGCAGACGCCGGCAGCTCCGGCAACGGGCACGGCTCCCGCCGCGCAGGCTCCGGCAGCCACCACGCCGGCAGCCCCTCAGGCGGACCCGAACAAGGTTCCGTCCGCCCAGTGAGGCAGACAGGTTGAAATCATCCCCCGGCAGCCAGCCAACTGGCTGCCGGTTTTCTTTTGGCTGGAATCGATTCATCATCCACGGAATTTTCAGGGGCTCCTGAATTTTGCGGGTAGCGGAATCGTTTGATTAAAGGTATCCGGTGACTCCCATGGCGCGATACGTATTCATCACTGGCGGCGTGGTCTCTTCTCTTGGCAAGGGCATTGCGGCCGCAGCTCTCGGAGCATTGTTGCAGGCACGGGGTTACCGTGTTCGCCTGCGCAAACTGGACCCCTATCTCAATGTCGATCCGGGCACGATGAGCCCGACGCAGCACGGCGAGGTGTTCGTCACCGACGACGGCGCGGAGACCGACCTCGACCTCGGCCACTACGAGCGCTTTACCGGGCGTTCGGCGACCAAGACCGACAACATCACCACGGGCCGGATCTACAAGAACATCATCGACAAGGAACGCCGCGGCGACTATCTCGGCGCGACCGTGCAGGTCATTCCCCACGTCACGAACGAGATCAAGAATTTCGTCATCGACGGCAATGAAGACTACGATTTCGTGATCTGCGAAATCGGCGGCACCGTGGGCGACATCGAGGCCATGCCCTTCATGGAGGCGATCCGTCAGCTCGGCAACGACCTGCCCCGCGGCACCGCCGTCTATGTCCATCTGACGCTGATGCCGTATATTCCCGCAGCCGGCGAGTTGAAGACCAAGCCGACGCAGCATTCGGTCAAGGAATTGCAAGCGCTGGGCATCCATCCCGACATCCTGCTGGTGCGCGCCGATCGCGAGATCCCGGAAGCCGAGCGCAAGAAGCTGTCACTGTTCTGCAACGTGCGCCCCTCCGCCGTCATCCAGGCGCTCGACGTTGCCTCCATCTACGACGTCCCGCTCGCCTATCACAAGGAGGGCCTCGACAACGAGGTTCTCGCCGCCTTCGGCATCGAGCCGGCGCCGCAGCCGAAGCTGGAGCCCTGGGAAGAGGTGTCGAACCGCATTCATACGCCGCAGGGCGAGGTGACGATTGCCATCGTTGGCAAGTATACGGGCCTCAAGGATGCCTACAAGTCGCTGATCGAGGCGCTCTATCACGGCGGGGTGGCAAACCACGTCAAGGTCAAGCTCGAATGGATCGAGTCGGAAATCTTCGAGAAGGAAGATCCGGCGCCGTATCTCGAGAAGGTCAATGCCATCCTCGTGCCCGGCGGCTTCGGTGAGCGCGGCTCGGAAGGCAAGATCAATGCGGCCCGCTTTGCACGCGAGCGCAAGGTGCCGTATTTCGGCATCTGCTTCGGCATGCAGATGGCCGTCGTCGAAGCCGCGCGCAATCTCGCCGGCATCGAAAAGGCCTCATCGACCGAATTCGGCCCGACCAAGGAGCCGGTCGTCGGTCTCATGACCGAATGGGTGAAGGGTAACGAGCTGGAGAAGCGCTCGGCAGCCGGCGATCTCGGCGGCACGATGCGCCTCGGCGCCTACAAGGCCGCGCTCAAGAAAGACACGCTGATCGCCTCGATCTACGGCTCGACCGAGATTTCCGAGCGCCATCGCCATCGCTATGAAGTGAATGTCGACTATAAGGACCGCCTGGAACATTGCGGCCTCATCTTCTCCGGCATGTCGCCGGACGGCGTCCTGCCGGAAACGGTGGAATATCCGGATCACCCGTGGTTCATCGGCGTGCAGTATCACCCGGAACTGAAGAGCCGCCCGCTCGACCCGCATCCACTGTTCAAGAGCTTCGTGGAAGCGGCGCTGGAGCAGAGCCGGCTGGTTTGAGGCTCATTTCCGGCTGCAGACCCACTCGAACAGCCTGATCGTGACGGCCTGCGCGTCGTCTGGTGTTTTTGCAAATGCCGGACGATAGCGGAGCTGTTTCATGACTGCTGTTGCAAAGGCCGGGTTCATTGTTTTTGCAACGGTGAGGGCGTTCGAGGCTCTCTCGGCATAGGGATACAGCGCATCTCTGAGATACTCTTCTCCCAGAGTTTCTACTACGCAGGCGATGTCGAACATGTCACGCGGTTGTAAAGAGCCTCCGCGGTAGTAGACTTTCTTTGCAATGATCTCTGCAGGCGTTTCCAAACGCACCATTTCGTCGAACAATGGTCGATCGACGCTCGGCGTCTCGGTGAGTTCTGCTGCGCAGATGAAATCAATCTCACCCAAACCCGTGAAAACAAGTTTCAGCGCCTTCGTGCCGTCGGATCTATAATCGTCCGGCCAGACGTCGAGTTCAAGGCCTTGGGTTCTGGCGTTGAGAAAAGGCAGCAGCTGCGGATCATCGATGAAAACGTCAATATCGAAGCTGTCGCGATGATCGATCTGGAGCATGAGCGCCGTGCCGCCGCCGAAACTCCAGGCGATGTCAAAACCCACTCGGGTTTGCGCTTGACGGATGATCGACCGCGCCTGCAGGAAAAGTTGTTCCCAAGTGGCTGGTCGCTTCTCTTCCATCAAGCAGCAAGAGCGAGCGTGTATCCCGCAAGTTTAGAGAACTTCCGCGCGATCAGCGCCGCCGAGTCCATGTCGATCTTCATTTCGACCAGAAACGCCTCTTGAAGCTCTCGGTCGACTTCGGAATAGAAAGCGAAGGCAGACGCGTCGAACGCATCGACGCTCGTTGGATTGGCGATCTTTTGGGCCAGTTGCTCAGCCGAAAGGCTCGTCCCATAGGGGGCGTTGACCGTCGAGAGAACTTTCGCTGCCACGCTCTGCATTATTTCACCAAGCCTTGTGATGAACAGTTTACGCGTTCGGTTCAGCCGTGCAAGCCCGTCGAATCACCCCTTGTAATTCGGGTCGATCACCGCAAGCTTCAACATCATTTCCAGCGCCGTCTTTACTGTCGCAAAGCGCACCGCCGCGCGGCCAATTTCGCCATAGTGCATGTCGCGATGAAGGAGCGTGCCGTTATAGTGCTTGGCGGCGATGTGGACGAGGCCGACGGGTTTGTCGGGCGTGCCGCCATCCGGGCCGGCGATGCCCGTGCAGGCAATGGAAAGGCCGGCTTCGGAGCGGGCGAGCGCGCCATGGGCCATTTCCATGGCGGTTTCCTTGGAGACCGCGCCATATTGCTTGATGGTGATCGGGAAGATGCCGAGCATCTCGATCTTCGACGTGTTCGAATAGGTCACGAAGCCGCGGTCGAAGACGGCAGACGAGCCAGGGATTTCAGTCAGCGTCGTGGCGATCAGGCCGCCGGTGCAGGATTCTGCCGCTGCGATCATGATGTTGCGCACGCGGCAGGCGTCGATCACCTGTCGGGCGAGTTCGATATTTTCAGCATGGACCGTCATGACCGGCCTCCCTCATAGATCACTGTCGCGGTGGCGATGGCGGCAATACCTTCCTCGCGGCCGACGAAACCGATCGTTTCGTTCGTTGTTGCCTTGACCGAGCAGCGGTCGATGGAAATGTTGAGAAATTCCGACATGTTGGCGCGCATGGTCTCGCGATGCGGCCCGACCTTCGGGCGCTCGGCGATGATGGAGACATCGGCATTGGTGATTGTGCCGCCGCGCTCGCGGACGATTTCCGCCGCCCTTTCCAGGAAGATGCGCGAGGCGGCACCCTTCCATTGTGGATCGGAAGGCGGGAAATGGTCGCCGATATCGCCTGCGCCACAGGTGGCGAGCAGGGCGTCAGTCAGAGCATGCAGTGCAACGTCGGCATCCGAATGGCCGGAAAGGGCCTTTTCATGGGGAATGAAGACGCCACACAGCGTGACCCCGTTGCCGGGGACGAGCTGATGGACATCATAGCCGTTTCCGCAACGGACATCGGCGATCATGGTGCGTCTGAGCCTTTCATCGGCGAGGTCGATATCGCGCTTCACCGTCAATTTGACATTGCCCGCCAAACCTTCCGCGAGGCTGACGTCGAGGCCGCCCCATTCGGCAATGGCCGCATCATCTGTAAAGGAAAAATCTCCGGCCGAGGCGGCCTTTTGGTGCGCCACAAGGATAGGCGCATAAACAAAAGCTTGGGGCGTTTGAGCGGCATAGAGGCCGGCCCGGTCGACGGTCGCGACGATACGGCCGGATTCGGCGCGCTTCAGCGTGTCGGGCACAGCGAGCGCGGGCAGGGCAGCCTGGGCGCCCGCATCCAGCACGCCCGCGATTCCATCCATGAAGGACGATGTCACGAAGGGGCGCACGGCGTCGTGAATGAACACGTAGCGGGGCTCCTGCGCGATCAGCGCCTCAAGCCCATACAGAACCGAATGCTGGCGCGTCGGGCCACCGTGAACGATGGTCAGACGTGCCGCGCCTGCCATGCCGGCCACGGCATTGACCAGCAGCGCCTCGTCGTCCGGATGGATGACGACCACGACCGGACCGCTTCTCGACCAGGACAGGATCGCCTCCAGCGTATGGCGGATCACGGCCTTGCCGCCAATGGGGCGATATTGCTTCGGTCCTTCGTGCGGCGCGCCAGCGCGCTCGCCGCGACCTGCAGCCACGACAACGAATGCGCAGTCTCTGACAGGTTCGGCCATGTCATTCATTTTCCAAAATCCGTGCTCTTGTCTTGTCTCTGCCAAAAACGTCCCGTATGGCACGCCGCGTCAGGTCGCAGGCCTACAAGTGTAAGTCAATATTTTCCAGTCCAAAGCTTTTTTAAGTCCTTTGCAGCATCCCCCTTGGCAAAGGGCGCTTCAATGTCTAAAAAAGGTGCAGATTATTTTGATGCACGAAAGATAAGCATTTGCATCGTGTAAGCCTTTCATCCGCGTTTTCTGCCGGAACGGCCGAAATTCGTAACCGCGTGATCCTTGCGCCCATGTCGGGCGTCAGCGATCTGCCGTTCCGCAAGCTCGCCTGGCGCTACGGCGCTGGACTGACCGTGACCGAGATGGTGGCGAGCGGCGAACTCGTGCGCGACATGCGCGAGTCGCGCCAGCGGCTGAAGGCAACGGATGCGCGTCCGCATATGGTTCAGCTTGCCGGGCGTGAAGCCCGCTGGATGGCCGAGGCGGCGAAGATCGCCGAAGGCGAGGGTGCCGACATCATAGACATCAATATGGGGTGCCCGGCCAAGAAGGTCATCGGTGGCTATTCGGGTGCGGCGCTGATGCGCGATCCTGATCTGGCGCTGTCGCTGGTCGAGGCGACAGTTGCGGCCGTCAACGTCCCGGTCACCGTCAAGATGCGGCTGGGCTGGGACGAGACTTCGCTGAATGCGCCCGAGATCGCAAAACGCTGCGAGGATGCGGGCGTGACGATGATCACGGTCCATGGCCGTACCCGCATGCAGTTCTACGAGGGCAAGGCCGACTGGGGTGCGATCCGCGCCGTGCGCGAGGCGATCAGTCTTCCCTTGATCGCCAATGGCGACGTGTCCTGCGCCGCAGATGCGCAGGAGATCCTGCGCCGCTCGGGCGCGGATGCCGTCATGGTCGGACGTGCAAGCCAGGGCCAGCCGTGGCTTTGCGGCAAGATTGCCGGAACCTGCGAAATGCCGTCACGTTCCGAAATTGCCGATATCGCGGAAGAGCATTACCGGGACATGCTGTCCTTCTACGGCGTGGAAGGCGGATTGCGGCATGCCCGCAAGCATGTCGGCTGGTATCTTGACCGTCATGCCACGGCTGTTACGCCGGCGATGCGGGCGGCCATCATGACGTCGCATGACCCGGATGCCGTGGTGAAGGGCCTGCGTGAGGCTCTGCTGGCTGCCGATGCGGCCAGTGCAGAAATCGGAGAGGCCGCATGAATCCGAAGCCACCCGCCCTGTCGCCCGAATCGATGGAAGCGTTTGCGCTGCCCGTGCTGAATGCGATCCAGAACCCTGTCATCATGCTGAATGCCGATGGCTATGTCGTGTTCGCCAACTGGGAGGCGGAAGCCTTCTTCGGTGCAAGCGCTGCGCATCTGTCGCGCTATGTCATCGAGGCGCTGATCCCCTTCGGCAGCCCGCTTTTGGCGCTGATCGATCAGGTGCGGGAGCGCCGCGCGCCGGTCAACGAATATCGCGTCGATCTTTCGTCGCCGCGCCTTGGCTCGGACAAGCTGGTGGACATCTATGTCGCGCCGGTTCTGGCAACGCCGGGGGCCGTGGTTGTCGTGTTCCAGGAACGCTCCATGGCGGACAAGATCGATCGTCAGCTGACGCATCGCGCAGCCGCCCGTTCGGTCAGCGGCCTGGCCTCCATGCTGGCCCATGAGATCAAGAACCCGCTTTCCGGCATTCGTGGTGCGGCACAGCTTCTGGAAACCTCCGTGGGTGAGGAAGACCGCTCTTTGACTCAGCTGATCTGCGACGAGACGGACCGGATCGTGTCGCTGGTCGATCGCATGGAAGTCTTCTCCGACGAGCGCCCGGTCGACCGGATGCCGATCAACATTCACGTCGTGCTCGATCGCGTGAAGGCGATCGCGCAGGCCGGCTTTGCCCGCGATATCAAGTTCGTTGAGAATTACGACCCCTCGCTCCCGCCGGTCTATGCCAACCGCGACCAGCTGGTTCAGGTCTTCCTCAACCTCGTGAAGAATGCGGCGGAGGCCATCGGCCACAAGCCGGACGGCGAGATCGTGCTGTCGACCGCCTACCGTCCGGGCATCCGCCTGTCGGTTGCCGGAACGCGCGAGAAGATTTCGCTGCCACTGGAATTCTGCGTACATGACAACGGCCCGGGCGTTCCGCAGGACCTTGTGCCACATCTCTTCGATCCCTTCATTACGACCAAGACCAACGGTTCGGGTCTCGGCCTCGCCCTTGTCGCCAAGATCATTGGCGCGCATGGCGGCATTGTCGAATGCGACAGTCAGACCAACCGCACCACATTTCGCGTTCTCATGCCCGTCTCCACCGACACGGCTGAGAATGCCCGCAGTGACGAACAGGCAGGAAAAGCTCCATGACCAGCGCCACGGTCCTCGTCGCCGACGACGACGCCGCCATCCGCACCGTGCTCAATCAGGCGCTCACGCGCGCCGGTTATGAAGTGCGCATCACATCGAATGCCGCCACGCTCTGGCGTTGGGTGGCGGGCGGAGAGGGTGATATCGTCATCACCGACGTCGTCATGCCGGACGAAAACGCCTTCGATCTGCTGCCGCGGATCAAGAAAGCGAGGCCGGAGCTTCCCGTGCTCGTCATGAGCGCGCAGAACACCTTCATGACGGCGATCAAGGCCTCGGAGAAGGGCGCCTACGACTACCTGCCGAAGCCTTTCGACCTCACGGAACTGCTGGCCATCGTCAAGCGCGCGCTCTCAGAGCCCAAGCTGAAGGCACCGGAGCTGGAGGATGACCAGCAGGACGGTATGCCGCTGGTCGGTCGCTCGGCTGCGATGCAGGAAATCTATCGTGTGCTTGCCCGCCTGATGCAGACGGACCTGACGCTGATGATCACCGGCGAGAGCGGCACCGGCAAGGAACTGGTTGCACGGGCGCTGCACGATTACGGCAAGCGCCGCAACGGACCCTTTGTCGCCATCAACATGGCGGCCATTCCGCGCGACCTCATCGAATCGGAACTTTTCGGTCATGAGAAGGGCGCCTTTACCGGCGCGCAGAACCGCTCGACGGGGCGCTTCGAGCAGGCCGAGGGCGGTACGCTCTTCCTTGACGAAATCGGCGACATGCCGATGGATGCGCAGACACGGCTCCTGCGCGTTCTCCAGCAGGGCGAATATACGACGGTCGGGGGGCGGACGCCGATACGAACCGATGTGCGGATCGTCGCCGCCACCAACAAGGATCTGAAGAACCTGATTAATCAGGGTCTCTTCCGCGAAGACCTTTACTACCGCCTGAATGTCGTGCCGCTGCGCCTGCCGCCGTTGCGTGATCGTTCTGAAGACATTCCGGATCTCGTGCGTCACTTCGTGACACGCGCGGAAAAGGAGGGGCTGGACGTCAAGCGTTTCGATTCCGAAGCGATCGAGGCGATGAAATCCTATCCCTGGCCGGGCAATGTGCGCGAACTGGAAAACCTGATCCGGCGACTCACCGCGCTCTATCCGCAGGACGTGATCACCCGCGAGATTATCGACACGGAACTGCGCTCGGATATTCCCGACAGCCCGCTCGACAAGGCCGCCGGCCGCTCCGGTCCGGTGACCATTTCACAGGCGGTCGAGGAAAACATGCGGACCTATTTCTCCGGTTTCGGAGAAGACCTGCCGCCGCCGGGACTATACAACCGCGTGCTTGCGGAGCTTGAATACCCGCTCATTCTGGCTGTACTGACGGCCACGCGCGGCAACCAGATCAAGGCCGCGGAAGTGCTCGGCCTCAACCGCAATACGTTAAGAAAGAAGATCCGCGAGCTCGGCGTTTCTGTGTATAGAAGCGCACGCAGCGGCTGATTAGACCTTGCCAGGCGTTGCAATTTCGCCACAATATGTTGCTTGAAAGTCACGGCTTTCTGCGTGACTCGCTGCTGCGCGTCACCGGATCGCAACATGAGCAGCATGTCCGTCAAACCAAAGCGTGGATGGACCTGGAGATTGTTTTGATGGCAAGCAGCAACGCTGCATCGGAAGACGACAGCGCGACCGGCCTTGGCGCGCAGGACCGGCGCGCCTATTTCGCATTGCCGGGTCTCATTCTGGCAGGTGGAGCGCTGACCTCTTCGGTCATCACCCTTTTCGTTCTCCTGGGGCTCACGCCGATTGCGCCGGAGACGGATGTCGTCATCGCATCCGCGGTCATCAACGGCCTGTTCGTTTTTGGCCTCATGTATCTCATCGGCCGCGAAGTGCTGCGACTGATCAAGGCAAGGCGGCGCGGGCGCGCGGCAGCGCGGCTGCATGTCCGCATCGTGTCGCTCTTTTCCGTTGTCGCCATCCTGCCGGCGGTACTGGTCGCCATCTTTGCTTCGTTTACGCTGCAGGCGGGCCTTGATCGCTGGTTCTCGATCCGGACCCAGTCCATCGTCAATTCATCGATCAATGTGGCGCAGGCCTATGTGCTGGAAAATGCCAGCTATCTGCAGGGCCAGACCGCCTCGATGGCCAATGATCTCGATCGCAACCGAGCGCTTTACAGTCTTGACAGGACCGGCTTCACCGAACTGGTGACCCGGCAGGCGCGTGGGCGTGGCATGCTTGGCGCATTTCTGGTGCGCCCCGATGGCAGCGTGATCCTGCAGGCGGAAATCGAGACGGAAAAGCCGCTTCCCGCGATCCCGAAGGACGCATTGGAAAGCTCTGTCGCCGGTCAGCCAACGTTGATCCCGCCGGGCGTGACCAATCTCGTCGGCGCGGTGATCAAGCTCGATGAGATTCCCGGCGCCTATCTCTATACGATCCGCGCCGTCGACCCCAACGTCATGTCGGCGCTCCGGCTGATGGAGGAAAATACCCAGGAATACCGCGCCATGGAGGCAGGGCGGACATCGCTTCAGGTCGCCTTCGGCATTCTCTATCTGGGCTTCGCGCTGATCGTGCTGCTGGCCGCGATCTGGACCGCAATCGCCATTGCCGACCGTCTGGTGCGTCCGATCCGACTCCTGATCAGTGCGGCCGACAGCGTGGCGACCGGCAACATGAACGTGATCGTGCCCGTGCGCGCCGCCGATGGCGATGTGGGCAACCTGTCGCGCACGTTCAACAAGATGATTGCCGAAATTCGCTCGCAGCGCGACGAGGTTCTGGCCGCGAAGGACGAAGTGGATGATCGGCGCCGCTTCATCGAAGCCGTGCTGTCCGGTGTGAATGCCGGCGTGATCGGCGTTGAAGAGGATGGGCGGATCACTGTGGCCAATCCCTCGACTGAAAGTTTCGTCGGACGCGATGCCGGCGAGATCGTCGGCCACACGCTCGGCGAGCTTTCCCCTGAAGTTGACGAGGTCTTTGCCGAGGCGGTGGCGCGCGGACGTCCGAGCTATCGCCGGCAGATCAACCTGCGCATCAATGGGCGCGAACGGACGCTCAACGTCCAGGTGACGCGCGAAGAGTCCGACGACGCAAAAAGCGCCTGGGTGCTCACGATCGACGACATCACGGATCTGGTGATCGCGCAGCGTTCGACCGCGTGGGCGGATGTGGCGCGGCGTATCGCGCATGAGATCAAGAACCCGCTGACGCCGATCCAGCTGTCTGCGGAACGCATCCGCCGCCGCTATGGCAAGCAGATCAATCAGGAAGACCGCGAGGTGTTCGACCAGTGCACGGACACGATTGTCCGGCAAGTCGGCGATATCGGGCGCATGGTGGACGAGTTTTCCTCTTTCGCCCGCATGCCAAAGCCGACCAAGGCGGCCTGTGATCTGCGCGATATTCTGAAAGATGCCGTGTTCCTGCGCGAGATGGGCAACACGCATGTGCATTTCGAGAAGGATCTCGGCGATCACGCGCTCGATGGCGTCTTCGATTCGCGGATGCTGGGCCAGGCCTTCGGCAATCTGGTGAAGAACGCGGTTGAAGCCATCGAGGCCGTGCCTGCCGAAGCGGCGCGGACGGAAAACCGCGTCATGGTGCGCGCCCGCGAGGACGCCTCCGGCGAACGCTATGTGGTCGACATCATCGACAACGGCAAAGGCCTGCCGACAGAGAACCGCAACAGCATTCTCGAGCCCTATATCACGATGCGCGAGAAGGGCACCGGCCTTGGCCTCGCCATCGTCAAGAAGATTATCGAAGAACATGGCGGCGAGCTGGAATTGCACGATGCGCCGGAAGATTTCGATCAGGGGCGCGGCGCGATGATCCGGGTGTATCTGCCCCGGACGGAAGCCTCGGCCCAGACCGACATGGAAATGAAGGAAGCAGTCAATGGCGTCTGATATTCTCATCGTAGACGACGAACAGGACATTCGCGAGGTCGTATCCGGTATCCTTTCCGACGAGGGGCACGAAACGCGGACCGCGCATGACAGCGACAGCGCGCTGGCGGCCATCAGCGATCGTGTGCCGCGGCTGATCTTCCTCGACATCTGGATGCAGGGCAGCAAGCTGGACGGTCTGGCGCTGCTCGACGAGATCAAGGCCCGTCATCCCGACATTCCGGTCGTGATGATTTCGGGGCATGGCAATATCGAGACGGCGGTTTCGGCCATCCATCGCGGCGCCTATGACTTCATTGAAAAACCGTTCAAGGCCGACCGCCTCATTCTCGTTGCCGAACGCGCGCTGGAGAATTCCCAGCTTCGCAAGGAAGTCAGCGAGTTGAAGAAGCGCTCCGGCGATCCGGTCGAGCTGATCGGCACCTCGGTCGCGGTCTCGCAGCTTCGCCAGACGATCGAGAAGATCGCGCCCACCAACAGCCGCATCATGATCCTCGGGCCTTCCGGCTCCGGCAAGGAACTCGTGGCGCGGATGATCCACAAGAAGTCGTCGCGGTCCGACGGACCCTTCGTGGCCTTGAATGCGGCAACGATCACGCCCGAGCGCATGGAAATGGCGCTTTTTGGCACCGAAGGTCAGCCGGGCCAGCCGCGTCGCACCGGCGCTCTCGAAGAGGCGCATCGCGGTACGCTCTATCTCGATGAAGTCGGTGAAATGCCGCGCGAGACCCAGAACAAGATCCTGCGTGTCCTTGTCGACCAGCAGTTCGAGCGCGTCGGCGGTTCGAAGCGGGT
Source organism: Rhizobium sp. C1 (assembly GCF_021026335.1). Lineage (GTDB taxonomy): Bacteria > Pseudomonadota > Alphaproteobacteria > Rhizobiales > Rhizobiaceae > Ensifer_A. The sequence goes on from NZ_JAJNCY010000001.1 coordinate 829,526, forward strand.
CAAGGTCGATGTGCGGATCATCTCCTCGACCGCCTATAATCTGGAAAGCCTGATCGGCGAGGGGCGTTTCCGCGAGGATCTGTATCATCGTCTGGCCGTCGTGCCGATCAAGGTGCCGGCGCTGGCCGAGCGGCGCGAGGACATTCCCTTCCTCGTCGATCTCTTCATGCGCCAGATCAGCGAACAGGCCGGCATGAAGGCGCGGCGCGTGGCAGACGACGCGCTCGCCGTGCTGCAGGCGCATGACTGGCCGGGGAACATCCGCCAGCTGCGCAACGTGATCGAGCGTGTGCTGATCCTGACGCGTCCGGACACCGGCGACACGACGATCACTGCCGATCATCTTCCGCCGGATGTGGTGGACATGATGCCGAAGATTTCGGCGCAGGGCGACCAGCACATCATGACGCTTCCTCTGCGGGAAGCGCGCGAGCTTTTCGAGCGCGACTATCTGATGGCGCAGATCAACCGCTTCGGCGGCAATATCTCGCGCACGGCGGAGTTTGTCGGCATGGAGCGGTCGGCGCTGCACCGTAAACTCAAGTCTCTGGGCGTTTGAAGCAAAGCGGCCTTATCTTTTCATCTCTGCGGAAAATTCGAATGTCCAGAATTGCCTATGTCAACGGCCGCTATGTCCAGCACGCCGACGCCGCCGTTCATATCGAGGATCGTGGCTACCAGTTTGCCGATGGGGTCTACGAGGTCTGCGAGGTTCGCCACGGCATGATCGTGGATCTGACGCGGCATCTGGACCGCCTCGGACGCTCTCTATCGGAATTGTCTATCGACTGGCCGATGACCCGCCAGGCTCTTACGCTGGTCATCCGGCAGGTTCTGCGCAGGAACGGCGTGACCAACGGCATGTTCTACATGCAGGTGACCCGCGGCGTGGCCAAGCGCGACCACGCTTACCCGGTGCAGGCGATCAAGCCCTCCATTGTGATTACGGCGAAGAACACCGACCGCAATGCAATCGACAAGAAGAACGCCGATGGCATCCGCGCCATCACGCTGCCGGACAATCGCTGGGATCGCGTGGACATCAAGACTGTCGGTCTTCTGCCCAACGCCATGGCGCGGCAGGCGGCCAGGGAAGCGGGCGCGCAGGAGGCGATCTATGTCGATGCAGCAGGCCATGTAACCGAGGGTGCTGCGACCAATGTCTGGATGGTCGGTCAGGATGGCGTCCTGCGGACGAGACCGGCGGAGCACGGAATTCTGCGCGGGATCACGCGCACGACTCTCCTGGATGTGGCCGCTCGCGAAGGAATTGAAATTCGCGAGGAGCAGTTCACGGTCGAAGACATGCTGAACGCGCGCGAGGTCTTCATCACCGCTGCCACAAGTATCTGTTTTCCCGTCGTTTCCATCAACGGAAAGACGATCGGCAACGGCCATCCCGGGCTTGTATCAAAGCAGATCAGAGAAGCCTTTTTCGACATTGCGGAAAAGACATTGATTTGATACGAGTCTTCTATTGCCGCAAAAGTGAGGGTTTGCGGGGACAATCATTTCATTCCAAGCGGCGTCCTGAACGCCGGCACATAAGAAAGTAGCGGCGCATATGGCGGAACGTTCTCAGAACCTCCAGGACCTGTTTCTCAATACCGTCAGAAAGCAGAAGATTTCGCTGACGATCTTCCTGATCAACGGCGTGAAACTCACCGGCGTGGTCACGTCATTCGACAATTTCTGCGTCCTTCTGCGCAGGGATGGTCATTCCCAGCTGGTTTACAAGCACGCGATCTCGACTATCATGCCCGGGCAGCCCGTGCAGATGTTCGAAGGTGAAGACGCGGGCTGACGGATAAAAGCCATTACAGACGAATTTGACACGACCGACGCTGCCGGCGCGGAACACGATGTTCCGCGTGACGACATGTGTGCGCTTGTCGTCGTGCCGGTGCTGAAACAGCCGCAGCCGAAGGGCGAGACGGCAACGACAGCACCCCGCAGCAACGAAGCCAAGCTTGAAGAGGCCATCGGCCTTGCCCGCGCCATTGATCTCGAGATCGCCGGCGGCGTAATCGTCAGCGTCTCGCAGCCGCGCCCGGCGACACTCATGGGCACCGGCAAGGTGGAAGAAATCGGCGAAATGGCGAAGGCTGAGAACGCCGGCCTGATCATCGTCGATCATCCGCTGACGCCGGTTCAGCAGCGCAATCTGGAACGCGAATGGAAGGCCAAGGTCATCGACCGTACAGGCCTCATCCTCGAAATCTTCGGCCGCCGCGCCTCCACCAAGGAAGGCACGCTGCAGGTCGAGCTGGCGCATCTCAACTATCAGAAGGGCCGTCTGGTCCGCAGCTGGACCCACCTTGAACGTCAGCGCGGGGGCGCCGGCTTCATGGGCGGTCCGGGCGAAACCCAGATCGAAGCCGACCGCCGCATCCTGCAGGACAAGATCGTCAAGCTGGAGCGCGAACTGGAACAGGTGCGCCGCACCCGCCAGCTGCACCGCGCCAAACGCAAGAAGGTGCCGCATCCGATTGTGGCGCTGGTCGGCTATACGAACGCCGGCAAGTCGACGCTGTTCAACCGGATCACCGGTGCTGGCGTTCTCGCCGAAGACATGCTGTTTGCGACGCTCGATCCGACGCTGCGCCGTATGAAGCTGCCGCAGGGCCGCACCGTGATCCTCTCCGACACGGTGGGTTTCATCTCCGACCTGCCGACCCACCTCGTCGCCGCCTTCCGTGCGACGCTGGAAGAGGTGCTGGAAGCCGATCTCATCCTGCATGTGCGCGACATGTCCGATCCGGACAATGCGGCGCAGGCGGGCGACGTCATGCGCATCCTGACCGATCTCGGCATCGAGGGGCAGGAGGCGGAAGACCGCATTCTCGAAGTCTGGAACAAGATCGACCGGCTGGAGCCGGAGGCGCACGAGGCCATTGCCGACAAGGCCGCCGCGATGCCCAATGTCCGCGCCATCTCCGCGGTGACCGGCGAGGGCGTCGACGCCCTGCTGGAGGAAGTCAGCCGCCGCATCTCCGGCGTGATGACGATGACCACCATCGACATTTCGCCGGCGAACCTCTCGCTGCTGCCATGGCTCTATGCCAACGCCATTGTGGATGAGCGGCACGACCAGGAAGATGGCTCGGTCAGCCTCGACATCCGGATTTCGGAAGCGGGGGCGGCGGAACTGGAGCGGAAGCTCGGGACGGTGAAGTCCAAGAAGGATGAGTGGTAGGACGCCTCAGCGACGAACACTAGGTTGATCGCCCCGCGCCGCCCGTTACATTCCTTTGTCGGAGATAAATCTTTTGCGATGGAGGAGAGCAAAATGGCGCGTCTTGCGGATACGGTAGCGGTCGTCACGGGTGGCGGCAGAGGCATTGGCCGGGAGATCGCCCTTCAGCAGGCGCGCGAGGGGGCAAAGGTCGCCGTCATCTCGCGGACGGCCAGGGAGATCGACGAAACCGTCTCCATGATCGAGGCCGAAGGTGGGCGGGCCATTGCGCTGACAGCCGATGTTTCAGATTACGCCGCTGTCGAAAATGTCTTTGCGACAATCGCCGACCAACTGGGTCCGGTCGATCTTCTCGTGAACAACCATGGCTCCTTCCAGGCCTTCGGCCCGATCTGGGAATGTGACCCGGAAACCTGGTGGAAGGATGTGGAAATCAATCTCCGGGGCAGCTTCCACACATGCCGCGCGGCATCGCCGGTCATGTTGTCCCGCGGCAAGGGGCGGATCGTCAACCTCGTCGGTGGCGGAACCGGCAACAGCTTTCCGCACGGTTCGGGCTACGCGTCGAGCAAGGCAGCCATCATGCGGATGACGGAATGTCTCAATGACACGACCGTCGACAGTAACGTGCGCGCCTTCGCGGTCGATCCAGGGCTCGTGCGCACGGCAATGACGGAAATGCAGCTGACATCGGAGGCGGGCAAGCGCTTCCTCCCCGGCATTCAGCAACTCTTTGAGGACGGTATCAACGTGGAGCCGACGCGTGCGGCGCTTCTCATCGCAGACATTGCGGCTGGGCGTTTCGACCGGCTGGCCGGACGCTTGCTGTGCGGGGTTGACGACCGCGACGCGCTCGAAAGCCAGATGGACGCGCTGGTTGCCAGTGACGGCCGAGCACTGCGCTTCACCGCTTTGGAGCAAAAGAAGCTCTGAGATCACCTCTTACCGGTGCGGGGACGGTGAAGTCGAAGAAGGATGAGCGTAGGATTGCTGCCGTCTTGCAGCGCGCTTTGATAGTACTGGCCCCTGTGCTATTTTCGGTTTGAACAGGAGTTTCATCCATGTCCAGAACACGCGCGCTCACAATCGAATTGCCGGAAGAGATGGCAGATATGATTGCCGAGAAAGTGCGCTCAGGCGAATATCAAAGCGAGAGTGACGTCGTGGTCGACGGGCTTCTATCGCTGGTTCTCGATGACGGGCCGCATCAGGCGGAGATCGATCGATGGATCGAGACCGAAATGGTGCCGATGCTAGAAGCCATCGACGCCGATCCCTCGCTGCTGATCCCGTTGGAAGAGGCCAGACGGCAACTTCACGCCTATATCGACCACCTAGACGACAAAATTCGCTGAACGAAAATGGCTGAATTCGTCGTCGTCATCTCAGACAGGGCGAAGGCGGATATAGCCGAGATTGTCAGCTACTTGGTGCCGAGAGCCGGCAGGCAGATTGCTCACACTTATGTCGATGAAATCATCGACTATTGCCTTGGCTTCTCACTTTTCCCAAATCGCGGCACTGTTGTGGGTACGAAACACAATATGCGGGCAGTCGGATTCAATCGGCAGGCGACGATCGTGTTTCGGGTCGGCCGTGGCCAAGTCACGATCCTGCGCATCTTCCATAGAGGCCGGAATATCGAACTGGATGAAATCTAGCCCCGCCGCTCGGATCCCTTCGCCTCCACCCACAACTCCTCCATCCGCTCCAGCGAGGCCCCTCCAATATCCTCGCCTGTTGCTTCGAGAGACGTCTCTATATATCTGAAGCGCTTTCGGAACTTCGTGTTTGTCCCGCGCAGCGCCATCTCCGGGTCGGCGCCCACATGGCGGCCGATGTTGACGGTCGCGAAGATCAAATCGCCGAGTTCGTCGGCGACGGCTTGGCTGTTTCCTTCCGCCAGAGCCTCGCGGAGTTCGCCGATTTCCTCCTCGATCTTGTCGATGATTGGCGCGGCTTCCTTCCAGTCGAATCCGACCTTGGCGGCCTTTTCCTGGATCTTCAGCGCCTCGGTCAGCGCCGGGAAGGAACGCTGGACGGAGCCGAGGAGGCCGCTGCTCGGCTCGACATAGCCGGCCTTGGCGCGGCGCTCGGCACGCTCGCGCTTCTCTTGCGTCTTGATTTCGTCCCACTGCGCCTTCACCGCGCCGGGCGTGCCGGCGTCGGAGACGGCAAAGACATGCGGATGACGGCGGATCATCTTGCGGGTGATGGCCTCCACCACATCGCCGAAGGAGAAAAGTCCTTTTTCTTCAGCCATTTGCGCGTGGAAGATGACCTGTAACAGGAGGTCGCCGAGTTCCTCGCACAAGTCGCCCATGTCCTTGCGCTCGATGGCGTCGGCGACTTCATAGGCCTCTTCGATCGTATAGGGCTTGATGGTCTCGAAATTCTGTTCGAGGTCCCAAGGGCAGCCGGTCACGGGGGTGCGGAGCGCCGCCATGATTTCGAGGAGGCGGGAGATATCGCGCGAGGGTTCCATGGATTTTCCAGTCAAGGGGCGATCAGGGGCATCAGTTCAGCGGAATGGCGTTGGCGGACTTGCTGGATTGGTAGACGTTCGACAGCCGGTCATATTCCGTCTTGATGCGGGCGGTCTGGTCCTCAAGCGCTGCGCGCGGGGCATCCGGCGAAGCGGCGACGAGATCGCCGAGATAGAAACTCTTCCAGAATGCGTTCTGGCGATGGTAGCCGCCGGCGTCGAGGCCGTAGAGTTCCTTCATGATCTTGAGGTCATGCGGAATGGCGAAGGCGTCGCGGCTGTCCTCGTGGCTGTAGAAATAATAATAGTTGTCGAAACCGGCCCAGGTGATCGCCGACATGCACATGGTGCAGGGTTCGTGGGTGGAGAAGAAGATGAGGTCCTTCGTGTTCTTCTCGCCTGGGCGTTCGTAGAACTGTTTCAGCGTGTGGACTTCGCCATGCCAGAGCGGGTTCTCGATCTCGTTGTTCGTGCCGGCAATGACCAGCGACAGATCGGACTTCTTCAGGATCGCCGCGCCGAAAACCTTGGCTCCGCTATTCACGCCCTTGTGGGTCAGAGGCAATACGTCCTTCTCCATGACATCCAGCAGGCGGGCGGCTATGACCTCGGGCGCGTAATCCATCAAGCGATCCTTTCACGGTTTTGAAGTGACTCGACGTTATTGAGCCATGTCGGCTCTGTAAATCGCAGCAAGCGGCAACCGGGCGGATTTGCTCAGAAAGCTTTTGTTCGGGGCAAAGAAATATCCTCCTTGTGCCGCATCCGCATTTCTGTTCCTTCCGGTTTTCGCCTCGAAAAGAGAAAATTCTACCAGACTTCACACAGGCGTATGCGATGACTGCAAAAGACGACCAGCTTTCGGTGTTTCCGGCCTTCTTCCGCGTGGCGGGGAAGGTGGCGCTCGTCTATGGCGAGGGCGACGAGGCCTATGCCAAGGCGCGGCTGCTCGCCAATACGCAGGTCGAGATCGTGGTCGCTGCGGATGCGCCTGAAAAGAGCTTCGCGGATTTCATTGCTTCGCATTCGCTGCGCCAGATTTCTCCGGCTGAAGCGGATGCCATGATGCGTAAGGCCGTTCTTGTCTTTGCGGCAACAGGCAACGAGACCGAGGATCGTGGCATTGTCGATCGCGCCCGCGCGCTCAAGATTCCAGCCAATGCCGTTGACCAGCCCGACTATTGCGACTTCTTCACGCCCGCGCTCGTCAACCGCGCGCCGCTGGCTGTGGCGATTGGCACTGAGGGGGCGGGGCCGGTTCTGGCGCAGATGGTCCGCGCTGCGGTTGATCAGATGCTCTCGCCCTCTCTCGGCCGCCTTGCACGCCTCGCGATAAATTATCGCGAGCGCGTGGAACAAAAGATCCCGAAGGGCGTTTCACGTCGCGTGTTCTGGCGCCGGTTCTTTTCCGGCGCGGTTGCTGATGCCATGGCGAATGGCAACGCAACTCTCGCCACGGCCGAGGCGGATCGTCTCCTGAGCGCCTCGGCCGGTTTGCCCGGTCACGTGTGGCTTGTGGGCGCCGGCCCCGGCGCCGAAGATCTTCTGACACTCCGCGCCCAGCGCGTCATGATGGAAGCGGATGCGATCGTCCACGATGCGCTGGTTCCGCAGGCCGTCGTCGATATGGGCCGTCGCGATGCCGAGCGCATCCCCGTCGGCAAGCGCAAGGGCTGCCACTCCAAGTCTCAGAACGAAATCAACGATCTGTTGGTGGAACTTGGCAAGTCAGGTAAACGTGTCGTCCGCCTGAAATCCGGCGATCCGTTGATCTTCGGCCGTGCTGCTGAAGAGATGGCAGCGCTGCGCGAGGCCGGCGTGACCTATGAGATCGTGCCGGGCATCACGTCCGCCTTTGCCGCCGCCGCCGATTTCGAACTGCCGCTGACGCTGCGCGGCGTTGCCTCGTCGCTCGTCTTCACCACCGGCCATGACATGACGGGTGACGTTCTGCCCGACTGGGCGCGTCTGGCCGTTTCCGGCGCCACCATTGCCGTCTATATGGGGCGCACGGTCGCGGCCTCGGTGGCCGAGCGCCTGATTGCTGGCGGCATGCCGCGCGAGACGACGGTGGCCGTCATCGAGAATGCCAGCCGCCGCGAGGCACGGCTCTTCCACGGCACGATTGCTGACCTGCCGAGCCTGCAGCATTTCGACGAACTGACCGGGCCGGTCATGGTCGTCATCGGCGAGGCCGTCGCCGGAGCCAACTTCGAGAAATCCACGCCGCTCAGCCTTGCAGCCAAGCGGTCGCCTGTCTCCATGGGAGTTTGACATGATCTACAAGGTTCTCACCGCCAACCGCCTCGGCGACGGCATTGCCGTCTGGCTGAATGCCAGTGGCGAGTGGACCACCTCGCTGCAGGATGCGCTCGTCGCCCGCCATGCGGAAGCCGAAGCCTCGCTGGAAGCGATCGGCAAGCGCGACTTTGCCGCCAACAAGATCCTTGACGTGAACCTCGTGGAAGTGGAAGAGGTCGGCGAAACGATCCGCCCCATTCGCCTGCGCGAGCGCATCCGCGCCGAAGGCCCGACGGTCGGCTATGGCGAGAACGCCTACGCCCCGACGCGCGCAGCTTAAGAGATTTTTGCGCAATTCCGGACGGAAAACCGCCTTGCACTTTTCCTGGAATTGCTTGAGGAGCCCCTATGTACCGTTACGATGAATTCGACCACGCCTTCGTGTCCGCGCGCGTCGCGCAGTTTCGCGACCAGGTGGAGCGGCGTCTGTCCGGCGAGATCGCCGAGGATGCGTTCCGCCCGCTGCGCCTGATGAACGGCGTCTATCTCCAGCTCCACGCCTATATGCTGCGCGTCGCCATTCCCTATGGCACGCTGAATGCCAAGCAGATGCGGATGCTCGCCCATATCGCGCGCAAGTATGACCGCGGCTACGGCCATTTCACCACGCGCCAGAACATCCAGTATAACTGGCCGAAGCTTTCCGACACGCCGGACATCCTGACCGATCTCGCATCCGTCGAGATGCATGCGATCCAGACATCGGGCAACTGCATTCGCAACGTCACCGCTGACCATTTCGCTGGGGCCGCCGCTGACGAGGCTGCCGATCCGCGGCCCTATGCAGAAATCCTGCGCCAGTGGTCTTCCGTGCATCCGGAATTCTCCTTCCTGCCGCGCAAGTTCAAGATCGCCGTCACCGGCTCGGAACATGATCGCGCAGCCATCCAGGTTCACGATATCGGTCTGCAGCTGAAGAAGAACGACAAGGGCGAGCTTGGGTTTGCCGTCTGGGTCGGCGGCGGGCAGGGGCGCACCCCGCTTCTCGCCAAGAAGATCCGCGACTTCCTGCCAGAAGAGGACCTGCTTTCCTACACGACCGCCATCGTGCGCGTTTACAACCTGCATGGCCGCCGCGACAACAAGTACAAGGCGCGCATCAAGATCCTCGTCCACGAAACCGGCGTCGAGGAACTGACGCGCCAGATCGAGGCCGAATTCGTGCATCTGAAGGATGGCGAACTGAAGCTCCCCGATCAGGACATCGCCGCCATCACCGACTATTTCGCACCGCCGGCGCTCCCCGAGCGGCCGGAAGGCTGGGCGAACCTTGCCGCCTGGAAGAAGGCGGATGAGGGCTTTGCGCGCTGGGTGCAGCAGAACGTGCATCCGCACAAGAACCCCGATTATGCCTCTGTCACCATCTCGCTGAAGCCGATCGGAGGCATTCCGGGCGACGCGACGGACAGCCAGATGGATCTGGTGGCCGATCTCGCCGAAGAATACGCCTTCGACGAAATCCGCATCAGCCATGAGCAGAACATCATTTTCCCGCATGTCGCGATTGCCGATCTGGAGCCGCTTTATCGCGCGCTGCAGCCGGCAGGTCTCGGCACGGCCAATGCCGGCCTGATCACCGACATCATTGCCTGTCCGGGTCTGGACTATTGCGCGCTGGCGAACGCCCGCTCGATCCCGGTCGCGCAGGAGCTTTCCACCCGCTTCGGTTCGGCCGAACGTCAGGCGGAAATCGGCGAGCTGAAGATCAAGATTTCCGGCTGCATCAATGCCTGCGGCCATCACCATGTCGGCCATATCGGCCTCTTGGGCGTGGAAAAGAAGGGCGCGGAACTCTATCAGATCACGCTGGGGGGCTCGGCCGACGAGAATTCCTCCATCGGCGAAATCATCGGCCGCGGCTTCGAGCCGGAGAAGGTGACGGATGCGGTGGAGACTGTCGTCAACACCTATATCGCCATCCGCAACGACGCCTCCGAGCGCTTCATCGACACCTATCGCCGTGTTGGCCCGCAGCCGTTCAAGGACGCGCTTTACGGGCCGTCCTCCAAGGCCGCCTGAGACAGACCCGGATCAGAAAGAACTGACGCATGACGAAAATCTGGAAAGAAACCGGCTTTGTCGAGAATGACGCCTGGGCGCTGCCCATCGAGAGCGAGGCTCTGCCGGTAGGCGCTCGGCCGATCCTCGCACTTGGCGAATTCCTCGAACAGATGGAGGCCAGCAATGAAGGCGGCTTCGGCGTGTTGATCGCGCCGGCTGACGACGTCACGAAACTGGCACCGCATCTGGAGCGCATCGCGGTCGTGGCGCTGGCATTCCCGGCCTTCAACGACGGGCGCGCCTTCAGCCATGCCTCGCTGCTGCGTGAGCGCCTGGGCTATGAGGGCGAGGTAAGGGCGGTCGGCGATGTGCTCATCGACCAGATCCCCCTGATGATCCGCTGCGGCATCGACAGCTTTGCCGTCAAGAACCCCACGGCCCTGACGCGTCTTGCCGAAAACCGCCTGCCGGGGATCGACCTCCACACCCAGCCGGCCTTCAAGTCGGCGGAAGCGGGCCAAGGCTATAGCTGGCGCCGCAAGGCCTCGTGAGGGGTCACGCTTGCCGCCAGCCGTTGATGTATATCAAATACAGAATATGTATTTGATATACCTTGAATGCGAGAATGGCGGCAAAGCATTCCCCTGAGGGCGCGTTAAAAGCAACAACAGCGCTTCACCAGCGGCCGGAAATGTAATATTTGCCTCGCACACTCAAGTTTGTCTGCGGCACGCCCACCCGGATTGGATCAAGAATGAACGCACCCGTATTGAAACAGGATGTCGCTGCTGAAATCCCGGCCGGCGTCTTTGCCGAAACCGTCACCTTCGTCCATCACTACACGGATCGTCTGTTCCGCTTCCGGATGACGCGTCCGGAGAGCTTCCGCTTCCGTTCGGGCGAGTTCGTGATGATCGGCCTGATGGTCTCGGGCAAGCCGCTTTATCGCGCTTATTCGATCGCCAGCCCGGCTTGGGCAGAGGAGCTCGAATTCTTCTCGATCAAGGCGCCGGACGGTCCGCTGACCACCGAACTGCAGAAGATCCAGCCGGGCGATACCGTGTTCATGCGCAAGAAACCGACGGGCACGCTGGTTCTCGATGCGCTGACGCCGGGCAAGCGTCTCTACATGTTCTCGACCGGCACGGGTATCGCGCCGTTTGCCTCGCTGATCCGCGAACCGGAAACCTACGAGAAATTCGAGGAAGTCATCCTCACGCATACCTGCCGCGAAGTCGCCGAACTGAAATACGGCTTCGACCTCGTCGAGGAAATCAAGAACGACGAGATCCTCTCCGAGATCGTCGGTGACAAGCTGAAGCACTATGCGACGGTGACCCGAGAGGATTACCCGTTCCAAGGCCGCATCACCGACCTGATGGAAAACGGCAAGCTCTATGCCGATCTTGGCGTTCCTCCACTCGACCCGGCCATCGACCGCGGCATGATCTGCGGCTCGGCCGCGATGCTGAAGGACACGAAGGAACTGCTGGAGCGGGCAGGGCTGACTGAAGGGGCCAACAACAAGCCAGCCGAATTCGTGATCGAGCGGGCCTTCGTCGGCTGAGCTTGACAGCATCCTCTGCAATATCGAAAAAGGGCGCCCGGTGAGGCGCCCTTTGTCTTTAGGATCCATTCCGCACGGCGCGCTGATCAGGCGGTATATCCAGCCTGACCATCGATCCAGGTTTCCATCACCTTGATGGCATGGATTTGCTCCGCCGGAACGACGGTCGGATCTTTTTCAAGCACAACCATATCCGCAGCCTTGCCAACTTCGAGACTACCGCAGACGTGGTCCATATGGCATTGCCACGCCGCGTCGATCGTGACGGCTCTCAGTGCTTCCATGGGCGTGATGCATTGCTCGGGCGCCAACACACCGCCGCCTTCCTTCATATCGCGCACGACCGCATTCTCGACGCAACGCAACGGATCGATGGGCGTGACGTTGAAATCCGAGTGGAGCGAAATTCGCAAGCCCTTGTCGAGGGCGGAGCGGCAGGGATCGACGCGCTTTGCCCGTTCCGGGCCCAGAATCCGATCCTGAAACGCGCGGCCCCAGAAGTGGACATGTCCAATCAGGAACGAGGGCGAGAGGCCCAGCTCCTTCATCCGAACAATCTGCTCGTCATGCAGGATCGAGCTGTGCTCGATACGATGGCGTAGCTGATGGCCGCCTTCTCCACTCGTACCTTGCGCGAAGGCGTCAATGGCAACATCGATGGCCGCATCGCCGTTGGCATGAATCCCAACCTGCCAGCCCGCCATATGAGCCTTGCGAACCACGGCCTCGATCTCGCTCGGCTGATAGTTCAGGGCACCGCGCCCGGTGCTACCGAGATAGGGTTCGCGCTGATAGCCGGTCTGTGCCTGATTGGAGCCATCCGCCCAGGCCTTGATGCCGTTGAGCGTGAAGCGGGACGTACGCTCGCCAGGGCGAAGGCCAAGCTTTTCCCAGGCGTCGTAATGCGTGGACACGAGATACCCGGCATAGCGCAGGGGCGGATTGGTTTTCATGACAGCATCGATGAGCGCCAGATCCTTCTCACCGAAGGCTGCGCCGATGCCGCAATCATGCACCAGCGTGCACCCCTTGGCCACGGCATCCTGAAGATCTGCTCGGAAATAGCCAACGAGATCGGCCGCGGTCGGCTGCGGCATCACCGCAAGGAAGGGATAGAAGGACGGTGCCTCTTCCAGGCGACCCGTCAGGGCGCCGCTCGCGTCGCGCATGAAACGGGCCTGCGGTGGGTCTGGAGTATCCTTCGTCACCTTGGCCCTTGCCAGCGCCAGCGAGTTCACATAGGCGACATGACCATTCGATTCCAGAATGAAGAGCGGCACATTCGGCGCGATGCTGTCGAGGTCGGACAACGTAAAGGGCTCGCCGGGCATGATGGAGGGGTCCACCATCTTGGCCTGAAGCCATTGGTCTCCGCTGAGCTTGCTTGCCGCATCGCGCAATTTCTGCCTTGCGCTGTCCATATCTGGAACGCTGAACGGGCCGATGTCCAGCCAGGGCCGAAGCCCTGAGAAGGACGAATGCATGTGCGGATCGACAAAGCCCGGAAAAACCACCTTGTCGCCGAAGTCGACGACCTTGGTGTCTGCTCCCTTCAGCGCCAGAATTTCGGCCGCGTGACCAATGGCGACGATCTTGCCATGGCTGACTGCCACCGCTTCGGCATGCGGCTGCGCATCGTTCATCGTATAGATGGTGCGTCCCAGAAAGATTGTTTCAGGTTTTTCCGGTGGACCGTCAGGTTTTGAGGTCTGCGCCAAGGCCGGAGAAGCGGCGACGGCAAGGGAAGCAGCAAGCCCTGCAAGAACATTTCGCCGACTTTGATAGGACCGCATGAACTTCATCAAGCCGGGGTTACAACAATCGCACAAATGAAAAATCCTTCGCCATATGTGTTGAATACGGGAATATCTATGTACGGAATCTGAAGATGTTGCAAATGGTTCGCTTGAGAAGCGCCGGTGGCTCACGCTTCCTCATCGCGACAGACCACAACCGCCAACCCGCCTTCTGCTAGGCCAGGAGCGTTCCTGGCAACAAAAATAGGGGCAGGGGTTCAAGTGGTGAGCGCGCAGGGATTCGAACCCTGGACCTACTGATTAAAAGTCAGTTGCTCTACCGGCTGAGCTACGCGCTCCCGCGTCTGTCCGGTTGCAGAAGCGAACCGGGCCGGAAAGTGGGCGGAACATATGCAGGAGGCACGGTCGGGTCAACCCGGAAAATCGTCAATTCTGCGACCATTTGGCGCTTTTTCCAGCGATGCCGAAAAGATGATTGGCGGGTGAGGGATGCCGGGTCTATATGGGCCTCGGATTTTGGCCTTTTACCTGAGCTGCGGAACCGGTGAGGGGCAAGGAGTTTTCATGCTGACCGTCGCCGGTATTTCGCTCATCAGCGCGCTTGTCGCGGGTGCCTTGTCGTTTCTGTCACCTTGCGTACTGCCGTTGGTTCCGCCGTATCTGTGCTACATGGCCGGTGTTTCCGTCGAGGATTTCCGCAACGGCGGGCAGGCGGCGGCACGGTCGCGCAATGCGGTGATCCTCTCCTCCGTCTTCTTCACGCTGGGCTTTGCGACCGTCTTCGTGGCGCTGGGAGCCGGCGCGTCGGCGGTGGGGCTGCTGCTGCGGCAATATATCGACATTCTGTCCAAGATCGGCGGTGTGATCATCATCGTGATGGGGCTGAACTTCCTCGGCCTGTTCCGCATCGGGCTCCTTGCGCGCGAGGCGCGGTTCCAGTCGTCGGCTAAGCCCGCGACGCTTTCCGGGGCGTATGTGATGGGCCTGGCCTTCGCCTTCGGATGGACACCCTGCATCGGGCCTGTTCTTGGTGCCATTCTCGGGATTGCGGCAGCCTCCGATACCGCAGGCTCCGGCGCCTTTCTGTTGGCGGTCTATTCGCTGGGGCTTGCGGTGCCGTTCTGGATCGCTGCCTTTTTCTCCGGGGCATTCATGCGTTTCCTTTCGCGCTTTCGGCGCCATCTTGGCGCCGTCGAAAAGGTCATGGGTGGACTGCTGGTTCTCACCGGCATTGCATTTCTGACCGGATTTGTCGCCAATGTGGCGATCTGGTTCCAGCAGACATTTCCAATCCTCGGACAAATCGGCTAACAGCAGACGGGTTGGAAACAGTCACGGGGGCAGGACATGGCGGACGTTACCGGACTTGTGCTGCCATTCTTCGGGCTGATCCTGATCGGCTATTTGGTGGCGAAGTGCAAGCCCATGCCGGCCGAGGCGCTGGGCTGGCTCAATGTCTTTATCGTCTATGTTTCACTGCCGGCGCTTTTCTTCAAGCTGATCTCGAGAACACCGGTCGAGCAGCTGACGCGCTTCGATTTCATCGTCACGGATATTGGGACGACCTACGCGGTCTTCGTGGTGATCTTTGCGATCGGCTGGCTGGGCCGCGATTCGAGCGTGCCGGAGGCGACGGTTCAGGGGCTGGCGGCCGCCTATGGCAATATCGGCTACATGGGGCCGGGGCTTGCGCTTCTCGCCTTTGGCGAGCGGGCGGCAGTTCCGGTCGCGCTGATCTTCTGCTTTGAAAACATGCTGCATTTCATCGTCGCGCCGGCGCTCATTTCGCTCGGCGGAAAGGGACAGCGGTCAGCCCGGCTCGTGGCACAGGACGTGCTGCTCCGGATCGTGCTGCATCCTTTCATCATCGCAACAGCCATCGGTTTCGTCGCTGCGGCTATGCATTTTCAGCCGCCGATACCGCTTGGCAGGCTGATTGACTATCTTGCACAGGCAGCCGCCCCGTGCGCGCTCTTTGCCATGGGGGTCACGTTGGCGCTGCGTCCCTTGAAGCGGATCCCGGCAGAAATCGTCTATATCGTCCCTGCAAAGTTGATCGTGTTGCCGACGCTCATGTATCTGAGCCTCAGTGCCGCGGGCAACTTCGATCATGTCTGGATACAGACGGCTGTCCTGCTTGCTGCATTGCCGACCGCGACCAATGTCTTCGTGATCGGCCAGCAATATGACGTATGGCAGGAAAAAGCCTCAGCAACCGTGCTGATCACGACGCTCTTTTCCGTGCTGACCGTGTCGGTCCTGCTGTATCTGATGCGATCAGGCACGCTTCCGGGCGATCTTTTCCCGTAGGCCCGACGATAGGCCTTGAAGCCCCCGGCCCGGCGCGACCCCTTCCTGCATGACGAGATTGCGTAATGGCGGCAACAGGTCGAGCAGGTGGAGCCCTGCGGCGCGCACCAGCTGCACGGGCAGAAAATTGGACAAAAGCGAGCGGTTGAGCAGATCAACGCTCGCTGTGCGGCTGAGCACGTCGGGCCGGCGATTGCGGTCAAAGGCGTCACCCACAGGCTTGGGGCCTTCATGATCGCGCTTCATGCCGAGAAGATCGCAGAGCGCGATGATGTCGCGCAGGCTCAGATTCAGTCCCTGCGCGCCGATCGGCGGGAAAGCGTGGGACGCCTCGCCGATGAGCGCCAGACGGCCCTTTCCGAAGCGATCGGCCGTCATGCCGGAAAGCGGCCAGGCCTGCGGGTTTCCTTCCAGCGTCACCTTGCCGAGCATCGACTGCATGCGCGTTTCGATGCGGCGGCTGATCTCCTCATGAGACAATGCCAGAAACGCCTCGGCTTCCGCCGGTGCCTGCACCCAGACAAGGCTGGAGTGCTGTCCGGGCAGGGGAACCTGCGTGAAGGGGCCCGTCGGCGTATGGAATTCGGTCGAGACATTGCCATGCGGGATCGTGTGGGCAAAGTTCAGCACCACGGCCGTCTGCGGATAGGACCAGCGACGGACAGTGATGCCAGCGGCCTCGCGGAGAAGGGATTTGCGCCCATCGGCTGCGGCAACGAAACCCGCCACGATGGTTCGTCCATCCTCCAGACTGATGACGACGCAATCATCCCGGACGTCTGCACCGGCGATACGGCCCTCGATGGACTCGATCCTGTCATTGTCGGCAATGATCTTGCCAAGCACGTTCAGCGCGGCGGAATTGGGGAAATTGTAGCCAAAGGCTTCGAGACCGATTTCAGAGGCCCGGAAGGGAACGGTCGGCGCGCGGAAAAGCCTGCCCGTGCCGTCAATGATCTGCATCGTCTTCAGGCCGGCGGCATGACCGGACAGGGCGCCCCAGACGCCGAGGCCTTCGAGAAAGGCGATGGACTGATCCATCAGCGCCGTGGTTCTGCCGTCCTGGCTCTCGCCGGCGGGGCCGATGATTGCGACGGAGTAACCCAGTCTGGCCAGTGCGATTGCCGCGATGCGTCCGGCGAGGCCATTGCCGGCGACGGCGATGTCAAAGCGTTCCATGGTCATAAGCCTTCAGATTTCATAGATTGCCCAAATATATAGAGGGCCAGCCGCATCGCTGCCATGCTTTTTGCGAAGACTGGAAACTTATTTTCCGCGACATCTTGTATCGTCCTCGTGATTTAGGACAATGCAGACGTTGCTTGAGGTGGAAACGGCGAATCAATGAAAATCTTCAATTACCGGCGCGTCCCCTACGCGGAAATCCGCGCCTTCTCCGTTCACATCCTGACGGCCTCCGGGTCGTTTCTCGCGTTCCTCGGGGTTGTCGCCGCTGCCGAACATCGCTTTGTCGACATGTTCTGGTGGCTCGGTCTTGCGCTTGCCGTTGACGGCATTGATGGACCGATCGCACGGAAAGTGCGCGTGAAGGAAGTGCTGCCGAACTGGTCGGGCGATACACTCGATAATGTGATCGACTATGTCACCTATGTTCTGCTTCCGGCCTTTGCGCTTTATCAGAGCCATATGATCGGTGTGCCGTGGTCCTTTGTGGCCGCCGGCCTGATCGTGGTGTCGAGCGCCATCTACTACGCCGACATGGGCATGAAGACGGAGGAAAACTTCTTTTCCGGCTTCCCGGTCGTCTGGAACATGGTCGTCTTCACGCTTTTCGTCATCAAGGCGAGCGAGATCACGGCATTTGCGGTTGTTGCGGTGTCGGTCTTCCTGACATTCCTGCCGATCAACTTCCTTCACCCGGTTCGCGTCAAGCGCCTGCGCCCCCTGAACCTCACTGTCTTTGCGATCTGGTCTGTGCTGAGCGTCGCCGCGCTGCTCCTGCATTTCGAATCGCCGCAATGGCTGGTCTGGGGTGTGGTGATCAGCGGGCTTTATCTTTACGTCATCGGGGCGGTCTTGCAGGCCTTCCCGTCGCTCGGACGGACGGATGACTGATGGGAAACAGGGGCTTATCGATGAGCTTGTTTGCAAAAGCCGGCGCGACGGCGGCGCTTTTCCTGTCGGTGAGCATGGCCCAGGCGGCCGACAAGCCGAAGATCTGCTTCGTCTATCCCGGCCCTAGAACCGATGGCGGCTGGTCGCAGGCCCAGGAGCGCGGCCGGCTGGAGGTCGAGCGACAGTTCGGCGATCGCGTCGAGACGAGCTTTAGCGAGAACGTGCCCGAGAGCGCTGCCGCTCTGCCGGTCTTCGACAAGCTGGCCGCGTCGGGCTGCAACATGATCTTCGCCACCGCGTTCGGCTATATGGACGCGGTTCTGGCCGCCGCCGGCAAGTATCCTGCGGTTCGCTTCGAGCATCTTGGCGGCTTCAAGACCACGCGCAACGTCGCCGTCTACAATGCGCGTTTCTATGAAGGACGCTATCTGACGGGGCGAATCGCGGCGAAGATGTCGAAGTCGGGGCAGGCGGCCTATATCGCCCCCTTTCCCATCCCTGAAGTGATGCAGGGGATCAATGCGTTCGAGCTTGGGGCGCAATCGATCGATCCGCGGTTCAAGACAAAGGTTTACTGGACCGGAAGCTGGTTCGCCCCGGAGAAGGAAGCCAAGGCCGCGCGTGACGCTGCAGCGGACGGCATCGACATTATCACCCAGCAAACGGATTCGACCGCGCCCATGCAGGTGGCCGAGACCAGCAATCTGCGCGCTTTCGGCTATGGCAACGACCTGAGCCGCATCGGTCAGCTCGCGCAGCTGACGGCAATCGTCTACAACTGGGGTGCCTATGACACCGCCCGCGTGAAGGCCTATCTCGACGGAAGTTGGGCCGGTGAGGTAAATTGGGAAGGGCTCTCCTCCGGAATCTTCACCATGGCGCCTTACCGCAACATGCCGGCCGATATTCTCAAGTTCGCCCAGTCGAGCGAGCAGAAGATTGCAAGCGGCGTGCTGAGGCCCTTCCATGGACCGGTGCGCACCCAGGCGAGCAAGACCTGGCTGAAGAAGAACGAAAACGCGCCCGACAGCGTTCTACTGTCGATGGATTTTCTTGTTCTTGGCGTCGTCGGGGAGATCCCGAAGACCGCGCAATAAGCCGCATCTGCTGCGGATTTTGCAATCGGGGACGAGTCTGCTAGAGCGGGCAGCATACACGTTACCCCCGGAGCCCATGATCGCCATGACCCGCACCTGCCTCGCCGTTGTTCTCGCCGCTGGCGAAAGCACCCGCATGAAATCCTCGTTGAGCAAGGTCCTGCATCCCATCGGCGGTTTGCCGATGATCGGCCATGTCACCGCCAATCTGAAAGCCGCCGGCATTGCCGATGTGGCTCTGGTCGTCGGGCGGGACGCGGCGAGGGTGGAGGCTGCCGCCGCACAGGACGGCGTTTCCGTTGAAAGCCATGTTCAAACGGAGCGACTTGGAACCGGCCATGCCGTGCTTGCCGCCACAACGGCAATTGCGCGCGGTTATGATGACGTCGTCGTCGTCTTTGGCGATACGCCGCTGGTCGAGCCTGACACGTTGAGCCGAGCGCGCGCCGGCCTGACAGAAGGCTATGATGTTGTCGTCATCGGCTTCGAGGCCGCGGACCCCACGGGCTACGGCAGGCTGCTGACCAAGGACGGGGAGCTGCTGGCAATCCGCGAGCATAAGGATGCCAGCGAGGAAGAGCGCAAGGTTACGCTGTGCAATGGCGGCATGATGGCTATCAACGGCCGTCGTGCGCTGGAACTGCTGGGCAAGATCGGCAATACCAATGCCAAGGGCGAATATTACCTGACCGACATCGTCGAGGTCGCCCGTGCCCATGGCGGCAAGGCCATGGCGATCGTGGCCCCCGAGGACGAACTCGCCGGCTGCAACACACGGGCTGAACTGGCCGAGCTCGAAGCACTCTGGCAGAAGCGCCGCCGCCTCGAGATCATGCTGTCCGGCGTGACCATGATTGCCCCGGAAACAGTCTTTCTGTCGCATGATACCGTGATAGGACAGGATGCGCTGATCGAGCCGAATGTCGTTTTCGGCCCGGGCGTCACGGTGGAGGGCGGTGCGGTCGTCCACGCCTTCAGCCATCTTGAGGGCGCCCATGTGTCGGCGGGTGCCACGGTCGGTCCGTTTGCGCGGTTGCGTCCGGGTGCCAATCTGGGCCCGGATTCCAAGGTCGGCAATTTCTGCGAGGTCAAGAAGGGCGAGATCGGCAAGGGCGCAAAGGTCAATCATCTGACCTATATCGGTGATGCGACCGTGGGCGCCGGCGCCAATATCGGCGCCGGGACGATCACCTGCAATTATGACGGCGTGAACAAGCATCAAACCGAGATCGGCGAAAACGCCTTTATCGGCTCGAACTCGTCTCTGGTCGCGCCCGTCAGAGTCGGCAATGGGGCCTATGTGGCCTCCGGCAGCGTCATCACATCCGATGTCCCTGACGATGCGCTGGCGCTCGGCCGCGCGCGGCAGGAAACGAAACCGGGCAGGGCGAAGCTGATCCGTGAACGCATTCAGGCCATTCGCGCGGCGCTCAAGGCCGCAAAGGGCTGATTTATATTAACATGCGTTTCCGAAAGTGACCTGCTGGCCGATTGCACATTTGGCCGAATCCGCTAGGAAATCGCCTCGATATCAATTGCTGGAGTTTGCAGCGCATGTGCGGAATTGTCGGAATTGTCGGTCGCGAACCCGTTGCGGGGCGCCTTGTCGAAGCGCTGAAGCGCCTCGAATATCGCGGCTATGATTCCGCAGGCGTCGCCACGATCGATCACGGCAAGCTCGACCGCCGCCGCGCCGAAGGCAAACTCTTCAATCTGGAAAAGGTGCTCGACGAGAACCCGCTTTCCGGCAATATCGGCATCGCCCACACCCGCTGGGCCACGCATGGCGCGCCTACGGTGGGCAATGCCCATCCACATTTCGTCGGTAATGTCGCTATCGTTCATAACGGCATCATCGAGAACTTTGCCGAACTCAAGGAAGAGCTGATCGCCGGCGGTGCGGTCTTCGCATCGCAGACGGATACGGAAGTCGTCGCGCAGCTCGTGGCCCGTGAAATCGCCTCCGGAAAGCCGAAGCGCGCTGCCGTTCAGTCCGTTCTGAAGCGGCTGCAGGGCGCGTATGCGCTGGCGCTTATCTTCGCTGACGAGGCCGACACGATCATGGCGGCCCGCTCGGGTCCGCCGCTCGCCGTCGGTTATGGCAAGGGCGAAATGTACATGGGCTCGGACGCCATTGCGCTGTCGCCCTTCACCAACCAGATTTCCTATCTGCAGGACGGCGACTGGGCGATCCTGAGCAAGAATGGCGTCGAAATCATGGACTTCGACGGCAACCCCGTAGAGCGCCCGAAGCAGATTTCGGCAGCGACGGCTTATGTCGTCGACAAAGGCAATCACCGCCACTTCATGGAAAAGGAAATCTACGAGCAGCCGGAAGTCATTTCCCATGCGCTCGGCAACTATATCGATTTCGGCACGGCCAAGGTACGTGACGTGACGGGCGCGATCGATTTCTCAGGGATCGACCGACTGGCAATTTCGGCTTGTGGCACGGCCTATCTGGCCGGCCTCGTCTCCAAATACTGGTTCGAACGGCTGGCGCGTCTGCCGGTCGAAATCGATGTGGCCTCCGAATTCCGCTATCGCGAAATGCCGCTGTCGAAGACTGGCGCGGCCCTGTTCATCTCGCAGTCCGGCGAGACGGCCGACACGCTCGCCTCGCTGCGCTATTGCAAGCAGGAAGGCCTGAAGATCGGCGCGGTCGTGAATGTGAAGGAATCCACAATCGCCCGCGAATCCGACGCCGTTTTCCCGATCATGGCCGGGCCCGAGATCGGCGTTGCCTCGACCAAGGCCTTCACCTGCCAGCTGACGGCGCTTGCCGCGCTCGCCATCGGTGCGGCGCGCGCGCGCGGAACGATGACCGAGGCGGAAGAGGTCGCAGCCGTCCGCCACCTCATCGAGATGCCGCGCGTCATGAGCGCGGTGCTGAACTCCATCCAGCCGCAGATCGAAACGCTTGCCCGTGACCTGTCGAAATGCCGCGACGTGCTCTATCTCGGCCGTGGCACCAGCTATCCGCTGGCGTTGGAAGGCGCGCTGAAGCTCAAGGAAATCTCCTATATCCATGCCGAAGGTTATGCTGCAGGCGAATTGAAGCACGGACCGATCGCACTGATCGACGAGGACATGCCGGTCATTGTCATTGCTCCGCATGACCGCTTCTTCGAAAAGACGGTGTCGAACATGCAGGAAGTCGCGGCGCGCGGCGGCCGGATCGTGTTCATCACCGACGCGAAGGGCGCGGCCGCTTCCACGCTGGAGACCGTGGCGACCATCGTGCTTCCGGAGGTCGACGAGATCATCTCTCCGATGATCTATTCGCTCCCCGTCCAGCTGATTGCCTACCACACGGCCGTCTTCATGGGCACCGATGTGGATCAGCCGCGGAACCTTGCCAAGTCGGTCACGGTCGAGTGACCTTCTTCGGCGCAGGGGCGACCCTGCGCCGAGTAGCCGGTCGGCCGCGTCCAGGGCCGCACGGGCCTGTAATCGACAAGCCTGAAAATCGTCAAGACCGCGCTTGCCACGCCGCTACGGCTTGGGGCATTCTTTTGCAATGCGGTATGATTTGCCGTCAATGATCCAGCATTCTGAAAGGCTTGCGACGCGCAATGTCCGAAGCTCCGAAACGCGAATTCCTCGCGACCCGCATCAGAAACAACTTCCTGACCGGACTGATCATCTGCGCACCGCTCGCCATTACCATCTGGCTCACATGGTCCTTCGTGCAATGGGCGGATAGCTGGGTCAACCCCTACATCCCGGCGCGTTACAACCCCGAACAGTTCCTGCCTTTCGCCATTCCGGGCTTCGGTCTTCTGGTTGCGATGATCTTCATCACGCTGGTCGGATTTCTGGCCAAGAACCTGATCGGCCGGTCCATCGTCCGCTTCGGCGAGTCCATCCTGCACCGGATGCCGCTGGTTCGGACCCTTTACAAGAGCCTGAAGCAGATCTTCGAGACCGTGCTCAACGAGCACTCGACCTCGTTCCGAAAGGTTGGCCTGGTGGAGTTTCCGTCACCCGGCATGTGGACCATGGGCTTCATTTCGTCCGACGTGAAAGGCGAGATCGCCTTTCGCCTTTCCGAGGCGGGGGAGGAAATTGTCACCGTGTTCATTCCGCCGACCCCTGTGCCGACGGCAGGCTTCCTGCTCTTCGTGCCGAAGTCGAAGATACGCATGCTGGATATGAGCGTCGAGGATGCAACCAAATTCCTGATTTCCGGCGGTCTGGTGACGCCGGATTATGTTCTGGAGCAGAGCGCCGAGACGCCCAGCAAGGCAACCGCCTGAGCCAGCGTCGGGAAGTTCATCCCGCGCGCAGGAAGCGGATCGCCTCATCGCGCCGGTGGAAATAGAGCAGTTCCCGAATGCGGTCGCCGCGTTCGCCTTCGAGGTTCGGGTCCTTGGTCAGGATATAGGCCGCGTCCTTGCGCGCCATCTCGAGCAGATCGCCATGGGCCTCAAGGCTAGCCAGATGGAAGCCGGGCGTGCCGGACTGGCGGGTGCCGAGAAGCTCGCCTTCGCCACGCAGCTTCAGGTCTTCCTCGGCAATCAGGAAGCCGTCCTCTGTCTCCCGCATGATGTTGAGCCGGGCGCGACCGTTCTCACTCAGCGGCCCCTTGTAGAGGAGCAGGCAGGTCGAGGCCTCGTCGCCACGGCCGACACGGCCGCGCAACTGATGCAGCTGGGCGAGGCCGAAGCGTTCGGCATGTTCGATGACCATGATCGTCGCGTCCGGGACATCGACGCCGACCTCGATGACGGTGGTGGCAACGAGAAGGCGGGTCTGGCCGCTCTTGAAGAGCGCCATGGCTTCGTCCTTCTCCGCGGCCGTCATGCGGCCATGGACGAGGCCGATGCGCTGGCCAAGCGCCTTGGTCAGAACCGCGTGCCGCTCCTCCGCCGACATGAGATCGGAAACATCGGACTCCTCCACCAACGGGCAGATCCAGTAGGCCTTTTTTCCCTCAGCGGTGGCAGCACGCAGCCGCTCGACGATATCACTCAGGCGCTCCATGGGAATGACCGCGGTCTGGATCGGCTTGCGGCCTGCCGGCTTTTCGGTGAGCTTGGAGACATCCATGTCGCCGAAAGCCGCGAGCACGAGCGTACGCGGGATCGGCGTCGCCGTCATCACCAGCATATGCGGTGACAGCCCCTTGGCTGTGAGGCGCAGCCGTTGATGCACCCCGAAGCGATGCTGCTCATCAACGACGGCCAGCAGGAGATTTGCATAGTTCACGTTATCCTGAAACAGCGCATGCGTGCCGATCACGATCTTCGCTTCTCCGCTTTCGATCCTTTCCAGCGCCTCCCGACGCTCTGCCGCCTTCATCTTGCCCGTCAGGAGAATAACGGAAATATCTGTATTCAAAGTATATTTCTGTATCGTTTCAAGATGTTGCCGCGCCAGAATTTCGGTCGGCGCCATCAGCACGGCCTGACCGCCGGCCTCGACCGCCGCCGCCATCGCCATGAGCGCCACAGCCGTCTTGCCCGAGCCGACATCACCCTGCAAAAGCCTGAGCATCCGCTGGTCGCCGGCCATGTCTTCCAGCACGGCTTTAACGGCGGACTCCTGGCTTCCCGTGAGCGAGAAGGGCATGGCGCGGCGGATCCGCAAGGAAAGTTCACCCGTTGCATGAACCGGAATGCCGGCCGCCTTGCGCAGCCTTTGGCGAACCAGCGCCAGCGAGATCTGCCCGGCGAGAAATTCGTCATAGG
This sequence comes from Rhizobium sp. C1, assembly GCF_021026335.1. Taxonomy (GTDB): domain Bacteria; phylum Pseudomonadota; class Alphaproteobacteria; order Rhizobiales; family Rhizobiaceae; genus Ensifer_A. The sequence goes on from NZ_JAJNCY010000001.1 coordinate 854,009, forward strand.
CGAGCCTGCGGCGAGCTGGCGCCTGCAAGTCGAGGTCGGCGGCGTCGCGCGGATGGTGGAGACGCTCGAAGCTCTCCTTGACCGAGGGAAAGCTGTGTTTGGCGGTCAGCGAGGCATCGAGCCATTCGGGGAGATCGGGCAGGCGCTCGACGGCCGCCTCGATTGTCTTGCGAAGCGCCTTGGGCGACAAGCCCGCGGTCATCGGGTAGACCGGCTCGACCAGCGGCAGCTTGTCAATGTCTTCGACCGTCGCTGCATAATCGGGATGGACCATGGAAGGGCGGCCATTGAACCAGTTAACCTTGCCAGAGACGATGACATCCTGGCCAACGGGCAGGGCTTTCTCCAACCAATTACCCTTGGTCCGGAAATAGGTGAGCGCCAGTTCGCCCGTGTCGTCATGGATGAAAACGCGGTAGGGGGCGGAGGCGTTGCCGCGCGGCGGTGGCTGGTGGCGGTCGACGAAACCCTTGATCGTGACGATGGCGCCTTCAGGAGCAAGCGCAATGCCCGGCTGGTTACGCCGGTCAATCAGTGAAGACGGAACATGAAGAATGATGTCCAAGACCCTGGAATCGTAGATATTTTCGCGATCCAGAAGCTTCGCATAAAGCTCTCCGGTGCGCGGCCCTATGCCGGGCAGCGTGGACAGTGGCGCAAAAAGCGGATCGAGGATTGCGGGTCTCATGGTCCGAACCATGCCCTTCAAATTCGCGTAAATGCAAGGCTGACAAGGCGATTTCCAAGGACTATAGAGACGGCCACACAGAGGAACGAAGCATGACCGGTACCACACGTTCGAGCGCCGACATCTCGCCGCGCCGCAAGCGCATTCTCTTTCGCGCCTGGCATCGCGGCATCCGCGAGATGGACCTGATCCTCGGCCAGTTCGCCGATGACCATATCGCGACGCTGTCGGAAGAGGAACTCGACGAACTCGAACGCATTATGGCGGAAGAGGATGCGGACCTTGTGAAGTACATCACCGGCGAAAAACCGGTGCCGGCGGTCTATCAGACGCCGCTCTTCGAGCGCATCGCCTCCTACCGCCCCGACTTCGATCCGATTCTGAAGCCGCAATCCTGATCTTGTTGATTCCATTAAACGAGCAAGCCCCATGACATCTCCGCTGGACGTGAAAAAGCTTCTGGCCGCAGACGGCCCGGCTGCCATCGCCGCCGTGCCGCCCGGCATGGAGGCCATGATCCTCGCCGACATGGCGCGCTCGGGTGCTGCCATTGCCTATCTCGTCTCGGACGGTCAGCGGCTGGCCGATCTCACGCAATTGCTCTCCTTCTTCGCGCCGGACATTCCGGTGCTGACGCTGCCCGGGTGGGACTGCTTACCCTATGACCGCGTGTCGCCGGGTGCGGATGTCGCAGCCGAGCGGCTTTCGACGCTGGCGGCATTGGCACGTCATGCCAAGCAGCCGCATGCCGCGATCCTGCTGGCCACCGCCAATGCGGTATTGCAGAAGGTGCCGCCGCGCGAGGTCATCGAGGCGCTGGCCTTTTCGGCGCGTCCCGGCCAGGTCATCCGCATGGAAGACATTGCCGCCCGTCTCGAGCGCAACGGCTTCGAGCGCGTGTCGACGGTACGGGAGGTCGGCGAATTCGCCGTGCGCGGCGGCATTCTCGATGTCTATGTGCCAGGCGAGGCGGAGCCGGTGCGGCTCGACTTTTTCGGCGATACGCTGGAAACGATCCGGCATTTCGACCCGGCAAGCCAGCGCACGACGGGGCAGGCGCGCTCACTCGACCTCAATCCGATGAGCGAAGTGACGCTGACACCTGAAACGATCAGCCGATTCCGCACCAACTACCTTTCGATGTTTGGTGCTGCGACGCGCGACGACGCCCTTTATCAGGCGGTCTCCGAAGGCCGCCGCTATGCAGGCATGGAGCACTGGCTGCCGCTCTATTACGAAGAGCTGGACACCGTTTTCGACCAGATCGAAAACTTCCGCATCGTCACCGACCATACGCTGGAGGAGGCCGCGCGCGAGCGTTCCAATCTCATTGAAGACTATTACGAAGCGCGCAAGGCCGCCGGCGAACCGGGCAAGGGCAAGACGGCGCAATCCGCGCCCTACAAGCCCGTGCCGCCGGAACGGCTTTATCTGAATGCTGACCGCCTGTCGCAAATGCTCGCCGCGCGCGGCGCGATCCGCATCACGCCCTTTGCTGAAGACGAGCTTGCCGGCCGCAGGGTCATGTCGCCCGATGCGCGGCCCGGTCCGCGCTGGGCCAAGGCGCAAGGGACGGAGGAGACGGGCGAGCGCGTCAATGTCTTCGAACTCGCCGTCAAGCACATCGCCGACAAGCGCGCGGCGGGGCGTAAGGTCGTCATCGCTGGTTGGTCGGAAGGCTCGCTCGATCGCCTGCTGCAGGTCTTGGGCGAACATGGTCTTGCGCGCATCAAGCCGATCAAGGCCTTTTCGGAGCTGAAGACGCTCGACAAGGGCGAGGCGGCTGCAGCCGTTCTCTCGCTGGAAAGCGGCTTCGAAGCAGCCGATGTCATTATCGTCGGCGAACAGGACATTCTCGGCGACCGCATGGTGCGCCGGGCCAAGCGCCGCAAGCGCGGAGCGGACTATATTTCGGAAGTCGCGGGGCTGGACGAGGGTGCCATCGTCGTTCACGCCGAACACGGCATTGGCCGCTTTGTGGGCCTGCGCACCATCGAGGCAGCCGGCGCGCCGCATGCCTGCCTCGAGCTGCAATATGCCGAGGGCGCGAAACTCTTCCTGCCGGTCGAAAACATCGATCTTCTCTCCCGGTTCGGCGGCGAAGGGACGGAAGTGCCGCTCGACAAGCTCGGCGGGGTCGCCTGGCAGGCGCGCAAGGCCAAGCTCAAGAAGCGCCTGCTGGATATGGCCGGCCATCTCATCCGCATCGCCGCCGAGCGGCTGACACGGCATGCCACGGTGCTGGCCGCGCCCGATGGCGTCTATGACGAATTCGCCGCCCGCTTCCCGTATGATGAAACCGACGATCAGCTGACGGCGATCGAATCCGTGCGCGAGGACCTCGGAGCCGGCAAGCCGATGGACCGCCTTGTCTGCGGTGACGTCGGCTTCGGCAAGACGGAAGTGGCACTGCGCGCCGCCTTCATTGCGGCGATGAACGGCGTTCAGGTTGCCGTCGTCGTGCCGACGACGCTTCTTGCCCGCCAGCATTACAAGACGTTTGTTGAGCGCTTCCGGGGCTTGCCAATCCGCATCAACCAGGCCTCGCGTCTCGTCACGTCGAAGGAACTGGCGCTGACGAAAGAAGAACTGGCGAGCGGCAAGACCGATATCGTGGTCGGCACCCATGCGCTGCTCGGTAGCGGCATCAAGTTCGCCAATCTCGGCCTTTTGATCATCGATGAAGAGCAGCATTTCGGGGTCAAGCACAAGGAGCGCCTGAAGGAGCTGAAGTCGGACATCCATGTGCTGACGCTCTCCGCCACGCCGATCCCGCGCACCATGCAGCTCGCCATGACCGGCGTGCGCGAACTTTCGCTCATCACCACACCGCCGGTCGACCGCATGGCCGTGCGTACCTTCATCTCGCCCTTTGACGGTCTCGTCATCCGCGAGACGCTCATGCGCGAGCATTATCGCGGCGGCCAGAGCTTCTATGTCTGCCCGCGTCTTTCCGACCTGTCGGAAATCCACGAATTCCTGACCGAAAACGTCCCGGAATTGAAGGTTGCCGTGGCCCACGGCCAGATGGCAGCCGGCGAGCTGGAGGACGTGATGAACGCCTTCTATGACGGCCAGTATGATGTGCTGCTTTCGACCACGATCGTTGAATCCGGCCTCGACGTGCCCACTGCCAACACGATGATCGTGCATCGCGCCGACATGTTCGGTCTCGCCCAGCTTTATCAGCTGCGCGGCCGCGTCGGTCGCTCAAAGGTGCGGGCCTTTGCGCTCTTCACTCTGCCGGTCAACAAGGTGCTCACGCAGACGGCAGAACGTCGTCTCAAGGTCCTGCAATCACTCGACACGCTGGGCGCCGGCTTCCAGCTGGCCAGCCACGACCTCGACATTCGCGGGGCGGGCAATCTCTTGGGCGAGGAACAATCCGGCCATATCAAGGAAGTGGGCTTCGAGCTTTACCAGCAGATGCTGGAAGAGGCCGTCGCCGAAGTGAAGGGGATCGACGAGATTGCCGATACCGGCTGGTCGCCGCAGATTTCGGTCGGAGCCTCTGTTATGATCCCGGAAGACTATGTCCCGGACCTGCATCTCCGCCTCGGCCTTTACCGCCGCCTCGGCGAACTCTCCGAACCGTCGGAGATCGACGCCTTCGGTGCGGAACTCATAGACCGCTTCGGTCCGCTCCCTATGGAAGTCCAGCATTTGCTCAAGGTCGTCTATATCAAGGGTCTTTGCCGGGTTGCCAATGTCGAGAAGCTCGATGCGGGGCCGAAGGGCGTCGTCATCCAGTTCCGCAACAAGGAATTCCCGAACCCTGCAGCGCTTGTCGGCTATATCGCCAAGCAGGGCTCGATGGCAAAGATCCGTCAGGACCAGAGCGTCTTCCTCATGCGAGACCTGCCGCAGCCGGAGCGCCGACTGGTTGCTGCCGCGCAGATCATGACCCAGCTCGCGGGCTTCGCGAAGGGTTGAGCCCCGCCTCGCTGCAACGCAGAAAAAACCGGATGGTCAGGGGAACCATCCGGTTAAAAGACTGGGGTCACTCAACTTTCAAACTTACTTTGCAGCGCCGGCAGCGAACTTCATGTTGCGCGCGCTGATGCGGCGGACGTTGCGCTGTTCGCCAATGATAGCGATCGTCGCGATCAGTCCTACGGGAACGATAACGGAAAGGATCATGTGAACTGCAAACATTTCGTCACCTCTTTGTCTGGGCGCCAAACGGTTGATACCAGCGCCATTGGTGACAGTTTTATTGCATCGCAACTGAAACCAGCTTGAACAGCTCGTTCATCTGGCGTTCAGAATTGTTCAGGATCGAAGATTTTCCTTTCACGCACTACGAAAAAGTCCCGACCTGATACCGGACCACAGCCGCCAAAACATTCAAAAAAGAAAAGCCGGATGGGGCAGGGAACCCATCCGGCTTCATCACTCAGGCTGGAGGCCTTCGAAAAATCAGAACACGGGGCGATTATACCCGTTTTGCGCGTCTTTGCTGCTCACATCTTCGTTACGCATTGCAACAAAGGTTGCAGCGAAGGACGCTGTGAACATGGCGGCGATCAATCCGGCGAGGGCAGACATGATGAGCATTTCAATTCTCCTTCAGGTTCCGGTCCGGTTTATCGAACGGTTCGCCGGGTTGACGCAGTTACAAAATTGACCAGCCTCTCTTTCAATTCTGTCCCGAAATGGCTTTCGAGAAGTAGTTCAAGTCCAAGAGCGGCGAGTGCTGCGCCTATCATCAACACGGCAAGCATTTCCAAATCCTCAACGCCGGAGCTTCAAATTGGTTCCTTGATCCGGCATGGTTGACAGATTATGAGGTCTCGGCTGAAACGTTCTTGAATGGCGCATTCACACGCTGTTCATGTTCTGGAAGACGCGTATGCCGGCCATTTTGCTTGCAGCCGAAGTGCATCCGTGACAAAAGGCGGCGAACAGCCTTGGGACCATGATGACCGTCGCCTTCTATCCAGGTTCATTCGATCCGATGACCAATGGTCATCTCGATGTACTTCTGCAGTCGCTCAACCTGTGTGAGCGGGTGATCGTCGGCATCGGTATTCACCCTGGCAAGGCACCTCTCTTTACCTTCGAGGAACGGTCAGACCTGATCCGCGGTTCCGTTATGGCGGCACTGCCGGCGGCGGAGGGGCGTATCGAGGTTATCTCGTTTGCCAATCTTGCGGTCGATGCGGCACGCCAGGCAGGCGCTTCGGTGCTGATCCGTGGTCTGCGCGACGGGACCGATCTCGATTATGAAATGCAGATGGCCGGCATGAACAGCCAGATGGCGCCCGACATCCAGACGGTGTTCGTGCCCGCAGGCGCCACTTCGCGGCCCATTACCGCCACATTGGTGCGGCAGATCGCCCTGATGGGCGGCGATGTCAGCGCCTTCGTTCCTGCCGCCGTCCTCAAGGCGCTGACCGCCAAGACGGCGCGCAGCTGATTTTCACGTCACGGAGCATCCATGAAACTGTCTCACATCCTCGCCGCCGGCCTCGTTTCGATCGCCGCCTTCTCGGCCTCGGTCGCACGCGCTGCCGATGAATATCTGACGCTGCAGCTCAAGGATGGCCCGGTTGTCATCAAGCTCATGCCAGATGTCGCCCCCAACAGCGTCAAGCGCCTGGAAGATCTGGCCAAGAAGGGCGAGTATGACGGCGTCGTCTTCCACCGCGTGATCGATGGCTTCATGGCTCAGACGGGTGACGTGAAGTTCGGCAATTCAACGAAGGGCTATCAGCCGAAGATGGCCGGCATGGGCGGTTCCAGCCTACCTGACCTGAAGGCTGAATTTTCCAAGGTGCCGTTCGAGCGCGGCACGGTCGGCATGGCCCGTTCGCAGAACCCGGATTCCGCCAATTCGCAGTTCTTCATCATGTTCGCCCCGGGCTCTTTCCTGAACGGCCAGTATACGGTCGTCGGCAAGGTCGTTTCCGGCATGGAAGCCGTCGACAAGATCAAGCGCGGCGAGGGCAGCAATGGCGAAGTCAGCAATCCCGACAAGATCATCAAGGCAACGGTTGGCAAGCCCTAAGGCATAACGCGCTGTCGTGCGCCGCAGTTTGCAGCCACGACAGGTGCAGATGCATCAACGCTGAACCGACCACCACAACACATCAGACTGAAGGAGAGACCCCATGGCCGAGATCAAGGATCCGGAAAACACCATCGTCATGGAAACGACCAAGGGTAAGGTCGTGATCCAGCTTCTGCCGGATCTGGCCCCCGGCCATGTCGCACGCATCAAGGAACTGGCCCGCGAAGGCGCCTATGACGGCGTCGTCTTCCATCGCGTCATCGAAGATTTCATGGCCCAGACCGGCGACGTGAAGTTCGGCAAGACCGGCGGCAAGGATTTCAACCCGGCCCGTGCCGGCATGGGCGGCTCCGAAAAGCCGGACCTGAAGGCCGAATTCTCCAACATGAGCCACGTGCGCGGCACCTGCTCCATGGCCCGTTCGCAGAACCCGAACTCCGCCAATTCGCAGTTCTTCATCTGCTTCACCGACGCTCCGTGGCTGAACCGCCAGTACTCGGTCTGGGGCCAGGTCATCGAAGGCATGGACAATATTGATAAGATCGAACGCGGCGAGCCGGTTCGCAATCCCGACACCATTGTGTCGATGAAGGTTGCTGCAGACGCCTGATCGCCTCCGGCGACATCAAATTGGCGCCCCGGTCTTTGCTGCCGGGGCGTTTTCATGTTTAAGGGCCTCCGTAAGATGCCCGAAAATTCATAAAGACCATGCGTGTAGACCTGTTCGACTTCGACCTGCCTGAGGAAAACATTGCGCTGCGACCAGCCGATCCGCGCGACAGTGCGCGCATGCTTGTTGTCAACGCAGATGCAGATCCGGTCCTCTGCGACAAGGGTGTGCTTGACCTGCCGGATTTGCTCCAGCCCGGCGATGCGCTGGTCTTTAACGACACCAAGGTGATCCCGGCGCAGCTCGAAGGTTTCCGGACACGCGAAGGCGGCGAGGGGGCGAGCATTTCCGTCACGCTCCACATGCGCGTCGATGGGGCTCGCTGGAAGGCCTTCGCCCGCCCGGCCAAACGTCTGAAGCGCGGCGACCGTATCCAGTTTGGCCATGCCGGCAAGACCTGCATGCTCGGCACGCTCGACGCGACCGTCGAGGCGCGCGATGAGGCGGAAGTAACGCTTCTCTTCGATCTCTCCGGCCCGGCGCTAGACGAGGCTATCTTCTCTGCCGGCCATATTCCGCTGCCGCCCTATATCGCCGCCAAGCGCGCGGAAGACGAGAAGGACAAGACCGACTACCAGACGATCTATGCCCGCGAGAACGGCGCGGTCGCCGCCCCCACCGCGGGCCTGCATTTCACGCCCCGTCTTTTCGACGCGCTTGAAAAGCGCGGTATCGAACGGCATTTCGTGACGCTGCATGTGGGGGCGGGCACTTTCCTGCCGGTCAAGGCCGACGACACCGCCGACCACAAGATGCATGAGGAGCGCGGTACTGTCAGTGCTGAGACCGCAGCGGCTCTGAATGCCGTGCGGGCGAGGGGCGGCCGCATCGTCTCGGTCGGCACGACATCACTGCGCCTTCTCGAAAGTGCCGCCCGCGAGGATGGCGTCATCGAGGCGTGGTCCGGCGCGACAGATATCTTCATCACGCCCGGCTACCGCTTCCGCGCCATCGATGCGCTGATGACCAATTTCCACCTGCCGAAATCGACGCTCTTCATGCTCGTCTCCGCCTTTGCCGGTTTCGAGACCATGCATGCGGCCTATGAATACGCGATCGAAAACGGCTACCGCTTCTATTCCTACGGGGATTCGAGCCTGCTTTTCAGGAATAGCAAATGAGCCAAGCCTTTCAATTCCAGCTCAAGAACACCGACGGCAAGGCGCGCCTTGGCCAGATTTCGATGCCGCGCGGCGAAATCCGCACGCCGGCCTTCATGCCGGTCGGCACGGTCGGCACGGTCAAGGCCATGTATCTCGACCAGGTCCGTGATCTGGGCGCCGACATCATACTCGGCAATACCTATCACCTGATGCTGCGGCCCGGCGCCGAGCGAGTCGCCCGCCTCGGGGGCCTGCACAATCTCATCCGCTGGGAAAAGCCGATCCTCACTGACAGCGGCGGCTTCCAGGTCATGTCGCTTTCCGGCCTGCGCAAGCTCGACGAGCAGGGCGTGACCTTCAAGAGCCATGTTGACGGCTCGCTGCACCACATGTCGCCGGAACGCTCGATCGAAATTCAGGGCCTGCTCGACAGCGATATCCAGATGCAGCTCGACGAATGCGTGGCGCTGCCTGCCGAGCGCAAGGAAATCGAGCGCGCCATGGAAATGTCAATACGCTGGGCCGAGCGCTGCAAGGTTGCCTTCGGCGACCAGCCCGGCAAGGCGATGTTCGGGATCGTGCAAGGCGGCGACCAGCCGGACCTGCGCATCCGCTCGGCCGAAGCGCTGAAGGCGCTCGACCTCAAGGGCTACGCCATCGGCGGACTTGCCGTCGGTGAGCCGCAGGCGGTCATGCTACAGATGCTCGAAACGACGCTGCCGGTGCTGCCGTCCGAGAAGCCGCGCTATCTGATGGGCGTCGGCACGCCGGAAGATATCCTGAAATCGGTGGCTGTCGGCGTCGACATGTTCGACTGCGTCATGCCGACCCGCTCCGGTCGCCACGGCCTCGCTTTCACGCGGCGCGGCAAGGTAAACATCCGCAACGCTCGCCATGCAGAAGATCTGCGCCCGCTGGATGAGGCGTCGTCCTGCCCGGCCTCGCGCGACTATTCCCGCGCCTATCTCCACCATCTCGTGCGCTCCAACGAGGCGCTAGGCGGCATGCTGCTCTCGTGGCACAATCTAGCCTATTATCAGGAGCTCATGCAGGGCATTCGCGCCGCAATTGCCGAGAACCGCTTCACCGACTTCTATGCGGAAACGATGGAAAACTGGGCGAGGGGTGACATCGACCCGGCTTAAACGCTGCGACCGGCGCATGGCCGCCTGTCCGTTCGCGGTGCTCGCTGGTATGATCCAGCGGCGTCCAAGCCGCTCAGCGATCTCCGTAGCGCTCATTTTCATCAACCGCCAGCGTTCGATCTGACGCCTATAGGCAAGGGTGAGGTGACTGTATCGGGTCTTCATTCAGGATGTCCTTTCCATCTTCAACATCCTGCCACACTTCAAAAGTCGCACTTCGGTATAGCGCGTACCCCCACGCCATATATAAATCAGATAAGATAGATTATGGAACAAACTCATTGGACTGATGCAAAAGACGCTTCAGAAACCCTTCGCGGCATGCCGCAGACACCGGACCTCTTGCACTTTGCGAGATTTGCACCAAATATTCCTATGAAAGGAATATGACAGTGAAACAAGGTATCGCGAAATATCAGATTGGGCAGGTCGTGCGCCACCGGATCTTTCCCTTCCGGGGCGTGATCTTTGATGTCGATCCGGAATATGCCAACACGGAGGAATGGTGGAACTCCATCCCTGCCGAGGTTCGTCCTACCCGTGAGCAGCCGTTCTATCATCTGCTCGCGGAAAACGATGAGACAGAATATGTCGCGTATGTTTCGGAGCAGAACCTCGTGCCGGATGACAGCGGAACACCGCTGAGGCATCCGCAGATCACCCAGATCTTCGAGGCCGCTGATCCGGGTCGTTACAGACCGAAAGCGATCGTTGCCCATTAAGATGCGCCGACGACAGGTTTGGTGTGTCAGCTTTCGAGTCCGACAAACAAAAAAGCCCGGAATGTGAATTCCGGGCTTTCTGATATTATTCTGGCGAAGCTTACTTCGGGTTCTGCGTCGCAGCCTTCTGGGCGTCTTCCAGCTTCTTGCGGCGGGCTTCAGCTTCCTTCAGCGTCTTTTCCTGCAGCGCACGCTGGGTTTCTTCAAGCTTCGACTGCTCGACCGGTGCGCCGTCGAAGGACGTACCGAAGCCTTCAAGCGAAATCTTGATCGGGTTGGGAGCGCGCTGGAAGTTGATCGAGGTGAAGACGACTTCGTTGCCCTTCTTCAGCGCGGCAATCAGGCCGTCGGTCAGCGGAGCTTCCGCTATGCACTTGTCGGGCATGCAGACGGCGTAATCGAGCTTCTGGCCCTTGCCGCCGTCGATCTGCATCAGGATACCCGGTGCGATGGCGCGGGCGGACGGAACCGAAACCTGAATCAGCTTGCGGTTTACCTTGCCGGATACGGTGATGAGACCGACAGCCGTCAGAAGCTGGCCATTGGCCGCCTGCTGCAGGTTCTGAACGATGCAGACGTCATTGTCTTCCTGCTTGGTGCAGACCTTGAACCAGCCCTGCGGAAGCGCCGGCGGTGCGCCTTCTGGAGCGGCGTCCTGCGCGTTTACGGCAGTGCCTGCAACAAGCATGGACAGGCCACCAATGGCAGCAACGGCGAACTTCTTCAGAGAAATAGTCATTCGGTTTTGGTCTCCCGGTGTCATCGTTCCACAAGCCCGGGCGCCGCGCGCCCCGCTCGCTAAAATCTTGTCGCGGTGTCTGTGTGCCAAATGAGGCATTTGAATGACCCGCGCAGTTTCACTTCCTGTTACAGAAGTGAATACCGTTTTTCCAGCCCCGCAATCCGATTTTTACGCCCGTTGAACAGTGCGAGCCGCGTTTTGGACCCATTGCGTGATAACCTCGCCGGCGAATCGTCGATTTTCTGGAAGGGCCTGTATTTGAGATTGCTGCTTGCCTTCACTGCTATGCTTTTCACGGGCGCGGGTATTCTGACCGGCGCAAGCGGACGTGCGGAGCCGGTGCACGGGCTGGCCATGCATGGAAGCCCCGCCCTGCCCGCCGACTTCGATCACCTGCCCTATGCCGATCCGAAGGCCCCGGACGGCGGCTCGATCACCTATGGGGTCGTCGGCACCTTCGACAGCCTCAATCCCTTCGTGCTGAAGGGCATGCGCACGACGGCGCGTGGCCTTTGGGATCCGCAATTCGGCAATCTCGTCTTCGAATCGCTCATGATGCGATCGGCCGACGAGCCCTTCACCCTTTACGGACTGCTGGCCAAATCGATCGAGATGGATGCAGACCGGACCTTCATGCAGTTCAATCTTGATTCGCGCGCCCGCTGGTCCGATGGCAAGCCAGTCACCGCGGACGACGTCATCTTCAGCTTCGAGCTTTTGCGCGACCATGGCCGCCCGCCCTTCTCCAATCGCCTGAAGAAGGTCGAAAAAATGGAGAAGGTTGGCGATAACAGCGTCCGCTTCACCTTTACCAAGGATGCCGACCGCGAGTTCCCGCTGCTGCTGGCGATGTCGCCGATCCTGCCGAAACATCTGATTGATCCCAAGACATTCGAGCAGAGCGGTCTGGCGCCGATGATCGGCTCCGGTCCCTATGTCATCGACACCGTGAAGCCCGGCGAGAAGATCGTCTACAAGCGCAATCCCGATTACTGGGGCAAGAATATTCCCGCCATGCGCGGCCTTGCGAATTACGACCGTGTGACCGTCAATTACTACCTTCAGGACCAGACGCTTTTCGAGGCGTTCAAGAAGGGCGATGTGGATCTCTACGCCGACGGCAGTCCGACTCACTGGCGCGATTCCTACAATTTCCCGGCCGTCCGCAATGGGGAGATCGTGCGCGAGGAATTCAAGCCGAAGCTGCCATCCGGCATGTTCGGATTCGTCTTCAATACGCGGCGGCCACTGTTTCAGGATCAGCGCGTTCGCGAGGCGCTCACGCTCGCCTTCGATTTCGAATGGGTCGACCGCAATCTCTTCGGCGAGGTGTATGACCGCACGGAGAGCTTCTGGCAGAACTCCGACCTGTCGAGCTATGGCCGGCCTGCAAGTCCGCAGGAGCTTGCTCTGATCGGTGACATGAAAAAGGCCATGGAGCCGGCCTTTATAGACGGAAGTTACAAGCTTCCCGTCACGGACGGATCGGGCCGCGACCGGAAGGTTCTGCGCCACGCCGTCGATCTTTTGAAGGCTGCCGGTTACACCATCCGGAATGGCAGCATGGTGGATGTCCATGGCCGTCAGCTCGCCTTCGAGATCATGACGCAGAACCCGGATCAGGAAAAGATTGCCCTCGCCTATCAGCGTTTTTTGACCGCCCTTGGGGTGGATGCCGCCGTCCGCACTGTCGATGACAGCTCCTATCAGCAGCGCAGCCAATCCTTCGACTATGATGTGATTCTCAAGTCCTTCCCCTCCTCGCTCTCGCCCGGGATCGAACAGGTCGGCCGCTGGGGCTCGCAAAGCCGGGACATCAAGGGTACCGATAGTTTCGCAGGTGTGGCCGATCCCGGCATCGACCGCATCCTTAATGCGATCGTCAGCGCTCGCGGACAGGAGGATTTCGTCACGGCCGTCCGCGCGCTCGACCGTGTACTGATGTCGCGCTACTACGTGGTGCCGCTCTACCACATCGCCCAGCAATGGGTGGCGCATCGCAAGAACCTGATGCACCCGCCGGTGACGCCGCTCTATGGCTACTCGCTGCCCACCTGGTGGGATGGCACCGCCCAGGCGCAATAAAATCCAAACTTGAAACAGACTGTTTCCTCGTTTTTGTACATTTTGGGATGAAAAGCCGCTATAGGCTCTGTCGAAACCCCTTCAAATCCAAAAGGATCGCCGTCTTGAGAACCGTTTCCATCGATATCGTCTCCGACGTTGTTTGTCCGTGGTGTTATCTCGGCAAGGCGCGGCTGGAGCAGGCCCTTGCCATGACCGCAGGTCAGGCCGATGTCGCGATCACATGGCGGCCCTATCGTCTGAACCCGGATATTCCGGCGGAAGGCATCGACCATCAGGCATGGCTCGCCTCCAAATTTGGCGGCAAGGATAAGGTCGACAGCGCGCATGCGCAGATCGCCCAATACGGCAAGGAAGCCGGGATCGAGTATGATTTCGACGCGATCAAGGTCGGTCCGAACACGCTTGATGCGCACCGCGTGCTCCACTGGGCCCTGCAGCACGGCCGCGACATCCAGAACAAGGTCGCGGACCTGCTCTTCAAGGCGAATTTCACGCAAGGCCGCAATGTTGGCGACCATAAGGTGCTCGTCGAAATCGCTCGCGAAGCCGGCATGGATGGGGACGTGATCGCCAGGTTGCTCGAAGGCGATGCCGACAAGGACACCGTACTCGGCGAGATCGATGCCGCGCAGAAAATGGGCGTGACCGGCGTACCCTTCTTCATCCTCGACGGCAAGTATGGGGTTTCCGGTGCGCAGATGCCGGAAACGCTGGCGGGGGCGATTTTGCAATTGTCGAATGATGAGAGTGGCGAGGAAGGCTGATCGGAGACTTCGCCTCTTATGCATTCAAAGGCCGGTGCTCAACCGGCCTTTTTCGTGTCAGCGTCTCGTGACGCTTCATTCGCGTCTCAAAGATTAGCCTCGCTGACCCAGCGCCTTTTCGATCTTCTTGTCCGTATTGTACTGACCGAGCGCATAAACCGCCCAGATCGCGGCCGGCAGCCAGCCGATCAGCGTGATTTGCAGGATCAGGCAGATGATGCCTGCGATGGGTCTGCCGATGGTGAAGAAGGTGAGCCAGGGGAGGATCAGGGCAATCAGCAGGCGCATGTCATTCCTTTCGGTTCAATCGACAGACTTTATCTGGTGAGCCGCACAATGAATGGCAATAGTCGCACTTCATCAAACGGACGCCCGCACCCCTTCCCTGCGCGGTGCTGGCCGAAGACTGGGAAGGGCGCTTTTGGCCGCTTTGAAACTCAAGAGCATTTTCCACACCGGCTTCATCATTCTTCAATCACAGCGTGTTCTTGTCTCGCCTGAACTTTAGCAGAGAAGGAATGATTGAAATGCTTCGCGTGCTCTTGCTCACCGCATCCGTTCTGACCATCCAGAACGCCCCCTCGCCCTCCACCGGCGGCAACTCCCCATCGGCGGAACCTTGGTTGATCCGCATGATAGCAAGCCAGCGCGGCGGGAACCTTGTTGAGGTGAAGCAGCGTATGGCGAGCATTTTCACCGGGGTTTCCGGTGGGCAGGATTCCATAGACCGCCAGTTTTTCGAGAGGCGAGATGCCTTGGCGCGAGCCGAAATGCGGGCCCAGTTTGTCTCGGGCTTGCTCCGCAAAGACGTCGATGGCGATGGCCAGATCACCAAAAGCGATCTCGATATTTTCTACGCTGCAAGCGCAAATTCGCCCCTGCGCTCCAACACCGGAATTTCCATCTCCCCGACCAAGGAACAGGCCGCAGAGATTCTGGAGAAAGCTGAAGCGGCCGATTTCGCATATGACGGCGATGGGAACGGCAAGATCACGTTGACGGAAATCCTCGCTGCGGCGGCTTCGAAGAGCGGCACTTCGAGCTTCTCGCCTTCGGGCGGGCTCATTCCCGCGGACCGTCTCGAAACCTTGGACGCCGATGGCGACAAATCGGTCTCCAAGGCCGAATTTCTCATGGCCGTTGAAAAGGCCTATCGATGGATCGATCGGAACGGCGACGGCGTACTCTCGCCTGAAGAGATCAGAGACGCCACATTGGTCGACCCCAGGGGGCCCCTGCCAACCCGGTAATCATTGTCGCTTGGTATTGTTCCTGCATTTTTCGGCGACTACCACGCCGGCAGCCGATGCAAACAGAAAGGCCGGCGTTGCAGCCGGCCTTTCTGTTTCTCATTCGCTCACTTCGCCTTCAGAAGGCTCGCCGGAACCAGGCGCCGCGCTGCCCCCCACAGCTGCGCCCTCTTCGGCTAAGGCCTCCGCCTCATCGTCACCTTCCGGCTCGCTGATGCGCTCTACCGAGACGACCTTCTCATCCGCAGCGGTCGAGAAGATCGTGACGCCCTTCGTCGCGCGGCTGGCAATGCGGATGCCGTTGACCGGCACGCGGATCAGCTGGCCGCCATCCGAGACGAGCATGATCTGGTCGCTTTCCTCGATCGGGAAGGCGGCGACGAGAACGCCGATTTCGCCGGTCTTGGATGTGTCGGTGGCGCGGATGCCCTTGCCACCACGGCCGGAGATGCGGAAGTCGTAAGACGAGGACCGCTTGCCGAAGCCACGTTCCGAAACGGTCAGCACGAACTGTTCGCGGGCCTTGAGTTCCTGATAGCGCTCTTCCGAGAGTTCCGTGACCTCGCCTGCCTCCTCGCCGACCAGGGCGATATCGTCTTCTTCCACGCCCATGGCGCGGCGTTCTGCCGCCGAGCGCTTGAGATAGGCGGCACGTTCCGCCGGATCGGCATCCACATGGCTGAGGATCGTCATCGAGATCAGGCTGTCGCCTTCCGCCATCGTCATGCCGCGCACGCCGATAGAGTTGCGGCCGGCAAAGACGCGGACGTCATCGACGGGGAAGCGGATCGCCTGGCCAAGTGCTGTCGTCAGCAACACGTCGTCGCGATCGGTGCAGGTCTCGACGGAGAGGATCTCGTCACCCTCCTCCTCGAGCTTCATGGCGATCTTGCCGTTGCGGTTGACCTGGACGAAATCGCCGAGCTTGTTGCGGCGAACGGTGCCGCGGGTCGTGGCGAACATGACGTCGAGGTTTTCCCACGTCGTCTCGTCCTCGGGCAGCGGCATGATCGTGGTGATGCGTTCGCCGGGTTCGAGCGGCAGCATGTTGATCATGGCCTTGCCGCGCGACTGCGGCGTGCCGATCGGCAGGCGCCAGACCTTTTCCTTGTAGACGATGCCACGCGAGGAGAAGAACAGAACCGGTGTATGCGTGTTGGCGACGAAGAGCCGCGTGACGAAATCCTCGTCGCGCGTCGCCATGCCGGAGCGACCCTTGCCGCCGCGGCGCTGGGCGCGATAGGTGGTCAGCGGCACGCGCTTGATATAGCCGGCATGGCTGACGGTGACGACCATGTCCTCGCGGGCAATAAGGTCCTCGTCTTCCATGTCCGGACCGCCTTCGACAATCTCCGAGCGGCGCGGTGTGCCGAATTCGTCGCGGATGGCGATGAGTTCGTCCTTGACGATGGTCTGGATGCGCAGGCGCGACGACAGGATATCGAGGTAATCGGTGATTTCCTCGCCGATCTTGTTCAGCTCGTCGCCGATTTCATCGCGGCCGAGCGCCGTGAGGCGGGCGAGGCGCAGTTCGAGGATCGCACGGGCCTGCTCTTCGGAAAGATTGTAGGTCAGGTCCTCGTTGATCTTGTGGCGCGGATCGTCGATCAGGCGGATCAGCGCCTCGACGTCATGGGCCGGCCAGCGACGCTCCATCAACTGCTCGCGCGCCGTCTGCGGATCGGGTGCGCGGCGGATGAGGTTGATGATTTCGTCGATATTGGCAACGGCGATGGCCAGACCGACCAAGACATGCGCGCGGTCGCGCGCCTTGCGCAGTAGGTACTTGGTGCGACGGCTGACGACGTCTTCGCGGAAGGACACGAAGGCCTTCAGCATGTCGATCAGCGTCATCTGCTCCGGCTTCCCGCCGTTCAGCGCCACCATGTTGCAGCCAAAAGAGGTCTGCAGCGGCGTGTAGCGGTAGAACTGGTTGAGGATGACTTCGGCATTGGCATCGCGCTTCAGCTCGATGACGACGCGATAGCCCTCGCGGTCGGATTCGTCACGAATGTCGGAGACGCCCTCGACGCGCTTTTCGCGCACCAGTTCGGCCATCTTCTCGATCATCGTCGACTTGTTCACCTGATACGGGATTTCGGTGATGATGATCTGCTCGCGGTCGCCGCGCATCGGCTCGATGCGGGCACGGCCACGCATGATGACGGAGCCCCTGCCCGTCTCATAGGCCGAGCGGATGCCGGCGCGGCCGAGGATCAGCGCGCCCGTCGGGAAGTCCGGACCCGGAATATGTTCCATGAGCTGCAACAGCTCGATGGCCGGATTGTCCATGACGGCGATGCAGCCATTGATCACTTCGGACAGGTTGTGCGGCGGAATGTTCGTCGCCATGCCGACCGCGATGCCGCCGGCGCCGTTGACCAGCAGGTTCGGGAACTTGGCGGGGATGACCACCGGCTCGGACAGCGTGCCGTCATAGTTGTCGCGGAAATCGACCGTGTCCTTGTCAAGATCATCGAGCAGCGAGTGCGCGACCTTCTGCAGACGGCATTCGGTGTAGCGCTGGGCTGCCGGCGGGTCGCCGTCGACCGAGCCGAAATTGCCCTGGCCGTCGATCAACGGCAGGCGGAGCGACCAGTCCTGCGCCATGCGGGCCAGCGCATCGTAGATCGCGGCATCGCCATGCGGGTGATATTTACCCATGACGTCGCCGGTGACGCGGGCGCACTTGACGTATTTCTTGTTCCAGTCAACGCCGAGCTCGGACATGCCGTAAAGAATTCGGCGATGCACCGGCTTCATGCCGTCGCGCACGTCGGGCAGCGCGCGGCTCACGATCACGCTCATCGCGTAATCGAGATAGGAACGCTGCATTTCTTCGATGATGGAAATGGGCTCGATTTCGCTCGGGCCCCTGCCGCCGGGTGTCATTTGCGCTGTCAATTCGGTCACATTCTCTGTTCGGAATCAGTGGTTTTTTATAGCGGAAAGCGCCGCGAACCGCCAATTTTCGGGGCCGTTCTCAACAGGTTTTGCGTCCATTTTGCGGAAAAGCTTGAAACTTTCGGCAATCTGCGATCAAGGTCGGGACAAAGGCTGCGCCATGCGAGGCGAAAAGGCCCAAAAGGGGATGACATGGCGGGATATGAGCAACTGGTCAACGCGTTCACGACGCTGGTCGTGACCATCGATCCGCCGGGCCTTGCCCCGATCTTTCTGGGGCTGACCCACGGCATGACCTCTCTTGAGCGCCGCCGCACGGCGCTACGCGGCACGCTCATCGCCTTCGGCATCCTCACCGTCTTTGCGATCGCCGGCGAGGCGATTCTGAACACCATGGGCATTTCCATCGGTGCGTTCCGTATCGCCGGCGGGCTTCTACTTTTCGCGATATCCTTCGAGATGATCTTCGACCGCCGCGAGGCGCGCAAGCAGAAGACGTCGGAGACGGCAGTGGTCGAGGACCATGTACACAACCTCTCGGTCTTTCCGCTCGCCCTGCCCCTGATTGCCGGCCCGGGCGCGATCTCGGCAACCATCCTGCTGGCCGGCTCGTTTCACACGCCGGTCGACCGGATCGAACTGATCGGGGTCATCGGCATCTGCATCATCCTGGTTCTTGTCTCACTGACGGTTGCCAGCCGCATCGACCGCTTCCTCGGCCGCTCGGGCCGCGCCATCCTGACGCGCCTCCTCGGTGTGCTGCTGGCCGCCCTTTCGGTGCAGTTCGTGATCGACGGCTTGAAGTCCGTGCTCTGAACCAATCAGCGGCTCGAAACGGCCAGCGGATGACCATCGCTGAACTGCACAAGATCCCAGAGATTGCCGTAGAGGTCTGCAAAGACCGCCACTTTCCCGTATGGCATGACCTGCGGCTCGCGCACGAAGGCGACGCCTTTGGCGCGATAATCAGCGAAGTCACGGTTGAAATCGTCGGTCGCCAGAAACATGAAGACCCGGCCGCCGCCCTGCTGGCCGATAAAGGGCTCCTGCGCAGCATTGGAGGGACGGGCCAGCACAATGCCGGTCCCGCTGTTGCCGGGGACGTCGCGCGGGCGCACGACCACCCAGCGCTTGTCCTGTTCCGGCTGGTAGGTGTCCTCCTGCAACTCGAAGCCGAGGACACCACAGTAGAAGGCGATCGCCTCGTCGTAATCGCGCACAATGAGCGCGACATTGGAAATACGCTGTGCCATGGCAGGCCACTCCTGAATTTCTCTCTGAAACCAGCCGATCAGCGCAGATCATCAGAACGGGATATCATCATCCATATCACGCGAGAAATTGCCGGCCGGCTGTGACGAGCCGCGTCCGCCGCCACCGCTGCGCGGCGCGGGTGCCGACGAACCGTAATCGTTGCCGCCACCATAATCACCGCCAAAATCGCCGCCCTGGCTGCGACCGCCGCCTTCACCACGCCCATCGAGCATCGTCAACGTCGAGTTGAAGCCCTGCAGCACCACTTCCGTCGAGTAGCGGTCATTGCCGTTCTGGTCCTGCCACTTGCGGGTCTGCAGCGCGCCTTCGATATAGAGCTTGGCACCCTTCTTGACGTACTGCTCCACGACCTTGCAAAGGCCTTCGTTGAACACAACGACGCTGTGCCATTCGGTCTTTTCCTTGCGCTCGCCGGAATTGCGGTCGCGCCACTGTTCGGACGTGGCAATACGCAGGTTGGCGATCGGACGGCCGTCCTGCGTGCGGCGGATTTCGGGATCGGCTCCGACGTTGCCGATGAGAATAACCTTGTTCACGCTGCCAGCCATACTACCAAACCCTGTTCTGAAGATCGTTGCCGGGCCATGTGCCCGAAAGTTCCGCCACCTTAAACCCTGCAGAGCGGCTTTGCCCACGCCCGCAAAGCCAATCCACAGCTCATTTCCCGTCAGCCCGCACATGCTGCCATGAACTGGCAGGGTCCTGCCCTCATTCAATGCTGTCGAATAAATCGTGCCTCCCGAAGAATGTTCTTTATTTGTTCTATTGAACTTGTTATGGATTGTCAACAGATTCGGGAAATGAATTGGGGCAAGGTCGCGGGAAGCGCCGATCCGCCTCGACAGGCCGGCCGTAAATTCGGCATAAGGCATCATCTCCCCTTCTAGCCGGTGGATCCCATGAGTGAATTGAAGACGATTTCCATTCGCGGCGCGCGCGAGCACAATCTGAAGGGGGTGGACCTCGATCTGCCGCGCAACAAGCTGATCGTGATGACCGGTCTTTCGGGCTCCGGCAAATCGTCGCTTGCCTTCGACACGATCTATGCGGAAGGCCAGAGGCGCTATGTGGAGAGCCTCTCGGCTTATGCACGCCAGTTCCTCGAAATGATGCAAAAACCGGATGTCGACCAGATCGACGGTCTCTCGCCAGCCATTTCGATCGAACAGAAGACGACGTCGCGCAATCCGCGCTCGACGGTCGGGACGGTCACCGAAATCTACGACTATATGCGCCTGCTCTTCGCGCGCGCCGGTGTGCCCTATTCGCCTGCCACAGGCCTGCCGATCGAGAGCCAGACGGTGAGCCAGATGGTCGATCGGATTCTCACATTTCCGGAAGGCACACGCCTCTACATTCTCGCGCCAATGGTGCGCGGGCGCAAGGGTGAGTACAAGAAGGAACTGGCGGAGCTCATGAAAAAGGGCTTTCAGCGCGTCAAGATTGACGGGCAGTTCTACGAGATCGCAGACGCACCCGCGCTCGACAAGAAATACAAGCATGATATCGATGTCGTGGTCGACCGCGCGGTTGTGCGCGCCGACATGGCGTCGCGCCTGGCAGACAGTCTGGAGACATGCCTCAAGCTCGCTGATGGTCTGGCGATTGCGGAATTCGCCGACAAGCCGCTCCCTCCTGAAGAAACATCCGCCGGCGGTTCGGCCAACAAGTCTCTCAACGAAACGCACGAACGCGTTCTTTTTTCAGAGAAATTCGCATGCCCTGTCTCCGGCTTCACCATTCCGGAAATCGAGCCGCGGCTGTTCTCGTTCAACAATCCCTTCGGCGCCTGCCCGACCTGCGACGGTCTGGGTTTCCAGCAGAAGATCGATGCCCAGCTGATCGTGCCGGAGCCGCACAGGACGCTCCGCGACGGCGCGATCGCGCCCTGGGCCAAGTCCTCGTCGCCCTATTACGGACAGACGCTGGAAGCGCTTGGAAAGCATTACGGTTTCAAGCTCGGACAGAAATGGTCTGATCTGCCGGAGGAGGCGCAAAAGGCGATCCTCTTCGGCACGAAGGAGAAGATCAAGTTCGAGTACAAGGATGGCTCGCGCGCCTACACGACCGAAAAAACATTCGAAGGCGTGGTGACCAATCTGGAGCGCCGCTGGAAGGAAACCGACAGCGCCTGGGCACGCGAGGAGATCGAGCGTTTCATGGCCGACAGCCCCTGCCCGGCCTGCAACGGCTTCCGCCTGAAGCCTGAAGCACTTGCGGTGAAGATCGGCGGGCTGCACATCGGCGAAGTCACGCAGATGTCGATCCGCAATGCGCGCAACTGGTTCGAGGACCTGCCTTCTCTGCTGACAGCCAAGCAGAACGAGATTGCGGTGCGTATCCTGAAGGAAATCCGCGAGCGTCTGCGCTTCCTCAACGACGTGGGCCTCGAATATCTCAGCATGTCGCGCAATTCCGGCACGCTGTCGGGTGGTGAAAGCCAGCGTATCCGGCTTGCCTCGCAGATCGGCTCCGGGCTGACGGGCGTCCTTTACGTGCTGGACGAACCGTCTATCGGCCTGCACCAGCGCGACAATGCGCGCCTTCTCGACACGCTGAAGCATCTGCGTGACATCGGGAATACGGTGATCGTGGTCGAGCATGATGAGGATGCGATCCTGACGGCCGACTATGTCGTGGATATCGGGCCAGCGGCCGGCATCCATGGCGGTCAGGTCATCGCTCAAGGCACGCCTGCCGAAATCATGGCGAGCCCCAAATCGCTGACAGGCAAGTATCTGACCGGCGAACTGGGCGTTGCCGTACCCGAAACCCGGCGCAAGCCGAAGAAGGGCAAGGAAATCAAGGTTCATGGTGCCCGCGGCAACAATCTGAAGGACATCACGGCGTCGATCCCGCTCGGCGTGTTCACGGCTGTGTCGGGTGTGTCGGGCGGCGGCAAATCGACCTTTCTGATCGAAACGCTCTACAAGGCGGCAGCGCGGCGCATCATGGGTGCGCGCGAACATCCCGCAGAACATGACCGCATCGACGGCTTCGAACATATCGACAAGGTGATCGATATCGACCAGTCGCCGATCGGCCGCACGCCGCGTTCGAACCCGGCGACCTATACCGGCGCCTTCACGCCGATCCGCGACTGGTTCGCCGGCCTTCCTGAAGCGAAGGCACGCGGCTATCAGCCGGGCCGCTTCTCGTTCAACGTCAAGGGCGGCCGCTGCGAGGCCTGCCAGGGCGATGGCGTGATCAAGATCGAAATGCATTTCCTGCCCGATGTCTACGTCACCTGCGACGTCTGCCATGGCAAGCGCTACAATCGCGAGACACTGGATGTGCATTTCAAGGGCAAGTCGATCGCCGACGTGCTCGACATGACGGTCGAGGAAGGCGTCGAGTTCTTCGATGCGGTGCCATCCGTGCGCGACAAATTGCAGGCGCTGTTCGATGTCGGCCTCGGCTATATCAAGGTCGGCCAGCAGGCGAACACGCTCTCGGGCGGCGAGGCGCAGCGCGTGAAGCTGGCCAAGGAACTGTCGAAGCGTTCGACCGGGCGTACGCTCTACATTCTCGATGAGCCGACCACCGGCCTGCATTTCCACGATGTCGCCAAGCTTCTGGAAATGCTGCACGAACTGGTCAACCAAGGCAATTCGGTCATCGTCATCGAGCACAATCTCGAAGTCATCAAGACGGCCGACTGGATTCTCGATTTCGGTCCGGAAGGCGGCGATGGCGGCGGACGGATCGTGGCGGAAGGCACGCCGGAGGATATCGTGAAGGTCGAGGCCTCTCATACCGGGCATTTCCTCAAGGAACTGCTGGCGCGCCGGCCGGTTCGGCGCAATCAGGCTGCTGAATAAGAAGAGCAAAGCCAATGGCTGAGACCGGAACGATCCGCACGGGCATTGGCGGCTGGACCTTCGATCCCTGGAAGAACCATTTCTATCCGGAGAAGCTGAAGGCGAAGGATGAGCTCTCCTACGCCAGCAGCAAGCTCCGCGCCATCGAGGTCAACGGCACCTATTATTCCAGCCAGAAGCCCGCGACCTTCGCGAAATGGGCGGCTGAAGCACCAGAAGATTTCGTCTTCTCGCTGAAGGCGAGCCGGTTCTGCACGAACCGACGTGTGCTTGC
Organism: Rhizobium sp. C1; assembly: GCF_021026335.1. Classification (GTDB taxonomy): domain Bacteria; phylum Pseudomonadota; class Alphaproteobacteria; order Rhizobiales; family Rhizobiaceae; genus Ensifer_A. Next base: position 877,468 of record NZ_JAJNCY010000001.1, read on the forward strand.
CGAGGGTGGCGAGTCGGTCATGAAGTTTGTGTCCTCAGGGATCACGGAGCTGGGACCAAAACTGGGGCCCATTCTCTGGCAGTTCATGCCGACGAAGCAATTCGATTCGGACGATTTCGGCGCGTTTCTGTCGCTGCTTCCGAAAGAGCAGGACGGTATCCGACTGAAGCATGTTGTCGAAGTTCGGCATCCGTCTTTCGTTGTGCCGGAATTTGTGGATCTCTTGAGGAAGCATAAGACCGCCTGCGTGGTCGCCGATCATGCGGAGTATCCGATGATCGCCGACATTACAGGCGATTTCGTCTATCTGCGCCTGCAGAAGGGCGAGGACGAGAACCCGCATTGCTACCCGGACGACGCCTTCGCATCATGGGCGGATCGGCTGAAATCCTACGCGTCCGGTCGCCTGCCCGGGGATCTGCCGGAGCTTGCGCCTGACGGTGCACCCTCACCTGCGCCGCGCGATGTGTTCGCCTATTTCATTACTGGCGGAAAGGTGAACGCGCCCTTCGGAGCCATGGAGATGCAGAAGCGGGTTGGTTGAGATACGCATGGCGAAAGCGCCGGAGCGGATGCGCGGCACGGATGCCCAGTGCGGATGATTGTGCGTGTTCCGGAGGCAATGCTTGAACTGATGCCTTCGGACCGTTAGAGCGTTGGCGAGAACCGCATTTCAAGCGCTGCCGGGCAACCGGCGAAACCCGGAAGCTAGTCCCATGGCCGATATGCCCGTCCTTGCCGACGCCACGATCCCCGAACTGCCGAACCACTACAAGGGTAAGGTGCGTGAAAACTACGATCTGCCCGGCGATCGCCGCGTGATCATCGCGACGGACCGACTGAGCGCCTTTGACCGTATCCTCACCTGCATACCCTACAAGGGGCAGATCCTGACGCAGATCGCGCGTTACTGGTTCGACAAGACCGGCGACATCTGCCCGAACCATGTCATCGACTACCCCGATCCGAATGTCGTCATCGGCAAGCGCCTTGACATCCTGCCGGTCGAAATCGTCGTGCGCGGCTATCTGGCCGGCACCACCAGCACCTCGATCCTCACGCTCTACAAGATGGGCCAGCGCGCGATGTATGGCATCACGCTCCCCGACGGGCTGAAGCCGAACCAGAAGCTTCCGGAGGCCATCATCACGCCGACCAGCAAGGCTTTCGACGGCGGCCATGACGAGCCTCTGACACCGGACGAGATCGTCAGCCGCGGTCTTTTGACCGCCGAGCAGTGGGCGACGCTGAAGGACTATGCGCTGAAGCTTTTCGCGCGCGGCCAGCAGATGGCGGCGGAGCGAGGGCTTATCCTCGTTGACACGAAATATGAATTCGGCACCGACGAGAACGGCAAGATCATTCTGGCCGATGAAATCCATACGCCGGATTCGAGCCGCTACTGGATCGCCGAAAGCTACCCGGCCCGATTCGAAGCGGGCGAGCGGCCGGAAAGCTTCGACAAGGATTTCGTCCGCGCCTGGGTCAATGAACGCTGCGATCCTTACAAGGACGATATCCCGGAAATTCCGGCCGAACTGATCCGCGAGACATCTGCAGTTTATATGAAGGCGTTCGAGGCGATCACCGGCAAGGCCTTCGATCCTTCGACGGTCGAAGCCCCCGTTCTGGATCGCGTCCGGAAAAATCTCGCGCCCTATTTCACCCGTTAAGGCTTTCGGTCACATCATACTCCACCTGGAGCCCGTCATAGGCGGGCTCCACATGCGGCGGTGTTTCCGCCATCACGGTCGCGTAATCGAGCGGGATGTGCATATGGGTGAGGATCGCGCGGCGCGGCGCAAAGCGCTCGATCCAGGAAAGCGCCTGTTCCATCGACAGATGGCTTGGATGGAACCTGTATTGCAGGCAATCGATCACCAGCGCATCGAGTCCCTTGAGCTTGTGACAAGAGGCCTCAGGAAAATCGCTGACGTCGCTGCAATAGGCGAAGTCCCCCACGCGGAAGCCGAGCGACATGATATCGCCATGCACCTGAAGCACGGGCAGAAAGGTGATGGGCCCGCCGGCACCCGTGATGGTGACGGGACTATCGGGCGTTTCGATCAGAAAGGGTTCGATAATCGGCGGATAATTACTGCCGGCCGGTGTCTCGACGCAATAGCCAAAGCCGGTGCGAATGCGCTCCATTGTGGCCGCGTCCGCGTGGATGGGAATGCGCTGCCGCTGCGCATGGAAATATCCGCGCACGTCGTCAATGCCATGCAGATGATCGGCGTGAGCGTGCGTGTAGATGACGGCGTCGATACGCGCAACACCGGCAGCCACCATCTGGGCGCGAAAATCCGGGCCGGTGTCGATAACGACGGTGGTCTTGCCGCCGTCATCGCCGATCTGCTCGACGAGAAGCGCCGCACGGGTCCGGCGGTTCTTCGGATTGAGTGGATCGCAGGCACCCCAGTCGCCATTGATGCGCGGGACGCCGGGCGAAGAGGCGCAGCCAAGAATGGTGAACCGTCGCACGACCGCCACGCCGTCAGATCCTCGTCATCCGGGAAAAGCAGCGAAAGGCATTTTCCGTCGTCAGCCGCGCGGCTTCCTCAATGCTGAGGCCGATCGTTTCGGCCAGAACAGCTGCAGTATGGGCCACGTAAGCGGGCTCGTTGCGCTTGCCGCGAAACGGCTTGGGCGCAAGATAGGGCGCATCCGTCTCGACCAGAAGCCGGTCGTGCGGAACGGTCGCTGCGATGTCGCGCAGATCCTGCGACTTCGGGAAGGTCAGGATGCCAGAGAATGAGATGTAGCCGCCAAGATCGACGCCGACGCGGGCAAGCTCGGGGCCCGAAGAGAAACAATGGAGAATGAAGGAGAAGGTCCCCTTCTCCATCTCCTCCCGCAGGATCGCCGCCATGTCTTCGTCGGCGCTGCGGGCGTGGATGACAAGCGGCAGGCCGGTCTGGCGTGCGACTCCGATCTGCCGACGGAAAACCGCCTTCTGAACCTCGGGCGTGGCATAGTCGTAGTGATAGTCAAGCCCGGCTTCGCCGATGGCGACGCATTTCTCGTAACGCGCCGCCTCGAGATAAGCCTCCATCGGCAGATCCGGTTCGTCGGCGGCATTGTTCGGGTGTGTGCCGGCCGAGCAAAAGACATTCGCATAGGTTTCGGCAATGGCCTTCACCTGATCAAACTTGCCGATCCGTGTGGAGATCGTCACCATCTGCTTGACGCCGGCTTCGCCAGCCCGCGCGACCAGCGCGTCGCGCTCATCGGCGAAGTCGGCGAAATCGAGATGGCAATGGGTGTCGATCAGCATCCGCGCAAGTTCTCCGTTCAGGCCGTGGCGTCCGGCGCGACATAACGCGGGAAGACGGGTGTCGGCTGGTCTATTGCCGTGCCGGAAACGAGGCGGCCGGCACTGCCCAGGGCATCGAAGCCGCGCTTATCGGCAGGCACGGCGACGAGATCAAGCAGCTTCGCCGACGAAGTCGGCATGAAGGGCTGCAGAAGGATCGCGATCTGGCGCACGGTTTCGGCGGTGACGTAAAGCACGGTTTCCATGCGCTTCGGATCGGTCTTCTTCAACGCCCAGGGCTCCTGGCCGGCAAAGTAGCGGTCGCCCTCGGCAACGGCGGCGATGATCGCGGTGACAGCCTTGTGGATGGCGAAATTGCCCATCTCGGTGCGCGCCACGTCGATCACGCCGTCGATATGCGCGAGCATCGCCTTGTCTTCGTCCGTCAGCGGGCCGCATTCCGGGATCTTGCCATCGCAGTTCTTGAAGATCATCGACAGCGAGCGGCTGGCAAGGTTGCCGATGCCGTTGGCGAGGTCGGAGTTGATGCGGGTGGCAATTGCGTCGTCGCTATAGCTGCCGTCCTGCCCGAAGGAGACTTCACGCATGAAGAAATAGCGGATCTGGTCGAGGCCGAAATGGTCGATCAGGTTGAACGGATCGACGACATTGCCGACCGACTTCGACATCTTCTCTCCCTTGTTGAGAAGGAAGCCGTGGGCGTAGACGCGCTTCGGCAGATCGACACCGGCCGACATCAGGAAGGCGGGCCAGTAGACGGCGTGGAAACGGATGATGTCCTTGCCGATGATGTGGATCGCAGGCCAGAACTTCCAGAGCGGAGCGTTTTCGTCCGGGTAGCCGGCCGCTGTGATGTAGTTGGTCAGCGCATCGACCCAGACATACATGACATGGGCCGGATTGCCGGGAACCGGGATGCCCCAGTTGAAGGTCGTGCGCGAGATCGAGAGGTCCTTGAGGCCGGACTTGACGAAGGAGATGACCTCGTTGCGGCGCTCGGACGGGCCGATGAATTCCGGATGCGCCTCGTAATAGGCCAGGAGCTTGTCGCCGTAGGCGGAGAGCTTGAAGAAATAGCTTTCCTCTTCCACCCATTCGACCGGCGAACCGAGCGGTTCGCGGCGGACGCCATCGGTGCCAACGGTCGTTTCGCTCTCGTCGAAATAGGCTTCCTGGCGCACGGAATACCAGCCGCCATAGGTGGCGAGGTAGATGTCGCCTCGCTCTTCCATCTTTTTCCACAGTGCCTGCACGGCAATGCGGTGACGCTCTTCGGTCGTGCGGATAAAGTCGTCGTTCGAGCAGTTCAGGCGCTTCAGGAGGTCGCGGAAGACGGCCGAGTTGCGGTCGGCGAGCGCGAGCGGGGTGATGCCCTCTTTCTCCGCCGTCTGCTGCATCTTCTGGCCATGTTCGTCCGTGCCGGAGAGGAAACGAACCTCGCGGCCCTCCAGGCGCTGGAAGCGTGCCATCACGTCGGTCGCAATCGCCGTATAGGCGTGCCCGATATGCGGTGCGCCGTTGGGATAGAAGATCGGGGTCGTGATATAGAAGCGCTCTTGTTCGGTCATGTCTTGATATCTGCATTGAAACGTTGGCTTGGCTTCTAAACCAGTTTCCGCTCAAACGAAACCACCGTTTTGAGGTGGGCATACCATACGTTGACATGCCTGACCCGCTGGCGCTATCCAGTGCCGCATAAATGCAGAGGCCGGCTCCCCGCCGGCAACGTCTCCGGAGGGTGAGCCGCTGGGCCCGACCGACAGTTTCGATCTTCTCTATTCGCTCTCCGGCCTTGTCGTCGGCTTTCTGATCGGCCTCACGGGCGTGGGCGGCGGTTCGCTGATGACGCCGATCCTGGTTCTGGTCTTTGGCGTGCATCCGGCCTCGGCGGTCGGAACGGACCTCCTCTTTGCAGCCGCAACGAAGATCGTGGGAACCGGTATTCATGGCTGGAAAGGGACGATCGACTGGAAGATCGTCCGGAACCTGGCCGTCGGCAGCGTTCCCGCCGCCGCGCTGACGCTCTACTTCATCTCAGGCGTCGATCACGGCGCCCAGACAAAACTGCTGACGCTGATCCTGGGTGTTGTTCTGGTCCTCGTTGCGGTGGTGCTCGCCTTGCGGCCCCTGATCGTGCGTCTATCGCTCAATATCCAGCGTGAGCGCGTGCCGCTGACCGAACGGCAGCGCGCCATCGCCACGACCATCCTCGGATTTACGCTGGGTGTCCTGGTCACGGCCTCGTCGGTGGGCGCAGGCGCCATGGGCGTCACGATCCTGCTGATCCTCTATCCGTACCTAAAACTTAGCGATCTGGTCGGATCTGACATCGTCCATGCCGTACCGCTAACGCTGATTGCCGGTGCGGGCTACTGGTATCTTGGCGAGGTCAAACCATTGATGCTGGCAGCGCTACTGCTGGGCTCTATCCCCGGCGTTATCGGCGGTAGCGTTCTGGCGCCCCGCCTGCCCGATCAGTACCTGCGCCCGGTACTTGCGGCCGTACTGGCTGCCGCCGGCCTCAAGATGCTCTTCTGAATCAGCCGAAGAGATAGGATTCGACCGCGTTCATCACGATCTGCTTGCGATCCAGATTGTAGGCCACGGATGTATTGATCCGCTCCTTCAGCGCGGAAGACAGCTCCGATAGGCGCGCGGCACCGGCAATGTCGCCGTTCAACGCCGCCGAGCGGGCATCACTCTCGATACGCCGGATCAGATTGTCGGTAAAGAATGTAAAGATCGTCTCGCCGCCTTTTGCTGATAGCGCGTCGGCGAGCTTGATCAGGTCCTGCCTCTGCTGGCCGCCCGGCGCCTGGGAAAGCACCTTTTCGAAGGCATTGAGGATATCCAGCCCACCGTAATTCACCAGCTTCAGCGCTTCGGACACACTGCCGCCAGCCTGAGTAAACAGGGCGTCGCGGCTTTGCGGATTGATCTCGAAGCCGAGCCCCTTCAGCGCGCGTTCCAGATCGGGGTCGGAAAGCGGCCGCAGAGGCAGCGGCAGGCAGCGCGAACGGATCGTCGGCAGGAGCTTGCCCGGCGCGTGTGACAGCACCAGAAACATGGCGCGCCTGGGCGGTTCCTCAAGCATCTTCAGGATGGCGTTGGCGGCGTTTCGGTTGAGGTCGTCGGCCGTATCGACAATGACGATCCGCCAATTGTCCGACCCCGATGTCTGCGCAAAGAATCGCCCTGCCCGCCGCACTTCATCGATGGTGATCGCGCTCTTGAACCGGCCGGCCTTTTCATCAAAGGGCCGGGTCAGATGGATCAAGTTATGCGACGCGCCCGACGCGACCTGACGAAAATGGACAGAGGCCGGATCGGGTGGCGAAACCGCTTCAGGCGCGGACTGTGGGTCCGGGTAGGCCAGTACATGATTGGCAAACCGAAAGGCGAGCGTCGCCTTGCCGATCCCTTCAGGTCCCTCGATCAGGATGGCATGGTGGCTCTTTCCCGACTTGTAGGCGCGGCCAAGGAAGCCCAGCGCCGCATCATGACCGAAGAGAGACAGGCTCTCCGCCGGAGGGCGTGCGCCGTCCAGAATGCCGTCTTCGGCATGGCTCATCGGGCAGCACTCGCCCGGCTGCTGGTGGCGCGGGTCCGAATGGGCAGCATGGGTTCCACGATGCTGTAAACCGCTTCCGCGATCGCCTCCACGTGGCCGGAGGCATCGACCACGCGGCAGCGGAAAGGCTCGGCCGCCGCGATGTCCAGAAATGCTTCACGCCGCGTCTTGTGCGTCTCGAGTTCTTCCTTTTCGAAACGGTCAGGCGATGCGTCTGCATCCATCGCATCGAGACGCTTGCGTGCCCGCGCAAGACCGACTTCGGCAGGAAGATCGAAGATGATCGTACAATCGGGAATGGTGCCATCGATTGCAACACGCTCGAGATTGGCGACGAAATCATGCGGCAGATTGCCGGTGACGCCCTGATAGACGCGCGACGAATCCATGAAGCGGTCGCAGAGTACGACCGAGCCTGCGGCGAGCGCCGGTTTGATCAGCTCTTCGACATGATCGTTGCGGGCGGCGGCAAACAGGATCGCCTCCATGCGCACACCGAATTCCTCTGCCGCACCGGAAAGAATGACATGGCGCACGGCTTCGGCGCCTGGCGAGCCGCCCGGTTCACGGGTCATGATCACATCGTAACCGGCACTGCGCAAACGCTCCGCCAGCAGCCGAATCTGCGTCGACTTACCGGCGCCCTCGCCGCCTTCAAATGTCACGAACAATCCGTTGTTTGCCGCCAAAGCCTTTTCCCGATCGGACTTTCATCGCCCGCCATGCAATCATCAGAGCCAGAAGAACAGGAGCTCCCACACCGCGTCAAGAGCACGTGCCGTGAGCGATCCGCCGCGCACGTCGTTCTGCGCATACACAGGCACTTCCTGAAGCACTTCCTCGCCATTGTACAGCCTGAGCGCGCCGACCTTCGCGCCTTTTTCCACCGGAGCCCTGAAAGGCCAGTCATAGGCAATGCGCGCGGTCAGGCGATCCGGCAGTCTCTTGTCTTGAAAGATCGAAACCGGCGTTTTTGCGGCAACGGCCACATGCGAATCAGCGCCGCCATAGACGGGCACGTCGCCGATCACCTCTCCGGCCGCAAAAATCTGCCGCTTCTCGAAGGCGCTCAGGCCCCATTCCAGCACATTTCGTGCCTCGTCCTCGCGCTCTTTCGGGCTCGATAATCCGCTCATGGCCAGATAGAGCCGTACGCCGTTGCGCTCGACGGTGGCAACGATCCCGTAGCCGTCCTCTTCGGAATAGCCTGTCGCGAAACCATCGCTGCCTTCTACGCTGGCAAAAAGCGGGAACCTGTTACGCTGCTTGATCTTGTTCCACTCGAAATCGCGAATGGCAAAATAAGGGAAGTAATCGGGATAATTACCGTGAAGGTCGCGCGACAGAATCACCAGGTCGCGCATCGTCATGCGGTTGCGTTCATCCGGCAGACCGGAGGAATTGGCGAAGTTCGATTTTTTCAGACCGATATCCTTTGCCCGCGCATTGAGCTTTTCCGTGAAGGCGGCGTCGCTGCCGGAAATGCCCTCGGCGAGAATGATGCAGGCATCGTTGGCCTGCTGGACGATCATTCCCTTGAGCAGATCCTCAACGCGGATGCGCGACTTCAGGGCCGCGAACATGGTGGACGTACGCGACAGCGCGCCGCCCGTGCGCCAGGCATATTCCGAAACCGGAAATTCCCTATCGAGCGTCAACTCATTGGTTTTGAGAAGATGAAAGACATATTCCGCCGTCATCAGCTTCATTAGGGAAGCTGACTGAACAGGCTCATCCGCCTTCTTGTTCAGAAGGATCGTGCCGGTCTCGGCCTCGATCATGAAGGCCTGCTTGGCCTTGGTCGCAATAGGCTCGCCGGCGAGCGCAGCACAGAGCCCGCACCACAACAGCCCGACGACAAACGTCAGGAGGGTCGCAGCCTTTGCCCGGTTTTTCATCGTTGCCGCCCCGTTACATTTCTGCAAGACGGCCCGAAGTCGCTCCGCCTCAGCCGCCGTTATCGCCGATATAGGATGCGCGAATCTTGTCCGCATTCAGTTCATACGTCTCTGCGACCAATGCCCGGAAAGGTGCGTTAGCGCCAGTATGTTCTTCGGTATTGACATAGCCGGAGGCAAGACTCCGCTGCCGGCCGGAAGCAAGCTCCATCGAACCGGGGCGGATGCGCGGCACCGGACCGACCTCGGGCAGAAGAACGAAGCCGGAAGACTGGACCTGGAACGGGATCGGCGCTTCCATCGGCTCACCGAGAGCCAGCGCCGGTGCGCGCTTCTGGACGGGCGCGACCACCGGCATCGCCCTGGGCATCGGAACCGAAGGCGAGATCGACGTCATGGAGCGCGGAAGAGCACCAGGAGGCAATCTCGTATCGTTGGACGCGACCATCACGCCAGGGGCAACCTGGCTCGGCATGAAGCGGCTACCTTTCGGAACATAGGAGGCCATGAGGAAGGCCTGATCCTGTCCGTCCATGCGCGCGCGGCCGACATACTGAACGCGCACCTTCGCCGTGCCATGGCCCTTCATGTCGAGCATTTCGGCCGTCTTGCTGGAAAGGTCGATGATGCGGCCGCGCTCGTAGGGCCCGCGGTCGTTGACGCGGACGATGATCGAGGCGCCATTAGTCATGTTGGTGACACGCGCATAACTCGGCAGCGGAAATGTCGGGTGGGCCGCAGTCAGGGCGCTGGTGTCATAGATTTCGCCGTTCGCCGTATAGCGACCGTGGAACGCGGAGCCATACCAGGAGGCAAAGCCGACGCGGTCATAGTTGCGGTCTTCCTTGGGGTAATAGACCTGCCCCTTCACGACATAGGGCTTGCCGACCATGTCGCGCCCGCCGCCCTTGGGGACCGGACCATGAAATACAACGCGCGGGCTGGCCTTCACGCCATATTTCGACTCAGCAAAATATTCCTTGCCGTGCCTGGATGAGGATTTCGTTGCGGTCGTCGTCCCGCATGCTGCAAGCGACCCCATGGCCAAAGAAAGCGTAAGCAGACGCAGTCCCGTTTTGACGCGGCGATCCACCATACCTGATTGTCCCCTTGCAACGCTACTCAGTACAAAAACGTTTGCGGGTCAGTCGACGACGCACTCTGTCCCGCGCCACCGGCTTATGCCGCTTTTTAATCTAACTGTTCCTTAATCATGACAGGAAAAGGGCCAATTGCCCAAGCAAAGGAGCAACAGAGGCGCTATCTTTTGCGTTATGGTTAACCAATCGTTACTTTGCTTGCGATATACTGCTGCAGAGAGAAGCATAGCGGAACCCCGGCGCGGCCAAGGGAGCCCTTGTGGTTGGCAACAGCGCCAACACGCCGGCATACATTGCCGCACCGGCCGCCACATCATGCTCCGGCGCATCCCCGACACTCCTGCATGCCGCGCTGAAAATGCGCTCTCGATCGACCTCAGCCAAAGGCAACCGACAGAAGCGCGGGCTGCGACAAAAAGTTCACCCGCGCCACGGAACAAATCACCTTTCCGCCCGTAATAAGGAGGCCTTACAATAACGTATTCGACGGTTCCCGATTTTCGGCCCCGCCGGTGGGAGGAGCTCCTCATGACACCCATGCAAAGTCTTCGTATTCTCACACCATCGCAGCGGAATACAGTGATTGCCAGCTTTCTAGGCTGGACGCTCGATGCCTTCGATTTTTTCATCCTTGTGTTTGTCATCAAGGACATCGCGAAGGAATTCAATACGAGTATTCCTGCCGTATCGATCGCTATCTTTCTCACGCTCGCCATGCGGCCGATCGGTGCGCTCCTCTTCGGGCTGGCCTCCGACCGCTACGGCCGTCGTCTCACCCTCATGGTCGATGTTCTTCTTTATTCGCTGCTCGAATTGCTCTCCGGCTTTTCGACGGGGCTGACGATGTTCATCGTGCTGCGCCTGCTTTACGGCGTCGCAATGGGCGGCGAATGGGGCGTCGGTGCCTCATTGACCATGGAAACGGTTCCGCCGCAGGCGCGCGGCCTTGTTTCAGGCCTGTTACAGGCAGGTTATCCGGCGGGATACCTGCTTGCCTCCATCGTCTTCTTTCTGCTCTATCCGATTATCGGCTGGCGCGGCATGTTCTTCGTCGGCGCCCTGCCCGCGCTGCTTGTTCTTTATATCCGCCGCAATGTCGAGGAATCGCCGGCGTTTTTGAAGCGTCAGCAACAGGTTCAGAAACCCTTCATGACGGTTCTGAAAAACAATGTGCCGCTGTTCATCTGGACGGTTATCCTCATGACGGCCTTCAACTTCTTCAGCCACGGCACCCAGGACATCTACCCGACTTTCCTAGAGGCGCAGCGCGGCTATGACAGCCACACCACCGGAGCGATCGCCATCGTCTACAATATTGGCGCGATCTGCGGCGGCCTGTTTTTCGGAAGCCTCTCGCAGCGCATCGGCCGGCGCAAGGCGATCGTGATTGCAGCGTTGCTTGCAATTCCTGCGGCATGGTTCTGGGTCTATGCGCCGGGACCTGTGCTTCTGGCGGCAGGTGCTTTCGTGCTGCAATTCTTCGTCCAGGGCGCCTGGGGCGTTATTCCGGTTCACCTGAACGAATTGTCACCCGATGAGGTTCGCGGCACATTTCCCGGCTTTGCCTACCAGCTCGGCAATCTGCTCGCCTCAGGCAATGCCACCCTGCAGACGACACTCGCCGCGCATTGGAACGGCGATTACGCCCTGGCATTGTTCAGCGTGGCAATCGCCGTCGCGGCCGCCGTGGCGCTGCTGGCGGGCTTCGGCTACGAGAAACGCAATGTCGAGTTCGGCATTCCGGATTCCCAACCGCCGCACCCCGTCACGACCGTGATCCAAAAGAGCGCCTGACACTTGCCCCATGGAGAATGGCGGATCATGCTTCGCCATTCTTCCCTGAACGCCGAGAGATTTGGCGACGGCAACCGACCATTGGCGGAACACGTTGACGTGGGAGACAAAAATGTTAAAAGCCGCTCAAGATCGTATGTGCTGCCGCGAACCACCGGCAGCGGTTTCGCGCAGGTGTACCCGGCTCAACTGACCGGAAGTTCATGGCCCGACCGTTCGATCGGAGGATGGGTGTCCGAGTGGTTTAAGGAACCGGTCTTGAAAACCGGCGTGCGGGAGACCGTACCGTGGGTTCGAATCCCACCCCATCCGCCAAGCCTTACCTTGTCCAGCCCTCACCGCATCGAGCTGCGCACACACGGCGGGTGTCCAAATTGCGGCCCTGGGGCGCCTGTCAGTCGTGCCTCATTTTTTTCATCACAACATCACCATTTTTAATCGAAGCTTAGCACCTTGCGGAACACAACTGGAACATATAGTGTCTGTTCTGGATTTGTTTCATTTGATTCCCTCGGGGTGCACCCATGCTGACTCGCAAACAACAGGAACTGCTCCTTTTCATTCATGAGAGGATGAAGGAGTCCGGAATTCCACCTTCTTTCGACGAGATGAAGGATGCGTTGGATCTGGCATCCAAGTCTGGCATTCACCGGTTGATCACGGCGCTCGAAGAGCGCGGCTTCATTCGCAGACTACCGAACCGGGCGCGGGCGCTGGAAGTCATCAAGCTGCCAGAGGCCTATACCGCCAGCCTGCAACCACGCCGCGGCTTTTCGCCAAGCGTGATCGAAGGAAGCCTTGGCAAGGCGCCCGAACCGCCGAAGGTGCAGTTGCCCGCCAATGACGATGCGAGCGTCACGGTACCCGTCATGGGACGTATCGCCGCCGGCGTACCGATTTCGGCGATCCAGAACAACACGCATGAAATTGCCGTGCCATCGCAGATGCTCGGCAATGGCGAGCATTATGCGCTGGAGGTAAAAGGCGACTCGATGATCGACGCCGGGATTCTCGACGGCGACACGGTGATTATCCGCAACACATCCAATGCGAGCCCCGGCGAAATTGTGGTGGCTCTCATCGATGATGAGGAAGCGACGCTGAAGCGGTTTCGTCGCAAGGGTGCTTCCATTGCGCTGGAGGCTGCTAACCCGGCCTATGAAACGCGCATTTTTGGGCCCGATCGCGTCAAGATACAGGGAAAGCTGGTCGGCTTGATCCGCCGCTATCATTGATCTGGCTGGAAGGGGGCGTGGTAGGAATTGCTTCTCCAGTCGTAATAGCGATGGTGAAGCCATGGCCTGTCCCGGCCCTCCAGGGCCCCGACGACGCGATAGGATGTGGCGATGTCGGCTCGGGACAGATCGGGTGACTTGCCGGGTGGCCTTTCCAGATAAAATGCCAGCGCGCCACGTCGCCGCAGCGCGTTACGGTCAAACAGCTGAGCCTCGCCTTTCTCGCAGGTGGGTTGGCGCAAGAACGCGGCGGCAATGACGATCTGGGCCTGGCGGCATGCCGGTCCCTGAAAGGCGAAATCGCTGAAGGTTGCGACCAGAAGCCCGTCGGCGAGTTTGCCGATGCACCAGTCTCGGCCCGAGCAGCGAAAATTTCCCGGTGCAACGGCCTTGCCTGCCGCCTCCATGGCGTCTTCCACCGTCCATTCGTCGGCCTCGGTCAGCGGTTTTCGTGGGCCTTCGCGCTCCAAAACAAGCTTGGCGGCCTGTTCCGGCTTCGCGACTTCCTGCGCCACCAGCGCCCGAACCCATTGATCCATGATGAATGTCGGAGGGCGGGTCGAATTTGGGGCCAGTCTATGCGCTGACCGGATACCAACCAGATCGGCGGTCTCTGCTACGACGAGGTCGGGCCGCCGTGCCGATCCGCAGGCGATGATCAGAACCAGCACACTGACGAAAAGACCGGCGCCGATCAGCCTGAACAGCCTGCTATGCGGCAGGATTGCCAGAACGAAGGCTAGACTTGCCGCAGGCAGAACCCAGGACGCCATCTGCCCTGTTCCGATGTCGCCGCCGAGCGACGAGACCAGACGTGCAACGGCCATCGTTCCCTCAAGGCCCCATCCCATGACAATGAGAGGATAGTAATCCAGACCGAAGGGCATCAGGAGAACGGCCAGAAAGCCGGCAGGCATGACGATGAATGAGATGAAGGGCATGGCCGCGACATTACCGAGCGTACCCAGCAGTGTCAGACGCTGGAAATGCGTCACGGAAAAGATCGCGGTCGCGATGCCTGCGATTTCCGACGTGAGCATGACGCCGCCGACCGCGCGAATGGCGGGGAGCACGGTTGCGTAAAAAGGAATTCCGCTGAATCGGCGGAACTCTGCGGGCCGCAGCCGCCAGAGCGAATAGCCGGAGATGAGCGCGGCAGCAGCGGCAAACGACATCTGGAAACTCGGACCTAATGCACTGGAGGGCGACACGATCACGATGGCGAATGTGGCGAGCGCAACGCTTCGAAGCGTTAACACGGTTCGTGCGGCGATCACCCCTCCCATGCCCACCGCCAGCATGATGAAGGACCGCACGGCGGGAACCGGCATTCCAGATATCAGCAGGTAAAGACCGCTTGCCGTAATCGCGCCCAGCGCAGCATAGACCTTGGCCGGGCGGGTCTGTATAAATCCGGGAAACAGGCTGAAGATCATGCGCAGGCCGACGAAGGAAATCCCCGCGGCGAGCACCATGTGCAGACCGGAAATGGAATAGACATGGGCGAGGCCCGAGATGCGCAGCGCTTCCAGGGCCTCCTTGGAAAAGGCGGCGGTGTCGTTGGTCACGAGTGCGCTGGCAAAGGCGCCGATGTCGCCGGGCAGGACGGACAATATTCTCTGGTTGATCGCGCTGCGCAGAGCCGAAAGCCAATCCTCGAACCGCGCGTCGAAGGTTCCACGCTCCGGTTGCTGAGCGTCGACCGCATGAGGAGCCCCCATGAAACCGCCAATAGCGCCGATGCCGTTGAAATAGCTGCTGAAGGCGAAGTCGTTCAATCCGGGCATCGCCGGCCCGGCGGGCGGTTGCAGGCGGACGAGCCCCTTGATCACCGTGCCGGGCGGGAAGGCTGCCCCCTGCCCGCGCACACCCAGAAGCGCCGCATTCGGCGGACGTTTGAGTCGGGGCTTCTCGGTTTGAAGTATCTCGACCGTATAGCGCCAACGGCCCGCCTCGCGCATTTCAACATCGATAACCCGCGCCGTAATCATCGTGGAGATCGGACTGTCTATCACAACCGTTTCAGACCGCGCCGTCTGGAACCAGGCTGCCATGGCACCTGCCAGTGCAAAGATGGCAAACCGTATCGGAAGCTGAATATGAGGCGCGGCGTGGCGGGTGAGAAAGGCCATCGGCAACAGGACCGCCGCCCAGGCGCAAAGCCGGATCACGGGCGGTTCCAATGGCTGCGAAAACCACCACACCGCCCCCATTATCATGAAAACAGGATATAAAAGAAAGAGATGACCATAGGCCACCTCCTCTTCGAAAGCAGTCATGAAGGCGCTGGTCAAGCGCGACCTGATGCGGCCCGGATGCCACCTTCGCCACTGGCTTTCCGGGCCCGAGGAGCGGTACCAGACGGGGCTCAAAGCTTTCGGCGCAACCTGACCCGTGCGCCGTCGCTGCGGCGCATCATCCAGATCCAGAATGTCGTTATCCACCTCCACGCTGCCGCCCCAGACCCCCGTCACCGCAAGAGTTTGCAACCTGAACGAGCTGGACGCAAGTGCCGTTTCAGAAAGGAAAAAAAGCGCCGAATTTTCAGTGCCTTGTTTTTAATCGATTGAAAGGAAAACGCTTCTTTGAAAATGCGACAGGCCAACAAGAAAACTTCCGAAAGTTGATTTCGCGCGTGCACAATTCACCCCAAGGAGTGCTTGGCAGGGCTTCATAAATCGGATAGCAAATTCGCCATAGTCTCATTCAGTGCCCACGGCATTCGCCGTGGCTATCATCGAACTCCCGGAGGCAAACATGGCCGATAATGCGGTTTTCTCACTCGACGACAAGAAGGCGGACATGACGGTCCGAAAGGGCACGATCGGGCCAGACGTCGTCGACATCGGCGCTCTCTACAAGAATACCGGCATGTTCACCTATGACCCCGGCTTCACCTCGACGGCATCCTGCGAATCCAAGATCACCTATATCGATGGCGACGAAGGCGTTCTGCTGCATCGCGGCTATCCGATCGAGCAACTGGCCGAGCAGGGCGACTTCCTCGAAACCTGCTACCTGCTGCTTTACGGTGAACTCCCGACCGCTGCGCAGAAGAAGGACTTCGACACGCGCGTGACGCGCCACACGATGGTTCACGAGCAGATGAGCCGCTTCTTCACCGGCTATCGCCGCGACGCCCACCCGATGGCTGTCATGGTCGGCACGGTTGGCGCTCTGTCGGCCTTCTACCACGACTCGACCGACATCACCGATCCGCACCAGCGCATGGTTGCTTCGCTGCGCATGATCGCCAAGATGCCGACGATCGCCGCCATGGCCTATAAGTACCATATCGGCCAGCCCTTCGTTTATCCGAAGAACGATCTCGATTACGCCGCCAACTTCCTGCACATGTGCTTCGCAGTGCCGTGTGAGGAATACAAGGTGAACCCGGTTCTGGCCCGTGCCATGGATCGCATCTTCATCCTGCATGCGGATCACGAGCAGAACGCATCGACCTCGACCGTTCGTCTCGCCGGCTCGTCGGGTGCGAACCCGTTCGCCTGCATCGCGGCCGGCATTGCCTGCCTCTGGGGCCCGGCCCATGGCGGCGCCAATGAAGCGGCTCTCAACATGCTGATGGAAATCGGGACGGTTGACCGCATTCCGGAATATATCGCCAAGGCCAAGGACAAGAACGATCCGTTCCGCCTGATGGGCTTCGGTCACCGCGTCTACAAGAACTACGACCCGCGCGCCCGCATCATGCAAAAGACGATGTATGAAGTGCTGGAAGCCACCGGCCATGGCGACGATCCGCTGATGAAGGTTGCCCTCGAGCTCGAAAAGATCGCGCTCAACGACCCCTACTTCGTGGAGAAGAAGCTTTACCCGAACGTGGACTTCTATTCGGGCATCACGCTGCGTGCGCTCGGCTTCCCCACGACCATGTTCACCGTTCTCTTCGCGCTCGCCCGCACCGTCGGCTGGGTCGCGCAGTGGAACGAAATGATCGAAGACCCGCAGCAGCGCATCGGCCGTCCGCGCCAGCTCTACACGGGCGCAGCCAAGCGCGACTATGTAAAGGTCGAGAAGCGCTAAGCGCCCTCGATCAACAGCATCAGAAGCCGGCCATTGTGCCGGCTTTTTTTGTGTTCAGCATTGGTCCGCCGAAGTCGACGGGAGCCTCGCGATGAAAGTTCAGAAAGATACCTTGGACAAGGCGGATATATCCCTCTTGCCCGTCGATCCCGACACTCTGGATGATGTCGATGCTGTCTTTGAAGAACTGCGCCGATATTCGGCGGATACAGACGGCGTCGCGAAAAGGCGAGATGCAGCATATGCCTTTTTCAACGCGATTCCGCCCGGCCATCCTCGCAACAAGAAACATGCCTTTCTTGCGAAAAACGACGAATGGATCGTTGGACTTGTCGACATGATTGCTGACTATCCTGCGCCCGGCACGGTGTTCGTCGGTCTTCTGGCGATTCGCGAACCCCTGCAGGGACGCGGTTTGGGCAAGGCCTTATGGCTCACGGCAGAATGTTTCGCTCGCGATGCGCTTAACGCACGAAGGGTCAGGCTAGCGGTGGTGGAGAGTAACCCCGTGATCGGCTTCTGGACAAAATGGGCTTTCAGCTGACCGGCGAAGAAAGCACGTATAACGGCGAGCGTCGGACATCGCGCGCCATCCTGATGGAAAAGATGATCGTGCAACGGGGCCAGGATTGACGGCCTGATCCTGGAGCCGCCGTGCGGCACACAGTCAATGGGCGGACTGGCGGTCCAGAAGGTCCAGAACGGCGGCAGCCGCCAGCTCGCCGGACGGCTTCTCGACATTCATCCTGGACCAGACGTCCGCGTAGCCGGAAAGCATCGCAGCGCGTTGCGGCGTATCAGCCATCAGCCGCTCGACCCAGCGGACGAGTGAGCCCGGGCGCAGGAGTTCATTGACGTATTCCGGGACGACTGGATAATCGGCAATCAGATTGGGCAGCGCGGCGCTCCAGATGCGAATCCTGCTCATCAACAGCTTGATGATCGGATCAACCCGGTAGATCGAAACGGCCGGCACACCCGCCATGGCCAGTTCGAGAATCACCGTGCCCGACGCGGCAATGGCCGCATCTGCGCGCGAAAACGCGTGCCACTTGAACGACTCACCGACTTCGCATTCTGGCGTGACGCTCCAGCCGGCGATCTTTTGCCGGATAAGGTTTTGCTGGCGCCCGACAGCCGGCAACAGAAATTTCGCGTCCGGATGACGAGCCACGATCTGTGCTGCGGCCTCGCCCATTACGTCGGCAAGTCGCTTGATTTCCGAGCTTCGCGAGCCCGGCAGGAGCAGAATGGTCGGCGGCGTTCCGGGGACACGCGCCTGCCGTGCAGCCCGAACCTTCAGAATATCTTCGTCGGCTGCAAGCCGGTGACCGACATAGACCGTTTTCGGTCCCCCAAGGCGCCGCATGACGGCAGGTTCGAAAGGCAGGACCGCCAGAACCAGATCGACATAAGCGAGCATAGCTTCGGCGCGATACTCTTTCCACGCCCAGACGCTGGGACAAACATACTGAACGATCGGCAGTGCGGGCAACGCCTTTCGGACGCGCCTGGCGACGCGGTGGGTAAAGTCGGGGCTGTCGATGATCAACAAGGCATCCGGACGCGCGGCGATGACTGCGGCGGCAGTCTGGCGAATCCGGCTCACAAGTGAGGGCAGCTTTGCAAGCACATCGGCAATGCCCATGACCGAGAGTTCGGAAAAGTCGAACAGCGACGAAAGCCCCTCACGCTGAAGCCGATCGCCGCCAACGCCGACAAGTTCGACGGCACGACCGGAGCGACGAAGCGCCGCGACGAGATCCGCGCCCAGAATGTCACCTGAGACTTCACCGGCGATCACCGCCAGTTTAAGAGGTCTGCTCATCACGCCTCCACGGACGCCAGGCGGGGAATTTCCACGCCAAAGACAAACATGCCGGTCTCGTCGGCGATTCGCACAAGATCGGGGCGATCCAGGATGAGCGACCGTCCAGCTTCGCCGACAACGCCGGAAAGGCCAGCCAGCGAGGCATTTCTCAAGGTTGCAAGACCAATCGCCGGCAAATCGGCGCGCTCATCCTGCTGCGGTTTGGCAAGCTTGACCAGCACGCCCTTACGTCTTTGTGAAATGCGGCCGCTGGCGCGCAATTCGGCGACGCGCCCCAGCATCGCGTCGGTCCCCTCCGGCCCCTCGAGCGCGACAACCCTGCCCCCGACGGCCACCGCCCCTTGGCCGATATCGAGTCGGCCCAGTTGCAGGGCGGCGTCGATGGCGACGCGCATATCTTCCTTCGCTTCCGCATCCGGCAGCAGCGTACCGACAGGTCCGGGCGCAGCAAGGAGATCGGGCGCGATCTCATGCGCGCCGACCACCTGGCAGCCGAGTGCCTCCAGAAGATCGATCACCATTTCCAGAACGGCGTTGTCGCCGCCCCGCCGCAGTGTCCTGAACACGAATGGCAGCCGGGAGAGAAAGCCGAGCGTGGGGCGAATCTGCCGCCAATCGGGCCGGCGGCTGACGGAGCCGGAGAGAACGACGCGCGAGATCGCATGACGCGCGAACAGCTGACGAAGGCCGGCGACGTTCCCGACGGACACGCGCTCGACCTGGAATCCGGACCATTCCGGAGCGGCTTCTTCCAGCAACTGAATAATCAACGGATTTTCGCCGTTCCGCCTGGCGGCCGCAGCCAGATAATGTGGAAGAAGGCCGCCGCCGGCGATGATCGCCAACCTGCCGGACGCATTTGTCTGGCCGGCGACCATAGCGCCTCAGCCCTTGCGGCGGCGCGATGGAGTCGACAGCGCGCGGTCGGCCTCGGCAGCGATGAAATCCAGGATGTCGACCACCTGCGGGCAGTCTTCGTACTCGCTGCGGATCGCCGCGGCGTTGTCGCGCACCGAACCTTCCGCCTCGAAGATCGCCTTGTAAGCATGACGGACGCGATGGATGACGCTGCGGTCGATGCCGGCCCGGCTCATGCCGACAACGTTTAGCCCTTCGAGCAGACCCGGATTGCCATTCAGGATACCGTAGGGGATGACATCATAGGACACCGCCGACAGGCCGCCGATAAAGGCGTTGCGGCCGATCCGGGTGAACTGGTGCACGGCCGCACCGCCACCGATAATGGCATGGTCGCCGACAGTCACGTGACCGGCCAGCATGACATTATTGGACATGATGACATGATTGCCAACGCGGCAGTCATGTGCGACGTGGGAATAGGTCAGGAACAGACAGTTATCGCCGACCACCGTGCGGCCGCCATGCTCAACCGTTCCGGTGTTCATGGTCACGCCTTCGCGGATGATGCAGTTGCGGCCGATTTCCAGCGTCGTATCGACAGCGCTATGCTTGGCACTCTGGGAATCGCCACCGATCACGGCAGACTGGAAGATCTTCGTGCCTTCGCCAACTGTGGTCCGTCCGGTGACGACGACGTGGCTCGCCAGTTCGACATTCGCGCCCAGTACGACCTTCGGTCCCACGCAGCAAAATGCCCCGATAACAACGCCTTCACCGATCTCGGCGCCATCCTCGACGACCGACATCGGATGAATTCTGGCGCTGCTTGCGATCTTGCTCATTTTCAGTCCTTGTTATGCAGCATGGCGCCGATATCGGCTTCGGCCACCAGTTGCCCATCGACCTTCGCGTCACAATGGAACTTCCAGATATTGCCGCGCTGCTTCTGCTTGGTCACGTGATATTCGACGCGGTCGCCTGGACGAACCGGCTTGCGGAAACGCGCGTTGTCGATGGTCATGAAATAGACCAGCTTTGCCCCGCCGCCCTGCTTGCGGGCGCAAATCGCACCAGCAGTCTGCGCCATGCCTTCAATCAGGAGAACGCCCGGCATGATCGGCTCGCCGGGAAAATGGCCCATGAACTGCGGTTCATTGGCCGTGACATTCTTGATACCGATGGCAGAATCGTCGCCATCGATCTCGATGATCTTGTCCACCAGAAGGAATGGATAGCGATGCGGCAGCAGCGCCATCAGTTCGAGAATTTCCGCTGTTGCCAGTTGAGACTTCACGTCTTCGCTCATAGGCTCTCTCCGCCTTTTGTCTTTCGCCCGCCCGACCGCGCCGCGCGCTCCGCGATCTCGCGGAAAAATTCCTTGATGGGGCGCGCCGGCTGCCCGGCGACCTTTTCGCCCGGCGGCACATCGCCCATCACGCCGCTCATGGCGGCGATCTGCGCTCCGTCACCAATGGTAATGTGACCGTTGATGCCAGCCGCGCCGCCGATCTGCACACCATTGCCGATCTTCGCGCTGCCCGCGACGCCCACCTTGCTGACGAGCGCGCAATGACGACCGATGCGAACGTTGTGACCGATCTGCACCTGATTGTCGATCTTGGTACCCTCGCCGACGACCGTATCGTCCATGGTTCCGCGGTCGATCGTCGTCTCGGCACCGATTTCGACGTGATCCTGAATGATGACGCGGCCGATCTGCACGATCTTGATCATGCCGGATGGGCCCGGTGCATAACCGAAACCGTCCTGGCCGATCCGAGCGCCATTGTGGATGATCACATGATTGCCGATCAACGCGCACAATATGCTCGTTCCACCAGCAATCATGCATTCGCGCCCGATCTTGACGCCGTTACCAATCATCGCGCCCGGTCCAATGCGTGTTCCCGAACCGATTGCGACATGCGCCCCGATCACTGCATAGGGCTCAACCGTAACGCCGGCCTCCAGAACAGCTGTCGGATGAACGGAAGCCAAAGGCGAAACGCCCTCACCTTCCGATATGGTCTCCGGACGAACGGCTGACGGGTGGAGGATCTGCCCGGCAAGAGCAAACGCAGCATGGGGGTTCTTCGCGACCAATGCCGGAATATGCTCGGGGATCAGGGAAAGAAGCGCCGCATCACAAATGATGGCGGAGGCCTTCGACGTCTCAAGTTCCGCCTTGTTCCTACGCGACAGCATATAGCACAGATCGCCCTCGACCGCGCGATAAACAGGCGCGACCGAGCGGATCAGTACATCAGAATATTCTGATTTAGTGAGCGAAGCGCCGATGCGCTCCGCAAGCTTTCCCAGCGTCACACCTTCATGACGCGGGAAAAACATGTCTCTTTCCATAGGCCAAGCCCCAGAACGGATAACCGTATTTTTTGTTCCGGACAGGCTTTATCAGAAATTCGTCTGGATGCCGAACTTGATTCTTTCGATCTGGTCGAAAGACTGCTTCTTGACCGGGATCGCGTAATCAACACGCAACGGACCGAACGGCGAAGCCCAGATCAAGCTGGCGCCGACAGACGCACGCCAGGACTGATTGATGCCGTTAGCCGTCTGACCACCGAGGTCGACAGAGTTCCCGAACAGCGTCGCAGCATCGGCGAAGACTGCACCACGCAGACCGTAATCTTCCGGAATACCGGGCAACGGGAACGTGGCTTCAGCCGAAGCCGTCATGTAGTTCAGACCACCCAGAACGTCGCCATTGGACATGCGCGGACCGATACCGGTCGACGAGAAGCCACGAATTTCGTTCGAGCCAATCTTGAACTGGTCGAAGACATACGCGTTGCTCTTCAGAGAGCGCATCACGCCACCGCCCAGGCTCAACGAACCGATGATATCGGCTTCGTCGGACAGGGTGTGGTAATAGCGAACCTTACCGCTCAGCTTGTAGTAACGCGAGTTACCACCAAGACCTGCAATTTCCTGTGTGATATTTCCGATAAAGCCTTCATGCGGCTGCTTCTGATCGTCCAGAGAGTTGTAGGACAGCGCAGTGGAAATCGAGGAACGATACCACGGACCGTTGGCCACAACATTCTGATAGGGAGCAGACAGCGCTGCCGTATTGCTGCTCTTGTAGTTGATCTTCGCAAAAGCGTAGGTCGCGGAGGCAGTCAGCTCATCCGTGATCGGCGCCGACATGCGAAGGTTGAAGCCCTCGGTGTCGAACGTGTAGTTCGACTGGCTCGAGTCCGTTGTCTTGTAGACGTCGAAACCGGCAGCGAGGCGGTAGCCGAGGAAATAGGGCTCGGTGAAGGACAACGAATAGTTACGCGTTTTCAGACCACCGCTGGCAGCCACGCGGATGTATTGGCCACGGCCAAGGAAGTTCTTGTCTTCGATAGAGGCTTCGAGAACGAAGCCCTCGCCGCCGGTCACATAACCTGCACCGATACCGAACGAGGCGGACGGCTGATCCTGAACGTCAACGATGATCACGACTCGGTCCGGCGAGCTGCCAGGAGCGGTCGAGATATTGACCGAAGAGAAGTAACCGAGCTTTTCGAGACGGCGCTTGGCCTCAAGAATGGCTTCCTGGTTGAAGGCGTCGCCTTCAGCCAGATCGAACTCGCGACGGATGACGTAATCGCGCGTGATCGTGTTGCCGCGGATTTCGATGCGCTCGACATAGGCGCGCTCGCCCTGGTCAACGAGATAATCCACAGAGATCGTGTGGTTGGCCACATCACGGTTGCCGCGCGGAGTGACGCGCGCAAAGGGGTAACCGGCAGACGAAACGCGACGAGAAATCGCAGAGACCGACTTTTCGATATCGCGGGCCTTGTAGAGATCACCCGGACGGCTGACGACCAGCGACTTCAGGTCATCGCCATTGATGCCCGGAACCGTCGACTGGACGTTTACATTGCCGATCTTATACTGCTCACCCTCATCCAATGTCATGGTGATGGTGTATTCGTTCGTCTTCTCATTCAGCTGAACGTCGTCGGAAACGATTCGGAAGTCGGCGTAACCATGGTTGTAGTAGAACTGACGCAGAGCATCTTCGTCAGCCTTCATCTTTGCCGGATCGTAAATATCCTGACGGGTGATGAAGGAAAGGATGCCAGATTCCTTGGTGGCGAGAACGCTGTGAAGGCGCTGATCACCAAAGGCGCGATTGCCAACGAAATTGATGTGGGCGATCTTCGTACGCTCGCCTTCATTGATATCGAAGGCCAGGTTCACGCGGCCATTGCCAACGTTATAGGTCTGCGTCGTAACCGTCACATCAGAGCGGCCGATCGCAGCATAGGCCTTCTTGATCGCCTGAATGTCGGAGTCGATCATCGTCTGGCTGTACGGACCGAGCGGCCGAGATTGCACAGCAGCAGCCAGCTTCTCATCCTTGAGCTTCTTGTTGCCGTTGAACACCACGGCATTCAGCAGCTGGTTCTCGTTCACGTTCACAACAAGCGTCCCACCGGACACGTTGATGCGCACATCCGAGAAGAACCCCGTCGAATAAAGGCGCTTTACGGAAGCATCGATATCGGACGGACTGAAATCCTTGCCAGGCTGGATCGTCAAATTGTCTTTGACTGTCTGTGCACCGACGCGGTTTGCCCCACGAACCTCGACACGGCGAATGACCGCTGCTGCTGCATCATCGGGCAGCGACACGACAACGCCCGCACCTGCAACGCCGGCAGACAACGCAACTGCCGATACAGCGTTCAAAAATCTTGAACCAGCCTTCATTTCAAACTTTACCTTTTTTACCTTGGCCGTAGACAGCCCAAAGAACGACTCCGGTCATGCTTGCCGTTTTAACGGCTTTTCCCATACAAGCAAGGCCGGAGGTTAAATTCTGTTTACTTCAATTCAAACCGTGGCTCAATCGACACGCCTCGTTTCAAACAGGGTAAACAAAGGATTTCCAAAACAAAATCAGCTGATAAGCCGAGCTATGTCATTCCACGTGGCGAACACCATCAGGGAAAGGACCATGGCAAGCCCGATACGGAACGCGATCTCCTGCGCTGCGGGTCCCACCGGCCGTCCCCTCACGGCCTCAATTGCATAGAACAGAAGATGGCCGCCATCAAGCACCGGCACCGGCATCAGGTTCAGAAGTCCGATTGAAACGGAAAGCACCGCTGCAAGCTGAAGGAGAGCACCAATTCCGACCGACGCCATTTCGCCCGAGGCCTGGGCGATCCGGATCGGTCCACCGAGCTGGTCGGCCTTCATGCGGCCGGCGATCATGTTGGAAATGTAGTCATAGGTTCCGGTTACGACATGCCAGCTTTGCAGGGCGCCCTCACCCACCGCCTGGACCGGATTCAGACGCTCGACGCGGAAATTGCCGGTCTGCGCATTGCTCATGATGCCGATAATGCCAACCTGGATCTTGTTGCCAAAATTATCGTCGATCTCGGTGGAGACCGGCGTGACGAACAGATCGAGCATCTTCCCCTGGCGCTCGACCTTGGCGTCGATGCGCAAACCGGGGCGCATGCTCACATAGCGCTGGAGATCGGAAAAGGTCGCAACCGGGCTGCCGTCAACGGAGACGATGCGGTCACCCGCCTGAAAGCCGGCCTGCTCGGCCGCGCTGCCGGGTTTGACCTGCGAGACGATCGGATCGCTGACCGGCTTGCCGTAGATCGAGAAGATCACGGCGAAGATGGCGATGGCGAGGAGGAAGTTTGCGATCGGTCCGGCTGCGACCGTGATCGCACGTTTCCAAAGTTTTGCACCATTGAAGGTTTTGCTGCGCTCTTCGTCGCTCAGCTTTTCGAGCGCCTCGAAGTCGGGCCGGCTGGAGGCGTCGTCGTCGCCATAGAAGCGCACATAGCCGCCCAGAGGGATAATCGAAATCTTCCAGCGGGTTCCGTGGCTGTCGGTCCAGCCCAGCAGTTCGGGCCCGAAGCCGATCGAGAAGGCGAGAATACGGATACCCGACCAGCGACCCGCCAAGTAATGACCCATTTCATGTACGAAAACGAGGAGCGATAGGACGAGGATGAAGGGCACAATGTAGCCGCCCATAAATCCGGCCACTGTTTCAAGCGCGTTCATCGGAAGTCCTCCGTAACGAAATGCCCGCCAACGCGCGGCCTTCGTGCATCATTGTGAAACTGCGCCCAATATAAATGTCCCGACACCGTGATTCCAAGATGACAACAGCATTTTCAGGATGAAGGCGCCGGAACAGGCGAACACGAGGCCATCGATCCGGTCCATTACGCCGCCATGGCCGGGAATCAGATGGCTGGAATCCTTCACCTTGTAGCGCCGCTTCATGAAGGACTCGAAAAGGTCGCCGACCTGGCTGAAGACAGACAGAAGAAAGGCCAGAGCCACCGTCCACAATGAAACCTGTTTCATGTAGCAGAGCACGACGAGCGCGCCGCAGATGACGGCGGCCACAGCCCCGCCGATCGCTCCCGACCAGGTCTTGCCCGGAGAAATGGACCGCGCCAGCTTCTTGCCGCCGATCGCGCGACCGGTAAAATACGCGGCGATATCCGTGCCCCAGACAACTGCGAAGATGAAGATCATGGCGATGAAGCCGGTGAAATCGTCACCGCGGATTTCCGCAAGCGACACGCCGGTCAGTCCTGCATAGACCACGCCCGCCGGGTTCCAGCGGTTCTTTGCGCGGATCAGGGCATAGATGAAGAGCAGCGCCACAGCCCCCCAGAGATATTCATTCCAGGCATCCGTGCCCTCTTCGACCAGAACGTCGAAGGCGATCAGGGCGATCGCGCCCCACCCAACCCAGTAGGCTTCGGGGTCGCGGCTGCGCGCGTCTGTGATACGCGTCCATTCGTAATAAACCAGAATGGCGATGACGATCGCCAGAACGGCGAAATAGATGCCCCCGAGCCAGGTCGCGGCGAGGACAACGATGGCAAGGACGATCGCGGAAACGATTCTGAGCCGCAGTTCCTCGCTCATGGCGAACCGACGGCTTTCTCCGCACTTTCGACCCCGCCGAAGCGGCGGTTCCGGGCGGCGAACATGTCCAGCGCGTTGCGGAAAACGCTTCTGTCGAAATCGGGCCAGAGCTCCGGCACGAAGACCAGTTCGCTATAGGCCGCCTGCCAGAGCAGAAAGTTTGACAGACGCTCCTCGCCGCTTGTGCGGATGATCAGATCCGGATCGGGGATGCCGGCCGTATCGAGCCGGTCATTGACCATTTCCGCAGAAATGTCTTCCGGGTCGATCCTTCCAGCCGCGACGTCCTGCGCGATACGGCGGCAGGCGCGGGCAATCTCGTCACGGGCGCCATAATTGAAGGCAATCACCAGAACAAGGCCCTTGTTGGACTTCGTCGTCTCCTCCGCCTCCAGAAGCAGTTGCAGAATATCGCCAGAAAGCCGCTCCCGCTCGCCGATGATGCGGATGCGCACATCGGCGGCATGAAGCTCGGCCAGGTCGCGCTTGATAAAAAGCTTGAGCAGCCCCATCAGGTCGCTGACTTCATCGGCCGGCCTGCGCCAGTTCTCCGAAGAGAAGGCATAAAGTGTAAGATAGGAAATACCGAAATGGCGGGCGGACTTCACCGCCTCGCGCACGGCCTCGACGCCCTTGCGGTGACCGAAACCGCGAGGCATGCCTCTTGCCTTGGCCCAGCGGCCGTTGCCATCCATGATGATGGCGACATGCCTGGGAACCCCTGCCTGCCCCGCGTTATCCATCGCCCCGTCCAAATTCGAGCGCCCCCAAAGATCCAAGGACGAGCCTTAGACCTGCATGATTTCCTTTTCCTTCTCGGCCAGAACCTTGTCGATCTCGACGATCGTGTCGTCGGTCATCTTCTGGATCTTGTCGGATTGAACACGGCTTTCATCCTGGCCGATATCCCCATCCTTCTCGGCCTTCTTCAAAGCGTCCATGCCGTCGCGGCGCACGTGACGCACAGCGACCTTGCCCTTTTCGGCATATTCATGGGCGAGCTTGACGAGCGACTTGCGGCGCTCCTCGTTGAGCTCCGGGAGCGGGATGCGCAGGTTCTGGCCATCGACAATCGGGTTCAGGCCGAGGTTGGATTCGCGAATGCCGCGATCGACTGCGCCTACCATTTGCTTGTCCCAGATCGAAACGCCCAGCATGCGCGGCTCGGGAACGGTGACGTTGGCGACCTGGTTCAGCGGTACGCGCGAACCATAGGCTTCCACCATCACGGCATCCAGAAGATTTGCAGAGGCGCGTCCGGTCCGGAGCGAAGCGATATCGCTCTTGAACGCCGTCACGGCGCCTTCCATCCTGCGTTTGATATCGTTGAGATCGGCACCGCCTGCCATGGTCTTCACTCCATATTCTTGCTGCGCGAGGTCGACATGGAATCGAACCTCACGTCTATCAGTTGTCCGTTACGATGGTCCCACGGCCGCCACCGGTCAAGATTGCCGGAAAGCCGCCGCGCTCGTGGATCGAGAAAACGACGATCGGTATGGCGTTTTCCCGCGCCAGCGCAACTGCCGCAACGTCCATGACTGCCAGTCCCCTATCGAGGACTTCCTTATGGGTCAACCGGTCGAAGCGAGTTGCATCGGGAACCTTTTTAGGATCGGCGGAATAGATACCGTCGACCTGGGTTCCCTTGAAAAGGGCCTGCGCGCCGATCTCGGCCGCGCGAAGGGCTGCGGCGGAGTCGGTGGTGAAATAGGGATTGCCCGTGCCGCCGGCAAAGATCACCACGCGGCCGAGCGACAGATGATAAAGTGCTGCGCGCTGCGAGAAGCTTTCGCAGATTTCCGGCATGGCAATCGCCGAGAGGACGACGGTGTCGATATCCAGCTTGCGCAGCGAAGTTGCCAGTGCCAAGGCGTTGATCACCGTGCCGAGCATGCCCATGTGGTCGCCGGTGACCCGGTCGCCGCCCTTGGAGGCTACGGCAACGCCACGGAAGATATTGCCACCGCCCACGACAACGCCCACTTCAACACCCATCTTGCGGGCATCCGCGATATCCGCGGCAATCCGGTCGGCGACGTTCACATCAATCCCGAAGCCCTGATCGCCCATCAGAGCTTCGCCCGAGGCCTTCAGAAGAACGCGCTTGTAGAGGGGTGAGGACGACATGAACGCTCCGTGATTTTAGTCGATGCAGCGCGATCGGCTGGCATCGGCGCGGCGAGGACGCGGCATTGACATAACCTATCGCCGCATACACGAAGGGCACCGCGTTGTCACGCGATGCCCCTCAGTTTTCCTTAACGGAATTCGATCAGCCCTTGGCGACTGCAGCCACTTCAGCTGCGAAGTCGGAGGCTTCCTTCTCGATGCCTTCGCCGAGCAGCAGGCGGGCCATGCCGACAACTTCGATGGCAGCGCCGGCTTCCTTTTCAGCTTCCTTGACGGCAGCGCCGACGGTCAGGTCGGGGTTGACGACGAAAGCCTGCGAGAGAAGAGCGACTTCTTCGAAGAACTTGCGCATGCGGCCGTCAACCATCTTCTCGATGATCGAGTCCGGCTTGCCGGAAGCGCGGGCCTGTTCGATGAAGATCGCGCGTTCGCGGTCGGCTGCAGCCTGATCGACTTCCTCGGCGCGGATCGCGAGCGGGTTCGTAGCAGCAATATGCATGGCAACCTGGCGGCCGATCGAGGTCAGGACGGCCTTGTCGCCGACCGACTTCAGGGCAACGAGAACGCCGAGCTTGCCGATGCCGTCGCCGGCAGCGTTGTGGATGTAGGTCGCGACAACGCCATGCTCGACTTCGAGAGCGGCGGAGCGGCGGAGCGCCATGTTTTCGCCGATCGTGGCGATTGCGTCCTTGATCGAGTCGGTGACCGACTTGCCGGTTGCCGGATAAACGGCTTCGCCAACGGCTTCAACGGTGCCGTCGGTGGAGAGAGCGACCTGAGCGATGCCGCGGACGAGGTCCTGGAAGGCGTCGTTACGGGCCACGAAGTCGGTTTCGGAGTTCACTTCAACGACAACAGCCTTGTGGCCGGCGGAAGCGATTCCGATGAGGCCTTCGGCAGCCGTGCGGCCAGACTTCTTGTCAGCCTTGGCAATGCCCTTGGCGCGAAGCCAGTCGATCGCGGCTTCCATGTCGCCGTTCGTTTCGGCAAGCGCCTTCTTGCAGTCCATCATGCCTGCGCCGCTCTTTTCGCGCAGTTCCTTGACCATTGCAGCGGTAATTTCCATGTCTCGCCTCTTTTATTTCCAGCGGTGCGGAATCGCGCACCATTTCATTTTGGGCTTAAATCGCCCGCGAATTGTTACAGGGTGATGAAGAACCGGGCCGAGATAAAACGAAAGCCGCCAGACATGGGATGCTGGCGGCCCCGGACTTCAAAAGCCCCTGTCGGGCGCGGGCAAACCCGCGCCGTCAATATAGGCCTATCAGGCTTCGCCTTCTGCCTCTGCCAGAGCCGGCTCGATCGGAGCTTCAGCCGAAGCGCCGAGGTCACGGCCCGAAGCGCCCTGCTGGCGAGCGATGCCGTCGATGGCAGCGCGAGCGATCAGGTCGCAGTAGAGAGCGATGGCGCGCGAAGCGTCGTCGTTACCCGGAATCGGGTAGTCGATCTGGTCCGGATCGCAGTTCGAGTCGATGATCGCAACAACCGGGATGCCGAGACGCTTTGCTTCGTCGATGGCGATCTTTTCCTTGTTGGTGTCGATGATGAACATCAGGTCCGGCGTGCCGCCCATGTCGCGGATACCGCCGAGGGCCTTGTCAAGCTTCTCGCGTTCGCGCTCGAGGTTCAGGCGTTCCTTCTTCGAGTAACCCTGGGCTTCGCCGTTCAGGATCTCGTCGAGCTTGCGCAGACGCTGGATCGAGTTGGAGATCGTCTTCCAGTTCGTCATCATGCCGCCGAGCCAGCGCGAGTTGACGTAGTACTGGGCCGAACGCTTGGCAGCGTCAGCGATGATCTCGGAAGCCTGGCGCTTCGTACCAACGAAGAGAACGCGGCCACCGCCGGCAACCGTGTCGCTGACAGCCTTGAGGGCCGTGTGCAGCATCGGAACGGTCTGGCCGAGGTCGATGATGTGAACGTTGTTGCGGTCGCCGAAGATATACGGCTTCATCTTCGGGTTCCAGCGGTGGGTCTGGTGGCCGAAGTGAACGCCAGCTTCAAGAAGCTGACGCATGGAAAAATCAGGCAATGCCATGCTTATCGTGTCCTTTTCCGGTTGAACCTCCGTGGGACAACGACGCTTCAAGCGCCACCGGCGGAACATCCGGATTTCTCCCGGAAAGTCCCTAGCCCCACGTGTGGAATGGGCGGCCTTTATAATGGAGTCGCGGAAAACACAAGCCCCGCCGCGGACAAAGGCCTATTTTTCACGGCTGCGAACATCATTTGCAGCTGGAGTCGCTCTTGAGAAGGTCAAGTTCGGCAAGTTTGCCAGACAGAACGAAGTCGCCGTAGTCCATGACGAGATCGCGCGTGATTCCGTTCTCATAAAGCTTGAACGACACCCGATAGGTCGGCAGCTGGTCCTTGCCGGTCTTGTCGTCAAAATAGGCGACCGTGACCGGCCAATAAGCTTCCTTGGCAAGCACACCGGGGTTCTCTCCATCCGTATCCGGCTTTGCCGTATCCGGCTTCACCAGATCGCCGACGATGGTCGTGGTGTAGAGCGACTTGTCGCCGGTGTCAGAACCATCGAAGACGCGGGTTTCGAAAAAGTGGACGCCAGCGCGGGCCTTGTCGATCACCTCGATCATCTGCTCCGTCGGAAAGCTGCTCTTGGCGAGTTCGAGCTTGCGGCGGTCGGGCTGGTTCAGACTAACCTCGAGCCCGGATTTCCCGAGTTGCGCTTCGCCGCGGACATTCTGGCTCAGCTTCTCATCGGAATAGGACTTGGTTTCGAAGCGGAACTGGCCTTTCGGCAGGTCCTCGAACGTGGTCGTCTGCTGGTCCGTCAGGCGCTTCTCGCCACCCATGTCGACAGCGGTGACAAAGCGAAACTTGACGTTGAAACCCTTGCAGGCCGAGCCCGTGAATTCATAGACCATGCGGCCATACATATCGTCGATCCCGGAATTTTCCGAGGAATGTTTCAGGACCAGATCGTAGATGGCGCGATGGGCGGCAAGACCGTCGGCGGCGCCTGCCGTCGCGGGCAAAGGTCCAAGGGCCGTGATCGCCGCACTTGCGCAAAAAGCCTTTGCCCAAAAAGCCTTTGCAAGGTGTCGCCGAAACATTCTATTCCTCCGGACCAGAGCCGCATGATTTTCCTGGATGCTATAAAGAGTGGTCTTTAAAAAGGCGAGCGTCAAATTACCTTCATGATGAAGACGGAGCGTCGGAATCAGGCAATGGTGATTGCCGGGACACAGGATAAACGGATTGCTGCGGCAATGATGACCGTCAAGATTTGGAGTGAGTGATGACCAACGAAATTTCCAAGCGACTCGACGACCTGGGGATCACGCTCCCCGTCGCAGCAGCCCCGGCGGCAAACTATGTGCCTTACGTGATTTCGGGCAACACGCTTTATCTTTCCGGCCAGCTTCCCATGGAAGGCGGCAAGGTCGCGGTCACCGGCATCGTCGGCAAGGATGTCGAACTCGATGCCGCGAAGCGCGCGGCCGAACTCTGCGCCATCAACATTCTCGCCCAGGCCTCTGCCGCGCTTGGCGGGGACCTCTCCCGCGTCAAGCGGCTGATCAAGATCAACGGTTTTGTGGCTTCTGCACAGGACTTCACCAGCCAGCATCTCGTCATCAACGGCGCGTCCGACCTTCTGGTCAACGTGCTCGGCGAAGCCGGCAAGCATGCGCGCGCCGCCGTCGGCATGGCCTGCCTGCCGCTCAATGCCTCGGTCGAGATCGACGCCATTCTGGAAATCGCCTGATGTCGGACTTTGCATGGCTGACCGAACGCCCGATTGCGCATCGCGGCTATCACGACATGAACAAGACGGTCTGGGAAAACACGCTCTCGGCGTTCCAGCACGCCGTTGATGCTGGCTTTGCGATCGAATGCGATCTGCAATACGCGTCTGACGGCGTGCCGGTCGTGTTTCACGACGATGACCTCGAGCGGCTCTGCAATATGCCGGGCGATGTGCGGGCCAAGACCTCTGCCGAACTCTCGCTGATGACCATCGGCGGCACGAAGGATCGTGTGCCGAAGCTCAAGGACATGCTGAACCTCGTCAAAGGCAAGGTGCCGCTGGTCATCGAACTCAAGGGCCGCGAGGGCGACGACGAGGGTTTTGTCGAATCGGTACTCGAAGTGCTGGAAGGTTATGAGGGCCAGGTTGCGCTGATGAGCTTCGACCATTGGCTTCTGAAGGAGCTGAAGGAGATCGGCGTGCCCTACCCGGTCGGCCTCACGGCCTATGGCGACAAGCCGGAGATCTGGGAGCGGCAGGTCAACGAGATGGAAATCGGCCTTGATTTCACCTCCTACCACTATGCTCATCTGCCCAATCCGTTCACCGAGGGCCTGCGTAAAAGAGGCGTTCCGATCATCACCTGGACGGTGCGCGACGAAGCTGCGATCAAGCAGACTTTCGAGAATGCCGACCAGATGACCTTCGAAGGCTTCGATCCGCGCGAGACAAAAGCTGCCTGATGAAAGACCCCGTCCTCCGCATCATCGAGAAGATCTCCTCCGTCCCCAGGGCGGAGTGGGATCGGCTCGACGGTGCGCATCGCGGCGGGCGAATTCCCTATAATCCCTTCGTTTCGCATGCCTATCTCTCGGCGCTGGAAGAGTCCGGCTCTGCGGTCACGCGGGCCGGCTGGCAGCCGAGGCATATCGCGCTAACCGGTGACGACGGGAAGATCGCTGCCGCCGTTCCCTGCTACGGCAAGTCGCACAGCCAGGGCGAATATGTCTTCGACCATGCCTGGGCGGACGCCTATGAGCGGGCGGGCGGGCGCTACTATCCGAAGTTTCAGTGCACGGTTCCTTTTACGCCTGCGAGCGGCCCTCGCCTGCTCGTGGCTGACGGGCGTACGGAACTGAAGAAGCAGCTTTCAAAGGCGCTGCGCGAGGAGACAGACCGGTTGGGTTTGTCCTCGGCGCATGTGACCTTCCTGCAGGAGGACGATCTGTCGGTTCTCGAGAGCGATGGTTACCTGCATCGCACCGACCAGCAGTTCCATTTCCTCAACAAGCGCTATTCCTCTCATGAGGATTTTCTGGCGGAACTCTCCTCCTCCAAGCGCAAAAACCTGCGCAAGGAGCGGCGCTCGGCGCTCGAAAACGGGATCAGCATCGACTGGCTGACGGGCAGCGACCTGACCGAAGATATCTGGGACCAGTTCTTCGCCTTTTATATGGATACGGGCAGCCGCAAATGGGGACGGCCCTATCTCACCCGCGAATTCTATTCGCTGATCGGTGAGCGCATGCCGGATGACATTCTGCTGGTCATGGCGAAGCGTGAGGGCCGCTACGTGGCCGGAGCAATCAATTTCATTGGCGAGGATGCGCTTTACGGGCGGCATTGGGGTTGCATCGAGGATCACCCCTTCCTGCATTTCGAGGTCTGCTATCATCAGGCCATCGACTTTGCCATTGCCCGCAAGCTCGACCGCGTCGAGGCCGGTGCGCAAGGCGAGCACAAGCTGGCGCGCGGCTATTTGCCGGTGACAACGCATTCGGCGCATTACATCGCCCACCCCGGTTTGCGCAACGCCGTCGCCGACTATCTGGAGCGCGAGCGCGAGGCGATTGCCGAGACCGGCGAATATCTTTCCGAACACAGCCCTTTCCGCAAGGGCGAGGAACAGCCGTAAGATCGGCATATACGACAGGGAGACACGACATGTCCGCGACCTATGACGACAACAATATCTTCGCCAAGATCCTGCGCGGCGAAATTCCATCCTTCAAGGTCTATGAGGATGACGATACGCTGGCCTTCATGGACGTGATGCCGCAATCGCCCGGCCACACGCTCGTCATCCCGAAGGCACCGTCGCGCAATCTGCTCGATGCAGATCCGGCGGTGCTGTCGAAGACCATCCCGGTCGTGCAGAAGATCGCCGTTGCCGCCAGGAAGGCCTTTGCGGCCGATGGCATCCAGCTCGTGCAGTTCAACGAACCGGCCTCGGGCCAGACCGTCTATCATCTGCATTTCCACATCATCCCGCGCTTCGAAGGCGTGGCGCTGAAGCCGCATACGGGGAAGATGGAGGACATGGAGGTTCTGAAAGCCAATGCTGAGAAGCTGAAGGCGGCGCTCTGATTTCTGCGTCACGGCTGTCAAAAAGGGAGATGAGCTTGCCCGTCTTGCCTCACGGATTTGACCTTTTCAGATGCCGAGAAAGTGCAGGCCCACGGCGAGAACTGTCAACGCCACGGCAATGCCTGCGACCATGTTCTTCTTCAGGAGCAGGAACACCGCAAAGCCGGCGACGGCCGCGCCGATCCGCAACGTGATCGGCGTTCCGGCGAGTACGCCGCCGGGATAGAGAACCTGGCTGGCAATCACACCCGCGACAAGAGCGGTGGCGACCGAGCGAACCCAGACCAGCGCCTCGCTCTCCTCCGAAAGTTGCTTGCCGCCGAAAACGCCGAGCCAGCGCCAGATGTCTGTGCCAAGCGTACCAGCGATGAAGATAAAGGCGAAGACGCCGATCTCCTGTGCGGTCATGGCGCTCGCCTCCGCCTCGATCTGTCTATGACATAGGCGAAGGTGCCGGCGACCAGACCGGTCAGCAGCATGTCGATCTGCGGCGCAAGATAATGCGAGGCCGGGGCGACGATCATGCCGAGGGCCAGCGCCCAGTAGACGACCGGCTGGCGCGCCGATTCCCAGATCGACATGACGAAATACATCGGCGTCAGGAAATAGAGCGTACCGGCGGCAATTGGCGGCAGTTCGGAGACGACGCCATAAAGGCCGAAGACGATGGCGGTATTGGCGAGTGTCAGCGTCATGCCGAGCCCGGCAAAGAAGGCGATCCGGCCGTCGCGCGGGATATCCTGCACCTTCTTCAGCGTATAGACCCAGGCGGTGATCGCAACGAAATGCGACAGGAAGATGAGAAGCGCCGACGAGGTCTTCTTCTCGCGGATCTCGGGTACAAGTGCGGCGACCATCGGCGTCATGCGGATTGACGCAAGACTAACGGCAAGGAAGGCGGCGACGACGCCCATTCCTGACGAGATCGCGCCAACGACGATCATCTGCGACGGCAGCGCCCAGACGAAGAAGGTGAGAAATGTCGCCTCCGCGCGCGTCAGACCCGACTGGAAGGCCAGCGCCGTGAAGCCGACAAAGGCGGACATCAGGATAAAGCCGGGAAGAGAGAAAAGCCCCTTCATTCCCTGAACAAACCAGTAGCGGCGGGACCGCTCGGCGAGCATGTCCGTCATTGTTCACTCATGTCAGGAAATCCGGGGATGAGGAGGCGGGAAAGACGCGGCCCTTTCGAGCCGCGTCCGGATGATGATCAGACGTTGATGTCGGAGGGCGCGTTCTTCTTCGCACGCGATGCCTTCGGCTTGGCGGGAGCTTTCACCGCTGCCTTTGCAGCGGCCTCTTCCTCGGCTTCCGGCTTAGGCTCGACCTTGGCGCCTTCCGGGATGAAATCGAGCTTCAGCTCGGCGCCATCGACGGAGACGCGGACCACGCCGCCCTTCTTGAGCCTGCCGAAGAGAATTTCGTCGGCGAGCTTCTTCTTGATGTTTTCCTGGATGACGCGCGACAGCGGGCGGGCGCCCATCTTGTCGTCGTAACCCTTCTTGGCCAGCCAGTCGGTCGCTTCGTCGGTCAGTTCGAAGGTCACGTTGCGTTCCGAGAGCTGGGCCTCGAGCTGCATGACGAACTTCTGAACAACCTGATGGATGACCTGCGGCGGCAGCGGCGCGAACTGGATCGTCGCGTCGAGACGGTTGCGGAATTCCGGCGTGAACAGGCGGTTCATCGCCTCGACATCCTCGTCCGTCCGCTTCGACGAACCGAAGCCTATCGCCGACTTCGCCATTTCAGCAGCGCCCGCATTGGTCGTCATGATCAGGATGACGTTGCGGAAGTCGATCTTCTTGCCGTTGTGGTCGGTCAGCGAACCATGGTCCATGACCTGCAGCAGGATATTGAAGATATCCGGATGCGCCTTCTCGATTTCATCGAGCAGCAGCACGCAATGCGGATGCTGGTCAACGCCGTCGGTCAGGAGACCGCCCTGGTCGAAGCCGACATAGCCGGGAGGTGCGCCCAGCAGGCGCGAAACGGTATGCCGTTCCATATATTCCGACATGTCGAAGCGCAGCAGTTCCACGCCGAGCGACGAGGCGAGCTGCTTGGCGACTTCTGTCTTGCCGACGCCCGTGGGACCGGCAAAGACATAGCAGCCAATCGGCTTGTTCGGTTCACGGAGACCCGCACGTGCCAGCTTGATCGCAGACGACAGCGCATCAATCGCATTGTCCTGACCGTAGACGACCGAGCGCAGTTCCTTGTCGAGATTGGCGAGAACCACCTCGTCGTCCTTCGACACGGTCTTCGGCGGGATCCGAGCCATGGTCGCAATCGTGGCCTCGATCTCCTTGTCGGTGATCGTCTTGCGGCGGCGCGAGGCGGGCAGCAGCATCTGCGCGGCGCCGGCTTCGTCGATGACGTCGATCGCCTTGTCCGGCAGCTTGCGGTCGGAGATGTAACGCGCCGAAAGCTCGACCGCCGCCTTGATGGCGTCGTTCGTGTATTTCAGCTTGTGGTAATCTTCGAAATACGGCTTCAGACCCTTCATGATGTCGATGGCATCATCGATCGATGGCTCGTTGACGTCGATCTTCTGGAAGCGACGGACGAGTGCACGGTCCTTTTCGAAGAACTGACGATATTCCTTGTAGGTGGTCGAACCGATGCAGCGAATTGCACCCGACGACAGCGCCGGCTTCAGCAGGTTCGATGCGTCCATCGCCCCGCCCGACGTAGCGCCAGCGCCGATCACCGTATGGATTTCATCGATGAAGAGGATGGCGCCGGGATAATCTTCCAGCTCCTTGACGACCTGCTTCAGACGCTCTTCGAAGTCGCCGCGATAGCGGGTTCCCGCGAGGAGAGTTCCCATGTCGAGCGAGAAGATCGTCGCGTTTTCAAGCGCTTCCGGAACCTTCTTCTCTACGATGCGCTTGGCGAGACCTTCGGCAATCGCTGTCTTGCCGACGCCCGGATCGCCCACGTAAAGCGGGTTGTTCTTGGAGCGGCGGCAGAGGATCTGGATCGTGCGGTTGACCTCGTCGTGACGGCCGATCAGCGGGTCGATCTTGCCGACCTTGGCCTTCTCGTTGAGGTTGACGCAATAGGCCTTCAGGGCGTCCTGCTTCTTCTTGCCCTCGCCTTCCTCATGCTCGTTGCCGCCGCGCTGGGCGGTCGGGCCGTTCTCGGTTTCCTCGGTGACGCCGCGCGGCGCGCGGACTTCGCTAGAACCGGGACGCTTACCGATGCCGTGCGAGATATAGTTGACCGCGTCGTAGCGGGTCATTTCCTGCTCCTGCAGGAAGAATGCGGCGTGACTTTCGCGCTCGGCGAAAATGGCCACAAGCACGTTTGCCCCCGTCACTTCCTCGCGGCCGGAGGACTGGACGTGGATGACGGCGCGCTGAATGACGCGCTGGAAACCCGAGGTCGGCTTGGAATCCTCTTCGTAGCCCGTGACCAGGCTTCCGAGTTCGGTATCGATATAGTCGATGACGGTCTTGCGCAGCGCGTCGAGATCGACGTTGCAGGCGCCCATGACGGCGGCGGCATCCGTGTCCTCGATCAGCGCGAGAAGCAGATGCTCCAGCGTTGCGTATTCATGATGGCGCTCGTTGGCAAACGTGAGGGCCTGATGGAGCGCTTTTTCCAGACTTGGCGAAAATGTCGGCACGATTTTCCCTCACTTCTTTTCCATGACACATTGCAGCGGATGCTGGTGCTGCCGGGCAAAATCCATCACCTGCGTCACCTTTGTTTCCGCCACCTCATAGGTGAAAATTCCGCATTCGCCGACGCCGTGGTTGTGGACATGCAGCATGATGCGGGTCGCGGCCTCCCGATCCTTCTGGAAGAAACGCTCCAGAATGTGGATCACAAACTCCATCGGGGTATAATCGTCGTTGAGAAGCAGGACCCGGTAAAGACTTGGGCGCTTTGTCTTGGGCTTGGTTCGCGTGATCACGGCGGTGCCGCGATTGCCGCCCGTCCTGTTGTCATCATCACCTTCAGCCTGCATATGGACCGGCATGACGATCATTTCCAGATAAACTCCTTCGGCATTTCATTCTTGCGGCCTGCAAACTTTACGCGCCGGCCTTGGAGGCGAAGCTCCTATCTAAGTGCGCCGTTCTGCTATTTTAAGGCCTTCCCGGCGGTCCGCAACGGGAAATGATGTTTCTGGCACACACGGCCCCTACATTTCTTCGTGAGCGCCCCACGGCAAACTCGTTGACCGGACACAAAAACAAAAACCGGCCCAAGAGGGGGCCGGTTCCAGAAAATCGTAGAAAAGTCGCTTTAACGGCTTGGCTATCAGGCAGCTTCGTTAAACTGCGGAGCAGGAACGTCGGCCTGCTTCATGGCATTCTGGTAAGGCGCGTAGGCCGTCTTGGCGACTTCCGCGTACATTTCGCTCATCTTCGTCGCTTCAGCGACCATCTTCTCGAAAGAAGACTTCACGAAAGACGTCTGCAGCTCGACAGCAGCTTCGATGCTCTTGACGCCTGCAAGCTTCTCGACGTGAGCCACGCCATCCTCGAAGGACTTCTTGGAGAAATCCGCCGCTTCAGCCGCAATAGCCTGAAAACCCTTTGTCACGGCCGAATAGTTCTTCAGCATCGTGTCCATGGCTTCCTTGCTCTTGTGGCTGGCTTCATCAAAATTGAACATCGCTTCACCCTTGAGTTCGAGAACAGGCTGCATTTTGAATGCAGCGCACAATAAAGTCAACCGGCGAGCGAATTCTTACCCGATATATGCTCGGATAAATATATCAAATTTATGAATTTATTGTGATTTCGGGAATGCTGCGGCGCGATCTGAAGAACGCACCGCAATCCCTGTCTCGGCAGATCAGAGATCGATATCGAGGATCGCCATGGAGAAATTGTAGGATAGCTCGCCCTCTTCCTCGTCCTTGTAGATCACGCCGAGAAATTCGTCCTCAAGATAGACTTCGGCGGAATCGTCCTTGCGCGGACGCGCCTTGACGACGAGGGCCGGATTGAGATTGCGCTTCAGATAAGCCTCGAGCTTGCGGATTTCTTCCGGTTTCACAACATGATCCTTCTTGATTGCTGGGGATTTTGCCTGCGGGCTTTTGGCATACCCGAGCGGAGGCTGTAAACCCCGGCCGGAAATCCCGCGCAAGCCATTGCGCGAACATCGTCGCCGCCACAATCCTGAATGTTGTTTTGCACAATCCAGACGGAGGCTGTATTAATGCATTTTTATAAGTGGCTCTTTATGTTTGGAACCGATTTTTAAGATGGCGGGCAATTTTTTGTCAGACGCAAACAGATTTGAGAATGCAATGAAGGTCGCACAAGCCAAATCGGCTTTGTCTGGCCTGTTTCTATCGCTGACCATGAACAGCTTCATTGCCATTTCGTTGGCAGCCCTGCTGGTCCTCGACCGGCCGAGCCAGCCTGTTCTTTACTGGCTGATCGCGGTCCTGCTGATCAATGCGGTGCGCTTCGGTTATGTTATCGTGATCAGGCGTCGCGAGACACTCAAGACGAACCCGCAACTGGTGCTGAACTTTCTCGCGCTCGGGGCGCTGACAAGCGGCGTTTGCTGGTCGATCGTGCCGATTGCACTGTCCAATATCGCCGACAGCCATGACAGTTATGTCATCTTCATCATTACGGGCATTACCGCAGGCACACTCATTCAGGATGCAGCCTATGCGATTGCTGCACTGGCGTTTCTGACGCCGCCGCTTTTCGCGCTCGACACGATCATGCTGTTTTCGGGCACGTCGACAGGGTTCCTGATCGGCGCGAATGCCGTGGTGCTGACGGTAATCATCGTCAGAAACACGTTCGAAGCCGAGCGGCAGTTTCTGTCGCGCACCCGCAGCGCGCTTGAGGCGCGCGCACTGGCAAAGTCGCTCTACAGCGCCAATGCCCATATCGTCGATTCCAACAAGCAGCTCGAGGTTCTGGCGCGCCAGGACGCTCTGACCGGCCTTTCGAACCGCGCATCATTCAACGAGGCGCTGAATTCGCGCCTCTCCGAGCTCAGAGGCGACACCGAGCTGGCGCTGGTGCTTTTCGACCTCGACCGGTTCAAGGCGGTCAACGACACCTATGGACACCGCGCCGGCGACAAGCTGCTTCTCGCCTTCACGCGAAAACTCAATACGCTTGCGGAGCCGGGGGATCTTCTGGCGCGTCTCGGTGGCGACGAGTTTGCCGCGGTAATCTGCGGCAAGGGCGCGGCAGAGCGATCGCGCGTTTTCGCGACCCGGGTCGTTGAAGGTTTTCGCGATCCGGTGATCGACGGCGGCCTTCAGACCCGAAGCGGCGCCAGCGCCGGCGTCTCCTTTGCGCCGGAACATGCACACGAGCCGGACGGTCTGTTCGCCGCTGCGGACATGGCACTTTACGACGCGAAGGAGCGTGGGCGGCGGCTTGTTTCGGTTTTCAACAGCACGCTTCGCGAGCGCCTGAACCGCCAGCGCCTGATAGAGGCGACGCTTCCCGGGGCAATCGCCAACGGCGATGTGCGGGCAGTCTTCCAGCCGCAGGTGTCGCTCATCAATGGCGAGGTCATCGGCTTCGAAACGCTGATGCGCTGGTATGACCCTGTTCTCGGCCACGTCAACCCGCAGGAAATCGGCGAGGTGGCGGCCAATGCGCATATGGGTCACCACGTCACCCGGTTCATGCTGATCAAGGCCTGCGAATTCCTGCGCGCCATCGAAGATGCCGGTCGGCTCGACATCCCGGTCGCCGTCAACATCTCGCCGCGCGAATTCGCCAACGTCTCGCCGGCCGACATGTTCATCGAGGTCGCAGCCGAATACAATATCGATCCGAGCCGGCTCGAGATCGAAATTACGGAAGAAACGCTTTTCGACACGAAGAGCTCGAACCATCAGCTGGTGCGCCTCAAGAAGGCGGGCTTCAAGATCGCCGTGGACGATTTCGGGATGGGTCACTCCTCCCTGTCCTATCTGATCGACATGCGCATCGATCGCCTCAAGATCGATC
This sequence comes from Rhizobium sp. C1, assembly GCF_021026335.1. Classification (GTDB taxonomy): domain Bacteria; phylum Pseudomonadota; class Alphaproteobacteria; order Rhizobiales; family Rhizobiaceae; genus Ensifer_A. The sequence goes on from NZ_JAJNCY010000001.1 coordinate 919,177, forward strand.
GCAACTTCATTACCGGGATTGCCCATAACCGTCACAACCAGGCGCTCGTCACGGCGCTTCTGACGCTCGGCAAGGCGCTGGATCTCGACATTCTGGTGGAGGGCGTCGAAACCCGTGAAGAGGCGGAAAAACTGATCGAACTGGGCTGCAACCAGGCCCAGGGCTTCCTTTTCTCCAAGGCGCTCACCCCGGCAGACGCCGCCCTCTGGCTCGCCCAGCGCGAACTTCTGGCCAAGGACGTCATCAAGCTCGAGACGGCGAAGCGTATCGCCTAAGACAAACAGCCGATCGCAAATTCGACGGTGCGCTGCAAGATTGCCGCGTAAAGGCTTCCCGTTGCCTTGCTTTTCTTTTATGGAACACGCAAAAAACCGGTTCATCTCGGGCTGAACGGCCCGGATCAATGCGAGGACACCTTCGTCAATGCTCGATCTTCTAAGGCGCGGCGCGCAAACCTGGGTCGCCAAAATCTTCTTCGTGCTGCTTGTCGGCTCCTTCGGGGTCTGGGGCGTTTCGCGCTCTCTCGTGGCCAGCACGCCGGATGCGGTGATTACGGTCGGCGACCAGAAGGTGGGTGCGCATGAGTTCAGGTTGGCCTATGAGCGACAGATCGCGGGCATCTCGCGTCAGATCGGTCAGCGAATTTCGCCCGAGCAGGCGCGCGCCTTCGGGATCGAATCGCAGGTGTTCAGCCAGCTTGCGGCAGGCGCTGCACTCGACGAACTGTCGATCAAGATGAAACTCGGCCTGTCAGATGCACGTCTGGCGGATGAAATCGCCAAGGAGCCGGCCTTCCGCGGCGCGAATGGCCAGTTCGACCGTCAGGTCTTTGCCGCCACCCTGCGCAATGCCGGCTTTACCGAGGCCGATTATATCCAGAGCCAGACGAAGGTGGCGATCCGCAGCCAGCTGGTCGATGCGATTGCCGACGGATTCAAGGCCCCGAAGACGCTCACAGACGCCATGGCGCAGTATCGCGCCCAGACGCGCGACATCCGCTATGTCCTCGTCTCCTCAGCCAATGTCGAGCCGGTGAAGCCGCCGGCGGACGATGTGCTTTCCAAGTGGTATGACGAGCACAAGGCCGCCTATCGCGCGCCGGAATACCGCAAGTTTACCTATATGAAGCTCGAACCGGCTGACATCATCGACGCCGCCGCCATTCCGGACGCACAGGTAAAGGCGGATTACGAGAAGAACAAGAGCCGCTATCTGACGCCCGGAACGCGGACGATCGAGCAGCTCTCCTTCCCCGACAAGGCGGCCGCCGAAAAGGCGGAACAGCGCCTGAAGTCGGGCGAAGTCACCTTCGACAAGCTGATCGAGGAGACGGGCCGCAAGCCGGCCGACGTATTGCTCGGCAACTTCGACAAGGCAAAGGTTCCCGATCCAAAGATCGCCGAGGCGGCTTTTGCGATTCCCGCCGACGGTGGGGTCAGCGGCGTGGTGGACGGCGCCTTCGGCCCCGTCATCCTGCGCGCGACCAACATCAAGCCGGATGTCCAGAGCTCCTTCGAACAGGTCAAGGACAAGATCCGCCGGGACCTCGGCCTGTCTCAGGCGGCCCAGGACATTCTGAATGTGCGTGACCGCTACGAGGATCTGCGCGCCTCCGGCGCCACGCTCGAAGAGGCGGCAAACCAGCTCAAGCTGAAGCCTGTCACCGTCGACGCCGTCGATGCGTCAGGCAAGGACATGAAGGGCGAGCCTGTCAAGGACCTGCCGGCGCAGCAGAAGCTGCTGGGCGAGGTCTTCAAGACTGAACAGGGCGTTGACGCTCTGCCGATCAGCATAGGCCAGGACGGCTATGTGTGGTTCGAGGTGAAGGGCATCGTTCCCGAGCGCGACCGCAAGCTGGAGGAAGTGCGCGATCGCGTACTGGCCGACTGGACTGCCGAGCAGACCCAGAAGGAAGTCGACGCCAAGGCCGAAGCGATCGTCAAGGACCTGAAGGACGGCAAACAGCTGAACGATATCGCCGCCGCTCTCGGCGTCAATGTCGAGGAAAAGACCGGCATCAAGCGCAATACCGAAGACGCCGTGTTGAGCCCGCAGGCGGTTGCCGCGGCGTTTGGCGGCCCGGAGGGCCATGTCGCGACGGCCTGGACAGCCGACAAGAGCGAGAAGATCGTGCTGCAGGTCACGGCAACGGGAACCGACACGAATGCGGATCCGCTTGCCGGAGACAACCGTCAGATCGAGCAGCTGGCCAATTCGGCGGGCGACGACATGCTGGATGAAATGGTGACGAAACTGCAGGCGCAATACGGTGTCGCGATCAATCGGACGCTCGCCCAGCAGGCGATGTCGCGGTGAAACGGGCGTTAGGCCGGGAGAGTTTTCATGCCTGACTTGAAGCAACACATCGCAAAAGTCGCCACGGGCGAAAGCCTGACCATTGATGAAGCGCGCGATGCCTTCTCAATCATCATGAGCGGCGAGGCGACGCTCGCCCAGATCGGCGGTTTCCTGATGGCGCTGAGGGTGCGCGGCGAAACGGTTCCGGAAATCGCCGGAGCCGTCTCCGTCATGCGCGAAAAGATGCTGCGCGTGGACGCCCCGGCCAATGCCATCGATATTGTGGGCACCGGCGGCGACGGCATGAAGACCTACAATATCTCGACCCTGGCGTCGCTGATCGTGGCGGGTGCAGGCGTACCTGTGGCCAAGCACGGCAACCGGGCGCTGTCGTCCAAGTCCGGAGCTGCCGACGCTCTGACGGCGCTTGGCGTCAAGCTCGACATCGGACCGCAGGCGATTTCGGCCTGCGTTCGCGAAGCCGGCATCGGCTTCATGTTCGCACAGCTTCACCATTCGGCCATGCGCCATGTGGGGCCGGCCCGCTCCGAGCTCGGGACGCGGACGGTGTTCAACATCTTGGGCCCCCTCGCCAATCCCGCTGGCGTGAAGCGTCAGCTGGTCGGCGTGTTCTCGCCGGACTGGTTGCATCCGATTGCCGAAACACTGCGTGAACTGGGTTCGGAAAGCGTCTGGGTCGTCCATGGCAGCGGTCTCGACGAGATCACGACGACCGGGACGACAGATGTCGTGGCACTTGAGGACGGCAAGATCCGCGCCTTCAAGCTGACGCCTGCGGATTTCGGCGTGTCTGCTGCGCGGATCGAAGATATTCGCGGCGGCGATGGCGAGGAGAATGCACGGGCCTTGCGCGCGGTGCTCGCGGGCGAGAAAAACGCCTATCGCGATATCGCGCTCGCCAATGCGGCCGCCTCACTCGTGGTCGCCGGTGCGGCTGAGGACATCAAGTCCGGTATGACGATTGCCATTGAATCGCTTGAAAGCGGGGCTACCGCTGGCGCGCTCGAAAAGCTGGTGGACGTCTCCAACTCCGCTGAATAAGCGGCCATGCGAGGATGAACAGATGACCGATATCCTGAAGAAGATCGAAGCCTACAAGCGTGAGGAAATCGCTGCTGCCAAGGCAAGCGTCCCGCTGGCGGATCTGAAGGCGCGGGCAGCCGATCAGCCAGCACCGCGCGGCTTTGCCAGAACGTTGAAGGCCAAGCAGGACGCCGGGGCGTTTGGCCTCATTGCTGAGATCAAGAAGGCGAGCCCGTCCAAGGGACTGATCCGGCCCGATTTTGACCCGCCGGCGCTGGCCGCCGCCTATGAAGTGGGTGGCGCAGCCTGCTTGTCGGTGCTGACCGACACGCCGAGCTTTCAGGGCGCGCCAGAGTTTCTCACGGCGGCACGCAACGCCTGCTCGCTGCCGGCGCTGCGCAAGGATTTCATGTTCGACATCTATCAGGTGCACGAAGCGCGCGCCTGGGGTGCGGATGCTATCCTTGTCATCATGGCGAGCCTTACGGACGATGACGCGCGCCGTCTGGAAGACGAAGCGTTTTCGCTGGGCATGGATGTGCTGGTCGAGGTGCACGATGAGGCGGAAACCGAACGCGCGCTCGAGCTGACCTCGCCGCTTCTCGGCATCAACAACCGCAACTTGAGAACCTTCGAAGTCAGCCTCAACGTCAGCGAGCGCCTGGCCCGCATGGTTCCCGATGACAAGGTGCTTGTCGGCGAGAGCGGCATTTTCACCCATGACGACTGCCTGCGCCTGAAGACCAGCGGCATTTCGACCTTCCTTGTCGGCGAAAGCCTGATGCGACAGACGGATGTGGCTGCCGCCACCCGCCTGCTTCTGACCGGCCGCGCGGAAAGCGTGGCTGCCGAATGAGCGGCGAGCTCACCCATATCAATGAAATGGGCGACGCCCACATGGTGGATGTGGGCGCGAAGGACGATACCGAGCGCAGCGCAACCGCCGAAGGCTTCATCCGCATGAAGCCCGAGACGCTGGCGCTGATCCGCTCGGGCTCTGCCAAGAAAGGTGATGTGCTGGCCACCGCACGCATTGCCGGCATCATGGCCGCCAAGCAGACATCGAGCCTTATTCCACTATGTCATCCGCTCATGCTGACCAAGGTCACGGTCGAGATCGAGGAAGCCTCTGCCGTGCCGGGCTACCGTGTCGTTGCAACGGCAAAGCTGACCGGCAAGACGGGGGTCGAAATGGAGGCGCTGACAGCCTGCTCCATCACCTGCCTGACGATCTACGACATGGCCAAGGCCGCCGACAAGGGCATGGAGATCGGGCCGATACGGCTGCTGACGAAATCGGGCGGCAAGTCCGGCGCTTACGTTTATGAAGGCGGAATGGGCGATGACATTGTTGCCGGTTGACACCGCCCTTGCCAGGCTTCTGGCGCTTGCGAAACCCATTGAAGAGAGCGAGACGCTGCCGCTCGACGCCTGCGGGGGTCGCGTCCTGTTGGATGACCTCAAGGCCCGTCTGACCCAGCCGCCCTTCGACGCCTCCGCCATGGACGGTTACGCCATCCGGACGGCGGATACACATGCCGAGGCGCGGCTGACGCTGATCGGCGAATCCGCAGCAGGCCATGCCTTTGCCGGCAAGGTCGGACCGGGGCAGACGGTACGCATCTTCACGGGCGCACCCGTGCCGGAGGGTGCGGATGCAGTCTTGCTGCAGGAAGACGCCATCCGGCATGAGGACGGCACGGTCGGCATGTCCTTTTTGCCCGAACCGAGCCGCCATATTCGTCCGAAAGGGCAGGATTTCCGTGAGGGTGACACCATTCTGACGGCGGGAGCTGTCATGACGCCGGCCCGTCTGATGGTCGCCGCCGCGATGGATCACGCGCGGTTGCCGGTCCGTCGGCGCGCCCGCGTCGGCCTGCTGGCCACAGGCGACGAACTGGTGCGCCCGGGCGCACCCCGCGCGCCGAGCCAGATCATTGCTTCCAATACTTTCGCCGTGTCCGCGCTCGCCCGGGACTGCGGCGCGGAAGCTGTCGATCTCGGCATTGCCCAAGACACGGTGACCGATCTGGCGGAGCGGATCGCGCAGGCCAAGGCGGCGCGGCTCGATGTGCTGGTCACGCTGGGCGGAGCCTCGGTCGGCGACCACGATCTTGTGCAGAAGGCGCTGAAAGATGCCGGGATGCAGCTCGACTTCTGGCAGATCGCAATGCGCCCCGGCAAGCCGCTGATGGTGGGCACGCTCGGCGACATGATCGTCATCGGTCTCCCCGGCAATCCGGTTTCAAGCCTGGTCTGCAGCCTGCTGTTTCTGGAGCCGCTGCTTTCGCGGCTCGCCGGCTCGCCCGCGCCGAAACGCGAAGCCGATGTCATCGTGGCGCAGGCGCTGAAGGAAAACGACAAGCGACGCGATCATCTTCGGGCAAAGCTCACCCGCGATTCGAAGGGCAGGCTGGTCGCAGAGCCGTTCGCAAAGCAGGATTCGTCGATGATGAACGTGCTGGCGCAATCGGGCTGCCTCGTGATCCGGGAACCTTTCGCGCCAGCGCTCGCCGCAGGCGAACCCGCCCGCGCCATCGTCATTCGCGATCCCGATATTCTCTGACTTCGACGTCCTCTGTCCCGGCGGCAAATCCTGTCAGTCATTTTCCGGAATGGCTTGCGGGATAACATCGACCAGGGTCTCGGCCGTCAAACCCCTTCCCGCAATCTGCCCAGCCTGCCCGTGAATCCACACGGCAGCGCAGGCAGCCTCGAAGGCCGGCGCAGAATGCGCCAGCATGGCTGCGGTGATGCCGGAAAGCACGTCGCCGGAGCCGGCTGTTGCCAGATCGGCCGGCGCATTCGCGTTGATGGCAGCGCGGCCATCGGGTGCGGCAATGACGGTGTCCGAGCCCTTGTAGACAATCACCGCCCCCGAACGCGCGGCAGCCTTGCGGGCGCGCTCGACCTTTGACCCACTGGTCGTTGACAGATCGGGAAACAGCCGGCCGAACTCTCCCTCATGCGGGGTCATGACCACCGTTGCGCCTTCGGCGCGGATCGCCTCGAAGAGCGACTTCGGCTCGTTGGCAAAGGCGGTCAAGGCATCCGCATCCAGAACGGTGGGCTTGGTCAGGAGCGAAAGCGCCAGTTCTCTCAGCGCAGGACTCACGCCATAGCCGGGCCCAACCACGAAAGCGCTGACGCGATGGTCGCTCAGCATGGCACGGATCGCTCGGGTGTCAGCTTCGCGCAGCATGACGGCATCGAGATGGGCGGCATTGACGGCCAATGCTTCCGGCGGGGAAACCAGCGTGACCGCGCCCGCCCCCGCCTTCAGCGCCGCCGCGGCGGAAAGACGGGCAGCGCCCGACGTCGTGGGCCCGCCGGAAAAGACGGCAACATGGCCTCGGGCATATTTGTGGCTATCGGCGGTCGGGCCGGAAAGGGCTGCGGAGAACAGGCCGGGCCCGTTTTCCCAGAGCCTGCCCGCGCGGGCGGCAACCAGACGCTTCGGAATGCCGATATCAAAAACATGCAGCCGGCCGCAGAGTTCGCGTCCCGGCAAAAGGAGATGACCTGGCTTGCGGGCCATGAAGGTGACCGTGTGGCTTGCGGCAAAGGCACTACCCCTCACCTCGCCGGTTTCCCCATCGACGCCGGAGGGAATGTCGGCGGCGATGACCGGTGACCGCAAGACGCTCACCTCGGCGGCAATTCTTGCCACATCCGCAGGCACCTCGCGCGCAAGGCCCGCGCCAAAAATGGCATCAATCACCACGTCGCCGGAGCGGGCAGCATAGGCGGCAAGCGGCTCCACAGCGCCCTCATAGGCAGCACGTGCAAGCGCGGCATCACCCTTGAGGTCTTCGACGCCGAGACCGTAAACGGCCACGCTTGCCGCAGAGCGCAGCAATGAGGCGGCGGCGACATATCCGTCTCCGCCATTATTGCCCGGACCGCAGAGGACAACGAACCTCAGCGCCGAAGGATAATGTGCGAGCGCAAGCGCCGCCACAGCCTCCCCCGCGTTTTGCATGAGGCGAAACGGGTTTATGCCCGAGGCGGCGGCATCCACGTCCACCTGCCCCATCTCACGCGGACCGATGAGAATTCGTTCAAATTCCTGCTTCATCTAACGCCTGCCACCCGACTTCGGCCCTGCGCCGCAGAGCAATTGAACTATTTTTGTGCATTTGAATATTTTTCATGCACTACAACACCCGCACGTCTTCGAGTGGCCGGTCCTATTTTCGCCGCCCGACATCTGCCTCCCGCATTTTCGCCGAGAATTCACCGAATGGTACTGGTCTTTTATGCCGATTTGGGTGAAAACTCTTTGCGAGCGATGCGATATCAACCGAATTTTGCCGCAACATCAGGCAATTGGCATGATATCTGCATCGAGTGGGGCGCGGGGACTAATGCCCCACGTCAACGGGAGAAGCGGAGAAGTACTTTCTCATGAAAAAGATCGAAGCGATCATCAAGCCCTTCAAGCTCGACGAAGTGAAGGAAGCACTGCAGGAAGTCGGCCTGCAGGGGATCACTGTGACCGAAGCCAAGGGCTTCGGCCGTCAGAAGGGCCATACAGAACTCTATCGCGGCGCCGAATATGTCGTCGATTTTCTCCCCAAGGTGAAGGTCGAGGTGGTGCTGGCGGATGAGAATGCGGAAACCGTCATCGAGACGATCCGCAAGGCGGCGCAGACCGGCCGTATCGGCGACGGAAAGATCTTCGTTTCCAATATCGAGGAAGTCATCCGTATCCGCACCGGCGAAACGGGCATCGACGCCATCTGACCTCGCCCCGGAAACGGGTCGAGACTTTAGGGACTGGAAACACCTGTCGTCATCAAAAAGGGATAAACTCAAATGGCGAAATCGAACGATATTCTGAAGCAAATCAAGGACAACGACGTCAAGTTCGTTGACCTGCGCTTCACGGATCCCAAGGGCAAGCTGCAGCATGTGACCATGGACGTGTCCTGCGTCGATGAAGACATGTTTGCCGACGGTGTCATGTTTGATGGCTCCTCGATCGGCGGCTGGAAGGCCATCAATGAGTCCGACATGGTGCTCATGCCCGACGCGGAGACGGCCCATATGGACCCGTTCTTCGCTCAGTCGACCATGGCGATCGTCTGCGACATTCTCGACCCGGTCTCCGGCGAACCCTACAACCGCGACCCGCGCGGCACGGCCAAGAAGGCCGAAGCCTATCTCAAGGCGTCCGGTATCGGCGACACGATTTTTGTCGGCCCGGAGCCTGAATTCTTCGTCTTCGACGACGTGAAGTACAAGGCCGACCCTTACAACACCGGCTTCAAGCTTGACTCCTCGGAACTGCCGTCCAACGACGACACCGATTACGAGACCGGCAACCTCGGTCACCGTCCGCGCGTTAAGGGCGGCTATTTCCCGGTTCCGCCGGTCGACAGCCTGCAGGACATGCGCTCGGAAATGCTGACGATCCTCGCCGAAATGGGCGTCGTCGTCGAAAAGCATCACCACGAAGTGGCCGCCGCCCAGCACGAGCTTGGCGTGAAGTTCGACACGCTGGTGCGCAACGCCGACAAGATGCAGATCTACAAGTATGTCGTGCATCAGGTCGCAAACGCCTACGGCAAGACGGCTACTTTCATGCCGAAGCCGATCTTCGGCGACAACGGCTCGGGCATGCACGTGCACCAGTCGATATGGAAGGACGGCAAGCCGACCTTTGCAGGCGACGAATATGCCGGCCTGTCGGAATCCTGCCTCTATTACATCGGCGGCATCATCAAGCACGCCAAGGCGATCAACGCCTTCACCAACCCGACGACGAACTCCTACAAGCGTCTCGTTCCGGGTTATGAAGCGCCGGTTCTGCTTGCCTATTCGGCGCGCAACCGTTCCGCCTCGTGCCGCATCCCGTTCGGCTCCTCGCCGAAGGCAAAGCGCGTGGAAGTCCGCTTCCCCGATCCGGCGCAGAACCCCTATCTCGGCTTCGCCGCCATGCTGATGGCCGGCCTCGACGGTATCAAGAACAAGATCCATCCCGGCAAGGCCATGGACAAGGATCTCTACGACCTGCCGCCGAAGGAGCTGAAGAAGATCCCGACCGTGTGCGGTTCGCTCCGCGAAGCACTCGAAAGCCTCGACAAGGACCGCAAGTTCCTGACTGCCGGCGGCGTGTTCGACGACGACCAGATCGATGCGTTCATTGAACTGAAGATGGTCGAAGTGATGCGTTTCGAAATGACGCCGCACCCGGTCGAATTCGACATGTACTATTCGATCTGATCATCCGGTCAGCGAAACGTTATGAAAAGCGGGGGAGCAATCCTCCGCTTTTTTGTTTGGCGAGGCGGCTGCCGCTTTAAGTCTTCGCCGGATGGCGGTATGACCCGAGCACAAGATTTCTTCATATGGTGCTCGCCCGTGGACACGCTCACACCTCCCATCCTGCTTTCCGTTGTCTTTGGCTATCTGCTCGGCTCGATCCCCTTCGGCCTGATCCTGACCCGCGCGGCGGGGCTTGGCGACGTGCGCAAGATCGGCTCCGGCAATATCGGCGCCACCAACGTGCTGCGCACCGGCAACAAGAAACTGGCGGCGGCGACCCTGTTGCTCGACGCGCTGAAGGCGACGGCTGCGGCTGTCGTCGCTGCGCATTTCATCTCGCTTGAGGCCGGGATTGCGGCGGGCTTCGCAGCGTTTATCGGCCACCTTTACCCGGTCTGGCTGAAATTCAAAGGCGGCAAGGGCGTGGCCACCTATATCGGCGTGCTGCTGGGCCTTGCTCCGCTCATGGTGCTGGTCTTTGCCGTGCTCTGGCTCGGCTGCGCCAAGATCACCCGCTACTCGTCGCTTTCCGCCTTGGTTGCAACTCTCGTCGTTCCGGTTGTAGAGTGGTTTGCGGGGGATCACAGGGTTGCCGTGGCGCTTGCCGTCATGACGGTCATCACCTGGATCAAGCATAAACAGAACATTGAAAGACTTCTGGCCGGCACCGAAAGCCGGATAGGCCAGAAGGGATAGCACAACGGGGATATTCAATGGCGGAACGCGCTGCGAAGGGCATCAGACTGACTGACAAGCAGCGCATCGCCTGGCTTCGCCTCATCCGCTCCGACAATGTCGGCCCTGTAACCTTCCGCGATCTGATCAACCATTTCGGCACCGCCGAGACAGCGCTTGCCATGTTGCCCGAGCTTTCGGCACGTGGCGGCTCCTCTCGCGCCATTCGCGTTGCCAGCGAACAGGAAGCGTTGGCCGAACTGGAGGCGGCGCGTCGGCATGGTGCTCAATTTATCGGTATCGGCGAGCCAGATTATCCATCGGCACTCAGGCAGATCGACGGCGCACCACCGCTTCTGGCCGTCAGGGGTAACGTTTCCGCCTTTCATCCGCCAGCGCTCGGCATCGTCGGCTCGCGCAATGCCTCCGTAGCAGGAGCAAAGTTCGCGGCGATGATTGCAGCAGAGGCAGGCCGCGCCGGCTTCAACGTGATTTCCGGGCTGGCGCGCGGCATCGACACGGCAGCCCATCGCGCAAGCCTTGCCACGGGAACGCTTGCGGCACTTGCGGGCGGTATCGACAAGCCCTACCCGCCGGAAAACCTCCCGCTTTACGAAGCGATCTGCGATGGCGGCGGCCTTGTCGTCAGCGAAATGCCCTTCGGCTGGGAGGCCCGGGCGCGCGACTTCCCGCGACGCAACCGTCTGATTGCCGGAATATCGCTGGGTACAGTGGTCATTGAAGCGGCATCGCGCTCCGGCTCGCTGATTACTGCGGCACGCGCTGCGGATTTCGGGCGCCTGGTCTTTGCCGTGCCCGGTTCGCCGCTCGATCCACGCTGCCATGGGACCAACCAACTGCTGAAAGACGGCGCAACAATCGTCACCACGCCGGAGGATGTGATCGAAGCGCTACGACCTCTCGTGGAGACCGATCTGTTTTCGGCTGCCGATGCACGCGAACCGGATGCGGAACGCCCATCAGACAGCTATGAGCCGCCGGATGACGACGACCGCTTCCGCATCGTCAGTGCGCTTGGGCCGACGCCGGCGGAAATCGATGATATCGTGCGACACACCGGCCTTTCGCCCCAGGCTGTCTATCTCGTTCTGCTCGAGCTGGATCTTGCCGGACGTCTTGTCCGCCACAAGGGCGGCCTCGTCAGCCTCGACTATTGAGCGCGCGTCGATGCGCGGGGCGTGAGTCGGCTGCGTCCGGACTGGATGTCGCCCGCTTCCACATAGGCCATTTCGATCAGATAGCAGAGAAGGTCGGCACCTTCGCTCTTGGCGACAAGCCGCAACTCTCCCAGCATCTGCCGGAGATAGGCAATATTTTCTTTGGTTTTCTCGGCGTCGGCTCCATTGTTTCGATGGATCGAATTCATGTCCTACGCTCTCTTTTCCCATTAAAATGCATTGGCTATCGCGCGAACGATAACTAAACCTGAGCATAGTGAATTTATCTATAATTGCAACAACCGTTAAATCTATTTATGGTTGCATACGGTTTAGCAGGATCGAAAATTGCCCTCGCCCCCTTGACCGCGACGATTTCCCTGTCCATGTCGGGGTGTAAAATTGCGACCTCAAGTGCGTCCGCCCCTTCTTTGCGTGTTCCCGCACCAAAGCGGCCCGAGCGGATCTGGATAGTATGATGAACGTAGTCGTGGTGGAATCGCCTGCGAAGGCCAAGACGATCAATAAATATCTGGGCTCCGGCTACAAGGTTCTCGCCTCGTTCGGGCACGTGCGCGATCTGCCGGCGAAGGACGGCTCGGTTCTTCCCGACCAGGACTTTGAAATGTCGTGGGAGGTTGACTCAGCCTCTGCCAAGCGCGTCAAGGATATCGCCGACGCACTGAAGGATGCCGACGGCCTCATTCTCGCAACCGACCCGGATCGCGAGGGAGAAGCGATTTCGTGGCATGTGCTCGATCTTCTGAAGAAGAAGAAGGTGCTCGGCTCCAAGCCGGTCAAGCGCGTTGTCTTCAACGCCATTACCAAGAAGGCGGTTCTCGATGCGATGGCGCAGCCGCGCGACATCGATATCCCGCTGGTGGACGCCTATCTGGCGCGCCGCGCGCTCGACTATCTCGTGGGCTTCAACCTCTCTCCGGTCCTGTGGCGCAAGCTGCCCGGCGCGCGGTCTGCCGGCCGCGTGCAGTCGGTGGCACTGCGCCTCGTCTGCGACCGTGAGTCCGAGATCGAGCGCTTCGTTTCGGAAGAATACTGGAACCTCTCGGCGCTTCTGAAGACGCCACGCGGCGATGAATTTGAAGCGCGTCTGGTTTCCGCCGATGGCAAGCGGCTCCAGACCAAGTCGATCGGCAATGGTGAACAGGCCAACGACCTGAAGGCGCTGCTCGAAGGCGCAGCCTTCGCGGTCGAGTCGGTCGAGGCAAAGCCCGTCAAGCGCAATCCCGGCCCGCCCTTCACCACGTCGACCCTGCAGCAGGCCGCCTCCTCGCGCCTCGGCTTCTCGGCGTCGCGCACCATGCAGGTCGCGCAGAAGCTTTATGAAGGCATGGACATCGGCGGCGAGACGGTCGGTCTCATTACCTATATGCGTACGGACGGCGTGCAGATGGCTCCGGAGGCGATTGATGCCGCCCGTGCAGCGATCATCGATCAGTTCGGCGCCCGCTACTGCCCGGAAAAGCCGCGCTTCTATTCCACCAAGGCCAAGAACGCACAGGAAGCCCACGAAGCGATCCGTCCGACGGATTTCTCGCGTTCGCCGGACAAGGTGCGCCGCTTCCTCGACAGCGACCAGCTGCGTCTCTACGAGCTGATCTGGAAGCGCGGTATCGCGAGCCAGATGGCCGGCGCCGAAATCGAGCGCACCACGGTTGAAATCCTGGCTGACAATGCGGGCCGCAAGGCGGGCCTGCGTGCCGTCGGCTCGGTCATCCGTTTCGATGGCTTCATTGCCGCCTATACCGATCAGCGCGAGGAAAACGAGCCTTCGGAAGATGGCGAGGACGATGGCCGCCTGCCGGAAATCAACGCCCGCGAAAAGCTCGACAAGCAGAAGGTCAATGCCTCCCAGCATTTCACCGAGCCGCCGCCGCGCTATTCGGAAGCCTCGCTCATCAAGAAGATGGAAGAGCTCGGCATCGGCCGCCCCTCCACCTATGCCGCGACGATTGCCACGCTGCGCGACCGCGAATATGTGACCATCGACAAGCGCAAGCTCATCCCGGATGCCAAGGGCCGTCTCGTGACGGCGTTTCTCGAGAACTTCTTCGCGAAGTATGTGGAATACGACTTCACGGCCGATCTCGAAGAAAAGCTCGACAAAATCTCGGCCGGTGAGCTCGACTGGAAGAAGGTTCTCCGCGAATTCTGGAACGACTTCTTTGCCCAGATCGAGGACACGAAGGAGTTGCGCGTCACCAACGTGCTCGATGCGCTGAACGAGGCGCTGGCTCCGCTCGTCTTCCCGAAGCGCGAGGATGGATCAGATCCGCGCATCTGCCAGGTCTGCGGCACAGGCAATCTGTCTCTGAAGCTCGGCAAGTATGGCGCCTTTGTCGGCTGCTCGAACTATCCGGAGTGCAATTATACGCGCCAGCTGTCGGCCGATGCGAACGGCGATGACGCGGCAACCGCTGACGGCCCGACCGTGCTCGGCACCGATCCCGACACGGGAGAGGAAGTATCGCTGCGTTCTGGCCGCTTTGGGCCTTACGTCCAGCGCGGCGATGGCAAGGACGCCAAGCGCGCGAGCCTCCCCAAGGGCTGGAAGCCGGACACGACGACGCTAGAACGCGCGATGTCGCTTCTCTCGCTGCCGCGCGAAGTGGGCATTCATCCCGAAACCGGCAAGCCGATTTCCGCCAGTATCGGTCGCTATGGTCCTTTCCTGCTGCATGATGGCGCTTACGCCAATCTCGAGTCGGTCGAGGATGTCTTCACGGTCGGCCTCAATCGTGCCGTGACACTGATCGCCGAGAAGCAGGCGCGAGGCGGCAAGCCCGCGCGGGCCGGGGCCACTGCCCTCAAGGAGCTCGGCGACCATCCGAGCGGCGGTGCGATCACGGTGCGCGAGGGCCGTTACGGACCTTACGTGAACTGGGGCAAGGTCAATGCGACCCTGCCGCGCGGCAAGGACCCGCAGTCGGTGACGGTCGAAGAGGCCCTGGCGCTCATTACGGAGAAGGCCGGCAAGGCACCCGCGCCGAAGTCGAAAAGTTCCAAGGCGAAGGCGACCAAGGCTGCAGCAGCCGACAAGCCGGCAGCGGCAAAGACGACCAAGGCAAAGGCGCCCGCCAAAACTGCGGCAAAGACGCCTGCGAAGGCAAAAGCGGCCCCAAAGGCCAAGAAGGGCTGACCCGTGACACGCAAGCGGCACGATGAAATCGATGGTGCCGGCGAGCACGGCGCATCCGAAAGCGGCAACGGAAACCGGACGCGCAAGCGTGGCGGCAAACCCGCTGCGCCCGCTGCGGATTTCGTCTACGGGCAATTGCCGTCGCGCGAAGTCGTGCTGCGTTTCATCGCCGATCATCCGCAAAAGGCGTCCAAGCGCGAGCTTTACAAGGCTTTCGGCATCAAGGGTGACGACCGGATTGCGCTCAAAGACATGCTGCGCGATCTCGAAGACGAAGGGATGGTCGAGAGAAACCGCAAGTCACTTGTGCGTCCGGGTGCGCTGCCGCCGGTCACGGTTCTCGACATCACGGTTCGCGGCAAGGACGGCGAGCTGATCGCCCGTCCCGCCGAATGGCTGGACGAGATGGGCGTGGCGCCAGCGGTGGCCATCCGCCAGTCCTCGAATGCCGGACGCTCGGGGCGCGACAAGGCCCCGGTTGCCGGTCTCGGCGACCGCGTGCTCGCGAAGATTTTCCCCGCCACCGATCGCGGCGGCCCGGCCTATACGGCGCGGATCATCAAGGTCCTCGACAAGCGCAAGAATGCCGGCATGGGCGTCTTCAAGGTGACGCCCGGCGGTGGCGGGCGCGTGCTGCCGATCGACCGGCGTGGCGAAGAGCTGGTGGTCGATCCGGATTACACGAATAATGCGCAGGACGGCGATCTGGTCGAGATCGAAACGCTGCGCATCGGCCGCTACGGGCTGGCGCGCGCCAAGGTTCTCTCGGTCATCGGTTCGGTGGCTTCGGAAAAAGCGATCTCTATGATCGCCATCCATGCCCACGGCATTCCTTATATTTTCCCCGACAAGGTCATGGCCGAGGCGGAAGCCGCCAAGCCCGCCTCCATGTCGAAGCGTGAGGACTGGCGGAAGCTCCCGCTCATCACCATCGACCCGGCAGACGCCAAGGACCATGACGATGCGGTCTATGCGGAAGATGACCCATCGCCGGACAATCCGGGCGGCGTGATCGTCACGGTCGCGATTGCGGACGTCTCGTGGTATGTCCGCCCGAATTCGCCACTGGACCGCGAGGCGCTGAAGCGTGGCAACTCGGTCTATTTCCCGGACCGCGTCGTGCCGATGCTGCCTGAGCGGATTTCGAACGACCTCTGCTCGCTTCGCGAAGGCGAGGACCGGCCGGCGATCGCGGTTCGCATGACCTTCTCCAAGGCGGGTCGCAAGGCGGGGCACACCTTCCACCGCATCATGATGAAGAGCGCGGCCAAGCTCTCCTACCAGCAGGCACAAGCGGCGATCGACGGCGCACCGGACGAGAAGACCGGGCCGCTGCTCGACACGATCCTCAAGCCGCTGTGGCATGCCTATCGCATCATGACGATCGGACGCGATCGCCGCGAACCGCTGGAACTCGATCTGCCGGAGCGGAAGATTCTTCTGAAGAGCGATGGCACCGTCGATCGCGTCTTCGTGCCGCCGCGTCTCGACGCGCATCGGCTGATCGAAGAGATGATGATCCAGGCGAACGTCGCGGCGGCTGAAACGCTGGAGAAGGCGCGTCAGCCCCTGCTCTACCGTGTTCACGACACGCCATCGCTCGCCAAACAGGAAGTGCTGCGCGAGTTCCTGGGCACGCTCGAAATGTCTCTGGCACGCGGCAACCTGCGCTCGAGCCATTTCAACCAGATCCTCGACAAGGCGCGTGGCACGCCGGTTGAGACCATGGTCTCCGAGATGGTGCTACGCTCGCAGAGCCAGGCGATCTACAGCCCGGAAAATCTCGGGCATTTCGGCCTCAACTTGATGAAATATGCGCATTTCACCTCGCCGATCCGACGCTATTCGGACCTGATCGTGCATCGCGGTCTCGTCAAGGCGCTGAACCTTGGCGAAGGCGGGCTGACGATGGAGGAAGAGGAAGTCCTCGACGACATCGCCGCCGAAATCTCGACCTTCGAGCGCCGCGCCATGAAGGCTGAGCGCGACACTGTGGACCGCCTGATTGCGCATCATCTGGCAGGCCGCATCGGGGAAAGCTTCGATGGGCGCGTTTCCGGCGTCACCAAGTCTGGCCTGTTCATTTCGCTGCCGCAGTTCGGCGCGGACGGCTTCGTGCCGGTCTCGACACTGGGCATGGATTATTTCATATATGACGAAGCCCATCAGGCGCTGACAGGTGAGAAAACCGGACTTGGCTATCGTCTGGGCGACAATGTCGAGGTGCGGCTGGCCGAGGCCATTCCTTTGGCCGGTTCCCTGCGGTTCGAAATTCTGAGCGAGGGTCGGCGGATGCCGACGGGAGCCCGCTCATTTCACAAGTCTGGCCGCAAGTCGGTCAAGCGGCCGGGGACACGGCCGCCGCGTGGCCGCCGCTAACGTGGCCGGGTCTTCGGGCCGATGGGAGGCAGTTTGATGAGTTCGAGCAGCGACGTCAGCGAGATCGTGGTCGAGGATGCGCATCGTCCGGTCTGGCCGGCGATCAGGCGGGGACTGCTCAACACCTGCCCGGCCTGCGGCTCTGCACGGCTCTTCAAGGCCTTTCTGAAGCCGGTGGATGCCTGCGCGGCCTGCGGTACGGATTTCACGCCGCAGCGTGCCGACGACCTCCCGCCCTATATCGTCATTGTCGTCGTCGGACACGTCCTGCTGACCGCCTATATGCTGACGGACGATTTCATGCCCAAGTCCCTGTGGGCTCAATTCCTCATATGGGTTCCGCTGACGATCCTGTTTTCGGTGACCATCATCCAGCCCATCAAGGGCGGCGTCATCGGTCTGCAATGGGCGCTGCGTATGCACGGTTTCGGGGGCATAGACCCCAACGACCCAACAGAGGAGCCGGAGGACCGGAGATGACGGACGCACCGGGCGTAGCCTATCTTCCGGATGCCGCCATGCTTGCCGCGCAAGGCGGCCATCCGACCTTGCGGCCGCGCGACGCGGCAACCCTGCTTCTGCTGAGGCGCGATAAGGGCAAGACGCAGGTCTTGTCCGGGCGGCGCAGCGACAAGCACAAGTTCATGCCGGGCCTCTATGTGTTTCCCGGCGGGCGGCGTGATCCGGCCGATTCGCGCGTGGCCGTTTCGGGCGTGATTGCCGAGCATGTGGCCCGCAAGCTTGCCTACAAGTCCGGTGCACGCATGACCGATGCCCGCATGCGGGCGCTTGCGGTGGCCGCCATTCGCGAGACCTACGAAGAGGTGGGCCTGACCATCGGCACGCCGCATGGCAGGCTGAAGGCCACCCTGCCCTTTACGCCGAATATCGGCCCGTTGAGGCTGGTCGGGCGGGCGATCACGCCTCCCGGACGCTCACGGCGCTTCGACACGCGTTTCTTCGCCCTCTTTGCAGAGGAGCTGCGGCTGGATCTCAGCCTATTGCGGCCAAGCCCCGAACTTGAAACGTTGGAATGGGTGGATGTGGACGCGATCGGCGACCTCAAGATGCCCGGAATCACGCTGGCGATCCTCGCCGACATCAGCGCCATGCTGAAAATTTCGCCGGAATTGAATCTCGACCTGCCAGTTCCATTCTATTACATGCGCAGCGGCAAGTTCGTCCGCGAAGAGATCTGAACATTTCATGGAATTGCCAGTGCAGAAGAGTTCACAAGACCAGGACAATATCAGGTGGCCCTCCTTCATCGCCGCCACGGCTTCGGTGACGGCGGTCGGCGTGGCTATCGGTCTGGGTCTGCCACTCCTTTCAATGATTCTGGAAAAGCGCGGCGTGCCGTCCACACTGATCGGGCTGAACTCCGCCATGGCCGGCATTGCCGCCATGATGGCGGCCCCGGTCACGACCAGGCTTGCGCATCGCTTCAGCGTACCCTCGACAATGATCGTCGCGGTGCTGCTGGCAGCATTGAGTGCACCGGGCTTCTATTTCGCAACGAATTTCTGGCTCTGGTTCCCGCTGCGAATCGTCTTCCACGGCGCCACGACGACGCTCTTCATCCTGTCGGAGTTCTGGATCAACGCCTCAGCGCCACCCAAGAAGCGCGGCTTGGCGCTCGGGGTCTATGCCACCGTTCTATCTGTTGGCTTCGCGCTCGGGCCGCTGATCTTCGCGCGAATCGGCAGTGAGGGATTGCTGCCTTTCCTCCTTGGCGCAGTGGTTCTGCTGATCGCGGCCGTTCCCGTGTTCGTTGCCCGCGGCGAATGTCCGGTGATTGACGAGAAGCCCCAGCTGCATTTCATGCGCTACATTCTGCTGGTGCCGACAGCCACGGCGGCGGTCTTCGTCTTCGGCGCGGTCGAAGCGGGCGGCCTCTCGCTGTTTCCCATCTACGCAACCCGCAGCGGCTTCTCCGAGGCGCAGGCGGCCCTTCTGCTGACGCTGATGGGAATCGGCAACATGCTCTTCCAGATCCCCCTCGGGCTGATCTCGGACCGGCTGAAGGATCGGCGCATTCTGTTGTTTATCATGGCCTTTTGCGGCCTCATCGGAGCGTTTATTCTACCGCTGCTGTCCGACAGCTGGGAGCTGCTGGCGGTCGTCCTGCTGTTCTGGGGTGGCTCCGTGGCCGGGCTTTACACGGTGGGCCTGAGCCATCTGGGTTCGAGACTGACCGGCGCGGATCTTGTGGCGGCCAATGCCGCCTTCATCTTCTGCTATGCTGTAGGGACGGTAGCAGGTCCGCAGGTGATCGGCGCAGCCATGGATGCGAGCGCGAAATATGGCTATGGCCAGCAAGGTTTCGCCTGGGCGATTGCCTTCTTCTTCGGCCTCTATTTCGTGCTTTCCGGGGTGCGAATGATTTTCCGGCCCAAAAAGGCTTGACTTTTCGGGCGCGATTTGTAGTTTCGCGCCAGATTTCGCCAAGCCGGATACACCGCTTCGGCGACGCTTTTTATTGAGGCACTGAAAAATGGCGAAAGCAACAACCATCAAGATCAAGCTTCTGTCGACTGCCGACACGGGCTTCTTCTACGTCACCACGAAGAACAGCCGTACCATGACGGACAAGATGACGAAGACGAAGTACGATCCGGTCGTCAAGAAGCACGTCGAGTTCAAGGAAACGAAGATCAAGTAATCTGCTTGATCCATTCTGTTTCAGATCGGGGCCGAAAGGCCCCGTTTCATTTTGTGCGACCCCCTGGAGCGTTTCAGACGGACGGTGCGCTTCCGGCAAAAAGAAAGCGCCCATACGGCTCTCCCTTTGCCTTCCATGCGACCCCCGGCACCGAAACAGATTCTCTGTTTTTGCGGGGCTGCTCAAGCCCCTGCACATCTTGAGCGTGGCGTCACTGCTGATGACGTGGGTGTTGCAGACTCGGCAACTGCGCCAACGCCAAGCACGATCCCAGCGCGATAGACGCATGAGCATCATCAGCATTTAAGCCTGACAGCACAGCAATTAAACCCGATTTCGAAGATTTTGAATGACGGCGGCTGACCAGCAGACGGCGGCGGCACGAGGAAACCGCTCTGACCGCGCGCTGGTCAGCCAACCCCACGACCCAGGAGATGCGGCGGACCTGACATCATGGGGCAACTGAATGTCTTGTGACATCCGTCATTGAGGAAAAGATCGCCCGGTTTTTAAAAAAAATCAACGATTTCTTAACTAGGGCGGGACGGACAATAATTTGAAGGTTAATTTTAAGCGGATCTTCTCAAGGATTCCTCTCGGCAAACCATTCAAAAACGTCGATATTTCGTTATGGATTGCAATCTTTATATTTGGAGAGAGTAATTCACAAGGGAATGAACCGTATCTACTCCGGCTAAATTAACGCAATAAAACATATGCTTAAGCCGGCAGGCGGAGCGCGCATCGAAAAAGACGTCGAACGTTCCGCGGTTTTCCAACATGGTAGCCTTACGTTACGGGAGCCTTAGATCCTCGTGACACGAAAGTTGTGGAAAGTCTTAGGCAGCGGCTGCGACAACACGGTTACGACCGGCATTCTTGGCCTCGTAGAGCGCCTGATCCGCCGCCTTCAATAATTGGCCCGGATTCTGGATTGCTTCAGAAATAGACGCAATTCCCAGCGAGGCTGTGACGTTCAGTTCCAGCCCGGTGGCTGAGAGACGGAACGGCTTGCCTTCAATCGCGCTGCGCAGACGCTCGGCTATCGTCGCGGCCATGTCCAGCGAGGTGTCCGGCATGACAACCACAAATTCCTCACCGCCAAAGCGGCAGGCGAGATCCGCTCCGCGCACGGTAGAACGGATGCGGACGGCAAGTTCCTTGAGAACTTCGTCGCCAGCGTCGTGGCCGTAAGTGTCGTTGATCAACTTGAAGCGGTCTATATCCGTCAGGCAGACGGAAAGCGCCCTGCCGCGGACACGAGCGCGGTCGAAAAGCAGCTTCAGATGATTGTCGAGATAGCGGCGATTGCTTAACCCGGTCAGGCCATCAGTCACGGCCAGTTCGATCGTATGCTCGACGCTGGCGCGCAGCTGCTCATTGTAGCGCTTGCGTCTGATTTGCGTCAGGCTGCGCGCCACGAGTTCATTCGGATCGATCGGGCGTACGATGTAGTCGTTCACGCCCAGTTCGAGCGCGCGGGCAACGAGGCCTTCCGTATCATGATCGGCAATCAGCAGGATGGGAATGAAGCGAGTCCGTTCCAGTGAGCGCAGCTGGGAACACAGGCGCAACGGATCGTAATCCTCCAGGTTTGAGTTTACGATCACCAATTCGGTAGGATTTTCAGCGGCGTAGAAGAGCGCCGCCTGGGCATCCGAGATGGCCGTCACGTCGGCGATCGGCCGCAATGACTTGGAGATGCGATCCTGCGAGGATGCGCGCGGGTCGACAAGCAGAACCTGACCCGGCTCGCTCGCGTCGCCTTCAGCCACCGTCTCCTCTCCCACCATGCCGAACTTGCGGGCCGTTTCCAGACGGACTCGGAGTTCGTCTGAAAGGGCCTTCAGGCGGAGCAGGCTCTTGACGCGGGACATGAGCTGCAGATCGTTGACCGGCTTGGTCAGAAAATCGTCGGCTCCGGCCTTCAGCCCTCGCACCCGGTCGGACGGCTGATCGAGCGCGGTGACCATGACAACCGGGATATGCGCCGTCTTGGCGTTTGCCTTCAGCCGTTCGCAAACGGTAAAGCCGTCAATGCCGGGCATCATGATGTCGAGAAGGATCAGATCCACCTGCGTCTTTTCACAGAGATCAAGTGCGGCAAAGCCATTCTCGGCCGTAATCACGTCGAAATACTCGGCCAACAAACGGGCCTCCAGCATTTTCACATTCGCCGGAATATCGTCAACGACAAGAATACGGGCCGTCATGTCTACCCCTTCAGGCGTCGCCGAGATAAGTCTTGATGGTCTCGATGAATTTCGGCACCGAGATGGGCTTGGAGACATAGGCCTCGCAGCCGCCCTGCCTGATCCGCTCCTCGTCGCCCTTCATGGCGAAGGCGGTGACGGCAATGACCGGGATGGTGTGCAATTCCGGGTCTTCCTTCAGCCAGCGCGTGACATCAAGACCAGAGACTTCCGGAAGTTGAATATCCATCAGAATCAGGTCGGGCTTGTGCTGACGGGCAAGATCAAGCGCTTCCATGCCGTTGCGGGTCTGGATCGTCTGATATCCCGATGCCTCGATAAGATCGCGGAAGAGCTTCATGTTGAGCTCGTTATCCTCGACGATCATCACGCGTTTGACCATGCTTCTATCCGTCGCCTTCCATTCAAACTTCACACCAGCAGACGGCGGCGTCTGCCCCGGCCGATAAAGCACATCGCATTCCTTGCAGAAGGCGCGAGAAACTGTTTCCGCCGCCGCACGCATGCGGTAGAATCGTCTTGTCCATCGCGAACGCCACGATTCCTGAAGTTGTTCCTCGGAACATTACTCAGATTTGTTTGAATAATTCGTAACCCGGGGTCGCCCATGCATCTCAAACCCGCCAAGAATGCCGGTCCGGCACATCAACCGGAGGAGATTGCGGTCGCCATCCTCGCCTGGCTCGGCGAAGAACCCGACATGCTGACGCGTTTCCTGTCACTGAGCGGGCTGGAAGCCTCCTCGCTTCGCCAGTTCTCCCGTTCGCCCGGCTTTTCCGCCGCCCTCATGGAGTTTGTTATGGCGCATGAGCCGAGCCTGATGGCCTTCAGCGCCCATTCAGGCATTCCTCCGGCGTCCATCGCGGCCGCATGGCAAGCCTTGAGCGGGCCCTATTACGGCGGCACGGGGGCCTGACATGACGGACCTCAGCCATATCCGCCTTACCGGGCGGCCGCTGATCATCAGCGATGTCGACGATGTGATCCTCGAATTCATCGAGCCCTATGAGCGCTTCCTGCAGTCGCGCGGCCTCAAATTCGTTCCGCGCTCCTTCCGCCTCACAGGCAATATCGTGCGCCTCGAAGACGAGACGCCTGTCAGCGAGGAGGATGTCAGGCAGTCGCTGCACGACTTCTTCGAGGAGCAGCACATCTGGCAGAAGCCGTTCGAACACGTTCTGACCGCGCTTCCCTTGCTGGCGGAAGAGGCCGACATTGTTTTCCTGACGGCCATGCCTCCCAAGTTCACCGCAGCGCGGCGGCTGCATCTTGATGCGCTGGGGCTCAATTTCCCGATGGTCGCAGTGGAAACAGCCAAGGGCCCGATCGCCTCCATGATCCGCGCGGAGCAGACCGCACCCGTCGTTTTCGTTGACGACATGTCGCATAACCTTGCCTCGGTCTCCGAGCATATCCCCGACTGTCTGCTCCTCAGCCTTGCGCCACCATCCGCCGTTCATGCCATGGGGCCGAAACCGCCGGAAGCGGCACGTATCGTGCGTGACTGGGCCGAGGCGTCGCCCATCATCAGGACGCATTTCTCGGGCGGCTTTGGCGCTTGAGCGCCGTCGCGATTTCGCCTAACGTCGCGATGTTCAATTTTTGTTCCAGAGACTCATGACGGGCGACACCATCCTGCCAGGCTTTTGCCGTGACTGCTTCCAGCCGATCACAGGCCGGGCGGAGCGTTGCAAGGCCTGCGGGAGCCCGCGTCTGGTCAGGCACGGGGAACTGAACGATCTGCATCTCGCCCATATCGACTGCGATGCCTTCTATGCCAGCGTCGAGAAGCGCGACAACCCGGATCTCGCCGACAAGCCCGTCATCGTCGGCGGCGGCAAACGCGGCGTCGTTTCGACCTGCTGTTACATTGCACGCATACGCGGCGTGCGCTCGGCGATGCCGATGTTCAAAGCGTTGGAGGCCTGTCCGGACGCGGTCGTCATCAAGCCGGACATGGAGAAATATAGCCGCGTGGGCCGGCAAATCCGCCAGATGATGCAGGACCTGACCCCGCTAGTCGAACCGCTTTCCATCGACGAGGCGTTTCTCGATCTGAAGGGGACAGAGCTGATCCACCATCACGAGCCCCCTGCCCGGCTCCTGGCACGCTTCGCGCAACGCGTGGAGGACGAGGTTGGGGTGACGGTCTCTGTCGGGCTTTCCTATTGCAAATTCCTGGCCAAGGTTGCCTCCGACATGCGCAAGCCGCGGGGCTTCAGCGTCATCGGGCGGGAGGAGGCCCTGTCCTTCCTGGCGCCCAAGCCGGTGACGCTGATATGGGGCGTCGGCCGGGCCTTCGCGGAAAAGCTCGCTCAGGACGGAATTCGCGAGATCGGGCAATTGCAGCAGATGGACGAAGCCGCCTTGATGCGGCGGTATGGCACGATGGGTCAGCGGCTCTTCAAGCTGTCACAAGGGCTGGACGACCGGCAGGTGCATAGCGACGGCGACGCCAAAAGCATTTCGGCGGAGACGACGTTTTCCGAGGATATCGCCGATCTTGAAACGTTGACTGGACATTTGCGAGCCCTGTCCGAAAAGGTCTCGCGGCGTCTGAAGCGGAGCGGTGTTGCCGGGCAGACGGTCGTTCTCAAACTGAAGACCCAGGACTTCAAGTCCCGAACCCGCAGTTTCAGCCTCGACAACCCGACCCAGCTGGCGGACCGCATTTTCCGAACCGGCCTTTCCCTGCTCGAAAAGGAAGCGGGAAGCACGAAGTTCCGCCTGATCGGCATCGGCGTGACCTCGCTCGGCCAGGCCACGCTCGCAGACCCCATGGACCTCATAGACGAGCAAGCGGCACGGCGTGCCAAGGCCGAAGCGGCCATCGACGCGCTGCGGGACAAGTTTGGCAATCGCAGCGTCGAGACCGGCTATACATTTCGCCCGACAGATGAGCGCTCGCGCTGAAAATCTCCGCGCCAAAGACAGCATTCATTAAGAACTGAGGGATAAAATTTAGCTTCCCTCAAGATTTCGGACATCTGCCATGCTCAACGGCCGTACTCTCTCCATTGGTTTTGTCATGGCGATCCTGAGCGCCACACAGGCGGTGGCGGGTGATGGACAGGTCCTCCAGATTCTGGTTTCGCGGAACCTGCAGTCGCTGAAAGTCTATGACGGCGACAAAGTCGTCGCGACGTCGAAGGTTTCGACCGGCAAGCCTGGTCACGACACGCCGACCGGCATTTTTTCCGTCCTGGAAAAGCAGAAATTTCATCGCTCGAACAAATATTCCGACGCGCCGATGCCGTGGATGCAGCGCATTACGTGGTCGGGCGTGGCGCTGCACGAATCCAACAGTGTTCCGAATTACCCTGCCTCGCATGGCTGCGTGCGCATGCCTGCCGCCTTTGCGCAGGAACTCTACAAGATGACGGAGCGCGGGGCACATGTCATCATCACGGACGCGCCGGTCACGCCGGAGCGCGTTCGCAGCGCCATGCTGCCGCGCCCCGCTGTTTCCCCTGTTGGCCCGGCCTTCATGAGTGACGTGGCCATGACGCCGGTGTCGGCGCAGAACCTTGTTCCCGGCACCGAACTGGCCATGAATGATGCGGCCTCGCAATCGAAGATGACCATGCGACCTGACAAGCCGCGCGAGCCGATCTACGTGCTGATCACGCGCGCAGACCATCGCAGCGTCATGCCCGAGGTACAGGCGTTGCTCAACCAGTTCGGTTATGACGCCGGCGTCGTGGACGGTGCTGCGGGAACGCAGACCAATGCGGCCATCGCCAAATTCCGCAAGGATAACGGCCTGCCCGACGGCGTGATGGCGGATGACGCTCTGGTGGCGGCACTGTTTGCAAAAGCCGGCCGACCACTACCCCAAAACGGGATCCTCGTGGTCCGGCGGAACTTTGCTGAAATTTACCGCGCGCCGGTCACCATTGATAACGAACCGAAGGCGCTCGGGACGCATTTCATCGAAGCCCGCAACGTGGACCCCCGCACAGGCTTTGCCGAATGGTATGGCTTCACCCTCTCCAACCGAATTCCCGATGCCGCGAAGAAGCGTCTCGGTATCACCGAGGATGCGGATGCAGGTGCCGAAGACTCGGTCGCCAATGCCCTAGACCGTGTCCATATGAGCGAAGAGGCCAGGCTAAAGCTTGGAGAACTGCTCGGCGAAGGCTCCTCGATCACCGTGACCGATGTCGAGAGCCTGAGCGAGACCGGCCTCGGCACCAACTTCATTACGCTGACCGAGCCGACCGACAAGGTTCAAGCCGCGCCGGAAATCGCCCGCCGTCAGACCAATTCGACATCCAGGATCCCGGGCGCCGCCTTGAGCGCTGCGGCGATCTCGGGCGAAATCCGGTAACGGCCGGGCAACTCCACCTCGATCTCCCGCCTGCCCGCCTCCTTGATGACGATGAAGGAGACGAGGCCATCTCCCTTTGCATTCAGATGCGGCGCAACCGCCTTCAACGGGCCGCTGTCGCGGACATAGACACGTAGCGCCTTCTGCATCTGGACGGATTTCTCCTCCAGAGAATTCAGCGTCTGGATGCGAAGGCCGATGCCCTCAGGACGTTCGTCGGCGGCGACCGTCATGACGAAGGATTTGCCGGCTTCCAGAACGTCGCGATACTGGTTGAGGGTCTCGGAAAACATCACGGCCTCAAACTGGCCGGAAGCATCGGAGAAGTTCACGATGCCCATCTTGTTGCCGGTACGCGTCTTGCGCTCCTGCTTTGACGTCACCGTTCCGGCCAGACGCCCCGCACTCGCCCCCTGCTTTACCGCGGCGGCGAAGTCAGCGAAATTCTGGACGCGCATCTTGGCCAAGACCTCCGCATAGGAATCCAGCGGGTGTGCCGAAAGGTAGAAGCCGAGAACCTGAAACTCCCGCAGAAGCCGTTCGGAAGGAAGCCAAGGCGTGACGCTCGGGAAGCTCAGCTTCTCCTCTCCCCCGGCCCCGCCACCGAACATATCGCTCTGACCGCTCGCACGGTTTTCGCTCTCGCGCTGGGCATAGCCGATGATCCGGTCAATCCCGGCGGCAAGAACCGCGCGGTCATGACCGAAGCAATCGAATGCACCGCCATGGATCAGGCTTTCCAGAACGCGCCGGTTCACAAGCTTGGCGTCGATGCGCAGGCAGAAATCTTCCAGTGACGCGAAAGGCTTCTCGCCGCGGACCGCGACGATGTGATCGACAACCGCTTCCCCCACACCCTTCAGAGCCGCCAGCGAATAATAGATGCGATTTTCGCCCGTTTCGAAATGGCGGAACGAGGTCTGAACCGATGGGGGCACAACCTCGATGCCGAGGCGGCGCGCATCCTGGCGGAAGTCATTGACCTTTTCGGTGTTCTGCATGTCGAGAGTCATGGACGCGGCCAGGAACTCGACCGGGTAATGCGCCTTCATGTAGGCGGTTTGGTAGGAGACGATCGCGTATGCTGCGGCGTGCGACTTGTTGAAGCCGTAGTTGGCGAATTTCGCCAGAAGATCGAAGATGATATCGGCCTGCGCCTTGGACACGCCGTTCTTGACCGCGCCGTCCACAAAGCGCGCCCGCTGTTTGTCCATCTCCTCCTTGATCTTCTTGCCCATGGCGCGGCGCAGAAGGTCGGCTTCGCCGAGCGAATAGCCGGACAGAACCTGGGCGATCTGCATCACCTGCTCCTGGTAGACGATAACGCCCTGCGTCTCCTTGAGCAGATGGTCGATCTTCGGATGGATCGATTCGATTTCCTCCTCGCCATGCTTACGGGCGTTATAGACCGGGATATTCTCCATCGGACCGGGACGATAAAGCGCCACCAGTGCGATAATGTCCTCGATGCAGTCGGGGCGCATGCCGATCAACGCCTTGCGCATCCCGGCACTTTCAACCTGGAACACACCCACCGTCTCGCCGCGCGAGAGCATGTCGTAAGTCGGCTTGTCATCCAGCGGCAGAGCCGCGAGATCGACCGATATGCCGCGCTTGGCGACGAAATCCACGGCCGTCTTCAACACCGTCAGCGTCTTCAGGCCGAGGAAGTCGAATTTCACCAGACCGGCCTGCTCGACCCATTTCATGTTGAACTGGGTGACGGGCATGTCGGAGCGGGGATCGCGATACATCGGTACAAGGCGCGAAAGCGGCCGGTCCCCGATCACGATGCCGGCGGCATGCGTCGAGGCGTGGCGGTAAAGGCCTTCGATCTTCTGTGCGATATCGAGCAGGCGCGCGACAACGGGCTCGCGATCGGCCTCTTCCTGAAACTTGGGCTCCTCCTCGATCGCCTTGGAAAGTGGCGTAGGATTGGCCGGATTGTTCGGCACCAGCTTGCAGATCCTGTCGACCTGACCGTAGGACATTTCGAGGACACGACCGACGTCTCGAAGGGCGGCGCGCGCCTGAAGCGACCCAAAGGTGATGATCTGGGCCACCTGCTCGCGGCCGTATTTCTGCTGGACGTAGCGAATAACCTCTTCGCGCCGGTCCTGGCAGAAGTCGATATCGAAGTCGGGCATCGAGACGCGTTCCGGGTTGAGGAAGCGTTCGAAGAGAAGCGAGAAACGGAGCGGATCGACGTCGGTAATCGTCAGCGCATAGGCCACAAGTGAACCGGCACCCGAACCACGGCCCGGACCGACCGGAATATCATGTTGTTTAGCCCACTTGATGAAGTCGGCAACGATCAGGAAGTAGCCGGGAAACTTCATGCGCTCGATGATGCTGAGTTCGAAGGCCAGTCGTTCCTCGTACTCCTCGCGCGTATAGCCTGGCGCCATTCCAAGTGTATCGAGGCGCATGGCAAGACCCTCAATAGCCTGCCGCTTCAATTCCGCCGATTCCGCCCGCTCGGCCTCTTCCGCGTCGTCCGTCGCGCCGGTGAAGCGCGGCAGGATCGGCTTGCGGGTCTGAAGGATGAAGGAACAGCGCTTCGCGATCTCGACCGAGTTCTCCAGGGCTTCCGGCAGATCGGCGAAAAGCGCACACATTTCAGCGCGGCTTTTCAGATAGTGATCCTGCGTCAGGCGAAAGCGATTGTCGTCCGAGACCATGGCGTTGTGGGCCACCGCCATCAACGCATCATGGGCGTCGAAGTCTTTGCGAGCAGGAAAGAAGGCTTCGTTGGTCGCAACCAGCGGCAGATCATGCCGATAGGCCAGATCGACCATCTTCTGCTCGTGCCGACGGCTATAGCCTTCCTGCCGCTGCAACTCGATATAAAGACGTTCCGGAAACAGCTGCGACAATGCCAGAAGCCGCTGCTCTGCCAGAGGCGCGTGTCCTTCCTTAAGGGCCATGTCGATGGGCCCGGTCGACGCCCCCGTCAAGGCGATCAATCCGTCAGTCCCCTCCTCCAGCCAAGACAACCGGATTCGAGCAGCCTGGTTGCCTTCGCCATCGAGATAGGCGCGGCTCACCAGTTCCATCAGCCGGTCGTACCCCGCCTCGGTCGAGGCAAGCAGGATGAGCGACGGCAATCTCGTCAGCGAAGCCTGGACACCGCTACGGCGGTCATTCTCCGTCGCGTCCTGCATGTCGATCGACATCTGACAGCCAATAATCGGCTGGATACCGTCATAAATTGCCTTCTGCGCAAATTCGAGCGCGACGAAGAGATTGTTGGTGTCGGTGATTGCGATCGCCGGCTGCTCGTCGGCAGCGGCGATCGACAGGATTTTCTTGAGAGGCAAAGCCCCTTCGAGAAGCGAATAGGCGGAGTGCACACGAAGGTGCACGAAACCGGGCCCGGCTTTCGGTCCCGAAGTTTCCACCGCTGCCGGCTTACCTGTCGCCAGATCGCCCATCGCTCATTCTCCATGTCCTGAATCAAGAATGCATTGTGGGAAATCAGGAGGTGTCCTGTCCAGCCGTAATGCCGGACGGGGCGGCAGCGTCCCCGAAAATCACATGGCCATGAGGATGAGAGACATGGTGGCGACGAACATGGTCATGGATGCGAATGCGGCGATATCACGAAGGATGTCAGTCATAGCGGGCTCCTTTCCACTTATGTTCATACTATGTTCTCATTATGTTCAAAGAGTCAAGCGCCCCTGCCGAAGATTTTCGGAAGTGACTGAGATCACGGAAGAATCCGCCGCTTTTTTTTGGGGGGGCCGTACGGCGGCCGGCGGATATAAGGTGGAAAATTGGAAAGTCGAGCCGAGGCTCAGAACTCCAGAACCCTGCCCTCATCAAGGGTGATGCGGCGATCCATCATGGAGGCGAGCTCGTGATTGTGGGTCGCGATCATGGCCGCAAGACCTGATTGACGGACGAGTGCCGTCAGCGCATCGAAAACATAACCGGCCGTGTCGGGGTCGAGATTGCCGGTCGGTTCGTCTGCAAGCAGAATCTGCGGTGCGTTGGCAACCGCACGAGCGATCGCAACGCGCTGCTGTTCGCCGCCGGAAAGCTCGGCAGGACGATGGGTGCCGCGATGGCCGATGCGCATATAGGCGAGCAGCTGTTCGGCGCGCTCGGCGGCATCCTTGCGCGAGAGTCCCGCAATCAGCTGCGGCATCATGATGTTTTCCAGCGCGCTGAACTCGGGCAGGAGATGATGGAACTGGTAGACGAAGCCGATCTCGGCGCGCCGCACGGCGGTGCGCTCGTCGTCAGACATGTCTGCGCAGGAATGGCCGCCCACCATGACATCGCCCTCGCTGGGACGTTCAAGCAGGCCCGCAATGTGTAGAAGCGTCGACTTGCCGGTGCCGGAGGGCGCAACGAGCGCCACGGTCTCCCCGCTGCGAAGCGTGAAATTGGCCCCTTTCAGGATCGAAAGCTCCTGATCGCCCTGCCCGTAGCTGCGCCGAATATTCTTCAGTTCCAGGACTGCTTGCTGCTTCATCGGGTTTGGGACCTTCTTATTCGTATCTCAGCGCCTGGACGGGATCCAGCTTGGCGGCGCGCCAGGCCGGGAAAATCGTCGCCAGAAAGGACAGCGCCAATGCCATGGCGATGACCGACAATGTCTCTCCAAGATTCATTTGGGCCGGCAGCTGGCTCAGGAAATAAAGTTCGGGATTGAAAAGCGTCGTGCCGGACAGCCAGGAGAAAAACTGCCGGATCCGCTCGATATTGAGACACACGACAACGCCGAGAATGACGCCGGCAAATGTGCCCGCAGTGCCGATCGCTGCCCCCGTCATGAAGAAAATGCGCATGACAGAGCCGGAGGTTGCGCCCATCGTTCGCAGGATGGCGATATCGTGCCCCTTGTCCTTCACCAGCATGATCAGGCCGGAAATGATATTGAGAGCCGCCACCAGCACGATCAGCGTCAGGATCATGAACATCACGTTTCGCTCGACCTGCAGAGCAGAAAAGAAGGTCGAGTTCCGTTGTCTCCAGTCGGTGATAAAGATCTGACGCCCCGCCGCCTTTTCGACCGGCTCCCGCAATTCATCGATCTTATCGGGATTGTCGACGAAGAGTTCGATCGACTGAACGATACCTTCCGAGTTGAAATAGAGCTGCGCCTGCTCCAGCGGCATGAAGATGATGCTGGAGTCATATTCCGACATGCCGATCTCGAAAACCGCCGCCACCTTGTAGGATTTCACACGCGGGTTGACGCCCATCGGCGTCACGTCACCTTCCGGTGATATAAGGGTCACGGTATCGCCTGCACTCACTCCGAGCGTGGCGGCGAGCCTGGAGCCGATGGCGATTCCGTCGCCGGACGCAAAGCCGACGAGGTCCCCTGCCTTGATGTTATTAGCGACATATTTCAGCTTGGTGATATCTTCGGCGCGGATGCCTCGCACCAGCGCACCGGACCCCGCGCCGTTCTTGCCGGAAGCCAGCGTCTCGCCCTCGACCAGCGGAATGGCCATCTTCACCCCGGGCACGGCAGAGAATTTCTTCGCCAGATCATTGTAGTTGCTGAGAGGCGTATCAACGGGCTGAATGATCATATGCCCGTTGACGCCCAGAATGCGGGAGATCAGTTCGGTGCGGAAGCCGTTCATCACCGCCATGACGATGATGAGGGTGGCGACGCCCAGCATGATGCCGACGAAGGAAAAGCCGGCGATCACGGAAATGAACGCTTCCTTGCGCCGGGCGCGGAGATAGCGCCAGGCCACCATGCGTTCGAAGGCGGAAAACGGCCCCGTTTTGGTGATCCGGTTTGCCGTTGCGCTTGCGCCGCTATCGCCTTTCGCCATGTCGTCTCCGTATCGACTGTCAGCCGATGAGTTTGTTGATCGCCGCCTCGATCGTCAGTGTCTGACGCTCGCCGGTCTTGCGATCCTTCAATTCCACTTCGCCACTGGCGACCGAGCGAGGGCCAACAATGACCTGATCCGGAACGCCGATGAGATCAGCCGTTGCGAATTTCGAGCCCGCCCGTTCGTCCGTGTCATCCAGCAGTATGTCCTTCCCGGCATTCGCGAGGCTTTCGTAAATGCGCGAAGAGGCCTCGTCGCAGGCGGCGTCACCACTTTTCATGTTGATGATCATCGCATCGAAGGGGGCAATGGACCGCGGCCAGATGATTCCGTTGTCGTCATGGGAGGCTTCGATGATGGCGGGAACGAGGCGGGTGGGGCCGATCCCGTACGAGCCCATGTGGACAGCATGTTCCTTGCCATCCGGACCAAGCACCTTTGCGCCCATCGGATCGGAATATTTTGTACCGAAATAGAATATGTGGCCGACTTCGATGCCACGGGCCGAAAGACGATCGCCTTCAGCAATAGCGTCGAATTCCGCTGCGTCATGCATTTCGGACGTTGCGGCATAGGCCGAGGTCCATTGGTCGAAGATACCCTGCAGTGCCGCCACGTCGTCGAAATCGGTGTTTTCGGCGGGAATATCGAAATTGACGAAGTTCTTGTGGCAGAAGACTTCCGATTCGCCGGTTTCGGCCAGAATGATGAACTCGTGGCTGTGGTTGCCGCCAATGGGACCGGTATCCGCACGCATCGGGATAGCACGCAGGCCCAGACGCGCGAAGGTGCGCAGATAGGCGGCGAACATCTTGTTGTAGGAATGGATCGCGCCTTCCTTCGTCAGATCGAAGGAGTACGCGTCCTTCATCAGGAATTCGCGCGAGCGCATCGTGCCGAAGCGCGGACGGATCTCGTCGCGGAACTTCAGCTGGATGTGATAGAGGTTCAGCGGCAGATGCTTGTACGACTTGATATACGAGCGGAAAATGTCGGTGATCATTTCCTCGTTCGTGGGGCCGTAGAGCATCGCACGGTCCTGACGATCCTTGATGCGTAGCATTTCCTTGCCGTAGTCATCATAACGACCACTTTCCTGCCAGAGCTCAGCTGACTGCAAAGTGGGCATCAGAAGCTCGATCGCGCCAGCGCGGTTCTGCTCTTCGCGAACAATCCTGCAGACCTTGTCCAGCACACGCTTGCCGAGCGGCAACCAGGAGTAGATGCCTGCGGACTGCTGACGGATCATCGCCGAGCGCAGCATCAGGCGATGGGAGACGATTTCGGCCTCCTTGGGATTTTCCTTGAGAATGGGCAGAAAGAAACGGGAGAGACGCATGACGGTTTCCAGACGAAAAGTCATCTCCAAAAGCTGGAGAATCGGGCTTGCTGTTGTCGAATTCGAAGCGTTCTTAAACGCTTCCGGGCCGGATGAAAACCCGCCAGCCTCAGCTCCGCCCGATCGTACACAAGGGGACATCCGATTGCGGCATCTTACGTAACGGCAAGACGCGCATGACGGGAATGTGAAATTTCGTTGTCAATAGCAAAAATCCTGACAACTGTGTCAAAAATGCAAAAAAACCTGATGACAAGGCGCAATCTATTCGCTAGTTTCAGCCTACAAAACAGGCAGAGATGAAGAAACTCTGCTAATTTCGCGGTCAAGTCTTGGGAGGATCAGATCGTAGGCGCGCTCTGTCGCTGCCGCCGGAAACGGCTAAGGGTCACGCGAAGAATTTGGAAACAAGGCTCAAAAGGCCTTGTTTTTTTTTGCTTTCATTCGCCCGCACAGACAAAGAGAAACTGCGTTGCCCCCAAGGCGCGCGCTTCGCAGCTTTCCGTCATTGTCCAGACATGTGACGTCGGACCCAAGCCTGCAGGACTTGCTATGGGGCAGCGATGAAGCGCTCAAAGCGATCGGTAATCCGGGTAAAACTGCGGAATGGAATCGAAGGTAAAGCCGAAATACATCGAGACCACGAACCAGCCGGCGAAGATGGCAGCCGCCACGATCGTCGTCAGCAGGAAGGTTCGCCAAGCGCGATGATGGGCCGGCGCGCTTGCCACGGTCCCGAGCACACGCTGGCCTTCCTCTTGCTGGCTGCGGAAGCCGAAGGGCAGGATCAGGAACAGGGTCAGCCACCAGATGATGAAATAGACAGCAAAGCCAAAGAACCAGTTCACGCTCTTTCCTCCCGAGCGCCCAGAGACGAGCGCGACCGAACTGATTTACTCCCAACGCGGCGTTCTGAAAAGCGCGTTCACGGACCCGCCGGTTTCAAAGCCTTTTTCAAGATCAAATACTTGAGAGGGACAGAGCGCAAAATTGCTCTGCGCCAAAGCGTCACACCTGTTCCAGTTCGACCAGTGTGCCTTGAAAATCCTTGGGATGCAGGAACAGAACCGGTTTGCCATGGGCGCCGATCTTCGGGGTTCCGTCTCCGAGAACACGCGCCCCGCCGGCTGCCAGTTGATCGCGCGCCGCGATGATGTCGGGCACTTCATAGCAGATGTGATGCATGCCGCCGGCCGCGTTCTTGGCGAGGAAGGCCGCAATAGGGGAATTCTCTCCGAGCGGCTCCAGGAGTTCCACCTTGGTGTTCGGGAGCTCCACAAAGACCACCGTCACGCCATGTTCCGGCAGAGCCTGTGCCTGCGATACGTGAGCGCCCAGCGTATCGCGGTATACGGCGGTCGCCGCGGCAAGGTCAGGCACGGCGATTGCGATGTGATTGACCCTTCCCAGCATGTCTTCTCCTCCGTTGTTTCGCAGTCTGTCAGGTTACGCGGTTCAGGAACACGGTCACGACCGGTTTTTTGCCCCAGCTCTGGTTGACGGTGGCCCTCACCGCCCGGCGGACCGACTCCTTGAGCCCTTCAAGATCCTTGCGGCGGGCGCGCGGAATGCTTTCCACGGCACCGAGCACCGCATCATAGATCGCGTCATCCATGGCATCGCCCTCGTCATCGAAGGCGGGAAGCCCGATACTCACCACGTCCGGATCACCCGCGAAGTCGTAGCGCGAATCCAGAAGCACGCTGACGGCTACATGGCCGACATAGGCAAGTTTCCGGCGTTCGCCAATTCCCACTTCGTCGTAGTCGCCGATCAGCGCGCCATCCTTGTAAATGCGGCCATGATGAACCTGATCGATAATCACGGCCGGGCCAGGTGCCAGACGCAGCATGTCGCCGTTGCGAACCTGCTGCACCGTTTCGATGCCGGCGCTGGCGCCGAGCTCCGCCTGCGCGTTCAGATGCGCCGCTTCGCCGTGGACGGGGACGAGGATTTTGGGACGGATCCACTCATACATCTGGCGCAATTCGGCGCGGCGCGGATGGCCCGACACATGCACCAGAGCGTCGCTGTCACCGATGATCTTGATCCCCTGGTCGATCAAGGCGTTGCAGATGTCGAGGATCGGTTTTTCATTGCCGGGGATCGTGCGCGACGAAAAGACAACGAGATCGCCGGGAGCCAATGCAACATTGCGCATCTCGTCGCGAGAGAGCTTGGCCAGCGCCGCCCTCGCCTCACCCTGACTACCTGTCAGGATCACGACCACCTTGTCACGCGGGATATAGCCAAACTGATCCTCGCCGATGAAGGGCTTCACGCCTTCCATCAGGCCGCAATCCCGGGCCACATCGGTCACCCGCTTCATCGAACTGCCGAGAAGCAGAACCTCGCGTCCTGCGCGCTCCGCTGCTTCCGCGATAGAGCGAATGCGGCCGACATTCGAGGAGAATGTGGTGATTGCAACGCGGCCCTCTGCCTCTTCGATGATCTTGGTCAAGCTTTCTGCAACCTCTTTTTCGGAGGGAGAAATGCCTTCGCGCATCGCATTGGTGCTGTCGCACATCAAAGCGAGAACGCCTTCGTCGCCCAGCGCACGAAACCGCGTTTCATCCGTCACCGGTCCCACGGAAGGATGCATGTCAATCTTCCAGTCGCCGGTATGGACGACATTGCCGAGCGGTGTGCGGATGAAAAGCGACATCGGCTCGGGGATCGAGTGGGTGACGGCCACGGCCTCGATCTCGAAGGGACCGACATTAATGCGGTCGCCAGCCTTGAAGATATTGATCGGCACTTCGCCGCGGCTTGCCTCGAACTCCCGCTTGGCCTCAAGCATGCCAGCCGTGAAGGGCGAGGCATAGACGGCGACATTCAACTCGCGCCAGAGATCGGAGAGCGCGCCATAATGGTCTTCATGGGCATGTGTGATGATGATCGCCTTCAGATCCTTGCGTCGCTCCTTGATGAAGGCGATGTCGGGCAGAACGAGGTCAACGCCAGGAAGGTCCGGCCCTGCAAAGGTCACGCCGCAGTCGACCATGATCCACTGCCGCTTCGCCGGCGGGCCAAAGCCGTAAAGCGCGAGGTTCATGCCGATTTCGCCAACGCCGCCCAGCGGAAGGAAGATCAGTTCGTCAGAATTCGCCATTCTCAATTTCTTTCTTGGCCCATGAAAAACACATCGCCTGCAGCAATTGCCTGCCGCGTTCCATCGGGCAGGTCGAGCAATAGCATACCCTGCGCATCAATCCCCGAAAAAATGCCCTGCAGTGATCGGTCGGGCAGGTTCACAGTGACGGGCTCTCCGATGCCCTTGGCAACCGCACGCCACTGGCTGACGAGGGTAGACGTACCCTCGCCTCGATCCCAGATCTTCAGCAAACGCTCCATCGCCTCGTAAAGGCGGGCAAACAGGATTTCGGGGCTGCAGGTCGCGCCCCGTTCCGCAAGACACGTTACCGGGTAAAGCGCCTCGGCCGGCTTGTGTGCAATGTTAACACCACATCCGATGACCAGAGCGTGATGACCGCCGGGGAGCGTTTCCCCCTCAAGAAGGATGCCGCTCACCTTGCAGCCCTCGACGAGAACATCGTTCGGCCACTTGATGCGGACATCCACATCGGCAGGAAGCTCGCGGCGGATCGCATCATAGACGGCCAGAGAGACGACCAGCGGCAGACTTGCCAGACGATCAAACGGCGCGGGATCGATGAGAAGCAGGGAGGCGTAGAGATTACCAGGCTCGGAGACCCAGGACCGCCCGCGGCGCGCCCGACCGCTGGTCTGCCTGCGCGCGGTGACCCAAAGCTGCCCTGGATCGCCGGAACGCGCACGTTCGAGACATTCGAGATTGGTCGAAGGTGTCTCGTTCAGTTCGATCTGCCGAAAGCCGTTTTCCGGCTTTCGGCCAATTCCAATCCCGTCCATCAGTAGAAGGAACGGGCAGCAGCTTCAGCTGCAGCACCCAGCGGGCCGCCGATCAGCAGGTAGCCGATGACGAAGAGACCCGACAGGCCATAGATCAGCTTCAGTTCGCCGGCGGGGCGCGTGAACTCGCGTTTGAC
This sequence comes from Rhizobium sp. C1, assembly GCF_021026335.1. GTDB lineage: Bacteria > Pseudomonadota > Alphaproteobacteria > Rhizobiales > Rhizobiaceae > Ensifer_A. The sequence goes on from NZ_JAJNCY010000001.1 coordinate 956,557, forward strand.
GTCGTCGAACCACATGACCTTGACGATGCGCAGGTAGTAGTAGCAACCGACAACCGAGGACAAGACGCCAAGGATGGCGAGCGTCAGCAGGTTTGCCTTGATGGCGGCCATGAACACGAAATACTTCGCGAAGAAGCCTGCAAGCGGGGGGATGCCAGCCAAAGAGAACATCAGAAGCGTCAGCACCAGCGCCATCACTGGGTTGGTCTTCGAAAGACCAGCCAGATCGTCGATACCCTCGACAGCACCGCCGTCCTTCACGCGCATCGCGAGAATGCAGGCGAAGGCGCCGAGCGACATGACCGAGTAGATCAGCAGATAGATCAGAACGCCCGAGATGCCTTCCTGATTACCCGCAGCGATGCCAACCAGGGCATAGCCCATGTGACCGATCGAGGAATAAGCCATCAGGCGCTTGATGTTCGTCTGACCGATTGCGGCGAAGGCACCGAGCGCCATGGATGCAATCGAGATGAACACGACGATCTGCTGCCAGTCATGCATGATCGGCTTGAAGGCGATCGCGACGAGATGGATGAGGATCGCCATGGCGGCAACCTTCGGGGCAGCAGAGAAGAAGGCCGTGACCGGGGTCGGTGCGCCTTCATACACGTCCGGCGTCCACATGTGGAATGGAACGGCCGAGATCTTGAACGCAATACCGGCAAGCACGAAGACGAGACCGAAGACGAGGCCCAGCGAACGATGTTCGGCGGTCAGCGCGCCGGCAATCTCCGAGAAGCCGGTCTGGCCGGTGAACCCATAGACGAGCGACATGCCGTAAAGCAGCATGCCCGAGGACAGTGCGCCCAGAACAAAATACTTCAGGCCGGCTTCGGTCGACTTCAGGCTGTCACGGTTGATCGCGGCCACCACGTAAAGCGCCAGCGACTGCAGTTCAAGCGAGAGGTAGAGCGAGATGATGTCGTTGGCCGAAATCATCAGCATCATGCCGAGCGTCGCCAGCACCATCAGAACCGGATACTCGAAACGTTGGTCCGGCTCCGAACGGCTGTTGCCGAAAGCGAGGATCAACGCGACGACAGCGCCGGCCAATGACAGGAGCTTCATGTAACGTGCGAAAGCGTCCGACCGATAGGCGCCGGCGAAGGCGGTCCCATCGGCGCTCTTGAACACGACGAGCGCGCCAACGGCGACCAGCAACAGGATCGAAAGCCCCGTCACCGTGCCTGCGGACTTGTCGCCGGAGAAGACGCCGATCATCAGAAGGATCAGCGCGCCGACAGCGAGAACCAGCTCCGGAAGCGAAAGCTGCAGGCTGGCGATTAGCGTTTCTGCGGTCATGATCTCGTAAATCCCGTCGTCAGTTCATCGTGACCGCGACAGAATGCGCGGCTTCGATTGCAGCAGTATAGTTCTTCAGCAGCATGTCCACGGAAGCAGCGGTCGCATTGAAGACCGGAGCCGGATAGACGCCGAAGAAGATGGTGAGGATCGCCAGCGGATAAAGGATCAGCTTTTCGCGTGCCGAGAGATCCAGCAGGCTCTTCAGAGTATCCTTTTCCAGCGCACCGAAAATGACGCGGCGATAGAGCCAGAGCGCATAGGCGGCCGAGAGGATGACACCTGTCGCAGCGAAGAGAGCCACGAAGGTGTTGGCGCGGAAGGCCCCCATCAGCGTCAGGAATTCGCCAACGAAGCCCGACGTTCCCGGAAGACCAACATTCGCCATGGTAAAGACCATGAAGGCAACCGCATATTTCGGCATGTTGTTGACCAGACCGCCATAGGCCGCGATTTCGCGGGTATGCAGGCGGTCGTAGACAACGCCGACGCAGAGGAAGAGCGCGCCGGAGACGATACCGTGCGAGAGCATCTGGTAGATGGCGCCCTGCAGGCCCTGAACGTTGGCCGCGAAAATGCCCATGGTGACATAGCCCATGTGCGCGATCGAAGAATAGGCAATCAGCTTCTTGATATCGGTCTGCATGAGAGCGACGAGCGACGTGTAGATGATTGCCAGGACAGAGAGCGCGAAGACAAAGGGCGCAAAGTGCTCCGACGCAACCGGGAACATGGCGAGCGAGAAGCGGATGAAACCATAGCCGCCGAGCTTCAGCAGGATGCCGGCCAGGATGACGGAGCCGGCCGTCGGTGCCTGAACGTGTGCATCGGGAAGCCAGGTATGGACCGGCCACATCGGCATCTTCACCGCGAAGGAGGCAAAGAAGGCGAGCCAGAGCCAGGTCTGCATGCCTGCCGGGAACTTGTGACTCAGCAGTTCGGGAATGCTGGTCGTGCCGGCGTTCCAGTACATGGCCATGATGGCAAGCAGCATCAGGACCGAACCGAGCAGCGTGTAGAGGAAGAATTTATAAGATGCGTAGACGCGATCCTTGCCACCCCAGACGCCGATGATGATGAACATCGGGATCAGGCCTGCTTCGAAGAACACGTAGAAGAGCACGATGTCGAGCGACACGAAGACGCCGAGCATCAGGACTTCGAGGATCAGGAAGGCGATCATGTATTCCTTGATGCGCTTCTCGACGGCAAACCAGCTGGCAAGTACGCAAAAGGGCATGAGGAAGGTCGTCAGGATGACGAAGAGCATCGAAATGCCGTCAACGCCGACGGCATAGGAAATGCCCGTATTGAGCCAGGCATGCTTCTCGACCATCTGGAATCCGGGATTGGCGTTGTCAAAGCCGATCCAGATGAAGAGCGATACGACGAAGGTCACCAGCGTGGTCAGCAGCGAAATGGTCAGAACATTCCGGCGGCCCGATGGGGAGTCGTCGCGGGTCAAAAGCAGCAGCAGCACGCCGACGAGCGGCAGAAAGGTGACGACGGTCAGAATTGGCCAATCGGTCATCAGAGGGCACTCCCGATCATCATCCAGGTGACAAGCGCGGCAATGCCGATCAGCATCGCGAACGCGTAATGGTAAAGGTAGCCGGACTGGAGCCGGATCACGCGGCCGGTCACATCAATGACGCGGGCAGCAACACCGTTCGGGCCGAGGCCGTCGATGACGCGGATGTCGCCCTGCTTCCAAAGGAAGTTACCGATCCACTTTGCGGTGCGGACGAACAGGACGTCATAGAGCTCGTCGAAGTACCACTTGTTCAGCAGGAACTCGTAGAGAACACGATGCTGCTGGGCCAGAACCTTCGGGATGCCCGGCGACACGATGTACATCCAGTAGGCAAGCACGAAGCCGAGCACCATGGCGATAAACGGGCTGAGCTTGACCCAGGTCGGAACTTCTTCCGCCAGCTTCAGAATCTCGTTGTGCGGTGAGGTGAAGAGCGCGCCCTTCCAGAATTCACTGTATTCCTCGCCGAAGAAGTAGCCATGGAACACCCAGCCCGCGAACAGCGCACCGATCGAAAGGACCAGCAGCGGGAAGAGCATCACGAACGGCGACTCGTGAACGTGGTGCATGACATCATGCGATGCACGAGGCTTGCCATGGAAGGTCATGTGGACCAGACGCCACGAGTAGAAGCTCGTGAAGAAGGCTGCGATGACCAGCATCCAGAAGGCGAAGTGGCCGACGGATGTTCCTGCAGCAAAGGTTGCCTCGATGATCGCATCCTTCGAGTAATAGCCGGCCGTGCCAAGCGGGGTAAAGGGAACACCTACACCCGTGAGTGCGAGCGTACCGATCATCATACCCCAATAGGTCTTCGGAATATGCTTTCTGAGACCACCCATGTGACGCATGTCCTGCTCGTCGGAGACGGCGTGGATGACCGAACCGGCGCCAAGGAACAGAAGGGCCTTGAAGAAGGCGTGCGTGAAGAGGTGGAAGACTGCCGCGCCATAAGCGCCGACGCCGAGCGCTGCGAACATGTAACCGAGCTGCGAGCAGGTCGAATAGGCAATCACGCGCTTGATGTCGTTCTGAACGAGACCGACGGTCGCGGCGAAGAAGGCCGTGATGGCACCGATGATGGTGACGACAGTCAGTGCATCCGGCGACAGTTCGAAGAGCGGCGACATGCGGGCGACAAGGAAGACGCCGGCGGTGACCATGGTTGCCGCATGGATGAGCGCCGAAACCGGTGTCGGGCCCTCCATGGCGTCCGGAAGCCAGGTGTGCAGCAGGAACTGTGCCGACTTACCCATGGCGCCGAGGAAAAGCAGCAGGCAGGTCGCGGTGATCGCGTGCGCCTGGTCAAGCTGCATGCCGAACAGGTTGATAACGACCTTGCCCTGGCCTGCGGCCGGAATGTAATTCGGCGCGGCTGCGAAGATCGTATCGAAATTGATCGAGCCGAACAGAACGAAGACGGAGAAGATGCCGAGAACGAAGCCGAAGTCACCAACGCGGTTGACGATGAAGGCCTTCATGGCGGCAGCGCTGGCCGACGGCTTCTTGAACCAGAAGCCGATGAGCAGGTAGGACGCCAGACCCACACCTTCCCAGCCGAAGAACATCTGCAGCAGGTTGTCCGACGTGATGAGCATGAGCATCGCGAAGGTGAAGAGCGAGAGATAGGCGAAAAAGCGCGGCCGATGCGGATCGTGGTGCATGTAGCCGATCGAGTAGAGATGCACGAGGCACGAAACCGTGTTGACCACCACGAACATGACGGACGTCAGCGTATCGATGCGGAAGGCCCAGGACACGTCGAGACCGCCGGACTGGATCCAGTGCAGAACCTGAACCTTGACGACTTCTTCGTGATGACCGAGCGCCACGTTGAAGAAAACGACCCACGACAGAACGGCGACGACGACCATGAGGCTCGTCGTGACGAATTCGGACGCTTTCGCCCCAATCGTGTTGCCACCGAGGCCTGCAATCAGGAAGCCGATCAGCGGAAGGAAGACGATGGCTTTGTAGAGCATGTCCATGGTTCGATCAGCCCTTCATGACGTTGACGTCATCGACCGCGATAGAGCCGCGGTTGCGGTAGAAGACGACGAGAATTGCAAGACCGATGGCGGCTTCCGCAGCCGCGACGGTCAGAATGAACAGAGCGAAGACCTGGCCTGCAATATCATGCAGGAAGGTCGAGAAGGCCACCATGTTGATGTTGACGGCGAGCAGGATGAGCTCGACCGACATCAGGATGACGATGATGTTCTTGCGGTTCAGGAAAATCCCGAAGATACCCAGCGTAAAGAGGATGGCGCTGACCGTGAGATAATGGGAAATACCGATTTCCATGATTGTCTTTCCTTAAATGTCCGGTCGCCTGCCTCAGATGCCCTGCCCCGGCTTCACCTTGACGATCGAAACCGCCGTCTCGGGTGTGCGGGCTACCTGGGCCGAAATGTTCTGCCGCTTGACGTTCGTCCGATGCTTCAGCGTCAGCACGATCGCGCCGATCATGGCCACAAGCAGAACAAGTCCGGCGATCTGGAAGAAGTAGACGTAGTGCGTGTAGAGCACGTCACCGAGCGCCTGCGTATTGCTGCGTTCCGTCAGAGCGGGGATCGGCATGGCAGCCGTCTTGGCGATCTGCGGCGAGATGGTCGAGCCGCCGATGACGAAGATCAGTTCCAGCGCGAGAATGATGCCGATCAGCGCGCCGATCGGCGCATATTCCAGCGCCTTGGTGCGAAGCGCTGCGAAATCCACATCCAGCATCATTACGACGAAGAGGAAGAGAACCGCAACCGCGCCGACATAGACGACGAGGAGGATCATCGCCAGGAATTCGGCGCCGGTGAGCAGGAAGAGCCCGGCCGCGTTGAAGAAGGTCAAGATCAGGAACAGGACGGAGTGAACCGGGTTCCGCGCCGAAATCACCATGAACGCCGATGCGATGGCGATGAAGGCGAACAGATAAAAGAATAGAGCCTGAAGACCCATGTCGATGCCTTTTTCAGCTTTCCGGAGGGTGACGGCCGTCGCCGGCCCATCCGGTGAGACGCACCGATTGCCGGCGCGCCATGCCCCTTTTGCGCGGCCGCCCAAGCGGCGGCGCACGTTTCATGTCAGATGCGGATCACCGGTACGGTGCGTCCATTGCGATATTGGCCGCGATTTCCCGCTCCCAGCGGTCGCCGTTGTCGAGAAGACGGGCCTTGTCGTAGTAGAGTTCTTCGCGCGTTTCGGTCGCGAATTCGAAATTCGGGCCTTCGACGATGGCGTCGACCGGGCAGGCTTCCTGGCAGAAGCCGCAATAGATGCACTTCACCATGTCGATGTCGTAGCGAACCGTGCGGCGCGTGCCGTCATTGCGGCGCGGACCGGCCTCGATAGTGATGGCCTGAGCGGGACAGATCGCTTCGCAGAGCTTGCAGGCGATGCAGCGCTCTTCGCCGTTCGGATAACGGCGCAGGGCATGTTCGCCACGGAAGCGCGGGGAAACCGGGCCCTTTTCGAAGGGATAGTTCACGGTGGCCTTGGGCGCAAAGAAGTAGCGCATGGTCAGACCGATCGCGCTGATGAATTCGCGCAGGAAGAGCGACTTAACGAATTGGGTAGCAGAGGCCATGGTCACGCCCATCCCGTCAGCTTGAGTACGAATGCGGTCACGATCAGGAAGAAGAGCGACAGCGGAAGGAAGACCTTCCAGCCGAGACGCATCAGCTGGTCGTAACGGTAGCGGGGCACGAACGCCTTCACCAGGCCGAACATGAAGAAGACCATGGTAGCCTTGAGGATGAACCAGATGACACCCGGGACCCAGTTGAGGAACCAGACATCAACCGGAGGCAGCCAGCCGCCGAGGAAGAGGATCGTCGTCAGCGCGCACATCAGAACGATGGCCGAATATTCGCCCAGCATGAACATCATGTACGGCGTGGAGCCATATTCGACCATGAATCCGGCGACCAGCTCCGATTCCGCTTCCGGAAGATCGAAGGGCGGACGGTTGGTTTCAGCGAGCGCCGAGATGAAGAAGATGATGAAGACCGGGAAGAGCGCGAGCCAGTTCCAGTCGAGCAGCGACGGCGGCAGGCCGAGCTTGGTTCCGAGGCCGGTGTTCTGCGCCATGACGATGTCGGACAGGTTCAGCGAACCGACGGTCAGCAGGACGGTGACGATCACGAAGCCGATCGAGACTTCATAGGACACCATCTGCGCAGCCGAACGCAGCGCGCCGAGGAAGGGATACTTCGAGTTCGAAGCCCAGCCACCCATGATGATGCCGTAGACTTCCAGCGACGAAATCGCGAAGACGTAGAGGATGCCGACATTGATATTGGCGATCACCCAACCGGCATTCAGCGGAATGACGGCCCAGGTAGCAAGCGCCAGCGTCACGGCAACCAGCGGCGCGAGAAGGAAAACGCCCTTGTTGGCGCCGGCCGGAATGATCGGCTCCTTCAGCACGAATTTCAAAAGGTCGGCGAAGGACTGGAAAAGTCCCCACGGACCCACCACGTTAGGTCCGCGACGCATCTGGACCGCAGCCCAGATCTTGCGGTCGGCGAGCAGGATATAGGCGATGAAGAGCAGCAGCGCGACGAGCATGAGGAGGGATTCCCCCACGATGATCAGCGCCGGCAAGACATAGGTGAAGAAAAACTGTTCCATGATCCCTGCCCTTACTCCGCGGCAACCTTGAAGTTGTTGGCCGCCAGCGCGGAGCATTCAGCCATGACGGCGGAAGCCCTCGCTATCGGGTTCGTCAAATAGAAGTCTTTGACCGCGCTTGCAAATGCGGATTTCTCCAGAGCACCGGTTTTTTTCGCCAGTGCAGCAATTTCAGCGGCCGTGCCCGGCTTGATCGCATCGAGTTCGGCGAAATGCGGGTGGCTCGCATAGAGCTTTGCACGCAGAGCGCCCAGCGAATCAAACGGCAGCTTCTTGCCGAGCACGTCGGAGAGCGCGCGAATGATCGCCCAGTCTTCGCGGGCATCACCCGGTGCGAAGCCGGCGCGTGTGCTCATCTGGACGCGGCCTTCAGTGTTGACCCAGGTGCCGGACTTTTCCGTATAGGCCGCACCCGGCAGGATAACGTCAGCAGCAGATGCGCCAGCATCGCCATGGCTGCCGATATAGACCGTGAAGCCAGCCTTCTTCGCGGCGAAGTCAAGTTCGTCAGCGCCGAGCAGGAAGAGAACGTCCATGGAAGCCAGCTGCGTTGCGGCATCCGCACCGCCCTCGCCCGGCACGAAGCCGAGGTCGAGTGCGCCGACGCGCGAGGCTGCCGTGTGGAGAACGGCGAAGCCATTCCACTCGTCGGTGACAGCGCCGCAATCCGCAGCGATCTTCGCCGCAGCAGCGAGCACGGCCGCACCGTTTGCACCCTTGAGCGCGCCCTGGCCGACGATGATCATCGGGTTCTTGGCGGCCTTCAGCTTTTCAGCAAATGCATTCGAACCGTCTGCCACAGCGGCCAACGTATCCGTACCGGCACCGAGATATTCATGCTTGTAGCGGAATTCGCCGTCCTGACCGATCACGCCAACGGCGACGCCGCCCTGGCGCCAGCGCTTGCGGATGCGGGCGTTGAGAACGGCCGCTTCGAAGCGCGGGTTGGAGCCGACGAGCAGGAAGGCGTCAGCCTTCTCGATGCCGGCAACGGTCGGGTTGAAGATGTAAGACGCGCGGCCGAGCGACGGATCAGCAAATGCGCCATCCTGACGGGCATCGACGTTCTTGGAGCCAAGAGCGGCCATCAGTTCGCCGAGCGCATAGATTTCTTCGACCGAAGCGAGATCCCCGGCGATCGCGCCGATCTTCGAGCCATTGGTCTTGGAGACGGCGTCCTTGATGGCGGCAAATGCCTCACCCCAGGTTGCCGGAACCAGACGGCCGTCCTTGCGGACGTAAGGCTTGTCGAGGCGCTGCGTACGCAGGCCGTCCCAGACGAAGCGCGACTTGTCGGAGATCCACTCCTCGTTCACGTCTTCGTTGACGCGCGGCATGATGCGCATGACTTCGCGGCCACGCGTGTCGACGCGGATGGCGGAGCCGAGCGCGTCCATGACATCGATCGTCTCGGTCTTGTTCAGTTCCCATGGGCGGGCCGTGAAGGCGAAGGGCTTGGAGGTCAGTGCGCCGACCGGGCAGAGGTCAACAACGTTGCCCTGCAGTTCGGAGGTCATGGCCTGCTCGAGATAGGTGGTGATTTCGGCGTCTTCGCCACGGCCGATGAGACCGAGCTCGGAAATGCCGGCGACTTCCGTCGTGAAGCGAACGCAGCGCGTGCAGTGAATGCAGCGGTTCATCACGGTCTTGACGAGCGGTCCGATATACTTGTCTTCGACGGCGCGCTTGTTTTCATTATAGCGCGTACCGTCCATGCCGAAGGCCATGGCCTGGTCCTGCAGGTCGCATTCGCCACCCTGGTCGCAGATCGGGCAGTCCAGCGGATGGTTGATCAGCAGGAATTCCATCACGCCTTCGCGGGCCTTCTTGACCATCGGCGTGTTGGTGAAGATTTCCGGCAGTTCACCGTTCGGGCCGCCACGGACGTCGCGCACACCCATGGCGCAGGAGGCCGTAGGCTTCGGCGGGCCGCCCTTGACCTCGATCAGACACATGCGGCAGTTGCCGGCAACCGACAGCCGCTCATGAAAACAGAAGCGCGGCACCTCGGCCCCGGCTTCCTCGCACGCCTGCAACAGCGTGAAATGATCCGGAACTTCGATTTCCTTACCGTCGACTTTCAGCTTCGCCATATCCGCCTTCCCGCTTCCGCGCCCAGTCGCGCATCAAGCCAGAGTTTCTGTCGTGGTCCGGAAGGTCCTTCGGACCACCCTCGCCTATTTCATTTCACGCCCTTGAACCTGCCTTGCGGCTCAGTGTCCGGTCGCCAGTATCTTCCGCGCCTGCCCCGCCCAGTCGTCCCGCAGAATCCGACCTTCAAGACCGAGTTCCGCGTCGAGCGCAGCAAGCGCTGCTTCATTCATTTCGGCCAGCTGCGCGAATGTCACCACTCCGTGACCCGTCAGCACATTGGCCAGCTTCGGGCCGATGCCCGAAATCCGCTTCAAGTCGTCGCCGGCCGAAACCGGCGCCTTCGCGACCGCAGCCTTCTCGGCCGACTTGCGAACCTTGGCGACCTTCGCCGCCTTGCGCGCCCGCTTCTCGATCACCTCGTCTACGGTTGGCGCTGCAGACAAAGGACCGCTCTGCTGCGCTTCCACGACGACCGGAGCGACCACCTCCGGTTCAACTGCCTTCGCCTTAACCGGTTCCGTCACCGGCTGTGCTTCCGCAGCTTCCACTTCGGCAGCCTGCGCACTCGCGCGGTCTGCCTGATCCTGCATCGCATTGAGGAAGAGGCTCGCCCACTGCCCGGTCATCCGGATCCCGTAAGCTGTTGCCGCTGCCATCATGATGGCCGGATTGGCCATCAGCGGATTGAGCGCAACGCCCTCTTGCCTGTCACCGTCCTTCGTCCAGTCAGTCTTCATGAATGCCTCCATCGCCTCGTTCGTCGCTCGAACAAGATTCGCTACCGCATCATGCGGAGCGGACATGTCGTCACGATGATCGTTGCGCTGGGCGTTCATGGAAGCTTACTCGGCAGCCTCCAGAACCGCGCCGTGCGCCATGGCGTTGGCCGTATACTGGTCGATCCGCTTTTCGATTTCCGGACGGAAATTGCGGATCAGACCCTGGACCGGCCAGGCGGCAGCGTCGCCCAATGCACAGATCGTGTGACCTTCGATCTGCTTCGTGACTTCAAACAGCATGTCAATTTCGCGCTTCTGCGCGTTGCCCTTCACCATGCGCTCGAGAACGCGCATCATCCAGCCGGTGCCTTCACGGCACGGCGTGCACTGACCGCAGCTCTCGTGCTTGAAGAAGGCGGCGATACGCCAGATGGCCTTGATGATGTCGGTCGACTTGTCCATGACGATCATGCCGCCGGTGCCGAACGAGGACTTGACCTCGCGCATGCCGTCGAAGTCCATGATCGCATCCTTCATGTCGTCGCCCTTGACGACGGGGCATGATGCGCCACCCGGAATGACGGCGAGCAGGTTGTCCCAGCCGCCGCGGATGCCGCCGCAATGCGTCTCAATGATCTCGCGGAAGGACAGGCCCATTGCTTCTTCGAAGGTGCAGGGCTTGTTGACGTGGCCGGAGACCATGAAAAGCTTGGTGCCGACATTGTTCGGACGGCCGATCGACGAGAACCAGGAGGCACCGCGACGCAGGATGGTCGGAGCAACGGCAATGGACTCTACGTTGTTGACCGTGGTCGGGCAGCCATAGAGGCCCATGTTGGCGGGGAACGGCGGCTTCAGGCGCGGCTGGCCCTTCTTGCCTTCCAGGCTTTCCAGCAGTGCCGTTTCTTCGCCGCAGATATAGGCGCCTGCACCGTGATGCAGATAGACGTCGAAGTCCCAGCCGTTCTTGTTGTTCTTGCCGAGGAGGCCGGCGTCATAGCACTCGTCGACGGCCGCCTGCAGGGCTTCGCGCTCGCGCATGTATTCGCCACGCAGGTAGATGTAGGCCGTATTGGCGCCCATGGCGAAACCGGCAATCACGCAGCCTTCGATCAGCGTATGCGGATCGTGGCGCATGATGTCGCGGTCCTTGCAGGTACCGGGCTCGGATTCGTCAGCATTGACGACGAGGTAATGCGGGCGGCCGTCGCTCTGCTTGGGCATGAACGACCACTTGAGACCCGTCGGGAAGCCTGCGCCACCGCGCCCACGAAGACCGGAAGCCTTCATTTCGTCGATGATCCAGTCACGGCCCTTTTCGATGATCTGCTTGGTGCCGTCCCAGTGGCCGCGCGACATCGCGCCCTTCAGGGACTTGTCCTTGAGACCGTAAAGGTTGGTGAAAATGCGATCTTCGTCCTTAAGCATGTCTCACCTCTCAACGCGGCTTCTTGCCGAAAACGCGCACATATTCTTCTTCGCCGCCGCGCGCCAGCGCATCGGCCTGCTTGATCCAGTCGTCGCGAAGGATACGACCGCGGAACGCCAGGTAGCCATCAACCCAGGCGATTTCCTTTTCGGTCCACTTGGCAATCTGAGCGAATGTATAGATGCCGAGATCATGAAGCTTGGTTTCCATGACCGGTCCGACGCCCGAGATCATCTTGAGGTCGTCCGGCGTCGCCGGCTTCTCGACCGCAGCCGGACGGTTCGGATCATCCAGCGATGGCTTGGCTTCCGCCTTCGCAGCCGGCGCTTCAGCAGCCTGTGCTGCCGGTGCGGCAGCAGCAACCGGTGCGGCTGCCGCAGAAGCCGGTGCCTCAGCACGATCAGCAAACTTCGGTGCCGGCGTGTCGGTCGTCAGCGTGACGGGGGCGCCGGCGGGTGCCGAGTAGACGCGGTCGATCTGAGGACCAGGGGTCACATCGCCGCCCTTGCCCGCCTCGAAACGGTCGATGATATATTCGAGCTGGATCGGCGTCAGGTCCTCATAGGTGTCCTTGAAGATGACGACCATCGGCGCGTTGACGCAGGCGCCCTGACATTCGACCTCTTCCCACGACAGCGTACCGCTCTCGTTGGTGTGAAGCGGCTCGGGATGAATCTTCTTCTTGCAGACTGCCATCAGCTCTTCCGAGCCGCGCAGCATGCAGGGCGTGGTGCCACAGACCTGCACGTGAGCACGCGTACCGACCGGCTTGATCTGGAACTGCGTATAGAAGGTCGCGACTTCAAGTACCCGAATATAGGGCATTTCCAGCATGTCCGCGATCGTTTCGATCGCCGCACGCGTCACCCAGCCATCCTGCTCCTGGGCGCGCATCAGCAGCGGAATGACCGCCGACTGCTGGCGGCCAGCGGGGTACTTGTTGATCGTCTCGGCCGCCCAGACCTTGTTGGCTTCGTTGAAGGCGAAGCTCTGCGGCTGGACATTGTCATCGGCTAGTCGTCGAACGGACATTCTCTTTCACGCCTTGTCAGTTGATGGCACCGCATTTGGTATTCGTGACGGACACGAATTCGCAAGCGTAGGCCGACTGGTCTTTCTGCATAAATATCACGAACTTGGCGCCGTTCGGCACGGCTGCCTTGATCTCGTAGCCCTGAGCGAGCAAGTCCTTCATCGTCGAAGGCGGCACGGGCGCGTTCTTGCCCGTATTGCCTCCCACCACCGTCTGGGCGGATGCCGCAGACGAGATGCCGATGATGAGAGCCGCCAGAACGATCCGAGACATGATCATCTGTCAACCTCACCGAACACGATGTCGAGTGAGCCGAGGATTGCCGTCACGTCGGCCAGCATGTGGCCGCTGCTCAGGAAATCCATCGCCTGAAGGTGCACGAAGCCGGGAGCGCGGATCTTGCAACGATACGGCTTGTTCGAGCCGTCCGAAACGAGATAGACGCCGAACTCACCCTTCGGGGCCTCGACGGCAGCGTAAACTTCGCCGGCGGGAACGTGGAAGCCTTCGGTGTAGAGCTTGAAGTGGTGGATCAGCGCTTCCATCGAACGCTTCATCTCGCCACGCTTCGGCGGAACGACCTTGCCGTCGAGCGACGAGACCGGACCGACCTTTTCGCTGCCGAGCAGGCGTGCACAGCACTGCTTCATGATCTTCACGGCTTCGCGCATTTCGATCATACGGATCAGGTAACGATCGTAGCAGTCACCGTTCTTGCCGATCGGAATGTCGAAATCGAGTTCCGAATAGCACTCGTAAGGCTGCGCGCGACGCAGATCCCAGGCAGCGCCCGAACCACGCACCATGACGCCGGAGAAACCCCATTTCCAGGCATCTTCGAGCGAAACAACGCCGATATCGACGTTACGCTGCTTGAAGATGCGGTTGCCGGTCAGCAGGCCTTCGATATCGTCGAGAACCTTGAGGAAGGGATCGCACCACGCCGCAATGTCTTCAACGAGCTTATGGGGGATGTCCTGATGGACGCCGCCCGGACGGAAATAGGCTGCGTGCATGCGCGCGCCACAGGCACGCTCATAGAACACCATCAGCTTTTCACGCTCTTCGAAACCCCAGACCGGCGGCGTCATCGCGCCGACGTCCATGGCCTGCGTCGTGACGTTCATGATGTGAGACAGGATGCGGCCTATTTCCGAGAAGAGAACGCGGATCAGCTGGCCGCGCTTCGGAACCTCGATACCGAGAAGCTTCTCGATCGCGAGGCAGTAGGCGTGCTCCTGGTTCATCGGCGCGACATAGTCGAGACGGTCAAAGTAAGGAACAGCCTGCAGATAGGTCTTGGCTTCGATCAGCTTTTCGGTGCCGCGATGCAGCAGACCGATATGCGGGTCGGCACGCTCGACAATTTCACCGTCAAGCTCGAGCACCAGACGCAGAACGCCGTGGGCCGACGGGTGCTCGGGGCCGAAGTTGATCGTGAAGTTGCGGACGGAATGTTCTTTCGTCATGGTCATGTCTTCCGCCCCTTACTTCGCTGCCTTCTCATCGCCCGGCAGCACGTAATCCGTGCCTTCCCATGGCGAGAGGAAGTCGAAATTGCGGAACTCCTGGCGCAGTTGCACGGGTTCATAAACAACCCGCTTTGCCTCGTCGTCGTAGCGCACTTCGACATAGCCGGTCATCGGGAAGTCCTTGCGCAGCGGATAACCCTCGAAACCGTAGTCGGTGAGGATGCGGCGCAGATCCGGATGGCCCGAGAACAGGATGCCGTACATATCGTAGGTTTCGCGCTCGAACCAGTTCGCACCCGGATAGATATCGCAGGCGGTCGGCACCGGCTTGTCTTCGGTGGTCGGCACCTTAATGCGGATACGCTGATTCTTCGACGGCGACAGCAGATGGTAGACCACCTCGAAACGCTCATCCCGGCCCGGATAATCGACGCCGCAGATGTCCGTCACGTTGATGAAACGACAGGCGGAATCATCATGCAGGAAGCGCAGAACCTCGATGAGGTTCTCCGGCGCGACCGTAATGCTCAGCTCGCCATAGGCAACTTCCGACGCGAGAACCAGCGAACCCTTCTGTTCGCCGATCCGTGCCGCAAGCGTGTTCAGTGCTTCGCTCATTGCTTAACCCTTCAGCCTTAGCGCTCGATCGTTCCGGTGCGCCGGATCTTCTTCTGAAGAAGCAGCACGCCGTAGAGCAGAGCCTCGGCTGTGGGGGGACAGCCCGGAACATAAACGTCGACCGGCACGACGCGATCACAACCGCGCACAACCGAATAGGAATAGTGATAGTAGCCACCGCCGTTGGCGCAGGAGCCCATCGAAATTACGTAACGCGGCTCGGGCATCTGGTCATAGACCTTGCGGAGCGCGGGCGCCATCTTGTTGGTCAGCGTGCCGGCCACGATCATGACGTCCGACTGGCGCGGTGAAGCGCGCGGCGCAACGCCGAAGCGCTCCATGTCGTAGCGCGGGCCGGACGCCTGCATCAGGCCTTCAACGGCGCAACATGCGAGACCGAACTGCATCCACATCAGAGAACCCGTGCGGGCCCAGGTGATCAGCTCGTCGGTGGCGGTGACGAGGAAGCCCTTGTCGGCCAGCTCGTTGTTGATTTCGCCAAAAAACTTGTCGTTTGCGCCCACCGGCTTGCCGGTCGAGGGATCAATGATCCCCTTCGGCTGCGGTGCGACGAGCGTGGTGTTGCCGGATGTCACTCCCATTCGAGTGCTCCCTTCTTCCATTCATAAATGAAGCCGATCGTCAGGACGCCGAGGAAGACCATCATGGACCAGAAACCGACCCAGCCGATGCTGCTGAACGACACGGCCCACGGAAACAGGAACGCGACTTCCAGGTCGAAGATGATGAACAGGATCGAAACGAGATAAAAGCGGATGTCGAACTTCATGCGCGCGTCGTCGAAGGCGTTGAAGCCGCACTCAAACGAGGAAAGCTTTTCCGAATCAGGCGCCTTGAACGCAAGTGCGAAGGGCGCGATCAGCAGCGAGATGCCGATAATCAGCGATACGCCAATAAAGATCGCGATCGGGAGATAGGAACTGAGGAGATCTGTCATTCTGTCCGTCCTTAGCCTGTCCTCAGGTGCGGTCGCGTCGGGCGCGCCGGGCAATTGCCGACAGGGCGTAGGTCTTCGTTGCAACGTCATCGTGACTAGCGCAGCCCGTCTTGCGGTGCAAGCGATTTGAACCGCAAAACAACGATTAACATGATCAACTTTACCAATTCACGACACAGATGCCGCAGCACGGTTTCGCAGCGCAATATGACGACGGTCAATTCGAGAGAAATGTTCGATCAGTGCCGCAGCAATGATACATTACCACCATCTGGCCAACCACCTGGGCCGGGCGAAACACGCCACAATACGAAAAACAATGGCCTTGCTTTCAAGCTGAGTCGCCTGGCATCGCATGAGCGCCAAAGGCCTTTCCTCATCGAAAGACCAGTTCACCCTCAAGGTGAACGCATTCTCGTAACTATCTGTATAGGAAAAGAATGGCGCGAGTGACGGGGCTCGAACCCGCGACCTCCGGCGTGACAGGCCGGCACTCTAACCGACTGAGCTACACCCGCGCATTTCCCGAACCGCGTCGCCGCTTCGTTCGGTGAGCGGGTGTCTAAGGGGTAGACGGGTGAGTGTCAAGCAGAATTCAAAACAAAAAATCGCTCCGACGACAATTTTTTGAC
Organism: Rhizobium sp. C1; assembly: GCF_021026335.1. Classification (GTDB taxonomy): domain Bacteria; phylum Pseudomonadota; class Alphaproteobacteria; order Rhizobiales; family Rhizobiaceae; genus Ensifer_A. Next base: position 972,977 of record NZ_JAJNCY010000001.1, read on the forward strand.
AGAGGCTTTGAATGGCGGGGCTTCGTCAAAAAAAATGCGAAAAATGGGTCTCGCCCTCTTGCGGATCACAGTCTTTGCGAATAGATCACCCCCACCAACGCGGCGGGCGATTAGCTCAGTTGGTAGAGCGCCTCGTTTACACCGAGGATGTCGGGAGTTCGAGTCTCTCATCGCCCACCATTCTTTCCAAACAACATGAACACTGCTTTGTAACGCGCTGGACGCGTTCGCATCTTTTGCATCTGCGTTGTTGGAATTCAGCTCTTGAGAACCGTCACGATCAGCAAGACGGAAATGGCTGCAAGCCAGACCGACGCGATCCTTTCGACGAGCCGGGTCCTGTTTCCGGGCTTCCCACCGCTCAGCAGATTGCCGGCGCCTGCCCAGACAAGTGCAGCCGCCATGACCAGAGCGCAGAAAGCGGAAAGGCGCGGGAAAAAAGCGGGATCGCTGAACGGCGGCAGGAGAATGAAGCTGACGACCAGCGCTTTCGGGTTCAGCGCGGTGGTCATATAGACCCGCCCTGCGCTCACGCTTCCTATACCATCTGTCGCTTGCGCCCTGCCCCAGAGCTTGATAGCGAGAAACATGACCCACACGGCGGCGGCCGATTTCAGAATCAGGGCCGCGACGGGAAATTCCGCGAAGAATGGCGAACCGATGAGCGTGAGCGGCAGGATAGTGGTGAGATATCCGGCAAGTTCGGCCGGAATCAGCCGCGCGGCTCTAACAATCCCGCCCTGGCTTCCCGCGACGCCCATCAGGGTGTTCGTGGGGCCTGGGGCAAGCAGAAGCGCCAAAACCGCTGCAATGAATGCCAGAAGGGTCATGTCGGGCGATTCCCTGTTGTCTCCGCAATGCGTCACCACTGATGCAGATAAGCCCAAGCCGCTCGCGCGACTTTGACCTTCATCAACTCAGAGTTTCCCGGCGGGCATTTCCGGGGATGTCCGGCCTCGGCTGCGACGAATGATTTCGATGAGCGTGCCGAGCACGAAGCCGCAGAACGAGCCGCCCAGATCATAGCCATTGCCGGCCAAGCCTACACCGGGACCTAAAAGGTGAATCACCGCGATCGCCAGGAAGGCGCCGATAAAGCCTGTGCGAAGAAAGACAAGTGCTGAAGTCATCCGCGAGATCATCAGAGATCGCGAATGCTCCCGCTCCGCCGTCTTGGCCTGGCTTGCGCCATAAAACTCTTCGGGCGGCATGGACATCGGTTATCCTTCAGCAATCAACGATCTTTAGGGTCAAAACGAACGACATTTTGCTGTATCACGCAACAGAAAGGCAAGCGTGCGACACTTCAAATGCACCAGGGCTTTGGCTAAGGTCGTATCACGTCAAAAGAATCAACACGGAGGAAGGCGACATGCGCTGCATTTTTACCCAGGTTCGCTGCCGGCCCGGCCAGACCTACGAAGTCGCCAACAAGATCTATGAGAAGGAAGTCGTCTCCGAGCTCTATTCAACGAGCGGCGACTACGATCTCATCGCGAAGATTTATGTGCCCGACGGGCAGGATATCGGCCGTTACGTCAATGATATCTTCGTCGACATCCCGGATGTCGAGCGGACGCTGACGACGATCACGTTTCACGCGTTCTGAGAATCACTGATCGACATTTTTCGGGGGCTTCGGCCCCCGTTTTCGTTTCCATCATTCCGCGGCAACGGCCCTCTCCCTGCGCGATTCGTAGGTCATGATGAAGAGCGAGGCGCCGAGGATCAGGATGGCACCGAGCCAGAGCGTTCCGGCAGGCGCGTAGCCGAAGACAACCCACCCTGCCAGCACGTTGAGCGGCAGTTTCAGATCGTCGAAAGGCTGGACATAGGCCGCGTCCGCCGTCGCATAGGCGAGCGTCAGCAGATACTGCGCGACAGCTGTCAGCAGACCGAGGGCGACGAAGATCGCCAGAGCAGAGCCCGTCGGAAGTTCAAAGCCGGAGGCGAGTGCGAAGGCGCCGTTCACCGGTGTTAACAGAAGCAGCAACCAGACTGTGATGGTTTCAGGTGATTCGTCGTGCGTCAGGCTCTTCGTGTAGAGCGAGGTGGCGCCCCACAGGAGTGCTGCGAGCACGGGGAGAAGCGCTGCCCAGGTGAAGGTGTCCGACCACGGCTGCAGGATGATCATGGCACCGGCAAAGCCGGTCGCGGTCGCAGCCCAGCGTGCCGGCCCGACCCGCTCGCCGAGGAAGATCCGGGCCCCCAGAATGATGAAGAAGGGCGATGTCATCACCAGCGCGATCGCCTGCCAGATCGGCACATGCGCCAGCCCCATCACCCAGGCCTGAACACCGAAGACCGAGAACGCAACGCGGATGATATGGCTTGCCGGAAATCTCGTGCGCATCGCGCCGACGCCGACTCGCCACAAATAAGGCAGTGAAAAAAGGAGTGCGATGGCATATTGCCAGAAGGCGGTGGAAACAGAGCCAAAGCCCAGCTTCATTGTCACCCATTGCGTCAGCACGTTGATGGCGGCAAAGGCGACGCCTGCCAGCACCATGATCGCGGCGGCGGCAATGGCCGGATATCTGAGCCGAAGATTTTCAAGCTGATTCATGTTCACTTTCCCAAGACCGGGCCAACACAAATCAGGGCATGAGATTCCATCGTCTTCGCCAACGGGAGCCAAGCGGCGTGGCGAATAAGGCGGGACCCATTCTCTTTCATCCGGACTGTGACCGTCGGCTCCGGCCTCGCACCGGATCTGCTGACCTGCCAACCTGAAGGCAGCGCTCGCGGGCTTCGGGTTACCCCGTTACCGCCGGTGGGGAGTTTCACCCCGCCCTGAGAACGATTGCCGGACATGCCGGCCTGGACTTCATAAGGCGAAATCCCAATGGCGGCAAGAATTCCTGTCTGCTCGCCTTGGCGCAAATGCAAAAGACCCGGCGCTGTCAAAGCACCGGGTCTCCGAAACTTTGCTTGCCTGTTCCAGTCAAACTGGCGGGTGGCAGGCCGAAAGCTCGTCTTAGTTGACAGCGTCCTTCAGGCCCTTGCCGGCCGAGAACTTCGGCACGTTGCGAGCCGGGATGGCAACTTCAGCACCCGTGGACGGGTTGCGACCGGTGGAAGCTTCGCGGCGGGAGACGGAGAAGTTGCCGAAGCCGACGAGACGGACGTCGCCGCCGTTCTTCAGTTCGCCCTGGATCGCGTCGAATACAGCGTCAACAGCCGATGCAGCGTCGGTCTTAGACAGGCCAGCCTTTTCCGCAACTGCGGATACGAGCTCGTTCTTGTTCATGTTTCCACCCCTTTCTTACTGGTATGAAACGATTCGATTGGTCATCGCGGGCAGAATACGCAGGAGCGCGTCAGCCGCAACCGAAAATGCGCCCAATCCCTTGTTTTGCAGGGCTTTGCGCGCGGTTTTCGTTAAAAAAGGCCGGCATCTCTGCCGGCCTCGCGTTCTTATCAGCTTCATTCCGGCGCAATTGAGGCCGGATCGCGTCAATGGGCGACGCCTACACCGCTTTCTTCACCCGAATCGGCGGGAACGACTGCCGCATTGGCATCGGGCTCCCAAACGATGGGCTGGGGCTGGCGCACAAGCGCGTGCTGCAGAACTTCACCCATGCGCGATACGGGCACGATTTCCATCTCGTTCTTCACGTTGTCCGGAATGTCCGCCAGATCCTTGGCGTTTTCCTCCGGAATCAGCACCTTCTTGATGCCGCCGCGAAGAGCCGCAAGCAGCTTTTCCTTCAGACCGCCGATCGGAAGTACCCGGCCGCGAAGGGTGATTTCACCCGTCATGGCGACATCCTTTGACACGGGAATTCCGGTCATGATCGAAACGATGGCTGTTGCCATGGCAACACCGGCGGACGGGCCGTCCTTCGGGGTCGCACCTTCCGGAACGTGGACATGGATGTCAGCCTTGTCGAAGCGTGGAGGCTCGATGCCGAAATCGATGGACCGCGAGCGCACGTACGACGCGGCCGCCGAAATCGATTCCTTCATCACGTCCTTCAGGTTGCCGGTCACCGTCATCCGGCCCTTGCCGCCTGGCATCATCACGCCTTCGATCGTCAGCAGTTCGCCGCCGACTTCCGTCCAGGCGAGACCCGTGACAACACCGACCTGATCTTCGCGTTCGGCCTCGCCGTGGCGGAAGCGCGGAACGCCGAGATAATCGGACACGTTCTCGGGCGCCACCTCGATCGACGTCGCCTTGCCCTTCAGGATATCCGTCACCGCCTTGCGGGCGAGCTTCATCAGTTCGCGTTCCAGCGAGCGGACACCGGCTTCGCGCGTGTACTGACGGATGACCGCCATCAGCGCGTCGTCGGAGACCGAGAACTCGGCCGGCTGCAGGGCATGGTCGCGGATCGCCTTCGGCAGAAGGTGACGACGGGCAATTTCCCGCTTCTCATCTTCCGTGTAGCCGGCGATGCGGATGATTTCCATGCGGTCCATTAGCGGTGCCGGGATGTTCAGCGTGTTCGCCGTGGTGATGAACATCACGTCCGAAAGGTCGTATTCGACCTCCAGATAGTGATCCATGAACGTAGCGTTCTGTTCCGGATCCAGCACCTCGAGCAGAGCGGAAGACGGGTCGCCACGGAAGTCCTGGCCCATCTTGTCGATTTCATCGAGCAGGAAGAGCGGGTTGGCCTTCTTCGCCTTCTTCAGCGACTGAATGACCTTGCCGGGCATCGAGCCGATATAGGTGCGGCGATGACCGCGGATCTCGGCCTCGTCGCGCACACCACCGAGCGCCATGCGAACATATTCGCGGCCGGTAGCCTTGGCGATCGAGCGTGCAAGCGACGTCTTGCCGACGCCGGGCGGGCCGACGAGGCAAAGGATCGGTCCCTTGATCTTCTTGGCGCGCGCCTGAACAGCAAGGTACTCAACGATGCGTTCCTTGACCTTGTCGAGACCGAAGTGATCGGCAGCGAGCACGTCCTCGGCATAGTTGAGGTCGGTCTTGATCTTGGAGCGCTTGCCCCAGGGCAGACCGGTCAGCCAGTCGAGATAGTTGCGCACAACGGTAGCTTCGGCCGACATCGGGCTCATCTGGCGCAGCTTCTTCAGTTCGGCATCCGCCTTTTCGCGGCCCTCCTTGGAAAGCTTCGTCTTCTTGATGCGCTCTTCCAGTTCGGCCATCTCGTCACGGCCGTCTTCGCCGTCGCCGAGTTCCTTCTGGATCGCCTTCATCTGCTCGTTCAGGTAATATTCGCGCTGCGTCTTTTCCATCTGGCGCTTGACGCGCGAGCGGATACGCTTTTCGACCTGGAGGACGGAGATTTCGCCTTCCATGAAGCCGAGCGCCTTTTCCATGCGGGTCTTGACGCTCACCGTTTCCAGCATTTCCTGCTTCTCGGTGATCTTAATGGAAAGATGCGAGGCAACGGTGTCAGCAAGCTTGGAATAGTCCTCGATCTGGCTGGCAGCGCCGACCACTTCCGGGGAAATCTTCTTGTTGAGCTTCACATAGTTCTCAAACTCGGAAACGACCGAGCGCGACAGGGCCTCGATCTCGACGGCATCTTCTGCCGGTTCGGCGAGAACATGGGCCATCGCTTCGTAGAATTCGTCACGTTCGGTATAGCCGTCGATTTCAGCGCGCGCGCGGCCTTCGACGAGAACCTTGACGGTGCCGTCCGGCAGCTTCAGCAGCTGGAGAACATTGGCGACCGTACCGACGGTATAGATCGCGGAGGGCTTCGGGTCGTCGTCGCTCGCATTGATCTGGGTTACCAGCATGATCTGGCGATCCGAACCCATCACCTCTTCCAGAGCGCGGATGGATTTTTCACGGCCGACGAAGAGCGGCACGATCATGTGCGGAAAGACGACAATGTCACGCAGCGGCAATACCGGGTAGGCAATGCTGTCTGCAGGCAACGTCTTCTTGGTCATGTGAGTTCCTTTCCATCGGGTTCCCGTCTGGGCCACCCTCTGCACCGGGCGGGGAGCCCCGATGCTTTTCATTACCGCTCTCTAAGTGGAGTCTGACGGACGTCTTTTCAAGACGATCAACGTTCGCTCAACCCTTTGTCCCGCCTCGACACCAAGCTTGCCCGCTTGTGCTGTCGCGAGGCTTGCCGGCTTTCAAAACAGTCCCGCGATACGCTGTATTCCCACGCGGATTCGAGCTCTACTATCGCCACACTTAACGTAGTACGCAACTTAAAAAGCCCCGGATTACGACGATTTAACGACGTTAAACCCATGAAAAAAGCCCGGAGCGCAGCCCCGAGCTTTTCGATTGCATGCGATCTATTTCGGCAATTACGCCGATACGTTGGCCTTTTCTTCGCTGCGCTCTGCATAGATGTAAAGCGGGCGCGCCTTGCCTTCGACAACGTCGTCGGAGATGACAACTTCGCGAACGCCATCCATGGCCGGCAGTTCGAACATCGTGTCGAGCAGGATCTTTTCCATGATCGAACGAAGGCCGCGGGCGCCGGTCTTGCGGACGATGGCCCGCTTGGCGATGGCGCGCAGAGCGTCCTCGTGGAAGGTCAATTCGACGTCTTCCATCTCAAACAGGCGCTGATACTGCTTGATCAGGGCGTTCTTCGGCTCGGACAGGATCTGGATCAGGGCGTCTTCATCCAGGTCTTCGAGCGTTGCGAGGACTGGCAGACGACCGATGAATTCCGGGATGAGGCCGAACTTGACCAGGTCTTCCGGCTCCAGTTCGCGCAGGACTTCGCCGACGCGGCGGTCTTCCGGCGACTTGACGCTTGCGGCAAAGCCGATCGAGGTCTTTTCGCCACGGGCAGAGATCAACTTGTCGAGGCCTGCAAAGGCGCCGCCGCAGATGAACAGGATGTTCGTCGTGTCGACCTGCAGGAATTCCTGCTGCGGATGCTTGCGGCCGCCCTGCGGGGGAACGGAAGCAACCGTGCCTTCCATGATCTTCAGAAGCGCCTGCTGAACGCCCTCGCCCGACACGTCGCGCGTGATGGACGGGTTGTCCGACTTGCGGGAAATCTTGTCAACTTCGTCGATATAGACGATGCCGCGCTGGGCGCGCTCGACATTGTAATCCGCAGCCTGAAGCAGCTTCAGGATGATGTTCTCGACGTCTTCACCGACATAGCCGGCTTCCGTCAGCGTCGTGGCGTCCGCCATGGTGAACGGAACGTCGATGATGCGGGCGAGCGTCTGGGCGAGATAGGTCTTGCCGCAGCCGGTCGGGCCGACGAGCAGGATGTTGGACTTTGCCAGTTCGACATCGCCATTCTTCGAGGCATGCGCCAGACGCTTGTAGTGGTTATGCACCGCCACCGACAGGATGCGCTTGGCCTGCTGCTGGCCGATGACGTATTCATCCAGAACCTTGATGATTTCCTGCGGGGTCGGCACGCCATCGCGCGACTTGACCATCGAGGTCTTGTTCTCTTCACGGATGATGTCCATGCAGAGTTCGACGCATTCGTCGCAGATGAAGACCGTCGGTCCGGCGATCAGCTTGCGTACTTCATGCTGGCTCTTGCCGCAGAAAGAGCAGTAAAGGGTATTCTTCGAGTCGCCGCCGCTGCTACCGCTGACCTTGCTCATGTCACTTTCCTTCCAAGCATACCGGCGTTACCCGCTCAGGGAATACACGGAACTTTTTTCACCCTTTGGATCTGCGCCTCGTGCCGCATCGGAAAGGGTTTTCGGGGGTACTCGCTAATCCGAACAAATCACTTTATCCGGCAGCTTGCAACGTTTCCCCCAGTCTCACTGGATGCTATGTCACAAAAATTCAACATAGCATTAATTCCATATCCTGCACTTTAGGCTGACGCCGGCCTTGATCCTTGTCAAGAATGGCGCCGGCCCACAAGCGCCCTTCAGGCGCCGGCAGGGCCTTCGATCTCTTCGCGCGAGGTGAAGACCTGGTCAACCAGACCCCAGTTCTTCGCTTCCTGCGCATCCATGAAGTTGTCGCGGTCAAGTGCCGTTTCGACTTCTTCGTAAGTGCGGCCGGTGTGCTTCACGTAGATTTCATTGAGGCGACGTTTCATCTTGATGATGTCACGAGCATGGCGTTCAATGTCGGAGGCCTGCCCCTGGAAACCACCCGACGGCTGGTGAACCATGATGCGGGCGTTCGGCATCGCGATGCGCATGTCCTTGTGGCCGGCAGCGAGAAGCAGCGAGCCCATGGAGGCGGCCTGACCGATGCAGAGCGTCGATACGGCCGGCTTGATGAACTGCATCGTGTCGTAGATCGCCATGCCGGCGGTAACGACGCCACCCGGCGAATTGATGTAGAGCGCGATTTCCTTCTTCGGGTTTTCAGCTTCGAGGAAGAGAAGCTGCGCCGAAACGAGCGTCGCCATGTGATCCTCGACCGGACCCGTCAGGAAGATGATGCGTTCCTTCAGAAGCCGCGAATAGATGTCATAGGACCGCTCGCCGCGATTGGTCTGTTCGACGACCATCGGGATCAGGGCCATTGCGGTATCAACAGGATTGCTCATCTTCTACCTTCAAACGTTGGGTCCGGATTTCGCAGCTGATCCGGGAATCATCGAAATTTCTCATTCCCTACATAGAGTGTCAGAAGGGCGAACTTCAAGACACACATGCAGAATGACGAATTTCATGGACGCTTGCTCCTTAATACGGCGTTACGAAAGCAAACTGCCCACAGGCCAATTGAAACACGATAAAAACTTCGTGAAGTCGATCGGTTCAGACGCAACCGACACCGGTAACTTGCCAACAGGAGATCGCCCTCCGGTTCTCGAAGCCGGAGCGGACCGCCAAATCTCTCGGGAAGTTCAATGCGTTGTCGGATGAGCCGCATATAGGAACCGGCGCCGCCCACTTCCAGAGGGAGGTGGAGACGCCGGTTCGAATTCATAGATGATGTCAATCAAAGATCTGCGTTTACGCGGCCTTCAGCGCATCGACGGGCAAGACAAGCTCGAGGCTAAGGCTTTCGGCAACCGCCTTGTTGGTGATCTTGCCCCTGTGGACATTGAGCCCGTTGCGCAGATGCGGGTCTTCCGCAATCGCCTTCAGGCCCTTGTCTGCCAGCGCCAGACCGTGGACTAGGGTCGCGTTGTTGAGCGCGTGAGTCGATGTGTAAGGCACCGCACCCGGCATGTTGGCAACGCAGTAGTGAACGACGCCATCGACCACATAGGTCGGATCGGAATGCGTCGTCGCATGCGACGTCTCGAAACAGCCACCCTGGTCGATAGCGACATCGACGATCACCGAGCCCGGCTTCATGGAGGAGAGCATCGCTTTGCTGACGAGCTTCGGCGCGGCAGCTCCGGGGATCAAGACCGCACCGATGACGAGATCGGCGGAGAAGACCTCGCGTTCCAGATTGTCGATCGAAGAGTAGAGCGTGTGGATGGAGCCGTGGAAAATGTCGTCGAGTTGACGCAGGCGCGGCAGCGAACGATCGAGCACTGTGACATCCGCGCCAAGCCCGACAGCCATCTTGGCCGCATGCAAACCGACCACACCGCCGCCGATGACCACGACTTTACCTGGACGCACCCCGGGCACACCACCCAGAAGCACGCCGCGCCCGCCATGGGCCTTCTGCAGCGCGGTTGCTCCGGCCTGGATCGACAGACGGCCGGCGACTTCCGACATCGGAGCCAGAAGCGGCAGCGCGCCGGCGGCATCCGTGACGGTTTCATAGGCAACGCCGGTCACGCCCGAGGCGAGCAGGCCCCTTGTCTGTTCCGGATCAGGCGCGAGGTGGAGATAGGTGTAAAGGATCTGACCTTCGCGGAGTTGCGCCCATTCAACCGGCTGCGGCTCCTTGACCTTCACGACCATGTCAGCCTTGGCGAAAATCTCCGCGGCCGTTGCAACGATCTTCGCACCCACAGCCTCATAGGCCGCATCATCCGCGCCGATCCCTGCACCCGCACCGGTCTCGATCAACACCTGGTGACCATGGGCGACATATTCGCGCGCAGCACCCGGCGTCAGTCCGACACGGTACTCGTGATTTTTGATTTCCTTGGGGCAACCGACGATCATGCTTGTTCCTCTCGACTTGTTTCACGCCCGCTGAACGCGGGTCGATAATGCGCCGATTAAAAGCGAAAGTCTGTCGCAGGTCCTTGCGAAAGGTTTTTGCGTGAAACACATTTTTCGAATATTGTTGCGCAAATATCTATTTCTTCGAAGGAACTTGCATTGGCTGACCTGGATACGATCGATTCCGCCATTCTCCGCGAACTGCAGAAGGATGGGCGGATGTCCAACGCGGATCTCGCCCAGCGTGTCGGCCTCTCCGCCTCTGCATGCTCCCGGCGGCTTGATATTCTTGAGAAGACGGGCGTGATCTCCGGTTATCACGCCCGCCTTTCGAACAAGGCAATCGGGTACAAGATGATGGTCATCGTCCACATCTCGCTATCTGGACAGTTTGCCAAGACGCTGACCGAGTTCGAGGCAGCCGTCCGCAGATGTCCCAATGTGGTCGTCTGCTATCTGATGTCCGGCGAATACGACTACATCCTGCGCGTCGCGGCCAAGGACCTTGAGGACTACGAACGTATCCACAGGGACTGGCTCTCCGCCCTGCCCCATGTCGTCAAGATCAACTCGTCCTTCGCGCTCCGGGAAATCATAGACCGGCCTAATGCAGGGCTGTAATTGGCAGCCGTTTTTTCCGGCCTACATCGATCCATGGTTAATGTTTTTCCATCTGGTCAAACTTTTGGAATGCTGACATCTTGCTGTCGTCAACTGTCGCCAAGATGCGGCGCGCTCTCGAGGGGCGCGCCTATCGGGTGCAGACTCATATCGCTCCCGCGCAATTACCGGAGACCTTCCATGACGCTCGAACACCCGAAACTTATCATGACACGCCGCTCGCTCCTGGGTGGCGCCGCTGCAGGCGCTGCGATGATCATGCTGCATCCCTTTGCAGCGCGCGCCGCCGCGAACCAGGCGCATCTTCGCATCATGGAAACGACCGATATCCACGTCAACATCATGCCGTATGACTATTATGCGGATAAGCCCAACGACACGATGGGCCTGACGCGGACGGCGACGCTGATCGACAAGATCCGCGCCGAAGCCGGCAACTCCATGCTCATCGACAACGGTGACCTGCTGCAGGGCAACCCGATGGGCGATTACATGGCCTACAAGAAGGGCATGAAGGCCGGCGACATGCATCCGGTCATGAAGGCGATGAACGTGCTGAAATACGATGTCGGCACGCTCGGGAACCACGAGTTCAACTACGGCCTCGACTTCATGTTCAACGTGCTGAACGGCGCGAACTTCCCGATCGTCTGCGCGAACCTGACCAAGGGCAAGCTCGCTTCCGATCCGAAGCAGGACGAACTGTTCTTCAAGCCCTATGTGATCCTCGACAAGAAGATCAAGGACGGCGCGGGCAATGAAAGCACCGTGAAGGTCGGCTTCATCGGCTTCGTGCCGCCGCAGATCATGGTCTGGGACCAGAAAAACCTCGAAGGCAAGGCGATGACGCGCGATATCGTTTCCGCCGCCAAGGCCTGGGTTCCGGCCATGAAGGAAGCGGGCGCGGATATCGTGATTGCGCTGTCCCACTCCGGCATTGATGCCGCCAAGCCGACAGAAGGCATGGAAAACGCATCGCTGTACGTCGCCGCCGTCGACGGTATCGACGCCGTTTTCACCGGCCACCAGCATCTCGTCTTCCCCGGCCCGAAGACGTGGGACGGCATGCAGAATGTCGATGCTGTCAAGGGTACGCTGTTCGGCAAGCCGGCCGTCATGGGCGGCTTCTGGGGCTCGCATATGGGCCTTATCGACCTGCTGATCGAGAAGGATGGCAAGGGCTGGAAGGTTGTAGACTTCACCACCGAGGCGCGCCCGATCTATCACCGCGACGAGAACAAGAAGATCGTGGCCGACGTGACCGACAAGCCGGAAATCGTCGCAGCCGTCAAGGAAGAGCACGAAGCAACGCTGGCCTATGTCCGCACGCCGGTCGGCAAGACGTCTGCCCCGCTCTACTCCTATTTCGCGCTTGTGGCTGACGATCCGTCCGTGCAGATCGTTTCCAACGCGCAGACCTGGTACATCAAGGACATGCTGAAGGAGACACCCTACAAGGATCTCCCGCTTCTCTCCGCTGCCGCACCGTTCAAGGCCGGCGGTCGAAACGGCCCGGACTATTACACCGATGTCCCTGCCGGTGACATTGCCATCAAGAATGTCTCCGACCTTTATCTCTACCCGAACACGGTTCGCGCCGTGGCGATAACCGGGGCGCAGGTCAAAGGCTGGCTGGAAATGTCGGCAGGCATGTTCAACCAGGTCAAGGAAGGCTCCAAGGACGCGCCGCTGCTGAACAACGACTTCCCGTCCTATAACTACGACGTCATCGACGGCGTGACCTACGAAATCGACCTGTCACAGCCGGCGATGTATGACAAGGACGGCAAGAAGGTTTCCGACGGTCCCGGCCGTATCGTCAACCTGCAGTTCCAAGGCAAGCCCATCGATCCGGCGCAGAAGTTTGTCGTTGCGACGAACAACTATCGCGCCGGCGGCGGCGGCAATTTCCCGGACATCACGAGCGACAAGATCGTCTTCGTCGCTCCCGATACGAACCGCGACGTCATCGTGCGCTATATCGTTCAGGAAGGCACGATCAACCCGTCTGCCGATGGCAACTGGCGCTTCAAGGCCATGCCGGGCACGACGGCCGTCTTCGAGACTGGTCCGAAGGGCAAGCAGTATGCCGGCGACGTCAAGGGTGCGAAGATCGAGGACGCAGGTGCTGGCGAAAACGGCTTTGCCAAGTATCGCCTCGTGCTCTGATCGAGCCTAGGGTCGAGACTCAATCATCTTGCCCACCATATGATGATTGCAGCGATAGCGACGGCGGATGAGAAGTTGGCGGCGAGTTTGTCGTATCGTGTGGCGATGCGCCGCCAATCTTTGAGCCTGCAGAACATTCTCTCGATGATGTTTCTGGCTTTGTAGGCGAGCTTGTCAAAAGGGTGAAAGCGTCGGCGTGTGGGGTTGTTCGGAATGACCGGCAAGGTTCCGCGTTCGGTGAGAAACTGGCGCAATCCGTTGCTATCATAGGCGGCATCTGCGGCCAGCTGCTTTGCTGGCGGCAAGGGTGCAATCAATGCCAGAGCAGCGCGCACATCACCCAACTGGCCAGGCGTGATCTCGAATGCCAGCGGTCGACCTTTTGCATCGACTACCGCGTGGATTTTAGTGGTGCGACCGCCGCGAGACCTGCCAATCGCCTGCGCGTCCGCCCCCCTTTTCCTCCGCCTGCGGAGCGATGAGCTTTGGCGGTGGTGCTGTCGATCGCATGGAATTCGCTTCCATCCATCGCGACAAGGGCCGCCAGAATGCGGTGCCAGACCCGCCGGCCCGACCATCGATGAAAGCGGTTGTAAATCGTCGTTGGGGGTCCGTACTGCGACGGACAATCCTGCCATCGGCAGCCAGACTGGAGCACATGGATGATGCCGCTAATCACACGGCGGTCGTCAACGCGACGCGCACCAGCGGCATTCCTTGGCAGCAAAGGCGCAATCACCGACCACTGCTCGTCATTCAGCCAAAACCCGCTCTTCATCATCAAAGCCTCCATTCAAGGCTTTTGAATCAGAAATATAACAATACTTCAATTGGCTGATTGAGTTTTGATCCTAGAGCGTTTCACCGTTTCATGGAAACATTGAAACGCTCTATCTTTTTGTTTTTACGCAATTTCGGACGTAAAACCGGTTTCCACTTTTGCTGAAATTGCTCTAGCACCACAAAAAGGGAAACGGCGCCTTCGGGCGCCGTTTTTCGTTCCAAGTTCAATTTTATAATCTGTCACCTTGCGGTGACGCCGATTCAAGCGCGGCCAGTGGGCGCACCATCCGCAAAGAGCGCCTTGCCGTTTTGACTGATAATCTGCTCCGCTTTGCGGAACGTCACCTCGACTACGTCGTCTTCCGTTGAGAACAAGTCCGCTCGGACGAATTCACGCGTCAGTGTTACGCCGTCCTGATCCTTCTCAATGCGGCCCGCCAGACGGAATTGCGCGCCCTCGCGCATCGGCGTCGCGAAGACCCTGAGCCCGGCGATCTCTCGCATATGCTCCTTGGCAGCGCCCTTGGTCTCGCCGGAGGGCTGGCCGCCGCTGAAGATCGAGGCGATTTTGGAGAAGAAGCTCATCTGCATTCCCTTTCGTTCACGCGGCCGTCAGGCGGGCGTGGCGTAAATCTTCCTGGCCCGTTCCTCGAAGGCTTCGGCAAACATGCGGAAGGCGCGGTCGAACATGGAGCCCATGACGGCGCCGAGGATACGGCTTTTGAATTCGTAGTCGATGAAGAAATGCACCTCGGAACCGCCATCTGGCAGTTCGTTGAAGCGCCAGCGGTTGTCGAGATATTTGAACGGCCCGTCGAGATATTTCACATCGATAGCGCGCCCGGCCGGATTGAGCAGGACCTGCGTCGTAAACGTCTCGCGGATCGCTTTGTACCCCACGGTCATATCGGCCACCAGCAAGGCCTTGCCATCCCGCTCCTTGCGGCTGCGCACGGCGAGCCCGTCGCAGAGCGGCAGGAATTCTGGGTATTTCTCGACATCCGCCACCAGAGCGAACATCTGGTCGGGCGATTGCGGAACGGGGCGGCGGGTTTCGAATTGGGGCATGATCGGGAAATACGGTTGCGGGCCGGTAAAATCAACTAACGCGCGGTAAGATTTCGACGTTAGGCGGCCTCGATAGGCCTGATATCCTCGAGCCCGTTCGACTGCTTCAGCGCAATCGCCAAATCATAGGCTCTCTGGAGGTTCAGCCAATATTCCGGAGAGTTCGAGAAGTAGCGCGAGAGCCGCAGCGCCAGCTCTGCGTCGAGCGGACTATGCCCATTTAACAATTCCGCCAACCGACCCGAGTTAATCCCCAGATCGTTGGCCAAACCAGCTACTGTCAGGCCGTAGTCTGCCATGAATTCTTCCCGAAGAATTTCTGCAGGGTGAATGGGTTCAACGGGGACGAACAACATTGGCGGCCTCAATGATAATGACAAATTTCAACGTCGAACGCATCGCTGTCCTCGAAACGAAAGCAGATGCGCCATTGATCATTTATCCTGATCGAGTATTGCCCTTCCCGATCGCCCTTCAAGCGCTCCAGCCGGTTGCTAGGCGGGACTCTCAAATCGTCTAGCATATGAGCTGCGTGGAGAGACATCAGCTTGCGCCGCGCCCGCTCCTCGATGTCCGCCGGAATTCGGCGCGAACTACTGCTCTCAAAGAGTTTTTCGGTCTGCTTATCCTTGAAGGATCGTATCATGAAACAGACCCGAAAATCAAAGCGCCCTATTCCGCCGCCTGAAGCTTCCGTTCCCGCGCGGCCTTCAGCCGTGCAAAGTCGTCCCCCGCATGATGCGACGAACGCGTCAGCGGCGACGAGGCGACCATCAGAAAGCCCTTGGAATAGGCGACGGTCTCGTAGGACTTGAACTCTTCCGGCGTCACGAAAGCTTCCACCTTGTGGTGCTTGCGGGTCGGCTGGAGATATTGGCCGATGGTCATGAAATCGACGTCGGCGGTGCGCAGGTCGTCCATCAGTTGGAGAACTTCATTGCGCTCTTCCCCGAGGCCCACCATGATACCGGACTTGGTGAACATGGTCGGGTCGAGTTCCTTCACCCTCTGCAAGAGGCGGATGGAATGAAAATAGCGTGCGCCCGGCCGCACCGTCAGATAGTTGCCTGGCACGGTTTCGAGATTGTGGTTGAAGACATCGGGCTTGGCGGCCACGACCCGCTCCAGCGCGCCCGGCTTCTTCAAAAAGTCCGGCGTCAGGATTTCGATCGTCGTTTGGGGCGAGGCTTCGCGAATGGCCCAGATGACCTTTTCGAAATGCTCGGCGCCACCGTCTTCCAGATCGTCGCGGTCCACTGAGGTGATGACGACGTGGCTGAGGCCCATCTGCTTGACGGCCTTGGCGACGTTGGCAGGCTCTTCCATGTCCAGCGGCAGCGGACGACCCGTGGCCACGTTGCAGAAGGCGCAGGCGCGGGTGCAGATCTCACCCATGATCATGAAGGTCGCGTGCTTCTTGTCCCAGCATTCGCCGATGTTGGGACAACCGGCTTCCTCACACACGGTCACCAGCTTGTGGGAACGCACGAGCTCGCGCGTTTCCTGATAGCCCTTCGACACGGGCGCCTTCACACGGATCCAGTCCGGCTTGCGCAGGATTTCGGTATCCGGCTTGTGCGCCTTTTCCGGGTGGCGGACGCGCTTTGCGTCGCCAGCAACGTTGTCGAGAATGGTGACCATGTGAATTTCAGTCCTTTCCGGAATTCAACCCCGGCAGTTGTCAACCTCGAATGAGTTTGACCACGAAGAGCAGGATGCAGGCCCCGATGAAGCCGGCGATCAGGTAGGCGAGCCAGCCGCCGAAGATGACGATGCCGAAAACGCCGAGGACGGCATTGGCGACGACAGCGCCGACAACGCCGAGAATGATGTTCATGATGATGCCGTGCGGCATGTTCATGAAGTTGCCGGCGAGCCAGCCTGCTAAACCGCCGATGATGATTGCCATCAACCAGCCGACTTGAAATGCATCATGCATTGTCTCTCTCCGAGTTTGTTCCAACCTGACATATAGGCTGACAGCGCTCTTTCAAGAACCCACGGCCAGCACAGCCATTTATTGTTGTTAAACCGGGCCTTGCCAAGCCCCTCGCCGATGTCACCGACGAGAGACCTGCAATATCAGGCGTTCAGAACCTTGCCATAGGCGTCGAGCACGCTTTCCTTCATCGTTTCCGAGATGGTCGGGTGCGGGAAGATGGTGTGCATCAGGTCTTCTTCCGTCGTCTCGAGGTTCATGGCCACGACGAAGCCCTGGATCAGTTCGGTCACTTCCGCGCCGACCATGTGTGCGCCGATCAGCTCCCCGGTCTTCTTGTCGAATATCGTCTTGACCATGCCCTGATCTTCACCCAGCGCCACGGCCTTGCCGTTGGCGGCGAAGTTGAAACGGCCGACGCGGATGTCGCGGCCTTCGGCCTTGGCCTTGGCTTCCGTCAGGCCGACAGAGGCGACCTGCGGGTTGCAGTAGGTGCAGCCAGGGACCTTGTTCTTGTCCATCGGATGAACGTTCGGCACGCCGGCGATCTTTTCGACGCAGATGACAGCTTCGTGCTCGGCCTTGTGGGCGAGCATTGGGGGACCTGCAACGTCACCGATCGCGTAGATGCCCGGCACATTCGTCTTGCCGTAGCCGTCGATAACGATGAAGCCGCGATCGGTCTTCACACCGACGGCTTCGAGGCCGATGCCTTCGACATTGGCCTGCACGCCGACGGCGGAGATCATGCGGTCGGCCGTGATCTTCTCGACCGAGCCGTCCTTCTTCTCGACGGTGGCGGTGATGGAATTTGCACCCTTCTCGACCTTCGCAACCTTGGCTTCGAGCATGATCTTCATGCCCTGCTTTTCAAGCTGCTTCTTGGCGAAGGCGGAGATTTCCTCATCCTCGACCGGCATGACCTGCTTCATGATTTCGACCACGGTCACGTCGACGCCCATGGTGCGGTAGAAGCTGGCGAATTCGATGCCGATGGCGCCCGAGCCCATCACGAGCAGGGACTTCGGCATTTCTTCCGGCTTCATCGCCTCGAAATAGGTCCAGATCAGCTTGCCATCGGGCTCGATGCCAGGCAGCGCGCGTGGGCGTGCGCCGGTCGCGATGATGATATGCTTGGCGGTATAGGTGCCCTCGCCCAGCGTGTTCTTCGGCACAGGGCCCTGCGGCTGAACGACCGGCTTGGTGCTCTTTCCGACGACGATTTCGCCGGGCTTGGTGATCTTGGCTTCGCCCCAGATAATGTCGACCTTGTTCTTCTTGAACAGGAAGCCCACGCCGTTGTTCATGCGGGCTGCGATGCCGCGCGAGCGGGCAACGATAGCCTTGATGTCCGGCTTCATCGCGCCTTCCAGCACAAGGCCGTAATCCTTGGCATGCGTCGCCGTATGCATGACGTCCGCCGTGCGCAGCAGTGCCTTGGTCGGGATGCAGCCCCAGTTGGAGCATATGCCGGCCAGATGCTCGCGCTCGACCACGGCCACCTTCATCCCCAGCTGGGAAGCCCGGATGGCGGCGATATAGCCGCCGGGGCCGGAACCGATCACGATCAGGTCATATGCATTCGACATGGGGTCTCCACTCCTCTTTTGTCGAGGCAGCGGAGATCCCGCCCGCCTCATACGATGGGTTCGACCTGTTCGTGGCCGACCAGCATCGCGTAGATTTCATCTTTCAACTGCATGCGCTTCTTGCGCATCTCAGCCACATGGAAGTCATCAGCAGGCTCGATATCGGTTTCGGCGCGATGAATGGCCCGGTTCACGTCGTGATACTCGTTCGAGATCCGATAGAAGTGGCCGTCAACCTCGCGCAAATGGCGGATCTTGGCGGCATATTCCGGAAATTCATCATGCAGTTCGTGCGGCGTGTTCGACATGTCCGGCCCCCTTCAGGAAAACTTTGACACTGTCAGGCTAACCGCAACGCTGCCCCTCACCCTTGACCCTGATCAACTCCCTTTAATCACATTCCGAGCTGCATGCGGACGATGGGCTCCAGCGCCCGTCCGATGGCTCGTGTATTTTCTGCATCCAGATGGACACCGTCGATCGGTGTCGCCACAGAAACTGCGGCGGCATCGAAAAAGCCGCAGCCCATTTCGTCCGCCATGTCGCTATAGAAGGTCGCGAGCATCTTCGACTGTTCGATCGCGCCGGCAAAAGCGGCTGCATAATCGCTGTTCGCCGTCTCGCGCACCAGCGGCGGCGAGACGATCAGGATTTCCGGCGTCTCATATTCAAACGGCCAGGCGTGATGACGAATGAGCTGCACCAGACGGCCCATGCCCTTCGCCGCGCCGTGCGCTGTGCCGACGACCGAGGGCTTCAGGTCGTTCGTGCCGAGCATCAGGATCACCAGATCAATCGGCGAATGCGTATGAAGTAGCGTTGGCAGGATGCGCGCGCCATTGCGGTCGCAATCTGCCAACTGATCTTCATAGGCCGTGGTGCGCCCGCCCAGCCCTTCCGGGATCACGCGAACGCCATGACCGAGCGCCTTCTGAAGAACCGATGGCCAGCGGTCTTCATGGGCGTGCCGACCCAAGTGTTCCGCATCGTGGCCCCAGGTCAGGCTGTCTCCGTAGGCGAGGATGGTTTTCATGTCCTGGTCATTTCGCCTTCATGATATCGTCGAACTTGCGCTCAAGAGCAGCTAGCCGCTCCTCGAAATCGCCGATGACAAACTTGGATATCAGACTATCCGCGGAAAGCGCGTTGCGAAAATTCTTCTGCCCCTCGTCAAGCTTGTCGAGACGCTTACCGACATCCTTGAACTCGCTGCGAACGTCTTCGAATCCCTCCTGCGTCTCCTTGCGCATTTCGCGCAGCATCGGCAGGATCATGTCACCCGGTTCTTTCGTCATCGCTTTACCCTCGCTGTCAAAAGATTGGCCCCTCTATAAATGGGGCCAATCCGACGCAAAGTCACGTCCGCCTCATCGGCGGACATGCCGAGATCAAACCAGCATCGACATCGGGTTTTCGATATAGCCCTTGAAGGCGGCCAGCAGTTCGGCGCCCAGCGCACCATCGACGCAGCGATGGTCGGTGGAGAGCGTGACGGTCATGACCTGCGCGATGACCATCTCGCCGTTCTTCACGACGACGCGCTGTTCACCAGCGCCGACTGCGAGGATGGTCGCATGCGGCGGGTTGACGACAGCGGCGAAGTGCTTGACGCCCATCATGCCCATGTTGGACACGGCAGTCGTGCCGCCCTGATATTCCTCGGGCTTCAGCTTCCGTTCCTTGGCGCGCTTGCCGTAGTCCTTCATCTCGTTGGAGATGGTGGACAGGCTCTTCTCTTCGGCGCGTCGGATGATCGGCGTGATCAGGCCACCGGGGATCGAGACGGCAACGCCGACATCGGCATGCTTGTGCTTGACCATGTTCGTATCGGTCCAGGACACGTTGGCGTCCGGAACGTCACGCAGTGCCAGAGCCAGCGCCTTGATGATCATGTCGTTGACCGAGAGCTTGTAGGCGGCGCGGTCGTCCTTGCGGGGTGCCGAATGGTTCAGCTGGCCGCGCAGTTCCAGAAGCGCGTCGAGCTCGCAATCCACCGTGACGTAGAAGTGCGGGATCGTCTGCTTGGACTCAACGAGGCGCTTGGCAATCGTCTTGCGCATGCCGTCATGCGGCACGAGTTCGTAGGAACCCGGCTCGAACAGCTTGAGAACGGCTTCTTCCGAAGCCTGCTTGGCAAGCGGTGCAGCCGAGGCGGCAGCAGCAGGCGCGGCGGCCGGAGCAGCGGCGGCAGCGGGCGCTGCCTTGCCGGTTCCGGAGCTGACAGCCTTCTCGACGTCGGACTTGACGACGCGGCCGTGCGGGCCGGTGCCGGAAATCGCCGAGATGTCGAGACCTGCTTCCTTCGCCAGACGGCGGGCCAGCGGCGAGGAGAACGGACGATTGCCCGAAGGAGCAGCCGAGGACACGGCAGCAGCGGGTGCTGCGGCCGGAGCAGCAGCAGGCGCCTGGGCGGCTGCGGGTGCAGCAGCGGCCGGAGCCGGTTCAGCTTTCGGCGCGGGGGCAGCGGATGCGCCACCGGCAGCCGCAGCCTTCACATCTTCGCCTTCGGCGGCGAGGATGGCGATCAGGCTGTTGACCTTGACGCCTTCGGTGCCGGCGGGAACGACGATCTTGGCGATCGTGCCTTCATCGACGGCTTCGACTTCCATCGTCGCCTTGTCGGTTTCGATTTCGGCGATGACATCGCCGGACTTGATCGTGTCGCCTTCCTTGACCAGCCACTTGGCGAGGTTGCCCTCTTCCATGGTCGGCGAAAGGGCCGGCATCGTGATATTGATCGGCATGTCCTCGCCCTCCCTTATTTGTAGCAAACGGCCTTCACGGCATCGACGACTTCGCCGACATTCGGCAGAGCCAGCTTCTCAAGGTTGGCCGCATACGGCATCGGCACGTCCTTGCCGGCGATCGTGATGACCGGGGCGTCCAGATAGTCGAAGGCCTCGCGGCTGACGCGGTTGGCGATGAAGTCACCGACCGATGACTGCGGGAAGCCTTCCTCGATGGTGACGAGACGGCCGGTCTTCTTGACCGATTCGATGATCGCCGGGAGGTCCATCGGGCGGATGGTGCGCAGGTCGATCAGTTCGACGTCGATGCCGAGCTTGGTCAGTTCGTCAACGGCCTTGACGGCATAGGTCATGCCGATGCCCCAGGAGACGAGCGTCACGTCATTGCCGGCGCGATGAACGCGCGCCTTGCCGATCGGCAGGACGAAGTCATCCAGCTTCGGCACTTCGAAGGTCTGGCCGTAGAGAATTTCGTTTTCGAGGAAGATGACCGGGTTCGGATCGCGGATAGCAGCCTTGAGCAGGCCCTTGAAGTCGGCCGCCGTGTAGGGCTGGATGACCTTGAGGCCCGGAATGTGGCTGTACCAGGCAGCATAGTCCTGGCTGTGCTGGGCCGCCACGCGGGCAGCAGCGCCGTTCGGACCGCGAAACACCATGGGTGCGCCCATCTGGCCACCCGACATGTAGAGCGTCTTGGCCGCCGAGTTGACGATCTGGTCGATCGCCTGCATGGCGAAGTTGAAGGTCATGAATTCGACGATCGGGCGAAGGCCGGCCATGGCAGCGCCGACACCGATACCGGCAAAGCCGTGCTCGGTGATCGGGGTGTCAATGACGCGCTTCGGGCCAAATTCCTGCAGGAGCCCCTGGGTTACCTTATAGGCGCCCTGGTATTCGGCGACTTCCTCACCCATGACGAAAACGTCCGGGTTGGCACGCATTTCTTCGGCCATGGCGTCGCGAAGGGCTTCACGCACCGTCATCGTCACCATTTCGGTGCCAGCCGGGATGGCCGGATCGGAGGCGGTTTCCGTCTTCGGCGCGGCCGGAACAGGAGCGGATGCCGCAGGTGCAGGCTCAGCAGCCGGAGCGGGCTCGGCAGCAGGCGCAGCCTTCGGGGCAGCCGACGAACCGATGTCTGAGGCACTTTCACCGTCCTGCAGCAGGACTGCGATCGGCGCGTTGACCTTGACGTTTTCGGTGCCGGCAGCGACCAGCAGCTTGCCGATCACGCCTTCATCGACGGCTTCCACTTCCATGGTTGCCTTGTCGGTTTCGATTTCGGCGATCACGTCGCCGGAGACGACCTTGTCGCCTTCCTTTTTCAGCCACTTGGAGAGCGTGCCTTCCTCCATCGTCGGAGACAGTGCAGGCATCAGGATGTCAATCGGCATGGTCCTCACCCAATTCGTTTCAGGCGCTCGGCCTTAAAAATCTCGATCAGCGCCAGCGTGTCGCGGCGCGCGGTATCGCGAAATTCCCGCCCTCACTCCCGAAGGCGGGAACCGCTGTCAAAGCAGGATATCGGTATAGAGTTCCGATACGGCCGGCTCGGGATTGGCCTGGGCGAAATCGGCGGCATCCGCCACGATCTCGCGGACTTCCTTGTCGATGTCCTTCAGCGAATCTTCCGTGGCCCAGCCCTTCTCGATCAGGCGTGCCTTGACCTGCTCGATCGGATCATGCTCGGAGCGCATCTTCTGCACTTCGTCCTTCGAACGATATTTAGCCGGGTCGGACATGGAGTGACCGCGGTAACGATAGGTCTGCATCTCGAGGATGATCGGGCCATTGCCGGAACGGCAATGCTCGACCGCGTAGTCCGCAGCAGCCTTGACGGCACGAACATCCATGCCGTCGACCTTCAGGCCCGGAATGCCGATGGAGGCACCGCGCTGCGAAAAGTCGGTCTGCGACGAGGCGCGGTTCACGGCGGTGCCCATGGCGTAGCGGTTGTTCTCGATGATGTAGATGACGGGCAACTTCCAGAGAGCGGCCATGTTGAAGCTCTCGTAGACCTGGCCCTGGTTGGCAGCGCCGTCGCCGAAATAGGCGAGCGAGACGTTGTCATTGCCGCGGTAGTGGTTGGCAAAGCCGAGGCCGGTGCCGAGCGAGACCTGCGCGCCCACGATGCCGTGACCACCGTAGAAGTTCTTCTCCTTGGAGAACATGTGCATCGAGCCGCCCTTCCCCTTGGAAAGACCGCCTTCGCGACCGGTGAGTTCGGCCATGACGCCACGGGCGCTCATACCGCAAGCCAGCATGTGGCCGTGATCGCGGTAACCGGTGATGACCTGATCGCCATCCTTCAGCGCCATCTGCATGCCGACAACGACAGCTTCCTGGCCGATATAGAGGTGACAGAAACCGCCGATGAAGCCCATGCCGTAAAGCTGGCCGGCCTTTTCTTCGAAACGGCGAATAAGGAGCATCTCGCGATACGCGGTCAGTTCCTGCTCTTTGTTGAATTCGGAAATCTTTTCCGCAGTGTCGGACTTGGCAGACTTGCGGGCAGCAGCAGACGCGGGTTTACGCGGAGCCATGCAGTAACCTCCCCAGGCTTGATGTTTTTCCTTGGGAGACACCATAGGCAAAGTCGGGGAAAACAGCAATGCCCTAAACGCATAGCTAGCATCCGTTGTAATTCTTTGATTTAAACAGACAAAAAAGAATTAACCCGATTTCGGTTATGAAGGCGAAATCAGTGGAATATAACGATTTCATCCGGGCGCGACATATTGAGCTGCTCACGCGCCTCCTCGTCCAGCATATCCTTCTGTATCGACCCATCGCTGAGCGCCGCGACCTGCCGCTCCAGCGCCTTCCGCCTGTGCTGCAGTTCGGCCAGCTTCTGCTGGCGCTCAGCCTTTTGCTGCAGAAACCTCTCGGTTGCCTTCAGGCCGAACTCACCATGAACGGAATGATAGCCGAAATAGGCCAGGAACGCAGCCGTAATCGCCGGCAAGATGAAACGGCCGAACCGCCGCTTCCTGTACTGCTTGGTCAACATCGAAATACCCGCGACGCGATACTCTTTGGACTCACATTAGGATGGAGAGATTAACGCTCTGTTGACCACGTCGGCGCAGGCACAAAAAAGGCTGCGGCACATGTGCCGCAGCCTCGTTCAGGTCAAACAGCCTTCTGAGGCCAATCAGGCCTTGAGGATCGAGCGGCCGGCATACTTCGCCTGGCTGCCGAGGCCTTCCTCGATGCGGATCAGCTGGTTGTACTTGGCGAGCCGGTCCGAACGGGCCAGCGAGCCGGTCTTGATCTGACCGCAGTTGGTGGCAACGGCGAGATCGGCAATCGTCGAATCTTCCGTTTCACCCGAGCGGTGCGACATGACGGCGGTATAGCCGGCCTTGTGGGCGGTTTCGACGGCGTCGAGCGTTTCGGAGAGCGAACCGATCTGGTTGACCTTGACGAGGATCGAGTTGGCAACCCCCATCTTGATGCCGTCGCGCAGGCGGGCGGAGTTCGTCACAAAGAGGTCGTCCCCGACGAGCTGGCACTTGGAACCGATAAGATCGGTCAGGATCTTCCAGCCTTCCCAATCGTCTTCCGACATGCCGTCTTCAACCGAGATGATCGGATAACGGGCAACGAGATCGGCGAGGTAATGCGCCTGCTCTTCCGGGCTGCGGGTCTTGCCTTCCCCTTCGTAAACGTAGTTGCCGTTCTTGAAGAATTCGGTCGCGGCGCAGTCGAGGCCGATGAACATGTCATCGCCCGGCTTGTAGCCGGCCTTTTCGATCGACTTCATGATGAAGTCGAGGGCAGCCGGGGCGCTTTCGAGACCGGGGGCAAAGCCGCCTTCGTCACCAACGTTGGTGTTGTGGCCCTGGGACGCCAGTTCCTTCTTGAGCGTATGGAAGACTTCCGAGCCCATGCGGACGGCGTCACGGATATTTTCCGCACCGACCGGCATGATCATGAACTCTTGGAAGTCGATAGGGTTGTCGGCATGAACGCCGCCATTGATGATGTTCATCATCGGAACCGGCAGCAGACGCGAGCCAGCGCCGCCGAGGTAGCGATAGAGCGGCAGGCCGGCAGCGTCAGCCGCAGCCTTTGCAGCGGCCAGCGATACGCCCAGGATGGCATTTGCGCCGATGCGGCTCTTGTTCGGCGTGCCATCGAGCTCGATCATGGCCTGGTCGAGCGCGATCTGGTCTTCGGCATCCATGCCACCGACAGCGTCGAAGATCTCACCATTGACGGCAGCTACCGCCTTTTCAACGCCCTTGCCGAGATAGCGCTTGCCGCCATCGCGAAGCTCAACGGCTTCGTGTGCGCCCGTCGAAGCACCCGACGGAACAGCCGCACGGCCCATGCTGCCATCCTCAAGGATGACATCGACTTCAACAGTCGGGTTGCCACGGCTGTCGAGGATCTCGCGGCCGATAATATCAACAATGGCAGTCATGTTCGTTTCCCTATGGCTGAGGAGTTTAATCCGCGCTTCTCATAGAACATCGTCGGCTGAGAGGGAAGCTTCCCGGCGCGACGATTTGGCGGCTGCGGAAAATTCCGACTTTTTAGCCATTGCGAAATTTCGCAAGTAAGGTTTACGCAAATTCATGATTTGGGCGGCATGATCGGTCTTGCACAGCGGTTTTGCCCCCAATAAACAACCGCTGCTGCATAAGAGGTCCCCTACCTCTGGGCGGTACCCCCAACGCCCCCTTTAGAGAGCCGCCAGGTCCCCCGCCTGGCGGCTTCATTCGTTGCAACACCCGCTCCATCGATTATCAGATGGCGTTCAACCCACAGCCGCACCGCCGCGCCCAATAGCAAAGGGCCCGGCATTGTCGCCGAGCCCTTCACGCAGTCCTCGATACGCAATACTTTTCGAGGAAAGTCGGTTACTCTAGGAAAGACATAGGATTGATGGGAGCAGAGTTCTTGCGGACCTCGAAGTGAAGCTTCGGACGGGAGGCATTGCCGGACATGCCCGAGTCGGCGACGACCTGACCGCGGTTGACCTTGTCGCCGCGATTGACGTCGATGGACTTCAGATGGGCATAAACCGTGACCTTACCGTCGGAATGGCGGATCAGAACCGTGTTACCCAGCTTTTCGAGGCCATTGCCGGCATAGATGACGACGCCGTTTTCAGCAGCCTTGACCGGCGTTCCCTCCGGAACCGAGATGTCGATACCGTCATTGCGCTGTCCATCGACATTCGCGCCATAGGCGGCAATGACGGCGCCTGTCACCGGCCAGCGATATTTACCGATACCCGTCTCGGCCGGCGCGATGGAGGCAACCTGCGACTCGGCGGCCGAGGAAACGCTTTCCTTCGACGTCGCCTGCGCAGCCGCTGCGGCGGGCTGGCTCGCGGCCTTCGGCTTCAGCGGCGCATCGGGCCTCTGGGCAACCGACGCCGTCGTCATGTCGTCAGCGGTGACCTTTTCGCCTGCTGGCTTCTCGGCGGCGACCTTGGTTGCAGTCGCAGCCGGGATCTTGAGCTCCTGACCGGCCCGCACGGCATTGCTTGTCAGGCCATTTGCCGCGCGCAGAGCTTCGACGGTGACGCCGTTCTTCTTGGCAATCGCAATCAGGCTCTCGCCAGAGGCGACCTTGTGCGTGTTACCCTTGGCGCCATCCTTGGCCTCTGCCGCAGCAATCTTCTTTTTCTCGGGCTGCGGAGCACCCGGCAGAATCGCCTCCTGATGCGGCACCTTGGTCGGAACCGGAATTCTGGCGGGTTGCTGGATGGAATTGGCCTGAGCAGACTTCGGCTCCGCCGAGGCAACCTGCTTGTCCTGCTCCGTATGCGACGCAGACACCGTGCCCGTCGAGATCGGATCCGGCCCCTTGATCATGCGGATATTCGTCTGCCCCTTGGCCGCAGTCGCACTTGCCGTATGGCGGACCGGCGCAGACGCAGCAGGGGTGGCCGGCGGCAGCGGGGCACCGAGCGCCGCAGACTGAACCGGCGAATTGGTGACGGCGCGCGCATTGGACGCCATCGGCATGGGAGACCCATACATCTGACTGTTATTCTGCGCGGGCGGCAGCGGCTGACTCATCGAGTCCGAGAGATCGGAGCGCGGAGGAAGATTGCCGGCAGAGGCGACGCTGGCGCTGGGGGTCGGAGCCTGACCAGACATGGAATTCTGACCACGGATCGAACCCGTACTGATATTGTCCGCCGAATGATAGAAGCTGTCAAAGCGGGTCGCATCGGAACTGCAACCTGCTGCAGTCCCGGCCAAAAGCGCAATCGCAATGAACCGAACTGCCGGATTTTTGTACGCTGACGCAATTCTGTTACGCATTACTGGCCCCGTCTCTACAAGAAACTCTCGTGAGGCCATTAAACCGTGTTAGGGTTACCGGGGGGTTAAGGATGACCCTCAGACGGTCATTATTTTTCGGGGGTTGTTAAATAACACAAGGCCGCGAGAGCCTCGCAAAGTGCATTTCAAAGCGCATTGGCCATGTGCGGTTCAAGCGGAAGATAAGGCACTTCAAAGAGTTCGGTGCGCTCGAAGCGGACGCCGACCTTGGCAAACCGGATCATGACGCAGCGCCCGTCTTCAAGGATCATCGGAGCCAGCATTTCGCCGCCCGGCACGACCTGTTCGGCAAAGATGCGCGGCATCGTCGTGAATGCAGCTGTGACCAGAATCCGGTCGAAAGTCCCCTCGCCCGGCAGTCCGTTCATGCCATCGGCCTGACGCGAAAAGATGTTGCCGCCGCCCACCTTGCCGAAGCGACTATGGGCGTTTTCCACCAGCGTCCGGTATCGGTCGACGGTGAGGACTCGCTGGCAGAGCTTGCCCATCAGGCTGGCCGTATAGCCGCTGCCTGTGCCGATCTCGAGTACGCGGTGATCGGGGTGAAGGTTCATGAAATGGACGACTTTCGCCGCCAGATCGACACCTTCGGCGAAGGCGCCGCATTCGATCGGAATCGTGTGGCGCGACCACGCCTCGCGCGCGAAGGCCGGCGGCACGAAGAGCCCGCGCGGCACCTGTTCGACGGCATTGAAAAGGCTGGCGTTGGAAATGCCGTCGGCGCGCAGACGCATCACCAGTGCAGCGAATTCTTCCCGATCGCCGAGACCGTTCTCCACCGCCATCATACCCCCGCAAGCGCTGCCGTCAGCGCGTGTTGGGCCTCATGATCGGTCAGATCAATTTTCAGCGGCGTAACCGAAATGCGCCCCTCGGCCAGCGCATTGACATCCGTTCCGGCCTTCAGATCCGATTTGCGACCGTCGAAGCGCAGCCAGTAATAAGGAAAGCCGCGGCCGTCGCGACGCTGCTCAGCCGCCAGTCCGAACGTCTGTTTGCCCTGGCTCGTCACCTCGACACCCTTGACCTCTTCGGGACGGCAATTGGGGAAATTGACGTTGAGGAAGGTAAAGGCCGGAAGAGTAACGCCGATCAGCGTCTGGAGAAGCGCCGGGCCATGACTTTCGGCAACCTCCCACGGAACCTTGCGTTCCCCGTCGAAAATGTAGGCCTGCGACATCGCGATTGCGCGGACACCCTGCAGAGCGCCCTCCATAGCGCCAGCGACCGTGCCCGAATAGGTCACGTCGTCGGCTATGTTCGATCCGGAATTCACGCCGGAAAGAACCAGATCCGGCTTGCCCTTCATGACTTCCTGAATGCCCATGATGACGCAATCGGTCGGCGTGCCGCGTAGCGCAAAATGCCGATCAGAAACCTTGCGCAGGCGCAACGGATCGTTGAGCGTCAGCGAATGCGCCAGACCGCTCTGGTCCGTTTCCGGCGCCACGATCCAGACATCGTCGGTCAGCGTGCGGGCTATCCGCTCCAGGGCAGCGAGCCCCGGAGCGTGAATGCCGTCGTCATTGGTCAGCAGGATGCGCATCGGGTCAGGAAGCCTTCTCGATGCGGGTGATGCCGCCCATGTAGGGAAGCAGTGCCTCCGGCACGGTGATCGAACCATCTTCATTCAGATAGTTCTCCATCACCGCGATCAGGCATCGGCCTACAGCCGTGCCAGAACCGTTGAGCGTATGGACGAAATTCAGCGTCTTGTCGGAGGCGTTGCGGTAGCGCGCATTCATGCGACGCCCCTGGAAGTCGCCGCAGACCGAGCAGGACGAGATTTCGCGATAGGTGTTCTGGCCAGGCAGCCAGACTTCAAGATCGTAGGTCTTGCGCGCGCCGAAGCCCATGTCGCCGGAGCAGAGCGTCATCGTGCGGAAATGCAGACCGAGGCGCTTCAGCACTTCTTCGGCGCAAGCGGTCATTCGTTCGTGTTCGGCAATCGAGCTTTCCGCATCGGTGATCGATACGAGTTCGCATTTCCAGAACTGATGCTGGCGCAGCATGCCGCGCGTGTCGCGTCCAGCAGAACCGGCTTCCGAACGGAAGGACGGGGTGAGCGCCGTGAAGCGCAGCGGCAGCTTGTCCTGATCGAGGATTTCCCCGGCGACAAGGTTTGTCAACGTCACTTCGGCCGTGGGGATCAGCCAGCGCCCGTCGGTGGTGCGAAAGAGGTCCTCCGCGAACTTCGGAAGCTGGCCCGTACCATACATGGCCTCGTCGCGCACCATCAGCGGCGAAGAGACTTCCGTGTAGCCATGCTCGCGCGTGTGCAGGTCCAGCATGAACTGGCCTAGCGCGCGTTCCATACGGGCAAGCTGCGACGTCAGGACAGTGAAGCGCGCGCCCGAGAGCTTGGCGGCACGTTCGAAATCCATGTAGCCGAGCGCTTCGCCGATCTCGTAATGCTCGTGGGGAGGATGGTTCCAGAGGGGCTTATCGCCTACGACGCGCTTGACCTCGTTGTCATGCTCGTCCTTGCCGACCGGGACGTCGTCCAGCGGAATATTCGGAATCCGCGAGAGCATGTCGGTAAGCTCGGCGCTGACCTTGCGCTCTTCTTCTTCGGCATCGGGAAGCGTTTCCTTCAGCGTCGCCATTTCGGCCTTCAGCTTTTCGGCAAGCTCGGTGTTCTTCTGCGCCATGGCGGCGCCGATTTCCTTGGAGGCCGAATTTCGGCGCGACTGCATGTCCTGAACGGACTGGACGAGGGAGCGGCGCTTCTCATCGAGCGCGATGACGGAAGCCGAAAGAGCATCAGCGCCACGTTTCGCCAGAGCAGCATCGAGCGCTGCCGGATTGTCCCTGATCCATTTGATGTCGAGCATTTCGTCCAAGCCTTCGAAGACGGGTCAGTTTCCCAAAGGGTGGTAGCTTCGTCTTCAAGAAAGCCCCGCCCCGATATCGTGGCAGGGCCGGTCGTCACGCCCCGCCGTCTTCAGACGCGGAGGAGGATGCGACGTCGCTTCCCGTCGCCTGCTCGTCTTCCGCAGCCTTCTCCTTGCCGCGACCCTTTTCGATGAGTCGTCCGGCATAGATTGCGATTTCGTAGAGAAGGATTGTCGGCAGTGCAAGGCCGATCTGGGACATCGGATCCGGCGGCGTCAGCACGGCCGCAACCACGAAGGCCAGCACGATGGCGTATTTGCGCTTCTCGACCAGTGTCTGCGTCTTAAGGATATCAGCGCGGATGAGCAGCGAGGTCACGACCGGCAACTGGAAGACCAGACCGAAGGAGAAGACCAGCGTCATGATCAGGCTCAGATATTCCGAGACCTTCGGCATCAGCTGGATTGCCACCTGGCTTTCCGAGCCGGACACTTCCATTCGCAGGAAGAACCACATGACCATCGGCGTAAAGAAGAAATAGACCAGCGCCGCGCCGAGCAGGAAAAGAACGGGAGACGCTATCAGGAACGGCAGGAAGGCCGCGCGTTCATTCTTGTAGAGGCCAGGCGCCACAAAGCGATAGAGCTGCGAGGCAATAACCGGGAAGGCCAGAACCATGGCGCCGAACATCGCCACCTTCAGCTGCGTGAAGAAGAATTCCTGCGGCGCGGTGTAGATGAACTCGGCCTTCTTCATATCCAGATGTGCCCAGACGACGGCCCATTTGTAGGGAATCACGAGCAGATTGAAGAGGTCGCGCGCAAAGAAGAAGCAGACCAGGAAGGCGACGAAGAAGGCGGCGAGCGATTTGATGAGGCGCGAGCGCAGTTCGATCAGATGCTCGAGCAGCGGCTGCGGCTTGTCGTCGATGTCGTCAGTCATGCATCATCCGTCTTCTTGGCCTTGGCGGGCTTCTTCGGTGTCGCTGTCTTGGTGGATGTTGCGGCGGCGGGAACGGCATTGACAACCGGTGCGGCTGCCTTGCGCGGGGTGGCCTTTTTGACCGGCGCATTGGCGGTTTCTGCCGAGGCGGCAGCAGGCTCGGTGGCCACCGCAGCCTTCTTGCGCTGTGCCGCCTTCGGTTTGGACGCGGCAGCCCCATCCACAGCCGGCACAGACGCCTGCGCTTCTGCTGCGACGGCCTCGCCGGCGGCAGAAGCCTTGGGGGTCCGCGGCTTGCGGGCAGGTTTCCTGGGTTCCGAGGTGGCATCACGCGAGGCCGGCGTTTCGGCGGATGCCGGGGTTGCCGGCGTCGCGGGGGACGCCGCCGGGAAGGTCGGCGGTTCGCCGGGCGCTTTCACCTCGGTCTCCGGTCTCCAGGGCTCGCCAAGCGTGGCCGGCTCCGGTTTCGCAGCGTTTTGAATGTCGCTGCGGATATCATTGCCCATCTGGCGCAACGGGTTCAATGCGTCCTTGAGCGAATTGACCGGGTTCAGCTTCTGCGCATCCGAGAATGTCTGACGGACATCGTCCAGCTCGACCTCGCGAAGCGCCTCATCGAACTGCTGACGAAACTCGCCAGCCATGATGCGAAGGCGCTTCGTCATCTTGCCGAATGCGCGCAGCATTGGCGGCAGGTCCTTCGGCCCGACCACCACGATCAAAACGATGGCGATGACCAAGAGCTCGGTCCAGCCGATGTCCAGCATTGAACTACCTCAGACAAGCGCCGTCGGCGCTGATATTACTTGGTGGCTTCGTCGGCCTTGTGTTCGACCGTCTTGGCCTTGTCCGCCGGATCTTCCTCGGACATGCCCTTCTTGAAGTTCTGGATGCCCTTTGCGAGGTCACCCATCAATTCCGGGATCTTGCCGCGACCGAAGAACAGAAGCACGACGACCAGAACGATCAGCCAATGCACCATGCTAAAAGAACCCATCGGAATCTCCTTCCTGACACCTCCGAACACCGAAGGCTTATTTGTTCCCCAAACGATGTAAGACGTTCAAGCGTCTTTTTCAAACACCATTATGTCGCGTTCGTTAACGTCTAGCGATATGTCGCGCAAGCCCTGCGGCAACTGGTCGGCACGAATTCGCGCGCGTACGGGCTCTTCGAGACCGGGGACCGCCAGCCGAAGGACCTCAACCACGCCGAGAAACCGGCGCGACAAAATTCTTGCGGGGATCCGACCGCCCTCGCCGCTCGGCTTTACGTCCGACAAACGCACCGCAGCTTTTACGCGCGTTCCGTCCGAAAAACCCGTGACGGGTGTGCGGCCGAGCGGCGTTTCAACGGCACCGCTCAGCACCACCGAATCAAAGATGTTCATGTCGGAAAAGAAGCCGGCCGCAAAAAGGCTTACGGGGCGACGATAAAGCTCCTCGGACGGGCCGGACTGCACAAGACGGCCATCGCGCAAGAGCGCGATGCGATCGGCCATCAGCATCGCCTCCTCCGCGTCGTGCGTAACGACGACGGCGGTTGCGCGGGTCTCGCGCAGGATTGCCAGAGTTTCGGAGCGGACGCTGTCCTTCAGCCGGGAATCGAGACCGGAGAAGGGCTCATCCATGAGGAAGACCGCCGGACGCGGGGCAAGCGCGCGGGCAAGCGCCACACGCTGCTGCTCACCGCCAGAAAGCGCATGCGGATATTTCTCGGCCGCATGGTCGAGACCAACACGGGCGAGCGCCGCCATGGCCTCCTCGACTGCCGCCTTCTTTGGCAGAGCCGTGAGGCCAAAGCGCACGTTTTCGAGGATCGTGAGATGCGGAAAGAGGGCGAAGTCCTGGAACATCAGGCCGATGCCGCGCTGCTCCGGCGGCAGGATAGTCGACGGCCCGGCGATCTCGCGGTCATTCAAGAGAACACGTCCGGCGGACTGCAGCTCAATGCCCGCAGCGATCCTCAGCAGTGTGGTCTTGCCCGAGCCGGAGGGACCGAGAAGGCAGAGCACTTCGCTGGGCTCCGCCGTGAGCGAAATGCCGCGGATGGTCTCCTTGTTGTGATAGCTGTGGTGGATGTCATAAAAGGCGAGACGCGCGGCGAAGGTCACGCCTGCGGTTCGGCGACTGCGCCCATCGGATGCGGTTCGGGAGTTTTCGGGCAGTTTCGACAAGGGCAGCATCCGGATTGCAGGCCGTGGCGGGCCGATAAAAGCGGACCTTATTCCTCTTCTTTACCGCCGGGTGTCAAGAGGCCGAGTTCCTCGAGATCGAGCTGGGTCAGCGGGTCTTCGTCTTCCGTCAGTTCGTCGTCGGACATGGGAGAGGGAATGTTGAAGTTGGGTGGCATGCGGCCGGTGAGCAGCCCTGCCCCGCGCAGCTCCTCCAGCCCCGGCAGATCGCGAACCTCCTCCAGACCGAAGTGGTCGAGGAAGTCTCTCGTCGTGCCGAAGGTCACCGGACGACCGGGTGTACGCCGGCGGCCGCGGAAGCGCACCCATCCCGCTTCCATCAGCACGTCGAGCGTGCCGCGCGAGGTCTGGACGCCACGAATATCCTCGATCTCCGCACGCGTCACCGGCTGGTGATAGGCGATGATCGCAAGTACTTCCAAGGCGGCACGGGAGAGTTTCTTTGGCTCGCGCTCGTCGG
The DNA here is from genome assembly GCF_021026335.1 of Rhizobium sp. C1. Taxonomy (GTDB): domain Bacteria; phylum Pseudomonadota; class Alphaproteobacteria; order Rhizobiales; family Rhizobiaceae; genus Ensifer_A. The sequence goes on from NZ_JAJNCY010000001.1 coordinate 1,006,598, forward strand.
AGCGAAGGGCGAACGAGAGATCCGGCGCAGTGCGGAAGGCCCAGTGGCCCTCGATGCGGACGAGATGGATGCCGCGCGCGACGTAATCGTTCTTCAGTGTTGCCATGACCAGTGCAACATCGACGCCGCGTGGCAGGCGTTCGGTCAGGAATGTTTCGGACACCGGCTGCGCGGAGGCGAAAACGAGCGCTTCGGCCATGCGGCAAGCCTCGACGAAGCGCGGATCATCGGCGCCGGTTTCGTTCACGTCGATCAGGTCGGCGGTTTCGGCCATGGTCATGCCTTGGCGCTCCCTTCTGCGAGCTCCGCCGCCTTCTCGCCGGGCCGCATGAAGATCGGCTGGAAGGCGCCGTCCTGACGGATCTCAATCTTGCGCTCCCGCGCCATTTCCAGCGAGGCGGCGAAGGCGCTGGCGATCATGGTTCTGCGCTCCTGAGGGTCAGCGGCGTAGCGGGCGAGATAGATGTCCAGCGACACCCAGTCCGATATCTCGCCGACCATGCGGGACAGCAATGTTCTGGCCTCGACCAGCGACCAGACCTTGCGCCGGGCGATCACGACATTGGTGACCGCCTGTCGCTGGCGAAGCACTGCATAGGCCGTGAGCAGATCGTAAAGGCTCGCCTCGAAGGCGGAGCGGCGCTCGACCGGAATCAGTTCCGGCGCTCCGCGGGGGAAGACGTCGCGGCCCAACCGGTCGCGGTTGATGAGCTTTTCGGCGGCGTTGCGCATCGCCTCCAGCCGCTTCAGGCGGAACGCCAGGCTCGCCGCCATTTCCTCGCCCGTCGGTTCACCATCCTTCGGCGCCTGCGGGATGAGAAGACGGGATTTCAGATAGGCAAGCCAGGCCGCCATCACGAGATAGTCGGCTGCCAGTTCGATGCGGATCGCCCTCGCCTGTTCAACGAAGACCAGATATTGCTCGGCCAGCGCCAAAACGGAGATGCGCGACAGATCGACCTTCTGGGTGCGCGCCAGATGGAGCAACAGGTCGAGCGGGCCTTCAAAACCGGCGACGTCGATCAGCAGCGCGGGTTCAGTGACCCCGCGCTCCGCATCCGCGTCCCACAGTTTCTCAAGCGGCCCGGAGGCCTGCTTCTGCCCTTCGGCCATGTCTCAACTGGCCCCTCTGTTCCGCCCCTCAGGCAGAGGGGATCATTGCGAAGAACTCGGCGCGCAAGGCGGCCTCGTCCGAAGCGTCAGGCTTGGCGAAGCCCGCGATGGCCGCATCGGCGCGGGCCTTGGCCTTGCCGCGCAGGATCGGCGCTTCGGCGACAACAGCCTGCATTTCCGTCATCACGCCATTGCAGTGAAGCACGATATCGCAGCCCGCCGCAACAATGTCACGCGCCCGCTCCCCAATTGTTCCGGCAAGCGCATTCATCGAAGTGTCGTCGGACATAAGGAGTCCGTCAAAGCCGATGTAACCGCGAATGATCTCGTCAATCACGGTCTTCGAGGTCGTGCCCGGACGTTCCGGATCGATGGCGGTGTACACGACATGGGCGCTCATCGCCATCAGTTCACTGCGCATCGCCTTGAACGGCGCGAAATCATGCGCCTTAAGACTTTCGCGCGAAGCGTCGACCACCGGCAGATTGTGATGCGAATCGGCGCCTGCGCGGCCGTGACCCGGCATGTGTTTCATGACCGGCAGCATGCCCCCGTCCTTGAGCCCTTGCGCGGCAGCGCGGCCCATGGCGGTCACGGTTTCCGGATCGTGGCCGTAAGCGCGGCTGCCGATGACGTCATGAGCGCCTTCGACCGGTACGTCGAGAACAGGCAGGCAATCGACATCGATGCCGAGCTTCAGGAGATCGAAGGCGTGAAGCCGCGACATCAGCCAGGCGGCGCGCAACCCCTTCTCCCTGTCTTTCGTGTAGATCGCGCCGAGATCCGCCCCGGACGGATATTTGTCGGCAAGCGGCGGCCTGATGCGCTGCACGCGCCCGCCTTCCTGATCGATCAGCACCGGCGCATGACGGCCGGCGACCGTGTCACGCAGATCGTCCGTCAGGCGTCTGATCTGATCGTGGCTTTCGATGTTGCGGCCGAAGAGGATGAAACCCCAGGGCTGGACCTCGCGATAGAAGGCCTTTTCCTCATCCGTAAGCAGGAGGCCGGAACAGCCGAGAATCAGAGCGCGCGTATCTGTCATCATCAATCCATCAAGCAGACATCGCCGCCCTTGCAGGCGGCGATGGTTTTATTGTTTCAGGCGTTTTTTGTCAGCGGGACACGAGTCAGCGGGACACGAGGCAGCTTCCGCCAGCCGCGCGGTAGCGCGAGCAAAGCGCAATCGCCTCGTCCTTGCTGCCAGCGACAATGCGAAGGCGATAGTAGGTGCCCTTGCCCGGAATTTCGGCCGGCTTGATATCCATGCTCTTGCCGCCGATCACCGAAGAGAACTTGGCCGAGAGATTGGAATAGGACTTCCTGGCCTCCTCCTGCGACGGCAGCGAAGCGATCTGGATCACATAGGCGCCGGCCGGCGTGCTGGAGGCAGCGGGAGCTACCGGCTGCTGTGTCGGCTGAGAGGACTTGGCTGCGGCCTGCGCCGCCGGCTTTTCAGCCGCAGCGGTCTGCTGACCGGCCACATTGCCACGCTGCGTGACCGTTCCGACGACATTTACCGGCTGTTCGGCGGGACGCGCGGTCGGGATCGGGGCCGTCATCGGCTTGGCCGCCGCCTGCTGGCTTGCCTGTGTGGCAGGCGCGCCATTGGCCGGAGCGATCGTCGAGGCCGGCTGCGAGGCCTCGACATTGGCCGTTGCAGCCGGGGCCGTCATTACGGCGTCTGCGGCAGACGACTTCGGTGGTTCGGCCGGAGCCGTCGTTTCGCGCGCAACCAGTGTGCCGTTCGGCAGAACGATCATGGTCTTGACCTTGCGCGGGCTGACAGATTCCTTGGACTTGTCGCCATCGCCCCCCGGCTGGGACGGCGTTGCGGGCAGGCGCGCGTCGGCATCGGATGCATCGGCCACGCCCGGCGCCTGCGCGTCGGACGGCATCGCGCCATCATCGCCAAGGGTTTTCTCGGACACGTTCACGGGCTCTTCGGCGTTGGCAATCAGGCTGCCCTGCTTGACCACTTCAGGCGACTTGCCGGCAACGCGCTCATAGACCGCCTTGTCCTGGTTCGGCACCTGCTTGCCACCCGGCTGATCGGGAACTTCCTTGATGGGCGACTTGTCGGCCATGATCACGCGCGGCGTACCATCGCCGGCAACGCCCGGAACATCGCCGGAGCGCCACAGCATGACGGCGCCAAGGCCGGCGAATGCAACGATGGCGGCAGCTGCGGCGACGCGGGCATATCGCGCCACAAACCCCTTCGGCTGCGCATCGATATCCGTCATATCGAAGGCGCGGCCGGCAGGAATGGCGGGCGTTTCATGAATGGAACGGATGAGCTCATTGGCAAGGCCGTTGTCGAGACCGTCGTCTTCGCCGTCGCGCTGACCGTCAGCAAGGGCGCTCGCGGACTGCTCCCTGGGCTTGCTCCCCATCGCGAACAGCTCCGCCATCTCCGCCTCGATGTCATAATCGAAGTCGGACACCGGCTTCGGAGGCATCTCGCCATCCTGCTCGGGAACCTGCGGCACATCCATCGTTCCGAAAGAGGCCGGCATTGTATCTTCGATCTCGGCAATCGCGCTCGGATCGAAAGGCATTTCATCGACCGGCGGCTTGGCCGGTGCGGCTTGCAATTCGGTCATGACCGCGCGCGAGACTTCAGCCTCGATCGCATCCTCGTCAAAATCGAATTCGAAGTCCTTGAAGTCGAAATCCGCTTCCTTCTGTGCGGGCGTTGCGGCGATCGGCTCAACCGACTTGCGGCCGGAGGTCAGCCAGCCCGGCAGTTCGGCAACCGGATCGACGGCAACGGCGGCAGGCGTGCCGAGAGCGGCAGCAACCGGCCCGGCGGCGGTAAAGGCATCCGGCTTCACTGAGAAGGCATGTAGGTCCGGTTCCACCGAGACATAAGGCTCATGGACGAAGGCGGGCTCGGGCTCGCCCTCATCATGAGGCTCCTCGCTCGCGAGCGCAACGACTTCGGTCGCAGGCGGCTCCTGAGCGGTTGCAGCAGGGGCGGCGACAAGATCGTCGGCCTCCAGATCGAACTCGAAATCGCTGAACAGATCATTTTCAGGCTCTGCAGAAGCGGAAGGAGCCTCACTCTTGTCTAGGGCGAGGGTTTCACTCGACAAGGCCTCAACGGACGCTGCCTCAACATACACAGGCTCAGCGGGAACGGGCTCGACAAAAACCGGCGCCTCGGCCGCAGCAACAGCTTGCGGCGCGGCTTCAGCAACAGCCGCGACATCAGCAGGGGCGACCCATTTCGGCGCCAGCGCGCCGGCGGAGAGCCAAGCCGGCGTGGTCGTCTCAAGGGCAGCGAGGCGATCGTTCTTCCAGGCAGCGAAGGGCGATACAGGCTCGAGAGCCGCATCCGGCTTCAGATCGAGCGCGCCCACCGACTGCTCCAACTCCGCTTCCATATCCGCAACAGCATGAAGTTCTTGAGCTTCGGGTTCGGCGGAAGCGTCAGCTTCGGGCTCGGAGAAATCGAAATCCGGAACAGGACCGGCAAAGACGGGCTCACCGGCGTCCTGGTCCATATCGTCGAGCGCGAGTTCCGGAACCGAGCTGGCGAGAGCCGGCTCTTCATCGAAGTCAAAATCGGGAACCGGCCCGTCAAAGACGGGCTCAGCATCGTCAGAAACGGGCGCGACAGCCGCGTCGGGCACCAGATCCAGCACGCCCAGCGACTGCTCCAGCTCCGCTTCCATAACGGCAACGGCGACAGCCGGGTCGCCGGCTACCGTTTCCGACGCCACTTCGTCCAGCAAATCCCACTCGGCGAGATCGGGGATCGGGCCGGCGAACTCGACGGGTTCTTCGTTGGCCTCCTGCGAGGACTCAAAAGCAGCGTCCGGAACAATGTCGACGTCCGCATCCGGCTCGGGCGCAAAAACCACCGGCGGCACGGGCTCTACGCGAGCGACCTCACGAACAGGCTCGGATACAACGGCCGGTGTGCGCACGATTGGCGCGGGCCGGGTCGCACGAAACACGCTGCCGGCATCCATCGGCGGCATCGTGTCGTCATCATCTTCATTTACAACAGGTGCAACAGTCACGGGCGGCGCGACCGAAGCCGGGGCGCGGACAGCGGGCTCGAAGGTCGGCTCAAGCTTCCGCATCGGCTCGCGGGCGGCAGGCTCGCGCCCAACGGATTCACGCGGACCTTCGTAAAGCGCAAACTCGCGCAACAATTCATCTTCGAGATCAGCCATGGCAGGAATGTTCGACGCCTGCCCACCGGCGGGCGGCGTGAAACCCGCCCCGACGGCGATCGGCGTGCGGCGTTCCGTCTCCAGCGCCCTGGAAATCTCCGCGAGAGTATCGTTTCCTTCTACGTCCCCGCGAAAGATTGTCCGTTCACCGGCGCGTCTGTTATCTGCCATATTGTCCACTCGCAAAAGCTTGCGTTACCTGCCAGGACATTATGGGCAAATGGCGACGGTCACCGCATCTCGTCAGGTGCTGCCGTCCCGGTAATCCCGAGTCCCGACTTCAAAACGGATGCCACTGCCCTCACCAATCCCAGCCTGGCCACGGTCAATTCTCGGTTTTTATCGTTAACAAACCGTAAGCCGGTATTTTCCTTGCCCTTATTCCAGTGTCCGTGGAACACACCCGCAAGGTCATACAGGTAATATGCGACCCGGTGAGGCTCCTGCGAAACCGCTGCAGCCTCGATAATCCGGGGGTATTCGGCAAGTTTTGCCACCAGCTGCAACTCAGCCGGATCATCGATCAGTGACGCAATCTTGTCATCAAACTTCAGATTTGCAAGGTCGAGATCCGGATAGACTTCTCGCGCCTGCCGGTAAATTGATTCGCAGCGCGCATGCGCATACTGCACGTAAAAGACAGGATTGTCCTTCGAGTGCTCAGTCACTTTCGCGAAGTCGAAGTCGAGCGGTTCGGAATTCTTGCGATAGATCATCATGAAGCGGACCGGATCGCGGCCGACTTCATCCACCACGTCGCGCAGCGTGACGAAATCGCCGGAGCGCTTCGACATCTTCACCGGCTCGCCATCGCGGAAAAGCTTCACGAGCTGGCAGAGCAGAACCGTCAGATGGACAGCGCCGCCGGAGACCGCCTTGGCAACCGCTTCCAGCCGCTTGACGTAGCCGCCATGGTCCTGGCCCAGCACATAGATCATGTCGTTGAAGCCACGATCGTACTTGTTCTTGAAATAGGCAACGTCGGCGGCAAAATAGGTGAAAGTGCCGTCCGACTTCATCAGCGGACGGTCGATATCGTCGCCGACATCCGTCGAGCGAAACAGCGTCTGCTCGCGATCTTCCCAATCTTCCGGAACCTGTCCCTTCGGCGGCGGCAGCTTGCCCTTGTAGACATGGCCCTTGTAGGTCAGGTCATTGATCGCCGAGAGGATCGGGCCGCCATTGCCGTCATGCAGGGTCCGCTCCGAGAAGAAGACGTCATGATGGACATTCAGCGCCGCGAGGTCCTCACGGATCATCGCCATCATGGCGTCGATCGCCGTGTTCTTGACGATCGGCATCCACTGGTCTTCCGGCATGGCGCGCAGCTTCGTGCCATATTCATCCGCCAGCGCCTTGCCGACAGGTACGAGATAGTCTCCCGGATAGAGACCGGCCGGGATTTCGCCCACCTTGTCGCCCAGCGCCTCGCGGTAGCGCAGGTAAACGGACTTGGCGAGCACATCGATCTGCGAGCCGGCGTCGTTGATGTAATATTCTTTCGTCACCTCGTGACCGGTGAAGGCCAGCAGGTTCGCCAGAGTGTCGCCGACAACCGCGCCGCGGCAATGGCCGACATGCATGGGGCCGGTCGGGTTGGCCGAGACATATTCGACATTGACCTTGCGGCCCTTGCCGAGGTCGGAGCGGCCGAAACTCTCGCCGGACGACACCATGGCGGCCAGCAGCTTCTGCCAGTAGCCGGCTGCGAGACGGATGTTGATGAAGCCTGGACCGGCAACGCTGACATCCGCGATATCCGCATCGGCTTGCAGCTTTTCCACCACGAGGTTCGCGAAGTCACGCGGGTTCATACCGAGCGGCTTGCCGAGCAGCATCGCCACATTGGTCGAGACATCGCCATGGGCCGGATCGCGCGGGGCTTCGACCGTGATGCGCGAGAGATCGACACCGGCGCCCTTTTCCTTGAAGACATCGATGTCATTCAGGACAGCTTTGATCTTGTTGGCGAAGTCGTGAAAGATATTCATGGGTCTCGTTTCCTGCGGAAAACCGCTGCACAGGCTCGTGCGGGATGGTTCAATTGCGGCCGTCGCTATCGCAAATCCGGGGTGTGGTCAAACAATTGGCGGTGCGTCGCAATAGCATAGGTGTCCGTCATGCCGGCCAGATAGTCGCCGACCTGACGGGCCTTGGCGGCTTCCGGCAGCTCCGAAATGTGGTCGTACCAATGGTGCTTCCGCATCAGCTTCGGGTCGTCCATGAAGGCCTTGTAGAGGTCGGCGACGATATCGGCGGCACCCTTGCGGATACGCATGATTTCCGGATGGCGGTAGATGCGCGTGAAGAGCATCTTCTTGATCGCCTTGTCCGTCTCGCGCATCGCGTCGGAGAACTCGATCACCATCCGGTCGGCGTTGCGGATATCCTGCGCCGATTGCGGCTGAAGTTCTGCCAGCCGCTGCTGCGCGACGGAAATCACGTCCTCGATCATCCGCGTGATCTGGCGGCGCATGATCTCATGCGTGAAACGCGACGGGTCGAGCGCGGGGTAGAGCCCCCTTACCTCAGCCATCAGGCCGGCAAGGAACGGGATCTCTTCCAGCATCTCGAAAGTCAGATAGCCGGAGCGCAGACCATCATCAATGTCATGCGTATTATAGGCGATGTCATCGGCAATCGCGGCAGCCTGGGCCTCAAGGCTGGCGAAGCTCGAAATTTCCAGATCGTGCAGCGCGCAATAGTCGAGGATCGGCTGCGGGACCGGGCCCCGCGTGCCGTTGCCCTCTCTGTCCATCAAGGGGCCATTGTGCTTCACGAGCCCTTCGAGGCTTTCCCAGGTCAGGTTGATACCATCGAACTCGGCGTAACGGCGCTCAAGCTTGGTGACGAGGCGAAGCGACTGGGCATTGTGGTCGAAACCGCCATAGGGCTTCAGGCACTCGTCGAGCGCATCCTCGCCGGTGTGACCGAACGGCGTGTGGCCGAAATCGTGGACGAGCGCCACGCCTTCCGCCAAATCCTCGTCGAGCTTCATGGCGCGGGCAAGCGCCCGGGCGATCTGGGCGACTTCGATGGTGTGGGTCAGGCGCGTACGATAGTGATCGCCGTCATTGGCGATGAAGACCTGCGTCTTGTGCTTCAGACGACGAAAGGCGGTCGTGTGAACGATACGGTCGCGGTCGCGCTGGAAATCGCTGCGCGTCGGGCTCGGTGTCTCGGGATAAAGTCGTCCGCGTGTCGTCCACGGGTCTGCGGCATAGATGGCGCGTTCGCCGTAACCGAAACCAAGCCTGTTCCTGTCGAAAGTCATTTTCGCTCTGCAACTGTTCAATCTTCGGCCTACATAGCCTTCTGAAGCCGGGCTTGAAAGAAGTTCGCGCCGAATTTGCGGGCGGCCTCGCGAAAAACTTGACCGAACGCACAGGAAGAGATTGATCGCGATCGAAATTGCCCCCATTTTATGCGGGATTCCAACCAACCGCCGGACCTTGACCCCGGCCAAGGATGAAAACATGACCGAAGTCAACGTAACCATGACCGAAAGCGCGGCCAAGCGAATCGCCAAGATCATCGCGTCCGAGACCGACAAGAACGCGCTGCGCATCTCCGTCGAGGGCGGCGGCTGCTCCGGCTTTTCCTACAAATTCGACCTGACAGGAGACCGGCAAGATGACGATATCGTCATCGAGCGCGACAACGCGCGCGTGCTGATCGACCAGATGTCGCTCGTCTATATGGAAGGTTCGGAGATCGACTTCGTCGACAACCTGCTCGGCCAATCCTTCCAGATCAAGAACCCGAATGCGGTGGCCAGTTGCGGCTGCGGCACCAGCTTCGCCATCTGATACCTCCTCGCATAACAAGCGGACGCCATGAAGATTGTCACCTGGAACATCAACGGCGTCCGCGCCCGTATCGAAAATCTCTGCGCCTGGCTGAAGGAAAGTGATCCGGACATCGTTTGCCTGCAGGAAATCAAGTCGGTGGACGAGAACTTCCCGCGGCTCGAGATCGAAGCGCTTGGCTATCATGTCGAGACGCACGGCCAGAAGGGTTTCAACGGCGTTGCGATCCTCTCGAAAGTCTCGCCCGACGAGGTGACGCGCGGCCTGCCGGGTGACGATGCGGACGAGCAATCGCGTTTCATGGAGGCCGTATTCTCGACCGAGAAGGGCGCGCTGCGCGTCTGCTCGATCTATCTGCCCAACGGCAACCCGCCGGACGATCCGGTCAAATACCCTTACAAGCTGGCCTGGATGGCGCGGCTCGAAGCGTTTGCGAAGTCGCGGCTTGCGCTGGAAGAACCGCTGGTTCTGGCCGGCGACTATAACGTCATCCCCGAGCCGCATGATTGCTATGACCCTGCAGCCTGGGCGGGCGACGCCCTCTTCCTGCCGCAGACACGGCAGGCCTTCCGCCGCATCGAGAACCTTGGCTTCACCGATGCGCTCCGCGCCTCCAGCGATGGCGTGCCGGTCTATACGTTCTGGGACTATCAGGCCGGCGCCTGGCAGAAGAACAACGGCATCCGCATCGATCATCTGATGCTCTCGCCGGAGGCCGCCAACCGGCTGAAGTCGGTCGCGGTGGAAAAACATGTCCGCGCCTGGGAAAAGCCCTCCGACCATGTGCCGGTCGCGGGCTATTTCGATTTTTGAGACCGATCTGATCTGAGACGACATTCGCGTCTCAGCTATCCAGCATTTCCCGCACGGCCTGGGCCAGCTGCTTGAGCGAGAAGGGCTTGGGCAGGAAGCCGAACTTGGCGTCCTGCGGCAGGTTGCGGGCAAACGCGTCTTCGGCATAGCCGGAGACGAAGATGAACTTCATGTCCGGATATTTCTTGCGCAGCTCGCGCAGCAAGGACGGGCCATCCATTTCCGGCATCACGACGTCCGAGACGACGATATCGACCTTGCCGTCGAGCTCGTCCATGATGTCGAGCGCCTCGACGCCCGAACCCGCCTCGTGGACAGTATAGCCACGCGTTTCCAGCATGCGCTTGCCGCCGCGGCGCACCGCCTCTTCGTCCTCGACCAGCAGAACGACCGCCGAGTTGCCGGTCAGGTCCATCTCCTGCTCGTTGGCAGAGGCACCGAGAACCTTGTGTTCGGGTGCAGGTGCAGAGCCGTCCGCTGGCGCGCCGAGTGCCGGTGCTGCCGGCTGGGCCTGAACCTCCTGGATATGACGCGGCAGGAAGAGCTTGAACTTCGTGCCCTTACCGACTTCCGATTCCGGATAGATGTAGCCGCCGGACTGGCGAACGATGCCGTAGACCATGGCAAGGCCGAGACCCGTGCCTTTGCCGACTTCCTTAGTGGTAAAGAAGGGCTCGAAAATCTTATCCATGATCTCGGGGGCGATCCCGGTGCCGGTATCCTCCACCTCGACCATCACGAAGTCTTCCGCCGGCATACCGAGCAGGTTCATCGCCGGCACGTCTGCGCCGTTGATGTTGCGGGTGCGGATGGTGATCGTGCCGCCATTCGGCATCGCATCGCGGGCGTTGACGCAGAGATTGATCAAGACCTGCTCGAACTGCGACAGGTCGGTCTTCACCGGCCAGAGGTCGCGGCCATAATCGATTTCGAGCTTGACGTTGGATGAGGTCAGGCGATCGACGAGCATGCGCAGGTCGCCCACCACATCGGTCAGGTTCAGCACCGTCGGGCGCATCGTCTGCTTGCGCGAGAAGGCGAGCAGCTGGCGCACGAGAACGGCGGCGCGATTGGCGTTGCGCTTGATTTCCATCAGGTCGGCGAAGCTCGCATCCGACTGGCGCGCCTGCAGGAGCAGGTGGTCGGCAGAGAGGAGGATCGCTGTCAGCACGTTGTTGAAGTCGTGCGCGATGCCGCCGGCCAGTGTGCCCACCGCGTTCATCTTCTGCGTCTGGGCCATCTGCTGTTCGAGTTCCTTCTGCGCCGTGTTTTCCACGGCGTAGACGATGGCAGCCTCTTCCGGGGCTTCATCGCTCTGGTCGATGACGGCATTCACATAGAAGCGGAAATGGCGGCCTTCCTGGGCCGGATGGCGCGAATCGAAGGGCGCAATATTGCCTTGGCGATCGCGTGCAGCAGCCAACGCATCGGTTAGCATCTGGCGGTCGCCCTCGTGGACGATGCGCTCCAGCGGTGCGCCCTTCTCCACCTCGTCCCGGGAGACGATATCCGAGAAGAGCGTCATGAAGGGCGCATTGGTGCGCAGGATCTTGCCGGCTCCATCCACCGAGGCGATTGCCATCGGCGTGTTGTTGAAGAAGCGGTTAAATCGGGCGGAGGCGATGGAACCGGATTGCTGGGCGTCTCCAAGACCAGTGCGCTCCAGCACGATGGTCCGGCTGTCGCCCGGTGCGCCGTCGATGGTCGCGGATACCCGGTGAACGAGGCGGACCGGCAGGCCCTGCCCGTTCGTCTTGCGCATGTCAAGATCGATCGTTTCGGTCCGTTCGCGGCCGGGCTCGGCCTGGACGGACTGGAGTATGGCCAGTCCCTGCCCCGCCATCAATTGCGACAGGCTCAGGTTCCCCGGCTGGAAGGTGGTGAGATCGACGCCAAGCCAGCCGGCGAGCGTTGCGTTGATGTAGAAGATTTCCCCGCGCCTTCCGGCCGAAAGGAAGCCGGCGGGGGCATGGTCGAGATAATCGATGGCGTTCTGCAGCTCGCGGAAGAAGCGTTCCTGCTTCTCGCGCTCGGCCGTGATGTCGCTGATCTGCCATATGTAAAGCGGATGCTTGTCGCCATCGACGACCGGGAGAACACGCGCCTTGAGGCGATACCAGTGGCCGTCCGTCTTTGTGGTGGCCGACAGGCCGAGAGGCTTGCGCAGACGAAACTCCTCGAAGCCGCCCTTGCCCTCTCGCAGCGAATTGGCAAGGCGAAACAGCGCCTGATTCGAATCGGGATCACGCGAAAGCAGCGTTTCCAGCGTTTGCGTCGCGGCAACGGAACGCGCGCCCGTCAATTCGCCATAGGCACGATTGGCATAGATCACCCTGCCCTTGCGGTCCGTGACGATCGCGCCGTCAGGATGCGAATCAAGGAATGCATTGGCATAGGCCTCTGTGCGCGGCGCTGGCATGACCTCGATGAAACCGATGATCGCGGAGACGACGAAAAAGATGCCGCACATGGCGAAGACGCCGAGGATGCCCAGCACGATTTCGTTTTCCAGCTGGTCCTTAAAGACGACAAAGGCGAGCGCCGACAGCGTCAACGCTGCCGCAAGCACGACGATGCGCAGCCAGGTTCCCGCGCCCGCGGGTCTGTTCACGATCGGCGGATCATAATCGTCCGCCTGCTTGTACTGCGTCATCAATGCCCCTTTGTCTGCACCGCTTTCAGCCCTCTCCGATCATATCAGGAAGGAATCAACACGGAACCTCACCCAATTCACTAGGATTGCCCGCCAAGTTCAAGACCGCCCCGAAACCGCGGCGGCGCTTTTCAGGAAGCGGGCCCAGTTCTCCACCGGTCTTTTTGGGCCGGGCGCTTGCTTTTAAAACAAAAGCTTTTCAAATTGTTTTAGCGCAGGAATCAACCGGTTTGGAGGTCTTGCGCGGTCTCATGCAGGCGGCGGCATACATAGCAACATTCGGGTTGAGATGACAGCGCCACGCATGCATGTCTGGCGGGGCTTTAAGCGTTTCATGCCGGTTTTTCGGACCGGTTTTATCGGGGTTTTGCGTACCATGTCGTCCTTGCTCACCGCCTGTCGCGGGTGCGGCGATATGAGTCCCATGGGTGTGCGATTAGGGGTTAGGGACAAATGGACTTCTTGAACGGGCAAACGGCGACGAATTTCGTGATCGCGGTCGCCGTCGTTGGCCTCGGACTGATCGCTTATGCGGGTGTCCTGAAATATTTGCGCGAGCGCCCCGTATCGCCCCTTCTCGGCATGACCGGACGTGAGCGCGCCAAGCGGCTCGCCGTGATCGATGCAGCTGTGGTGGATACCCGCCGGCGCGTGGTGCTGATCCGTCGCGACAATGTGGAGCACCTTGTTCTGATCGGCGGTCCGACAGATGTGGTGATCGAAAGCCGCATCGGACTCGAGGAACCCACGGCAGCAACGGCTGCGGTCGCTGCGGCAGCAGCCCTGCAACGCCGGAGCGAATCGCAGGAAGCGGTGGGCGAGACCCAGCAGCGCCGCGCGGCACCGCAGCGCCAGCCGCAAGCGACCCGGACGCAGCCCGTTCAACAGCCCGCCAACAACTGGGACCATGAACAACTTCCCGAGGTGGCGGACGAAGACACCTATAATTACGGTGCCAGCGCAGCCTTCGATGCAAAGGAATTCCCGGCATCGGCACAGGCTCCGGCCTATCATCCCGAGCCCGCCGCAATGCCGGCATCTGCATCTGCACCTGCACCCGAGCCTGCCAAGCCCTCTGCCGCAGCGGTCGCAGAAGCGAATGCAGAATCGATTATCGAAATGCTGCGCTCGCGCATCCTGAATGATGCTGCTGCGACAGCGTCGCTGCAGGCAGCGCGCCAGGCGGAAGCCTCGCGCCGTCAGGTTTCGACCTTCGAGCGCCTGCTGAGCGAACGCATGCAAGCCAATGACCGCCAGCCGGCAGTAACGCCACGCAGCGCACAGCGCACTGTTGCTGCCGCGGCACCGGGTGTCGGGCCCGCCTCGGCCCGTGCATCCGCCGCCGCCGCACAGCAATTGCCGCTGGCGCGCGAGGTTGCAGCTGAAAAGCCGCGCACTGAAGCCGCGCTTGAGATGGAAGTCGCGCGCATTCTGGAAGAGCTGCAGACGCGCCGCAAGCAGAAGCAAACGCCCTGAGTTCGCCCCAGGCTGCGTGACCTCATCAGATCAAACAGGAAGGGCGCGTTGCCATCGCAGCGCGCCCTTACTTTTTTGTCAGTCGACCTTGGCTGTCGGCGAAGGCTTAGCGGCAAAGCCGGTTGATGAAATTCTCGGTCTCGGTGATGACCGCCGTCATCTTGGCGAGATGGGCTGCATCACATGCGCCGGCTTCCATCTCTTCGGCGAATTTCGACAGCGGGAAAGCGCCGACGGCTTCGGCGGCCCCTTTCAGGCGATGCGCCGTTGCGACGCGACCATTCTGATCGGCGGACGACAGTTCGGCGAGGCACTGACGGGCCTGGCGGGCGAAAATCTTGAGAACCTCCAGTTCAACCGTGCGATCGCCCATGGTCTGGCGCGCCAGGTGAACGAGATCGATCGGTTTGGAGGCGGACGGGCTGTAGCCCTTCGGCGCTTCAGGGGCGGCGAACGCAATGCTATAAGATGCCATGACCTGTTTTCCTTTTATCGTTATAGTTTGAACCCGATCCGCGGGTGCAAGCGCATGAAAGCAACGGAAAATCGCCATCGGATTAAAAATGGGCGGAAACTGGACGGAAAACTAAAATCATGGTTAACATCCTCTAAACGTCCGGAATTGGTGGAGAATTGGTGATCGGCTGCGAGGATCGGCAGCGCACGGCGAAAGCCCCGCACTAATAAGGACTCCTCTCTTGACCGGCATTTAAGCTATTGTGCCGGAACGATACGGTCGTAGAGTGCGGGCGCATGGCGTCCCGCATGAAGACAGGGTCGGAAGGACGTGGATAAGGCGCTAGCCGCCCTGTCCCGAATGATGACAGGTGGTCAAGCGTAAGGCGTACATGATAAGGTGCGCCAAGGACCCTGACCGCGACGTCAGGTTACGGTGGATAGAGCCGGTCAGGCGGGTTAACCCGAAGACAAGAAAAGGCTATTCATCGAAGCTTGTGCAAGGCTTGGCGGATCGGGATGCGGCAGCTTCTTCATCCGTCATCGAGTAGAGTGCGTAACGAGGCGTAAAAAGCATGGCGACAAAAAAGGGCAACGAACCTGTTGAACAGGCTGCGTTTGACGCTTTGGAGAAAGCCCTCCAGATCGACTTTGACGAGACCGCCAAGCCGAAGGCCGCTTCGCAGCCGGCGAGCAATTATGCGCGCTCGGGTGAAGGGAGATCTGCAAGGTCCATGAGCTCAGAGTCCGCCTCCGAAGCCCGGCCTGATTTCGCACGCGAGCTCGGCCCGGAACCGGCGCCGAAGTCGCCTTACCTCGCTCCCGCCAACGATCCATCGGGCCGTACCTCCTCGTCGCTGCTTCGCTCTCTCGACACGCGCGCCGGCCGCAGCGTCATCCGCAGCGCCATGCTGTTTGCCTCGGTCTGGATCGTCATTTCGATCGCGCTGGGCTATCTTGCCCTTTCGACGCCAAAGGCAGGCGCTGAAAATGTCGCCAGCACGATCACCAGCCCCGGCTTTCTCACGCTTGCCGGCATCGTCATTATCCCGGTTCTGCTGATCATCGGTTTCGGTCTCATTCTGGGCCGTGCGCAGGAAATGCGCTCCGCCGCCCGCTCCATGGCTGAAGTCGCGCTGCGGCTCAGCGAGCCGGAAACCATGGCCTCGCAGCGCATCATGACCATCGGCCAGGCCGTTCGTCGCGAAGTCTCGGCTATGAGCGAAGGCATCGAACGCACGATCGCCCGCGCTACCGAACTGGAAACGCTCGTCCATTCCGAAGTGAACGCGCTGGAGCGCAGCTATTCGGAAAACGAGGTGCGTGTGCGGACGCTCGTCAACGAACTGAGCGCCGAGCGCGAAGCCATCATCAATCATTCGGAACGCCTGCGCTCTTCGATTTCCGGCGCGCATGACAGCCTCGCCTCCGACATGCGGGGCGCTGCCGAATCACTGACGGCGCAGATGGCGATCACGGGCGAAGCCTTCGCCTCGATGATCGACACCCGCGCAGCTCTCCTGATGGAGAAGTCCGAAACGGCTGCAAGCACGATCGGCACGATGCTTGCCACCCAGTCGGATACGTTGCTGTCAACGCTGAACTCCGCCGGCTTTGCGCTGGCCAACGAGTTCGACACGCGTCTTGAAGAACTGAGCTTTGCCCTGACCAACCGCGGCAATGAGCTCCTGTCGCAGTTCGAAACCCGCGCCTCGACGCTCGACCAGAACACGACCAAGCTGAATGCGGCGCTGGCCGAACGGACGCGTCAACTGAATGAAACGCTGATCTCCCGCACGCAGGAAATCAATGACAGCCTCGCCGTCGGGCAGAGCGCGATCGTCACCGGGCTCGACGACCTAATTGCCTCGCTCAACACCGCGCTGGACGAAAAGGGCGCATCCTTCCGCCAGAACCTCAAGTCGGCCGCCGACGAGGCGGTCATGGATATGGATCTGCGTACGGGCTTCTTCGAAGAAAAGCTGGAATCGACCATCGGCAGCGTCAGCACCGCCTTTGATGACCGCTTCTCGGCCTTCAGCGAAGCCTTCGACCGCCGCGCGGCCGAGCTGGGCCACAAGCTGAACGACAGCCTGGAACGCGTGACAAGTACTGTCGGAACGCATCAGGACGCCATGCAGGGCCTGCTTGGCACCAGCATTGAGCGGCTGAGTTCTGCTTTGTCCGACCAGTCCTTCGCGCTGGCCACCACGCTCAGCACGGGCCAGGAGATGATCGAGAACACGATCAGCCAGCACAGCCAGTCGCTCAGCCAGTCGGTCAACGAGGTGCATGTCCGGATCGACAATGTTCTCGCCGAACGCTCGACTGCCCTCTTCGGCGGCCTCGACGAAGCCCGCAACCAGTTCACTTCCGAATTCAGCACCCGTGCAGCGTCGCTCGAAACGGCCCTTTCGGAAGGCCAGCAGCGCATCTTCACAGGGATCGACCAGGCGCGCAACCATCTGAGCACCGAGTTCAACATCCGCGCTGCATCGCTCGAAGAAGCGCTGATGGGCGGCGAGGAACGCATCGCCACGATCATGACGGAAGGCACGTCGCAGCTTTCCAACTCGCTGATTGCGCACGAGGAAGCCTTCGACCGCGCCTTCGAGGAGCGCCGCAATTCGATCGAAAGCGTCATCACGCGCGGCGCCGACAGCATTGCCGGCGCGCTGGATGAAGGCGAAGCAAGCCTGCAGTTGTCTATCGGCATTGCCTCCGACACGCTGCGCAGTACGCTTGACGACCGCATCGCCAGCATGGAGACGACCTTCGCCGAAAGCACCGGCCGTGCGGCGGGCGCAATCGAGGCCGGCCTCGAGCGCGTCAACGCGGCCTTCGCGGAAGGCTCCAGCGAGGCCGTCACCCGTTTCGAAGCCACGATCACGCGTACGGAAACGCTCTTCACGTCCGGTCTCGACGAGACGGCCAGCGCGATCCAGACGAGCATCGACCGCGCCGAGGCGATGTTTACCGACAATCTCGAAAAGACGGCCACGATCTTCACGGCCGGCCATGCCAAGGCGGAAGATCTGCTGTCGCAGACGGTTGCCGTTTCCGCGCAGACGATGTCGGCCAATATCGAGAATCTCGAAGGCGTTCTGCGTAATCACGAAGACACGCTTTCCGGCACTATCAGCAACGGTCAGGAGCGCTTCGCGGCCATGCTGCAGGGCGGCCATGCCCAATTCGACGTCACCGTGAACTCGGGCATCAACGAGATGAGCCGCATGTTCTCGGCGAGCCACGGAAACATCGCCGACACGATCTCGAATGGGATCGGTCAGCTTGGCGACACGCTCAACGAACAGGCAACCGCCATCGGCGCCTCGATCGCCGCGGCGACCGGCATGCTGGAAATGTCGCTGGAAGAGCGCGAACATGCTCTGCGCGACGCCGTCGAACAGAGCGCGGCCCGCCTCAACGAAAGTGTGCTCGGCACGACCGGCACGGTGGCCGGCCGCTTCTCCGATGCAACGCGCGAAATCGATCAGCTGGCAGCCACGGTCAGCGGGCGTATGGATACCGCTCTCGATAATATCGCGTCGCATCTCAGTGAATCCGGCGGCAAGATCGAGACCTCGCTCTCGGCTCTCGAAGGGCGAGTCCGCACCACAAGCGAAAAGGTGGCAAGCCTTGCCAGCGAAGCCGGCGAGCGGCTGGCCTCGACCATCGATCAGAAAACGTCAGGCCTTGTCTCCTCGCTCTCCGCTGCGGCAACGGAAGTGACCAATATCATCGGTCAGGAAGCCTATAAGGTTACCTCCAATCTTGCCGAAACGACAAACCGCTTCACCAGCGAGACGGCTGCCCGCGCCGAGGAACTGGCGCAGCTTGCAGTCGCCCGCGCCGAAGAGCTGGCCCGCGAGGCTGCCCAACGGGCCGAAGCGCTGGCAAGCCAGGCGGCACAGCGCGCCGACGAACTTACCGGTCGTGTCGTTCAGGCCGACCAGGAACTTGCCCAGCGCGGCGAGTCCATCGCCCGCGGCCTCAGCGATGCCGAGCGCGCGCTGGCCGCCCGCCACGAAACCATCCGCAACACGCTGGATGAGCGCACCCGCGAACTGAACTCGATGCTCGCCGGTCGCGCCGAAGAGATGTCGAAGCTCATCGAAACGCGCGCTCAGCCGGCAGCCGATCTCCTGGCCAATGCCAGCGCGACCGCCGCTGCACGCATCTCCAGTGCCGCCGAAAACAGCGCCGCGCAGATCCGCAAGGAAAACGATGCGCTCATCGCCGCCCTCACCTCGCGGACCGGCGAAGCGCTCGACGCCATCAGCCAGCGCACGACGGAAACGACCGAAGCCCTCAACGCGACCGAAACCAGCCTGCGCGACAATGTCTCCAGCCTCATCAACCAGCTGCAGGCATCGAACCGCAATCTGGCGGAAGTTCTCGACGTGTCGGCAACCACGCTTTCGGCCGCCGACAGCCGCCTCGATCAGACGGCAAGCCGTATAGGGTCCGAAGCCGCCAAGGCTGCGGATGTGATGACAGCCGCGACCCGCCTTCTCGAAGGCAAGTCGGAAAAGCTGGTCGATCTGTCGAATAACACGCTCGGCCAGATCGCCGGTATTTCGGGCCGCTTCGACGACCATGCCCGCGTCCTCAGCCAGGCCTCCGAACTGGTGTCGGCCGCCCAGTCGAACCTTGCCTCGACGCTGGAAGAGCGTCAGCAGGCGCTGCGCGATCTCTCCATCGGCCTGATCGGCCGCTCCGAGGAAATCGAGCGCACCATGCGTTCGCTCGGCGCTCTGGTGGGCGATGCCATGGCGGAAGTCGAAGAGCGGACGGGTCACATTGCCACCAATCTGCGCTCCAGCCTTGCCAGCTCCTATGCGGATGCCGATCGCGTTCTTTCGGCCGCAGAACTACGCTCGCAGGAAGCTGCCCAGACGCTGCGCCAGTCACTGACCGAAGCGACCGAGGAAGCCGGCCGTGCCCTCAACGGCGCGCTCAGCCAAGCCGAACGCCGCGCCAACGAGATTGCCGCGAGCCTGCGCGGCGGCATCACCGGAACGGTTTCGGACATCGACCGCCTGCTCGCCGAAACGGGCATGAAGTCGGAGGCGACTAGCCAGCGTATGCGCGACGCCATGAAGTCGGCTGTCGAAGAGGCTGTCGGCCGCTTCTCGGGCGCGACGGAAGAAGTCCGCAAGGCAGCGACCGACATCCGCCGCGAACTCGACATGACCCGCGCCGAAGTCAAGCGCGGTGCCTTCGATCTTCCGGAAGAAGCCAAGGAAAGCGCGGCCAATATGCGCAAGGCCGTGTCCGAGCAGATCAAGGCGCTGCAGGACCTCTCGCGCATCATCTCGCGCGGTCAGGAACTGTCGACCGTTTCACGTCCGGCAGCTGCCGTCGCAACCGCTGCCGCTCCGGCCTACCAGCCGCAGGCCGCTGTCTATCAGCCGGCCCCGGCTCAGCCCGTGCGCCAGGAAGCGCCGGTCGCCCGCCAGCCCGCAGCCGTGATTGACGCGCCGGCACCGCGCGCCGCCGTACAGCCGCAGGCGCAGCAGCCCGCTCCGCAGCAGGGTGGCTGGATCAGCGATCTCCTCAAGGGCGCAGCTCGCGAAGAGGCGCAGTTCGAGCGTCGAGCCGCCCAGCCGGCACCGGCCGCCCGCAACCCGCGTCATGTCGTCGAAAGCCTGAACTCGCTTTCGGTCGACATCGCCCGTGCGATCGACCATGACGCCTCCGTCGACCTGTGGCGTCGCTACCAGCGCGGCGAGCGCGACATCTTCACGCGTCGCCTCTACACGCTGAAGGGTCAGGAGACGTTCGACGAGATCAAGCACAAGTATGAGCGCGAAGGCGAGTTCCGCGCCGCCGTGGACCGCTACATCGCCGATTTCGAAAACCTGCTGTCCGATGTCGCCCGCAACGATCCGGACAAGACCATCACGCAGTCGTACCTGACCTCCGATACCGGCAAGGTCTACACGATGCTGGCCCACGCTGCGGGTCGCCTGCGGTAAGCAAGGTCTTCAGGCCCAACACGTATCGAACCCCGGCAGCGGCCTCGCTACCGGGGTTTTTCTTTGACCGATTTGCTGGGGCAATTCATTTGAACCCTGGGCATGCGCGGGAACGGCAGCCGCTCGGGTGCAATATCCGGGATGCGTCGAGACGCGCTCTTTCACGCGCATATCAGCATGAGGGCGGGCAAACTTCCGGCCGAGGAAGACATCGGTGCAGACGCAACCCGAGGCGCGCTGACATGGAAACAAAACCGGGAGATTACTTTCAATCAGACAATGGCAGGTCGCCCGCCGGCGCATTTCATCTGCGCTATGTGCAACGCATGAAAAACCCCGGCAGCGGGCAGCTGCCGGGGATCGATGTCGATTGAGAGAGGTTTGCTTTACCGGTTGGCAACCGGGCGGACGAGCGGCGTGATGCGCCGGATCGTCACGCGGCGGTTTTCGGCAGACGGACCGCTGGTCTGAACCTTGAGGAACCGCTCGCCATAGCCCTGGGTCACCAGGTTTTCCGGCGGGATGTTGTAAAGCTCGGACAGGGCGATCGCGACCGATTCCGCGCGGCGGTCGGAGAGAACGAGATTCGCCTGATCCGCGCCGACAGCATCGGTGTGACCTTCGATGAGGAAGGTTTCGCCCGGGTTCTTGTCGATGATCTTCTTCATCGCATCGGCGATCCGCTTCATGGAAGCTGCTTCGTTCATCGATACATCCGCGCTGCCGGTGGCAAAGTGGATCGTGTCGAGGTCGATGCGCCGCATTTTGTCGCGGATACGGGCCGAGTAGCGGACCTCATCCAGCGAATAGACACGTTCGACCCGTTCCACCGGCGGCTCGCGCAGGAAGTCGTAGTAGTCCGGGTTGCGGGCATTCGACGTGTCGATGATGTATTCATCGACCGGGATGTCGAGCTGCATGGGCGGCAGGTCGAGCGACGGATCGCGGAAGACCCGTTCGCGGTCGGGCCGCTGCTGCAGATCGGGATCGTAGAACAGCACCGTCTCACGGCCATCGCGACCGATGCGCGAACGCTGGATGACGTCGCCATAACGGTTCCGGATCGTCACGATCATCACACCATTGGGGCGCTCGATCGTTTCGCGCGTCCGGCCGCCGGGCAGCTGGTCATAATAGGTGTCCTCGGCCCCACGGCTGAAGCGATCGCTGTCGCCGCCGCGTACGATCATCTGGCCGAGAATGTTGAGAACATCGCGACCATCGACCCGGCCCTCCAGCCGCGCATCGGACGGCGCATCGTAACGCGGTGGGGCCTGCATGCGCTGACCACGATCCCACCCGGCCGAGTTGGGCGCAAGCGGCGGCGGGGGCGGCGGCGGTGCCTTGCCGAGCGGAGCCTGAGCATCGGCGTCAGACTTCGGCGGCGGCGGCGGCGGGGCCGTCGGCGCACTACCGGGAGCCGGCGGCGGTGGTGGCGGAGCGATCGCCGGTGCGCTGCCAGGAGCCGGCGGCTGGACGGCATTCGGTTGGGCGGCGGGCGCGACGGTCGGCGCGGGCTTCGCGCTGTCGAGCACGGGAGCCTGCTTGGCACTGTCAGGCGCAGGCGCCTGCTGGCCTGCCGGTGCGGCAGCCGGGGCCTGTCTGGTCGTGGCAGCAGGTGCAGGGGCTTCGCCAGCAGGCTGAGGCTTCGCCGCGTCGCCCGGCTGAGCGGGCGTCTCCGCAGCCGGTGCCAGCTTCTGTGCCGGCTTGGCGTCGGGTGCTGCCTGTGCTGGAGCCTTCTGCGCGTCAGGCTTCGGCGCAGCGGGTTTCGGCTCGGCAGGCGGCTTGGGAGCCTCGGCCGCAGGCTTCTCGGCCGGGTTTTCTAAAGGCTTGGGCTCAGCAGGCTTGGGCGCTTCAGCGGCCGGTTTTTCAGCCGGCTTGGCTTCAGGCACAGGTTTAGGGGCCTCGGCTGCAGGCTTGGGAGCCGGAGCGGCGGGCTTTTCCTCTGGAGGCTTGGCTTGCGCGTCCGGCTCCGGCGGGCGCTTCTTTTCAGGCTTCGGAGCTTCATCGACCGGAGCCGGTGCCTCTGCCTTCGGCGCGGCAGGCTTGGGGGCCTCTGCCTTTGGCGGCTCTGGCGCTACGGGCTTCGGCGCTTCAGCCTTGGGTTCGGGCTTTGGCGGCTCAGCCTTCGGCGGTTCAGGTTTCGGTGCTTCCGGCTTGGGCGGCTCGGGCTTCGGCTCTGCCAGCGGCTTTTCGCCAGGGGCCTCCGGCTTCTTCTTGCGCTCAGGCTGGCCGTCTTCGCCCGGCGGCGGCTCGGGCTTCGGCTCTTCGGCCTGGGCGACGTTCCGGACGGCAACCGGCTGGCTCGCCATATCGTGAAGGTTCAATCCGGCGCCAGCAGGCGCGCTGGGCTGCGACCAAGCCCCCAACACGGGCGAATTTGCCGCGTAGGCCGGAGGAAGCGCCACGGGGAACGCTGCGAGCGACACGAAGACGTGAGTGAGAAGGTGTTTCCTGGCTTTCATCGGTTTTCCTTTGGGCGCCGGTAATTTCAATCGAAAACTGGAACGTGAATGTGACGTTTTCGTTCCAGATGATCGTGAAGGCTATGCCGCCGCCATGAACGGGCGCTGAACGCAATGTTCATCTTTCGGCAGGGCCATGTCGGCGAAGCGGCTGAGAAAGCACGAGCAATTTGCAGCGGGCGTGCATATTCCTGTTGCATTTTTTTCAGAAAGAGTCCGAATATCGCCGGCAAGGTGAAAGGAAGTTTTCACCTGACCGATAGGGCCCTCGTCGAGGCAGAGCTGCCGCACGACAGGCCCGATATTCCGGCCTCGCAGATATCCGGCGTCCAAAGAGATAACAAAAGACGCCAACCAACAGAGAGGATGACCATGGCATTTTCCCGCAAAATCGCAACCGCTGCAGCACTGGCGCTGACGCTTTTCGCCGGCGCATCGCAGGCCGCCGACAAGCTCGTCATCGGCACGGACTCCACCTACCCGCCCTTCGAATATCAGGATGCCAGCGGCAAGTTCCTTGGCTTCGAAATGGATCTCGGCCGGGCGATCTGCGCCCAGATGAAGGTCGAGTGCACCTTTGTCAGCCAGGACTTCGACGGTATCATCCCCGCGCTCCAGGCCAAGAAATTCGATATGATCATGTCCTCGCTGTCGATCACCGACGAGCGCAAGAAGCTGGTCGATTTCTCCGACAGGATCTTCAACACGCCACCGGCCGTGGCCGTTCCGAAAAACAGCCCGATCAAGAGCGCTGCCGATCTGAAGGGCAAGACGCTCGGCGCACAGACCTCGACGACATTCGCCAACTATGCCGAAAAGCATATGCCCGACGCTCAGCTGAAGCTCTACCCGACATCGGAAGAATACAAGCTCGACATGTCGTCGGGCCGTCTTGATGCCGTCATCGATGACGCCGTCGTTCTGGGCGAATGGGTCAAGGGCAAGGACGGAGATTGCTGCAAGATCCTGGAACGGCTGCCCAATGACAAGCAGATCATCGGCGAAGGCATGGGTATTGCCGTGCGTAAGGGCGACGATGCGCTGCGTGAAAAGCTGAACAAGGCGATTGCCGCGATCCGCGCTGACGGAACCTACAAGAAGATTGCGGACCAGTATTTCGACTTCGACGTATACGGCCAGTGATCGTTGACGATCTGAAATTCAGCGGGCGGGAGGCTTGTCCTTCCGCCCGTTTTGCTTGAGTATCCTAAAGATAACAAGATCGCTGCACGGCAGCGGCAGGGGAAAGTCCGGATGAGCGACATGGTGTCGGCGATCCTAAATGTCATTGATCCATTCTGCGGCCCGGTGGGCGTCTTCACACTTTTCGCTGGCAAGGGAATTCTTTCCTGCGGCGATACCGGATGGGGAGACAAGCTCGCCTCCGGTGTCTATGTGACGGCAAGCCTTGCGCTTCTGACCCTGCCCTTCGGATTGCTGCTCGGGTTTCTGGTGGCGCTGGGGAAGCGCTCGGACGACGCCTATGCACGGCTTGCCGCCAATATCTACACAACCATCTTCCGCGGGCTGCCGGAGCTGCTGACGCTCTTCATCGTCTATTACGGGCTGCAAATCCTCATAGAGAAGGGACTGACGGCGGCCGGCATGAACGAGCGCTTTGAAATCAACGCCTTCTTCGCGGGCATGATCGCGCTCAGCGTCGTCTTCTCCGCCTATTGTTCTGAAGTGCTGCTGTCTGCCTTTCAGGCCATCCCGCGCGGACAATATGAGGCAGGCGCGGCGCTGGGCATCCGCCCGGCCAAGACGATGGTGCTCGTCATCATCCCGCAGCTGGTCCGCATTGCCCTTCCCGGCCTCGGAAATCTCTGGATGTCACTGCTCAAGGACACAGCGCTCGTTTCGGTCATCGGGCTCAGCGATATCCTGCGCGAGACCGGGGTCGCAGCGAAATCGACAAAGGAACCGTTCTTGTTTTTCGGGATTGCCTGTCTGCTCTTCCTTTTGTTGGCCATCATCTCGTCGTTCTTCTTCTCGCGCATCGAAATTTGGGCGCGCCGTTCGGAGGCCGCGCGATGAGTCATATCACCACGCTTCTTCCGCCCCTGCCCGCTCCGCCAGCTGCAGCCAAGCCGCTGAGTGGAGCGCGGATTGCCGGAATGCTCTTCATGGCCCTCTGGATCCTGCTGTTCGGCGGCATTGCCCTGATGATGTATTTCGGCTGGGACTGGGATAAATTCGCCAAATACGGGCCGCGCTATATCAGCGGCCTGCAGGTGACGCTTGGGCTCGTCGCCGCCTCGATCGTCGCGGGCGCCGTTCTATCGTTTCCCCTCGCCTTTGCCCGCATGTCGACGAACCGGGTCCTGTCCGGCATCGCCTATGTCTATGTGTATCTTTTCCGGGGCACACCGCTGCTGGCACAGGTGTTCCTGATCTATTACGGGCTTGGAAGCTTCAGGCCGCAACTGGAAGCCGTGGGTCTGTGGTCCTTCTTCCGCGATGCGTGGAACTGCGCCTTTTTCTCCTTCGCGCTCAACACCGCGGCCTATCAGGCGGAAATCCTGCGCGGAGCGATCGAGAGCGTGCCGCGCGGCCAGCGCGAGGCAGCCGCCTCGCTGGGCATCAATACTCGCATCTCGTTCTGGAAGATCATCATGCCGCAGGCGCTCATCGTGGCGCTGCGTCCCTATGGCAACGAGATCATCCTCATGGTGAAGGCGTCCGCCATCGTGGCCATCGTGACCGTCTACGATCTGATGGGCGAGACGAAATATGCCTTTTCGCGAACCTTCGATTACCAGACCTATCTGTGGGCGGCGATTTTCTATCTCGTCATCGTCGAGATTCTGCGCAACCTCTGGAACGTGCTGGAAGCCCGGCTGACGCGGCATCTGAAACGGTAAAGCCTTGGCAGCAATCTCTTCATGAGGCTGCTAGCCTCATGAATTATAACGATAAAACCTTGACAGGGAGCAAGCAGTTAAGGGGCGGTCAACCATCCAGGCGCAGACTGGATGCGTCATCATTTCGTCATCAAAGACATGGGGTTGTCATGAACGAAGAAATGAAACTGCAACTGAAAGGCTATGGACTGACGACGGCCGAGATCCTCTACCGGATGCCCGACCACCCGAGCGTGCTGCAGAGCTATCTCTGGCAGCATTACGATCTGGCTCCGGACTTTCCGGAAATGAAGAACTTCCTGAAGTTCTGGCGGGAAAAACTGGACGGACCGCTGCACTCCGTCCGTTACGTCCATCGCAAGCTGATCTCGGCCACCGAATGGAGGGCACTCTCCGGCGAGTTCATCATCAACTGATCGGTGAAATTCAGGTTGCGGGAACGTGAGGCAGGCCCTAAAAGCGCCTCATGGCAAAAGCACCTGCAAAAATCGACGAAGAGGCCCTCGCAGAGGCCTATAACCGCGCACTCGCGCTCGAGAAAGCCGGCGACCTGGACGCAGCCGAAAAGGCTTACGCGCAGGTTCTGGCGCTGGACCCGGAAGACCATGGCGGCGCAGCCGTGCGTCTGGCGGCAATCGGTCGCGGCGAGACGCCGATCAAGGCGCCCGATGCCTATGTCGAGACGCTGTTCGATCAGCATGCGGAAGCCTTCGAGGACATTCTTGTCGACCAGCTCGGCTATTGCGTGCCGATGATGATCCGGCAGAAGCTGCAGGAACTGGGGCTTGGTCCATTCGACAGCATGCTTGACCTTGGCTGCGGCACCGGCCTCACCGGCGGCGCGATGCGCGATATGGTCAATGGCGAGATCGTCGGTCTGGACCTCTCCGAAAACATGGTCGAAATCGCCCATGAAAAGGATCTCTACGAAACGCTTTATGTGGCCGAAGGCGTCGACTATCTCGACGACAACGAGGATGGTCCGTTTGCTCTCGTAACGGCTGCCGATGTGCTGCCCTATATCGGTGCGCTGGAGCCCCTGTTCTTCGGCGTCGCTGAAAATCTGGAAGATGGCGGACTTTTCGTCTTTTCCTCGGAGACCCGTCCGGAAGCAGAGGTCGGCCCGCTCGGCTACAAGGTCGGCGCGAGCCAGCGCTTTGTCCATTCGCAAGGCTATGTGACGGAGCGCCTTTCGGCGACCGGCTTCGAGCTTGTGTCGATGACGGATATCAATGTCCGCATGGAAAATGGCGAGCCTTCGCCCGGACATCTTGTGGTGGCACGGTTGAAGGGCGAGTGAGCCCGTCTCACACCACCGGTCCGGGCTCTGCCATCTCAGAGTGAAGGATCTGGTCGAGACGCTTCAGCATGCCGTTGGCGACCTCGCGCTCGCCCATGATCACCGTGTCGGCTCCCAGGTTGGTCAGATGCTCGACCTCGGCATCGGAATGGGCGCGGGCAATGACGAGCAGACGGCCGTTCATCTTCTTGGCGCTTTCCACGATATAGCCCGCCTCAAACGCATCGGGGATGGCCACGACGAGGCTTCGGGCACGCGCGATATTGGCAAGCGATAGAAGGCCGGCCGAGGCGGCATGGCCTGCAATCGCGTCAATGCCTTCCGCATGCAGGTCGCTGACCAGCGTGTCAGACTCCTCGATGACGACGAAGGGAATCTTCGCCGTCTTGAGGTTGGCCGCCACGATCCGGCCCACACGCCCATAGCCGACCAGGACGCAGTGTCCGTCGTGCTGGACGGGCGCTCGGGTATCCTCCTCTTCGGTCGCCTGCTCGACCGGTTCCGCGGGGGCTGCGGTCTCGGTCTGGGGCGTTTTGCGCGCGGCGCGCCGGGCCGCGACATCCTCAAAGCGCGGGCGCAGGCGTTCGGTCAGGTAGAACATCAGCGGGTTGAGGACGATCGAGATGATCGCGCCCGCGAGAATGAAGTCGCGCCCCTCCTCCGGCAGCAGTTTCAGCCCGACGCCGAGTTCGGCCAGAATGAAGGAAAACTCGCCGATCTGCGCAAGGCTCGCCGAAATGGTTAGCGCCGTCGAGATACCCTTTCGGAACAGGACCACGATCAGGAAGGCTGCAGCCGACTTGCCGATGACGATGATGAAGACGGTGGCGAGGATCGCCAGTGGCTCGCGCAGCAGGATTGTCGGATCGAACAGCATGCCGACCGAGACGAAGAAGAGCACAGAGAACGCGTCGCGCAGCGGCAGGCTTTCGCGCGCGGCACTGTGCGACAGCTCGCTTTCGGACAGAACCATGCCGGCAAAGAAGGCGCCCAACGCCAGCGACACACCGAAGAGCTGGGACGCCCCGAAGGCGACGCCGAGCGCGATGGCCAGGACGCCAAGGCGGAACAGTTCGCGCGAGCCGGTATGTGCAATGCGATGGAGAATCGCCGGAATGACCTTGCGTCCGAACACCAACATGACCGCCACGAAGAGCGCCACCTTGAGCAGCGTCAGCCCTATTAACCCGCCAATGCCGATATCCATGCCGCTCATTTCGACCAGCGCCACGGCCAGCGGATCGGACAAACGTTCGCCACTGCCCACAGAGGCCACAGCCGGAATGAGAACGAGCGCCAGAACCATCGCCAGGTCCTCGACAATCAGCCAGCCCACCGCAATGCGTCCCTTTGCGGTCTCCACCATGCGCCGCTCCTGCAGCGCCTTGAGGAGAACAACCGTGGAGGCCACCGAGAGCGCGAGACCGAAGACAAGGCTGCCGCCTGTCGGCCAGCCCATGAGATAACCCATGCCCCAGCCGAGAAGCGTGGCGAAGCCGATCTGCACAATCGCTCCCGGCACGGCAATGACCCGCACGGACAAGAGATCCTTCAGTGAAAAGTGCAAACCGACGCCGAACATGAGGAGAATGACGCCGATTTCGGCAAGCTCTGGCGCAAGGTTCTGATCCGCCACGAAGCCGGGCGTATAGGGGCCGACCAGAATGCCGGCGACGAGGTAGCCCACCAGCGGCGGAAGACGGAAGCGATGCGCAATCGCTCCGAGAATAAACGCCAGCACGAAGCCCCCGACCAAGGTTGAAATAAGGGGCGTGGCGTGCGGCATGAGCGTCTCCATCTTGGCGGGCGGCTGGAAAAATGATAATTTTGGTCTATATCGATAGATATGGGTATTTCTTGGACATAGTTCAACCACATGCATGATGACGAAAAACACGCGGTCCTAACACCGGAAATGTGCCGTGCCGCGCGGGCATTTCTCGATTGGACGCAGGCAGATCTGGCAGAGCGTGCCGCTGTGTCGCGTGGCACCGTCAGGGATTACGAAGCCGATGCCCACGCCGTCCACCGCTCGACGCCGACCCTGCTGCGCAAGGCTCTGGAGGACGGCGGCGTGACGCTGGAGAGCCGTCAGGACGGCGGGCTTGTGCTGGTGCAGGTCAGGCGTGGCGGGGACGGCCACGCCGCCAGAACAACGGATTTCAGCAACACGTAGCTTAAGTTGCAAAAAATAACATATAAAACTTGAAAATTGCAAATTTTGGCATTAGCCTCCGTGTTAGATATCCGGGGGGCTATCATGTCTGTCTTTGAGCTCGTGTCGCAGAACGGGACAGTTGCATTCGCGGCGATTCTTCTGGCGTTTGGGGTGCCTTACCTCATTGTCTATGCCTTGCATGAACTCCGGTTCCGCCGGCTACGGCTTCTAATGGATTACGAGGCGTCCTTTTCCAGCAGCGAACCAGGTGCGTCGCGCGCGACCAGAACCAATCTCGGAAATAATCCGAGCTTCGAATTCGTCAGGTCGAAATATGTTTCAGACATTGACGACGTAGAATTCGCTCACCTCGCCAAAGGCAAATCGAATGCAGCATCTCGCACCGGCGACGGCACACTCGATGAAACTGGCGAGAAAATCGCCATCTTGCTTTTCAGCCGACCCAAGTTCCTGAAGCTCAAAACCAATCGGCGCCTGATGATCATGGCGACCGGCTTCGGAATTCTGGCGTTTCTGGGCTTTCTATTTGCCCTGAGCTGTCTATCCGGCAGCATCCCGCCTTCGTGTCATTGGGGGCGTTGCATTCGCGTTTTCTTCACCGGAGGCACGGGCCTGGCTCCGAACAGGGCTTCCGCGCTCGAGGAGCAAATGCGCACGGTCATGGCGCTGGCGTTTATCGGTGGATATGTGTCCGCCATGCGGGAATTCCTGCGGCGCATGTCGGTGTTCGACCTGACCGGCTATTCCTTCCTCAAGCAGGCGGTGGAGATATTCGCGTCGGTCGTTTTCGTGGCGTTGCTGTTCCGGGCCTTTCCTCACCCCGGCAATATGTTGGGAGAGGGCTGCGATTTTCTCGCAGGGAAAATCGCGAGCACGACCTGCGGCAGCACGAACACCGGTGGCAACGAGAATACAAAGGATACGCTCTCATGGGCGTGGATCGCCATGGCTCCTCTTTTCGGCCTTTTTCCCGAAAGCGCGTCACGCTATCTCTTCATCCGCGCCGGCTCCTTCATGAACTGGATCAAGAGCGAGGATAACCGGTTTAACGCAATCACACGCTCCGTTCCGCTCGACGTCATCGACGGCATCGACTTCTGGACGCGTATCCGGCTTGAGCAGGCCGGCATTTTCGACGTCCAGAATCTGGCGACCTACAACCCGATCATGCTTTACATCGAGACGCCCTACGGGTTCTATCAGGTCTTTGACTGGATCGCGCAGGCGCAACTCTGCCACATTATCGGGATCGAGAAGTTCCTGCTTTTCCGGGAAATCAATATCAGAACGATCTTCGACCTCGAACGCGCCATCCGCAGCAAGGACGCACCGGAACAGTTTGACGAGATCGCCGCCGCCATTCTTCTGGCCACGACATCCTCGATGACGGGCGCCGCAACAATTTCAAAGCTGGCTCCCCTGATTACTGGCGACGACGGCAAGATGAAATCCGGCTCGGTCGAAGAATTCTCGCTCTGGGCGCGAAGCAAGCTGGGCGCCAGCGCTGACATCAACACAAAGGCCATGGAACATCTGGCAAACTGGATCAGCGACGACCTGCATGTCCGCAGGCTGAGGTTACTCTGGAAAGATATCTCCAAGAGCCTGGGGCCGGAGTCGTGGCATCTCGACGACGACAAAGACGGTATGGTGGTGGCTGCGGGCTGAAACCGATGCAGACGCTTGAACGGGCACTGCTGCCGGCCGTTCTGTTATCTTCCCGATACATTTGTCGACCATGGTGCGGCCACCTGCAACCAACCGACAGAGACCCCCCATGTCTGGACTTCCCGTCATCGGCGCAGCGATGATGATCGCCGATATTCAAAACCATCTTGCTTTCCTGAAGGACAAGGATCGCGACATCGAGATACAGGACTTCACCAAAGTCGAGATCCTGAACGGAGACTGGATGCCCGTTTGCAGGCAGGCTCTGGACGCACTCGGCGACTTCAAGGGGCGGATCGGCATTCACGGCCCGTTCTGGGGCTTCACAATCGCATCGATGGACCCGGACGTCCGTACGCTTGTAGCCCGGCGCATGGATCAGGGGCTGAACGCCTGTGCGGAGCTCGGCGCATGCTACATGGTGGTTCACAGCCCCTTCACCACCTGGGACTTCAACAATCTGCCGAACTATCCCAATGCCTTTGACAGGGTCGTCGCGCTGACGCACGAAACGCTCGGCGCGGCGGTGCGTCGAGCCGAAGAGCTCGGCGTGACGCTGGTGCTTGAGAATATCGAAGACAAGGATCCTCATGCGCGTGTGCGCCTTGCCGAGAGCTTCAATTCTCACGCCGTGAAGGTCTCCATCGATACCGGACATGCGCACTATGCGCACGGTTCGACGGGCGCGCCGCCGGTCGATTACTATGTTCACGCGGCTGGCGGGATGCTTCGCCATGTTCACCTTCAGGATGCCGATGGCTATGCCGACCGGCACTGGGAGATCGGCAAGGGTTCGATCCACTGGCATGCCGTCTTCGGCGCGCTCGCAGCGCTCGACGTCCAGCCGCACCTGATGCTGGAACTGCGCGACGTGTCGCGCATCGAAGCGTCGCTGGCCTGGCTCCAGCAGCAAGGGCTTGCTCAGTAATTTGATTTCGGCCTGCGATGCTCTACAACGGTGCTCACACAAATTGAGCATCGGAGTCGCATCGCATGGCCAAAGTCGCTTTCATCGGTCTCGGTGTCATGGGCTATCCCATGGCCGGCCATCTCAAGGTCAGGGGCGGGCACGACGTGTCCGTCTATAATCGCACTTTCGCCAAGGCGGAGAAATGGGCGGCCGAGTTTGGAGGTGCGGCATTTCGCACGCCGGCAGATGCCGCCCGCGATGCCGATTTCGTCTTTACCTGCGTCGGCAATGACGATGATCTCCGCTCGGTGACATTGGGCGAGAACGGCTGTGTTTCGCGCATGAATGCCGGCGCGACCCTCATCGACAACACGACCGCATCGGCAGAAGTCGCGCGCGAGCTGGAAGCGGCCTGCCTCGACAAGGGGCTGGGCTTCATCGACGCTCCGGTGTCCGGCGGCCAGGCTGGCGCGGAGAATGGCGTGCTCACCGTCATGTGCGGCGGCGACGAGGCGACATTCGAAAAGGCGAAGCCGGTGATTTCGGCCTATGCGCGGATGGTCGGGCTGATGGGGCCTGCCGGCGCCGGGCAGCTCACGAAGATGATCAACCAGATCTGCATTGCAGGTGTCGTTCAGGGGCTTGCAGAGGGCATCCATTTCGGCAAGCGCGCCGGCCTCGACATCGAAAAGGTCATCGAGGTCATCTCCAAGGGTGCCGCCGGCTCCTGGCAGATGGAGAACCGCTTCAAGACGATGAACGAAGGCCGCTACGATTTCGGCTTCGCCATCGACTGGATGCGCAAGGACCTTGGGATCGTCCTGTCCGAGGCGCGCCGCAACGGCGCAAAGCTGCCCATCACCGCGCTGGTCGATCAGTTCTACGGCGATGTTCAAGCCATGGGTGGTCATCGCTGGGACACGTCCTCGCTGCTGGCGCGGCTGGAAAAATGACCCGGCACCCTGCGCTGCGGTCCGGCCTGCTGGGCGTCGCCTTGATGGCTTGCGCGGCGGACGCCGCGGCGTCCGGCATTGATCTGGCGGACCGGCTGACCCGTGAGGTCAGCGCAGCGATGGCGCGTTGCTTCGAGGCTCCCAGGGACTATGCGCCGCCCTACCCCGCGGTTTCTCTGCTGTTGAACTTTCGCCCGGATGGCAATCTCGACGGACCGCCGCAACTGAGCGATCCGCCGGGCGGCGATCTCAAACGCTCGGCCACGGTTGCTGCGGTTCTGGTAGCGGCGAGCCGATGTGCGCGGATCGACAACGCGACGCAATATCGCCAGGACTATCCGGCCTGGAAATCGCTGCGTCTCGTGTTTCGCCCGGGAAAAGACTGACGAACCGGCTCCCTTTGTGCTATTTTCTAACGCAACGACGCGTGATCGAGCCGATAGACATGCAAGCGCGTAGCACCTTTGACGGGAATGGGCTCCAAGCCCGGCCAAGGCTTGCCATCAGCCATTGCCTCGAAAAGAGTGCCCGGCGGCGGCGTGAACAATTTGCGGGTCTCCTCTACGTAAGCGCAGAATGCGATGTAATCAAAAGGAGCAAGCGCCTTCTTTCTGGCCTCAGCATCGCTGCCGTAGAATGCCTCAAGCATCTTCCTGATGCCGGGGGCAGCCCGGTGATAGCTGATATTCGATACTTGAATCGAACGCGCATCCTCCTCGAGCGCCGCCAGCCCGATACGGGAAGACGTCATGTAGCGCCCGGGTGGCAGCCCCGGTAACAGCCGGTAGTCGCTGACCGGACACTTGTCATAGATCAGAAAATCGACTGGAGCATATTGATCCGGTTCTACATTGGTCGGCATAAGATGTGAAACGGAGACATAGGCCGCTGAAAAAACTGCAAAACCAGCGGCAAACACCCCCATATAGAGCTTCTGCCGGCTGACGGAGCCGGCGCTGAACTCGGCGATGAGCGCAGGCACGAACAGAGCAAGCGTGGCGGCCGGAAAGCGTATGAAACGCAAGGCGTAGAAATCGGCCAGAAAACTGCACAATCCCACTGCGAACACGACGAGAGCGAACGGCCGGCCGGATCGGGCTAGCCGGATTGAATAAAGGGCCGAAAAAATCACGATGCAGGTCTGCTCGACGATCATCATCAGGATCGTCATGTCTCCATTCCTGACGGCATAGAGAATGCTGTGTTCCTGCGTCACATGCTCCAGCCACATTTCGCGCGACAGCGGGTCGATCATCGAATAGGGCCCGGCCAGCAAGGATGGCCACAGATAGATAACGCCGGATAGGACAAGCAAACCGGAGACAGTGAGTCCAGTCAGGCGAATGAACGGCCCCCGGTTCTCGCGGCATAGGTATGTCATCGCGAACGAGACGATGCCGAAGCCGAAAACGGCGACATTATACGGCAAGGAGAATATGTCGCTCTCGACATTCAGCAAGACGGACGGCCCCGCAAGAGCAAGCGTGAGCAACGGTGAAGACAGTGCGACGATAAGAGAATAGGCTCTGAAAACCGGAACCGAGCCCGGCGCCCTGGCAATCCAAAGAAGGCCGAGCGCCGCCCAGAAGGCCGCAATCAGCGGCAGAGTTTCAAGCCCGATCCTTAGGGATACGGCGACGGCCACGCCAGCAAGCGCGCCACCACCAAACGACCAGACTGACACTCCGGCCAACATCGCGGACAATGCCAGGAGCTGCATGTTGTGATGGTCGATGCGCAGCGGCGCGAACTCCAGGACCGCATAGGTCATCAAAAGGACTGCTGCCAGCAGGGCGAAGAATCTGGCGCGCGCGCCATCGGGTAACAAGCGCGCCATGACATAGCTGGAAGA
The DNA here is from genome assembly GCF_021026335.1 of Rhizobium sp. C1. GTDB lineage: Bacteria > Pseudomonadota > Alphaproteobacteria > Rhizobiales > Rhizobiaceae > Ensifer_A. The sequence goes on from NZ_JAJNCY010000001.1 coordinate 1,041,277, forward strand.
GCCAGCGAAGCCGACGGCCATTACCGGCGGCCAGATCGTATAGGCAGCCTTCAGAGCGTCGGCAGGCAACATTAACCGCTCCATCACCAGCGCTATGAGGAAATAAGGAAGATCGACAATCCGCGACCACGGCGAAATGTAGGTCTCTGGCATGGCGACGCCGTTTATCGCCAAATCGTAGAAGCCCTTGCCGTCAAACCATTGCCGGATCTGGACCGCTCTGAGAAGGTCATCGACATCCTGCAGATACGGCACGCCATCGATAGCATCAAAAGCAATCGAAAGTAGCATCAGCGTTGCGACAACAGCGAATGTCTTCCAGATTACCGCACGCTTCGAAACGATCGCTTCGGAAGCCGATTTTTCAATCACGTCAGCGTTCAAGTCCATGTGTTCCGGGATTCTGATCATCAGGCGCGTTTAAAATCGGCGGAGCGGCCTGCCCTGAGCCGGCCTCGCCTTGGAGCGAGATCGTTTGACCTGAAACATTCCGACGCAAAGTGCCGCATAAGCCTTAACATCGGGTTACAACCCGAAATAAGCAGGCTTGCGCCGCTCCCATAATGACTGTATGTAATATTATAACATTACTAAGCCAGCCACCATTGAGGTTCTCATGCACGACAAGCTGCCCGTCACTGTTCTCTCCGGCTTTCTCGGTGCCGGGAAGACGACCCTGCTCAATCATATTCTCAACAATCGCGAGGGCCGCAAGGTCGCGGTCATTGTCAACGACATGAGTGAGGTGAATATCGACGCCGCGCTGGTCCGCGATGGCGGGGCGAACCTCTCACGCACCGACGAACAGCTGGTCGAGATGAGCAATGGCTGTATTTGCTGCACGCTGCGCGACGACCTTTTGCGCGAGGTTCGCTCGCTCGCGGAACAGGGTCGTTTCGACTATCTGCTGATCGAATCCTCCGGCATCTCGGAACCGCTTCCGGTCGCCACGACCTTCGAATTCCGCGACGAAAATGGCGTAAGTCTTGCCGATGTGGCGCAGCTCGACACGATGGTGACCGTGGTTGATGCCGCAAATCTTCTGAAGGATTACGGCTCTGCCGATTTTCTCGCCGACCGGGGCGAGACGGCCGGCGAAGGCGACGACCGGACCCTTGTTGGCCTGCTGGTCGAGCAGATAGAGTTCGCCGATGTCATCATCCTCAACAAGGTGGGGACGGCGAGTCCGGACGAACGTGCGGCCGCGCGGGCCATCATCCGCTCGCTCAATGCCGATGCGCGGATCATCGAGACCGATTTCGCAAAGGTCGATCTGGGCGAGATCATGGGAACCGGCCTCTTCGATCTGGCGCGGGCCGAGCAGAACCCGCTCTGGTTCAAGGAGATGCATGGCTTCAAGGACCATATTCCGGAGACCGAAGAATATGGCGTACGCTCCTTTGTTTACCGAGCCCGTCGGCCCTTCCATCCGGACAAGTTCATGGCCTTTCTCGACCGGTCATGGCCGGGCGTGGTGCGCGCGAAAGGGTTTTTCTGGCTGGCGACAAAACCCCATTATGTCGGAGAGCTGAGCCAGGCGGGTGCGTTGGTGCGTACCGGCAAGATGGGGCTCTGGTGGTCTGCCGTACCCAAGGATCAATGGCCGCGCGACAGCCGCTTCGAAGAGCGCATGGCGCCCTATATGGACCCGGTCTGGGGTGACCGTCGACAGGAAATTGTGTTCATCGGCACCGACCCGATGGACGAGGAGGAGATCACAGAGATGCTCGACGCCTGCCTTGTCCCCGACACATCCTATCAGCCGGAGCGCTGGAAAAAGCTGCCCGATCCCTTTGCGGACTGGTATGCGCGCTGATTGCGGATCAGCCTGAATGACGCGGAGCAAGGCTTCCGCGTCTTCTCGTTCGGGTTCAGTCCTCGTTGGACTTCGAGGACTCCAGCGACATGTAGTCGAGCGGCAGTTCGGTCGTGTACTTGATCTGCTCCATCGCGAAGGCTGAAGAGACATCGCGGATTTCGATCTTGGCGATCATCCGCTTGTAGAACGCGTCATAAGCCGCAATGTCCGGCACAACGACGCGCAACAGATAGTCGACATCGCCGCTCATGCGGTAGAATTCGACCACTTCAGGAAATTCGGCAATCACTTCGGAAAAGCGCTTCAGCCATTCGATGGAATGGGCGTTGGTCCGGATCGACACGAAGACATTGACTTTGGCATTGACCTTGACCGGGTCAAGAACGGCAACCTGGCGCTTGATGACGCCGTCTTCCTCCATCTTCTGGATACGCCGCCAGCATGGCGTCGTCGAAAGCCCCACCTTCTTTGCAATATCTGCAACGGCAAGCGTGGAATCCTCCTGCAACAGGCGAAGGATTTTGCGATCCAGACGATCCAATGGTCTTTCCTTTCAACATGCGTAATCCTTCCAGACTAGCACCATCGGCTAAAGAAAGGATTATGGTGCGCGCGACGCTTCGGCAGACAGCCCGGTCGCGATACGCTTTGGCGCCGGAAGGCCGCTCACAAGCGAATCCGGCAATGGATGGACCGATTGTTTCAGCCTATCTTGCGGCGCACAAGCTCTTTCAGGACAGGCAACAGTTCTTTCTCGAACCAGGGGTTCCGCTTGATCCAGCCGGTGTTGCGCCAGCTGGGATGCGGCAATGGCAGGATCGTAATGCCGGAGTCCGGCTCGAGATAATCGCGCCAGTGGCGCACCGTCTCGGTCATGTTCTCCCTGACATGCGCGCCAAGATGCCAGCTCTGCGCATGATGTCCCACGGCCAGGATGAGCTCGATCTGTGGCATGACGGCCATGACGGCGGAGCGCCAGTGCGGCGCACATTCCTTGCGCGGCGGCAGGTCGCCGCCATTGACGTCGTAGCCCGGGAAGCAGAAGCCCATCGGCACGATGGAAAACCGGTCGGTGTCGTAGAACTCCTCACGCGTCACGCCGAGCCAGTCGCGCAGGCGATTGCCGGATGCATCGTTGAAGGTGATGCCGGTCTCATGAACGCGCAACCCCGGCGCCTGGCCGGCGATCAGGATCTTGGCCTTTGCAGACAGAACCGCGACCGGCCGCGGTTCATGGGGAAGCCGGTGGGCCTCGCCACGAAGCGGCGCGTCGCGACAGATCCGGCAACCGGCAATGGCGTCAAGAAGGCGCTGGACTTCGCATTCACTCAAGGACGGACCTCATGCGTCCGCCGAAGGCCGCTGCGCCACACTGTCATACCAGCGCAGGACGTTGCCGAGCTCCGGCGGGCACTGGATGCGGGCAGGCTTCATGAACTGGAAGGCAATGAACATGGTGATGTCGGCCACTGTAAAGTTTTCACCCGAAACGAAGGGGCGGCTTTCCAGTTCCCGATCCATCAGCCGCAGGAAGTCAATCGCCTTCGGCTTGTTGATCTCGCCCCATTCGGGCAGCTGCGGCACTTCCCAGTCCTTCATGGCGGGATGGATATGGCGGAAGGCGGCGGCCACGGACATGAGGTAACCGAGTTCGACGCGGCGGTTCCACATTTCCACGAAGGCCTTTTCGCGGGCATCACGCCCGAAGAGCGGCGGATCGGGATAAAGCTCCTCGAAATAACGGCAGATGGCGATGGACTCCGACAGGTTGGAGCCGTCATCGAGTTCCAGGACCGGCAGGCGCTGAAACGGGTTGCGCGCGGTGATATCCGCCGACTTGTGACCCAACGCACCCATGTCCACCGGCACAAGCTCCACCTTGACGCCCTTCTCGGCCAGAAACATCCTCACCCTGCGCGGATTGGGCGCCTTGCCTCCATCAAACAGTCTCACGGGAACCTTCTCCTCCTGTGGTAAAAACGAATGCGGATACTGCCATCTCGTGGAATACGGCGCCAGTCGGGCGGCGCTCGCGCATGGTCAAAGATGGCAAATGAATCCTTTCCAGAAGCAACTTCTTAACTCTTTGCGGTTAGAATTTGGTCATAGTTTCTGCGTCTGAAGTCGTACCAGTCCATGCCCGAGCGCGTCAGCACATCTCCGGACAAAAACGTCGTGGACTTGTCCAAGGCGAGCCGCAACGCAGGCATGAACAGGACGCTCCGGGAGACCCGCGCCAGGCTGCAGAACGGCGATTCCGGCTCCTCGCAATTCCAGCGCGAGACCCTGACCCTCTACATCGATGCAAGCCTCAACAGTGCGGCAGCCGTGCCCATTCTCGCCTGTGGCATCGGCGCTTTCAGCCTTGCCTTCGACATGGGCAAATACACCATCGTCTGGATGATGGCGACGCTGATCCTGCACGCGCTGCACATCTTTACGCTCCAGCAGGTCAAGAGCCGCCAGCTCGTCACGGACGAAACCGCAGCGCGGTGGATGCGACGTCTGCTCGGCTTCCAATTCGTGATCGGACTTTGCTGGGCGTTTTTCGCGAGCCAGGGCTGCAGTACCTGCGAGCCCGCGTCCGCACTGACCTTCAAGGGGGCGGCGCTGCTGATCGTTTTGAGTGCGACCGCGCTCACGACATCAATGCTGAACGGCGCAGTGCTTGCCACCTTCATTCCAACGGTCGCAGCCATCGTCTATCAGTATTGGCGCGACCGCGAGCCGATGGATATCGGCCTGATCGCCATGTTCACCGCGGCCATGGTGTTCTTCATCTTCTTCAGCGGACGCCTGCGTCGCACCAGCATACAGCTGCTCTCCTACCAGTCAGAGAAGGACAATCTCATAGCAGAGCTTGAGGTTGCAAACGCGATTTCCGACGAGGCCCGCCGCCGCGCCGAAGAGGCGAACCTTGCGAAATCGCGATTTCTCGCCTCCATGTCGCACGAACTGAGGACGCCGCTGAATGCCATTCTGGGGTTTTCGGAAGTGATGGACAACGAGGTTCTCGGCCCGATGTCCAACCCCATCTACAAGGAATATGTCGGCGACATCCATCGCTCCGGCCAGCATCTGCTCAACCTGATCAACGAAATCCTCGATCTCTCCCGCATCGAGGCGGGGCGCTACGAACTGCACGAGGAATCGGTGATGCTGGCGGAGATCACCGAGGACTGCATCGGCATGGTCCAGCTTCGCGCCCGCTCGAAACAGATCCGCATCACCGAACAGTTCGAACCGAGCCTGCCGCCCGTCTGGGCTGACGAGAAGTCGATCCGGCAGGTGATCCTCAATCTTCTGTCCAATGCCGTGAAATTTACGCCGCAGGGTGGCGAAGTGGCGGTCAAGCTTGGCTGGACGGCTGGCGGCGGACAGTATGTGGCGATCCGCGATAACGGTCCCGGCATTCCCGAGGAGGAAATTCCCGTCGTGCTCTCGGCCTTCGGCCAGGGATCGATCGCCATCAAGAGCGCCGAGCAGGGAACCGGGCTCGGCCTGCCTATCGTTCAGGCCATCCTCTCAAAGCATGACGGCGAGTTTGTCTTGCGCTCCAAGCTGCGCGAGGGAACCGAAGTCATTGCCATCCTGCCGCCGAAGCGGGTGCTGCAGACGGTCCCTGCTGTCCGGGAAGCGCATTCCAACGATCGGCGCAAACGCTCCTTCGCCTGATCTGCACTTCAGCGCAGATAAGCTTCCACAATCAGATAAACCAGATAGGCGGCATTGAGCCCGATCAGGCAGGCGCAGGCCAGAGAACCGAGATCCTTGGCATGCTTGCCGAAAACGGAGAACTCCGGCGACAGATGATCGACCAGTTCTTCGATCGCGGTGTTGATCGCCTCAAAAGCGAAGAGCAGCACCATCAGCCCGGCAAAGATCAGAATTTGTCTGAAATCGGTGCCGATGGCGATCAGGAGGGCGGAGCCCAGGACGAGACCGCCCAGCTGCTGACGGAATGCGGCTTCGTGAAGAAGGCGCAGGAACCCCTGCCAGGAATAGCGCGCCGCCGAGACGAAGTGGCGAAACCCCGTCTCCTTGATGAAAGGCGGCTTGCCGGTTCCGTGCATCCTTACGCCTTGTTGGTAACGCCGGCGCCTTCGAAGGTCGCCATGCCGGAGTGACAGGCGGCGGCCGCCTTGACTATGCCTGCGGCAAGTGCAGCACCGGTGCCTTCGCCCAGCCGCATGCCGAGCGCCAGCAGCGGCGTCTTGCCAAGACGCTCGATGGCGCGCAGATGGCCGGGCTCGGCGGACACATGGCCGATGAGGCAGTGATCAAGCGCCGTCGGATTGGCCGCCTTGAGGATGGCCGCGGCCGACGTCGCCACATAACCGTCGATCAGGACGGGTATCTTCTGTACGCGGGCTGCCAGGATGGCACCGGCCATGGCGGCAATCTCGCGGCCGCCGACGCGGCGCAGAACCTCGAGCGGATCGCTGAGATGATCCTTGTGGAAGGCGATGGCGCGTTCGACCGCATCGATCTTGCGCTGCAGCCCCTCGCCGGCCGCTCCCGTGCCCGGGCCGACCCAATCCTCTGCCTTTCCACCATAGAGCGCATAGAAGATAGCGGCCGCAATCGTCGTGTTACCGATCCCCATCTCACCGATGCACAGGAGATCGGTGCCGCCGGCGATGCCTTCCATGCCGAAGGCCATGGTGGCGGCGCAGTCGCGTTCCGAAAGAGCAGCTTCCTGGGTGATGTCGCCGGTCGGGATCTGCAGCGCGAGGTCGAACACCTTGAGGCCGAGATCATGCGTCACGCAGATTTGATTGATGGCCGCACCGCCCGCGGTGAAGTTCGCCACCATCTGCTCGGTGACTTCCGGCGGATATGGCGAAACGCCCTGACGCGTGACGCCGTGATTGCCGGCGAAAATGGCGACCAGCGGCCGCGTGACCTGCGGCGAACGGCCCGACCAGGCGGCGAGCCAGAAGGCGATCTCTTCGAGCCGGCCCAGCGAACCCAGCGGCTTGGTCAGCTGCGCATCGCGCTTGCGGGCTGCCTCCAGCGCGCGGACATCAGGGCCTGGAAGGTTGTTGAGAAGTTCGCGAAAATCATCGAACGGCAATCCACTCACGCTCATGGACCCAGTATCCTTGTCATTTCAGTTTCGGGCAGGCATTGATGCCGCTTTCATATTGTTCCGGCTGCTGCGAGGCAACGGCAAAAGCGACGTGCGCCGTCGCTCACACTGGGGATTTTCGGGAGCAAGGCTTGATCAGACTGGAGGACATCCTGAAAGACATCATCCGCGCGCTCGGTTTCTTGAGTCGCATACCGTTTCCGGGCCGCTTTTTCGCAGGTCATGACGGCTCCATGCGCCGCACCAGCGGCGCTTTCGCGATCGCCGGCGCACTGATCGCCCTGCCGCCTGCCCTGCTCCTTGGCCTGCTGCTGCATCTCGGCGTCAAGCCGGAACTCTCCGCCCTTCTGGCGCTGGCGTTGCAGATCGGTTTGACCGGGGGCCTGCATGAGGACGGGTTGGCCGATTGCGCCGATGGACTTGGTGGCGGGCGGACCCGCGAGCGCGCGCTCGAGATCATGAAGGACAGCCGGCTCGGAGCGTATGGCGGCCTCGCGCTGATCCTGTCGCTCGGCTTGCGGACCGAGGCTCTGGCCGGGCTTGCGCCCCATGGCCCGGTTGCGGCGGGACTGGCCATGGTCGCCGTGAACGCCGCGGCGCGCGCCGCCATGGTGTGGCACTGGTCGGCGCTTGCACCCGCGCGCGTCGGCGGGGTTGCTGCCGCCGTCGGGCAGCCGTCGGGCTCGGCCGTGATCGTGGCGCTATCGAGCGGACTGCTTATCTATGGTGTAGCGACGATCCACGCCTATGGCTGGGGTGTCGCTCTTGCCGGAGCGCTCGCCGCCATGCTTGCGAGCTGGCTTTTGGCTCGCCTTGTTCGTGGCAAAATTCAGGGACATACGGGAGATACACTGGGCGCGAGCGAACAAATCTGCGAGATCGCGCTTTATGTCGCTCTTGTGATTACGACCTGATCCGCCAATATAAGTTCTATAGCCATCAAGAAGCCCCTCATGGAATCACCCTGCATTCTCGTCTGCTCCATCGATGACAAGACCGGCTACTGTTTCGGCTGCGGGCGTACGCGCGACGAAATCGCCGGCTGGATCGAGATGACGGATGTTGAACGGCGAAGCCTGATGGAGCAGTTGCCGGGCCGGCTGGAGACCGTCGAGCGCAAGCCGCGACGGGTGACCCGGCGGCGGATGCTTTCAGAGCGCGGATCTGCCTCATCATGAAGCTCTTCGTCGTTCTTGCCATTCTGGGGATCGGTCTTGCGGTGCTGCTGCTCAATCACGGCGGCGCCCCGATCTTGGGAATGAGCAACGACGACTTCGGGAATTTCATCTACCTTATGCCCATCGCCATCATGATCGGGGCTGGCATCGTCACCACACGGCGACATATCGGCCGAAACCTGACCTATCTCGCTATCTGGACCCTGATCGCGTTGTTTTTTGTCGGAGTCTATGTCTACGGCGACGAGGCAAAGCATGCCGGGCGACGTATTCTGGCAGAACTGATGCCCGGTCACTCTGTTGTGCTGACAGGCATTAACGGCGAGAGCGAAGTGGTGATCCGCAGGACAGAAGGCGGCCACTTCGCGGTCAATGCCGAAGTCGACGGCAAGCGTCTGCCCATGCTGATAGACACGGGCGCAAGTCAGGTTACGCTGACCTGGGAAGACGCGAAAAAGATCGGCCTCAAACCGGAGACGCTACGATTTTCGATGCCCGTGACGACGGCGAACGGAACGGCGGAGGCTGCCCCGGTCACCATTCCGGAGCTGGCGATTGGCCCGATCGTGCGTAAGAATATCGCGGCTGCCGTAGCGCAGGAGGGGCGTCTCGACACCAGCCTGCTCGGCATGAACTATCTGTCGTCACTGTCTGCGGTCCGCATTCAACCCAACGAAATGCGCCTGATGGACTGATCTGCAGACCTGCAGATATCAGGGCCTTCGGTGGTCGCCACTTCCGTGCTGTACCGGGGGAAGGACCCTTTGCGAGAGAACTGACCCATCTTCGCGCTATGGTATAACGGGACAGTCCCTCCTGTCATTACATGGGATCGAAAAAGAAATTTCCGCAGATTGAACCTATTAACGTCATCTCTGTCATTCAATTGCAGCATTGAGCCAATATTGAACTCTTGCAAACGCTTTCGAGTTTTCTTCCGGCCCCGCTCCGGAATCGGTGTTTGCACCGCTTTGGCGCCCCCATCGTCACAAGCACACTTTGAGGCCGGTTTTTCCGGCCTCTTTTTTTGTGAGGGTTCAGTCGAGACTGCAATAACGCCGGCCGGACTTGCGGCTGCGCAGATCGAAGTGGAAGTGGTCACCGTGGTAAGGGTCTCCCGGACCCAAGACCGTATTAAAATACTTGCAGGAATCGGCTCGCACCGAATTCAGCAGGCCCTTCTGCCGGAAGGAAAAGAAGCCCGGCTTGCGCACATCAATTCCCTCGCCGTTGTTCAGGATGATCTGCCCCACATCGATAGCATTGCCCTTGGCATGCTCGGACCACGGATTGCCGCGCCTGGAATTCATTGGGCGGCAGGAATAGGACGACATCTGCCGGATCGTGTTGACCCCGGAAAAATAGCGGATGCGCGCCGTCGGCACCAGGTCGTCGCGGACCCAGCGGGCAAACGTGACAGCCATCCCGCAGTTGAGCTTGGCAGCGGGCAGAATGCGAACGCCGTTGATCGATTGGACCTGAACCGGATAGTCGATGCCGCAGCTTGGGCCATCATGGATCGCCGGAATATCGGTATAGCCGACGCCCAGCTTTTGAAGCAGCTGACGGCAGCTCTTTTCCGAGACCGGCATGCCACCCTGGCTTTCGGGAACGGAGATCGGGTTATTGAAGCGCGGGATATAGGCGACCTTTTGCTCCTTCACCTCGGCAGGCCGCGCGACGGCTTCGTCAACCGGAAGGCTGCGGCTCGATGAGACCTGACGGAGATTGTCGGTTCCTATTCCATCGACCACCGGCGCGTCGACATCGCCTTCGACCAGTTGGGGAGCCTGTCCCTGCCGGGCAGTTTCCCCTTCCTCAGTCGTCTCACCTTGGGATGATTGACCGGAAAAGCCGAAAAGCTTGTCCATGTCGACTTCGTTCGCCTTGGGCTGCGCCTCCGATGCGTTTGTCTCTGGCAAGGGCTGCATGGCCTGCGAATCCGCTTGAGCTCCGGAAGAAATCATATCCGGATTCTGGACAGCCTCCCGCTCGAGGCTAGCGGTTTGCTGGTTGCGCTGAAGCTTGCCGACCGGCCCCTCCAGAACCGGATAGCTCATGGTCCGCGAGGCTGACTTGACCGGCGCCAATGGGACGGCGTGGGTTTTGCCCCGCGCGCCGATATCGGCGACCGACATGGGATCGGGATCGTAGCAGCCCGGCAGGACGAGGCAGATCAGCGCCACAGACGCCGCGTTTCGCGCGATAGAAGTCGAGAACACCATACTCATCTCTCTTCCAGACGCGGGCTCGCAACACGCCGCCGATGTCTGTGACCGAGGTTCTTGCGAGCATCATTCAGGCGCAGCGGGTCTTCGCCGATACCGCCTTCGTATGAGTAAAAAGGCTAGCAACGAATGGTAAACGATACCTTTCTGTCACTGGCCGGAGATAACGAGGAGAATGGCAAAGGCCTGCTGCCGGCATCGCTACTGCAGCGTGTCGGGGCCTTTGGAAACAGCCGAACAGGCAGACGGACAGGCGCGGTACGCCCGCCCGGGGAGGAGCGTCAGGTCTCAGCCGCTGACGGGAAGTTTCCAGTCATGGTCCAGATGGAAGCGGCAGGTGTGGCGGATATCCTCGGCGCTCGCCGCAATGACCGCCTCGTATTCACCGGCATCGGCCACGAAGCAGCGCGCCTCTTCATCGAAGCGGCAGAGATCGCGCAGCGTTATGCACAGATCGACCTGCTTTGCCTCGCCGGCACCGATCCTGACCTTGCGGAAGGCGCGCAGCTCCTTGTCGGGCCGCTCGACCTTGGGTGCAAGCGCGCGCACATAAAGCTGCACGACATCCGCCCCTGCCCGCTTGCCAGTGTTCGTCACGTTCAGCGTCACCTTGACCCCGTCGGAACCGATCGTTTCGGCGCTGATCTTCGGGCGGCCCCAGGCGAAGGTCGTATAGGAAAGACCGTGACCGAAGGGAAAGAGCGTCTTGATCCCGCGCGTGTCATGATGGCGATATCCGACGAACACGCCTTCACGGTATTCCACATGACCATCCTTACCCGGATAGACAAGCGGATCGCCGGTGATCGCGGAATTGTCCTCGAGCTTCACGGGGAAGGTCTGCGGCAGCCGTCCGCCGGGCTCGGCGAAGCCGAAAAGCACGTCGGCAATCGCATTGCCGGCCTCCTGTCCCGGATACCAGCATTGCATGACGGCAGCCACGTCCTCGATCCACGGCATTTCCACCGGGCCACCGGTCTGAAGGACGACGATTGTCTTCGGGTTGACGGCGGCGACACGGGCAATCAGTTCATCCTGACGCCCCGGCAGGCGCAGATCCGGCAGATCGTTGCCTTCCGTGTCCCATTCACCCTCTCGCCCGGCAAAGATGATGGCCGTGTCACAGGCTTCCGCCTTTTTCAGCGCCTCTTCAAACTCCGCCTCGCCCAGCGGCAATTCGACGCCAATGCGGATTGCGTTGAGACGCAGACCGCCGTCGCCGGGCACCGGGGAGCGAAACTCCGCGACGACCTGCACGGGCACACCCGCCTCCAGGGTCACGGCGCGGCGAACCTCATCATTTCCGGCGGTGAAATAATTCGAACCGCGTTGCCAGCTGTCCCAGTTTTCGATCACCTGCTGGCTGCCCACTTTCAGCCGCGAGCGGCCGGCGGACACGAGCCCGAAGACATGCTCGCCGTCGGCCTCGGGGGTGTAGCTGAAGACAATCCGCGCGGAAAAGGCGTTGATATCGAAAGTCTTGCTGATCGGGTCCATCCAGAAGCGTTCGGACAGATCAATATCCTCGGCGTGAACCGGCGGGCCCGACAGGTCGATAGAGTTGAAATAATCGATATGGACAGGACCGCGGTGCAGCGTGACCAGACGGTTGTTGGAGACACTCTTGACGTGAAAAATCGCGTTGGAGCCCGTCAGCGCCTTCTTGATTCCCTCAAGGGGCGATACCGAATAATGCGCATTGATCTGCGCGGACCCGCCGCCCATGATCCGCGCCTCGGCAGAATTCGGCCCGAGAATGGCAATCGTTCCCGGATCGGACTTGCTGAGCGGCAGAACACCGTTGTTCTTGAGGAGAACCGTGCCTTCGGCGCCGGCGCGCCGGATGAGCGCGCGATGCTCCGGACGGTCCTCGGCAATTTCCGGATGCATTTCGGAGTCGGTGAAGGCGCCGGTCCAGCGGAGCAGGTCGAGAATGCGGCCTGCCGAGTCCTTCACCCTGGAGGCGTCGATCTCGCCGTTCTTGACTGCCGCCACAAGCTTTTCGCCACGATCGCGCGTCGGGCCGGGCATTTCGAGATCGAGGCCTGCCGCCACCGACGCAACCGTCGAATGAGATCCGAACCAGTCGGACATGACGACGCCGTCAAAGCCCCATTCGACGCGCAGAACCTGCGTCAGCAGCCAGTGATGCTCGCTGGTGAAGGTGCCGTTGAGGCGATTGTAGGAGGACATGATGGCGCGCACACCTGCGCGCTTGACCGCCGCTTCAAACGGCGGAAAATAGAGTTCCCGCAAGGCCCGCTCGCCGATGTCCGAGGACATGGTGAAGCGCTCGATCTCCGATTCGTTTCCGACGAAATGCTTGATCGTTGCGGCGATCCCCTCGCCCTGGACGCCTTCGATATAACCGACAGCCATTTCGGCGGTCAGAAACGGGTCTTCGGAATAACATTCAAAATTGCGGCCATTGAGACCGGAGCGATGGATGTTGACCGTTGGAGCAAGAAGTACGCGCGCGGATTTCGACTTCGCCTCCTCCGCCAGCGCCTTGCCGATGGCGCGCGCCAGCGCGGGATCAAAGCTCGAACCGATGGAGATCGCGCAAGGAAAACAGGCCGATTTGATGCCGCCGACCAGCGAGCCGGCGCCGCGTGCGCCATTGGGGCCGTCCGTCACCTTGATCTTCGGAATTTTAAGCCGCGGGATCGCAGCGGTGGTCCAGAAATCAGCGCCCGACAGCAGGGCGACCTGCTCTTCAAGTGTCATCTTTGCCAGCAGGTTATCAACGGCCAAGGCTACCTCCTGCCGCTTGCGCGGCTGTCGGTTCCAGCGTTCAGCTGAAACGTTTTAGGGATGGACTGTTTAACCGTATCAACCTGCCATTTCAATCTTGTGGCGGAAGGCGATGCCTCGAAATTGACTTGGAGGCGGTGTCAAGCAATGCTCAAACCCTTGAAGAATCGCGGAGAATGAGATGTCGGATACGGTCGGACCGAAGGGTGAATTGACGCTGAGAACGCTGGCCATGCCGGGCGATGCCAATGCTGCCGGCGACATTTTCGGCGGCTGGGTGATGGCCCAGATGGACCTTGCCTGCGGCATTCGTGCGGCCGAGCGCGCCAAGGGCCGCGTGGTCACCGCCGCCGTCAAGGAAATGGCCTTCGCCATGCCGGTGAAGATCGGCGACACGCTGTGCATCTATTCCCACATCCAGTCGGTCGGGCGCACTTCGATCACCCTGCAGGTCGAAGCCTGGGCCCAGCGCTATCTCAGTGACCGGATGGAGCGCGTGACGGATGCCATCTTCATCATGGTGGCACTGGACAAGGACGGCAAGCCGACGCCGGTTCCGCCGGAAGTCTGAGACATGACCGTGCAAGAATTTCTGTCCATCGATCCGGCAACCGCCGAAGTCTCGCTCGATGCCCGTCATCCCGGTTTCTACCGCAACCCCAATCCGGCCTACGCTGCGCTGATCGACATCGGTCCGGCGTTTTACTGGCGCGAACAGAAGCAATGGTACTTCACGCGCTATGACGCGGTGAACGCGCTTTTGCGCGACCGGCGCTTCGGCCGGCAGATCACACATATCATGAGCCGCGAAGACGCAGGGCTCGGGGCGGCAGATCCGAAGCTTGCGGATTTCGACCGCGCCGAATCGAAATCGCTGCTGGAGCTTGAGCCGCCGGAGCACACGCGGCTGCGCACCCTGGTCAACCGCGCCTTCGTCTCGCGCCATATCGAGAAGCTGCGTCCGGAGATCGCGGCGCTTGCGCATCAGCTGATCGAGGGGTTCGGGCCGAAGGGCGAAGTCGAGCTGCTCTCCGCCTTTGCCGAAATCGTGCCGGTGACGGTGATTGCCCGCATGATTGGCGTACCGGATGACATGTGCCGTCAATTGCTCGACTGGTCGCATGACTATGTCCGCATGTACCAGTTCGGCCGCACGGCGGAGGACGAGGCGCGTGCCAACAGGGCCGCCAAGGAATTCGCCGATTATGTCGTCAAACTCGCGGCCGAGAAGCGTGCCAACCCTCAGGACGATCTGTTGAGCCTCATGCTGCAGCCGGCGCGCGACGGACAATATCTGACCGAAGAGGAGCTGGTGTCCACGACCATCGTGCTGCTGAATGCCGGCCATGAGGCGACCGTCCACCAGATCGGCAATGCGGTGAACATCATTCTGCAGAGCGGGCTCGACCCGAAGTCGCTGACACGTGACGAGACCGCGACCGAGCGGCTGGTGGAGGAATGCTTCCGCATCTCGGCGCCGGTGCATATCTTCGAGCGCTGGGCGCTGGAGGATGTCGAAGTACAGGGGCTGAGTTTCAGAAAGGGCGAGAAGATCGGACTGATTCTCGCCGCTGCCAATCTCGACCCCGCGAAGTTTCGCGAGCCGCTGAGCTTCAAGCCGGAACGCGACGAGGGCCAGAACCTCTCCTTCGGGGCGGGCATCCATTTCTGCATCGGCGCGCCGCTGGCGCGGCTGGAGATGAACACAGTTCTGCCCATCCTCTTCGACCGGCTTCCCGGCTTACGCCTTGCAGAAGAGCCGCAGGTCAAGGATGTCTATCACTTCCACGGTCTGGAAACCTTGCGGCTTTCATGGTGACGCGTCGGGCATGGTGATCTCGCGCGCGAGATCCAGCCAGGCCTTGGCGGCAAAGGAAAGATAGCCGCCACGACGCCAAACCCAAGCCATATGCCAGTTCATTGCGGGCGAATGAACGGGAATGTGGACCACGCCCGGGCGTACGCGCAGGTCTGCGATCAGGCGCGGCAAGAAGCCGACGCCGAGGCCCGCGCCGACCAGTTCGACGATGAAATTGATCTGGCCGCTGCGCGCCGCAATGGCCGGTTCGAACCCCGCCTCGCGACAGCCCTCCAGGATGATGGGATTGAGCGCAAAGCCGCTGTCGAAGAAGATGAGCGGCATCTCCTTCAATTCCGCCAGCGCAATTTCACGCCGTCCGGCCAGTGGATGGTTTTCGGCGATGAGGACGTGAAGCGGCTCGCGCGTGACCTCCTGCCAGTCGAGCGCACCCGGGACGGGCAGCAGTGACGCGCCGAGATCAACTTCGCCTGCCAGCACCATTTCCTCCAGCCGCCGGCTGCCATGCTCGACCAGTTGAATTTCGATGTCCGGGTGGCGGCTGCGATATTCCGCGAAGATCGGCGCAAACAGGATATCGCTGCCGATAGGCGGCAGACCAAGGCGCAGGGCGCCGCGCTTCAATCCCTTCAGTTCCGAAAGCTCCGTCAGAAGGTCCTCGCGCTGGGTGAGCATGGTCTGGGCGTGGCGAAAGGCCACCCGCCCCGCATCCGTGAGCGCCGGCTTGGGGCCCGACCTGTCGATGAGCGGAAAGCCGAGTTCCTCCTCCAGTTGCCGCACGGACTTACTGATGGCCGATTGGGTGAGGAAGACCGTCTTGCCGGCCTGTGAAAAGCCGCCCTGCCGGATGACCTCGGTGAAGATGCGCAGCACTCGCAGATCCATATCTATTCCAATAAAGACTTATCTTTATGACATCAATTCATTTTACTCATATCGCAGTGCAACATATATTTCCAGCACGAAACAAGGAGCCACCCCGATGACAACGCGCCAGATCACACTCTCCGTCCGCCGGATGATGCATGTCAGCGCCGTGATGCAGATCGCCCTGCTCATTCTCATCTGGCAGGCCGGCGAAGCCGTCGTCCATCTTTTCAATCTTCCGGTTCCGGGCAGCGTCATCGGGCTGTTTTTCGTTCTGGCTCTGCTTGCAACCGGCCGCATCAACATTGTCAGCCTGCGCAGCGGCGCGAAATTTCTTCTGGCTGAAATGCTGCTTTTCTTCATTCCGGCGGTTCTGGCCGTCCTCGACCACCGCGAATTCCTCGGCCTGCTCGGCCTGAAGATTTTTGCCGTGATTCTGGTCGGCGCGGCCACGGTCATGATCGTGACGGCGCTTGCCGTCGATGTCAGCTACCGCCTGATGATGCGGTTTGGAGAAAGCCATGCCCGCGCTCATTGAAACCATTCTGGCCAGCATGTTCTGGCCTGCCGCCACGATCGGTGTCTATCTCGCGGCACGTCAGGTCTATCGGCGCTGGCCGAGCCCCTGGCTGTCGCCGCTGCTGATCGCTCCGGTGGTTCTGATCGCGCTCGCGCTGGTCCTGAAGCAGAGCTACACGCAGTATATTCACGTCACGCATTGGCTGGTTGCCATGCTTGGGCCGGCGACGGTCGCCTTTGCCGTGCCGATCTACGAGCAACGCGCCACGATCCGACGCTATTGGCCGGCGCTCGCTTTCGGCGTCGTCGTCGGCAGCACCACGGCCATGATCTCCGCCTGGGGACTTGCAAGTCTGCTGAGCATTGACGGCACCCTGCGGCTCAGCCTCATGGCGCGTTCGTTCAGCACACCCTTTGCCATGACCGTTTCCAAGGATATCGGCGGCGTCCCGGATCTGACGGCCATCTTCGTGGTCGTCACCGGCGTCCTGGGCGCTGCTTTGGGCGATCTTCTGATGAATGTCCTGCCGCTCAAATCCGCGATGGCACGGGGCGCGCTCTTCGGCATGGGCGCGCACGGTGCAGGCGTTGCGCGCGCCAATCAGATCGGCAACGAAGAAGGCTCGATTGCCAGCCTCGTCATGGTTCTGGTCGGGTTGGTGAACGTGCTCTTCGCGCCGGTACTCAGCATTCTGCTGCGCTGAGCCTTTGCGGCTAGCGGCGCAGGCCGATCTTTTCAGCAAGTTCCTCAGGTTCTTCGCCAATCTCTTCGGCCTGCGCCTCGATCTCCTTCTTGAGCTTGTCGAGCTCATGCTCATCCAGCTTTTCCGCGCCGATAAGGCGATTATGGGCTGCCCCGACAAGAATCAGCTCATCGAGCTTTGCCTGAATCGCTTCGCTGTCGCGATTCTGGGAGTTTTGAAGAACGAAGATCATGAGAAATGTGATGATCGTTGTCGAGGTGTTGATAACGAGCTGCCACACATCCGAGAAACCGAAGAGCGGTCCTGTGACCGCCCAAGCAACGACCAGCGTCACCGCAAGAACGAATGTCGCTGGCTTGCCGGCAAGTTTCGAGGTCTTTGTTGCGAATTTCGAAAACAGCTTTGTGACATCAGCCATGTTGTGTTTCTCCCCGGTATAGGTCCAGGGAGAAACGTTTTGTTTATTAGCTTGTTCCAATGCGCAAGCGTATCAGGCGGGCTGACTCGATAGCGTTCCCGGCTTGCGGCCGCGATTGATGCCGAGAACCACGAGCGCCGCAATCAGGCAGGCAAAGCCGGCGATATAGACGGCCGGCATGAAGGTCGCATAGTCGGTGCGGATAAAGCCCGCGCCGAAGGTGGCCGTGGCCGCGCCAATCTGGTGGGCGGCAAAAACCCAGCCGAACACGATGTTGGCCTGCTGGCGACCGAAATTCGCCACCGTCAGCTTGACCGTCGGCGGGACGGTCGCAACCCAGTCGAGACCGTAGAAGACGGCAAAGAGCGACAGCGTGACATAGTCGAAGCCGGACATGGAGAGCGCGATCAGCGACAGGCCGCGCAGGCCATAGAACCAGAAGAGCAGCCAGCGATTGTCGAAACGGTCGGAGAGCCAGCCGGCGCCCAGCGTGCCGATGAAATCGAAAATGCCGATGGTTGCCAGCAGTCCGGCAGCCGCAACCGGCAGAATACCGAAATCGCCGCAGATCGAGATCCAGTGCGTCTGCACGAGCCCGTTGGTGCTGAGGCCGCAGACGAAGAACGAGAAGAACAGTGCCCAGAAGACCGGCTTGCCGATGGCGCCCTTGAGGACCACGAGCGGCGACATGATCAATTCGCCAAAGGAGGCCGCCCGGGCGGGCGGCGGTTCGATCGCCTTGCCGCCGAAGGGAGCCAGGCCGACATCCGCCGGATAGTTGCGCATGAAGGTGAGCATCAGCACGATGGAAAGCGCCAGCACGATCACCATGAGGGAGAGCGCGGTGCGCCAGCCGTAATGCTCGGTGAGGCTTGCGAGAACCGGCAGGAAGATAAGCTGCCCCGTCGCATTGCTCACGGTCATGAGACCGACGACGAGGCCGCGGCGTGCCTCGAACCAGCGCGTGGCGACCGTCGCGCCGAGAACCAGTGCCGTAAGGCCCGTGCCAATGCCGACAAAAAGGCCCCAGAAGAGCATAAGCTGCCAGAGCTGCGTCATGAAGAGCGAACACAGAATGCCGAGCGAAATCAGACCGGCGGCGGTCGCGACGACCGCGCGGATGCCGAACTGGTTCATGAAGACCGCGGCAAACGGCCCGAGCAGGCCGAAGAGAACGAGGCGGATCGCCATGGCGGCGGAGATTTGTTCCGTCGTCCAGCCGAATTCGGCGCTCAGCGGGCGGATCAGAACGCCGGCGGAGCCCATCGCACCGGCCGTGGCCAGCATGGTCAGGAAGGTGATGCCGATGACCAGCCAACCATAGTGTATGCCTCTTGCCGCCAGAAATGCAGCCGCGCGCTTTGACATCTCGTCTCTCCTGTTATGCGGGTATATGCCCGCATCTGCGCAAAAATTACAAGTCCCCAAGCGCCCCGAGGAGGCGATCGAATTCCGCAGCTTCGAGCTTGGTCTCGATGCGGGCCTGCACGTCATTCCAGATCGGCGTTGCCTGCTTCAGGAGCGCCCTGCCCTCGTCAGTCAAGGACAGCACGGTTTCACGCTGATCCTCTTCGGATGCCGCCATGGACACGAGGCCCATCCGATGCAGGACTTTCGTGTTGCGTCCGACCGTCGAACGATCCAGATCCTGAAGCGCGCCCAGTTCCGTCAGCGAGACCGGTTGCTTGTGCCGGATATGGCGCAACTGGCTGAACTGCGACACCGTGATGCCCAACGGCGCAAACGCCTCGTCGTAGACAGCGGTCAGACGACGGGAGAGTTTGCGCAACGCGATGCAGTAACACGAATGAGTCATGATGCGGGTATATACCTGCAATTTAACGAATGCAAGCCGCGGCATTTCGCGGCCTGGCCGGGGCCTAAAGGCGGATGACGTAGTCCTTGCGGGTCGTCTCGACGACTTCCCATGTTCCGTTGAAGCCTGGGCGAACGATCATGCTGTCGCCGGCCTTGAGATGCACCGCTTCGCCGCCCTCTTGCGTCAGGATCGAATGACCCTCGAGAATGTGGAAATATTCCCACTCCTCATAGACGACGCGCCACTTCCCGGGCGTTGCCTGCCAGACGCCGGCATAAATGCCGCCGTCAGCCTCTTCGAAATTCCAGGTCATGAAGCGCGGATCGCCGGAGATGAGCCGGTCGGGCGTGGGTGCGCCCTGCTCCGGCTCGATTGTCGAAAGGTCGAACTTATAGGCTTTCGTCATGTCACTCTCCGGCGACTTCGTGGTTTCACACAGCCGCCAGCGACTGTTCGAGGTCGGCGACGATGTCGGCGACGTCCTCGATGCCGATCGACAAGCGAACGACATCGGGACCCGCGCCGGCGGCAATCTGCTGGGCTTCCGTCAGCTGCTTGTGCGTGGTCGAAGCCGGGTGGATGACGAGCGAACGCGTGTCGCCGATATTGGCGAGATGCGAGAAGAGCTTGAGGCCTTCCACAAAGGTCTTGCCGGCGGCATAACCACCCTTCAGGCCGAAGGTGAAGACCGCGCCGGCGCCCTTCGGCGCGTAGCGCTTCTGCAGCGCATTGTTCGGGTCGTCCGGCAGGCCGGAATAGGAGACCCAGCTGACCTTCTCATGGGCCTTCAGCCAGCTTGCGACCTGCAGGGCGTTTTCGCAATGGCGCTGCATGCGCAGCGGCAGCGTCTCGATGCCGGTCAGAAGCTGGAAGGCGTTGAAGGGCGAGATCGACGGGCCGAAATCGCGGAGGCCGAGAACGCGGGCGGCGATCGCGAAGGCGAAATTGCCGAAGACCTGATGGAGGATCATGCCGTTATATTCCGGGCGCGGCTCGGAGAGCATCGGATAGTTGCCGGATTTCGACCAGTCAAACGTGCCGCCATCAACGAGGATACCACCCATGGAGTTGCCGTGGCCGCCCATGAACTTGGTGAGCGAATGCACGACGATGTCTGCCCCATGTTCCAGCGGGCGCACGAGGTAAGGCGTCGCCATCGTGTTGTCGACGATGAGCGGCAGGCCGTGCCTGTGAGCGACTTCGGCGATCGCGGCGATATCGACAAAGGTGCCGCCCGGGTTGGCAAGGCTTTCGATGAAGACGGCACGGGTATCGGCATCAATCTGGCGCTCGAGTTCGGCGAGATCGAAGGGATCGGCCCAGCGCACCTGCCAGCCGAAGCTCTTGAAAGCATGGCCGAACTGGTTGATCGAGCCGCCATAGAGGCGCTTGGCCGCGACGAAATTCTTGCCCGGCTGCATGATCGTATGGAAGATCAGAAGCTGCGCGGCATGGCCGGACGCCGTCGCAAGTGCCGCGGTACCACCTTCAAGGGCCGCTACCTTTTCTTCCAGAACCGCCTGGGTCGGGTTCATGATGCGGGTGTAAATATTGCCGAACTGCTGCAGCCCGAAGAGCGCTGCGGCATGATCCGCATCGTTAAAGACAAAGCTGGTCGTCTGGTAGATCGGTGTGGTGCGCGCGCCCGTGGTCGGGTCAGGTTTGGCCCCGGCGTGAACGGCAAGCGTGGAAAATCCCGGAGTGGTGACGGTCATGCTTGATCCTCCCAAAGAGACGTTTCTTGAAACCGATGCGTAACGGGTAGCAGGTCATTTCACGCGTCGCGAGGATTTATTGTCTAAAACAGCCGGCAGAATTGGAAAGCGACAGCAAGTCGGGGCGGCCCTGCTGAAATGGAGCGGCCGCGCCTCGTTCAACATGCCTGATCTTGATCAGGATCAAGGCGGGACAGTTCCGCATCTGGGATCATGTCCGAATGAAAATCCCGGGGAGACGCCTATGCCGCACACCATGGCCAAGCAGGAATACAATGTTTTTCACAGTCTGCGGGGCCGTGTTCGGACATGGTGGCAGGAGCGTCAGGAGATCGCGCGCGAACTCGGCGAGCTTTCTGCGCTGGGTGAACATGGGTTATCCGAACTCGCAACCGATGTCGGCGTCAACACCCAGATGCTGCTGGCCGTCATCCGGAATGGTGCCGCCGCCGCAGATGACATGGAATATCTGATGCGCGCGCTGAATATCGATCCGGACGCCGTTCATTACGACGAGCCCGGCCTTTATCGCGGCCTGCAGGCCTCATGCGCGCTTTGCGAGGACAAGGCGCGATGCCGCTCAGAACTCAATGCGGGGACGATGCGCGAGAACTATACGCATTTCTGCCCCAACCATGAAACGATGAGCGAGCTGCGCGCGCATCCCGAATTCCAGACAGATTGATCGTCAGACGGCCGTTTTCAGGGGCTGCCCCTTTCACAGACCAAGCCGGGGGATCTCGATCGCCGGACACCTGTCCATAATGACCGTCACGCCCCTCTCCTCAGCGCGCGCGGCAGCCGCGTCGTTGCGCACACCGAGCTGGCCCCAGATATATTTCGGAAGCGTTTTCATGCTGAAAACGTCATCCACCACGCTGTCCATCTCCGCGGGTGCACGAAAGACGTCGATCATGTCGACGGGAACATCGATATCGGAAAGCCGGGCGACCACAGTCTGGCCGTGAATATCCTTGCCCGCCTGACCGGGATTGACCGGGATCACCGTGTAGCCATGCTTCAGAAGCGTCGCCATCACGCGATAACTCGGGCGTTCCGGCTTGGGCGACGCGCCGACAAGCGCAATGGTCCTTGTCGAGGTCAGGATGTCACGGATGAGCGTATCGGGATAATGATCGTGGGTCATGTCTGCCTCTGACGGTGGAGTTTCTGTCACGCTTCAGGAACACTTTGGCGCCTCATTTCGTTCATATCGAAATTCGAGACTGTCTTTGAAAGGGCCGCCCCATGATAAAGTTCATGCTTGCCGCGACCGCCGCCCTTGCCGCATCGCTGGCCGCCGGAGAGGCCGGCGCGATCTCACGCTATAATTCGACCGGAATGCGCTGCGAACGCATTCAAGGGATTCTAGCGCGCGAAAAGGCCGCGATTTTCCGTTACCCTTCCAAGCGTGTCGCGAACCTGCCGCTTTATGACCGCTATGTTCGCAGCGGCGCCTATTGCGGCCCGCATCAGGTTCCCGAAGAGGTCACCATCCCCTCGGCAAACGGCCAGTGCCCGGTTCTGCATTGCATCGATGAACCGGACCCCTGCGATGATATCTTTTCCGTCTTCTGCCGCCCTTAAGCTCAATCCGCCAGGACCAGATGGCCAGACGCGTCTTGCTGCACAAAGGGATTGTAGGCGACTTCCCAAAGATGGCCGTCGGGATCGGCGAAATAGCCTGAATAGCCACCCCAGAAGACTTTCTCCGGCGGCTTGACCTGCGTGGCGCCGCAGGACAGTGCGAACTTGTAGACGGCATCCACACCGGTTTCGCTGGACACATTGTGGGCGAGCGTGACGCCGGAAAAACCTTTCGGAGTATTCTCCACATGCGCATCCTCTGCCAGCGAGGCGCGCGAAAACAGGGCGAGCACGGTCCCCTTCAACTGGATGAAGGTGATGGCATCCTGAGACGCCGAACTCTTCTTCCAGCCCAGCCGCTCGTAGAACTCCGTCGAGCGCTCAACATCCTCCACCCCGAGGGTGATGAGGGAAATACGCGGATCAAGAGACAATTCGTTCTCCTTCTGTTCACATGCGTGAACCATAGAGCGAAGAGTCTCATCTTGCAAGACGGCAGAACGACGGCGGGCAGATCGCCATCGTCCGCTGCCCTGTTCGTCTGTGTCACGTCAGGCCCGCGCCTCGGCCGCATGCTGCTCCGCCAACACGGCATCCTCGTTCCAGACCTTGGCGAAGGCCGGACGCGCGATGAGGCTATCACGATATTCGACGAAGCGCGGGCGCTCGGGCACGATGCCGAACATCATTGTCCATCGAAGCGCTACGCCCCACTGGATATCGGCGAGGCTGAGGCGGTCGCCCAGAATATAAGGTCCGTTGGACAGCGCACCCTCCAGCGTGTCGAGCATCAGATCATAGCTTCCATAGACCGACTGCGTGATCGGGCCGGGATCGACATTGCGGAACTTGTCCATGAGCGCCGGCTCGAAGCAGGCGGCATAATAGACGAGCCAGCGCAGATAGGGGCCACGATCAGGAACGTCCACGGCCGGCGTCAGACCAGCCTGCGGGAAGAGATCGCCGAGATAAATCGCAATCGCGATCTGTTCCGTCACCAGCTTGCCGCGATGCTCGATGGCCGGCACCTTGCCGAGCGGATTGATCGACAGATAGCCGGGCTCGCGGTTTTCTCCCGCCTTCATATTCATGACATGCAGGTCATAGGGCGCGCCGAGTTCTTCCAGAATGATGCGCGTGCCGGCGGCGC
Source organism: Rhizobium sp. C1 (assembly GCF_021026335.1). Taxonomy (GTDB): domain Bacteria; phylum Pseudomonadota; class Alphaproteobacteria; order Rhizobiales; family Rhizobiaceae; genus Ensifer_A. The sequence goes on from NZ_JAJNCY010000001.1 coordinate 1,064,946, forward strand.
GGGTTTGCGGCATGTAGTGAAGCGTGACGCGGTCGGTGCTTGTCATGGTGTCTCTCTCCTCGCTTGATTGACGATCATGTCAGGCTAGCGCCCCATACCTGTCAGAATATGTCATATTAGTCGGCGCATGATGACAAAAAATCGGAAGCCCTGAACCATGCGCGCCAGCCGCCTCATCAACATCCTCACAACGCTGCAGGCGCGTGGACTCGTGACGGCCACCGAACTCAGCGAGGAAAACGGTGTGTCGCTGCGCACGATCTATCGCGACATCGACCAGCTCTCGCTGGCCGGCATTCCGGTCTATAGCGAGCGCGGGCCGGACGGCGGCTATCGGCTGCTCGATGGCTATCGCGTGCGGCTGAACGGGCTTTCGACCAAGGAGGCGGAGGCGCTGTTCCTGAGCGGCCTCCCCGGCCCCGCCGCCGATCTCGGGCTCGGCGCGGTGATGGCGAGTGCGGAGAAGAAACTGGCGGTCGCCCTGCCCGAAGACCTGCGCAAGAGTGCGTCGGCCATGCGCAGCCGGTTTCATCTCGACACGGTGGCGTGGTTTGGCGAAGGCGAGCAGCCGGCGCATCTGGAAGCGATTACGGATGCGGTGTGGAATCACAAGGTTATCCGCATGCGCTATCAGACCTGGCGCAAGGAAAAGACGATCGAGACGCAGCCGCTTGGTCTCGTGCTGAAAGGCGGCGCCTGGTATCTTGTCGCACGCTCCAGGGATGCCATGCTCAACTATCGCATCGCCCGCATCCTCGACCTGATCGTTACAGACGAGACCTTCGAGCCGCCGCGCGATTTCGATCTGGCCGCCCACTGGGGCGAAAGCACCGAGCGGCTGGATGCGGAGATGCATCCGAATGTCGCCCGTGTCCGGCTGTCGAAATGGGGCGCGCAGATGCTGCCCTATTTCAACAGCGGCTATGCGAACCGTCGGATGGAGATGGGCGAGCCGGGCCCCGACGGCTGGCGTGAGGCGACCGTCCCCACCGGCTCGACGCGGCAGGCGGCGACCGAATTCCTGCGGCTGGGGCCCGAGATCGAAGTGCTCGAGCCACAGGAGCTGCGTGAGATGGTGGCCGAGATGGCCGCGAAGATGGTGGCGATTTATTCGCCGGTCCATTCCGGGTGACGCTTGTCGAGGAAGGCGCCGATGCCCTCCTCCGCATCGCGGGCCAGCATGTTTTCCGTCATCACGCGGCCGGTATAGGCATAGGCCTCCTCCAGCGGCATATCGATCTGGCGGTAGAAGGCTTCCTTGCCGATCTTGAGCGTCAGCGGCGATTTGGAGGCGATGACGGCGGCATATTTGTCGACGACCTGGCGCAGATATTCCTTCGGCACGATGCGGTTGACGAGGCCGAAATCCTTGGCGTTGCTGGCGTCGATCGTCTCGCCCGTCAGCAGCATTTCCATCGCCTGCTTGCGATGCGCGGCGCGCGAAACCGCGACCATCGGCGTCGAGCAGAACAGACCGATATTGACGCCCGGCGTGCAGAAGGTGGCCTTGTCGGTGCAGATGGCGAGGTCACAGGTCGCGACGAGCTGGCAACCGGCGGCCGTTGCCAGTCCCTCGATTTCGGCGATGACCGGCTTCGGGCAATGGGTGATCGTCAGCATGAGGTCGGCGCAAAGTGCGAAGGTCTTCTCGAAGAAGGCCCGGCCCCGGTCGGCATCGGCGCGATGCGCAGTCATTTCCTTCAGGTCATGGCCGGCGCAGAAGACCTTGCCGCGTGCGGCGAGGATGATCACGCGGACCGCCTTGTCGGCCCCTGCCCGAAGGATCTCCGCCTTCAACGTTTCCATCATCGCAATGGAGAGCGCGTTGGCCGGCGGCGAATTCAGCGTCAGCCGCAAGATCCCGTCTGCCTCCTCGATGATCAGCGGGCTCGGAGCGCCATCGGCTTTCAGGGATACGACGTCTGCCATAGGGTTCCTCCGGATATAATTGTTTATAGTTGAACAAAAATCGCTTATGCATTTCTGTTATAAACCGGAGGAGACCGCAATGACACCCGTGCTGACGGCCGAGCAGATCAACGAATTTCTGGAGCGGGAATTCCCGCAGGTGCACAGCCAGGGGCGCATCTTCGAGGTCATCAACGTGGCTTCCGGCACCGCGACCCTGCGGTTCACGCCGAACGAAATGCATCTGCGCCCCGGCGGCACGGTGAGCGGACCGGCCATGTTCGCGCTCGCCGATGTCGGCGCCTATGTCACGCTGCTCGCCCATATCGGTCCGGTCGCCATGGCGGTGACGGCGAACATGAATATCAACTTCCTCAGCCGCCCCGATCCGGTCCCGCTCGACGGCGTGGGCCGCGTGCTGAAGATCGGCAAGAGACTGTCGGTGATCGAAATCGCCATCGAACGCGTGGACACCCGCGAACTCATCGCGCACGCCACGGCGACCTATTCGCAGCCCGGAAAGTAGACAGAACCTGGAACACAATCGGGGTTAGTCCAGAAGCCTTCAAATCCTTCGGTTGGGAAGCCTCAGTTCGATCCGATCCAGAATAATCTTATACGCGGAGTGACCACTCTCATCCTTTGACACAATGGAGAGATACAGGCGGTCGTCGCGATATCCGATTGTGACGTCTACCGTGGCGGACGAGCTATCGTTGAAGCTCCATTTGCCTTGGCCTGACGCCAGCATTCCGCCGGAATCCGGGGCGAGCAATAACATTGCCCAGCCAGCCTCACTAAAGAGCGCAACCGTCTCACCGTCTTGGACAACTCCAATCGACACAGGCTGCCCTTCGGAATTGTGCCATCGCCCTGTAAAGAGCTGCGCCGCACGGCCTGCAGAACTCATCGCGAAGACGAGCGTCAGGCTGATGAGAAAGGTCTTCCAGATTGAACTAGGCACGAAAACTCTCCCAATATCCGCCTGTAACGCCAGAAACTCCTAACGGATCAAGTCCCGTTCTTGAACCTGACGTCTCGAATATATTCTGTATTTGAAAGGCCTGCGTCGGGCGGCAGACCTGGATGAAAAATGCGGCTGCTACGCCCTTTGAAATTGAACAAAATAGTCAGCAATTCAGCGGGAAATCAGACCAATTATGTGGTAATATAATACCTTATATTTAACCAATTGATTTTATTTATTTATTTTTTCACTCCTCAGATTAACCCGTGTTGACGCCTCCTCCGCCCACAGATATAAGCCCGCACAGAAACGCGGTCCCGAATGGGGCCGCTTTCATTATTGGTGGCTTGCTGCCAATTCAAGCAACAAGAAACGCTCCGGTTTCCGGAGATCGAACGAAAGAGACCCGATATGTCTACCTTCATGCAGAAGCCTGCCGAGGTGGAGAAGAAGTGGATCCTGATCGACGCCGAAGGGCTTGTCGTCGGCCGCCTCGCCACCATCATTGCCATGCACCTCCGCGGCAAGACCAAGGCCACCTATACCCCCCATGTTGACGACGGCGACAACGTCATCGTCATCAATGCCGAAAAGGCAGTCCTGACCGGCAAGAAGTACACCGACAAGAAGTACTACTGGCACACCGGCTACCCGGGCGGCATCAAGGAGCGTACGGCTCGCCAGATCATCGAAGGCAAGTTCCCGGAACGCGTCATCGAGAAGGCAGTTGAGCGCATGATCCCGCGCGGCCCGCTCGGCCGTCGCCAGATGAAGAACCTGCGCGTTTACGCCGGCACCAACCATCCGCACGAAGCACAGCAGCCCGTCACGCTTGACGTTGCCGCGCTGAATTCCAAGAACACCAGGAGCGCCTGATCATGGCTGACCTTTCTGCTCTCAAGTCCCTCGCAGGCTCTTCCGAGGCTGCTGCTGCTCCGGCACACGTCCGCAAGGTCGATGCTCAGGGCCGCTCCTATGCCACCGGCAAGCGTAAGGACGCTGTTGCTCGCGTATGGGTCAAGGCCGGCTCCGGCAAGATCATCGTCAACGGCAAGGACTACAGCGCCTATTTCGCACGTCCGGTTCTGCAGATGATCCTGCAGCAGCCGCTCGTTGCTGCTGCCCGCGGCGGCCAGATCGACATCGTCGCCACGGTTGCTGGCGGTGGTCTTTCCGGTCAGGCCGGTGCCGTTCGTCACGGCATCTCTAAGGCGCTCACCTACTTCGAACCGGGCCTGCGCGCGGTTCTGAAGAAGGGCGGCTTCCTGACGCGCGACAGCCGCGTTGTTGAACGTAAGAAGTACGGTAAGGCCAAGGCCCGCCGTTCGTTCCAGTTCTCCAAGCGCTAATCGCTTTCAAACATTCGACTTTCGAAAGGGCTGCCCCAGGGCGGCCCTTTTTTTGTTATGCCTTTTCTTTGTGCGGGAATGGCCTGACGAAAGGTTCAACTGCGAAATTCTCATGAGTACCCATGGAGATTCGCACGCGTGCAGGCGGAAGACGTCAAGATCATCCTCGTTCTGGCTTCCTGGAGTTCGGGCTCCACATCGGTGGCTGGCTATCTCGACAAATGCGGGGCCTATTCCTGCCCACCGCATGTTCACACCGTCGACGAGCGCACGCCGAATGCCTATGAGCCGGCCGAATACAAGCAGGTGCTCGGCCTTTGCATTGATGAAGACACGCTGCAGCCGACACCGCGGGCGAGCGCCTTCGAGCCCTTCTTCGCAGGCTGGATCGCCAAGCAGCGGCAGAAGGCCGCAGAAGCGGGGCACCGCTTCATTGTGCTCAAGCACGCGCTGCAATCCTTCATGCTGCCGGTCATCATGAAGATCGAGCCGGACTGCCGCATCGTCGTCGTGAGTCGCCCCTTCGAGAAGATCGAGGCGACCCGCGCGCGGCGCAACTGGGCCCAGTCCTATGGCGAGGCCGGCGCGCGGCTGGTCTATGGCATGACCTATACGTGGCTGCATGAAAACAACTACGGCTATCTCGTCGTTCCATACGAGCGGCTGCGCAGCGAGCCCGAACTGCGCGACGAGATGCTGACCTATCTGGGCGTCATGCCCTCGCCGCAGCAACGCGCGGCGGCCGATGCTTTCCTCAAGTGACCGGCGAGAGCGGATGACCAATCACGCCCAGCTTCCCGAGCCGCCCTATTATGTGGTCTGCTTCTCCTCGCAGCGCACCGAAGGCGATCGTGGCTATGGCGAGATGGCGGATGCCATGGAGCGCCTGGCGCATGAGCAGCCGGGTTTTCTCGGCGTGGAGAGCGCGCGTGGCGCGGATGGGTTCGGGATTACGAACTCGTACTGGAAGGATGAAGACTCAATCCGGGCCTGGAAGCGCAATGTCGATCATCTCGTCGCACAGAAGCTCGGGCGGCAGGACTGGTATCGAACATACGAAATGCGGATCGCCCGGGTCGAGCGCGCTTACGGGTTCAGCAGGGCAGACTGAGACGCCGGCTTCGCTCAAATGCCTCGTATCGGCTTCAGTATTTGCTTACGGAGATTGGCTATCATGATACGGATCAAAGCTCCGGATGTCAGCCATGAGTTCCATTTCCGCCGCCATGAACACCGCTCTTTCGGGCATGCTCGCACAGCAGCAGCGCGCCGCCTCGACCGCGAACAACGTGGCGAATGCGCTCACGCCCGGCTATGACCGGCTGGTGACAAGCACGAAGAGCAATGCGGGCGGCGGGGTCACTGCTTCGACGGCAAAGTCGGGCACGGGCACTTCGCCTGACAGTTCCAATGTCGATCTGGCGCAGGAAGCCGTGGACATGATCGAAACGACCACAGCCTACAAGGCCAATGTCTCGGTCTTCGAAGCTGGCGCCGACATGTGGGAGGCGCTCTCAACCATGGTACGCGACAACGACGGCGACCACCGGTAGCCGCAATCATTCTCATTCGCCATGCATCCATTCACATGAGCGCCATTGTCGCCCTGTAGAAGGCGCTATATATCAGGCCGACGCGGTGCTATTGCGCCGCAACGGTTTCTTCAAGCGCAGGACGGACAAGATGGCACCGAAGATCTTCATTGATGGCGAACACGGCACGACGGGCTTGCAGATCCGCCAGCGTCTGGCCGAGCGCCGCGATCTTCAGATGCTCTCCATTCCGGAAGCCGAGCGGCGCAATGCCGCGATGCGCGAGGACATGCTGAACTCGGCAGACATCGCAATCCTCTGCCTGCCCGACGATGCCTCCATTGAGGCTGCGAAGATGACCGAGGGCAATAACAGCGTGCGGCTTCTCGATGCCTCGACCGCCTTCCGCGTCGATCCGGCCTGGGCCTATGGCTTTGCCGAAATGGACAAGGCGCAGGCCGACAAGATCAAGACGGCGCGGCATGTCTCCAATCCCGGCTGCTATCCGACGGGCGCCATCGGGCTCATCCGTCCGCTGCGCGCTGCGGGCATCCTTCCCGACGGCTATCCGGTCAGCGTGAACGCTGTTTCCGGTTATACCGGCGGCGGCAAGGCGATGATCGCGCAGATGGAAGACGCTTCGCGCGAAGATCACATCGCCTCGCCAAACTTCGTCTATGGCCTGACGCTGAAGCACAAGCATGTGCCGGAAATGAAGGTTCATGGCCTGCTTGACCGCCCGCCGCTGTTCTCGCCCTCCGTTGGACGTTTCCCACAGGGCATGATCGTGCAGGTTCCGCTGTTCCTCGAAGACCTGAAGGGCGGCCAGACGGTCGAGACGATCCACAAGGTTCTCGTCGAACACTATGCCGGCCAGTCGATCGTTGAGGTCGTTCCGCTTGAGGTCTCCTCCAAGCTGCCGCGCGTCGATGCGGTCGAGCTCGCCGGCAAGGACACGATGAAGCTCTTTGTTTTCGGAACGCCAGGCCAGCCGCATGTCAACCTCGTGGCGCTGCTCGACAATCTTGGCAAAGGCGCCTCGGGTGCCGCCGTGCAGAACATGGATCTGATGCTCGCGGCCTGATCGCGGCGGAATAGGCATCTTGGGAGGGGCGCCTCGATGATCGATCATATGGGAATATCCGTGTCCGACTTCGCGACGTCGAAGGCCTTTTATGACGCCGTCATGCCGACGCTCGGGGCAGCCCGCTGCATGGACGTGACGGCGGAGCAGACCGGCGGCACCTATGAAGGCGCCGGCTATGGCGTCGGTGGCAAACCGTCCTTCTGGATCGGCATTGGTGGCGCGCTTCAGGGCCGGCTGCACGTCGCCTTCACGGCGAATGATCGTGCCTCTGTGAACGCCTTTTATGAGGCAGCCATCAAGGCCGGCGCGACGGACAATGGGCCGCCCGGCATTCGCGCGCATTATCACCCGAACTACTACGGCGCCTTCGTGCTTGATCCGGATGGCCATAATATCGAGGCGGTCTGCCATCGCCCCGAATGAAGATTGTACGCAATCTTCGAACGATCCATCCAATAAATCTCCGTAGCGAAGACAATCGAAATCCCTATATTGATCTCAACAGAGGGGTCAGGCGTATTCGGCAGTGGCCGATTACGCCCGACCGCTGATTTTTTAACGCAATTCCTGACGCGAAACCGTTTTCCACTTTCGCTGGAATTGCTTGAGAGGTGCTACGATGTCTCAGAAGCAGCCGGTATATTTCATTCCCCATGGCGGTGGCCCCTGGCACGTGATGGACGGAAACACACGCTTCGGCAATTGGGCCGATCTTCGGGCGTTTCTCGAATCGGTTCAGGGCGAGCTTCCGGAAAAGCCGAAGGCCATTCTCGCCATCACGGCGCATTGGGATGATGTCGGCACCGTCACCATTTCGACGGCCGAAAAGCCCGGCATGTATTACGACTATTACGGCTTCCCGCCGCATACCTATGAGATCAAGTACCCGGCCCCGGGCGCGCCGGACATTGCGGAACATGTGCGCAAGGTTCTGGCCGATGCGGGCATTCCAACAGAAACGGATTCGGTGCGCGGCTATGACCACGGCACTTTCGTGCCGCTGATGGTGGCCTTTCCCGAGGCCGAAATCCCCGTCATCCAGATGTCGATCCGGAAAGATCTCGACCCGGCTTTCCATATTGCGCTGGGCCGTGCACTGGCACCGCTTCGTGACGAGGGCATTCTGATCGTCGGCAGCGGTCTCTCCTACCACAACATGCGGGGGTTCGGCTCGACCGAGCCCGGTCATGTCGCTCAGGCAAAGGCATTCGACGGCTGGCTGAAGGAAACACTGGAAACTGCAGACACGGCCGAACGCGACAAGCGCCTCGCGCACTGGTGGGACAATCCCGACGCCCGCGCCTGCCACTTCCCGACGCCGGAGCATTTCCTGCCGGTCATGGTCGCAGCCGGCGCCGGTAATGGCGAACCGGGTCATCAGGTCTTCCAGGGGATCGTGCTGGAGAAGCCCTATTCGGGATACCGCTGGGGCTGAGCCGCACGCCAAGCCCATTTGAGGACCCGGGCGTTTATTCGCCCGGGTGCATTCGGCGATGGCGACGATCATTCCAATCGTTCAATAAAACGATGCCCCATCCCAAAGCTGCGATCAAAAAAGGCAATATATAGAGATAGAACACGATAGTGTCGCTCATGATTGCAACCTTCCTAGAACGTGTCTAGCTCCGAAATGTAATGCGACAGCAGCAAAAAGCCAAGCGATCGTCGCGAATATCGCAAGCATCGAAACGTGAACGCTCGCACTTCCGACGGATGCCGCGACAGCCGGCGCGATAAATCCCGCAGCTGCACAGGCAGTGGATGCGCGGTCCAGCGCGTTGGCGAGGAGTTTTGTGCGTTCGTTTCGGATCAGGCTCATGGCCTTCCCATAGCACAGCCCGATACAACCGTCACGCGATCAGCGTTTTTCAGAAGGATACACTTGCGTTGCTTGCCGCGTCGGGAAACGTTCCAAGCTTCAAAGGAAGCGCTAATACGCTCTATCGTCTCGTCTTTACGCAACTCTGGACGCAAAACCCTTTTAGACTTTCGCTGGAATCTCTCGAGGATATTCCCCCACAAAGCCGCGCCAATGGGCGATGGCGAAGCCAAGCACGATCAGCGCGCCGATCTGATGGGTGAGTGCCGCATGCAGATCAACCTGGGTCAGAAGGGTTGCGATGCCAAGGCCGGCCTGTATGGTGACCAGCAGGAGGAAAACGATCCCGCGCCGGCAATGGGTAGAACCCCGCGCAACGCGGAAGAGCCAGATGGCCTGGATCAATGCCGCGGCAAAAAGCACATAGGCGCCGCAGCGATGGACGAACTGCACCGTCTTCGGATTTTCGAAGAGGTTGATCCACCACGGCTTCTGGATGAAGAGATCGCCGGGGACGAGTGCGCCATCCATCAGCGGCCAGGTATTGTAGCTCATGCCCGCATGGAGACCGGCGACAAGCGCGCCGAGATAGATCTGGAAGAGCGCCAGGAACGCGATCACGCCCGCGAAGAGCGCCCCTCCCCCTGGTGCCTCGTCAGAGGAATGCGGGGTCAGGCCGCGCATGATCCAGATCGTCGACGAGAAGATCAGACAGGCCATGACCAGATGCACGGCCAGCCGGTATTGACTCACGCTGGTCAGCTCCGTGAGTCCGGAAGCGACCATCCACCAGCCGATCGCCCCCTGAAGGCCACCGAGAAGGAAGATGCCCAGCAGCGGCAGGCGCAGGCGCTTCTCGATTTTGCCCTTCGCCAGGAAATAGAGAAACGGCAGGAAGAACAGGATGCCGATGGAGCGGGCAAGCAGCCGGTGCGCCCATTCCCACCAGTAGATGTTCTTGAAGCCCTCCAGCGTCATGTCCGAATTCATCTTCTGATATTGCGGGATGCGCTTGTAGAGGTCGAACTCTTCCTGCCACTGTTGCTCGTTCAGCGGCGGAACGACGCCATGGATCGGTTTCCATTCGGTGATTGAAAGGCCAGACTGGGTGAGCCGTGTTGCGCCGCCGACCATGACCAGCGCGAAAAGAGCCAGGACGACGAGGCCCAGCCAAATCCGCAACGGCCGCCGGTCGTCTCTCCCGGATTTCATCGTTTCCTGTCGTATCGCCGTGACATGCGCCATCGATCATCACCTTTATGAAACCAGAGTTGATTTGCCTGTAAAGGCGGTGCATTACAAGCGCCAAAGGGTCGCATGGACGCCGGTTCTCCAAGCCTGCCGTCGCTCCGTGTGGGAGGAACGCTTGAAACGAGGAAGCAGATGCCCCTGAGACTGAGAAAACTGATCGGCATGATCGCGTTGATCGTCTTCATCGGCGTCTATATCGTCATCGTTCTTTCGGTTGCCTCGGTGCGATTTGCAGATGCGCCGTGGTGGTCTCACCTCATCTTTTTTGCCGTTGGCGGTCTTCTCTGGGTTCCGCCGGCCATGGCCATCATCAAATGGATGGAGCGGCCGGTCGACGACGGACGTCGTTAAGACTGCGCTAACCCAATACGGAAAATCCACCCGCAGCGGTTTCAAAATAAACCAATCCTTGGTGGCGGCCCTGCATCATCGACTGAACTGCCGAGAAGAGCAGGAGGGCGACGTGTTTCGAGCCCATTCCGACGCCTTCCCTGCCCGACCGCGAACAAGGACGCCCCGACGCGCATGAATGCCATCACGATGGAAGTTGCGGCATCCAAAGCGCGCCTCGCGCCGGATATCTGCGTCTATCACAGCTTCGAACCGGTCGAACGCGAATGGTCCATGCTGGAGGCTGGCCGTCACGTTTCGCTGCACCATTCGCTTGCCTGGTGCAGAGCCTGGGCGAAGAACATGAACCCGGAGCTCGCCATCGTGGTAGGCCGCGTGCGTGGGCGCACCGTCTTCATTCTGCCTCTGGAAATCCTGTCGACCGATCTTGGCCGGATCGCCCGCTTCATCGGCGCGCGCCACTCCAATCTCAATACCGGGCTCTTCAATGAAAGCTTTGCGCTCAGCCTCAGCGCGGCGGACCTGAAGGCGATTTTCGCCGCGATTCGGCGACAGCTGGCTGGCCGCGCTGACCTCATCCAGTTCACCAACATGCCCCAAAGCTGGCGCGGTGTCTCCGTTCCCTGGCTCCTTGCCGGCGCGATCGAGAATCAGAACAAGGCCTATCAGCTGCCGATCCGGGCCACGATGGACAAGACGCTGGAGCAGGTTCACGCCAAGCGGAAACGCAAGCTCTACCGCAGATCGATCCGCCAATTCGAGGAGGCCGGCGGCTACGAGCATATCGTGGCGCAAACACCGGAGGAAAAGGACGCGCTTCTGTCGCTGTTCTTCCGGCAAAAGGCCGAGAGACTGCAGGCGATGCACCTGCCGAACCCGTTTCGCGATGAGGCGACCAGAAGCTTTTTCCGCGACGCCGCCCTTTCGGCGCAGGAGGCGCCCAATGTCGCGCTCAGCCTGCATGCGTTGAGGCTGAACGACGAAAAGCGGACGATTGCCGCCATTGCCGGCCTGTCGCGCAAGGGCGATCACATCATCTGCCAGTTCGGGTCGGTCGAAAGCGATAGCGTACGCGGCGCAAGCCCCGGCGAATTTCTCTTCTATCTCATGATCGAACAAGCCTGCGAGAGCCGGGTGGCCCTTTTCGATTTCGGCATCGGCTACCAGCTTTACAAGAAGAACTGGTGCCCGGTGGAGACGCAGCACTATGATGTACTGGTTCCTGTCAGCCTGCGCGGCCGCGTCGGCGCATTCGCGATCTCGGCGGCAACGCGCCTGAAGGCAGCCATCAAGCGTAACCGGCCGCTTTATGCGCTGATCCAAAAACTCAGGGCGGACAAGCAAAGCTCGCCCGCCCCGTCGTCAGAGACTGATTGACCTTCAGGCGACCTGGCTGTCGCCATTCCCGGCCGGCGGCAACGGATTGTTGCTCATAAGGATCACCTCATCGCGACCCGTGGCTTCGAAGGACGCGAGAATGCGGGCGATCTTCTCCTCGCTGGCGCCCGGCATGGACAGCACGATTTCCGCGTTGTCGTTGCGGGTCAGGCGTTCGGCGCTGCGGCCGTCGATCGGACCACATTCGATCAGTACCTTTTCGTAGGCTTCGCTCAAAGCACCGACAATCATGGTCAGACGGTCCGCGCCGCGCATCGCCCGCGCCGGATCGGCCGTGCCATGCGGAATGAAATGCGCCTCCGAATATTTGTCGCCATGGATGCAGCTGGCAATCGATGACTTGCCTGCGAGGATATCCGTAATCCCCTGGAGATTGGCGCTGTCGCCCATGAGGCGCGAGGGAAGCGCGGAACCCGTCATGTCGATGATGATGGCGCGGAAGCCGAGGCCGGATATCCGGCGCACCAGCTCAACGGAGGCTGTCGAGCCATCGTCACCGGTCGGAGATATGCAGGCGACGATGCGCTTGTCGGAGGTCGCGAGGTAGCGTGCAACCGAGGCGACGGAAAAATCGTTGCCGTCGGCCTCTTCATCGAGCGAGGGAATTGCCGCACCATCATATCCGTCAATGGCGGCTTCTGCAGCGGCCTCGACCGGTTCGGCCGGCTCGACGGGCGATGCAGGATGTTCAGTTGAGGGCTGGCCCTGCTGGCCATCTTCTGCAGCGCCTGTGCGGGCCTGCTCCAGACGGGCCATGATGCGGCTTGCAAAGGCAGGCATCTCCTCGACCGGCTTTTCCGAGAGAGCCTCGGCGGGGGCTTCCGAATGCTGTGGCTTGACAGCTTCCTGTGCGGACGGTTCGCCCGCGGCGGTTTCGCTGTGCGCCGTTTCGGCGTTTGCCAGCGGCTCTGCCTCAACCTCGTTCGTCCCGGTGTGGTGCTCATCATGCAGCGTTGCAGTTGCGGAGGTTTCGGCGGTGGCCGCTTCATCCCGGAGCGCTTCTGCGGACGCTGCGGCAACGGCCGCTGTTGCGACGACGGACGTCGCCGGCAGGGCCGGTGTGGCGTTTTCGACCTGCCTTGCCTTAACCCGCCGCGAGCGGAAGGACCGCAGCAGACGCGCCGGGCGCGCCTCAGGCTGCCGATGATCGGCAAACGAGGCTTCAGCCTCCGGCGCATAGGCGGGATCGATCGTCTTCCAGGCGCGGCCGCTGAAAAGCTCGGCGAGCATGATGAAAGCGGCACTCAGCAGGAATGCGGCAAAGGCGGCGACGGAGACGATCGGCACAACCTTCGGGAAGTAGATTTCCGTCGGAACGATGGCGCTCGAAATGATGCGTGCATCGGCGGGTGCGGCATTCTTGCCGGCGCGCGAAGATGCCTCGCGGTAGCGCGCGAGATAGGTCTGCAGAAGGTCACGCTGCGCTGCGGCTTCGCGCTCGAGCGCATTCAGGCCGACCTGCTGTTCGTCGGCCTTCGAGGAGGCGGACTTGGCCTTGTTCAGCTGCGCCATAAGCTGGCTCTGCCGAAGCTTGGCGACTTCCGCCTCGTTTTCCAGGCTCTTGAGAATCTTGCGGGTCTCGACATTGATCTGTTCGCGAACACCGGCGAGCTGGGCGCGCAGTCCCTTGAGGCGCGGATGGCCATCAAGCAGCGTCATGGACAGATCGGCGATCTGATTCTGGATCTGCGCTTCCTGCGTTTTCAACTGCTGAATGGTCGGCGAAGCGATCACATCGGAAATTGTATCGACCGGACCGCCGGACTTCAGCGCCTGCCGAACGGCTTCGGCCCGCGCGTTGGCGTTGCCGAACTCGGCCTGAACGCGAGCAAGCTCCGTCGAGACATTGTTCAGCTGCTGCGCGGCAAAGGTCTGATCCTGGCCGGTGCGCAGAAGGTCCGTCGAGGCGCGATAATCAGCGACCTTCTTTTCAGCCTCGCTCACCTTCTCGCGCAGCGACGCAATTTCAGGCTCAAGCCAGCGCGCGGCCTCCGAATCGGTGTCCAGCTTCGCACCGCTCTGCATGGCGAGATAGACCGCCGCGATCTTGTTGGGGATCGCTGCTGCGAGCTTGGGATCTTCGGAGGTGAAATTGACGCCGATGACGCGGGATTTGTCGACCTGATAGACCTGCAGCTTCTCGCGGAAGGTCTTCAACACCCGCTCCTCGGGCGAAACGTCGAGAGGATTCTTGACAATACCGAAGGAAATCAGGAGGCGCTTGAAGAACGACGTATTGACGGCGGGATCGAATTCCTGTCGCTCCGACAGCTTGAGGTCCTTCGCGACCTGCTTGATCAGGTCGGTCGATTGCAGCACCTGAACCTGACTGGCGATGCCGAGATCATCGAGGATAGGGTCCGCATTGGTGTTGGCTGGCTGGGTGCGTTCGGAAAAGTCAGGCGTCCGCAGCTCGATCAGAACCTGCGCCTCACCCTTGTATTCGGGCGCAACCATGCGTGTGCCAATGAATGCCACAACCGCAACGCCGGCCGTGACGGCAGCCAATCTCAGCCGCCGTTCCCACAGGGCCCGGAACAATCGACCGAGATCAATATCCACGTCCTGACCTGGCTTCGCGCCCGACATATCACACTCCATAGATGTATCAATTGCGCCGAAGCGTAAACGGGTATGGTAACTCTTTCGTTAATCGGGGATTTTTCCGCAATCAGCAGCCCATCCCGTACCTGCACTTAGGATTGAGAAAAAACGCGAAGGCAATGCCTCCGGTTTACCCGGTATTAACCCTAATCGACCGATAAGATTTGCAACCTCAATCTTATCGGAGCTATCCCCGGGATGCCTCTCGACCTCAATAGACGCAAATTCATCTTCACATCCCTGGCTCTGGCGGTTCCGCTGGCTGCATGCAGCACGACACCGCCCGCCTCCGGCATTTTCATTCAATCCCTTTCAGCTCCCTACAGGCTCGATTCGGGTGATCGCCTTCGCATCACCGTTTTCGATCAGCCCAGCCTCACCAACACCTACAATGTCGATCAGTCCGGCTATCTCGCCTTCCCGCTGATCGGCTCTGTGATGGCGCGCGGCAAGACGCTCAAGGAGCTTGAGGTCGCCATAGCGAGCCAGCTGCGCAAAGGCTATCTCCGCGACCCGGATGTCACCGTCGAAGTCGATCGCTATCGCCCGATCTATCTGATGGGTGAAGTCGGGCAGCCGGGACAATATTCCTACGCACCCGGCATGACCGTACAGAGCGCTATTGCTGCGGCCGGTGGTTTCACGCCGCGCGCGCTGCAGACGGGTGCGGATATCAGCCGCAAGATCAACGGCCAGGTCGTAACGGGTCGCGTGGCAATCACCGATGCGATCCTTGCCGGCGACACGATCTATGTCCGTGAACGTCTGTTCTGATGCATGGTCAGGACCGACAAGATGCGCATCATTCATTGTTTCCGCTCGCCTGTCGGCGGGATATTCCGGCATGTGCGTGATCTTGCGGTCGAGCACAGCAGGGCGGGACATGAGGTTGGCATCGTTTGCGACAGCATAACGGGTGGCGCCTACGAGGATGCGCTTTTCGACCAGATTCGCCCCTATCTCGCTCTCGGTCTGACACGCATTCCCATCAATCGCGCCATCAGTCCATCCGACTTTGGCGCTTTCATGAAGAGCTATCAACAAATCAGGAGTTTGCAGCCGGATGTCTTGCACGGGCACGGCGCCAAAGGTGGCGCGATTGCCCGGGTCATCGGCTCATTGTTGCGGGTCAACAGGTATTGCGTAGCCCGCATTTATTCCCCCCATGGCGGCAGTCTGCATTTCCGGCCGGGCGTTCCGGGCTCCACGGTCTTCATGCTGGAGCGCATTCTGGAGCGCATGGGTGACGCCACCGTCTTTGTCTGCGAATTCGAACGCAACGCCTATCTGGAAAAGATCGGCCGCCCGGCAAGAAGAACAGTCGTCAACTACAATGGCATCGATAGTGCCGAGTTCATTTCGCCGGGTCTGGTGGAGGAGCCCCGCGACTTCGAATATATCGGCATGATGCGCGATCTGAAGGGCGGCGATCTTTTTATCCGCGCCTTCGCGGAGGCCGAACGCATCGTCGGCCACCCGATGTCGGCGCTGATGATCGGGGATGGACCCGATCAGCACAAGTATGCCGACCTGATGGTGCAGCTGGGCCTGGGAAAGCGCATTACCATGCTTCCGGCGATGAAGCAGCGCGAGGCTTTCCGTATGGCGCGGACGCTGGTCGTGCCCTCTCGAGCGGAGGCCATGCCCTATGTCGTTCTGGAAGCCGTGGCCGCTGGAAAGCCCATCATCGCGACGCGTGTTGGCGGCATTCCCGAGGCCTTGGGCGCCAGAAATCCGGCACTCACGCCGCCTGACGACTGGGAGAGCCTAGCCCAGGTAATGGCGCGCGCCGCAACGGAGCCCGACTGGTTCAAAACGACACAGCCCGACATGGATACGTTCGAAAGCACATTTTCCAGCCGCGCCATGGGCCAGCGCATGATCGAACTTTACCATTCCATTCAAGACGAAGTTTGCGGCCGTCATTAACGGCCCGTTGACCATACATGTTAAAATCCGCCGGTTGCATTAGCGCGTAAACAATAATTTCAATGGTGGTGTTATGATTTTTGAAAATCCCGGTGATGGGTGGCAGTCATGAACCAGATCGAGCGTTCCGATCACTTCGACATCGACAAGATCCGCAAACAGATTTCGGACGTGAACCACGTGGCCGAGACGCCATCGGCCGCCCTGTCGAAGCCGCTGAACCCCTATGCAGCCCAGATCGCCAAGCAGTTCGCGCTCGATAGCAACAAGCCCAGCATCGTTGCCGGCCTGATCCGGATCGGCGAAGCCCTGCTGGTCGCCGCCACGTGTCTGGGCATTTATGCCGCCACGCCTGAGGCGCATGCGCTCCGCATCCCCGGCATCATCATACTTCCCCTGCTCGCGGGCTTTCTGGCGACGCTCATCATCCAGGTCTGCGACGGCTATCTTTTCCCGATTTTGCGGTCGCCGCGCCGCGGGTTGCCGCGCGTGACCGGCGCCTTCGCAGGCGCAGTATTGCTCTTCTGTCTCATCGTTATCTTTCGGGGCGGCAGCGCGATGGCACTTCTGGCGAGCGGCATGATCGGTGTGCTCTCGATGACAGCGATTGTCACGCTTGAGCGCATGCTTGTCGCCCACGCCATCCGCCGCTGGGCGCGCAACGGCTTCATGGAGCGGCGCGCCGTGATTATCGGCGGCGGCGCACCGGCGCGCGACCTGATCCGCGAGATGGAAAGCATCAGCGATAACGACATTCGGATCTGCGGGATTTTCGACGATCGCGACGACCGCCGCTCGCCGGAGGTTGTCGCCGGCTACCCCAAGCTCGGCACTTTCGATGAGCTGGTGGAATTCGCCCGCGCTGCGCGCATCGACATCCTGATCATCGCCCTGCCCCTCTCCGCGGAAGCGCGCATCCTCGACCTGCTGCGCAAGCTCTGGGTCCTGCCTCTGGATATCCGCATCGCGGCGCATTCCAGCAAACTGCGTTTCCGCCCGCGCGCCTATTCACGGATCGGCAAGGTGTCCATGCTTGACGTCTTCGACAAGCCGATCGCCGACTGGGACTCGGTGGCCAAGCGCGCCTTCGATATCTTTTTCTCGCTCCTTGCGATTGCACTCCTGTGGCCGATCATGCTGGGAGCCGCACTTGCCGTAAAACTCACCTCCAAGGGACCGATCATTTTCCGGCAGCAGCGGCACGGCTTCAACAACGAGATCGTCGAGATCTACAAGTTCCGCTCGATGTATGCCGAGATGAGCGATCCGACGGCGCGCAAGGCCGTGACCAAGAACGATCCGCGCGTGACGCCGGTCGGCCGTTTCATCCGCAAGACATCCATTGACGAATTGCCGCAGTTGTTCAACGTGCTGCAAGGACGCCTGTCGCTTGTTGGTCCGCGCCCGCATGCAGTGACGGCGCAAACGAAGAACCGCGTCTATGCAGAGGTTGTGGACAGTTATTTCGCCCGCCATCGCGTCAAGCCCGGCGTCACCGGCTGGGCCCAGATCAATGGCTGGCGCGGCGAGATCGACACCGACGACAAGATACGTGGCCGTATCGCGGCCGATCTTTACTATATCGAGAACTGGTCGCTCTGGCTCGATCTCAAGATCCTGTTCCTGACGCCCATTCGTCTCCTGAATATGGAAAACGCCTATTGACCACGTTTGACGCCATGCAAGGCGGGACCTTTCGCCCGCAGATCGCGACGTTCCGGCTTATCGGTTCGTCCGCTCTGGCGCTTGGGGTTTTCCTGACCGGTTTCGTCATCCATGAACCAGCGCCGACGGACGCCGTCATCGCGCTGCTGCTCGGCATCTGGTTCATTCTCGGACTGAAGGTAACGCGCGGAACCGGCCCGCTCGCCATTCTGCTCGTCGCCGTCGAGACCGGTTGCCTTCTGTCGCTGACGCAGATGGCGAACCTGGAAACAGGCTTGTCCTATTTCGGCGTGAGCGCATTCCTGGCTTTGACGGCCATCTTCTACGCGGCGATCTTTGAAGATCGGTACGACCGGATGGGGCTGGTGTTCAAAGCCTGGACCGCCGCTGCCGTTATTACGTCGCTTCTGGGCATTCTCGGCTATTTCCACGCCTTCCCGGGCTCGGAAGTCTTCACGCGCTACGACCGCGCCATGGGTGCCTTCAAGGACCCGAACGTTTTTGGACCCTACATCGTCGGCCCCGCCCTCTATCTGATCCACGGGATCCTCACGGGGAAGACCTATCACCTGCCAATCCGGGTTCTGGCGCTGCTGGTCATCACGCTTGGCGAACTGCTGTCTTTCTCGCGCGCGGCCTGGGGGCTTTACATCTTCGCCGCCATGGCGCTGGTCTTCATCATGCTGTTGAAGGAACGTACGTCTGCCTTCCGGCTGAAAATCCTGATCATCGCGATTGCGGGGGCGGCACTACTGATTGCAGCCGTGATGATTGCGCTTCAGTTTCAGAAGGTCGCGGACCTCTTTTCGACGCGCTCGCAGCTCGTCCAGTCCTACGACGGCGGCCATCTCGGCCGCTTCGAACGGCACCGGCTCGGTTTCCTCATGTCCATGGAAAAACCGCTCGGGATCGGGCCCATGGTGTTCAGCACGATCTTTCCTGAAGACGAGCACAACATCTGGCTGAAGATGCTGACCAGCTACGGATGGCTCGGCTTTGTCAGCTACGTCACGCTGATGGCCTGGACGATTGCGGCAGGCTTCCGCATTCTTTTGCGCAACAGGCCCTGGCAGCCCTATCTGATGATCGCCTGGATCATGCTTCTTGGACATGTCGGCATCGGCAACGTCATCGATACGGACCACTGGCGCCACTTCTACCTGATCCTCGGCATCATCTGGGCATGTCGCGCGCTGGAAATGAACTACCAAAGGCAGAAGGTCCCGGAGCAAGCGCCGGACGCAGTGGCAACGCATGCGTGACGACCATCGGCGCCTGCGCATCCTGCAGGTTCTGGAGCCCAGCGGTGGCGGGTCGGGCCGGCATTTCATCGACCTTTGCGCCGGGCTTGCGGCACGCGGCCACCGCGTCACGGCCGTCTATTCGCCCCTGCGAGCCGAGCCGCGCTTCGTTGCCGAGCTGCAGGCGCTGAGGCTGGAGGCCGTGCACAGCGTTGCGATGCGGCGCGCACCCCACCCCACCGACCTGTCAGCTCTTTTCGCGATCCGGCGCATCGTCCGCAAGGGCGGGCCTTTCGATATCATCCACGGGCATTCGAGCAAGGCCGGCTATCTCATTCGCCTGCCCATGCCCGGTCTGCCGCACATTCCCCGCATCTACACCCCACATGCCTTCCGCACCATGGATCCGACACTCGGTCTTGCGGGCAAGGCGGTCTTCGGAACGGTCGAGGCTTTACTGGGCCGCGCGATGTCGGACAAGATCATCTGCGTGTCGAAGGACGAGCACCGCCACGCGCTGCGCGCCCTGCACCTCCCCGAGAGCAGGCTCGCAACGGTCGTGAACGGGGTCGCGACACCCCCGGGCGACCGACGCGACGCCCTGCGCCGCCAGCTTGGCTTTGCCGCCGACAATTTCGTCTTCGGCTTCATCGGCCGGCTCTCCTTGCAGAAGGCTCCCGAACGGCTTGTCTCCGCCTTTGCCGCCATCGCTGCGGGTTTTCCGTCCGCGCGGCTGTTGATGATCGGCTTCGGTGAACTGGAGGCGGCGACCCGCGGACAGATCAACGATCTCGGCATGAGCGGGAAGATCGTCCTGACCTCCGACATCACCGGACCGGAAGCCATACAGGCCATGGACGCACTGGTGATGCCGAGCCGCTATGAGGCTATGGCCTACGCGATGCTGGAAGCGGCTGCCGCTGCAAAACCGATGGTTCTCACGGAGGTTGGCGGCGCATCGACCGTGGTCGAGGACGGAGCAAACGGCCGGCTGGTCAAAAATTCCGATGAAACAAGCCCATTGGCCGCCGCCATGAACGAGTTCGCGGATCCGGTTCGGGCACGGCGCTATGCCGAGTGCGCGGCCACACGCGCCGACCGCTACAGCCTGGACGTCATGATCGACCAGACCATGAACGTCTACCGTAACGTTATCCTGCGTTAAAGAGCACTCGATAAATCTTTGGAAATTCAGGGGAATAAATGGTCGGAGCGGCGGGATTCGAACCCACGACCCCTTGACCCCCAGTCAAGTGCGCTACCGGGCTGCGCTACGCTCCGACCTGCCTTCATTGAAAGCACGCACTCCATAGCCGCGTCGCATGGCAAGCGCAAGAGGCAGGCGGAATAAATCGGCAGGAAGAGAGCGCCGGTCCCGGCTAAATGATGTCAGCGAACCTGATCCAGCAGCCGCTTGCATTCCAGAAGATCGTAAAGCGCTTCCTGCAGCAAGGCGCGATCTTCCTTGCCGACGCCGGCGGCATCCATTTCGGGCTCCTGATTCGTGGCTCCAAAGCCGAAGAAGCGGCGCGTCGACGGCGGCTTGGCCTTGCCGACGATCTGGTCCTCTTCCAGAGACGGCGGCTGGACCTTCGCGGCAGCCTGTTCCGCGGCCGCGGCCTGCGACAGGGCCTCGACGGCGTCCATGTCGCCGGCGCCGATGGCGATGACGAATTTGTTGCCGTTCGATTTCAGGAGCTTCTGAACGCCCTTGATCGTGTAGCCATGGTCATAAAGAAGATGCCGGATGCCCTTGAGAAGATCGACATCTTCCGGGCGATAGTAGCGGCGACCGCCGCCACGTTTCATCGGCTTGATCTGCGGGAAACGCGTTTCCCAGAACCTCAGCACATGCTGCGGAAGATCGAGATCGTCTGCGACCTCGCTGATCGTCCGGAATGCGTCTGGGCTCTTTTCCATCTTAAGTCTTCCTGCAAGCCTCGATCACGGCCACACCGTCCGCCCTGTCCTGCCTGCGTCGGCGTGATCAGGATGCCGGAGCGGCCGGCTTCTGCTTGGCCTTACGCTGCTGATGTGACTTCAGGATACGCTGCTTGAGCACATTGGACGCCTTGAAGGTCATGACGCGGCGCGGCGAAATCGGCACTTCCTCACCCGTCTTGGGGTTGCGGCCGATACGCTCGTTCTTGTCGCGGACCTGGAAGGTGGCGAAGGACGACAGCTTGACGCTCTCGCCGCGGACGATCGCATTGCAGATTTCATCGATAATCGTTTCGACAAGCTCGGCAGACTCAGCGCGCGATAGCCCCACCTTGCGGAAGACCGACTCAGCAAGATCGGCGCGTGTCACAGTTTTCCCTGTCATTTTCCCCGCTCTTATCAAAGCTTGTTGTTGATCCGGGCTCCACGAACGGGCGCCTCGTTCAGACGTTTCTCAAGCAACGCGTCGCCTGCCCATACTCCTCACAGCCAGCATCGCGCAACTCAAGCAAAACGAGACTATTTCCCTTGCCGTTAACGGTCAAGCGTTGAAAAGCAAAGAAAATTAGATTTCAAACTGAGACGGTCCTACCAGCGCAGGAGCACCGAACCCCAGGTAAACCCGCCGCCCATGGCTTCCAGCAGGACGAGGTCGCCTTCCTTGATCCGCCCGTCGCCGGCCGCCTGCGCCAGCGCCAGCGGGATCGAAGCAGCCGACGTGTTGCCATGCCGATCGACCGTGACGACGACCTTTTCCATCGGAATGCCGAGCTTCTTGGCCGAGCCTTCGATGATGCGGATATTGGCCTGATGGGGCACGAGCCAATCGAGATCTTCGATCGAAAGCTTCGTGGCGTCGAAGGCGGCAACGATCACGTCGGTGATCATGCCCACGGCGTGCTTGAAGACTTCCCTGCCCTGCATGCGCAGATGCCCGACCGTGCCGGTCGTGGAAGGTCCGCCATCCACAAAGAGCTTTTCCTTGTGCGAACCGTCGGAGCGCAGATGCGCGGTCAGAATGCCGCGATCGGATATATCGCCCTTGCCTTCGACGGCCTCCAGAACGACAGCGCCGGCGCCATCGCCGAAGAGAACGCAGGTCGTCCGGTCTTCCCAGTCGAGCAGCCGCGAGAACGTTTCGGCGCCGATGACGATGGCGCGCTTGGCCAATCCGCCGCGCAGATAGGCGTCGGCGGTAGCCATGGCGTAAACGAAACCGGTGCACACGGCCTGCATGTCGAATGCAGCGCCATGGTTCATGCCAAGACGATGCTGGATTTCGACTGCGGTCGCCGGGAAGGTGTTGTTCGGCGTCGAGGTTGCCAGAATGATGAGGTCGATGTCATCGGGCGTCAGCCCGGCGCGGTCGAGCGCGGCCTGCGCGGCGGCGGCGCCGAGCGAAGCAGTCGTCTCCCCCTCGCCTGCGATATAGCGCTGACGAATCCCTGTCCGCTGAACGATCCACTCGTCAGAAGTCTCAACCTGGCCTTCGAGCTCGCGGTTGGTCACCACGCGAGCCGGCAGCGAGGCTCCAAAGCCTCTCACCACGGAACGGATCATAAATGTCAAACCCCGTCGTCATCCGCATCGACCTTTGCAGGAAGACGCCTGGAATGAAAATTCTTCAGATCGTTTTCGATCTTCTCGTTCAATTTGTTGCGGGCCATGTCATAGCCCACTTCAACAGCCGCCGCGAAGCCTTCCGCATCGGTGCCGCCATGGCTCTTGATCACGATGCCGTTGAGGCCCAGGAACACCGCCCCGTTGACCTTGCGCGGGTCCATCTTGTCACGCAGCATGTCGAAGGCGCTCTTGGCGAACAGATAGCCGATCTTGGCAAGCAGCGTACGCGACATGGCCGTGCGGAGATAGGTCGCCAGCTGCCGCGCCGTGCCCTCGGCGGCCTTGAGCGCGATATTGCCGGTAAAGCCCTCGCTGACGACGACATCCACCGTTCCCTTGCCCAGATCGTCGCCTTCGACGAAGCCGGAGTACTGGATCGATTCGAAATTGGATTCGCGCAGGATGCGGCCCGCTTCCTTGACCTCTTCCTGGCCCTTCACCTCTTCGACGCCCACATTGAGCAGGCCGACGGAGGGGCGCTTCAACTCGAAGAGCGCGCGCGCCATCGCGCCGCCCATGAGGGCGAAATCGACGAGCTGCTGGGCATCCGCACCGATGGTTGCGCCAACGTCGAGAACGATGCTTTCACCTTTCAGCGTGGGCCAGATGCCGGCCAGCGCCGGACGTTCGATATTGGCCATGGTGCGCAGGCAAAACAGCGCCATCGCCATCAGCGCGCCGGTATTTCCAGCGGAGACCGCAACATCGGCCTCCTTGAGCTTCACGGCCTCAATGGCCTTCCACATCGAGGATTTGTAGCGGCCACGGCGCAAGGCCTGGCTCGGCTTTTCTTCCATGCTGATGGCGATATCAACGGCATGAAACTCGGACTTCGCCTTGAGCGCCGGATATTTGTTCAGAATCGGAAGGCAGTCGGCCTCGATGCCATAGATGGCGAAGCGCATGTCCGGATGCCGCTCCAGCGCGCGCGCCGCTCCGGGAATGGCGACGCTGGGACCGAAGTCGCCGCCCATTGCATCAAGTGAAATTGTTACCACGCGATACCCTGTCCTGCTGTTCGCTTCCGCATTTCTGCGGGCCGGCGAAATTGCGGTCAAAATACCCGTTTTCGAACCGCGTACAACTGCCATTGCGGATTTTCAAACGGATTTGCCTACCGGCCGGAGCGACGTGCATATTTCACAATGCACAAGAGACGCTCCGGAACCTTCAATCTGCGTATCATGCGTTGGGGAAATCAATTCCGCCGTCCGCACCGATCCGCGGCTCAAGGCACATAGAAAAAAGGCAAATTTGGCGCGGCGGCCAAGATCATTCAGGTTTTTTCCAGTCCTTCAGGACGGCGAAAGGCGACGGCTTGCGGTCATCCGCCTCCGTGGACTCGACATGATCGGCGAACTCCACGCCCGGTTTGCGCGGATAAGGATCGATCGCCAGCGCCACCGCCTCGCAGACCGCATCGCCCGCGTCGATCGTGTCGCCGCTGAACTGTTCGGGAATATCCTCGCCTTCGGGATCGAGCACCATTTCGCCACGGTCGTCGAGAACCAGACGCGCAAGACGCGATCCTTCAGGCACATAGATCCGGTCGATCTCTTCGGAAATGGCGGTCTCGACGGGCTCCAGCGTCACCACGCAGGACTGGACAATGTCCGCCTCCACATGGCCGCGGATACGCACACCGTCCTTTTTCCAGCGCGCGACCTGCAACTCGCTGTCGAGCCGCTTCACGGCCTCGACCTTCCAGAGCCTGGCGAGCCCGACAAGCTCCGCAGGATCCGCCGAAAGCTTCACCGTGACCGGGTTTGCCGAAATATGCCCGACCTTGACCTTATAGGAGAAAGGCGCGTCTTCTTTTTCTTTGATGGGCTGCATCGTCATGTCCTTCCAATTGGCTGCGGCTGAGGCATCGCGAGCGCCCCCACCGCAATCTCATCTTCCGATATCGACTTCAACGCCGTCTCTGTGTGCATCATATAGTGCGCAAGCGCGGCCATATCAGGCGCATCGGCCTCGTCGGGGCGGATGTTGCGGCGGAGCGCGTTGCGCAGCGCCTCTTCGTCGCCCCGGTCAAGCGCCCCCGCATAGGATTCCAGCCGGCCGTAATACATGCGGGCAAACTTCTTCACGCGTTTCGGCACGCCGGTATCGCCCACGCCCAGTTCGCGGATCGAGTGATCGATATCCTCGAAAAAGTAATCGATGATCTCCTGCGCAATTTCCTGGCCGCTCCGATCAGAGCCGGCGGTGCGGCGGAAGTAGAGAATCAATACGATGGTCAGCATCTCGAAACGGCCAAGCACCGTATCTGGAACGCCCATGTCGGAATAGAAAAGCGGCCGGCGCGCCGCCTGAGTCAGATGCTCGTATTGCCGGGTGACGATGGCTTGATTGTTATTTTTTTTCCTGAACAGCCCGAATATCATGAAAAAGCCCGGTATTGATTATTTGTCCACGCTGGAAGCGCGGTCCCGCCGCGGACCATGTTGCATCATCGCTAAAGCTGGTTTACCCAAGCAGGCACGAATTGCAACGCGTATTTGCCCCGCGCTTCACGGGAAAGGAATTACTTTGGCTATCGTGTCAAAACTCAACATCGCGCGGTCGTCACTGCTTGCAGCCATGGCTGCGACCACGATCATCACGTCCGGCTGCATGAGCATGGGCACAAAGGAAGTCATCAACAACGGTTTCATCGCCGATGAGCAGACGCTGAAGCTGGTTCCGGTCGGTTCCAGCCGCGAGCAGGTTTTGCTGTCGCTCGGCACACCATCGGCAACCGCGACCTTCGATCGTGAAGTCTTCTACTACATCTCCCAGAAGCGTGAGCGGACGTTCGAATTCATGAAGCCGACGCTCGTTTCGCAGAGCGTACTGGCTGTTTATTTTGACAAGAACGGCACGGTGGCCAAGCTGTCGAACTATTCGATGCAGGATGGCAAGGTTGTCGACATGATTTCGCGCACGACCCCGACGGGCGGCACGGAACTCACCTTCCTCCAGCGCATTCTCTCCGGCGGCGCATCGGGCGCAGCAGCCGCCAAGAGCCTGCTGGGCGGCGGCAACAAATACTGATCGCCAGCGGCCCGGACACAGACCGGGTACACGGAACTCAAGAAAACGCCCGCGGCGCATTGTCCGCGGGCGTTTTCGTTTCGGATCTGTCAGGCCAGCACGGCGAGCAGCAGCAGCGCCACGATATTGGTGATCTTGATCGCCGGGTTGACGGCGGGACCTGCCGTATCCTTGTAAGGATCGCCGACCGTGTCGCCGGTGACGGAGGCCTTGTGGGCTTCCGACCCCTTGAGGTGGCGAACGCCATCCTTGTCGACGAAACCGTCTTCGAAGGACTTCTTGGCATTGTCCCATGCGCCACCGCCCGACGTCATCGAGATGGCGACGAAGAGGCCGTTGACGATCACGCCGAGAAGCGAAGCGCCGAGCGCGGCAAAGGCCGAGGCCTTGGAGCCCGAAATCAGCAAGACGCCGAAATAGACCACAAGCGGCGCCAGAACCGGCAGAAGCGAGGGCACGATCATCTCGCGGATGGCCGCCTTGGTCAGGATGTCGACCGCGCGTCCGTAGTCGGGCTTCTCAGTTCCCGCCATAATGCCCGGCTTTGCCTTGAACTGGCTGCGCACCTCCTCGACAATCGAGCCTGCGGCACGCCCCACGGCTGTCATCGCAATCCCGCCGAAGAGATAGGGGATCAGACCGCCGAAGATCAGGCCGGCCACGACGTAAGGGTTGGAGAGATCGAACGAGATTTTCCCGACATCGGCAAAGTAGGGATACTTGTCCGCATGGCTTGCGAAATATTGCAGGTCATTGGAATAGGCCGCGAAGAGAACCAGCGCGCCGAGACCGGCCGACCCAATGGCATAGCCCTTGGTGACCGCCTTGGTCGTGTTGCCGACGGCATCGAGCGCGTCCGTCACCTTGCGCACCTCAGGCGGCAGTTCGGACATTTCAGCAATCCCGCCGGCATTGTCAGTGACAGGCCCGAAGGCGTCGAGCGCCACGATCATGCCGGCAAGGCCGAGCATGGCGGTGACGGCGATGCCGGTGCCGAAAAGGCCGCCAAGCTGGTAGGTGGCGATGATGCCGCCGACGATGACGATGGCCGGCAGCGCGGTGGATTCCAGCGATACCGCAAGGCCCTGGATCACGTTGGTGCCGTGACCGGTCACGGAGGCCTGCGAGATCGAGTTGACCGGGCGCTTGTTGGTGCCGGTATAGTATTCGGTTATGACCACGATCAAAGCTGTCACCACAAGCCCGACGAGGCCCGAGATGAACAGGTTCTTGCCCGTGATCACGACGCCGTTGACGGTGCCGAGTTCGCCCCAGCCGATGGTGAGCGAGGTTGCTGCACCGAGGCTGATGATCGAGAGAATGCCGGTCACGATCAGCCCCTTGTAGAGAGCGCCCATGATCGAATTGCTGGAGCCGAGCTTCACGAAGAAGGTCCCGACGATCGAGGTGATGATCGAGCCGGCGCAGATAGCCAGCGGATAGATCATCGCGGTGGCGAGCATCTGGCTTCCGGCAAAGAAGATCGCAGCGAGCACCATGGTTGCCACGACCGAGACCGCATAGGTCTCGAAGAGATCGGCCGCCATGCCGGCGCAGTCGCCGACATTGTCGCCGACGTTGTCGGCAATGGTGGCCGGGTTGCGCGGATCGTCTTCCGGAATGCCGGCCTCGACCTTGCCGACGAGATCGCCGCCGACGTCTGCTCCCTTGGTGAATATGCCGCCGCCGAGGCGCGCGAAGATGGAGATGAGCGACGCTCCGAAGCCGAGTGCGACAAGCGCATCGATGACGTTGCGCGAGCCCGGCTCGTAATGCATCGGGCCGGTCAGGATGTAGTAATAGACCGAGACGCCGAGAAGTGCGAGGCCGGCCACCAGCATGCCGGTGATGGCGCCCGACTTGAAGGCGATGTCGAGACCGCCGGCAAGGCTTCTCGACGAGGCCTGGGCGGTGCGCACATTGGCGCGCACGGACACATGCATGCCGATGAAGCCGGCCGCGCCCGAAAGCACCGCGCCGATGAGGAACCCGATGGCGGCCGCCCCAGACAGGAGCAACCAGGCCGCAATGAACACAATGACGCCCACAATGGCGATCGTCTTGTACTGCCGTGTCAGATAGGCTTGCGCCCCTTCGCGGATGTAGCCCGCGATTTCGCGCATTCTTTCATTGCCCTGGTCAGCAGCCAGAACCGATTGGGTGGCCCATATCGCATAGACCACAGACAACAAACCACATGCAATCACGCCGAATAGTATCGTCATTCGCAAGTTCCTCCTTCAGCGCTTCGCCTCCCAACGTCGCGCCCTCGCATTGTTGCACGTCGAGAGTGCGCGGTGCGACAGGATGCGTCAAGGCCCGCCCGAATGAGCGCGCGCTTAATTTTGCAGCTTGGAGAAAACCCGCCTTGAGGTCGATCAAGCGCCCGGAAAACCTTTTGCCCTGAAACCGGGAATGCCGTGAAGGGCGGTTATTCGGCGCGGGTCCGCGGCGGCGTCTTGCGCACCAGCATGGCGAGGGCGACAAGGCAGATCAGGCAGACGGGCCAAATCGTATAGGCCATCACCGTCCAGCCCTCGCTGTTGAAAACCTTGCCCGACGAGAGCGAGGCCAGCGCGACCACGGTGAACAGGAAGATATCATGGAAGCCCTGCACCTTGTCGGCCTCTTCCGGACGATAGCTGGAGGCGACAATGGCGGTGGAGCCGATGAAGCCGAAATTCCAGCCGATGCCCAGAAGGATCAGCGAACCCCAGAAATTCCAGATCGCCGTGCCCGCCGCGGCCACAACGGCGCAGGCCATCAGGATGACAAGACCAGTGGCAACGACCTTCTCGACGCCCAAGCGGGTGATCAGGTGGCCCGTGAAAAAGCTCGGGCCGAACATCGCCAGCACATGCCACTGGATGCCCAGCGTCGAGACCTCGGGCGAGTAGCCGCAGCCGACGACCATGGCGAGCGGCGCACCCGTCATCATGAAGGTCATCAGCGCGTAGGAGCCGATGCCGCAGAGCATGCCGGTGATGAAGCGCTGGGTGCCGATGATTTCCGTCAGCGGCCTGGCCGGCTTGCTGTCGGCGTGTTTCTGGCCGGTATTCGGCAATCGCAGCATGGTCAGGACGGCGATGCTGGCGAGCGCCAGAGGAATGATGGCAAGGAACGCGCCGGCGAAGGGAATGCCCGGCAGGCTGTCGCGCAGCCAGATGACGATCTGCGGTCCAATGACGGCTGAAACGACGCCGCCGACGAGGATCCAGGAAATGGCCTTGGGTTTGTAGAAGGAAGGCGAGACATCGGCGGCCGCAAAGCGGAACTTCTGAACGAAGCCGGCGGACATGCCGAGCAGGAGAAGCGCTGCGGCGAAAAGCCAGAAGCTGCCCCTGATCAACGCCGTCGCAGCCAGCAACGCGCCGGTCGATGCGATTATGCCGCCGAGGATGAAACTCATCTTGCGGCCCGCATAGCGCGATACGAGGGCAATCAGTGCCGCCCCCACCGCGGTGCCCACGTTGAAACCCGTGGCGGGCGCGGTTGCCAGAGACTTGTCGGTGGCCAGCAATTGATAGCCGGCCAGCGCCGCCAGCGAAATCGAGATGGGAGAAACGGCACCCTGAATCGCCTGCGCGACCGTCAGGATCGCGACATTGCGCCTTGCGGACGCAAGCGCTTTTTCCAGACTGTCAACCGCGGCATCCATGCAGCCCCCTCCCGACCCCTTGCCTGCCTTCAAGCATTTCCGGACGAGAAAGCGGCTGCCGTCAATGCTTCCTCAGTTCGGCCTCACCTGCTTGGCGATCCGATCGAGCACCGCGTTGACGAGGCGCGGCTCTTCCTCTTCGAAGAAAGCCTGCGCAATCTCGACATACTCATTGACGATGACGGCGATCGGTACGTCCTTGCGCTCGATCAATTCGAACGTGCCGGAACGCAGAATGGCCCGCACGGTGCTGTCGAGACGCGAGAGCGTCCAGCCTTCCTGCAGGGCCTTCGTGATCATGGGATCGAGCTTCAGCTGATCGCGCACGACGCCGGAGACGATCGAGCGGAACCACGAGGGATCGGCCTTGAGATACTGGTCGCCGTCGATTTCCTGGCCGAGCCTGTAGGTCTCGTATTCCGAGACCACTTCGAGCACGCCGGAGCCGCCGACATCCATCTGATAAAGTGCCTGAACGGCCGCCAGACGCGCTGCGCCACGCTGATTTGCCGGTTTAACGGATTTTGCGGAACTGTCGTTCGTCATGGTCAACCGCCGAATTTTTCCTTCAGCGCGATCATGGTCAATGCCGCGCGCGCTGCAAAGCCGCCCTTGTCGAGTTCGGACTTGCGAACCCGCGCCCAGGCCTGTTCATCGTTCTCGACCGTCAGGATGCCGTTGCCGAGCGGCAGGGACTCGCTGACAGCGAGGTCCATGAGCGCACGGGAAGACTCGTTCGAGACGACGTCGAAATGATAGGTCTCGCCGCGGATCACGATGCCGAGCGCGACGAAGCCGTCATAGACAACCCCGCCCGAATCGCCGCCATCCAGCGCCATGGCGATGGCTGCCGGAATTTCCAGCGCACCGGGAACGGTCACCACGTCAAACGTCGCGCCTGCTTCTTTCAGCGCTGACGTCGCGCCTTCCAGAAGCGCGTTGGAAAGATCGTCGTAAAAGCGTGCCTCGACGATGAGGAGATGAGGCGTGATATCCTCGGTCATGGGGCTATCCAATCTGAATATTTCGGTGAATTATGGCCGGTCAAACCATGCCGCGCCTCTCTTGGCAAGCGAATTCGGGAAATTTTCGACCTGCCCCCTTCAGCCCAAGGATCGGAACCGCCCAAGCCGGGCTGGCACTACCGCTATGCGCGAAACACGCGCGCGGCCTGCAACGCCCTGAATTGGGGCGGAATTGTGTTGATCAAGGTGAAATAAGTTTAACATATTCAGCCACTTAATTACAGGCATTTAAGTTGAACGGGGCACGATCGAGACATAGTTTCGACGCATGAAAGGCGACAGAAAACAAAGAGATCGCCTTTCACGGACAGGTTCACGTCCAAATGCGCCTCATGGGGAGGTGTAGCGCGGAACCAGTCCCGGCGAGCGCCGCAGCGGGCGGCGAAACGCCAGTGCATTATGGAGATCGACCATGAATACCAAGCTCAAGAATATCGGTACGCTTGCCTTCGCAGCTCTTCTGGCCGGCACGACCGCCTTCGGCGTCGCCGGTGCTGCAAACGCTCAGCCGCACAAGCAGAAGGCGGCTGCGGCCACCGTAACCGAACAGGCACCGCCGGCTGGTGACAATGCCATCGACGAGGCCATTCGCGCCTCGAACGGTTCGGACTTTGCCATCGTCTCGCAGGCTCAGCTGTCCTCCGGTCTTTCGGCCGATATCAAGTCGACCACCTCGGCAAGCGAGCTTCAGGGCATCCGTGCCGCCATCAGCGCCAACCCGGCTCTTGCCTCCAAGATCACCGGCCAGAACATCGAAATCAAGGAAATCACCGGCGCGACGAAGGCCGCTGACGGCAGCCTGGTGTTCTACACGATGTAATCGTCTCCTGTCCGGCCCGCCCGCCGGACAGGACGCAAAATCCTCCCGTGACTCCAGCACGGGGGGATTTTTGTTTTTGAGGGCCTATTTGAACTCGGCAAGGCGCGCGGCGTAGCGCGCCATCGTATCGATCTCGAAATTGACCTTGTCGCCGACCTTTCGCTCACCCCAGGTGGTGACTTCGAGCGTGTGACGGATCAGGAGGATGTCGAAGTCGCAGCCGGAGACGGCGTTGACCGTCAAAGACGTTCCGTCGAGCGCAACGGAGCCCTTCGGCGCAACGAACCGTGCGAACGCCTCGGGCACGCGCAGCCGGAAGCGGGTCGCATCGCCCTCGAGCTCGATCGCCACGATCTCCGCCATGCCATCGACATGCCCGGAGACGATATGGCCGCCGAGTTCGTCGCCGATCTTGAGGGCTCGCTCCAGATTGACGCGCGCGCCTTCCTTCCAGCTGCTGATGGTTGTCAGGCGCAGGGCTTCTTCCCAGGCTTCCACCTCGTACCATCGCTCGTTCGAGCCGGCTTCGGGCAATGTCACCACAGTGAGACAGACGCCGGAATGCGAAATCGAGGCGCCGATATCGATCGTCTTCGGATCGTAGGCGGTGGCAACCCGCAGCCTGATCCCTTCGGCAAGGGGCGTGATCCTGTCTACCTTGCCGACATCCGTGACGATACCCGTGAACATCTCATTGCGTCCTTTCAAAAATTTCCAGCCGATCCTCGCCGATCGCCTCGCTGGAGACAAGGGTAAAGCCGTCGGGCGGACCTGCCGGCTTCAGCGGCGAAGGGATCCCCGCTTCGCCCACGGCGTTCGGGCCTTCAAACAGCCAGATCCGGTCCACAAGTCCGGCCTTGAGGAAATCGTCGGCGACGCGGGCGCCGCCCTCCACCATCACAGAGCTCAATCCGCGGCCTGCGAGCTGGCGCAGCAGATCGAGAGGAGAATCGGTCTCGACAATCTCCACGCCGGCCTGCGACAGCGATGCGCGGCGGGCCTGCCACGCCTCATCCCGCGCCGTTTCATCCTTGGACGTTACCGCCATCACCGGCACCTTCCGGGCGCTCTGGACGAGCTTCGATGACGAGGGCAATTGCAGTGCGCGGTCGAGCACCAGCCGGAGCGGCGAGCGCTCCTCCAGCCCGGGCAGACGGCAGGTGAGCTCCGGGTCGTCGGCCAGCGCCGTGCCGATGCCGACGAGGATCGCGTCACTTTCGGCGCGCAGGTGCTGGACCGCCTCCCGCGACTGCGCCCCGGTGATGCGCACCTGCCCTTCGCCGCGTCGTCCGAGCATGCCGTCGCTGGAGACCGCGAGCTTGAGGGTGACATGCGCCCTGCCCTCGATCTGCCGCGTGAGATAGGCGGCGAGGCCGCGCCGGGCGGCCTCTTCCATCAGCCCGGTTTCGACCGTCACTCCGCCTTCACGCAACATGCGGATGCCGTTGCCGCTGACGCGCGGATCTGGATCGGTGACGGCGACGACTACGCGGGCGACGCCGGCGGCCATCAGCGCGTTGACGCAAGGGGGCGTCTTGCCGAAATGGGAACAGGGTTCGAGCGTGACATAAGCGGTTGCGCTCCGCGCCAGGTCTCCGGCTTCGGCCAGCGCCTGCGGTTCGGCATGGGGCCGACCGGATCTGGCGGTCACGCCACGCCCGACAATCGCGCCGTCGCGGACGATCACACAGCCGACGGAGGGATTTGTGCCGGTCTGGCCTATATGGGTCGCGGCCAAGGCAATCGCCTCCGCCATGAACTCCTCATCAGCGGAATGGCATTGAGACATCCGTCAATGGTCCCCGGGATCGCGTGCGATCTTGGCGTTCACCTCCGAGAGAACCTGCGTGAAATCCTCGATATGGGTGAAGTCGCGATAGACCGAGGCGTAGCGGATGAAGCCCACGTCATCGAGCGACTTCAGCGATTCCAGCACCTGCAGGCCGATTTCTTCAGATGGGATTTCGGTGTCGCCGGAGCTTTCAAGCCGGCGGACGATGCCGGAGACGGCACGCTCGATGCGGTCGCGATCGACGGGGCGCTTGCGCAGCGCGATCTCGAAGGAGCGGACCAGCTTCTCGCGGTCGAAGGGAACCTTGCGGCCGGTCTTCTTGATGACCATGAGTTCGCGCAGCTGAACGCGCTCGAATGTCGTGAACCGTCCGCCGCAATCGGGGCAGATACGGCGGCGGCGAATGGCGGAGGAATCCTCCGCCGGCCGCGAGTCCTTCACCTGGCTGTCCAGCGATCCGCAATAGGGGCATCGCATAGGGCGGCTCCTCGAAAATTGAAATGGCTCCGCGCCAGAATCAGGCGCGGAGCCATTCTATTACGCCATGTAGGGATACATGGGGAAGCGGTTCGTCAGTTCAACCACCTTGGAACGCACACCGGCTTCGACCGTGGCATTGCCTTCGTCGGAATTGGCGACCTTCAGGCCGTCGAGGACTTCGACGATCAGGTTGCCGATTTCCTTGAATTCGGCTTCCTTGAAACCGCGCGTCGTGCCGGCCGGCGTGCCGAGACGGACGCCGGAGGTGACGAAGGGCTTTTCGGGGTCGAACGGGATGCCGTTCTTGTTGCAGGTGATATAGGCGCGGCCGAGACCCGCTTCCGCACGCTTGCCGGTCGCGTTCTTCTTGCGCAGGTCGACGAGCATCAGGTGGTTGTCGGTGCCGCCGGAGACGATGTCGAGATTATGACTGATCAGCGTCTCGGCGAGCGCCTTGGCGTTCTTGACGACCTGTGCAGCATAGTCCTTGAACTCCGGCTGCAGCGCTTCGCCGAAGGCAACGGCCTTGGCGGCGATGACGTGCATGAGCGGGCCGCCCTGCAGGCCGGGGAAGACGGCCGAGTTGAACTTCTTCGCCAGATCCTCGTCGTTCGTGAGGATCATGCCGCCGCGCGGGCCGCGGAGCGACTTGTGCGTCGTGGAGGTGGCGACATGGCAGTGCGGGAACGGCGACGGATGCTGGCCACCGGCAACGAGGCCGGCGATGTGGGCCATGTCGACCATGAGGTAGGCGCCGACTTCGTCAGCGATCTCCCGGAAGCGCTTCCAGTCCCAGATGCGGGAATAAGCCGTGCCGCCCGCGATGATCAGCTTCGGCTTGAACTTGCGGGCCTTTTCGGCGACGTCGTCCATGTCGAGCTGGTGGTCGTCTTCACGCACGCCGTAGGAAACGACGTTAAACCACTTGCCGGACATGTTGACCGGCGAGCCGTGCGTCAGGTGACCGCCCGAGTTCAGGTCGAGGCCCATGAACGTGTCGCCCGGCTGCAAGAGCGCGAGGAACACGGCCTGGTTCATCTGCGAACCGGAGTTCGGCTGGACGTTGGCGAAGTTGACGCCGAAGAGCTTCTTGGCGCGTTCGATCGCCAGTTCTTCGGCGATATCGACGAACTGGCAGCCGCCGTAATAGCGCTTGCCCGGATAGCCTTCGGCATACTTGTTCGTCATGATCGAGCCCTGCGCTTCCAGAACGGCGCGGGAAACGATGTTTTCGGATGCGATCAGTTCGATCTCGTGACGCTGACGACCGAGTTCCTTCTCGATGGCGCCGAAAATATCCGGATCGGTTTCAGCAAGGGTCTTGGTGAAAAAGCCAGCAGTCGCGCTCATGAGCAGCCTCTCGATTAAAGCAGCGGAAATCGTTGAAGGCCAGTCTCTTAAAGCCCTTGGCGCCTCAGGGCAAGTCGGGATTGCGCCACCGCCTGTCAAGAGCGCGTCAGGGGCGCGCCAAGCCCCAAGATTGTCACAAAACTTTCTTTCAATCGTAATATTCGGGCCTCGTGACCGCAATCGCGGTTGGAATGGCGCATTCGGAACTGCGCTTCGTCAGAACTGCGCTCTAAAAGGTGACGCCTTGCCCCCTCTCCCCGGAATGCCTGACGCCCGACTGGAAATCTTCTATTTCGACGCCGGCGGCGGACATCGCAATGCCATGACGGCGCTGACGCGGCTGATCGAGAAGGAAAAGCCCGGCTGGCAGGTGACGCCCGTCGATCTGCAAGCGCTTCTCGAGCCCATCGATCCCGTCTACAAGCTGACACGACGGGTCACAGGCTCCCTGAAGAGGCTGCTGCGCCCCGTGGCACCCGGCCTGAGCGCCATCGAGCCATGGCAGGCGCAGGACATCTACAACAGCGCGCTCAAACGCGGGGTGACGACCGGCATGGGCGCGATCCTGCCGGTACTGCAGCGCTTCATCGCCCGCTATGCCACCGAGATCGAGCCGCTGCTGGCGAAGCGCTGGAAGGATCCGGCCACCCCTCGCCCCGATCTCGTCGTTTCGGTCATTCCGAACTTCAACTGGGTTCTCTATGGCGCGCTCCGGCGTGCGTTGCCGAATGTTCCCTATGCCACCGTCATCACCGACTTTGCGGATTGCCCGCCGCATTTCTGGATGGAGGATCAGGACCAGATCGTCATCTGCGGCACGGACATGGCCTATCGGCAGGCGGTGGCGACCGGGTTCTACAGGCCGCACGACATCCATCTCGTTTCGGGCATGATCCTGAAGGAAAACTTCTACACGCCGCCGCCGGCGGACGCACCGACCCGCCAGAGCCTCGGGCTTTCCGACAGTGGCCCGGTCGCCCTCATCATGTTTGGGGGCAATGGCGCCTCAAGCGCGACGAACTACATCCTGAACCAGCTGGACAAGACCGCGCTTGGCATCGAATCGATCGTGATGTGCGGGCGCAACGCAGCCCTTCTGAAGACGCTGGAGGGCCGTCCCGGCTGCCGCCCGGTCGGCTTCGTCAACAATGTCGCCGACTATATGCGGCTTGCGGATTTCTTTATCGGCAAACCCGGTCCCGGCAGCGTGGCGGAAGCGATCCATATGGGCCTGCCAGTGATCGTCGAGCAGAATAGCAACACGATGCCGCAGGAGCGGCCCAATCCGGAATGGGTGCGCGACAAGGGCGTCGGCGTGGTGATTTCAAGCTTCAAGAAGGACACCGGCAACGCAGCCAGGCAGGTGCTGGCGAACCTGAAGCATTTGCAGGACAATATTCGCAGCAACGTCCCGGAAAATCGGGCCGTCTACGAAACAGTCGCAATTTTCGAGCGCTACCTCGAACAGGGGCGGACCTGAAACCGCCAGGGTTCTGCCGAAGGCGGCAAAGCCTTGCCTCACATCGTTCCAAGCGCCCAGGCGACCAGCGCGCCCGAAACCTGACCGAAGGCGGCGTTGAGCGCCGCGATATAGGCCTTGTTGCCGGAACCGGAAACCGGCACGGCAGCGCGGAAGTTCTTCGAGGCGCGCACCTGACCGTTGCGGTCGTTCAGAAGCCGCGCCGTGATGTCGACAACCGCCATATTCTCCGAGGCGGAGATCTCGAATGTGTTGATCGTCGTCTGGATCTGCTCATCGATGGCAAGTCCCTCGCCCGGAAGACCGGCACCGCCGACCTTGCCGGAGTTCTGGAAGGCCTGCGCCAGCTTCAACTGCACCAGTTTCGGGAGCCGGTCCGACCATTGGCTGTCGCCGAGGAACTGATATTCTTGGCCGGAAACGCGGACCACGACATTCTGGCTGTCGAGCATCTGGGTTGCCACCGGGTTTGCGATCAGCACCTGACGGCCCTTGCGTACCGGCCCGGGCGCACTCGAGACTGCGGACAGCCCGAACAGATCCTTCGGCGCCGAGGTCGCACAGGCCGACAGCGCCAGGGTTGCAGCCATCATGAAAGCCGTCGCGGATTTCGTAGCCCGATTTCTTGTCGTCAAAGCCTGCACAACTCTACCTCACTCTTGCTTTCAGCGACGGGTGCGTCCGTCAAACGTCTTCACCTGATCGCCGCCGAAAATCAGCCGCTGCGGATCGCTGTCGAAATTGGTGATCGTGCGGTTGAGATTATCGACCGCCTGACGCATGTCGCCCACCAGCGCCTGAATGCCGCCGAGGCCTTGCGAGGAGAAACGCGACAGATTGTCGGCGATCGGGCCGATCCTCGCGTTGATCGTAACGGCGACCTCCTTGTAGGCGGCCAGCGTTTCCTTGGCCTGCGCCATCAACGACGAACTGTCGCCGGAGCCCAGCATGTTGTCCACCTTGGCCAGAATGCCGTCAACGCGGTTCGAAGCCTTGTTCAACTTGGAGGCAAGCTCGGTGGCGTCGTTGATGGCCTGATCGATCTGCTGGCGTCGGTTGTTGATATCGTTGGTGATGGACTTGATATCCTGCACGGCAGACCGCGCATTGGCGACCGTCTGGGAGATATCCTCGACCGATCCCTGGATCTTGTCAGGATCGATGGCCGCGATCAGCTTGTCAGCCTTTGCCACCGTGGAATTGGCGGAGGCTGCGAGCGTTGCGATATTGTCGGCGGCCTTGTTGAACTTCTCAAGCGAGACCTTGATCTCGCCGGAGCTCGCGGCAAAATTCGCGCTTACGGTATTCGCATTGGCCAGGATGCTGTCGATCTTCTTCGGATCCACCGCCTTGATCAGCGAGTCGACAGAAGCCAGCGTGCCATCGAGGCGGCCGGAGAGACCGTTGACCGTGTCGGACAGCTTGCCGACGCTGGCGAGGAATTTGTTGATGCCGTCGGCATTGTCGGCCAGCGCCTTGCTGAAGGTCTCGGCGTTCCTGACCGTGTTCGTCAGCGGCGCGCGCGAGTCGTTGGCGAAGGTCTGGATCTGAGCGACAGCCTCGTCGGCGCGTTTCAGGATCTTGTCGGCGGTTGCCAGAAGGTTCGTCACGCTCGACTGATCTGCCAGCAGCATCGGCGCACGACCTGTCTTGCGAGCTTCTTCGAGGAGGTTCACGCCGCCGGGCTTGCCGCCGGACAGCTCGATATAGGCAGCACCCGTCAGACCCTGGATGCCGAGCACGGCCTTGGTCGATTCATAGATCGGGGCGTCGGCGTTGACCTGGGTGAAGGCGACAGAATAGTTGGGGTCGGTGGCATCGATTGCGAGCGTTTTCACCGATCCGATCTGAATACCGTTGAACCGCACCGCAGAGCCAACGGACAGGCCGTTGGCAGAGCCGGGAATACGGATGATCAGGTCCGACATCGGCCCCTGACGCCCATATTGTGACATCCAGAAGACGAAGGCAAACGCCGCGGCGACGACTGCCACCGTGAAGAATCCGACTATTGCATAGTTCGCTTTGGTTTCCATTGTCCGGCCAATCGGGCGTTGAAGCCCGTTTCAAATTTCATCCATGCCCGCTTGCGGCAGGCTTCACAATCGTTCTTGCCCTTTTTCCCCGGAAATAGGCCTGTACCCATTCGTCATCGAAGGCGAGCATATCTTCGACCGTGCCCGTCACCATGACGCGTTTCTGCCCCAGCACCGCTATACGGTCGCAGACCGAAAACAGACTATCGAGATCGTGCGTCACCATGTAGACGGTCAGGCCGAGCGTATCGCGCAGACGTGCGATCAGCTCGTCGAATTCAGCTGCACCGATCGGGTCGAGACCGGATGTCGGCTCGTCGAGGAAGACGAGGTCCGGGTCGAGCGCGAGTGCACGCGCCAGCGCCGCGCGCTTGATCATGCCGCCCGACAGTTCCGAGGGAAACTTGTCCGCCGCATCGGGCTGCAAGCCCACCAGCTCGATCTTCAGCCTGGCGAATTCATCCATCATCGACTGCGGAAGATCGAGATATTCGCGCATCGGCAGCTGGATATTCTCCTTCACCGTCAGCGCCGAGAAGAGCGCGCCGTGCTGGAAGAGGACGCCAAGCCGCGTATCCATCTCGACGCGTTCCTTGGCATCGAGCGTGTCGTAATCGTGGCCGAGGATCGAGATCGTGCCCGACTTGCGCGGCACCAGCTTCAGGATCGTGCGCATGAGCACCGACTTGCCGGTGCCGGACGCGCCGACGAAGCCCAGGATTTCGCCGCGCCGCACGTCGAGATCGAGATTGTCGAGCACGACCTTGTCGCCAAAGGCCACGGTCACGCCCTTGACCGAGAGGATGATGTCGTCGTTTTTCGTTTCGTCCGCCATCCCCGACCTCAAAACTTTATGGCCGCGTAGAACATGGCGAAGAGCCCGTCCACGAGGATGACGACGAAGATGGCCCGCACGACCGAAGCCGTGACGTGCTTGCCGAGCGATTCGGCGCTGCCGCCGACCTTCAAACCCTCCACCGCAGCCACAACGCCGATGATCAGCGCCATGAAAGGCGCCTTCAGCAAGCCGGCAATGATGGTGGAATAATCGATTGCATGCCGCAGGCGCGACAGGAAGACTTCGAACGTGATGCCCGAATAGGCCCATGTGACGACCGCAGCCCCGGCAAGCGCCGCAAAATTGGCGATAATGGTCAGCAGCGGCAGCGATATGACGAGCGCGATAAGCCGGGGCAGAATGAGTACGCCGACCGGGTTGAGCCCCATCACCGTCAGCGCGTCGATTTCCTCGCGCATCTTCATCGAGCCGACTTCCGCCGTGATGGCGCTGCCCGAGCGGCCGGCGATCATGATGGCGGTCAGAAGAACGCCGATCTCACGCAGTTGCAGGATGCCGACAAGATCGACCACGAAGATTTCCGCGCCGAAATAGCGCAACTGGAACGCCCCCTGCTGGGCGATGATCGCGCCGATGAGAAAGCTCATGAGCAGCATGATCGGCACCGCGCCGACGCCCATGCGGTCGATCTGGTTAACGATCGAGGCCGGCGATACGCCTGACGTGCGACCAAGCTTCAACTGCGCGCCGCTGACGGCAGAGCCCAGAATGTGCATGGCGAGCAGCACATCCTTCCAGAGATCGACCATGATGACGCCCACCGGCGCGAAAAGCCTCGCGAAAAGCGAATCGCGCGGGCGTTTCGGGGTCTGATCTTCCTTGAGCCGTTCCGGCAGCGAACTGATGAGGTCGAGATGGGTCTGGCCGGCATTGACGATTTCGGTATCGCCCTCAGCGGCGGTGATCAGCCGGCGGATGAGCCAGGCGCCCGAGGTATCGAGGCCGGCGACGGCCTCCATATCGATGGTGGTGCGGCCGGAAAAGGGCTCGCGCTCCAGCGCCATCATCTGCTCGCCGGCACGACGCAACGACGCCTGCCGCCAGTCGCCCGACAACGTCAGGACGCGCTGGGAACCGGAGTCACGCTGTTCGACCTCAAATGCGGCCTGATCTGCCGACAAGAACATCACCCTTATGAACGCTTCCCTTGCGGGACAAATTTTCAACGGACGCCACAGTTCTGGCGTCCTGCAAATTACTCTTATATAGACCAGGCTCCCGCCGTCGACAGTCCTGCCACACCATTCACTTCTTTCGAGCGAGGCAAAATCATGATCCGTTACGCCGAAGCCACAATCGAGAGCTTTCCGATTGCCGGCAGCTTTACCATTTCTCGCGGCTCCAAAACCTCGGCTGATGTTGTTGTCTGCACCATTCGCGAGGGCGGTAACGCGGGACGGGGCGAATGTGTTCCCTATCGCCGGTACGGAGAGACGATCGAGAGCGTCATGGCCGAGATCAACGCCATCCTGCCGATGGTGGTCGAAGGGATGGATCGCAGCGTTCTGCAGTCGCTGATGAAGCCGGGCGCGGCCCGCAATGCGGTCGATTGTGCGCTGTGGGATCTGGAAGCGAAGAAGCGCGGGCTGACGGTCATGGAGGGCATGGGCCTGAGCATCGCCCGGCCGCTTGTGACCGCCTACACGATTTCGCTCGGCTCTGCAGAAGAGATGGCGGCACAGACGGCGAAATGGGCGCATCGCAAGCTCCTCAAGGTCAAGGTCGGCACGGAAGACGACGAATCACGCATACGGGCGGTGCGGGCTGCGGCCCCTGATAGCGCGATCGTGATCGATGCCAATGAAGGCTGGACCGCCGACAATCTGACGCATCATCTGAATGTCGCTGCCGAATGCGGCATCGGCCTGATCGAGCAGCCGCTTCCCGCCGGTCAGGACGACTTGCTGGCGCGCATCCCGCATCCCGTGCCGATCTGTGCTGACGAAAGCGCGCATGAGGCGGAGGGGCTGGAACTGCTGCGCGACCGCTACGATGCGATCAACATCAAGCTCGACAAGGCGGGCGGGCTGACTGAAGCGCTGAAAATGAAGAACCGCGCCCGCGAGCTTGGCTATGAGGTGATGATCGGCTGCATGGTCGGAACGTCGCTCGCCATGGCGCCCGCCGTGCTTCTGGCGCAGGACGCCGATTTCGTCGACCTGGACGGCCCTCTCCTGCTCGCCCGCGACCGGACCCCGGGCCTCGTCTACGACGCCTCGTTCGTCCTGCCGCCAGCGCCGGCCCTGTGGGGCTGAGACAGCCAGCCGGCGAGAACGGAGAGCGTGCCGGCAATGGCGAGTACGCACATGAACAGGAAGCTGACGCCGCCGAAACGGTTGAAGACGAAGCCGCAAAAGAAGGTCGACACAGC
Organism: Rhizobium sp. C1; assembly: GCF_021026335.1. Classification (GTDB taxonomy): domain Bacteria; phylum Pseudomonadota; class Alphaproteobacteria; order Rhizobiales; family Rhizobiaceae; genus Ensifer_A. The sequence goes on from NZ_JAJNCY010000001.1 coordinate 1,106,518, forward strand.
CAGGAAGACGTTGCTGTAGAAGAAATACAGCCCCTGCGCCGTCGCCTCCTGATGGCCCGGCACGCGCTGCGTGATCAGCCGCTGCAGGCCAAGATGGGCCGTGGCGAAGGTGAAGGCGTGGAGGATCTGCAGTGGAATGAAGCTGTAGAAATCGCTCGCCAGCGGAAACGCCGCCCAGCGCACGATCGACATCAGCGTTCCTGCAAAGATGAGCTGCCAGATCGAGAAGCGGCGCAGCAGCCAGCTCGACCACAGGAAGACGCAGACTTCCGCAGCGACACCCGCGCCCCAGAGAAGACCGATCTGCGACCCGGGAATCCCGATCTGCTCCCAATAGAGCGACGAGAACGTGTAGAGCATGGCATGGCTGGAGCCAGATAGCGTCACGCCGATCAGGACGAACAGGAAGTCCGGCTTGCGGAAGACGCGCTCTTCGGGGACCACCGTGGGCTCCGTGATCGGCTTCAGCCGGCTCACACCCGTCTTCGGCGCAATCAGGCCGCCGACGACGGTCAGGAAAAAGCCAAACGTGATGGCAGGCAGAACCGAGGATGCACCATGCGCGCCGACCAGATAGCCACCCGCCAGTGTGGCGACGATGAAGAGGATGGAGCCCCACATGCGCATGTGGCCATACTGGTAACCCCAGCGTCGCGCGCCGGTCATCAGCAGTGATTCGGCAACCGGTGAATACGGGGAGTAGAACGCGCCCAACAGGCCATAGATCAGCAGAACCGGCCAGAAGGCGACCGAATAGAACATGGCGCAGCAGGTGATGAGCGAGGTGAGCCCCGACCAGAAGAGCACCGTGGCGCGCTCGCCGATCTGGTCCGAAAGCGCCGAAACCACCGGCGCGACGATCACCCGCACGATCAGGGGAACACCCGTGATCAGACCGATCTGCCAGTCGGCCAGATGCAGCGACTGAAGCCAGACCGGAAAATACGGCATCAGCAAAGCATTGGTGATCATGGGCGCGCAGAACGTCATCGCGGCCCGCGTTCTGTAATAGAACGGCGCTTGCCCGAACTGGGCATCCGAAAGAACAGTGGTCATTGTCTACCTGGGGGCGAGTGTCCGCGGAAAATGCCGGGACTCACAGATTGCTATCACGCTCTTATGAGGTACGCCAATCAGCCTTTTTAATGGGCTGATCAATTCCGTGAAAACACGGTTGCCTGTGTGACTTTTTTATCGACTTCTGAGTGCGGCGCCGAGCGCGGTGCGGGCGAGTGACGCCATCTCATCCGGGTCGTCCCAGCCGATCTCGGGCATCGACCAATAGGGCATCTTGACGTCCTTGCCGGTCTTGTTGTGCTGATAGGTCCATTGCACGCCGCCCTGCGCCTCGTACTGGGCCGAACATTCCGCATCACCCTTAAGCAACATGCGGTCGCGCAGCCAGATCGCGATGATTTCGCCATCGCTATAGATACCCTTGCCGCCGAACATGCGGCGGATGGAGATGGGGGCAACGGCCTGAAACATCTCCTCGAGCTGCTCGTTGTCCATCGCCCTACCCTTTCAGAACCCCGCCGGCCGCTTCGATCGCCTCGATCGTGTCGACATCGAGATGGGCGGCCTCGCCGATCTCCACATCGATGACCGGCAAGCCGCTTTTCTCGATGATATGCCGCGCGCCGACATCGCCCTCAAGACGCAGGAGCGCGGGATAAAGCGTCTTCGGCAGAATGACCGGATTGCCGCGCTTGCCGGCGGAAACGGCACGGACGACGGCATTGCCGCCTTCGCGCAGGAAAGCCTCGATCAGCCTGGTGTAATCCTCCGCAGTGACGCCCGGCATGTCGGCAAGCGCGATGACGATGCCATCCGTTTCGTGCAGCGCCTCGACCCCGACGCGAATCGAGGATGCCATGCCCGAGGCGAAATCGGGATTGCGGATGGTTCGGATCTCAAGCCCCGCCAGCGCCCGCTCGATCTCCTCGGCGCGGTGACCGGTGACGACTGCGACCTGCACTGCTCCGGCTGACAGAGCCTCGGCAACACTGCGACGCACCAGCGGCTCGCCTGAGAATTCGGCCAGAAGCTTGTGCTTCTCTCCGCCCATGCGACTGGCGCGACCGGCGGCGAGAACCGCAATGCCGACCCTCGGGCGATGCGGCTCTTGCGTTGCCTTTTCGCGCGGCAGCGGGCGAAGCGGAATTTCCATGAGAAGTCCACCGACGCCCAGGCTCGCTGCATCCTTTTGTGTTGGTCGCTCGCCGGCGAGAATGCGGTTCAATATCCAGTCGAAGCCGTTTTCCTTTGGGCTTCGCGCGCAGCCTGGCGCGCCGAGGACCGGAACGCCGTGGACATAGCCGAGAACAAGGAGATTGCCCGGATCGACCGGCATGCCGGCAATCGCGAGTTCCCCGCCGGCCAAGCGGATGGCGGCAGGGATGACATCGCCTTCGTCTGTCATGGCGGAGGCGCCGAAAACGACGACGAGGCCGTAACGCTGTACAAAATCAGCAATATGGGCTGCGACAGCCTGTGCATCGTGCTGACAGCGGGCCTCCTCGGCAATGCGGCTGCCGCTGGGTCGCAGGCGATCCTCCGTGAGACGCCTCGTCTTGTCCATGACGGAAGGCTTAAGCGAAGGCAAAACGGTTGCAATCAGGCCGGCAGTCAGGCTTGCGAAGGGCTTGACCGAAAAGGCAGACCCCGATGCCAGCAGCGCCCTTCCCTTCTCCGCCAGTTCGGCCGACACGGCGAGCGGGATGATCTTGACGGTCGCCACCAGATCGCCTTTGCGGACAGGAGCACGGTCGGCCAGCGTGGCCAACGTCAAGGCAGGGTGGATGGCGTTGAAGGCGTCGATCAGCGCGCGGTCGGCGCGGAAGAGACCGTTCGTCTCGGCATGGAAATTGACGCGGCCGGTGGCGGCGGGCGATGCGCGGAAGCCATCCGCAACCAGCGCCCCCGCGATCAGCGCAGCGGCTTCGTCCTCGCCGATATCGCCGGGCTCCAATCGCGCAGCGATCACCGAGGCGACACCGGCGCTGCTTAACGTTACGATATCCTCTTCCGTTACGACATGTCCCTTCGGCAGCCGCCCGCCCTCGAACATCACGGAGTGGGCGAGCACGCAAGTCTTCGCCTCGGCAACGGGGACCGCGCCGAAGATCATACGCCAGCCCCGATCACGCGCTTTCGCAGCGCCTGGATGATGTCGCCGAGGATCGCGACGGCGATTTCGCCGGGCGTGGATGCGCCGATGTCCAAGCCGATCGGGGCGGAAATGCGGGCGATCTGCGCGTCCGTGCAGCCGGCCTCCTTGAGCCGCTCGACGCGCTTCGCATGTGTCTTGCGGCTACCCAGTGCACCGATATAGAAGCAGCCGGTTTTCAGCGCCGAAACAAGCGGATAGTCGTCGATCTTTGGATCGTGAGTCACCGCGACAAGCGCCGTGAAGGCATCGAGCGGTGCATCCTTCAGCACGTCCTCCGGCCAGTCGGCAGTCAGCTTCACGCCTGCAAAGCGCTCGGGCGTGGCGAATGCGGTGCGCGGATCGATGATCTCCAGATCAAAGCCGGCGGCGGGGGCCATGGCGGCCAGCGCCTGGCTGATATGGACCGCGCCGATCACGACAATGCGCGGCGGGGGGACATGGACATTGAGGAAGAGGCTCCTGCCCTCCTCCTCCACCAGACCGGACTTCCCGGAAAGGAAGGCCCTGGTGAGCGTCTCCGGCGAAACGCCTGCCAACGTATCGCCTTCCAGCGCCAGCCGGTCCTCGCCGATTGCCAGATCGGTCACAAGGATGGCGGCGCGGCGGGCGCGCTTGGCGTCGTTCAGCTGTTTCAGAATCTCTAAGCGCATCAGTCAACCTTCTCGACATAGACGCGGATGCGGCCGCCGCAGGAGAGGCCGACGCGCCAGGCCGTCTCGTCCGCCACGCCGAATTCCAGCATGCGCGCGCTGCCCGAACCGATGACGTCCATCGCCTCGGTGATCACCGCGCCTTCGACGCAGCCACCGGAGACGGAGCCATGGAAATTGCCCTCGCCGTCGATCACCAGGTGGCTGCCGACCGGACGCGGCGCGGAGCCCCATGTCTCGATCACGGTTGCCAACGCCACATCGCGGCCCTCGCTTTTCCAGCCTTCCGCGATGAGAAGCGGATCGTCAAAACCGGCCATGTCGTTCATGCGTGCCTCCGTTCATTTTATCATTGGGGCGTCACACCCTCTCTTGCAAAATCTATGACTTAGCCTTTGGCTAAGATCATGATTTTGCTTTCTCTCCCACCAAAGGGGAGATTGGAGCCTGAGCCGTTGCCTCTCCCGGCCGTCATCCTCGGGCCTGTCCCGAGGATCTACTGAGCGAGCGGGTGGCTCAACGTAGCAGATGGTCGGGACAGGCCCGACCATGACGGCGTTGAACGTACTGCCAGCATCAAACCCGCCCGAGATACCGCCGCGGATCGGCCTTGCGCCCACCACCCTCGCCCGACAGCGCCGCCACCAGATCCCCGATCGCTTCCAGATTATGCACTGGCCGGAACTCATCAACATGGGGCAGCATGGCGCGCACGCCGCGGGCTCTCGCCTCGAACCCATCAAAACGTAGGAGTGGATTGAGCCAAATCAAGCGGCGGCAGGAGCGGTGCAGCCGGTCCATCTCCGTTTCCAGCTCCTCGATATTGTCGCGCTCGAGCCCGTCGGTGATGAGCAGCACGCTGGCGCCCTGCCCCAGCACGCGACGCGCCCAGAGGCGGTTGAACTCGCGCAGCGTCTCAGCGATGCGGGTGCCGCCCGACCAGTCGGTGACTGCCGCCGAGCAGGCGTCGAGCGCTTCGTCCGGGTCCTTGTGGCGCATCTGGCGGGTGACGTTGGTCAGCCGCGTGCCGAAGAGGAAGGTGTGCACCCGCCGGCGCTTTTCCGTCATGGCGTGGAGGAGATGCAGGAAGATGCGGGTGTACTGGCTCATCGAGCCGGAAATATCGGCAAGGATGACCAGCGGCGGATGGATCGTCCGCTGCTCCCTGAATTTCGGCAGCAGCAGATCGCCGCCGGTCTTCATGCTGGCGCGCATGGTCTGGCGGGCGTCGAAGATTTTCGGGCGGTTGGACGGGCGGAAACGGCGGGTGCGGACCTCGTCGAAGGGCAACTGGATACGGGCGATCTCCGCCTTGGCGATGGCCAGCTCCTTGGCCGACATCTGGGCGAAATCCATCTTTCGCAGCACTTCCGAGCCCGACATCGTGAAGCGCGCGTCGAACTCGATTTCGGGTTCTTCCGGCTTGGCGCTGCGGCGATCCTTCTCGGCGACCAGCGCGTCTGCGGCGCGCGACTGGCCAGCGCGGCTTTTCTCCTTCTGGCCGATGTTGGGCGTGCCGGGCAGCATCATCTGCATCATCTTGGCGATCAACTCGCGCGAGCGCCAGAACAGGCGGAAGGCCTCGTCGAAGACTGCCTTGTCCTCGTGGCGCTTGACGAAGACGGCGAAGAGCGCGGTGTAGAATTCCTCGCGCGAGCCAATGCCGATGGCCTCGACGGCCTCCACCGCATCGATCACCGCGCCGGGGCCGATCTTCAGCCCCGCCTTGCGCAGCGCGCGGGCGAAATAGGTAATGTTGTCGGCAAGCCTGCCGTCACCTCTTCCGCCGCCCGCAATTTCGCCCGAGACATCCATCGTGTCAGCCTGCGGCCAGAAGTTCGGCCTTCACCTCGGAGAGGATCTTGGTCCCCTCGCCGCCCTGAATGCGCGAAATGTCGTCCTGATATTTGAGCAGCGTGCCGAGCGTATCGGCGATCGTCTCCGGGTCGAGGGCGACGCGGTCGAGTTCGGTCAACGCCGTTGCCCAGTCGATCGTTTCGGCGACGCCGGGGTTCTTGAAGAGATCGACCTCGCGCAGCTTCTGCACATAGGCGACAACCTGGCGCGCCAGCGTGTCGTTGCAGCCCGGCACCTTGCGGGAGACGATTTCCAGCTCCTGCTTCGAATCCGGATAGCCGACCCAGTGGTAGAGGCAGCGGCGCTTGAGCGCATCATGCACCTCGCGGGTGCGGTTCGTCGTGATGATGACGATCGGCGGCTCTTCGGCGCGGATCGTTCCGTATTCGGGGATCGTCACCTGGAAATCGGACAGCACTTCGAGCAGGAAGGCCTCGAAGGCCTCGTCGGTCCGGTCGAGTTCGTCGATCAGGAAAACCGGCGCGCGACCGGCGGGTGCGGAAATCGCCTGCAGGACCGGACGGCGTATCAGGTGTTTTTCGGAGAAGATGCCTGCTTCCATCTCGCCGCGATCCGTCGCGCCAGAGGCTTCCGACAGGCGGATTTCGAGCATCTGCGCGGGATAGTTCCACTCGTAGACCGCAGAGGAAATATCAAGGCCTTCATAGCATTGCAGGCGGATCAGCGGCCGGTCGAGCGCCTTGGCCAGAACCTTGGCCACCTCGGTCTTGCCGACGCCGGCATCCCCTTCGAGGAAGAGCGGACGCTTCAGCTTGAGCGCAAGGAAGAGCACCGTCGCGAGCGAGCGCGAGGCGAGATAGTCGTGGCTTTCGAGAAGGCTGGCGGTCTCGTCGATGGATTGCGGCAGCGGCCGCGCAGTCATGCCGGTCATAAACTCTGGAGTCTCCTCATCTCATGAGGAGAAGTCTATATCGCGTGATAGCTCCGGTCCATATAAACAAGAGACTGATCTTTGGAGCCGAGACGCAACCCCACGACTTCGCCGAAGAAGATGTTGTGGGTCGAGACAGACTTCGTATCGACGATGCGGCAGTCGTAGGTGGCGATCGAGTCCTTCAGCGTCGGCGCGCCCGTCACCAGCTCGTCCCACTCGCCCATGGCAAAGCGTTCTTCGACTGGAAGCTTGGCGAATCCCGCGAAGGCATCGGCCAGCCCCTTGTGATGCGCCGCCAGCGTGTTCAGGGCGAAGACGCCGCTTTCGAGGAAGATATTGTTGCTCTCGTTATGCCGGTTGAGGCAGACGAGAACCATGGCAGGATTGTCGGAGACCGAGCAGGCGGCGGTAATGGTCACGCCGCGGCGCACGCCCTCATGCGCCGTCGTGACGATCTGCACATGGCCGGCATAGCGCGCCATGGCGTCGCGATAGAGCTTCGGATCGATCCCGGGTGCGCTCAACACTTCATTCTCCGTTGTGCTTCCTTGAAAAGACAAGATAATCGCCGATTGTTAAAATTCCGCGCCCTCAAACAGACAATTTGCGGCCTTGTCGCGACATTCCGTTTGAGGCAGACGATATGGGTCACTATTCTTTTCAAGACGATACGAGACGGAACGCGCCCCGGATGAAAACAATCGCCCTGACGACCCTCACCCTCATGAGCCTGCTGACGGCCGGTCCTGCCGCGGCACGGGGGCTGACGATCGGTGTGGTCGCGCCGCTTGACGGGCCCTTCGCCATTCTCGGCAAGCAGGTCATGGCGGGCGCGAAGGCGCAGGCGGAGGCAGCGGGCAACAAGATTTTGCCAGTGCCGGAATCCTGCGCACCGGACTCGGGCGTCGATGTGGCCAGCCGGCTGATCGCGGGCGGCGCAACGGCGGCGATCGGCTTTCTCTGCGCCGATTCCCTGATCGGCAGCGCGCAGGCGCTGAAAGAGGCCGCCATTCCCGTCATCACGCTTTCCGCCCGCTCCAAGGTTCTGTTCGAAGACGCGGCCAAGCATGGCTGGCCGATCTATTCGCTCAGCCCCCGCCCCGGCGAAGAGGCAAGCGCAACGGCCGGCTTTATCGCGGGCATATGGCCTGGCTCGGCCATCGCGCTTCTGGATGACGGCACGCTCAATGCGCATGAACTGGCCGCCAATATCCGCCTGGATCTGGAGACAAAGGGCATCAAGCCCGTCATGGCCGACACATTCCGCCCCGGCCTCGACAATCAGAAAATCCTGGTGCGGCGCCTGCAGAAGGCGGGCGTTACGAATGTCTATATTGCCGGCGGGCGCAGCGATGTCGCCACCATTGCCCGCGACGCGGCCGGAACCGGCATAGCGCTGATGGGCAGCGACCAGCTTCTGGCTTCCGACGATGGCGTGGCGCTGCCCGATGGCGTTCTGGCCGTGCTTCCGGAAAGCTGGCGCGAGCAGCCCGGTGCATCCGGCCTGGTCCATGCGCTGGCGGAACAGGATATCGTGGCAGAGGGATATGTGCTTCCGGCGCATGCCGCCGCCCAGATCATCGACAAGGCGGAAGCAGCAGTCAATGACAAGCAGGATCTGGCTGCCACGATTGCCGGCGGGACCTTCGAAACGGCAGTCGGAACGGTGAGCTTCGGTAAGGACCATTTCCGCGCCGAGGACACATACCGGCTGATGGAATGGCGGAACGGCGCGTTTCAGCCGCCCGTTCCTCCGGCGGGGCAACCGGCCGCGAAATCCGGCAAGACACAATAATATCGGTTTAAACGGACCGGGGCCTGCCGCGTACCATTGCCGCGCCTGCCGCGCGATGTTAGGGGCGCGACAACCGACGTTACTTTATCTCATGTCTCGCAACACGACTACGCCCGGCGTAGCGCGACATGCTTCAGGAGGCAGTCTCATGAAACCCATTCGTATCGCCCCTTCGATCCTGGCTTCAGACTTTTCCAGGCTCGGGCAGGAAGTGCGCGACGTCGTTTCCGCAGGTGCCGACTGGATCCATCTCGACGTCATGGACGGGCATTTCGTCCCGAACATCACCTTCGGGCCGGATGTCATCAAGTCGCTGCGCCCGCACACGGATGCGGTGTTCGACTGCCACCTCATGATCTCGCCGGCCGATCCCTATCTCGAAGCCTTCGCCAAGGCCGGCTGCGATTACATCACCGTGCATGCCGAGGCAGGTCCGCATCTGCATCGTTCGCTGCAGGCTATCCGGGCGCTCGGCAAGAAGGCCGGCGTTTCGATCAACCCGGCGACGCATGAGAGCGTGCTGGAATACATTCTCGACGACGTCGATCTCATCCTGCTGATGAGCGTGAACCCCGGCTTCGGCGGACAGAAATACATTCCTGCCGTCACCGAAAAGGCGAAGCGCATCCATGCCATGATCGGCAACCGGCCGATCGAGCTGGAAGTCGATGGCGGTATCACGCCGGAAACGGCGCCGGCCGTGGCAGCGGCCGGCGTCAACGCCTTCGTCGCCGGCTCGGCCGTCTTCAAGGGCGGCAGCGTCGAGAGCTATCGCGCCAACATTTCGGCCATCCGCGCAGCCGCAGAAAAGGGCCGCGCGTAAGCGTCCCACACCGATAGTTTGTGCCTAGCGGCCGGCATCCGTTGAGATTGCCGGCCATGTTTGCTATGGCGCGGCCAACGAATTTCCAACACGCAAAGGCGAAGGCTGATGATCCCGCGCTATTCCCGCCCCGAAATGGTGTCCATCTGGTCGCAGGAGACCAAGTTCCGCATCTGGTTCGAGATCGAGGCGCATGCCTGTTTCGCACTCGCCGACCTCGGCGTGATCCCGAAGGAAGCCGCGCAGAACATCTGGGACAAGGGTTCGGCCGCCGAATTCGACGTTGCCAAGATCGACGAGATCGAGGCCGTCACCAAGCATGACGTCATCGCCTTCCTGACCCATCTAGCCGAATTCATCGGCCCTGACTCGCGCTTCGTGCATCAGGGCATGACCTCGTCGGACGTGCTGGACACGACTTTCAACATACAGCTCGTGCGCGCCGCCGACATCCTGATCGCCGACATGGACAAGGTTCTCGCCGCACTCAAGAAGCGCGCCTTCGAGCACAAGGACACGGTTCGCATCGGCCGCTCGCATGGCATTCATGCCGAACCGACGACGATGGGCCTGACCTTTGCCCGCTTCTATGCCGAGATGAGCCGCAACCGCGACCGCCTGGTTGCCGCCCGCGCCGAAGTCGCGACCGGCGCGATCTCCGGCGCCGTCGGCACGTTTGCCAATATCGATCCGAGCGTGGAAGAACATGTCTGCGAGAAGCTCGGCCTCAAGCCGGAGCCGATCTCGACGCAGGTCATCCCGCGCGACCGTCATGCCATGTTCTTCGCGACGCTTGGCGTCATTGCCTCTTCGATCGAAAACGTCGCCATTGAAATCCGCCACATGCAGCGCACGGAAGTTCTGGAAGCGGAAGAGTTCTTCTCGCCCGGCCAGAAGGGTTCGTCCGCCATGCCCCACAAGCGCAACCCGGTGCTGACCGAGAACCTGACGGGTCTCGCCCGCCTCGTGCGCATGTCGGTCGTTCCGGCGCTGGAAAACGTGGCGCTCTGGCATGAGCGCGACATCTCGCACTCTTCCGTCGAACGCGGCATCGGCCCGGATACGACGATTACGCTGGACTTCGCCCTGAACCGGCTCGCCGGCGTCATCGACAAGCTGGTGATCTATCCGGAAAACATGCTCAAGAACATGAACAAGTTCAAGGGCCTGGTCATGAGCCAGCGCGTTCTTCTGGCCCTCACCCAGGCCGGCGTTTCGCGCGAGGACAGCTATCGCCTCGTTCAGCGCAACGCCATGAAGGTCTGGGAAAAGGGTGCGGACTTCCTGGAAGAACTGCTCGGTGACGAAGAGGTTCGTAAGGCGCTGTCGGAAGAAGAAATCCGCGAGAAGTTCGACCTCGGCTATCACACCAAGCATGTGGACACGATCTTCCGCCGGGTTTTCGGCGAAGCGTAATCTCTTGCATCGACGCTAGAATATGAAGCCGGTAGCGCCAAGCTGCCGGCTTCTTTCGTTTGACGACTCGTCTGAACTTCCTATCGTGCCGTTCAGTTCAAGACGGAGTCACTGACATGGCAGGACGTCTCGCAGGCAAGGTCGCAATCGTTTCAGGCGGAGCCACGGGCATGGGCGGGGCCTCGTCCAGCCTGTTTGCGGCGGAGGGCGCGAAGGTCGCGATCATCGACCGCAATGCGGAGGCCGGTGCGGCCAAGGTTGCGGAGATCGAAGCAGCCGGCGGCGTGGCTATGTTCCAGCAGGCGGATGTGTCGAAGACCGATGAGGTCAGTGCCGCGGTGAAGGCGATCGAGGCGGCGTTTGGCCCTGTGACGGTGCTGTTCAACCATGCCGGCACGATCGTCATCAAGCCGTTCCTGGAAACGACAGAGGAGGAATGGGACTGGCTGCACGATGTCAACGTGAAGTCCATGTATCTGATGACCAAGGCGGTCCTTCCGGGCATGATTGCGGCAGGTGGCGGCTCGATCGTCTGCACCTCCTCCATCTCAGCCGTCGCGGCAACGCCGATGGAAGTGCTCTACGACACGACGAAGGGCGCGGTGCATATGTTCGCCCGCGCCATCGCGGTCGAATTCCGCGACCGCAACATCCGCTGCAACGCCGTCTGCCCCGGCTTCGTGCGCACGCCGCATGGGCTTCGGGAAGTCAAAGATCTGCAGGCGCTCGGCGTCGATGTGTCGGAAGCGGCGCTCGCCGCCCAGCAGGGGCGCATCTGCGAGCCGGAGGAAGTGGCCAAGGCCGCCCTCTTCCTCGCCTCCGACGATGCCAGCTTCGTCAATGGCGCGCATCTCTTTGTCGATAACGGATTTACGGCGCTTTGATCGGCGACAACGCGCCCCGTTTTTCTCTGAACCATGATCGGAGCGCCCGGAAAATGACGGTGATCAGAACGCAGGGCTTGAAACATATATAACATAATATATATTATAGTCTGAATTCAAATCAGACTGGAGCCCTTGCCATGACACTTGATCGCGCCGTATTCGCCTTTGCCGGCATCATGACCCTTCTTTCGGTCCTGCTGACCATGTTCGTCTCACCTTACTTCCTCTGGTTCACCATCTTCATCGGCGCGAACCTGCTGCAATCCGCCTTTACCGGCTTCTGCCCGGCGGCGATGATCTTCAAGCGTTTCGGCATCAAGGCCGGTTGCGCGTTCTGAAGGGTTGATCCGATGCACAAGACATTGACGGCCGCGCTCCTGCTGGCTGTGGCCCAGCCGGCATTCGCCGGTTCGCTTACCCTGCAGCCGACCGACATGACCGAGTGGAAGGCCGTCTACGGTCAGGTCGAGGCGAAGGACACGGTTCCGGCCCGTGCCCGCATCGGCGGCGTCATCACCGAGCTTGCCGTGACCGAAGGCGATGTTGTGAAAGCCGGGCAGAAGATCGCCGTCGTCCGTGACGACAAGATCGACTTCCAGCTGGCCGCCTATGATGCCCAGCTGAAGGCGCTTGAGACGCAGCTTGCCAATGCACAATCCGAGCTTGCGCGCGGCATGACGCTGGTCGGCAAGGGCATTACGACTCAGCAGCAGCTCGATCAACTCAAGACCAGCGTCGACGTTTTCGGCAGTCAGATCGCAGCGCTTCAGGCACAGCGCTCGGTCTCGGTCGAGCAGCAGAAGGAGGGCGATGTGCTGGCGCCAGCCAGTGGCCGCGTGCTGCAGGTGCCGGTCACCAGAGGCGCGGTCATCATGGGCGGCGAACCCGTCGCGACCATCGGCGGCGGAGGCTTCTTCCTGCGGCTTGCCATTCCGGAGCGGCATGCGGCTTCGCTGAAACAGGGCGCGAGCATCCATATTTCTGCGGGCGGCAAACAGGAGACGGGCAAGCTGGTCAAGATCTACCCCGAGATCACCAATGGCCGCGTCGCCGCCGATGTCGAGGTTTCGACGTTGAATTCGGATTTCGTCAATGCCCGCGTCCTCGTGGAAATCCCCGTGGCGACGCGCAAGGCGCTTCTCGTGCCACAGGCCGCAGTCACCACCCGCTCCGGCATTGATTTCGTCACCGTTGAGGAAGACGGCAAGCCGGTCGAGCGCGCCGTGATTCTGGGCGAGACGCTGGAAGACGGCAATGCGCCCATGGTCGAAGTTCTGACCGGCCTCAAGGCTGGCGATGCCGTGGTGACACCGAAATGACTGACGAGAAGAACAAGAATCCGGCGAACGCGGGCCAAGACGAGCTCGGACAAGGGCCGGTCGAGCACCATCACGAGGCGACCGAAGACGCGGGCATGACCGATCTCGGCATTGCCGGGCGTCTCACCAAGGCCTTCATCAAGTCGCCGCTCACCCCCCTCTTTCTGCTCGCCGCCTTCGCCTTCGGTCTGGTCGCGCTGATCAGCCTGCCGCGCGAGGAAGAGCCGCAGATCTCGGTGCCTATGGTCGACATCCTCGTCCAGGCGCCGGGCCTGAAGGCGGAGGATGCGGTCAAGCTGGTGACCGAGCCGCTGGAAACGGTGGTGAAGAGCATCGACGGCGTCGAGCATGTCTATTCGCAGTCCGGTGACGACAATGTCATGGTCACGGCCCGCTTCAAGGTTGGCACCTCCTCCGATGCGGCAGTGCTGCGCGTCCATGACAAGGTCATGGCGAACATGGACAAGATCCCACTCGGCATTCCGCAACCGATGATCGTCGGTCGCGGCATCGACGATGTCGCGATCGTCTCGCTGACGCTGTCGCCCAAGCCGGACGCCGCCGATCGCATCACGCCCAACGACCTCACCCGCATCATGCGGGAGCTGCGCACCGAAGTGTCGAAGATCGACAATGTCGGCCTGACCTATCTTGTCGGCGAGACGGGCGAGCAGATCCGCATCGCGCCCGATCCGGCCAAGCTCGCGCTCTATGGCGTGACGCTGCAGCAGCTTTCGGCCAAGGTTCAGAGCGCCAACAGCGCCTTCCCGGCCGGCACAGTCCGGAAGGACAACCAGGAGATCGGCCTGATTGCCGGCGAGACGCTGTCGACGCCCGCTGCCATCGGCAATCTGCTGCTGACCTCGCGCGACGGCCGGCCGGTCTATGTCCGCGATGTCGCTGATATTTCGCTGGCGACCGACACGGCTGACCTTCGGGTTTCGACCGTCACCAAGACCGACAAGGGTATCGAGCGCGTCCCCTCCGTGACGCTGGCGGTGGCCAAGCGTGCTGGCTCCAACGCGGTCACTGTGGCCGAAGCGGTGATGAAGCGCGTCGAATTGCTCAAGGGCGACCTGATCCCCGGCGACATGCATCTCGAAGTCACCCGCAACTATGGCGAAACGGCCAACGAGAAGGCGAACGAGCTGCTCTATCATCTGGGGCTGGCGACCGTTTCGATCATTCTCCTCGTCTGGCTCGCCATCGGGCGGCGCGAGGCGCTGGTGGTCGCCATCGTCATTCCGGTGACGATCCTGCTGACGCTCTTCGCCTCGAATGTCATGGGCTACACGCTGAACCGCGTCTCGCTCTTCGCGCTGATCTTCTCCATCGGCATTCTGGTCGACGACGCCATCGTCGTCATCGAGAACACGGCGCGGCATTGGGGCATGCATGACGGGCGATCGCGCCGCCGCGCGGCCATCGAGGCCGTGGCGGAAGTCGGCAATCCGACCATCGTTGCAACGCTGACCGTGGTGGCGGCCCTGCTCCCCATGCTCTTCGTTTCCGGCATGATGGGGCCCTATATGAGCCCCATCCCGGCCAATGCCTCGGCCGCGATGATCTTCTCGTTCTTCGTCGCCGTGATCGTCACGCCCTATCTGATGTTGAAGGTCAGCGGCAAGGCGCCGGTCGTTCATCACGACGAGGCGCATGGCGGCAGGCTCGGGCAGATCTATGCGTCCGTCGCCCGGCCGATCCTGAAGACGAAGACGCGCAGCTGGATCTTCCTTCTGGCCGTCGGCGCACTCACGCTCGGTTCGCTCAGTCTCTTCTACACCAAGCATGTGACCGTGAAGCTGCTGCCCTTCGACAACAAGTCGGAGCTGTCCGTCACCATCGACCTGCCGGAAGGTTCCTCCGTCGAGGCGACCGACCGGGTGGCGCAGGACATCGCCCGCATCGTCGTCGGCCTGCCGGAAGTCGTCTCGGTGCAGACGCATGCCGGCACGGCGGCGCCCTTCAACTTCAACGGGCTCGTGCGCCACAGCTACATGCGCTCGCAGCCCTATATGGGTGACGTCGCCGTCAACCTCACCGGCAAGGGCGAGCGGGACCGTTCCTCGCATCAGATCGCGCTCGATATCCGGCAACGCATCTCCAAGCTCGCCGTGCCCGCCGGCACAAGCCTGAAGGTCGTCGAGCCGCCGCCGGGTCCGCCGGTCATGGCGACGCTGCTCGCCGAGATCTACGGTCCCGATGCGGAGACGCGCCGCAAGGTCGCGGCCCGTGTCGAGGAGGCCTTCCGCAGCGTTCCCTACATTGTCGATATCGACAACTCGTATGGGACGCAGGCGCAGCGGATGCGTATGACAGTGGACACCGACAAGGCCGAATTCTTCCATGTCGAAGAGAGCGACGTGTTTAACACGATCTCGATCCTCAACGGCGGGCAGACGGTCGGCTATTCGCATCGCGGCAACGGCCGCACGCCAATCCCGATCCGGGTTCAGCGCGCCAAGGGCGACCAGACGCTGGGCGAAGCGTTTCTCACGACGCCGATCCCGGCCAATGTTCTTCCCGGCGGCAATGGCGTGGTCGAGCTGGGCGATGTCGTGAAGGTCACCAACGAGCTCTCCTCCTATCCCGTCTTCCGCCATAATGGCCGCAGCGCCGAGATGGTGACGGCGGAGCTTGCAGGCCAGTTCGAGGCGCCGCTTTACGGCATGCTCGCCGTGCAGGATGCTCTCGACAGGATGGACTGGAAGGACCTGCCGAAGCCGGTCATCGCGCTGCATGGCCAGCCGGAGGACGAGCGTCATCCCACCCTGCTCTGGGATGGCGAATGGGAGGTGACCTGGGTCACGTTCCGCGACATGGGGGCCGCCTTCATGATCGCTCTCCTCGGGATCTACATCCTCGTCGTCGCGCAGTTCGGCTCGTTCAAGCTGCCGCTCGTCATCCTGACGCCGGTGCCGCTGACCTTCATCGGCATTCTCGCCGGTCACTGGATGTTCGGCGCCCCCTTCTCGGCCACCTCGATGATCGGCTTCATTGCGCTTGCCGGCATCATCGTGCGCAACTCGATCCTGCTGGTGGATTTCATCCGCAACAGCGACATGACGGGCCGAACGATGACCGACGTTCTGATCGAGGCTGGCGCAATCCGCTTCAAACCGATCCTGCTCACGGCTCTCGCCGCCATCATCGGCGCGGCCGTGATCCTGACCGACCCGATCTTCCAGGGGCTGGCGATCTCGCTGCTGTTCGGGCTGGCGTCCTCGACCGCGCTGACGGTGCTGGTGATCCCGGCGATCTATCGGGTTTTGAGGACGTGAGGGTGCCTCCTTCAATCTCCCCCCTTGAGGGGGAGATGCCCGGCAGGGCAGAGGGGGGTGTGGCGCGGCAGCAGTCTCTGCGTCCATTGGCATTCTCCTCTATGGCACCCCCCTCTGTCAGCTTCGCTGACATCTCCCCCTCAAGGGGACCGTTGCATAATGCGATGTCTTCGCGGCTGGGAGATTGTTAGACGTGCCTTATCGAGCCCGGCCTCTGTTTTGGCCGGGTTTTTGGTCGTTTGGGTTGGCTTTGGGTGTTTCTAGGCG
>NZ_JAJNCY010000010.1 GCF_021026335.1 Rhizobium sp. C1
CATCAGCGCATCCACAAAACTGAACTGCCCAGACCCTCGAACCGACATCGCATCCTCTCCAAACCGCTGCAAACCAAGTGAATCACATCACCCGAATTTTGCAACGGTCCCACAAGGGGGGAGGGAAAGCGGGCTCAATCCCGCAGCAGTTCGTTGATGCCCGTCTTCGAGCGCGTGCGCTCGTCAACCGTCTTGACGATGACGGCGCAGTAGAGGCTCGGACCCGGTTCGCCATTCGGGAAGGGCTTGCCGGGCAGGGTGCCGGCTACGACAACGGAATAGGGCGGCACTTCGCCATAGGTGATCTCGCCCGTGGCGCGGTTGACGATCTTCGTCGACTTGCCGATGAAGACGCCCATGCCGAGCACGGAGCCTTCACGCACGATGCAGCCTTCAACGACTTCCGAACGGGCGCCGATGAAGCAATTGTCCTCGATGATGGTCGGGCCGGCCTGCAGCGGTTCCAGAACGCCGCCGATGCCGACGCCGCCGGACAGATGCACATGCTTGCCGATCTGCGCACAGGAACCGACTGTCGCCCAGGTGTCGACCATCGTGCCCTCGCCGACATAGGCGCCGAGATTGACAAAGGACGGCATCAGGATCGCGCCGGGGGCGATATAGGCCGAGCGGCGCACGACGCAGTTCGGTACGGCGCGGAAACCGGACTTCTCGAATTCCAGCGCCGACCAGCCGTCGAACTTGGAGGGGACCTTGTCCCACCAGCTCGACTCGCCCGGTCCGCCCTTGACGATCTCCATTGGGTTCAGGCGGAAGGAAAGGAGCACGGCCTTCTTGAGCCACTGATGCACGGTCCAGGTGCCGTCTTCGCCGCGCGTAGCCACGCGAACCTTGCCGTTGTCCAGGAGGTTCAGCGCTTCGGCGACCGCATCGCGCACTTCTCCACGGGTCGATGTGTTGATGCTGTCGCGGTTGTCAAAGGCGGCTTCGATCGTCTTTTCGAGCCCGGCAAGATCGGCTGCGTGCATGGGAAATTCCTTAAACTTCGCTGTCTATCATCGACCGGATCGACATCCGGGATATCGGGCGTCAGTCCTATGCGACGGGGGCTTGCCCGTCAATCTTGAAGAGAGTGCAGCAATGGCGAATGGCAGCAGGAACGGCAAGGCGAAACAGCAGGAATGGGCGCCGCTGCGCGACAACCGGGAGGACCGCGCCCACACCGAAGCCGTGCCGCTCACCGCCCAATCCGCCTCGCCCTCCTATCGGCTGGCCTATGCCGATGACGACTTCCTGTGCCGCCGCGAACTTCGCCCCGTGCGCCTGCAGCTGGAACTGCTGAAAGCCGGCATGATCCTCGACGAGGCGGGCATCCGCTCCACCGTGGTGCTCTTCGGCGGCGCCCGCATCCCCGAGCCCGGCCGTCCTGCCTGGGCCGCAAAGAACGAGGTGCAGCGGCAGAATCTCGAAGCCGCATCGGTCTATTACGACGAGGCGCGCAAATTCGCCCGCCTCTGCTCGGAATATTCGGCGGAGTATGAACATCGCGAATTTGTCGTCGTCACGGGCGGCGGGCCGGGTGTCATGGAGGCCGGCAATCGCGGTGCGCATGACGTCCATGCGCCGAGCATCGGTCTCAACATCGTTCTACCGCACGAGCAGGCGCCGAACCCTTACGTGACGCCGGAACTCAGCCTCAACTTCCACTATTTCGCGATCCGCAAGATGCATTTCATCATGCGGGCCAAGGCCGTCGCCGTCTTCCCCGGCGGCTTCGGCACGATGGACGAGCTCTTTGAAACGCTGACACTGATCCAGACGGGACGCATGGAGCGCATCCCGCTGATCCTCTTCGGCGAAAAATTCTGGCGCAAGATCATCAATTTCGACGCGCTGGCCGACTTCGGCACCATCGCACCAGACGACATCAAGCTGCTCAATTTCGTCGAAACGGCAGACGAAGCCTGGGCCATCATCGAACGGCATTACCGTCCCTCGGGCAACGGCGGGGCCTGAGCCCCCGATCCTAGAGCAGGGCCTTCAAGAAACCCTTGAGGTCATGCGTCATGTAGCCGATATGGGCGTCGTCCTCGCCGGCCTTCTCCCAGGCCTCGACGAAGCCCGTCTCGAAAACTTCCGGCACGAGCAGAACCGTCTTCATGCCAAGCGCATGCGGAACCAGCAGATTGCGCGGCAGGTCCTCGAACATGGCGGCGCGCGTCGTGTCGATGCGGTGCATGGCCATGAACTTGTCATAGGTCTCGCCCGCCGGCTTCGGCACGTAATCGGCCGCGACGATGTCGAAGATGTCGTCGAAATGGTCGAGAATGCCAAGCGCACGAGCCGTGTCTTCGGCATGCGCCACCGTCCCGTTCGTCAGGATGAACCGGCGCCCCGGCAGCGCCTTCAGCAGGTCACCCAGTTCCGGATCGGCCGGAATCCCGGAATAGTCGATCGCATGGGCCGCTTCCAGAAACGCGCTCGGATCGGCATTGTGATGCAGCATAAGGCCTTTCAGCGTCGTGCCGTGGTCGTGATAATAACGCTTCTGCAGCGCCTTCGCCTCCGCGGGCTCCATGCCGAGCAGATTGGCAACGAAAGCCGTCATGTTGCGGTCGATCTGCGCGAAGAGATTGATCCGGTGCGGATAAAGCGTGTTGTCGAGATCGAACACCCATTCGCGCACATGAGCGAAATCGGCAGGGTTCGGCAGGGAAGGTCTGGGAAGTGTCGCGGTCATGGCGGCCTTATGCCACGAGACGAGCCCTCGCGCATCAGCGAAATAAGCTCAAGGCGCGGATTTGGTGATCACCATCCGGCTCCAGCCCCCCGGCGTCATGCCGAAGGCCTTCTTGAACTGCCGGTTCAGATGGCTCTGGTCCGCAAAGCCGGACGCAGCTGCGACCTCGGCCAGAGGCACGCCTGTGCTGATCAGGCTGCGGGCAAGGTCCAGCCGCCGCATGGTGAGATACCGGTGAGGACTGGTGCCGCAAAGCGCGCGGAACTGCCGCGCTAGGCTGAAGCGGTCGAGGCCTGACAGCGCCTCTAGGTCATCGGAGCTGACCGAAGATGCAGCATTCTCGCGGATGTAATCACGAACGCGGTTGATCGCGGCCGTGTCGATCGCGCCGCGGCGCGAAGCGGGGAAACCGGAATGCCGACAGAGCGCATCCGCCGCCGCCGCGAGGAAGGCATCTCGCTGCAACGGCTCGACTTCGCTGTCCAGATCGGCCAGCAATAGGCTCAACGTCTTGCGAAAGTGAGGATCTGTCAGCACCGGATCGCGCACGAAAGGCAGATGCGCGAAGCCGCGCGGGAGGGCCGCCTGCAGCAAGGCCGGTTCGAGATAGAGCATGCGATAGCTCAGGCCGTCCTCGGTGCCGGCCGCCCCGTCGTGAAGCTCATCGGGATGCAGAACGATGATCTGTCCCGGCATGGAGGCCCGTCTTGCGCCGCGATAGGTGAAGGTCTGGACGCCGCTGAGCGTAATGCCCAGCGAATAGGTATCGTGGCGATGGGGCGCGTAGCCATTGCCGAAGAAGCGCGCGCCGATCCGCTCAAGGCCCGATGATGGCGGCGCGATCTCGATTCCGATCTCGCCTGCGCCGTTGCACAAACGTCCAAGACCGTCCAGCATCCGCTCGTCTAGAAGCATTCCCATCGCATGAGCTTATGCAAGCCGAAAGACGGAGCCAATATGTTCGAGACCAAAATCGTGATTGTCCTGCGCGACGATCTAGCCGCCTGGCAGGCGCTGAATGTGACTGCCTTCCTCGCCACGGGGCTTGCGGCGAGCGCGCCCGACCTCATCGGCGAACCCTATGTCGACCGTGACGGCAACCGCTATCACGCCATGTCCATCCAGCCGATAATCGTGCTGGCCGCCGATACGGAACTGATGCGCACCATCCATCGGCGCGCGCTGGAGCGCAATGTCGCTGCCGCCGCCTATGTCGAGGAAATGTTCTCGACGGGCCATGACGCCGCCAATCGTGCCGTGTTCGCTCAATTTGCGCCGGAGGATGCAAAACTGGTTGGTCTCGCCTTCAGAACGGACAAGAAGATCGCCGACAAGATCACCAAGGGCGCCCGCATGCATCCGTGAAGGTCGGCGGACGCAAGACGCGCCCGCCGAGGATGCGGCGGTTATGCCGCTCGCGCTTCAAACACCTCCATCGCCGCATTCAGTCCGTTGATCGCCGCCGGCATGCCGCCATAGACGGCCATCTGGAAGATGACTTCTGTGATCTCCTTCTCCGATGCACCGGCGGCCAGCGCATGCTCTATATTGATCTTCAGCTGCGGCCCGGTTTGACCGCCGAGCGCGGTCAGTGCCGCGACGGTCGCAATCTGGCGGGTCTTGAGGTCGAGCCCTTCGCGGGCATAGAGCCGGCCATAGGCGAATTCGATCAGCGTGTCGGTAAAGCCCGGCACCAGCTCGTCATAGCGGGCTTCGAGCACGGCGCGGAGTTCCGGGTTCAGGCGGCGGCTCAGCGCCTCGCCCAGGTCCAGCGGGGTTGGCTTGGCTTGGGTCTTGGTCATCGGGTCTGGCTCCTTCGGCCGGTGCGCGTGGCCTTTGCCTCATCAGCAAGGTCATGGGCGCGTTCGATGTCGTGATAGTTGGCGATCTTGTAGTCGAGGAGCTTGAGACAATCCGCGAGCTCCGCGATCCGCGCCTCGACGATCTCGCGCTGCTTCTCCAGCATGAGCCGTCGCGGTGCGGCGGTGGCGTTGCCACGGGCCCGCATGCCGGCATAGGCCTGCATGTCGGACAGCGGCATCCCCGTCGCCTTCAACGCCTTCAGGAAGTCGATCCAACCCAGAATATCGGGATCATAGACCCGCGTGCCCCCGGCATTGCGCCAGGGCGCGGCGATCAGGCCCAGCTTTTCGTAATAGCGGATCGTATCGATGCTGAGCCCGGTGCGTTCCGACAATTCGCCGATCTTCATGGCTTTTTCGTCCTCTCAAGCGTTGAGACCCGTCCCTGATAGTTTCTGGAGTGCACTCCAGATCAAGCGGAAAATGCGGAATCGGTCGCAAAAACTTCAATTGACTTTCGGACCTGATTCAATCAACTGATTGATTGATGACCGAGCCTACGTCGAAATATGCCAGCACAGACACGCGGCGCCGCGAAATTGCGGCGGCGGTGCGTGCGCTGATCGTCGAGAAGGGAATTGATGGCCTGCGGACCCGCGACGTGGCGGCGCGCGTCGGCATCAACATCGCCACGCTGCATTATCATGTGCCCAGCAAGGAGGCGCTTCTCGGTCTTGTCGTCGATACCCTGCAGGAGGAATTCGTCGAGCAGGGCGGACGTATCAACCAGATCGCGCTCGACCCGCTTGGCCGTCTCAAGCTGGAGATCGCGGAATACAAATCTCTCATGGTGCACAAGCCAGATCTGCTTCCGCTGATCGAAGAAATCGGAAAGCGCGCGCGTCTCGATCCCCTGCTGGAACCGAAAGTGCGCGCCATGCGTATCAACTGGCATCGCCGTTTCGTGACCATTCTGGAGGAAGGTCGCGCGGCGGGACAGTTTCGCTCAACGCTCGATCCGGAGGCCGGCGCGCATATCATCATCGGCGCGCTCGTTTCCTTCCAGTACAAACCCAGACATCTGCTGCAGATCTTCGATCAGGTGGCCGATGAAATCATTCGATCCGTCGTCGCAGTTTAAGAAGAGACACGCTCCATGACATCTGCACCCCCGAACGACCACCAGCCCTATCCGACCTACGAAAAGCGCTGGACTGCCATGGCCATCATCCTGATGGCGAGCTTCATGAACCTGCTGGACGTGACCATCGTCAATGTCTCGCTGCCGACGCTGCAGAAAGACATGGGCGCGAGCTCTTCCGATATCGAATGGGTGGTTGCCGGTTTCATCCTCACCTTCGCGCTGGGTCTTCTGCCCTTCGGCCGCTATGGCGACATCGTCGGCAAGAAGCAGATGTTCCTGATCGGCGTCGGCTGTTTCACGACAGCGTCCATCATGTGCGGTCTCGCCCCGAACATCGAGTTCCTGGTGATCGCCCGCCTTCTGCAGGGCATGGGCGGCGCGGTGATGACGCCGCAGGTGCTCTCGATTGCACAGACGATCTTTCCGCCGCATGAGCGCGCCACGGCATTTTCGCTCTTCGGCCTGACGGCAGGTCTCGCCTCGGTCATCGGGCCGGTGCTGGGTGGCCTCATCATCGGCGCCGATCTCGGCGGTCTCGCCTGGCGGCCGATCTTCCTCATGAACGTTCCGATCGGCATCCTGGCGCTCATTCTCGGCGCGAAGTTCATCCCGAAAATCCCCGGCAATCCGGGTATGAAGAACGATTTCGGCGGCATTCTCATCGTCTCGGCAGCCATGTTCCTGCTGGTCTTCCCGCTGATCGAGGGCCGCAATTATCAATGGGCCACCTGGTGCTTCGCGATGCTTGCCGCCTCCGCCGTGTTCTTCGTCGCCTTCGTGCTCTGGGAACGGCGCCAGAGCCGCACCGGCGGCCCGCAGCTCCTGCCCGTGGATCTGATGAAAAACCGCAACTTCATGATCGGCGCGATCATGTCGCTGATCTTCTTCTCGGCCATGCCGCCCTTCTTCCTGATCTTCGCGCTCTATCTGCAATCGGGCTACGGGCTTTCGCCGCTGTGGTCGGGCATGACGACGCTGCCGTTCTCGGTCGGCGTTCTGGTCGCCTCGATCATTTCGGGCCGTCTTGGCTTCCGCTGGCAGCGCCAGCGCATCGCAGCCGGTGTCGCGCTGATGTTCGCCGGCATCTTCGCGCTCCGCGTGGTCGTCGGCAGCATTGGCGGCAGTTTGCATTACGGCGTCTTCGTTGCGCCGCTTCTCGTCGCGGGGATCGGCCTTGGCATCTCGATCTCGTCGCTCTTCCAGACCATCCTGGCGGGCGTACCGGTCAAGGATGCCGGCTCGGGTTCGGGCTCGCTGCAGGCGATCCAGCAGGCGGGCGGCGCGCTGGGCGTGGCAATCGTCAGCGAGATCTTCTTCCGCGCGCTGACGGCACAGATGGCCTCCGGCGCACAGCCTGTCGCGGCCTACAGCACGTCGCTGATGACCGCCGTCATCTATAACCTGGTCGCCTATGTTCTGGTGATCCTCGGCGTGCTGATGCTGAAAAACCCGCCGCGCATCCCCATGCCGGGCGGTGCCCCGGCGGCACCAGTCATGGTGGATTGAGAGGGTAGGTGAGGGTTCAAACGGAAAAGGCCGCGGAGCAGTCCGCGGCCTTTTGGTATTCGGTAAGATAGTGTTCCCTCAGGGCACGATCAGCGTGCCCGCACCCTGTTCGCTGAAGAGTTCGAGCAGGACGGAATGGCTGGTCTTGCCGTTCAGGATGACCACGCCCTGCACGCCGGCTTCGATCGCCTCGATACAGGTCTCGACCTTCGGGATCATGCCGCCGGAAATCGTGCCGTCCTTGATGAGAGCCTTGGCTTCGGCGACCGAGAGTTCCTTGATCAGCTGCTTGTCCTTGTCGAGGACGCCCGGAACGTCAGTGAGGAAGAGCAGGCGCGAGGCATTGAGCGCACCGGCAATCGCACCGGCAAAGGTGTCGGCATTGATGTTGTAGGTGTTCCCGTCGCGGCCCGGTGCGACCGGGGCGATGACCGGGATCATCTCCGACTTGGCGAGCAGGTCGAGCAGCGTACGATCGACCTCGACCACTTCGCCGACGAAGCCGAGATCGAGGATCTTCTCGATGTTCGAATCCGGGTCGATCATGGTCTTCTTGGCCTTTTCGGCGAAGACCATGTTGCCGTCCTTGCCGCACAGGCCGATCGCCCATTCGCCGGTCTGGTTGATGAGCGCCACGATCTCCTTGTTGATCGAGCCGGCCAGAACCATTTCGACGATCTCCACCGTCTTCTGGTCGGTGACGCGAAGCCCACCTTCGAAGCGGCTCTCGATGCCCATCTTGGTCAGCATCGCACCAATCTGCGGGCCGCCGCCATGCACGACGATCGGGTTGACGCCGGATTGCTTCAACAGCGCGATATCGGCGGCAAAAGCCTTGCCGAGCTCCGCATTGCCCATGGCGTGACCGCCATATTTCACAACGATCGTCTTGTGCTCGTAGCGCTGCATGAAGGGCAGAGCCTGCGCCAGGAGCCTGGCTTGCATTTCGCTTTCTGTCTCGGACATCAAATGGCCTCTTGGGAATTGGTCGGCGATTGTTTAGTGTGTTTCCACGGCGATGTGAATAATCCCATGAGGAATATTCTTGAGCCATCGGGATGAGGTATTCTTGGCGGGCAACGATGACAGGGATGAGGCAGAGGTCGCCCGGCTGATCGCGCAGGTGACGCTTGCCGACCGAAAGGCGTTTGCGACGCTATACCAGCGCACGAGCCGGAAACTATTCGGCGTCTGCCTGCGTATGTTGCAAGACAGGGCAGACGCCGAAGAGGCGCTGCAGGAGATTTATATCAAGGTCTGGAATAGTGCCGGCGCCTATCGTGCCGATATGGGCAGACCGATGACATGGCTGATCGCCATTGCGCGCAACCATGCGCTGGATATGCTGAGGCGCAGGCGTCAGGTTGCGGTCGAACTGGACGAGGCCGGGGAGATTGCCGATCCGCAGGTAGGGCCGGAAGAGACTGCAGTGCTGAGTTCGGAAGGCCGCCGGATCGAGGATTGCATGCGCGAGCTCGAAGAGGATCGCGCAGCGGCCGTTCGCAGCGCCTATGTCGACGGCATGAGCTATCTGGAACTGGCCGGTCTGCACGGGGTTCCGCTGAATACGATGCGAACATGGCTCAGGCGCAGCCTGATCAAACTGAGAGAGTGCATGGACCGATGACGACGCCGGAAAACAAGAGGAGCGACCGCAGCCGCGACGAGGTGCTAGCCGGCGAATATGTCCTCGGCGTACTGTCGCTGCCGGACCGGCTGCGCGTCGAATACCGGCTACGCGATGACAAGGCGTTCCAGGTGATCGTGGCGCGCTGGCAGGAAAATCTGGCGACGTTCAACAACGACTATGTGACAGAAGTGCCGCCATCCTGGCTCTACGGATCGGTGGAGACGAAGCTCTTCAACACATCCGTCGCGGACCAGCCCAAGGGGCTCGTGTGGTCCTCGCTCACCTTCTGGCGCGGCCTGACGCTGGTCTCGCTGTCCGCCGCCATTTTCTTCGCTGCAAGTGCTGGCGGCCTGTTCCGCAAGCCGGCCGCCGTGCCTTCCGCAGTCGCGACGCTGGGCTCGGGAAGCTCTTCCATCAGCCTCGTCACCTTCTTTGACCGCCAGACGGGCCGCCTCCAGGTTCTGCCTGTTGCCGCGGGTGCTGAAAAGTCCAAGTCGCTCGAACTCTGGCTGATAGAAGGCGAGAGCGCTCCGGTGCCACTCGGCGTGTTCCAGGATCAGGGCGATGGTTCGATCGTCATCCCGCCCGACATGCGCGGGCGTCTCAAGGACGGCGTGACGCTTGCCGTTTCGCTCGAACCCTTTGGCGGCTCGCCGACAGGAAAGCCGACCGGACCCGTCGTCGCAAGCGGCAAGATCGGCATCTGAGTCCGCCCGCCAGGACGCGCGTTTCGTTAAGACCGGGCGCGCGATTACGATGGCGCGCTGCAATGGATCAGTTTCAATAAAAAAATAAATCTCGAATATTTCTGAAACTTGTCGCGCATTCGCTGCGTAGATGTTCCCGTTACCCCAATGCAGAGAACGTTCACACTAGAACATGTGGGCGATGATGCTCTGTATTACTAGGAAGTACTGCGCCCGATTTTGTTCAATATGGCGAAATTGTGGAACTGTGGTGGGGGAGGAAGCAAAATGAGACGCAGGACTTTGCGTCCCGACAAACAGGAGTCGACAATGTTGCAGAAACTGATCCGTATTCTCACCGTGACCAGCATCGCCGCCGTTCCGGCCGTTGCACTTGCCGCCAATCCGATGGTCGGCGGAGCCCCGATGTATCCCGAAAAGAACATCGTTGAGAATGCCGTCAATTCGAAGGATCACACCACGCTCGTTGCCGCCGTCAAGGCTGCAGGCCTGGTTCCGACGCTGGAAGGCAAGGGTCCGTTTACGGTCTTCGCACCCACCAACGAAGCCTTTGAAAAGCTGCCGAAGGGCACGGTCGAAACGCTTCTGAAGCCGGAAAACAAGGAAAAGCTGACCAAAATTCTGACCTGCCACGTCGTTGCGGCTGATGTGATGTCGGCAGCGCTCGACAAGATGATCAAGTCGGACGGCGGCACCCACGACATCAAGACAGTCGGCGGCTGCATCCTGAAGGCCAAGGAAAAGGGCGGCAAGATCACCCTGACCGATGAGAAGGGCGATGTTGCCAACGTCACGATCGCCGATGTCAAGCAGTCGAACGGCGTGATCCACGTGATCGACCACGTGCTGCTGCCGAAGTAAGCTGCGTCTTACCGTTGGTTGACATGAACAAGCCCGCCGCAGACGACCTGCGGCGGGCTCTTCAATTCGGGCGGAACTGATCAGGTCCGCAGCGCTGTTTCGATGGCCGCGCGCAGCTCTTCCATCCCGTCGCCCTTCTCGGATGAGGTGGCGAGCACGAAGGGATAGGCGGCGGGGCGCTTGCGGATCTTCTCGAGCGTATCGGCCAGCAGCTTCACCACTGCCGGCGGCTTGATCTTGTCCGATTTGGTCAGCACGACCTGATAGGACACGGCGGCCTTGTCGAGCAGGTCCAGAACCTCCTCGTCATTCTTCTTGATGCCGTGGCGGCTGTCGATGAGCACATAGACCCGCTTCAGCGTCGCGCGGCCGCGAAGATAATCGAAGATCAGCTTGGTCCAGTTGTCGACCGTTTCCTTCGGCGCCTGCGCATAGCCATAGCCGGGCATGTCGACCATGGCGGCAGGCGGCAGATCACCATCCTCACCGGAATAGCCGTCAGGCACGAAATAGTTCAGCTCCTGTGTCCGGCCTGGCGTATTGGACGTGCGCGCCAGACCCTTCACGCCCGTCAGCGCATTGATCAGCGACGACTTGCCCACATTCGAGCGGCCGGCAAAGGCGATTTCGGGAGGACCTTCCGGCGGGAGGAACTTCAGCGACGGCACACCGCGGATGAAGACCCACGGTTTTCCGAAGAGGATGGCGTCCCCGGCCCGGGCATTCGGTTCCATGTATCGCTCCGCTGTACAAAAGGCTATCAGGCCGGAATTGATGTTTTGAGGATCAATGTCAAGCAAAACCGGACGAAACGCGGCGGAAGAGACGGCTCCGTGCCGGAAGGCCTTGGAGGCGATGGCTCGAGCGAAAGGATCTTGCAAAGCAAAAGGACCGCCCGAAGGCGGCCCGATCCTGGATGAAATGCCAGACGCCAGGCTTTCGCCCGGCCGTTCTCGTGAGGACCGTTCTCGTCAGGCCATGGCCTTGGCGACGATCTCGCGCAGTTTGCCAAGATCCTTTGCGAAGGCGCGGATGCCTTCCGAAAGCTTTTCGGTCGCCATGGCGTCCTCGTTCAGCATCCAGCGGAAGGTCTTCTCGTCCATCGCGATCTTGTCGACCGGCGTGATCTTGTCTTCCGACAGAACGCGTGTCAGCGAACCCTTGTCGGCGTCCAGTTCGTCCATCAGCTGGGGCGAGATTGTCAGGCGGTCGCAGCCGGCCAGTGCTTCGATTTCGCCGATATTGCGGAACGACGCGCCCATGACCACGGTCTTGATGCCGTGCGCCTTGTAGTAATTGTAGATTGCGCGGACGGAGACGACGCCGGGATCGGTCTCGGACGTGTAGTTCTCACCCGTGGACTTCTTGTACCAGTCAAGGATGCGACCGACGAAGGGCGAGATCAGGAACACCCCGGCGTCAGCGCAGGCAATTGCCTGGGCCATGGAGAAAAGAAGCGTCAGGTTGCAGTTGATGCCTTCCTTTTCCAGCACTTCCGCAGCGCGGATACCTTCCCAGGTGGAGGCGAGCTTGATCAGGATGCGATCCTTCTCGATACCGCGCGCCTTGTAGTCGGCGATGATTTCGCGCGCCTTGGTAATCGAGCCTTCGATGTCGAAGGACAGGTCAGCGTTCACTTCCGTGGAAACGCGGCCCGGCACCAGCTTGGTGAGCTCGGCGCCGACGGACACGGCCAGACGGTCGGAAACGGCAGCGACGGCGTCGTCGCGGGAAAGGCTGGACGCCTTGCCCCAGGCTATCGCTTCTGCAAACACGTCCTTGAACATGTCCGTGCCGAGCGCCTTGAGGACGATCGACGGATTGGTGGTGCAGTCGACCGGCTTGAGCCGCGCAACCGCTTCGATGTCGCCCGTATCAGCAACAACCGTGGTCATTGCGCGCAATTGTTCCAGCTTGGATGTCACGTTTTTCTCCCGTCTTTCGCCGGCTTGAACCGGCCGTTGCGCCGGTTGAAAACCAGCGCTGTTTGAGATCTTATTCCCAACAATGCCGCACGCATGTCAATCGATTTATATCGATTGAATGCCGAATTCGGCTGAACGATCAAACGTTGCCGGACTCGTAAGCCTGACGCGCCAACCGGATCGCGCCATGGTGCGTTTCGGCCCAGGCGACGAGCACGCCGAGAGGGGCGAGCAGCGACTGACCCAGCGGTGTCAGCTTGTATTCCACGCTCGGCGGCACGGTGGCGAACACCGTCCGATCCACCAGCCCGTCGCGTTGAAGATCCTTCAGCGTCTGGGTCAGCATGCGCTGCGAGATATCGGGGATCGAGCGCCGGAGTTCGCCAAAGCGATGCGCCTTCTCGCCCAGCAATCCAATGATCAGTGTGCTCCATTTGTCGCCCAACTGGCCCAGAACGTCCCGCACCGGACAGTCGCCCGCGTTGAAACTCTCATACCGCGAGCGGATGTCGCCCAGGGCCTGCGCCGGCGCATTGTGCATGGGTGGTTACCTTTCTGTGCCCAGGGGCTCAAACACTGCCTACTTTACAGACTAACAGGCTCATTGTAGCCCTGGTTACTGAAAGAGACAATAGCGCGCCGATGCATCTGTTGTCATCTTGCCGGAGTAGACCCCTCCGGAGACTCATCGTGCCCACGCTTACAAAAAAGGATTCATACATGTCCGATACGCTTCTCGTCACCGGCGCCTCCGGTCAGTTCGGCCGCCTCGTCATCAAGCACCTGTTGGAAACGCAAGGCGTAGCGCCCGGTTCCATCGTCGCCGCCAGCCGTGATCCGTCGAAGCTCGCCGATATCGCCGCCAAGGGCGTGAAGACGGTTGCCGCCGATTTCGACGATGCCGCCTCGCTGGAAAAGGCCTTTGCCGGCGTCAACCGCCTTCTCATCGTCTCCACCGATGCGCTTGACGGCACCGACCGGCGCCTGCGCCAGCATTCGGCTGCCGTTGCCGCCGCCAAGGCCGCCGGCGTTGGCCATATCATCTACACGTCCATGCCGCTGCCGGACGAATCGCTGGTGACGTTTGCGCCCGACCATCTCGGCACCGAAAATGCCATCAAGGCGTCGGGGATCGGCTACACGATCCTGCGTAACAGCTGGTACATGGAAAACCTCTTCGCCTCGATCCCGAACGCGCTGAAGTCCGGCCAGTGGTTTACGGCTGCCGGCGAAGGCAAGACGGCCTACGTGACCCGCGAAGACCTCGCCCGCACCGCTGCCGCCGTGCTCGCGTCTTCGGAAACGTCGAGCAACACCTACACTTTGACCGGCGTCGAAGCGCTGTCGAATGAACAGATTGCGACGTTGGCGTCCCAGATCATCGGCAAGCCGATCCAGGTCGTCCATGTTCCGGACGAAGGCCTGCTTCAGGGCATGATTGCGGCCGGCGTGCCGGACTTCGTGGCGCCCACCTATCTCTCCTTCGACACCAACACCCGCGCCGGCAAGCTGGCAACGGTGACGGGCGACATCGAAAAGCTGACCGGCAAGGCGCCGATCACGCTGAAGACCTTCTTCGAAGCCACCAAGGACGCTTTCCTCGCCGCCTGAGAAAGCGTTCATTTGGAAGCCGGGCCGGTCACAGCCCCTGACCGGCCCGGTTTCAGTCTCACGCAAGCCGCTGTTTCTA
Source organism: Rhizobium sp. C1 (assembly GCF_021026335.1). Taxonomy (GTDB): domain Bacteria; phylum Pseudomonadota; class Alphaproteobacteria; order Rhizobiales; family Rhizobiaceae; genus Ensifer_A. The sequence goes on from NZ_JAJNCY010000010.1 coordinate 13,967, forward strand.
CAAGGTCATAACAGCGGATGGGTGGCATGAGCACGGAAGAAGACGTCGGCAAGATCCTGCAAGCCTTCAATGAGGGTGACTGGCATTTGTGCCTGACCCGCGCTGCCCCGCTGCTGACGGAAGGCCATGCGCCTGCATCCGTCATTCTCGTGGCAGCCCAGTCCTATGCCCGGCTCGGTCATCGCTCGGAAGCGGCGCACTTCTATGAAATGGCCGCCGAACTGATGCCCGATCAGGCCCCGTTTCTGTTCACATTGGCCGCCCGCATCCGCGCCCAGCTCTTTGAAGACAGCAAGGCGCTGTCGCTGATCCGCCGTGCCCAGGCGTTGGCACCCCTGAGTGTCGAGGCCTTGTTCACGCTGCGCCAGCTGCTGCGCCCGCGTCTCGCGCTGGCTGAACTTCCCCGGCACGATGCGCTTGTTTATCAGGCCATGCTCTCGGGTGAGGCCTGGGCCTTCGATAATGAAGACCCGCTCTCCCATCTCATGTGGTGCGGCGACGAGCGCCTGAACGGGCTCGTGCGCCACATGCCCTCCGGTCAGCCCTTCACCGCCGAAGCGCGCGCCGCGCGCCGCGCCCGCTCGCACGCCTATGGGCAGAAGATCAGGATCGGCTATCTGAGCAATGACGTCTCGGACCAGCATCCCACCATGATCCTCTTTCAGGGCGTGCTGGATGCACATGACCCGGAACGCTTCGAAATCACGCTCTTCTGCTATACCGATGACGATCTCGCCGAGACGGATCTCCAATTCCGCAAGCGCTATCCCAATCTGGTCGTCATCCGCGATCTCGACGACGACGCGGCCGCGGACCTGATCCGCGGATACGGCATCGACATCCTGGTCGATCTGAAGGGGCATACGCGCGGCGCCCGCGTCGATCTGGTCAATCGCGGGCTTGCCCCCGTCCAGGTCGCCTGGCTCGGCTTTCCCGGCACCTGCTACGGCATCGACTGCGATTACATCATCGGCGACCCGATCGTGCTGCCGGATGGCTCGGAGCCCTATTACCACGAACTCTTCTGCCGGCTGCCGGAGACCTATCAGTGCAATGACTGGCGTCGCCGCCCGCGTCCGCCGGCACCGTCACGAGCCTCTCTTGGCCTGCCGGAAGACAAGATCGTTTTTGGCGCGTTCAACAAGCCCTCCAAGATCAACGCCGAGGTGGCGGGCCTGTGGGCAAGGGTGCTCGAGACGGTTCCCGATTCGGTTCTCTGGGTGCTGTGCCAGCCGGGCCCGGCGCGGGAAAATTTCACCCGATACATGCAGGGCCTCGGCATCGAGCCGGATCGCGTGCTTTATGCGCCGCGCGCCGATTATGCCGAACACGTGGCGCGCATCGCCCTTGCCGATGTCGCGCTCGACACCTTCCCCTATAGCGGCCACACCACGACATCGGACTGTCTCTGGGCCGGCATTCCGGTCGTGGCGCTGAAGGGGACGAATTTCGCCTCACGTGTTTCCGAAAGCCTGCTTTCGGCCATCGGGCTTGTGGAACTGGTCGCGAAGGATGAGCAGGCCTTTGTCGATATGGCGGCGACGATGGCGCGCAGCCCCTTGCGCCGCAAGGCGTTGAAGGCGCGCATCGAACAGAACCGGCTGCGCCTGCCGCTCTTCGACACCGAGCGCTTCACCCGCCATCTCGAGGCAGCCTTTGTCGCCATGCTCGAGCGGGCCGCCAAAGGTCTCGCTCCGCAAGCCTTCGATGTGCCCGCACTCCCGCCGCGTATCGGCCCCTTTGCCTGATCCGCAAAGAAAAACCCCGATGCCTTGAAAGCATCGGGGTTCGTGAGGTCGAGATGAAGCGCCGTCAGGCCTTCGTTCGCTTTTTCAACAATCCCTTCAGATTGTTGAAGAGCTCGATCTTGACGCCGTGGCGCTTCATGATGATCGACTGCTGGATGATCGACAGCGTGTTGTTCCAGGCCCAATAGATCACCAGACCGGCCGGGAACGAGGCCAGCATGAAGGTGAAGACCACCGGCATCCAGGTGAAGATCATGGCCTGTGCCGGGTCCGGCGGCGTCGGGTTCATGCGCATCTGCAGGAACATCGTGATGCCCATGATGATCGGCCAGACGCCGAGATGCACGATGGTCGGCGCATCGAAGGGCAGCAGGCCGAACAGGTTGACGATCGAAGTCGGGTCCGGTGCGGACAGGTCCTTGATCCAGCCGAAGAACGGCGCCTGGCGCATTTCGATCGTGACGTAGATCACCTTGTAGAGCGAGAAGAAAACCGGGATCTGCAGGAGAACCGGCCAGCAGCCGGCCACCGGATTGATCTTCTCTTCCTTGTAGAGCTGCATGGTCGCCTGCTGCAGCGCCATGCGGTCCTCGCCATACTTGGCCTTCAGTTCCTCCATCTTCGGCTGGATCTTCTTCATGTTGGCCATCGATGCATACTGCTTCGAGGCCAGCGGGAAGAAGAGCGCCTTGATGACGATGGTCGTCGCGAGAATCGCGAGGCCGAAATTGCCGAAATAGCGGAAGAAGAAGTCCATCAGCGCGAACATCGGCTTGGTGAAGAAGTAGAACCAGCCCCAGTCGATCAGGAGATCGAAGCGCGGAACGTCATAGCCCTTCTCGACCGTCTTGGTGCCGATGAGGCCGTTGGTCATCCGGCCGAACCAGGAATCGTCCTTGGCATAGCCGTCCACGACCGGAACTTCCTTGGCGCCCGCAAAGACGAGGTTCTTCAGTTCCTTCGTCTCACCCGGCGCAATCGAGATGCCGCCGCTCTTGTAGTCTGCCTGGAAGCGCGGGGTTCCGTCTTCGAAATGCGTGAAGCGGGCATCATAGTCGATCGCCTGCGGCGGGATGATCGTCGTTGCCCAGTACTTGTCGGTCATGCCGAGCCAGCCGGTGGTCGTGCGATCGTAGGTCAGCGGCTTGTCCTTGGACGCCTTGTACTTCTCTTCGACGAGACCGTTGGAGCCGAGCCAGCCGATGAAGCCTTCGTGCAGGACGTAGGTCGAGGGTTCCAGCGGTTCCTTGTAGCGCGTCACGCGGCCGTAGCCGGAGATTGACGCCGCCTGCTGGCCGCCATTGGTGACCTTGTCGGTGATCGTGAACATGTAGTTCGTGTCAACCGAGATCGTGCGGGCAAAGGTCAGCCCCTCGGGGCTCGTATAGGTCAGCGTCACTGGCGTCGTCGGCGTCAGCTTGGCATTGGCGTCGGCCTTCCATTCGGTCGCAGGACCGGGAAGCGCGGTGCCGCCGATATAGCCGAGCTCGACGAAATAGCCGTCGGCGGTTTCGGCCGGGTTGAGCAGCGTGATGATCGGGCTGTCCTTGGCGACCGTCTCGCGATACTTCTTCAGCTTCAGATCGTCGAAGCGCGCGCCGCGCAGGTTGATCGAGCCGGAAAGATCGGGCGTGTCGATGACGACGCGGCCGGAGGCGGCAAGTGCAGCATCACGGCTGACGGCGCCAGCGGTCGTGCCGGCGGGCGGCACGGCACCGTTCGGCGTGGCAGCAGTTTGAGCCGCGCTGCCATTGGCGTCCGGCTTGCCGGCCACGTCCTGCGCGCTCTGCTTGGCAAGCTCGGCCTGGCGCTGGGCTTCCATGCGCGGGCCCATGTAGAAATACTGCCAGCCGAACAGGATCAGGACCGAAAGCACGATCGCGACGATATAGTTGCGGTTATTTTCCATCAGATTTTCCCGAGCTGGCCGGTCGCGGCCGCTTCTTGATGTCAGTGCCGGCGATGCGCGCCGTCATGGCTTGGGTCAGTCGCTCGAAGGGAGCGTTGAGCATGTCCCGATGCGCGACGATCACATAGTCGTGTCCCGGCTTCATTGCAAATTGCGCGGAAAGCCGCACGACCTCTTTGAGGCGGCGGCGCATGCGGTTGCGTTCGACGGCATTGCCCTGGCGGGTCGTCACCGTGAAACCGACGCGTGGCGGCGCTTCGGGCGCCTGGCGGTCGAGCACTTCAACGATGAAGAAAGGACCCTTGCGGCGTTCTCCCTCGCGGACACGCAAAAACTGGGGCCGGCTTTTCAGCCGCCCCGCAGGCTTTTTGACTTGATATGAGGCGTCCTGCCCGTGCGTTTCCATCGGGCGGGACCGCTTGTCAGGCCGACAGGCGCTTGCGGCCGCGGTTGCGGCGAGCTGCGAGAACCTTCTGGCCGCCGGCAGTTGCCATGCGGGCGCGGAAGCCGTGACGACGCTTGCGAACAAGCTTGGACGGTTGGAATGTACGCTTCGTAGACATTTATTTTAATACCGCGGTGTGCGGCCCTTCTTGAATTTGCAACAGTTTGCAAGGAGCGTTTTCGCCCGGAAAGAAGGCGACAAGCGCCACCTATCCATCGACGTGGCGGCTTATTGATATAAAACGGCCGGAAAGTCAATTGCCACAGGCCTTGCAGCGAAAATAGCGCGTCTGCCGGACCGGTTTCGGGAGGCGGTCGAAAGGTGCCCCAGCCGTCCCGAGCATTGTTGTGTCCTGTTTAGTCTTTGCTAACGCAACGAGGCGCAGAATCGGTCTCGGCAGATTTTTCGGCGCGTCTGTGTCGATCAAGGGAGGCATTGGCGTGAAAATCAAGGGAAAGATTCTGATGCTCGTGGCAATCATGAGCATTGTCGCGCTGATGCTGGGCGGCGTCGGCATATTTGTCGTTGAAAAGTATAATGCGCGGCTCTCCGAGTTCCAGAACGTTTCCGAGCGCGCCTATCTCGGCGAAAGAATGAACCGGCTCGTCACCGCCGTTGTCATGGAGGCGCGGGGCATTTATGCCGCGCCGGATACGGAAAAGGCGAAACAGTTCGCCGATGGTTTGACCAAGCGTCTCGCCGAAATCGATGCCGTGGTTGCCGAGTGGCGGCCGCTTGTCTCGGCGGATCAGGCCGAGATCTTCCAGGCCATGGCCGCCCGCGCCCGCGAGTTCCGCGAATTCCGGTCCGAAACCGTACGCCTCGGCACGCAGGTCTCCCCCGCTGACGCCAACAAGCAGGGCAATAACGAGGCCAATCGCAACAATCGCAAGGCCTTTCAGGCCGAGATTGACAGGATTGTCGATGCCGACCGTAAGGAACTGGCCGCCATCACCCAGCAAGTTGCCGGCTCGCGGACGCTCATGCTGACCATTGTTGCCGTGATGACCCTCGGCGGTGTCTCGCTCGGCCTTTTCATGGCCTTCGTCATTGCCAGACGTTCGCTTGCGGACCCCATCCTGAAGCTCACCGGCCAGATGACGGCCATGGCCGCCGGCGATTACGACACCCGGGCGATCTTTGAGGACCGCCCCGACGAGATCGGCGACATGGCGCGCGCCGTGGAAGTCTTCCGTCGCAACGGGCTTGCCATGCGCGACCTGAATCGCGCCAAGGATGACGAACGGGTCAACGTTTCGCGCCTGCAGGCCGCCATCACCGAAGCGACGTCGCGTGCAGCGGCCGGTGACTTTACCGGTCGCATTCCGGGTGATTTCGGTCATCCGGAACTCAATCGGCTCGCCGAGACCATCAATCGTCTGATGGAGAATGTCGATGGCGGCATCGCCGAAGCCGGCACTGCGGTGGCGCTTCTGGCACAGGGCGATCTGACGCGGCGGATGAACGGACAGTTCGAAGGCGCGTTTGCCGCCTTGCAGCGGAATATCAACGCCACATTCGATGCGCTGTCCCGCATGATCGCCAATATGCGCGGCAGCTCCGTCAGCATGGATGACAGCACACGCGAACTCCGCGCGGCGACCGACGATCTGTCGCGCCGCACGGAGCAGCAGGCCGCCGCGCTGGAGGAAACCTCCGCCGCGCTCGATCAGATCACGGCCGTGGTCAAGACCTCCTCGCAGCGCGCCCACGAGGCAAGCCGCATGGTGGCGGACGCGACCTCGGATGCGGCCCACTCGGCCGTTGTGGTGCGCGATGCAATCGAGGCCATGGGCCGGATCGAACAGGCCTCCAACGAAATCAGCCAGATCATCAATGTGATCGACGAAATTGCCTTCCAGACCAATCTTCTCGCGCTGAATGCAGGCGTCGAGGCCGCCCGCGCCGGCGATGCCGGCAAGGGCTTTGCGGTCGTGGCGCAGGAGGTCCGCGAACTTGCCCAGCGTTCGGCCAATGCCGCCAAGGATATCAAGGGCTTGATCTCCAAGTCGGGCGAGGAGGTGGGCGGCGGCGTCCGGCTCGTTCACCGCACGGGCGATGCGCTTCAGAAAATCGAACGGCAGGTCAGCGAGATCAACCAGCACATCCAGTCGATTTCGACGGCGGCGCAGGAGCAGTCTGTCGGGCTCGGCGAGGTCAATGCGGCGGTGAACCAGATGGATCAGGTGACGCAGAAAAACGCGGCCATGGTCGAAGAAACCTCGGCGGCCACCCACAAGCTGTCGCAGGAGGCTGCCGGCCTGACCGAGATCATCGCCTGGTTCCGCCTTTCCGACGTGCCGGCATCGGCCCCAGCAGCGCAGACGCCGGCTCCCCGGGCGCCGGCCCCGCGTGTCCCGCAAGCCTCCATGTCTCGCCCGAAAAAGGTAGCGGGCGGCGGGAGTGCACAGGGCTGGGAAGAGTTCTGAGCCCGGCAAATCCTGTTTGGCGCCGTTTGACCGGAGCTGTGGAACATCACGCGCCCGGCCCCTGCGCCGGGCGTTCCTGTTTGTCTTTGTTTCCGGCGGGCGAACCGCTATAATCTCTGCAAACGGGCGGCAGGAGACGCCCGGCAGGAGATGGGGCGCGCGGGTGCAGGAAACAGGGCGGCAATCGGCAGGGAATGCGCCGCAGGCGACGAAGACGCGTCCGTGGAGCGGGCTGTCTGCGCGTCTGCTCTGGCTCACCTTCGTGTTCGTCACGCTCGCGGAAATCCTGATTTTCCTGCCCTCCATCGCCAACATGCGCCTCAACTGGCTGTCAGACCGCCTGAACACGGCGGCCGCCGCCTCGGTGGTGGTCGACGGGCTCAAGGATGTCGTGCTGCCAAAGCCGGTGCGTGATCACACGCTGATGGCTACCGACACCAAGGCGATCGTGCTGACCAAGGACGGCATGCGCCATCTCATCGCCATGGCCGACATGCCGCCGACGGTGGATTATCAATACAATCTCGACGATGTCTCACTGCCGCGCGCCATCTATGACGCGTTCGACGAACTGCTCTTCGGCGGCGATCGCGTCATCCGCGTCTTCTGTCCGATCAACAAGACCGGCATGAAGATCGAGGTTGTGATGGCGGATACCAACCTGCGCGCCGCCATGATCACCTATTCGCGGAATGTGCTCTTGATCTCGATGGTCATTTCGCTGATTTCCGCCGGCCTGATCTTCATGGCGATCAACCGTATCATGATCCGCCCGATCCGCCGGCTGACCAACAGTATCGAGCGGTTTTCGCAGCATCCGGAAGAGGCCGACAGCATTTTCGAACCGGGCAAGGGTGCCGACGAACTCGCCGCCGCCGGCCGCCATCTGCAGAGGATGCAGAAGGAGCTGCAAAAGACGCTGCGCCAGCAGAAGAACCTCGCCGAACTCGGTCTTGCCGTGTCCAAGATCAATCATGACATGCGCAATATCCTGGCCTCCGCCCAGCTTATCTCCGACCGCCTCGGCGACACCGAGGACCCGATGGTCAAACGCCTTGCCCCGAAGCTTCTGCGCACCATCGACCGCGCGGTCAGCTATTCCGATAGCGTGCTGTCTTTCGGCAGGGCGAGCGAAGCCGAGCCGAAGCGGCGGCTTGTGCGCCTCAAGATGGTGGTGCAGGACGTCCTGGACGTTCTGACCGGGATTGGCGCGGAAGGCGGGATCGGTTTCGATATCCGCGTGCCGGATGATCTGACGGTGGACGCTGATCCCGACCAGCTGTTCCGCGTCATACACAATCTTGTCCGCAATGCCGTGCAGGCGCTGATGAACGAGCCGGACGACGAAGCGGTGATCAAGCAGGTCACGGTCTCGGCCTATCGCACGGGCAGCGTGGTCAGCATATCTGTGGACGACACCGGCCCCGGCATGCCGCAGAAGGCGCGCGAAAATCTCTTCAAGGCCTTCCGTGGCTCCACCCGCTCCGGCGGCACGGGGCTTGGCCTGGCGATCGCCCGCGAACTGGTTCTCGCCCACGGCGGCACCATTGCGCTCGTCGAAAAGGCCCAGCCCGGCACGCTCTTCCGCATCGAAATACCCGACCGCCCCATCGCCATCGACGGCTTCCGCCGCCAGCCCTCGCAGGGCACGCCCAATCCCTCCTCCGGATCGTAAAACGCACCTGACTCAAATTTTTTCCGATTTCCGCTTGCATTCCGACAAGCAACGCTTTAGGAGAGCCCCACACCGCCGCTTCGACAAGAAGCGCCGCGCGGTACGCACCCGTAGCTCAGCTGGATAGAGCACCAGACTACGAATCTGGGGGTCAGGAGTTCGAATCTCTTCGGGTGCGCCATTCTTTCTTTTCCGATGAGATTCCGAAAAAAGAAGCGCAGAGATTGTCGTTCGCTGCGTCTTGAGCCGTGTTGAAGCTCTGGTCTGCCCCACGGCGCAGTGGGGCGTTCATCGCCTGCAGCGGGCAAGTTCCGGGCGCTGTTACCCGGAACTTGCGCGACAGCCGGAGGCATTCGGTGCCCAGGGTCAGAAATCCGTGCTGACCGACAGTTTGAAGGTCCGCGGAGCACCTTGTGCGATGGTGCTGTAGCTTGCCAGCCCCGACCAGTAATCACTGTTGAAGACATTCTCGACGGACGCGCGGAAGGTGACCGGCTTGTTGTCGATGTCCATCTTGTAGCGTGCGCCGAGATCGAGGCGTGTCCATTCCGGGATTTTCAGCGTGTTGGTCGTGTTCACATATTGCTCGGCGGTGTGGATCACATTGGCGGAAAGGGTCAGGCCCTTCGCGAAGGGCGTGTCCCACTCCAGGCCGAGATTGGCCTGCAGGGCCGGCAGGCCGACGGGCTTCTTGCCAAGCGTCGATGGGGTGGATGTTTTTGAAATGCGGCCCTCGATCAGCGTGAGGCCGCCCAGGACGCGCAGCTCGTCCGTTACCTCGCCCGCCACATTCAGCTCGACACCACGATTGCGCTGCTGGCCACCCGGGGTGAACAGCAGTCCGGCTCGCGTCTGCTCCAGCTGCGAGAAGGGTTTTTCGATCTGGAAAGCGCTAACCGTCACCGCAATGCGGCCGAGGTCGATTTTCGTGCCTATTTCCGTCTGGCTGGTGCGATAGGGCGCCAGTGTCTCGCCCGAATTGATGGCCGTCGCCGGGGCGGTGTCGCCAATGCTAAGCCCTTCGGCATAGTTGGCATATAGCGAGACCGTCTCCGAGGGACGAAGGACGAGACCGGCGAGCGGCGTGATGGCATCTGCGTTGGAAGAGGACGAGACCGCGCCCGACGTGGTGTTGAAATTCTTCGAATCGATCTTCTGGAAGCGCCCGCCAACGGTCAGCTGGACGCGGTTGTCCAGCATCGACAGCGTGTCGGAAAGCGCAAAGCCGGAGAGGGCGTTCTGGGAAATTGTCGGGACCGAAAGCGGATCCGCCACAAATTGTTCGGGACGGAAGACCGGATTGTACATGTTGCTGCGCTGGGCGCTTCCCGACACGATCGCGCGGTCGAAGGTCTGCTTCAGGTAGCTGGTCTGGAGGGTGACGGTGTGGGATATGGGTCCCGTATCGAAATTCGCCCGCACACCTGTTTCCGCCGTGAAGCGGTCCACATTGAAAATGGCGTTCTGCGGTGTGATGCTGACATCGCCGGCCGCGTTGAGGATGGTCGGAAGACCGAAGATGCGGTGAACATAGGAATTGCCGCCGCCCACGGCTGCAAACCAGGTGACGTTATCACTGAGATCATATTCGACACGCCCCAGCACGGAGTGATCCGAACTTTTTGACCATTCCCATGGCTGCTGAACATTGAGCGAGCTTTTCGGCGCGGCGGGTATGCTGGCAAGGCCGGCGCCGGGATAGAAGGGGCGCAGGACGCCGTCATAGTTTTCGCGCTGGCCGATGACATCAAGCGTCGCGCGCAAATTCTCGCCTTCGTAATCGAGCGCCAACGCGCCGACAAAGGCGTCGCGGGTCTGGTTGTCGATCACCGTCGAGCCGCCATGGGCGCTGCCGTTGAAGCGGATGCCGAACTGGCGGTCAGGGCCGAAGCGCCGCGACAGATCCAGATGGGTTCCGACTTGAGCGTTCGAGGCATAATCCGTCGTGATCCGCGTCAGATCTGCATCCTGCGCTCGCTTGGGAACGATGTTGATCGTGCCGCCAACGGAGCCGGCTGGTGAAATACCGTAGAGGAAGGCGGTCGGACCTTTCAGGACCTCGATCCGCTCGGCATAATCGGTCAAGACGCGATAATTGGGTGCGATCCCATAAACGCCATCGAAAGCGATCTCGCCGAAATTGCCCTCGCCGACGGGAAAGCCCCGGATGTAGAAGGAATCGAGCATGCCATTCGACGAATGCGTGTTTCTGACCGACGGATCGGCCTCCATCACGCTTGCGACCGTTTGCGCGCCCTGATCCTCGATCTTCTGCGCCGTATAACTCGTGGCGCTGAAGGGCGCGTCCATGAAATCCCGGTTGCCCAGAATGCCGAGGCGGCCGCCTTTGGCGACCTGTCCGCCGGCATAGGCCTCAGGTAGCTTGCCGATGGTGGATGTCGTGCTCCGATCGCCCTGAATGACAATCTGTTTCAATGCCGTGGCATCGTCGGCAAGGGCGTGGCCGCTGAAACCAAGCGGCAGAGCAACTGTGCATGCAAGTCTGAACTTCATGATAACCCCTCGAGATGGCGGCGCTTTCGGATCTCAACCGAGGTCGCCTGTCCGTGATCGAGGGTAGGGCTAGATATCTTGATTAAAATTGTCAAGTTATCTGGGTGTGTCTATCCTCCGGCATTTCGTGCAATACAAAAAAAGGTTTCGAGTGTTGTTTTCGGCGCGCGTGAGGCCGTTTCTGGCTATCAAGCCGAAGCAATTTCGCTTCGGCTGCAAACGGGCGGGCCCGGTATATGGGGCATCAGCTCACTCCCACTTCACCGCCGCCCTCTTCGGGCTCACCCAATAGAACCCGTCCGCCGCCACCTTCTGCCATTCATCCGTAGCGCCATTCGGCCAGATGACGCGGAATTCGACCTCGGTGTCCTTGCCTACGCCGAAATGGTGCCAGCCGAGGGAGCCGCCGGCGTGGCCGCCGCCGATGGTGATTTCGCGGCGGAGGACGTGGCCGTCATGCTTCACCTCGATCCACGAGCCGATACCGTCGCGGTTGCCGCCGTCACCCTTCAGGCCGATCTCGATGAAATGGCCGGCATCGGGCGTGACGTTGCGCCAGACCTGCGCCGGCTTCCAGCGGTTGGTGACGACGAGGTCGACAAGGCCGTCGAGATTGAAATCGACAAGCGCTGCGCCGCGCGAGACATTCATGCTGGCAATCCCGGCTTCCAGTCCCATCTCGATGAAATTGCCCTTTGTGTTCTGCACCAGCAGGTCGTTCGGGTCGAGTTTCGCGAAGTCCGGCATTTCCGCGACATTGCCCTTGGCGATGAAGAGATCGGTGAGACCGTCATTGTTGACGTCCTGGAAATCCGCATGCCACGCGGTCGAGGGATGCCAGTCGCCACCCGTATAAGGCCGGTGGGCGGTCACGCCCTTGGCGAAGGCAATGTCCTTGTACGAGGCAGGTCCCTTGCCGTCCTTCGGCAGGGTGACGAGCGTCTGCAGCTTGTTGTCGGCCATGCTGGTCAGGAAATACTCCGGATAGCCGTCGAAATCGAGGTCGTAGCTGGCAATGCCCATGCCCCAGATGCGCAGGTATTTCCAGCCTTCCTCCTCACTGTAGAGCGTCGGCACCTTGCCCGGATCGACATGCCACATCTGCTCGCGCCCACCCTTGTAATATTCGCGGTCGTTGGAGACGCGAAGGGACGGCGTGCCGGAGCGGTTCCAGTCAGTAAAGAGCATGGAGAGCGCGCAATAGCTCGGCGTCAGCGGCAGCGGATTGGCGAATTTCCGCTGCGGCGTGGCAGCTTCCGGCTTGTGCAGCCAGTTGTCGGTGCAGGAGCCCCAGGGCTCCATGTCGGCCTCCGGGTCGATATAGTTGCCGATGGCGATCGTCGGCCAGGTGTTGCCGCGCTCCCAGGTCGCGGCCATGGCCGCCGACCACGCCTTGCCGCCGTCGAAATTCCACGTCTCGTTGGCGCGCTCGAACTGGCATTTGCCCTTGCCGCGCATGACGATGTTTTCGCCGAGGCGGAGAAGTATGATGTCCTTGATCCCGTCGCCGTCGATATCGATGGCATAGGAGCCGAGAAGATTGTCGACCTCCAGGCCGGAGGTCATCGCCTTGAAGACGATAGCGCCGCCCTTCTTGCTCTCATTGTGATAGAAGACCGACTTGCCGGACCCGCCCGGCAGCAGCATGTCCGGGAACCCATCGTCGTCGCAGTCGAAGGTGGAGACGCCGCCACCAACCATGAACTCCCAGTCGCCATTGTAGACCGTATCCACGCCGCTCTCGGCCGCCTGTTCCTCCTGGAAGATCGGCGTGATGGGCCGCGGCGCTGGCGTATCGTCGGCGAAGGCGACCGTCGAGGCGAGAGCTAGGGCAAGCGAAAGGCCGCCCGACCGGATAGCCGTCATCAATGGCCTCACTTCTTCGTCTTCAGTGCGTTGACATAGTTGGCTATGCATTCACCCTGCGTCAGCCCGCGCTCGATCGCCGGTCGGAAGTGGATGCCGCCGTATAGGCGCGAGATCGCGGCCTCTTCAGCGGCCGCGCGGAAATTGGCGAAGTGGCGTGGCTTGATCCCGTCTGCTTCATGGGTGGAATCGTCAAAGGCAAGCGCTTTGCCGAAGATATGCGTCATTGCGGACGCCGCCGCCCCCGATTGCGTGCTGTGACCGCTCGGATATTCCGGGAAGGGCGGCGTGATCAGGAGCGCATCCCAGTTGGGATCGATGTTCTTCTTGATATAGGTGATCGGGCGAATGAGATCGAATTCGAACTTCGAGTCCCAGCAGCCGATGAAGGCGTCCGATAGCGCCACGCCGAGCCGCGCCAGCGTATCGACGGTCGTCGGCAGATCGGCCTTTTGCTGATCAAGGACGATGAGCGCGATGTTGATCCAGTGGCCCGGCGGCGTGGGTGAAAGCATCGGGTCGTCGGACCAGAAGCGGGCGATCGTCCGATGCTCGTCCGTCAGGCCCTTGACGGCCGCATAGACCTCATCAGCGTCCTTGTAGAAGGCGGAATCGGGCTTTTCGCTGTATTCCGGAGGCTCGGACAGCCGGCAGGTCGATCCGGCCGGCATGGCAAGCGGCAGAACCTTGCCCCACTCGGGAAGAAGCGGGGCCTGCTGCTGGCGGATCAGGCTGGTGGGCACCCAGTGCCCGGGCTTGTCGGAGACCTTGTAATCGAGCGGAAAGCCCATGTTCTCGACAGTGGCGCCGCCGTCCGTCTGCGACCAGTCGAAGACGGCTTGCGAGAGGATTTGTCCGTAAGCGCGGCTGCGCGTAACCACATCCGGGGCGACGCCTTGCGTCACCTCTTCATCCATCCGCTTGGCCATCTTCTTCATCACATGCTGGCCGGTCGGTCCGGTACGATCGAAGAAATGGGTGACCGCAAACTCCATGACCGTGTTGAGGATCACGGCGTCGTCGTAAATCGCGCCCTTTTCGCGGCTGGGAAGCGTCTTCAGCCGGTTCAACTGGCCGGCAAGGCTTTGCAGATTGTCCGATCCACTCGCAACGGCCTCATAACTCGTGACGCCGATATAGGCGAAGGATCGGGCGGCGACCGGCGGGGAATAGTTGGACGTGTGGCGGACAAGTTCGAGGATCAGCTTGTACCAGCCCGTCACCACCGCCTGCGGCGGGGTAGCGGCCTGCGTCGGGGCGGCGGCAACCAATGACAAGAGGCACGAACACGCAAAGACGAGGCCGAGAACGGCCCTTCTGATCACGACAGACATTTTTCCTCCCCAAGCCCGATGCCTGGTCCCGGCCGCACTATCGTTGAACGTCGCCCCGATGTCCATAAGCGAGTCGGCATGCAGGCGATGAGGGCGGAGGACGCCAAAGATCGGCAAGGGAAGGCACCGTTTCAAGAAAGCTTCACATTGCACCTCTCGACTCGCGACCCAAACCTCGCTTACACAGCAGGCAATCACCCCGCGTTCACCTGATCACTGAACGGAATTCAGACATGCATCTTCCCGCCTCACAAATCCCCGGTCTCGTCTGGGCATATCATCTGCATGAGGGCTCGACACCGGCGCGCGCGCTTCCGGATGACGAGGTGAAGACATTGCCAGGAGAGGGCTTCTTCTGGTTCCATTTCTCGCTCGCCGATGCGCGCCTGCCCGCCTTTCTCGAAAGCCTCGGCGTGCTTCCGGAGGCCGCACTCGTCGCGCTGACGACGCATGAGACGCACCCTTCCGTCAATGTCGACGAAGGCTATCTCTATGGCACGCTGGTTGATTATCAACGCGATTTCGACCAGAGCACGCGCGAGATCGGCTTCCTGCACTATGCCGTGTTTGGCCGTTTCATCGTCACGACCCGGCTGCATCCGCTGGCAAGCGTCGACAGCGTGCGCTTCGCGGTCGAAAAGACGCCGGGGAAATTCGACACTCCCATCGACATTTTCGAGCAGATCGTCGCCAATTTCCAGCGCTCGCTCTTCGGCCTCGTCAAGGAGATCACGGCCGACCTCAACGTGATCGAGGATGCCGTCTATTCCAACCGCGAGCCGCTGAAGCACCAGAAGGAACTGCAGCCGCTGCGCCGCTCGATCGTGCGCCTGCACAGACACATGCGCACCCTTCTCACCGCCATGCGTCACGCTGCAGCGGCTGAGGAAGACGAGATGCCGGAAGGCTTTGCCGATGTGTCGGCGCGCAGCACCAGCCGCCTGGAGGCAGCCGGCCACGAGGTGGACGCGCTGCAGGAGCGCGCGCGCCTGCTGCATGAAGAGGTGAACTCGCTCACCTCCATCGAGACCAACCGGCATCTCTACATCATGTCGGTCATGACCGTGCTGATCATGCCGCCGACGCTTGTCACCGGTTTCTTCGGCATGAATACCGGCGGCCTGCCGTTCCAGAAGGACGATCTCGGAACGGTCTCCGCCTTCGGAGCGATCGGCGTGTCGGTTCTGCTCGCCTGGTGGCTGCTGCGCCGCGCAGGCATTTTCTGAACGCCTCAGGCTCCGGCAGAATCGAGAAGCGCCATGGCCTGCCCATCAAGGGTCAGTAAGGCGGCCTTCCTCAGGCTTTCAAGCTGCGGAAGGCTCGTCGCACTGGCGATCGGCGCCGTCACGCCGGGCTTGTTCAGCAGCCACGCAATGGCGATCTCGGCCGGCGTTGCGCCGGTCTCGCCGGCGACCGTCTGCAGTGCATCGAGAATGCGGCTTCCCTTCTCGTTCAGATAAGCCTTCATGCCGCCACCGCGCGCCTTGCCCTCGGCATCCGCCAGCGTGCGATATTTGCCGCTCAGGAAACCCGAGGCGAGGCTGAAATAGGTGATGACGCCAATATCCTCGGCGATGCAGAGATCGGCCAGCGATCCCTCGAACTTATCGCGGGTGTAGAGATTATATTCCGGCTGCAAGACGTCGTAACGCGGCAGGCCCTTGTCCTTCGCCACCTTCAGCGATTCCGCGAGCTGGCTTGCATCGAGATTCGAGCAGCCGATGGCCCGGATCTTTCCGGCCTTCTTCAGCGCGTCGAAGGCGGCAAGCGTCTCTTCGTAAGGCGTCTCCGGGTCCGGCCAGTGCGAGAGGTAGAGATCGATGTAATCCGTCTGGAGCCTTCGCAGTGAATCCTCGACGGCCTTGCTGATCCAGCCCGCCTTCAGCCCCTTGTTGTCATTGCCCATGTCGGAGCCGACCTTGGTGACGATGACGACATCGTCACGCTTGCGCCCGCTCTGCGTCAGCCATTTGCCGATGATGGTCTCGGACTCACCGCCCTTGTTGCCGGGTGCCCAGGACGAATAGACGTCGGCCGTATCGATCGTGTTGAACCCGGCATCGAGCCAGCCGTCCAGGAGCGCAAACGATGTCTTCTCGTCGGCCGTCCAGCCGAAAACATTGCCGCCGAAGACGACGGGCGAGATGTCGAGGCCGGTGCGGCCGAGCTTGCGCTTCTGCATGGGAAACTCCGGAGTTGTTTCATAAGGGTGCCGAACGAATGTAGGGAGGCGACGGGTTCGGTCAAGGGCGGTACCAGCCCAATGATGCCCGCCGAAACCGATTGCGCAACGTGCATCAATTTCCTACCAATTTGAAAAACCAAACGAGGAGAGAGACACCATGCTGCGCTTCGGAATCATATCGACTGCCAAGATCGGCCGCGAACTCGTCATTCCGGCGATCCAGGATGCGGAAAACTGCGTCGTGGCCGGCATTTCGAGCCGTGATCGGGAAAAGGCCGCGGCGCTCGCCGCCCGCTTCTCGATCCCGCATGTCTTCGCCTCGCACGAGGAAATGCTGGCCTCCGACCTGATCGATGCCGTCTACATTCCACTGCCGACCTCGCAGCATGCCGAATGGGCCATCAAGGCGGCAGATGCCGGCAAGCATGTGCTTTGCGAAAAGCCGATTGCGCTGAAGGCTTCCGAAATCGACGGCATCATCGCGGCCCGCGACCGCAACAAGGTTCTCGTCTCCGAGGCCTATATGGTGACCTATTCGCCGGTCTGGCGCCGTGTGCGCATGCTGATTGCCGAGGGCGCGATCGGCAAGGTCCGCCACGTTCAGGGCGCGTTCACCTATTTCAACCGCGATCCCGGCAACATGCGCAACATCCCGGAACTCGGTGGCGGCGGCCTGCCGGATATCGGCGTCTATCCGGCGATCTCCACGCGTTTCTCGACCGGCAAGGAGCCGATCCGCGTGCAGGCGACGACCGAGCGTGACCCGCAGTTCGGCACGGACATCTATTCCTCGGTGCGCGCCGATTTCGGCGATTTCGAGCTCAGCTTCTACATCTCCACCCAGCTCGCCGCCCGCCAGATCATGGTCTTCCACGGCACGGAAGGTTTCATCGAGGTGAAGTCGCCCTTCAACGCCGACCGCTACGGCGCCGAAGAGATCGAGGTGACCAATGTCAACCACGCCGAATCGCGCCACTATCGCTTCCAGGACGCCCGGCAATATCGCCTTGAGGCGGAAGCCTTCGCGCGTGCGGCACAGGGCGAGGAGGCGGAAGTGGTGACGCTGGAAAGCTCCAAGAAGAACCAGCTGTTCATCGACGCGATTTATCGCGCCAGCGAAAAGGATGGCTGGGAGACGGTCTGACAAAGAGGCAGAACAGAAGCTTGTGCATTGCACAACTCATGCGCTAGTCTTTGTTCAGGGCTTCCCGCAGCGACGGGAATTGTTTTGCCGATGGACAAAAAGGGGTGCGGGCGCATGGGCAATGTGAGATTTCCGGTTTCCGGCAACGTCAACCAGACAATCAACCCCTGGACCTGGGCGTTCAACACGTGCGGAAACCAGATCGGCTTTTTCAATCTGAATATCGATCTGGGCCACTCAAGTAATCCCGACGCTGAACGCGTTGCGTTGGATGTCGCAAGTTATGGCAAGCAACTCGGACGCATTGAGGATGTCATCGATATTCTGGTTCGCCGGTTGAAGAACGGCGGCCCACTTGTGGACGCCGAAGCGGCGGCTATTGGCGATTATGAGACCATGCGTCGGGAAATTGCGGCTGCATTGAAGGCTTCGAATTGAGCCAAGGCCGGTGGGATGCCGTGACGGCTCACTTTCCGAACACGAATCGCGAATAGCCGAAATAGGAAAACACCATGGCGACGCCCGAACCGAGGGCGGCGGCGACCACAGGCGGCATGGGCGGCCAGAGGAGCAGGCAGAGCGAATAGCTGCCGTAATTGACCAGGGCCCCCAGAAGGCCGACAAGACCGTAGCGCGCCCCTTCCGAGGCGAGATTGCGGTTGGAGCGGCCGAAGGTGAAGGTGCGGTTGATGGTCCAGGTATAGGCCATGGCGGTCGCGATCGACAGAACGCGCGCCACATAGGGTCCGGCCGGCGTCAGCCAGAGAAGCAGGGACAGCGTGCCGGCATCGACGAGAAAGCCGGTGCCGCCAGCAAATGCGAACCACAAGAGTTTTTTCATGATCAGGCCGCGCGACGTTTGTCTCGGGGGCGGACGGTTTCGCCGCGATGGAACGCGGTCTGGTGGCGGCTCTGGCGCAGCGAGGTCAGCGAGAGATAGTGGATGCGTAACTGCTCGGCCCGCGCCCGCGCGACGCTGTCAAGGATGAGCCCGGCGGTGAAGATCATGAAGGAGATCATCATCAGCGCCATGGAGAACACCCAGGTCGGTAGTTTCGGCACCAGGCCGGTCTCCAGATATTCCGCAAGCACCGGCGCCATGAAGCCGAGGCTGGCGGCCAGAAATGCGCCGCTGATGACGCCGAAAAAGGCAAAGGGCCGCGTTTCCTTCATCAGCATGGCGAACATCCAGAGGATTTTCGCGCCGTCCTTGAAGGTGGACAGCTTGGAATGCGAGCCCTCCGGACGGCGGCCGTAGGAAAGCTCCAGCTCGCTCACCGGCATTTTCAGCCGCGAGGCATGCACCGACATTTCCGTCTCGATCTCGAAGCCGCCGGAAACGGCGGGGAAGCTTTTGGCGAAACGCCGGGAAAAGGCTCGGTAGCCGGAAAAGATGTCCGAAAAGCCGGCGCCGAAAATCATGCGATAGAGCTTGTTGAAGATGGCGTTGCCGAAGGCGTGGCCCTGGCGACCCGCATCTTCCGTCACGCCCCGGCGCGTTCCCACCACCATATCCGCGCCTTCCGACAGCAGCGTGCGGATGAGATCCTGTGCCTCTTCAGGATCGTAAGTGCCGTCGCCATCCGCCATGATATAGATGTCGGCGTCGATATCGGAAAACATGCGGCGCACGACATGGCCCTTGCCCTGTCGGCGTTCGCGCGTCACGGTCGCCCCCGCCAGCGCCGCCTTCAGCGCCGTGCCATCGGTCGAATTGTTGTCATAGACATGGATGTGCGCGCCGGGTAGCGCCGCCTTGAAGCCTGCAACCACATCGCCAATGGTCGCGGCCTCGTTGTAGCACGGCAGAAGCACGGCGATGTCGAGATCGTCGAGAATGCCATCCGTGGCTCCGTGCGTCGCCATTGTTCTTTTCCTGCGGTTTGCGCCGTCATGGGCGCGCGTTGCCTTGCGCTTTACTATTTCTTGAGAAGGTTAAGTTAGCTTGAATTCCGGGCGTCCCGCGCCACGAAATTATCCACCCCTCTTCGCCGGTTCGGCCCCGTCCATGTGAGATGAAGGGCCACGCGTAATCCAGGATCGGTCATGGCCAGCATCGACAACACCGGCACTCTGTCTCCGATGAAGGCAGGCGCAGGCATCAGCAAGACAAGGGTTGGCGGCAGCCGCCTTGGCCTTGCCGTCCTCGTCGCCTTTATCGTCATTCTCCTCTTCCATGTCACGAACCTGCTGTCGAGCTATACCGACTATGTCGGTCCCGACAACGACGATGCGATGCGGCTGGTCGAGGTGCGCGATTTCCTGGCGGGCCAGGGCTGGTACGATCTCATGCAATATCGCCTCGGTCCCGCGCCGGGCACACTCATGCACTGGTCGCGTTTCATCGACCTGCCGATTGCCGCGCTGATTACCTTTTTCAGCCTCTTTATGTCGCCGCGCATGGCCGAGGCGACAGCGCTTTTCGTGTGGCCGGTCTCGCTCTCGCTTCCGGTCCTCTATTTTATCGGCCTTGGCGCGCGCCGCATCGGGGGCGAAAGGGCCATGTGGGCGGCCATTCCGATGGCGGCCCTGTTCGTGCTGCAGGTCCATCGCTTCGAGCCCGGCGGGATCGATCATCACAATGCCCAGATGGCGCTGATCGCCATCGTCGCCGCGGCCCTGGTCGATCCGCTCCACCGCGCCTCCAGCTACGCGCTGGCGGCGCTGGCCGCAGCCATTGCCTTGGCCGTGGGCGCTGAAACCACGCCGCTTCTGGGCGTCGCCGCCGTCATCGTTGCAGCCAGATGGGCCGTGCTTGGCCCGTCCTATCGGGCGGCCGCTTGCAGCTTCGGCCTTTTCTTCGCGCTTCTGACCGGGGCTGCCTATGTCGCCACGGTGCCGAAGACGCTCTACTCCGCTGTCACCTGCGACAATCTCTCCTTCGGCTTCCTTGTCCTGACGGTCTATGGCGGCTTTGCGCTTTTCTGTGCGGCTGGTCTTGCCAGTCGCGCGCCGATCGCGCTGCGCTTCGTCATTCTGGCCTGCATCGGCCTGGGGGCAGCCGGGCTCACCCTCACCGTGATGCCGCAATGCCTGCAGAACCCGCTGGCCGGTCTCGATCCGCTGCTGAAGGAAATCTGGCTCGATCGCGTGGCGGAAGCGCAACCGATCCTCTCGCAGGCCAAGCTCCACCCGGCGACTGTCGGCGGCTTCTATTTCGTCGGCTTTATCGCCATGGTCGTTTCGGCATGGCGCGTGAAGATGGGCGACCGCGTGGGCGTCCATCTCGTTCTGCTCGTCTTGCTCACCGCCGCCTGGGCGATCTCGCTCATTCAGGTGCGCGCCGCAACCTTTCCGCAGATGCTTTCCATCCTGCCGCTATCGGTTCTCATCGCGGAACTGCACACGATCAGCCGGCGCGATCCTGACTCGGTCATTGCAGGCCTGCCCTTCGCTGTCATGACGCTTGCCAGCATTCCGGCCTTCTGGTTCGTGGCGGGCTTCCTGGTCTCGGAGGCGGTTGGCAACGAAAAGGCCACCCAGTTTGCAGCAGCCGGCGACAAGATCGCCGCCTGCACGAAGGAAGCCAATCTCGAGCAGCTGAACCGCCTGCCGAAGGGCATGATCGCCGCGCCCTCCAACATGGGGTCGCCGATCCTGCGCTTCACGGGGCACAGCGTTCTGTCGGCGCCCTATCATCGCGATCCCAACGGCATGCTGGTCGTGTTGCAGGCCGGCCTTGCCGCGCCTGAAAAGGCCGAAGCGATCCTCGGGAATGTCGGTACGGACTATGTCGCCTTCTGCCCGGGGGATGGCGAGCTGAAGGAACTGGCGCAGCGCGCACCCGATGGCTTCGCAGCAGCCCTTCTTAAAGACAGGCCACCGGCTTTCCTGAAGGATGTCACGCCGTCGGGCGCGACAAATCTCAAGGTCTACCGCCTCGTTCGCTGATCGCGTTTGAGGCTGCGTTTCTGGAGCATGTCCCGGAAAAGCACGTCGCTCTTCCGGTAAATTCGTGAGGATCAGAACTGCTTGCGCATCGGATGCGCCTTGTAGACACCCAGAATGCGAACCTTTTCGGAGAAGAACTTCAGTTCGTCCAGCGCGCGCTTGACGTTCTCGTCGTCCGGATGACCCTCGATATCGGCGAAGAACTGCGTGGCGACAAACTTGCCGCCGATCTGGTAGCTTTCGAGCTTCGTCATGTTGATGCCGTTCGTCGCAAAGCCGCCCAGCGCCTTGTAAAGCGCGGCGGGAATGTTGCGGACATTGAAGACGAAGGTGGTGACGATGGTTTCGTCGGCGCTTTCGCGCGTGGCGTGCTTCTCGTTGGGCGAGAGCACCACGAAGCGGGTGATGTTGTTGTCGGAATCCTCGACATTCTCTTCTAGGATCTCCAGCCCGTAGAGATCGGCCGCCAGGCGCGGGGCGAGCGCTGCCATCGACCGGTCGCCGGTTTCCGAAACGAGCTTGGCAGCGCCTGCCGTATCGCCGGCAACGACGGCCTTCCAGCCGTTGGAGCGCACGATCTTGCGGCACTGGCCCAGCGCGTGAATATGGCTATGAACCGTCTTGATCTCGCTCTTGGCCACGCCCGGCAGCACCATCAGCTGGAAACGGATCGGCATGAAATATTCGCCGACGATGTAGAGGCGCGACTGCGGCATCAGGTAGTGGATGTCGGCCACGCGACCGGCCAGCGTGTTCTCGATCGGGATCATCGCGAGATCTGCGTCGCCGCTTTCCACCGCGTTGAAGGCGTCCTCGAACGTCTGGCAGGGCAGGGGCGCCATGTCGGGAAACATGTCGCGGGCCGCCATGTCTGAATTGGCGCCGAAATCGCCCTGGAAGGAAATGCGGTTGGTTCTTGCGATCATGGTCTTGTACTCACTTCATGCGCGCGGCCAACACGCGGCGCGCCTTTTCAAGATCGGCCGGCGTGTCGACGCCGAGGGGAACGGCCTTCACGATTTCCGCATCGATCCGCATCCCGGCTTCCAGCGCGCGCAGCTGCTCGAGCTTTTCGCGCATTTCAAGAACGGACGGCGTCAGCGACACGAAACGCTTCAGCGACTGGCGGCGATAGGCGTAAAGCCCGATGTGATGATAGAGTGGCCCGTCGCCCCAGGGCGCGGTCGCCCGCGTGAAGTAAAGCGCGCGCAGCCGGGTTTCCGAGACGGGCGAGCCGATGACCTTGACGACGCTCGGCGCGGTCTTCTCTTCCTCGTCGGTGATCTCGACGGTCAGCGTCGCGATATCGACCGCCTCGTCCTCAAGCGGCGCAAGTGCCGCCCGCACGGTTTCCGGCTCGATGGTCGGTAAGTCGCCCTGCACATTGATGACATAGCGGGCGCGCGCCTGCGGATCGGCCTTTTCCAGCGCCTCGAAGATACGGTCGGAGCCCGATTGATGATCCTCCCGCGTCATCACCGCTTCGAAACCGGCGGACGTGACGGCGTGAAAGGTCTCTTCATGATCGACCGCGGCCACGACCCGGCCGACATTGGCCTCCACGGCGCGCCTTACGACCTGCACGATCATCGGCTCGCCGCAGATGTCGGCCATCGGTTTGCCGGGCAGTCGCGTCGAGGCCATACGCGCGGGAATCAGGACCAGCGATTGATCAAAGCGGTTGATCTGCATCAAGGATCCCTTCAATTCCTGAGCGAAAAGTGGCAAAAGGTCTCAGTCCGGGAGGAACAAGAATTGTTGCGCTCGCGCGCTAAAAGACATAGGTTCCGCTCGATTTCAAGATGCGCCGGCGCTGATCACCCGGACATCGCTAAGGGGAGCGTTAGCAGATGAATTCTCATGTGAATATGGGCGTGGGCGCCCTTCTGGGGACCGTGTTCGTTCTGATGTCGGTTTCGATCGCTTCGGAAGGCATCTTCAAGTCGCCCGCACCCGAAAAGCCTGGCTACGCCATTGCCGCCGCCGAGGGCGAGGCTGCCGGTGGTGCCGGGGCCGAAGCCGCCAAGGCCGACACGCCGGTGGGCGTGGTTCTGGCCAAGGCCGACGCAACCAAGGGTGCCGCCATCTTCAAGAAGTGCGAAGCCTGTCACACCGGCGACAAGGGCGGCCCGAACAAGGTTGGTCCCAACCTCTGGGGCATCGTCGACCGCCCGGTCGCCAGCCACGAAGGCTTCTCCTACTCGGCCGGCATGAAGGAATTCTCCAAGGGCGGTTCGGAAAAGTGGACCTATGATCACCTTTACCACTTCCTCAAGAAGCCGAAGGATTACGTGAAGGGCACGGCCATGGGCTTTGCCGGTCTTCCGAAGGAAGACGAGCGCGCCGATCTTCTGGCCTATCTGCAGACGCTGGCCGATACGAAAGTTCCCTTCCCGGCGGCGGATGCAGCGCCTGCTGCCGACGCGGCCAAGCCTGCAGACGCCGCCGCGCCGAAGAAGTAATTCCGCTCAAAGCGAAACATCACAAAGGGCCGGACCTCGATAGAAGTCCGGCCCTTTTGCTTGTTCTTTGTAGCAATTTGCCTTTACGGGAAAAGCGCGTCCCACTTTCCTCTGGCGGACGAATGTCAGGCCTCGACGGCCCAATACAGCGGGAACATCGGATCGAACACGGTGACCGGCCCGGCCCCGGTGTCGATCTTTGCCGGATAGGCCACGGGCGCGTCGTGCTTGACCAGTGTGATCGTCTCCTCATTCGCCGGCAGGCCATACCAGGCCGGACCATTGAGCGAGGCGAAGGCCTCAAGCTTGTCCAGCGCGCCGGCATTCTCGAAGACATGGGCAAGGCAGCTCATTGTGTTGGTTGCGGTGAAGCAGCCCGCGCAGCCGCAGGCGCATTCCTTCAGCGGATCGGCATGTGGCGCGGAATCCGTGCCGAGGAAGAAACGGCGGTCGCCGGATGTGGCCGCCTCGACCAGCGCCACGCGGTGGCTCTCGCGCTTGGCGACCGGCAGGCAGTAGTAATGCGGCTTGATGCCGCCGACGAGAATGGCATTGCGGTTGATGATCAGGTGATGCGTGGTGATCGAGCCTGCAAGGTTTTTCTCGGCGCTACGGATATAGTTGATGCCATCAGCCGTCGTGACATGTTCCATCGTCACCTTGAGCTCGGGCAAGCGCTGGCGCAGCGGATCGAGCACCGTTTCGATAAACACGGCCTCGCGATCGAAGATGTCGACCTCCGGCGTCGTCACCTCGCCATGGACGCACATGGGAAGGCCGATCTCGGCCATGCGCTCCAGAACAGGCATCACCTTGTCGAGATTGCGCACGCCGCCATGCGAATTGGTGGTCGCACCTGCCGGATAGAGCTTGACGGCATGGATCAGGCCTTCCGCCTTGCCGCGCGCGACGTCGTCGGCCTCGGTCGCTTCGGTGAGATAAAGCGTCATCAACGGCTCGAACCGGTCGCCTTCCGGGATGGCGGCCAGGATGCGGTCACGATAGGCGCTTGCATCCGCCACCGTTGTCACCGGCGGCACGAGGTTCGGCATGATGATCGCGCGGGCGAAATGCCGCGTCGTTTCCGGCAGAATGCCCTCCAGCATCGCGCCGTCACGCAGATGCAGATGCCAGTCGTCGGGCCTGCGGAGGGTGATTTTCGTCATGACGCGCGTCCTTCTTCTGCCAGCCGGTCAGGCCGCTGATAGCATTCCGGCGCGATGCGTTCAATCGACGCGGTGACAAAGGGCAGCCAAAGCCTGCCGTGCTGCCGCGTCAGGCAGCCTCCGTTCCCATGGGGACCGTATCGGCAAAGGCGATCTTGCGGATGTCTTCCAGTGCAGTCCCGAAAGCCGCAATCAGCTTCGGGTCGAAATGGCTGTCCGCCTTGCCGCGAACGTAATCCGCGGCCTTTTCGAAGGGCCACGCCTGCTTGAACTGACGTTCCGAAATCAGCGCGTCGAAGCTCGCGGCGATCGCCACGATCCGCCCCGCCTGCGGGATGCTGTCGCCCTTCAGCCGCGAAGGATAGCCCTGGCCGTCGAAGCGCTCGCGATACGTCCGGTGAATTTCGGCGGCAAGCTCGAGCAGAGAGGATCCGCCGGCGCCGGCTTCGCCGCCATTGGAGCGCCGGCGGAAATCGGCTTCCGTCATCCGCCCGCTTTTCAGCAGCGCGGTGTCGGAAGCAAGTGCTGTCGTGTTGTCGAAGAGCGGGGCGGCAAGCCGGATATCGCGGCAGAACGGTTCCGGCAGACCGGCGGCCCTCGCAATCGCCTCCGAATAGGCGGCCACCCGCATCCGCTGCTGTGCTGCCTGCGGGTCCTTGTAGCCGGCGGCGAGCGTGATGCGCTGGATGATCTCGCATTCGTGTTCGCGCACGGCGTTTTCATTGCCCGCCCCGTTTGCGCCGATGCTCTCCGAATGTCGCCGCCGTGCCTCGGCAAGGGCAGCGATGTTCTGCACACGCGCCTTGAACTCCTGGAAGTCGACCGGCTTGGTCAGGAAGTCGATTGCGCCGGCATTCAGCGCGTCCATGCGGGTCGTCAGTTCGTGATCCGCCGTCACAAAGATCACGGGCACACCGGCATAGCGGTCGAAATGCAGCATTTCCGTCAGGAATTCGACGCCGTTATAGACCGGCATCATATAGTCGAGGATCGCCACATCGAATTCCAGATCGGGCATGGCGGCAAGCGCGTCTGCCGGTGAGGAAAAGGGGATCGGCGAACAGCCGGGCAGTTTCTGCACCATGCTGGTCAGAAGACGAAGATTGGTGTTGTTGTCATCAACGATCAGAACTTTCATGCTTTCCCCCTTCATGCGGCTTTCTGAAATGTGTAGCGCGCCAGAAGCGCGGCAAGTTCACCCGATCTGTCCTGTGTCTGCGGCGTCTGCCGCAGCGCCTGGGCGATTTCGGCTACGGCCTTGAAGCCGACATTGGCGGCCGCGCCCTTCAACGTATGCAAGGCCTTGTCGGCTGTCTCGCTGTCGCCGGCGGCGCGCGCCGCGGCATAATCCTTGAGAAGCAGGTCGGCATCCTTGAAGAAGGAGGCGACGAGTTCATTGAAAATCTCCTCGCCGAGCACGTCCACCAGTTCCGCCTTGCGGGCCGGATCGATCCCGTCTTCGGGAAGCGACGGTGCTTCGGCGGCAGAGGGCGCCGGCGGTGTCTCGAGGGGCGTACTGATCGGTGCCGCTCGTTCTGCAGCCACGCCCGCCAGGATGCTGTGCAGCCGCTGAAAGGTGATCGGCTTCGGCTCGAACCCGTCCATGCCGGCTTCCAGACAGGCGTCGCGATCCTCGTCGGAGGCATTGGCGGTCATGGCAATGATCGGCGTGGCCCGATTGCTGCCGACATTTTCACGAATGATCCGCGCGGCCTCGATCCCGTCCATGACAGGCATCTGCATGTCCATCAGGATGAGATGGTAGGGCTTCTGGCCCGCAGCAACCACGGCTTCCTCACCGTTCGTGGCAAGCTCGACCGTCTGGCCGAGGCGCTCGAGAAAGCGCGAGGCGAGCTGCTGGTTGACCTTGTTGTCTTCGACAAGCAGAACCTTCAGACCCGGCAGGGGCGCGAGGCTGCTGCGGCGCTCCACCGGCTGCGCGATCTCCGGCTGGTCTGCCGGCTCGACCGCCATCTCGAGCCAGAAGGTGCTGCCCTTGCCCTTCTCGCTCTCGACACCGATCTTTCCGCCGAGCCGTCCGGTGATTTCCTTGCAGATCGTCAGGCCGAGACCCGTCCCGCCGAAGCGGCGGCTGATCGAGGCGTCGACCTGCGAGAAGGGCTTGAACAGCTTCTTGCGGCCTTCCTCGTCAATGCCGATGCCTGTGTCCTGCACTTCAATGCGCAAGAGACGAAGGCCGCCCGCCGCTGCGCTTTCGCGAAGGCGCAAGGTGACCGTGCCATGGCTGGTGAATTTGGTCGCGTTGCTCAGCAGATTGAGGATGATCTGGCGAAGCCGCGTCGGGTCGGTGTTGACCCATGGTCTTTCCAGCTGATCCGGCATGTCGAGAACCAGCGTGTTGCCACGCTCCCGCGCCCGGCTCATCATGATGTTCACGACCGTCTTGGAAAGATCGACAAGGTTGGTCGGTCGCGTTTCGATTTCCAGCTTGCCGTATTCGATCTTCGAATAGTCGAGGATTTCGTTGAGAACTTCCAGAAGCGCCTCGCCCGAGGCGCTGATCGTATCGACGCTTGCGCGCACGTCGTCGGGGATGTCGGAGAGCTGCAGGAGTTCCGCCGTCCCCAGGATCGCGTTGAGCGGGGTGCGGATTTCGTGGCCGATGGTCGCCATGAATTGCGACTTGGCGCGGTTTCCGGCATCCGCCGCGTGATAGGAGGAGGCAAGGTCGGTGGCCATGGTCTCGAAGGCCAGCCCCGCCAGTCGAACGGCCTTCAGCTGGCGACGTAGCGTAAAGATCAGGAAACCCACGGACGCGGTCAGAAGAAGGACATAAATGCCCGAAGTCTGCTGGAGCCGGATGAGCTCGTCGCGGGCCTGCGCGCGGTTGTCGGCAATGACGGTATTGGCGGCCAGAAGCAGATTGTTTGTCTTCTCGTGCAGTTCATGTGCCGCGGGCAGGGCCTGCGCAAGCTGTGAACGAGGATCCGGCGCTTTCTGCAGTGCGGAATACACCGGGTCCAGCGAATGCACCATCTGCCGCACCTCGTTGCTGATCTGGCCGACATCGCCCGGCTGGATGAAGAAATCGAGGAAATGACCTTGCCGGAGAAGGTCTGCGCGCGAATAGACGATGTCGTAGCGCCGAGCGATCCCCTTGATCCGGTCGGGCGTGATGGTCGCCGGAGCGGAAACTGCGAGTTGCGTTTCCATTTCCAGTTCATGCGCTTCGCGGTCGAGCTGGAAGGCGGCCCACATCGCGCTTTCGCGAATGCCGTTCTGCAGCGAGGCCTGCCGGTCAGCCATATCCAGATAAAGATAGATGAGGACGACCAGCAGCACGGCGGCAAAGGCCTGCAGCAAGGCGGTCCGCTTGCCGGCCCGCCTGAGGATATCGCTGGTCTTTTCCCCGCCCGTGCTCACTCAACGACCTCGATTTCCTTGATCTGCCAGACCGAGCGGGAGAAATACTTCTCGTTATAGAGCGACTTGTCCTTGTCGAACGGGTAGATCAGGAAAACCGGACCCTTTTCGCGAACCGACATTTCCTCGCCATTCATGCGGACCGCCAGGATCGTGTCGAGCTTTTGCGCATCCTCGAACGGGACGTCCGAGGCGTAATCGTTCAGCGCCTTCACGACGAGCTTCTTGCCGCTTGCACCCGCCGCGGCGAGCACAGCACGCAGATACGGGCCGGAGAATTCCGTCTTGCCGTTTGTCCATGGCGTTTCCATGGTCGCCTGGCGGCCGGCAAGCTTCTCCAGCATTGCCAGATCAAATGTCGCCGACTTGCCGGCATTCGTCTCGCTGATATGGCCGGTAATGGTCAGGATGGGCTCGCCCGCGGGCTTGTCCAGCGCAAAGGCGCCGGTGGAGGAAAAGGCAAAGGCACCGACAAATATCAGGGTATGGATCATGCTTTTCATACGGTTTTGTCTCCTGAGAAAGATCAGACTGGCGGTGTGGAATGCGGGTTGCTGCCAGCGATCAGACGGCCCACCAAATGCGTGAAACCGAGGGCTTCGATCGGCTTGGTGAGGAAGGTCGTCACGCCGGCGGCAAGGGCCTCCTCCCGCAACCCGTCCGAAGTGTCTGCGGTCACCATCACGATCGGCGTTTCGCGAAAATTCTCGACGGTGCGGAGGCGATGCACGAACTGGACGCCGGTCATGCCGGGGAGCATGTGATCGACCATCACCAGGTCGAAGCATCGACTCTGGCACGCCTCGAGCGCCTCGGCGGGGTCTTCAAAGACGGCGGTCTCGCAGTCGCCGGCCTTCGCCACAAGATGGCGCAGGATGAGACCGTTGGTCGGATTGTCTTCGACGATCAGAATCGCCATGCGTCCCCCAAGCTAAATTCTGCCTTCAACATTGCGGCGCAGGCACAACCTGTATGACCAGTCGTTGCCGCCGGATATGTGTTTTATCGCAGGGACGGTTACATAAGATAAAATGGATGTGTAAAATTTGAACGATCGGTCCCATTTCGGGGATGTGTGCCACACATTGGCGCAGCGGGGCTCAGGCGATCGTGATCGCCTGCAGTGACCGCATCTCCCTGATGTGCCAGAGATAAAAGAGGGCGCAGAGCACGCCCATGCCCGGCATCAGGATGTGCAGCGAAAGAACCGGCTCCCCGATGGCGGCAGCCACGGCCCCGCCGAACAC
The DNA here is from genome assembly GCF_021026335.1 of Rhizobium sp. C1. Lineage (GTDB taxonomy): Bacteria > Pseudomonadota > Alphaproteobacteria > Rhizobiales > Rhizobiaceae > Ensifer_A. Next base: position 43,366 of record NZ_JAJNCY010000010.1, read on the forward strand.
GCCGGAGCCCATCTGCACGAAGCCGAGCATGGCGGCCGCCGTCCCTGCAATGCGCGGAAACGGCATGAGGGCGGCTGTCGTCATATGCGGCATGACGAAGGCGATGCCGAAGGCATAGAAGCCGACCGGCACCATCACCGAAAGATAGGAAACCGGCAGGAACTGGATCGACAGGAATGCAAGCAGGCTGCCGATCAGAATCAGCGCGAGGCCGGGCAGCACCAGCCGTTCGGCCGACACCGAGGGCAGCAGCAGCCGAAACAGCACGGAGCCAAGGAAATAGCTGCCGGTCTGGCCCAACATGCCGAGCCCGAACTGGGCAGGCGTCAGCCCCGCTTCATCGATCAGCACGAAGGGAAGCACGGTGGCAAGCATGTAGAGCGCCCCGACCGCAAAGCCGATGGTCAGCGCTGCCGACATGACGGGTCCGCTGCACAGCAGCCTGCCGTAGGAGCGAAGCAGCGGGCCGGGCGCGGCGCGCGCGAGGTCGGGAATGGCGGTCTCCCGCAGGGCAAAAAGGGCAATACCGATGCCAGCCAAGCCCATGCCGACCATGACGAGGAAAATTCCCTGCCACGTGGAGAATTCCAGGATCAGGCCGCCAATCGTCGGGGCAATGCCCGGGCCAACGGCCAGCACGATGCCGATCATGTTCATGATGCGGGAGGATTGCTCGCCGGTGAACTGGTCGCGGACGATCGCGCGCGACACCGTGGTGCCGACAGAGGCGCCGACGCCCTGGATCAGACGTGCTGCCATCAGCCATTCGATCGTCGGGGCAAAAATGGCCATCAGGCTGCCCGCCATGTAGACGAGCATGAAAACGATGGCCGCGTTGCGCCGCCCGATCGCATCCGAGGCGGGGCCGGTGATCAGCTGCGCCACCGCAAAGCCAGCGAAGTAAAAGGTCAGCGTCATCTTGGCGGATGCACCGCTGACCCCGAAAGCATGCGCCAACGCCGGCATGGCCGGCGTGTAAAGAGACATCGAGATGGAGCCGATCATCGTCATGAACGCGCCGATGAGGCTCGTTCGCCGCTCTGACATCAGCGGCTTGTTTTCGACCATCTGCGAGGCCCCTTTGGGCGCGACATTCATGCCGCGTCCCGGGCCGCCGACATTTCGAGCAGGGAGATCTTCAGTGCCTTGAGCGCGTTGAGAAGCCCTTCGCGTTCGCCCTCGCCGAGTTCCGAAACCATGTCGGCCAGCATCAATTTTGCCATGCGGCGGATTTCAGCCAGCATGGGCTCCGCCTTTGGCGTCAGGATCACGTTACGCGCGCGCCGATCGGTGGGGTCAGGCATTCGCTCTGCAAGGCCCAGACTTTCCAGCTTGTCGATATAGCCGCTCATCGTCATGGGCTCGACGCCCATCTTCTCGGCGATCTCGTTCTGGCGACAGCCTGAGCGATTGCCGATATTCAGGAGAGCACGCGCCTCGCCAGGCGTCAGTTCAAAGCCTGCCGTGGCAATACGCTTCTCGAATTCGGTCCGCTGAAGGCGGGCGACTTCTACAATGAGGAAACCGATGGATTCCGGTTCGATCATGATCTGGGTCCGTTCAATTAATAAGGGTTTCTTATTATAACATGGCTGTGATTGCAAGGATTACAGGTTCTTTTTTTGGAACACCATGTTCCAAAGGACCGACAGGACCCTATATTGCCAGGGATAATCGATTCATATGAGGATAACCCCAATGGCGGACGCCCCCATCAATCCCGCGCTGATTCACTGGAACGGACTGAACGGCCTCCCGGATTTCGCCCTTATCGGCGATGACGATTTTGCGCCGGCTTTTGACGTCACTTTCAAGTTGCATGAAGCCGAAATCGACGCAATCGCCAACAATCCCGAGGCGCCGACCTTTGAAAACACAGTGGTCGCGCTGGAAATCGCCGGTGACGAGCTGTCGCGCGTCTCCGCAATTTTCTGGAACCGGGCCGGGGCCGATACCAATGATGTGATTCAGGCGCTGGAGCGGGATATCTCGCCGAAGATGTCGCGTCATTATTCCAAGATTGGGATGAACGAAGCGCTTTTCAAGCGCATCGACACGCTTTGGGAGACGCGGGAGACGCTGAACCTCGATCTGGAGCAGACGCGTGTTCTGGAGCGCCACTGGAAGGGCTTTGTCCGTTCCGGCGCGAAACTGCCGCGTGCACAACAGGAGCGGCTGGCGGCCATCAACGAGCGGCTCGCCTCGCTCGGCGCAACCTTCGGCCAGAATGTGCTCGCCGACGAGAAGAGCTGGTTCCTGATCCTCAGCGACGAGGCCGATCTCGCCGGCCTGCCGGATTTCCTGAAGGACGCGATGGCCATACAGGCCGAGGCGCGAGGCGAGAAGGGAAAGTATGCGGTGACGCTGTCGCGCTCGATCATCGAGCCGTTCCTGACATTCTCCGACAGGCGAGACCTGCGCGAAACCGCCTTCAAGGCCTGGATTGCGCGCGGTGAAAACGGCGGCGCGACCGACAATCGCGGCGTGATTGCCGAGACGCTGACGCTGCGCGACGAGAAGGCGAAGCTTCTGGGCTATGCCAATTTCGCCGAAATGAAGCTCGACAACACAATGGCAAAGACGCCGGAAAACGTGAACGGCCTCCTGATGCAGGTCTGGGAAAAGGCGCGGGCGCGGGCCGCCGAAGAAGAGGCGGATATTGCGAAAGCCATCGCAGACGAGGGCAAGAACCACGACGTGAAGCCCTGGGACTGGCGGCATTATGCCGAAAAGATCCGCGCGGAGCGCTTCAACTTCTCCGAAGGCGAGCTGAAGCCCTATCTCCAGCTCGAAAAGATCATTGAGGCCTGCTTCGATGTCGCCCGCCGTCTCTTCGGCATCACCGCGACGGAGCTCAAGGACGTGAAGGCGTATCACCCCGACGCCCGCGTCTTCGAGATCCGCAACGCGTCGGGCGCCTTGCAGGCCATGTTCGTCGGCGATTACTTTGCACGGCCCTCCAAGCGCTCCGGCGCCTGGATGAGTTCGTTCCAGAGCCAGCACAAGCTGACCCTGAAGAATGGCGACGAGGGCGAAATTCCGCTGATCTACAATGTCTGCAACTTCGCAAAGCCCGCCGAGGGCAAGCCGGCGCTGCTGTCGCTGGACGACGCGCGCACGCTCTTCCACGAATTCGGCCATGCGCTGCACGGCATGCTCTCGGACGTGACCTATCCGACCGTCTCCGGCACGGGGGTTTCGCGCGACTTTGTCGAACTGCCCTCGCAGCTTTATGAACACTGGCTGACGGTTCCGGAAATCCTCAAGACCTATGCTGTGCACTATGAGACCGGCGCGCCGATGCCGCAGGCGCTTCTCGACAAGGTTCTCGCCGCCCGCACCTTCAATGCGGGCTTTGCCACGGTCGAGTTCACCTCTTCCGCGCTGGTCGACATGGCGTACCACACCGCCGCCGAGCCGCCAGCCGATCCGATGGCGCTGGAAGCCAAGGTTCTCAAGGATATAGGCATGCCGGACGCCATGGTCATGCGCCACCGCTCGCCACATTTCCAGCACGTTTTCTCCGGCGACGGCTATTCGGCAGGATATTACTCCTACATGTGGTCGGAAGTGCTCGACGCCGACGCCTTCTCGGCGTTCGAGGAAACCGGCGACGCCTTCAATCCGGCAATGGCGGAGAAGCTGAAGCTGAAGATCTACTCCTCCGGCGGCTCCATGGACCCCGAAGACGCCTACAAGGCCTTCCGCGGCAAGCTGCCGAGCCCGGAGGCCATGTTGCGGAAGAAGGGGCTGGCGGCTTAGGGCTCTCCCGCTTCGCCCCCCTCACCCCGCCTCCGCTCCGCTCGGCGGACCTCTCCCCGAAGGGGCGAGGGGGACCGCAACGCTGCGGCATCCACCCTCTTCTCCCCATCGGGGAGAAGTGCCGAGCACAGCGAGGCGATGAGGGGGCGCCACACCCGCCAACAAAAAACCCGCCGGATCGCTCCGGCGGGTTCTTCAATTCAATGATCCCAAATCTCAGGGCTCGATGAATTCCAGCGGGCGGTCGCCCTGTTCGTCGCGGATGCAGGTCTGCAACCCGATGCGGTTGAGGACGGCGAGGAAGGGCTGCGGCGGCAGTTCTTCGACATTCACCATCTTCTTCACATCCCAGACGCCCTTGGCGATGAGGATTGCAGCGGCAACCGGCGGAACGCCGGCGGTGTAGGAAATGCCCTGGGAGCCAACTTCGTTATAGGCTTCCTTGTGGTCGGCGACGTTGTAGATGAAGACTTCGCGTTCCTTGCCGTCCTTTGTGCCCTTCACGAAGTCGCCGATGCAGGTCTTGCCTTCGTAGTTGGGCGCAAGCGATGCCGGATCGGGCAGGCAGGCCTTGACGACCTTGAGCGGCACGACTTCCGAACCGTCAGCCAGCTTGACCGGCTGTTCAGAGAGCAGGCCGAGATTCTTCAGCACGGTGAAGACGTTGATATAGTGGTCGCCGAAGCCCATCCAGAAGCGCACGTCCGCGCCATCCATGTTCTTCGCCAGTGAATGCACTTCGTCATGGCCGCAGAGATAGGCGCGGCGCGTGCCGACGACCGGCAGGTCATAATCCTTGCCGATCTCGAACATCTTGTTCACCTGCCATTCGCCCTTCTGCCAGGAATAGACGACGCCGGTGAATTCGCGGAAGTTGATTTCCGGGTCGAAATTCGTGGCGAAATACTTGCCATGGCTGCCGGCATTGATGTCGACGATATCGACATCGGTGATCTTGTCGAAATACTCGTCCTTGGCGAGCTTGGCATAGGCATTGACCATGCCCGGGTCGAAGCCGGCGCCGAGAATGGCGGTGATGCCCTTCTCTTCGCATTCGGCGGCACGCTTCCACTCGTAGTTTCCATACCACGGCGGCGTTTCGCAGATCTTGTTAGGCTCTTCATGGATCGCGGTGTCGATATAGGCGACGCCCGTGTCCATGCAGGCGCGCAGCACCGACATGTTGAGGAAGGCCGTGCCGACATTGATGACGATCTCGGACTTGGTCGACTGGATCAGCGCGTTGGTGGCTTCGATGTCGAGCGCGTCGAGCGCATGGGCTTCAAACACGCCCGGCTGCTTCATGGCCTTCTTCTCGTGCACGGAAGCGATGATGTCATCGCATTTCGACTTGGTGCGCGAGGCGATATGCAGGTCGCCGAGGACGTCGTTGTTCTGCGCGCACTTGTGCGCAACCACCTGGGCGACGCCACCGGCGCCGATGATGAGAACGTTCTTCTTCATGATGAGGACTAAACTCCTTGTGTCCAATCGTCAGAAGCCTTCCGGAAGCAGGTCGCTTCAGGACAGGCTTTGTTCGTAGTCCGCGAAGGTGAACTCGCGGACCGTCCTGATGCTGCCATCCAATTCACGGATGGCGATTGACGGCATTTTCACGCCGTTAAACCAGTTCTTCTTGACCATGGTGTAGCCGGCCGCATCCTGGATGGAGAGGCGGTCGCCGGCCTTCAGTTCATGGTCGAATTTGAATTCGCCGAAAATATCGCCCGCCAGGCAGGACTTGCCGCAGACCATGTATTCGTGCGCACCCTCGTTCGGGGCCATCTTGGCCGACTGCCGGTAGATCAGCAGGTCGAGCATATGCGCCTCGATCGAGGAATCCACGATGGCGAGGTTCTTGCCGTTATAGAGCGTGTCGAGCACGGTCACTTCCAGCGTGGTGGACTTGGTGATCGAGGCCTCGCCCGGCTCCAGATAGACCTGGATGCCATAGGTGTCGGCAAAGCGCTTCAGCCGGTCGGCCAGCTTGTCGATCGGATAGTTCTCGCCGGTGAAGTGAATGCCGCCGCCGAGGCTCACCCATTTCATCTTCGCAATCAGATGGCCGAAATCCGCCTCGATCTTGCCGAGCATTTCCGAGAAGCGATCGAAATCGTCATTCTCGCAGTTGTTATGGAACATGAAGCCGGTGATCTTGTCGGCCACGGCCTCGATCTTCGTTGCATCCCATTCGCCGAGACGCGAATGCGGACGGGCCGGGTCGGAGATCAGCCACTCGGAGGTCGAGACACGCGGATTGACGCGCAGGCCGCGAACCTTCGAAGAGGAGGCCGTATCGAAACGCTCGAGCTGGTTGATCGTGTTGAAGATGATCTTGTCGCAATTGTCGATCACTTCGCCGATCTCGTCGTCGCCATAGGCCACCGAATAGGCATGCGTTTCCTTGCCGAACTTCTCGCGGCCGAGCTTCACTTCATAGAGCGAGGAGGACGTCGTGCCGTCCATATACTCGCGCATCAGGTCGAAGACCGACCATGTGGCAAAGCATTTCAGCGCCAGCAGCGATTTCGCGCCAGAATTCTCGCGCAGCCATGCGATCTTCTCCATGTTGGGAAGAAGCTTCGCCTTGTCGATCAGGTAATAGGGTGTTTTCAGCATCAATCCTAAAGTCCGTGCCCCGGAAAAGATGGTGCGCCGAAGGCCAAAACCCTGACCCCGGCGCGCGAAGCGGCCCCCTTACCCCGGATGGGGTCAGGAAACAATGCCCTAACGTGAATATGTGTCGGGAAAGTTACAGAGGCCGGCTTGCGGTTCATCAAGAAGGTAAATCCCGGGTTCAAAACTATTGAGCGATCGCGCCTTGTGGCGCAGGGTCGAATCTGAGATTTAGAAAAGACATTTCTAATATAAAGTCAGGCACTCTTCCTCATGAAACCGGAAATCTTCAAGCTCGCGGTCATCCTCGCGCTGCTCGGCGCTGTCGGGCCCGTCGCGATCGACATGTACATTCCGGCCCTGCCGAAGATCGCCGCCGATCTGCATGCCGATGCCGCCGCGGCGCAATGGACGCTCATGTCCTTCTTCTCGGCCTTCGGCATCTGTCAGCTGATCTATGGTCCCGCATCCGACAGCGTCGGCCGCAAGCCACCGCTCTATTTCGGGCTTGGCCTTTTCCTCGTTGCATCCGCCGCCTGCGCGCTCGCGCCCTCCATGGGCTGGCTGATTGCCGCGCGCTTCGTGCAGGGCGTGGGAGCCGCTGCGGTCATGTCGATCCCGCGCGCCGTCATCCGCGATCTCTACACGGGAAGCGACGCCACCAGGCTCATGTCCACGATCATGCTCGTCACGTCAGTCTCGCCCATGCTTGCTCCGCTGGGCGGCAGCGGGCTGATGGCCGCCTTCGGCTGGCCGGCGGTCTTCTGGTTTGCGGCGGGTACGGCGGGCGTCAGCCTCTTGCTCACCCGCTTCGGTCTCAAGGAAACCCTGCATCCGGAATATCGCACGCCCTTCGAGCTCAGCGGCATGATCGCCGCCTTCAAGGTGCTGATCCGCGACCGCAACTTTATCGGCCAGACGCTGATCGGCGGCGCCGGCATGGCGAGCTTCTTCGCCTTCCTCGCCACCGCGCCCTTCCTTTACACCCAGCATTTCGGCCTGACATCCACGCAGTTTAGCCTGGCCTTTGCCTTGAATGCGCTGGGCTTCTTCGGCTCCAGTCAGTTCGCGGCCAATCTCGGCAACCGCTTCGGCGCCATGCCCGTCGTGCGTTTCTGCGTGGCCGGTTTTGCCGTCGCGACCGTGCTGCTTTACATCGTGTTCGCTACGGGCATCGGCTCGTTCGTCATGCTGGTCGGCCTGCTGATCGTCGCCAATGCCTTCCTCGGTCTCGTGATCCCGACCGCCATGGTGCTGTCGCTGGAAGAGCATGGGCCGATCGCCGGGACCGCCGCCTCGCTCGGCGGCACGATGCAGATGCTGATCGGCGCTGCGGCCATCGTTGGCGTCAGCGCCGTGTTCGATGGCAAGCCGGTCACGATGGCAGCCGTTATCGGCCTTTGCGGCGTGGTGGCGCTGATCGTATCATTGTTGATGCTGGGCGGTCGCCGCCCAGCGGTCGCTTAATTACCACCTAGGCCGCTTCAGCGAGAAACCGTGCTTGGCGAAGAACAGTGCGCTCATATAGGCATACCACAGGCCGAACGAGTAGCCGGCGATGACGTCGCTGAGGTAGTGCGCGCCGACCATGATGCGCGTCAGCGCGAGGAAGCCGCCAAGGATGAGAATCGGGATGCGGATCGACGGAAACAGCACCGCCAGCGCCATGGCCATGGCCCCATCCGTCGTCGAGTGACCGGAGGGAAAGCTTTCATAGAGATGGCCTGAGAAAGCTTTGAAGTGAAAGGCGCCTTCCGCATCGAAGAGCGGCGGCCGGGCGCGGCCGATGATGCGCTTGACGATATTGGTAATGATGCCGGAGAGCGCAACGCTCAGAAAGACATAGGCAGACGCGGTCGCTACATAGCGCAGTCTTACGCGCGCGGCGGCCGCAAGATCGCCGTACCGGATGATCAGAATGGCGGCGATAAAGACAATGCCGGTCAGCGTCAGGCTCCACCACGACTTGCCGATATCGGTCGTATTTTCGGCAAGAACGCGCAGCCAGTGCGGCTCATGACGCGCGGCGAGGGTCAACGCGCTGTCGCGAAACACCATGGCCAACACGACGAGCAAGACAGTGATCGCGGCCCAGGTTTTCCAGCGGATCGGGGGAGTGGAGGCGGAATATTGCGCGCGGCGTTCCGCGAGCCAGTTCAGAAAGCCGTCGAGGCCCATCATATGCGTCAGTCGCCTTTCGCAACAAGATCCGGCCCAGGGGCAGGGATCGGAAACACAGGGGTGTGCGGCTTCTTAAATGTAGAAAGCGCCGCACCGTTTCAACGGGTGCGACGCTCCGACACGTTATGATCGGCCTCAGGCTGACAGAGCCTTGAATTCCGTCAAAATTGCGTCACCCATCTCGACCGTGCCGACCTTTGTGCAGCCGTCGGCCATGATGTCGCCGGTACGGATGCCCTTGTCGAGCGTGTTGGCGATCGCCTTTTCAAGATTGTCGGCTTCCGTGACCATGTTGAACGAGTAGCGCAGGCACATGGCGAAGGATGCGATCATGGCAATCGGGTTGGCAATGCCCTTGCCGGCAATGTCCGGGGCCGAACCGTGCACGGGCTCGTAAAGCGCCTTGCGCTTGCCGGTCTTGGCATCCGGCGCGCCGAGCGAGGCCGACGGCAGCATGCCGAGCGAACCGGTGAGCATGGCGGCAACGTCCGAGAGCATGTCGCCGAAGAGGTTGTCCGTCACGATGACATCGAACTGCTTCGGCGCGCGCACCAGCTGCATGCCGCCGGCATCCGCCAGCATGTGCTCGAGCTTCACGTCGGAATACTTGTCCTTGTGCGTCTGGGTGACCACCTGGTTCCAGAGCACGCCGGACTTCATCACGTTGCGCTTTTCCATCGAGCAGACGGAATTCTTGCGCGTCCGGGCCATCTCGAATGCGACGCCGGCGATGCGCTCGATTTCGTATGTGTCATAGACCTGCGTGTCGATCGCGCGCTTCTGGCCGTTGCCCAGATCGGTGATCGTCTTAGGCTCGCCGAAATAGACGCCGCCGGTCAGCTCGCGGATGATGAGGATGTCGAGGCCTTCGACCAGTTCCGGCTTCAGCGACGAAGCAGAGGCAAGCGCCGGGTAGCAGATGGCCGGGCGCAGGTTTGCGAAGAGTTCGAGATCCTTGCGCAGTCGCAGAAGGCCGGCTTCCGGGCGAACTTCGTAAGGCACGTCGTCCCACTTCGGACCGCCGACCGCGCCAAAGAGAACGGCATCTGCCGCCATGGCCTTGGCCATGTCGGCGTCGGAAATGGCCGCGCCATGCGCGTCATAGGCACATCCGCCGACGAGACCTTCGTCGGTGACGAAATTGGCGCCCTTTGCCTCGTTCATCCAGGCAATGATCTTGCGGACTTCCGCCATGGCTTCCGGGCCGATGCCGTCGCCGGGCAGGAGGAAGAGATTGCGCGCTGTCATGTCGAAAGTCTCCTGAAAAGCTTGTGATGGCGGGGTTCTTATAGCGGGAAATCCGGCATTTCAAGCGCGAGAGCGTCCTTGCCGGTACGGTTCGGTGTTTCCACGGGAGCAGCGTGGTGCGACAGGCTGCGGCATGACGGGTCGATGGATGAGACAAACGCCCGTCCGATATCGGAAAGACCAGAGAAAAGCCTTTATTCATTTTGTGGAACAAGAAACGCTAAAATAGCGTTCTCTGCGATCATCACCGGAAAACAGGGAGGAAGATCAGATGAAGCATCTCGTCATCGCCGCCGCCGCGCTTTTGTTCACGGGGGTCGGCATCAGCACCGCCAGCGCCGAGCCCTATCACCACCATCGCCACGGCGGTTACCGCCATGCGGCGCCTCCGGGCGTATACATTGGCGAGGGCGGCGTCCGTGTCGTGCCGCCGCGTCGGCATGTTCGCCGTGACTGCTGGCTCGAAAAGCGGGTCAAGCGCGACTGGGAAGGCTATCGCCGCGTGTATACCGTGCGCGTCTGCCGTTGAACCGAGGCGTTCCACCTCACTTGAAAATCGGGTATAAAATCCAGATTTTTGAATGGCATAGCGCAAATTTTCGCTGAGCCTGCTTCGTCATCGAGGCGGGCTTTTTCGTCGGCCCTTGACAATTTGATCAAAAGTTTGGATTTTCTGTATCAAAGAACCAGCACCCCAGGCGGAACCAAAGTGGAAAACTCGGACATTACAAACGATCTCGATAAGGACATCGAGAGCATCCAGGCGGTCGTTTGCGACCTCAACGGCATTTTGCGCGGCAAGCGCGTGCCGGTCAGCCAGATCGACAAGGTCACAGGCGGCGGCATCCGCATGCCGCTTTCGATCGTCGGCGTCGATATCTGGGGCGAGGATATCGTTGGCTCTGAACAGGTCTTCATCCACGGTGACAATGACGGCATCTGCGAACCGACGGGCAGGGGCGTCGTGCCGGTGCGCTGGACCCAGCGTCCCAGCGCCATGGTGCCGCTTTGGATGTTCGAGGAAAGCGGCAAGCCCTTTCTTGCCGATCCGCGCCAGGCGCTCGCCGCTATCGTCAAGCAGTATAACGAGATGGGGCTTTACCCCGTCGTTGGTTCCGAGCTTGAATTCTATCTGATCGATTCCGAGCCGGATTATCCCGAGCCGCCGATCTCGCCCTATACCGGCAAGCGCCTCGACTCCGACGCCATCCTCTCGATCGACGAACTCGACGACTTCGGCAATTTCTTCTCCGACGTCTATGCCGAATGCGAGCGCCAAAATGTGCCGGCCGATGCGGCGATTGCCGAAAACGGCATCGGCCAGTTCGAAATCACGCTGCTGCATGGCAACGATCCATTGAAGGCGGCTGACGACATCATGTTCGCCAAGCGCATCATCAAGGGTGTGGCCCGCAAGCACGGCTTTGCCGCCACCTTCATGGCCAAGCCCTACGGCACGCGCTCCGGAAACGGCATGCACATGCATATGAGCCTGGTCGACAAGGACGGCAAGAACGTCTTTGCCGATGCCGACGGCGAGAACACCGATCTCTTCAAGCATTGCGTCGCCGGCATGCTGAAGGGCATGTCGGAATCGACGCTGCTCTTCGCGCCGCACTTCAATTCCTATCGTCGCCTGCGTCCCGACACGCATGCGCCGACCTCGATCACCTGGGGCTTCGAGAACCGCACGGCGGCGATCCGCATCCCCGGCGGTGGCCCGAAGTCGCGCCGCATCGAGCATCGCGTGCCCGGCGCCGACGCCAATCCCTATCTGGCCATGGCTGCCATTCTCGGCGCGGCTCTGGTCGGCATCAAGAACAAGTGGATGCCGCCGCGCCCGATCGAAGGCCGCGCCTATGGCGAACGGCTCAAGAAGATCCCCTCCGAATGGGGCGGCGCCGTCGATGCCTTCGAGGATGGCGAGATCATGGAAGAGGTTTTCTCGCCGCTGCTCCGCAACATGCTGGTGGCCTGCAAGCGGCAGGAAATCGCCGGCTTTGCCGAACAAGTGACCGACTACGAATTCAGCGCCTACCTGGAGATTGTGTGATGGCTAGAAACGTATCCTATGCCGGGGACGGCAGCTATCCGGGCTCCTATTACGCCGCCTCGCGCAATATCCAGCGCCAGCCGGTAAAGCTGGAAGGTGATGTCGAGACAGACGTCTGCATCATCGGCGGCGGCTATACCGGCCTTGCCACCGCGATCCACCTTGCCGAAAAGGGCTACAAGGTCACAATCGTTGAAGGCGCGCAGATCGGCTGGGGCGCCTCCGGCCGCAATGGCGGCCAGGTGGTCAACGGCCTGAATGCCGGCCTCGACAAGATCAAGCGCGCCTATGGCGACGATGCCGCCCGCTTCGTCGGCGGCATGGTGCAGGAGGGCGCGCAGACGATCTACCGTCTGATCGAGCAGTACAATATCGATTGCGACCTCAAGCGCGGCAATATCTACACGGCCTATACGGGCGCCCATATGCGCGAGTTCGAAGCCAAGAAGGCGCTCTGGGCAAGCTATGGCATGAACGATCACGTCATGCTCGATCGTGCGGCTGTCCGCAAGGAAGTCGGCACCGACGCCTATGTCGGCGGCATGCTCGACACGTCCGGCGGCCATCTGCATCCACTGAACCTGACGCTCGGCGAAGCCCGCGCGCTGGAAAGCCTCGGCGGCACGATCTATGAACTGTCGCCCGTTACCCGCGTCGACAAATCGGCGGCCAAGCCGGTCGTCTATACGGAAAAGGGCAAGGTCACGGCCCGCGTCGTCGTCGCCTGCGGCAATGCCTATCTCGGTCATGTGATCCCGGAACTGACCGATCGCGTGCTGCCAGCCTCGACCCAGATCATCGCCACCGAGCCGCTGTCCGAAGACCTGGCAAGGAAGCTCATCCCCGGCGACAAATGCGTCGAGGATGCACGCTATATCCTCGACTATTTCCGTCTGTCAGCCGATCGCCGCATGCTTTTCGGCGGCGGCACGATCTATGGCGGTACCGATCCGTCCGATATCATCGCGAAGATACGGCCGAACATGACCAAGGTCTTCCCGGAACTGGCGAACGTCAAGATCGATTACGCCTGGAGCGGCAATTTCGCCATCTCCTTCACTCGCGTTCCGCAGATGGGCCGGCTCGCGCCGAACGTCTATTTCGCCCACGGCTATTCCGGCCATGGCGTCACCGGCACGCATCTCTTCGGCAAGATCCTCGCCAACGCGATCGACGGCGACCAGTCCCGCTTCGAACGCTTCGCCGCCATGCCCTGGTATCCCTTCCCGGGCGGCCGCATGTTCCGCGCGCAGTACTCCACGATCGGTTCGTGGTGGTACGCGTTCAAGGACAAATACGGGCTTTGAAATTAAAAGGGGGCGCGAGCCCCCTTTGTCTTTATTCGCCTAAAGCCGCCCCACGCGCTCCGTCAGCAGGTCGAAGAACCCTTCGGCGTCCACATCCTTCATCACCATCGCATTGTGCGGACGCTTGGTGACCTGCCACCAGTCGACCACGGTCATGCCGACGGTCAGCTCAGACGCAGTTTCGATCTCCACATTGCACATGCGGCCGGAGAAGAGTTCGGGCTTCAGGAGATAGGCGATCACCGTCGGGTCGTGCAGCGGGCCGCCGTCGGAGCCGTATTTCTCGACATCGAAGCGCTCGAAGAAGCCGAGCATGTCGACGATGAATTTCGAAACCTTCGTTCCAAGCGCGCCGATCTTCTCGACGCGGCGCTTCAGCGTCAGAACCTTGTGCGTGACATCGAGCGGCATCATGACGATCGGAATGCCCGACTTCATGACGATATAGGCGGCTTCCGGGTCGACATAGATGTTGAACTCGGCCGCAGGCGTAATGTTGCCGCCCTCGAAAAAACCGCCGCCCATCATGACAAGTTCCTTCACGCGCGGTCCGATATCCGGTGCGCGGGTCAGCGCCGTCGCGACATTGGTTAGTGCGCCAAGCGTGCAGAGCGTCACGGTGCCTTCAGGTTCGTTGCGCAGGGTCTCGATGATGAAGTCGACGCCATTCTGCGTCTGGACGGGCATGGTGGGCTCGAAGAGCTCCGGACCGTCGAGACCGGTGGCGCCATGAACATATTCTGCCGTGACCAGAGGGCGCGAAATGGGGCGGTCGCAGCCTTCATAGACCTTGATATCCGTCTTGCCGGCCACTTCGCAGACGATGCGGGCATTCTTCGATGTCAGTGCCAGCGGGACGTTGCCCGCAACCGTGGTGATGCCGAGAATGTCGAGATCTTCCGGGCTGCCGAGTGCCAGCAGAATGGCACAGGCATCATCCTGCCCCGGATCGGTGTCGATGATGATCTTGCGCGCGCTCATGTCCTGTCCTGTCTGCCGTCTGATATGCCGGCGACATTAACGCTTTGCATTCAATTCTCAATCGACTTTTTCTGCCACCTTGCACTGCAGAAAACGACATACCATATTGGAGGCACGCGGGATGCTGGTTCGCCGGGTCCGCCTCAAGTCGCTTACCCCAAGGACTTTGGACGATGACAAGAATGACGACCTTTGCAAGCCCGCTCCTTCTGGGCTTTGACGCCATGGAAAAGACGCTGGAGCGAATTGCCAAGGCGAACGATGGCTACCCCCCCTACAATATCGAACGCCTCGCGCCCGATCCGTCCCGCAATTTTGTGGGCGGCTTGAGGATCACACTTGCGGTCGCCGGCTTCTCCGAAGAAGAGCTCGATGTGACGACCGAGGAAAACCAGCTGATCATTCGCGGCCGCCAGACCGAGCAGGGCGAGCGCGACTATCTGCATCGCGGCATTGCCGCCCGCCAGTTCCAGCGCATGTTCGTGCTGGCCGAGGGCATGCAGGTCCAGGCAGCGGTGTTGAAGAACGGCCTTCTCTCCGTAGATATCATGAGGCCGGAACCCGAGCGGCTGGTAAGGAAAATTAACATTTCCGTTTCAGAGTAAGAACACGGGCAAACGCGCCCGTTCTGCTTCTCTTTTCCAAGGAGGCTCTGAAATGCAGATGAAGCAAGTGCCCGCGGCCCTGTCGCTCAGTGACCTTGCACACCTCGGTGATGGCGAAGTCGCCTATATCCGCAAGATTTCGGCGACCGATGTGGTTCGCTGTTTCCCCGAAGCGCCGGATCTGGATCCGGATATCGATCTCTGGGCACTCTTTGGCGCCGACGGCACGCCGATTCTGCTGACGGACAATCGCTCCTCGACCTTCTTCAAGGCTGCAGAAGACCAGTTGAAAACCGTTACGGTTCACTGACAGAAGACCGTCCGTCGCAAAGCGGACGGTGTCAGACTTTCCTGAAAGTCAGATAGGCGGAGGATCGCCCTTCGCGCTTGGCCTTGGCCTCGTAGCGCGTGCTTGGCCAGCTGGCAAAGGGCGTCAGCCAGTCGGAGGCGTTTTCCGCCGTCCATTCAAAGCCGCCATGATCGCGGCAATTCTGCAGCGTCCAGTTCACATAAGTATCGATGTCGGACGCGAAGCAGAAGAGCCCGCCGGGCTTCAGCACCCGATGAAACCGCGTAAGGTTGACCTGACTGACGAAACGCCGCTTCCAGTGCTTCTTCTTCGGCCACGGATCGGGATAGAGCAGGTCGATCTGGTCTAGCGATTCTGCCGGCAGCCAGTCGAGAAGCTCTGCCGCATCGTCATTGTAAACGCGGATATTCTGCGCGCCCGTCTGCTCGACGCTCGAGAGCAGTTTCGCCATCGAATTGATGAAGGGCTCCACGCCGATAAAGCCGGTGTCCGGCTCGGTGGTCGCGCGGTGGATCAGATGCTCGCCGCCGCCAAAGCCGATTTCGAGGCGAAGCCGGCTCACGGGTACGGGAAAGAGATCACGAAGATCCGCCGGCGCGGGCATGGAGAGATCAACGAGCCGCTCGCTGAGCAGCGTCTCCATCAGGCGCGCGTGGTTGGCACGCAACGCCTTGCCCTTCCGGCGTCCGAAGAAGGCTTCGGACGCGCGGGTCGGATGATCGTCGTGATCCGTCATTTCAGCCCTTGATGGCGTCTTTCAGCGCCTTCACGAGATCGGTCTTCTCCCAGGAGAACGAACCGTCACGGCCAGCCTTGCGGCCGAAATGGCCATAGGCGGAGGTCTTGGCATAGATCGGCTTGTTCAGGTCGAGGTGGCGACGGATGCCGGTCGGCGAAAGATCCATGGTCTTGCGGATGGCCGCTTCGACCTGGTCTTCCGTGACCTTGCCGGTGCCGTGCAGGTCGACATAGATCGACAGCGGCTGGGCAACGCCGATGGCGTAGGAAAGCTGGATCGTGCACTTGTCGGCAAGGCCGGCGGCCACGACGTTCTTGGCGAGGTAGCGGGCAGCATAAGCGGCCGAACGGTCAACCTTCGTCGTGTCCTTGCCGGAGAATGCGCCGCCGCCATGCGGAGCCGCGCCACCATAGGTGTCAACGATGATCTTCCGGCCGGTGAGGCCTGCGTCGCCGTCCGGGCCGCCGATGACGAACTTGCCGGTCGGGTTGATGTACCACGTGCAATCATCGGCAATCTTCAGATCGCCGAGGGCTTCGCGGATATAGGGTTCGACAACAGCGCGAACCTTCTTCGAATCCCAGCTGGCATCGAGATGCTGCGTGGAGAGAACGATCGAAACGGCCTCGACCGGCTTGCCGTCTTCATAGCGAACCGTAACCTGGCTCTTGGCGTCGGGGCCGAGTTTGCCGGCATCGCCTTCGCCCTTGCGGCGGGCGGCGGAGAGAAGCTGCAGGATCTTGTGCGAATAATAGATCGGCGCCGGCATCAGGTCCGGCGTTTCCTTGCAGGCGTAACCGAACATGATGCCCTGGTCGCCGGCGCCTTCATTGCCCTGCTGGTCGGCGGCGTTGTCCACGCCCTGCGCGATGTCGGCCGACTGCGAGTGCAGAAGAACATCAATCTTCGCCGTCTTCCAGTGGAAGCCGTCCTGCTCGTAGCCGATGTCCTTGATGGCCCGGCGCGCTGCGGTCTTGAACTTCGCCGGGTTGATGACGTCGTTGCCGTTCTTGTCCTTCTTCATCAGGCTCGGCGGCAGGCGAACTTCGCCGGCAATGACGACTCGGTTGGTCGTCGCCAGCGTTTCGCAGGCGATGCGCACGCCCCAGGGATTGACGCCGGTCTTGGCGGCTTCGCGATAGACGAGATCCACGATCTCATCGGAAATGCGGTCGCAGACCTTGTCCGGATGACCTTCGGACACGGATTCACTGGTGAAAAGATAGTTGGCGCGCATCTGGGCTTGATCCCCTCTGGAAGAAATACCGTTGCTTCTGTAGCCATTTCGCTACCGGAAAACAAGCGTACAACGACATAAATATATCTTTATGTGATTACCAGATCCCTTATTTATGCGGGTTTTGGGCTTCATTTCGGGCTTTCAATGCAGTATGAGGCGCCCATGAACGAACAATCGCTCCACCCTGCCGACACCGCAGCCGAGGCCTCCGCCGAAGGGGCCGTCAACACGAATACCCGCAAGGTGTTCGTCAAGACTTACGGTTGCCAGATGAATGTCTATGACAGCGCCCGCATGACGGATGCGCTGGCCGCCGATGGCTATGCGGAAACAACCGTGCTGGAGGAGGCCGATCTCGTCCTTCTCAACACCTGCCATATCCGTGAAAAGGCAGCTGAAAAGGTCTATTCCGAGCTTGGCCGCCTGCGCGACATGAAGAAGGCGAAGAATGCCGAAGGCCGCGAATTCGTCATCGGCGTGACGGGCTGCGTCGCTCAGGCCGAGGGCAAGGAAATCCTGCGCCGCGCGCCGGCGGTCGATCTCGTGGTAGGTCCGCAGACCTATCATCGCTTGCCGCAGGTGCTGAAAGATGTCCGCGAAGGCCGCAAGGCCGTCGAAACGGACTATGCGCTGGAAGACAAGTTCGAGCATCTCCCGTCGCCTGAAAAGGCGGTCACGAAGTCGCGCGGCCCGACGGCGTTTCTGACCGTTCAGGAAGGTTGCGACAAGTTCTGCACCTTCTGCGTCGTGCCCTACACGCGCGGTTCCGAAGTCTCGCGGCCTCTGGCACAGATCGTGGAGGAAGCGAAGAAGCTTGCCGAAGCCGGTGTGCGCGAGCTGACGCTTCTCGGGCAGAACGTCAATGCTTGGCACGGGACCGATGCGGATGGAAACGCCATCGGCCTCGGCGAACTCATTGCAGCGATTGCCGAAATCGAAGGCCTCGACCGGCTGCGCTACACGACCAGCCACCCGCGCGACATGGACAACCGGCTGATCGAGGCCCACGCCACGCAGCCCAAGCTCATGCCCTACTTACATCTTCCCGTTCAGTCCGGGTCGAATCGCATCCTGAAAGCCATGAACCGCAAGCACACGGCGGCGGACTATCTTGCGCTCGTCAAGCGCATCCGGGCCGTTAATCCGGAACTGGCTCTGTCCGGCGATTTCATCGTCGGCTTCCCCGGCGAGACGGACGAAGACTTCGAGGCCACGATGCGGCTGATCGAAGAAGTCGGTTATGCACAGGCCTTCTCGTTCAAATATTCGCCGCGTCCCGGCACGCCCGGCGCCGACCTTCCCGACCATGTGCCGGAAGAGGTGAAGTCGGAGCGGCTGGACCGCCTGCAAACCCTGCTTTTCCAGCAGCAGCGTGACTTTGCGCGCGCCTGTGTCGGTAAGGTGATCGACCTGCTTTTGGAGAAGGAAGGGCGCATGCCCGGCCAGCTCGTGGGGCGGTCGCCGTGGCTGCAGCCGGTAATTATCGACGCCCAAACGACGAAAAGCGGTGACAAGTTAAAAATCGGTGACATTATAAAAGTAAGAATCACCGAAGCCGGTCCAAACAGCTTGTTTGCCGAGGTGGCGCAAGGCTGAAGGTCCGGGACCAACATGGAGCCCGACCGCTTGAACACACACGAAATGGTGCCGCAATCTTCGCGTCAATCCCGCTCGTCCGTCACGGATGCCAATCATTTCGTGCTCACGTTTGAAAACAACCGATACGCCAGCGAACTGTTTGGCCAGTTCGATGAGCATCTGAAGCTCATCGAGGAGCGGTTGAAGGTCGATGCCCGCGCCCGGGGCAATTCGGTTGCCATCACCGGTGAAATTCAGGCAACCAACCAGGCGCGCCGGGCGCTTGATTATCTTTACGACCGTCTGCAGAAGGGCGCTTCGGTCGAAACGTCCGATGTTGAAGGTGCGATCCGCATGGCGGTCGCCGCCGACGACCAGTTGACTTTGCCGACGCTCGAGCGCAAGGCCAAGCTGACCATGGCGCAGATTTCCACCCGTAAGAAGACGATTGTCGCCCGCACCCCCACGCAGGATGCCTATATCCGCGCGCTGGAACGGTCCGAACTCGTCTTCGGCACCGGCCCCGCCGGTACGGGCAAGACCTATCTCGCGGTGGCGCATGCTGCCCAGCTTCTGGAGCGCGGCGCGGTCGACAAGATCATTCTCTCGCGCCCGGCCGTCGAAGCCGGCGAACGCCTCGGCTTCCTGCCCGGCGATATGAAGGAAAAGGTCGATCCCTATCTGCGGCCTCTCTATGACGCGCTCTATGACATGATGCCGGGCGACAAGGTCGAACGCGCCATTACCGCCGGCGTCATCGAAATCGCCCCGCTCGCCTTCATGCGCGGCCGCACGCTGTCCAATGCCGCCGTGATCCTCGACGAGGCGCAGAACACGACATCCATGCAGATGAAGATGTTCCTGACCCGTCTCGGCGAAAATGCCCGCATGATCGTGACCGGCGACCCGAGCCAGATCGACCTGCCGCGCGGCGTCAAGTCCGGTCTGGTCGAGGCCCTGCGCATCCTGAAAGAGGTCGAAGGCGTGTCGATCATTCGCTTCCGCGATATCGATGTCGTGCGCCACCCCCTTGTCGGGCGCATCGTCAAGGCTTACGACGCCGAATACGAAAAGCCGGAGCCCGCTGCGGATGCGGCGGGGAGTACAAACTGACCGACACGCTCGACATACAGATTTCTATTGAGGAAGGGGACTGGCCCGACGAGGCCGGTCTTCTTGCTTTATGCGCGCCGGTGCTGAAGGCGGCAGGCGATCATCTGGCAAGGTTCGAGAAGCAGCCCTTCCCGAAACATCCAGTCGAGCTTTCGCTGCTCTTTACCGATGATGCTTCGATCCGCGAGATCAATGCGGAATGGCGCGACAAGGACAAGCCGACCAACGTTCTTTCCTTCCCGGCCTATCCGCTTGCTCCCGGTGGCATGCCGGGGCCGATGCTGGGCGACATCATTTTCGCCCATGAGACGGTCGCCCGCGAGGCGGCTGAACTGGAAAAGCCGTTCGAGGCGCATCTGAGCCATCTGCTAGTGCATGGTTTTCTGCATCTTTTCGGCTATGATCACATGAACGACGGAGAAGCGACGATCATGGAAGGTCTCGAGACTCGCATTCTTTTAGGCCTCGGCCTATCTGATCCTTACGCGGGAACCGAGCTGACATGATCCCTGGAGACAATGAGCGACATATCTGACACGACACGAGCGGCGAGCGATGAAAATGGCTCGTCAGTTTCCGAGGAGGGCGGCAGTCCCTCCGGCGCGCTGAAGAACGGCAATCCGATCAGGAGCTGGGCCGCGCGCCTTTTCAAGCCGTCCAACGGATCGAGCCTGCGCGAGAACATTGCCGACGCGCTTCTGGCCGACCCGGACAGCAATGCGGCCTTTTCCCCCAGCGAAAGGGCCATGCTGCACAATATCCTGCGTTTCCGGGAGGTTCGAGTCGAGGATGTCATGGTGCCGCGCGTCGATATCGAGGCGGTGGACCAAAGCATTTCCGTTGGCGATCTGATGGTCCTCTTCGAGGAATCTGGCCGTTCGCGCATGCCGGTCTATTGCGACAATCTGGACGACCCGCGCGGCATGATTCATATCCGCGATCTTCTGTCCTGGATCATGAAGCAGGCGCGCAACAAGCGCCGCACCTCGGCCCGCGCCGCGTCTGCCGCAAGGGCGGCAGCGGTGGCTGCCGAAGCGGAAGTAAAGCCGGCGTCCCGCGCGCCCAAGCCCGCATTCGACCTCGGCCGCATCGACATCAGCAAGCCGCTGTCAGAAACCGGCATCGTGCGTCAGGTACTGTTCGTCCCGCCCTCCATGCTTGCCTCGGATCTCATGGCGCGCATGCAAGCCTCGCGCATCCAGATGGCCCTTGTCATCGACGAATATGGCGGCACCGACGGTCTCGTCTCGCTGGAGGATATCGTTGAAATGGTTGTCGGCGATATCGAGGACGAGCATGACGACGACGAAGTCATGATCCGCAAGACCTCCGACGATGTCTTCATTGCGGACGCCCGCGCCGAACTCGAAGAGATCGCTGAACTCATCGGCCCGGATTTCGACATTCGCGAACAGCTGGAAGATGTCGACACGATCGGTGGCCTGATCTTCTCTTCGCTCGGCCGCATTCCGGTGCGCGGCGAGGTGGTGCAGGCCCTTCCCGGCTTCGAATTTCATGTTCTCGAGGCCGATCCGCGCCGCATCAAGAAGGTCCGCATCACCCGCAAACGTGTCGCCCCGCGTCGCCGTGTGCAGGCCAAGGGCGAGCAGGAACTGGAGCCCATGGCGGTCCAGTCGGCAGGCCCGGGCAAGCCTCCCGCCCTAGATTGAGCGCAATTTCGTGGCGGTTTCGGCCCTTTAGACGGGGCCGGAACGGCGCGGTCTTGCACTAATTCGGGCGTGAAGCATGGAAAGACTGGCAAACGGCGTCATCTTGAGCTGGGGGTGGAAGCGGGCGCTGATTGCGCTTGCCGCAGGCGCCATCGGGGCGCTGGCGCTGCCGCCACTCAATGTTTTCGCCGCCATGTTCGTTGCTTTCACGCTGCTGGTCTGGCTCATCGACGGTGCCGCCGGTTCACCCGAGAGCGGCTTCTTCGGGCGGATACTGCCCGCCTTCGGCATCGGCTGGCTTTTTGGCTTCGGCTATTTCGTCGCCGGGCTCTGGTGGCTGGCAAGCCCTCTGCTGGCCGACCCTGAGTTCAAATGGGCCGTACCGCTCGCTGTCGCCGGCCTGCCCGCCTTCCTCGCCATCTTCTATGGGCTTGCCGCTGCGCTGGCCCGTCAGCTCTGGCCGGACGGGCTCGGTCGGATCGCCATGCTGGCGGTCTCCTTCGCCATTCTGGAATGGCTCCGCAGTTTCGTGCTGACCGGCTTTCCCTGGAATGCCATCGGTTACACGGCCATGCCGGTGCCGATCATGATGCAGCCCGTGCGCCTCATCGGTGTCGAGGGCATGACGCTGCTGGCCGTCTTCGTCTATGCCGTGCCTGCCCTACTGGGCACGGGCAAGGGGGCGCGCATCGGCATTCTGGCGGCAGCCCTGCTTCTCGCAGCCGATTTCGGCTACGGCTACTACGCGATGCACCGTTTCGCCGCGCGCCCGGGCAAAAGCGAAATGAGCATCCGGCTTGTCCAGCCGGTGACCGGGCTCGATGAAGGCGACACGGATGAGAGCCGCAACGCCATTTTCGACAGACTGCTCAAGCTCAGCAAGCTGCCGACCGAAGGTGGCAAGAAGCCCGATCTTATCGTCTGGCCCGAAACGGCCATCCCCTTCATCCTGACCGAAAAGCAGGAAGCCTTCACGCGCATCGCGGAAATGCTCGACGACAAGCAGACGCTGATTGCCGGCACGGTGCGCGCCGAAGACGGCGGCGCAGGCTCGCCGCGTCGCTATTACAACTCTGCCTATGTCTTCGACAGCGAGGGCCAGATCGTCTCCGCCGCCGACAAGGTGCATCTGGTGCCCTTTGGCGAGTACATGCCCTTTGCCAGTCTCCTGCGCTCCTGGGGCGTGGACACAATCGCCGCGCTTCCGGGCGGCTACAGCGCAGCCGTCAGCCCGAGCCTGCTGACGCTTCCAGGCGGCCGCCAGCTCTATCCTCTGATCTGCTACGAGGCGATTTTCCCGGATGAAATCGGCCCGGTCGCCGCCAAGGCCTCGGCCTTGATCAACTTGACAAATGACATATGGTTCGGTCGCACGCCGGGTCCATATCAGCACTTTCATCAAGCCCAGGTGACCGCCGTCGAGCTCGGTTTGCCCATGATACGCAGTGCAAACAGCGGTATTTCTGCAATTATTGCGGCTGACGGGCAAATAATTTCAGGGGCAAATATTTATACCTCTGGTGTAGTGGATACAACCTTTACGTTAAAATCTGTCTCATCATTGAACAGTTCTGCGCGATCTACGAACTTTTGGTTGTTGACCGTGCTAATTTTCCTGATTGCGGCTTTTTCTCGCGTTAGTTTTATTTTCCGTTAGAATTGACCGGAAACCCCTTAAAATGCATAGTGCGCCGCGATGGCAACGGGCTCGAGGTGCGCAAAGGTGGGGGCGTAACCAGCGGGCGAACTGTTGCCTCAAAGTTATGAAACTCTGCAGTCGGGGTTACTCCGAAGCTAAGTCAAGTCAGGGCAAATTAATGGTCGTTAATAAGAAAAAACCCAACCCGATCGACATTCATGTCGGCAGCCGCATCCGCCTTCGCCGGACCATGCTGGGCATGAGTCAGGAGAAGCTGGGTGAGAGCCTCGGGATCACCTTTCAGCAGATCCAGAAATACGAGAAGGGCACCAACCGCGTGGGCGCCAGCCGCCTCCAGAACATTTCCAACATTCTGAATGTTCCGGTCTCCTTCTTCTTCGAAGATGCGCCTGGCGATACGTCGTCCGGTCAGTCCGGCATGGCGGAAGCTTCCAGCTCCAATTATGTCGTCGATTTCCTTTCCTCGTCCGAAGGCCTGCAACTCAATCGTGCTTTCGTGAAGATCAGCGATGCCAAGGTTCGTCGCAAGATCGTCGAACTCGTCAAGGCGCTGGCCGCTGAAGCAGACGTAGACTGACGCTCCGGTTGTATTTTTGTGCATGAAAAAGCCCCGCCGCGCCGCGTCCGGGGCTTTTCTTTTTGCCGTCCAAAAAGGCTGGCGGAATGCGTGACCGCCTTTCTTTAAATCGATTGGTGGCTTAAGACTCTGCCCCGAAGGTCAAACGTCTGCGCCGGCATCGCTGGCTGCGGTCCGAGGAGAGGAAGTCATGCAATCCATCGTCAGAGCCCTGCACAACGCTGTCGCCGAAACCACCGCAACCGATATTCGCGCAGCCTTTGCTGCCGATCCGGACCGTTTCTCCCGCTACAGCATCGGTCTTGGCGATCTTCTCCTCGATTTCTCCAAGACTGCCGTCAATCCGAAGATCATGACGCTGCTGGCCGAGGCTGCCGAAAAGGCCGGCGTCGCCGCCAAGCGCGAGGCGATGTTCGCCGGCGAAAAGATCAATCTCACGGAAAAGCGTGCCGTCCTGCACACCGCGCTGCGCAATCGCGCCAACACCCCGGTCATCGTTGACGGTGCGGATGTCATGCCCGACGTCAATGCGGTTCTTGCGGCCATGGGCGCGTTTTCGGACGGCATCCGTTCCGGCAAGATCGCCGGTGCGACCGGCAAGAAATTCACCGACATCGTCAATATCGGCATCGGCGGTTCCGATCTTGGTCCCGCCATGACGACGCTGGCATTGGCGCCCTATCATGACGGCCCGCGCGCCCATTACGTTTCGAACGTGGATCCCGCCCATATCGCCGATACGCTGAAGCTGCTCGACCCGGAAACAACGCTCTTCATCATCGCCTCCAAGACCTTTACCACGATCGAGACGATGACCAATGCGAAGTCGGCCCGCGCCTTCATCGCCGACAAGCTCGGCGAGGCGGCCGTCGGCCATCACTTCGCCGCCGTCTCCACCGCGCTCGACAAGGTCGCGGCCTTCGGCATCGACAGTGCCCGCGTCTTCGGCTTCTGGGACTGGGTTGGCGGACGCTATTCCATCTGGTCGGCCATCGGCCTGCCGCTGATGATCTCCGTTGGCCCGGAGAATTTCGGCGCCTTCCTCGATGGCGCTTATGCCGTGGACACGCATTTCCGCTCTGCCCCGTTCGAGAAAAACCTGCCGATGGTTCTCGGCATGGTCGGCTGGTATCAGCGCAACGTGTTGGGCTATACCTCCCGCGCCGTCATCCCCTATGACCAGCGCCTGTCACGCTTCGCCGCCTATCTGCAGCAGCTCGACATGGAATCGAACGGCAAGGGCGTCGTCATCGACGGGTCGCCGGTCGATGGTTCCTCTGGCCCCGTTGTCTGGGGCGAGCCCGGCACCAACGGCCAGCACGCCTTCTTCCAGCTCCTGCACCAGGGCACGGATATCATTCCGGTCGAATTCATGATTGCCGCCAACGGCTTCGAGCCGGAGCTGCGCTATCAGCACGAACTCCTGATGTCGAACTGCCTCGCGCAGTCTCAGGCGCTTCTCAAGGGCCGCACAAAGACGGAAGCGAAAGCGCAGCTTCTCGCCCAGAAATGGGCCGAGGACGAAGCCGAGAAGGTCGCCCCCCACCGCATCTTCACTGGCAACCGCCCGTCCGTCACGATGGTCTATGACAAATTGACCCCCTTCGCGCTCGGCCGTCTCATCGCGCTCTACGAACACCGCGTCTTCGTCGAGGGCGTCATGTTCGGCATCAATTCGTTCGATCAGTGGGGCGTCGAGCTCGGCAAGGAACTGGCGACAGGCCTGCTGCCGGTCGTGCAGGGGACGAAGGGGACCGAAGGGCTGGATTCGTCCACGGCTGGGCTGGTTGCGGCGCTGAAGGGTCGAGCGGAGTAAGGCTCGCTCCCACGTCAATCTCCCCCCTTGAAGCGGGGGAGATTGACTGGAGCCTCACTCCATCATCAGAATATGGTTCCGCACGACCGGATAGATCTCGTTGTTCCAGTGCCGTCCGTTGAAGACGCCATAGTGGCCGACATTGGCCTGCAGATGATGCCGCTTCAGATGCGGGCGTAGCGAATTGCACAGATCATGCGCCGCCGCTGTCTGGCCGAGTGCGCAGATATCGTCGCGACCGCCCTCGACGGTCAGCAGCGCCGTCTTGCGGATCGCGCCCGGATTGACCGGCCGGCCCATATAGGTGAAGTCGCCGGTGGCGAGCTCCGCCTTCTGGAAGATGCGGTCGATGGTCTCGATGTAGAACTCTTCCGTGAGATCCAGCACCGAGAAATACTCGTCGTAGAAGGTCTTGATCTTCTCGGCTTCCTTCACCTCGCCCTTGGCGAGGTGGTCATAGAGCTTGGCATGCGCCTTCTTGTGGCGCTCCATGTTCATCGACATGAAGGCAATCAGCTGCAGGAAGCCCGGATAGACGCGGCGTCCGCCGCCCGAATAGCGGAACGGGACGGTGGAGATCATCGAATTCTCGAACCATTCCAGCGACTTCTTCACGGCCAGTTCGTTGACTTCGGTCGGGCTTTCGCGCGGATCGATCGGTCCGGCCATCAGCGTCATCGTCTTCGGCGTCGCCGGATGGTTTTCTTCCGACATGACCGAGACGGCGCAAAGCGCCTGCACGCAGGGCTGGCAGACGGCGAGAATATGCGCGCCCGGACCAATCTCCTCCAGAAAGCGGATGAGGTAGGTGATATAGTCCTCGACGCCGAAATGGCCCTCGGTCAGCGGCACGTCGCGCGCATTGGCCCAGTCTGTGATGTAGACGTCATGGTCCTGCAGCAGCGTCTTCACCGTGCCGGCGAGCAGCGTCGAGAAATGGCCGGAGAGAGGGGCAACGACCAGCACACGCGGCTGCAGCACATCGATGTCCTTGACGAAATGTAGAAGCTTGCCAAAGGGCAGCTCCAGCGCCACCTCCTCGCGCACGGGCGCGACCTGATTGCCGGTCGAGACTTCGGTGATGCCGAAGTCGGGGCGCGTATGGGTCAGCTCGAAACGCGACACCATTTCGAGCGCTGCCAGGAACTGCTGGTTAGCCTCGCGCGTCAGCGGCCCGAAGCCCCAATTGCCCATGCGCATCCAGAATTTCGCCGCCTTGCGGAAGGGACCGATCAAATCGTCCTGAAACTGGTAGGCCTGATAAAGCATAAGCGGGCAATCTCCTTCTTGTGCAATGCAAAAAGCTAGTGCATTTTTGAGCCTGTTGCCAGAAGATATTGCTATGTGTCTCGTGGGGTGGAAATCATGCTCTCAGCCGAATTGACCATTTCGTCCAAGAACTACTCTTCGTGGTCGCTGCGCGGCTGGCTGCTCTGCAAGATGGCGGGTCTGGAATTTAACGAGGTCATGGCGCCCCCAGATGAAAAGAACCGCAAGGAATTGCTTCTCCTCTCTCCCTCGGTTCTCGTGCCGCGCCTGACCCATGGCGTTGTCACGGTCTGGGATACGCTGGCGATTGCCGAGTACATGCACGAGTGGAACCCGCAGGCGGGGCTCTTGCCTTACGATCAGGCTGCGCGCGCCATCTGCCGCGCGGTCTCCGGGGAAATGCATTCCGGCTTCCAGAACATGCGCTCGGCGCTCCCGATGAACATCCGCACGCGCTACCAGAGCTTCAAGATTTTCTCCGGCGCACGCCCCGATGTCGAGCGCGTCAAGGAAATCTGGACAGAGTGCCTCGACACCTATGGCGGCCCCTGGCTCTTTGGCCAGACGCCCACCATCGCGGACGCCATGTTCGCCCCCGTCTGCTCCCGCTTCGTCACCTACGCCGTTGAACTCGATCCGAAGCTCAAGGCCTATTGCGACCACATCTTCGCATGGCCGCTGATGCAGGAATGGATCGCCGGCGCCGAAGCCGAACCGGCAGAGATGGTCGAACTCGAGGTCGAGTTCTGATATAAGGGGACATCCGGAATTTCATCCTGGGAGATGAAGAGATGAAGCCTTCAGAAGCCTTGGAATCCAACCGTGCCGCGATCAGGCGGGTGGTCGAAGCACATCGCGCTTGCAATGCGCGCGTGTTCGGATCCGTTTTGCGGGGTCGGGATACGGATGGCAGCGATCTCGACATTCTCGTGGACCCGACGCCGGAAACCACACTTATGGATGTCGCCGCCATCCAGGTTGAACTGCAGGACCTTCTAGGCGTAACGGTCGATGTACTCACACCTCGCGCTCTGCCGGAAGCGTTCCGGAGCCGGGTTCTGGAAGAAGCCGAGCCGGTATGACCAAAGCGCTGCGCGTTTTGGAATATCTGGATCATATTCTGAACGCCATTCAGCGGATCAACCGCTACACGAATAAACTCGATGAGACTTCATTCCTGAAAAGCGAACTGGTGCAGGACGCGGTGATCCGCAATATCGAGATCATCGGCGAAGCCTCGAACAACATCCTGCGCAACGCTCCGGAATTTGCAGCGCAACACAGTGATATCCGTTGGCTGGTTCTCTACACCATGCGAAATCGTGTGGCACATGGCTATGACAAGGTAGACCTGCAAATCGTCTGGAAGACGATCAAGGATGACTTGCCAGATCTTCATGAGCAGGTCTCGCGCGCAAAAGTAAATCTTCTGCGCTCTGAGTAACCGCGCCTAAAGCCCGACTTCCTTCGCCCATGGCGGGTTTGCGCCTGCACGCGAAACCGTCACCGCAGCCACCTTCGCCGCGAGCGCCAGCGCGTCATGCACATCGCCTTGGCCGAGCGCGGCAACATCCGCCTTGGTCAGCAGGCCCTTCATCTTCAACGAGGCGAGAACGCCGGCGTCGAACGTGTCGCCCGCACCGACCGTGTCGACGACAGTGACCTTTTCGCTTGGCACGGTGACCTTGAAATTCTGCGTATAGCCATCCGCGCCATCGGCACCGCGCGTGATGATCACCAGTTTGGCGCCGTGGTTCAGCCAATGGGCGGCGAGGCTCGCATGGTCATGGCCCATGCCGAACCATTCCAGATCCTCGTCGGAGAATTTTACGATGTCGGATAGCGCCGCCATGCGCTTGATCCGCGCCATATGCGCAGGCTTGTCCTTGATGAAGCCGGGGCGGATGTTGGGGTCGAGAGAGATAACGCGCCTGTTCGCTTCGCGCGTCAGCAGCGCCTCGTAGGCGTCGCCGCACGGATCGGGGATGAGGCTGATCGCGCCGAAATGCATCGCCTCGCAATCGTCGCCGAGCGTCGGCAGATCGGCGCGCGTGATCATGCGGCCGGCCGTGTTCTCGTCATAGAAGGCATAGGTCGCTGACCCGTTGACCAGCTTGACGAAGGCGACCGTGGTCGGACGAGACGAGATCGCGGCGGGCGAATAGTCGACGCCGGAGGCAGTCAGCGTCTCGCGCAGCACATCGCCCAGCACGTCGTCCGAAAGACCGGTAAAGAAGGCCGTCGGCACACCGAGACGGCCGAGCGCAATGGCCGTGTTGAAGATCGCGCCGCCTGCGTAAGGGGCATAGGCATTCTCACCGAGCGTCGTCGTGCGCGGCAGCATGTCGATCAGCGCTTCGCCACAGCAAAGGATCATGTATCTCTCCCGATATGTTCTTTAATCGATTTAATGCAGGGTCGGTCGGAAGCCAAGACCTGCAACATTAAATCCGGATGAAATCAGGCGGTTGGCAGTTCCGAAACGCCGCCATGCGCCGCCGACCACTTGACCGGCGCGTTGAGGAATTCCTCGACCGAGGCCAGTTTCTCGTCATCGAACAGCTTCTGCTCGCGCGCGATCTTCAGCACGTTCCGCCAGGTGGCGATGTGGTGCATCTGGATCTTGCCGTTGACGAAGCGGGCTTCGGCTTCCGGGAAAATGCCATAGAAGAACAGCGCCATGCCGTGATCGACCACCCCACCGGCAGCGCGCACGGCATTGATGAAGGTGAAGATCGAGGTCCCGGCCGAGGTCAGGTCTTCGATGACCAGCACGCGCGCACCTTCCGGCATCACGCCCTCGATCTGAGCGCCGCGGCCATGACCTTTCGGCTGCTTGCGCACATAGATCATCGGCAGCGCCAACCGGTCGGCCAGAAGTGCGGCAAAGGGAATGCCCGCCGTCTCGCCCCCGGCGATGCAGTCAAACTGCTCGAAGCCAACTTCGGAAAGCAGGGTGGCAGCGGCAAAATCCATGATGGCCGAACGGATGCGCGGATAGGAGAGCAGCTTGCGGCAATCGATATAGACCGGGCTGTGCAGGCCGGACGCCAGCTTGTAGGGCTGTTCGGGGCGGAAATGCACGGCCTTGCACTCCCACAGCATTTTCGCCATGAGATCGGCCATAACGGTCTTGTCGGGGAAGGTGTTCTGGAACATCGTGCGCTCTCCTGCCTGAACTTTGACGCGCATAGCAGGCAAGCCGGGCGATTTCCAGTCCGATGCCACCGTTTTCGCCCTTTCGAACCGGCTTTGGTCGTGATCTTATTCGGCCCAAATCAGGAGGCCGCCATGCTCAATCTCATCACCGACATCGCCGGAATTTCCATCGGCCACGCGACCGATCTCGAACTTGGCTCAGGCGTGACGGCGATCGTCTTCGACAAGCCGGCCACCGCCTCGGGCACGGTCCTCGGCGGCGCACCGGGGGGACGAGACACCGCGCTGCTCGATCCGTCGATGATGGTCGAGCAGGTGGATGCCTTCGTGCTCTCCGGCGGCTCGGCCTTCGGGCTCGATGCAGCGGGCGGCGTGCAGGCCGGGCTTCGCGCCGACGGGCGCGGCTTCGAGGTGGGCAATGTCCGTGTGCCCATCGTTCCGCAGGCGATCCTCATGGACCTGCTCAACGGCGGCAACAAGGACTGGGGCCTGCAATCGCCCTATCGCGACATGGGTTATGATGCCTACAAGGCAGCCAGATCGGGCAGTTTCGATCTCGGCACGGTCGGCGCGGGTACGGGCGCGACGACGGGTACCTTGAAAGGCGGCCTCGGGTCGGCGTCTGCCACGACGAAGAGCGGGCTGACGATCGGCGCGATCGTCGCTGTCAACGCGCTGGGCTCGGCGGTTGTGGGCGAGGGGCCGCATTTCTGGGCGGCACCCTTCGAGAGTGAGCAGGAATTCGGCGGCCTCGGCCTGCCGGCGAGCTTCTCCGAAAGCGATTATGCCATGCGCATCAAGGGGCTGAACCTTACCTCCACGACCATCGGCCTGGTGGCGACCAATGCCCAACTCACCAAGGCGCAGACCCATCGTCTCTCCATCATGGCGCATGACGGGCTCGCCCGCGCCATTCTGCCGGCCCATTTGCCTGCCGATGGCGATACGGTCTTCTCGGCGGCAACCGGCGAAAAGCAGATGGCGAGCGCCGGCGATTATTTCGAGCTTTGCCATCTGGCGACCCTCGTCATGGCCCGTGCCGTCGCGCGCGGCGTCCACGCGGCAACCGCGCTTCCGCAGGCTGGAACCCAGCCGGCTTGGCGGGATCGCTTCGGGTGATGCGGGCATTCACCCCAATGTGATTTTGCGTTGAAAGGCGGCTGATGGCATAAGGTGTCTGGGCGACAGAACGTGCCCCGAGAGCCTTTTGATGAACCGGTTTGCCCTGCTGATCGCTGCCTTGCTTGTTTCGCTCGCCCCTGCGCGGGCGGAAGAGCCCGCTGCACCCAGGGGTGTGGTCGAGCTCTTCACTTCGCAAGGCTGCAGTTCCTGCCCGCCGGCGGATGCGGTTCTGGGGCAACTGGTTCGCCGCGGCGATCTGCTGGCGCTCTCCTATCACGTCGATTACTGGAATTATCTCGGCTGGGCAGACACGCTCGCCTCCAAGCAGAATACCGGCCGCCAGTATGGTTATGCCGCCACCATGACACGGTCGAATGTCTACACGCCGCAGGCCGTGCTCAACGGTCGGACCGACGTCAACGGCGCGGACCAGAATGCCATCGAAAACGGGCTGAAGAAGCTGGAAGGGCTCGGTCAGGGCCTTTCCATTCCTGTTCGGGCTTCCGTCAACGGCAAGGAAATGGATATTTCGGTCGGCGCGGGCAAAGGGTCCGGCGATGTCGTGATTGCCTATTTCAAGCGCAGCCAGACCGTGCCGATCACGCGCGGCGAAAATAGCGGCAAGACGATCACCTACATCAACAGCGTCACCGACGTCGAAACGGTCGGCATGTGGAAGGGCGAGGCGCTGCAGCTGAAGCTGCCCATGTCGGTGATGGATGTCCGCGAATATGACGGTTGCGCCGTCTTGCTCCAACAGACCGGCCCCAATGGCGAGCCGGGCCCGATCCTTGGTGCCGCCGGCGTCATGGCCTGGACGCAATAAGGGCCCATCCTTCGCGCTTGCATTTTGATGCAAGTCAGGCAAACTGACATGGAAATGTCATGATGCGGAGCGCGCCCTTGGACGATCAACCCGATTTGCAGCGGGACCGAGCAAGGCCAACGAATTCGGCCGACGTGATTGACCTTCGTGAATATAAATTCGCGAAGGACCCGCTTCCCGTTACCTTTCATCGCCGTGAACTTGACATGATCCTCTGGATCTACGGCCGTATGGTCGGCGAGGGCGAGTGGAAGGATTACGCGCTGGATCACATGCGCGACGTGGCGGTCTTCTCCGTCTTCAAGCGCTCGGGCGAACTGCCGCTCTATCAGATTATCAAGGATCCCCGGCTTGCCAACAAGCAGGGCGCCTTCAGTGTGGTAAACACCGCCGGCAAGGTGCTGAAGCGCGGTCAGGACCTGAAGCAGGTGCTGAAGGTCTTCGACAAGGTTTTGAAGCTGGTCGAGACCTAAGCGCCTCCCTACTTCAACGTCCCCGGATACGCTGCCACATCCGGAGGTGTCTCGGCGCCTTCCCCAAGCGCAATCTGCATGAACACGGTGTCGAGCCATTGGCCCAGCTTGAAGCCGGTCGCATTCAGCGTGCCGCACATTTCGAAACCAGCGGCGCGGTGAACGCCGATCGAAGCCGGGCTTGAGCCGCCGATCACGGCGACCATCTGGCGGAAGCCGAGCGCCGTGCAGCGGGTCACGAGTTCGTCGACCAATGCCCTGCCGATACCCTGCCCGCGGGCGGCTGGAGCCAGATAGATCGAGTCTTCGACCAGCCAGTTATAGGCAGGGCGGGTGCGGAAGGCGGAGGCATAGGCATAGCCTAGAATGGCCCCATCTTCGCCGACCGCAACGACGTAAGGATAGCCCCGCCCGGTGATCGTCTCGAAGCGCGTCGTCATTTCGGCCTGATCCGGTGGATCGAGCTCATAGGTCGCCGTGCCGTTGAGGACGGACTCGCGATAAATCTCTGTAATGGCGGGAAGATCGCGCGCCTCGGCGTCACGGATTTGGAAGGGCATTCAAGGCAACTCCAGCGAAAAGTGAGAACCGGTTTCGCGTCCGGTGTGGCGCGGAAAAGGAAACACACGGCAACAAAAAAAAAGGCGGTCCGGAGACCGCCTTTCGTTATAGCTCAAGTCCGCTCGCGATCAATTGCGGTTGTTGCCGAGGAAGCGCAGCAGGAACAGGAACAGGTTGATGAAGTCGAGATAGAGCGTCAGCGCGCCCATCACAGCCTTGCGGCCATACGTCACTTCATCGTCCGCATCGAAATACATTTCCTTGATCTTCTGCGTATCCCAGGCGGTCAGGCCGGCAAAGACCAGAACGCCGATGATCGAGATCGCGAATTCAAGGCCCGACGACTTCAGGAAGATGTTGACGATCGAGGCGAGGATGATGCCGAAGAGGCCCATCACCAGGAACGAGCCCATGCCCGACAGGTCACGCTTCGTCGTGTAGCCGTAGAGCGAAAGCGCGCCGAAGGAAGCCGCGGTCACGAAGAAGGTCTGCGTGATGCTGGCTGCCGTGTAGACGAGCAGGATCGACGACAGCGAGACGCCGAGAAGGGCGGCATAGGCCCAGAACGTGCCCTGTGCAGCCGAAACACTCATCTTGTGAATGCGGAAGCTCAGGAAGAAGACGAGCGCCAGCGGAGCCAGCATGACGACCCACTGCAGGGGCGATGTGTAGAGCGCCACGCCAAGCTGCGTCAGCATTACACCGCCGCGCATCGTCGCAGCGGCCTGCGACGGATCGTTCGTCGTGGTCAGGAGCGTGGTCACGTAGGCGGCGACGCCCGTGATGCCGACGCCGAACATCATGAGATTGTAGACCTTCAGCATGTAGCTGCGAAGGCCCTGATCAACCATCACGCCGGACTGTGTGCCGGTCTGGAAGTTGCGAAGTTCAGCCATTGTTTCCTCTCAAAGGGGGCGTAGTGCCCGATTTGCATGTCGGAAAGAGCATTTTGAGGCGCAATCCCGCCATGTTGATTTAGAGCGCGGTGCATCCGAAGGATGCGCAAAGGACGCCCTAATTCTCCAATCTGCGCATCGTATGTATGAAAATCTCAAACGATCCTCACACCGATGCGCTGAATATGAGGTGCAAGCTCAAGTTCCGCAAGACTTAAGAATCTAAAATTCCTGTTACTTTTGTAGACTTAGCAATATTTACTATAATTCTCTCAAGATTGGTGCGGCCTTCTGTCCCAGGACGCGCCAGGTCCCGATGAGCCCCACGCCGACGGTGACGACAAGCGAGAGAACGGCGGTCAGCACGGCCGTCATCGGGTCGAAACGCCACGGCAGCGTCATGATCAGATGCACGACGCCATAGGAGGCTGCGGCACCGACGATCAAAGCAAAGAGCGCCGTCGCAAGGCCGAGAAGCGCATATTCGAGCCCGAAGGCGGCGATCAGCGTCCGCCGCGTCGCCCCCAGCGTCTTGAGAACAACCGCGTCATGGATTCTGGCGCGGTTTCCGGCAGCCAGTGCGCCGGCGAGAACCAGTACGGAGGAGATCAGCGCGACGCTCGCCGCGACGCGAATGGCCAGCGCGATCTGCCCGGTCAGCTTCGTGACGGTGTCGATGGCATCCTTGATGTTGATCGTCGTCACGCCCGGATAGGCGTTCGTCACGGCATGAACGACCGAGTTTTCCGCCTTCCGGTCGGCCTCGGATCCGGTCAAGGTCGCCAGCCAGGCATGCGGCGCGCCCTTGACGGTCGAGGGCGTGAAGACCATCACGAAATTGATCCCCATCGAGCGCCAGTCGACCTTGCGCATGTTGGCGATCTTGGCCGTGATCTGACGACCGAGCACATTGACGGTGACGGTATCTCCGACCTTGAGGCCCAGTTCCTTGCCTTCCTCCTCGGAGAAGGAGACGAGCGGCTCGCCGGTATAATCCTTTGGCCACCAGGCGCCTTGGGTCACAGTCGCGTTTTCCGGCACACTATCGGAATAGGTGATGCCGCGATCGCCGTTCAGCACCCAGCGCACGCTTTCCGCCGCCTTGATCTGCGAAACATCGGTGCCGTTGAGCGCCGTCAACCGCCCGCGCAGCATCGGCGCCTCGACCAGTTTGGCATTGGGAGCGCTCTTCTTCACCACATCCTCGAAGCCGGCGAGATCGCGGCTCTGGATGTCGATGAAGAAGTAATCCGGCGCGCGCACCGCCATGCTGCCCTGCAGTTCGCGGCGCATGTTGCCATCGATCAGCGCCAGCGTGACCAGCAGCATCAGGCCAAGACCGAGCGAGAGAACGACAGGACCGGTCAGTGCGCCGGGACGATGGATATTGCCCAGCGCCAACCGCACCACCGGCGAACGGAAAGACGGACTGCGGCGGGCAAGTGCTGCAATGCCGACGCCGACCAGCCGGAGGACGACAAAGGCGACGATGATCGCGCCAAGGAAATAGAGCGCGATGCGCCGGTCCTGCGCGGTGAAGACGGCGAGACCCGCAATCGCAAGGAAGACGACGCCCGCCGCAATCGCAAACGGCCGCGCCGGCCAGCGCGTCGGCTCGAAACCCTGTTCGCGGAAAAGCGCGGTCGCCGGCACCTCGCGGGCGCGGCCGAGTGGCAAAATGGCAAAGCCCGCTGCCGTCAGCAGGCCGAAGAGGGCGGCGATCAGCAGCGCGCCCGGAAACAGCGTCGGCGTCGGATCGACGGGGAGATATTCGGCAAGGAAGCGATTAGCGATCATCGGCGCAACCGCCCCCAGAACCAGACCGGCGAGAATGCCCACCGCCGCGATCATCAGTATCTGCAGCATATAGATCAGCGTCACCGTCGATGCCGGCGCGCCAAGGCACTTGAACGTGGCAATGACACCGCGCTTGGAATCGAGATAGGCGCGCACGGCATTGGCCACGCCCGAGCCGCCGACAATGAGCGCGGTGAGACCGACCAGCGTCAGGAATTCGGTGAACCTGCTGATCGTGTCATTGAGCGCGGGTGCGGCATTCTTGCTGGTCGCGATGCGAATGCCGGAATTGGGGAAGGCGGCATCCGTCTTCTTCTTCAGGTCCGCCGGCATCGGTGTGCCGGCCGGCAGTTTCACCCGGAAGACATGTTCGATCAGGCTCCCGGTCTGCACCAGACCCGCGGCAGCAAGCGCGTCGCGGCTGACGATCAGGCGCGGGGCGAAGGCGAAACCTTCCGAAAGCGCGTCTGGCTCCTTGACGAGCGAACCGGTGATCCGAAGCTTTGCATTGCCCGCCAGCAACTCGTCTCCGACCTTCAGCTTCAGCCGATCGAGAAGATCGGGCGCGGCAATCGCGCCGTAAGCGCCATTCGTCTGCGCCAGGGCATCGGCCGGGCTCGTCTGCGGCTCGAACTGCAGCGTGCCGTAAAGCGGATAGGCGCCATCGACCGCCTTCACTTCCGAAAGCGTCTGGTCGCTGCCATCGGCTTTGCGGGCCATGGAGCGGATGGTATCAGAGCGCGAGACCTCCCCGAAGCTTTTGAAATAGGCCTCTTCTTCAGGCGTTACGTCGCGATTGTTGATCTGGAAGCGGATATCGCCGGCAAGAATGGTCTGTCCCTGCTCGGCCATCGCTCCGGTCACCGAACCCGCCACCGAATTGACGGCGGCAATCGCACCGGTCCCTAGCGCAATACAGGCGAGGAAGATGTAGAAGCCGCTCAAGCCGCCGCGCATTTCGCGCAAGGCCAGCCTCAGAGACAGGCGGAAGCGCGCAACGGCGCTCATGCCTGCACCGTTTCGCGGGGCGCTGCGACAGCACCCTCGATCTTGCCGGAGCGCATGCGCACCTGCTCGGTGCAGCGCGCGGCCAGCGACGGATCGTGCGTGACGAGCAGCATCGTCATGCCGCGTTCGGCCTGTTTCGCGAAGAGCAGATCGGCGATCTGCCGTCCGGTCTCGCCATCGAGATTGCCCGTCGGCTCGTCGGCGATGAGAAGCGCGGGCGAGGGGGCGAGCGCGCGGGCAATCGCCACGCGCTGCTGCTCGCCGCCGGACAACTGGCCCGGATAATGTGCCATGCGGGCGCCAAGGCCCACGGCATCAAGCTCCTTGCGGGCAATGTCGAAGGCCTGTGCCTCGCCGGCCAGCTCCAGCGGCACGGCGACATTTTCCAGCGCCGTCATGTTGGGGATCAGGTGGAAGGACTGGAACACGATGCCGATATTGCGGCCCCGAAACGCTGCCGTCTGGTCCTCGCTCATCTGGTGGAACGGAGCACCATCAATCACCACCTCGCCGCTGTCCACCCGCTCCAGCCCCGCCATCACCATGAGCAGCGTCGACTTGCCGGACCCCGAAGGCCCAACAATGCCGACCGAGCGGCCGCGGGCGATCTCAAGGTCGACGTCCTTCAGCACATGGACCGAAGCGGCCGAGAGCCCGAGTGTCAGGTCGGCCTTTTTCAGGCGGATAATGGTTTCGGTCACGAAAATCTGCCCTATATCAATGCGACGTAGTCTTGCGGAAACGGGTCGGCATGCTGCCGGTCGGAAAGCAATACGCAATTTAGGGTGACAGGGATGCGTTTTAAAGCGTCGATGGGAATATTGCTCGCAGCCTCGCTGCTCTGGGCCTCTGAGGCGGCAGCAAAGACCGTCCAGCTCGTTGCCTTCGGCGACAGCCTGATGGCCGGCTATCAATTGCCGGCGTCGGACGCCTTTCCGGCCAAGCTGGAAGCCGCGTTGAAGGCCAAGGGTTATGATGTCGCCATCGCCAACGCCTCAGTCTCCGGCGACACGACCGGCGACGGCCTTGCCCGTGCCGACTGGTCGATCCCCGACGGAACCGATGGCGTCATCCTGGAGCTCGGCGCAAACGACGCGCTGCGTGGCCTTGCCCCGGAAGACACGAGGAAAAATCTCGATGCCATCCTTGCCCGGCTGAAGGAGCGCAAGATCCCCGTTCTCGTCGCCGGCATTCAAGCCCCGCCGAATCTCGGGCCGGATTATGCCGCCCGCTTCAACCCGATCTTCCCCGATCTTGCCAAGGCTTATGACGCGCCGCTCTACCCCCTGTTCGTCGAGGCTTACGTGCTCAAACCCGAACTGAAACTGGATGACGGCATGCATCCGAATGCCAAGGGTGTGGATGCCGCAGTTGCAGCATTCTTGCCCGCTGCGGAGGCCTTTCTGAAGTCGATTTCGGCTAAGTAAGTCAAATATGTCGCTTGCGTGAAACTATTCGTTCCACAGAGCATTTCCCTTTTGTCTTGCGCATTTCGCAATTGCGTGATTCGCTAGGATTGTTCGAGTAATAGATTCGGGGAGCTCGTCATGCCCAGACTGTTTACCGCCCTCGAAATTCCGCGCAATGCGGCCATGAGCCTCTCATTGTTGCGCGGTGGTCTCCCCGGAGCCAGATGGATAGACGTCGAGAACTATCACATCACCTTACGCTTCATCGGGGATGTCGATAACCGCACTGCAGATGAAATCGTCGATCGCCTCGACCGCATCGACCGCCCCGAATTCTCCCTCCAGCTGTCCGGCATAGGTTCCTTCGGATCGAAGAAGCCGCATTCCGTCTATGCAGGCGTTTCTCCCAACGAGGAGATGACGGCTCTGCAAGGCGAAATCGAGCGGATCTGCCAGCGCATCGGTCTTCCGCCGGACCCGCGCAAGTTCACGCCGCATGTGACATTGGCGAGGCTTCGCTCGTCACGGGTCGATGATGTCGTACACTATCTGTCAGGGCGCGGGAACTTCTACACCGCGCCCTTTATCGTTCCACGCTTCGTGCTGCTTTCGTCGCGCGATTCCGTGGGCGGCGGTCCTTACCTGACCGAGGAAGTGTTCCCGCTGGCCGACATGTCGGACGATTACAGCCTTTCGGCGAAGGACATGCAGCCTTCCGAGATCATGTGGTAGACACGCTCGAAATCCGAGGCGTCGCCATAATAGGGGTCCGGCACATCCCAGGTTTCTCCAAGCGTGAGCGCGGAGAAGAGATGAACACGCTCGTGCGCCTCTTGCGGCGCGACACGGCGGATATTGGTGACGTTCGAGGCATCCATGCCGACGATGAGATCGAAGGTTGAGAAGTCGCGCTTGTTGATCTGGCGCGCCTTCAACGTCGTAAGGTCGATGCCGTAGCGGGCCGCGACCGCGATGGAACGCCGGTCGGGCGCTTCTCCCGTGTGCCAGCCGCCAGTGCCCGCCGAATCCGTCGTGACGCGGGCGCCGAGGCCCTTCTGCTCGACGATGTGGCGGAAGACCCCCTCGGCCAGCGGGGACCGGCAGATATTGCCGAGACACACAAAAAGAACCGAAACATCGTTCATGCCGTTATCCCCGAAATCAGTGAAAGCCAGGAGCCAAAGATGGTAGATCGCGTTAAGCTCAACGAGAGCGAGTTGCAAGAGAAGCTGAAATCCCATGGTGGATGGCATCTGGAGGAGGGCGGCAAGGCCATCTCCAAGACCTTCGGTTTCTCAAGCTTCCGCGAGGCCTTCGCCTTCATGACGGAATGTGCGCTCGTCGCCGAAAAGCTCGATCATCATCCGGACTGGAAGAATTCCTACGCAACCGTAGAGGTATCAATCTCCACCCATTCCGCCGGCGGCCTCACGGAACTGGATTTCCAGCTCGCGCTGGAGATGGACCGCGCGGAGTCGCACTATCGGATTTGAAACCGCGCCCGACGATCATTACATTCTGGATGCCCGCGCTTTGCGGGCGGCAAGAGGCTTCGCATGGACGACATCAAATATGGTGAAATCCTGATGCCGGGCGATCCGGACACGCAGGAAAAGCAGTCGGAAAAGGTCCGTAAGGGCTTCTGGCCGGTGTTCAAGCGCGCCGTGCGCGTCCTGCCCTTCGGCGAAGACGTGGTGGCGGCCTATTATTGCGTCCTCGATCCCGAGACGCCGACGCGCGTTCGCGGCATTCTGCTGGCCGCGCTCGCCTATTTTGTCTCGCCGATCGATCTCGTGCCGGATTTCATTGCCGTCATCGGCTTCTCCGATGACCTTGCGGTCCTGACCATGGCGATCAGTTCGGTCCGGGCACATATGAAGCCCGAACATTACGACAAGGCACGCGACGCGCTGGAAGACAGCAAGAAAAGCTAGAACATGTCGCGCAAAAAGGGTGCAGCGCTTTTGCGACAGCGGCCTGACCTGAGCCGTGGCGCAATTCGCGCTTCGCGAATTGACGTTTGCTGCCACTGGCGAAAGACTTCCGTCGCTTCATTCATGTCCGTTTGAGGGATAACCGCAGTTCGACGATGACTGTGGTCAACGCAGATTGGCTGCGGCTCGATCCACGCTCACAAACGGACCATCGTCATGGAATATGCTACTCAATATGCCCTCGGCATTGTCACCCACACGCCCCTCTGGGTCTGGCTCATTCTCGCCGGCCTTGTCTATCTCGGCCTGCAGCGCACCAACACCCGCGAGCTTTCAGCATCCCGCATCGTCATTCCCGCAGCCCTGTTCGGCCTCGTCGCGATCTCGCGCCTCGCCCTCGGGCGCTTCGCCGAACCGGCTCTTCTCGGCACCTCTGCCGGCCTCGTTGTGGCCTTCGGTCTGCTGATGCTCGTCAAGCCCGGCCGCCGCGCCCGCCGCACGGATGCCGGTACTGTGGTGATCGAGGGCGAATGGTTCTCGCTCGGCCTGATCCTGGCAATCTTCAGCGTCAACTACGGCATCGCCGTCGTCTCCGCGATCAACCCCGATCTCGCGAGTAGCG
Source organism: Rhizobium sp. C1 (assembly GCF_021026335.1). GTDB lineage: Bacteria > Pseudomonadota > Alphaproteobacteria > Rhizobiales > Rhizobiaceae > Ensifer_A. The sequence goes on from NZ_JAJNCY010000010.1 coordinate 83,898, forward strand.
ACAACCTGCGCTTCCTCTATGGCTTCGTGAATGCCACCTCCGCCGGCTTCATGATCGGCCGCGCCTATGCCTATCTCAATGCGAAGGCGGCTTGAGCGATGAAGCTCACCATCCGTCTTCTCGCCCTCGCGTTCGCCGTCCTGGCTGCGATCCCGCTTGCTGCGCTGGCGCTTGTTTGCAGCCAGTCTCCCTCCGCTGACGCCAGCGACAACGGCAAGACGCTCACCTTCTCCTCCGTCCTGCCCCCGGAGACGGTCGAGCTTCCGTTGATCGCCTATATGTCGGACGACGGGGCGAGGCTCGGCTATCGCTACATCCCGGCCAAATCGAAGACTGCCCCGCTCGTCATTCTCGTCCACGGCTCGGGCTGGCATGGCGGCAGCTATCAGTGGCTCGCCCGGCAGATTGCCGGAAACGGCGATATTGCGGTGGCCATTCCCGATCTGCGCGGCCACGGGCCGTCGCCCGAACGGCGCGGCGATGTCGACTATATCGGTCAATTGGAAGACGATGTCGCGGCGCTGGCCAGGCAGCTCCTGAAGCCCGGCCAGAAGCTGATCCTCGCCGGCCATTCCAGCGGAGGCGGCTTCGTCATCCGCTTTGCCGGCGGCAAGTACGGCAATATGCTGAGCGGTGCCGTCCTTCTGTCGCCCTATCTCCGCTACGACGCGCCCACCATGCGCGATAATGCCGGGGGCTGGTCTGAAGCTCTGGTTCGCCGCGCCATCGGCCTTTCCATTCTCAACGGCCTCGGTATTCATGCGCTGGATGGGCTGCCCATCGTCAGTTTCCATTTCCCGCGCGCCGTTCTGGAAAGCCCTCAAGGCAAAACTGCGACGACTGTCTATTCCTGGCGGCTGAACCTCTCCTATGCGCCACGCCGCGACTATCTCGGCGACGTCGCAAAGCTCCCGCCCTTTCTGCTGGTGGCCGGAAAGCAGGATGAAGCCTTCCGCGCCGACCAGTTCCAGCCCGTTCTGTCCATGGCGAATCCGAAGGGCGAATATCATATTCTCGACGGCGTCGACCATCTGGGCCTGGTCAACACGCAGGCCACGGCAGACCTTGTCCGAGGCTATGTCCTCCGGCAGATCGTGCGGTAAAGGCGGAAGGCCGGTGAGGGCCATTTTCTCGCAAAACAGACAGGGGCTGAGAGACCGCCCCAATGTCGCCCGATTTCAAAGGCCATTCATCAGCGCAAGGGAAGCGCTTCGCGCCATTCCGGCAGGATCAGACGTGTGGAATAGCCGCTCTCGACCGTTTTGCCGCAAAGCAGTCCCTTGTTGACGGTTTGGTAACCCGAATTAAGCTAAATTAATTCAAATCGTCATAAACGGCCGGCTTTGTTCGGCTTTTTCGCATGGACGGAAACAATCGGTAGGAAGTTATGTTCTCAGGCAAAACAGCACTCGCTCTTTCCATCATCCTGGCATCCGCATCGGCCGTCACGCTTTTTGCGACCTCGGTAGAGGCAAAGTCCAAGGAGACTGAAAAGCACGCCAAGGCCAAGACCACCGAAAAGAAGGAAGCCGCAGCTCCGTCCGGTCCGACCCGGATCCAGCAGTTCAACGCCTGGGGCGCCTATTCCTATACATCCGGCGGCAACAAGGTCTGCTACGTGCTCTCCGTTCCGGCTGAAAAGTCGCCGGCCAAGCTCGACCATGGCGACAATTTCTTCCTGGTGACGCAGCGCCCGGGCCAGAACATTTCCTATGAGCCTCAGGTCATGGTCGGCTATGCGCTGAAGGCCGGCTCCAAGGTCAAGGTCACGGTCGATACCAAGTCCTACACGATGTTCATCAAGGACAAGTCCGCCTGGCTTGAAAACGCCGCTGAAGAACCGGCGCTGGTCGCTGCGCTCAAGTCCGGCCACAGCCTCAAGGTCGATGCCGTCTCCGCGCGCGGCACGCCGACCTCCTACACCTATTCGCTTTCCGGCATTTCGGCAGCGCTGAAGCAGATCGAAACCTGCAAGTAAGCCTCGTCTTCGGATCCATGCTTTCAAAGCCGGCCTTCGCGCCGGCTTTGTCGTTTTCAGCGCCCCTGCCGTTTTAGCCTGGAGGGGCTGACGTGGCGGCAAAATGATGATAGAGAGCCGCACAAATGACGCGCAGGCCTCCTCGTCGTGCCGCGCCCAAGGAAAAGTCTCTTATGGTCAGTCTCGATCTTGCCGCGCCGGCAGCCCCGGCGAAGCCCGTTTTTGAATTGTCCGAAAAGCCCTCGCTGATCGGCCTGTCGCGCGAAGAGCTCGCCGCCGCCCTTATCGAAAAGGGCGTGGCCGAGCGTCAGGTCAAGATGCGTGTCAGCCAGATCTGGCACTGGCTCTACATTCGCGGCATTTCCGATTTCGACGATATGACGAATGTCGCGAAGGATCTGCGCGCGTTGCTGAAGCAGCATTTCACCATCCAGCGCCCGGAAATCGCTGAAGAGCAGATTTCCAACGACGGCACCCGCAAGTGGCTGCTGCGCTTCCCGGCGCGCGGCGCGGGCCGCCCGGTCGAGGTGGAAACGGTCTATATTCCGGAAGAAGGCCGCGGCACGCTCTGCATCTCCTCGCAGGTCGGCTGCACGCTCACCTGCTCCTTCTGCCACACCGGCACGCAGCGCCTCGTGCGCAACCTGACGGCGGAAGAAATTCTCTCCCAGCTTCTGCTCGCCCGCGATCGCCTCGGCGATTTCCCGGACCGCGAAACGCCGCAGGGTGGCATCCTGCCGTCGTCCGATCGCAAGATCACCAATATCGTCATGATGGGCATGGGCGAGCCGCTCTACAATTTCGATGAGGTGAAAAAGGCGCTGCTGATCGCCACCGATGGCGATGGCCTGTCGCTGTCGCGCCGCCGTGTCACGCTGTCCACCTCCGGTGTCGTGCCGGAAATCTACCGCACGGGCGAGGAAATCGGCGTCATGCTGGCGATTTCGCTGCATGCCACCAACGATACGCTGCGCGACGAACTCGTGCCGATCAACAAGAAATACCCGCTGAAGGAACTGATGGCGGCCTGCCGCGCCTATCCTGGCCTGTCGAATGCCCGCCGCATCACCTTCGAATATGTGATGCTGAAGGGCGTCAACGACAGTCTGGAAGACGCCCGCGACCTGGTGAAGCTTCTGAAAGGCGTCCCCGCCAAGATCAACCTTATCCCGTTCAATCCCTGGCCGGGCACAAAATACGACTGTTCCGACTGGGAAACGATCGAGGCCTTTGCCGATTTCGTCAACGCCGCCGGCTATGCCTCCCCCATCCGCACGCCGCGCGGCCGCGACATCCTCGCCGCCTGCGGCCAGCTGAAGTCGGAATCGGAGCGCATGCGCAAGACGGAACGGCTTGCCCTGCAGGCCATGATGATCGCCAATCACGGCGAGGATGATTGAGGTTCGTCCTCTCCCCTTGCGGCAGAGGAAGGCCACTTTCTCTCCCGTCATCCCGGACTTGATCCGGGATCCAGCCAGCCCGCGTCCGCGGGCTGAGAGGACTCTTCAATCAAAAGAACGGTCACAATGATTCTTTCGCGCGATGGACATCGCGCACTGGATCCCGGATCAAGTCCGGGATGACGGAGGAATTAGTGACGCTCGCGACCAACCCCGCCTAGCGGTTAGGGGCTTACGAAACCTTCCACGCAATATAAACGCTCGCAGCGGCAATCACCCATAGCGCCACACGGCCCCAGCGTGAATGTTTCGCCTCGGACTTGCCGATCTCTTCCGCCGTGCTCTTGTCGAACCGCAAGCCGTTCTCGGTCATGTGCATGACCTCGGCGTGGAACTTCTCCGTCTTGGCGGCAATCTCCGGCAGCGCCTCGGCCAGGCGGATCGCGGCGCCAACCGCTTCCTTGACGTCGCCAACGATGCGCTTCGGCCCGAGATTGTCGCGGATCCAGCCGCCGACAACCTCTTCCGAAGCCTTCCACATGTTGAAGCGCGGGTTCAGCGTGCGGGCGACGCCTTCGACCACGACCATGGTCTTCTGCAGCATCAGCAGTTCCGGCCGCGTTTCCATGTCGAAAAGTTCGGTGACTTCGAAGAGCAGCGTCAGCAGCTTGGCCATCGAAATCGTCTCGGCCGATTGGCCGTGGATTGGCTCGCCGATGGCGCGGATCGCCTGGGCAAAGCTCGCATGGTCGTGATGCGAGGGTACATAGCCCGCCTCGAAATGCACGTCGGCGACGCGCATGTAATCGCGGGTGATGAAGCCATAAAGGATTTCGGCGAGGAAACGACGTTCCTTCCGCCCCAGACGGCCCGTGATGCCGAAATCGACGGCGACGATGGTCCCGTCGGCTTCGACGAAGAGATTGCCCTGGTGCATGTCGGCATGGAAGAAGCCGTCGCGCAGCGTGTGGCGCAGGAACGACTGGATCAGCGTGTCGGCCAGCTTTTCGAGATCGTGGCCGGCGGCGCGCAGGCCCGCGACGTCGGACATCTTGACACCGTCGATCCATTCCATGGTGACGACATCGCGCCCCGTGCGCTCCCAGTCGACCGCAGGCACGCGAAATCCCGGATCACCCTTGGTATTCTCCGCAATCTCGGACAGGGCTGCCGCTTCGAGCCGCAGATCCATCTCGATCCGCGTCGTCTGTTCGAGCGTCCGGGTGACCTCGACGGGGCGCAACCGCTTCGATTTCGGCAGAAACCGCTCCTGCATCTCGGCCACGAGATACATCGCCTCCAGATCGGCCGCGAAGCGCTGGCGAACGCCGGGGCGGATAACCTTGACCGCGACCTTGCGCTCGACACCGTCGACGACGATTTCGGCCGGATGGACTTGCGCCACGGATGCGGCGGCCACCGGATTATAGAGATGCGCGAAGAGATCGTCCGCCGTGCGGCCGAGCGAGCCCTCGATCTGCGCGACCGACTGCTCCATCGGGAAGGTCGCCATGCGGTCCTGCAGGAGCGCGAGATCGGCGGCAAATTCCTGCCCGATCACGTCCGGACGGGTGGCCAGAAACTGCCCCATTTTCACATAGGACGGGCCCAGCCGCTCGACGGCGCGGGCGAGATTGTCGGAACGGGCGCTGCCGCGGGCGCGGTTACGCGCAAAAAGCTCCAGAAACGCCTTCGCCGTGCGAACCGGCGCGGGCAGGCCTTCCGACGGAAACGCGCCGACGACGCCTTCGCGAACCAGAACCCAGCCGACCCGGGCCAGCCGGCCATAAGCTGTCAAACCGGCCATGCGATCAGAGCTTCCAGCCGGAATGAAGAGCGGCAATGCCGCCCGTGTAATTGGTGAAATTCACTCGGCTGAAACCGGCCTGAGAGATCATCGTGGCGAAGTCGCGCTGGTTGGGGAACTTGCGGATCGATTCCACCAGATAACGGTAAGGCTCGGCGTCGCCGGTGATCATCTTGCCGAATTGCGGGATCGCCTTGAACGACCACTGATCGTAGAACGTATCAAGCAACGGCATCTCGACTTCGGAAAATTCCAGCACGAGCAGGCGCCCGCCACGCTTCAGCACGCGATAGGCTTCTTTCAGCGCCACATCGATATGCGGCACGTTGCGGATGCCGAAGGCGATCGTGTAGGCGTCGAAGGAATTGGCCTCAAACGGCAGGCTTTCTGCATTGGCCTCGACGAAATCGAGATTGGACGTCAGCCCCTTCTTCTCGGCGCGTTCTGCACCGACACCCAGCATCGAGCCGTTGATGTCGAGAACGGTGACATGCGCTTGGCGGCCCGAGGCTTCCACAATGCGAAACGCGATGTCGCCTGTGCCGCCGGCCACGTCCAGCGAGCGATAGGTCGGATCGCGGCGCGGATTGAGAGCTGCCACCATGGCTTCCTTCCAGGCGCGGTGCAGGCCTGCCGACATGACGTCGTTCATGATGTCATAGCGCTTGGCCACCTTGTGGAACACGTCGTTGACGAGGCCCTGCTTTTCGCCGTCTGCGACCTCACGAAAACCATAGGACGTTTCCATGCCACCATTGGCAGAGGTGCGGCTCTCGTTCATGGGTTCGGGCTCCGGTTTTTGGTTCAAGGCGAAAGCTCTGGCGCAACGGCCTCTTGGGCGCTATTCGCTGGCACACCTATATATGGACATGCGGGTTTTGCACCGCAACGTGATGCGGCGTCTATAGACCAGATTGCCGCGCCAAGAAACAGAATTGAACGAAAGAGGTTACCGTGCCCGAACTGCCCGAAGTGGAAACCGTGCGGCGCGGCCTTGCGCCGACGATGGAAGGCGCGCGGCTCACGCGGCTGGAGCTGCGCCGGCCTGACCTGCGCTTTCCCTTCACGCCGGGTATGGCGGATGCACTCGCCGGCCGGCAGATCGAAAGCCTGAGCCGCAGGGCAAAATACCTGCTGATCCATTTCGAGGGCGGGCTCACCGCAATTGCCCATCTCGGCATGTCCGGATCGTTCCGGATCGAAGCGGGCGGAGAACCTGCCACGCCCGGAGACTTCCATTACGCCCGCTCGAAGGACGAGAAGCACGATCACGTCGTCTTCCGCCTCATGCGCGCCGGCGAAGCGTCCCGCGTGATCTATAACGATCCGCGCCGCTTCGGCTTCCTTCTGCTGGAAGAGACGGCCCGGCTGTCCGATAATCCATTTCTCGCAAGCCTCGGCCCCGAGCCCACCGGCAACAGCCTGAGTGCCGAGGTTCTGGCCGCAGCCTTCGCGGAGAAGAAGGCGCCGCTCAAGGCAGCGCTGCTCGACCAGACGATCATCGCCGGCCTCGGCAATATCTATGTCTGCGAGGCGCTTCACCGCTCGGGTCTCTCGCCGAAACGGGCGGCGGGAACGCTGGTTGATAAGAAGGGCAGGGCAAAGCCGCAGCTTGGGCTTCTCGCCGAATGTGTCCGCGATGTCATTGCCGAAGCCATCGTCGCCGGCGGCTCGTCGCTGCGCGACCACATCCAGACGGATGGCTCGCTGGGCTATTTCCAGCACAAGTTCCGTGTCTATGACCGCGAAGGCGAGGCTTGCCCCAATCCCGGCTGCGGGCGGCCGGTCGAGCGCATCGTGCAGTCGGGCCGCTCGACATTCTTCTGCGCCGCTTGCCAGAAATAGGCGCAGCTTCGCATTTTGCGCGTTGACGGATGGCCGCTTTCCCGTTATATGCCCGCCAACCGTTTGGAAAGCCGCCGTTCTGGTGCTTTCCGTCAAACGCTTCCACTTGAGTTCTGACGAATGGTCTGGCGACCGAGCGCGGCAGGGTGGCAGCATATCGAGTTCGTAAGAGAGGCACATATGGCCAATACAGCTTCGGCGAAGAAGGCGACCCGCAAGATTGCTCGCCGTACCGACGTCAACAAGGCTCGTCGTTCGCGCGTCCGTTCCTTCCTCCGCAAGGTTGAAGAAGCAATCGCTTCCGGCGATGCAAAGCTCGCTCAGGAAGCGCTCCGCGCTGCACAGCCTGAGCTGATGCGCGCTGCCGGTCGCGGCGTGGTTCATGCCAACACGGCATCGCGCAAGGTCTCGCGTCTGGCGAGCCGCGTGAAGGCACTTTCTGCCTGATCATCTGATCGAATTTCGTGTTTTAAAAAGCCTGGTCGTTTGACCGGGCTTTTTGTCGTTTCTGCTGCCTCGTCATCATTCCGCCATCTCCCTGTCATGGTGCTTGTATCTTCATGACGGGACGCTGACAGGAAAAGTTTTTATTTTTCAAGCATTTGGGGAAGGTGGTCGTGGCGCTTGCAACCTCACTTTACGGGAGGTTGGGCGGCTTCTGAGTCAAGGAAAAAAATAATTTTTTTGCATTTTGAGGCCCGCCAGACCCCTTCAAAACGAATCTCCTTGATTCAAAAGCGATTCTTTTTTCAGGGCTTTGCGGGGACAGAAAATCGGTCTTGGAGTCAATGGTCGCGGGTTAAAATTGCGTAAAAAACGCGATTGATCTTTGGAAACGATCCTGCGTAAATGCGTCCAACAGAGGGCGGACAACGCCGGACAAAATGATCGCTGCGTATGGGGACTTCCTGCTTACGAAACGGTTGAGTGCTCTGTAGCGGACCCTTTTGGGTTCCGCGTTTTCACGGTTGGTCGCGCATGGAAACCTGGCCCATGGTTTCGGGCCTGCTCTCTACGTGTGTCCAGCGCAGACTGGCGCATGAGGGGGCGCCGGTGACGTGAAGGAAGACGAGGCGGGTTGCCTGACCCGGCCTTGGCGAAAGCGCAAGCCTTCTTGCTGCCGGAATAGGCGGCGAAACTTGTGCGAAGCTGGGCTGAAACCCGAAAGGGTAGGTGCGTAACGAGTGAAATGCGTAGTCGGTCTGTTCGGGGCGGAGCGGATCGATTTTTTGGAATGACAGCCCGGCCAAGAGAGATACGAGGCTCTGGTCGGTGTGGATAAGAGAAGTTAGAGAGGCGGCTCATGACGATGGCACAAGCATCGGTGCGCGCACGCGAAAGCGGCGCAGCGCCAGTGATCGGTTCGTCCGAAATTCAAGCGGCGGGGAACAATCAGACAATGGGAAATAACGCTTTGTTCGAGCGTTTCAGCGCCCGGCTCAAAGCCAAGGTTGGTGCTGACGTCTATGCAAGCTGGTTTGGCAGACTGAAGCTGCATTCCGTTTCGAAGAGCGTTGTCAGACTGACCGTTCCGACGACATTCCTGAAGTCCTGGATCAACAATCGCTATCTCGATCTGATTACGGCGCTCTTCAAGGAAGAGGATGCCGAAATCATGAAGGTTGAAATCCTGGTTCGTACGGCGGCCCGTGCGTCCAAGGTCACAGCCGACGACGACGTCGCAGATGCCCCGCCCGCTCAGGCGGCTCAGCCGCAGAGCGCTCGCCGGATGTCCGCGCAGCCGATCGCGCAGATCGCATCCTCCGTTGCGCCGTCGTCCTGGCAGGCCAGCGCCGCGACGCCGCTTTTCGGCTCGCCGCTCGATGCGCGCTATACCTTTGCATCCTTTGTCGAGGGCAGTTCCAACCGCGTGGCGCTTGCCGCCGCCAAGACGATTGCCGAAGCCGGTGCCGGCGCCGTGCGCTTCAACCCGCTCTTCGTTCATTCGAGCGTGGGCCTCGGGAAGACGCATCTTCTGCAGGCCATTGCCGCTGCCGCGATCAACAGCCCGCGCAATCCGCGTGTTGTCTATCTGACCGCTGAATATTTCATGTGGCGCTTTGCTGCCGCCATCCGCGACAACGATGCGCTGTCGCTGAAGGAATCGCTGCGCAATATCGACCTTCTGATCATTGATGACATGCAGTTCCTGCAGGGCAAGTCGATCCAGAACGAGTTCTGCCATCTCCTCAATACGCTGCTCGACAGCGCCCGTCAGGTCGTCGTTGCTGCCGACCGTGCGCCGTGGGAACTGGAATCGCTCGATCCGCGCGTCCGTTCGCGCCTCCAGGGTGGCGTTGCCATCGAAATGGAAGCGCCGGACTATGAAATGCGCCTCGAAATCCTCAAGCGCCGCCTCGAGGTCGCGCGTGCCGACGATCCGTCGCTCGATATTGCCGAAGGCGTTCTCGACCACGTCGCCCGTCGCGTCACGGCCAGCGGCCGCGAACTGGAAGGCGCGTTCAACCAGCTTCTGTTCCGCCGCTCCTTCGAGCCGGATCTGTCGATGGAACGCGTGGATGAACTCCTGGCCCATCTGGTCGGCGCCGGCGAACCCCGCCGCGTCCGCATCGAGGACATCCAGCGCGTCGTCGCCCGTCACTATAACGTGTCGCGCCAGGAGCTCGTCTCCAACCGTCGCACCCGCGTGATCGTCAAGCCGCGCCAGATCGCCATGTATCTGTCGAAGACGCTGACGCCGCGCTCCTTCCCGGAAATCGGACGCCGTTTCGGCGGGCGCGATCACACCACGGTTCTGCATGCCGTGCGCAAGATCGAGGAACTGATCGCCGGTGATACGAAGCTCAACCACGAAATCGAGCTGCTGAAGCGCCTGATCAACGAATAGTCGGTTAGGCTATCTATTTAAAAAGGCCGGTAGCGATGCCGGCCTTTTTTCGTTTGTTTGGGCCTCATCCCGCGCTATATTCCGTTTGATATAACGCTGGAGGGGGTATGGTCCGCGAAAACGAAATCCGTGAGAACGAAGTCTCCGTCAACCCGCCTGCCGCGCAGGATGCGGGCTTGGAATTCATCGGCCGCATCTCGACGCCCTGGACGTCGCGCATGGAAACGCCGCGCCAAGGGCGTCATGATGGCCCGGTTTGCGTAATCGAGGTCTTTGCGCCATGGGATCGGGCGCTTGAAGGTGTTGCCAAGTTCGAGCGGTTGGAAGTGCTCTATTGGCTTGATCGCTCCCGCCGCGATCTCGTGCTGCAAAGCCCGGCCTCCAATGGCACGGTGCATGGCACCTTTTCGCTGCGCACACCCGTGCGGCCTAACCCGATCGGAACGTCCATCGTGGTGCTGGAAAAGATCGAAGGCAGCCGTCTCTTCGTCCGCGGCCTCGATTGCCTCGACGGCACGCCGCTTCTCGATCTGAAACCGGATCGCACGCTCTTCAAGCCCATCGCACCGCCGCAACCGGGCGATTTCCAGACGGGTGAGGCTGGGGGCGTGCATTATTGCCAGAAGGCGTGAGACAAGGTCTCAGCAGGCGAGATCAGCCACCACGCTGTCGAGGATCAGCATGCCCGAGGGCGTGCAGCGCAGGCGCGAATTGCCGAGCCGCTCGATGAAGCCATGGTCGAGCAGCAACTGCTCACGCTTCGGATCGGGGTCGCGGCCGGAAAGCGCCTGCCAGCGGGCAAGGTCGACACCTTCGCGCAGGCGCAGGCCCATCAGCAGCAGTTCATCGGCCTGTTCTTCCGAATCCAGCAGCTCATGATCAATCATGCCGTGGCCGCGGGCTTCTACGAGCGAAAGCCAGGCCTCCGGGTTCCGCTCCGTGGCGGTCGCAATTTTCTGTCGGCCCCGCGAAATACGGCCATGTGCGCCGGGACCGATGCCGGCATAATCGCCATAGCGCCAATAGGTGAGATTGTGCCGGCTTTCGGAGCCCGGAACGGCGTGGTTCGACACCTCATAGGCCGGCATGCCGTGGCGCGCGGTGATCTCCTGCGTTGCCTCGTAGAGAGCCGCCGATTGATCGCCATCGGGCACGGTAAACTTGCCCGCCTTGTGCAGCCCGAAGAAGGGGGTCCCTTCCTCGATCGTCAGTTGATAGAGCGAGAGGTGATCGACGGCCAGATTGATCGCCTCGACCAGTTCCTTGTTCCACGCTTCGACCGTCTGACCGGGCCGGGCATAGATCAGGTCGAAGGACATGCGCGGGAAGATCTCGCGCGCCAGCCTGATGGCGGTCAGCGCCTCTTCGACATTATGGAGGCGGCCGAGGAACTTCAGATCCCGATCGTTCAGCGCCTGCACGCCCATCGAGACGCGGTTGACACCGGCGGCGCGATAACCACGGAAACGCTCGGCCTCGACGCTCGATGGGTTGGCTTCCAAGGTGATCTCGATGCCCGCCGGCACATGCCACGTATTGGCAACGCCGTTCAGGATCGCCTCGACGGTCGCCGGCTGCATCAGCGAGGGCGTGCCGCCGCCGATGAAGATGGAGGTGACGGTGCGTGGGCCGGAGAGCTCGCGCGCGGCGGCCATCTCTTTCAGGAAAGCCTCGACAAAGCGCGGTTGGTCGACCGGCTGATGGCGCACATGGCTGTTGAAGTCGCAATAGGGGCATTTGGCCGCGCAGAAGGGCCAATGCAGATAGACGCCGAAGCCGGGATCGCCCGTATCGGGGAGAATTTGGCCGTCCGCGTGTAGCATCATCACGCCTCAAGGCAGGTTTCGACGAAAAGCTTGAACGCGCGGGCGCGATGCGAAAGGGCTGCTGCGTCACCCGGCTTCCAGCCATGCTTTTCTTCCGCCGACATTTCGCCGAACGTCACGCCATAGCCTTCCGGCTTGAAGATCGGATCGTAGCCGAAGCCTGCCGTGCCGCGCGGCGGCCAGACGAACGTGCCTTCCACCTCGCCACGGAACATTTCCGTATGGCCGTCTGGCCAGGCTAGGCACAGCACCGACACGAAGCGGCAGGTCCGCTTTTCCGGGATCGTCGCACCCTTTTCCTGCAAAGCGGTCTCGACCTTCTGCATCGCCATCTGGAAATCGCGCGTGCCGTCGCCCGTCTCCGCCCAGTCGGCCGTATAGACGCCCGGCGCGCCATCGAGCGCATCGACGACAAGCCCGGAATCGTCGGACAGGGCGGGGATGCCCGCAGCCTTGGCAGAGGCGAGCGCCTTGATCGCGGCGTTTTCTTCAAACGTCGTGCCGGTCTCGTCAGGAACGGCGAAGTTCAGTTCGGCCGCAGATGTGGCAGTAAAGCCCATAGGGCCGATCAGGTCGTTGATCTCACGAATCTTGCCGGCATTGTGGCTGGCGACGACGATCTTTCGGGTCTCGAGCTTGCGCATAATCAAAGGTTCCAGAGTTTGGCTTCGGCGCATTCCAGGCTGTTGCCGGCCGGATCACGAAAATAGAGGGACCGCGCGCCGTTCGGCCAGCGGAAATCCGCTTCGATTGCCACGCCTTCCGCCTCGAGACGGACGCACATGGCACCCATCTCTTCGCCTGCAACGCGGAAACAGGCGTGGCCGGCTCCGCGCGCGCCATGCGGCGGCACCGGCATGTCGGGATTATGCGGCGGCAGTTCCGTCGCATCCGGATTGAAGATCAGCAGAACGCCCTGGCCGCAACGGAAGAAGATATGCCGCCCCTCGACATGAGTGATTTCGGCAAGGCCAAGAACCCGGCCATAGAAATCCGCCGCAGCATGAAGGTCAGCGGCGTAAAGCGCCGTTTCCAGGACCCCTTCGATGCGTGCGGCGCCGGCCATGCTCTCCCTCAAGCCGAGACGGCTTCCTTCTGCAGGGTTACGAGATCGGCGATGCCGGCCTTGGCCAGACCCATCAGCGTGGCAAACTCCTCTTCCGAGAAAGGCTTGCCTTCAGCCGTGCCCTGGATTTCGACAATGCCACCGGCACCCGTCATCACGAAATTGGCGTCGGTTTCGGCGGAGGAATCTTCGAGATAGTCGAGGTCGATGACCGGCTGGTTCGCAAAGATGCCGCAGGAAATGGCTGCAACGTGATCCTTGAGTACACGGTCCATCTTGATCATGCCGCGCGTTTCCATCCATTTCAGGCAGTCGCGCAATGCAATCCAACCGCCGGTGATCGAGGCCGTGCGTGTGCCGCCATCGGCCTGGATGACATCGCAGTCGACGGTGATCTGGCGTTCGCCCAGCGCTTCGAGGTCGACCACAGCCCGCAAGGAACGCCCGATGAGGCGCTGGATTTCCAGCGTGCGGCCGCCCTGCTTGCCGCTCGCGGCTTCGCGCTTCATGCGGTCGCCCGTGGCGCGGGGCAGCATGCCGTATTCGGCCGTCACCCAGCCCTTGCCGGAATTGCGCAGCCACGGCGGCGTCTTGTCTTCAAGGCTTGCCGTGCACAGTACATGCGTGTCGCCGAACTTGACGAGGCAGGAGCCTTCCGCGTGCTTGGACACGCCGCGCTCGAACGTCACCTTGCGCATCTGGTCGGTCTTGCGTCCCGAAGGCCTCATCGATCTCTCCTTGTTTGTTTTGCGCTCTTCTAAGACCCGCTACCGCCTTTTGCAAAGAAAAACGGAACTCTGGTTTTCAAATCCTGTTTGCTTGACCGGCGTCCATGTCTATATTTCAGGGAGAATGATGATGGAGAGCATGCAGGGCACATGATCGGTTGGGATAGACGGATCGGTCAAACGCTGGATACGGGCCGCACGCTGGATGAGCGCTCGGGCGAGATTTTCCGGCGCATCGTGGAAACCTATCTGCAGAATGGCGAGCCGCTGGGCTCGCGCAATCTCTCGCGTCTTCTGCCCATGTCGCTGTCGCCCGCCTCCGTGCGCAACGTGATGAGCGATCTTGAGGAATTGGGCCTCATCTATTCGCCTCATATCAGCGCAGGCCGTCTTCCGACGCAGCTGGGCCTGCGCTTCTTCGTCGATGCCTTCATGCAGGTGGGCGATCTGTCGCCGGAAGAGCGGACCTCGATCGAGGCGCAGATGCGCTCCGCCGAGCGCGGTCAGCAAACGGATAATCTGCTCAGCGAGGCGAGCCGCATGCTCTCCGGCATGTCGCGCGGCGCGGGCCTTGTCGTGACGACCAAGAACGATCCGGTCCTCCGTCACGTCGAATTTGTCCGGCTCGGTCCGACCAAGGCGCTGGCCGTTTTGGTAGGCGAGCATGACGAGGTCGAAAACCGGATCATCGAATTGCCGGCGGGGACCACGAGTTCGCAGCTCACGGAAGCTGCCAATTTCCTCAACGCTCATCTCTCCGGCCATACGCTGGCGGAAATCCGCAATCAGACGGAAGTCATTCGCCGGACGATCAAGGCTGAGCTGGACACACTGTCGCAGGATCTGGTTGAGCGCGGGCTGGCCGTCTGGTCGGGCACAAGCGAGTTGGAGCAGACATCGCAGCTCATCGTGCGCGGCCAGTCCAACCTCATCGAAGGGCTGGACGATCAGGCCGATATCGACCGGCTGCGCATGCTCTTTGACGATCTGGAGCGGAAGGAAAGCCTGATCGATCTGCTGAACCTCGCCGAAACGGGGCCGGGGGTTCGCATCTTCATCGGCTCGGAAAACAAGCTCTTCTCGCTCTCCGGCTCCTCGCTGATCGTCGCGCCCTATCGCGACAGCGAGCAGAAGATCGTCGGCGCCGTCGGCGTCATCGGCCCGACACGGCTCAACTATGCGCGCATCGTACCGATGGTGGACTACACCGCGCAGCTCATATCAAAGCTGAGTTCTCCCGGCTGACAGCGAACAAACGCCCGGATTGTCAACAACTGGGCTTTCAAGCCTTGATTTTTCAAGCTCGAACATCGATATCGGGCGCAACCCCTCAAGAACCACAATCTGGAGACCGTCATGACCGACGACACGAAGAAGAACGGACCTGACGAAGCGGCAAATGACCTCGGTGCAGCCGCCGAAGCCGTGAATGCCGAAGCCGCTGAAGCCGGTGCGCAGACTGCGGAACAGGAACCGGATCCGATAGACGTCTTGAAGACCGAGAATGCCGACCTGCGCGACCGCTATCTGCGCCTCGCCGCCGAAATGGACAATCTGCGCCGCCGCACCGAACGCGACGTGAAGGACGCCAAGTCCTATGCGATCGCCGGTTTCGCCCGCGACATGCTCGGCGTTTCCGACAATCTGCGCCGCGCGCTGGATGCCATCCCGGCTGAAGCAAAGGAAGCAGGCGAAGCAGGCCTCATGGCGCTGATTGAAGGCGTGGAACTCACCGAACGCTCGATGCTCGCCGCCATGGAACGCCACGGCGTGAAGAAGCTGGAGCCGGAAGGCCAGAAGTTCGACCCGAACTTCCATCAGGCCATGTTCGAAATTCCCAACACCGAAGTCCCGAACAACACGGTTCTCCAGGTCGTCCAGGCCGGCTACGTCATCGGTGAACGCATGCTGCGTCCGGCCATGGTGGGCGTCTCGAAGGGCGGTCCGAAGGTGGTGGCGCCTGAAACGGCTGATGAAGCGAAATAATCCTTCGCATTCGATCGGAAGTGACGGGCGGCCTGGCCGCCCGTTTTTCTTTGGAGCCTCGGTCAGCGGTCGATGAGCAAAACCTTGCCGCATGCTGAAAGCGTTTCCGCATCCGCAAGTGCTGCCGAAATGTTCGCAAGGCCATGGCGGCTCCGCACGGCCGTGGTCAACCGCCCCGAAGCGATCAAACTTGTCACCTCGGCATAGGCGGCGTGGAGACGTTCGCGCGGTGCCGTATGCACCCATTGCCGCAGATGAAAAAGATGGAAGCGCATATCGGGGTGATCGTTCCAGGCCTCTGCCGGGATTGGCTGGCCTGAGAGCAGGCCGTAGTGGATGAACTGTCCGGCGGGCTTCAGGCATGCGGCGAGCGCTTGCGCTTCCGGTCCGCCCACGCAGTCGAAGATCGTGTTGAGGCTCTTCGGGCCTGAATGCTCCAGGAGCATCATCGCCGCAGACCGATCATGTTGCCCGCGAAGCACGACAGCGTCCAGCCCGGAAAGACCCGCCTCGGCCTCTGAACTGCGAACCAGTGCGAAGGGCCGAATTCCTCTTGCATTTGCTATGGCGACCAGCATCCGCCCGATGGCGGAACCCGCGGCCGTGATCGCAATCCGGTCACCGGGCTTGAGCCCCGCCACCTCAGTCATCATCAGCCATGCCGTCATGGGATTCACATAGCTGCACGCCGCCTGTTCGTCGGATAGCGCATCTGGCAGGGGAAGGCACCAGTCCGGCGTGGTGTCTTTGAAGTCTTGCCAGCCGCCAGCGGTGCCAACGGGCAAAACCCGCATTCCGCACTTGATGTTCCGGACGGCGGCGCCGATGTCCTCAACGATCCCGGCCGCCTCGAAACCCGGCACGAAGGGCAGAGATGTGCGCGACGGATAGGCGCCGGATATCGTGATCAGATCGGAAGGATTGATGGAGCGCGCCGTCAGGCGAATGCGCACCTTGTCGTCATCCAGCGGCGGAAGGCTGACGGTTTCCATTTTGACAACGCCGGATGCGCGCCCGAATTCGCGGACGATGGCGCGCCTCGCGTCAACCATCAAGCTGCGTTCGTTCCCGCGTCCTGATTGAGGCAGGCGAAGATGGCGGGCGCGGTGTCGCAGGCGCGCAGCCGTGCTGTCAGGTCCTGGTCGCGCAGAACGCGGGCGACGCGCGACAGCGCCTTGAGGTGATCGGCGCCGGCACCTTCCGGTGCCAGAAGCAGGAAGACGAGATCGACAGGCTGGTCGTCCAGCGCCTCAAAGGCCACGGGCGTGTCCAGACGCGCAAAGACGCCGGCGATCTTCTTGATGGAATTGAGTTTGCCGTGGGGAATGGCGATGCCGTTGCCGACGCCGGTCGAGCCGAGACGCTCGCGCTGCAGGATGACATCGAAAATTTCTCGCTCCGGCAGCCCGGTCACGGCTGCTGCCTTTTCCGCGAGTTCCTGAAGCAACTGCTTTTTGGAATTGGCCTTCAGAGCCGGAATAATCGCATCCTGTTGCAGCAGATCTGCCAATGCCATTCGATGTTCCCCGTTCTGAAGCTGAAAGAAAGGCGGGCGCGCGGCTTTGGCGCGCCCGCCCGCTTTATCAGCCCTTGACACCGGCCGGATCGATCCAGCCGATGTTGCCGTCGTGGCGGCGATACACAATGTTCAGTTGTTCGTTACCCGCATTGCGGAACACGAAAACCGGTTCGTCGGTCATGTCGAGCGCCATTACGGCGCCGGCGACAGTCATGGTTCTGAGCCGTTTCGTGCTCTCTGCGATGATGGCCGGTGCATAGTCTTCCGGCACTTCCTCGACCTCTTCCGAGATCGAATCGATGACGGAATAGGGCATTTCGGTGTGTTGCCCATTTCCGGCATGGTGGTCGCGCAGGCGGCGCTTGTAGCGCCGAAGTCGCTTCTCGATCCGCTCGGCTGCCGCATCATAGGCCGCCTGGGGATCGTTCGCCTCGCCGGCCGCGTGAAACACGACGCCCGTATCGAGGTGAATCTTGCAATCCGCCGCATAACGCGACGAACCCGACTTTTCCACCGTCACCTGGCCGGAATAGCCTCCATCGAAATATTTCCCCACCGCGTCTCCGACATGGCTCTCGATCCGCTGGCGGAACGTTTCACCGACTTCCATATGTTTTCCGGAAACTCGCACACTCATGGTTTTACCCTTCTTGTGTATTGATTTGCGAGAAACAGTCTATTCCAAGCTGCCTTCGCATCCAAGCGATTCCGACAATACTTTCGGCCTTCCATGGGGTGCGGCGCGCTTCTACTCCGGGGCTCGGAGCAAGTCAACACGCGGAACGGGTGGCCGACAGTTCCCCACGGATTGTTAGGCAAGAATTTCAGGCCTGGTGTCAGGAGGCGATGCGGGCCATCGCCTTCTTCTCCCGCCGGCGCTGGACGGAGGAGGGAATGTTCATCGCGTCGCGATATTTGGCGACCGTCCGCCGCGCAAGATCGATACCGGCCGCCTTGAGGATATCGACAATGTCGTCGTCAGAAAGCACGGTATCGGCGGTTTCTTCGTTGATCATCGCGCGGATCCGATTGCGCACCGCTTCGGCTGAATGACCGTCGCCGCCTTCGGCAGAAGAGATCGAAACGGTGAAGAAATATTTCAGTTCGTAGACGCCGCGGGGCGTCATCATGAACTTGTTCGAGGTCACGCGGCTGACGGTCGATTCATGCATCTTGATGGCATCGGCCACCGTCTTCAGGTTGAGCGGCTTCAGCCCGTCGACGCCCCTGCGCAGAAATCCGTCCTGCCGGCGCACGATTTCGCTCGCCACTTTCAGGATCGTGCGCGCCCGTTGGTCAAGGCTGCGCGTCAGCCAGTTGGCGTTCTGCATGCATTCGCTGAGGAAAGCCTGATCCGCGCTGTCCCGCGGCGCATGCCGGGAGACTTCCGCATAATAGGACTGATTGACGAGCACACGCGGCAGCGTGTCCGGGTTCAGTTCCACGTTCCAGCCGCCATCGGCCGCCGGGTTCACGACGATATCGGGAACGATGGTTTCGGATGCCGAGCGCGTGAAGGCGCTCCCGGGCTTCGGATCGAGCCGGCGGATTTCGGCGAGCATGTCGAGAAGGTCGTCCTCGTCGACCCCGCACAGCTTTTTCAGCGACTGGAAATCGCGCCGTGCCAGCAGTTCGAGATGGCTGACAAAAGCCGACATGGCCGGATCGAGCCGGTTCTTCTGACGCAGCTGGATGGCCAGGCATTCGCTCAAGGAGCGGGCGAAGATGCCTGCCGGTTCCAGCGTCTGCAGGATCGACAGGACGCGTTCCACATCGCCGACAGGCCGGCCGATGCGTTCCGCCACGCTTTCCAGTTCCGGCAGGATATAGCCGCTGTCGTCCAGAAGATCGACCAGATGCTGGGCAATCAGGCGATCGGCCGCGCCCGAGACGGCAAAGGGGATCTGCTGGTTGACGAATTCGCGGAGCGACAGGCCGGCGGCAGCGAAATCGTCCATGTCGAAATCATTGCCGTCGTCGCCCTGTCCGCCCGGCATCGACTTCCATTGGCCGACAAGTTCGGGCGAATCCGGCCTGCGTTCAGCCTGATCGGTGTCGAAATCCGGCTCGAAATTGGCATCAAGCTCCTTGGTCAGCCGCTCGGCCTGGCCGGTATTGGCGGTCTCGAACCAGTCGCTGTCGCTGCGCGGCGCCATGGCAGCGTCGGACGACATGTCCGGCCCGTCGTCGCTCACGGGGGCTGGTGCACCATCGGATGGTGAAATTTCCAGGAGCGGGTTCTTCTGGACTTCCTGTTCGATGAATTGGGTTAGCTCGAAATGCGTCATCTGCAAAAGCTGGATCGACTGCATGAGCTGCGGCGTCATCACGAGCGATTGCGATTGCTTCAAGTGAAGGCTGGCTGACATGGCCATGATGAACGCAGAACTCCCGACTTTGCATTCGACAGGATCTGCGCTCTCCCGGCGGGCAGTATCTGTCTGGCCCGAAAATTGCTTGGTTTCCCTTTCGCGGTCAAGAGCCAAACACGGATTCGGTTAAAATCAGGATCAGTTGTGCGACCCGAGGCTGAAAAATCGCCTCAGAGGCTGAAATTGTCGCCGAGATAGAGCCGGCGCACATCGGCATTGTTGACGATATCGTCCGCGCGACCATGGGTCAGCACTTCCCCGGCATGGATGATATAGGCCCGGTCGATGAGGCCGAGCGTCTCGCGCACATTGTGGTCAGTGATGAGAACGCCGATGCCGCGGCGGGTCAGGTGCCGCACCAGATTCTGGATTTCAGACACAGAGATCGGGTCGACGCCGGCAAAGGGCTCGTCGAGCAGCATGAATGCGGGCTCGGTGGCCAGCGCGCGGGCAATTTCGAGACGCCGCCGTTCGCCACCCGAAAGCGCGACCGCCGGCGACTTGCGCAGATGCTCGATGGAGAATTCCTCCAGAAGCTCGGTGATCTTGCTCTCGCGCTTGGCTTTGTTCTTCTCGCGCACCTCGAGAACGGCCCGGATGTTTTCCTCGACCGTCAGCCCGCGGAAGATCGAGGCTTCCTGCGGCAGATAACCGACGCCGAGACGCGCGCGGCGGTACATCGGCATGGAGGTGACGTCATGGCCATCAAGCTCGATCGTGCCCGAATCGACAGGAACAAGCCCGGTGATCATGTAGAAACAGGTCGTCTTGCCGGCCCCGTTCGGCCCGAGAAGGCCGACGGCCTCGCCGCGCTTCAGGATCAGTGAAACGCCGTTGACGACGCGCCGCGAGCTATAGGTCTTAGTCAGCTCGCGCGCGACCAGCGTGCCTTCGTAGCGTGTGGCATGGCTGTCGCTCTCATGCTCGCCGGCACCTTTCGCCGGACCCGTCTGGGCGTTCCTGTTCAGCAAGGAGATCACCGTTTATTTGCTGCGCGATTTGGGGTCGAGCTGAATCTGGACGCGGCCGCCGCAGCTGTCGAGCTGGGCCTGTCCCGTATCCATGTGCACGGTCAGCCGGCAGCCCGTGAAAACGTTGTTGCCGTCGGAGAGCACCACCTGCTTGCCCTCTAGCACGATCAGCTGCTTGGCCATTTCGAAATGGCCGCTGTCGGCGGTTGCGGTCTGCTTGTCGGAATTCAGAACCACGCCGCCATTGACGAGAATGCGGTCGATGTCGCCATTACCGGCATTGGTCATCGCCCCGCCGGCCGCAGGCGCGCCATCCTTGCTCGAAGACTTGTAATAGACCGTCATCGTCTTCGACTTCAGCATCGTCGTGCCCTGAGTGGCGACCACGTTGCCGGTAAAATCGGCCCGGTTTTCCTTGTCCTTGATCTCCAGCTTGTCGCTTTCGATATGGATCGGCTTGTCGTTGGACAGCGCAATCCCGTCCATCTTGCTGGCTGTCGCCTGGGAATAGGCGTTGGCGGGCGCAATGGCGAGCGCAGCAATCACCAGGCAAAACGTGAGATTGGCTT
This sequence comes from Rhizobium sp. C1, assembly GCF_021026335.1. Lineage (GTDB taxonomy): Bacteria > Pseudomonadota > Alphaproteobacteria > Rhizobiales > Rhizobiaceae > Ensifer_A. The sequence goes on from NZ_JAJNCY010000010.1 coordinate 104,813, forward strand.
TGGCGGGCATGAATTAATTGCCTTTTTCATGAATGACGTCGGCATGCATGTTCACCTGCACCCCGCCATCGAAGACGATCGTCTGGCCCTTATCTTCGATATTGATGCTTTGCGCAACTACGGTTGCCTTGGGCGCCGTGATGGACACGGTGTCTTTCGAAGTCATCGTGCCGTTCTTGACGTCGAGCTTGGCGGAGCGGAAGTTGGCGATCAGCCCGCTCGAAAGGTGCAGCGAGAAGGGTTGCGTCATGTCGAGCGTGTTTGCGCTGCGATCATAGATGCCGCCCTTCGCATTCACCTTGGCAATGATCTGGTCATTGACCGGCATCTGGGCCGCAATGTTTTCCAGTGTCATGATATTGGGCGATGCGATGCTCTGCAGGGCGCGCGCGGCGGTCATCGAATAGAAGATGCCATCGGCATTGCGCCCGGAAATCGCAGGTTTTTCCATCACGATCTGGCCGTTCTCGATCGTTGCGCCCTTCACCTCGATATTTTCGGGCAACAGGCTTCTAACGATCGATACCGCGACAAAGATCAGCGAAATCGCGACGGCCGAAGCCGGCAGCAGAATCTTCAGCCGCCGTACGCGCTGGGAATGGCGCACAGCCTGAGAATAGGCCGCACGGCGGGCATCAAGCTCGCTGCCTCCCATGCTGTTCATCTCCAAGCTCGCCATCTCGTCCCTGTGTTGAAGTGGATGTCACAATAGCCGAAGCGCTAGACGCGGAATATGGTTATTTTCGCGCCGTAAACAATCGCGAGAGTGCCAAAAAACATCGGCTGCCTTATAATTTTGTCCGGGACGCATGATCTGACCGGCTCTTGAGGCAGTTTTACGGCATCTGGCGGCTTCCGGATTTGCCGCGAAGCCTTTATGGCTATGCCAATCGCTCTTGTCCGGAACGAAAGCGGCCATCGGGCCGGTCGCCACCGGGCCCGTTTCGTGAAGGAAATGCCGCATGGACAATGGAATTGCCGATCGCCGCGCGCTTCGCCGCAAGGTCACCTTCTGGCGCAGCCTTGCCATCGTCGTTCTGGTCGTGGTGCTGGCGGCCGTCTGGTTCCGTTGGCCCGGCGTCGACAGTCCGGCGGTGAACCAGATCGCCCGCATCTCGATCACCGGCCTCATTCAGGACGATCAGGATCTGACGGCCCGGCTGGACCGCATCGCCAGGGCCGACAATGTCAAGGCGCTGATCGTCGACATTTCCTCCCCCGGCGGCACGACCTTTGGCGGCGAAACCATCTACAAGGCGCTGCGCCGCGTGGCTGAAAAGAAGCCTGTCGTGTCCGACATCCGGACGCTGGCGGCCTCGGCCGGCTACATGATCGCGCTGGCGGGCGACCGGATCGTTGCCGGCGACATGTCGATCACCGGCTCGATCGGTGTGCTCTTCCAGTATCCGCAGGCCAAGGAATTGCTCGACAAGATCGGCGTCTCGCTGGAATCGATCAAGTCGGCGCCGATGAAGGCCGAGCCGTCGCCCTTCAATCCGCCGAGCGATCAGACCAAGGCGATGATCAATGCCATGGTCCAGGACAGTTTCCAGTGGTTCGTGGATCTGGTGGCCGAGCGTCGCAAGATGACGCATGATCAGGCCATGGCCGTCTCCGACGGCGCGATCTTCACCGGACGGCAGGCCCTGAAGAACGGGCTGGTCGACGAGCTTGGCGGCATGCCGGAGATCAAGGCCTATCTGAAGACCCGCTCCGTCGATCCCAACCTGCCGGTCATCGACTGGAAGCCGGTTCCGCAAGGCTGGGCGGCGATGTTGCCCGGAGCCCTGATGCAGGCCGCCGAACGCTCCGGTCTCACTGCCGATTTTCCGGCAAGCGCATTGAAAATGCTAGGTATACAGCACTTGTTCCTTGACGGCCTTGTTTCCGTTTGGCAGGTTGATCGCGACTAAAGACCCGAGGCGCCATGCGCCTTGGCAAAAACAGAGTGCAAAGATTTCGCTCCGGCGTACCGGCTTCGGCAATGTTCGAATGCCGGCGTCAGCCGGAAAACGGAAATGATCGAGGGGGAAGACGTGATAAAGTCCGAATTGGTGCAGATCGTTGCTGCGCGCAATCCACATCTCTATCACCGCGATGTGGAAAACATCGTCAATGCCGTACTCGATGAGATCACGGATGCGCTGGCTGGCGGCAATCGCGTCGAGCTTCGCGGCTTCGGCGCCTTTTCGGTTAAGAATCGCCCCTCCCGCTCCGGCCGCAATCCGCGCACGGGCGACGCGGTTTTCGTCGAGGAGAAGTGGGTTCCCTTCTTCAAGACCGGCAAGGAACTTCGCGAGCGTCTGAACCCGGGTCAGGCCGACGAGGACGATTGAGCCTTTCGGCTGCCGTGCCGGCTTGAAAGCGCCGCATATCCCTTTATCTTAGGAGACGGATCGGAAGATATCTTCCGGTGTGTCAAATTGTGCCTGCTGGAGCCTGCGCATGACGAAGAAGCTGATCAATCTGGTGATCCTCCTGCCGATCGCCATCATCCTCATCGTGCTGTCGGTCGCCAATCGTCACGCGGTCACGCTGTCGCTCAACCCGTTCGAGCCATCTGACCCGGTCCTGTCGCTGACTGCGCCGTTTTTCGTCTATCTCTTTCTGGCCGTTATTCTTGGCGCGCTGATCGGTTCTAGCCTCACGTGGTTCTCGCAGGGCAAGCACCGCAAGCAGGCTCGCCGGCAGACGCAGGAAGCCGCCCGCTGGCAGGGCGAGGCTCGGCGCAATCAGAAGCGCGCCGAAGAACTCGCCCAGCAGGTTCTCCTGCCGGTCTCGGCTTCGAAGTAAACCGGGAATCAGATCAGCTTCCGCTGACCGCCTTGTTGAAGTCCGCAAAGAACTGGCCGGCCAGCTTCTTGGCGGAGGAATCGATCAGGCGCGAGCCGAGCTGAGCCAGCTTGCCGCCGATCTGCGCGTCCACCGTATAGGCGAGGATCGTCTCGTCGCCGTCTTCCGTCAGCGTCACTTCCGCGCCGCCCTTGGCAAAGCCCGCAATGCCGCCCTTGCCTTCACCGGAAATCTTGTAGCCGGCCGGCGGGTTGAGGTCGGAGAGCGTGACCTCGCCCGAAAAGGTTGCGGAAACCGGCCCGATCTTGATCTTGACGGTGGCCGACATTTCGGTTGGTGAGGCCATCTCCAGGCTCTGACAGCCCGGAATGCAGGCCTTCAGGATTTCGGGATTGTTCAGCGCCGCCCAGACGACTTCGCGTTTGGCTGCAATGCGCTCTTCGCCGCTCATATCCATCGTGATCGCTCCTCCCAAATGCGTGGCTCGAATGCGAGCCGTTCTTGATGAATGCTATAATATCACTTGAGGGATAAGTCTTTGCCAAGAGAGCACTTAATGTTATTTCGTGCCGATAGAGCCGAATTTGCGACAGTCGCGATTTTTGGCCCCAGGTTTGTCAGGGAAAAGCGGAGCTCTGTTTTCCCGGAAGGACAAACGGAAACAAAAGAAGCTAGATTTCGGCCCGATCCGGTTGGAAGCTAGGAAAGTGTGAATTTTGACGAAGACGACAAAGATGCGACGCGGCGGCCCTCCGGGTTCTGGTCCGGCATCCGGCCGGGTGGAAAAGCGCGAGCGTCCGCGCCAGGCGCCTGTGCCGGCCAAGGATGCGCGACCCAAGGCAGTGGCCGAGAGGAATGCCCCGCTGAAGCAGGAGCGCGCAGCGCCTGCCGCGCCCGAGCGCCCATTGATGACCCGCACCGGCGACACGCCCGCCGAGCGCATACCGGTCATTCTCGAAAATCAGTCCTCCGCCGGCTTCCGGCTGATCGACAGCGGTGCCGGCGAGAAGCTCGAGCAATATGGCGATTATCGTGTCGTCCGCCCTGAAGCCCAGGCGCTCTGGCAGCGTTCGCTTCCAGCCAGACACTGGGAGCATGTCGACGCCGTCTTCACCGGCGACACCGACGAGGACGGCATGGGTCGCTGGCGCTTCCCAAAGGGCGCGCTGGGCGAAACCTGGCCTATGCAGCTTCTCGACGTCGATTTCCACGGCCGCTTTACGAGCTTCCGCCATGTCGGCGTCTTCCCGGAACAGCAGGTTCACTGGGACTGGATGCGACAGGAGATCGAAAAGGCCAAGCGCCCGGTCAAGGTGCTGAACCTCTTCGGCTATACCGGCGTCGCATCCCTGATTGCCGCCGCCGCCGGTGCTGAAGTGACCCATGTCGATGCGTCCAAGAAGGCCATCGGCTGGGGCCGCGAGAACCAGGCGCTCGCCCGTCTTGACAAGGCCCCGATCCGCTGGATCTGCGATGATGCGATGAAATTCATCGCGCGCGAAGAGCGCCGCGGCAATCGTTACGACATCATCCTCACCGACCCGCCGAAATTCGGCCGTGGTCCGAATGGCGAAGTCTGGCACCTCTTCGACCATCTGCCGCTGATGCTCGACATCGGCCGGGAACTCCTGAGTGACAAGGCGCTCGGCTTCGTCCTGACCGCCTATTCGATCCGCGCCAGCTTCTATTCGATCCATGAGTTGATGCGCGAGACGATGCGCGGCGCCGGCGGCGTCGTCGAATCCGGCGAACTCATCATCCGTGAAAGCGGTCTCGATGGCTCTGAAAAGGGCAGGGCGCTTTCCACTTCCCTCTTTTCGCGTTGGGTGCCCGCATGAGCGACGCCACGAAGGGCGGCCCCGGCCGCGTCGGACAGGTCAAGGAAGTGACAAGCCTTGCCAATCCGATCATCAAGGATATCAAGGCGCTCTCCCAGAAGAAGGGCCGCGAGGAAACCGGAACCTTCATGGCCGAAGGCCTGAAGCTCGTCATCGACGCGCTGGAACTGGGCTGGGCGATCAATACGCTGATCTATGCCAAGAACGCCAAGGACAAGCCGCTCGTCACCAAGGTTGCCGCCCGCACGGTGGCCGCCGGCGGTCTCGTGCTGGAGGTGAGTGAGAAGGTTCTCTCCGCCATCACCCGCCGCGACAATCCGCAGATGGTGGTGGGCGTCTTCAAGACGAAGTGGCGCTCGCTCTCTGATATCCGTCCCTCCGCCAACGAGACCTATATCGCGCTCGACCGCGTGCGTGATCCCGGCAATCTCGGCACGATCATTCGAACTGCCGATGCGGCGGGCGCCTCGGGTGTGATCCTCGTCGGCGAATGCACCGATCCTTTCTCGCTGGAAACCGTGCGCGCCACCATGGGCTCGGTCTTCGCGCTGCCCGTGACCCGCGCCACGCCGGAAGAATTCCTCGCCTGGAAAAAGGGAGCGGGCGTCTCTGTCGTCGCCACGCATCTCGCCGGCGCAGTCGATTACCGCACCGTGGATTACAAGAAGAAACCGGTCGTCGTCCTCATGGGCAACGAGCAGCAGGGGCTGCCGGATCAGCTGGCCAAAGAGGCCGATCAGCTGGCGCGCATTCCGCAGGCGGGTCTTGCCGATTCGCTCAATCTGGCTGTCGCCACCGCCGTGATGCTTTTCGAGGCGCGACGGCATCTGCTGACGTTGGAGCCGCGGTGATGGAAAAGGTCTCGCTTTTTTCCCGCGCCGTGCCGGCAGTCCTGTTCATCGTCGCGCTGCTGATCGTCGATCAGATCACAAAAATCGCGGTGGATCATTATCTGCCGCTGCAGGAGCCGGTTCATCTTCTGCCGGTTCTTGCGCTTTACCGGACCTACAATACCGGCGTCGCCTTCTCGATGTTCGATGAGATGCCGGGCTATCTGATTGTCGGTCTGCGCCTTGCCATCGTCGCCTTCGTCACCTGGCTCTGGCTGAAGACCCCGACCTCGCGCTGGATCGCCCATCTCGGCTTCGCTCTGGTCATTGCGGGCGCCTTCGGCAATCTCATCGACCGGTTTCTCTACGGCCATGTCATCGATTTCGTGCTCTTCCACATCGGCACATCGTGGTCCTTCGCCGTCTTCAATCTCGCCGACAGCTTCATCACCGTGGGGGCCGTTTTGATCGGTTTTGATGAAATCTTCGGAAGCACCGAAAAATCGCAATGAAGGATTAACGAAGCCCGGAAACACTTCTGAAGCTTTCGCATGTTAGCACTTCCATATGCGAGATTTTGACGAACCGGACTTCCATATCGAACAGTCTCCTGTTGCCCGGCGCGGCGCGAAGCCGCTTGCCGCATGGTTTCGTCGGCTGTTTTCAACAACACGGCCACAGCAACAGGATCATGTTGCCGGGCTGAACCTCACCCGTGAGGCGCTGGCCCGCGCCGAGCGCGAAAGCGCGATGAAAAGCCGGATTCTGGCCACCGTCAGCCACGATATCCGCACCCCGCTTTCCGGCATTGCCGGCATGAGCCATCTGCTCGGCCAGACGCGGCTGACGCCCGAACAGGCGAATTATCTCTCCGGCATCGGCCAGTCGGTCCGCGCGCTTTCGCAACTGGTCGACGACCTCCTGGACTTCTCGGCCATCGAGGCCGGCCGCTTCCATCTTCATCTGCGCGATGACGATCTGCGTCAGTTGATCGAAAGCGTCGTCGAAATGCTGGCCCATCGCGCCCACGAAAAGGGCATCGAGATTGCCAGCTTTGTCGCCGCCGATGTGCCGGGCCTGCTCTCTTTCGATCCGGAGCGGCTGCGTCAGGTTCTTTTCAATCTCGTCGGCAATGCAGTGAAATTCACCAGCGAAGGGGGCGTTCTTGTCTCGGCCTGTATGGTTGAGGGCGAGCTGGAAATCCGCGTCCGCGACACCGGCCCCGGTATGACGGCGCGCGAGCAGGAGAAACTCTTCCGCGAATTCGAGCAGGTGGGCGAGGAGAAAAACAAGGTCGGCGGCTCTGGCCTCGGCCTTGCCATTTCCCGCCGCATTCTGCTCGAGGCAGGCGGCAGCGTTGATGTTGAAAGCCGGCTCGGGATCGGCAGCACATTCATCCTGCGCATGCCGGTGGGACAGCCATCCGATATCCGTCTGCGCCAGGCGCGCGCCACCATGCTGTCGAGCACGCATATGCTCGTCATCGCCCCCGATGGCGCCTGCCGCGAGGCGCTGGCCGCCACCGTCACGAGCCTGGGCGGCAGGGTCATGCTGGCCGCTACGCCCGCCGAGGTCGCGGCAAGTCTCGATGCCGTTTCCGCCGATGCCCTGACCGACATCGTGGTCGACCGTCGGCTGGCTGATCTTCTGTCGGACGATCTGCGCAGGCACCCCGTCTTTCGCAATCCGGCCACCCGCCGCATCCTTCTCATCGATCCGGAAAGCAGAAGCGGTTCCCGCTTCTTTGGCGCAGGCTATGATTCCTGGCTGGTGCGCCCGCTTCGCGAGCGCTCGCTGATCGGCGTCCTGCAGGGCCGCATGAAGGGCATCGAGCTGCGTGACCCGATCAATGACAACGGCAACAATTCGCGCTGGACGCATGCCGAAGGCAGCGGGCTGGATGTGCTGCTGGCCGAAGACGATCCCGTCAACCGGCTGCTTTTGAAGACGGTGCTCAAGAAGAGCGGCCACCGCGTGACCGAGGTCGAGACCTTCCGCGATCTCATCGCTGCGGCGGCGCGGTCGTCCGGCCGGCCGGGCGCAGTCGTGACGGATCTTTCCATGCCGGGCGGTAATGGGCTCGATGCACTCGCCGCCATCCGCGATTTCGAGCGCGCCAATCGCCTGGCTGAAATTCCGCTCATCGTTGTCACCGGTTCTGCCGGCGCCGATACGAGGAAGGCCGCCATTGACGCCGGGGCGACGGAGCTTTTCGTCAAGCCAGCCGATCCGGCGACGCTGGCCGATCTCCTCGCCTCTTATGCCGCGCGCCGCGCCGGCTGATATGTGCTTCCTCCGTCCGGAATATTCCGGACGCAAAGGGAAAACGGAACTGTCTGCAACGCAAGAAACGTGAATACTGCAGGCGATTATATTTACCCAGGCTCGTGGATAATCCTGCTAAAGTAAGTGCAGGGACACGTTTCTGTCCTATTAATGTCACCGCTATGTCGTATAAGCGTGGTTAATCGCCCTCAACTGAAAGAGGCATGAATCGCGATGACGACAGAAACGCTCAACCCGGATATCCTTGCCGGACAGGACGCGACGCTGGCACGCCTGACCGCCGACAATAGCGGCGTTCTCGGCCGCATCGGCACTCTGGAAACCCGCATTGCCCGCACCGCCTCGGAAATCGATGCCGCGCAGGCGATCCGCTATCGCGTTTTCGTTGAGGAAATGCATGCGCAGGTGCCGCCGGAATCGGCGCGCAAACGTCGAGACATCGACGCCTGGGATGCTATCTGCGATCATCTTCTCGTTCTCGATACGGCCATCGAAGGCGATGCCGAAGACCAGATCGTCGGCACCTATCGCCTGTTGCGTCAGGACGTGGCCATGACCAATGGCGGCTTCTATTCCTCCTCCGAGTTTGAGGTGGCCGATCTCGTCGCCCGCCATCCGGACAAGCGCTTCATGGAACTTGGCCGCTCTTGCGTACTGCCGCAATATCGCACCAAGCGCACGGTGGAGCTTCTCTGGCAGGGTAACTGGGCTTACGCGCTCAAGCATCGCATCGATGTGATGTTCGGCTGCGCCTCCTTCGCCGGGGCTGTTCCGGAAGAGCATGCATTGGCTCTGTCCTATCTGCACCACAACGCGCTCGCAAAGGGACGCTGGCGGGTCGAGGCGCTGCCGGAACTCGAACATTCCATGGACCTGATGCCGGCCGAAGCGATCAATCCGCGCAAGGCGCTCGCCGCTCTGCCGCCGCTCATCAAGGGCTATCTGCGCCTCGGCGCGATGGTCGGCGAGGGCGCTGTCGTCGACCGCGCCTTCCGCACCACCGATGTTCTGATCGTGTTGCCGATCCACACGATTTCCGAGCGTTACCGGAATTATTACGGCAACGACGCCGGACGATTTGCCGGCTGAGTCGCGGTTCTTATTGGACCGTTGGCCGCAGCGATGCGGCCACATCCGTCTCCCCCCTTGTGGGGGAGATGGCGGCAGCCAGAGGGGGCTTGGCCGCAAACGTTGTTCAAGCGAATAGAAAGAGCCCTCCCCAACACTCCCCACAAGGGGGAGGGAGAGGAGTGGCCGCTTCCCTTAAGCCCACTCACCCTTCCGGAATACCGGCACCTTGGAACCATCCGCCGCGATGCCGTCGATGTCGATCTCGCCGGAGCCGATCATCCAGTCGATATGGATGAGCGAGGAGTTGCCGCCCTGCGCCTTGATCTGGTCCGGCGTGAGGTTCGCGCCGTCGACGAAGCACTTCGAATAGCACTGGCCGAGCGCGATATGGCAGGCGGCGTTTTCGTCGAACAGCGTGTTGTAGAAGAGCAGGCCCGACGCCGAGATCGGCGAGGAATGCGGCACCAGCGCCACTTCGCCAATGCGCCGCGCGCCCTCGTCGGTGTCGAGCACTTTGAGAAGCACAGCCTCGCCCTTCGTCGCCTTCGCCTCTACGATGCGGCCCTGTTCGAAACGAACCTCGATATTGTCGATCAGCGTGCCCTGATGGCTGAGCGGCTTGGTCGAGCGGACGTAACCGTCCACCTTGCGCGCATGCGGCGTGGTGAACACCTCTTCCGTCGGGATATTCGGATTGCAGGTCACGCCATTCTTGGCGGTCGATGCGCCGCCATGCCATTCATGGCCGTCGGCAAGCCCCACCGTCAGGTCGGTGCCCGGCCCGGTGAAGTGCAGCGCCGAGAAGCGCATGTCATTCAGCCACTTCGAGCGTTTGGCGAGGTTCGCGTTATGCTCCTTCCAGGCCGCGACCGGATCGTCGCGATCGACGCGCGAGGCGGCAAAGATCGCGTCCGCCAGCTTCTTCACGGCTTCGTCTTCCGGCAGACCGGGAAACATCTGCTTGGCCCAGGACGGGTTCGGATAGGAGACGATGTTCCAGTTGATGTCGAAGTTGGAGATCTTCTCCAGCGCCGGCTTGTAGGCAACCGACATGGCGCGGTTGGCGCGTGCGACCTTGGCCGTATCCTCGTTGGCCAGTAGCATCGGGTTGTCGCCCGAAATGGCAAGTCGGGCAGTCCCTGCCTCATAGGCCTTGGCCATGCCCTCGTAGAGCCAGGTCGCCGCCTTGTCGAAATTCTTGTCACTGCCGTAGCGATAGCGCGCCAGCGTTGCCTCCTCGTCATTATAGAAGGCCGAAACGAGCCCGCCGCCGACCAGATAGGCATGCTTGATAATGAGGCGAACCAGCGGTGCTGCCGCAAACGGCGCGGTGATAACCAGATCCTGGTTCTCCTGCAGTTGCAGGCCGACCTTCACGGCGACTTCAGCCAGCTTTTCCAGTTTGATCGGGTCGATGGGCGTCTCAGTCATGGTCATGTCTTTCGATGTTGCACTTCATTGGGTTGCGCCGGCCGGCAACGGCGGCTTGAAAATGTCAGGCGATGACGGGCGCGGCCTTTGCTCCGATGGCCGTCAACGCATCTGCGGGGGCGAGCCTCACCTGAAGCCCCCTCTGTCCGCCATTCATGAACACATAAGGCTCCGCCATCGCGCTTTCTTCGATCACAGTCGGCACGGCCTTGCGCTGGCCGAAGGGCGAAATGCCGCCGACCACGTAGCCGGTATGCTTTTCCGCCGCCGTCGGCTTCATCATGTTGGCCGACTTGCCGCCAAAGGCCGCCGCCAGCTTCTTCATGGAAACCTCGTGGTTGGAGGGAAGCACGACGCAGACCGCCTTGCCGTCCACCTCCGCCATCAGCGTCTTGAGCACCCGCGAGGGCGGTTCGCCGATCGCCTCCGCTGCCGCCATGCCGATGCGGTCGGCGTCCGGATCGTAATCGTAGGAGACCACCTCATAGGCGACCTTCGCCCTGTCGAGCGCCTGTGTGGCTCGCGTCGTCTTCGCCATCCGTCAGGCTCCGAAGAAATCCGAATAATGTTCCGGCTTGAAGCCGAGCATCAGCTTGCCGTCCTGGTCAAGAACCGGCCGCTTGATCATCGAAGGCTGCGAAAGCATGAGTCGGATCGCCTTGGCCTCGTCCAGATCTGCTTTCTCGGCCTCGTCAAGCTTCTTGAACGTGGTGCCGGCGCGGTTCAACACCTTGTCCCAGCCAAGCGCCGAACACCAGGTTTTCAGCGAGGCTTCATCGATGCCGGATGTCTTGTAGTCATGGAAATCATACGCCACGCCATGCGCCTTCAGCCAGTCGAAGGCCTTCTTCATGGTGTCGCAATTCTTGATGCCGTAAATGATGGTTGTCATGCTGTCCGCTCCGGGATGGGACCGTATAAGTCGGCCATCTGCCGCACAGCGTCAAGGGCGAAACATGCCGCTCCGGACCGGCTCAAAGGCAGCGCATGTCCCGGTAGCACAATCAAAAATAACACTATTTTTAGAAATCACTGTTAAATAAGCCACAATGGGTTTTGCGGGATGTTATCCGCAGTTCGGTCTTCGCGCATGATGAGCGTTTCGAAATACGACAGTATTGTTTCCCGCTTTCGCCGTCAGCGGGCAGGGGCCGCGGCCGTGGAGTTCGCGGTCGTTTTTCCGTTGATGCTGGTGATTTTTGCCGCCACGGTTGACCTCGGTTTTGCCTATTATCAGAAATCGCGCATCGGCTCGGCCATTTCGGCGGCGGCCTATTACGCCGTGCGAAACGGCAGCAGCCTCAACAGCGGCACTGCCGACGCCATGCGCACGACGCTGCAAGGTATCATTCGCAGCACGCTCGGACTGTCGACCGACATTACCGTCACGGTTCTCATCAACAATTCCACCAACGCTGCCGACGCCTCGAACTATTTCTGCGTCACCGGCTATCCGCCCGCTTATTCCAGCACGGGAACAAGCCAGAGCGGCTGCTCGGGAAATCTGACCTCTGGCAAGTTCGTCACCATCCGGGTCACCGAACAGCTGAAGCCGCTGATCCTTCCGCCGGGCTTTCTGGCCAGCGTCTACGGGCTGGACCGTTCCGTCATCGCGAGGGTCATCTGATGCACCCGCGCCGGAGCATCAAGGCATTCCTGAAGAGGCGGGACGGTGCCGCCGCCGTCGAATTCGCCGTCGTTTTCCCGCTGTTTGCGCTTGTCCTTTTCGGCGGTCTTGGCTTCGGCATGGCGATGCTCGATCTGAATGCACTTCAGGCCGTGGCAACGCAGGCCGCGCGCTGCCTCGCCATTTCCGGCGCACCCTGCACGACGCCGATCCCCAATTGTTCGGACACGACAGCGCAATGTTATATAGAGCAGCTCGCCGCCAAGCAGGGCCTGTCCGGCGTCAAGGCCAGCCAGTTGACGATCAATGCCAATTATCTCGTCGGGACGGCAGGCTTCACCCGCGTCCAGATCACCTATCCCATGAGCCTTGCCGGCTACAGTTTCTCCCTCAGCGCCACCGCGCAATTTCCGAACGGGTAACGTCATGATCAGAGCAGGCAGGCTGGCTAGGCTGACCGCGAGATTGTCGCAGGAACTCGCCCGGCTGGCCGAAGCGCGTGAGGGCGCGATGGGAATTCTCGGCGCCTTCTCGATCGTCATCCTGATCGCCATGTCGGGGCTGGCGCTCGAAGCCTCGCTTCTTTACGTCAAGAAGGGCGACATGCAGCGCATTGCCGACCTCGCCAACCTGGCCGCCGCGGACACGAACGGCGCGATCGTGAATGGCGGACCCAGCGCCCAGGCGGTCGCCACCGCCCAGCAGGTCGCGGCGATCAACGGCTACCCCGCCAATATCCTCACCACCACTGTCACGACATCGGCGAACCAGGGACAATTGCTCACCACGACCGTCGTCGACCCCGTTTCGCTCACGCTCGGACAGATCTTCACCAAGACAGGCTCGGTTGCCGTCAGCGCGCTTTCCAGCGCCTCCGTCGTCTCTGGCGCAACCAGCGGCGACTGTCTGCGCACACTGGCCGGCGCGCTGAACATCTTCAGCAGCGCCTCCGTGTCCGGAACCGGCTGCACGGCGGCCGCCGCGACCTATCTCTATTACTGCAGCAATGCCGCCAGCACGGTGTCGTCGGTCGAGGTCGGTTATCCGCAGTCGCTCGAACAGTTCAGCATCTGCTACAACGCCCCGCTGAAGCCGAGCCTCAGCAGCTTCACCTTCAACAAGACCAGCGTCGACCCGCTCCTCTCGGACAGCCGGATCGCGGCCATGAAGAAGCGGCTTCAGGCCATGTCAAACTGGCCCTATGGCAGCTCGTTCAAGTCGCCCCTGACGACTGCGATCGTCTTCGGGGGATCGAACCTGAATTATTCCAACACGACCGTCACCGTCTCCGGGACGAAATTCGCCTCGCTGACCGCCCAGAACTCGACGGTTACCTTCACCGGCACCGGCGTCGCCGACCCCACCTGCGCCAATCCCGTGACGATCACCGGCGGCGTCACCCTTTCCGGCAACACGACCATCCTTCTTGGCAGCGGCTGTTATGCAATCCGCGGCGTGTTCTCCGTCTCCAACGGCGCCACCGTCAGCATCCGGGGCGCGAGCGGCGCTAATGTGACGCTGGCCCTGCAGCAATATCTTTATAACGGCACCGGCACGATCACTTTCGGCGACATGCTGTTCTCCGCCGTGGGCATCGTCAACAATGGCAATGGCGGCAACGTCAGCTTCGGCAATGGCCCGTTCTATCTCGGCGGCGGCGTCTACAACACGACCGGCAATGTCACCTTCGGCAACGGGCCTTTCTATTTCAATACCGGTTCGGTCAACAACGGCTCGACCGGCACGATCACCTTCGGCAACGGCCCCTTCTACTTCTATTACTGCTCGCTCCTGAATTCGAATGGCGTCGTGACGCTGGGAACCGGCGATTTCGAGTTTTACGGAACCAGCCTGTCGACGTTCAACAGCTCGAAAACCACCTTCGGCAAGGGCAATATGGACCTGTATTCGACGCCGCTCTATCTCAGCGGCGCCGAGTTCACGCTCGGCGGCAGCGGCGATGCGGTCAACGGCGCAAGCTCCATGTTCTTCTACTGGTCGGGCCTCCAGATCGCCTCGGGCAAGTTCACCGCCAACGGCGTGTCCCTCGGTTTCTGGTATGGCAGCTTCACGCTTTCAAGCTCCAGCACCGCCACGATCACTGCGCCGACCACGCCCAGTCCCACCTACGGCTATCAGAACGTGATGGCTTATGTTTACGGCTCGAGCTTCAACATCTATCAGGGCAACGCCACCGACAGCCTCTCCGGCCTCGTCTATAATCCCGGCAATGACGTGAACCTGTTCGGCCAGCAGACAAGCACCATCCCGCAAGGCGGCTGCTTCGCCATCATCGCCGCCTATATCAGCATCTACAACAGCTCAAACGCGGCCCTGAGAGCCTGCGGCTCCGGCGCGGTGAACACACAAGCCGTGATGGCGAATTAAGCGCGCGCCAAAGCTTCGTATCAAAGGTGAACTGGAGTCTCGGAGAATGGTGCCGCTTACGTGACTCGAACACGTGACCCCATCATTACGAATGATGTGCTCTACCGACTGAGCTAAAGCGGCATTCCAGGCCGGGAAGGCAGGTCGCTTCCGGCGTTTCGTGACGCGCTGATACAGGCAACGCCTTGCAATTTCAAGCCGGTTTTTGGGCCGCGGCGAGAAAATTCGTGCAGGTGGGAAAAAGGGTGGGAGCTGGCGCTGCCGCGAAAGCAGGGATGCCGGGTCCGTCGGGCGGCAGGAGCCGGCCTTTCAGGCGGTCAGCGCGGAGGCTTGGCTTTCTGTCCGACAGGCCAGGTCTGCGGCCAGCTTTCAGGCCCGTTTCCATACTTGCCGTTGCAGTCGCCCTTGTCGGTTTCCTGCATGAGGACCAGCGCGCGGCCCGATCCGCCCTCGGAGATCTTCCATTTGTAGAAGGAGCCGCAGTCGCCGAGCCCGCGCCCCTTGAAGAACGAGGTCATCGTGTCGCTCTTTTCGTCATAGTCGAGATTGTAGCCGGTTGTGGAGACGCTCGGGCCCTCCTTCGCCATGACGGGAAACTGCACCTGTTCCCACATCGTTTCCAGCCGGTAATAGATGACGAAGGGCACATTGTACGCGCCGGGGCTGCCGCAGGGCACGACGTAAAGCGCTTCCTTGTCGGTATAACGGCGCACGAAACCGCCGAGTCCGGCAAGTGTGTCTTCTTCCACGCCGCCGCAGGTCGCGTTGTCGTCGGTGAAATTGCTGCGGATCGCCTCGGGCAGGTCGGCGAAACTCCGGATGTCGGTCATTGCCGGCAGCGGGCTCGGCGGCTTGTCGCCCTTCGACACCAGCGCATCGATGTGACCGACGCGGTTCTGCGTGTCGTCGAGGAAGAGCAGGCTCGCGGCCATGCCTTCGAGCGGGATGCTCGCCTTCACGGTCTGGCCATCGGCGCTGGCCGTCAGCGCGATCACCTTGCCCTTGCGCAGCGTATCCAGAAGTCCGCTCGCCGCTAGATCGGACGTGATTCTCCAGGCGGCGTCGGTGTCGTCATAGGAGAGCTTGTCCCGCCCGAATGTCTGCTCCGCCCCGCCATCGACGGAGATGGCAAGCGTCAGATCCTTCGCCTCCTCGCCGAAAACATCACCCGGAATGGTGAATTGCAGGAAAGCCGGGGTCGAGGGCCCTGCATCGCGCACCACGAAGGCATTCGCGCCCGCCTTGTTGTCACGGTCGAAGAAACGAAGCTCGCAATTGCGCCCGTTGGTGCAGGACACCTCCCATTTGCCGAAGCTTTTGTAGGCTCCGGCAAGGGCGGTTGAAAAAGGGGCGGCAACAAGCGCAGCGCCCAGCAGGATACCGGCTGCCGAAAGAGCCGCCGAAGTGCAATACCGCATGGTCTTCTCCCGTTTCGGGCGGCAGCATAGCAGGCGTAGCCTCAGCCGCAAATGGACTTCCGGGCTGCGATATACTCGCGTTCCAGCCGATTGACGAGGCCGGCGGTGGACGTGATTTCCTTGACCGCGCCAATGCCCTGGCCGCAGCCCCAGATGTCCTTCCACGCCTTCGCGCCGCCGGTTGCAGCCTGGCTGAAATCCATCTTCGACGGATCGGCCTCCGGCAGGTGATCCGGATCCATGCCCGCTGCCACGATGGAAGGCTTCAGGTAGTTGCCGTGTACGCCGGTGAAATAGTTGGAATAGACAATGTCGTCGGCATTCGAGGCGACGATCATTTCCTTGTAGGCGTCGATCGCGCGCGCCTCATGGGTGGCGATGAAGGGCGAGCCGATATAGGCCATGTCTGCGCCCATTGCCTGGGCGGCCAGGATCGCGCCGCCATTGGCGATCGCGCCGGAAAGCAGCAGCGGCCCATCGAACCATTGACGGATTTCCTGGATCAGCGCGAAGGGCGAAAGCTTGCCGGCATGGCCGCCGGCGCCCGTCGCCACGGCAATGAGGCCGTTTGCGCCCTTTCGGATGGCGGAATTGGCATGCCGGTTGTTGATCACGTCGTGCAGCACGATGCCGCCATAGGACTGAATCGCCTGGTTGACCTCCGGCACGGCGCCGAGCGAGGAGATGACGATCGGCACCTTGTATTTGACGCACATCATCAGATCGTGCTCGAGACGCTTGTTCGAGGTGTGGACGATCTGGTTGACGGCAAAGGGCGCGGCCGGACGCTCAGGGTTTTTCGCGTTGTAATCGGCCAGTTCCTCGGTGATCTTGGCCAGCCATTCGTCAAGCTGGGCCTCCGGACGCGCGTTCAGCGCCGGAAACGAACCGACCACGCCGGCCTTGCATTGGGCGAGCGTCAGATCGGGATGCGAAATGATGAAAAGCGGCGATGCGACCACCGGCAGGCGCAGGTTGTCTTTCAAGATCGGCGGCAGAGCCATGGTTCCTCCCGGCTTGTGCAATTGTGACGTTTACGCAAACGTCAATTGCTTAACAGCTTTCAGGCCGGATGAAAATTGAAATATGCGACCCTGTCGAGGCTTCGCCAGCGCTGCGGTAGTGGATAAGATGTCACTTGCTATTTTCGCCGCGGGGCGTTGTTTAGTAGAGCTTCCGGATTGGAGCAGCCTTCGGCATGCGCTCGAGGCTGTGTCAACGGGAAGGCGGTTGGATCAGGACTGCATTCTCCGCTATGGATTTTTCGGGCGGGCGGGGGCTGCCTCTCATCTCATGCGGGCTTTGCTGAAATTTTCGGCAAGGCATGCGCAAAACAAGTGAAGCGTGAAACGGTCCGTATGGATTGGGATGCGCTCAGGAGCAGAAGCATTTGAGTCTGGAAACGGCCATCAGAAAGGCTCTCGAGCGGGTAGGCCCCGGCGCGGACCCTGAACAACGCGCCCGCGTTTACCAGTCCGCCCGCATGGCGCTGGAAAACGGGCTGCGGCAGCAGAACGTCACCGATGTCGCGACCGCCACCGAGCAGCGCCGGCAGCTGGAAGCCGCCATCAACCGCGTCGAGCGCGACGCCAAGCTCGATTACATGGAGCACGAGGCCAAGCAGCGCGCCGCGCGCGAGGAGGCCGAGCGCGAGCAGCGCCGCAAGATGGAGATCGAGCGGGCGGAGCAGGCCAGGGTTCAGGCCGAGCAGGCGCGCGAACAGGTCGAGCGCGACGCCGAAATGCGCCGCCGCCGCGAGGAGATCGACCGTGAGCGCATCGCCCGCGAACTGGAATACGAGGCAGCGCAAAGGGCGCTGCGCGACCGCATAGCGGCCCGCGAACAGGCGGCCCGCGAGCGCGCCCTGCAGGAGCGCGAGCAGATGCTGGCTGCCGAACGTCAGGAAGACGAAGCGCGCCGCCAGGCCGAAGAGGCCCGCCGGCAGGCGCAGGAGCAGGCCGCGCGCGAGGCGGAAGCCCGCCGCCGTGCGCTTGAAGAGCAGGCCGAGCGCGAAGAGGCGGTGCGCCAGCAGGCGGAACGTGAGCGTCTCGCCCGCGAGCAAGCGGCCCGCGAACTGGCTGAACGCCAGGCCGCCGAGCGCGAACGTCAGGCACAGGAGCGCGAGCGGCTTGCCCGCGAGGAAGAGGAACGCCTCGCCGCTGAAGAGCGCGCGGCCGAAGAAGAGCGCGCACGTCAGGCCGAAGCGCGCGCCGCCGAAGAGGCAACACAGCGCGCGGCTGAGGCCGAACGCCTGCGTCAAGCAGAGGCGCGGGCGGCTGAGGAGGCGCGCCGTCGCGAGGTCGCCATTGCCGCTTCCGCCATTGGCGGCATGGTGCGCCACGAGGATGCCCCTGCCGGGGACAAGGCCCCCTCCATCGACGACATGCTGTCGAGCGAGCCGGAGCATGGCCCTCGGGAGCCTGTTTTCGATATCGTGCCGGAGGTCGCCCATCGTGAAGAGCGGCGTGCCCCGGCCTTTGACATCGAAGCGCCGGAGCCTGCGCATTCGGCCGCCTATGCGGATGAGCCGGAGCCGCAGCCGGCGGTTATCCATCTTCCGCCCGAGCGCGCCATCAAGCCGCGCCGCAAGAGCCGCTGGAAAGCCCGCGCCTTCGCGCTGGTCACGCTGGCCGCCTTTGGTGCTGCCGGATGGTGGTGGGTGGAAAGCACGGGCCTCAGCCTGCCGAAGGCCGTGCGCGATGGGAGTGTCCCCAATCCGCCACCGACCGTCAAGGAAGACGATTTCGACGGTGCCAAGCAGCTGAAGTCGCTGTCGCGTCAGGGCGGCTATGGCGACGAGTGGACGAAGCTCTTCGAGGCTGGCAAGACCAAGACGGCAACGGCCGGGGCGCAGGCGACCGCCAAGGTCGAACAAAGCGGTTCGGGCCCCTATCTGGCCGTCACCTCGAATGCGCCGGGCATTGATGGCTCCGTCGCGATCGAATTGCCGCAATCCGTCATTGCATCGCTGCAGGGAAAGACCTCCAACATCTCGCTGATGCTGGAAGGCGCCGACAGCAAGCCGGTTCAGGTCACTGTGGAATGCGAATTCGGCGGGCTGGGCAATTGCGGCCGGCACCGCTTCCTGCTGACGCAGAACAAGAGTGATCTGATGTTCGACGTGACTGTGAAGGATGGTACGCCCCCCGATGGGCCGGGCCGGCTCATCATCAATGCCGACGCCGGCGGTGAGGGAAACAGCGTCAAGCTCTTCTCGATCCACGTGCTGCCGGGCGGTTGATCGACCGCTGATTGCGCATCGAATTTCGAAAATCCCGCTTGACGGCGGGATTTTTTTGTTTCGGCGCCCAGATTTTTTTCCGTCTGACTCAGCGTCATTTGCCTTCCGTAAGGGCAGGTTGATCCGTCGGAAAGTCAACCGAAATATTTAAATATATCATTTTTTATCAAATAGTTGAAAAATAGACAGCCGACTGTGCATCAGACGGGAGTGTTGCCAAAATCCCATCAAGTTGGGGAAAAGCATAGAAAGTGATTCTCGCGGATTCCGCCGACTCTTGCCACAGAGTCACCCACCCTTTAGGTTAACAAATAATTACTAGATCGCATGCGGCGGAACTAGTCACCACACTGTAAGCGCGTATCCCGGCAGCGGACCCCGTCCGCGGCCTCGGTGGTGGATTCTGTAAGGCACAAGGAGCGAATTTGACGATGACGATGGGCTGGACAGACGAGCGCGTCGAAAGACTGAAGAAATTGTGGTCCGAAGGCTTGAGCGCCAGCCAGATTGCCGCGCAGCTTGGTGGCGTCAGCCGCAACGCTGTGATCGGCAAGGTTCATCGCCTGTGCCTTCCGGGTCGCGCCAAGGCGGGCGGTGCAGCCACTGCGCGTCCGGCCAAGCGCCAGGCTGCCGCTGCAGCGCCGCGTTCTCAGTCTTTCATGCCGCGCACGGTCACGCGGACCGTAACCCGCGCCCAGGGCGCGACGATGCTGAAGGAAGAGGTTGAGACGGAAGTCTATTACGAAACGGAGGTGCAGCCCGCATCCAACGTGGTCGTGCCGATTTCGCGTCGCCTCACGCTGACGGAACTGACGGAGCGCACCTGCAAGTGGCCGGTCGGCGATCCGATGAAGGACGACTTCCACTTCTGCGGCAATGACAGCGCGGATGGCTCGCCCTATTGCACCTATCACGCACGGCTCGCCTATCAGCCATCTGCCGAGCGCCGACGCGCCGGCCGCTGATCTCGAAGACAGATAGCATGAAATGAAACGGGCCCCGAAAGGGGCCCGTTGCGTTTTGGGGAGGGATGGGAACGGGATGTTTCTCGATCGGACGCGAGCGATCAGAGACGATCGGTCACGCTCTTGACGGCGTCCTTGGCATTGCCCTTGGCGGTCTGGACCTTGCCCTTGACCTCCTGAGCGGCGCCCTTGGCGCGCAGTGCGTCGTCGCCGGTCGCCTTGCCGACAGCCTGTTTGGCCTTGCCGGCGAGTTCGTTGGCCTTGCCCGAAATCTTGTCAGTCGTGCTGCTCATGAGCGTTTCTCCTTTTTCCGGAACAAACACATTCCGTTTGCCCCCAAGGAACGCTCCAGTGCCGATCGGGTTCCCGCTATATCCAGAAATAGCGATATGAGATCGTGGAAACGCAAAGCGCGACCGCGCCCTTTTCAGGGCGCGGTCGCGCTTTGATTTCAGGTCTCAGCCTTCCATCGAATAGCCCGCGCCGCGAACGGTGCGGATGACATCCGGCATGTTGGAGAAGTTCAGCGCCTTGCGCAGCCGGCCGATGTGAACATCGACCGTGCGCTCATCCACATAGATATCGTGGCCCCAGACGCCGTCGAGAAGCTGCGAGCGCGAGAAGACGCGGCCGGGCGATGACATGAAGAATTCCAGCAGGCGGAATTCCGTCGGCCCGAGACGCACTTCGCGAGAGCGTCGATGAACGCGATGGCTGTCCCGATCGAGTTCGATATCCCCGCATTTCAGCTGCGAAGATACCACTTCCGGCTTGGCGCGGCGAAGCATGGCTTTCACGCGCGCCATCAGTTCCGGTGTCGAGAAGGGCTTCACGACATAGTCGTCCGCGCCGGTCGAAAGACCGCGAATGCGCTCGCTTTCCTCGCCGCGGGCCGTCAGCATGATGATCGGCAGTCGCTCCGTTGTCGGGCGCGCCCGCAGGCGGCGGCACAATTCGATGCCCGGAACGCCTGGCAGCATCCAGTCGAGGATCACGAGATCCGGAACATGCTCCTGCAGGCGGATATCCGCCTCGTCGCCACGCAGGATCGTTTCGACCTCGTAGCCTTCCGCTTCGAGATTGTATCGGAGGAGAACGCTCAGCGCCTCCTCGTCTTCGACCACCGTAATCTTAGGCTGCATGACGTTCTACTGCCTTCAGCCCTGAACCGTCATCGTGGCGGTGTTGTCGTCCTTCGGGCGCTCGCCGTCAGGCTGCGTACCGGTCGTCATGTAGTAGATCGTCTCGGCAATGTTGGTGGCGTGGTCGCCGATGCGCTCGATGTTCTTGGCGCAGAACAGGAGATGCGTGCAGGACGTGATGTTGCGCGGATCTTCCATCATGTAGGTCAGGAGTTCGCGGAACAGCGACGTGTACATCGCGTCGATTTCCTCGTCGCGGTCGCGGATGGCCTGCGCCTTCTCGGCCGAACGCGTGGTATACACGTCAAGAACGTCCTTGAGCTGGGCAAGGGCCAGTTCAGAGAGGTGCTCCATGCCACGGGCCAGCGCACGCGGAACGCCGCTCTGCTGGACTGCAATGACGCGCTTGGCGGTGTTCTTGCCGAGGTCGCCGACGCGCTCCAGATCGGAGGCGATGCGGATCGAGCCCATGATTTCGCGCAGGTCGTTGGCGACCGGCTGGCGGCGGGCAATCGTCAGGATAGCCTTGTCTGTGATTTCGCGCTCGGCGGCGTCGAGAATGGCGTCATCCGAGATCACGCGCTGCGCAAGTGCCGCATCCGCATTGACCAGCGCGCGGACGGCGTCGCTTGCCATCTGTTCGGCCATGCCACCCATTTCCGCAATACGGCGGGTGAGAAAACGCAGTTCCTCGTCATAGGCGGTCATAATGTGGGATTGGGTCATGTCGGGCCTCTTCGATCAGCCGTTGCGCGTTCATGCTCGGCCGCACCATGAAAATGGCGCGACGCATTCATTAGGGATGCGCTTTCCTAGCGTCACCCGCCAATGCTTTTATGACACTTTGGCAAAAGATTTGTGACAAATTATAGAGCTGAATTCATTTGATTATTTCAAAAGCATGAACGGCTTTGGCCGCGGTCTGCGTCAGAATCTCACGGTAAACACGGATCCCTTGCCGATTTCCGACTTCACGATCAGTCGCGCGCGATGCCGCGTCAGGATGTGTTTGACAATGGCAAGGCCCAGTCCCGTGCCCTTCTTCGACCGGCTGGCCTCGACATTGACGCGATAGAAACGCTCGGTCAGGCGCGGAATATGTTCTTCGGCAATGCCGGGCCCGAAATCACGGATCGAGACTTCAGCGCCGTGCCCGCCCTCGGTGGGATTCAGTGTGACCTCGACGCGCTTGCCTTCCTGCCCGTATTTGCAGGCATTCTGAACCAGATTTTCGAAGACCTGAATCAGTTCGTCACGGTCACCGGCCACAAAGACCGCTTCCGTCGGCAGGTTCAGCACCACCTCGACATCGAGCGATGCCGCCAGCGGCTGCAGCGCGTCGCGTACATGGCCGAGAAGCGGCAGAAGGTCCACCCGGTCCGAGGGTGCGATATGCGCCTTCAGTTCCAACCGTGACAGCGACAACAGGTCGTCCACCAGCCGGTTCATGCGCTGCACCTGCTCGAGCATGATGCCGAGAAACCGTTCGCCCGCCTTCGGGTCATTTTTGGCAGGCCCCTGCAGCGTCTCGATGAAGCCCTGCAGCGAGGCCAGCGGAGTGCGCAATTCATGGCTGGCATTCGCCACGAAATCCGAACGCATCCGCTCCACCACGCGCGATTCCGAAATGTCGCGGAAGGAGAGGACGAAATGCGTGGGTCGTCCGGTTCCCGTCACCACGGGTGCCACTCGCACCAGGTACACCCGCGTCGAGGGATGCCGCTCGGTATATTCCACCGTGTTGACATTCCCCTTCGCGATCGTCTCGCGTACGCAGTCGAGAATGGCGGGAGAGCGCAGCCGCGTCGTGATATGCGCATTCGGCTCGATCCCGCCGAAGGACTGCGCGGCCGCGGCATTCTGGAAGATGATGTTCTCGCGGTGGTCGATCAGATAGAGCGGGATATCGATGGCGGAAAGGGCGGCGCTGGTGGTTGCGATATTGTCGCGCGGCGCATCGACGCTCTGCGGCGGCTCTCCGACAACGCCTGCGGGCGCAAGGCCTGCGCTGGGGCTGCGGGTCGGCTGATAGGCCAGAATGGCCACGGCGACAATGGACAGGGCAACCGACAGGCCGACCAGATGCAGCCCGGCCGCGAGCGCCGCACCAAGGATCAGCAGGCCAGCCAGCAGCGAATAGGGGCTATGGCGCAATCTGATTTTGCCGTCATCGTCCGTCAATGCCACGCCTTCCTCCCCCACGCCGAATCGTCAATGATCAGACGTTGTTACGCTTCTATTGTGACATGTTTTTCTTCGTCCGCATCCAAGCTATGATGAATTAATGTGACAGGAAGAAAATCGGAGGAAACTGAAGGCATGGCAGACCAGAAGAGCAGGGCCGTCGAACTCGAATTTGACGGCAAGAAGCGGGTGTTCGACGTTGACGATCCGCATCTTCCCGAGTGGATCGAGGAGGCCGCTCTCGATTCCGGCGGTTATCCTTACAAGAAGAAACTCAAGGAGGAGGACTACCAGATCGAACTCTATGCGCTGCAGAAGGAGCTGGTGAAGGTCCAGTTCTGGCTGCAGAGGACGGGCAAGCGCGTGATCGCCGTTTTCGAGGGCCGGGACGCCGCCGGCAAGGGCGGCTCGATTGCCGCAACGCTCGCCTACATGAACCCGCGCTCCGCTCGTGTCGTGGCACTGACCAAGCCGACGGAAACCGAACGTGGCCAGTGGTATTTCCAGCGCTATGTCAGCCATTTTCCGACCGCCGGGGAATTCGTCGCCTTCGACCGCTCCTGGTATAACCGCGCCGGCGTCGAGCCCGTCATGGGCTTTTGCACGGAGGGCGAATACAAGGACTTCCTCAAGGCAACCCCGGATTTCGAACGCCTGATCGTCAATGACGGCACCTATCTCTTCAAGTTCTGGCTCAATATCGGTCGCGAAATGCAGCTGAAGCGTTTCCACGACCGCCGCCATGATCCGCTGAAGGTCTGGAAACTTTCCGACATGGACATCGCCGCACTCACCAAGTGGGACGACTATTCCAAGGCGCGCGACAAGATGCTGAAGGACACCCGCACCAAGCACGCCCCCTGGACGGTCATCCGCGCCAACGACAAGCGTCGCGCCCGCCTCAACCTCATCCGACACATCCTCCATTCGCTGGATTACGACGGCAAGGAGAAGCAGGCGATCGGCGCGATCGACAACGAGATCCTCGACGGGCCGGAATTGCTGAAGGACTGAAGTCCTCGGCCCAATCCCCCTCTCTTGCGATTTCTGATGTTTAGCCTTCGGCTAAGCCATCGAAATCGCTTTCTCCCCCACAAGTGGGGAGATTGGAGGATGACGTTGCCGCTTGCGCCCATCTCCCCCCTGGTGGGGGAGAACGGAATTTCAGCATCTTAGCGGAACGCTAAGTGCTAGAAATTCCAAGAGAGGGGGTCTCTCCGATGAATTTTCATCCCCCAATTCCCCCGCTCCCCAAGCTTGCCTCATCATAGTCCCGTCCCATCACGGATACACCGCAGGGCGCTGCGGCGAGGTGGGGCCGGTTCCGGGTTCGAGGGTCAGACGCAAGCTCTCGGATATTCGCCCCCGCAAGGGCGGTGGATGAAGGGTTCGGTTGTCAGATCGGATATTTGCCGGCGCGTGACGAGAGACGGTGACCCGGAGGGCAAGCGGAGGCAGGCCGCACCCGAAGCGCTGGCCTGGCCAGCATAAGCAATCGCGGTCCACTGCCAGTAGCCTCACTTCCTGGGTGGAGACCCGTGAGGACGGACCGGGCGTTGAGATCCAAGTTCGTCACGTGACAAGGACTGAAACGGGGCGTCTGGGACGCCATTTATTTATACCATTACGAGGTGTTGCAGACGCCCCGGCCGATCTTCTGGACAAGAGGATCATGAGAATGAGGCGTAACCCGGAGGTGTTGGCCTGCCGGGGTTTTGGTGCGACCGCCAAGCGCCTGCATTTGTTGACAATGACGGGCGAAATCGCGATAGTAACCGCGCCGCTGTCGAAGCGGCATTTTTTATTCCCGTCGATGACAGGCCCAAAGGAGACCGCGCCATGGCCGAAGCCACGCCGCTTTATGACAGTTATTCCCGTGCGCC
Source organism: Rhizobium sp. C1 (assembly GCF_021026335.1). Taxonomy (GTDB): domain Bacteria; phylum Pseudomonadota; class Alphaproteobacteria; order Rhizobiales; family Rhizobiaceae; genus Ensifer_A. Next base: position 129,910 of record NZ_JAJNCY010000010.1, read on the forward strand.
GCTCCGTTTCGAGCGCGGCGAGGGCGTCTGGCTCATTGCGGAAAATGGCGAGCGATATCTCGATTTCGCAGCCGGCGTAGCGGTCAATTCGCTGGGTCATTCGCATCCGCATCTGGTCGAGACGCTGAAGGCGCAGGCTGAAAAGCTCTGGCATACGTCGAACCTCTATGAGGCTCCCGGCCAGGAGCGGCTGGCCAGCCGCCTCGTCGCCAACACCTTTGCCGACAAGGTCTTCTTCACCAATTCGGGTGCCGAAGCGATCGAATGCGCCATCAAGACGGCGCGCCGCTATCACTTTCACAAGGGCCATCCGGAAAAGTTCCACATCATCACCTTCGACGGCGCCTTCCATGGCCGCACGACGGCGACGATCGCCGCCGGTGGCAATGAGAAATATATCGAAGGCTTCGGCCCCAAGGCCCCGGGTTTCGACAAGGTGGCCTTTGGCGATCTCGACGCCGTCAAGGCTGCCATCACCGAGGCAACCGCCGGCATTCTCATCGAGCCCGTGCAGGGCGAGGGCGGCGTGCGTCCGGTGGATCCGGAATTCCTTCGCGCACTGCGCACCATCTGCGACGATCACGGCCTGCTGCTGATCCTCGACGAGGTCCAGAGCGGCGTTGGCCGTACAGGCCGCCTCTTCGCGCATGAATGGGCGGGCATCACGCCCGACATCATGGGCATCGCCAAGGGCATTGGCGGCGGCTTCCCCTTCGGCGCCTGCCTGGCCACGGACGAAGCCGCTTCCGGCATGGTCGCCGGCACGCATGGCTCGACCTATGGCGGCAACCCGCTCGCCATGGCGGTCGGCAATGCAGTTCTCGACGTCGTTCTGGGCGATGGCTTTCTGGAACATGTCAACGACATGAGCCTCGTCTTCCGTCAGGGCCTGGAATCGCTCAAGGACCGCTATCCGGACGAAATCGTTGAAGTCCGCGGTCAGGGCCTTCTGCTCGGCATCAAGGCCAGGCGTCCGGTTGCCGATCTGATCAAGGCAGTGCGCGCTGAAAAGATGCTTGGCGTCGGTGCGGGCGACAATGTCATGCGCCTCGTTCCGCCGCTGACCGTCACGGCAGACGAAATCCGTGAAGGTCTGGCCCGCATCGAACGGGCGCTCGACCATCTCAAGGCTGCGGCATAAGCAGCGCGATACTCCAGGACATAGACATGGCCTCTCCGAAGCATTTCCTCGATCTTTCCGCCGTTTCCGCCGGCGAGTTGCGCGTCATCATGAATGATGCGCTGTCCCGCAAGAAGGCGACGAAGGCCGGCACCGCCGATCAGCCGCTGAAAGGCAAGATGCTGGCGATGATCTTCGAGAAGCCCTCGACGCGAACCCGCGTGTCCTTCGATGTCGGCATGCGCCAGCTGGGCGGCGAGACGCTGTTCCTGTCGGGCACCGAAATGCAGCTCGGCCGCGCCGAGACGATCGGCGACACCGCCAAGGTGCTCTCGCGTTTCGTCGATGCCATCATGATCCGCACGACGGCTCATTCGCGCCTGCTGGAGCTGGCCGAACACGCAACGGTCCCGGTTATCAATGCGCTGACGGATGACACGCATCCCTGCCAGATCATGGCCGACATCATGACCTTCGAGGAGCATCGCGGCCCGGTGAAGGGCAAGACGATCGCCTGGACCGGCGACGGCAACAACGTGCTGCATTCCTTCGTCGAGGGGGCAGCGCAGTTCGGCTACCGCATGAACATGGCCGTGCCCATGGGCTCCGAGCCGGACGACCGCTTCCTTAATTGGGCGCGCAACAAGGGTGCCGAGTTGATGCTGACCCATGACGCCGACCGCGCCGTTTCCGGTGCCGACTGCATCGTCACCGACACCTGGGTGTCGATGAACCAGGAGCACAAGGCCCGTGGCCACAATGTCTTCATGCCCTATCAGGTCAACAGCGAACTGATGGCGAAAGCGGACAGTGAAGCGTTGTTCATGCATTGCCTGCCGGCGCATCGCGGCGAGGAGGTCACGGATGAGGTCATCGACGGTCCGCAGTCCGTGGTATTCGATGAGGCGGAGAACCGTCTGCATGCGCAGAAATCCATTCTCGCCTGGTGCCTTGGCGTCATCTGATTCAGTTATTATGTAAGGGGAAATTCCGAGGGCTGGAAACGATGAAGATCGATTGTTCAGTCCGCCTCACCCCTGTATCAAGCTTGAGAGACGGCCGCCCGCAATATTGGGCCCGGCCGGGAGAAAACCGATGTCAGCCATGACCGCCAATCTCGGCGAATTCGATTTCGCCGGAGACGACAATGTCGTTCCGTTCCAGGTCGAGGGCCTCGATGTGCGCGGCCGCGCCGTGCAGCTCGGGCCGATGCTCGACACCATTCTTGCCCGTCACGATTATCCGCTGCCAGTCGCGCGCCTCCTGGCCGAAGCCGTGGCGCTGACCGTTCTGCTCGGCACCTCACTGAAATTTGAGGGCAAGTTCATCGTGCAGACGCAAGGTGACGGGCCGGTCGACCTTCTGGTTGCCGATTTCTCGACGCCCGACAGCCTGCGCGCCTATGCCCGCTATGATGAGGAGCGCCTGCAGGAAGCCATGGACGAAGGCCTGACGTCGCCGCCCGATCTGCTGGGCAGCGGCATTCTTGCCTTCACCATTGATCAGGGCACGCATATGGGCCGCTATCAGGGCATCGTGCAGATGGATGGTTCGAGCCTGGAAGACATCGCCATGGTCTATTTCCGCCAGTCGGAGCAGATCCCGACGGCGGTCCGCCTGAGCGTCGCCGAACTGCTCGACCGTGACGAGGCAGGCAAGCCGCGCCATCGCTGGCGGGCCGGCGGCCTCATCGCACAGTTCCTCCCCGAGGCGCCCGAGCGCATGCGCCAGGCCGACCTGCCCGGCGGCGACGGCGACGAAGGCCACGAGATCGAGGAGGACGATAACTGGACCGAGGCCCGCAGCCTTGTGGCCACGATCGACGCGGACGAACTCACCGACCCGCAGGTCGGCGCAGAACGTCTGCTTTATCGTCTCTTCCACGAGCGCGGCGTTCGCGTCTTTGATCCGCAAAAGGTTTATGACCGCTGCTCCTGCTCGCGCGACAAGATCGCCGGCGTGCTGCGCGGTCTTGAAGCCGAGGAGGTCGAACAAGGTTTCGAGGATGGCGTCATCACGGTCACCTGCGAGTTCTGTTCGCAGGTCTATCGCTACACGGCGGAAGAAGTGGAAACGGTACGCGCCGAGGCGTGACTTTCAAAGGCGGGACGCTGACGTCAGTTCAACGTCCGCGCCAGCCCCGGTGAATCCAGCGAGAAGGCAGGAATCGCGACGTCGAATTTTTCGCCGTCGTCCGTCTCCATTTGATAGCGGCCGAACATCATGCCGGAGGGCGTGTCCAGCGGGCAGCCGGAAGAATACTCGTAGGTGTCGCCCGGCGCCAGCCGCGGCTGTTCGCCGATCACGCCCGGTCCCGTCACCTCGTCTACCTGACCGTTCTGATCGGTAATATGCCAATAGCGATGCATGAGCCTGACCGGTGTCTTCGACCAGTTGGCGATGACAATCCGGTAGCCCCATACATAGCGGCTATCTTCCGGATCCGATTGTTCCGGAAGATAGAACGGCTCAACCGTCACTTCGATGTCCCGGGTTACCGCCCTATACATGCCACACCTGCAAAACCATGCACTTAGGTATTGTACACCAAAGCGCTTGCGTCAAGTTGCCCGTGATCTTCCGGGAGCATGTGAGACATTGCTGATAGGCCTGCGACACAATTTTCTTGACTCCGAATATCATGATATTATGGCTTTCGGGAAAGCGCGGGTTACCGGATCGGGTGGTCCCGTTTGGTGTGTTTACGGAGCATTATGAAAATGCGGAAGCTTCAGTTCATCGCCGCCCTGTCGGCTCTCGCCGTGATGGCCCTCGTGCCGGCCGCGTCCAGCGCCGATGAGATGAAGACCTACGAGATCACGGTCAAGGACAAGGTCTTTACGCCGAATGAGATCACGGTCAAGGCGGGCGAGCCCTTCCGCATCAAGATGACGAACGCCAATGCGATGCCGGTCGAACTCGAATCGTCCAAGCTCGGCTTCGAAAAGGTCGCCGCCGGATTTTCCGACATCCTGGTCAATGTCCGCGCTCAGACGCCGGGCACCTATACCTTCTTCGACGACTTCCACCCGAAGGAAACGACCGGCCGGGTCATTGTGAAGTGATTGTCATTGTGAAGTAACCCCAACCAGATCGGGAGGGCTGCGCATGCTCGGTGCGCTCATCATCGTTTTCCGCGAAGTTTTCGAAGCCGGCCTCGTCATCGGCATCGTGCTTGCCGCGACCCGTCTGGTCGCCGGCAGTCGCTGGTGGATTGCGGGCGGGGTTCTGGGCGGCATTGCAGGCAGCGCGCTTCTGGCGATGTTTGCGGAAGTCGTATCGCAATGGGCGAACGGTTTCGGGCAGGAGCTTTTCAATGCCGGTGTGCTCGCCATCGCTGTGTGCATGCTGATCTGGCATAATCTCTGGATGGCCCGCCACGGCCGCGAACTCGCGGCTGAACTGACCGCTGCCGGTCAGGCCGTCAGCGAAGGCAGCCGTCCGCTTGCGGCCCTTGCCGTCGTTGTCGGCGTCGCAGTGCTGCGCGAGGGCGCCGAAATCGCGCTCTTCATGTATGGCATCGTGCTCGCCGGCGGTGACAGCTGGTCGTCGCTGGCGCTCGGCTCCGTGCTGGGCTTGGTTCTTGGCGGCGGCGTCTCGGCGCTCACCTATCTCGGCCTCGTGAAAATCCCGACACGCTATCTCTTCTCCGTCACGTCCGGTCTCATCACACTGCTGGCCGCCAGCATGGCTTCCCAATGCGCCGCCTTCCTGCTGGCCTCCGGCAAGGTGAATGTCCTTTCCGCCACCGCTTGGGACACCTCCTGGCTGATCGATGAAGGCAGCATTCTCGGTCGCCTGCTGCACACACTTATCGGCTACGCCCAAAGCCCGAGCGAGCTTCAGGTTCTGGTCTACGTCGTCACACTCGTCGGCGTCGTCGCGCTGACCAAGGCGCTTTCGCCGAGCCACGCGCCGCGCGCTGCGGCGGCGGGGCGGTAAGCTGCTGTTAGGACGCCGTCATGGTCGGCCCTGTGCCGACCATCTGCTCCGCTGATGCGGACGCTTTTGTGCAGCTGATATTCGAGATTGCTGTAAACGATGCGCGTCTGCTGGACCGTCGGACTCTCAAGTTCGTCAGCAGATCCTCGCAACAAGGGCGAGGATGACGGCGGATGCTGGTGCTCCGCCGCCTCTCTTCTCAAGCCTTGATCTTCGCCAGCGCCTGTTCGAGATCCGCGATCAGATCATCGCCGTCCTCAATGCCGAGCGACAGGCGCACGGTGCCGTCGGTCAAGCCGAGTTCGGCGCGGGCGTCTTCCTTCAGGTTCTTGTGCGTTGTCGTGGCCGGATGGGTGATCAGGCTCTTGGCGTCGCCGAGATTGTTGGAAATGCAGATCACGTCCAGCGCGTCCTGAAGCGCGAAGGCCGCTTCCTTGCCGCCCTTGAGTTCAAAGGCAACGAGCGTCGAGCCGCCGGTCATCTGCTTGGCGATGATGTCGGCCTGCGGGTGATCGGCGCGGCCCGGATAGATGACCTTGGCGATCGCCTTCTGATCCGCGAGGAAATCGGCGACGCGGGCGGCATTTTCCGTCTGCTGCTTGACGCGCAACGGCAGGGTTTCGAGACCCTTCAGCAGCGTCCAGGCATTGAACGGCGACATGGCAGGGCCGGTGTGGCGGAAATAGTCGTGCAGGTTCTCGTCGATCCAGTCCTTAGACGACAGGATGATGCCGCCGAGGCAGCGGCCCTGGCCGTCGATATGCTTGGTGGCGGAATAGACGACGACATGCGCGCCGAGTTCCAGCGGCTTCTGGAAGAGCGGGGTCGCAAACACGTTGTCGACGACGAGCTTCGCGCCGATCTGGTTGGCGAGCTTGGCGACACCGGCAATATCGATAACTTCCAGCGTCGGGTTGGTCGGGCTTTCCAGGAACATGACCTTGGTGTTCGGCTGGATTGCCTTTTCCCAGTTGGCGAGATCGCGACCGTCGATCAGCGTGCAGCCGATGCCGTAGCGCGGCGCCAGTGTCTCGACGATGTAGCGGCAGGAGCCGAAAAGGGCGCGGGCCGCGACGATATGATCCCCGGCCTTCAGCTGGCAGAGAATGGCGGACGAGATCGCAGCCATGCCGGAGGCCGTGGCGCGGGCGTCTTCGGCGCCTTCCAGCATGCACATGCGCTTCTCGAACATGTCGTTCGTTGGCGAGCCGTAGCGGGCATAGATGAAGCCGTCGTCTTCGCCCTTGAAGCGGGCTTCGGCGGCCGCCGACGTCTCGTAGAGGAACCCTTGGGTGAGGAAGATGGCTTCCGACATCTCGCCGAATTGCGAGCGCAGCGATCCGCCGTGTACGAGTTTGGTTGCGGGTTTCCAATTCCTGGTCATAAGTATGCACCTTTGCATAACAAAAAAACCGGTCGCAAAAGCGGACCGGTTTCACACCCGGTCCTTTTAGCCACTTGTTTAACGTGGCTGCAAGCCGACCGGCCAAATCACCACGGGATAAAAAGCCCATACGCCTCAAGGGCGCTTGCGTCAATCTTTCGATTTTGGTTTTGTCCGCCAAAGGATTTCAAAAATGACCCGCACCACCGGAATTCTGGCCGACAAGGCGCTCAAGGCTCTTTTCAATGCCGGCAAGCTCAAGAGCGAGGCAGCGCTCGATCATGATCAGATCCAGCCCGCCAGCCTTGATCTGAGGCTCGGCGCGAAGGCGTTTCGCGTCCGCGCCAGCTTCCTGCCCGGCCCGCATCATCTCGTCGCCGACAAGCTCGACCGGCTGAAGCTGCATGTCGTGGACCTGACCGAAGGCGCGGTGCTCGAAACCGGCTGTGTCTATATCGTGCCGCTGATGGAGAGCCTGGCCCTCGATCCCGGCATGTCGGCCTCCGCCAACCCGAAAAGCTCGACCGGCCGCCTCGACATCTTCACCCGCGTGATTACCGATCGCGCCCAGGAGTTCGACAAGATCCCCGCCGGCTATAATGGCCCGCTCTATCTCGAAATCTCGCCGCGCACCTTCCCGATCGTCGTTCGCCGCGGTTCGCGCCTGTCGCAAATCCGCTTCCGCATCGGGAATGCGCTGCTCACCGAGCAGGAGGTCAAGAGCCTGCATGCGAGCGAAGGCCTCGTGGCCGCCACGGAACCGAATGTCTCAGGTGCCGGCATCGCGCTCTCCATCGATCTCGAAGGCACCGGCCCGGACGGCCTGATCGGCTATCGCGGCAAGCATCACACCGCTGTCGTCGATGTCGACCGCAAGGGTGCGCACGACCTGCATGATTTCTGGGAGCCGATCTATGGGCGCGGCCGTAACGAGCTGATCCTCGATCCGGATGAGTTCTACATTCTTGTCTCCCGCGAGGCCGTCCATGTCCCGCCGCTCTATGCGGCCGAAATGACGCCTTTCGATCCGCTGGTCGGCGAGTTCCGCGTCCACTATGCCGGTTTTTTCGATCCCGGTTTTGGCCATGCTGCCGCCGGTGGCAAGGGCTCGCGCGCGGTGCTCGAAGTGCGCAGCCACGAGGTGCCCTTCATCCTCGAACACGGCCAGATCGTCGGTCGCCTTGTCTATGAGCATATGCTTGAGCAACCTCAGGCGCTCTATGGCTCGGGCGTCGGTTCCAATTATCAGGCGCAGGGCCTGAAGCTTTCGAAGCATTTCAGGAGTTGACCGGACGCTTGGGCGCCTGCCCAAGCCGTGTCATGCGGCCTGCTCACTTGCTCTCCAAATGGGAACATTTCTAAGACGATTGTCTCCGCTTCGTTGACAATCGTCGGTCCCGTATTAGGGATTCGGAAACTTTTTCAACGGAGAGGGACTATGAAAGAGCTTCTTTTTTCATTTCAGGGACGCATCAATCGCAAGAAGATCTGGTTCGCATTTTTGATTCATCTGCTGGCCGCTGCGGCTGTCGGCATCGTCATGACGATCCTCTGGCAGATCATTCCCGGCTCGGTGGGCGAGGACGGAACCTTTCATGTCGAAGGCGCGGCATCCATCCCCTATCTCGTCGTCGGTTTTGGCTATCTGGTCTTTGCCGTTTGGTCGGGTCTGGCCGTTGCCGTCAAGCGCGTGCATGACCGCGACCGGTCCGGCTGGTTCATCCTGATTCAGCTGATCCCGCTGATCGGCCCGATCTGGTTTTTGATCGAAGCCTATTTCCTGAAGGGCACGACGGGCCCGAACCGTTTCGGCGAAGATCCGCTCGAGGCCTGAGCGAGACAGCCACCCCGAAAGCGGCGCCGGATCGAACGGGCGCCGCTTCTGTTTTGATCATCAGTTGCAGTCGGAGGAGACGATCTTGCAGTCGCTGCCATTGCAGCCCTGAAGCGCCTGGGCTTCGGCCTCCTTCTGGCTCGGCGCCTTGCCCCACCAGAGCGACTTGCCGTTTGACGAAAGAGCGCCGCACTGTTCGTAGGTCACGGCGAGCGTGCATTCCTTGCCGCCGGCTTCCTTGCAGAATTTCATGGCATATTCGGAGGCTTCCTTTTCCGTGTCGCCGCCGCCGACACCGTAATAGGGCGCCTTTGTCTTGTCTGCGGTATCGACGGCAAAAGCGCCCCACTTGTCGCCTGCCAGCGCGCTACCGGCGATGGACGTGGCGGCGAGAGCGGCGAGAAGTCCGATTTCGACGATCTGTTTCATGAGCTTATGCGTCCTCCAAACGGGCCCTTCGTGGGCGTTGAAAACGCATATGTCATAGACAATGTGTGAGTGCCTTCAACGCCGCCGGCGGAAACATTTCTGCGACGATGGACGGCGAGGAAAGCATGCAGCGAGCCCGTCCGGGCTCGCAGGAAATCCCGCTTCGCGACCTTATCGCCGCTTCCAGCCGGTGATCATGGCGCGAACGAGATTTTCGCGATGTTCAAGGCTCGCCAGGGCGACACCGGCGACATGCAGGACAATGAGGCCGAGCGTCGAATAGACTAGCGTCTTGTGCACATCCTCAACCCATTCGATGCCCCAGAACGTGTCCGTGGTCATCATATAGCCGGTGGTCACGATGCCGGAGATCATCAGGATCAGCAATAGAACCATGGCGCCGCCGGCGGGATTGTGACCCACATAGCGCTTTGCCTTCATCGACAGGCTGTCCTTCAGGAAAGTCAGGATCGTGCGCGGCGCATAGATGAAGCTGACGAACCGGGCATGATGGGTTCCAACAATACCCCAGAGGATGCGGATCGCCAGCAGAATGCCGATCGCATAGCCCGAGCGGATATGGGCATATTTCCATTCGTCACCCGTGAAGAAGGAAAAGGTGAAGAGCGCGACGAGCGACCAGTGGAAGATCCGCACTAGCGGATCCCACACCTTGATCCTTTCGCCGCGTTGGCCGGGAATGATCTCCCGGCCTTCAAGCGAGACCTCCGCCATCAGTTGTTGCCTTCCGCGCCGACCTGTGCGCCAGTTTCCGGGTTGAAGATCTGCTCGACCTTCTTGCCCTTGGCGTCGATGGCGTAAACTTCGTAGCAGCCGTTCTCGACCTTGATCTTGCGGACGTCGAGGCCGAGTTCCTTCGCCTTGGCCTTCATGGCGTCTTCGCTCATCCACTTGTCCTTCGGCACGTCGCACTTCGTGTTTTCGCTTTCGGCATGCGCAACGCCGGCGAGTGCGGAAAGTAGAGTGGCGGCGAGGATGAGTTTCTTCATGGTGTCTTGCTCCTGTGTTCCGGTCAGGACCCTGTGTCCGACCGTTGAGAGCAACACTACTGCCCACGACCTGAGCGATGGCTGACGGAAAATGTCAGCGAAATTTCAGCTTCCCCATGCTAGTTTCCAAACATGCGTCACCCTGTCCCCGTCCTTCTCTCCGTCATCCTTGCGCTCGCCCTTGGCGGCATGCAGGCGCTTGCCGATGGCGATCGTGACAGCGACGACGACGACACGCTGAATGCCATCCATCGCGCGGTCGAGGCCGGCGAGATCAAGCCGCTTTCCGACCTGAAGGCGATCGTCAGCCGCCGCTTTCCCGGCGATATCGTCCGCATTGAGCCGCATCTGAAGCACGGGTCGTTCACTTATGAGTTCAAGGTGCTCCAGTCTGACGGCCGCCTTGTCGAAATCGACATGGACGCCGCCACCGGCCGTGTTCTCAAGACCGAGAACGAATGATGCGCATTCTTCTCGTCGAAGACGATCCGCTGATTGCCCGTGACCTGATCGCCCATCTGGAACGCGCCGGCTATGTGGTTTCGCATGAGCGCGACGGCGAATCCGGCTGGTATGCCGGCGACAGCGAGGACTTCGCCGCCGCCATTCTCGATCTCGGCCTGCCGCTGATGGACGGCATGACGATCCTGAAGCGATGGCGCAAGGCGGGCAGGGCGCTGCCCGTGCTGATCCTGACGGCGCGCGGAAACTGGGAAGAGCGGGTCGAGGGCATCGATGCCGGCGCCGACGACTATCTCGCCAAGCCCTTCCAGGTGGCCGAAGTTCTGGCGCGACTGCGCGCGATCCTGCGCCGCTCTGCCGGTCAGGCCAATCCTGTCCTGAGTGTTGGCGAGGTTTCGCTCGATCCGCGCACGAGGCAGGTCACGCTTGCCGGCCTGCCGGTCGATCTGACGCCGCTCGAATACCGCTGCCTGCACCATCTCCTGCAAAACCGCGATCGCCACGTCACCCAGCTGGAACTGACCGAGCAGCTCTATGCGCAGGATTTCGAGCGCGAGAGCAATTCGGTCGAGGTGCTGATCGGAAGGCTGCGCCGCAAGCTTGGCCGCGACCTCATCGAAACACGGCGCGGCTACGGCTATCGCATCGCGCCCGCCGAGGCCAATGCGTCATGAGGCGGCGGATGAAATGGCTGACCTCCATCCGCGGCCGCTTCCTCGTGCTTTCCGCGCTGACAGTCGGCCTGGCGCTGGCGCTGACGGCGGCGCTGCTCGTCTCGCTGTTTTCCAGCAACATCCGCAAGCGCATCGATCTGGAGCTGACGAACCAGATCAATACGCTCGCCGGCGCATTGAACTTCGATGTCGCAGGCCGGCTGAACCGCCCGTCGGGCCCTCTCGATCCGCGCTTCGCCGTGCCTTATGGCGGCCTCTACTGGCAGATCGTCGATGACGCAAACGGCCAGACGCTGCGCTCCGTCTCGCTCTTCGATACGGCGCTCGATCTGCCGGCGGACACGCATACGGATGGCACGGTGCATCACTACCTCCTGCCAGGACCTGAAAATCTGACGCTGATCGTGCTCGAAAGGCAGGTCCGAGTCGCCGCGCCCGACGGCCAGCGGGCGATCCGCATCGCCGTCGCCATCAATGGCCGCGCCCTGGAGGAAGCTCGCAACGGGTTCGTCCGCGACATTGCGCCGGCCTTGGCCGCGCTCGGGCTCTTTCTCGTCGGGGCCTCGATCGCTCAGCTCGCCTTCGGCCTGCGCCCGCTGTCATCGCTCAACGAAGGCATAGACCGCATCCGCGAACGCCGCGATACACGGCTTACGGGCGATTATCCGGCCGAGTTCCAGTCGACCGTGACGGCGATGAACCAGCTTCTCGAAACGCAAGGCTCGATGATCGAGAAGGCCCGCCGCCGCGCCGCCGATCTGGCGCACGGTCTTCGAACCCCGCTGACGGTTCTGTCGAACGACGCGCTGACCCTGCGTGAGCGAGGCGAAACGGCGCTGGCCGATGAGCTCGATCATCTCGCCGCAACCATGCGTGCCCATGTCGAGCGCGAACTGGCGCTCGCCCGCATTGCCGCGAGCCCGGATCTTCGCGGTGGTGACAGCCACATCGCGAAACTCGTGGGCGATGTGATCCGCACGGTGAGCCGGACACCGGCGGGCGAGGGCATCGCATTCGCCGTCGAGGGCGCCGTGACGCTCACGGCTCCCGTCGATCCGGGCGATTTCCGCGAGATCGCCGGCAATCTGATCGAAAACGCTGCGAAATGGGCAAAGTCCCGCGTTGTGGTCGAATGGGGGAGGGACGAGGCGGCGATATGGTTGCGCGTCGCCGATGACGGTCCGGGTGTGCCGCCCGCAGAAATTGCCAATCTGACCCGGCGCGGCTGGCGGCTGGACAGCGCCAAGCCGGGCGCAAAACCCGGCGCAGGCCTCGGCCTCTCCATCGTGCGCGAAATCGCAACCGTCTACGGCATGGAATTCACATTGCAGAACGACGAAGCGCTGGGCGGGCTTTGTGCGCAGGTGACGGTTGCGGCCAAACGATAGAGTATTCGCATGCCTTTCTGACGCCCGGAGAGGAAGCAAGTCCTGCAGACAATCCCACAAACCGTGTCTTGACCGCAAAGCAATTTGAGGAAAGCGTGTAACGGTTTTTCCGTCAAAAATTATTTGAAAACAAATGGATAGATGGTTTCAGGTGATTCCGGTTGCGCCTGAAATATCCTAGCGGCGCAGCAGCGCCTCGCGCAGGATGGAGGCGATGTCCTTCTCGTTCCTCGAAAAGACAAATGTGTTGCGACCGCGCGACTTGGCTTCGTAAAGGGCGGCGTCGGCCCGGTTGATCGCCTCGGACAGGGTTTCGCCGGGCTCCATCACGGCAATGCCGAAGCTAGCCGTGGGCCTCAGTTGCTCTTGCCGGAACTCCGCATTCAGCAATCGGGCGCGCACCGCTTCGACATGAAGCTGGGCGAGCGAAGCGTTGCTGTTCAGGCTGAGCGCCGCGAACTCCTCGCCACCGAGCCGTCCGCACACGTCGCCGCCGGCAGCTTCCAGACAGGCGGCAAAGACGCTGATGACCTCGTCGCCCACCGCATGGCCATAGGTGTCGTTGATCCGTTTGAAATGATCAAGATCGCACAGGATGACGACGGGGGTTCCTGTTCCCGTCTTGCGTTTCAACGCGGCCTCGCTGTGTTCGAAAAAGGCGCGGCGGGTCCAGAGGCCCGAGAGATGGTCCCGCAGCAGCGTATGGCGGGTACGCGAATTGCTCTCCTCCATCACGACCATCATCAGGCTGACGCCGAGCAGAATGGACAGGATGGCAGAAATTGTCTGCGAATACTGGGCGTAGCTGCTGAACGCATAGGTTTGCACGCTGCTGCCGGTGCCAATCGCATGCGCAAGGCAGGCCTTGAAGAGAAACTGTGCCGACGTCAGGAACAGCACGGCGGCGAGAAACCGCTCGGGAATCGTCTTGCGCGACTTTTTTCCGGACAGGATCGCCGCGCCGCCCAGTGCCGTCATGATCGCAAAGGGCGTCTGATAGGAAAAGGCATGAAAAAGGGAGTCTCTTTTGGCACCTGTCACAACGAAAGGGAACGCCACTTCCAAGCTCAAGTAGAGCCCAAGTAACGGCCACAGCGAAGACGCCGTGAAGTTCCGCAACAACCCAGCCGTCACCATGGTCAATGCCGTGAGGAGGCAGGAAAACGACAGGAAGGAGATCAGCGCCGGCATTGCGGTGTGCGGGGCCAGCGTTTCAACGCTGGCGGCCGAGGAGGCGAAGAGGAAGCCGGAGGCGCACCAATATCCCATGGAGACGCGTTGCGACCGGGCAATGCCTACAAATGCAAGCGAAAATGCCAAGCCAATGGAAAAATTCACGGCAAGAAGATAGGTCGCGTTGGCCATGGCGGTCGGCCGAATCCGGATTGGAAAGTTGATGATGATCAGAAGTTTTCAAGGTTCGCCATATAGAGCCGGAGCGTGTGCGAAGGCAATGTGGTTTCTCCGCAATTGGTCATGAAATGAAACATAGTGACATCCCTGGGAAGAAACGGGTTCAAGATCACATCAAAATCTAAGATTATCTATTAGAAATCTTATTTAAGAATTATTTGAATTAAGTTCGGGTCGGTCCGAAGACCAGGCATCTGCCCCAGATCAGCCCAGTCGAGCCCGTGCAGGCCTTGTGTCCCGTTCGACGGTCATCGGTGCGCAAGTGTCCAAATCGTGCTTCGAACCCACATTTGCCTGTCCAGGCTTCGCTTGACAAAAGAGGCCGAGTGTTGGATTTGTGCGGGCGTGGCCGGATGGTCTCACAAGCGGGTGTAGCTCAATGGTAGAGCAGCAGCTTCCCAAGCTGAATACGAGGGTTCGATTCCCTTCACCCGCTCCAGCTTCTTCTGATTTCGCTGATTATTTTTCGCGCTTGGCCGTGGAATAGGCCTTGAAGGCTGCGAGCGTTTCGCGGCTCACGTGATGCTCGATGCCTTCGGCGTCGCAGCTGGCGATCTCGGGATCGATGCCGATATCGATGAGGAATGTCTCGACGATGGCGTGGCGCTCGCGGCCCTCCTCGGCAAGCTTCATTCCCGCTTCGCTCAGAAAAATGCCGCGATAGGGACGCTTTTCGATGAGGCCGGCGTCGGAAAGGCGGTTCAGCATACGCGCGACGGTGGGTTGTGCCACGCCCAGATAGGCGGCGATGTCGACCTGTCTGGCCTCGCCGGTGGCGCGCACCAGCTCATCGATCAGCTCGACATAATCTTCCAGAAGCTCCGAGCGCCGGGCATCGCGCGCCTGCTGAAAGGCCGCAGCGCGCGTTCCGGGCGTTGCCAGCGTGTCTTCCGTCTCTGTCGATTTGCGTTTTGCCATGCCCCGCCTAGCCGTACCCGCCTGCCATGATGTGCAGCGACTGCGGGCTTTCTGAACGCGTTGCGCGTCGGCGGCAAGCGGAAATTTTGTAGGCAAGCCTTATTGACAGCAACTTGTCATAAGCTAATTATTATAGCACCTGCTATAAATATTGGAACGACGGTATGTTGCGCGATGAAATGCAGATGGCAAGCGGCTCCACGATGGCCTCGCGGCACGAGCAAGCCATGCGCGATGCGCTGGATGGCCGCAGGACCGGGATACGGGCCTTTCTCCCCTTTTTCGGCCCGGCGGTCATTGCTTCGATCGCCTATATGGACCCCGGCAATTTCGCCACGAATATCCAGGCGGGGGCAGGTTACGGCTATGCACTGCTCTGGGTGCTGCTGGCGGCAAACCTCATTGCCATGCTGTTTCAGGCGCTCTCCGCCAAGCTCGGCATCGTCACCGGCATGAACCTTGCCGAAATGTGCCGCGAGCAATATCCGAAGCCGATGGTCTATGCGATGTGGGCCGTCAGCGAGATCGCGGCCATGGCGACGGATCTGGCCGAATTTCTGGGCGGCGCGATCGGCCTTTCGCTGATCTTCGGCATGCCGCTTCTGGCCGGCATGGTGGTGACGGCCATCATAACCTATCTGATCCTCATCATGGAACAGGGCGGTTTCCGCCGCATGGAAATCCTCATCGGCGCCTTCGTGGCCGTCATCAGCCTCAGCTATCTCATTGAAATGCTGATCGCCCCGGTCGAGTGGGGCAGTGTCGCCCAGGGGCTTACGACACCCAGGCTCCCGGACACCAATGCCCTGATGATTGCCGTCGGCATCGTCGGCGCCACGGTGATGCCGCATGCGGTGTTTCTGCATTCGGGGCTGACGCAGGACCGCATCCGCCCGGCGAACGACCGCGAACGGCGCATGCTGGTCCGTTTTTCGAACAGGGAAGTGGTGATTGCGCTCGCCGCCGCCGGCCTCGTCAACATGGCGATGGTGATCATGGCTGCGGCCGCTTTCCATCTCGGTCATTCGGAAGTCGCCGAGATCGAGACAGCCTATCACACGCTGACGCCGCTTCTCGGCGGTGCCGCGGCCTCGGTCTTCCTCGTGTCGCTGATTGCCTCGGGCGTTTCGTCCTCGGTCGTCGGAACCATGGCGGGGCAGGTGATCATGCAGGGCTTTGTCGGCTTCCGCATTCCGCTTCTGGTGCGCCGTCTCGTCACCATGGTTCCGGCCTTCGCCGTCGTGTTGATGGGTGTGGATTCGACCAAGGCGCTGGTGGTCAGTCAGGTCATCCTGTCGATCGCCCTGCCGATCCCCATGCTGGCGCTGCTGCACTTCACCTCAAAGCGCAGCATCATGGGTGACTATGTGAACGGAATGTCCATTCGTGTGTTGGGCGCGGTCGGTGCGACCGTTGTTCTTTGCCTCAATTTCCTCCTGCTGGCGCAGGTTGCCGGCCTCTTTTGACGAGGCGACGGAGGGTGTGTGCGGGGTTTTTCGCCAAAGGAACGGATTGGACGACACTTCAAACATGGCTTTCCACGCCGCTACCGACAGCATGATCCAGTAAGCCGGGATCTCGACCCAGGGCCGGCCGACGGCCGCACGTTCCTCTGCGCTCATCGGTTTGCGCCCCAGAAGCGCGAAGAGACAATAGCTGCCGATGATATTGGCAATATCGATCCCGAAGAGAACCTGCTCCGCCAGTCCCACGGCGAGCCAGGTGCCGCTGGCGAAGAGCCAGATCGAGCGCAGGATGAAGACCGCAAGCAGCGGATGAGCCAAGGCTGAAAACAGCATGCCGCCGGTCGTCAGGAATAGCGCGATGAGGCCGGCTGCGCCGATCTCCGCGTAAAGCCTCAAGGGCGCGCGGAAATGGACCAGCATGGTCTGCAGCCAGCCCTTGAACCAGCGTGAGCGCTGCGCCCGCCAGACCGGCCATTCCGTCGGTGCATCCTCCAGCGTCGCCAGCCGCAGCACGCCGCAGCGATAGCCCATGCGATGCAGACGAATGCCCAGATCGGCATCTTCGGTGACGTTGAACGGATCCCATGCGCCGGCGGCTTCCAGCGCGGCGCGGCGGAAATGATTGGAGGTGCCGCCCAGTGGCATCGGCAGGCCGAGACGGGCAAGTAGCGGCAGAAGGCTGCGAAACTGGCCGGCATATTCCAGCGCGAACAGCGCTGCGATCCGGCTCGCACCCGCATTGGAAATGGTGAGAGGGGCCTGCAGGCAGCCGAGAGTCTGCGGCCCGGCCAGGAAGCGGGCATGAGCCTCGCGCAATTGCCGCGGATGCGGCCTGTCCTCGGCATCGAAAATGACGACGTAGTCGCCGCGCGCGCCGCAAAGTGCATAATCGAGCGCCTTTGGCTTGGTGCGCGGGCCCTGCGGCGGCACTTCAACGACTTCGTAATGCGCGCTCCTCGCATGTTCGCGCATGGCCGCAATGGTGGCCCGGTCATCCGCCTCGCAGACGATCTTGATGTCGAGC
This sequence comes from Rhizobium sp. C1, assembly GCF_021026335.1. Classification (GTDB taxonomy): domain Bacteria; phylum Pseudomonadota; class Alphaproteobacteria; order Rhizobiales; family Rhizobiaceae; genus Ensifer_A. Next base: position 146,974 of record NZ_JAJNCY010000010.1, read on the forward strand.
AGCGATTTCGGCCAGTCCAGTCGGTCGAGCGCGGCGATGATCTGCGGCGCCATATGCGCCTCGTGATACGCCGCAACCAGCACCGTATAGACCGGCAGCGGCGCGTCCTGGGGTGCCGCCGGAACGGCGGGCAGCCTGCTGGCCTCCTTCGCCCCGAACCGAAGGGCCGCTGCGCGAAACCCGATGGCCAGCAGATAGATCATGCTCAACCCGATATGCATCAGAAACAGCGCCAGCTCCGGCCAGGCAAGGACCGCGAGCGGAAGGCTGACGGAAAATGCGCCCAGCGCATAGCCCTGCCATCCCGAGACGACCACCCGGGCGCTGAAGGCCGGCGCGTCACCGAAAAGGCGGCAACTGACCGCTTCGATCCGCGCGTGGCTGTTGGCTTGCCAGATGGCGTCGCGGATAGTTTGCGGCGCGGCAACGGCAAGCCCCGTGCGCATATCGGGCGATGACGAAATCCGGTCGCGCAGTGTCAGCGCATGCCGTGCTTCCGGGGCCATCACAAGCATGGCCGGCAGGGAAGGGCGGCTCAGGCGCAGCAGCGGCCCGCCGGCAAGCTGCGTGTCGATCGTCTCGGTCAGAAAGACATTGGCGGGATTGATGGTGTCCAGATAGGGCAGCCCCAGAAACTCGGCCATCGCCTCGTAAAAGATATGCGGATCGAGGACGCCCTCGGCGATCAGCTCGCGCTCGATCGTCGTGCCGTGCTGCCGTGCCTTCAGAAAGGCGGCGACCAGCGCCGGCTTGCCGATCCCCAATGCCAGAAAAAATCGCGCCTCGTCGGGCAAAGGTGGCGTACCGGAGGCGTCCTGATTGGAAAGATCGGCCGTGAAGGCCGGCGGTGTGGCGGAATTATCCAGATTTCCGGAATTGGAATATTCTCCCGCGCACATGACTTTGATAAACCACCTTTGGTATCTATCGAAAATTGATGAAACATAGAGAATTTGAAGCGTATGGTAACGAATGGCAAAGGCGCTGCATCCATGGGAATCATGGGGTTTTTGCTGTTTCTATTGCTGGCTATTCATGTTGATCCGGCAAGGGCGGCGGATAGCCACGGCCCGCTGCTGACCTTTGACAAGCGCGAGCACCGCGCCATGCCGGACATCAGCAACGTGCCGCGCATCCGCTTTCTCACCACGCTCGATTTTCCGCCCTTTGAATTTCTCGATGCCGAAGGCCGGCTTTCCGGCTTCAATGTCGATCTCGCCCGCGAACTGTGCGAGACGCTGGGCGTGACGGCCAAATGTCAGATCCAGGCTCTGCCCTTCGACGAGTTGCAGACGGCGCTGGAAAACCGCGCGGGCGATGCGGTCATTGCCGGCATTTCCGTGACGCCGGACCTGCGGACGAAATTCGATTTCTCCAGGCCCTATCTCCAGCTTTCCGCGCGCTTCCTGTCGATGAAGAAGGCGGCCGGCGAGGCGGTCACGCCGATGAAGCTTGCAGCCGGCAAGGTCGGCGTCGTGAAGGATACGGCGCATCAGGCCATGCTGAAGGCTTATTTTCCGAATCTGAACCCGGTGCTTTACGACGACCGCGCCGCCATGCTGAAGGCGCTGAAGGCGGGCGAGGTGGATACGGTCTTCGGGGAGGGGCTGGCGCTGGCCTTCTGGTCGGCCAGCGGCGAGGCGGACAATTGCTGCGCTTTTCGCGGCGGCCCCTTCTATTCCGGCCACTTTCTCGGCGAGGGCATGACGATCATGACGCGTCCGGACGAGCCCCTGGCCGCCGCTTTCGACCACGGGCTTCTCGAACTCGCCCGAAGCGGCAAGCTCAACGAGCTATTCGTGAAATATTTCCCGCCGGGGCTTTACTGAAGCAATTGCAGCGCACGTGGAAACCGGTCTCGCGTCCGGAATTTGCGCCGGCAAGCGGGCCTTCACATCGCGATGTAACGGTCGCGCCGGTGGTTGATCGCAAGCACCATGTTCAGAACCACGGCCCCGATGATCGAGCAGACGATGATGAAGGGGGTGGCGACGAAGAACGAGAAGAACAGCACGCAGCAATCGAAACCGAGCTGCACCAGACCCGCCTTCCAGCCCAGCTTTTCCTGCAGATAGAGCGCCAGAACGCCGAAGCCTCCGAGGCTGGCGCGATGGCGAAACAGCGCGAGCATCGCCGTTCCGACCAGCAACCCACCGAAAAGGGCGCCCGCCAGCGGATCGATCTGACCGATGGGTATGAGCCGCGGCAGAACGATGGACAGCGCCGATGTCGCCGCCACCGTGGCGAATGTCTTCAGCGTGAAAGCCCATCCGAGACGCGTCCAGGCGAGATAATAGAAGGGCAGATTGACGATGAAGAAGACCACGCCGAAGGAATAGCCGGTGGCATAATGCAGCAGGAAGGCAACGCCCGCCGTGCCGCCGGTCAGCAATCCGGCGGAAGACAGTAGAAGCACACCCAGCGAAGCGAGCATCGCGCCGGAGGCCACCCCTTGGGCATCTTCCAGCAGGGAATGCTTTTCGCTCGTCGATTTCAGATAGTCGGAAAAGGTCTTGCCCGGTGCTGCCGTGGTCATGTGTGGTCCGCTCGTTGTCCGCTCACCGGAGTACGCTGTAGCGGTCGGAGCGGTGGTTCACCATCACGAAGACATTCAATATGACGGCGCCGAGCACGGAAGCAAGAACGATCGCCAGCGGCGCGGCGAGAAAGGCGAGCGCGAGAACGATCGTGTCGAACGCCATCTGCACCTGACCGGCGCGAAAGCGGGTCCGGTCCTGCACATAGACCGCCAGAATGCCGATGCCGCCGAGGCTCGCGCGGTGGCGATAGAGCGCCAGCAGGCCGAAGCCGAGAAGCAGTCCGCCGATGAGAGCCGCCCAGAAGGGATTGATCTCGCCGATCGTCAGGTAGCGGCTCTGCACATCGACCAGCGCCGAGGTGATGGCTACCGCCGCAAAGCTCTTCAGCGTGAAGGCAAGCCCCATGCGCAGGAAGGAGAGGATGTAAAAGGGCAGATTGATGAGAAAGAACAGCAGGCCGAAGGACAGGCCCGAGGCGTAATGCAGAAGGAAGGCCGCACCCGCCATGCCGCTCGTCACCAGATGCGCCTTGCCCATGAAGAAGAGGCCGAGCGAAGCAATCAGCGCCCCGGCCAGAATGCCCTGCGCATCCTCGAAAAGCGAATGACGGTCGGAACGACCGCTGAAATGCGAAAACACATCGGAAATATTCGCCACGCCGCTCTCCAGCAAAAACCAAGCCCATCCTCCCGAGCGTGATTGTCTCAAACGGCGAAAATTTCGCAACGAAAATATGTAAGCATTGCTGACCTATTTCGATGCTGCAACGCAACAAAATTACGCGAGAGCACGCTTTTCGGCAATGAACAGAATTCCGTGAACTGGCGCCCCGCCATCCATGCGGATGACGAGTTTCTCCAAGCCCAGAAGCGCAAAGCCATGGGCGGCGAGCAGCCCCTCGACATAGGCCGGCGAATGGGCGTAGCGCAGCGACGGCTGCAGGCGAAAATCCTCGCCGTCGCCGGTCCAATGTTCGACCGAGAAGGCGAAGTGTCCGTGCTCGGCCAACAAGGATGCGGAAAGCCGGAAAACCGGCGCGAGATCACCCAGATACATCAGCACATCGGCCGCCGCGACCAGATCGGCGCGGCCGGGGACAAGCTCCGGCCCGAACAACCGCGTCTCGCCCGTTCCAAGCGACAGGTCGGCCTGATCGAGATGATCGTAAAGCCGCTTTTCCTCCGCCTTCGCCAGCATGTTGGCGGAGAGGTCATAGCCTTCCAGATGATCGACATGGGCGCGCAACTCGACGCCCATCAGTCCGGTGCCACAGCCGAGGTCGATGGCGCGGGCGTAATGCGCGCGCGCCCTGGCCGCAATCAGCGCAGCGAGCCTGCCCGGCACCTTGTAGTCGAGCTTCTCGACAAGCGCCGTTTCGAACCGATCGGCATAATCATCGAACAGCTGCTCGACATAGGCGACCGGCGGCGTTGCCGGCTGCGCCCGGTCGCCGAGAATGGAGAGCTTGAGGCCTGCGCCGAACACATCGTCCTTGTTGCGTTCGAGAACCTGCCGATAGGCCTCGATGGCGGCGGGTGTGAGCCCCGCCTTCTCGCGATATTCGCCCAGCAGAAACCAGCCGGCACCCCATTGGGGCGTAATTTCCAGCGCCTGCTCCATCAGCTCGGCAGCTGCTTGCATATCGCCGCCGGAGGCCAGCATGCGGGCATAGTCGGCGCGCCGGTCGGCGATGAGGTCGCCGGAGGTGAGGTGCTTGGCAGTCATGTCGGGCATTTCCGGTTGCGTTTGCGCGCAATATTGCCTTTGCGCCGGCGCGATCAAGCGAATTTTACGCAGCCTCTTGCCGCCGCCATGATTCGGACCCTATCTCTGATCTAAACCGCGACAATACGGCATCGGGCCGTCGAACAGGATGAGGACCACATGAGCGAATCCATGAACCGGATGTTGGGCGACAGCCCCGGCCGTCTCATTGTCAAGCTGGTCGTGGTTTCCGTCATTGTCGGCTTCGTGATGCGCTCCTTCGGCTGGTATCCGATGGATATCCTGCACTGGATCCGCGATTTCATCACCAATCTCTGGCGCACCGGTTTCCGTGCCTTCGGCGAAGTGGGCGATTATTTCCTGCTCGGCGCCGTCGTCGTCATCCCCGCCTTCATTATCCTGCGCCTGATGAGCTACCGCCGCTGATGTCTGCCGAAAGTCTTGATCTTCCCCTGCTCACCCGCCGCGCAGCCGTGGCCGGCCTTGGCCTGGCGCTGCTGTCCGGCTGCACGACGGTGACCGTTCTGGAGCCGGAGCCCGGCAATTCCAACGATTATACCAAGACCGTTCTGCCGTTGATCAACAAGCTGCGCGCGTCGAAGAAACTGCCACCTCTGGTCGCCGACAAGGCCGCCATCGCCGCGGCGACCGATCAGGCAAACCGCATGGCAAAGGCCGGCGAAATGAATCATGAGCTGAAATCTGAAGATGATTTCACCTCGCGCATGAAGCGCATGGGCGTACGCCTCCAGGCTGCCGAAAACATTGCCACCGGCCAGGAGACGGCAGAACGTGCCTTCCAGGCCTGGGTCCATTCGCCCAAGCACCTGAAGAACATGCTCGGCCCTTACAAAGGCCTCGGCGTTGCGGTTTCACAAAATAGCGCTTCCGATAACCGTCCCTTCTGGTCCATGGTTCTGTCGAACTGAAGCGATTCCGTCCCGGGAGTCGCGTAATTCTCGACCTACGGCCGGACCTCCGCATGACCCTTGCCCAGCACGACCGCGCCTTCCGCGTCACCCATCGCCTTGTGCTCTCGATTGCCGTGCCGATGACGCTCGGCTTTGTCTCGACGCCGCTTCTCGGGCTGACGGATACGGCGGTCGTCGGCCAGACGGGTGTGGCGGCCGATCTGGCCGGTATCGGCATCGCCGCCGTGCTTTTCGATTTCCTCTTCTCCTTCACCGGCTTTTTCCGCACCGCGACCACGGCGCTCACTGCACAGGCCTTCGGGCGAATGGATCAGGCGGAAGAGCGGGCGGTCTTTTTCCGCGCCGCCGCCAGCAGCCTTGTTGCCGGCTTCCTGCTGCTGGCGCTGGCCTCGCCGATCCTCGCCGCCGGCCTTGCCATTCTCTCGCCCGAACCTGCCGCCGCCACGGTGGCCTCGACCTATTTCGCCATCCGCATCCTGTCCGCGCCCGCGCACCTCATCAACGACTGTCTTCTTGGTTTCGTTCTGGGCCGCGGCAGGGCCGGCGTCGGGCTCTTTCTCCAGACGCTGCTGAACGGGATCAATATCCTGCTATCGATCACGCTCGGCCTGTGGTTCGGCTATGGCGTGTCGGGCGTGGCCTGGGCAACGTTCACGGCAGAAGTCGTCACGGCGCTGGTGGGTCTCGCCTTCGCCTTTTCCGGCTTTCGCCGCGTGGATCTTGGCACCGACTGGCGCACCGTCTTCGCGGTCGAGAAGCTCAAGGCGCTCTTCGCCGTCAACCGCGACATCATGATCCGCACGCTGCTGCTGACGGGCTCATTCCTGATTATGGCGCGCATCGGCGCGGAACTCGGCACCGTGACGCTTGCCGCCAACGGCATCCTCATGAACTTCTTCATGGTCACATCCTTCTTCCTCGACGGCATGGCGGCGGCTGCGGAGCAGATCTGCGGCCGCTCGCTCGGAGCGGGCGATCGGCAGGCTTTCCGCGATGCCGTGCGAATGACGCTCGTCTGGTCCCTTGGGCTTGCTGCACTTCTGGCGGTGGCGATGTTGTTCGGTGGAAACCACGCGATTGCCTTCCTGACCAGCGCTGCGGATGTCCGCGCCGAAGCCGGGCTCTATGTTTTCTGGATGGCGCTGACAGCCTTGACCGGCGCGCTCGCTTTCCAGATGGACGGCGTCTTCATGGGCACGGCGTGGTCGGCGGAGATGCGCAACATGATGATCATCTCGTTTCTGGCCTATCTCGTCGCGATCTTCGTGCTGCCGCACTATTTCGGTAATCACGGCCTCTGGGCAGCCCTCAATCTCTTCCTGCTGATGCGCGGCATCACGCTCGCCGCGATCCTGCCGGGCAAGGCGAGAAAGATGTTCGCTGCGTGAAGCCGGATATTAACCGAGCGGCTGGCTCGCCCAATGGGCGACGCGGCTGTCCCGCAGGTCGCGGATCGAGCCAAGCTTTTCCCGGTCACAGAGGCTCGACAACCCCTTGACGATGCGGGTCGCCAGTTCCGGCCCTTCATAGACCATGCAGGAATAGAGCTGCACCAGATCGGCACCCGCGCGGATTTTTTCCGCCGTCGTTTCGGCCGACTCGACGCCGCCGGCCCCGATCAGAGGCAGGCCTTTGCCGACGCGCTGGCGCATCCTGGCAAGAACCGCGGTGGAAAGCGCAAAGAGCGGCCGGCCGGAAAGCCCGCCGGCCTCGCCGGCCTGGCGCTTGTCGGTCAGACCGTTGCGGCCAATGGTCGTATTCGACACGATCAGCCCGTCGAGCCCGCGCGCGAGCGACACCTCGGCAATGTCATCCAGCCCGCCCTCGCTCATGTCTGGCGCGATCTTCAGGAAGACCGGCACTTTCGCGCCGCCCGCCTTCGCCGCCTCTTCGTCGCGCGCGGCGAGCACGGCTGTCAGAAGCGCATCAAGGCTTTCCCGGTCCTGCAGGTTTCTGAGGCCCGGCGTGTTGGGCGAGGAGACATTGGCGGTGAAATAGCGCGCGACCGAATAGAAGCTGCGAATGCCCGCCACATAATCGGCTATGCGGTCTTCGCTGTCCTTGTTCGCGCCGATATTGACGCCCACCATCAGCGTGTTCGGCAGCCGCTTCAGCCGTTCGAGCGCCGCCGCATGCCCTTCATTATTGAAGCCCATCCGGTTGATGACGGCGCGGTCGGCAACAAGCCGGAAGAGGCGCGGCTTTGGATTGCCCGCCTGCTGGCGCGGCGTCAGCGTGCCAACCTCCGCAAAGCCGAAACCAAGGCGCACCAGCTCCGCCGGCACGTCCGCATTCTTGTCATAGCCCGCCGCCATGCCGAGCGGATTGTCGAAGGTGAGCCCCGCGATCACTTGCCTCAGCCGTGCGTCCGGCGCGACCCGGCAGGCGGGAAGGAGCCCCGTCTTCAGCGCCGTGATGGAAAGCCCATGTGCCGTTTCTGGGTCGAAGCTGAAAAGCGCCTGCTGGCCGATGCGGGAAAGGAAACTCATGCCACGAACTCCGGGAAGACATGCTTGCCATCCGCGCCGACCGGAAGCGGCTTCGCCCAGATGACCGCCGACACCGGCAGGACCCCGTAAAGATGCGGGAAGAGCGCATTGTCGCGCGAAGCCTCGAAGATCAGCGCGTCACCGAGCTTGGCGGTGTCGACGGCGACCAGTGTCAGCCCTTTCTGGCCCGCAAAATAAAGTTCCGCGGTCTTCACCGACTGTGCGGCGGTCGACAGGTGAATGAAGCCGTCGTTGAGATCGATTCCGGCCCCTTCGAAAACACCCTTCTCGTGAGCGGCCTGCCATATTTCGGAGGCGACGATCTTGTAGACTGCTTTTTCCATGACACGCTTCCGCAAGGCTCGGGTTGGTTGAAAACCTCTTGGCGCGAAGCCACCCGCAAAGGCAAGGGGAGATTGACATGACCAGTCGTTTTTTGCTCGCAGGCCTTCTCACGCTCGCGCCGTTCGCAACCTTCGCAGATGATGTGCCGGCAGGCCGCTATCAGCTGCAGCCCGTCGAAGGCGGTGTCGTCAGGCTCGATACGGCAACCGGCGAGATGACGTTGTGCAAGCCCGACGTCGGCAAGCTCGCCTGCGCTCCGACGGCGACGGCCTCGGCCAATACGCCAGCGGCCGCCGATATCGCTGCGCTGAACGCCCGGGTCGATGCGCTGGAACGCCAGGTTGCGGCCGGCAACAAGGCCGGCAACAAGGGACGTGATCTGCCGAGCGATGCCGAGGTCGATCGCAGTCTCTCGATCATGGAGAAATTCATGCGCCGTTTCATGGGCATTGCCAAGGATCTGGATCATCAAAACCAAGAGGGGAATGCTCTTCCGCAAAAGACCTGAACGTGTGTATAATGTTGCTAAAACACGCGGCCCGCCGGGGAGAGAGCGGCGGAGTTGTATGAAAACATGACCCGGGAGGGGTTGGGAATGACGTCGGTGTTGACGATCTTGATTGCGGACGATCATCCGCTGTTTCGCGGCGCGCTGCGGCAGGCTGTGTCCGGCATGCAGCCGGCGCCGCAAATCCTCGAAGCCGGCGACTTCGAAAGTGCCCGCAAGACTGCGTCGGAAAATCTCGACATCGACATGCTGCTGCTCGACCTTTCCATGCCAGGCATGAACGGGCTGACGGGCCTCATGTCGCTACGCGCCGAGTTTCCGGGGCTGGCCATTGTCGTCTGTTCGGCCAGCGAAGACCAGCAGACCATGCGCCGTGTCTTCGAACTCGGGGCCTCCGGCTTCATCCCCAAATCCTCGGGCGCCGATCAGATCCGTGAGGCCGTGCGCGAGGTGGCCGAGGGCGGCATCGCCGAGCCGGAAGGCTACGACCCGCGGGGGGCAGAGACGGACACCGATGTCAGGGATCTCCTGAGCCGGCTGCAGACGCTAACGCCGCAGCAGGTGCGGGTGCTGAACATGCTGTCGGAAGGGCTGCTCAACAAGCAGATCGCCTACGAACTCGGCGTGTCCGAGGCTACCATCAAGGCGCATGTCTCCGCCGTTCTCCTGAAACTCAATGTCGACAGCCGCACCCAGGCTGTCATTCAACTGTCGAAGCTGGGGCAATTGCAGCCGGTCTGACAATTTGCGGCAGCGGAATGGGATTTTATTCCTCGTTCGCTTTACTCACGCGTACGGATTGGCTAAGGTCGCGCAAGGTTTTCGAAAGCCTTGCGGCCATTGGCGTATACGACGCGCGGGCCGCGCGATTATCGAGCGGCATGACCCATGATTTCACACGACGCGATCTGGGGCGCGATCGACGCCCTGGCTGAAAAATACGATCTTTCCGCATCCGGCCTTGCGCGCAAGGCGGGGCTTGATCCCACGTCGTTCAACAAGTCGAAGCGGCTGAGCCCGGACGGGCGTCTGCGCTGGCCCTCCACCGAATCGCTCTCCAAGGTTCTGGAGGCGACCGGTGCGACGCTGGACGAATTCATGGGTCTCCTCAATCCGGGCGGCGGCCCCAATGGCATGCCGATGGGCCAGTTCCCGCCACAGCAATCGGCGATCCCGCTTTTGGGTTTTGCGCAGGCGGGTGCTGGCGGCTTTTTCGACGATGGCGGGTTTCCGGCGGGCCAGGGCTGGGATGTGGTCGATTTTCCGGCTGCACCCGATCGCAAGGCTGGCTGCTATGCGCTGGAAGTGCAGGGCGAAAGCATGATGCCGCTTTACCGCGACGGCGACGTGCTGATCGTCGAGCCGGGCGCACAGGTGCGCCGCGGCGACCGCGTCGTGGTCAAGACCCGCGAGGGCGAGGTCATGGCCAAGGTTCTGCAGCGCCAGACCTCGCGCAATATCGAACTCATGTCGCTCAATCCCGATCACCCGAACCGCTCCTTCGATCTCACCGACATCGAATGGGTGGCGCGGATCATCTGGGCCAGCCAATAGGAAAATTTGCCTTGCGCTTCCTGTTCCTCGCGCTTCTGGTCATTGCCGGCATTCTCGGCGCCGTGATCCTGATGCAGAAGGGGCAGGCCCGTATCGTCGCCGAGACGGCTCCGCCCGCCACGGCCGCTGCGCCGGATAAACCGGGCGGTTCACCCGCCTTGCCCTCGCCGGCGACGCCCCCGCCGATGGAGCGCTTGTCCGGCGATCCTGCTTCGGCCACCGCGCCGGCCTCCTCCAAACCCGCTGCACCACAGGCGAAGACGGAGACACGCGCCGCCGCACCAGAGCAGCCCGCCCCGCCGGCCAACCGAAATCCGGAACCAGCTGCCCCGGCCTTTCAGGTCGTCGCCAAGCCGGCCGTTGTTGCCGCCGGGATTATGGAGACGACGCGCGGCCGTGTGACGCTGAAGGGCATAGTCCCCTTGGAACCTTCGGCGCTGTGCGGCACGGGTGCCGCCGCCTGGCCCTGCGGACAGATTGCCGCCACCCAGTTCCGGCGTTTCCTGCGGGGCCGGTCGCTCAATTGCGATATCTCTGATCCCGCCTGGGAGGGCGCCGTGACGGCCCGCTGCATGCTCGGCAAGGAGGACATCGCGGCGTGGCTGGTTGATCAGGGCTGGGCGCGGGCCGAGCCCGGCTCACCCTATGAAGAGGCGGCCGGCGAAGCACAGGCCGGCGGGCGCGGCATGTTCGGCCCCGATCCCCGGCGGCCCTGAGTTGACCGTTCATGAGCTTGCGCTTGCCGAACGTCGCTGGAAATCTTACACAATCAGCGACATATGAGGGAGCGCGGACCGGCGATCCGCGTTTCGACAGATCGATAAAGAGGACTTGATGGCCAAGAAGATTACCGCACACGAAGCCCTGATCTACGGCATGATCCTGGTTTCCGCCTCCGACAGCAACATGACCGACGCCGAAATGGCGCGCATCGGCCGACTGACCCACTTCCTCCCGGTTTTCAAGGGCTTCAAGGAAGAGGCGCTGATCGACGTGGCGCGAGATTGTTCGGCGCTGCTGCAGCTGCCGGAAGGGCTCGACATCGTTCTGGAAGTCATTCGCGACGCGCTGCCGCACAAGCTTTATGACACGGCCTATGCGCTCTGCGTCGAAATCGCCGCTGCCGATCTCGCGGTTGCGCCGGAGGAGCTGCGGGTTCTCGCTCTCATCCGCGACCGTCTCGGCCTCGACAAGCTGACCTGCGCAGCCATCGAACGCGGCGCGATTGCCCGCTTCCGCACGGCCTGACGGGCGGAAGCGGCCAGCAGGGGGACGCCGATGAAGACGCCGACTGAAACGGCTGGCGATCTCCATCCCTCGGGCCTGGAGCTGTTACCGGCGGCCTTCCGCCGCTGGTTTACGGAAAAGGGCTGGCAGCCGCGTGCGCACCAGCTTTCCTTGCTCGAAAAGGCGCGCGGCGGCAAATCCGTCCTCCTGATCGCCCCAACAGGGGCCGGCAAGACGCTGGCCGGCTTCATTCCGTCGCTAACCGAACTGGCCGAGCGCGGGCGCAAGAAGCCTGGCACCGCGTTTCAGGGCGTCCACACGCTTTATATCTCGCCGCTCAAGGCGCTCGCCGTCGATATCGAGCGTAACCTGATGAAGCCGGTGGGCGAGATGGGGCTGGCCCTCACCATCGAGACCCGCACCGGCGACACGCCGCAAGGCAAGCGCCAGCGCCAGAAATTGAGCCCACCGGATATTCTGCTGACGACGCCCGAGCAGCTGGCGCTGCTGATCGCCAACGGCGAGGCGGAGCGCTTCTTTGGCGACCTGCGCTATGTCGTCTTCGACGAACTGCATTCGCTGGTGACCTCCAAGCGCGGTCATCTCCTGTCGCTCGGCCTTGCGCGGCTGCGCCGTCTTGCGCCGGGCATGCAGGCCATCGGCCTTTCGGCGACGGTTGCCGACCCGCTCGATCTGCGCAAATGGCTGGTCCCGCAGGCAGAGGGCGAAGCGGCGGCGGATATCGTCGTTGCCCCCGGTGGTGCCCGCCCCCTGATCACCATTCTCGAAAGCGAGGACCGCATTCCCTGGTCCGGCCATGTCGCGCGCTACGCGATCCCGGCGGTCTACGAGGAAATCAAGCGCCACAAGACGACGCTGATCTTCGTCAATACTCGCTCGCAGGCCGAGTTGGTCTTTCAGGAGCTCTGGACCGTCAACGACGACAGCCTGCCGATTGCCCTCCATCACGGTTCGCTCGATGCGGGACAGCGCCGCAAGGTGGAAGCGGCCATGGCGGAAAACAAGCTGCGCGCGGTGGTCGCGACCTCGACCCTCGATCTCGGTATCGACTGGGGCGATGTCGATCTTGTCATCCATGTCGGCGCACCGAAAGGGGCAAGCAGGCTGGCCCAGCGCATCGGCCGCGCCAATCACCGCATGGATGAGCCCAGCCGCGCCATTCTGGTCCCCGCAAACCGCTTCGAGGTGCTGGAATGTCAGGCGGCGCTCGATGCCAATTATATCAATGCGCAGGACACGCCGCCGTCCGGCGCTGGCGCGCTCGATGTGCTTGCTCAGCATGTGCTCGGCATGGCCTGTGCCGAACCCTTTTCGGGCGATGCGCTCTATGAAGAAGTGCGCTCGGCGCTGCCCTATGCGGAGCTTCCCCGCGAGACCTTCGACCGTGTGCTCGATTTTGCCGCGACCGGCGGCTATGCGCTGAAAAGCTATGACCGCTACGCCAAGATCCGCCAGCGCCCGGATGGGCTCTGGCGCGTCTCCAACCCGCAAACCGCCCAGCAATACCGGCTGAACATCGGGACCATCGTTGAAAGTCCCATGCTGAATGTGCGCATGGTCAGGAAGAACAAGCTCGGCTCGCTGGGGCCGGGCGGCCCGGTGCTCGGCAAGATCGAGGAATATTTTCTCGAAAGCCTGTCGCAGGGCGATACGTTTCTTTTCAGCGGCAAGGTTCTCCGCTTCGAAGGCATCCGCGAGAACGAGGCGCTGGCGAGCCAGGCGTTTTCGATGGACCCGAAAGTTCCGGCCTATGCCGGTGGCAAGTTTCCGCTCTCGACCTATCTGGCGGAAGGTGTGCGCGGGCTGCTGGCCGATCGCAGCGAATGGCATCGCCTGCCCGATCAGGTGCGCGACTGGCTGGAAATCCAGCGCGAGGTTTCCATCCTGCCGCGCCGCGACCAGATGCTGATCGAGACCTTCCCGCGCGGCTCCCGCTTCTTCATGGTGGCCTATCCGTTTGAAGGGCGGCTGGCGCATCAGACGCTTGGCATGCTGCTCACCCGCCGGCTCGACCGCATGGGCGCCCGCCCGCTGGGCTTCGTCGCGACCGACTATTCGCTCGGCATCTGGGGGCTCGACGACATGGGCGATCTGATTGCCAAACGAAAGCTCGACCTGCAGACGCTCTTCGACGAAGACATGCTGGGTGACGATCTGGAGGCATGGCTGGACGAAAGCTTCCTGCTGAAACGCACATTCCGCAATTGCGCCGTCATTGCCGGCCTGATAGAGCGCCGCCATCCGGGCCAGGAGAAGACGGGCCGGCAGGTGACTGTCTCCGCCGATCTCATCTATGACGTGCTGCGGAGCCACGAGCCGGACCATATTCTGCTGCAGGCGACGCGGCAGGAAGCCGCAGCCGGGCTTTTGGACATTCAGCGCCTTGGCGCTATGCTGAACCGAATCAGGGGGCATATCCTGCATCGTCCGCTCGACCGGGTCTCGCCGCTCGCCGTGCCGGTCCTGCTTGAAATCGGCAAGGAGCCTGTGGCAGGCAATGCCTCGGAAAGCCTGCTGGCGGAAGCGGCCGAAGACCTGATCCGCGATGCAATGCAGGTTTGAGGATTAACGGGAAACGCAATTGGCAAGGCTGGCACTCGCAGGCATGAGGGATGAAGACATTGGCGCGTCGGTGACGAAGGTGGCCGGCGTCGAATTCGTCTGCGACCCCATGGGCGCCCTTTATTGCGAGGCCGACGGGCTGCTCGTCGTCTCCGACCTGCACCTGGAAAAGGGTGCCGCCTTTGCCCGGCGCGGCCAGTTGCTGCCGCCCTATGACACACATGCCACGTTGAAGATCCTCGCCCGGGTCATGGACCGCTACCGTCCGAAACTGGTCGTCTCGCTCGGTGACAATTTCCACGACCGCGTCGGCTCGGCGCTGATGCCGGACGATTGCCGGACGCTGATCGTGGAGATGGCCAAGGGCCGCGACTGGATCTGGATCACCGGCAATCACGATCCCGATGGCGTGAGCGGGCTTCCCGGCACGGTCGCCGAAAGCATGGCCTTTGCCGGTCTCACCTTCCGCCACGAACCGGCCAAGGGTGCGGAAAAGGGTGAGGTCGCCGGCCATCTCCATCCGGCGGCCACGCTGCGCCGCCGCGAAAAATCCGTGCGCCGTCCCTGCTTCGCTACCGATGGCGATCGGCTCATCATGCCCTCCTTCGGCGTCATGACAGGCGGCCTTGATCTTGCTCACGCCGCCTTCCGCGGCCTCTTTGACCGCACACGCCTGATCGCCCACATGATCGGCAAGGATCGCGTCTATCCGGTCAGCTATCAGGGCTTGAAGGGTTAAGCTCAATCCTTGCGGAAGATGACCGATCCAGCCCAGCCGATGGTCAGCGCGATGAGGACGGCGGAGAGGCCGTAGAGGAAGGAATTGCCATAGGCTGCCTCGGTCAGCGACTGCTCGATGCCGGTCTTGACGACGCGCAGCGGCAGCTTCTTTTCCATCAGGAAATCGCCGCTCTTGAACAGATAGGCATGCACCATGTGCACGCCGTTCGGCACGTTGGCCGGCAGCTTGACGGTGGCGCGGAAGAGGCTGGGGCTGACGAAGCGTATGCCGCCGGGGTTCGACTGATAGAGTCCGCTATCGATCATCTGCCGCCGGAACGCCTTGCGGAAATCGTCCAGCACCGCGATGTCGCCGAAATAGTTGGCGGCAAACAGTCGGATATGGTCGATGCCGATATTCAGCGTGCTCAATTCCTGCTGCGATGTGATGTCCTTGATCAGCCGTGTGCTGGTCATCGAATAGGACTGCGGCACGGCGGAAAAGGTCATCTGTTCGGTGTTGATCCAGATGCCGAAAACGCGCGCCTTGCGCCGGATCGTGGTATCGACGCGCGGGCCCTCCAGCGTCACGATGATATCGTACTGGCCGATCTGCTGCAGATAGTCGTCGACATTGGTAAGCGTGCCGAAGATCGTCAGGTCCGCGCCCGTGAAATCGGAGGTAATCGCGATCTCGTTGGTCGACATGCCGATCTCGATGCCTTCCGGCGGGCGCACCTTTTCGGCGGCAACGGCGCCGGTCGACAGCAGCGAAAGCCCCATCACGAGGGCGGACAGCGCGCGCGCGAACGGAAGGCGGCTCATGCGCGGCCTCCGGTCACGATGGAATAGATATCCTTCGGCGTCAGGACGAGATCGACGGCGAGACGAACGCCCACGGCCAGCACGAGAAGGGCCAGCAACGCCCGCAATTGCTCGGCGCGCAGCCGCTGGCCGACGCGCACGCCATACTGCGCGCCGACGACGCCCGCGATCATCAATTGCAGCGCCAGAATGATGTCCACAGAATGGTTCAGCGTCGCCTGGATCATCGTTGTATAGGCCGTCACGAAAACGATCTGGAACAGCGATGTGCCGATCACGACGCCGGTCGGTACGCGCAGGAAATAGATCATGGCCGGCACCATGATGAAGCCACCGCCGATGCCCATGACGGATGTCAGAACCCCGAGCGAAAAGCCCAAAGCGATCACGGGAAGGACGCTGAGATAGATCTTCGATTTCTTGAAACGCACCTTGAAGGGCAGGCGGTGCACCCAATTGTGCTGGCCCGGGCGGTTCAGCGCGACAGCCTTGTTCTTGGCGACGCGGCGGATGGCCCGCAGGCTCTCGATCAGCATCAGCGAGCCCACCGTGCCGAGCAGAAGAACATAGGCCAGCGAAATGAAGAGGTCGAGCAGGCCGAGGCTGCGCAGGATTGCAAAGACGCCGATACCCGCTGTCGAGCCGAGCAGTCCGCTGACAAGCAGCAAAGTGCCAAGCTTCAGGTCCAGCGTTCCGCGCCGGAAATGGCTGATGGCGCCGGAAACGGAAGAGGCGACGACGAGGCAGGCGCCGGTCGCCACCGCGATGCCGGGCGGAACATTGTAGAAGATCAGGAGCGGCGTGATCAGAAATCCGCCGCCGACGCCGAACATGCCGGAGAGAAAGCCCACGGCCGCGCCCATCCCCAGGATGACCAGAATGTTCACCGACATTTCGGCGATGGGCAGGTAGATCGTCACCGACGGGCCTCGGACTGGAACTCGAATTGCGGCTGGATAGGTATCTTTAACCCATGCCTCGTGAATATTTTATTTCTTCCGGATGCGCGGGGATCGGCGCGCATCTCGAAGCCTTTCAACGGTCTGGTATCGCCGGAACTGCGGGCTCAAAACGAATTGACACCCTTGCGCCGGGGGCGAAGGGTGTCAATTCATTCTGCTGCAATTTGGGCAGGGCGCTGCAAATTCACTTACTTGCTGCGGGCGATCAGTTCCTTGACCAGCGCGTCGTTGATTTCGCCTGTCGGCTGCTGGCCGACAGAGGACTGGAACTGCTTGATCGCGGCGACCGTCTTGGCACCCATGACGCCGTCCGGGCGGCCGACATCGAAGCCGTTCTTGTTCAGCATCGCCTGGATGTAGGTGATGGCCTTCTTCATGTCGACGCTGTTGGTCTTCTGGGCCTTGCCGGCCCAGGCGTCCGGGATGATCGTGGCATTTGCCTTGTCATCAGCGGTCGTTGCCTTCCAGCCGTCAACCTCGGCCTTGGCCTTGGTCAGCTGATCGGCGTTGAGAACCTTGCCCACCTCGTCGCGCTTCAGCGCGGCGTCGGTGTCGCCGTCCTTGGCGGCAATGCCGAACCACTTGTAGGACTGCACCAGATCCTGCGCGACGCCGCTGCCCTTGGCATAAAGGATGGCGAGGTTGAACTGGCTGTCGCGAACGCCATGGTTGGCGGCTTCCGTGAACCACTTGGCGGCGGAGGCGAAGTCCGGAGCGCCGAGCGTACCCGTTGCATAGAGCACGGCGAGGTTATGCATGGCGCTGATATTGCCGGCCTTGGCGGCGGCCGTGTAGTGCTCGACGGCCTTGGCGGGATCGATGCTAACGCCGACGCCCTTTTCATAGAGGCTGCCGAGACGATATTCCGCCGGAACGAAACCGAGCGAGGCGGCCTTGTTGTACCAGGCGACCGAAGCTGCCGGATTGGCCGCGACGCCGCGACCGTCGAAAATGCGGTTGCCGATTTCGAAGATGGCAAGTGCATCGCCGCCATTGGCCGCGTCAACCAGAGCCTGCGGCTCGATGCCGGCCGGAACCGTCAGGGCGGTGCCTGCTGCCGGAGCGGCGGTGTTGTTGGCAGCCTGCGGAGCGCTCGCGTCTGCCTTGGTGGCGTCTGCAGCTGCCGGTGCCGTGGTCGCAGCGGCGGCTTCCGGCTTGGCGGTCTGCGCTGCGGCGGACGGTGTGGCGTCCGTTGCCGTGGCTTGAGCAGCCGGTGCGGCGATCACGTCGTTTGCAGCAGGCGTTGCGGTTTTGGCGTCTGCAGCAGCCTTGTCGGCAGCGGCTTTGTCGGATGCCGCGGCGTCTGCAGCAGCCTTGTCAGCGGCAGCCTTATCGGCAGCGGCCTTGTCGGCGCTTGCTGCGTCGGCAGCAGCCTTGTCAGCCGCGGCCTTGTCCGTCGCGGCAGCATCGGTGGCGGGCGTCTGCTGCGTGACCGGGGCGGGATCCTTCGCGGCCGGCGTACCGGAATTGCCGAACATGGTCGTGACCAGCGGCCATGCCATGACGGAGAGAAGCACGAGACCGGTGCCGAGCAGCAGCGGACGTCGGTATTTGCCGATTACGCTTGCCGGGCTTTCGCTGTCCTGGCCGTCATGGTCGGCGGGGTTGAGCTCGGCAGCAGCAGCCT
This sequence comes from Rhizobium sp. C1, assembly GCF_021026335.1. GTDB lineage: Bacteria > Pseudomonadota > Alphaproteobacteria > Rhizobiales > Rhizobiaceae > Ensifer_A. The sequence continues at coordinate 165,011 of NZ_JAJNCY010000010.1, forward strand.
GGGCAGCGCGGCGGGCAACGGCGATATAATCGCTCTTGTCTTCCTCGCGCGTGGCAGCGCCGTCCTTCTTGGCCGACTTGCCGTCCTGTGCCGTGCGGACCTTTTCCAGAATCTGGCGGATGTCCGGCGCGCCCGAACCTGGCTCGAGCAGCTGGTTGGCAAGATCCGGGCTGATGTCGTCGGCGGCGTCGATGGCCGGGGCCGCTTCGAGCGCCCGGCGCGGCTCTTCCGCTTTCTGGTCCTGCGCATTGGGACGGAAGCGCTTGCCGATCGATGACAGGATGCTTTTGAGCGGCTTCTCGTTTTCGCGCGCCGTGGTGTTTTCAAACATGATGTCGTCGTCGAACAGGTCGTCGTCGAAATCGCTGCTGAACATCTCCGCGTCGGCGCCCGTGCCGGTGCGCAGGCGCGGGCGGCTGGCGGCTGCTGCCTTCGTGGCAACGGCCGCAGGGGCTGCTTCGCCGGACGCGCCCAGCTTGTCGAGGCGGTCGGCGATCTGCACCAGTGTCTGCTGCAATGTCTCGAAGGTCTGCTGGTTGCGCGCCTCGCCGGACCGCGTCAGCTCCTCAAGCGCATGAAGATCGGCGGCAAGATCGGAGATCGTCGACAGGTCGCTCTGCGAAACGCTTTCGCTGCTTCCCTTGCCGGCAAAATTGCGGACATAGGCTTCCAGCGCGGTTTCGGCAGCCTGACGGGCCGCCTCGACGATGTATTCGTCGTTCGTCGACATGTAGTCTTCGAGCGCCGACATGCGGCTGGTCATGGTCACCGCATTGAGGTCTTCGGCAACGCGCGGTTCACTCAGCAGCTTGGTCAGCGTGGCGATCTGCTCTTCCAGTGCGCCGAGATCGGCGGCCGGATTGCCCTTGGCGTCGACATTGCTGTCGATGCGGGCAGCGATGTCGTTCATGCGCTCTTCGAGCCAGGTCAGGATTTCCTCGCTCAGGCCGCCCGTCGCGCCGGCGATGTTCAGGCTGTCGATGCGCTGCACCAGATCGTCGAAGCGGTTGATCAGCTCGCTGCTCACCGCGCCGCGCGCCATGTCGTCGATCTTGCGTGAAATATCGGAGACGATCGCGGTCAGGTCTTCGCCTGCCGGTGCGGCACTCCCCTGGGCGAGAAGTGCGGCCAGTTCGTCGAAGCGGCGGTCGAGATGTTCCGTCGCCTGCAGCTTGGCAAGCTCTTCCATCCGGGTCGCGAGACCTTCGATGCGCTCGGCGACGAGATTGTCGCGCGGCTGCAGGTTGACTGCGTCGATCTCCTGGATGAGACGTGCGACGCGCGCTTCCAGCGAGCCGAGACCGGCATCGCCGGAGAGTTCGGCCGTGGCCTGGGCATTGGCTTCGATGGCAGCCACGACGTCGGCAAGCCGCTCGTCCAGCGCATGCATCTGGCTGTTGACGTCGCGGTCGGCGTTCGACATCTGCGACACGAGCATTTCGATCGCGTCGGCAAGGCTGCCGATCTTGCTGTCGAGATTGTGATTGTGGGCGCGCTTGTCCGCCTCGGCCATTTCCTGGCGCAGCGCTTCGAAGTGTTCGACGATGACGGCCAGATCGTCCTGACGCGCCATCCCGCCGACCATGGCGCGGATGGAATCGAGCTCGCCGCGCACACTGTTGGCGACAGCGTTCTCCGTGGCTTCGCCGAGATATTCCATGCCTTCGGCAAGCCGCTGCAGGTCTGCATAGAGATCCTGCGGATAACCGTTTTCGGCCACCGCCGTCCCGATTTCCTTGATCTCGCTGCGCAGATTGGCGATTTCCTGGGCGAAGCTGGCAGCCAGATCCTGTTTCAGGTCGTGGCGCAGCTTGGCAAGCGCCTCGGAAATGTCCACCGTCGCATGCTCGGCAGACGGCTGGCGATAGTCGCTTGCACGGTAGTCGCTGGGGCGGATGTCTGCGGCGCGGGGGGCGCTGATGCCTGCCGAGACCGGAGCGGCCGGGGAGCGCAGGCGCTCGCGGATCTGGTCGGCCAGCGACAGATTGGCGGCCGCCGGCGGTGGCGGCCGGTTGCGCGACAGAAGCTTCTGCCGGTCGAGGATTTCCGAAATCTGAGTGGAACGCGCCAGCCGGCCAGCGTCCTCAGGCCGCGGAGCGCGAAGCAGCGAAGCCCGCGCTTCTTCAACGCGGCTTGGGGCCGTCTCCGTCAAAGATGCTGCCGGCGCGCTCGCGGTCCGGTCTCCCTGACGAGGCGTATCGGATTTTGATCTGTTCATCATTCCACTCGCTTCAATTGCGTCTGGCGTTGATCCATTTCGGGTGCGGAAGTCTCCCCGCTCTGCCCGTCATGGCGAAAACTGCGAATGTTCCCGGCTACGAAAGACCTTGAAAAATCCCGGATCGGCGCAAATCACCTGCGTGTGATGATTACATTTGATGAGGCCGCGTTAACAGCCCGTTCACCGATGTCCAAAGATTAAAATCTCATTTCGCGCAGAATCACCCTTGATACTTCGTTAACCATTTGCCGTGACGAGACTTGCGGCAAGCTGGAGCCGCAAAATTTTCGTGCCTCCCGAATTTTGACGTTTACGCAAACGTCAAAATTTTGTATGAGAGAGGCAACGAAGACCAATGGAAGGCGAGGAGACTGCCATGCCCGTGTTCAAAGCCCCCGTACAAGACACCCTGTTCGTGCTCAACGATGTCCTCGGCATCGAGCGTCACGCCAATATGCCCGGTTTTGCCGATGTCGGTCCCGACCTTCTGGAGGCTATCACGGCCGAAGCTGCGAAGGTGGCAGAAGAGGTCATGTTCCCGATCAATCTGTCCGGCGACCAGGAAGGATGCGTTCGCAACGATGACGCCAGTGTGAAGGCGCCGAAGGGCTTCAAGGAAGCCTTCGACCAGTATTGTCAGGGCGGCTGGCTGGGTCTTTCCATGCCGGAAGAATTCGGCGGGCAGGGCCTTCCCTATGTCTTGCACAGCGCCGTTTCCGAATATCTCATCTCCGCCAACATGGCGCTGATGATGTATCCGGGCCTCACGCAGGGCGCGATCGCCGCCATCCTTGAGCATGGCTCGGATGCGCAGAAGCAGACCTATGTCCCGAACATGATCGCCGGCACCTGGACCGGCACGATGAACCTCACCGAGCCCCATTGCGGCACGGACCTCGGCCTGCTGCGCACCAAGGCAGTCCCTCAGGGAGACGGCTCCTACAAGATTTCCGGCCAGAAGATCTTCATCTCCGCCGGCGAACACGACATGTCGGAGAACATCATCCATCTGGTTCTCGCCCGCATCGAGGGCGCGCCGGAAGGCACGAAGGGCATTTCGCTCTTCATCGTGCCGAAGTTCATGGTCAAGGAAGACGGCTCGCTCGGCGCCCGCAACGGTGTCGCCTGCGGCGCGCTCGAACACAAGATGGGCATCCATGGTAACGCCACCTGTGTCATGAACTACGATGACGCCACCGGCTACCTCATCGGTGCGGAGAACAAGGGCCTCGCCGCCATGTTCGTCATGATGAACGAAGCCCGCCTCGGCGTCGGTCTTCAGGGCCTGTCGATGGGCGAGATCGCCTATCAGAACGCCGCGCAATATGCCCGCGATCGCATCCAGGGCCGTTCGCTTTCCGGCCCGAAGGCGCCGAACCTCAAGGCCGACCCGATCATCGTGCATCCGGACATCCGCCGTGCGCTGATGACCATGCGTGCCTTCAACGAAGGCGGCCGCGCCTTCGCGCTCTGGACCGCGCTGCAGTCCGACATCGCGCATCGTTCTGACGATGCCAATGCCCGTGAAACCGCCGCTGACCTCCTGGGTTTGATGACGCCGATCCTCAAGGGCGTGATGACCGACAAGGGCTTCGACCATGCCGTCATGGCGCAGCAGGTCTATGGTGGCCACGGCTATATCGAAGAATGGGGCATGAGCCAGTATGTCCGCGATGCCCGCATCGCCATGATCTATGAAGGCGCCAACGGCATTCAGGCACTCGACCTCGTCGGTCGCAAGCTGCCGGCGAATGGTGGCCGCGCCGTCATGGCGCTCTTCAACGAGGTCGGCGCCTTCTGCGAGGAAAACCGTTCGAACGAAGCGCTCTCCGGCTTCACCAAGGCGCTGAAGAAGGGTCTCAACGACCTGCAGGCTTCCACCATGTGGTTCATGCAGAACGCCATGGCCAAGCCCGACAATGCCGGCGCCGGCTCCTATGACTACATGCACATGTTCGGCATCGTCGTCATCGGCTACATGTGGGCCAAGATGGCAAAGGTCGCCCAGGATGAACTCGCCGCTGGCAATTCTTCGCGCGAAGACTACCTTAAGAACAAGCTGATCACGGCGCGCTTCTACATGGACAAGGTCATGCCGGAAACGGCGCTGCGCAAGACCCGCATCGAGACCGGCGCAGACACGATGATGGAACTGGCCGCCGAGGCGTTCTGAGTTCTGATCAACGAAATGAAAGGCCCTTGAAGACAAGGGCCTTTCCGCATGTCGAGGAATGGCGGCGCACCCGCCAGCACATTTTTTTCGCATTTCCCAACGGAAAACCGCTTCGCACTTTTTCCTGGAAATGCACAAAGGGAGAAGACATCATGACCGAAGCCTTTATCTATGACACCGTGCGCACGCCGCGCGGTCGCGGCAAGAAGGACGGCGCGCTGCACGAAGTGCCGACCCCCCGTCTCGCCGCGCTGACGCTGGAAGCCATCCGCGACCGCAACGGGCTGGACACCTCCACCGTCGATGACATCATCTTCGGCTGCGTTGATCCGGTCATGGAAGCCGGCGCGGTCATCCCGCGTTCCGCCGCCTTTGAAGCGGGCTATGATTTCAAGGCGCCGGGTGTGCAGATCTCGCGCTTCTGCGCCTCCGGCCTCGATGCCGTGAACCTCGCGGCTTCCAAGATCGCCTTCGGCGCTGACGACATCGTCATCGCCGGCGGTGTTGAATCCATGTCGCGCGTCGGCATGGGCATGGCCGGCGGTTCCTGGCCGGTTGATCCCTCCGTTGCCTTCCCCGGCTATTTCATGCCGCAGGGCGTCTCGGCCGACCTCATCGCCACCAAATATGGCTTCTCCCGCGAAGACGTCGACGCCTATGCCGTCGAGAGCCAGAAGCGTGCCGCCAATTCCTGGGAAAAGGGCTATTTCGACAAGTCCGTGATCGCCGTGAAGGACATCAACGGCCTGACCATCCTCGCCAAGGACGAGCATATGCGTCCCGACACGACGATGCAGTCGCTCGGCTCGCTGAACCCGTCCTTCCAGATGCCGGGCGAGATGGGCGGCTTTGAAGCCGTCGGACTGCACGCGCATCCGGATGTCGAGCGCATCAATTATGTCCACCATGCCGGCAACTCTTCCGGTATCGTCGATGGCGCTGCCGCCGTGCTGCTCGGCTCCAAGGCCGGCGGCGAGGCCATGGGCCTCAAGCCCCGCGCCCGCATCCGCGCCTTCGCCAATATCGGCTCCGAACCCGCCCTCATGCTGACCGGCCCGGTCGACGTCACCGAAAAGCTGCTGAAGCGCGCCGGCATGACGATCGGCGATATTGATCTGTTCGAACTGAACGAAGCCTTCGCCGCCGTCGTCCTGCGCTACATGCAGGCCTTCGACATTTCGCATGACAAGATCAACGTCACGGGCGGCGCCATCGCGCTCGGCCATCCGCTGGGCGCCACCGGCGCGATGATCCTCGGTCAGGCGCTGGACGAATTGGAACGCCGCGATCTGAACACCGCGCTCGTCACGCTCTGCATCGGCGCCGGCATGGGCACGGCCACGATCATCGAGAGAGTGTAAAATGGATAGGCACGCAAATTATCGGCCTCCGGAGGAGGCTCGATCCCCTCACGAGAGATTGGAACTCCATAGAGTTCTCCTTGATGGAGGAGAAGAAGATGTCTCCATCGCGCGCGGGCTATGGGACAAAGAAGAAGCGTTGCTAATCCGTTGGAATGGTCGCGAGGATCAGAAAAATGGATTTCCAGCTCGCTTTGAAAACATGACGTGGATGGTGCTGCCACGTTGGCTGGAGGCGGCAGTTCTTCACGCCATGGCTGACAGAGTTGCCAAAGATCTCGTTGAAAACAATTCTGACGTTCCTGCGGGAGGTGCAAAATGACTTACGTAAACTTCAAGGTCGAAACCGACGCTGACGGCATTGCGCTCGTCACCTGGGACATGCCCGGCAAGTCGATGAACGTCTTCACGGTCGAAGTGATGGACGAACTCGACAAGATCATTGACGCGACCGTCGCAGACGAAAAGGTCAAGGGCGTTGTCTTCACCTCCGGCAAGAACGCCTTCTCGGGTGGTGCCGACCTCACCATGCTCAAGGGCATGTTCGAGACCATCGAGCGCGCGCGCGCGGCTGATCCTGCCGGTGCTGCCCAGAAGCTCTTTGACGCTGCCGGCCGCATGACCTGGCTCTATCGCAAGATCGAAACCAACGGCAAGCCGTGGGTCTCGGCCATCAACGGCACCTGCATGGGCGGCGCGACGGAACTCTCGCTCGCCTGCCATGCCCGGGTGGCCTCCAACTCTCCGTCGGTCAAGATCGGCCTGCCGGAAGTCAAGGTCGGCATCTTCCCCGGCGCCGGCGGCACGCAGCGCCTGCCGCGCCTGATCAATGCGCAGGATGCGCTTCAGGCCATGACGACGGGTTCGTCCTTCTCGGCGTCGCGCGCCAAGGCGCTCGGCCTCGTGGCCGAAGTCGTTGAGCCGGAAAACCTCGTTTCCGCTGCCAAGGAATTGCTCAAGAAGGGCGTCGATCCGGTCGCGCCCTGGGACAAGAAGGGCTTCAAGGCTCCGGGCGGTGCCGTCTGGACGCCGAACGGCATCCAGCTCTTCTCCGCCGCCAACGGCATTCTGCGCCGCGAAACGGCCGGCAACTATCCGGCAGCGCTGGCCATCGTGAAATGCGTCTATGAAGGCCTCCAGGTTCCGATCGACACGGGCCTGCGCATCGAGCAGCGCTATTTCACCAATATCCTGCAGACCACCGAAGCCTTCTCGATGATCCGCTCGCTGTTCGTCTCCCTTCAGGAGCTGAACAAGGGCGCCCGCCGCCCGGCCGGCGTTGAAAAGAGCGAGATCAAGAAGGTTGGCATCGTGGGCGCAGGCTTCATGGGCGCCTCCATCGGCTATGTCACCGCTGCCGCCGGCATCCAGGTCGTGCTGATCGACCGCGATATCGACGCCGCGACGAAGGGCAAGGCGACCTCTGAAGGCCTCGTCACCGAAGCCCAGAAGAAGGGCAAGCTCGGCAAGGAAGAGGGCGAAAAGCTTCTCTCCCTCATCACGCCGACCGCCGACTATGCCGATATTGCCGATTGCGATCTCGTCATCGAGGCCGTGTTCGAGGATCGCGGCATCAAGAAGACCGTGACCGAGCAGGTCGAAGCCGTGCTGAAGCCCGGCGCGATCTTCGCGTCCAACACCTCGACGCTGCCGATCACCGGATTGGCAGAAAACTCCAAGCGTCCGGAACAGTTCATCGGCATCCACTTCTTCTCGCCGGTGCACAAGATGATGCTCACCGAAGTCATCATGGGCGAAAAGACCGGTGACAAGGCGCTGGCCGTGGCGCTCGACTACGTGGCCGCCATCAAGAAGACGCCGATCGTCGTCAACGACACGCGCGGCTTCTACGTGAACCGCTGCGTGCTGCGCTACATGAACGAGGCCTATAACATGCTCGTAGAGGGCATCCCGGCCGTCATGATCGACAACGTGGCCAAGATGGCGGGCATGCCCGTCGGCCCGCTGGCGCTCAACGACGAGACCGCCGTCGACCTCTCCTACAAGATCATGAAGGCGATGATTGCCGATCTCGGCGAGAAGTCGGTCGATCCGCGCCACATGGCGCTGATCACTGAGATGGTCGAGAAGGAAGGCCGCCTCGGCCGCAAGGCCGGCAAGGGCTTCTACGACTATCCGGCCAAGCCCGCCAAGAAGTCCATGTGGCCCGGCCTGAAGGACATGTTCGTCCAGCAGGACCCGGACAAGATCGATGTCACGACGATCAAGCAGCGCTTCCTCGTCACCATCGCTCTGGAAGCGGCCCGCACCATGGAAGAGGGGATCGTGACCGACCCGCGCGAAGCCGATATCGGCTCCATCCTGGGCTTCGGTTTCGCGCCCTACACGGGCGGCGCGATCTCCTATATCGACGGCATGGGCGTGAAGACATTCGTCGAGCTGGCCGAAAAGCTGGCGACTCAATACGGCCCGCACTTCAAGCCGACGCCGCTTCTTCTCGAAATGGCGAAGACGGGCGACACGTTCTATGCCCGTTTCAACCCCTATGGCGAGAAAAAACAGGCTGCCTGAGACCAAAACATGGTCAAAAAAGCATAAAAAAGGCCGCCTAGAGCGGCCTTTTCCATGTCCAAATGCGGAGGAATTGCGGCGAAAACGATGCCCTATTGCTTAGTCAGCTAATTAAGTGTCGTGAAATTGTCATATTTTATATCATTGAAAATATTTAATAATATCGATTCTCAGTGAAATTGATAAGATTTCCATACTAGTCAGATTCCACATTTCAAGTCTTCAGATTGGAAACAATACGTTTTCAATTTTGAGATTGAACCGAACGGTTCGGTCATCCATATTAATCATCGTAAGGCGACGGTATGCAGATCGGTTTCAACACCGAAACAGCCGAACCCTTCAACGGCTCCCGCCATTCAGTCGCGCACTGCGTAGTGCACGATTGAATTGCGGGGAATGAAAAATCCTCGCGGTAACCTCCCTCGTGGGACCGCATTTTGAAATGGAGACTACAATGAACAAGTTTGCTGCTTTCGCCGCCGCTGGCGTCCTGTCCGTCTCGGCCCTGCTTTCGGGCCAGGCCTTCGCTGATAACGAAAATTCGGCTTTCGCCCAGATGGTTCGCGCCAACACCTACGGCACCTCGGCTCCGGCTTCTGAAGATGGTGCTGTGGGCTATGCCTACAAGCCCGGCTTCCTCGCCAAGGCCGCTCATGAAAGCAACGTGAGCATCCGTTACACGAGCGAGCTGCCGCTGGCTGAAAAGGCCTCCTTTCAGGACCGCGCCAAGAATGACCCCTCCGCAGTTCAGGCACTCCGCTCCGAAATCGCGCAGAATGCAGACGTCGTTCGTGGTCTTCAGGAGCGTAACGTAAACGTTCAGGACGTGATCGGCTCGCTGCGCGCTGCTGACGGTTCGATGACCTATATCGTTCGCTAACCTGATCGTTCCTCTCTGGAACAATCAGAACGCCCTCCGCGGTTCCACTGCCGCGGGGGGCGTTTTTGCTTGTAGGTCAGTTAGCCGGATCATAAATCTACAACGTATATGTTGAAATATTTTTGTAATTTTTTTAATGGGTCATGTTTTTACATTGTATAGAAAGATAAATTAACGGGAATTTAACGTCCAATATTCGTATTTTGCCGGTCTTTCGGGCGAATTGAATCGTGATTGAACGGAAAGATTGCCTATATTTAATTATGTGAGCTCAACATGAACTCCATTTAATGAATTTTGACACGATTTCTCCCAATTTCGGCGCGTTAATAGCTCATGCGCTTCTTGAGGCGCAGAAGAATTGTCAGTGAAATTTTCGACAATCGGCGGTCGTCCGCCACATTTTATGGAGATGAAAATGAACAAGTTTACCGCATTTGCTGCAGCTGGCCTGATGGCTGCCACCGCTCTTTTTGCAGTGCAGGCTTCGGCTGAAGACAATGAGAATTCCGCCTTTGCGCAGATGGTTGCTGAAAACGCCGATAGCTCGGCTCCTGCCGCACATCAGGCCTATGGCTACGGCTACAAGGAAGGCATCCTGACGCGTGTCTCGGCCAAGGCATCGGACGTGACGGTCTATCGCCTCGGCGAACTTCCGGACGCACAGCGCGACTTCTTCCGCGATCGTGCAAAGGCAGAACCGGCTCGGGTCGCCGCTCTGCAGGAAAAGATCAAGGCCAACCATGCGGTCAGCCATGCCTTGATGGCTGAAAACGTCCAGATCTCCAGCGTGATCGGCAAGATCAAGGCTGCTGATGGTTCGACCGCATACGTGATCCGTTGATCATCCTGCACCGTGAATGACCCCAGAAGCCCTGCAGCACCCCGCTGCGGGGCTTCCTGTTTTGTGCGGGCGCGAAGCTTTGCCGCATTGCATCATGCCAGCCCCGCATTGTAAGATCTATGTCATAATCCCCATCGCTGATCGAACCACCATGTCCCAGAAACCGAAAATGACTCCCGCCGCGGCCCGCAAGGATCATCAAGAGATGCTGCGGTTTCTCGCCGCCAACGCCGCCTTCGGCATGTTCATCGGCCTCGTGCTGACAGCAGCCCTGCTTTACTTCAACATCGGCGACTTCCGCACCCGCGTCCAGCATTCGGCCATGCCGGTCATCGCCATTCTGCTGGTCGGCGCGCCGCTCTCGCTCCTGCTCGGTGGCGCATCCATGTCGACGGCGATCATGATGATGCCCTACGAGAAGAAGTTCGACGAGTAGACCGGGTTGCAGCGGAAGCAGGATCCGGCTTTCGCCTCGGTCCAGGCCTGGAAAGTCCTCCGGGTACGAGAACCTGTTCGCTATCCCGACGGGAGACTTGCTCTCTATTCCGCAGCCGATCGGGAAAAGGCTGCCGTGCGTGCCAGATAGGCCCGCAGCGACGCAGGCTTCAGCGGTTTGTGCATGACGGAAATGGCCTGTGCCTCGGCCTCGCCGCGCACTTCCGGCGTCCTGTCGGCTGTCACCAGCAGGGCAGGGATATCAGCGCCATAGCGCGCCCTGATACGGCCAACCGCGTTGACCCCCGTTCCCTCATCGAGATGATAATCGGCAATGATGACGTCCGGCTGCGCCGCGTCCTCTCCCCCCAGCGCCTCCTCCGCTGAAAGCGCCGTCACGACCCGGCAGCCCCAGCCCTGCAACAGCAGAGCCATGCCGTCGAGGATCGTCCGCTCGTTGTCGATGCACAGGACCGAAAGGCCGGCCAGCGACGTCTGCCGCACATTGTCTGCCGCGGGTTGAGGCTCGGCCGGCAACTCGACAGGTTCGGCAATCGGAATGACGACGCGGAAATCCGTTCCATGCCCCTCGCGGCTCTTCAGTTCGACCGGGTGCTCCAGGACCCTTGCGATCCGGTCAACGATCGACAGTCCCAGCCCCAGACCAGAGGCGGCCCGTGCGCCCTCGTCGAGCCGCACAAATTCCTGGAATACGGTGGTGAATTTGGATTGCGGAATGCCGATGCCTGAATCAACCACCTGGATCACCGCCGTATCGCCCGCATGCCGCGCGCCCACCAGCACTTTGCCGGAGGGCGTATATTTAATTGCATTGGAGACGAGGTTCTGTACCAGCCGGCGCAACAGGGTCGGGTCCGAGCGCACGGTGAGTTTGGTGGGCAAAACCCGTAACTCCAGCCCCTTTTCGCGCGCGATCGGCTGGAAGTCGGTGGCGATACGTCCCAGAAACTCGCCGAGCGGCACCGCCGAAAAGCGCGGCTTCATCGCGCCCGTATCGAGCCGTGAAATATCCAGCACGGCGCCCAGAATGGTCTCCACTGATTCCAGCGAGGAATCGATATTGCGGACGATATCCCTGTCCTGGGTGCCCTCGAACCGTTCGACCAGCGTCGAGGCATAAAGCCGCGCTGCGTTGAGCGGCTGAAGAATGTCGTGGCCGGCAGCGGCAAAGAAGCGTGTCTTGCCGATATTGGCCTCTTCGGCCGCCGCCTGCGCGACGCCGAGTTCGCGGTTGACGCGGATGAGTTCGCCGGTGCGGGCAATCACCCGCTGCTCCAGCGTTTCATTCGCCTGCTTCAGGGCCTTGTCGGCCTCGACCTGATGCGTGATATCCGTATAGGTCGTCACCATGCCCTTGCTCGGCATCGGGTTGGAGCGTACCTCAATGATGCGGCCGCTTTTCAGAGCCAGCGAGAAGGGTTTGTCCAGCGTCTTGAAATCCGCCAGCATGTCGCCGCGCCCGGACGAACTGACATCGCCCCGATTTTCAAGGATCGCCACGATGTCGGCGAGTGGAAAGCCCACTTCGCCGACATGTTCGGGCAGATCGAGCAGCTTGCGGAACCGCCGGTTCCAGATGGTCAGCCCATTCGATGTGTCGAAGACCGCGATGCCCTGATCCATCTGCGAGAGCGCGGTATGCAGCATGTCCTGATTATATTGCAGCGCCTCGGACGCCTGGTCGAGCAGGCGCGCGGTCTCCGAAGAGGGCTCTTCCATGCGCTGCAGGAGCAGTGAGAAGACGAGCCGCGCGGAGGATGAACCGATGGCGCTGGCCAGCAACTGTTCGGAGAACTGCACCAGCGCCATGTCGGCGGGCTGGCTCTCGAGCAGCGCGAAGCCCAGTTGCCGCTCATGTGTCTTGAAGGAACGTTGCATGCGTTCTTCGCCGAGATAGCGCGCCAGCACCGACTTCAGGTCGCCGACAGAGACCCGCGTCTTGCCGCCGCGCCACTGTGTGCTGCGCCCGTCTCCGCGCGACATGAAAACGCCGGCCTGAATGCGCTCCAGCGGCTTCGAATGCCGCGTCAGCGAACCGATGATGAAGAGGCCGGTATTGACCATGAGCGACAGCAGCGTCGCATTGACCAGATTGTCCGCATTCGGCCCGTTGAACACTTCCGTGCCGGGAAACAGGAAGGCGAGGATGCTGCCCGCCAGCACATCGTTCTGCGACAGCCCGAAGCTCGGCAGAAACAGGAAATAGAGCCACATGAAGAAGCCGCCCGACATGCCGGCAATGGCCCCGCGCGCATTCGCCCGCGACCACACGAGCCCGCCAAACAGCGGCGGCGCGATCTGTGCGACGGCGGCAAAGGATAAAAGCCCGATGGAGGCGAGGGCCGCCGCGCTGTCGATCGAGGTATAATAGGCGTAGCTGGCCAAAAGCACGACGAAGATCGCCGTGCGCCGCACCCGCAGCAGGAACTGCGTGTAATCGGTATTGTGGAGGCTCGGCGTCACCAGCCGCCGGCGCAGGATCACCGGCATGACGATGTCGTTGGACACCATGATCGCGAGCGCCACCGTCTCGACGATCACCATGGCGGTCGCCGCCGAAAAGCCGCCGATCAGCGTGATCAGCGACACGGCATGCGCCCCCGCCTGAAGCGGCAGATTCAGAACATAAAGGTCCGGCGTGCCCGTCTTGCCGAGCAGCAGGACGCCGGCGATGGCAATCGGAATCACGAAGATGTTGATGGCAACGAGGTAGACGGGGAAAAGCAGCCCGGCCATGCGCAGCTCACCCGCCGTCCGGTTCTCCACCACCGTCACATGGAACTGGCGCGGCAGGAGAATAATCGCGAAGGCCGAAAGCAGGACCAGCAACGCCCAGCGCCCGATCGAGGTCTGGTAGTGCAGCGCCCCCATCGCCTGGGCGTTCGTCTCCGCAGCCTGGAACAGTGCCGTGGGTCCGTCAAACAAGAAGAAGGTGATGAAGATGCCGGCCGTGCAGAAGGCAACGAGCTTGACGACGGACTCGGTGGCAATCGCAAGGATCAGCCCGTCCTGATGCTCGGTCGCGTCGGTGTGGCGGGTGCCGAAGACGACTGCGAAGAAGGCCAGGAACACGGTCACCAGAAGCGGTAGCGAGGCGGAGGAAAAACCGCCATCAGCGGCCGAAAACGCGCTCGTCTGCACCATGGCCGAGACGGAGATTGAGATCGCCTTCAATTGCAGGGCGATATAGGGGATCGCGCCGATGAGCGAGATCAGCGCCACGAAGGCGGCGACCGTCGGGTTCTTGCCATAGCGCGCGGCAACGAAGTCGGCGGGTGAAACGATCTTTTCGGATTTTGCCAGGGTGATGATCCGGCGGAGCAGCGGCAGGCCGAGCGTGAAGAGCAGGATCGGTCCGACATAGATCGCCGAAAATTCGAGGCCCCGCTGCGCGGCAAGGCCCACGCCGCCGAAATAGGTCCACGAGGTGCAGTAGATGGCCAGGCTGAGGGCGTAGACCAGCGGCCGACCCTTGGCTGGGCTGCGCCGGCGCGACAGACGGTCGCCAAAGCTTGCCACGGCGAAGAGAAGCAGCAGGTAGCCGATCGCGGCGGCGAAAACCACCCAGCCCGGCAGCATGGCCTGCGTTCCCATCTTCCTGCGTCCTCCAGATCCCTGAGCGAGCATAGGTCAAGTGCATGCTCATGAAAAGTGAGGCGAAAGGCCAAGACTGCCGGCCCTGAGGAACTTGTTCCGCCTCGCTCCGTTTCAGACTTTCGGAACGAAAAGAATGTGTTAATGTCACGGAGCTGAAGGGTTAACAAATGGTATCGCAACCATCAGGCAGATTTGGGGGAAACATGTTGGAAGAGTTCAAGGCGTTTATCGCGCGCGGCAATGTCATGGATCTGGCGGTCGGCGTCATCATCGGCGGCGCCTTCGGCAAGATCGTTTCATCGCTGGTGGACGATATCATCATGCCGATCATCGGCGCCGTCACCGGCGGCATCGATTTTTCCAACTACTTCATCCGCCTGAGTTCTGCCGTCACGGCGACGAACCTCGTTGAGGCCAAGAAGCAGGGCGCGGTTCTCGCCTATGGCAGCTTCATCACGGTGGTCATCCAGTTTCTGATCCTCGCCTGGATCATCTTCCTCATGGTCAAGGCCATCAACCGCCTGCGCGTCAAGGAAGAGGCCAAGCCCTCCGCTCCGGCCGCGCCGCCGGCAGACATCGCGCTGCTGACGGAAATCCGCGATCTGCTGAAGACTCGGACTTGAACGGTGCCTTTTTCCGTCTCCCCCCTTGTGGGACCGTTGCATAATGCGATGTCTTCGCGGCTGGGAGATTGTTAGACGTGCCTTATCGAGCCCGGCCTCTGTTTTGGCCGGGTTTTTGGTCGTTTGGGTTGGCTTTG
>NZ_JAJNCY010000011.1 GCF_021026335.1 Rhizobium sp. C1
AACGCACCATTGAAGACACCTGGCGGCATATCGGCGCGCTCGTCCAAACAATCCAACCAGACGAATGCGCCAACTATCTCCAAAACGCAGGATATGTTTCCGTTAAAAGGTGAAACGCTCTAGTCGAAAAGTCCGGGCAGCATCGGCTCGCCACCGTCGAGATGAACGCCCTCCATCGCCAGGAGCTTCGCCTTGGTGACAAGACCGCCGGGTGCGGAAAATCCGCCCGGCTTGTTGCCCGCAGCCAGCACCCGATGACACGGCACGACGACCGGCCAAGGATTGCGCGCCATGGCCGTACCGACCGCCTGCGCGGCTCCCGGAGAACCAGCCAGCCCGGCAAGCTCCCCATAGGTGACGGTCTCGCCTCGCCCCACCTTGCGCAGCGCGTAATAGACCGCCGTTTCGAACGTCGCGATGCCGGCAAAATCCAGAAACACGCCTGAGAAATCGACATCCTCACCATTTGCATAGTCTGCAAGCAACTCTGCCGCATCGGTGGCATGAGCCGGCACCGCACCCCCTGCCCTCCGCGCGCTCTTCGCCAGCCGCGCGGCCGTGGCCGCCGCATCGCGATCGGGCAATTGAACGCGCGTGAGCCCGGCCTCGCTCCACGCGATGCCGCAGACGCCGAGCGCCGTCTCGAAGAGCATATATTCGGCCGAATCCATGGGACGATCTCGCATCGGCCGATTATGCGTTTGAAAGGCCACGATCGCAATCAGCCCCGGCTTGCCAATGCCGCGCGATTTCCTATTGTCGCGCCACACATGCCCCGAAGCCAGACATGAGCACGACGTGAGCCTGACCAAAGCCGATATCCGAAAAGACCGTCTTGCGTTGCGCGACGCCATCACGGCCGAAGCCCGCATCGAGAAAAGCCTGGCCATGGCCGATCACGCTGAGGCAATTACCTTCGATCCCGGCACGATCATCTCCGGCTTCATGCCCATCCGCTCCGAAGCCGATGTACGGCCCATGATGTCCGGCTTGCGCGCCCGCGGCGCACGCCTCTGCCTACCCGTCGTGCTGGACAGGGAAACGATCGTCTTCCGCGAACTGCTCCCCACCGCAACATTGGTGAACACCGGCTTCGGCACCTCGGGACCGGGCCCGGACGCAGCGGAACTCGACCCGGACATCCTCCTCATCCCCCTCTCCGCCTTCGACCGTCTCGGCAACCGGATTGGCTACGGCGCCGGCCATTATGACCGCGCCATCGACCGTTTGTTGCGGAAAGGGCTGAAACCGAGGCTGATCGGCATTGCATTCGACGTCCAGAAGGTGGAAGAAATTCCTGCAGAACCTCACGACATGCCGCTCGATGCCATTCTGACCGAAAGCGGCCTTATGCCTTTTGGCTAGACTGGACTTAGAATGCGACTGCTGTTTCTGGGTGACATGGTAGGCAAGACGGGCCGCACGGCCGTCTGGGAGCGCCTGCCCGGCCTGATTTCCGACTACAAGCTCGACTTCGTCATCGTCAACGGCGAGAACGCCGCCGGCGGCTTCGGCATCACCGAGCAGATCCATCTCGACACGATCGACGCCGGCGCCGATGTCGTCACCACCGGCAACCATGTCTGGGACCAGAAGGAAGCCGTCGGCTTTGCCGGCCGCTACGACAACTTCCTGCGCCCCGCCAACTACCCCGCCGGCACGCCCGGCAAGGGCTCCGGCCTCTTCATCGCGAAGAACGGCGCGCGCGTGCTCGTCGCCAACATCATGGGCCGCGTCTTCATGCATCCGGAGCTGGACGATCCTTTCAAGACCGGCGAAGCGATCCTCGCCGCCTGCCCGCTCGGCGAACAGGCGGACGCGATCATCTTCGACTTCCACGCGGAAGCCACCTCCGAGAAGCAATGCTTCGGTCACTTCGTCGACGGCCGCGCCTCGCTCGTCGTCGGCACCCATACCCATGTGCCCACCGCCGACCACCAGATCCTCAACGGCGGCACGGCCTACATGTCGGATGCCGGCATGTGCGGCGACTATGATTCCTCGCTCGGCATGGAAAAGGAAGAGCCGATCAACCGCTTCATTTCCAAGATGCCGAAGGGCCGCTTCGAGGCCGCCAACGGTCCGGCGACGATCTGCGGGCTGGCGGTTGAGATCTCGGATCGAACAGGATTGGCGGAGAAAATTGCGCCGCTGCGACTGGGGCCGCGGCTCTCCGAGACAGTGCCGGACTTCTGGTGAAGCTGAGCAGCCGTCAGGAAGCAGATACGAGAAGAGGCGGGGCCGAAACCCCGCCTCTTCATTTGATGTGAACGCTTTATGCGAACGCGATATGCTTGTGAACGCCGACGTCCGGCTCGTGTTCAGGCTTGAGATTGGCCTTGGCGATCTCCCAGCCGAAGGTGAGAAGATTGCCGGTCGAGGCCCAGAAATTGCACTCCGTCGGGCGGAAATGCAGCATGGTCAGGTTCGGATCGTTCTTGCCGCCTTCATACCAGGCCTCGACGACGGAGCTCCAGTATTCTTCGATGCGCCGCGGATCGGCATCGACGGCAAT
Source organism: Rhizobium sp. C1 (assembly GCF_021026335.1). GTDB lineage: Bacteria > Pseudomonadota > Alphaproteobacteria > Rhizobiales > Rhizobiaceae > Ensifer_A. Next base: position 2,516 of record NZ_JAJNCY010000011.1, read on the forward strand.
TGGTCCCCGGAACATGGCGTGGAAATCATGGTCTTTGCCAACCACGCAGAAGATTGCCTGACCGCCATTCATCACCGAACGAACGAGGTCGCTGTCCCGGCGGGTGTAGAACCAGATCGACTTGGTCGCGAGATCCAGATTGGGTGCCATCGGCTGAAGGCCGAAGCTCTCCTTTTCAAGCCCGAGCATACCGGCCGAAATGCGGTCGAGTTCATCCCAGACGAGCTTTTCCGGATCCGTTTTCGCAGTCGAGAGGCTTACCATGGTCATATCCTTCCATTTTCGTGTGGGGTGACATTCAGTCCGGATAATCCCCGACCGTACGAAATGGTTCCACATCTGGACGAAGCGCCTCAAAATCCTTATAAGGCGCCAAAATCTCGAAAATTCCTGATGAAATACGCATAGGGGTGCCATGGCTGGCCATTCACAGTTCAAGAACATCATGCATCGCAAGGGCAAGCAGGACAGCGTTCGGTCCAAGCTCTTCTCGAAGCTCGCCCGCGAAATCACCGTTGCCGCCAAGGCCGGCCTGCCGGATCCTGCCATGAACGCCCGCCTGCGTCTGGCCATCCAGAACGCCAAGGCGCAGTCCATGCCGAAGGACAATATCGACCGCGCCATCAAGAAGGCAGCGGGTGCCGACGGCGAGAACTATGATGAAGTCCGCTACGAAGGCTACGGCCCCGGCGGTGTCGCCGTCATCGTCGAGGCGCTGACCGACAACCGCAACCGCACCGCCTCCAATGTTCGCTCGCTCTTCACCAAGGCCGGCGGCGCACTCGGCGAAACCGGATCGGTGTCCTTCTCCTTCGACCGCGTCGGCGAAATCACCTACAAGGCCTCAGTGGGCGACGCCGACAAGGTGATGGAAGCGGCGATCGAAGCCGGCGCCGAGGACGTTGAGTCCAACGAAGAAGGCCACACGATCTATTGCGGCTTCGAGGACACAAACGAAGTCGCCAAGGCGCTCGAAGCCGTTCTCGGCGAAGCCGAAACCGTCAAGTCCGTCTGGAAGCCGCAGAACACGGTTCCGGTCGACGAGGAAAAGGCACAGTCGCTGATGAAACTCATCGACAACCTCGAAGACGATGACGACGTACAGAACGTCTACTCGAACTTCGAAGTGTCGGATGAAGTCATGGCCAAGCTCTCGGCCTGACGGGCTTTTATGTGTCAAGCACGGGCCTATCCGGGGCCCGGTCATATCGGATGCGGGGCTTGAAAGGCTCCGCATTTTGACGTTCAGGGAACTGGCCTTACCTCTCTATTCGAGGGTTTGGGTTGTCTTCTCGGAAAAAGGGCGCGTTTAGGTGATGCAACAGTCCGGCCATCTGAACTCCCTTGTCGACACGCCGTTTTCCGGCGTCCGAATCCTGCCGATCACGCAGGCGACATCGGCAACCTTCACCGATCTCTATTTCAGCCTGACCTTCCTGTTTTTCATCCGGACCGGCTCGAAGCGGGTCATGTGCCCGCGCAACGGCGAAGTGGTGGGTGAAGCCGGAGACCTGATGATCGTTCCGCCGGGCTCGGTGATCACACTGGAAAACCGCCCGATCCTGAATGCGCATTACCGTGCTGATGGCGTGTGTTTCGCAAACGATCTGGTCGATCAAGTCTTCGCGGAGCAGGCGCGCCAGACATCGCCGGGGATTCAGCTACTGCGGGCCGAAACTCACCGCCCGCTGAATATCCTCTCCCTGATCCGCGAAACGCTGGAAAGACACGATCTGCCGGCAGAAATCCGCCAGCATCGCCTGCTCGAACCGCTGATCTGGCTGCGCCAGAACGGCATTACCCTGCCCCGCAGGGGCGACGATTCACCCTGGAGCGCGGTCCGACGGCTGATCGACAACGATGTCAGCCGGGGATGGCGCGTCACGGAGGTCGCGCGGCATTTCGGCATGAGCGAGGCGACCTTCCGGCGCTGGCTTGCAAAATCCGGCCCCGGCTTCGCGCAGATCCTCCTGCATACGAGGCTCGAAAAAGGCCTCACCCTACTGCAGACAACCGCCATGCCCGTCTCGCAGATCGCACTCGAATGCGGCTTCAAGACACCCTCGCATTTCTCGGACGCCTTTCGAAAAAGGTTCGGCATCAAGCCGAAAATGATCCGATCGACGGAAGATTGATCGTTATTCGACAGTCTCTGATCGCAAACCGGAAGCGCGCCAGCGCACCGGCGTCTATCAAATCCAGCGTGATCAACCGTCTGGAAAGGACATGTCATCATGCTAGGAAAAGCCTTCTTCTTAGCCGCATTTTTGGCCGCCGCTGCAGCGAGTGCCGTCAGCGCTCAGGACTTCAAACTGTCGAGCACATCGATTGCCGAGGGCGCGCAGCTTGCCCCCACCTTCGTCTTCAAGGGCTTTGGCTGCGACGGCGGCAATGTGTCGCCGCAGCTCTCCTGGTCCGGCGCGCCCAAGGGCACGAAAAGCTTCGCCATTTCTGCCTACGATCCGGACGCTCCGACTGGCTCCGGATGGTGGCACTGGAATGTCGTGAACATCCCTGCCTCGGTGAACACAATTGACCTTGCCGCCAGCGGCAACGGCAGGATGCCGGCGGGCTCGGTTGAACTCACCAACGACTACGGTGTGCCGGGCTTCGGCGGCGCCTGCCCGCCTCCGGGGGAAGTCCACCGCTATATCTTCACCGTTCACGCCCTGTCGGCGGAGCGCCTGGACCTGCCGAGGAATGCAAGCAATGCACTCGCCGGCTTCATGATCGGCGCGAGCACGATTGCAAGCGCCCATATCACGGCCGTCTTCAACCGCTGACACTCGAGAAGCAAAGCCCGGTGGCCGGTTTAGGCCGGCCGCTGGCCCGATCGCGCCCTTGCATGATTGGTCAATATAGGGTACCCCCCTATATTAAATCAGGAGCGCAATCATGAGCGACCACCACACCCATCCTCATCCACACGATCGCCATCAGGATCACGCTCACATCGCGCAGCCAGCACTGCACGAACATGTCTTCCTCGGCGAAGGCCATGCCCGCAACGAGAGGCGGACGTGGATCGTGATTGCCGTCACCGCCACGATGATGGTCGTCGAGATCGTCGCCGGCAATGTCTACGGTTCGATGGCGCTGGTGGCGGATGGCTGGCACATGTCCACCCATGCGGCGGCGATGCTGATCGCGGCGCTCGCCTATTCATACGCCCGCCGCCACGCGAGAAACCACCGCTTCACCTTCGGCACCGGCAAGCTCGGCGATCTCGCAGGCTTCACCAGCGCCATCGTTTTGGCGATGATCGCGTTGCTGATCGCCTGGGAAAGCATCATGCGGCTGCGCGCGCCAATCGCGATCAACTTCCGCGAGGCAATCCTGATCGCCGTCATCGGTCTTGCCGTGAACCTCGTCTGCGCCTGGCTCCTCAAGGACGATCATCACCATCATGGTCATTCTCACGGGCACGATCATGGCCATGACCGCCATGATGGCGGTCACGATCATCACGGCCACGGCGGCAAGGACCAGAACCTCCGCGCCGCCTATGTGCATGTCCTGGCCGATGCCTTCACCTCCGTGCTCGCCATCCTCGCGCTGACGCTGGGCAGCCTTTACGGCTGGTCCTGGCTCGATCCGGTCATGGGCGTGGTCGGCTCTCTCGTCATCGCCAACTGGTCGTGGAGCCTGATCCGCGACACCGGTGCCACATTGCTGGACTATGTGCCGGAAGACGAGGATCTGCCGGAGGAAATTCGCGACATCGTGTCCCGCGAAGGCGCCGAGATCGTAGACCTGCATGTCTGGCAGCTCGGCCCCGGCCACCATGGCGCCATCGTCTCTATCCTGACGGACGAGCCCAAGGCGCCCTCTTATTACCGCGAGAAGCTTGCGGCGATCCACGATCTGTCGCATGTGACGGTCGAAGTGGAAGCACGCGCCGCGTGACGGGCGAAGACAGGGCCATGGGACATGACGCATACGATCCGTGAAAAGCAGAAACTCATCAACCGCGTCCGCCGCCTGCGCGGGCAGATGGAAGCGGTCGAGCGCATGCTGGAGGAAGAGAAGGGCTGCGCGGAAGTCATGCAGCTCATCGCCGGCATCCGCGGCGCGGTCAACGGGCTGATGGCCGAGGTGATCGAAGACCACATCCACCACCACCTCGCCGCCCCCGAACTGACGCAGGCAGACCGCAACGAGGCGGCAGGGGAATTGGTGGACGTGGTTCGGGCTTATCTGAAGTAGGCGTCAAGCCGCCTCAAACACGCCCATCTCCGAAACCGCCTTCACGGCGGCCAATCGCTTTTCCACGTCGAAGATCGTGAACGACACGATGATCTCGTCAGCCTCGGTGTCCTTGATGAAGCGCGAGAGCTTTGCCTCGACCGTCTCCTTTGCCCCCACCGCGGCGAATTGCAGCGTGTGCTCCACCATGGTCCGCTCCATCGGCGTCCAGTGCTCGTCCATGTCGGCAACCGGCGGCGGATATTGTCCGGGCCGGCCGCGCCGCAGGTTGACGAATTGCTGCTGGGCGGAGGTGAAGTAATAGGCCGCCTCGTCGTCCGTCTCGGCCACAACCCCCATGACGCCCGCCATGACATAGGGCTGGTCCAACTGGTCAGATGGCTGGAAGCGTGACCGATAGATGTCGATCGCCTCGAAAAGCTGATCCGGCGCGAAATGCGAGGCAAAGGCATAAGGCAGGCCAAGCGCCGCTGCCAGATGTGCGCTATAGAGGCTGGAGCCGAGAATATAGAGCGGCACCTGCGATCCCATGCCCGGCACGGCAATCACCCGCTGGCCGTCGGCGCGCGACCCGAGCCAGGCCTTCAGCTCCAGAATGTCATCGGGAAACCGCTCGGCGGCCGCCTGCATGTCGCGGCGCAAGGCCCGCGCCGTCGCCATATCTGTCCCCGGCGCACGACCCAGACCCAGATCGACGCGACCGGGAAACAGCGCGGCCAGCGTCCCGAACTGTTCGGCGATGATATAGGGCGAATGGTTGGGCAGCATGATGCCGCCCGAGCCGATGCGGATGCGTTTCGTCGCATAACCGGCGTGACCGATCACGAGCGAAGTGGCAGCACTTGCGATGCCCGTCATGCCGTGATGCTCGGCAAGCCAGAAGCGTTTGTATCCCGCATCTTCCGCCGCCACCGCCATCCGCCGCGTATTCTCCAGCGCGTCGGAAACCGTCGAGCCCTCGCTGATGGTGGAAAGATCGAGAACGGAGAAGTAGGTCATGGTAGGCACCTTTAGGAACTATGTTCCCTATCTAGTGCACCCCGACTGCAATCCCAAGACCGTGGGATTCAAAAATAGCAAGCAGGGCGAAAGACGCAGCTGACCTCCCTGGCGGCAGGTCCGCGCGTGTATGTTACCCCGCCATGCGGTATCCGTCGCGCTCCTCATTGAGCCGGAACTGGCCGAGCCGATGGTCCATTTCGCCAGCCTCCTGCGCCAGCTTGTGTATGGCCGCGCTGGTTTCTTCGACCATGGCGGCATTCTGCTGCGTGGCGGTTTCCAGTTCTCCCACCGAAGCGTTGATGGCCCGCAAGGAATCCGCTTCTTCGCGGGTCGATTCCATGATCGAGCGAATGCGCCCGTCGATATCGGTGACATGGCCGCCGATCGCCCCGATGGCGGATCCCGCCTTTTCCACGAGAGCGACGCCCGCTTCGACATCGCTCGTCGATTTGGCGAGCAGGGCAGTGATTTCCTTGGCTGCATGGGCCGAGCGCTGGGCAAGCTCGCGCACTTCCTGCGCGACCACCGCAAAGCCCTTGCCGCTTTCGCCGGCGCGCGCCGCCTCCACACCGGCGTTGAGCGCCAGAAGGTTGGTCTGGAAGGCGATTTCGTCGATCACGCCAATGATCTGGTTGATCTTCTGCGACGAGCCCTGAATGTTTTCCATCGCCTCGATCATGCTGTGCATGATGCCGGCGGAGGTATCGGCGCCGTCCCGCGCGGTCGTGGCGATGCGGGCGGCATCTTCCGCACGCGCCAACTGCTCGCGCACGGCCCGCGTCACCTGATCGATGGCGGCAGCTGCCTGACTGATGGAAATCGACTGCCGTTCCGTCCGCGCGGCCAGCTGATCGGCCGAGCCACGCATTTCGCTGGACCCCTCGCGCACTGCCGCAGAGTGGCCGCCGATGGCCAGCATGGCATCGCGCAACTGCTGGACGGAGCGGTTGAAATCAAGCCGCAGAGCCTCAAGCTCCGCCGGAAAGCGCCGGTCGATCGTGCACGCGAGATCGCCATCGGCGAGCCTGCCGAGGCCGGAGCCCAACGCGCTGACGACGCTTTGCAATTCGATGGCCTGCGCCTCCCGCTCCGCCTGCCGTGCGTCACGCTCGCGTTCCGCGTCGCGCGCCATCTGGGCGGCTTGCGCCTCCATATCCTTCTGCCGCTGAAGAGATTGGCGAAAGCTGTGCAGCGCCCGCGACATGACGCCGATTTCGTCGCGGCGTTCCTGATGACGGATCGTGGCGCCGAGATCGCCCGACGCGACCGCCTGCGTTGCTTCGGCAAGGCCCGCCAGCGGGGACAATATGTGTTTGAGGAAGAAGCCGGACGCCAGGAGCGCGCCCAGTATGACGAGCGTACCCACACCGGCCATCAGCAGGGCGATATGCTTCGAGCCGGCTTCCAGCGCACGGGTGCTGTCGCTTTCGGCGATCAGATAGCGATAGCCCTGGATGGAGACCGCCTTGGTGAAAGCGCGCGCCGAACCGTCGGCGCGGCGGAAATCCGCCTGGAAAACCTGCGGCGCGGCCAGAGCCTCCGCGGCAAAGGTGAACGGTGCTGCATCCACGGCGCTGATGGTGCCTTGCGGAGAAACGCCAAGTGCCTGGCCGTCGCCGCCGATGATGTTCACCTGTTCCTGGCCGTCCGAAGGCAGAGCCTTGGTCATGACGTCGACAAGCGCCCGATCCGCCACCTTGAAGATCACATAGCCTCGCGCCGCGCCAAGCTTCAGCAGCGGAACTGCAAAATATATATCGGTCTTGCCCGTCAGGGGCGAAACAACAAGGCCGGAAAACACTGTTTCAGCCGTTTCTCCATCCTTGGAGGCGGCAACCGCCTTGTTGGCGAGACTGTAGACCCTGCCGAGACCGGAGGTGGCGAGCTCGCCCCCGGCGACGTTCTGCGCGAAGGTTTCGGTCTTCTTGTAGGAATAGATGACATTGCCCTGCGTATCGGCCATCAGCAGGTCGGAAAATGGACCATTGGCCAGATAGGTCTGCACGTCGGCCTGCGTCTTCTCATGCGAGGAGAAGTAAAAGCCGCTGAGGCCATCGACCTTGACCAGCAACTCGCGCTTGTCGGCAGGGTTGGGATTGCGGGTGACATACGCCTCAATCAGCGCCTTGGCGGCGTTGCCGGAGGTTTTTTCGACCGTCTTCCAGCCGCTCTTGAGGTTGGTCAGATCCTGCTGCAGAGCCTCGATGCGGGCAAGGGACTCAGCCTGCCCCCGCAACTGCGTCAACCGTTCCGACAGCATGTCGGCGCGGAAGGTCAGCGTCGCCTGGCGCGCCGCCGATGCCTGGTTCTGATACACCCGGTCGCTGGCGAAATAGGCGATGGCCAGTAGCACGGCACCCGAAAGCACCATCAAAAGCATGAACAGGCCCGTTACACGCGTCCTGACGGAATTGAATATTCGGTTCATCGGTCCACCGTCGTATCCGGCTCACGCCCACGCCTCAAAAAGCGGAGCGCGCAGGCCTCCATTTTGTCACGCCATTCTTCCTCCGCCTGTGATTACTTCATGGTTAACGATCCATGCTTAAATTAGCATATCTTGTATATATGACAGGGCTGAAAGGTTTTCCGGCCTGAACCCGCCCAATTTCCTCAGTCCGGGCACATGGGCAGCGCTCCCTTTCTGTCCTAACGTCGCAGCATGAAAGATATGATTCGCATCATCGGCATCGACCCGGGCCTGCGCCGCACCGGCTGGGGCATCATCGAAAGCCTTGGCAATTCGCTACGCTTCGTTGCCTCCGGCACGGTGACCAGCGACGGTGACATGGACCTCGCCTCGCGGCTTTGCCAGTTGCATGACGGGCTGGCCGACGTCATTCACACCTATCAGCCGCACGAGGCGGCCGTGGAGCAGACCTTCGTCAACAAGGACGCGGTGGCCACGCTGAAGCTCGGGCAGGCGCGCGGCATTGCCATGCTGGTCCCGGCCCGCGCCGGTCTGCGGGTCGCGGAATATGCGCCGAATGCGGTCAAGAAATCCGTCATCGGCGTCGGCCACGGTGAAAAACAGCAGATCCACATGATGTTGAAAGTCCTCATGCCCAAGGCCGAATTCAAGGGCAACGACGCCGCCGACGCGCTCGCCATCGCCATCTGCCACGCCCACAATCGCGGCGCGACCGCAAGCCGGCTGGCGATGCTGGCTGGGTAATGTTCTTGACTTGTTCTGTCGGTAAGAGTATTTCTTACTTCGACACCTGAATGAGGTAGGACCATGCGCGTGACATCCAAGGGCCAAGTAACAATCCCACGGGATTTGCGGCAGTTGGCCGGCATCGAGCCCAACAGCGAAGTCATTTTCTCTATAGAAAATGGAAAGCTGGTTGTCGCACCCAAGGCGGACCCGAAGGCCATGCCCGAACGCCAGCGTCTCGACAGGCTGATGACAACGCTTGATCGGTTGGAGGGCACTGGCGATCAGGCAATCAATGCCGACGGCCTGATGGCCATGACGCGAGATCGCGATTGATGGCGACGATGATCGACACCAACGTCCTGGTCGATGTCGCCGTTCGAGACCCCGCCTGGCTTGGCTGGTCGCGAGGCAAGATTGCGGAGGCTGCCGCACGCGGCGCGCTGGTGATCAACCAGATCATTTTCTCGGAATTCTCCGTGCGCTACGACAAGATCGAGACGGTCGAGTTGCTCCTGCCGCCGGAGGAATTTCTGCGCGAGAGCCTGCCATGGCTGTCCTCGTTCGCCGCAGGCCGCGCCTTTGGCGCCTATCGGCGCAACGGCGGCACGAAGGAGCGCGTCCTACCCGATTTTCTCATTGGTGCGCATGCCTATCTGCGTGGCTACAGTCTTCTGACCCGCGACCCAAAGGGCTATCGCGCCTATTTCCCCGACCTCGACATCATCTCGCCCGAAACGCATCCCTGAAAGACTTTTCCCATGATCGGCAAACTCAAAGGCACCGTGGACGAAATCGGCGAGGATTACGTGCTCGTCGATGTGCACGGCGTCTGCTACCTCGCCTTCTGCTCGGCGCGCACGCTCTCCAGGCTCAATGTCGGCGAGGCCGTCGTGCTGCATATCGAGACCTATGTGCGCGAGGACCAACTGAAGCTCTTCGGCTTCACGACGCCACTGGAGCGGGAATGGTTCCGTCTGCTTCAGGTCGTGCAGGGCATCGGCTCGAAGGTGGCGCTGGCGGTGCTGTCGACGCTCACGCCCTCCGAACTTGCCAATGCCATCGCGCTTCAGGACAAGACCGCTATTTCCCGGGCCCCCGGTGTCGGGCCCAAGGTCGCAATCCGCATCCTGACGGAGCTAAAGAACAAGGCCCCCGCCTTTGCTGGCGAAGCTGCGAATATGGGGCTGAAGCAGGAGATCGGCGAAGGCGTCGCCAGCGCGCCCGTTGCCGATGCCGTCTCGGCGCTCACCAATCTGGGCTATTCCCGCGACCAGGCCGCCAACGCCGTGGCCGCCGCACTCAGGAATGGCGGCGAAGGCGCCGACAGCGCCAAGCTCATCCGGCTCGGCCTGAAGGAACTCTCCCGGTGAGAGCGGTCTTTCAATCGTCCGCATTCGCAGATAAAGCCGTTGTCGAAACGGGATGGACCACATGAACCAGCCAAATCCGCTCCTGAGCCCCGAAAAGCGCGGCGAGGACCTCGACACCGCGCTGCGCCCGCAGTCGCTGGACGAGTTCACCGGCCAGGCGGAGGCGCGCGCCAATCTCAAGATCTTCATCGAGGCCGCCAAGAACCGCGGCGAGGCGCTGGACCATGTCCTCTTCGTCGGCCCGCCCGGGCTGGGCAAGACGACGCTGGCGCAGATCATGGCAAAGGAACTCGGCGTCAATTTCCGCTCGACCTCCGGCCCGGTCATCGCCAAGGCAGGCGATCTGGCAGCCCTTCTGACCAATCTGGAAGAGCGCGACGTGCTCTTCATCGATGAAATCCATCGCCTCAATCCGGCCGTCGAGGAAATCCTCTATCCGGCCATGGAAGACTTTCAGCTCGACCTGATCATCGGCGAAGGCCCCGCGGCCCGCTCGGTCAAGATCGACCTGTCGAAATTTACGCTGGTTGCGGCAACCACCCGCCTCGGTCTGCTCACGACGCCGCTGCGCGATCGTTTCGGCATTCCGGTGCGACTGAACTTCTATACGGTCGAGGAACTGGAATCGATCGTGCGGCGCGGTGCCCGCCTGCTGGGGCTCGGCATGACGGATGACGGCGCGCGTGAAATCGCCCGTCGCGCCCGTGGCACCCCCCGCATTGCCGGCCGCCTCTTGCGCCGTGTGCGCGACTTCGCAGAAGTCGCCCGCGCCGACGCGGTCACTCGCGAGATCGCCGACGAAGCGCTGACACGCCTCCATGTCGACAATATGGGCCTCGACCAGCTCGACCGGCGCTATCTCGCCATGATCGCCCACAATTTCGGCGGCGGCCCGGTCGGCATCGAGACGATCGCCGCCGGCCTTTCCGAACCGCGCGACGCCATCGAGGACATCATCGAGCCTTACATGATCCAGCAGGGTTTCATCCAGCGGACTCCGCGCGGCCGTATTCTCACCGCAAACGCATGGAAACATTTGGGCCTTAACCCGCCAAAAGATATTGAAAAAACCCAGATCAGCCTTTTTCAGGACGACAACGAGTGATCACCAGACGCGGTTTCCTCAAGCTTGCGGCGACAGTTTTTGCCTCCGCAGCGGCAACGCTCGGCTATGGCACGGCGGTGGAGGCGATGGGAACGCCGCGCATACGCACTTACGCCTTCACCCCGCCGCGCTGGACACCCGGCCTCAAGCTTCGCCTCGTGTTGCTGAGCGACATCCACACGACGAAGCGCTGGATGGAGCTCGATCGCGTCGCCGCGATATGCGACATGGCCAACGGGCTGGGCGGCGACATGATCCTTTTGCTCGGCGACTATGTGAACGGCATGCCGGATCTAGGAGTTCCGCTTCCGGAAAAGGATATCGCCGCTTGCCTCAGGAAGCTGTCGGCGCCCATGGGCACGCACGCCATCCTCGGCAATCATGACTATTGGGGCTCCTGGAACTTCATTCGCGAGCCAGGCATGATGCCGAAAATCGGCCGGGCGCTCGAAGAGGCCGGCATTTCCGTTCTGGTCAACGATGCGGTGCGGCTCGAAAAGGACGGGAAACCGTTCTGGCTGGCGGGGCTCGGTGACCAGCTTGCCTTCCACATGCAGCATCCGGCTGGCCGCGAAGACGACGATGGCATCGACGATCTTCCGGCAACGCTTGCCAAGACAACCGACGACGCGCCGCTCATCCTCATGGCGCATGAGCCGGATGTTTTCCCGGATGTGCCGGAGCGGGTCTCGCTGACGCTGTCCGGTCACACCCATGGCGGCCAGGTCAATCTCTTCGGCTGGTCGCCGGCCATGAATTCGCGCTTCGGCACACGGTTCCGCGGCGGCCATATCGTCGAAAACGGCCGGCATCTGGTCGTCTCGCGCGGCCTCGGCTGCACGGCCATTCCCGTCCGCCTCGGCGCCTGGCCGGAAATTGTCGTTCTGGATCTGGGCTGACCGCATGACCCGCAAGACCATTCGCATCAAACTCGCCAGACGCCTGTTCAACATGCGCATCGCCGGTATCGCTTTCCGCGACGGCCATGTTCTGGTGCATCGCGCGACGCATGAGAAGTTCTGGACCTTCCCCGGCGGCACCGCAGAGATCGGCGAAAGCTCGGCAGACACGCTGATCCGCGAGATGAAGGAGGAGACCGACTGCGACGTCACGCTGATCCGCCATCTGTGGACGGTCGAAAACTTCTTCGCCTTCGAAGAACGCAAGTGGCATGAGATCGGCGTCTATTATCTCATGCGGATGCCTGACCACTTCCCCTTCCAGCCCGAGGAGATCGTTCACCGCGTCCGCGATGCGAAGAACGACCTTGAATTCAAATGGGTTCCGGCTGACAAGGCGCGTCTTGAAGCGCTGCCGCTGCAGCCGGATTTCATACCGGCCCGCATTGCGGACCTGCCGCGGACGAGCGAACATCTCATCCACCGCGAGAGTGTACCCGAATGACCGAGGCCTTTTCCCTCTCCGGCGAACTTGCTGCCGATGGCAGCCACACGCTGACGCAGCGCGTCTACTATGAAGACACCGATTTTTCCGGCTTCGTCTACCACGCGCGCTATCTGCATTTCATGGAGCGCGCCCGCACCGATTATCTGCGCTGCCTCGGCGTCGAGCAGAGCGCGCTGCACCAGATGGATGGCGAAGGCCTGATGTTCGTCGTCCACCGGATGGAGATCGACTTCAAGTCGCCGGCCCGCATGGACAACGTGCTGACGATCGAAACGGTGACCGAAAAGGCCGGCGGCGCGAAGATGGTGCTGAACCAGAAGATCCTGCGGGGCGAAACGCTTCTCATCGGCGCCAAGGTCGTCATCGCCGTTGTCAATGCGTCAGGCCGCCCGCGCCGCCTGCCGGAAACGCTGGCGAAGGCCTTTCTCGGCGAGGCCTGAAAACAGCGCCCTACTTCTCGGTGAGCTTCAGTTCGATACGGCGGTTCTGTGCACGCGCGTCCGGCGTGTCGCCCGATGCGATCGGCGTATATTCGCCAAAGCCGGCCGCGACGAGCCGGTCGGCCGGAACGCCCTGGCTGATCAGATATTTCACCACCGAGGTAGCGCGGGCCGTCGAAAGCTCCCAGTTGTCGGCATATTTGCCGTTGCCGGAAAGCTTCACATTGTCCGTATGCCCGTCGACGCGCAGCACCCAGTTGATTTCGGGCGGAATTTCCTTGGCAAGCTCGATGATCGCCTGCGCCAGCTTCTGCATCTCCACCTTGCCCGCTTCGTTCAGATCAGACCCGCCGGACGGAAACAGCACTTCCGACTGGAAGACGAAACGGTCGCCGACGATGCGAATGTTCTGACGATCTGAGAGTATTTCGCGCAAGCGCCCGAAGAAGTCGGAGCGATAGCGGTTCAGCTCCTGCACCTTCTGCGCCAGCGCCACGTTGAGCCGGCGCCCAAGATCGGAAATCTGCGCCTGAGAGGCCTGATCCTTCGCCTCGGCGGCTTGCAGCGCGCCTTCGACGGCGGCGATCTGAGCCCGAAGCGCGGCGATCTGCTGGTTGAGCAATTCCACCTGGCTCATCGCGCGGGCCGAAACCTGCTTTTCCGCATCCAGCTCGCCCGCCAGCTGGCCGACACGGGCCTGCGCGCCAGACGCCGCGCCGGAGCCCGCATCCAGCAGCTTCTGCAGCCGCGACTTCTCACCTTCCGACTGGGAGAGCGAGGCCTGAAGCGCCGCAAGCTGATCCTCCATATCCTGCTTGCCGCTCTTTTCCAGCGCCAGCAATTGGGTCAGCTCGTTGATCTGGCTGTTCAGGCGGTTGAGCACCGCGTCCTTGCCGGAAATTTCACGACTCAGGAAAAACTGCCCGAGCACGAAGACCGTGAGCAGGAACATGATGGCAAGAAGCAGCGTCGACAGCGCATCGACAAACCCCGGCCAGTAATCGATATGCCGCTGCTGGCGGCGACGGGCGAGTGCCATCCTACTTGTCCTCCAGCGCCTTCACGAGACGCTCGAGCGCCACGCGCAGGTCGCGCGACTCGGACTGATGCGCCTCGATCCAGTCGCGCAGCATCTGCTGTTCGGTGCGCATGTTCTTGACCAGTCCCTGAATCCCTTCGGCGAGATTGGCCATCGCAGTCGTGGCGCGCTGGTTGGAGGCACTTTCGCTGGCAAGCCGCGACAGCTGCTGCGTGACAAGCCGGATATCGTCCTGAGCCTGCAGGGGCATGAGTGGCGACGAGCCGCTTCCCGCCTGAGCGCCGAGATCGCTGGAGACATCGGTGACGGAGGACAGCCATTCTTCCAGCTCGTTGTAGAAACGGTTCTGCGCCCGGCCCGCCTGCAGGTCGAGGAAGCCGAGGATAAGCGAGCCGGAAAGACCGAAAAGCGATGATGAGAAGGCGGTCGACATGCCGGAAAGCGGCGCGGACAAACCCTCTTTCAGGGCGCTCAGCACATCTGCCGTGTCGCCCGAACCCACGCTCAGCGACTGGATGACGGAACTGATCGACCCGATCGTTCCCAGCAACCCCCAGAACGTGCCAAGCAGGCCAAGGAAGACGAGAAGCCCGGTGAGATACCGCGTCGTGTCGCGCGATTCATCGAGGCGGCTGGCGATAGAATCGAGAATGGAACGCAACGCCACAGTCGAAATCGCCATGGTGCGATTGCCGGCGAGAAGCATGCGCATGGGCGACAGGAGAACCGGCGCGCGACCCGCCTTTTCGATACTGCCGGCGGCGCGAAACGCATTGAACCAGCGCACTTCCGGGCGAAGCTTCAGCACATGACTGAAATTCAGGATGATGCCGATGACCAGCACACCCAGAATGAGACTGTTGAGGCCCGGATTGGAAACGAAGGCGGCATGCGCCTGTCGGTAGAGAATCGCCGCGACAAAGGCCGCCAGGATGATGAAAATCGCCATGGGCCAGAAATAGGCCATCGGGCTCGACAGCTTCTGAACGTAACCCTCGTTCTGGACGACCCGCTCCCTCTCGACTGCCACATCCAGATCCGACATAGACTATGCACCTCCAGCAATTTGGCGCGAGGTTAGTGGAAGACTGCGTTGAAATGAAGCGTAAAAACATGTGCGCTTCAAGGCCTTGCACAGCTTGGTTGCCAGCTTGGCCGGCTAGTTTGCTGCAGCCGCCTGCGGCTGACCGGGCACATGGAAATCAGCCGCCATGCCAGCGAGATCGCGCGGCTTGCCGGCAAGCTTTTCGATCGCAGCCACGGCCAGCCCGTTCGCCACATAATCGGTCTTGTGCCCAACGCCCTTGAGCCAGAGGAGTTCCGAGTTGGGGATATCGCGCTTCAGACCGACGGAGTGAATCTCCTCCGCAACGATATCGTCGCTGTCGCCGGTGATGATCACCGCCGGCGCGGTGATCTGCCTGTACTGCTGCGCCATGGTCCTGACAAAGGCATCGAGCCCTGAAACGTCCATGGCGTTCGCATAGAAGGCACCCGGCCGCAGAATCATGCCCGGCATTGTCTCGGCGACATAGTCCCTCGGCATCGGATTGGGCGCAAAGACCGCCCGGCTGCCGCTATCGATCCGATCCAGCCCCACCGGCAGAAGCATCGTGTAGCGGAAGATCGTGCCGATGACCGGCGTTGCCGCGAGATCATAATACCAGTCGACACCACCATTCCAGGGATGCGTCGCAGCCGACAGGAAGAGAAGGCCGATGGTCTTGTCGGGGTGACGTACGCCGAAGCTGGCCGCAATCGCCCCGCCCAGCGAATGGCCGACAATGATGGCGCGGCCGATGCCCTTCTTGTCGAGAAGCCGCGCGATCGCGTCAGCCTGCCCCGCCGGCGTGTCGTTTTCCGCCCCCCCGCGATCGGAATAGCCATAGCCCGGACGGTCGACGAAGATCAGCCGGGCCCGCCCCTCCAGCGGCTTTCGGAAGGCGAAGAGCTGATCGCGCAGATTGCCGCTCGCGCCGTGAATGAAGACAATCGGCGGCAGATCTGCATCCGATCCTGCGGGAAGATCGACGCTGTTCAGCGCATAGCCACCGATATCGGTTCGTGTGCCGATATTCGGATAGACAGTTTCGAATTGCGCGGTCTTCCACTCCGTGAACACGAATCCGGCGGCGAGCGCGGCGAACGGAACGAGGGCGGCCAGCGCCAGAAGGACTTTCAACATGTCGGGAGCGATTCGGTTGAAATGGATGATGAAAGACTTACGCGCGAAAGACGCGCATGGATCGCTCAGGTCTTGTTGCCGTCGAGCTTTTCCGTCAGCGCACGCACATGGGTCTGCGCATCGCGATCGGCAGGATAGAGATCGATCACGCGCTCCCAGACGGCAAGTGCCGCGGCATCCTGCCCGGCATCTTCCAGAATCGCCGCCATGCCCGTCATGGCCCCGAAATGCCGGGGCTCGCGCGCCAGAACCTGGGCAATATCGGCCATGGAGCGTTCGTAATTGCCGGTCTTGAAATGCAGCGTGGCGCGCTTGTTCCAGCTGCCGGCGTAATCCGGCTTCAGGGCGATCGCTTCATCCAGATAATCGAGTGCTGCCGCATATTGCTGTTTGCTCTCGGCCGCATCGGCCGACCGCAACATGAGATCGACGGTCGCACTGCCCGAAACGTTCCACACCGCCCAGATATCGCCGACAATGCGCTGGGCTGCAGCCGGATCGCGCACACGCTTCAGTTGCGCAAACAGCTTGTCGAGCTTTTCGGAAGGAGAAATGGCGGCCAGAGGCGGTTCCTGCGGCTGCACAGGCGCGGGTGGCGCGGCGGCGGCAGTCAGAATCAGAACTGGCAGGATCAGGGTCGCAAGAAAACGCATGGCGGAGATCGTACTCCGCCATGGTCGAAGATCAACAAAATTATGCTGCATCACGCCTCAGCCTCTGAAAGGCTCGACAGGCGCGGCGCGCGCAATCAGCCCTGACGGGCCTTGTAGCGCGGGTTCAGCTTGTTGATGATGTAAATGCGGCCCTTGCGGCGAACCAGACGGTTTTCGCGATGGCGGGCCTTCAGCGACTTGAGCGAATTCTTGATCTTCATTTTTTTGATCCGCGTGGTTGGAAGAAACGTCTCCGTTCCTTCATCACAATCTATACAATCAAAAGCGCGCCGACGGGCGCGCTCTTCAGGTTGGCGGCGTGATACAGTTCCATGACACGCCTGTCAACGGTCTAGAACCCGAAACACGGCATTTTCAACGTTTCAAAACCGTGACATGCCCCATCTTGCGACCCGGCCGCGCCTCGGCCTTGCCATAGAGATGAACGAGCGCATCCTTCGTCTGGAGCCAGTCTTCGACTGTCTCTATATCGTCGCCGATCAGATTCTGCATCACGCAGTCCGAATGCCGGACCGGATCCCCGAGCGGCAGGCCGGCCACCGCGCGGATATGCTGCTCGAACTGCGAAACGATGCAGGCGGCTTCCGTCCAGTGGCCGGAATTGTGGACGCGCGGCGCCATTTCATTGGCAATCAGCGAACCATCGGCACCGACAAAGAACTCGACGCCGATCACACCGACATAGGAAAGCTTGTCGAGGATTGCCTTGGCAGCTTCCGTGGCAGCCTCAGCGGTCGCGGTCGAAACCGACGCGGGAAGCGTCGAGGTATGCAGAATGCCGTTCTGGTGGACATTTTCCGCCGGATCGTAAGCCGCGAAGCTTCCGTCGACGCCGCGCGCTGCGATAACCGAAACTTCGCGCTCGAAGGCAATGAAGCTCTCGAGAATCAGCGGCACACCGCCAAGGGCCTCATAGCTAGCCTCCGGATCGTCGCCCTTGCGGAACACCCGCTGGCCCTTGCCATCATAGCCCATGCGGCGAGTCTTCAGCACCCCCTGCCCGCCAAACTCGGCCAGTGCAGCGACGAGATCGTCCTGGCTGTCGATGCGGCGGAACTGCGCAGTGGGGATCCCGCACGAGGCGAGGAATTCCTTTTCCGTCAGCCGGTCCTGCGAGACTTCCAGCGCCCGCGGCGGCGGATAGACCGGGCGCGACAGCGCCAGCGTCTCGGCTGCATCCACCGGCACGTTTTCGAATTCGTAGGTGACGATATCGCAGGCGTCCGCCAGTTCGGCCAGCGCATGCGGATTGTCATACGCACCGACGATCTGCCTGTTCGCGACCTGTGCAGCGGGACAATCGGCCTGCGGCTCCAGGATCACTGTTCTGAAATTGAGGCGGGCGGCGGCAATCGCCAGCATGCGGCCGAGCTGACCGCCCCCGATAATGCCGATCGTCTTCATAGACATTAACTATTATCCACAGGGTAGTCGGCGACCGATGCGGTCTGGCGTGCGCGATAATCGTCGAGCTTCAGCGCGATGTCTTCGTCGCTCAGCGCCAGCACGGCGGCGGCAAGCAAAGCGGCATTCACCGCGCCTGCGCGACCGATGGCGAGCGTGCCGACGGGGATGCCGGCCGGCATCTGCACGATGGACAGAAGACTGTCCTGACCCGACAGCGCCTTCGACTGAACCGGAACGCCGAAAACCGGCAGCGGCGTCATAGCCGCCGCCATGCCCGGCAGATGCGCAGCCCCACCGGCACCGGCGATGATCACCTTGAAACCTTCATCGCGCGCGCCTTTGGCAAAGGACACCAGACGATCAGGCGTACGATGTGCCGAAATGATCCGGGATTCGTAGGGAATTCCAAGCATATCCAGCGTGTCGGCGGCATTCTTCATGGTTTCCCAGTCTGACTGGCTTCCCATGATGATGGCTACAGGCGGCGGGCCGGCATAGGTCATGTCGTGCTCCATCTCAGGCAATTATGTCCGGGATGATCTGGTCCTCGATCTTGGTCAGAGTGTCCTTGATCGCCAGTTTCTTCTTCTTCATCCGCTGGATGCGCAAGGCGTCGCAGCCGACGGTGATCATGGCATTGATCGCGGCGTCGTAATCTTCATGCTCCTGCCTGAGCTTCGCGGCCGACATCCGCAATTCCGCCTGATCCTGGTCTGCCATCCCATTCCCCGTTCTG
The DNA here is from genome assembly GCF_021026335.1 of Rhizobium sp. C1. Taxonomy (GTDB): domain Bacteria; phylum Pseudomonadota; class Alphaproteobacteria; order Rhizobiales; family Rhizobiaceae; genus Ensifer_A. The sequence continues at coordinate 21,247 of NZ_JAJNCY010000011.1, forward strand.
TAGCGCCTTAACATCATACACAAATATTGCGCCCGCGCCTCCTATCACAAAAAATGCGTTTACGGGAAGTTATCCCTCGCCACGATTTCGCCTTCGACAGGATTACAATTCTGTGACACACTTTCGGGTGTTACGGCTTGGGGTGCCCTGAGACGATCCGGGGTACGGGCCATTAGGGAAGGAAGGACGTGCCACATGAATATTGAGGCTCATCTTGCAACGCTTACGAAGAGACATGGAGATCTTGAGGAGGAGCTCCACTCGGCGATGAACCAGCCTTCATCTGATACGACCAAGATCAAGGAAATCAAGCGGCGCAAGTTGCGCATTAAGGATGAAATCGAGCGTATTCGCTCATCCATTCATTGACACATGCATTCATCCTTCGCCTGACCGGCGAATGACACCGACAAAGCCAGAGACCGGCATGCAGACCATGCTTGTGAGACCGGCCTCTGATCAAGTTGAGAAATACGCCATCGGAATTCCTTCAAGCGTCTTCACACGACGCGTCGGTTCCGATGGCTTTGTTTTTTTTGAGGATCGCTGCGGCGCGGCGCTGGCGGAAGCTTCAGGCCCAGAACTGATCGAGCCAGAGATTGAGCTTGTTGAAGCCTTGAGCGTTGATCGAATAGATCCGCTTTGTACCCTTTGCCGTCACTTTCACCAGATCGCTATCCAGCAACGCCTTAAGATGTTGCGACACCGCCGGTCGGCTGATCGGCAGGCCCTCAGCCAGTTCGTTGACGGTGCGGGGCGTCCGACGCAGCTCTTCAAGCAGATAGCGCCTGTTCGGATCGGCAATCGCAGAAAATGCATCGGGCTTCGACATACGCGGACCCTAAAATAAACCCGGCCCTGCGGCAAGGATTTTGTGCGGTGCAAACAAATAAAAACGACGTTTTTAGAGAGACTTGCATCATTTTTGCTCCGGTCCCTCAACTTCTGAGCAACTGCAGTATAGCCTTGAGTCGCCGCCGGACGCAATGAGGCCCTTTGCGAGGGAGGCCAAGCTTGTATATGAGATCATCAAGGACGCCGTGACAAGCTGAGGCCATGGCCGGGCTCTTGCCGCGAACGTCCCGAAAGCGTGACGGCCGGATGAAGGCCCACGAAGACCCGATGCCTGAAGGAATGCGCCAAAACATGTCGAAGTTCGAAGACCGCTGCCGCCTCGTCCTGATCGCACCCGATATCGAGGATGCAGACGAAAGGGCGCGCCTTGTCGGCGACGCATTGAAAGGCGGAGACGTGGCGACCGTCATCGTGCCGTCCTACGGACTGGCGGATGCCGAGTTTCAGCGTCATGCCGAAACGCTCGTGCCGGTGATTCAGGCGGCCGGCGCAGCCGCGCTCATTGCCGGCGACAGCCGGATTGCAGGCCGGGCCAAGGCCGATGGCCTCCACATCGACGGCCCCGCCGCCGACCTTGCCGAGGCGGTCGAGAAATTCACTCCGAAACTGATCGTCGGCGCCGGTCGCGTCAGCGACCGCCATCAGGCGCTCGAGGTTGGCGAATGCGGCCCGGACTATGTCTTCTTCGGCAAGATCGGCGGCGACATCAAGCCGGAGCCGCATCCGAAGAACCTTGCGCTGGGCGAATGGTGGGCCTCCATGGTGGAAATCCCCTGCATCATTATGGGCGGGACGGACCCCGCCTCAGTCCTTCCTATTGCCGAGACGGGTGCGGAATTTGCGGCTCTGTCCACCGCCGTCTTTTCCGAGCCCGGCCGTGCGGCCATTGTCGTGGCTGAGGTCAATGCGCTGCTTGACGAAAAAGCGCCACGGTTTGAGTAAGTAGTGTCGTCATGCGTGGGAACCTTCTTCTTCGTCGAACGGCAATGGCAGTGCTGCTGGCCGCCCTTCTGGGTGGCGGAGCGGAACGTGCACGTGCGACGGACGACCTGCCGGGCGTGAACCTGCAGGACGGCACGGGAGAGGATGACGCCGCACCGGCAGATGCGGGATCAGCCAAGACCTCGCGCGTGACAACACCGTCCATTGCAAAGGATGCGCCGCTTGACGGAAAGGTCATCGGTCCTGACGGCAAGCCGGTCGATCAGTTTTCAAAGCCCGACGAGACGCCCTCCACCGGCACAGGCCTTTACGACCGCATGGGTCTGCGCCTTCCCGACCTGCCGGCAGAAAAACCTTTCAAGGGCAAGGTCGATGAAGCCTATGGCGCGTTCCAGCGCGGCTATTACATTACCGCACTCGACAAGGCGCTGCCTCGCGCACAGCTGGGCGACCCTGCCGCACAGATGCTGATTGCCGAGCTTCTGGCCCGCGGCATGGGCGTCAAGCAGGATATCCAGAAGGCGCTCTTCTGGTATTCGAAGGCCGCTGATGGCGGCGATCCCTCCGCCATGTTTCGCTATGCGCTCATCCTGATGGAAGGCCGACTGGTCAAGCAGGACAAGGCGCGTGCCGACGAACTGATGCACAAGGCGGCAGATGCCGGAAACGCGCTGGCCGCCTTCAACTGGGCGCAGATCCTCGTCTCGCAGAAGCCCGGCGAGGAAGGTCTTCGCAATGCCCTGCCCTACTACGAAAAATCGGCTGAAAAAGGCATTGCCGACGCCGAATATGCGCTCTCCCAGATCTATCTGAACCTGCCCGATCTGCCGAAGGAAAAGCGCGACAGCGCCAAGGACTGGCTGTTGCGCGCCGCCAAGGCCGGCTATGACACGGCGGAACTCGATATGGCGATCTGGCTGATCGACGGCATCCAGTTCCCACGCGACCAGGACGCAGGTTTCGCCTGGATGTACCGCGCCGCCTCCGCCGGCAACGTCGTCGCGCAGAACAAGCTCGCCCATCTCTTCATTCAGGGCATCGGCACGAAGCAGGACGTCGCCGAGGCTGGCAAATGGTATGTGCTTTCGCGGCGCGCCGGCCGCGAGGACAAATATCTCGAAGACGCCTTCCAGGGACTGACCGATCAGCAGCAAAAGGCCGCCATTGAGGCCGCCAACAAGCAACAGCGCCTGATCCGCCTGCGCTAAGGGCGCCGTTCCGCGTTAAGCCTGACGCTTAAGGTTAAAAAACTGTTTACATTGAAACACTTGTCCCGATTTGACAGAACAATCATGCCTTCGGGTCGGGTGGCATGACCGGAAGCAAGGTCATTGGGCGCGGATCGCGTGTCATAAGGGATCGGCCTTCCGCAATATTCTGCGGCGCCCGCAATTGCATGCGTCGCCAATGAAGCTGTCGCCGCTTCGTTGACGAACCGGGGAGCGACCGGCGCGGCCATGCCGGTCGCTCTTTCAGCTTGAATATTTCCGCAATTTGTGATCATGGAAGCCGCATCAGGCGGTCTTGCGGCCGCAACATATCAGCATGGACATTCTCGAATGAAAATCAGCGGCGGCGAAATCCGTCCGGGCAGCGTTATCGAGCATAACGGCGGGCTCTGGGTGGCGGTCAAGTGCAATACGGTCAAGCCCGGCAAGGGCGGCGCGTTCAATCAGGTCGAAATGAAGAACCTGATGGACGGAACCAAGCTCAACGAGCGCTTCCGCACCGTCGACACCGTTGAGCAGGTTCTTCTGGAAAAGAAGGACTTCCAGTATCTCTATGAACAGGGCGACGCCCTCGTCTTCATGGACGTCGAAAGCTACGAGCAGCTGGAACTGCCTCAGGAATTCGTCGGCGACCGCGCGCGCTTCCTGAAAGACGGCATGATGGTCACCGTACAACTCTATGGCGAAAAGCCGATCGGCATCGCACTCCCCGACCAGCTGGTGCTGGAAATTGTCGAGGCCGACCCGGTGGTCAAGGGCCAGACGGCGGCCTCGTCCTACAAGCCCGCCATCCTCGAAAACGGCGTACGCATCCTCGTTCCGCCCTTCATCGCGACGGGCGAGCGCGTTCTCGTCGACACCAACGAACTCACCTACCTGCGCCGCGCCGACTAAGATCGGACGCGGCATCGACCAGGCCGGAATACTGTCCGGCCGGTCTGTTTTTTGACAAAGGAATTCGTATCATGGCTCGTTCAGCCCTTCTAAACGTTATGGTTCAGGCCGCCTTCAAGGCCGGCAAATCGCTGTCGCGCGATTTCGGCGAGGTTCAAAACCTCCAGGTGTCGGTCAAGGGCCCGAGCGATTACGTCTCCCAGGCCGACCGCAAGGCTGAAAAGATCGTGAAGGACGAACTCCTGAAGGCGCGTCCGACCTATGGCTTCCTCGGCGAGGAAAGCGACGAGATCAAGGGCACCGATGGCGCCCATCGCTGGATCGTCGATCCGCTCGACGGCACGACCAACTTCCTGCATGGCATTCCGCAATTCGCCGTGTCGATCGCGCTCGAACGCAACGGCGAGATCGTCGCCGCCGTCGTCTTCAATCCGGCCACGGATGAACTCTACACCGCCGAAAAGGGCGGCGGTGCCTTCCTCAACGATCGCCGCCTGCGCGTGGCTGCGCGCAAGGAACTCTCCGACAGCGTGATCACCTGCGGCGTACCGCATCTCGGCCGTGGCAACCACGGCAAGTTTCTCGTTGAACTGCGCCATGTCATGGGCGAAGTCGCCGGGATTCGCCGTTTTGGTGCTGCCTCGCTCGACCTCGCCTATGTCGCTGCCGGTCGCTGCGACGGCTATTGGGAAACCGGCCTTGCCGCCTGGGACATCGCAGCCGGCATTCTCCTCATCAAGGAAGCAGGCGGCTGGGTTTCCGATTTCGATGGGAAGACCAACATGATGGAGACCGGCTCGGTCGTCGCGGGCAACGAATACATCCACAAGGCTCTGCTGGAAGTGACGCACCGCCCGATCCCGAAGGGCTGAGAACCACATTCTCCGGCCGCAACCCATTGCGGGATTGCCGCCGGAACCTGAACCCCGTCTCCGCGTTTGATGGCCGGCGTCCTTGCGGACGCCGGGCGCGCGCACTACCTGTCAGGTCTTCGCGTTCTGATCTTGCGGCAGCCGCTTCCGGCTTCCGGACCAAAGCAGCAGGGGCGACATGCGGGCAATTGCAATTCTGAACAAGGATGCTGGAACCTTGAGGACAATGGACCTCGAGGCCTATGTCAGCCTGCTCGAGACCGCGTTTGCCGCCGAGGGACATGAGGTCGACTGCCGCATTGTTGCGGGCCGCGACGTCGTCGCCTCGCTGAAGGCCGCAGCAGCGGAGCCGCAGACCGATGCCCTGATCATCGCCGGCGGCGACGGCTCGGTTTCGGCGGCCGCCGCCATTGCCTGGAAAAGCGGCCACCCGCTTGGCGTCATCCCGGCCGGGACGATGAACCTCTTTGCCCGCGCCATCGGCATTCCGCTCGACGTTAACGCCGTGCCTGCGGTTCTGGCCGAGTGGAACGTCATGGACGTCGACATCGGGGATGCAAACGGCAATCCCTTCGTTCACCAGTTCAGCGCCGGCATGCATGCGCGCATGATCCGCCTGCGCGAAAAGATCGCCTACAAATCCCGCCTCGGCAAGATTGCCGCCAATATCCGCGCGTCCTTCGGCGTGCTTCTCGATCCGCCGGCCTTCGATGTAACCTACACGATCAATGGCAACGAGGAGAGCATGAAGGTGTCGGCCATCTCCGTCTCCAACAATGCTTTCGGGCCGAGCCCGATGCTCATTTCCGAACGGCTGGACGGCGGCCATCTCGGGCTCTATCTGGCGAAACGGCTCAACTGGCGCGGCGCGCTTCACCTCGCCTTTGATCTCTTCCGGGGCAAGCTGAAAGAAAACATCGCCGTAACCTCCGAACTCGTGCAGGAGGTGGAATTGCACTTTCCCCGCCGCACACCCACGGCGCGATGCGTGCTCGACGGGGAACTCATGCCCCTGCCACGCGACATCCGCATCTGCATCCATCCCGGCGCGCTGAAAGTCCTTGGCCCTGCCCCGGCAATAGCCTGACCTTCAAAAGAAGAGGCCGCGCATTCGGCAGAATGCACGGCCTCTCTTGAAACAAGTGCCGACCGGATCAGATGCCCGTCACGCCGTCCGAGCCAATATAGGCGATACGCAGCATGTTGGTCGAACCGGGCGTGCCGAGCGGAACGCCGGCCGTGATGATGATACGGTCGCCTGGGCCGCCGAAACCTTCGCCGACAACGATGCGGCAGGCGCGGTTGACCATATCGTCCAGATCCGTCGCATCTTCAGTCACGACGCAGTGCAGGCCCCAGGCGAGCGACAGGCGGCGCGCCGTCTTGACGATCGGCGACAGCGCCAGGATCGGCATGGCGGGGCGTTCGCGCGAGGCGCGAAGACCGGTCGTGCCAGACGCCGTGTAACAGACGATGGCGTTGAGCTTCAGCGTCTCGGCGATCTGGCGGGCCGCAAGCGAAATCGCGTCTGCTCCCGTCGGGTTCGGTTCCGAACGCTGGGCATGGATGATGCCGGTGAAATACTGGTCTTCCTCGACCTTCTGGGCGATAGAGGCCATGGTCGAGACGGCCTCGACCGGATAGGCACCCGAGGCGGATTCCGCCGACAGCATGACGGCATCGGCACCTTCGAACACGGCCGTCGCCACGTCGGAGACTTCGGCGCGCGTCGGCACCGGCGCGGTGATCATCGATTCCAGCATCTGCGTCGCAACGACAACCGGCTTGCCGGCCCGGCGGCAGGCGCGCGTCAGCTGCTTCTGGATACCGGGAACCGATTCGAGCGGCATTTCGACGCCGAGGTCACCACGAGCCACCATCAGCGCGTCGGACAGTTCGATAATCTCATCGATGCGTTCCAGGGCCTGAGGCTTCTCGATCTTCGACATGATACCAACGCGGCCGCGCGCCATCTTGCGAACTTCTGCCAGATCTTCCGGCCGCTGGATGAACGATAGCGCCACCCAGTCGACATCGTTGGTCGCCAACACCGCTTCAATGTCGGCGCGGTCCTTCTCGGTCAGCACGCCCACGGCGAGCAGCGTATCGGGAAGACTGACGCCCTTGCGGTCGGAGATCGACGTGCCGGAAATGACTTCCGTCACAATGCTCTTGCCGTCGCATTTGATGGCTTTCAGGTGCAGCTTGCCGTCGTCGATCAGCAGGCGGTCGCCGGCCTTAACCGATTCCAGAATTTCCGGATGCGGCAGGAAAACGCGGGTCTCGTCGCCCGGCTCTTCCTTGTTGTCGAGCGTGAAGGTCTGACCCGGCGTCAGCGTCACCTTGGTATTGGCGAACTTGCCGACGCGCAGCTTCGGGCCCTGAATGTCGGCCAGAATACCGATTGGCCGGCCCATGCGCTTTTCAACATTGCGGATGCGCGAAATCAGCGTCCGCATCGTGTCGTGGCTCGCATGGCTCATGTTGATGCGAAAAAGGTCCGCACCCGCCAGGAACAGCTTTTCGATCATGGCCTCTTCAGAAGAAGCGGGGCCGAGTGTGGCTAGGATCTTGACCTTACGGTTGCGTCTCATTTGCTCTGGCTTTCCTGGGTTCCCGACGAATCGGTGAGCTGAACCATCCAGCTCCCCTGCTTGCCGGTGTCATATTCCTTGAAGCCCATCTGCTGGTAACCGCGCGCGAAGCAATCCTTCACGCCAACGATCTTGAACTCGTTTTCGGCCACACACATCTTCACGTCGCCGGTCCAGCGCCCGCCACGGGCGGCGTCCTCGGCGTAAAGATAATAGTAGCGCGATTTCAACTCGCCCTCGATCAGCGTGGCGCAGGTCGTTGCCGGCACCTGCCACCAGCCCTCGGTGATCCAGCCTTCGCTGGCGCGATAGCCGATGGCGACACCGACGAGGTTTTGCGTTCCGTTGCAAACCCGGAAATCGGCGCGCGCTTCACTTGCCGGAAGAAAGGCAGGTGCAAACGCGAGCGTAAACAGCACGGCAGGCGCAGCGAGGCGCTTGGCGATGCGGTTCGGGGATGGGTTTCGAGTTGAACGGTTCACGATTTCCGTTGTGGCTCCATGATGGGTGGTCTTGTCGTTTTGCGCTGCCATAGCCCGAATGTCAATGAGAGTTTCAATCGATTAGTATCGTGTCCGGTTGGGAATGCGCGTTGTAGTCAACGAGCCATTTCTGGCCTTGAACGACACTCCCTGCCATGCCATCACTCATTGTCGATAAAATGACAATCCTGCAATACCGGTCACGGGCGCTTTATGACTCAACACCAGGCCTACCGAAGGATCGGCGGAAACTCCGCCGCCGGGCTCCTGATCATTGCCGATCACGCCACGAATCATGTTCCGGCCGACTATGACGCACTCGGCCTGCCAAAGGAAGCATTCGGCCGTCACATCGCCTACGATATCGGGATTGAGCCGCTGACGGAGCGGCTGGCCGCCATGCTGGGCGCCCCGGCGGTTCTGTCCTGCTTCTCCCGTCTGCTGATCGATCCCAATCGCGGCGAGGATGATCCGACCCTCATCATGAAGCTGTCGGACGGCGCGATCATTCCGGCGAACCACCCGTTGAGCCCCGCCGAACGTCGCCGTCGCATCGAGACCTGGCACCGCCCCTATCACATGGCCGTCGACAAGGCGATCGCGGAGGTGGCGATGGCGGCAGGCAAGGCGCCTCTGGTCATCTCGCTGCATTCCTTCACGCCCTATTGGAAAGGCTTTCGCCGACCCTGGCAAGCCGGCGTTCTCTGGGACACCGACCACCGCGCCGTCCATCCACTCATCAAGGCGCTGGAAAACCGGGGTTATGTCACCGGCGACAACGAACCCTATGATGGCGCCCTGAAAGGCGATACCATGTATCGTCACTGCATGCGCAACGGCATCCCGCATGTGCTGCTCGAGGTGCGTCAGGACTTGATCGCCGACCGGCGCGGGGTGGACGAGTGGGCCGGCGTTCTGGCACCCATCTTGACCGAGATGAACGCCATGCCGGACCTGCATGAATACAGGATCTTCCAGTCCCGTACCGGCGCGTACGAATAAGATCAGGACTATGGAAAGGAGTCGCCCCATGGACGAACTGACCAAAGAACAGCAGACCGAACTCGAGGCCGCCGCCTTTCGCCGCCTCGTTTCCCATCTCCAGCATCGGCCGGATGTGCAGAATATCGATCTGATGAATCTCGCCGGCTTCTGCCGCAACTGCCTGTCGAACTGGTATCTGGAAGCAGCCAGCCAGGCAGGCCTGCCGGTGACCAAGGACAAGTCCCGCGAGGCCGTCTACGGCATGCCCTATGACGACTGGAAGAAGCTGCATCAGCGCGAGGCGAGCTCAGATCAGCAGGCCGCTTTCGAAGTGAACCGGCCGAAAGAATAATCCGGCAGGATTGGCGCGCCGGTCGCGCGGGCGGATCGAGCAACGCTCCAAAGAATAACGCGGAGAACCGCAACATCCCCCTTGACCTCGAACGGGGTTCGCGGCACGTCACCCCATTCCTTGGCGGGCAATGCGTATTTCCAGCAAAATTGTGAAACAGTTTACCATCCGGCAATACCCAGAGCCGTAAGACGCCAAGCTTGAGATACCAAGCCCGACCTCATGCGGCAGTGCCCAATGCAGGAGCATGACATGAAAGAAGAAACCAAAGCCGTCAAAAACGTCGCCGCAGCAAAACTGCGCCAGTTCATCGAGCGCCTCGAAGAAGAAAAGGCCTCGATCGGCGGCGACATCAAGGACGTCTCTGGCGAAGCCAAGGGCCGTGGCTAACAACCCCCTTCAATTTTATGTTTTTACTTCTGAATCAATTACTTAGAATAAAAACACTTGGTCCATTCACGATGTGTTGGCCCACCCTAAAACCGGACGAAAGAAAGGAATGATAATGGACGAAATCGCGACGACGGGAACCGTCAACGTAGCCGCAGAGGAGTTGCGCCAATTCATCGAGCGGATTGAGCGACTTGAGGAAGAAAAGCAGTCGATCGCCGACGACATTAAAGATGTCTTCGGGGAAGCAAAGTCGAGGGGCTACGACACAAAAGCCATGAAAACCATAGTCAGGCTGAGAAAAAAAGACGCGAACGAACGCCTGGAAGAGGAATCTATTCTTCAAACATATATGTCGGCACTCGGAATGGAATAAAAGAAGGGCGCCAAGCGTCCTTTTCTTAAAGCATGCTGATCCGCAGGTGGCGCTCTAAAGGTTGATGGCGTCCGGCAATCTCGAGCGTATCTAGTTTCGTCGAGATGCCATTTATCGCCGAGTTGGCCGCATGAGCGTTGACGGATCTGGTTGGCGAACGTGCGGCCGAATTTCTCCGCCCACAGCCGTACCGTTTGATGCGAAACCATCATCCCCCACGCCGCCAACATGCCTTCCACCATCCGCAGGCTGGGCGGAAACCGGAAACACAGCCAAACGGCGTGGGCGATGATTTCAGCTGAAAAACGACGGCGGCGGCAGAGAGGATCTCGGTCTGTCATGACCGAGCATCCCACATTCAGGTCCATCCTTCATTAAGTTGACGATGGCCTTTGATTGTCTTGTCTGCGGCCCAGTGTCTCATAGGAAGAGCGAAAGCATGAGCGCGTTTGTAAGCGTTTCATGCTTTCACCCGCCTCTGCTTCAACCGTAAAGATCGGGCAGATCCGAAAGCACCGTCTGCGCGCCCGCGGCAAAGAACCTGTCGGCAATCTGACGGTCGTTGATCGTGGCGACGGCATATTCGATGCCGCTGTCGGCGAGACGCTTCAGGGCGTCTTCCGGCATGAACTCGTGCTGTACATGCAGGACCTGGCACTTCGTTTCGTCCAGCAAAGCCTTAGGATCGCGTGGCGGGACAACGACGGCAAAGGCGCGCGGAACGTCTGGCATGAGGCGGGCGGCGGCATGAACAGAGCGGATCGAGAAGCTGGTGAAGAACAGCTTGCCGCGACCCGCCGGCCACAGGGTCTTCATGGCGGCCAACGCGACTTCCGCCGTCTCGATATCGTCGCCGGCGGTGGGCTTCAGCTCGAGTTGCAGGCCGAGATCGAGTTCGAGGACGACCTCAACCAGCTCTTCGAGCGTCGGCACGCGCGTGCCGGCAAAGTCGGGGCTGAACTTGCCGCCGGCGTCCAGCTTTCGAACATCTTCGAACAGCGTATTGCCGACAAAGCCGGTGCCGTTGGTGGTGCGGTCGAGGCGGTCGTCATGGATGATGACCGGCTTCATGTCGCGGGTCAGCTTGACATCGACCTCGACCCAGCGTGCACCCTTTTCGGCGGCGGCACGCATGGCGGGGAGCGTGTTTTCCGGCGCCAGAAGCGGCGCGCCGCGATGGGCGATCAGGGCATCGGGAACAACGGCATTGCGGCGTTCGCGGGTGGCAAGCGGTCTTGGATCGGTGAAGGGCATGGAATTGGTCTTTCAGTGTGTAAATGAGGGAAGAGCCGTGGCGCATGAGACGCCACGGCAGGGACGTTGAGGTCAGGAGAGGATCAGTTCAGCGTGACCTTGCTGACGAAGGTCTTCTTGATGTCGTCGCCGAAGGGCTTGGCGACCCAGAGGGTGGAGAACTTGCGCTGGGCAGCCGGGATGAGACCGGCGGAAGAGTCCGCATCCGGGTTCTGCGGTGCAATGCCATAGGACTTGGCGAACTGCGTCTGCGTCTTGCCGCTGGTCAGCCAGTTGATGAACACGAGGGCCGCGGCCTTGTGCTTCGAATTGGCCGGGATCGCGACAACATTGCCGCCGCCGGGCATGCCGAAGTCCGGGATATAGACCTTCACATCCTTGGAGACTTCGCCCTTGTTCTGCAGGCTGGCGATCAGGTCTTCCCAAGAGGCGACCAGCTTGAACTCGCCGCTGTTGACGCGCGACACGCTGTCATTGTTGGAGGCGGTGATGACGTAATTGGCCTTGTTGGCCTTGAACCAGTCCCAGACGGGGGCAAGCTTGGCGAGCTTTTCCGGCGTGGTCGCGCCGTTGTTATAGTCGTCGTCCTTGACGATGTTGCGCGCGACCGACTCGATGAAGGCCGGGCCGGAACCGCCGTTTTCGGTGTTGAAGCCGAATTCGCCGGGGTTCTTCTTCATGAAGGCGACGAAATCGTCCAGCGTATGCGGAAGCTCGGCCTCCGTGATGCGGGCCGAATTATAGGCGATTGCCGTCTGGTTGCCCCAGAAGGCCGGCGCATAACCCTTGTTGTCCACGCCTTCGATATTGTAGCGCAGCTTGCCGCCTTCCGGCAGCAGCGGCTTCAGCGGGCCGAAGAACAGCTCTTCCGGCTTGAAGGTGGCAAGCGCGCCGCCGCCGATCGACATCACGTCGATATCGCCCTCGGGGCGCGACTTCTCGGCGATCAGCTTGTCCTGGTTGGCCTTGTAGTCGCCGTTGGAGAGAGTGACCTTGATGCCGTATTCGGTCTCGAAGGCCTTGACGTCTTCGCGCAGGCGGTCCTGATAATACCACTGGAACCAGCTGATATTACCCTCCTGCTTGGCCTGGGCGACGATTTCGTCCCAGGACATCTGGTTGAGATCCTTGGCGGATGCGGATCCTTCAGCGGCTGCCAGCGGCAGGGCTGCGGCGAGCACGAAGAGTGCGGCTTTCTTGAACATGGTGGATGTCCTTTGGTGGTGGTTGGGAAACGGGTTGGGGATCGGGAGAAACATCGCCGTCATCCCTTGCCTGCCGCACCGGACGCGCCGGCGCTTTTCAGCAGGCGCTCGGCAATCAGCATCAGGAGCACATTGGGGACGACGAGGATCAGGGACACGGCCGCAGCACTCGGCCGGATGAAATTGTAGCCCAGATAGGAGAAGAGGATGGTCGGCACGGTGGTGAAGTCCGGCGCGCCGACAATGTAGGAGATCGCGAACTCTTCGATCGACAGGATGAAGACGATGATGAGCGCGGCGAGCAGCCCCGGCTTCAGAACCGGCAGATAGGCATGGCGGAAAACGGTCAGGCGGCTGGCGCCCAGATCCCGCGCGGCATCGATCAGATCCTGCCGGACGCCCGAGAAGGACACGGTCAGCAGGCGGATCGCGTAGGGCAGAAGGCACACCGTGTGCCCGATGGCGATGCCGAGGAAGCGCGAGTAGATGCCGAGCTTCGAGAGAATGGTGACATAGAAGATCGCCAGTACGAAGAGCGGCATGGCGAGCGGCAGAAGCGTCAGAACCTGCGCCGCCGCCTTGCCGCGAAACTCCATGCGGCCGAAGGCGAAGGCGGTCGGCAATGCCAGGAGGATCGTGGCGATCGAGACGGTCAGCGCGACCGTGTAGCTGTTGACCAGCGCCTGCTGCAGCCCGGTCGTCGTCCAGATTTCGACCCAGCGCCGGAACGAGAGAACCGGCGGCAGGACATTGGGATAGGCCCAGGGATGAGAAGGATCGACCAGCGACCACAGCACCGCCATGCCGAAGGGCAGGACGAGGGCGAAGAAGAAAAGCACGAGCGCGAAGAGGATCAGCGCGCGATTGCGCCAGCGCTCTGCGGGACGGAAAAGCGTGGCCATGATTTATCTCCCCGCCCGCTTGACAAGGAACTGCATGAGACCGGCCAGCAGGATCGAGCCGCAAAGCGAGAGCCCCATGAGCATGACGGCGACGACGGCGGCGAGGCTGACGCCCTGAAGCCCGTTGTCGGTCTCCATGCGCACCATGAATTGCGCCATGGAATTGAGGCTGGTCGGACCCGCGACCGCCTGGAACGTGTAATCGCCGGCAGCTCCGATGAAGATGATGATGAGAGCGGCCTGCAGCGACCGCAGCGTCAGCGGCAGCACGACGCGGCGCAGCCGCCCGAACGTGCCGGCACCGAGATCGCGCGCGGCATTGAGCACATCGTCGCTGATCGCGCGCACCGAGCCCGACAGGATGAGGAAGGCGAGCGGCATGTTCTTCCAGACCTGCAGGACGACCACACCGATCGCATAGGGGTCGTTCTGCATGCGGATGGGCCGCGCGGCGAGGCCGAGGCCTACCAGCGCGACATTCAGAAAGCCCTGGAAGGAGACGAAATTGACATAGAGGAATGCGGCGACCAGCCCGTGGACGAGGATCGGCGCCTTGATCAGCGCGCTGACGAGATCCGACCCGGCAAAAGGCCGACGCAGCCATAGCGCCACCGGATAGGCGAAGGCCACCGAGAGGATCGCGCCGAGCGTTCCGATCCGCGCCGAATAAAGGAAGGCGCGCCAGAACTGATCGCTTTCAAAGGTCACGCGCCAGGCTTCCAGCGACAGCGAGACCTTGCCGGACACATCCGTCCAGGTGACGGACTGGCTCACCGCCATGCCGATGACAAGCGTCATCAGCACGATAATGGGCGCAAGCCCCGGGATCAGCAGCAGATAGGGAGCGAGGGTCCGGCGCGAGCTCATGTCACGGCCTCGTTGAGAAAGCGGAACCGCTCCGGCGCGATCTCGATGGTCATCGTATCGCCGGGGTTGACCGCGCTGGCGCCATGCCCGAGGCCATGTGTCTGGATGCGCCAGCTTTCGCCGTCGCTCTCGCCCCGCCCGGCTTCCAGATCGACCAGATTGCCGAGATAGGTGCGGGAGCGGACCTGCAGGCGATAGATATTCGTCTGCAAAGAGCCGGTTTCGTGATGGGACACGATCCGGGCATCTTCCGGCCGCCAGCACAGATAGACATGCGGCGCGACAGGCGGAACGTCCGAGCGGACCACGGCCTCGCCCAGCGGTGTTGCCACCTTGTAGAGGCCGTTCGTCCGGTCTTCGGCGACGACCTTTGCCGCCATGATATTGGCCGTACCGATGAAGTCGGCGACGAAGCGGTTGGCGGGGCGGCGATAGATGTCTTCGGGCGCGCCCATCTGCTCGACCACGCCGGCGCGCATGACGACGACGAGATCGGACATGGCAAGCGCTTCGGCCTGATCATGGGTGACGTAGACGGCGGTGAACCCTTGCGCCCGCTGCAGCGACCGGATTTCGGCGCGCACCTGATCGCGCAGTTTCGCGTCGAGATTGGAGAGAGGCTCGTCGAAGAGCATCACGCCCGGCCGCACCGCCATGGCGCGGGCAAGCGCCACACGCTGCTGCTGGCCGCCGGACAGTTGCGCCGGCAGACGCTCAAGCTGTGCCGACAGCCGCACCTGCGCCGCCACCTCCTCGACGCGCGCCGTCATCGCGCTGCCGGAAAGCCGCTTCTGGCGCAGCCCAAAGCCGATATTGTCGGCGACCGTCAGATGCGGAAAAAGCGCGTAGGACTGGAAGCACATGGCGGTATCGCGCCGCTCCGGCGGAATGCCGGCCATGTCCTGGCCCTCGATCTCGACCCGTCCGCTATCGAGCGGAACGAAGCCGGCAATGGCACGCAGCAACGTCGTCTTGCCACAGCCCGATGGACCCAGCAGCGTCACCAGCTCGCCCTTGCGGGCGCTGAAACTGACGGCATTGAGAGCCTGGAACCTGTCATAACGAAGACTGGCGTTCTCAACCCTGAGCGCGGGGGCGTCGCTGACCATCACATAACCTTTCTCGAAATCGATCGCGTTTCTGCGCCCGATGAAAAGGCTTTATCATGCGTTATGTATAATATTTATGACCGTTTGTGATAGTTTGCGAAATATCGCCAATCCCTCCGTTGAAGGGCATATACACCGCTGATTGCGCTTGCAGCGGAAATTTTGAAACATTATGCATAATTTAAGCATGCAGGGCTGCGCCGTCTGGCCTGGCTGCAGCGAAAACCGAACTGCGGAAGGAGAGGCCATGAGGAAACAGGCGCAGCCGGACCTGTCGGGCAATGAGCGGATGGTGCTGGAGATCGTCCGCCGGGCCTCGGGCGGCGTCATGCGATCCGCCCTTGCGCCGCAGACCAATCTGACCCAGCCTTCCGTTCATCGCATCGTCGATACGTTGCTGGAGGCGGGCCTGCTGAAGCTTGGCGAGGCTGTCGTGCACGGGCGCGGCAAGCCGAGCCCGGCGCTGCAGCTGAACAGCGAAGCCGGCTACACGATCGGCATCTCCGTCAACACCGACTGCGTTTCCTTTGGCATCTGCGACCTCGCCTGCAACATCGTGCATGAGGAGATGCTGGACGGAAAGCCGGACAACCGCCGCGACACCCTGTTCCTGCTCAAGCAGCGCACGCGCGACGCGATGACTGCCCGCGGCATCGATGCATCGCGCCTGATCGGTGTCGGCTTCTCCATGGCCGGCTTTTTCGTGGATAGCGCGCGCCGGTTCAATGCACCGGAGCCGCTCCGCGACTGGTCTCTGGTCGATATCCGCAGCGAACTGGAAACGTTGTTCGATCTTCCCGTGCTGGTCGAGAATAACGGAACGACCGGGGCGATCGGCGAATCCGCCGTGGGGGCCGGGCGGAGGTTCCCGACCTTCGGCTATCTCTCGTTCAACTACGGTTTCGGCGGCGGCATCGTGCTCGAGGGCCGGCCGCTGTTCGGCGCGTTCGGCAATGCCGGCGAAATCAGCCGCGTGTTCACCGCGGAAGAAGGCCCCTCGCGCCCTGCCCTTGGCGAATTGCTGAAGCGTCTGAACGCCCGCGGCGTTGAAGTCGCAAACATCCGCGAGCTGCGCCAGCGCTTCGATCCTGCCTGGCCCGGCGTCGACGATTGGGTTCAGGAAATCACGCCCGCGCTGAACCGCGCCATCGACATGCTGCGCGCCGTGATCGACCCCGAGGCGATCGTGTTCGGCGGCGAGCTGCCGCATGCATTGGGCGAGCGGCTCCTGCAGGTTTCCCCTTCGAAATCGCTGACGCGCTACGGCGTGGAAGCGCCGTTTCCGACGCGCCTTGTCAGCGAAATTGCCGGTGATCCCGCCATCGTGGGCGCTGCGCTCATTCCACTCATGGAGCGCTACTTCCTCTGGTCGCTGCCAAAACCTTAAACTTGGCTTCGTTCGAAAAAAATCGATTTCTGGCGTGTGCGTTCACAATCGATCTTTTATCCTCGTCCGCAGCACCTGATTGTCTTTCTACGCATCTGCATTGGCGTCATATGCAATACGTTTGATATTTCGCCATGTGCCGTCAGGACGCGAGGCGGCCGATCTGCCTGATATCATCGCGAAAGCGCGCCAGTTCTTCATCGCGCCTGACCTTGTCGGGAATGCGCAACAGATATGATAGATGGACGGTCACGAACAGCGTTCGGGTGTCATCCATGACAATCGGCCGGCTGCGGACATTTTCCAGCCGGTCTTTGCGATCCGTGAGTGAAAACAGCGCCGCCGCACCCATGGCGACGACAAGTTTTGGTTTCACGAGGTCTATCTCACGGTTCAACCACCATCTGCAATGCTCCACCTCGCCCGCATTCGGCCGCTGGTGGATACGTCTCTTTCCCCTCGGCTCGTATTTGAAATGCTTGACGGCATTGGTGACGTAAAGGGCCTGCCGCTCCAGACCGGCAAGAGCCAAAGCCTCATCGAAAACACGGCCGGCCGGACCCACGAACGGCCGGCCAGCGAGATCCTCCTGATCGCCAGGCTGCTCACCCACAATCATGACCTTCGCGTTGGCAGGACCTTCGCCAAACACCGTCTGTGTCGCCCGGCAGTGGAGATCACAGCGCGTGCAGCCGCTCGCCTCGTGGCGCAGCGCCTCGATCGTGCCGGCTTCCACTATCGGGGCATCCGGCATTCGCGCCGCGGCTTCCTGCAGTCTATGATGAAAGGGGAGCGGCTCGGTTGCCTGTCGCCGCCCCATATCAATGAGCTTCGCTTCTGCACCGGCAATGAGGCTCGGAATCAGCTCCGCCTCCGGCAGGTTCTTCCAGTATTTCTTGGGCATCTCGGTCATCATCATCTTCACCTTCAGCCGTGCCGGGTTGAAAATGGAAGCGTAATAGGTACGCCAGAGTTCGTCGGTCTCATCGGTAATGTCGGGCTTCTCAGCCGGCTTGGTCGATGTGAGCAGTGTCTGCCCGTCCCAGGAGGCTGAGCCGCGAGGGGTTGCGATGATCCAGTCCATGTCATTGAAGCGGCGTTGGAAGAACGGCGCAACGCGAGCGACGATGAAGTGGTCGGGCTCGAACCAGGCAAGAAACCGCCGCCGCCCAGCGACGCCGGGCGGCAGCGGGATTTCCTTGAACCGCACGAAGGCCGTCATCTTGTGATAATCGCGGCCAATCGACTTTTGCATGCGGTGGGCCAAAGCGACATCGGCATCGGTTTTCAGATCGAGCAAATGCCGTTCGGCCTGCAATCGAAAGAAAAGCCGGTAAAGCAGCGCAAATCGTCCCGGATCGGAGTGACAGACGAGGGCACTTGCGAGCCGGAGGAAGGCCGCCGGGACCGACAGCGGCGCAGGGTTGTTTGCTGCAAGGCGTGTCGGAGCGACCTCCGCTTTCGACGAAACCGGCTCCGCGCCAAACAACCCCTGCTCCTCGCTCCTCAGCCGCCAATCGATAGCCTTAGGTTCAATGCCGGCCTGCAGGAACGTCCGTGCGGCATCGCGCCACTCGGACAGGTCCCCTCGCCCCTCAAGAAAGCAGGTCTCGATCATAGCAGGCTCAACTGTTCCGGCTTGGGCGCAAACATCGTTCGCAGGTCGGCTCGGTCGATCAGGCGATGAGGCGTCCAGTCTTCCGCAACGATGAAAGCCTTTACCTTCTTCAACGACACACCGAGACATCCGACATCCTCCAGCCGCAGGCGCTTGAAACGCCGGGTCGACAGAATCGACCTGACTGTCTTGGTGCCAAATCCCGGCACACGCAAAAGCGTTTCCTTGTCGGCGCGGTTGACATCGACCGGGAAGCGATCCCGATGACCGAGCGCCCAGGCCAGTTTCGGATCAAGGTCGAGATCGAGCATTCCATCAGGTCGCGAGGCGGTAATTTCCGAAATCTCAAACCCGTAAAAGCGATAAAGCCAGTCTGCCTGGTATAGCCGATGCTCGCGCATCAGCGGCGGCTTGATCAGCGGCAGGTTCTTCGAGGCGTCGGGGATCGGGCTGAACGCAGAATAATAGACGCGCTTCAGACCGTAGCTGCCATAGAGCCGCGCGCTCGTGCCAAGAATGGTCGCGTCATCTGCCGCGTCGGCGCCAACGATCACCTGCGTGCTTTGCCCGGCCGGCGCGAACGTCTTGCGCCGCCTGGTCTGCAGGGTCGGATCGGACATTTCTTCGATCTTGAGGCGCAGATTGCCCATCGACTGGCGGATATTGTCCGGGCGCTTTTCCGGCGCGAACTTTTCGATCCCGGCATCGGTCGGCAGTTCGATGTTGATCGAAAGGCGATCGGCATAGAGACCCGCTTCCTCGATAAGCTGCGGTGAAGCTTCGGGAATGGATTTCAGATGAATATAGCCGCGGAAATTATGTGTGCTGCGCAGTTCCCGGGCGATCCGGACCATTTCCTCCATCGTGTGGTCCGATGAGCGAATGATGCCGGAGGACAGGAACAGACCTTCGATATAGTTGCGCCGATAGAATTCCAGCGTCAGCCAGATGACTTCCTCGACCGAGAAGCGCGCGCGCTCGACATTGCTCGACGACCGATTGATGCAGTAGGCGCAGTCGTAGATACAAAAATTCGTCATCAGGATCTTGAGAAGCGAGATGCATCGACCATCCGGTGCGTAGGCATGGCAGATGCCGGATCCTTCGGTCGACCCCAAGCCGCCAGAGGCAGACGAATTGCGTTTTGTCGTTCCGCTGGAGGCACAGGACGCATCGTATTTTGCGGCGTCTGATAGAATGGCCAAGCGTTCCTTGAGCGACTTTCTCATACAATGTTCACTAAATGTTCTCATGACGCTTGTCAATTAAAACAGCCCACCCGCTCTCCCAAAAATGGGAGTTCGTTCACGGTTCTGGTCATCTCACTAGCCCGGCTCCAGCTGCGCGACAGCGCGATCCAGGAGATCGTTAATTGCTTCGATCGCGCCGATCGCCGCGCCATGCTTGAGGGTTCCGGCGCTCGGCGCAGGATCCTTGTACGGCACGGGTTCCGGGGTGTCTCCAGCTGCGAACCAGCCCGCGCCTGCCATTCTCAGCCGCTCCGTCTTTTCCATGGCAACCGCCGCGAGCCTGGCCAGCGCATCGCGCTCGTCATCCGTGGCGTCTCCATCAGCCATGGCGCTGGCCAGCACCCGCGCCCAATGCGCGCAGGAGACCAGAAGCAAAAGCTTTGTCCGTACCGAGCCAAACTTTGTCACCACCGACCACGGACCGCCCAGCGGGCGCACGGCTACGGCCAAGGCGCCGTATTTATGATCGAGCTTCAACGCGGCTCCGGTGATAGAATCGATGGACTTTTTCTTGTCACAGGCCGCAGCCATCAGTTCATCGAGTGCATCGAGAAAGTCTCCCATGGCGGCATCGACCGCGCCGCCGGTTCGCACGGGAAAGATCAGAAAGGCGGCCGCGATGCCGCAAAGGGCGCCGATCAATGTCTCGCTCAGCCTCAGGACGAGGAGTTCGGGCGTGAACATCCCCATGAGCCCGTATAGCAGGGCGAGGCCGTTGGTGAAGAAGAAGATCATCCAGCCATACGAGGCCTGCAGATTGTAGACCGCCAGGAAAAAGACGACCGGGATCAACAGGCCGGCCGCGAGCGCATGGCCGTGTAGCAGCGTGGCCAGCAACGTGCCGGCGACCACCCCGCCAAAGGTTCCGGCGGCGCGGCTCATCGCACGTATCGCGGTGTCGGCACGTGTGCGCGTATTGTTGAACACGATATAGGCGGTCACGACCGCCCAGTACCATCGCGTGGGCGAGAGCATCAGGCCGATAGCCAGGGCAAGGCCGCATGCGACGGTGACCTGGATCGGTCGGTGAAAGGCTGCCGGAATGCCAAGGCGGCTCGGCCCGAGAGCGGCCTGAACGGCCGCCGGCGCTGACGCGGTAGCGCGCGCAAAAATCGGCGATGGCGCGGGGCCGAGTGCGACATTGATGCGGGCCCGGGCGCGGCGAACCTCCTGCAGCAACTGAACGGCTTCACCGCCGGAGGCAAACGCAGACGGATGATTTGTCGAAACCGTCGGCCCGCTTTCGGTCAGCAAGGCATGCAGGGCTTCCGGTGGCGGCAGTTCGGTCTCGCGATAGCGCACCAACCGTTCCACGGCGAGAAGAAGATCAATCAAACCACCTGCAAGATCGGCTGTGGCGCCTTCGACGGCCCAACCCTGCGGGGTGATCTGGGGTACGAAACCTTCGGCCATCAGAAGGATTTCGCGCAACTCCGTCATCTGGGTTCTGACGGTCATGCGATCATCGGGTGGCAATTTGCCATTGACCGAGGCCTGCAGGAGATGTCGGAGGATCAGATTGATCCGGTGATCAATCGTCCGCAGCGCACGGCGAAAATCGCGCTCGGGATCCTCCGTGAAGAGAAGCGTTGAGGCCAGTTGCGCAGAGCCCAAAGCAATTGCTGCGGCCAGAAGCATGTATCCGGCGTCCGACGGGACGGGATGCATGTAGTCGCCCATGAAATAGGCCATGAATGCGACAAGCCCGACGCCGAGCCAGCGCATCCCATATCGCCGGATATAGACCGAAACGAAGATGACAGAGAGGAACACCAGATATGCGACAACGGGCTGCGGCGCCAAAGCGCCGGCAAGGATCGAGGCCGTCGCTCCCATCAGCCCAGCGAGGGCACGCGTCACCGTCTGGCGGCGCCAGCCCGCATCGCGAATCCCGATCGTACCGATAAAGGACAGAAGGATCGCCAGCCCATAGGCTGCGACCGGCAGCGGACAAACCTGATGCACCGCGATCAGAACGATCACCGTCAGCATCAACGCAAACAGCGCGCGGGCCGCCATGCGCAGTCGCGAGAGCGCCGGGTCCGCGGCTGACAGACGGTCCATCACATGTGATGACAGGCGATTCTGGAAGCCCGCTTGCTCGGAAATGACCAGCTCCTGTCCTGGCTGTGTTGCCGGCGCCGGGACCATGCCCGCCGCCACGATCCAATCGACTGGATCGGGGCGACTTTATCACAGTGATCATTGCTGGTTCCAGCGCTTTGGGATCGATGTGTGAAATGCTGCTGGCGGAGACCATCCACACGGTTTGCGACAAGCCCCGTCTTCTCGATAGGTGCGTGCCAAGATCAAACTCGGCGCAAATTGTTGTGCAAGGCCTGCAGCAAAGTGAACGCACCATCCGAAAGTGCAGGAAAGCCGGAGCAAATCATGCTCTGTTAGTGTCATGCCGCCGCCCGGTCATTCAGCTCCCGGATGACGCGGAAAGACTGTCAGTTCATGATCCGAGGAAAAGATGCCGTGCTCAAAGGAATAGATCCTATCGTTCATGCAGAGCTTCTCCACGTGCTCATGCTCATGGGTCATGGCGACGATCTCGTTGTCTGTGATATCAACCATCCCGCCGCGACGATCGCCGCCAAGACGACCTATGGATCGCTCATCAATCTATCCGGATGTGGTTTGGCCGAAGCAACGCGTGCGATCCTCACCCTCTTTCCGCTGGACACTTTCGTGGAAAAGCCTGTCTGCCGCATGCAGGTGGTGGGCGAGCCGGAACGGCAGATGCCGATTTTTGCGCAGATACAGGATGTCATCGACGCGGCCGAGGGCCGCGCCGTCCCCATGCAACCGCTCGAACGGTTTGCCTTTTACGAAGCCGCCAGCCGGTCCTTCGCGATTGTGAGGACTTCCGATCCGGGCCCATACGGCTGCTTCATTCTCAAGAAGGGCGTCATCTGAGATAGGTTAACAGCGTTTACCCGGGGGCGGTCAGATGTCTCGCATTCCCCGCGCTGCCGTCTCCAGCTGCCTGATCGCCCGTATGCGCTGGCGCCGTCATGCCGACCCCAGCAGAGCGTCGATTTCTGCGCGCGACGGCATGGCGGGCGCAGTGCCTGGCCGGGTCACGGCGATGCCGGCCGTGGCCGCAGCGAAACGCACCGCATCGATCGGCGCGCGGCCTTCGGCCAGCGCTGCCGAGAAGCCGCCGAGAAAGGCATCGCCCGCCCCGGTCGTGTCGATGACCTTGCCCGCTGGAACCGCGGGCACGAATTCGCTGTGTCCGGCCGTGTGGTAGAGCGAGCCGCGTCCGCCGAGCGTGATGATGACCGTCTTCGCACCGCGCTGTAGCAGCGTTTCGGCGGCCTTCACTGCCTGCTCGTCGGTATCGACCGGATGACCGACAATGCCCGCGGCCTCCACCTCGTTGGGCACGATGAAATCGCAGAGCGGGTAAATGTCGTCCGGGATGACCTGCGCCGGGGCCGGGTTGAAAATCGTCGTGACGCCTGCTTGTCTTGCGATCGAAAGGCCGTGCCGGGCTGCCTCCAGCGGCTGCTCCAGCTGCGTCATGAAGATGGCGGCGGCTTCAATCTCTGCCCGGTTCGCATCGACATCCTCGATGCCGATCAGCCCGGCAGCACCAGGTGCGACGATGATGGCATTGTCGCCATTATCCTCATTGACGAAGATGAAGGCGGCACCCGTCGACACGCCATCCATGCGCATGACATTGGCCTTCACGCCGACATCCTTGTACGCGGCAAGCGCCATGTCGCCGAACGGGTCCTTGCCGACGCGCGAGATGAAGGTGACCTCACCGCCCGCCTTGGCAGCGGCAATCGCCTGGTTGGAGCCCTTGCCGCCCGGTCCGAGCGAGAAGCCGGAGCCGATCAGCGTTTCGGCGATCTGCGGCATGCGCTTGGCCTTGTAGGCCGTATCGGCGGCGAAGATGCCCAGGATGACGATGGCTTTTGTATCACTCATCGCGCCACATCCTCAGCCGGAATGACACCCTTCGTCAGGATGAAGCAGCCGTAGAAGCGCATCTCGCCCGTGGCGATCACGCAATAGGCCTTGCGGGCGATGTCGTAGAAGGCCATGCGCTCGATCGGATACATCGGCGCCGACTTGCCTTCCGCACGGTCAACGACGGCTTGCACTTCTTTCTGCACATCCGGGATTTCGTCCGGCTTGCCGATAACCTCCATGCGGCCAACCGAGGGCTGCAGCGGCGTATCGAGCGGCAAGACTGAGAGGATCGCCTCGATCGCCTTCGGCGCGGAGGTGTTTTCCATGGTCAGCAGCCGGCCGATCAGCGAGTGGCGGGCGACGGAGTCCGACGGGAAATTCGTGTCGGACACGACGAGATAGTCGCCGTGGCCCATGTTGGAGAGCGCCTGCAGAATGTCCCCGTTGAGTTCCGGTCTGATACCTTTCAGCATTGTCTTCCTCCTTTGGCGGCTCTTTCGGCCTGTTTGTCTTAATGTCCGGGCAGGTCTGCCGGCGGTGCGCCAGTCGAACCGCGCACGACGAGCGTTGCACTCATGGCCTTGTCCTCCGGCTCCTCTGCGCCATCGAACAGCAACTCTACCGCGCGTCTTGCCAGCTGGTCGGTCGGCTGGCGCACGGTCGTCAGGCGCGGCACAACGAGATTGGCGAGATGGATATCGTCAAAACCGGCAATCGAAAGCTCGCCGGGGACATCGAGCCCGAGGTCGCGCGAGGCACGCAAGACACCGATGGCCTGCTGGTCGCTGCCTGCGGCAATGGCTGTCGGGCGCCGGTCGCGCGGCTGCGACAGAAGCCGCCGGCCGATGACCTCGCCGGATTCATAGTCGAACCGGCCGGAAAAGATCTCCAGCTCGATCGCCTCGTCCAGCGCTCGGATGCGATTGACAAAGCCCTCGCGCCGCGCGCGGCCGGCCTCGGTATCGGCGGAACCGGCGATATAAGCGATGCGGCGGTGGCCGAGCTCGTAGAGATGATCGGCAACGAGGGCGGCCGCCTCGGCATGATTTATGGAGATCAGCGGAAAATCGGCGAAGCGCCGGTCAAGCGAGACGATCGGCACCTTGGATGTCACCCGCGCGGGATGGCTGACATTGGCGGCAACGACGATGATCCCGCGCACCGAACGGTCCAGAAACGCCGCAATATGGCTCTGCTCCGCCTCATGGTCGTTATGCGAGCTTGCCAGCATGAGCGAATGGCGATGCTCCAGCGCTGCGCGCTCGGCACTTGCCGCCATCTGTGCGAAGAACGGGTTGGTGATGTCTGGCACGATCAGCCCGATAACATCGGTCTTCGAGGTGCGAAGCGCGCGCGCCATGACATTCGGCCGGTAGCCGAGCACATTGATCGCCTCGTTGACCTTCTCGCGCAGGGCCGTCTTGACGGCGGCCTCCCCCGCCAGCACCCGTGAAACTGTCCCCACGGAAACGCCGGCCCGAAGGGCGACATCCTTGACTGTGGGGATCTTTTCCATGGGTGCTCACTGCCGCTATTTCACCGCGCCGGCAGTCATGCCTGCGATGATGTGTTTTTCGAGCAGGACGCCGACGAAGACAAGGGGCAGGATGCCGGCTGTGGACAAGGCCGCCATGGACCACCAGTTGATGCCCTGGCTGCCGGTCTGGCTGGCGATCATCACCGGCAGCGTGTTCGTGTTCGTCGAGGTGAGCAGGGCTGCGAAGAAATACTCGTTCCAGCACAGGATCAGCGCAAGAATGAAGGCCGCGACCATGCCGGGCAGCACCAGCGGAACGATGATGCGGCTGAAGGCGCCCCAGATCGAAAGGCCATCGACAAGCGCCGCCTCCTCCAGCTCCACGGGAATGGTTGCGAACTGATCGCGCATGATCCAGACGACGATCGGCAGCACCATCAGCGTATAGACCGCAATCAGCCCGCTATAGGTGTCGAGGAGCGCCAGCTGCTTGTAGAGTACGAGGAAGGGCAGCGCGAGGACGACCGGCGGCATGATGAGCTGCGACAGGAAGAAGAAGGATATGTCGGAGTTCCGCATATGGCCGAACTTGTAGGAGAAGCGGCTGAGCCCATAGGCCGCGAGCGAGCCCAGGAAGACGGCAAGCGCCGAGGCCGTCACGGAAATGATGGCGCTGTTGAAGAGGCGGTGCATGAACTCCTCGCGCACGGTCGAGGTCTGCATCAGCGCATCAGGCGACAGGCCAAGCGAGCGCCAGCCGAGCCAGCTCGGTGCGAATTCGAGCCATGGGATCATGTTGCCCTTCATCACGTCCGGCGCGGTCTTGAACGAGGTCGAGATCGTCCAGAATAGCGGGAAGAAGCTGACCACCGCCCAGGAGATCAGCAGGCCGTAGACCACGATGCGCATGGCCCACCAGCGGGCGCGCTGGCGACGGGCGAATTTGTCCAGATCGATGGCCACCATCAGAGCCTCCCTGTCATGCGCTTGACGATGCGGTCCGTGAGGTTCATCAGGCCGGTCATGCCGACCACGATGATCACCAGATAGACGAGCGCCAGAAGCGTGCCGTAGCCGACATTCGAGCGGTCGCGATATTCGCGGTAGATGAAGCTGGTGACCGAATCCGTCGCCCCGCCGGGGCCACCGGAGGTGACCGTAATGATGATATCGGCAAGCTTCAGCTTGAAGATGATGCGGATCATGACCGCCGTGACCGAGACCGGCAGCATGAGCGGGAAGATGACCTGCCAGAAGCGCTGCCACTTGGTGGCGCCGTCGACCTCTGCGGCCTCAAGCACTTCCCGCGACAACGACTGAAGACCAGCGAGCAGCATGATCATCATGAAGGGAATGAAGGTCCAGGCATCCATGATCATGATGGTGATCTTGGCCGTCAGCGGATCGCCGAAGAAGGACGGATTTTCCCAGCCGAACCAGCGGGCCAGCCGCGCGACCGGCCCGAAGCGGGTTTCCAGCATCGACTTGCCGACCATCCAGCCAACGGCGACCGGCGACAGCATGAGCGGCATCAGGAAAACCACGCGCCAGAACTTGCGCGCGACGATCTCCTGGTTGAGCAGCAATGCCAGCCCGAAGGCGATGGCATATTCGACCGCGATCGCCAGCGTGTAGAAGACCATATTGAGGAGCGCGTTGAAATAGAACGGATCGGCCAGCATGTGGCGCAGATTGTCGATCCCGTTGAACTGCCGCCCCGTTGGAGAAGCAAGGTTCCAGTCGGAAAAGCCGACCCAGAGCGCAAAGAGCAGCGGAAACACCACCATGGAGACGACGAAGAGAGCGGCCGGCAGCACGAAGAGCGCCTTCTTGCCTTGTTCGCCATAGATGACCACACGCGTCACACAGAGCACCGCAGCCCAGATGAAATAGGCATAGAGCACCGGCCGCCAGGTTGCGAAACCGAATTCGGTCCAGCGCAGATCATGCGAGGCCTGGATCAGGAACGATGCCACCAGCCACGCAGCACTTGCCCAGAGGGCTGCATAGCCCCAGAAACGCCGGCCGGGCGAAATGGAACCGGTTTCGACCGTGTGCAACAGGTCGCCTTGAAGTGTCGACATGAAAGTCCCCGCGAGACCATTGAAACGACCGGCGGAGCGAAACGCCCCGCCGGCATAGTCGCTTTTCCGAGATCAGAGCCCAAGGCTCGACCGATACAGTTTCAGCTGCTTCTCGCGGCCGATCTGGTCGGTGATCTTTTCCCAGGCGGCAGCGATGGCGTCCGCCGTTTCCTGAGCCGACTTGTATTTGCCGGCATAGCCCTTGGCCAATTCGTCTTCCGCCACCGAATAGTACTGGAAGATGCCGGGGATACGCGGCTCGACCGCACGGTTCGGGTGGTTGTAGGAGCCAAACTGGGACTTCAGGTAGTTCGAGATGTAGTCCTGCTTGTAGCCGGCAGCGACCCATTCCTCGATCTTGGACTGGCTGTTGCGGTGAACCTGGAATCCAGACGGATACATGGCGGTCCAGATGGCAATGTCCTTGCCGCCGAGATGGGCGGCGGCACTCCAGGCGGCGCGTTGCTTCTTCTTGTCGCTGTCCACGCGGGCCATGACATAGATGCCCCAGCCGAGATAGGCGCAGTTCGGCGCCTGGTTGATGCCATCCTTTGCCTTCACCCACTTGCCCGCCTTGCGGTCATAGACATCTTCCGATCCCGGCAGGATATCGAAGGCGGCCACGTCGCCGACCACCGAGGTGTCGGACGTGTTGGCCTGCTGGCCGATATCGCCCCACCAGGTGACCATGGAGCCGGTGCCGGCCAGGAACTGCTGGAAGCCCGTCGTGCCCGGATCGGCATTGATCTGGTCGGTCGGCTCGTAGGCCATGAGATCCATGGCTTCCTGGATGGCGCGGACCCAGCCGGGGCTGTTGACCAGCGGCTTCATCGTGTCCGGATCGAACAGCCAGGCCGGATCGCCCGGCATCTTGACGTAAGCCGTGGCGCGGTCTTCGAGGAAGTAGAAGCCGAAGCCGCCCCAGCCCTTGTAGGGATCGAGATAGCCATAGGCGGGAGAACCGGACAGCGGATCCTTCTTGCCCTTGAGGAATTTGGAAATTTCCTGCACTTGCGCCCAGGTCTTCGGCGGCGCCCATTCACCCTTGTGGCCTTCGTCCTTCCAGGCCTTGGCCAGCGTTGCGTCCTTGAAGTAGTCGGCGCGGTAGTTGAAGTTGTGGCAGTCGCCGTCAATGGTCACGCGGTAGGTCTTGCCGTCCCAGGTGCCGACCGGCGGCTTCAGGTAGTCCACATAGTCTTCGATATCGATCTGCTTCTTCACCCAGTCCGGCATTTCGGAAAGCAGGCCCTTGCCGGCGGTGTCGCCTTCAAAGGGGGCGCCCATTTCCAGGATATCGAAATCCACCGTTCCGGTGGCGATCGACTGCTGCAGGCGGGCGTTATAATCGGCCTGCGCCAGGTCGATCCAGTTGATCTTGGCGCCGGTATAGGCTTCCCAGGGTTTCAGGAAGCCGCGGAACAGGAAGTTGTGAAGGTTCTGGTTGTTGAGCCCCATGAAGGTCAGCTCGACGCCCGCGAATTCGCCCTGCTTCACATTGGACTTGGTCGGGCCGAGGCAGAGCTCGCCCACCTTCTGCCAGTCGGCATCCGTCGGCGAACCCTTGCCGATGCCGGGGATCTTCAGGATCTGGCTGCGGACGTCATCGGCGGCAAAGGCCTGCGTCGGCAGCCCGCCAAGGGCGCTCGAAACGCCCATGAGCGCAGCAGCGCTCGCCGTGCCGCGCAGGATATCGCGACGGCTGGCCTGACGGCGCATCAATGCATCGTAAACTTCGACTTTCATGTGGTCTCCTCCCACGTTTCCCGAAGAACTCTCCCGCCGGCCCGGACAAACCCTGTCGAGGATTTTTGCGCTGGCCTCGGGCGGAACTATCTGTTAAGCAAGAAAATGAAACGTTTCATATCCTGCATGAAACCGCTCCTCTCGGTCTCGGCGACGAGAATTAGGCAGCGGCGGCGAAATGTCAACCAATAATGAAACGTTTCATGGAGGAGGTTTTCACGGCAATTTCGAACCCGGCGCGGGCATTTTTCGGCTCGTTCCGCGCGGGGATTACCGTGGAGAAAACAGAACTTGTGCCGGGCGCCAACCTTCCACAGAAGGCGATTGCGTGACAGGCAGATGGGAGCGAGATGGCTGAGGTCAAGATCACCGGAGCGCAGAAAGCCTACGGCGCACTGAAGGTCCTTCACGGCATTGATATCGACATCCAGGACGGCGAATTCGTCGTGCTCGTCGGCCCCTCGGGTTGCGGCAAGTCGACCCTCTTGCGCATGGTGGCGGGGCTCGAGAGCATCACCGGCGGCACGATCTCGATCGGCGACCGCGTGGTCAACAACCTGCCGCCCAAGGATCGCGACATCGCCATGGTGTTCCAGAGCTACGCGCTCTATCCGCACAAGACGGTGGCGGAAAACATGGTCTTTGCGCTGCGGCTGCAGAAACTTCCCAACGACGTCATCAGAGAGCGCCTGCAGGCGGCCGCCGAAACGCTCGACCTCGTTCCCTATCTCGACCGGTATCCGCGGCAATTGTCCGGCGGCCAGCGCCAGCGCGTCGCCATGGGCCGCGCGATCGTCCGCTCGCCGCAGGTCTTCCTCTTCGACGAGCCGCTGTCTAACCTCGACGCCAAGCTGCGCGTACAGATGCGCAAGGAGATCAAGGAGCTGCACCAGCGGCTTGGCACCACGACAATCTACGTGACGCATGACCAGGTGGAAGCCATGACCATGGCCGACAAAATCGTCGTCATGCAGGGCGGCCATGTCGAACAAATCGGCACACCGCTCGAGCTCTATGACTGGCCGAACAACACCTTCGTCGCCACCTTCATCGGTTCGCCCTCGATGAATCTGATGAAGGGTAAATACAAGGCGGATGGCCAGATCTTCGTGTCGGAAACGGGCGACGAGATCGCGCTGGGCTTCGCGCCTGCCGCCAGCGACGGCCAAGCCGTGCTTCTCGGCGTTCGCCCGGAACATCTCGAACTCGGCGGCACGGGCCTCAAGGCAACGGTCAATGTAACGGAGCCGACCGGCCACGAGACGATGGTCTTCCTGCGCTATGGCGCGAGCGAACTCGTTGCCGTCTTCGCCGAACGCCACGATTTCAGGCCCGGCGACGAAGTTACCATCACGCCCCGCGCCGGCAAGCTGCATCTCTTTGATGCGCAATCAGGTAAAACATTGCGGCCGTAAGACTGGCGAATGGCCGCGCAAGGCCAAGATCTTGGGCAACGGTGACGGACGCTTGCGTCCGCCATGTGCTCAGCCAGCCCGGTTGCGCGTCATGTGAACTTACAACACGCCTTAATCCCTCTGGTCTTCCGGGGTGCTGACCAGTTTGGCCGCTGCACGGTTGGCGAGGTCCAGCGCTTCAGGGAAGCCGAGACCCTTTGCCCGCGAAGCGGCAAGAACACCGATGAACTCGTCACCCGCGCCATGCGTGCTCGCAACGGTGATGCGGATCGGATCGAGTGTCAGGGTTTCGCCTTGCGCATTTGCATAGGCGACACCAGCCCCGCCGGCAGTGACGACGACATGCGGATAGCTTCCAGCGAGACGTCTTGCGGCGGCCAACGCGCCCTCCAGCGTTTCCACCACATCCGTCCCGGACAGCATTTCCGCCTCGATCGCGTTCACGACCAGGACATCGACGAGAGCGGCGAGTTCTGGAGAGAGGGTGCGCGCGGGCGCCGCATTGAGGAGGACTTCGCCACCGGTAGACCGTACGCGCTTTGCCGCCGCGACATTCGCCGCATCCGGTATCTCGTTCTGCAGGACAAGGACGGCGCTTGTTGCGAGCAAATGCCCCGCGGCTTCGACGTCTGCGTTTCCGAGTGTCAGATTGCTGCCCGACACGATGACGGCTCCATAGTCACCATCGGCATCGAAGATGGCGACGCTCATGCCGGTGGAACGCTCCGCGTCCCGGCGCACATGGGCATGTCCGACGCCCTTGCGAGAAAGATTGGCGATCAGCGTCCGGCCGAAATCGTCATCGGCCACGGCCCCGATCATCTCCGTCCGGGCCCCCGCACGCGCCGCCGAAACCGCCTGATTGCCACCCTTCCCGCCGCATTTCGGATACCAGGAGGTTCCTGTCACCGTTTCGCCCTTGCGTGGCCGTGCCGGGCCGTTCACGGCGATGTCGTAGTGGAGGCTGCCGAAGACGGTGACGAGCGGTGCGGAGGTCATCAGAATTTATCTTTGCGTTTGGAAGCGACCGCCGACATCGTGCGATCGAGGTTGCGTTCGGCGGATGCATAATCGCGTTGTGCGACCACAACGAAAAGCGCATCCAGGATATTGAGCTGGGCAATTCGGGCCGCTGCATTCTCGCCCATCAGCGGCGAGCCTTGCGCGGTGGAACAGAGGACGATGTCAGACGCCTTGGCGAGTGCCGAACTGCCATAGTTGGTAATGGCGATGATCCGCGCACCGTTTCGCCGGGCGAGCTGGGCCGCCTCGATGACCGATGTACTGTTGCCCGAATGCGAAAACGCGACGACCACATCTTGCTCACCGAGAAGTGCTGCCGACATCATCATCATGTGCGTATCGTCATGGACGCTGGCCCTCACCCCGATCCTCAGAAACTTGTGTGCCGCATCCCGCGCAATCTGCGCCGAACCGCCGAGGCCATAGAAATCGCGCTGGCGCCCGTTGACGAGAAGGTCTGCCGCGCGGTCGAAAGCCGCGTAGTCCAGGATCGCGAGCGTCTCCTCCAGCGCATGCATGGAGGTGCGGAACACTTTCTCGACGATTTCCCGAGACGTGTCTTCCGGTGACAATTCCTGGTGCATTTCGGCAGTCGGCAGGCGATTGTAATGCGCAACCGCCTGCCGGAAGTCGCGATAGCCGGCAAACCCGAGCTTCTTGGCGATCTTGACCACCATGGCTTCGGAAACGCCGGAGAGATCCGCCAGGTCCTTCAGCGCAGTTTCCTCGGAAAAGTCCCTGAGAGCGAAGACCGTCTCGACCACCTTGGTCTCCAGCGGCGTCAGCTGCGGCATCATCATCCGGATGCGCGGGCCAACCGCTCTCAGATCACTTTCGGAATTCATCCCCGTCCCCTTGTCACGCGATCGATCATCATTGCGACAAGGATAATAAGGCCCGTGGCCAGAAGTTGGTAGAAGGCCTGAACATTCATCAACGTCAAACCGTTGCGCATGCTGCCCAGGATGATGGCGCCGAGCAGCGTGCCGGCGACGGATCCCTTGCCGCCCATCAGGGAGGCCCCGCCGATGGCAGACGCGGCAATGGCATCCAGCTCCCAGAGGTTACCCAGGATCGGCTCGGCGGCACCCAGGCGACCGATGAGGATCATGGAGGCCAGAGCGGCAAGCACGCCCGAAATCACATATGCCGCTATCTTGGTCAGCGCGATCGGAACGCCGGCCACATAGGCCGCCTCTTCATTGCCGCCGACCGCCATCAGATATTCGCCGAGGGGCGTCTTGCGCAGCAGCACCCAGGCGAGCACAGCCACGATCGCCACCATGACGACCGAGTTGGGGATGCCAGCCACCGAGCCATTGAAGAGGGCACGGAAGGATTGCGGTACGCCGAGAACCGGATTGCCGCCCGTGTAGATGAGGGCGACCGCCCGATAGGTCGACAGGGTGCCGAGCGTCACGATGAACGGCTGAAGGCCGGCATAGGCAATGAGCAGCCCGTTGACGAGACCGCACAGGGCGCCGATGACGAGCCCCCCGACCAGCGCGATCGGCACAGGCACGCCGGAGACCAGCAAGGTCGCGGTGATGACGGCCGAAACGGCCGCAGTCGGCCCGACGGACAAGTCGATCCCGCCGGAAATGATCACCAGGGTCATGCCCAGCGCAAGGCAGGCATTGATGCTCGACTGCTGGAGAATGTTGATGAGGTTGCGACTTGTCAGGAAGTCCGGAGCCAGCACGGCAAAAATTCCGAAGATGATCAGCAGCCCGATCAGTGTTCCGGCATCGCGGACCGAAAAGGCTATTGCCCGTGAGGGCGCTGGGGACTTTGTGGCGGTATTGGTATCAGACATTGAATTGCTCCTCCCTGCCGGACTTCCCGGAGGCGGTGCCTACGGCATGGGCGACGATGGTTTCTTCATTGAGTTCGTGGCGCGCAAGCTCGGCAGCGACGGCACCGTCGCGCATGATCAGAACACGGTCCGAGAGACGAATGATCTCCGGCAGTTCGGAAGAGACGACGATCACCGAGTGCCCTTCCTTCGCAAGTTGCTCGATCAGCCGGTAGATCTCCGACTTTGCGCCGATGTCGATGCCGCGCGTCGGCTCGTCAAACAGCAGGAATTTCGAGCCGGCCGCGAGCCAGCGGGCGATGATCGCCTTCTGCTGGTTGCCGCCGCTGAACAGCCGGATCGGGCGGTCGAGCAGGAACGGACGCAGATTGACCCGCTGCAGCAGCGTTTCGGCAGTCTTGCGGACCCGGCTGTGCTGAATGATGCCGCCGCGCGAGAAGGCGGGCAGCGAGGCCAGCGCAACGTTGGAAGTGACCGAGCGGCCCGGAATGATGCCCTCGCGCTTGCGCTCTTCCGGCAGGAAGCCGATGCCGGCGTTGATGGCATCGCGCGGGCGGGAGATCGAGAGCGGCTTGCCCCTCAGTGTCACCGTTCCGCTCGTGATGCGATCGACGCCGCCGATGGCACGAAGCACTTCGCTGCGCCCTGCCCCGACGAGACCTGCAATGCCCAGCACCTCGCCGCGATGCAGGTCGAAGGAGACATTGCGGATGCGTTGGGTCGAAACGCCGGAGAGTGACATCGTCACCTCCTCGGTGCGGAAGCTCTGATGCTGTTCGTTCGCCAGTTCGCGGCCCACCATCATGGCAACGACCTGGTCGGGCCGCGTGGAGGCGAGATCGGCGATACCGACCAGCTGGCCGTCGCGCATGACGCTCGCCCGCTGGCACACGCTGAACACTTCATCGAGCTTATGCGAGACGTAAATGACTGCAACGCCGCTCGCCGAAAGCCCCCGTATGATGTCCGCAAGCCGGTCGAATTCAGCCGGCGTGAGGCTCGATGTCGGTTCGTCCATGGCGACGATGCGTGCCTTGTTGAGAAGTGCGCGGGCAATTTCGACAACCTGGCGCTGGGCCACGCGGAGGCTGGAGATCGGCTGCGACGGATCGATGCCGGGATCGATCATCGAGAGAACTTCAGCGGCACGGCGCTCCTGTTCCCGGCGCTTCACGACAAGGCCGCCCAAGGTCGTAATCGAATTGCCCAGGAACATGTTCTGGGCCACGGTCAGGTTCGGAACCTGCTGCAATTCCTGGTGAATCATTGCAATGCCGGCGCGGCGGGCGTCATCGGGATTGCGAAAAGCCTGGGCGACGCCATCGACACGCACGTCACCGGCGGTCGGACGATAGACGCCCGAGAGGATCTTCAGAAGCGTCGACTTCCCGGCGCCATTTTCGCCAAGCAGCGCGTGGATTTCGCCGGGTGCGATCTCGAAGCTGACCGAGGAGAGCGCCTTGACCCCGGGAAATTCCTTGGTGATGCCTTCAAAGGAAAGCCGCGATACGTTCATCGGGAAGCCTCTCTGTCGTGGTCATGGACGGCCGCATGAATTGCGGCCGTCCTTGTCTTCTGAGGGATCAGTTGGCGGCAGCCTTCAGGAGCACGGCGCGAACGTCTTCCGGCTTGCCCTGGTACTGCTTGTAGTTTTCAGCCGTGATCAGCGCCTGGGGCGTTGCAACGACGCGCGGCAGCTTCTGGCCCGCATACAGGCGCAGCGCGGTTTCCATGGCGACTTCGCCAGTCAGGACCGGGAAGCTGTCAACGGTGCCGGTGAGTTCGCCGGCGGCAATCGACTTGTAGGCATCCGAAATGCCGTCCGTGCCAAACACGACGACCTTTCCCTGCAGGCCGGCAGCCTTGACAGCTTCGACGACGCCGAGCGCCATGCCGTCGTTGTTGCAGTAGAAGCCGATGAGGTCCGGATTCTTCTGCAGGATCGTGGTGGCCGCATCATAGGAAAGCTGACGATCCCAGTTGCCGGGAACGCTGGCGACGACCTTGAACTTGCCGTTTTCCTCGATGGTCTTCTTGAAGCCTGCCGTACGCTGGACAGCCGCGTAAACGCCGGCCTGACCTTCGATGATGGCAACCTTGCCGCCTTCCGGACGGTTCTTGATGAACCAGTTGGCAACACGCACGCCGTTGTCGCGCTGAACATTGCCGACATAGTGCTCGGCCTGCGGGATCACGGCGTCATTGACGTTGACCACGGTGATGCCGGCGGCCTTGGCCTGCTCCATGACCGGCTGCAGGTTGGCGTCCGTCTGCGGCGACAGAAGCAGCGCCTTGTAGCCTTGCGTGACCATGCCTTCGGCGATCGTCAGCTGACCGAGCTGGTCGCCTTCGCTCTGCGCTGCCTGGTAGGCGACGCTGACGCCCAGCTTGCCGGCGAGGCTCTTGTAGCCTTCGCCCAGCGACCGCCAATATTCGTTGGTCAGCGTCTTGGAAACGCCGCCGATCTTGAGGCCTGCCGGAGCGGCGGGCATCGGGCCGAACTTCTTGTCGAGCTGCGACCAGTCGATGCGGTCCGGCTCGGAGTCGGAGTTGAGCGGTGCGAGGTCGGCGGCATGCACGACGCCAGCAAAAAGGGTGGCAGCAAGAGCTGCGACGATAAGGTTTTTCATTGTTCCTCCCGGTAACAACGTGTGGGGTTGAAGTCTTCAGCCGAGCATCAGCTCCTGGAGGATGCCCTGAGACGCAACGGCATCCTGGCGGTCAATCGCATCAGTCAGGCGATTGTCCTGCTCGAGGCGATCGACAACCTTCAGCATGCGCTGCACGGTTGCGATGTTCACCTCGCATTCCTTGACGGGGTCGAGCCCCGTGAAATCCGGAAATGTATCGAAATAGATCGCGCCCTCATATCCGTCGCGGCGGATCTGGCGCAGCAGCTCGATGGTCTGCTGAGCATGCACCGCGCCGACCATCAGGCCGTCGTCACGCTTGGCGTAACCATCGTTGAGATGCACACCGAGCAGACGCGAACGGCGGGCAACAAGGGCAGCGGCGAAAGCCGGCTGCTCGTCGGCATAGAGCA
Organism: Rhizobium sp. C1; assembly: GCF_021026335.1. Classification (GTDB taxonomy): domain Bacteria; phylum Pseudomonadota; class Alphaproteobacteria; order Rhizobiales; family Rhizobiaceae; genus Ensifer_A. The sequence goes on from NZ_JAJNCY010000011.1 coordinate 57,343, forward strand.
CATGGGCGAAATCAAGCGTGACACCGAGATTGGCGGCGCCGACTTCATCGATCGCCAGAAGCGTCGTCGCGCAATCGGGCAGAAGGCTGTAGGATCGCGGCTCGTTCGGCTTGTACTCGATCGAAATCAGGCAATCCGGATCATGCGCGCAAACTTCACGAATTCCCTCGATTTCGTGATCCCATACCTGTTTGTAATCCACCTGGAAGGCATAGTCGAAACCATCCTGCCCCAGCCAGATCGTCATGAGGTTGCTGCCGGCCGCGCGTGCGGCATCGATCCCCTTCTTGGTCAGATCGATTGCCTCACGCCGGACCGCAGGATCAGGATTGGTGAAAGCGCCCAGCTTGAATGCGGGGTTTGTATAGTAACGCATGGCGAAGCCATTGATGCTGAGGCCGAGATCGCCCAGTCTGCGGGCAATTTGCGCAGGATCTTCGTTGACATGATCCGGATAGTTGAGGTCCAGATCGGTCAAACCCTTCACCGAGGCAGCGCGCTCGGCCATCATCATCACGGAAGGCTTGCCCTTGTGATCGGGCCAGGCAAGGTGGGCTCCGGAGGCAAAGGAATTGAGGCGAGTTGCGAAACGTTGATCTGTCACGGCGATATCCATTGATTGATTGCCGCGCAACTTCACAGATTACAAATTATCTGTAAAGTGTAAAAAGATGTTGCGGCGCAGGAATTCCATGCTGCGCCGCAACGCGTCATCCCTGACACATCTCCAATTCGTCAAGCCTTTTTGGTATTTGATACCTGAAGTCTCGCGCCGCTCGTTACTGCGGCTTCGCCACAGGCGCGTCACCCGAGAAGCGGGCCGGATCAAACTTTGCCGGGCGCGCTTCCGACTGGTCGGAGGCCGCATCCGCAGCCTGGACATCCGAATCACTGTCGCGCCGCCTCGCGCTATCCACCGGCTTGGGCGCGGCCATCTGGGCATTGTTGGCCGCAAGCGCCCATTTCTCGATCATCTCGCCGGTCAGCTGTGCCGGCTGCGAATGAGAGCCGCGAAGCGCCGCAATCGCATCGGTCTTGTTTGGCCGCGACCCCTTCTTGGGCTGATAGGCCTGCTCGGCAAGCGCGGGGCGTATATCTGCCTTCAACGGCCGGGTCGACGGTTTGGCCGAGGAGGCAGCGGGATCCACGGACGCGACCTGTTGGGGCTTCGTCGGCGGCGTGGCGACCGGACGCGATGGTTCTACCGCCTCATCGCCACCCGACATGCGCCGGATCATGGCCGCAATATCGTCGTTGCCGGCGGCCGGCCTGGATGCATCGCTGCCCATATCGGCAGCCCGCACGGGCTGCGCCAGCGGAACCGGCGGCTGAAGCACCTGCGACGCATCGGGCGCGGCAGACGCCACCTGATAATCCGGCCGCGAACCCGGCAGCGGAACGGCCGCAACATCGGCCTCACCCGGCTGCTTGCGATCCGCAAGCAATTGCGGAACGGGAATCTTGTAATCGCCGAGATCGGCATAGTCGCCATTGCCTGCGGCAGGCGGCTGAAGAACAGAGGCCATCGCATCGTTGGCCGAACTGCGGGCCGGGGAAACCAGCGCCGTTTCCAGATCGGGACCCTGCCCGCCCGCAACGGACGGACGGACATTCGGGACCGGCGCATTGGCAACCGTAGTACCCGGGATATTCTCGATATAGGTCTGCTTGGGCTGCGGCGCTGGCTCGGCAGAGGCCACCTGGACCGGCGGCGCCGCTGGCGGTGCGGCCTTCGGCGGCTGCGGCTTGGCAGGCGCGGCATTATCCGCAATGGCTTCCGGACTTTCGTCCTCGTCGCCACCGCCAAACAGCATCTGGAAGAGGTTCTTGCGGCCGGAGGACGCGATCTCGACACTGTCGGAGCCCATGCGGCGCTTGTAGTCGGCCATGGCGGCCTCATAGCCCGGCAACGGTTTGCCGTCGGGCGGCAGATGGATCGTCCGGCCGTCCGGGAAGAGCCGCGCCAGCGTCTCGCGCGAAGCACGCGGCCAGGCACGCACACCGCCGACATCCATATGCACGAAGGGCGAACCCGAGGTCGGATAATAGCCGACGCCGCCCATCTGCAGCTTCAGACCGATTTCCCGAAGCCGCTCCAGCGGAACGCCGGGAATGTAGAAGTCCATGGCCTTGCCGAGAATATGCTGGCTTTCCTTGGCAACGCCGGTATGGCGCGAGCGGTTGCGCAGCATTTCGTTCGTGCCGGGCGCGCGATATCCGCAAAGCACATTGATATATTCGCTCGACCCACTCTTCTGATAGACCGACCAGATCAGGTCGAACAGATGCGGGTCCATCTTCGTCGGCTCGTTGCGACGCCAGTCGCGCAGGAAGCGGTTGAGCTTGGCCAGACCTTCGGGGTCGAATTTACCGTTGCGCTTGAACGTGATGGTGGCGCGTTCGCCTGTGTGGACAAAGTAAAGCTTCAGAGAACGGGTTTCCGCCTGCGCAGCGCCCGCTGCAGCAGCCATGAGGCCGAAAGCCAGCATCAGGGCAAGGGCGCCCTTCCCGGCCATATCACGCAGTCTCGACGTCACAGACCGCAAGGGCGCAACCCAATGCATCCGCCCCTTGGCATCCGAAATGACCGACAACTGGACGTCCCCATTAAAAGCGAATTTCCCTCGCATCCCACATGGAATGCAAATGCGGTAAGACGATGGCAGAAACGCCACAGTCAACACGGCGATAGTTATATAGTGAAAAATTCGTCAAATGGAAACGACGAACCCGGCCTTTCGACCGGATTCTTCAAGCACTCGTTAATCTTAGGCAACATCCCGGAACGGGTGATCGGGATCAATGTCATAGTCCTTGAGCTTGCGGTACAATGTGGACCGCCCGATTCCGAGCTTGCGCGCCACCTGGCTCATCTGCCCGTGATAGAATTTCAGCGCGAAGCGGATCAGCTGTTCCTCGACTTCGGCCAGCGTGCGAACATCGCCGTCTTCGCCGAGACTTTCGATCACATCGGCGTGCTTGTCGCCGGACGCGGACATGACGGTCTCCTGTGTCTCGTGTCGTTCCATGAAGTTCGGAAACACCCGCGGCGGCGTCTCGACCAGCGTCGGCCCCTGGTGGCGGGCCGGCCCGCCCCACGAAATGGCGCCTTCGGCATTGATCGAATAGCCGGGCACCTGCGCCGCAATCTGCGGGAAATCCTCGACGTCCAGTTCATGCCCCTGCGCCAGCACGACAGCCCGGAACATGGCGTTCTCCAGCTGGCGGATATTGCCTGGCCAGTCATAGGCCGTCAGCAGGGCCAGCGCGCGGGGCGAGACGCCAAGCGGCTGCGGCAGCTTCTGCTCATGCGCCAGACGCTCGGCAAGCGTTCTGACGAGAACAGGAATGTCTTCCTTGCGCCGGCGCAGCGACGGAATGGCGATCGGATAGACGTTGAGGCGATAATAAAGGTCCTCGCGGAACCGCCCGGCCTTGACCTCTTCGATCAGATCCTTGTTGGTCGCCGAAATCAGACGGACATCCACCTTCTGTGTCTGCCGTGCACCGACCGTCTCGATTTCGCCGGACTGGACGGCCCGGAGCAGCTTCACCTGCGTGTCGAGCGGCAGATCGCCGATCTCGTCTAGGAACAGCGTACCGCCATCGGCTTCCGCGAACTTGCCGATATGCCGTTCGGTCGCGCCGGTAAACGCGCCCTTCTCATGGCCGAAAAGAATGCTTTCGACCAGATTGGCCGGGATCGCCCCGCAATTGACGGTAATGAACGGCTTGTTGGACCGATCCGACGCCGCCTGGATCGCCTTGGCGACCATTTCCTTGCCGACGCCCGATTCGCCCTCCAGCACGACAGGGATGTCCGAATGCGAGGCGCGCCGTGCCAGATCAATGACGCGATCCATGGCCGGGCTGACGGAAACGATGTCGCTGAAGCGCACATGGGTGTTGCGCGACCGGCGTCCGGCCTTGGCGCGCGCCTCCTTCTGGTCGAGTTTCAGCGCATTGCCGATGGCAGAGCCGAGGCGTTCCGGCGAAACCGGCTTGACCACGAAGTCGAACGCGCCCGCGCGCATCGCCTCGACAACGGTCTCGATACCGCCCTGCCCGGTCTGCACGATGACAGGAATGTCGGCCCCGAGATTGCCAAGCGCTTCCATGAATTCCAGCCCGTTCATTTCGGGCATCATGAGGTCGAGAACGACGACGTCGATGCGGTCCGCGACGTCCTTCAGATATTCGAGCCCAACGCGGCCATTCTCAGCCATATGGGGCTCATGGCCATGTTGCTCGATCGCGTGTTTGAGAAGGCGGCGCTGAACCGGATCGTCATCCACAACAAGAATCTGGGCTACCACGGACATTCTCCCTTCGTGCGTTTCTTCGGCACGTTGCTTTTTTCGTCGCGTCACCTTGGCACAGCACCCCTAAACACCCCATTTTCGGAAATGCTTGCATTTTATCGATCCGCAACGCATTCAATCCACGTAATGACAGATGACATAGGGAGAGCAGCGACATGCTGAACCGGACCTTCGACTTCGCGGGACACCTCGTTTCAATGACTGCGACAACGGGAGCCGCAATCAAGCCGGAGCTGGGCGACCTGCCGTCCTGGAACCTGGCCGACCTCTTCCCTTCGAAAGACAGCCCGGAGTTCAAGGCAGCGCTCGACAAGGCAACAGCAGACTCGCTCGCTTTCGAAAGCCGCTGGAAGGACAAGCTGGCGGAGGCCGCGACGAAATCCGGTGATGACGGTCTCGGCGCTGCCATCCGCGATTACGATGCACTGGACGATATCCTCGGCCGCATCGCCTCCTTCGCGGGGCTCACCTATTTCTCGAACACGGCCGACCCGGCCAACGGCAAGCTCTATGGCGACGTGCAGGCCAAGCTCACCGATCTCGGCAGCCACCTGCTCTTCTTCACGCTGGAACTGAACCGCATCGACGACGCCGTCATCGAAAAGTCCATCGCGACCGACACGCTCGCCGCCCACTACGCGCCGTGGATCCGCGACCTGCGCAAGGAAAAGCCGCACCAGCTGGAAGATCGTATCGAACAGCTCTTCATGGAAAAGTCGATGACCGGAGCTGCCGCCTTCAACCGTCTCTTCGACGAGACCATGGCGACGCTGACCTTCGACGTAGATGGCGAAACGCTCGGTCTTGAAGCCACGCTCAGCCTGCTGCAGAGCGCCGATCCGAAGAAGCGCGAAAGCGCGGCACGTGCGCTAGCCGCCACCTTCGCCGCCAATATCCGCACCTTCACGCTGATCACCAATACGCTCGCCAAGGACAAGGAAATCTCCGACCGCTGGCACAAGTTCGAGGACATCGCCGACAGCCGACATCTGGCGAACCGCGTCGAACGCGAGGTCGTCGATGCGCTGGCAGCGGCGGTGAAAGACGCCTATCCGCGCCTCTCACATCGCTACTATGCGATGAAGGCGAAGTGGCTCGGCATGGACAAGATGCAGTTCTGGGACCGCAACGCGCCGTTGCCCGAAACCCCGGATGCCACGATCTCCTGGGACGAGGCCCGAGAAACCGTCCTCTCGGCTTACGGCGCCTTCTCGCCCGACATGGCCGGCATCGCGAAGACCTTCTTCGACCGCAACTGGATCGACGCGCCCGTGCGCCCCGGCAAGGCGCCGGGCGCTTTCGCGCATCCGACGGTCCCCTCCGCGCACCCCTATGTTCTGGTCAACTACATGGGCAAGCCACGCGATGTCATGACGCTGGCGCATGAACTCGGGCACGGCGTGCACCAGGTTCTCGCCGGCGGCCAGGGCGCGCTGATGTGCGCAACACCGCTGACGCTGGCCGAAACCGCCTCGGTCTTCGGCGAAATGCTGACCTTCCGCGCGCTGCTCGACAACACGAAGGACAAGCGCGAACGCAAGGCCATGCTCGCCCAGAAGGTCGAGGACATGATCAACACGGTCGTGCGCCAGATCGCCTTCTACGAATTCGAGCGCAAGGTCCACACGGCCCGGAAAGAAGGCGAACTGACCTCCGACCAGATTGGCGAACTCTGGATGTCCGTGCAGGCCGAGAGCCTCGGCCCGGCCATCGATCTGTCGGGTGGCGGCTACGAAACCTTCTGGTCCTATATCCCCCATTTCATCCACTCGCCCTTCTACGTCTACGCCTATGCGTTCGGCGATTGCCTCGTGAACTCGCTCTACGCCGTCTACCAGAACGCGGCGGAAGGCTTCCAGGACAAGTATTTCGCGCTCCTCAAGGCCGGTGGCACGAAGCATCATTCCGAACTCCTCGCCCCCTTCGGCCTCGACGCCTCAGACCCGTCGTTCTGGAGCAAGGGACTGTCGATGATCGAAGGGCTGATCGACGAGCTGGAGGCTTTAGATAAGGGGTAATGGAACCGCCCTTCATCCTCTTTCGAGACGATCCCGCCAATCGAACGATTCTGTTCGCCCGCCCGCGCGAGATCGTCCGTGTGGATCGCAGGGCGGATTTCTTGCCCGCGCTCGAAAAACTGCAGGCCGCGCACAAGGCAGGCCACTGGCTGGCCGGCTATCTCTCCTACGAAGCCGGCCATCTCTTCGAGCCGCGCATCGAGAAACTGGCCGATGATAACGGTGCAGTGCCGTATCTTCTTTTCGGGGTTTTTGACGCGCCAACAGATGCTGCGCCCCCAATGAGGGACAGGCACGAGGCAGGCTCCAACCTCCCCTTCCTCACTTCCCCCCGCGCCCGCTGGAATTTCGAAACCTACAAATCCCGTTTCGATATCCTCCACCACCACCTGCGCAAGGGCGACAGTTATCAGGGGAATCTCACCTTCCCCATCGACGCCGAATGGCATGGCGACCCGCTGGATGCGTTCCACGCGCTCGCGGAACGCCAGCCGGTGAAGTACAGCGCGCTGGTCAATATGGGCGGCCCGGTCATCCTCTCCCGCTCGCCCGAACTCTTCTTCAAGGTGGACAAAGACGGCTGGATCGAAACGCATCCGATGAAAGGCACAGCCCCGCGGGGACGCAACGCAGAGGAAGACGCGGCGATCATCGACGCCATGAAGGCTGACGAGAAGACGCAGGCCGAAAACCGCATGATCGTCGACCTCCTGCGCAACGACATCTCGCGCATCACGCAAGTCGGCACACTCTCCGTGCCTAGGCTTTTCGACATCGAGACCTATCCGACGTTGCACCAGATGGTGAGCCATGTCCGCGCCAAACTCCTTCCCGAGACAACACTGACCGACATCTTCGCCGCGCTCTTCCCCTGCGGCTCGATCACCGGTGCCCCGAAGATGTGGACGATGGAAATCCTCCACAGGATCGAACAGACCCCGCGCGGCGCCTATTGCGGCTCCATCGGCTATGTAGCCCCTTCCGGCGAAATGCTCTTCAACGTCGCGATCCGCACGATCACGCTCTTCGATGACGGCAAGGCCACTTTCAATGTCGGCGGGGGCATCGTCTTCGATTCCAACGCCGAGGACGAATATGCCGAAGCGCTCCTGAAAGCCCGCTTCGCGATTGGCGACGAGGAGATCGCACGATGACGGATTTCTCGCTTTTCGAGACGATGCGCTACACACCCGGCGAGGGCATCGCCCGGCTGAGCCTACACCTGAAACGGCTGGAGACCTCGGCACGACGGCTTGGGTTTTCAGGCGCGGAGAAGGCAGGCGAGGCGCTGGCTGACTATCTTTATACGCCACCCGCAAGCCACCAACGCCTCCGCCTAGAACTCTCGCCAACGGGCAGCATCGCCATCACCGCCGCCCCCTTCGCCCTCCAACCAGACGACACCCTCTGGCGCATCGCGATCGCCCAGACCCGCACCGCCTCCACCGACCCGCTGATCCGCCACAAGACCACCCGCCGCGCACTCTACGAAGCCGCCCGGGCCGAGTTTCCCGCTGCTGAGACCAACGAGGTCATCCTCCTCAACGAAAAAGGCGAACTCGCCGAGGGCACGATTACCAATCTCTTTGTCGAGGATGACGACGGCCGCCTGATGACGCCCCCCATCTCCTCCGGCTGCCTCGCCGGCGTCTTGCGCAGCTCGCTCATCTGCGCCAGAAAAGCCTATAACCGGCGGCTGCGGCCGGAAGAACTTGCGGGCCGTACGCTTTACGTCGGCAATTCCCTGCGCGGCCTGATCCGCGCGGAACTGATCGGCTGACAGCGATATCAATCTTTGATACGCTAACCCCTGATTGGAGATGAACATGGCCGGCAGGAATTTCAGTCTGACAGAACCTTTGAGCGACTTTGTCGACCGGCAGGTTGCGTCCGGCCGGCATCAGAATGCGAGCGAAGTGGTTCGCGAAGCCCTGCGCCGTTATGAAGGCGAAGTCGAGCGTGAAAATGCTGATCTGGCGATCATCCAGAAGGTTGCGGAAACGGGACTGGATGCCATAGCGCGCGGCGACTTCACGCATGTCGTGGGAGAAACGGGCGCATCTGAACTCCTCGCGCGCCTGATCGAGCGCAGCCGGGCCAATGGCTGATTTCCGCCTTGCCGCGCCCGCCGAGGCGCAGCTTATCGAAATTCTCAATCACTCTGCCGCCACCTTCGGAGATAGCGCCCGTGAGCGATATGCCGCCCTTCTGGTGCGGGCCATGCAGGACATCGCCGAAACGCATGACCGGCCGTCCGTCACCTGGAAACAGACGCAGCTCGGACAGGTGGGAGTCTATCATGTCCGCTACAGTCGCCATCGCGTTCCTTCCCCGCCTGGCCCCGTGCTCGAACCCCGCCATTTCCTGGTCTTCCAGATCGGAAAAGATCGCATCGTCAACATTCTTGGTTTCATTCACGACAGCATGCTTTTCACCCGCGCCCTCAATCGGATCGCCCGGCAAGGCGAACACGATCCAGAAAGATAGCCCATGTTCATCATCTCGCTCACCTACAAGAAGTCCACGGAAGAAGCCGATAAGCACATGGCCGCCCATATGGAGTGGCTGAAAGCGCACTATGCCGATGGCACATTCGTCGCCTCCGGCCGAAAGGTTCCCCGCACGGGCGGCGTGATCCTTGCCCGAGGCGAGCGTGCGGCGATCGAAGCGCTCTGTGCGAAAGACCCGTTCGTGATCCACGAAATCGCCGACATCGACATCGCCGAAGTGAACTTCACCACGACAGCAGAGGGCTTCGAGGGCTTGAAGGGCTAGCCATGCAAAAGCCTCGCTTCACCCCCTATGATGGCTCGTCCGAACCCTTCGCGATCGGTCTCACGCAGATTGCGCCGGAGCGCTGGATCGAGACGGATACTGATCTGGAGCGGTATCTGGCGGAGAAGGCCAGGCTCTTGGGCGCAGACCGTGATGCCGTGTTTCAGGCCGCGCCGGGTTCCGAAGCCGCGCAGGCTGAAGCCCTCGACACGCTCGCCGCGCATCTTCTGGACAATCACGCGGCCACCTATTCCCGCCACGGCAACACCCTCGCCTTCCTCGATCGCCGGATCGCCCTCGACACCCCCGAACCGACTCTCCTCATCGCGGGCTCCCTCGTCGCCGACGATCTCGTACTCCTCGAAAACCGCGACAGCGGCTGGCGGGTCACGGCGGGCTATGTCGCCTTCCCCTCCTCCTGGTCCCTGAAGGCAAAGGCCGGCAAGACGATCGGCGAAATCCACGGCCCTGTGCCGGATTTCGAGCCCGGCAGCCGCAATGACGATCTGATCAACCGCATGTTCGACCGCATCGCGCCCGGACGGGTGGTAGAGCGTTTCAACTGGTCGATCTATCCGGAGGCCGATCTCGACTGGCCTCCGGAAAAGGGCGCGCGGCTGTCGCGAAAGCACTTCGACCCGGCCTCGAATTTCATTCGCGTCGAGCGCCAGACGTTGCGCAAGCTGCCGGAAACCGGCGCGATGCTCTTCACCATCCGCATCTATCAGGATCCGATTGCCGCCGTCACCGCGCATCGCGATCTCGCCGACCAGTTGGCCGCCCGGCTGGAGGCCATGAACGAACAACAACTGGCCTACAAAGGCATGACGGAAAAGCGCGGGAAGCTCATGACATTTCTGCGAAATCTGCAGTGAAGACCGAGGTTTTGCGAGCCGCGACCCGTCAGAACTTCCGTTTGTACTTTATTGTGACTCGATTCTGTGGTTAGAGCGCGCACAGGCCTCGATAACGGGGCCCGCCAACCTGTCCTGCCAATCTCGCAGGCGCATTTTCAGGAGCACGGACCCGATGTCTGACGTTCAATATCCGATCTATGGCGAAATCACCGGTCCGATCGTGCTGATCGGCTTCGGCTCGATCGGCCGCGGCACGCTGCCGCTCATCGAACGTCACTTCAAGTTCGACAAATCCCGCATGGTCGTCATCGACCCGCGCGGCGAAGATGCGCATCTGCTCGAAGAGCGCGGCATCCGCCTCATCAAGGAGCACGTCACGAAGGAGAACTACAAGGATCTCCTCAAGCCGCTCCTCACCGAAGGCAAGGGTCAGGGCTTCTGCGTCAACCTGTCGGTCGACACGGGATCGCTCGACCTGATGAAGTTCTGCCGCAAGCTCGATGTGCTCTACATCGACACTGTCGTCGAACCCTGGCTCGGCTTCTATTTCGACAACTCGCTCGGCAACGAAGCGCGCACCAACTATGCGCTGCGCGAAACCGTGCGCAAGGAAAAGGCCAAGAATCCGGGCGGCACGACGGCCGTTTCCTGCTGCGGCGCCAACCCCGGCATGGTCTCCTGGTTCGTGAAGCAGGCGCTGATCAACCTCGCCAGGGACACCGGCACAGCGATCACCGAACCGGCAGCCGATGACCGCGAAGGCTGGGCGAAGCTGATGCAGACGCTGGGCGTCAAGGGCGTCCACATTGCCGAGCGCGATACCCAGCGCACGATCAACCCGAAGCCGATGAACGTCTTCTGGAACACCTGGTCGGCCGAAGGCTTCATCTCTGAAGGCCTTCAGCCCTCGGAACTCGGCTGGGGCACGCACGAAAAGTGGATGCCGAAGAACGCCAAGAAGCACAAGAAGGGCTGCAAGGCGGCGATCTATCTCGATCAGCCGGGTGCCAACACCCGCGTGCGCACGTGGTGCCCGACGCCCGGCCCGCAATATGGCTTCCTTGTCACGCATAACGAAGCGATCTCGATTGCCGACTACTTCACGGTGAAGGACAAGGACGGCGAGGCCGAATTCCGTCCGACCTGCCATTATGCCTATCATCCGGCCAATGACGCGGTTCTGTCGCTGCACGAAATGTTCGGCAACGGTGGCCACCAGCAGCCGATGCTCCACGTTCTCGACGAAAATGAACTGGTCGACGGCGTCGATGAACTCGGAGTCCTGCTCTACGGTCATGAGAAGAACGCCTACTGGTACGGCTCGCGCCTGTCGCTGGAAGAAACCCGCCGCATCGCGCCTTACCAGAACGCCACCGGCCTGCAGGTGACGTCTGCCGTTCTCGCCGGCATGGTCTGGGCGCTGGAAAATCCGAAGGCCGGCATCGTTGAGGCCGACGAGATGGACTACAAGCGCTGCCTCGAAGTGCAGATGCCCTATCTCGGTCCGGTCGAAGGCCATTACACCGACTGGACCCCGCTCGACGGCCGCCCGGGTCTCTTCCCGGAAAAGCTGGACGAGAAGGATCCTTGGCAGTTCAAGAACATCCTCGTTCAGTAAACCGCGGCAATCCGGTCCGAAATACATAGGATAATATGTAAATTGCGCCGCCCCGGTCTTGTTTGACCGGGGCGGCTCTGCAATCTTGAGGGCGGGACAGGAATCGGATCCAGAGCGCCCTTTGCGATGCTGCAAAAATGTGCGCTGACACGTTTAATTCGCCGGAAAGGCCATAAAGACGCCGCGAGCGTCAGCCTTTCATGGTCCATGAACATGCCGGAGAATACCATGAAAAAATCATCCGTCTGCCTTATCCTCGGCTCCAGCCTCGCGCTGGCCGGCTGCATGTCGTCGCCCGCGCCGCGCTCGCTGCCGCCCATCCAGCAGCAGCCGACAACCGTGGAAGGCCAGTGGATAGACCCGAACGGGATCGTGTCCAGCTTCCAGGCCGGCACATTCACGACGCGCACGACCGACACCAACCAGCTGCTCGCCTCCGGCACCTATACGAGCAGCGCACCCAAGGTGGTCGAAATCAACATGACCTCGCTGGTGCGCAACACGCAGTCGCGCGTCAACTGTGCCCTTGTCACGCCGAACCAGCTCAATTGCACCACCGATTCCGGCGCCCAGTTCTCGCTCGCCCGCAAGGCCGTCTGAGCGACACCGAAACAGGTTTGAATTGACGAAAGCGCGGACAACCATCCGCGCTTTTTTGTCGTATAGCCGTCTAACATCAATACAAGTGGCAACGAATTCGCCTATATGGGCGTGACACACATTCGAAAGCGGAAGATTGAGATCATGATGCCTGGCGCGCTCCCTGCCGACCACCCAAAAGTCGCCTTCGGAAAAGTCGGCGTTCTCCTCGTCAACCTCGGCACACCCGACGGCACCGACAAGGCCTCGATGCGCCGCTATCTGGAAGAGTTCCTGACCGACCGCCGCGTCATCGAATGGTCACGGCTCTTCTGGTATCCCATCCTGTACGGCATCGTGCTGAACCGCCGCCCCGCCAAGGTCGGCAAGGCCTATGAGACGATCTGGAACAAGGAGCGCAACGAAAGCTATCTGCGCACCTACACCCGCTCTCAAGGTGAACTGATGGCCGAGCGCCTGAAGGATCTGCCCAATGTCGTTGTCGATTGGGGCATGCGCTACGGCAATCCGTCGATCGCTTCGCGCATCGAGGCGCTGCAGGCCGCGGGTTGCGAGCGCATCGTGCTCTTCCCGCTCTATCCGCAATATGCCGCCGCCACGACCGCGACCGTCAACGACAAGGCGTTCGAAAAGCTGCAGAAGATGCGCTGGCAGCCGGCCATCCGCACCGTGCCGCCCTATCATGACGAGCCTGCCTATATCGAGGCGCTGGCCAATTCGATCACCGCGCATCTCGCCACGCTCGACTGGGAGCCGGAAGTCGTGCTCGCCTCCTTCCACGGCATTCCGCAATCCTATTTCAAGGCCGGCGATCCCTATCACTGCCAGTGCATGAAGACGGCGCGCCTCGTGCGCGAAAAGCTCGGCTGGACGAAGGAAAAGTTCCGCGTCACCTTCCAGTCGCGTTTCGGGCCGGAAGAATGGCTGCAACCCTACACCGACAAGACGGTCGAGGAACTGGCCAAGACGGGCACGAAGCGCATTGCCGTCATCAATCCGGGCTTTGTCTCCGACTGTCTGGAAACGCTGGAAGAAATCGCCGAGCAAGCGAAGGAAAGCTTCGAGCACAATGGCGGCGAGCACTTCACGCATATCCCCTGCCTCAACGACAGCGTGGATGGGATGAATGTGCTGGAAAAGGTGCTGCGGCGCGAATTGCAGGGCTGGGTGTAAGCGTATTTGCTCCGTCATTCCGAACTTGATGCGATCCGTTCAGCGCGCTGCCGCGAGCTGAACGGCTTTCTCAGTTGCGTCGTCAGAGAGAAATTGTCTCTCCATGCGCGATCAAACGTAGGCGGTCTGAAAGACCCAACCTGGCAAAAACCTCCGCCAACGCCTGCGCCGGGAGCGTGAAATGCTCCCAGCCTTCCGAATGGACCGGAATGATTGTGGCCTGTGGAAACGCATGCGCAGTATCGAGAACATCGTTTGCCGACATGGTGAGGTCGAACGGCCCGCGCGGCCGAGCCGCCCCGGCGAACGCAATGATATGACGTGGTGAAAACCGTCGCGCAACCTCGGCGACGCCTTCATAGAAAACCGTATCGCCGGTTACATAAAGCGTTTCGGCGCTGCCATCGAGAGCCTCCAGTAAGAAGCCGATGACGTCGCCCGCGATGGGCTCTATACCCGCTGGACCATGGCGGCAGGGTGTCGCCGTCACACGCACACGCTGACCAGTTGGCGTTTGTAGTTCCAGGCTTTCCCACTCCGCCAGCCCCTTTGTCTCGTTGCCAAGCCGTTGGGCACCAATAGGGGTTGTCAGCAGCAATGGTACTTCAGCGAGAAAGGCGCGGCCGGAAACGTCGAGATTGTCCTTGTGCTGGTCATGGCTCAAAAGCACCGCATCTACCCTTCCAAGCGCCGCAGGCCGAAACGCGGGCTCCGTGAGTTTTCGCAACGTCACGCCGGACGACGGGTACTCCTCGCCCGCGTGGTCGAAGGTTGGATCGGTCAGAAACCTCAGCCCGCAATAGTCGATCAGGACAGTGGGTCCGCCGATCAGCGTAACCGTCACTTTTGAATTTGGCATTTTTGCCTCCTTTGACAAATTAATGCCATGAACCTATAGCCAACGGGAGGAACAGCAATTGGCTGATATGACATTTTTGGATGTGTTTATGCCAAATACGACGACCGCCATTTTCTTGCATCGCAGGGCGTCTGCGAGTTTCGCCCTTATCGCGGCATCGATTTTCCGCACGGCGAACCGCTTGTCGACGACGTCCACATTCGATGTGAAACTTGTCGGCCATGAGGGGCACTTCGTGTTTCAGGACGGCATGCTGAAGCTTGAACCCGTCAGCACGGTGACACCGGACTACTTTATCATCCCGCCTATCGAGGGTTTTGATGGCGTTTACACGCCTGATGATGACGACATGGCTGCATTGGCCCGAATCGCAGCCTCGGACACTGTCATCGCCAGCGCGTGCCTCGGTGCATTCCTGCCGGCGGCCGCCGGACTTCTGGACGGCCAGGCGGCAACGACTCACTGGGCCTGGGCCGATTTCGCCGCCAGACGCTTTCCGGACGTTCGCTGGAACAGCCGTGAAATGCTGATCGAAAGCAGCCGCATGATCACTGCAGGCGGACTGTTCTCCATTGTCGACCTTTGCCTGCATCTGGTCGCGAATATCTGCGGGACAGCCTTCGCTGGCCGCCTTGCCCGGCACATGCTGGCGGACACGATGCGCCAGAAGCAATCGGCCTATGCGACGCAGCTTCTTGCCGCCCCCAGAGAAAAAACAACCTTCGCCGCTCTGGAAACTGAAATTGCACGCAGGCAGCCGAACACACTCACCGTGGCCGAAATGGCCGCGATCTCCGGTATGAGCCTGCGTACATTTCATCGCCGCTTTCTCGACGTTTACGGCGTTACGCCTGTCAAATACGTGCAACTGCGCAAGGTAGAGATCGCCAAGGAGCTGTTGATATCGACCTCGAAGCCGCTGGAGGAAATTGCAGAACAGGCGGGCTTTGGCGACCTCGCCTTCTTCCGCAATGTCTTCGCCCGGGAGACTGGCATGACGCCGGGCCAGTTCCGCAAGCGCTCTACCGGCGCTGCACCGGCAAAATCGGACGCAGTAAACTTGAAATAACCACCGGCCTCCCCACGTTCATGCTACAACCTGCGCCGTCAACCGCGCGAAGACGCGCGACGCAGGCTGGAGGGACATCCATGGACTTTTCGGGTTCGGACATCACCATCATTGCCATCGTGGTGCTGGCGATCATCTTCCTTTATTCCGGCATCAAGACCGTGCCGCAGGGCTACCGCTACACGGTCGAGCGCTTCGGCCGCTACACGCGCACCCTGGAGCCCGGCCTCAACCTCATCATTCCCTTCATCGATCGCCTCGGCGCGAAGATGAACGTCATGGAACAGGTGCTGGACGTGCCGACCCAGGAGGTCATCACCAAGGACAATGCCTCTGTCACCGCCGACGCCGTCGCCTTCTATCAGGTGCTGAACGCCGCGCAGGCCGCCTATCAGGTCGCCAATCTCGAACAGGCAATCCTCAACCTCACCATGACCAACATTCGCTCCGTCATGGGCTCGATGGACCTCGATGAGCTGCTGTCGAACCGCGACAAGATCAACGACCGGCTGCTGCATGTGGTGGACGACGCCGCAAGCCCGTGGGGCCTCAAGATCACCCGCGTCGAGATCAAGGATATCCGCCCGCCCAAGGACCTCGTGGACGCGATGGCCCGCCAGATGAAGGCAGAGCGCGAAAAGCGTGCTCAGGTTCTCGAAGCCGAAGGGTCACGCAACGCCCAGATCCTGCGCGCCGAGGGCGCCAAGCAGGCCGCCGTTCTGGAGGCCGAGGGCGAGCGGCAGGCCGCCTTCCTCAACGCCGAAGCGCGCGAACGGCAGGCCGAAGCAGAAGCCAAGGCCACGCAGATGGTCTCGGAAGCCATTGCGTCCGGCGACGTACAGGCGATCAACTACTTCGTGGCGCAGAAATATACCGAAGCCATGCAGGCGATCGGCTCCGGCCCGAATTCCAAGGTCGTGCTGATGCCCATGGAAGCCTCCTCGCTCATCGGCTCGCTCGGCGGCATCGGCGCCATCGCCCGCGAGGTCTTCGGCGATCAGCCCGCCGCAGCGCCCCGCCCTGCGGCTCAACCGGCACGTCCGCGCACCACACCGGTCGTGACCCCGCCGATCACCCCGACCCGCGAAAGCTGACGCCATGATCAGCGATCTTGTCGCCCGCGCGGGACCATGGAGCTGGTGGGTTCTGGGCGTAGTCCTCTTGATCCTGGAAATCGTCGTCCCCGGCGTCTTCCTGTTCTGGATCGGTCTCGCCGGCATCGCCACCGGCCTCCTCTCGCTCATCCTCTGGGGTTCTGCGATCTGGGCCTGGCAGGTTCAGGTCGTCACTTTCGTCATCCTCTCCTTCGTCGCCGTCCTCATCGGCCGCTCGGTGCTGAAGCGTGGTGAGACGGCAAGCGATGAGCCCCACCTCAACCGCCGCAGCGAAAGCCTTGTCGGCCGTGTGGTGACGGTGACGGATGCGATTGAGAACGGGCGCGGACGGGTGAAGGTGGGCGATACAACGTGGAGCGTTTCGGGACCGGATACGCCTGCGGGGACGAAAGTCAGGATCGTCAGCGCGTCGGGGAATGAGCTGAGGGTGGAGGCGGAGTGATCCCCTCTTCTCGCCAAGGGGAGAAGAGGTGTTCAAGCCACCCCGATCCGAAGCAGATCGTGGAAGCCGATGATGCCGATGGCTTTTTGGCCTTCCACCACCAGCAGCGCCGAGATGTTGTGATCGTTGAGCATGGCCATGGCGCTCATGGCGAGCGTCTGGGGGGCAACGGTCTTCGGCCCACGTGTCATGATCTCTTCCACCTTCGTGTCGCGCAGATTGCGGCTCATGTTGCGGGCCATATCGCCATTGGTGACGATGCCGACCAGGCAACCTTCCGCATCGACCACGCCGACGCAGCCGAAACGCTTTTCAGAGAGCACCATCGCTGCATAAGGCACAAGGGTTCCCAGGCCTACGAGCGGGATTTCTTCGCCCGTATGCATGATTTCCGATACATGGGTGAGCGAAGCGCCAAGCTTGCCGCCCGGATGGAAAGTGCGGAAATCCGTCGCGGAAAAGCCCCGGGCCTCGAGGAGTGCGATCGCCAGCGCGTCACCCATGGAAAGCTGCATGGTCGTCGAGGTGGTAGGTGCGAGCCCGTGCGGGCAAGCCTCCTTCTCCTTCGGCAGCAGCAGAACGATATCGGCGGCTCGCGCCAGCGCCGATTTCTCCCCGGCGGTCACCGCAATCAGCGGGATCGAGAAGCGGCGTGAAAAGGCGATGATGCCTTGCATCTCGGCAGTCTCGCCGCCCCAGGAAAGCGCCAGTATCGTGTCGTCGCGGGTGATCATCCCGAGATCGCCGTGATTGGCCTCCGCAGGATGCACGAAGAAGGACGGCGTTCCGGTCGAGGCAAACGTCGCCGCAAGCTTGGAGCCGATATGACCGCTCTTGCCGACGCCAGTAACGATCACCCGGCCAGCGCTTTCGCCGATCAGCGTCACGGCCTTAGCAAACGCGCCGCCCAGCGGCCCGTCCATGGCGCGCGAGAGGGCTGCAAGGCCCGCCATTCCCGTCTCCACCGTGCGTTTGCCGGCCGCTGTGATATCGATCCGGTCGCTCGTAAATGGCTTGTCGATCATAGCTTCGCGCCTTTTGCACCCGCCTGCCTTCAACCGCGTTGGACGCGTCGGCTTCTCGCGGGAAATTCTGCCTTGAGCCTGCAACCATCGCGACAGGTCCGGGCAAGCGAGGTTCTATATAGTCTCTTCAGCGCGCCTGTCAAAACCCGAGATGTGCTGCACGTCGCAGTTCAGAAAGATCAAGTGTTTTTCCGTCTCCCGGTCGCCCGCGTCAACCGACTGTTTACCACGTTCAAATATTTTCTCTTTTATTGCCAAATCATACCGAAAGCCGTGCTGTCCCATGCCGACCGATCATCGTTCCATATTCCGCCTGTCGGTCCTGACGCGGTCTCTTCTCGCCGGCGTGGCAGCCGTCCTCGCAGGCACGGCTGCCGAGGCGCAGACGGTGGTGCCGGCGCCCGCCGTTCAGGATACGTCGGCCAGTTCCACGATGTCCGGCAGTCCCGCCGATCCGTCGACGAATTTTGCGCTGCGCACCGGCGACGCAACAGGCACGCCTGACGACGCGGCCACTGCGCCCGGCACGACGCAGCCGCGCCCGGCCGCGGTTTCAAGCGCAGCCCGCCCGGCAAGCCCGGCCCCGGACGAAATGTTCGGCCGTATGAACTTTCGCGAGCCGATGGACAACACGCGCACCGGCTCGATCGACAATCTGCGCCCCCGCCGCGAAGACATCGAAGCGCCGGGCGTCCGCGTCGGCACCTTCATCATTCGTCCGAGCGTGGGCGAAGGCATTGGCGTCGAAAGCACGACCTATGGCGGCGCCACAACCACGCGCAGCTTCCTGCAGACCACCGCGAAGGCCGACATCATTTCCGACTGGTCGCTGCACCAGCTCAGCATCTCCGCCGCCGGCGTCTGGCAGACCAATATCGGCGGCAGCGGCCAGACCAAGCCGACAGCCAATGTCGATGCCAAGCTCCGTCTCGATATCGACCGCCTCACCGTCGCCAATCTGACGGCGGGCTATAGCTTCGCCCGTGAAAGCTCGACGGACCCCAACTCGATCGTCGGCGCAACGACGCAATCGGGCGTCCACACCTTCAAGGCAGGCGCCGACGTCACGCGCGAATTCGGCAAGTTCCGCGGAACGGTCGCAGGAACGCTGACGCGCAACGTCTACACGGCCGCCACGCTGGCCGATGGTTCCCAGTTGTCCATGAGCGACCGCAACCAGACGATCCCGGAAGGTCGAGTTCGCCTCGGCTACCAGATCTCGCCCGCGATCACTCCGTTTGTCGAAGCTTCGCTCGGCCGCGCTATCAGCGACCAGACGCTGGACCGCAACGGCTACAACCGCAACGCCAATACCTATGCGGCGAAGGCCGGCGTCGAGCTGGATTTCACGGAAAAACTGCGCGGCGAAGTCGCAGTCGGCTACAAGCAGGTTCGTTACGTCGACTCCCGCCTTGCCAAGATCGACGCCTTCACCGTGGATGGAAAGGTAGACTGGTCGCCGATCCGCGGCACGAATGTCAATCTGACCTTGACCACGGGCATCGATCCCTCGACGACGGCAGGCGTCAGCGGCTCGACCTATCACACGATCAGCACGACCGTGTCGCAGCAGATGATCGACAACCTAGTGGCAACGCTCGGCGGCGCAGCGACCTATCGCCAGTTCGCGCCGACCGGCATCGCCTCCGACCAAACGGAATGGTCGGCGAATGCCGGTCTCGCCTGGTCGCTCAGCCGCTATATCGAACTCGCCGGTACGGTTGCCTGGAACTATACCGACGTGAAGACAGGCACGGACACGCGCTCGTGGAGCGCGCTGGCCGAGCTCAGGGTGAAGCGCTGATTATTTCAGCGTTGCGAGCAGCGCCTTGAGGTCAGCCTCGACACTCGTGCGGATGTCGTCGCGCGCCAGCGCATAGGCGACATTCGCCAGCACATAGCCTTCCTTCATACCACAGTCGAACGTGCGGCCCTTGAAGCGGTAGCCGTAGAATTCCTGGGTCTTGGCAAGCTTCAGCATGCCGTCGGTCAACTGGATTTCGTTGCCCGCGCCACGCTCCTGCGTCGACAGGATATGGAAGATTTCCGGCTGCAGGATATAGCGGCCGTTAATGTAGAGGTTGGAAGGAGCCGTTCCCTGCGGCGGCTTTTCGACCATGCCCGTGATCCGGAAGCCACCGTCCATCTCGTCGCCCACGCCGACGATTCCATACTTGTGTGCCAGCGCCGGATCGCATTCCTCGACCGCGACAATATTGCCACCCGTCTTGCTGAAGAGGTCCATCATGCCCTTCATGCAGGCGACATCGCCCTTCATCAGCATATCGGGCAGAAGCAGCGCAAAAGGCTCGTTGCCAATGATGTCACGAGCGCACCAGACGGCATGTCCGAGACCGAGCGCTTCCTGCTGGCGCGTGAAGCTCGCCGCGCCTGCCGGCAGACGGTGATGCTCGAGAAGCGAAAGCTCAGCCTTCTTGTTGCGTTCCTTCAGCGTCTGTTCGAGCTCGAACTGAATGTCGAAATAATCTTCGATCGCAGCCTTGTTTCGACCAGTCACGAAGACGAAATGTTCGATGCCGGCCTCGATCGCCTCATCAACGACATATTGCAGAACAGGCTTGTCGACGACGGTGATCATTTCCTTCGGCATGGCCTTGGTCGCCGGCAGCATGCGCGTGCCAAAACCTGCGACCGGGAAAACGGCTTTACGGACTTTATTCGACTGAGACATGAATTGGCCTTGTGCAAGAATATTACGCTTTGCAAGCTCTCGATAAGCTTGCATGTTTAAAAAACCAGGATTTGAACCCCCACTCCAAAACGAGACCTAACAAAAAATCTTCAGCATGGTAAAGAATTTGTTGAGGTCCTGTCTGTAAACTTGCGTGTCTCACCCGGTGTCCCAAACACAGGAGCGATCCAATGAAGCATGCAAAAGGCAATTCCATGACGTCCGCTCTTTTAGGCGGAATTACCGCCGCTTTTCTTGCGCTTGCGCCCACAGGCGCCTTTGCCGATGCCCGCTTCGAGAAATGGATACGTGCTTTCTATCCGGAAGCCGCAAAAGCCGGCATCACGGTCCAGACTTACAATGCCGCTTTTTCCGGCATTACCAATCCCGACCCGGATGTGCTTCAAAAGGCCCAGTATCAACCCGAGTTCACGACGCAGATATGGGATTATCTTGACAGCCGCGTGAACCCCTACACCGTCCGAATGGGCAAGGATGCTGAAGCGAAAAACATGCGCTCGCTTCAGTCCATCGAAAAATACTTCGGTGTCGATCGCAACATCCTCGTCGCCATCTGGTCGATGGAATCCAATTATGGCGCGATCCTCGGCAACACCGAAAAGCTGCATTATGTGCCCCAGGCGCTGGCGACGCTGGCCTATGCCGATCCCAAGCGCGCCGGCTATGCCAAGAAGCAGCTGATTGCGGCGCTCAAGATCATCCAGGCCGGCGACATCAAGCCGTCGGAGATGACCGGCTCCTGGGCCGGCGCCATGGGCCACACGCAATTCATCCCCACAAGCTACCTGATCTACGGCGTGGATGCGGATGGAAACGGCAAGCGCGATATCTGGCACTCCGTTCCCGATGCACTCGCCACCGCCGCCAATCTTCTGCACAAGAACGGCTGGCAGACCGGGCGCACCTGGGGTTACGAAGTTCTGGTGCCCGGCCGGGCCGCCACGCTTGACGGCAAGACGAAGACGATCGCGGAATGGGAGAAGCTTGGCTTCCGCCGCCCCAGCGATCGCGGCTTCAAGTTCAAGGACGAACGCGCAACCCTCAAGATGCCGGCAGGCGAAGGCGGGCCAGCCTTCCTGCTGACCAAGAATTTCTACGTCATCAAGCGCTACAACGCCTCCGACAATTATGCGCTGGGCGTCGGCATGCTGGCCGACCGGCTGGCCGGCTCTTCCGGTCTCGTCAAGACCTGGCCCCGCCCGGCGGGCGCTCTGGATGCGAATGAGAAGTTCGAAATCCAGTCCAGGCTCAAGGAACTCGGCTACTATAGCGGCGAAGTCGACGGCAATCTGGGCTCCGGTTCCAAGGCGGCAATCGAGGCGTTCATGAGGCGCAAGGGCCTGAATGGCGAACCCGAACCGTCGAAGAGCCTGCTGCAGCATCTCCGGCGCTGATCCGCAGCGTCTGCGGCAAAGGGTGCGGTGCGCGCCACTCTTGCCGTTTGATTGGCCTTCGTTCCATGATAAGACATCCGGCACGATGAAACGCGCCGGATTTTTCATGCCCAGACTGATGCCTGTCTGCCTTGCCGCCTCACTGGTGCTTGGCCTTTTTGCCGCCATGCTGGCCCTCAGCAGCCCGGCAAATGCCCAGGAACGGCATCGTACGCTTTTCGATCTCCTGTTCGGCAATTACCGCAAGGCACCGGAACAGACGGCGCCGGCAACCGCCCCGGCGAAGCGCAAGCCTAAACCGAAACCGAAGGCCGCCGCCTCATCCTCCTCCTCGATCATGAATGTCGGCACAAAAAAACCGGAGCAGCCGGTCCAGAAGCTGGACACGGCGCGGCACGTTCTGGTGCTCGGCGACTTTATGGCCAATTCGATCGGCGACGGGCTGCTCGACAGCTTTGCCAGCGAACCGGGCGTGGTGATCGATGAGAAGACAGATGGCGCATCGGGCCTGGTCCGCAACGACCACCGCGACTGGATCGCGGCCCTTCCCGGCTTGCTGGATGAGTTGAAGCCTGTCGCCGTCGTGATCGCGCTCGGCTCCAACGACCGCCAGAAGATGCTGATCGAGGGGACGCGCGAGGAGTTTCACACCGCGAAATGGACGACCGAATACGAACGTCGAATCGCCGAACTCACCTCTGTCGCCACGAAGCGCCAGATCCCGGTCTTCTGGGTCGGCGCGCCGCCTTTCCAGTCGCCGTCGCTCACCGCCGACATCGTCACGATCAACCTCATGCTGCGCCGTCAGGTGGAAGCGGCAGGCGGAACATTCATCGACATATGGGAAGGCTTCATCGACGCAGACGGCAAGTTCACCGCCACCGGCTCGGGCGTTGACGGGCAGCAGGCGCGCCTGCGCGGTTCCGATGGCGTCAGCCTGACAAAGGCCGGCCGCGCCAAGGCCGCCTTCTACGTCGAAAAACCGCTGCGCCGCATCCTCGGGGACACGGCAACCCAGGTACCCCTTGCGACCGCCAATCCGCCGATGTCGGACTTCGGCCTGCCCAACCTCTCCATGCCAACGGCCCCTACCCCGACCGTCATCACGCGCACAGAGCCGATCGCCATGACCGATCCGGCGCTCGACGGCAGCAATGCCCTTGCCGCACACACCGCGCCAGCGGCAAACGGCCTGCTGATCGCCCCCAGCGCCCGCGACCGCCTCGTCCTCCACGGCGACGCAGGCATACCACCGGCGGGCCGCGTGGACGACTACAAGATCAGAACAAAATAAAAAGCCGCCCCCGAAGGAGCGGCCTCTCAATTCTCCATGCCTGGCGCTATCAGCGCGGCAGGATGGTGGAACCCATCAGAGCCTCATCGATGGCAGCAGCAGCCTGACGGCCTTCGCGGATTGCCCAGACGACCAGCGACTGGCCGCGGCGCACGTCGCCCGCTGCCCAGAGCTTGTCGACCGAGGTCTTGTAGTCGCGCGTGTTGGCGATGACGTTCTGCGAGCCGCGCTTGTCGGTCGAGATCGCCATCTTGCCGTCGAGTTCCTTGACCACGCTGTCCGTGAACGGACCGCGGAAACCGATCGCGATGAAGGCAAGATCGGCCTTGATGATGAATTCCGTCCCGGCGATCGGCTTGCGCTTTTCATCCACCTGCACGCACTTCACACCCGTCAGGATGCCGTCTTCGCCGACGAATTCGAGCGTGCCGACCTGGAACTCGCGCACCGCGCCCTCCGCCTGCGAGGAGGACGTGCGCATCTTCGTCGCCCAATAGGGCCAGACGGCGAGCTTGTCTTCCTTCTCCGGCGGCTGCGGGCGGATGTCGAGCTGGGTGACGCGCACCGCACCCTGGCGGAACGCCGTGCCGACGCAGTCGGACGCCGTATCGCCACCGCCGACGACGACGACATGCTTGCCACCGGCGAGAATCGGGTCCGACGGCCAGCCGACGCTGTCGATGTCTTCGCGGCCGACGCGGCGGTTCTGCTGAACCAGATAGGGCATCGCGTCATGCACGCCGGCGAGATCGGCACCCGGAATGCCGGCTTCGCGCGGCGTTTCCGAACCACCGCAATAAAGCACGGCATCATGCTCGGCGATCAGCTTCTCGGCCGGGATATCGACGCCGATGTTGAAGCCGTAATGGAAGGTCACGCCCTCGCCCTGCATCTGCTCGACGCGGCGGTCGATGAAGTTCTTCTCCATCTTGAAATCCGGAATGCCATAGCGCAGCAGGCCGCCGGCCTTGGATTCGCGCTCATAGACATGGACCTCATGACCGGCGCGGGCGAGCTGCTGGGCAGCCGCCATGCCGGACGGACCGGAGCCGATGACGGCCACGCGCTTGCCGGTCTTCACCGTGGCCGGCTGCGGCACGATGTAACCAAGCTCATAGGCCTTGTCGGCAATCGCCTGTTCGACCGTCTTGATGGTGACCGGCACGTCTTCGAGGTTCAGCGTGCAGGCTTCCTCGCAGGGAGCCGGGCAGACGCGGCCGGTAAATTCCGGGAAATTGTTGGTCGAGTGGAGGTTCGCGATCGCTTCCTTCCACTTGCCGCTATAGACGAGGTCGTTCCAGTCCGGGATCTGGTTGTGAACCGGGCAGCCCGTATCACCATGACAGAAGGGAATGCCGCAATCCATGCAGCGGGCGGCCTGTTTCTGCACTTCCGCATCCGACATGGGGATCGTGAATTCGCGGAAATGGCGGATACGATCAGACGCCGTCTGATACTTCGCCACCTGCCGGTCGATTTCCAGAAAACCTGTTACCTTGCCCATCTTACTCCCACCTGTTTACCGGACCACAACGGCAGTGCCGGAGGCCGAAACCATCAGCATCGACCCGCTGGAACCGGTCGAAATCGTTTCATAGTCGATGTCGACACCGACAATTGCATTCGCACCGAGCCGGGCGGCTTCGCCCTGCAGCTCGGAAAGAGCGGTCTCGCGCGCATCGCGCAGAACTCGCTCGTAAGACCCGGATCGCCCGCCGACGATGTCGCGGATGCTGGCGAAGAAATCGCGAAACACGTTCGTTCCAAGGATCGCCTCGCCCGTGACGATGCCCTTGTACTCGACGATCTCGCGTCCTTCTATCGTGTTCGTCGTCGTGACGATCATTTAAAGCGTCCCCTCGGCGGCGCGGCCTCGCGCCTACTTCATCCAGTTCTCGACCCTCAGCCCCGGAACCCGGGAAAATTCATTTTCATTATTCGTCACCAGCACGGCGTCCAACGCCACTGCATGTGCCGCGATCCAGAGGTCATTTGGACCGATATTCTTTCCTTGCCTCAGCGCCAGCCGGATCTCGGCATAACGCTGATCTGCCGGTAGCTGCAGTGGTGCCACATAGAGGCGCCGCGTGACTGCCGATACCTTTTGCGTCAGCTCCTCGGAGCCGTTCTTCTTCACGCCATACCAGATCTCACCATGGGTGATGATGCTGATAAAAGCGTTCTCTTCCCCGACCTCGAGAAGCCGTTCGAACACCTTTCCACGCGGATCCCTCACGATCGCCGAAACGATGTTGGTATCGAGCATGTACCGCATCAGATCTCGACCTCATCGAGCAGCGTGAGGTCATCGTCGCTTTCGACGAAATCCTCTCCACTCCAGGCTTCCGCCTGCTTGAGATACTCGATCAGCCCGGCAGTTGCTGCCGTCCGCATCAGGATCGAGCCATCCGGTTGCTGCACCATCACGGCGCGATCACCTTCAAGATCAAATTCCTTCGGGATGCGAACAGCACGGCTTCGGCCATTCTTGAAGATGGCGACTGCAACCTCGCCACCTTCACCAGCGTCTTTCACATGCTCGTTCATATCAGGCTCCACCACTGTGATATGCCGGAAGCATATCACAACAAACGAAACCGGTGAACTTATTCCGCCGCGACACCCATCTTCATGCGTTCCATGTCCTCAAGCGCACGACGATATTCGACCG
Source organism: Rhizobium sp. C1 (assembly GCF_021026335.1). Lineage (GTDB taxonomy): Bacteria > Pseudomonadota > Alphaproteobacteria > Rhizobiales > Rhizobiaceae > Ensifer_A. Next base: position 83,288 of record NZ_JAJNCY010000011.1, read on the forward strand.
GCATGACCTTGCGGAACTTCGGACGATAGTCTGCCCAATGGTCAAGGATCGCCTTGGCCCGTGCCGACCCTGTGTAATGCAGGTGGTTGGCGATGAGCTGATAGAGGCGTTCCTCGTCATGGCGCGTCATGTCGCCGGAAACATCGACACGGCCCTTGTGCATGAGGTCGCCGCCATGGTGGTGCAGCTTCTCCAGCATGTCGTCCTCTTCCGGAACCGGCTCGAGCTCGACCATCGCCATGTTGCAGCGGCTGGCGAAATCGCCTTCCTCGTCCAGCACATAGGCGACACCGCCCGACATGCCGGCCGCGAAGTTGCGGCCCGTCTTGCCGATGACGACGACCACGCCGCCGGTCATGTATTCGCAGCCGTGGTCGCCCACGCCCTCGACAACGGCGACCGCACCGGAGTTGCGCACGGCGAAGCGTTCGCCGGCCACGCCGTTGAAGTAGCACTCGCCGGCGATTGCGCCGTAGAGAACCGTGTTGCCGACGATGATCGAGTTTTCAGCGACGATCTTCGTGTTTTCCGGCGGACGGACGATGATCTTGCCACCCGACAGGCCCTTGCCGACATAGTCGTTGCCGTCGCCGATGAGGCGGAAGGTCACGCCGCGGGCGAGGAAGGCCGCAAACGACTGACCGGCCGTGCCGCGCAGCGTCACGTCGATCGTATCGTCCTTGAGACCCTTGTGGCCGTAGCGCATCGCGACTTCGCCCGAGAGCATCGCGCCGGCGGACCGGTCGACGTTCTTGATCGTCACGTCGAAGGCGGTCGGCGTCTTGGACTCGAGCGCCGGCATGGCCTTCTCGATCAGCGTCCGGTCGAGAACATGCTCGATCGGGTGATGCTGGCGCGTCGTCCAGTAGGTCGCTTCCTTCGGCGCATCCACCTTGTGGAAGATGCGGCTGAAGTCGAGACCCTTGGCCTTCCAATGCGCGATCATCGCCTCCTGGCCGAGCATGTCGGTCTGGCCAATGATCTCGTCGAGCTTGGTGAAGCCCATCGAGGCGAGGATTTCGCGCACTTCCTCTGCAACGAAGAAGAAGAAGTTGATGACATGCTCCGGCGTACCCTTGAAGCGCTTGCGCAGGACCGGGTCCTGCGTCGCAACGCCGACGGGGCAGGTGTTGAGATGGCACTTGCGCATCATGATGCAGCCGGCGGCAATCAGCGGCGCGGTCGAGAAGCCGAACTCATCGGCGCCCAGAAGCGCACCGATGATGACGTCGCGGCCGGTCTTCAGACCGCCATCCACCTGCAGCGCAACGCGCGAGCGCAGGCCGTTGAGGACGAGCGTCTGATGTGTTTCGGCAAGGCCGATTTCCCACGGGCTGCCGGCATGCTTGAGCGAGGTGAGCGGCGATGCGCCCGTGCCGCCGTCGTAACCGGAAATCGTGATATGGTCGGCGCGCGCCTTGGCCACGCCGGCGGCAACCGTGCCGACGCCGACTTCCGAGACGAGCTTGACCGAGATATCGGCCTTAGGGTTGACGTTCTTCAGGTCGTAGATCAGCTGCGCCAGATCTTCGATCGAGTAGATGTCATGGTGCGGCGGCGGCGAGATGAGGCCGACGCCCGGCGTCGAGTGACGCGTCTTGGCAATCGTCGCATCCACCTTGTGGCCGGGCAGCTGACCGCCCTCGCCAGGCTTGGCACCCTGCGCGACCTTGATCTGCAGCATGTCGGCATTGACGAGATATTCGGTCGTCACGCCGAAGCGGCCGGAGGCGACCTGCTTGATCGCCGAGCGCTCCAGCGGCAGCGAGCCGTCGAGCTTCGGCAGGTAGCGCTCGGACTCTTCGCCGCCCTCGCCTGTGTTGGACTTGCCGCCGATCTTGTTCATGGCGATCGCCAGCGTCGTATGCGCCTCGCGGCTGATCGAGCCGAAGGACATGGCGCCCGTGGCGAAACGCTTGACGATCTCCACCGCCGGCTCGACCGCATCGAGCGCTACCGGTTGACGGCCGAGCGCTGCGGCATCCTTGATCGTGAAGAGACCGCGGATGGCGTTCATCTTCTGCGTCTGATCGTTCACCAGCGCGGAGAACTCGCTGAAGCGGTCGCGCGAGTTGCCGCGGGCCGCGTGCTGCAGCGAGGCAATCGCATCCGGCGTCCAGGCATGGCCTTCGCCACGCTTGCGGAAGGCATACTCGCCGCCGACATCAAGCGTGCCGGCCAGAACCGGATCGTTGCCGAAAGCCGACTCATGCCGTGCAACCGTCTCGCGGGCAATCTCTTCAAGGCCAACGCCCTCGATGGTCGTCGCCGTGCCGAAGAAGAACTTCTCGACCAGCTCCGACGACAGGCCGATGGCGTCGAAAATCTGCGCGCCGCAATAGGACTGGTAGGTCGAAATGCCCATCTTGGACATGACCTTGAGGATGCCCTTACCGACTGCCTTGATGTAGCGATAGACCACTTCCGAGGCGTCGACTTCCTTCGGGAATTCGCCGCGCGAATGCATGTCGGTCAGCGTATCGAAGGCGAGATAGGGGTTGATGGCTTCCGCGCCATAACCGGCCAGACAGCAGAAGTGATGCACTTCGCGCGGCTCGCCGCTCTCGACGACGAGACCAACCGAGGTGCGAAGCCCCTTGCGGATCAGGTGATGGTGCACGGCAGCGGTCGCCAGCAGCGCCGGGATCGCAATGCGGTCCGGCCCGATCTGACGGTCCGACAGGATGATGATGTTGTAGCCGCTGGTGACGGCCGCTTCGGCGCGCTCACACAGCCGCTCGATCATCGCTGGCATGCCTTCGGCACCCATCTCTGCTTCATAGGTGAAGTCGAGCGTCTTGGTGTCGAAACGGTCTTCCGTGTGGCCGATGGAGCGGATCTTCTCCAGATCGCCATTGGTCAGGATCGGCTGGCGCACTTCGAGACGCTTCGCCTTCGAGGCACCCTTGTGGTCGAGAATGTTCGGCCGCGGCCCGATGAAGGAAACGAGGCTCATGACCAGCTCTTCGCGGATCGGGTCGATCGGCGGGTTCGTCACCTGCGCGAAGTTCTGCTTGAAATAGGTGTAGAGCAGCTTCGACTTCGACGACATGGCCGAGATCGGCGTATCCGTACCCATCGAACCAATGGCTTCCTGGCCCGTCGTCGCCATCGGCGACATCAGGATCTTCGTGTCTTCGATCGTATATCCAAAGGCCTGCTGGCGATCCAGAAGCGAGACGTCGCGGCGCAGCGCGCGCGGTTCGACAGGCTTCAGGTCTTCCAGGATCAGCTGCGTATTGTCGAGCCAGCTGCGATAGGGATGCGCGTTCGCAAGCGAGGACTTGATTTCCTCGTCCGAGATGATGCGGCCTTCCTGCATGTCGATCAGCAGCATCTTGCCGGGCTGGAGACGCCACTTGGTGACGATCTTCTCTTCCTCAACGGGAAGAACGCCGGCTTCCGAGGCCATGATGACGCGATCGTCGGAGGTGACGATATAGCGGGCCGGACGCAGACCGTTGCGGTCAAGCGTGGCGCCAATCTGGCGGCCGTCGGTGAAGGCAACGGCAGCCGGACCGTCCCACGGCTCCATGAGGGCCGCGTGATATTCGTAGAATGCCTTGCGCTCCGGCGACATGGACTGGTTGCCCGCCCAGGCTTCCGGGATCAGCATCATGACGGCATGCGCCATGGAATAGCCGCCGCGCACGAGGAATTCGAGCGCGTTGTCGAAGCAGGCCGTGTCCGACTGACCTTCATAGGAGATCGGCCAGAGCTTGGAGATGTCCTCGCCGAAGAGCGGCGACGAAACGGAAGCCTGACGCGCCGCCATCCAGTTGACGTTGCCGCGCAGCGTGTTGATTTCGCCGTTATGGGCGACCATGCGATAGGGATGCGCCAGCTTCCACGACGGGAAGGTGTTGGTCGAGAAGCGCTGGTGCACGAGGCAGACGGCGCTTTCGAAGCGCGGGTCCGACAGGTCCTTGTAATAGGCGCCGACCTGATAGGCCAGGAACATGCCCTTGTAGACGATGGTCGAGGCCGACAGCGACACCGGATAGAAGTCGCGGTTTTCCTGCCCGCCGCCTTCGTTGTAGATGCGGTTGGAAATCACCTTGCGCAGCAGGAAGAGGCTGCGCTCGAACTCGACAGCAGATGCCACGCCGGCACCCATGCCGATGAAGACCTGCACATGGTGCGGCTCGGTCGCGGCAATGTCGGGCGCCTTGGAGAGGGAGGAATTGTCGACCGGAACATCGCGGAAGCCGAGGAGCACCTGGCCCTCTTCCGCGATCACCTCGCCGATGACCTTCTTGAAATGGTCGATCTGGTCGCCTTCGCGCGGCATGAAGATGTGGCCGACGGCATATTCGCCAGCCTTCGGCAGGGTGATGCCCTGCTTTGCCATCTCTTCACGGAAGAAACGGTCCGGGATCTGCACCAGAATGCCCGCACCATCGCCCATCAGCGGGTCGGCACCGACCGCACCGCGATGCGTCAGGTTTTCCAGCATGAACAGACCATCCTTGACGATCTGATGCGACTTCACACCCTTCATATGCGCGACAAAGCCGACGCCGCAGGCGTCATGCTCGTTTGCGGGGTCGTAGAGACCTTGAGCGTCCGGCAGTTTTCGGGCGAAGGCGCGGGTTTTCGTGGCCGTGGTCTCACCAGCCGCGATGTCTACACCCATGACCTGAGATGGCGACAAATCCGTCATCGTCCTTCCTCCAAAAACCGGTCCGCACGCGCGGACGCCCCTGTTCATTTCCTTGATGCAGCGAGACGCCGCATCCCTCATGATCTTGCCGCACAATGACTGCGACAGTCACCTATTGAGCATCCCTCAGCATCGCCTGTCCCGTCATACGGCGCAGGAACCTCGGAATTCTCATGCCTTGATTGATGCCCTTCAGCGGACTTTATCATCCGCAAGTGACGATCGGACTATAGCGCGAATTATCGCTGTTTCCAGCGTTTTTGCCGCGTCTTCGGCCCTTCAAGACCGAAATAGGACAGCAAACCTGTCCTATTTCATCGGTTCTATGCCAGAAACACGCCGAAGCTGCAAGAGCCTTGAGGCAAAATATTAACGCCAAAACGCACAAGCTTTCGTAAAATTACAGCGTGACGAAATTAAATTTCGAAAGGCTTTCGAGGATGATCGGAATATTACCATTTGGTCAAATTTCGAGGTTTCCCGCTCCTCCCGGTGGCCGCCCCCGGAACAATTGATTAATGTCCCCACAAACCCCTGCGCGACGATACGGACAAGGCCGGATTTTACGATGTTTTTTGCCTCCGATAACTGGGCCGGCGCCCATCCGAAGATTGCCCACCGGCTGACCACGGAAGCCGGCGGCTTCGCCTCGGCCTATGGCACGTCCGCGCTCGACAAGAAGGTCGAGCAGACCTTCAATGACATCTTCGAACGTGAGGTCGCGGTCTTTTTCGTGTCGACGGGAACGGCCGCCAATTCGCTCGCGCTGGCGAGCGTCGGCAAGCCGGGCGGCGTGATTTTTTGCCACGACAGCGCGCATGTCTTCTGCGACGAATGCGGCGCGCCCGGCTTTTTCTCCAGCGCCGCCCGCCTCTCGCCCATCGCAGGCAAGGATGGCAAGATCGATCCGGTGAGCCTGGAACGCGGCATCCGCGCCGTGCCCCCCGCCTTCATCCATGCCGGCCAGCCCATGGCCGTCACGGTCACGCAATCGACCGAATCCGGCACGCTCTATTCTCTGGAAGAGATCGAGCGCATCGCCGGCATCGCCAGGAGCCACGACATTCCGCTCCACATGGATGGCGCCCGTTTTGCCAATGCGCTGACGGCGCTTGATGTCTCGCCCGCCGAAATGACCTGGAAGCGCGGTATTGATATCCTGTCCTTCGGCGCGACCAAGAACGGCTGCTGGTGCGCCGAAGCCATCGTGTTCATGAACCCGGAACAGGCCCGCCAGCTCCCCTTCATCCGCAAGCAGTCGGCACAGCTCTTCTCCAAGACGCGCTTTGTCGCCGCTCAGTTCGAAGCCTATTTCGAAGACGGTTTATGGCTGGAACTTGCAGCGCACGCCAATGCCATGGCCGACCGCTTGCGCGCCGGCATCGCGGCAAGCAACCACGCCCGGGCCGCCTGGCACACGAGCGCCAATGAAGTTTTCGCCATCATCCGCAACGACGCCTCGAAGCGGCTGCGCGACGCCAACGCGCAGTTTTACGACTGGCACGAAATCCCCGAGCATCTGCACGAGGCGATCGCACCCGACGAGACGCTGGTGCGCCTCGTCACCGCTTTCGCCACGGAAGCGTCCGAAGTTGACCGGTTCATCGAAATTCTCGGGTAACTGCAAGATCACGCGACGCTCACGATTCTCGTGTCCCAGATGACGCGGACGTCACGCCGCGATCACACGCTGTTTATCGCGAGATAAACGCAGGTTGATTTCCATTTTAACAGGAGATGTGACAGTTTCTTCTCACCGGACCAGAGGGGCTCCGGCGGCGGGAATTTCAGCCTCGCCGAACCCGACACAATTTGAGGAGAATACATAATGTCCACCAAGACCGTAATCGGCGCATCCGCAGTTGCCAGCGCTCTCATGATGGCAGTTTCCGCCACCACCTTCGTCTCGTCCGTCACCGCGGCGGCCGCAGATGACGCCAAGGAAAAGTGCTTCGGCGTTGCCATGGCTGGCAAGAACGACTGCGCGGCCGGCCCCGGGACGACCTGCGCCGGCACCTCCAAGGTCGACTACCAGGGCAATTCCTGGAAATACGTCGCCAAGGGCACCTGCACCACGATGAAGCTGCCGGGCGACCGCAAGGGCTCGCTGGAAGCGCTGAAGCGCGACCTCCCGGCCTGATGACAGGCTGAAACGGGCCTGAAAAGACCGGCGGAGAGTATTGCGTCTCCGCAAGCCGGGACCGCCAGCAAATCGCGTCGATGCCTCGGCCGCCGGTGGGTTTTCAACCACCGGCAACGAGAAGGCAGCGGCATCGGCCATTCAATCCGGCGTCCGGGCCTCCCCGGCTGGGGTGCCGGTTTTTTATGACCAGAACCATTTGAAGGAAGATCAACATGAAACCGGAAGGTCTTGGCCACCCTGCCCGAAACGGCAAGACATTGCCCGCTCGCGCCGGAGCCGGCTTCAAGTCCGTTCATGCCGACGCGATCCTCGCAGACAGCTACCGGATCGGTTTCCTGGAAGTGCATGCGGAGAATTACATGGGGGCTGGCGGTCATCCGCACCGCCTGTTGGCCCGCATGCGGGAGCAATTTCCGCTCTCCGTGCATGGCGTCGGACTGTCCATCGGGTCCGAGAACGGCATCGACGCCATGCACCTTTCGCGCCTGAAATCCGTTGTCGACCGCTATCAGCCCGAACAGGTGTCCGAACACCTCGCCTGGTCCACCCATGACGACAGCTATTTCAACGACCTTCTGCCGGTGCCCTACGACCGCGAAACGCTGACCCGTGTCTGCGATCATATAGACACGGTCCAGTCTGCTCTAGGCCGGAAGATCCTGCTCGAGAACCCCTCGACCTATGCGATCTTCGAACGCTCGACCATGAGCGAAACCGATTTCATCCGCGAGATTGCCCGCCGCACCGGCTGCGGCCTGCTGCTCGACGTCAACAACGTGCTGGTGTCTTCGGTCAACAACCGCTTCAAGCCGCTCATGTATCTGCACGATTTCCCGCTCGATCTGGTCGAGGAAATCCATCTTGCCGGCCACGCGGAAGATGAGGACGAAGACGGCGGGCGCCTCCTGATCGACGCCCACGACCGCCCCGTAGATGACGACGTCTGGCGCCTCTACGATATCGTGATCAGCCAGACAGGCCCGCTGCCGACCCTCATCGAGTGGGACAATGACGTTCCCGACTGGCCGGTGCTCCGTCGCGAGGCGCAAGCCGCTGACGCGATCCTGGCCCGGCACGCGACCACCTATCTGATGGGCGCCCGCCATGGCTAGTGCTCCATCCTCTCGGCAACAGGCCTTCGCGGCCGCGCTTCTCGATCCGGATCGCGACATCCCGGAAGGCCTCGTGACGCCAGACGGCCAGCCGGCCGCCAGGCGCTTCGGCATCTACCGCAATAACGTGACCGTCAGCCTCGTCAACGCGCTGTCGGAAGTCTTCCCGACCGTCCAGAACCTCGTCGGCGAAGAGTTCTTCCGCGCGATGGCCAGACTTTACGTGCAGGAGAACCTGCCGACCTCGCGCCTGCTTTTCGAATACGGTGCTAGCTTCCCGGCCTTCATCGGCCAGTTCGAGCCCGCTGCCGACCTGCCCTTCCTGCCTGATGTCGCCCGGCTGGAGCGCCTCTGGCTCGACAGTTTCCACGCCGCCGACGCCGCGCCTCTCGATGGAACCATTCTCCAGCGTGTCCCGCCCGAACAGCTTGCCGGATTGACCTTCGGCACTCATCCCGCGACGCGCCTGTTTCGCGGCAATCACGCGGCCGTCACCATCATGGCCCGCGACCGCGCCGGCGAACCGCTGGACGGCCTCGATCCGTTTGTTGCGGAAGACGGGCTGATCACCCGCCCCGCCTTTGACCCCGAAATCCGCCATCTGCCGCAAGGCGGGGCGGATTTCATCGGCCTCCTCATGGAGGGGCACACGCTTGGCGAGGCGGCGGGCGCTGCCCTCTCCGCCGATTCCAATTTCAACCTGCCGGCCGCCATTTCGGCCATCATCGAGGCAGGCGCATTTTCAAAGGTCCTTTTTGAGGGGATGGAGGTTTCCTGACATGAATTTTCTGATGAAGATCAAGCAATTGCACGATGGCGTCTTCGGCCTTGCCGAGAAGCTGACGGAGGGCTGGCTTCTCGGCCTCTTCGCCCGCTTCGTCTTCTTCGCCGTGCTCTATTTCTACTTCCTGAACTCCTTTGGCACCAAGGTCGGCGAAGGCTTTGCAGGCTTCTTCCAGATCCAGGACGGCGCCTACTATCAGATTGCACCCAAGGCGATGGATGCCGTCAGCGGCGACGTCGGCGCACTGCCCTTCTTCCCCTGGAAGATCATCGTGCCGCTCGGCACCTATATGGAGCTTATCCTGCCGGCACTGGTCGTGCTCGGCCTCTTCACCCGCGTCGCCGCCGTCGGCATGATCGGCTTCGTCATCGTCCAGACGCTCACCGACATTTACGGCCACATGGCCGACGCACAAACCATCGGCGCGCTCTTCGACCGCTTCCCCGACAGCCTCATTTCCGACCAGCGCCTGCTCTGGAGCGTACCGCTTGTCTATCTGGCGCTGAAGGGCGGTGGGGCGATCTCGCTTGATGCAATTCTGTCCAGACTCGCGCCGAAGCCGCAATGGGCCTGACGCAGACCAGAAGAGACCCCCGGCAGGGAAACCGGGGGCCTCTTCCAATCAAACCGGAGGAGTTTATTGGGAATTAAGTCAGCTTAGTTGAGCTGGCCTTCGATCGCCTTCGGAGCTTCGCTCTTCGAGGCGACGATATCGATGCGGCGCGGTTTCATCGTTTCAGGAATTTCGCGCACGAGGTCGATGTGGAGCAAGCCGTTCTTCAGCGAGGCGCCGCGCACTTCGACATAGTCGGCGAGCTGGAAGCGGCGCTCGAAGGCGCGCTTGGCAATGCCGCGATAGAGATAGTCGACATCCTTGTCGATTTCGGCAGATTTTTCACCCTTCACGGTCAGCGCATGTTCGCGCGCTTCGATGGAAAGTTCGCTTTCGTCGAAGCCGGCAACGGCCATGGTGATGCGATAGGCGTTCTCACCCGTCCGCTCGATATTGTAGGGCGGATAGCTCTGCGACTGGTCGGGCTGGCCGACGCCGTCAAGCATGTTGAAAAGGCGGTCGAAGCCGACGGTGGAGCGATAAAGGGGAGAGTAGTCGATGTGACGCATGATGTCCTCCTGAGAAGCGACGTCAGTCAATGTTTTCAATGCCTCAGGCCCCGGTTCTGGCGGCGGGAGGCGGTTCGCGAAGACCCGTTTGGCATCTTCGAAGAAACAGATGGGAATTGATTTTTGCGCTTCAAGAGGGGATGACATGAAACACTCGAAATCACGAATCCGGTGACCGCATTGCTCTATCAGACGCCCGACAATCCGCTGCCGCCCGTGCATATGGAAGGCACCTTTCGGACCCACGACGGGATCGATCTGCGCTATGCCGTCTTCAAGGGCAAGGCATCGCCGCCCAAGGGCACGGTCGTGCTACTGCCGGGCCGCAGCGAACCGATCGAGAAATATGCCGAGACGATCACCGACATCACCAATGCGGGTCTCTGGGTCGCAACCTTCGACCTGCGCGGCCAGGGCGGTTCGCCGCGGCTTGCCAGGAACAAGCGCCTTGGACACGTGCGGCGCTTCAGCGATTACCAGAAGGATCTGGACGCCTTCTTCGAGCAGATCGTTCTGCCCGACGCCAAGCTGCCCTTCTTCCTCGTCGCGCATTCGACCGGCGGCCTGATTGCGCTGGCAAGTGCGCGGCGGCTCGCCAACCGGGTGGAGCGGATCGTCGTCTCCGCGCCCTTCCTGGGCCTCGCCTCGACACGCCCCTCGCCGCGCCTGGTGCGCTTCGTCGCCGGCCTCATGTGCCTGATCGGCCTTGGCGGACACGCCTCCCGCAAGGACGCCGATTATTCAAAGTTCGAGGGCAATGCCGTCACCTCGGACCCGGTGCGCTTCGCCCGCAACCAGGCGATCTTCGACGCGTATCCCGAACTGACGCTCGGCCCGCCGACGTGGCGCTGGGTGTATGAATGCCTGAAGGCAGGCCGCAAGGTCGTCTCGCCGGCCTATCTGCAATCCATCACCGTGCCGACCCTCATCCTCGGCCCCACTGCCGACCGCGTCGCCTCCTACCCGGAGATCGAACGCATGTCGCGCTACTTCCGGGCCGGCAAGCTGATCCCGATCAACGGATCGGAGCACGAGGTCTTCCAGGAGGCCGAGAAATATCGCGCACAAGCCATGGCCGCACTCTTCGCCTTCATTCCCGGCGGCTTTTCCGAGCCGGTGCGCCTGATCGAAGAGGATGAGACTGCGCAAAAGGCGGCAGGCTGATCAGCCTGCCAGCAGCTCCAGCGCCTGGCGATGCAGCGCAGGCGTGGCGGCGGCAACGATGCGCCCGCCCATTTCCGGACGCCCGCCATCCCAGGTCGTGATGACACCGCCGGCATTCTCGATGATCGGAATGATGCCGCCCACGTCGTATGGCTTCAGCTGGTTCTCGACCACGAGATCGATATTGCCGCTCGCGACCAGCATATAGGCATAGCAGTCGCAGCCGTAGCGGAAGAGCCTCACGGTCTTTTCGACAGCGCGATACTTCCGCTCGTCCTCGCCCGCAAAAAGATGCGGCGATGTCGAAAACAGCGTCGCATTGGCGATGTCCCCGCAGTCCCGCGTCCTGATCTGCCGCGCCCCGCCGGGCCCGGTGTAATAGGACGCCTTGCCATCGGAGAAATAGCGCTCGCCCGTGAAGGGCTGGTCGACCAGACCCATCTTCGCCCGGCCGCCGCTGTACAGGCCGATCAGCGTGCCCCAGACCGGCAGGCCGGAAATGAAGGCGCGCGTGCCGTCGATCGGATCGATGACCCAGACATTCTCGCGGTCGAGCCCGACATTGCCATGCTCTTCACCCAGAATCCCGTGATCCGGAAAGGCACGCTCGATTTCCGCGCGGATCGCCTCTTCCGCCGCGCGGTCCCCTTCCGTCACCGGATCGAAGCCGCCGGCCTCCTTGTTGACCACGGCGGCCCCTGCCCGGAAACGCGGCAGCGTCTCGCGCGCGGCAACTTCGGCAAGGCGATCGAAAAACGCTCTGTCTGGCAACATGGGGTTCCTCGTGTCAGCGCGCGAGCCGCGCTTTTCGTGTGCAGATGTTGCTATGCTTAAACCGGAATTTCGCCGCGAAGGAAAGAGCGTCTTTTGACATTTGCCGCCATGCCCACCAGGAGTGGGTAAAATTTGAGCACGAAAAAAATCTGCTTAAATCCTGTGCCAAATCCGTTGACATTGGTGCGTTGCAATATTAATGTCATCTTACAGTCGCTCGCGGCTGTAATACCCTCCTTGGGTGTTTCCTCCCTAGATTTGACCGCGCCCAACGGCGCGGTTTTTTTTGACCTCGCCGCTCCGCCCTCATGCTGAGGCGCCGCCCGCAGGGCGCGTGGCGCAGGCGCCTCGGGATGAGGTCGCGACATGCCAAAACCCTCGGGAAAAACCTCTCCCGAGTTCCACTCCGGTTCTGCCGCTCTTGCCCCCTGTCTCGGGCCAAAAACTTCCGGAGAGCCACGCTGACGCGCCGCCCAGTTGGTAGTTTAAAAATAACGGCGGAGCGCCAGCGCGACCCGTCGAGATTGCCAAGGGGAGCCTCATCCGACTCCATTCCTCAAGCGCGGGCCGCCTCGCTAAACCGCCTGCGGAGGCAGACGGGTTCTCAGGCAAAGCCTGGCCGCCGAGCTATTCGCAGCCCATCGGGGGAGTCGTTTCGTCGGGTGTTGTTTCACCCGCCGCCGCCCGCGCCCCCTGATGATATCCACCGCACGTTACGATGAACACCATCAGGCTCTCCTCCCGCCTGAACCAGCCGTCGCTGGCCCATCCGGTGACGGGAGGGGTGTAGGATAAGGGGATATTTTGAGAGTGGGGAAAACGGTGCGGCTGGGTTCGCCTCTCCCCTTGTGGGAGAGGAAGCGATTTCAACATCTTAGCTTCAGCTAAGTGTTAGAAATCGCAGGTGAGGGGGCTGCATTTGTCCCCGCCGTTTCCCCCTCACTTGCAAAATCTACGACTTAGCCTGCGGCTAAGACCGTGATTTTGCTTTCTCCCCACAAGGGGGGGGGGGGGGGGGGATGGCAGTACCCCTACTCCGCCGCAAACGCCATGTCGCCCGACGTCTCCACCACATAATCCGCCAGCCGCATCATGAACTCGCGCAGCAGCCCCGCGATCAGCAGGAACTCCGGCCTCCGCTCCAGCGTCGTTTCATCGACATAAAGCGACCGGTTGACCTCGATCTGGATGGCATGAAGATTGCGGGCCGGGCGGCCGTAATGTTCGGTGATGAAACCGCCGGCATAGGGTTTGTTGCGCACGGTGGCAAAGCCGAGATCGGTGAGGATATCGCTGGCCGCGCGCGTCAGCCGTGACGAAGCGCTTGTGCCATAACGGTCGCCGATGACGATATCCGGCTTTTCCGGCGAACCGGGGATGCGAATATTGCCGGGCATGGAATGGCAATCTATCAGAATGGCCTGGCCGAAGCAGACATGCGTGCGGGCAATCAGCTTGCGCAGGCAGGCGTGATAGGGCTTGTAGACCGCCTCGATGCGGTCCAGCCCCTCATCTGCCGTCAACCGGGTACTGTAGATTTCCGTGTTCTCAGCGACGATACGCGGAATGGTCCCGAGTCCGCCGGCCACGCGCACCGAATTGCGGTTCACATGCGACGGCAGTTCGCCGATGAACATGCGCGGGTCGAGCTCATAAGGCTCGCGGTTCACGTCGAGAAAAGCGCGCGGAAAATGCGCGACGAGCATCGGCGCACCAAGCGACACGGACGAGATGAAAAGTTCATCCACGTAGACGTCTTCGGATTTGCGGATTGTCAGCCCGTCGAGACGCGACTGGGCCATGAAATCGCGGCTGTAGCGGCGTCCGCTATGCGGCGAGTTGAACACAAAGGGGATTGTGTGAGCGGCGGGCTCGAAGACCTCGAAGTCGATGTTTTCCTCGCTCAGGCCGCGCATCATTCCCCTTTACCATGTTTTGTTGTTGTGGTGATTTGCAGTATCAAACATGTTGCCAGCAGGCGGGCGTGAAGTCAAAACCATTCGCGGGAGCCAAAACGGGCTCTTATGCGTTATACAGAGCCTTCGGGGGCTGTGTTCACAGGAAATTTACCCGCTCCAGCATACAACTCATGTTCATATGCCAGAACGAGAAAACACCAGATGCCAGAGAAAATGACCCAGAAGATCCTCCTTGCAGAAGACGACAACGACATGCGCCGTTTCCTGGTCAAGGCGCTCGAGCGCGCCGGCTATAACGTCATGTCCTATGACAATGGCGCCAGCGCCTATGACCGTCTGCGCGAAGAGCCCTTCTCGCTGCTTCTCACCGACATCGTGATGCCGGAAATGGACGGGATCGAACTCGCCCGCCGCGCCACCGAACTCGACCCGGATCTGAAGGTCATGTTCATCACCGGCTTCGCCGCCGTGGCGCTCAACCCGGACTCCCGCGCCCCCAAGGACGCCAAGGTTCTCTCCAAGCCCTTTCACCTTCGCGACCTCGTCGACGAGGTCAACAAGATGCTGGCCGCCTGATCAGGCGACCACCGAAGCTTTTCCACCGATTGATAAAAAAGCTTCAAAAACCCTATTGACGGCGCAAAGCATTTTATGATCTATGCGCCGACATCGGATGGGCGTGTAGCTCAGCGGGAGAGCACTACGTTGACATCGTAGGGGTCACAGGTTCGATCCCTGTCACGCCCACCATCCTTCCTTCACAATTCTGTGTGAATGAAAGTCCGGACCAGCCGCTTCGTCAAGAAGCGGCCGGCGGGCCGATGAACTTCAAGCTGAACATGCACTGCGCCGGGCCGGAATGCCGCAGCCCTGACAATTGCCTTGAGCGATTCGCGCCGGTACATTACCAAAGCATCAGAAACACCGACGATGAGACCACGACCCCCCCCATGACCCGATTCGAGCTGCCGCATAGCCCTTGGGAACATTTCGCCGACGGCGTTGTCCATGTGATCGGCGTCGCCGCCGCCATTGCCGCCACCTCGGCGCTGATTGTCTGGGCGAGCCTGAAACTGCCCACTGATTCGATCTGGCCGCTGACCTTCTACGGCATCGGCATGATCGCCACCTTTTCCCTCTCGGCCGCCTATAACCTGACCCTTCACGGCAGGGTCCGCGCGGTTCTGCGCCGCTTCGACCATGCCGCGATCTATCTGATGATCGCAGGCACCTACACCCCGATCGCCATTCTCGGCCTCGGCGGCTGGCTGGGCTGGTCGCTGGCCGTTGCGACATGGACGCTTGCCCTTGTCGGCATCGTCATGAAGCTCGCCTTCTTCCATCGCTGGCCGCGCGCCGGCTTCTATCTCTATCTCGGCATGGGCTGGCTCGGCATTCTGGCAGCCTGGCCGCTGGTGCAGCATCTGCATCCGAGCGTCCTGATCCTGCTGCTCGGCGGCGGTGTGATCTACACGACCGGCACGATCTTCTATCACTATGATCGCCTCCCCTATTCCCGCGCCATCTGGCACGTTCATGTCCTGGCAGCCGCAGCCATCCATTATGTCGCGGTTCTGATGGCGGTTCCGGCTACGACTTGATCGCCGCCCGGATTTGAGGCATAAGCGGCTCAAGGCTTGGGACCGCCCGCCACCCGCTGGCATTTGCCTTGGTGAAGGTCCCGATGCAGTTCGCGACGAATTGCATCGAACATCCGATTGATGACCGAAGCTTCCATGCATTCGCGCCATCGGCAATGCGGGTCCCGATATTGGCACTGCGAATGCGGCAAGGACTTCAACCATGTCACAATCGATGCCTATTCCCTCGCTTGAAACACTCAAAGATCAGGCGAAACGTCTGCGGACCCGTCTGAAGGACGAAGCACAGAACATTACCCACTCGAAGGCGCTGGAACTGATCGCGGCCCAATATGGCTTCCGCGACTGGAACACGATGGCCGCAAAAGCCGGCAATCGCCCGCCGCTCAATCCCTGGATGCTCGGGTCGAAGGTCTCCGGCCACTATCTCGGCCAACCCTTCACGGCCGAAATCCTCTCCGTGCAGGCACTCGCCCACGCGCCCGGACGCTATCGCATCACGTTCGACTTTGACGAACCGGTGGATGTCGTCACCTTCGACAGCTTCTCCGCCTTCCGCAAGCGCGTGACCTGCACGATCGGCGAGGACGGCCGCACCGTGGAGAAAACCTCCAACGGCCGACCGCACATGGAACTGGAATGGTGAAAGGAAACGAGGCATGAGCACGATCGTCATCACCGGCGCAGGCCGTGGCATTGGCCGCGAACTGGCGCGCGCGGCACTCGCGAAAGGCCACATGGTCTACGGCTCGGTGCGGAGCGAGGCCGATGCGGCAAGGCTGCGCGACGAACTGGGCAGCGCGCTCATGCCACTTGTTTTCGATGTCACGGACAGGGCGGCGATTGCTCGCGAAGCGGCCACCATCGCCGGCCCGGTCGATATCCTGATCAACAATGCCGGCATCATTGGCCCTGAGCCCGAAAAGCAATCGCCGCTTGCGATGGATTTCGACGGCTTCGCCGAAACCCTGGCGATCAACACCATCGCCCCGCTTGCCGTCTCGCAGGGTTTTCTGCCGACGCTCAGACGCTCCGAACACGGTCGCATCCTCACCATCTCGAGCCAGATGTCATCAATGACCTATCGCAAGGCCGACCAGATCGCCTATCGCGCCTCCAAGGCGGCGGTGAACAAGGTGATGCAGGGGCTGGCAACCGCGCTGGAGCCGGATGGCATTCCCGTGATTCTCATCAATCCGGGCTGGGTGAGAACCGATATGGGCGGCCCCTCGGCCGCACTGGACGCCGGTGATGTCGCAGCCGGCATCCTGACGCTGGCAGAAACGCTCACGCTCGCGCAGACAGGCCGCTTCTTCCTGTGGAGCGGCGAGGAAAGCGCGTTCTAGCGCCCAGCGCCACACCACGCCGATCCGTCCCCAGAGCGCGAGCGCGTGGGCTCACCCCGCGATGTCGACCACGCCGCAATCGCCGCTTTCCGAGGCAAAGGCCAACAGCTTGCCGGATTTCGACCAGGCCATGGCGGTGATCGCGCCCTTGCCCGGGCGGCGCAGCACCACTTCCTTCTCGTCCGCCAGACGGACCAGAAGGATCATGCCGTCGATGAAGCCGATCGCCACGACCTCTTCTGCCGGATGGCAGGAGACGGCCGTCGCCATGATATTGCCGCGCGTACCAAGCTCCAGCGGCGGCTTGCCCATCGGGCCATCCTTGGCCGAAAACGGCCAGACGATCGCTGCAGGCGCACCGGACGAGGCCAGCCACTTGCCCTTGACCGACCAGGAGAGCGACTTCACCTTGGCCGGATAGCCGGTCATGCGCATGTGCCGCGCCTCTTCGCCGGGCTTGACATCGATCTTCCAGCCATGCAGCGCATTTTCCTGCATGGCCGTGACGACGAAGCGTCCGTCGGGCGAGAAGGTCACGGCATTATGCGCGCCCTTCCAGTCGAGATCGATCGGCGCGCCCGCGGTCAAGACCCAATGCAGCGTCACGCCGTTATAGCGCGCCGCGGCAATGCGCAGGCCCTTGGGTGCAAAGGCAATCGCTTCGACAGTGCGCTGCTCGGCAAAGCTCTTCACCGTTCCATCGGCAAGCCGCACCCGGGACTCCTTGCCGACACCATAGGCGATCGCCCCTTGCGGGCCGGCGGCCAGCACGGAAATCCACTTGCGCGGTTCTTCCGCCAGCAGTTCCACCCGACCGTCGGCATGAACCCGGTTGACCTTGCCGTCCTCGCCGGAGGTCAGGAGCGTATTGCTGCCCTCGTCCTTGGTCGAAGCAAGCAGCCCCTCATGCACGGCAACTGTCTTGTGGCCCATGTCGAGGCGATGAACCTCGCCAGAAGAAGCCGCGAAGAATGGAACGTCACCCAGAAAGTGGGCGCCGGCAATGTGGCCTTCGAGATCGAGCGGAGCAACGGTGGGCATGGATATGTCTCTGCAAATGAGGCCGCACCCGGCAGGCGCGGCTTTTAGAATGTCAGCCAAGGCTCTAGCGCATCAGCGGGCAAATCGGAATCGATTTTCGCAAGTAACCATGAAAGGAGAGGCCGGTCAGGCCCGCAAGGCGGGTTCCACCATGGAATTGGCCGGTGCAAGCCAGTGATGCAGGTTCAGCCATGCGCCGGCAATCGCATGCTCCATGCCGGCGCTTGGTGGCCAATCCCTGGCAACCGTCAGGCGGCAACCGCCTGGGCTTCGCAGGCCTTGAAGGTCCGCTCCAGCTTTTCCTGATCAAGATCACGGCCAATGAAGACGAGGCGGGTTTCGCGCTTCTCGTGCTCCTTCCATGGACGCTGATGATCGCCCTCGATGATCATATGAACACCTTGCACGACATAGCGCTCCTCGTCGCCGGTGAAGGCGATGATGCCCTTCAGGCGCAGGATTTTCGGACCGTCCAACTGCGTGACCTTCTGAATCCAGGGGAAGAACTTGTCCGGGTTCATCTCGCCGCCGCGCAACGAAATCGACTTCACCGTGACATCATGGATCGCCGAGGGCGCGTCGTGGTGATGGTGATGCCCGTGATCGTGGCCATGGCCGTGATGATCGTGGTCATGGTCGTGATGGTGGTGCCCATGATCGTGATCGCAATCCGGACCGCAGACGTGATCCTCGTATTCGTCGAGGAAATGCGGATCGTTTTCCATCGCCTTTTCGAGGTTGAACGCGCCCTGATCGAGGATCTTGGCGATGTCCACTTCCGAGCGCTTGGCGAACATCACGCGGGCCGCCGGATTGATCGCGCGCACGACGTCTTCGACCTGATGCAGCTCGTCATGCGACACGAGATCGGTCTTGTTGATGATGACGATATCGGCAAAGGCGATCTGGTCTTCCGCCTCGCGGCTGTCCTTCAGCCGCAGCGGCAGATGCTTGGCATCGACAAGAGCGACGACCGCGTCGAGCTCGGTCTTGGCGCGAACGTCGTCATCCATGAAGAAGGTCTGAGCGACCGGAACCGGATCAGCGAGGCCCGTCGTCTCGACAATGATGCCGTCGAAACGGCCGGGACGGCGCATCAGGCCTTCCACGACACGAATCAGGTCGCCGCGTACGGTGCAGCAGACACAGCCATTGTTCATCTCGTAGATTTCTTCATCCGACTCGACGATCAGATCGTTGTCGATGCCGATCTCGCCGAATTCGTTAACGATGACGGCGTATTTTTTGCCATGATTCTCCGTGAGTATGCGGTTGAGCAGCGTCGTCTTGCCGGAGCCGAGATAGCCGGTCAGCACGGTGACGGGAATGGGTTTGATCGCTTGCGCTTGCGTCATGGTCCACCTTCGGGGAAATGGCTTCGATTGGGTGACTATATAGGACGCCCTCACCGGGCATCGCAATAATGGCGTCGAATTAAAAGCCGGCATGAGGAAGGCAGGGAGTGACTGTCATGTTTTTTTCACAATGCAGCCACCGCTGGAACGCACTTCTGCTGCGCTGCGGGATGAAGATGATGGAACAAGCGAATCGTCCGAGCGTTGTTGGGCGGAAGGAGACATCCTATGTCAGCGACACATGCCTCGCCCGCTAAAGCTGCTCCGAGCCATACGCCCGCAAGCAAGCGCGATACGCGCCTTGATGTCTTGCGCGCGCTGGCGCTTCTGATGATCTTCATCGACCATGTCCCCGGCCAGCCGCTTGAGCACTGGACGATGAAGAATTTCGGCTTCTCGGACGCGTCCGAGCTTTTCGTGCTGATATCCGGCATCGCGGTCGCGCTCGCCTATGGCCGCAAATATGATCTGACCAACCTCGCCTCATTGACCGTGAAGGCCTGGCGGCGTGTCGTGACCCTGTTTGCCGCGCATATGACCGGCACGCTTCTGACGGTCGCCATCTTCGTCGGCGCTGCCTGGATGTTCGTGCGTCCGGATCTGCTCACTCAGGTGGCGCTCGGCCCCGTCGTTGCCGACCCCATGAAGGGTCTTGTGGCGCTCGGCACGCTCGGTCACCAGCTCGGCTATAACAACATCCTGCCCATGTACATGGCGCTGATGGCGATAGCCCCGGCCGTGATCTGGCTGGAGCGCCGCAACCCGGCCATGCTGATCGCCATTTCCGCCCTCATCTGGGCGCTGGCCGGCACATGGCGTCTTGGCCCCCCGCGCATGCTCGAGCCCGGCATCTGGTTCTTCAACCCGCTATCCTGGCAGTTCCTCTTCGTCATCGGCTATGTCGGCGCACGTCACATCGCCCGTGGTGGGCGCATCGGCGGCAGCCCCGGCCTGCTCGCCGCCTCCATCACCTATGTGCTTTTCTCGGCCCTCTGGACGATCATGAACCTGGGCGCCCAGTCGAACCTGTCGCTCGGCCTGCCTTTCGTGCTGACAGGCTTCGACAAGACCTATCTGACCGGCTGGCGTCTCGCCCACACGCTGGCGCTGACCTATATCTTCCTGTCGGTGCCGTTCCTGTCGCGCATCACCCGCCTCGGTCTCGACAATTCGCTGGCCGTCATCGGCCGCCATGGTCTGGCAATCTTCCTGATCGGCACCGTACTCTCCGTGCTCGCGCAGGCGATCATGGCAATCATCGGCAACTGGCCGGAAACCGGCCTGCTGCTGATTGCCAACGGCATCTTCATTCAGATCATCGCCGCCTACTGGCTCGACATGCGCGAGACAAACCGCCGGAAAGCCAAGCCGACAGCACCGGCGGCGACCGCTGCCTTGCGTCCCGTCACCGCCTGAACAGCCGGCGCATAAACGCAACGAATGCCCGGCGGCGCGCCTCGCGCCGCCATTCCTCTGCGTTGCGCTCAAGGCTTTCCATATCCGTCCACTTTCCCGGCCAGATATCCGCCGGGACCTCAATGTCGCGACGGATGCGCCGGGCTGGCGCATCGATCTCACCCAAAAATTCCAACCCGCCGGCCCGGTGACTGTCAATCTCGGCCATCTCACCCTCCATGTGAGCGCACCCCTGCGCGCTCCTTGATTCAGGCCTTGATCTTAATTCATTCCCGATAGATTATAATTGCTCAGAAATTCCTGAAATAGATGAATGAAATTCCCCAATGACAGACGCGTCACTGAAGGAAATGCAGGCGATCTGCCGGATCGCGGAAACGGGCAGCTTCGCGCAGGCCGCGGATGATCTTGCTCTCACCCCGTCCGCCGTCTCGAAACTCGTCAACCGTCTGGAATCCCGTCTCGGCATCCGTCTGATCACGCGCACCACCCGGCGCCTCTCGCTGACCTCTGAAGGCGCGACCTATGTCGCCCGCGCTCGCGACATTCTCAACGCGGTCGAGGACGTGGAACAGGAAGTCATGGCCAGCGCGGCCGAACCGTCCGGTGTGCTGCGCGTGAATACCGGAACAGCCTTCGGACGCCACGTGCTGGGGCCGATCGTTCCGGATTTTCTGGCGCGCTATCCGAAAATCCGCCTCGATATCGGGATCGCCGACCGGCAGGTCGATCTGATCGCCGAACAATGGGACGTGGCGATCCGCATGGGCCAGCCGGGCGATCTGTCGCTGGTCATCCGCAAGATCGGCGAATCCTCCCGCGCGATCTGCGCAAGCCCTGCCTATCTCGAGCGCTTTGGTACGCCGAAGACGCCGGCCGATCTGGCGGGCCACAATTGCATCGTCATTTCCGGCTTTCCGTATCTCCGGCGCTGGCCCTTCGCCTCACCCGAAGGCGTCAATCTGCAGGACGTGGGCGGCAATCTGGTGACAGACAGCGCACATCTCATGGTCGATATGATGCTGGCGGGGCTCGGCATCGGGCGGCTGGCGCGTTTCACCATGGCAGAGCCTTTGGCCGATGGCCGGCTTGTCGAAATCCTGAAGGACATGCACCGTATCGACCCCTTCCCGATTCACGCGATCATGCCACCCGGCGGCAATCGCAGCCCCAAAGTCCGCGCCTTCGTCGATTTTCTGGCGGGCCACCCTCTGTTGAAGACCGCACTTTAGGGTACTTCGCGACCCGAGACGGTCTCATTTTTTCGCCGGAGAGTCCTGCTCGGCGAACAACGACAAATCGAAACGCGCGACATCGTAAAGCAGGTCGATCAATCCGCCCGCCGCGCGGTCGATCATCTCCCGGCCCTTCTGGGCAGTCGCCAGCGCTGCGTTTCCGGCCACGCCATCCGGATTGAGATCGCGCATCATCCATCCGAAGGAATGCGGGCCATAGGCCCGCAGATGTCTGAAATCGCGGATGAATTCGCTCTGCCGCGAGGGAAAGTCACGCGCCTTGCCCATGTCGACCAGATCGGGTCTCAGCGCCAGCATGACCGACGTCTCGATATCGCCGCCATGGATGCCCAGCGCCTTTTCCTCAGGCGTCACGAGCCCCACTTCCGCGCCGAAGCGCGTCCAGCTGGTGGCGACGCAGAGCATGCCGAACCGGACCCGCGCTTCGGTCGCCACGATCGTCATCAGCGGCGAGTTGCCGCCATGCGCATTGAGCAGAACGAGACGCTGGATGCCCTGGCCGTTCAGCTCTTCCGCAATACCCAGCCAGCGCTCGACCGCCTCGTGATAGCTCAGTGTCCGCGTACCCGCGACATCCATATGCTCGATCGAATAGCCGACCGGCTCCGCCGGCAGAAAGACGACATCGAGTTCGGCCCGCAGCAGCGTCTCAGCCCGCCGGGCGATCCCCTCTGCGATGATCGCATCGGTTTCAAAAGGCAGATGCGGCCCATGCTGCTCATGCGCGCCAAGCGGCAGAACCGCGATGCGCGCGGCCTTGTTTCCTGCTTTAAGCCCTGTCGAGAGCGTGGACACTTACCAAAACCTCCGTTATCCCTTCCATTAAGAACTCATAGCGTGCCGGGGCACGGAGGCAAGCGGGCAGATGGCAAAGAAAAACAAGGACAAGAAAAAAGACGCCAAGCGGGGGAAACTGACGGCAAGTCCTGCAGATATCGCTTTCGAAGTGGCTCAGGTCGCCCGCCAGTTCCGCACACTGACGTCCAGAACGCTGAGCGATGTCGGCCTCTATGGCGGGCAGGAAGGCGTCATGACGGCGCTGGGCGAAGAAGACGGTCTCACGGCCGGCGCCATTGCAAGCCGCCTCGGCGTGAAGCCGCCGACCATCACCCGCACCATTACCCGCATGGAAGCGCAAGGCCTGCTGACCCGCAAGGGCGGCGAGGATGGCCGCCAGACCACCGTCTGGCTGACCGAGACCGGCCGCGCCAAGCTCGACAGCGTCGAGACCTCCAGCAACACCGTCATGGATGCCGCCTTCCACGATCTCGACGAGAAGCAGATGCGCAAGCTTCTCGAGCTGTTGCAGCAGGTCAGCGACAACCTCGAGACCGCCCTTTCCGCCGAAGGGTGAACGCCGCTTACGGACGGAAATTGTTGCAAGGGGCCTTAAAACCGTTTACTTAAAATTTTTAAGTCAGCGGAAAGCGGGGCGCAGACCCTGCGATATCAAGCGTCGGGGAGGCAACGTGGCGCAAAAGATCAAGCTTTCGACGATCGCCGAGTCGCTCGGCGTTTCCACGGCCACCGTTTCGCTTGCACTGCGCGACAGTCCGCTGGTCGCCGCCGCAACCCGCGAGAAGATCAAGGAACAGTCGCGCGCGCTCGGCTATATCTACAATCGCCGCGCCGCCAGTCTCCGAACCTCCCGCTCCGGCATCATCGGCGTCGTGGTGCATGACATCCAGAACCCGTTTTATGCCGAAATCCTGAAGGCGATCGAAAGCGAACTCGACCGCTCCAGTCACACCTTCATCCTGTCGAACCATTACGACTCGGTCGAAAAGCAGCGCAATTTCGTCGAAACGCTGTTGCAGCTCGGCGGCGACGGCGTCATCATGTCGCCGGCCATCGGCACGCCGCGCGAGGATCTGGAGCTGGCGGAAAACAACGGCATGCCGGCCATTCTGGTCGCCCGTTCGGTCGAAAACCTCGACCTGCCCACCTATCGCGGCGACGACAGCTATGGCATTTCGCTCGCCACCAACCACCTGATCGGCCTTGGTCATCGCACCATCGCCATGGTCGGCGGCACCGACCAGACCTCGACCGGCCGCGACCGCTATCAGGGCTATGTCAACGCACTGAAAAAGGCCAATATCCCGGTCGATCCGGCGTTACGCATCGCCGGCCCGCGCTCCAAGCAGGGTGGCTTCGAGGCCGCCGTGCATTTCCTGTCGCTGCCGCAGAAGCCGACCGCCGCCGTCTGCTGGAACGATCTCGTCGCCATCGGCTTCATGAACGGTATCGCGCGTGCCGGCCTCATGCCCGGCCGCGACATTTCCGTCACCGGCTATGACGACCTGGAAGAGGCGGCAATCGCCACGCCCGGCCTCACCACCGTGTGGAACGGGCAGTCGGAAGTCGGCCGCCTCGCCGCCCGCGCCCTGCTCGACAAGCTTTCCGGCAGCCATGAGCCGGACGGGATCCACCTGATCAAGCCGGAAATGCGTATCCGCCAATCCACCGCGCCGCTGCATCGGAGTTGATATCCATGTCGAAGGTCTCGATCCTCACCGCCGGCAAGGTCCACCCACGCGTTATCGAACGGCTTGAACCCCATTTCGATCTTGTTCGGATCGAACGGGCAGACCCGGCCCTGATCACGCCCGAGATCGCCGAGAAGGTCCGCGGCGCAACCGGCTTCAACGGCATGCCAGCCGATCTGATGGCCGCGCTTCCCAAACTCGAGATCGTCGCCAATTTCGGCGTCGGCTATGATGGCGTGAATGTCGCCCATGCCGCCGCCAACAACATCATCGTCACCAACACGCCGGATGTGTTGAACGAGGAAGTGGCCGACACCACGCTCGGCCTGCTGATCAATACCGTTCGCCTGCTGCCCAAGGCCGAAACCTTTCTGCGCGACGGCCGCTGGGAAAAGGATGGCGCCTTCATGCTGTCGCCGCTCTCGCTGCGTGGCCGGACCGTCGGTCTCTATGGCCTCGGCCGCATCGGCCTCGAAATTGCCCAGCGCGTGGCGGCCTTCAATCTGCCGGTGAGCTATCACACGCGCAGCGAACGCAAGGACGTGACCTATCGCTACCATCCGACGCTGGAAGCGCTGGCGGACGCCGTCGATACGCTGATCTGTATCGTTCCGAAGACGCCGCAGACCCACAAGACGATCAATGCCGACATTCTGAAGCGTCTCGGGCCAAACGGCGTCCTCATCAATGTCGGCCGCGGCTGGACCGTGGACGAGGATGCGCTGGCCGACGCGCTGGAAAGCAGGACCATCGCCGCCGCCGGTCTCGATGTCTTTCAGGATGAGCCCCATGTGCCGGCGCGCCTGTTGGCGCTCGACAATGCCTGCCTGCTGCCGCATGTCGCTTCCGCCTCGGTTCCGACGCGCAACGCCATGGCCGACCTGACGGCCGAAAACCTGATCTCGTGGTTCGAGAAGGGGCGTCCGATCACCCCCGTCCCGGAGACACCGTTCAGGGGATGAAGAGGATCAACCTGATCTTCGTCATTGTCCGACCTCAATAACCGGTTAATATCCTGTTCTCGCGTTAGACTTCTGTTAGGAATTGGCGCGCAACATGTTTTTATTGGCATGGACAGTGCGTTGCTTCGTCTGGTCCGTCATCGCGTGACGGTTCGGCGCAAGCAGATGTCTCCGAAGGCAAAGGAGAGACACATGAAGTTGATACTCGTCGCCACGACGCTCGCGATTGCCGGAGCGACGGCAAGCTATCTGGCACCCTCGCCACAGCAAAACCCCGGCGTGGATACGATGACGACGGCCGCCATCGGCAATCCCTCCAGCTACTCGGTCTCCAATATCGCCGAAGGCAAGGCCTGCGTGATCAAGCGCGGCAAGCCCGCTTCGACGCGGACTTTCGCCCTGAAGAGTGAACCGGGCTGCGACGATGTGTGGCCGGGTCTCGATCAGGCGCGCAACTGGACGGAGAATGCCGACGGCAGCGTCGCTCTCACCGACAAGGCCGGCAGGCAGGTGATCATGATCGCTCCCGGCGACGGCATCGGCTATGTCGCTGTCGATCCGCCATCCGCGGCCCTCACCCTGACCGCGGTGCGGTGAAGACGGCGGCTCACGCCGCCAGCTTGCGCGATGCCTGATAGGCCCTGACCGCTTCCCCGAAGGCCGTGAAAAGCGCGTTGGACGGCGCGTCCTTGCCGACCCAATATTCCGGATGCCACTGAACGCCGACGGCAAAGGCCTTTGCGCCGATGACGGAGACGGCCTCGATCGTGCCGTCTTCGGCAACAGCCTCAACCGCAAGATTGGGCGCGGCTTGCGAAATCGCCTGACGATGCAGCGAATTGACCTTGAAGGCCCCCGCACCGAGCGCGCCGGCGAGACAGGACCCTTCCTTGACCACGACCGTCTGATGGATTTCATACTGCACGTCGCGGTCGGGGACTTCGCGGCGGCGATGATCGGCAACGCCGGGCATCTCCTGGATTTCGCTGGCGAGTGTGCCCCCCAGCGCCACGTTCAGTTCCTGAATGCCACGGCAGATCGCCAGAAGCGGGACGCCGCGCTCGATCGCCCGGCGGATGAGCGGCATGGTCGTGGCATCGCGCGCCGGATCAAAAGGCCCGTCCTTTTCTTCCGCCACCTTGCCGTAGAGCGAGGGATGAACATTCGAGCGGGAGCCGGACAAAAGAACGCCATCCACCCGGTCCAGCACTTCATCGATATCGTGCTCCGTCTCCAGCGCCGGCACGATCAGCGGCAGAACCCCGGCGCCCTTGATGGCTGCGTTCACATATTGGGTCTGGACGGCATGCCAGGTCGTTCCGTCAAGTTCACGAATATCGGCGGGAATGACGACGACAGGCATGCTCATGAAAGGTCTCCATTTGATCAAGTTTGGCGAACATCTCGCCGGAAATGACGCAAGTCAATCGAAATTACAACGAGTTCGAGGCTGAAGACGTCCGAAAAAGTTTGGAACATTTATCAAAAAGCCATTTTCTTGCAGAGACTTAACCCGGAAATATTTCGGAATGTCGCGCTTGCAACACCGGCGCCAAAATGGTTACCTTCAAATCATTCTGCAGCACTGAGGGGGAAACCGGGCAGCAGAGGCAACCAAACCGGGAGGTTACTCATGGATCGTCGTTCATTTATCAGGAAGGCCGGCGTCGCCGGCGCGGGTGCCGCTGCCGCTGCCACAACGCTTGCGGCACCTGCCATCGCGCAGGAAAATCCGAAAATCACATGGCGTCTGACGTCATCCTTCCCGAAATCGCTGGACACGATCTGGGGCGGTGCCGTCGATGTTGCGGAACATGTCGCCGCCGCCACCGATGGCGCCTTCACCATTCAGACCTTCGCTGCCGGCGAAATCGTGCCCGGCCTGCAGGCTCTGGACGCCGTGGCCGCAGGCACGGTCGAGGCCGCACACACGACTTCCTATTATTTCTGGGGCAAGGAGCCGACCTTTGCCATCGGCACGGCCCTGCCCTTCGGGCTCAACGCCCGCATGTCGAATGCCTGGTACTACCAGGGCAACGGCAACAAGCTGATGAACGAATTCTTCGCCACGCAGGGCGTATACGGTCTTCCGGCCGGCAATACGGGCGTTCAAATGGGCGGCTGGTTCCGCAAGGAAATCAACACGCTGGACGACCTGAAGGGCCTGAAGATGCGCATTGCCGGCCTCGCCGGCAAGGTGCTGGAAAAGGTGGGCGTCGTGCCGCAGCAGCTCGCGGGCGGCGACATCTACCCGGCACTCGAGAAGGGCACGATCGACGCTGCCGAATTCGTCGGCCCCTATGACGACGCCAAGCTCGGCTTCAACAAGGTCGCCAAGTATTACTACTATCCCGGTTTCTGGGAAGGCGGCCCGGTCGTCCACGCCTTCTTCAACCTGCAGAAATACAATGCGCTGCCGAAGAATTATAAGGCCGTTCTTCAGGACGCCTGCGCCTTCGCCAACACCAACATGATGGCGAAATACGACGTCAAGAACCCGATCGCGCTGAAGGAACTGGTCGGCTCCGGCACCCAGCTTCGTCCCTTCAGCCAGGAAATCATGGAAGCCTGCTACAAGTCGGCCGTCGAGATCTATGCGGATCTTTCTGCCAAGAGCCCGTATTTCAAGAAGACCTACGATGACCAGCTGGCCTTCAAGAAAGACGCCTATCTCTGGGCGCAGGTCGGCGAATACACGTTCGACACCTTCATGATGATCCAGCAGCGCGCCGGCAAGCTCTGAGCGATCCGCATTTGCCTTCAGATGCCCCGGAAATTGTTTCCGGGGCATCATTTGTTTTTCACACAATCCGGATGAAAAATCGCTACAGACAATTCTGAATCGACACTTCAGGAATCAATACGCGATGTCCCTCCCCCGCCGACCGGCCGCCGTGATCTTCGACATGGACGGCCTTCTGTTCAACACGGAAACGCTGTCTTTCGAATCTGCCGTGACGGCGGCTGCGCATTTCGGCCACACGGTCGAGTGGGATCTGTTCAAGACGCTCATCGGTCGTCAATGGCCGGATATCCGGACCAGGCTTGTCGCCGCATTGGGCGAAACTTTCGATGCTGACGCCTTCCGCCCCATCTGGATTTCACATTACGAAGCGCTTCTCGAGATCCGCCTCGCCATCAAGCCGGGCGTCGTCGAAATTCTCGACCTTCTGGACCGCCTCGCGATCCCGCGCGCCATCGCCACCTCATCGCCGCGCCGGGCCGTGGATTACAAGATCGGCACCTTCGATATCACCCATCGCTTTCACGCCGTCGTGGCGCAGGGCGATTATGCGAAAGGCAAGCCGGAGCCCGACCCATTCCTCACCGCAGCCGAGCGCCTCGGCGTCGATCCTGCCGCCTGCCTGGCGCTGGAAGACAGCCATAACGGCATCCGCTCGGCGCACGCCGCCGGCATGATGGCCGTCATGGTGCCGGACCTGCTCGACCCCACGGACGAAATCCGTCCCTTCTGCACGGTCGTCGCGCATGACCTGCACGAAGTGGCGCTGATGATCGAGAAATCCGCCTGATCAGGGCTTCGACAGAAGCAGCCGCAGCCCCGCGTATCCGAAGACGGCAGCCAGCGTCCCCTCGATGACGCGCCGCGCCTTGCGATAGCCATTCGCCATCGCCGCCGTAGAGAAGAGCAGCGCATAGCCGATAAAGACGATGAAGCCGAGAACCGCGCAGCCACCTATAATGGCTGGGAGCGTATAGGCCGGCGCATCCGGCTTGAGCCCCAATGTCATAATGGCGCCCCATCCGAGAATGGCCTTGGGGTTCGTCAGATGCAGGAGAACACCACGCCGGTAGGACGCAAAGCGGCTTGCGGGCGTTACGTCCGCGACGGTCGAAGACTTTTCCGTCATCGCGGATTTTGCCGATTTCCACGCGAGGAAAAGCAGATAGAGCCCACCGGCAAGCTTCATGACGATCAACGCTTCCGCAAAGCGCGTCAAAAGCGTCGAGATGCCCGCCGCCGCCAGGCTGGCCCAGCAAAGACTGCCCGTCAGCACGCCCAATGCCAGCGCCACGCCGTGCGCACGCCCATGGTTCATCGCCGTGCCCATGATGGCCATATTGCTCGGACCGGGACTGGCGATCGTAATCAGGTAGGTCAGGTAAACCAGCGCCAGCTGCTGCAGATGATCCATGTCTCGATTTCCGATTACGGTTGTTGGATGGAGACCGACAATAGAGACGGAAAGCAACAGGCACGCAAGCTCTCGGCACAAGACCGGAGAACCGGCCTTGTGCGTTGCCTGTCAGCCTGGCCTCAGTTGATCTTCGGCGGCTGGCTGAGATCGACGGCAGGCTTGGCGCCTTCCGTCGGCTTCGTGGCATCATTTGCCGGCGGTTGCGCCGGAGGACTGCCGAGGCCATTCAGCGGAGGCAGACCCAGCGTGTTGCCGCTTTCATTGTTGCCGGCACCCGAGCCCGCCGGCGGCGCGCCGCCGATGGGCGGCAGCGAAAGCCCGGGCAACACGCCATTTCCACCTGCCCCGCCCAGCGGCGGCAGCGTCATCCCCGGCGCCCCGCCGGGCGTGGACATCGGCACCGTGATATTCACTTTCGACGGATCAACCACGACATCGCCGCTCTTGTAGACCATGACCAGCTGCGGGAAGGCGAT
This sequence comes from Rhizobium sp. C1, assembly GCF_021026335.1. GTDB lineage: Bacteria > Pseudomonadota > Alphaproteobacteria > Rhizobiales > Rhizobiaceae > Ensifer_A. The sequence goes on from NZ_JAJNCY010000011.1 coordinate 113,071, forward strand.
GACGACGAGGATCATCACGAACTGGATGACGATGAAGGGGAACACGCCCTTGTAGATGTCGGAGGTCTTCACCCCGCTCATGGTGATCCCCGTCACCTTGTCCTTCCAGTTGCCCGCCGGCGCGATGGAGCGCAGGTAGAACAGCGAGAAGCCGAAGGGCGGCGTCAGGAACGAGGTCTGCAGGTTGATGCCCAGGATGATGCCGAACCAGACGAGGTCGATGCCGAGCTTTTCGGCGACCGGCCCCAGCAGCGGCACCATGATGAAGGCGATTTCGAAGAAGTCGAGGAAGCAGCCGAGGATGAAGACGATGATCGTCACGACAATCAGGAAGCCGTATTCGCCGCCCGGCAGCGACAGCATGAGATGCTCGATCCAGAGATTGCCGTTCAGGCCATAGAAGGTGAGACCGAAGACGCGCGAACCGATGAGGATCATCATTACGAAAGCCGAAAGCTTCGTGGTCGATTCGACCGCCTGCTTCAGCGTCGCAAAGCTCAGCCGGCCCTTCATGAGCGACATGATCAGCGCACCGGCAGACCCCATCGCCCCGCCCTCCGTCGGCGTCGCAATGCCGAGGAAGATCGTACCGAGCACGAGGAAGATCAGCGCCAGCGGCGGGATCATCACGATGATCACCTGCTGGGCCAGCCGCGAGATGATATTCAGCTTGAGCTTGTCATTGGCCAGGGCGATGAGAAAGATGACGCCGACGCCCAGCGCCAGCGAAATCACCATGCGCCATTCCGGCGAGATGCCGGTGAAGAGCAACATGTCGGCCAGATAGTAGAGCACGACGGCAATGAGGATCATCACGGCCAGCGACGTCACCCCGCCGCCCAGTGTGCGCGCCTCGCGTGGCAGGGCCGGCGCCCAGGCCGGCTTGACCAGCGTGATGACGAAGACATAGGCGCAATAGGTCGCGACGATCAGCAGCGCCGGATAGAGAGCGCCGACATACATGTCGCCGACCGACCGGCCGAGCTGGTCGGCCATGACGATGAGAACAAGCGAAGGCGGCACGATCTGCGCCAGCGTGCCGGAAGCAGCGATCGTACCGGACACGAACGGCTTGTTATAACCGTAGCGCAGCATGATCGGCATGGAAATGAGGCCCATGGCCATGACCGAGGCCGCAACCACGCCCGTTGTTGCGCCCAGAAGCGCGCCGACAAGGACGACGGCATAGGCCAGCCCGCCCCGGATCGGCCCAAAGAGCTGGCCGATCGTGTCGAGCAGGTCTTCCGCCATGCGCGACCGCTCCAGGATGATCCCCATGAAGGTGAAGAAGGGAATCGCCAGCAGCGTATCGTTGTTCATGATCCCGTAGATCCGCTCGGGATGCGATTGCAGCAGCGGCCAGAACAGATTGATCGACGGCGACAGATGCGAGAATTCGACGCCGATGGCGAAGAAAGCCAGACCGCCGGCGGCAAGCGTGAAGGCGACGGGATAGCCGAGCACAAGCAGCGCCATGACCGTCGTGAACATGATCGGCGCGAGATTTTCTACGATAAATTCAAGCATATCAGCGCACCTCCTCGGCATGATTGGCAGGCGTTGCGTCCACAAGTGGATCCTCGATCCGTCCTGTGAGCACACCGATGCGCTTGATGATTTCGGAAAAGGCCTGTGCGGTGAGCAGAATGAAGCCGATCAGCACGAAAGACTTGGCCGGCCAGATGACGAGCCCGCCGGCATTGGCGGAAACCTCGCCCGTCCGGAAGGAGAGCCAGAACCACGACCAGGAGAGATAGACCATCAGCGATGAGAACGGCAGCAGGAAGATGATGTGCAGCACCAGATCGATGATGTCGCGCGTCCGCTTGCTCCAGGTGGAAGACAGGATGTCGATGCGGATATGCTCGTTCTTCTGCAGCGTGTAGGCCGCCGCCAGCAGGAACACGGCGCCGAACAGATACCATTGCAGTTCCAGCCATGCGTTGGACGACATGTCGAATATCTTGCGCACGACGGCATTGATGGCACTGACCAGCACCGCCACCAGAATGAGCCACGATACGCTACGCCCGATCGCGGACGTGATCGCGTCGATCAACGCGCTCAGCCTCAACAAGAATGCCATTTTTTCTCCCCCAGCAGGTCTCTGCCTTGCGGCAAAAAGCCAATTTAACGGGCGGCTGCTTTTCGCATGTTTCCCCTCGCCGCCCCTTTGCGAAATATTACCTCTCGCATGGAAAGTTATCGGCAACTCCATTGCGTCTGTAAAGCACGCGCCTGAAAAGATTTGACCTTCTTAGACATTGGTAGAACAATTCGGATGTCAGTCAGGGTTTGGGAGGACCGTGGATGCATCAGAAAATCTCGCTCGAGGACAAATACGACCTTTCGCGCAACCGGGTGTATCTCACCGGCGCGCAGGCCATCGCGCGGATGATGATGATGCAGCACGAGGCGGACAAGGCCGCGGGGCTGAACACCGCCGGCTTCATTTCCGGCTATCGCGGTTCGCCGCTCGGCGGCCTCGACAGCCAGTTCATGAAGGCGAAGAGGCCGCTCACCGAACATCAGATCACCTTCACGCCCGGCCTCAACGAGGAGCTTGCCGCCACCGCCGTCTGGGGCTCGCAGCAGGCCGGCCTCGACGGTCACGGCAAATATGATGGCGTCTTCGGCCTCTGGTATGGCAAGGGTCCCGGCGTCGATCGCGCCGGCGACGTCTTCCGCCACGCAAATCTGGCCGGCACCTCGCCCCATGGCGGCGTCCTCGTCCTGATGGGCGACGACCACACGGCCGAATCCTCCACAAACGCGCACCAGACCGAATTCAACTTCGTCGACTACATGATGCCGATCCTGAACCCCGCCGGTGTGCAGGAAATCATCGACTATGGCCTGCTCGGCTATGCGCTCAGCCGCTATTCCGGCTGCTGGGTGGCGCTGAAATGCGTGAAGGACAATGTCGAGTCCACGGCTTCCGTGAATGCCGGCCTCAACCGCCTCGACATCGTCACGCCGCCTTTCGAAGGGCCGCCCGGCGGCATCCATATCCGCCTCAACGACATCGATTTCCTCGGCCAGGAAGCCCGCCTCCACGAATACAAGCGCGCCGCCGCCAATCTCTTCATCCGCGCCAACGGGATCAACAGGATCATCTGGTCGGGCGGAGAAGCCCCGAAGCTCGGCATCATCTCGACCGGCAAGAGCTATCTCGACGTCCTGCAGGCCTTCTCCAATCTCGGCATAGGCGAGGAAGAGGCCAATCGCCTCGGCATCCGCCTCTTCAAGGTCGGGTGCACCTGGCCGCTCGATCTCGACGACGTCAAGGATTTTGCGAACGGCCTTACCGAGATCATCGTCGTCGAGGAAAAGCGCTCGCTCATTGAAACGCAGCTGCGCGAGGCGCTTTACGGCACTGCCGGCCAGCCCGTGATCATCGGCAAGCGCGACGAGCGCGGCGACTGGCTCTTCCCGGTCAAGGGCGCGCTCGACCCCAACGATATCGCCATCGCCTTCGGCGAGCGCATCACCCGCTATATCGGCCCATCGGACGAAATCTCCGCCCGCACGGCGCGCATGAAACAGGCGCAGGCGATGATCGCCAGCATTGCCGACGGCAATATCCGCACGCCCTTCTTCTGCTCCGGCTGTCCGCACAATTCCTCGACCAAGGTGCCGGAAGGCTCGGTCGCGGCGGCCGGCATCGGCTGTCATTTCATGTCGATCTGGATGGACCGTAACACGCTCGGCTTCACCCAGATGGGGGGCGAAGGCGCACAATGGGTCGGCGTTGCCCCCTTCTCCGACCGCGGCCATATCTTCCAGAATCTCGGCGACGGCACCTATGCCCATTCCGGCTCGCTCGCCATCCGCTTCGCGCTGTCGGCCGGCACCAACATCACCTACAAGATCCTCTATAACGACGCGGTCGCCATGACCGGCGGCCAGCATGTCGAAAGCGGCGCGACGGTCGACCAGATCGCCCGGCAGCTCGCCGCCGAGGGCGTGAAGCGCATCGCCATCGTCTCCGACGAGCCGGGCAAATACCCGCCCGGCATCGACTGGCCGAAGGGCACCACCTTCCACCATCGCCGCGACATGGACGACGTGCAGCGGGAACTGCGCGACATTCCCGGCGTCACCATTCTCATCTACGACCAGACCTGTGCCGCCGAAAAGCGCCGCCGCCGCAAGCGCGGCACCTTCCCCGATCCGAACAAGCGCGCCTTCATCAACGAGGCCGTCTGCGAGGGCTGCGGCGATTGCGGCGTGAAATCCAACTGCGTCTCCATCCAGCCGGTCGAAACCGCCTTCGGCCGCAAGCGCAAGGTGGACCAGTCGAGCTGCAACAAGGACTTCTCCTGCGTCGAGGGTTTCTGTCCCTCCTTCGTCACCGTCCATGGCGGCAAGCTGCGCAAGGCCGAGGCGAAAGCCAAGGACGCCAGCAGCTTCGACAGCCTCTTCGCCGCGTTACCGACCCCGGCCATCGCCTCGCTCGATGACGGCTGGGCCGCCATCGTCGCCGGCATCGGCGGCACCGGCGTCGTCACCATCGGCCAGATCCTCGGCATGGCCGCCCATATCGAGGAAAAGGGCTGCGGCCTGATCGACATGGCAGGCCTGGCCCAGAAGGGCGGCGCAGTGCTCACCCATCTGCGCATCGCAAAGACCCCCGAAGCGATCACCGCGATCCGCATCCCCGCCGGCCGCTCCGATCTCGTGCTTGGCTGCGACCTCGCCGTCTCGGCCTCCAAGAAAGTGCTCGCGACCGTCACCGAAGATCGGACACTCTTCATCGCCAACACCGCCGAAATCATGCCCGGCGGCTTCACCCGCAACCCGGATTTCTCTTTCCCGGCCGAGCTGATGAAGAAGACGATCCGCAAGTCAGCGGGCGAGGCCACGACCCGCTTCTTCGACGCAGACGAGGCCGCGCGCGAACTTTTCGCCAATGCGCTCGCCACCAACATGTTCATGCTGGGCTATGCCAGCCAGCTCGGCGGCCTGCCGCTTTCGCCTGAGTCGGTTGAAGAAGCGATCCGCCTCAATGGCGAAGCAGTGGACATGAACATCGCCGCCTTCCGCTGGGGCCGCATTGCCGGCAACGACCCGCAAGCCGTCACCGCGATCTATCGTGACCACCATCACGAAGCCCCCCGCGCGGAAACCGCCGACGAGGCGATCGAGCGCATGAAGGCCCACCTCACCGCCTATCAGAACGCCCGCTACGCCCGCCGTTTCGAGAAGGCCATCGCGCCCGTCCGCGAGGCCGAAATCCGCGCAACAGGTACTGCCGGCCCCGTCACGCTCGCCGCCGCCCGCAGCCTCGGCAAGCTGATGGCGATCAAGGACGAATACGAAACCGCCCGCCTCTTCACCGATGGCGCTTTCGAAAAGCGCCTGTCCGAACAGTTCTCCGACTGGGACCGCCTCGAATTCCACATGGCCCCGCCGATTTTCGCGAAGAAGGACAAACAAGGCCATCTGGTGAAAAGTTCCTATGGCCCCTGGATGATGGGCGCGCTCAACGCGCTCGCCAAATTCAAGGTCTTGCGCGGCACGCCCCTCGACATCTTCGGCTACACGGACGAGCGCAAGATGGAACGCCAGATGATCGCCGATTTCGAAGCGCTGCTCGGCCGCGTCGTCGGCAAGCTGAACGCGGCGAATGCGCCAGCCATGGCTGAACTCCTCGCCGCCGCCGAAAAGATCCGCGGGTTTGGGCATGTGAAGGAAAAGGCGGCCAAGGACGTTCTGGCGAAGATGGCGGCGATGGAGCGGGAGCTCGATTCGCCGAAGCCGGAGGTTCGGGTGGCGGCGGAGTAAGCTGCCCCCCGCCCTCAATGTGACAATACGCGCGGAGTTGTAGTCACTGGCCCAAGGTCAGGAGAAGTGCTTTATAACAATTTTGGTGATCTAAAGGGGCAAAGATGGGTCTAGTGTTTCTCGCCATCCTACTTGTATTGAGCGGCTTCTTGATATTCAGATTGGTCGAAGCCGGGGTCACTGGCGGCATGTTAGCATTCCTTTTTCTTGCTTCTGCAACCGGCGCAATAGTCTCTTTTCTAATCCTTATCGCAACTGTAGTGGCGTCATCAACAAACCAGCAAGCTGGTGCATATATCCCGTCTACATTCGTAATTTTCATCAGTTGTTGTATAACAACTTGGTTCCTTAGGCGCTTCGTAGACTGATAATTTCACAGGAGCAAGGGAGCTGTTTCGCAGATCATTCATGCCCCTTGTGGGGGAGATGGCGGTAGCCAGAGGGGGTCTAAGCGCGCCATGTGCCGACACCTCTACCGGGCGGAACATTCATTCCTCGCGAGAGCTATCGTGATCATCCCGACCGTCATCCGCGTAGATATCAAATCCGAGTTCGAGCCCTCGCAGACCAATTGCATTTAAAGTCGTCGTCGAAATGCTCAGGCCTTCGTTGAATTGGGACAGGAAAACGCCAACAAAGATATTCCCCTGATAGCGCTCTGCATAACGGCGCCATATCGTGAAGTCTTGGCAGAGGTCTGAGAAGAGTGCGGCGGCCTGACCATCGATGTCGGCGGGTTCAGCATCCTTGATCGAAAGAATCCAGCTCCCCATCCGGGATACTGTTTCACCACCCTTTGGTGAAATCCACACACCTCCCCTCCTGGCACCAATTTCTGGCTTCTTGCCGAGGGCGACCGTCAATTCGTCGGGGTCGAGGTCGTCGCCCTTGAACCGCAGGGAGACGGTCGTCTTGTAAACATCTGCCATGTCTTGCTCCTGAAGCGCTGTAGCCTCTCATATCACAAATAGCACCAGCGCTCTTCTCAGGAGAATCCGAGACTGCCCCCAGCGACACTCCGCCACCATTGCCAAGTCCCTCTCTTTATGTAATTTCTCATACCAACGATGACATGCGTCAATCCGGGGATTTGGGCCGGAGGGGACGGGGCGCATTTTCGGGATGAGGAGAGGAAATCATGGCAGAACACAAGTCCGGTCCGGTCGAGCTCGGCGCGCCGATGGACTACAAGGAACATGAAAAGAGCTACGATCTTTTCATCAAGGGCGCGAAATATGGCACGATGATCATCGTGTTCCTGATGATCTCGATGGCCGTCGGCTTCTTCACCTCCGCAGGCTTCATCTTCTCCGTCCTGCTCTTCATCATCCTGAGCGTCGGCGGCATTCTGCTGTTCTGATCAGCTACCAAGAGTTTTGATCCTAGAAGACGGCATGAGAAGATAACGCCGGGCAACGGATACAAAAAACCCGGCCTGAGCCGGGCTTTTCATGGGAACGATATCAGGATCAGCCGGCGCCGCCCATCGCGCCACGGGTGCGGTCAACACCGTCACGGGCGGGCTGGTATTTCGGATCAAGCTGCAGCGCATGCGAATAGGACTTGTAGGCCATCTGCATGTTGCCGCGCTTTTCATAGACAAGCGCCTGGTTGGCCCAGGATTCGGCAACCTTGCCATCCAGATCGATCGCATGGTTGAAGTCGGCGAAGGCGTTGTCGAGATCGCCGGTCGCCAGATAGGAAATACCGCGCCCGTTATAGGGCTCCGGCGCCGTCGGCGACAACGAAATGGCGGACGAGAAGTCCTCGATCGCCTTCGCGTGCTGGTTCATGCGCTGGTAGATCAGACCACGGCGGTGATAGGCGCGACCATCGGTCGTGTCGAGTTCGATCGCCTTGTTGAAATCGGACAGCGCTTCGGGCAGCCGGTTGGCGAGACGATAGATATCGCCACGACCAATCAAGGCGACATCATAGCGCGGATTGATCTGCAGCGCGGTCGTATAATCCTGCGCGGCCTCGACCTGCTTGTTCATGCTGCGCTCGACAAGCGCGCGGTTGGCATAGGCCTGATAGTAGCGAGGATTGAGCGCGATCGCCTTGTTGAAGTCGTTCATCGCGTCGCGGAAACGTCCGGCCTTGCCGAGCGCCGAACCGCGCGAATTGTAGGCTTCCGGATCGTTCGGGTTGGAATTGATGACGGAGGTCAGCGAACTGATGTTTTCTTCGGAACCCTGCGCGCGATCGATTCGGATCGTGTCGTCCGGCATATTCGTGGACGCGCAGCTGGCCAGCGCCATAAGGCCGCCGACAGCAAATGCTGCAAGGACCGCCCGAACAGGCCGCTGATCCGGCATCGCAGCCTTCGCTGCCGAGAAATTGATGGCACCCGTCAAAACCAGTCCCCCAAAGGAAATGCTAAATCCTGTAACGTCAACCGCGACGCCGCTTGAAGAAAATGGCGGCGGCGACACAGTCACCACCGCCACACATCATTCAAAAAAACGCCGAAAAAACGGCGCGAAAATCAACGTGCGCCCGGACGGCCGCCGATGAGACCTTCGCGCTGCATGCGCTTGCGAGCAAGCTTGCGAACGCGGCGAACGGCTTCGGCCTTTTCGCGGGCGCGCTTCTGCGACGGCTTTTCGTAGTAGTCGCGCATCTTCATTTCGCGGAAAATGCCTTCGCGCTGCATCTTCTTCTTGAGAGCGCGGAGCGCCTGGTCAACGTTGTTGTCGCGGACAAGTACCTGCACGTGAATCCCGTTCCTTTGGTTTCGTGTTAAGCCAGCAAGAGGAGTAGGTTCTGCTCCAAAGCGGCAAAAATATAACGTTCGCCGAGCCGGAAGCCCTGCGATTGGGAAATGCGGATAACAGATCGGCGTTTCGAAGTCCAGAGCATTGACCGACCATGTCGCGTTTTTCCCACCTGCAGCCGTGCTGAGCGCCCGCCAATTTCGGCCGTGTCGAAAGATAGCTGTTTTCGCGTCGCAAAAGAACCATTATGCGTGACGGAAATTTGCCATTCCTGTCGCACAGAGAAAAGACGGGATGTCGTATATCCATCCTGTGCCGCATCATTCGACCGCCGGAGCGCCTTCATGAAGAAATATTCCGCATTCGCCGTGGTTCGCGAGGCCCTGCGCGGCCACAAGGGCTGGGAGAAGCAATGGGTCTCTCCGGAGCCGAAGAAGGCTTACGACGTGATCATCGTCGGCGGCGGCGGCCATGGCCTCGGCGCGGCCTATTATCTGGCCAAGGAACACGGCATCACCAATGTCGCCGTGATCGAAAAGGGCTGGCTCGGCGGCGGCAATACGGGCCGCAACACGACCATCATCCGGTCCAACTATCTCTATGAAGAGAGCATGGACATCTACGAGCACTCGCTGAAGCTCTGGGAAAATCTCAGCCAGGATCTGAATTATAATGTGATGTATTCTCCGCGCGGCGTGATGATGCTGTCGCACAATACGCATGACAAGCAGTCCTTCACCCGCCACATCAATGCCAACCGTCTCTACGGCATCGACAACGAGTGGCTGACGCCCGAACAGGCCAAGGCCTATTGCCCGCCGCTCGATATCTCCGCAACCGCCCGCTATCCGCTGAACGGCGCCGCCCTGCAGCGCCGCGGCGGCACGGCCCGCCACGATGCGGTCGCCTGGGGCTATGCCCGCGCCGCCCACGATCGCGGCGTTCATGTCATCCAGAACTGCCAGGTGACGGGAATCACCCGCGGCCCGGATGGGGCCGTCACCGGCGTCGAAACGACGCGCGGCTTCATCGGCGCGAAGAAGATCGGCGTCTCGGCCTCGGGCCACAACACGCAGATCATGGCCATGGCCGATGTCCGCGTGCCGCTGGTGTCCAACCCGCTGCAGGCGCTCGTGTCCGAGCCGCTGAAGCCAATATTCCCCTGCGTGGTCATGTCCAACACGGTGCATGCCTATATCTCGCAGTCGGACAAGGGCGAACTCGTCATCGGCGCCGGCACCGACCAGTATGTCTCCTACTCCCAGACCGGCGGCATCCAGATCATCGAGCACACGCTCGACGCCATCTGTGAGCTCTTCCCGATCTTCCGCCGCGTCAAGATGATGCGCCAGTGGGGCGGCATCACCGACAACACGCCGGACCGCTCGGCCATCCAGTCGAAGACCCCGGTTCCGGGCCTTTATGTCAACTGCGGCTGGGGCACCGGCGGCTTCAAGGCGACGCCCGGCTCTGCCAATCTCTTCGCCCATCTCATTGCCCGCGACGAGCCGCATCGGCTGGCCGCAGGCCTCACGCTCGACCGGTTCCGCACCGGCCGCCTCATCGACGAAGCGGCCGCCGCCGCCGTTGCTCACTGATCTCGGGGGATACAAATGCTTCTCATTCATTGCCCCTATTGCCAGGAAGACCGCTCGGAGCTGGAATTCCACGCAGCTGGCGAAGCGCATATCGCGCGCCCTGAAAACATCGCCGACATCTCGGACGAGGCCTTCGCGGAATATTTCTTCCTCCGCGACAACCCCAAAGGCTACATCTACGAGCGCTGGCGGCACCAGCATGGCTGCGGCCGCTTCTTCAACGCCGTGCGCCACACGGTGAGCGACAAGTTCGTCGTCACCTACAAGGCCGGCGAAGCCAAGCGTTCCCTTGAATCCCTCAATCTGGAAGGAGACGCGAAATGAGCGGCGCATTCCGTATCGCCGGCAAGGGCCGGCTGACGCCCGCCCGTCAGGCGCGTTTTTCCTTCGACGGCAAGTATTACACGGCACTCGAAGGCGACACGATCGCCTCGGCGCTGCTCTCCCACGGCGTCCATCTCATGGGCCGCTCGTTCAAGTATCACCGCCCGCGCGGCGTCATCTCCGCCGGCTCCGAAGAGCCGAACGCGCTGATGAATGTCGCCCGTGACGCCTCCCGCGAACAGCCGAACGTCCGCGCCTCGGTGCAGGAAGTGTTCGAGGGCATGAAGGTGAACTCGCAGAACCGTTTCCCGTCGCTGTCCTTCGACATCGGCGCGGTCAACGACATGCTGTCGCCCTTCTTCGCCGCCGGCTTCTACTACAAGACCTTCATGTGGCCGAAGGCTGCATGGAAGCATGTCTACGAGCCCTTCATCCGGGCCGCTGCCGGCCTCGGCAATTCGCCGAAGGAAGCCGACCCGGATCATTACGCCAGCCGCTTCGCCCATTGCGACGTGCTGGTGATCGGTGGCGGTCTGGCCGGCATCACGGCAGCCCTTGCCGCAGCCCGCGCCGGCGCTGACGTCATCCTTTGCGACGAGCGCCCGGAACTCGGTGGGGCTGCGCATTACGACAGCAACCTCACCGTCGACGGCCAGCCGGCCTATGACTGGGCGCAAGCCGCCTCAGAACGCCTCGCGGCACGACCGAATGTCCGGGTCCTGACCCGTACGACCGCGTTTGGTTACTACGACCACAATTTCGTGGCTCTGGCCGAGCGCGTCACCGATCATCAGGCCATCCCGGAGCGCGCCGCGCCCCGCGAGCGTCTCTGGAAGGTCCGTGCGAAGAAGGTGATCATCGCCTCGGGCGCCATCGAACGCCACATGGTCTTCGACGGCAACGACCGCCCCGGCGTCATGCTGGCCTCCGCCGCCCGCACCTTCATCAACCATTACGGCGTCGCCGTCGGCTCCAAGGTCGGCGTCTTCACCGCCCATGACTCGGCCTATGAGGCCGCCTTCGATCTGGCGAACGCCGGCGTGAAGATTGCCGGCATCGTCGATGTCCGCGACAATCCGGGCGAAGCCGTTCGTGCCGAAGCCGCCCGCCTCGGCATCGAGGTCATGACCGGGCAATCCGTCGTCACCACCGGCGGCAAGCTGCGTGTCAATTCCATGTCGGTCATCCGCAAGGCGGGCGGCACGCGCCGCAAGATCGAGATCGACGCGCTGATCACCTGCGCCGGCTGGACGCCCTCCGTGCATATGTTCTCGCAGACGCGCGGCAAGCTGAAATACGAGGCCGACAAGGCCCGCTTCCTGCCCGACATCTACACCGAGAACTGCATATCGGTCGGCGCCTGCAACGGCACCGACGATGCGGCTGCCCTCGTAGCCGAAGCTTTCAAGGCCGGCACGGACGCCGCCCGCGAAGCAGGCGCCACCGGTGATGTCCGCACCGCACCGGAAGCCGTAACCGCCTATGTCTGGACCGGCGGCATGATCGGCACGCCGGAAGGTGCTGGCCCCGAAACCCACGGCAAGGCCTTCATCGACTTCCAGAACGACGTCTGCGCCAAGGACATTCGTCTCGCAGTGCGCGAAGGCATGGCCTCGATCGAGCATATCAAGCGCTTCACCACCAACGGCATGGCCTCCGACCAGGGCAAGCTTTCCAACATGCATGGTCTGGCGATTGCCGCCGAAGCGCTGGGCAAGGACATTCCGGAAGTGGGCCTCACCACCTTCCGCTCGCCCTATACGCCGGTCACCTTCGGCACGATCCTCAACCACAATCGTGGCCCGCTCTTCGACCCGGCGCGCAAGACGCCGATGCATGAGCGCGAAGAGGCGATCGGCGCGGTCTTTGAAGATGTCGGCAACTGGAAGCGCGCCTGGTTCTACCCGCGCCCCGGCGAAGACATGCACGCCGCCGTCAACCGCGAATGCAAGACGGTCCGCACCAGCGTCGGCATTTTCGACGCCTCGACGCTCGGCAAGATCGAGGTCGTTGGCCCGGATGCGGCCGCCTTCCTCAATCTCATGTACACCAACGCCTGGGACAACCTGAAGCCCGGCCGCTGCCGCTACGGAATCATGTTGCGCGAAGACGGCTTCGTCTATGACGACGGCGTCGTGGGCCGCATCGCAGACGATCGCTTCCATGTCACCACGACGACCGGCGGTGCCGCCCGCGTCATGAACCACATGGAAGACTACCTCCAGACGGAATTCCCGCATCTGAAGGTCTGGCTGACCTCTGCCACCGAGCAGTGGGCCACCGTTGCAGTGCAGGGCCCGAAGGCGCGCGACATCATCGCCCCGCTCGTCGAGGGCGTGGACCTGACGAACGAGGCCTTCCCGCATATGAGCGTTGCCGAGTGCAAGGTGATGGGCGTCCCCGCCCGCCTCTTCCGCATGACGTTTGCCGGCGAAATGGGCTTCGAAATCAACGTTCCGGCCGATTACGGCGCGGCTCTTTGGGATGCGCTCTATGCGGCAACGCAGGCCGTCGGCGGGTGTGCCTATGGCACTGAAACCATGCACGTTCTGCGCGCCGAAAAGGGCTATATCATCGTCGGCCAGGATACGGACGGCACGCTGACGCCGGATGATGCCGGCGTGGCCTGGGCAGTCTCCAAGAAGAAGACCGACTTCGTCGGTATCCGCGGCCTCAAGCGCCCGGATCTCGTGCGCTCCGGCCGCAAGCAGCTCGTCGGCTTCAAGCCGCGCGACGGCAAGACCATCGTGCCGGAAGGCGCACAGATCGTCGAGGACCCGAACCAGCCGAAGCCGATGAAGATGCTTGGCCACATCACGTCGTCCTACTGGTCGGAAAATCTCGGCTACAGCTTCGGCCTCGCGGTCGTTGCCGATGGACGCGCCAAGATCGGCCAGACGCTCTATGTGCCGCTGGAAAAGGAAACCATCGCGGTCGAAGTCACCGACGCCGTGTTCTATGACAAGGAAGGGAGCCGCATCAATGCTTGAGGCTCAGGCAACCCGTAACCTCCCCCAGAAGCTCACCATCTCCGGATCGGGCGCAGCCTCGATTTTGCCCCTCGGTCCGATGACGCGTCTGTCGCTGCGCGCTGACGCCGATGCGGTCAAGGCGCTCTCCAAGGCGCTTGGCATCGACCTGCCGACCCAGCCGCTGACATCCGCCGAAAAGGATGGCCGCATGGCCTTCTGGCTCGGCCCGGACGAGTGGTTTCTGATCGACGCCACCGGCGCCGACATGATGGCGCTGCTCGCAGGCGTCAAGGCGCTGCATTCGGCGACCGACGTCTCGCATCGAAACACGGCCTTCGAGGTCAAGGGCCCGCAGGCGGCCGCTGCCATCAATGCCGGCTGCCCGCTCGACCTGCGCGATGCCGCTTTCCCGGTCGGCAAATGCGCGCGCACCCTGCTGGGCAAGGTCGAGGTCATTGTCTGGAGGAAGAGCGCCGACACGTTCCATGTCGAATGCTGGCGGTCGTTCTCGACCTATGCGCTCGGCATGCTCAACGAAGGCGCCAGCGACGCGGCCGACGCCGCAGCGTAACGTCTGAACGGATCGCGCTTGCCCGGCTGGGCCGCGCGCTCCTCGCCATAGCAGATGCCCGAATAGGGCGTCTGCGCATGCTCGTCATCGGCGATAAAGGTCTTCACCTCGCGCAGAAGCGCCGCCATGTTGGCGATCGCCTTGTCGATATTGCTGGTCTTTGCCGGGTCGAGGTTGTCCAGAAGGCAACCCCTTTCGAACATGTCGCGATAGGCGCTACGCTCGACAATCGGGGTCGCGAGCACCGCGATGCCCTTCTGGCCGAGCATCGCCTGCACCTGGCGCAGAGAGCGTGTCGTCACCAGCGGATTGACGCGCGAGAGCAACACGGCACGCCGCACACGGCTGCGCGTGTTCTGCATGACCATGTCGATGATGTTGAAGACATGCACCGCGCCCTGCCCATCGAGCACGCTGCCCTGAACCGGCACGAGAACGAGATCGGAAAGCCCCGAGGCAAGCGCGATCAGCATGTCCGACGCGCCCGAGAGATCGATGATCACATGCTTGTATCGGCCGCGATTGCGCCGGAGATGTTCGGCGAGATTGGACGAGGTGACCCCGCTGATCGCATCAATCTTTGCGCCCGCCTTGATGCACCAGTCGGTCGCGCTTGAAAACCTGTCGCAATCCAGAACCAGAACGCTCTTTCCTTTGCGCGCATAAGCCGCCGCCAGAAGAACCGCTGCCGTCGTCTTGCCCGCGCCACCCTTGGCATTCGCCAACGATATGATCGCCACCTACCTCAACCCTCATCTACGCCATTTCGATCCAACAGACCGAATCGCATTCTTACAAAATGACAGAAAAAAGACAGAGCGAAAATTACTATATCTCGTTGGGAAAATTATATTTTAGAAAACTAAATTTGCTGCGTCACATGAATTGCGAAGTTCAATATGACAAATCAAAAATAGAATCCGGCAAAAGACTTCGTGAAAACGAAAAATCCCGGTGCGTTCAACGCACCGGGCCCCAATCCGTTAACGCCACAGTGATTTCAGAATGCCGAAACCTGGCGATGTGCGGTCGAGACGCGAGCCGCAGCGGCAACCGAATGGACGTCGCCATAATGCGCCCGCTGAACCGGGGCGCCCTCGACGCCGATGTCGGACTTGAGGAAATCCGGAACGCTGTGCAGGGCTTGGGAGAGGCGCTGCTGCGAGCGGCGGAACTTCAGGATGTCGATGAACTTGTTGACTTCGTGTGCCATGACGCCACTCCTTCTTGTTTATCTTTTATTTATCTTTGATGCTTCCTTGTGAGAGAGCTTATGACGCATTGATAAGAAAAAGAGAAACTGATAATTTTTCTCTCTGTTTCAAATTATTTTTGAAGTTACGATGCTGTTCATCCCAGGAACCAGAGCGCTCAAGACCCTGCTGGCAGCGCGCCGACACCTGAATTTCACCCGCGCGGCGGATGAATTGGGACTGACGCCGGCGGCCGTAAGCCATCAGATCAAGGAGATCGAGGATCAGCTGGGCGCCATCCTCTTTCACCGGGCCGGCCGCAGCCTGCGGCTCACGGAGGCGGGCACGATCTTCTGCGACGCGGCGGAAGACAGTATCGAAACGCTGACGCGCGCCGCCTCCCGCATCCAGAAACTCTCGCGCGGCTCGACGGCGCTGCGTATCAGCGTGCCGGTCGAACTCGCCACCAAATGGCTGATGCTGAAGGTGGTGCAGTTCCGCCGGCTGAACCCCGGCATCGACCTGCGCTTCGACATTTCCTACGACACGCGCAATTTCGACCTCGACGATATCGACATCGCCATCCGCTTCGGCACCGGCCACTATGATGGCCTGAGGTCGGAGCGCCTCTTCGGCAATGTCATCGTCCCAGTTTGCAGCCCGCGCCTTCTCAATGCCGAGCGGCCGCTGAAAGAGCCGGCTGACCTTCTCCAGCACACGCTCGCGCATGTCGATTGGTCGGGTCAGGGCATTACATGGCCGAACTGGAACATGTGGATGGCCGCCGCCGGCATTCGGGATTTCGACGATCGCAACGTGCTTTCGTTCTCGTCATCCTCGGATGCGATCGAAGCGGCGCTCAGCGGCGTTGCCGTTGCACTCGCCGACTTTGCCATCGTCGCCAACGATCTGGCGGAAGGCCGCCTCGTCCAGCCGTTCGAACTCGGCATCCGCATCCCGGCCGAGTTCGCCTATTTTCTGGTCTATCCGGAGCAGAGTGCCAACGACCCGCGTATCCTTGCCTTCCGCGAATGGATCTTGGGCGAGGCGCTGGAAATCGAGCAGCAGGAGCGGCCGCTCACATAGCGGGCCGGTCCTCGGGGTCGAACTGGACGATGATGATCCACATGGCCGTCAGCGCCGGCTTCGTCTCGTTCTCGATCTCGACCGTGACATTATAGGTGATCATCAGCATATTGCCGCCGCGAAAGCGGGCATCGTCGATCTTGAAGCGGCCGCGCACCCGCGCGCCGGATTTGACCGGCGACATGAGGCGGATTTTCTCAAACCCATAATTGATCCCCATCTTCTGCTCGAGGATCTGCGGCGCGCCGGAGGCATTCATGGCCGACAGCAGCGACAGCGACAGGAAGCCATGGGCGATCGTGGTGCCGAAGGGCGTGTCCTTCGCGCGCTCCGGATCGACATGGATGAACTGGTGATCGAGCGTCGCATCTGCGAACTTGTCGATCATGGCCTGATCGACGGTGATCCAGTCGGAAACACCCACCTCCGTGCCGATGAGCGCGGGGACGTCCTTCAGGTGAATTTTCGGGGGCATGAGAAATTCCGTGCAAGATCAATCGTAAGACAAAGAATAGGCCGGGAACATGCAGGAATTATTGCGGTTCTTCAACGGCAAAGAGAACACTGCGGGCCGACACGGTAAATGTCGCGCCGCTCTGTCCGCCCTCAAGCTCGCGCCAGAGCAGCCCCGGCAGCCGGAACGAAACCGGCCCACCACCGCGGTTGAACAGCACGGCAAGCCGCGTTGCGACCCCCTTCGACCCATCGCGCGTCTTCACGACCATCCCGAGCTGCCCCTGCTCTTCCGCCTCCCATTCGCCAACGGACATCGGCGCGCCGGTGGGCGAAAGCCAGCAGATATCCTCATCCACGCCGGTGAAGAAATCAGCCCGGGAGAACACATCGAAGCGCTTGCGCAGGCCGGAGAGGAAGCGCGTGTAGAGCACCAGTTCTTCGTCCAACGTGGCCCAGTCGAGCCAGGTGATGGCATTGTCCTGGCAATAGGCATTGTTGTTGCCCTGCTGGCTGCGCCCGCCCTCGTCACCCATGGTGAGCATGACCGTGCCGCGCGCCGCAAACAGCGTGGCGAGCAGCGCCTTCACATCGCGCCGCCGCGCGGCATTGACGGCGTGATCGTCCGTCAGACCCTCGACGCCGTTGTTCCAGCTGTAATTCTCGTTGTGGCCGTCGCGGTTTTCCTCGCCATTGGCCTCGTTATGCTTGTGGGCATGCGACACGAGATCGAACAGCGTGAACCCGTCATGCGCCGCAAGGAAATTGACGCTTCGCGTCCGCTTGCCGCCATAACGTCCGAAGATTGAAGAGGACCCGGCAAGCGCCGTCGCCAACGCGCCAACCATGCGTCCGTCGCCGCGCCAGAAGCGGCGCATGTCGTCACGCGCCCGGTCGTTCCATTCGAGATAATCGTCCGGGAAATTCCCGAGCTGATAGCCGCCCGGCCCGATATCCCACGGTTCGGCGATCATGACCCTGTCAGAAAGCAGCGGATGGCTCCGGATTGCCTGGAACAGCGCCGCATTCGGGTTGAACCCATTCTCCTCGCGCCCGAGCACCGGGGCCAGATCGAAACGGAAGCCGTCAACGCCTGCCTCGGAGACGAAATGCGCCAGCGTATCCACCACCAGCCCACCAGTGATGGGATGATCCAGCGCGACTGTATTGCCGCAACCTGTGTCGTTGACCAGAATGCCGCGCTCTTCCGGCAGGTGGCGATAGTAGCCGAGATTGTCGAGCCCGCGCATGGAGAGCGTCGCCCCGTAGCGGTCGCTTTCGCCGGAATGGTTGAAGACGAGATCCAGGATCATGCCGATCCCCTCGGCATGCAGCGCCGCAACCGTCTCGCGCAATTCGGCCACCCCGCCGGGGCAGAGACGCGGATCGAGCGCCATGAAGGCAATCGGATTATAGCCCCAGCCGTTCGAAAGCCCGAGAGGCGGCAGATGCCGCTCATCGATCCAGGCGGTAATCGGCATCAGCTCGATCGCATCGACGCCCAGCCGCTTCAGATGCGCAATCACCGACGGATCGGCCAGCGCCGCGACCGTGCCCCGCTGCGCCGCCGGCACATCCTCGTTGAGAATTGTGAAGGGCTTCACCGCAATCTCGTAGACGAAGCCACCGGACCTGAACCGCGGCGGCTCGACGCTGACCAGCGTCTGCCCCACCACCCGCGCCTTCGGCACGATATCGGCCGTATCATCGCCAAATGTCGAAAGCCGCGGCGAATAGACGAATGGCCGGTCGAGCTCCTTCGCATAAGGATCGACAAGCAGCTTCGACTCGTCAAACCACAGTCCATGATCCGGCGCATAGGAACCAGAAGCCCGCAACCCGTAAAGCGCGCCCTCCCCCAGACCTTCCGCGAACACGCGAAACACATTGTCGATCCCTCGCTCCATCGGCAACCTGACGATTTCCGTCCTGCCGTCTGGGGCGTAAAGACAAAGGTCGACAGCCGCCGCATGCTCAGACCAGACGCCGAATTGCGTACCGTTCGAAAGAAGCGTTGCACCGAGCTTGGGAGATTGCATGCGCGAATCCGGGACTGTCGAAAATCAATTCGACAGTCTTAGACGCTTTCGGAAGGAGCGGGAAGGCTTTGCAAGGTTTGATAGTATCGGCCTCTGAAAGAAGCCGCGCCTTTAAAGTCCCGCGACCATATCCTTCAACATGGTCTGAACCTCGCCCGCGACGGATGCCAGCGCCGGATTGTCGATCGCCTGCATGGAGGCTGCCGGATCAACCGCAGCGACCTCGATCTTGCCGTCATCGGTCTCGCGGACGACCACATTGCACGGCAGCATCGTGCCGATCAGCGCCTCCGCCTGCAGAGCCTTGTAGGCGAAGCCGGGATTGCAGGCGCCTAGGATCGTGTAGGGCGCCATGTCCTTGTCGAGCTTTGCCTTCATCGTCGCCTTGACGTCGATCGTCGTCAGCACACCAAAGCCCTTGGACTTCAGTGCGTCGGTGACATACGTGATTGCAGCCTCGAAGGGCATGTCGATGGTCTTGGTGAATGCGTAGGTCATTGCCGTGCTCCTTATTACATATGGAAATATATATGTAATAAGGAGCTCAAATTCAAGGACAGGTGTCCGATTTAGTGGATCAGGTGATCACCGTCGGCTTGTCACGCCCCGTCCGCGTCTTGATCTCCGCAAAATGCTCGGCAGCCGCGATCAGATCGGAGAGCGCTTCCTGCGTCTCGATCCCGTGGCGCGCCGCATCCGGCTCGTAGCGTTCGACATAGACGCGCAGCGTCGCACCCGCTGTGCCGGTGCCCGAGAGGCGGAAGACGACGCGGGAGCCGCCCTTGAACAGGATGCGGATGCCCTGGTTCTTCGAGACGGAACCGTCGATCGGGTCGTGATAGGCGAAGTCGTCCGCCGCCTCGACGGTCAGCGCGCCAAAGGTCTGGCCCGGCAGCGAGGCGAGGCTGTCACGCAGATGGGTCATCAGGCCGTTGGCGGCGTCCGTGTCCACTTCCTCGTAGTCGTGGCGCGAATAGTAGTTGCGGCCATATTCGGCCCAATGCGCCTTGACGATCTCGGCGACGCTCTCTCTGCGGGCGGCGAGAATGTTGAGCCAGAACAGCACGGCCCACAGACCGTCCTTCTCGCGCACATGGTCCGAGCCCGTGCCGAAGCTCTCTTCGCCGCACACCGTCGCCTTGCCGGCGTCCAACAGGTTGCCGAAGAACTTCCAGCCGGTCGGCGTCTCGTACATGCCGATGCCCAGCTTTTCGGCCACGCGGTCAGCCGCCGCACTCGTCGGCATGGAGCGGGCGATACCGGCGATTCCGCGCTTGTAGCCGGGGGCGACGGTCGCGTTTGCCGCGATAATCGCGAGACTGTCGGACGGCGTCACGAACATGCCCTTGCCGACCACCATGTTGCGGTCGCCATCGCCATCGGAGGCCGCGCCGAAATCCGGGCCTTCCGCGCTCATGACATCGTCATAGAGTTCCTTGGCGTGCACGAGGTTCGGGTCCGGGTGATGCCCGCCGAAATCCGGCAGCGGCATCGCATTGCGCACCGAGCCCGCCGGCGCGCCAAGGCGCTTCTCAAGGATTTCCTTGGCGTAAGGCCCGGTCACGGCACCCATGGAGTCGATGATCACGCGGGTGCCGCCGGCGATCAGCGCGCGGATCGCGCCGAAGTCGAACAGGCTTTCCATCAGCTCCACATAGTCGGCAACCGGATCGATCACCTCGACCGTCATGCCTTCAACCGTCTGCGTACCGACCTTGTCGAGGTCGATATCCGCGACATCGGCGATCTTGTAGGTGTCGATCACCTTGGTGCGGGCAAAGATCGCGTCAGTGATCTTTTCAGGCGCCGGTCCGCCATTGCCGATATTGTATTTGATGCCGAAATCTTCCGTGGGACCGCCGGGATTGTGGCTGGCCGAAAGCACGATGCCGCCAAAGGCCTTGTATTTGCGGATGACGTTCGAAGCCGCCGGCGTCGAGAGAATGCCGCCCTGCCCGACCATCACCTTGCCGAAGCCGTTGGCGGCGGCCATCTTGATGGCGATCTGGATGACCTCGCGATTGAAATAGCGCCCGTCGCCGCCGATCACCAGCGTCTCACCGGCAAAGCCTTCGAGACTGTCGAAGATCGACTGGATGAAGTTCTCGGCATAATTCGGCTGCGCGAAGACGGGTACCTTCTTGCGCAGGCCCGACGTGCCGGGTTTCTGGCCTTCGAACGGAGTGGTGGCGACGGTCTTGATCATCAATTAATTGCCTTTCGAAACGAGCCGGGCATAGAGGGCGGCATAGGCCGCGCCGCTCTTGTCCCAGGAAACATCGGACTTCATGCCGTTTTTCTGCAGCTGTCGCCATGTGTCAGGCTGGTGCCAGACATCGAAGACACGCGCCAGCGTCTGCCGCAGCCCGTCGGCGGATATGTTGGAGAATTGGAAGCCGGTCGCGACACCCGCTGCGAGTGCCGCCTCGTTGCCGTCGATCACCGTATCCGCAAGTCCGCCGGTGCGCGCCACGACCGGCACACAGCCATAGCGAAGCGCATAAAGCTGGGTGAGCCCGCAGGGCTCGAAACGTGAGGGAATGAGAATGGCGTCGCAGCCGGCCTGCATGACATGCGACAGCGGCTCGTCATAGCCGACATGCACGCCGATGCGTCCGCGGTGGTAATAGGAAGCCTGCACAAGCCCGCCTTCCAGTGCGCGGTCGCCGGAACCAAGAACGGCCAGCATGCCGCCCTGCGCGACGATGTCGCCGGCGACTTCGGCCATCAGGTCCATGCCCTTCTGCCAGGTCAACCGGCTGATGACGCAGAAGATCGGCCCGTCGCCGTCGAGGCCGAAATGCCGCATCACCGCCTCGCGGCTCGCCGCGCGTTTGGCGAGTTGCTTGGCCGAGAAAGGCTGTGGAAGCATGGGGTCCGTCAGCGGGTCCCAGACCGCCGTGTCGATGCCGTTGACGATGCCACTGACATGGCTGGCGCGCGCCCGGATCAGCCCTTCCAGCCCCATGCCGAACTCGCCCTGATGGATTTCCCGTGCATAGGTGGGGCTGACGGTGGTGATGGCATAGGCCATCTGCAAACCGCCCTTGAGGAAGCCGACATCGCCGTAATATTCGATCCCGTCCACCGAGAAGGCTTGAGGCGGCAGCGCCAGTTCCGGAAAGATGGCGGATGAAAATTGCCCTTGGAAGGCGATATTGTGCACCGTGATGACCGAAGGGGTCTCCGGCGCACGACCATAGCGCATATAGGCGGGCACAAGCCCCGCCTGCCAGTCATGCGCATGGACCAGATCCGGTTTCCACGCCGGGATGAGCCCCGCCGCGATCTCTGCTGCGGCGAGCGAAAGTGCCGCGAAGCGCTTCCAGTTGTCTGGATGGTCCTTGCCGAGAGCGTCGGTATACGGCCCACCATCACGCTGGAAGAACGCCGGCGCATCCAGCACGTAGAGTTCGAGCCCCTCATGCACAACGAAGAGAATGGTCGCCTTGACCCCGAAGAGCGACGGAATGGTCGCCACCTTCTTCGTCTTGCCCACCTTGGCCATCACGGCCGGATAGCCGGGGATCAGCGACCGCATCTCCACGCCATGATGCCGCATGGCAAGCGGCAGGGCGCCCGCCACGTCGGCAAGGCCGCCGGTCTTGATCAGCGGATAGATCTCTGAAGCGACCGACAAAACCTTCATGCGTTTACAGTCCCAATCTGTCGATCATGCCCTGTGTGACGAGGCAGATCCCGTTTTCGGTGCGGCGGAAGCGCTTGGCGTCCAGTTCCGGGTCCTCGCCGACGACGAGACCCTCCGGAATGATGACGCCACGGTCTACCACGACATTCGTGAGCCTTGCATGACGGCTGACCACGACCTCCGGCAGCACGACCGCCTGGTCGAGCTTGGAGAAGGAGTTGATGCGGCAGCCGGTCGAGAGCAGCGTCTTGTGGATCGAGGCACCGGAAATGATGCAATTGCCCGCGACCAGCGACGACACCGCCGAACCGCGCCGGCCTTCGAGATCGTGCACGAACTTGGCCGGCGGCGTGATCTCGGAATAGGTCCAGATCGGCCAGCTGCTGTCATACATGTCGAGTTCCGGCACGATGTCCGTGAGGTCGATATTGGCCTGCCAGTAGGCGTCCACGGTCCCGACGTCGCGCCAATAGGCATGCGCCTCGGTCTCGGAACGCACACAGGATTGCGCGAAGCGATGCGCCACCGCTTTGCCGTGCTGCACGATATAGGGGATGATGTCCTTGCCGAAGTCGCGGCTGGAATTCGGGTCCGCCGCATCCTTGCGCAGGATGTCCATCAGGAACTTGGTGTGGAAGACATAGATGCCCATCGAGGCGAGCGCCATGTCCGGATTGCCGGGAATGCCCGGCGGGTCGGCCGGCTTCTCGACGAAGTCGATGATGACGTCCTTCTCGTCGACATGCATGACGCCGAAGCCGGTCGCCTCCATGCGCGGCACTTCCAGGCAGCCAATCGTGACATCGGCACCGCTGTCGACGTGCTGCTGCAGCATCATCTCGTAGTCCATCTTGTAGATATGATCGCCCGCCAGGATGACCATATATTCCGGACCATAGGGCTCGATGATGTCTGCGTTCTGGAACACGGCGTCGGCCGTCCCCTCGTACCATTGCGTTTCCGAAACGCGCTGCGAGGCCGGCAGGATGTCGAAGCTTTCGTTACGTTCGGGGCGGAAGAAGTTCCAGCCGCGCTGCAGGTGGCGGATCAGCGAATGCGCCTTGTATTGCGTCGCGACTCCGATGCGGCGGATACCGGAGTTCAGCGCGTTGGAGAGCGCGAAGTCGATGATGCGCGTCTTGCCGCCGAAATAGACGGCCGGCTTTGCGCGCGTGTCGGTCAACTCCTTCAGGCGGCTGCCGCGCCCGCCGGCAAGCACATAGGCCATGGCGTCGCGGGCGAGTGGTTGCGGTCTTCTTATCTTTGTCATGGCAGTCCTCCCGTTTGATATTGCTATGCCAGTTCCAGCATGATGGTCGAAAGCGGCGGCAGAAGCAGGCTTGCCGCCACCCGTCCCGACCCGGTCTTGCGGGCATGGCTTTCACCGGCGTTCCCCTTGCCGCTGCCGCCATAAATCTCCGCATCGCTGTTGAAGATTTCCCGCCACAGCCCCTCTGCGGGCAATGGCACCTCGTAATTCTCGCGCATGACCGGCGTGAGATTGGAGATCACGGCGACCGGCCTCTCGCCCGGCGCCTTGCGCAGCCAGGCAAAGACCGAATTGTCGTGATCGTCCACGATCAGCCATTCGAAGCCCTCCGGCTCGCAGTCCCGCGCATGCAGCGCCGGCGTGTCGCGATAGAGCCGGTTGAGATCCTTCACCGCCCTCTGCACGCCGCCATGCGTTGGATATTGCGTGATGTGCCAGTCGAGTTCCTTGGCGTGGTTCCATTCGGCCCATTGTGCGAATTCCTGCCCCATGAAGAGCAGCTTCTTGCCCGGATAACCCCACATGAACCCGTAATAGGCGCGCAGGTTCGCAAACTTCTGCCACTCGTCGCCCGCCATCTTGGCAATCAGCGAGCCCTTGCCATGCACGACTTCGTCATGGCTGAGCGGCAGGACGAAGTTTTCCGAGAAGGCGTAGACGAGGCCGAAGGTCAGGTCGTTGTGATGATATTTCCGGTGGATCGGCTCATGGGCGAAATATTGCAGCGTGTCGTGCATGAAGCCCATGTTCCATTTGAACCCGAAGCCCAGACCCCCGACATGAACCGGCTGAGACACTTTCGGCCACGAGGTGGACTCCTCCGCCACAGTAACGATGCCCGGATGGCTTCCATAAACGGCCTTGTTCATGGCCTGCAGGAAGCTCACCGCCTCAAGGTTCTCGCGCCCGCCATGCTCGTTCGGGATCCACTCGCCCTCTTTTCGCGAATAATCCAGATAGAGCATCGAGGCGACCGCATCGACGCGCAGTCCGTCGATATGGAACTTCTCCGCCCAGTAGAGCGAGTTGTTGACGAGGAAGGATGAGACCTCGTTGCGGCCGAAATTGTAGATCGCCGTGTTCCAGTCGGGATGGAAGCCCTTGCGCGGATCGGCATGTTCGTAGAGCGCCGTGCCGTCGAACTGGCGCAGCCCGTGCGCATCCATCGGGAAATGCGCCGGCACCCAGTCGAGCAGCACGCAAAGCCCCGCCTTGTGCGCCCCGTTGACGAAGCGGGCAAAGCCCTCTGGCTCGCCGAAACGGGCGGTCGGCGCATAGAGGCCGGTCGTCTGGTAACCCCAGGACGGATCGTAAGGGAACTCGCTGATGGGCAGGAATTCGATATGGGTGAAGCCCATGTCGACGCAATAGGGGATCAGATGATCCGCCATTTCGTCCCACGAATAGAACCGCCCGTCCGGGTGCTTCTTCCACGATCCCGCATGAACCTCGTAGATCGAAATTGGCTGGCGGCGGGCATCGACCGAAGACCAGTGGGCACGATGCGCGGCATCCTCCCAATCCTGATGCAGCTCCCCGGTGGTCACCGAGGCCGTCTGCGGCCGAAGCTCCGAGCGCCGCGCAAACGGATCGGCCTTCAGCGGCAGAACCGTGCCATCGGGCCCGACGATCTCGAACTTGTAAGCCTCGCCAACCGGAACGTCGGGAACGAAGATTTCCCAGATGCCGGTATCGCGCCTGAGCCGCATCACATGCATGCGCCCGTCCCAGTTGTTGAACGAACCGACGACGGAAACGCGCCGCGCATTGGGCGCCCAGACGGCGAAATGGAAGCCAGACACGCCCTCAAGCATCATCGGATGCGCGCCGAGCTTGTCGAAGAGCCGCAAATGCGAGCCCTCGCGGATGTAATAATCATCCATGGGGCCAAGCACCGGCCCGAAGCTGTAGGCATCAACAACGGTCCATTCCGACGACCCGCGCCGGGCGCGATAAAGAATGGGTTGCCGATGTGCAATCTCGACCTTGCCGGCAAAGAAGCCATCGCGATCCAGACGCTCGAGCGTACCGATCAGCTTGCCGCCGATCGTCTCCGCCTCGACGCTTTCGGCGCCGGGAATGAAACAGCGGACCTGAAAGACCCCATCGATCTCATGCAGCCCCATCACGGCGAACGGGTCGGTATGCAACCCGTCTATGATCGCCCTGATCTCCTCCGGGGCAGGCACCACCGGTTCGCTTGTCGCACCCGGTGGTTCGGGATGTTTCCCCATCAAGCTCTCCAGATTTCACGCGCATATTGCCTGATCGTACGATCAGACGAGAACCAGCCCATGCGGGCGGTATTCAGAATTGTTTTTGTGTACCATGTCGGCACATCGGCCCACAGGGCGTCCACCTCGCGCTGTGCCTTGGCATAGGCATCGAAATCGGCGGCGACCATGAACCAGTCGTGGCTGTAAAGCCCGTCGACGAGATCCGAGAAGCGGCCCGTGTCGCCCGGCGAGAAGACGCCCGAGGCAATGGCCGACAGCGCCTGCTGCAATTCCTTCGATTCCTCGATGATCGCGCGGGGATTGTAGGCCTCGGCGCGGATCTTGGCGACCTCTTCGGCGGTCATGCCGAAAATCTTGATATTCTCCGCGCCGACATGATCGCGCATCTCCACATTGGCGCCGTCCAGCGTCCCGATGGTCAGCGCGCCGTTGAGGGCGAACTTCATGTTGCCGGTGCCCGAGGCTTCCATGCCGGCGGTCGAAATCTGTTCCGAGAGGTCTGCGGCCGGAATGATGATTTCGGCCAGCGACACATTGTAGTTCGGAATGAAGGCGACCTTCAGCAACCCGCGCACTGCGGGGTCGTTGTTGATGACACGGGCGACGTCGTTGGCCAATTTGATGATCAGTTTCGCATTGTGATAGCTCGGCGCTGCCTTGCCAGAGAAGATCTTAACGCGCGGAACCCAATCCTGTTCCGGATGAGACCGAATCTGATCGTAAAGCGAGATGGCTTCGATGATATTGAGGAGCTGGCGCTTGTATTCGTGAATGCGCTTGGTCTGGATGTCGAACATCGCAGACGGGTCGAGCCGCACACCCATGCGCTCGCGCACCACCCTGGCGAGACGAACCTTGTTCTCGCGCTTCACGGCCGCGAACTTCTCCTGGAAAGAAGAGTCGGTCGAGAATTTCTCGAGATCCTTCAGCGCTTCGGTATCGTCCATGAACTTGTCGCCGATCGCCTCGCGAATGAGCGACAGAAGACCCGGATTGCACTGCATCAGCCAGCGCCGCGGCGTGATGCCGTTCGTCTTGTTGTTGATGCGGTCGGGATAGAGCCGGTGCAGGTCGGCAAACACCGTTTCCTTCATCAGCTCGGTATGCAGCGCCGAGACGCCGTTGATCGAATGCGAGCCGACAAAAGCGAGATTGCCCATGCGCACACGCCGTTCGCCACCCTCGTCGATCAGCGAGATCGAGCGGATCTGCTGGTCGGTATGTGTCTTCTGGCGGCGCGCCTCCATCAGGATCATCGCATTGATCGCATAGACGATCTGCATGTGGCGCGGCAGCAGGCGCTCGAACAGCGGCACCGGCCAGCTCTCCAGCGCTTCCGGCAGAAGCGTATGGTTCGTATATGAGAACGTGCCCTTGGCAATGCCCCAGGCCTGCTCGATATCGAGGCCGTGCACATCCATCAGCAGACGCACGAGTTCGGCGACGGCGACGGCCGGATGCGTGTCGTTCAACTGGATGGCGACCGCATCGGGCAGCGAGGTAAAATCCGGATATTGCTGAAGATGACGGCGCAGAATGTCCTGCAGCGAAGCCGAAGAGAAGAAGAACTCCTGTCTGAGACGCAGTTCCTGCCCCGCTGGCGTCGCGTCAGCCGGGTAAAGAACGCGGGCAAGGCTTTCAGCCTTGTTGCTCTCGCGCAGCGCGCCGATATGATCGCCGGCATTGAAGGCCTCGAGCAGGATCGGGTCGATCGGCGTCGCGGTCCACAGCCGCAGCGTATTGACGCGCTGCCCGCGCCAGCCGGCGACCGGCGTGTCGTAAGCCGTCGCGATCACCCGCTCGGCCGGCTTCCAGACATAGCGGATCGCCTCGTCGCCGACATCGACCGTCTCGACCGAACCGCCGAAACCGATCTCGTAGGAGCTTTCACGACGCTCGAACTCCCAGGGGTTGCCGTGCGCCAGCCAGTTTTCCGGCAGCTCCACCTGCCAGCCGTCCGACATCTGCTGACGGAAGAGGCCGTGCACATAGCGGATACCGTAACCATAGGCGGGCACGTCCACCGTCGCCATCGATTCCATGAAACAGGCCGCCAGCCGGCCAAGACCGCCGTTGCCCAGCGCCGCATCCGGCTCCAGCTCCGCAATCACGTCGATATCGACGCCGAGCGAAGCAAGCGCGATGCGCATCTCATCCATGATGCCGATATTGGTCATCGTGTCGCGCATCAGGCGGCCGATGAGGAATTCCAGCGAGAGATAATAGACGCGCTTCCGGCCTTCCGCATAGGTGCGCTTGGTACTATCCATCCAGTTGTCGGTCACCCGGTCGCGCGCCACCAGAATGGCGGCCGTCAGCCAGTCATGCGGCTTTGCGACCTTGGGATCCTTGCCGATGCGATACTTCAGTCGTTCCAGCAGTTCTGTCGCAAGCTGCTCCGGATCTGAGGTGCGCGGAGCAGGCGTGAGCGTTTCGGAAGACGGTATATTCATCGGTACAATCCAGCCTGTTTCAACATGACTTAATCGGTTAATGACGCCAATTAATGCATTGTTCCCGGAGCGTTGCAACCGCGATTTTGCAATTGCGAAATTCCCGCGGTGCATAGCAAACCGGCCGGGAGGACTTTCCCGGCCGTTCGCATTTCCTCAGATTTATGAGCAACTTATTGTGTAAGGCGCGTGGTCGCCGAAACGGCTTTTTCGCCGATATATTTGAAGGCGGCGATCATGTCGCCGGCATTGTTGGCGGCAAAGAAATGTCGGGCGTCGGTGGCGCAGTAGCTGAGCAGCGCCTGCCCGGTTGCCGGCGCCATGAAGGCGATGGAATAGACCTGTACGCCGGCCGCCCGCGCGCTGTCGCACCATTGCTTGGTGGCGGTATCTGCCGAGGTATAATTGTTCTCGCCATCGGTCATGAAGACGATGAACTTGTCCGGCGTCTGGCCATTTTTCGTCTGGTGCAGACTGACCTCCGTTGTCGAGGTCACCGCTTGATAGGCCTGCTTGAAGGCATTGCTGGAATCCGTTCCGCCGGAGGCAAGCAGCGCATTCACATAATTCGACACCGCGACCGTGCCCCAGGCCAGCGCCTGCGGCGTATCCATCGCCGAGTTGTAGGACACCGCCCCGAGACGGGCATAATACTGGTCGGGATCGGCCGAGGAGATCTGCTTCAGCAGCGCATCCGCCGCTTGTTTCAGCGCATCGATCTTCGTCAGGTAGGTCGTCTTGGTTCCCGTGCAGGTCTTCCGCCAACCGCAGGAATAGCTATAGGTCGCCGTCCCCGTAACCGTATCCGTATTTTCCGCCATGGATCCGGAACGGTCGAGCACGAGATACATGGAGAGCGCCTTCTGGGACGCTGTCATGCTCTTCGTCGAACCGGTCGCCTTCAGGGTCTGGACGCTGCCGCAATAGAACGCGCCAAGCACCGTCAGCTTTTTCTGAAGGCAGGTGGAAACCGTGACATCGAAGACCTTCGTCGTTCCGACCCCGGTGCCCTGGGTCGCCGTGACCTGTGTGCAATTGCCGATATCGAAACCTGCATAGGGACCTGTCGGGCCCGATTGCTGCTGGCTCTGTGCGATTGCGCCCAGTTCCTGATTCAGCTGCCCCTTGACGAAATTGACGGCAAATTGCTTGGCCTGATCAACCGTCATCTCTTCATTGGCAAGTGCGGCCCCCACCGCGATCGCCGCCGAATCCGCCGCAGCCTGAACTCTCGTCCGCTCCGCCATCACATTGGAAATATCCATCGCCAGCTCGGCCGATGCCACCCCGACCGGAATGAGGAATGCGGAAATGACTGCGAAATTCCCTTTTCTGTCGGCCAGAAACTCAGACAGAAGCTGATGCCAATGATGAAGAATGAACACGCAATCCCCCGTTCTTACATCGCATTCCGTAGCCCAGGCCGGAATATCGATGCAACGCCCCAAAGAAGACGATCGCCCGAAGTCTTTTTATGCACGATTATGGCCGATTGAAAGTAAGTTAACGCGAATATATTGCCGTCCATTTAATCAATACATGAATTATTAAATCGAAATTATCTAAAATTGAAGTTTCCCCATCGACGGAAACAAGTCCCGCCTGAAAGCCGGTCAAACCGGCACAACGTCCACGGACTGGACATTGTTGTGCCGGCCATAGCTGCGCAGCACCCCGATGATCGGCGCAACATCGGAATAGTCGCGGCCATAGCCGACGACGATGTGATCCGGCCCGGCCGGGATATTGTTGGTCGGGTCGAATTCCAGCCAGCCGGCATCGCGGCCGGCCCAGACCCGAACCCAGGCATGCATGGCATCCGCCCCCTCCAGCCGTTCCTTGCCGGGCGGCGGGATCGTGCGGAGATAACCGCTGACATAACCGGCGGGAATGCCCAGGCTGCGCAGCGCAGAGGTCATGATATGGGTGAAGTCCTGGCAGACCCCGGCCTTGAGTTCGAAGGCTTCCGCCGCCGACGTATCCACATCCGTCGCATTGGGATCGTATTTGAACGTCTTGTAGATATCAGCACAGATGGACCGCGCGATTTCGTGGACGCTCAGGTCCGGCCTGTAGAAGCTGCGGGCATAGGCAGCGATCACCGGGATGTCGCGCAGTTTGGGGCTCTCGCCGACGAAATGATGGGGCGAATCCGGCCCGATCGAGGCGACCGCCTGCAATTCGCTGGCAATCGCATCGGCGCGGCAGGAAAGGCCAAGGCCCGGCGCCTGCACATCCACCTGCACCCTTGCCTGCATGTTGACTTCCGAATGCGAATGCGCCGAACGGAAATAGACCGACGTCACCGTGTTGCCGAAGAAATCGACCATATCGACCCGCTCTTCCGGCGCCGGCACGATCGCGACCGTCCCCGCAATCAGCCGCTGCCGACCGGGGATCGACATTGGCAACACGCGGACCATGTGCCGCGCGCCGGAGGCCGGCACGTCGTAGTCATAAGCGATCTTGATCTTGATGTCGTAGAGCATGAAAGCCGTCAGTTCAGATAGGTATGCGCCAGAACGTCGGAGAGCTGTTCCATTTCGCGTTCC
Organism: Rhizobium sp. C1; assembly: GCF_021026335.1. GTDB lineage: Bacteria > Pseudomonadota > Alphaproteobacteria > Rhizobiales > Rhizobiaceae > Ensifer_A. Next base: position 143,972 of record NZ_JAJNCY010000011.1, read on the forward strand.
AGCTCCTTGTAGACCTCCGGCGTCATCGTGTCTGCGGTCATCAGTGCAATCGTCGAATGAAGCCGAAGCGCCTCGCGAGCGAGCGGCGACATCTGTCCGTCCACATAGGCATTGGGCAGATGTTCGACTTCCATCTTGATCTCGTTGAGCTGGTAGAAGATCGAGCGCGGGTTGAGCGGATCAAGCGCTAGCAGGTCGGTGACCGTAACCCGCGCTGTCGCCACGTTATAGCGCCGGCGATGCGTCATCACGCTATCGCCGATTTCCAGCAGCATGTCATAGGTGCCGTCCGGCGCATCTTCGCCCGCCATATGGCCAAGCAGCCGTGTCATATGCAGACCGCGTTCCAGCATGCGTCCGATTGTCAGGAAGCGCCAGCCAGTGAAGCGATACATGTTTTCGTGCACCAGACCGGCAAAGCCTGCAAGCTTGCGCAATAGAATGGTTGCCGCCCGCGTCGCATCATCACCGGGCTTGACCTTCCTGTTGAAATCTCGTGCGGTCTTGGCGAGATCCGCCAGCGCCAGCCAGCCGTCCGGCGAGAACCGGTCGCGGATGCGCGACGCGCTGTAGAGCGCGCTCTCGATATTGGTGATGAGGCTGTTCGGGATCGCCGGCTCGATCTCGATATCGAGGCTTTCGAGATAATCCGTGACGTCGCCGAGAAGGGGCGTCTGCGCATCCGCCGCCTCGGCATAGCGGGCATGCCAGGCGCGAAGGATCCGGATCGTACCTTCAGCGCGCTCGATATAGCGGCCGAGCCAATAGAGATTGTCCGCTGCACGGCTCGGCAAGCTGCCCGGCATGGTACGCGTAAAGCTCGAATCCGGCGGCAGCAGCGTCGTCTTCTCGACCGGCTTTTCCGACACGATCCAGACGTCGGCCGCATTGCCGCCCGCCTGCATGGCAATTGCCGCCGCGTCCTCGCCCGAGGAGATCCGCGCAAAGCCGCCCGGCATGATCTTCCAGCCGTCCAGCGTACGGGCGGCAAAGACGCGCAGCGACATCGGCCGCGGAGCGAGCTTGCCATCGTTCCAGACCGGCGTGGTCGACAACGTGACCGCCTCCTGCCCCGCAAGCTTCGCCCCTTCGGTGCGCAGCCAGCCGGCAATCGATTCCTTCGCCCGGTCGCGCAGCGATGCGCCCAGCACCGATTGTCCCTTGTCGTCGAAGAACGGCAGCCGCGAATAGGCCGGTCCGATCACCATGCGGTCGAGATGGGCCGAGACATGCGCCCGCTCCGCATCCTGCCCGCACCACCAGGTCGCGATCGAAGGCAGTTTGAGGTCTTCGCCCAGCACTTCGCGACAGATGCGCGGCAGGAAGGCGAGCAGCGCCCGCGTCTCCAGAATGCCCGATCCCAGCCCGTTGACCATCATCACCGAGCCGCTGCGCACCGCCTGCACGAGGCCGGGTGTGCCGATATAGGAGTTCTGGTCGAGTTCCAGCGGATCGGTGAAGCTCGCATCCACGCGCCGCCACAGGACACCGACCGGCTTCAGGCCCGACACGGTGCTGACCATGACCTTGCCGTTGACGACAACAAGGTCCTCGCCTTCCAGCAGCATGAAGCCGAGATAGCGGGCGAGATAGGCGTGCTCGAAATAGGTTTCGTTGGCCGAACCCGGCGATAGAACTGCCACGCGCTGGTCGCGGCTCTGGCGCTTGTTGAGCAGCGTGTCGCGGAAGTTCCCGAAGAAGGAGGCCAGCCGATGCACATGCATTTCGGCATAGAGATCGGAGAAGGCGCGCGCCGTGGCCACGCGATTTTCCAGCGCAAAGCCGGCACCCGACGGCGCCTGCGTGCGATCCGCCAGAACCCACCAGTTGCCGTCAGGGCCACGGCCGATCTCGAAGGAGCAGAAATGCAGATGATGCCCGCCATAGGGCTGCAACCCGACGATGGGCCTGAGAAACTCGGGATTGGCGGCCACCAGCGGCGGCGGCAAGAGCCCGTCGCGCACCAGCCGGCATTCGCCATAGATATCGGCAACGATATGTTCCAGAAGCTCGGCGCGCTGCACCAGCCCTTCCGAGATCTTCGCCCATTCGTCTTCGGCGATCATCACCGGAATATGCGACAGCGGCCAGTCGCGTTCCGATGTCCCCGGACCGCCATAGGCCCGGTAGAACACGCCGGCATCGCTGAGGTAACGGTCGGCGGTGGCGAAACGGTCGGCAATCGACTGCTCATCCTGCCGGCCGAGATAGCCGAGAAGATGCTGCCAGACGGGCCGCACCTTGCCTTGCGGATCGATCATCTCGTCGGCGATGCCGGGCAGCGGCCGATAGCCGAGCAGGGCATCCGCCCTGCCCCCCGCCACCTGTCTCTTGTCTGCCGCAGTCCCGCCTGCCAAGTCGATCACCCCCGATACGCCCTTTTCAGGGCCGCCTGAGATCCAGCGTCATCGGGAATTCCGGATGCGGCGGATCGGCCCTGAAAAGCCACAAGCCTCCGGTATGCCCCGATGGCAGGAAGCGCGCAAGGCGTCTGGCCTCCGCCTCATTGCCATTCACAGGGAATGTATCGTAGCTGCGACCGCCGGGATGGGCGACATGATAGACGCAACCGCCCAGCGATCGGCTGGACCACGTGTCGTATATGTCAAAGGTCAGCGGCGCATTGACCGGCAGGACCGGGTGGATGCCCGACGCCGGATGCCATGCCTTGAAGCGCACGCCGGCGACCGAGGTGCCGCGCTGATCGGTCTCCTTCAGCGGCACCAGCCGCCCGTTGCAGGTTACCTGATAGCGCTCGGGGTTCGCCGTCTCGAACTTCACCTGAAGCCGCTCGACGGAACTGTCGACATAGCGCACCGTGCCACCAATCGCCCCTTGCTCTCCCGTCACATGCCATGGCTCCAGCGCCTGACGGACCTCCAGCTTGTTGCCCTCGTATTCGACTTCCCCGCAGAACGGGAAGCGGAACTCGAGCTGGGCCGCGAACCATTCCGGCCGGAACTCGAAGCCATTGGCCTTGAGATCCGCCAGCACATCGAGAAAGTCCTTCCAGACGTAATAGGGCAGCATGAACCGGTCGGCGAGCGACGTTCCCCAGCGCACGAAATTGCCCTCGATCGGGTTCTTCCAGAAGCGCGCGATCAGCGCCCGGACAAGCAGCTGCTGGGCAAGGCTCATGCGCGCATTCGGCGGCATTTCAAAGCCGCGGAATTCGACGAGGCCCAGGCGGCCCGTCGGCCCGTCGGGCGAGAACATCTTGTCGATGCAGATTTCCGAGCGATGCGTGTTGCCGGTCGAATCGGTCAGCAGATTGCGGAACAGCCGGTCGACCAGCCAGGGCAGCGGCGGCAGGCCCTTGCCGGGCAGCGGCACCTGGGCGAGCGCGATTTCCAGCTCATAGAGCGCATCATGCCGCGCCTCGTCGATGCGCGGTGCCTGGCTCGTCGGCCCGATGAAGAGGCCGGAGAACAGATAGGAAAGCGAAGGATGGCGCTGCCAGTGCAGCACGAGGCTCTTCAACAGGTCGGGCCGGCGCAGGAACGGGCTGTCATTGGGGTTCGCGCCCCCGACGACGACATGGTTGCCGCCGCCCGTGCCGGTATGGCGGCCGTCGATCATGAACTTGTCGGCCCCGAGACGCGACTGTCGCGCCTCCTCATAAAGCGCCGTGGTGATCTCGACGCAATCCTTCCAGTTATTGGCCGGATGCACGTTCACCTCGATGACACCCGGATCTGGCGTCACCTTCATGACGTTCAGCCGCTCGTCATGCGGCGGCGAATAGCCCTCGATATGGATCGGCATATTCAGATGCGACGCCGCCCGCTCGGCAGAGGCGATGAGGTCGAGATAATCTTCGAGCGTTTCGGTCGGCGGCATGAAGACGCAGAGGCGTCCGTCGCGCGGTTCGATGGAGATGGCGGTGCGCACGCGCCCTTCGATTTCCGAGAGCGCCTGCTGCTGGATCGGCGTCGTCGCCTGATCCGGCTGCAGCGAATGTTCCGGCATCAGCCGGCCCTTGTCCTGCCGGTAGTCCGGCAATGGCGGACGCGCCACGGAGGGGTCGGTCGGGACAATATAGGGAAATTGCGAGGCCGGGATATAGACCAGCGAGCCGAGCGGCAGTCGGAAGCCGATGGGCGAATCGCCCGGAATGAGGAAGAGGCGTCCGCGCCGCGTGCTCCACTTTTCCGAAATCCAGGTGCGTCCGGAAGCGCGCGAATTCCACGCCTGCACTGGCAGGACGTAGCCCGTCGGCTTGGTCAGACCGCGTTCGAAGACGCGGGCGATGCGGCTGCGGTCTTCCGGATTTTCCAGCTTCGAATTCGACGGATCGACATTCTCCGGAAGGTTCGCCTCCTTGATCAGCCATTCGGCCGTGTCCTCGAAGGCGGGCGTCGCGAATTCCGGCTTCACGTCGAGCTCGATGGCGAGCGCTGCGGCAAACTTGCCGGCATCCTCGTGGGTGACCTTGTAGTCCTTCGCCTCCGCCGCAATCAGGTCCGGCTGATTCCAGACCGGCAGTCCGTCCTTGCGCCAGTAGAGCGAGAAGGTCCAGCGCGGCAGGCTTTCGCCCGGATACCACTTGCCCTGCCCGTAATGCAGGAAACCGCCGGGCGCGAAACGCTCCCGCAGCTTGCGGATCAGCACATCGGCGCGGTCGCGCTTCTGCGGACCGACGGCCGCCGTATTCCACTCATCCGACTGGAAGTCGTCGATGGAAACGAACGTCGGCTCGCCACCCATGGTGAGGCGTACATCGGCCTGGTCGAGATAGGCATCGACCTTTTCGCCAAGCGCGTTCAGCGCATCCCAGCTTTCATCCGAGAAGGGCTTGGTGATACGCGGATGCTCGGCAACGCGCATGACCTTCATGTCGAAGTCGAACTCGGTCTTTGCCTCGCCGAAATAGCCGCCGGAGATCGGCGCGGCATTCTTGTAGTGCGGCGTAGCGGCGAGCGGAATATGGCTTTCCCCGGCGAGCAGTCCGGAAGTCGGATCGAGCCCAACCCAGCCGGCGCCGGGAATATAGACCTCCGCCCAGGCATGCAGGTCGGTGAAGTCGACATCCGTGCCCGACGGTCCGTCGAGCGCTTTGAGGTCTGGCGTCAGCTGGATCAGATAGCCCGAGACGAAGCGGGCGGCAAAGCCGAGATGCCGAAGGATCTGCACTAGCAGCCAGCTCGAATCGCGGCAGGAGCCCTTGGCGAGCTTCAGCGTCTCTTCCGGCGTCTGCACGCCGGGTTCCATGCGGATCGTATATTCCGTCCGGCCCTGCAGCATCGCATTGATGCCGACCACCATGTCGACAGTGCGCTGCTTCTTGCGATCGATGCCCTTCAGAAGCTCCCTGAGCAGCGGCCCCGCCGGCTCGGGCTTCATGTAGATGGAAAGGTCTTCCTTCAGGTCCTCCGGATAGTCGAAGGGATAGTGCTCGGCCTGTTCCTCGACGAAGAAGTCGAACGGGTTGTAGACCGTCATGTCGGCAACGAGATCGACCTCGATCTTCAGCTCCGTCACCGGCTCCGGAAACACGAAGCGGGCGAGATAGTTGCCGTAAGGGTCCTGCTGCAGATTGACGAAGTGATTTTCCGGCGTGACCTTCAGCGAATGACTGATCACCTTGGTCTTCGAATGCGAGGCCGGTTTGAGCCGGATGATCTGCGGCCCCAGGATGATGGGCTTGTCGTATTTGTAATGGGTCAGGTGATAGATACTGGCTTTAATCGACATTGGCCCTCATCGCGCCGGAACAAACAATTGCCAAATCTTTAATCACGCCACCGATTTGTGCAATGGGGAATGTGCATTCGCCGTTCGAAGTCGCAAACGGGCCACCCCCTGACGCGATTGTGTCACATGACTGTTACAACCGGAAACGCCGGGTTTTCGGGCTTCATTAACAACATATCGATATAAATTTTAACCAATGCTTCTCGACTGACCGTTCGGACAAGACCTGCTCCGGCACACTCGAGCGAATATTTGTCACGTGGCCGGGCACCACCACCCTTCCCGCCACAGAACCTTGAAATGAGGCTTCATGTTCGGTTTCATCAAACGCTCCATCGCAGCCAAGCTCATCCTGGTCACCGCGGCCACGATCACGCTGCTCCTGGCGCTCTCCAATTACGTGCTGATCTCTCAGACGAACGACCGGGTTCGAAATCTGGTCATGAAGCAGGCCGGCAGCGAGGCCGGCGGCATCGCCAAGGATATCGCCGCCGATGTCGGCGAACTCTCCAGCGCCGCCCGCACCATGGCCGGCGTCATTGGCCACACGCATGCCGGCGGCCTTCTCGACCGCAAGGGCACGATCGACATCCTGCGCGCCAATCTGGAGCAGAACCCCTTCGCCTTCGGAAGCTGGTTTGCCGAAGCCTCCAATGCCTTCGACGGCAAGCAGGAGGAGATGAAGGGCAAGGAAGATTTCGGCGGCAACAAGACAGGCCAGTTCTCGCCCTACTGGTCGAAGAACAAAACCGGCGATATCCAGTTCAGCACCTTCAACGTCGACTATACCAAGGAATGGTACGCTCTGGCGGCCAAGAGCATGAAGGGCGCCATCACCAAGCCCTATCTGGCCGAAGGCACGGACGTACCCACCGTCATGAGCTCGATTGCCTATCCGGTCGTTTCAAGCGGCAAGCTGATCGGCGTCTCGGGCGTGGACATTTCGCTGGCGTCGCTCTCGACCCGCCTCTCCGCGCTGCGTCCCTTCGAAACGGGCCGCGTCATGCTCGTCTCGCAGGACGGCAAGTGGCTCGTCGGCCCCGATGCCAAAGCCATGATGAAGGACTATGACGGCTTGGCGCCGGAGAAGATCAAAGCCGCCATCGCCGACAAGACGACATCCGAGCTTGATGGCATCACCGGCAAAGACGGCGCGCAGTTCGACCGCCTCGTCTATCCCTTCGACCTGCCGGGCCTGAACGCCCGCTGGGTCGTCCTCGTCGATATCCCCACGTCCGTCGTGGCTGCACAGGTTCGCGAACAGACCATGCTCATGGTCGCCGGCGGCTTCGTCGTACTGCTCGCCGTCATCATCGGCCTCTATCTTTCCGTCCGTAGTCTCGTCCAGCGCCCGATCGACGGCCTTGTCGCCGACGTTCAGCGTCTGAGCCGCGGCCAGTATGACAAGCCTGTCGCCGGCCAGGACAGCGAAGACGAGACGGGTTCCGTAGCCGCAGCCCTCGAAGGCTTCCGCCACAAGCTTGCCGACACGGTCCGCCTCGAAGCAGCCGCCGAAGAACAGCGCAACGCGGCCGATGCCGCACGCCGCCAGAACGAGCAGGAACGCCTCGCCAATGCGGCCCTCCAGCAGCAGGTCGTGACGCATCTGGGCCAGGGCCTCTCGGAACTCTCTTCCGGCAACCTCACCTATCGCCTGCCGGCCAACTTCCCGGCCGAATATGGTCAGTTGAAGATTGACTTCGATTCGGCACTTGCCAGCCTCGAGGAAACCATCCAGACGCTCCACCACTCTGTGCGCAACATCAGCGGTGGCGCCGGCGAAATCTCCAGCGCATCCGCCGATCTGTCGCTGCGCACCGAGAAGCAGGCCGCAAGCCTTGAAGAGACGGCAGCAGCGCTCGACGAGCTGACAACGCAGGTCAATTCCAGCGCCGACAATGCCGGCCGCGCAGCAAGCTCCGTTCAGACGGCGAACTCTAATGCCGAGAAGTCCGGCGAGATCGTCCACAAGGCGATTTCGGCGATGCACGGCATCGAGCAGTCCTCGCAAGAGGTCAACCGCATCATCAGCGTGATCGACGAGATCGCCTTCCAGACAAACCTTCTCGCCCTGAACGCCGGCGTGGAAGCTGCCCGTGCGGGTGAAGCCGGCAAGGGCTTTGCCGTCGTTGCACAGGAAGTCCGCGAACTCGCCCAGCGCTCGGCCACAGCCGCCAAGGAAATCAAGACGCTGATCAATGCTTCGGAAGCTCAGGTCAGCGAAGGCGTCGGCCTCGTCAACAAGGCCGGCGACGCATTGGCCAGCATCGCGACACAGGTTCTTCAGATCAACGGCCTGATTCACCAGATCTCGTCCTCTTCGACCGAGCAGGCCGTGGGCCTCCGCGAGATCAACTCTGCCGTCAATCAGATGGACCAGGTGACCCAGCAGAACGCCGCCATGGTGGAACAGGCAACCGCCGCCAGCGCCGCGCTGAATACGGAAGCCGGTGTGCTGATGGAGCTTGTCAACCGCTTCCGCACCGGCGCATCGTCCAGCGCGCTTTCGGCCTCGGCATCGCGCGAGTATGGCCAGCAGCCCGTCCGGCACTCGCAGAGCCGCGCCGCCGCGCCGGCCCGCAAGATGCCCGCCGTTTCCGGCAACAACGCGCTGGCTTCGCGGGACTGGGAAGAATTCTGATCCGCTATCAAGGATTACGAGATCGAACAAACAAGGCGGCGCCCTCAGGGGCGCCGTTCTTTTTGCAGGTGCGTCACTTGTCCGTCAGCGTCTTCAGGAAGGCGACGAGATCGGCAATGTCCTGATCATTGAGCGCCGGCTTGTCGCCCGCCTTGCGGTTGAAGGGCGGATCGATGACATCGATATTTCCGCGATACTCCATCGGCATGTCGTCGTAAGCCAGAACGGCACCATCGCCAGCCTTCGGATAGAAGCGCGCCGGGTTGGTATTGCGCTCCGCATAGAAGTGCATGACATCTTCGAGCGAATGGAACACACCATTGTGGAAGAAGACGCCGCGCGACGCCGCATTGCGCAGGCTCGGCGTCTTGAAGAGCCCGCAATTTTCCTTCTGCTTCGCATAATCGTCATCGCGCATCGGCCCGCAGATGCCGAGATCGAAATACTTCGGATCGGCATTGGCCGGGATCGCGCTATTGCGCGGTGCGCCGAGCGCCTCATACTGGAAGTCGGTGAAGAGCGGCGGCGTGCCGTCCGCTGCCGGCTTGTTCGGATGGCAGTCGGCGCAATTGCCCCTGTTGCGATCCTCATAGACCTTGAGGCCGCGCATTTCCTGCTCGCTGAGCGTCGCCTTGCCGGCGAGATAGTCGTCGTAGCGGCTGTTGAACGGGTGGAAGACCGGGTCCTCGATCTGATAGCGGGCAATGGCGAAGCCCGCCTCGCCGACCAGCGCCTGCGGGTCGTCCAGCACGTTGCGGCCCGCCAGCTGCGCGATGCGATCGCCATAGCCCTTGCGCACCTTCTCGGCCAGCGTGGCGATATCCGGATTGGCCATCTCGAAGGGCGACATCAGCGGCCCCAGCGCCTGATCCTGAAGCGTATCGACCCGCCCGTCCCAGAACATGCCGCCACGCGGCACCATGTTGGCGGCGTTGTCCGTTCCGCTCTTGCCCGTCGCCGGCGGCGCAGCCCCCAATGGGCCGGCCGGACCGCCACTCACCGCCCCGTTGGCCGCCGCCATCGGCGTCGCATCGCCCGCCTCGCTCGCCTCGTCCGCCGGCCCCACCGAGAAGGTCGGCGTGAAGGAGCGATAGGTGAGCGAGGGCGTGGCGCGAATGCCGGGCTCGCTGAGATAGGGGCCGCCGATCTGCACGGCCTGATCGTTGGCCGGCGCGAAGTGATGCGCCGGGTCGTGGCAGGTGGCGCAGGACATGGCCCCGCTGCCCGAGAGGCTGCGGTCGAAGAACATGTCCTTGCCGAGTTGCGCCATCGCGCTCAACTGCACTGGCTGTGCAGAGGCCCCAGCCGCCGCAAGCATCACGCCTGCGGCAGCAAGGATCGATAGATGCGTTCGCATCAGCTCTTCTTTTCGCCCGTGGCCGGATCGAGCGTCAGCGTGGTGTTGGTGGCGTGCTGCCAGTCGAACATGCCGTCAATCGGATTGGCCTTGGCGTCGAAAGAGCCCTGTCCGATCCGCTTGCCGCCCAGCCAGTTGTCCTCGATGAAGCGCAGGATCGACGTCTGATCGGTCAGCGTGTGGTCGACATAGTTCGCCTTGGCGTAGGGCGAGATGACGAGCAGGGGCTGGCGCGTGCCATATCCGCAACGGCCCTGCGCCGGCTTGCCGTCGATGCCGTCAAGCGGCGTGCCGGTGCCGCAGGCGGGACCGTTCAGCACGTCATAGCCCTTCACCGGAATGTCGGACGGATTGACGATCTTCATGGCATGGTCATACCAGCCGTCGGAGTCGTCATAAGCGATGACGATGGCCGTATCTTTCCAGTATTTCGACGCTTGCAGCTCGTTGACCGTGTTGACGATGAAGGTCTGCTCGTCGATCGGGTTGGAATAGCCCGCATGACCGTCCTGATAGGCGGCAGCCTTGAGGAAGGTCACGGCCGGCAGGTTGCCGTTCTTCAGCGCCGCCTCGTAATCCGTCAGGTCGTACTGGTGGTTCGCGCCGCCATCCTTCGACGTGCCGATGGCATCGACCGAAGACGGACGCTTGTGGTCGAAATTGGCTGTCGACTTGTAATACTGGAACGGCTGGTGATGCGGGATATAGTCGTTGACCTTGACGCCCGTCACCGTCGCTGCCGTCGCCCGGCCGCAGCCCGTCGAGCCGTCGGCATTCTTGGCCGTCAGGTCGAAGCCGCCCTCGAAGAAGCCCCAGGTGATCCCGGCCTCGTTCATCAGGTCGCCGATATTCTTGCCGGCCATCAGCGCGGTCGGATATTTGGGGCTGGAACAGACGTCGCCGGTCGGGTCAAAGTCGGAAATGATCGTCCAGCCGCCATTGCCGTCCGGCACGATGCGGCCGCCGTCATAGGTGCCGTCCTTCTCCAGCTTGTAGCCCTCGGGCAGGATCGCGCCATTGGTCTGGCCGGAAACGAGGTTGATCGCGCCGGGCGTCGAGGGACCGAAATTGGTCGAGAAGGAGTTGTCGCTCATGGCGTAGTGCTGGGCATAGTTCCACAGCGCCGTCACGGTGTTGCCGTCGTAATAGCCCATGACGAGACCCTTCGAGCCGAAGACGCCAGCCGCGCCCTTCGTGCCCTTGCCGGTATGGGCCGGGAAGAGGTCCATTTTGCCTTCGTTGAAGGCCGCCTGCTCGGCCGTATAGCCATGATCCTGGTCAGCGGTCGCGGCCTGCGAGCGGTCGAGACGGAAGGGCGCGGTGGCGTCAGCGCCGTTGCCGGGATTGGTCTTGTTCGGATTGTTGTCGAGAAGGCCGGCATGGGCCAGCGTGTCAATGTCGGTCGGCGTTTTTGCATCAGCCGTGAAGGCCGGCTCCCCAGCCGGGTTGGCAGCCTTCGGATAGGTGCCGAAATAATGGTCGAAGGAGACGTTTTCCTGGAAGATCACCACGAGATGCTTGATCGGCGTGGCGGTCTTCGCCTCGTCAGCATAGGCAAGCGGGCTCTGGACGGCGAGAAGGGCTGCTGCGCTGCAGGCCAGCAGCCGCCGGGTATTGAGAAGGGTCATCAGTGTTTCCTTTGCCATGATGGCGAACGGAAGCAGACCCGCCTCCGGGCCCATCCGTTCGGGACTAATCGATGCCGCCCCCTCGACGACGCTGCGAGTACTAGAACCGTCGCACGACAGTTCTGTGACAGTTTTCTGAACATATTCTTTGCCCCAACCCATGAGACATTCCGTCGCAGTTTGAGGAGGGTCCCTCCAGCCGATCTCCCCCCTTGAGGGGGAGATGCCCGGCAGGGCAGAGGGGGGTATGGTGCGGCATATTCAGCGGTCATTCGCGTTCTTTCGTGTAGCCCCCCCTCTGTCAGCTTCGCTGACATCTCCCCCTCAAGGGGACCGTTGCATAATGCGATGTCTTCGCGGCTGGGAGATTGTTAGACGTGCCTTATCGAGCCCGGCCTCTGTTTTGGCCGGGTT
>NZ_JAJNCY010000012.1 GCF_021026335.1 Rhizobium sp. C1
GAAAACCACCGAAAGTCGCGATAACCGCAATCATGCGAAAACTCGCCGTGCTCGCAAACGCCTTGCTCCGGAAAAAGCAAAAATGGCAGCCAAAAGCTGCTTGATCAACACGGATACTCTAGCCTTCTCTTGAGCGTAAAAGAAAAGCGCGCCGTTTCCGGCGCGCTTTCTATTTCCAAAGCTTCATGCCAGCTCAGATGAGCTTGGCGAAGGCAACCGACGTGTCGAGCATGCGGTTGGAGAAGCCCCATTCGTTGTCGTACCAGGTGAGGATACGCACGAAATTGCCTTCCATGACCTTCGTCTGGTCGAGCGCGAAGATCGAGGAATGCGGGTCGTGGTTGAAGTCGCGCGAAACGAGCGGCTCGTCGGTGTAACCGAGGATGCCCTTGAGCGGACCGCTGGTGGCGGCAGCCTTGATCGCGTCGTTGATTTCGGCAACCGTCGTCGAACGCTTGGCGACGAACTTGAAATCGACGACCGAGACGTTCGGGGTCGGAACGCGGATGGACGAACCGTCGAGCTTGCCCTTCAGTTCCGGCATGACGAGACCCACGGCCTTGGCGGCACCCGTCGATGTCGGGATCATGGAAAGGGCGGCAGCGCGGGCGCGATACAGATCCTTGTGCATCTGGTCGAGCGAGGGCTGGTCGTTGGTGTAGGAGTGGATCGTGGTCATGAAGCCATGATCGACGCCGATGAGGTCATGCAGAACCTTGACGACCGGCACGAGGCAGTTCGTCGTGCAGGAGGCGTTGGAGATGACCATGTGGTCCTTGGTCAGCTTGTCGTGGTTGACGCCATAGACGACCGTCAGGTCAGCGCCATCGGCCGGAGCCGAGACGACGACGCGCTTGGCGCCGGCGGTCAGGTGGGCGGCAGCCTTGTCGCGGGCGGTGAAGATGCCGGTGCATTCGAGCGCGATGTCGACGCCCATTTCGCCATGCGGCAGCGTTGCCGGGTCCTTGATCGCGGTGACCTTGATCGGCTTGCCGCCGTTGATGATCAGCGTGTCGCCGGAAACTTCGACCTTGGCCGGGAAACGGCCGTGGATCGAATCGTAGCGCAGCAGGTGCGCGTTGGTCTCGACCGGGCCGAGGTCGTTGATGGCAACGACTTCGATGTCGGTGCGGCCGGCTTCGATGATGGCGCGCAGAACGTTGCGGCCGATGCGGCCAAAACCGTTGATGGCAACTTTAACAGTCATATGGATATCTCCAATCCCGTGGACAATTCCGATTTTCTAGAACGCTGACTAATCCGAGCGGATCGGCGCTCTAAATTCCTTGATCTCCCGCAAGTCGTGCGCCGAAACCGTTCCCGATCCCGGCGCGGATATGCGTCAGACGCGGCTTTCGGCCGCTGCGACGACGGCTTCCACCGTGATGCCGAAATGCTTGTAGAGTTCCTTGTACGGACCCGAAGCGCCGAAGCTCTTCATGCCGATGAAGGTGCCATGCGAACCGATGATCTCGTCCCAGCCCTGGCGGATGGCGGCTTCGACGCCGATCTTGACCGGAGCGGTGCCGATGACGGCGTTGCGATAGTCTTCCGGCTGTTCGGCGAAGAGCTCGAAGCAGGGGACGGAGACGACGCGGGCGGCGATGCCCTTTTCGCCCAGTGCCTTGGCGGCGAGAACGGCGATCTCGACTTCCGAGCCGGAGGCGAAGATCGAAACCTTGGCGTCCTTGGCGGCCACAAGTTCGTAGGCGCCGAGCGCGCAGAGGTTCTTCTCCGACATTTCTGTGCGAACGGCCATCAGGTTCTGGCGGGTCAGCGCGAGGCCCGACGGACGGTCATGGGTCTCGAGGGCGATCTGCCAGCATTCTGCCGTTTCCGTGGCGTCGGCCGGGCGGAACATCATGAGGTTCGGGATGGCGCGCAGTGCCGCCATCTGCTCGACCGGCTGGTGCGTTGGGCCGTCTTCGCCGAGACCGATGGAATCGTGGGTCAGGACGTGGATGACACGGATGCCCATCAGCGCGGCGAGGCGGATCGACGGACGGCAATAGTCCGAGAAGATCAGGAAGCCGCCGGAATAGGGGATGAGGCCGCCATGCAGCGCCATGCCGTTCATGGCAGCGGCCATGCCGTGCTCGCGAACGCCCCAGTGCATGTAGCGGCCGGAGAAGTCCGTGGGCGTGATCGACTTGGTCTGGCTCGTCTTGGTGTTGTTCGAGCCGGTCAGGTCGGCCGAGCCGCCGATGGTTTCGGTGATGATGCCGTTGACGACTTCGAGTGCGTTTTCAGACGCCTTGCGGGTGGCGACCGTCGGCTTTTCGTCGGCCAGCTTCTGCTTGTAGGCAGCGATGGCGGCGTCGAAGCCTTCCGGCAGCTTGCCGGCGAAGCGGCGGGTGAACTCGGCCTTCTTGGCCGTGTCAGCAGCGGCGAGACGGGCTTCCCAGTCGGCACGTGCCTTGGCGGAGCGGGCGCCGGCGGCGCGCCATGCGTCGAGAACGTCAGCGGGAACGACGAAGGGTTCGCTGTCCCAGTTCAGCTGCTTGCGGGCAGCGGCGATTTCTTCGGCGCCGAGCGGCGAACCGTGAACGTTGTGCGTGCCCTGCTTGTTCGGCGCGCCGAAGCCGATGATCGTCTTGCAGGCGATCATGGTCGGCTTGTCGGACTTCTGCGCCGTCTCGATTGCCGCAGCGATTTCGTCCGGGTTATGGCCGTCGACGGCGATTGTGTTCCAGCCGCAGGCGCGGAAGCGGGCGTGCTGGTCGGTGCTATCGGCAACGCCGACGTGACCGTCGATGGTGATGTCATTGTCGTCCCAGAAGACGATCAGCTTGTTGAGCTTCAGGTGGCCGGCCAGCGAGATCGCTTCCTGGCTGATGCCTTCCATGAGGCAGCCATCGCCGCAGAGCACATAGGTGTAGTGGTCCTGCAGATCTGCGCCGAATTCGTCGCGCAGCTTGCGCTCGGCAATGGCCATGCCGACGGAATTGGCAATGCCCTGGCCGAGCGGGCCGGTCGTCGTTTCGATGCCCTCAGCGTGACCATATTCCGGGTGGCCTGCGGTCTTGGCGCCGATCTGGCGGAACTGCTTGATGTCCTCGATCGTCATGTCCTCATAACCGGTGAGGTAGAGGACCGAGTAGAGCAGCATGGAGCCGTGGCCTGCGGAGAGAACGAAACGGTCGCGGTCAGCCCAGTGCGGCTGCTTGGGGTCGAACTTCAAATAACGGGTGAAGAGGACCGTGGCGATGTCGGCAGCGCCCATCGGCAGGCCGGGATGGCCCGAATTTGCCTTCTGGACTGCGTCCATGGACAGGAAGCGGATCGCGTTGGCCATCCGGTTGTGTTGTTCGCGCGAGATCATGATTTACCCGTTTTTTCCGGTGTCGATTGAGTGACCGCGCGTTCCTCCCGCGGCCTCCGTGAAATCGCGGAGAGACATAGCAGGTGGGACGCTGGAGTCAACAAAACTGAGTGTTCTGCGGCATTTCTAACCGCCCGTTTCGCGATAAGTTCAAGTGGTTTCCTGCAACGGTCACAATGGCGACGGGATTTGAAACGATTGATATCTCATCCACAGCAAAGCGACTTTGAGGGCGCGCCGATCATGCCCGGCTTTATTGACGCTTGTCGTCTGACCTGACTAGTGTTCGTCCATAAGCCGCCCGAAGCAGTGACGATTCGGGTAGCGGTCAGATGTATGAAGTGTGCGAGGGTGCAAGGCAGAGATGACTCCGGGAGACAAGACGGTCAAATCGGCGGTCGAGGAACTGAGGGTTGCTGTGCAAGCGCTCGCGGGCGCGATCGACGGCCGTTTTGATCGTGAGATGTCTTCCGCAGAATATCGCGCGGAGGTGCGCCGCGTTCATCAGGACCGCGCCAAGCTTGCCCATGATCTCGACCAGTCGGAATTCCGGGCGAACCGGCTGGAAGAAGTCAACCGCGAGGTTTCACGCCGCCTCGTGACGGCGATGGAAACCATTCGCGCCGTGCTCGATCGCTGACAGGAAAAATCATGGCCCAGGTCACCGTACAAATCGACGGCAAAGCCTATCGCATGGCTTGCGAAGAGGGCCAGGAAGATCACCTGACCGAATTGGCGGCCCGGTTTGACCGATATGTCATGCATCTGAAATCACAGTTCGGTGAAATCGGCGATCTGCGTCTCACTGTCATGGCCGGCATCATGGTCATGGACGAGCTCTCGGATGTGAGCCGCCGGCTGAAGGCGCTGGAGACGGAAGCCGAAAGCCTCGCCCGCTCGCGTGAGAGCATGCTCGCGGCCTCCGACAAGAGCGACACGCTTCTCGTCGCAGCGCTGGGCGAACTGACGAACCAGATCAACGGTATCACGCAGAAGATCAACGGCGGCTGATTGATGCCAGTCTTACGCTGACTTCAATGTTGGAATGGCGGACACATCAATCGAATGCTCTGCCTGCCATGCGTCGTGAGCAGCCTGCATCCTAAGCCAGACGCCGGCCCCATCGCCGAACAGTTTTCCAAGACGCGCGGCGACGTTGGGCGAGACGGGCTTCTTTTCGTTGATGATATCATAGAGCTGCTGTCGCGAAATCCCGAGCAGATTTGCGATCTCGACCTTGGTCTTGCCGGTCGCAGGAATGATGTCATCAAGCAATGCGCCCGGATGCGAGGGGCAACGCTCGCGTTCATGTCTTGCTTGTGCAGCCATGAATTCCTCCAACTTTCTTACTCCACCCTCTTTACCAGCAGCTTGTCGATGCGGCGGTTGTCGAGGTCGATGACCTCGAAATGCCAGCCCTGGGCCGTGAAGGTCTCGCCGAGAACGGGGAGGTGTTTCAGCTCTTCGATGGCGAAGCCGGCGACGGTTTCGAAATCGGGGTCGTCGCCAACGGAAATGTTCATGCGGTCGGCGAATTCGTCGATAGGGGTCCAGCCGGCGACGAGGTAGGAACCGTCGTCGCGCAGCAGAATGGCGGGCTCTTCCGAGGCGTCGTCGATGAAGACGCCGGTGATGGCTTCCAGCACGTCTCCGGAGGTGATGATCCCTTCGAAATGGCCGAATTCGTCGTAGACGAGCACCATATGCGCGGGCGTCTGGCGCAGTGCCTCGATGACGTCGATGGCGCCCGAGAGGTCGGAAACGACCGGTGCATCGCGCATGATCGCCTTGAGGTTCAGCTTTTCACCGCGCAGCAGGGCGTCCAGCGCATCCTTGACGAAGAGGACGCCGACGATTTCGTCCGAAGCGCCGTCACGGACGGGGAGGCGAGAGCGGGTGGTCTTTTGCAGCTGCTCGCGGATTTCGGCATCCGTGTCCTCGATGTCGAGGATTTCCACATCGCGACGTGGCGTCATCAGGCCGCGCGCGGTGCGGTCGGCGAGGCGCATGACGCCGGATATCATCGCCGATTCCTCCGCCTCGATGACGCCCGCATGGTGGGCTTCGGCGAGCACCGTTCGAATTTCCTCATCGGTCACGGTTTCTTCCGAGACGCCTTTCTGTCCCAGAAGGGCGAGAACAGCCTTGCCGGAGGCATCGAGCAGCCAGACCAGAGGCAAGGCGAAACGCGACAGCCACGACATGGCCGGGGCGACCTTCACGGCCACGGCCTCGGGCGCGCGCAGGGCGATCTGTTTCGGCACGAGTTCGCCGACAATCAGCGAGAGATAGGTGATGGCGACGACGACCGAGCCGACGCCCAGCCAATCGGCGGCGCTGGGTGAGAGCCCCTGCGCCTCAAGCCATTGGGTCAGGCGCGCGCCGAGCGTGGCGCCAGAAAATGCGCCGGAAAGGACGCCCACCAGGGTGATGCCGATCTGCACGGTTGACAGAAAGCGGCCGGGGTTTTCGGCCAGGCGGATGGCGGTTGCCGCGCCCTTGCTGCCCTGTTCGGCCAGCATTCGCAGCCGGACTGGCCGCGAGGAGACGACTGCCAGTTCCGACATGGCAAGAACGCCATTGAGAATGGTCAGGAGAACGACGATGACAATTTCGGTTAGCAAGGGAATTCCATGGTGTTGGCCCGCTCGCACCCTGCGGTCTGGCGGCTTCGGGTCAGGGCATTCGCAGTGGGGTGGCGCGGTGACTGGCCTGCGAATGACGGCATAATAGGTGCTGATGCCGCCGGGTTCAATGCAGGGATTGCAGATCGGTTGCGTAAAACGAAATCCCGCACTGGTAATCGAAGCCGTTTCAGCCTACATTGGTGTTGCGGTCTGCGCCTCACGACAGGTCATCACATCCCTGGGGCCATACTCGATCCTAAGGGAACTGTCCCTGACCAGACCCGTGGGTTTGGTCACATGGTGCCCACCTACTTCTGTAGGCGCCCAGGATCGTAAAGCACCATCGGTTGCCGTGGATCGCACTCTCTTTTCGCTCACGCGCTGGTCGCCCTTGCGGGCTGCGCTCCACGGGGGCGCCGGACTGCCGGCGACGCGCACTTGCGCTTGCGGCGCTTTGCGCCGAGGCATTTCTCCCAGTTCTCGCAACGAAGACGCTTGATCTATCCCCTTGTCTCCTGAACGCTGGCGTGTATGGTCCGGTCCGATCCGGGAAGCCGTGCCTTCCTCCCTTAGTCCATTGCCATTCGGGGACCTGCCATGACCTTCAAAACCCTTGACGATCTCAACGACATCGCCGGCAAGCGCGTGCTGGTGCGCGTCGATCTCAACGTTCCTGTCAGCGACGGCAAGGTGACGGATGCGACGCGTATCGAGCGTGTTGCTCCGACCATTCTCGAGCTGTCCGACAAGGGCGCGAAGGTCATCCTGCTTGCCCATTTCGGCCGTCCGAAGGGTGAAGTCGTCGCCGACATGTCGCTGAAGACGATCGCTCCGGCGGTTGAGGCGGTGCTGGACCGTCGTGTGCTCTTTGCTGCCGATTGCATCGGCGATGTCGCGAAGTCCGCGATCGATGCCATGCAGAATGGCGATATCCTGCTTCTCGAAAACACCCGCTTCCACAAGGGCGAAGAGAAGAACACGCCGGAATTCACCGCCGCACTTGCCGCCAATGGCGATATCTTCGTCAACGACGCCTTCTCGGCTGCGCACCGCGCGCATGCCTCCACCGAAGGCCTTGCCCATCATATGCCGGCATACGCGGGTCGCACGATGCAGGCCGAGCTTGAGGCGCTGGAAAAGGGTCTCGGCAATCCCGCCCGTCCCGTCGTTGCCATCGTTGGCGGCGCGAAGGTTTCCACCAAGATCGACCTGCTGCAGAACCTCGTGAAGAAGGTTGACGCGCTGGTCATCGGCGGCGGCATGGCGAATACGTTCCTGGCAGCGCAGGGCATCAATGTCGGCAAGTCGCTTTGCGAGCATGATCTGGCCGACACCGCACGCACGATCCTGGCCGAGGCCGAGAAGGCCGGTTGCGCCATCGTGCTGCCGGTCGACGGCGTGGTTGCCCGCGAGTTCAAGGCCAATGCCGCCAACGAAACCGTCGCGGTTTCGGCTATCCCGGCGGATGCCATGATGCTCGACGTCGGTCCGCAGTCGGTCGAGAAGGTCAATGACTGGATTTCCAAGGCCGCAACGCTTGTCTGGAACGGCCCGCTCGGTGCGTTCGAAATCGAGCCCTTCGACAAGGCCACCGTCTCGGCTGCGAAACACGCCGCCGCGCAGACGGTCGCCGGCAAGCTCGTCTCGGTTGCCGGCGGTGGTGACACGGTTGCGGCTGTGAACCATGCCGGAGTGGGCGACGAGTTCACCTATGTCTCGACCGCCGGCGGCGCCTTCCTCGAATGGATGGAAGGCAAGCCTCTTCCGGGCGTCGATATCCTCAACGCTTCGAAGTAACAGTGATGCTGCGGCCGCCGATTAATTCGGCGGCCGCATTAAACATAATAAAAACAATGTGTAAAACTGGTCTTTTTTAAACCGATTTATTTCCTTCTAAACCGATTTAGTTAAATTTAAATCGTTTAAGGCATTTTAAGGCCCATTTTCCTTGTCATGTTCTTCTGTTATCGGCGAAGAAACGGTTGAACGGAGGTGTTTGAAAATGGCCGAACGGATTGAAGATATCGCAGTCGCAATGGTTGCGCCGGGCAAGGGGTTGCTCGCTGCTGACGAGTCCACTTCGACGATCAAGAAGCGCTTCGACAGCATCAATCTGACATCGACGGAGGACAGCCGTCGCGATTACCGCGAGATGCTGTTCCGCGCCGACGATGCGATGAAGAACTACATTTCGGGCGTCATCCTCTATGAAGAAACGCTCTACCAGAAGGCCAAGGATGGTACGCCGCTGGCCGATCTGATCAAGGCTGCCGGCTCTATTCCAGGCATCAAGGTCGACACGGGCGCCAAGCCGATGGTCAACTTCCCCGGTGAAACGATCACGGAAGGCCTCGACGGTCTCGGTGAGCGTCTGGCTCGCTACTATGAAGCCGGTGCGCGCTTTGCCAAGTGGCGTGGCGTGATCGCCGTCTCCGACGCGCTGCCGACGCGCGGTTCGCTGCGCGCCAATGCGCAGGCGCTGGCCCGTTACGCAGCACTCTGCCAGGCCGCCGGCATCGTGCCGATCGTCGAGCCGGAAGTCCTGATGGACGGTGCGCCGGGCACGCATTCCATCGACCGTTCCGAAGAGGTGACGGAATGGACGCTGCGCACGACATTCGAGGAACTTGCCGAAGCCCGCGTCAGCCTCGAAGGCATGATCCTGAAGCCGAGCATGGTCATCGACGGCAAGAATGCCCGCAAGGCATCCGTCGCGGAAGTCGCCGAGCGCACGGTTCGCGTACTGAAGCGCACGGTTCCGTCTGCCGTTCCGGGCATCGCCTTCCTCTCCGGCGGCCAGTCTTCCGAAGAGGCAACGGCGCATCTGTCGGCCATGAACACGTTCGAACTGCCCTGGAAGCTGACTTTCTCCTATGGCCGCGCCCTGCAGGAAACGGCCCTCAAGGCCTGGGGCGGCAAGGCCGAGAATGTCGCTGCCGGCCAGCGCGCCTTCTCGCACCGTGCCCGCATGAACGGCCTGGCCGCTCTCGGCAACTGGAAGGCGGATCTCGAAAAGGCGGCTTGAGCCTCATTCGGTCCTTTTGAAAAAGATCGGCGCGCGGCGGGAAACTGCCGCGCGTTTTTCGTCTATCTGAGCAGGCTGACGAACATGGTGATCGCAAAGGCGAAGAGGGCGATCTTCCAGAAGTCGCCGCGCCGGCGCAATCCCGGCAGGCCGAACGGCTTCACGATATGGACCAGCATGGCCAGGATGAGCAACAATGCGATGATCTTCGTCACGCCGCGTCAAGCCTTGTTCTTGAGTTTCGCCATATCCGTGTCATGATTTGCGTCATAAGCATTCGGGAGCAAATGCTTCGGGACCATGATCTTCCTTGGCGCTATCGCAAAGGCGGTCCTCTTTCAAGCCAGACACTTTATTTGAGGCTCGCACCTTTGCGCGGGTTGGGACGGGACATTCATGCGGCGCAATCTTCTTCCGGTGTTTTCGCTTCTCGTCGGAACACTGTTCCTGTTCTTCGGCAACGGGCTGCATTCGCTGCTTCTGCCTCTGCGCGGGACGGCGGAAGGCTATTCCACGACGACGCTGGGTCTTCTGGGGACATCCTGGTCCGCGGGTTTCGTGGCGGGTTGCTTCTTTGCGCCGCTTGTCGTGCGCCGCATTGGCCATGTGCGCGCCTTTTCCGGCTTTCTGTCGCTGACGGCGATTATTGCGCTGCTGACCGGCATTCTGGTCGAACCGACAGCATGGATCGGGCTGCGCGCGCTGACGGGCTTCGCCTCGGCCGGCACGTCGATGATCATCGAGAGCTGGCTGAATGAGCGGGTCGACAACCAGAACCGCGGCGTGATCTTCTCGACCTATATCATGATCACGCTGGCCGGGGTCGTTGGCGGACAGATGATGGTGGCGTCCGGGGATATCCACACGACCATCCTCTTCATGATTGTCGGCATTCTCTATTGTGTGGCCATGCTGCCGACGACGCTTTCGACGGCGGCATCTCCGCAGCCGCTGAAAAGCGTCAAGCTCGACATCGCCGCCCTTTATCGCAATTCGCCCATCGCGTCCGTCGGCATGGTGCTGATCGGCATTGCCAACGGCGCCTTCGGCACGCTGGGGGCGGTCTTCGGTTCGAAGGCCAATCTTTCGCCGGGTCATGTGGCGCTGATGATGAGCCTGGCGATCGCCGCCGGCGCGTTGATCCAGATTCCGACAGGCCGGCTTTCCGACCGGCTGGATCGCCGCATGGTTCTGGCTGTGCTGGCGGGCATCGGTGCGCTCGCGGGCTGGAGTCTGGCGCTTTTTCAGCCGGATAATGTGGTGGTTCTGCTCGGCATCGTTTCGATTTACGGAGCAACC
Source organism: Rhizobium sp. C1 (assembly GCF_021026335.1). Classification (GTDB taxonomy): domain Bacteria; phylum Pseudomonadota; class Alphaproteobacteria; order Rhizobiales; family Rhizobiaceae; genus Ensifer_A. Next base: position 10,274 of record NZ_JAJNCY010000012.1, read on the forward strand.
GCCAACGCGCTTTATCCGCTCGCCTCCGCGCATGCCAACGACCACGCGTCACCGGAAAACTACGTGAAGGTCTCCGGCGGGCTGCTCCTGCTCTACGGCATCGGGACGATTATCGGGCCGACGCTTGGCGGGCCGGTCATGGCCGCCTTCGGGCCGTATGCGTTGTTTGCCATTACCTCGATCGCCCATGTGGCCATCACCATTTACGCGGTGATCCGATCCCGGGTGCGGGCGCCGGTGCCGGCAGCAGACCGCGAAGCCTATATCGCGATGGGCAATATCAACGTGAAGACCCCCGAGAGTTTCAATCTGAGCCCGCTCGCCAACAGCGCCTCGGAGGACAATTTCTCCGGCGATCGGCATGGAAGGGGCAGTGAGGAGAAGGCCGCATGAGCATGTTTGACGAAGATCGGCTGCAGCGCAAGGCGCTCCACGAAATCGGTCAGGACCTTTCGCTGCTGTCTGTCGATGAGCTGAAAGCTCGTATCGAATTGCTGAAGTCGGAAATCGTCCGGCTGGAGGCGGAAGCCTCCGCCAAGGGCGCGAGCCGCGCGGCTGCCGACAGCCTGTTCAAGCGTTGATGGCGGGACGGAAATTTACAATTTCTGCGACGCCGTTAAGTAATCAGAAACCTTCATAAGATATTACTAGCGCCATCCAGAGCTTTCTGGGTTCAGATGGTTCAGCTTCATGAGCGACTTCTGATTTTCTCCCTGTTTTACCTTGAGAGCCGCCTTCCAGCGGCTCTTTTTTTGTTCAAACGGCAACATATTTCAGGCCCGTAAAGATCCGGGCGTCTGGTTAATGTGGGTATTAACCTTTTCTTAAGATTCGGCTTGCGCGTCTGTGGTATTGGCATCATGTTATCTTCACATAAGCAGGGAACAAAAATTCCCTTCAGCCTTTAAAAGTTTGATGCGTATCGAGGCGATAAAGAAATGTCCGACACCGGTTTGAACACGATCAGTTTCGCAGGCCATGCGGCTTCGTCCACCCAGTTCAAGTCGCTCTATGCCGAGGGCATGGCGCTGGTTGAAGAGACGGCGAGCTATCTCGACGGTCCGGGTCGCGCTGCCTCCAAGGTTCTGCCGCGTCAGGTTTCGGTTCTTTATGCCGCTGAATCCATGCGGCTCACCACCCGCCTCATGCAGATGGCTTCCTGGCTTCTGCTGCAGCGCGCCGTCAACAACGGCGAAATGACCCGCGACCAGGTCATGTCGGAGAAGAAGAAGGTTCGTCTCGACGCCTACAACCTCGATCGCGAGGCTCCGGGCTGGGAAGACCTGCCGCTGTCCTTCCGCGAACTCATCGAGCGTTCCCATCGCCTGCAGAACCGCGTGGCTCTTCTCGACCGCGAAATCTACCGTCCGGCCGATGCGCCTGTGGTTCACGACAACCAGAACAGCGTTCAGGCGCAGCTCTCGCTGCTGCAGACCGCCTTCGGCCGTCACTGATACAGACTGACTTTACCATCCTGAGTACGACTTGACGGCGGAGGCAACTTCGCCGTCTTTTTCGTTTGCCGCAGGGGGGCAGGTGTTTGAAAGGCCTGTATCAAACGCAAAAAAACCCGGCGCGAAGGCCGGGTTTTTCAGAACTTACCTGTCAACAGGATCAGAGGCCGAGGCCGCCGAAGCGCTTGTTGAACTTGGAAACGCGGCCACCGCGGTCCATCAGCTGCTGGTTGCCGCCGGTCCAGGCCGGATGCGACTTCGGGTCGATGTCGAGGTTCAGGACGTCGCCTGCAGCGCCCCATGTGGAGCGGGTTTCGTATTCGGTACCATCGGTCATGACCACCTTGATCACGTGATAGTCGGGATGAATGTCAGCCTTCATAACCTTGTCTTCCTGCCTGGGGTGGGAACAATTGCCGCAGACCATTGCGGCATCTGACCCAAACGCGTAAATGGGGCCGCAACCGAATTTTGGCCGGTCCCTTAATGAGTGCCGTGCCTATACATGAAGGATTGCCGGATAACAAGGCCCGGCGGACAAAACTTGCGCATTCCCGCAAGCCTGCCCGTTGAGCACCGCCGGCGGCCGAGCGAGAGGAAAATGCGTTGAGTGACATCGATTATCCGGACGCGCCGCGTACGCGGTCGCTGAAGCCGCTCGCAACCCTTTTGCCTTACCTTGGGCGCTACCGCGGTATGGTTCTCAAGGCGCTGATTTTCCTGACACTTGCCGCAGTCACGACTCTGGCTTTGCCGCTGGCCGTGCGCCGGATGATCGACCACGGTTTCTCCCAATCTGATGCCGGGTTCATCAACAACTATTTCGGCATGCTGATTGGCCTTGCGGTCATGCTCGCCTTTGCCAGCGCCATGCGGTATTATTACGTCATCTCCATCGGCGAGCGGATCGTTGCCGATCTCAGGCGTGACGTTTATGCGCATGTTATCAAGCTTTCTCCGTCCTTCTTTGACGTCAACCAGTCGGGCGAGATCATCTCGCGTCTGACGGCGGACACGACTCAGGTGAAGTCGGTCGTGGGCGCCACGGCGTCGCTGGCGCTCCGGAACCTCATTCTCTGTCTCGGCGGCGCGGCGATGATGGTTTATACCAGCCCGCGCCTCTCCGCCCTTGTGCTGATCGCCATTCCTTTCATCGTCTTTCCGCTCATTGCCTTCGGACGCTCCGTGCGCAGGCGCTCGCGTTCGGCGCAGGATACGCTGGCTGAAGCCTCCGCGTTCGCCAGTGAGTCGATCGGCGCGATCCGCACCGTACAGGCTTTCAACGGAGGGCCGGCTGCGGGCAAGCGCTATGCGGATGCCATTGAAGGTGCGTTTGGTGCGGCGCAGGCGGCAATCCGCTCGCGCTCGATTCTGACAGGTGTGGCTATTTCCATGGTGTTCGGCAGCATTGCCGGCGTGCTCTGGTATGGCGCGCATGCCGTGCTGGACGGGACGATGTCTGCGGGGACGCTTGGCCAATTCGTGCTTTATGCGGTGGTTGCCGCCTCCAGCCTCGGCGCGCTCTCGGAAGTCTGGGGTGAGATCGCCCAGGCGTCGGGTGCTGCCGAGCGGCTTTCCGAATTGCTGGCCGAAGTGCCGGCCATTCGCGCGCCGGCCAATCCGAAGCGCTTCCCGGCGACGGCAGCCGGCGCGATTGCCTTCAACGACGTGCGCTTTGCCTATCCATCGGCGCCGGAGCGGTCGGCGCTGAAAGGTCTGACCTTCAACGTCGAGCCCGGCGAAACGGTCGCCATCGTCGGATCGTCCGGGGCCGGCAAAAGTACGGTGCTTTCGCTGATCATGCGCTATTACGATACGACAGCGGGCGATATCTCGCTGGATGGCGTCTCCGTTCGTGATGCCGATCCGGCGGATCTGCGTGCAAGGCTTTCGATCGTGCCGCAGGACGTAACGATCTTTGCCTCATCTATCCATGACAACATCGCCTTCGGGCGCCCCGATGCCAGTCGCGCGGATGTGATTGCAGCCGCCAAGGCTGCGCATGCGCATGATTTCATCGAGCGGCTCGACAACGGCTATGACACGATGTCGGGCGAGCGTGGCGTCACGCTTTCGGGCGGTCAGCGCCAGCGCATTGCTATTGCCCGCGCCATTCTCAAGAATGCACCTGTTCTGCTGCTTGATGAGGCGACCTCGGCGTTGGATGCGGAAAGCGAGAAGCTGGTGCAGAATGCGCTCGACGGGCTGATGAAGGATCGTACCACGATCGTGATTGCACATCGTCTGGCGACCGTGCTCAAGGCCGACCGCATTCTCGTGATGGATGACGGGCGCGTGGTGGAAGAGGGCAACCACCAGAGCCTTGTTGCCAAGGGTGGGATTTATGCGCGGCTTGCTTCGCTGCAATTTGATGGGCGGGAGCTTGCGGAGCTTCAGGTCTGACGCGGCCTTACCCAGACGAAATAGTTTGCGGGCATAACATTTAGCCGTTAAAACAGGAGCCAACAGCCACTGGCTTTACCAGAAGGCTCAGGTTCAGTTTGCGCGCCTTCACCACGAAGAAGTGAAGGGCGCTACGCGGGAGGGTTCATGACCGTCATCATCGCCGGGGCCGGCATTACCGGCCTGACGCTTGCCATTTCGTGCCATCAGGCGGGCATTCCGTTTCGCATCTTCGAGCAGGTGAGCGAGCTGAAGCCGCTGGGCGTCGGCATCAATGTGCAGCCGCATGCCGTGCGCGAACTGTTCGAGATGGGGCTCGAGGCGGAGATGGACGCGATCGGCGTGCGCACCCGCGAGGTCGCCTATTTCTCCAAGAAGGGCAAGCAGATCTGGTCTGAGCCGCGCGGGCAGTTCGCGGGCTATTCCTGGCCGCAGTTCTCCGTCCATCGCGGCGGTTTCCAGATGATGCTGTTCCATGCGCTGGAAGCCCGCGCCGGCAAGGGCACGGTGGTGACCGGCCGCGAGGCGGTCGACTGCAAGGATGTCGATGGCGGCGTGATCGTCACCTTTCGCGACAAGCAGGGCAATCTGTCGACCGCCGAAGGCACGGTCTTCATTGCCTGCGACGGCATCCATTCCAACATTCGCGCAAAGTTCTATCCGGGCGAGGGCGCACCGCATTGGGGTGGCTCGATCCTGTGGCGCGGCACGGCTAAGGCCAAGCCGTTCATCACGGAAGCCACGATGGGCATGGCTGGTCATGAGTGGCAGAAATTCGTCACCTATCCGATCAGCAAGGCCGATCCGGAAACGGGCGAGGCCGAGATCAACTGGATCGCGGAGCTGAAATTCCCGCCGGACAAGAAATGGAACCGCGAGGACTATAACCGTCACGGCAATTTCGACGATTTCTTCCCGGCCTTCCAGGACTGGCATTTCGACTGGCTCGACATTCCGAAGCTGATGCAGGATGGCGGCTATTGCTACGAATTCCCGATGGTCGACCGCGATCCGGTCGAGCGCTGGACCTTTGGCCGCACGACTCTGGCGGGTGACGCGGCACATGCCATGTATCCGATAGGTTCCAACGGGGCGTCGCAGGGTATCCTCGATGCCCGCGTTCTGGTGCGCGAATTCATCGCGCATGGCGTCGGCGTCGAGGCGCTGGAAGCTTACGAGAGCGAGCGCCGGCCGGCGACGACGCGGCTCGTCATGGCCAATCGCGGCAATGGGCCGGACCATGTTATGAACATCGTGGAAGAGCGCTGTGGCGGCGAGTTCGACAAGGTTTCGGATGTGCTGGACGAGGCGGAACTGAAAGAGATCGCCGCCAATTACAAGAAGATCGCCGGCATGGACGTCGAGGGCCTGAACAGCCGCCCTTCCATCGTCCAGCTGCCGAAGAAGGACGTCGCCTGACATGCCGCATTTTCTCGTTATCTCGCAGGACAAGCCGGGCATGCTGGAGGTCCGCAAGGAAAACCGCGTGGCCCATCTCGCCCATGTGAAGACAGGCGGCGGCGGGCTGGTGCGCGTCCTCGTCGGTTCGCCGCTGGGGCGCGAGATGATGACGGGCACATGGATGGTGATGGAAGCCGCCGATGAGGCCGCGATCGAGGCGTTCAATGCGGCAGATCCGTATGAGATCGCCGGGCTGTTTGCATCGCGTGAGATATTGCCGATCCACGCCGTGTTCGATCCGTCGCGGATCGTGGCGGAGGATCAGGTTTAGTCCTCTTTGTCGCTTTTTCTGTGTATGATATTATGCACACAAATAGGGAGCGAATCCGTGAACGATCACAAGGAAAGAGCGGCATTCACGATTTCCAAGTCTCTGAAGGCGGAGCTTGAAGATGTCGTGCCTGCGTCGAAACGCTCGCGCTTTGTGGAAAAGGCGATTGCGGACGCGCTGCTGCGCGATGCGCGCCAGCGTGCGCTGGATGCCTTGGACAATCTGCCGTCGTACGGAACCAAGGGCGAAGACAGCGTCGAGATTCTGCGGCGTATCAGGCAGGAGCGGGACGCAAGTGTTGTTGCGCGGCATGAAGATCGACCCCGATGATCGTCGTCGATGCGTCGGTCTTCAATAAGCTATTTCTCAATGAACCAGACAAGCCGGAGGCGATTGCTCTCTTTCGCCACGCGCTCGAAAGCGGACTGCAGATCGTTGCGCCGAGTCTGCTGTTATATGAAGCGCTCAGTGCTGCGCTTCATTATGGCGTTCCCTTCGAGGATGTTCATCGCCTGCTCGCGGTTCAACGTTCGGCCGGCATGCGTCTTCTGGAACCTGATCTCGCAACGATTTTGACGGCGCAGAGAATGGCGACGGACGGTTCGCCGAAAGCCGGATATCCTTCGCTGCAGGACTCGATTTACCACGCAATGGCTATTGAACTCGGTGCCGTGTTTGTGACTGCCGACAAGCGGCATGTCGCGAGAACAGCGCATTTTGGTCATGTGGCCATGCTGACGGACCGGAGCGCTTGGCTGAGCTGAGCCTACTTCCCCACACTCCGCCCTGCCACGCGTCCGGAGAATATACACCCGCCGAGGAACGTCCCCTCCAGCGCATTATACCCGTGATAGCCGCCACCGCCAAAGCCCGCGACTTCGCCGGCGGCGTAGAGGCCGGGGACGATGTTGCTGTTTTCTTCCAGCACGCGGCCTTGGAGATCGGTTTGGAGGCCGCCCAGCGTCTTGCGGGTGAGGATGTTGAGGCGCACGGCGATGAGCGGGCCTTTTGTCGGGTCGAGCAGGCGGTGGGGCTTGGCGGTGCGCATGATCTTGTCGCCAAGATAGTTGCGCGCGCCGCGGATGGCGGTCACCTGCGCATCCTTGGAGAACGTGTTGTCGATCTCGCGGTCGCGGGCTTCGACCACGGCGCGGATGCGCTTGGTGTCGAGGCGGTGTTCGCCGGACAGCGCATTCATGCCTTCGACGAGGTCTTCGAGATTGTTGCGGACGACGAAATCGGCGCCCTTGTCCATGAAGGCCTTGACCGGGGCGTTGGGCTCCTTGCCGAGGCGTTTCAGGAGGAGGGGAATGTCCTTGCCGGTCAGGTCCGGGTTCTGTTCGGAACCTGAGAGCGCGAATTCCTTCTTGATAATCGCCTTGGTGAGGATGAACCAGCTGTAGTCGTAGCCGGTCGCCTTGATGGCCTTCAGCGTCGCCAGCGTGTCGAAGCCGGGCATGGCGGGCGCGGGAAAGCGGTTGCCCTCGGCATCCAGCCAGAGCGAGGAGGGGCCGGGCAGGATGCGGATGCCGTGGTTCGGCCAGATCGGGTCCCAGTTCCGCAGGCCCTCGGTATAGTGCCACATGCGGTCGGCATTGATGACGGAGCCGCGCGCGGCTTGCGTGATCGCAATCATGCGGCCGTCGACATGGGCGGGCACGCCCGCAACCATGAATTCCGGCGGCTTGCCCAGGCGGTCCACCGGCCAGTTCTTGCGCACCAGATCGTGGTTGCCGCCGATGCCGCCGGAGGCGACCAGTGTTGCGCCGGCCGAGATTTCGAAATCTCCGATGGGATCGCGATTGCTCTTGCCGCCGCGCTGGACCGGGTCGGGTGCAAGCCGTGTGCCGCGTGCGCCGGTGACGGCGCCGTTGGTGGTGATGAGTTCATCGACCTGATGACGGAACCGAAAGGAGAGCAGGCCTTTCTTTTCGGCCTCGCGGGCGAGCCGGACGAAGGGGTCGAGCACGCCGGGGCCGGTGCCCCAGGTGATATGAAAGCGGGGGACGGAATTGCCGTGGCCGTTGGCGAGCGAGCCGCCGCGCTCCGCCCAGCCGACGACCGGAAACCAGCGCATGCCGAGCGAATGCAGCCATGCGCGTTTCTCGCCTGCGGCGAAGTTGAGATAGGCTTCCGCCCATTGGCGCGGCCAATGGTCTTCCGGCCGGTCGAACTGTGCGGAACCCATCCAGTCCTGGCGGGCGAGATCGAGGCTGTCGCGGACGCGCATGAAGCGTTGTTCGGGACTGTCGACAAAGAAGAGACCGCCCAGCGACCAGAAGGCCTGTCCGCCGAGGTTCTGCTCGCCTTCCTGATCGAGGACAATGACCTTGAGGCCGCGCGCGGTCGCTTCCGTTGCGGCCACAAGGCCAGCCAGTCCGCCGCCGATCACCAGCAGATCGCAATCCATCCACATCTCCTCCCTGCATGCCTCAGCCGCTATCGTTTAAAGCGGCCTGTCTGTGCGTCGCAGGCTAGCGTCCAGTGCGCCGCTGTCCAGTCCGTATTTCAGCTGCTTGAGGCGGATGAAGAGGCGGTTGTCGAAGGTGCCATCGCTCAGGCCGTTGTCTTTCAGGAAGCGGGCGATCTCCTCGACGCCCTTTTCCAACGTCCATTGGGGGGCAAAGCCCGGCAGTTTCGTCAGCGCCTTGGTGAAATCGACCTTGTAGGAGCGCGGATCCCCGCCCGTTTCGCCGGTAATTTCGAGATTGGCGGCGGGAAAGGCCGCCTTGACGGCCTGGGCAATGTCGCGGACCTGGTAGTTCGCGTCATTGCGGCCGACATTGAAGGCTTGGTTGTGGATCGTCTCGCGCGGGGCGGTCGCGGCGGCAAGGGCTGCGCGGGAAATGTCCTCGATATGCACCAGCGGCCGCCAGGGCGTGCCGTCCGACATGACCTTGATGATGCCGGCGGTATGCGCCCAGCCGGAGAGATTGTTGACGACGAGATCAAAGCGGGTGCGGGAGCTGACGCCATAGGCGGTGGCGTTGCGCATGAAGACGGGGGAAAAGGTGTCACTGGCCAGCGCTGAGAGCCGCTCTTCGGAGCGGACCTTGGAGATGGCGTAGGCAGAAACCGGATTGAAGGCGGCAGTCTCGTCCAGCGCGCCTTCGTTACCGGCCGCTCCATAGATGGAGCAGGAGGAGGCGAAGATGAAGCGGGAGACGCCTGCGTCCCGAGCCAGTTCGCCGAGCCGGCCCGTCGCTTCGAGATTGATGTCGTATGTCAGATCCGGGTTCAGCGCGCCCATCGGGTCGTTGGAAAGGCCTGCCAGATGGATGACGGCATCGACGCCTTCGAGATCTTCAGCTTTCACGTCGCGGATGTCGCGAACGATCTGCCGGTCGGGGAGAATGTCCGGCGTGAGGGGCGAGACGCAGTCCTCGAAATACCCGATGTCGAGCCCGGTCGTCCGGTGCCCCGCTTCGCGCGCCAGCCTTGTCAGAACGGGGCCGATGAAGCCCTGATTGCCGGTGATGAGAATATGCATGCCGTTTCCGTCCCGATGCTCGATCTTTTGGCAGGATGTTAGGGGAGGGAACTGATGCGAGGCATGATTATGCTGCGGTGACGTTTCTCAAAACGCAAATGCTGCGCTGCATCGCGTTTTCATAACCAAGTGTTAACCATAATGGTGTCTTGATGAATTCGATCGAATGCCGGTGAAGCCACGCCTTCCTTTAACCAAATTTGGCAGCAAAGAGGCTAGTCGAGCATGGGCGCTAAGAGCGAAGAGCGGCTGCTGCCGGCATATTGAGACAAATTTTTTCGCCGCCCGGTCCAAAGCCGGGCGTTTGGATTCGAAGGACGCTAGAACATGGAACAGGCAGCTTTGGGCGCAGTGAGCGAGGTCAGCCTCTGGTCGCTCTTCATGCAGGCAGGCATCGTCGTCAAGCTGGTCATGCTCGGCCTGCTGTCCGCGTCGGTCTGGACCTGGGCTATCGTTATCGACAAGGCGGTCACCTTCCGCAAGACGCGCCGCCAGCTCGACAATTTCGAGCAGGTCTTCTGGTCAGGTCAATCGCTGGAAGAGCTTTACCGCAGCCTGTCGGAGCGTCCTGCCGCCGGCATGAGCGCGATCTTCGTCGCCGCCATGCGCGAGTGGAAGAAGTCCTTCGAGCGCGGCGCGCGTTCGCCCATCGGCCTGCAGATGCGTATCGATCGCGCCATGGATGTCACGCTCTCGCGCGAATCCGAATATCTCGAGGGCCGCCTCGGTTCGCTCGCCACCATCGGTTCGGCGGCTCCCTTCGTCGGTCTCTTCGGGACGGTTGTCGGTATCATGACCTCGTTCCAGTCGATCGCCGGTTCCAAGACGACGAACCTCGCAGTCGTTGCTCCCGGTATCGCGGAAGCACTTCTGGCGACCGCCATCGGTCTCGTCGCCGCTATCCCGGCCGTTATCGCCTACAACAAGCTCTCGGGCGATGCCGGCAAGCTGACGTCGCGCATGGAGGGCTTTGCCGACGAGTTCTCGGCCATCCTGTCGCGCCAGATCGACGAGAAGCTGCAATCGTCGCGCCCGGGCCAGGCTGCACAATAAGGCCGGCAAGTCATGAAGGCCGCCGCTCAGCGCGTCCGGTTCGAACCGCAAGAATATCGCAATTCCGAACGTAAAACCCACTCAATGTTTTGCTGGAATTGCTGAAGGAGTTTTCCGATGGGTATGGCAGTCAGCTCAGGCAAGGGCGGTGGCGGCGGACGCAGGGGCGGACGCCGTCGTGGCGGCAAGGGCGGTGGCCCGATTGCCGAAATCAACGTCACGCCGATGGTTGACGTCATGCTCGTGCTGCTCATCATCTTCATGGTGGCGGCACCGCTGATGACGGTTGGCGTACCGGTCGACCTGCCGCAGACCAAGGCCAAGGAAATGAATGCGGAGACGCAGCCGATCACCATTTCTGTGAACAAGGACGGCGCGATCTATCTGCAGGAAACGCCGATCCAGATCGATGAGCTGATCCCGAAGCTGCAGGCGATCTCGAAGACGGGTTACGAGGAGCGCATTTTCGTGCGCGGCGACATGAACGCCGGCTATGGCACGGTCATGCAGGTCATGGCAGCCATTTCGGCTGCCGGCTACAAGAATATCGGGCTGGTCACGGCCCAGAAGCAGGACAAGTAAGCGAAGACGATGAGGGGCAGTGTTGTCACATCGGCGTTGATTCACGCGGTCGTTCTTGCGATCGCGCTGATCTCGTTGGGCTCTCCGCCCCCGCTCGAGGTGCAGCCGACGGAATCGCTGCCTGTCGATATCGTACCGATCGAGCAGTTCACGAATATCCAGCAGGGCGAAAAGACCGCGCCGCTGAAGGAGAAGTCGTCGCCCAAGGCCACGAAGCGTCAGGACAAGGTCGACAATGCCGAGAATACCGGCGAGAACAATGTCGATTTGAAGAGTACGCCGACGCCGACGCAGCGCCCGCAGAACACCGAAGTTGCTGCCGCGCCGAAGCCGGCGGAAGCGGCCAAGGATACCCAGACGAACAACGTCAAGGAGATCCAGAAGGAGCAGACGGCAGCCCCGCAGCCGGCCGACGTGCCTGTGCCGACGCCTGAGCCCACGCCGCCGAAGTCCGAGCCGACCCCGCCGAAGCCGACACCTGCACCCACACCGCCCAAACCGGAACCGACGCCGCCGAAGCCTGAGCCCAAGCCCGAGCCGAAGACGCAGGAGCAGCCGGAGAAGTCGGACGATTCGCCGTCGCCGGACGCACTGCCTGTGCCGACCAAGAAGCCGACGCCGGACAAGCCGAAGGACGAGCCGAAAAAGGAACCGACGCCCCAGGAAAAGCCGAAGCCGGAAGACAAGCCCAAGCCTGAGCAGAAGGAAGCGAAGGTTGAGCCGAAGCCGCGGCCGGATACGAAGTCTGATTCCAAGTCGGACACGAAGACGGATGCCAAGAGCCAGTCGAAGTCCGACACCAAGACGGCAAGTTCCGACTCGAAGACCGGCAAGGACAAGGAAAAAAAGGAAACCGCCAAGTCCGCGTCCTCGCGTGAAACCGACAAGCTGGCTGACGAAGTGTCCGCTCTTTTGAACAAGGAGGATGCGTCCGGCGGCGGGGCGAAGCGGTCCAACCAGGAGGCATCTCTTGGAGGCAAGAAGACGATCGGTGCAGGCAAGCTGTCTCAGAGCGAACTCGATGCCCTGAAGGGCGCGATCCAGAACAACTGGAACGTCATTCCGGGCATGATGGACGCGCAGAATATCCGCATCCGCGTCTCGTTCCATCTCGACCGCAGCGGCGAGATTGTGGGCGACCCGCAGGTGACGGTGACGGGTGGCGATGGCAGCTCGCGCGACGTTCTGGCCTCGAGCGCCAAGCGCGCCATCCTGAAATCCGCCCCATTTACCAGTCTACCGGCTGACAAATACGACACGTGGAGCGATGTGGTCGTGAATTTCGACCCGAGCGACTTCATGTAAACCGAACTTAACCCGGCCTCGACCATTTGAGAGCGAGAGACACGATGAAAAGCATGATAATCCGGACACTGTTCATGATGGGGGCGCTCTTCGCGCTCGCGGCCAACCCCGCCCATGCCGTCGTCGAGATCAACATCAACAAGGGCAATGTCACGCCGCTGCCGATAGCGATTACCGACTTTCTGGCGAAGGACGGCGTCGGCAAGCAGATCTCCGACGTGGTCGCCGCCGACCTGAAGCGGTCCGGTCTGTTCGCGCCGATCGACAGCAAGGCCTTCATCGAAAAGATCACGAACCCGAACGCCGCGCCGCGCTTCCAGGACTGGCGCACGATCAACGCACAGGCGCTTGTGACCGGTCAGGTCGTCAAGGAGGCCGATGGCCGCCTGCGCGCCGAGTTTCGCCTGTGGGACACGTTCGCGGGCCAGCAGATGATCGGCCAGCAGTATTTCACCCAGCCGGAAAACTATCGCCGCGTCGCCCACATCATTGCCGATGCGATCTATGAAAAGATCACCGGCGAGAAGGGCTATTTCGACACGCGCATCGTGTTCGTTGCCGAAAGCGGGCCGAAGAATGCCCGCAAGCGCCAGCTCGCGATCATGGACCAGGACGGCTACAACGTCCGCTCCATCACCAATTCCAACGATATCGTTCTGACGCCGCGCTTCTCGCCGAACCATCAGGAAATCACCTACATGTCGTTCGAAGGTAACCAGCCGCGGGTTTACCTGCTGCAGCTGGAAACCGGACAGCGCGAAGTGGTCGGCAATTTCCCCGGCATGACCTTCTCGCCGCGCTTCTCGCCGGATGGCCAGCGCGTGATCATGAGCCTGGAAGAGGGCGGCAACGCCAACATCTTCACCATGGACTTGCGCTCGCGCACCACGACGCGTCTGACGTCCACGGCCGCCATCGACACGTCGCCCTCCTATTCGCCGGATGGCAAGCGCGTGACTTTTGAAAGCGACCGCGGCGGCAGCCAGCAGATCTATGTCATGAACGCCGATGGCTCCGGCCAGACGCGCATCTCGCATGGCGACGGCTCCTATTCGACGCCGGTCTGGTCGCCGCGCGGCGATCTCATCGCCTTCACCAAGCAGGCGGGCGGCAAGTTCTCGATCGGAGTGATGAAGCCGGACGGTTCGGGAGAGCGTATCCTGACGACGAACTTCCACAACGAAGGCCCGACCTGGGCCCCGAACGGCCGCGTCATCATGTTCTTCCGCCAGAACGCCGGCGAGGCAGGTCCGCATCTCTATTCGATCGATCTTTCTGGCTATAACGAACAGCAGATCCCGACGCCCGCCTATGGCTCGGATCCCGCCTGGTCGCCGCTACTCGACTGAGCGGCGCCCTCTGACACCATCGGGCCGCGTGAAGAAATTCGCGCGGCCTTTGTTTTTTCGATTGCCGTCCGGGATGTCCGGCCAGTTTCGCGCTGACGCCACGTTCTTGCCTCAATCACCTGAATATCAAGGGATTGAGGGCTCTTTTAACGCTTTGTTAACCATAAATGTTGAACACCGGTTAACTGAAGAATGTTACGTTCCGGCAACCTCGATTCCAATATCCCAAGGAGACTGGCGATGAGCCACATTTCTAGCCTGAGCGCTCACGGCATGCAGAAGCTGGCGCGCAATCCCGTCATCATTGCCACCTTCATGGCACTGTCGCTTGCGGGCTGCGCCTCCAAGAAGGGCCTGCCGAACAACGCTGCCGATCTCGGCCTCGGCGCAAACGGCGCCAACGGTGCGAATGCCAAGCCGGGTTCCAGCCAGGACTTCACGGTCAATGTCGGCGACCGCATCTTCTTCGATACGGACTCCTCGTCGATCCGCGCAGACGCCCAGCAGACGCTTGACCGTCAGGCCCAGTGGCTCGCCAAGTATCCGAACTACAAGATCACTGTCGAAGGCCATGCCGACGAACGCGGCACGCGCGAATACAACCTTGCTCTCGGCGCACGCCGCGCCAATGCAGCGCGCGACTATCTGGTTTCGCGCGGTGTACCGGCCAGCCGCATGCGGACGATCTCCTACGGCAAGGAACGTCCGGTTGCGACCTGCGACGACATCTCCTGCTGGTCGCAGAACCGCCGCGCTGTTACCGTTCTCGGCGGCGCCGGCATGTAATTCCACGGTCGAAAGATCGACCGGTGTCAGGGGCGGCCTCGGGGCCGCCCTTTTTGTTTGTCGCCAGCTTTTGCTGCACCGGCGCAGGCCCTGGATCGGAACCGTTGGACCTGTCTCAAAGAGAGCATACGGATCAGGCATGCCGGTACAACAAGCGGCTGGAGGCGACGGCGATGCTCCCGCTCGGAATGGCGCCAATCCCGTGTGGGCGGGCATTTTTCTCCATAGTTTGGCCAGAGTTTCATTGCTTTTTGTCCCCAATCGGCGATGTTGGCGGCGTGTTGAGCATAGATTCCGCGAATCATTTGAGGTGATGATGAAAAGACTGGTTTTGGCTGGCGCGATGGCCGCTGTCCTTGCGGGGGCAGGAGGCGCTCACGCCGGGACACTGGGGAACTGGCTGCAAGGGCGGCCTGCGGCGCAACCTTCCGCAGCCATCAATGTGCAGGCATCGACTGCTGAGGTGCAGATCCAGCAATTGCAGGAGACTGTCCGGCAGTTGACGGGCCGTATCGAGGACATGAACTTCCAGGTTCTGCAGATGCAGGAACAGCTCCGCAAGACCCAGGAGGACAACGAGTTCCGCTTCCAGCAGCTTGAGAAGAAGTCTTCCGGCAAGAAGACTGAACTCGAGATGCCGGCCGGCTCGCAATCGAACAAGGAAGCGGCCTCTGCGGCCGCCTCCGACCCGTCTTCCGCGGCAGCGGCGGCTCCGTCGGAGCCGAAGACGGTCGAGCAGGCGGCAGCCGAGCCTTCCGCGCAGATCGGCGAGGACAGCGTCGGCGACACGGCCGGCATTCCCGCGGCAGCGCAGCCCGCGACCGATCCGACCATTGCAAATCAGACTGCCGCGCCGACCGGACAGCCGGCGGTCAACGCGCCGAACGAGATGGCCAACATGAAGCCCGGTACGCTCGGCAGTCTGATTTTCAATGGCGACGGCAGGATCATTGAAACGACGCGCAACCCCGCCGACAATTCAGCCGACACCCTGCCGGGCGTGAAGCCGGGCCTGCCGCCCGCCACGAGCGGCCCCAGGCAACCGGCCGCAGCGGCGCAGGCAGGAGCTGCCTCTTCGGCTGCAAAGCCGATGGAGCAGGCGTCGATCACCCCCAAGGCTTCGGCGACGGGCGCTGCGCCGACTGCGGAACAGAGCTATCAGCAGGCCTATCAGTCGATCCTCAGCGGCAATTATTCCGAAGCGGAGAAGGGGTTCAAAACCTATCTCGACGCGTTCCCAGGCAGCGGCAAGGCCGCCGATGCGTCGTTCTGGTTGGGTGAAGCGCAATATTCCCAGCGTCATTACAACGACGCGGCCAAGACCTTCCTCAATGCCTTCAAGTCCTACGGCCAGTCGCCGAAGGCTCCGGACATCCTGCTGAAGCTCGGCATGTCGCTGGCAGCCCTCGACAACAAGGAGACTGCCTGCGCCACCTTCCGCGAGATCCCGAAGCGCTACCCGAAGGCGTCGAAGGCCGTGATCAGCAAGGTATCGTCCGAACAGTCCCGTCTTTCATGCCCGGTGGGCTGAGCGACTGCCTGACCTCGTCGCCGCTTGATGCGGCCAGCCGCTATCTCGATGGCTTGCCGGATGGGGTGACCGTGGCGGTTGCCGTCTCGGGCGGCAGCGATTCACTCGGTCTTCTGGCCTGCCTGCACGACGTAGCCTCTACTCACGGTCAGCGTGTGCGGCTCGTGGCCCTCACCGTCGATCACGCCCTGCGCTCAGGTTCGGCCGGCGAGGCGGCCGCTGTGGAGCGATTCTGCCATACCCTGTCCATTCCCCACAGGACACTCGTCTGGCAGGGGGAAAAGCCGAGAACGGGACTGAGCGCGGCCGCACGGCTCGCGCGTTACCGGCTTCTGGCCGAAGGCGCGCGCGCATTCAGGGCCGGCTGCCTTGTCACGGCGCATACGCTCAACGATCAACTCGAAACCGTGGAAATGCGCCGCCGACGTCGCGAGGCCGACAATCGCGGTTTGGCCGGCATTGCCCCCGCCGCGTTGTTTTTCGGCGCCATGCCGGTGCATCGTCCGTTTCTGTCCGTGAGCCGTGCGGCGATCCGGTCCTTTCTCGGGGAGCGCGGGATCGAATGGGTCGACGATCCGAGCAACAGCAACCCGCTGTTCGAGCGTGCTCGGGTCCGGCAGTCGGCGCAATTCGTTCTGGGAGCCGACGAGATTTCGGTGGCTGCGTGCGAGCGCCTGGCGCTGTCGCAGGCTGCAGCCGACTACGTCGCCGAGCATGTGCGGATGCCGATGCCAATGCTTTTCGCGCTCGACCGTGCAGAGGCGGAGGAAGAGATCACGTGTCTCGCCATCGCGACGCTCATTGCCGTGGCGGGAGGGCAGGAGCATCTGCCGGGGCGGGAACAGCTCGATCGCCTGCTTGCCGATCTGCGCACAGATGCGCCGCGCGTCGCGGTCTCGCTGGGGCGAACGGTGGTGGAGCGCCGGCGGCAAACCATCCATATCGGCCGCGACCTGCGCAACCTGACATCTGAAACCGTTTCTGCAGACGGGGACGCGATCTGGGACGGACGTTTCCGGATCGCCGGCAGGGGCTCCCAGACGGCGCTGATGGCTTCAGCCGCGGTGGCCAGCGCCGCCGGAAACGTGCCGCCGGGGATTGCCCAGCGCGCGCTTTCGGCCCTGCCGGATCTCGCTGCCCTTGGCCTCCAAGGGAGCGGGGTGAGGGCAGTGCCCTACCTTGCGCCCTTTGAGACCGTACTGTCCTGTTTTGATCTGCCGCTGGCGGACGCCGTTTGCGCGTTGACGGGCCGTCCGGTTTTCCCCTGTTTTGTTAGTGGCGGGCTCGAAACATTGCCGATTAGTCGGTAAAAGGAATGCCGATAGCCTTTCGAAGCGGAAGCTAGATGTTCCCCGTTCGAAAACCGCCAGGCTGGGGTGTTCGTGTCGCCAGGCAGGCGGGTGCTTGTCGGACGTGTTCTTCGTCTTGTATGGAGTTGGACGATGCGTTTGAAATCGATTGCCCTCTGGGTGCTGGCATTGTTTCTTGCCGCCGTGCTTTTCTATCTGTTCTACGATGAGATGGCGCGAGAGAATGGGCGAAAGGTGGGTATGGCTCCGATGCTTCCGGGCCTGCCGTTCCGTTCCTGACCGGCTATCGATGCGGCTCCTATTTTGCCCGGCGCGGGTGTCACCAAGGCTCGCGATCCGCGTTGTTGCGCTTTTCGTATACTATTTGCCGTGACCGTTGCCATCTCGCCTTGGCAAGGACACACGCGGGACCTATGTTAAGGCCGAGAATGACAGCGGTTTCAGACGCTGCGACACATGACCGGGGAGTTCAATGAACCCTAATTTACGTAATTTCGCCCTTTGGGCAATCATAGCGCTGCTTTTGATCGCGCTGTTCACGATGTTCCAATCGGCGCCAGCGCAGACAGGTTCACGTGAAATTCCCTATTCGCAATTCCTGCGTGACGCCGATGCATCCCGCATTCGAGACGTCGTGATCACCGGTCATCGCATCACCGGCTCCTACACGGAAAACGGGGCGACGTTCCAGACCTATGCGCCCGGCATCGATGATCAGCTTGTCGACCGTTTGCAGGCGAAGAATACGGTCGTGACGGTTCGTCCGGAAAACGACGGCTCCTCGGGCTTCCTGTCCTATCTCGGAACGCTGCTCCCGATGATCCTGATCCTCGGCGTCTGGCTGTTCTTCATGCGGCAGATGCAGGGCGGTTCGCGCGGTGCGATGGGCTTTGGCAAATCAAAGGCCAAGTTGCTGACCGAAGCGCATGGTCGCGTGACGTTTGACGATGTCGCCGGCGTGGACGAAGCCAAGCAGGATCTCGAGGAAATCGTGGAATTCCTGCGCGATCCGCAGAAGTTCCAGCGTCTCGGCGGGCGCATCCCGCGCGGCGTTCTTCTCGTCGGCCCTCCGGGCACGGGTAAGACGCTGCTGGCGCGCTCTGTCGCCGGTGAGGCCAACGTGCCGTTCTTCACGATCTCCGGCTCGGACTTCGTTGAAATGTTCGTCGGCGTCGGTGCGAGCCGCGTCCGCGATATGTTCGAGCAGGCCAAAAAAAATGCGCCCTGCATCATCTTCATCGACGAAATCGACGCCGTCGGCCGCCATCGCGGCGCCGGTCTTGGCGGCGGTAATGACGAACGCGAACAGACGCTCAATCAGCTGCTGGTCGAGATGGACGGCTTTGAAGCGAACGAAGGCATCATCCTGATCGCGGCGACCAACCGTCCCGACGTTCTTGACCCGGCGCTTCTGCGTCCCGGCCGCTTCGACCGTCAGGTCGTCGTGCCGAACCCGGACATCGTCGGCCGCGAGCGTATCCTCAAGGTTCATGTGCGCAACGTGCCGCTGGCACCGAATGTCGACCTCAAGGTTCTGGCACGCGGCACCCCCGGTTTCTCGGGCGCCGATTTGATGAACCTCGTCAACGAAGCAGCCCTGATGGCGGCACGGCGCAACAAGCGTCTCGTTACCATGCAGGAGTTTGAAGACGCGAAGGACAAGATCATGATGGGTGCGGAACGCCGCACGTCCGCCATGACCGAAGCCGAAAAGAAGCTGACGGCGTATCACGAAGCCGGCCACGCCATCGTTGCCATGCATGTTCCGGTCGCCGACCCGGTTCACAAGGCGACGATCATTCCCCGCGGCCGCGCGCTCGGCATGGTCATGCAGCTGCCGGAAGGCGATCGCTATTCGATGAGCTACAAGTGGATGATCTCACGCCTCGCCATCATGATGGGCGGCCGCGTGGCTGAAGAAATTACCTTCGGCAAGGAGAACATCACCTCGGGTGCATCCTCGGATATCGAGCAGGCCACCAAGCTGGCCCGCGCCATGGTCACGCAATGGGGCTTCTCCGACGAGCTCGGTCAGGTCGCCTATGGTGAGAACCAGCAGGAGGTCTTCCTTGGTCATTCCGTCTCGCAGTCGAAGAACGTCTCCGAGACAACGGCACAGAAGATCGACAGCGAAGTGCGCCGCCTGATTGATGAGGCCTATACGGATGCTAAGCGAATCCTGACGGAATATCACGATGGGTTTGTCGCCTGTGCCGAAGGCTTGCTGGAATATGAAACGCTGACCGGCGATGAGATCAAGCAGTTGCTGAAGGGGGAGAAGCCGTCGCGCGATCTTGGTGACGATACGCCGCCCAGCCGCGGGTCGGCCGTTCCCTCCGCCGGCGGGCGAACAGAATCAAAACCGAAGCCTGATGAGGGCCTTGAGCCGCAGCCGCAATAACCAAGGCTGCTGTAAGCCGAAATAAGGCCCGCAATGGTGACGTTGCGGGCTTTTTTAGTACACCGTTTTGATAATTCTCATGCCGTCGCTCAACTGCAACAGCTTGCAATTTTTTGGAAAAAATTACCATTATAGGCACACAAAAATGGAAATTACGAAATTAAATTCTAAATGAACTTTAAATAAAGGTCTTTCAATCGTGGCTTACGTAAGTTTTTTTTGTGTTGCAAATTGGACCGTCTGATGTCGGAGGGGTTGCGTGTCTCAGCGGCCTCGATATTCTTCCCGGCAGTCTGAGGGAGGATCTTGATGATCAACAGAAATATGAAAATCAGCGTTGTTGCAGCACTTGGCGCAGTTCTTTGCGCAAGCTCTGCTTTTGCTGGCGGCTTCTCGCGCGGCGACGCAAACACGGACGTTCTCTTCGACGGTGGCAAGGCGAATATTGACGCCGGCTTCATCTACGTAGCGCCGCAGGTCAAGTATGACACGATCAACGGGCAGAAGACGAACGACGGCAAGTTCACGGACGACTACTGGATCCCGAATATCGCAGTGGCCGTACGTCCGGTTGACGTGTTCGGTTGCGCGCTGACCTACACGCAGTCCTTTGGCGCTGGCGCGTCCTATGGGACCGATGCGCGCAACGCCGAACTGACTAACTCGATTCTCGCTGGCGGCCGCGCCAACGCGAACTACACGATCTCCAAGGGCTTCACCAGCAACGAATACGGCGCGACCTGCGACGTGAAATTCGATGCCGGCCAGGGCAAGTTCCACGTTCTCGGCGGTCTTTTCCTGGAAGATTTCTCGTACACCGCTCAGTCCTTGACGGGTACGCTGAATTTCAAGGATGACGGTTCGGTCGGCTACCGCCTCGGCGCTGCTTACGAAATCCCGGAATATGCTCTGCGCGCTTCGGTCATGTACCGTTCGGAAGTCAAGCATAACGCTGGCGGCAGCTTCACCTTCTCGAACATCGCTCTGGCTGCCAACCCCCTGCTTCCGGCTCGCGTCGCTGCAACCGGTTCCGGCACACTGCCGCAGTCGGTCAAGGTCTACGTGCAGTCCGGCATCGCGCCTGACTGGCTGGTCTACGGCTCGGTTGAGTGGACCGACTGGAGCGTTCTCCAGACCCTCAATTACACCGTTGCCGGCTCTCCGAAGTCCGACAAGTTCTTCTGGAACGACGGCTGGACCATTCAGGGCGGCGTCGGCCACAAGTTCAACGACACGGTTTCCGGCACGCTGAACGTCACCTGGGACAAGGGCGTCGGTTCGGGCGCAGATATCCAGACGGATACCTGGACGTTCGGCGCTGGCGCGCTGATCAACGCAGGTCCTGGCCAGTTTAAGCTGGGCGCGGGCGTCACCTACATCACGGGCGGCAGCCAGTCGGTCGCCAAGGGCGCGACCTTCAACGCAACGACCTCTGGAAGCTGGGCCTACGCGCTGGGCGCTTCCTACAACATCAAGTTCTGATCTTTCAGAACCTGAAATCGGATCAATCGAGGCCCGGCGTAACAACGCCGGGCCTCGTCTCGTTTCATAACGGGATATTTTGCCGCGTTTCTGAATTTGATGAGGCGTTCGCAGCATTTTATGGCAAAGACACAGCAAATCCGGGCCCGGATCACGCGTATGATCTTGCCGTGTCGCATGGGGCTCACTAAGGACGTGATCGGAAATGGCCCTTTCGGGGCTCGCAGAGATCGGATGGACAGCGCATCATGACAAGACGTTACTTCGGCACGGACGGAATCCGTGGACAGGCCAACCGTGCCCCGATGACAGCGGAAACTGCAATGAAGGTCGGCATGGCCGCCGGCAAGATGTTCCGCAACGGCGGTCATCGGCACCGGGTGGTCATCGGCAAGGATACACGTCTTTCGGGCTACATGCTCGAATATGCCATGGTTGCGGGGTTCACCGCGGCCGGTGTCGATGCGTTCATTCTCGGCCCTATTCCGACACCTGCCGTCGCCATGCTGACGCGATCGCTGCGCGCGGATGTGGGCGTGATGATTTCCGCGTCCCATAATCCCTATCAGGACAATGGCATCAAGCTTTTCGGGCCGGACGGCTACAAGCTTTCGGATGATATCGAGCGCGAAATCGAGGCGCTGCTCGATCAGGACATGTCGCCCCACTTTGCCGCGCCAGACCATATCGGCCGGGCCAAGCGCATTGACGGCGTGCATGACCGCTATATCGAGCATGCCAAGCGCACCCTGCCGCGCGACGTGACGCTGAAGGGCCTGCGGATCGCTATCGATTGCGCCAATGGTGCGGCCTACAAGGTGGCGCCCGCCGTTCTGTGGGAGCTGGGCGCGGAAGTTGTGCCGCTGGGTGTCGAGCCCAACGGCACCAATATCAATCTCAATTGCGGTTCGACGCATCCTGAAGCGCTGGCGCAGAAGGTGCATGAGGTCCGGGCCGATATCGGCATTGCGCTCGATGGCGATGCAGACCGTGTCATCATCATCGACGAAAAGGGCAGGGAGATCGACGGTGACCAGCTGATGGCGCTGATCGGGGAGACCTGGGCCAATGACGGGCTGCTGCGTGGCGGCGGCATTGTTGCAACGATCATGTCGAACCTCGGCCTCGAGCGTTTTCTCGACGCGCGCGGCTTGACGCTCGCCCGCACCAAGGTCGGCGACCGCTACGTCGTCGAGCACATGCGCAATTTCGGCTTCAATGTCGGCGGCGAGCAGTCCGGCCATATGGTGCTTTCGGATTTCGGGACGACCGGCGATGGCCTCGTCGCCGCCCTGCAGGTCCTGGCATGCGTCAAGCGCACGGGCAAAACCGTCAGCGACGTCTGCCGGCGCTTCGATCCGGTGCCGCAGCTTCTGAAGAATGTTCGCTTCTCAGGTGCTTCGCCGCTTGAAAACAAGGTTGTCAAGGAGGCGATCGCTGCTGCGGAAGCCGATCTGAAGAAGAGCGGGCGCCTCGTCATTCGTCCGTCCGGCACCGAGCCGCTGATCCGGGTGATGGCGGAAGGCGATGATCGTGGTGAGATCGAGAGGATCGTCAACGATCTGACGGATGTCATCGCGGGGGCCTGCAGGGCGGCCTGAGGCTCGTCTTTTGTGCTCGGAAAATCCCCGATCCCTGCAAGGAGCCGGCAGTTTGCCGGCTCTTTTCGTTTGCATTGACGTTTTTTTCTCAGGCAAACGAACCGCCTATGTTTAACCGTGGGTTTAGCTGCATGGTGAATTTTCTTGGTTAAGTTCAATTTAACGTTTGCGTTTTAGTTTCGGGGATATGGGTCTGACGGCGAGCCAAGCCGCCGGCACAACCGAATCCCGGAGACAAAAATGAAAAAGTTGATGTGGAGTGCCTTTGCTGCGGTGATGATGGGTGCAAACGCCCAGGCCGCTGATCTCATCCAGCCCGAAGTTGTGCAGGCCCCGCCGCCGGAAGTGCAGATTGCCTCCGTCAGCGGCTGGTATCTTCGTGGCGACGCCGCCTATAGCATCGTGAACATTCGTGGCGCGGGCTACGATATCACCAACAGCGCCACCGGTTATGTCGGCGGCAACACGTTCGCCAGAACCAAGGTGGACAACACGGGCACCATCGGCGTCGGTGCAGGTTACCAGTTCAATAACTACCTGCGCAGCGACGTGACGCTCGACTACAGCTTCCGCACCACCTTCAACGGCTCCACGGACGGCTTCTGCGGTACCGGCAATCCCTGCAGCTCGCGCGACATCTCGCACATGACGCTCTTCAGCCTTCTGGCCAACGCCTATCTCGACCTCGGCACCTATGGCAGCGTCACGCCCTACGTCGGCGCCGGTATCGGCGCGTCGCATGTCGATTGGGATGTTCTGTCGAACTCCGACGATGACGGCACCTTCATCCACGGCGGCACCTCCAGCTGGCGCTTCACCTATGCCCTCATGGCCGGTGCCTCCGTCGATCTGACCTGCAACCTCAAGGCTGACGTCGGATACCGTTACCGTCACGTCAATGGCGGCCCGATGTTCAACAGCATCAGCTTCAATTCCGGCGTTCAGGTCGGTCCCGGCCGTGACAAGGGCTTCGACATCCACGAAGTTCGCGGCGGTCTGCGCTACCAGTTCGGCAATGGCGGCTGTGGCGAGATTGCCGCCGCTCCGCCGGCTCCGCTGCCGGTCTACAAGTAAGATCCTGCGATCCTGATCCGGAAAGCCCGCCACGTGCGGGCTTTCTTGCGTTTGGAAGCCTGTTTTCCCGGTGCGGCAAATATTTTGCCGTTTGCGTCATGGGGCGCTTGACTGTGAAGGCCGATTCCCATATTCCCAGCGGCGGGACACTCCTCCCCAACGAGGAGCCAACTATCTGGAAGGATAGACTGACATGGCTGAGACCGCCGCAAAGCCGGGCGTGCGCCCGAACAACACCCATTTTTCTTCTGGCCCTTGCTCGAAGCGCCCCGGTTGGTCGCTCGACGCACTTTCCGATGCTCCCGTCGGCCGTTCGCACCGCGCGAAGGTTGGCAAGGCGAAGCTGAAAGAGGCCATCGACCTTACCCGCGAAATTCTCGAAGTGCCGGCTGATTACCGCATCGGTATCGTGCCCGCTTCTGAC
Organism: Rhizobium sp. C1; assembly: GCF_021026335.1. Classification (GTDB taxonomy): domain Bacteria; phylum Pseudomonadota; class Alphaproteobacteria; order Rhizobiales; family Rhizobiaceae; genus Ensifer_A. Next base: position 34,251 of record NZ_JAJNCY010000012.1, read on the forward strand.
ACCGGCGCCGTCGAAATGGCGCTCTGGTCGCTGCTCGGCGAGCGCCCGGTCGACATGGTCGCCTGGGAAAGCTTCGGCGCCGGCTGGGTGACCGACGTCGTCAAGCAGCTGAAGCTCAAGGACGCCCGCAAGCTCGAAGCGCCGTATGGCGAGCTGCCGAACCTCGCCGAGATCAATTTCGATCACGACGTGGTCTTCACCTGGAACGGCACGACCTCGGGCGTTCGCGTTCCGAATGCCGACTTCATCCCGGCCGACCGCAAGGGCCTCACGATCTGCGACGCAACGTCTGCGGCTTTCGCGCAGAACCTTGACTTCGCCAAGCTCGATGTCGTCACCTTCTCCTGGCAGAAGGTTCTCGGCGGCGAGGGCGGTCATGGCGTGCTGATCCTCAGCCCCCGCGCTGTCGAGCGTCTGGAAAGCTATTCGCCGGCCTGGCCGCTGCCGAAGATCTTCCGCATGACCAAGGGCGGCAAGATCATCGAAGGCATCTTTACCGGCGAAACGATCAATACGCCGTCCATGCTCTGCGTCGAGGATTACATTGATGCGCTCAAGTGGGCGAAGTCGCTCGGTGGTCTCAAGGCGCTGATGGCGCGGGCTGACGCCAACGCCAAGGTCATTGCCGATTTCGTCGCCGCAAACGAATGGATCGCCAATCTCGCCAAGGATCCTGCAACGGCCTCCAACACCTCGGTCTGCCTGACGATCGCGGACAAGGACGTGCTGGCGCTTGATGCCGACGCACAGGCCGCCTTTGCCAAGGGCATCGTGACGCTGCTCGACAAGGAAGGCGTTGCCTATGACATCGGCGCCTACCGCGATGCGCCGTCCGGTCTTCGCATCTGGGCGGGCGCCACGATCGAGACCGCCGACATGCAGGCGCTGATGCCGTGGCTGACCTGGGCATTCGAGACCCAGAAGGCGACGCTCTCCAAGGCTGCTGCCTGAGCCGATCCTGGCCCTGCCTGATCAGGCGGGGTCACTTTCCCCTTTCAGAGAATAGACCCTTTTTCAGGAGGCCTCACCATGGCACCTCGCGTACTCGTATCTGACGAACTGTCGGAAACCGCCGTCCAGATCTTCCGCGATCGCGGCGTCGATGTCGATTTCATGCCGAAGCTCGGCAAGGACAAGGAAAAGCTCCTCGAGTTGATCCCGCAATATGACGGTCTTGCCATCCGTTCGGCCACCAAGGCGACGGAGAAGCTGATCGCGGCTGCGACCAATCTGAAGGTTATCGGCCGCGCCGGCATCGGTGTCGACAACGTTGACATCCCGGCCGCCTCCAAGCGCGGTATCATCGTGATGAACACGCCCTTCGGCAACTCGATCACGACCGCCGAACACGCCATCGCGCTGATGTTTGCCGTGGCCCGTCAGCTTCCCGCAGCGGACACCTCCACGCAGGCCGGCAAGTGGGAAAAGTCGAAGTTCATGGGTGTCGAAATCACCGGCAAGACGCTCGGCGTCATCGGTGCCGGCAATATCGGCTCCATCGTCTGCGCCCGCGCCATCGGCCTGCGCATGAATGTCATTGCCTATGACCCCTTCCTGTCGAAGGAGCGCGCCCAGGAAATGGGCGTCGAGAAGGTCGAGTTGGACGATCTGCTCGCCCGCGCCGATTTCATCACGCTGCATGTGCCGATGACGGACAAGACGCGCGGCATCCTGAACAAGGAAGCGCTGGCCAAGACGAAGCCGGGCGTTCGCATCATCAACTGCGCCCGTGGTGGTCTGGTTGACGAGGCAGCGCTCGCCGAAGCCATCAAGTCCGGCCATGTCGCCGGTGCCGGCTTTGACGTGTTCGAGGTCGAGCCCGCCACCGAGAGCCCGCTCTTCGGTCTGGAAAACGTCGTCTGCACGCCGCATCTTGGTGCATCGACCACGGAAGCCCAGGAGAATGTGGCCCTGCAGGTTGCCGAACAGATGTCGGACTACCTCGTCAAGGGTGCCGTCTCCAACGCGATCAACATGCCCTCGATCACCGCTGAAGAAGCGCCGATCCTGAAGCCGTTCATCCGGCTCGCGGATTGCCTCGGTGCCTTCGTCGGTCAGGTCACGGAAGGTCCGATCAAGGAAATCGAAATCCTGTTCGACGGCGTCACCGCCACGATGAACACCAAGGCGCTGACCTCCGCGCTGCTGGCTGGTCTCATCCGTCCGCAGGTCGCCGACGTCAACATGGTTTCGGCCCCGATCATGGTCAAGGAAAAGGGCATCATCGTTTCCGAGGTCAAGCGCGACAAGACCGGCGTTTATGACGGCTACATCAAGCTGACCGTGACGACCGAGACACAGACGCGCTCGGTGGCCGGTACGGTCTTCTCCGACGGCAAGCCGCGCTTCATCCAGATCAAGGGCATCAACATGGATGCCGACGTCGGCGCCAACATGATCTATATCGCAAACACCGACGTTCCCGGCATGATCGGCTATATGGGTACGACGCTGGGCGAAGGCGGCGTCAACATCGCCAACTTCCAGCTCGGCCGCGACAAGCAGGGCGGCGACGCCATCGCGCTTCTCTATGTCGACGAGAAGGTGAAGGACGAGGTTCTGGCCAAGCTGACCGCCCACCCGGCGATCCGCCAGGCCAAGCCGCTGGCGTTCAACGTCGACTGATTGCGAACTCCCTGGCTATTGCAGGTTTGGCCCTGGCGCTTTTTGCGCCAGGGTTTTCTTTTTTCGGCGTTCTTTCGCGGCGAAATGCAGGCCATTATGAATGTGAGCCTTTCAGCAATTCCTGCGCGCCGGAAGCGTCTTGATGCGAAGTTGTATCGCCTGAAGTCCTATGCTTTTTTGATGTTTTTCTAATGCTGTTTTTTGTCTTGCCGATATTCGTTATTCTTAAAATATTAACATATTGTTCATGAATATTAATTTTGGTGTTGAAATTGCAGGGGAATTATTTCTGGCTTCGGAGGAACTTAATGCTTCTTTGTTCGTTTTCGAGAACGAATAGAGTCAATAGGGTTCAAAGCCCGACACGGAGTGGAGTGCATGAAAGTGCTGAGATCGAGCGTTCTGATCGTGGAAGACGAGCCATTGATCGCGTGGATGCTTGAAGATGTCGTGAGCTCCCTCGGCCTTGAGGTTGTGGGTCCTTTTCCCTCGATACGGGAGGCCTCTTCGCTGCTCGACGACGTTACGCCTGAAGTCGCGCTTCTCGACGTCAACTTGCTCGATGGAGAGATCTTTCCGATCGCAGATCAGCTCAAAAGTCGCAACGTGCCGTTGATCTTCCATACGGCGAACAGCAAGAGCGATGAGCTGGCAACCCGATACAGCGGCGCACAGGTGATTACCAAGCCGTCTGATCCTCAGCGGTTGCAGCAGGCCATCGGCGCTGCCCGTCAGGCGTCTGCAGGAATGTCCGCCTAGATGACAGTCGCGAACGCATCGGCAGGGCCGTCGAACAATACTTTGCTGCAGGCCTTGAGAGACCATACTCATCAATTGCATCGCATGCTTGATGAGAGAGTCGCTGATCGCTCTATCGTGACCCATGATGGGTATGTCCGCTTCCTCACCATGCATGCGCGTGTTCTTCCGACTGTCGAGACATGGCTTGCCAGCACGCAGGAATTTCAATCGATCCCCGATTCAGATAATCGCAAGAGGTCAGCCGAGCTTGCGCGGGACTTCCAGCTCCTCAATGTACCCATGCCAGCGCCTCGAAACATGTCATTTTTAAATGAAACCGCCTCTGTTGCCGGTATTTGTTACGTGCTGGAAGGCTCGCGGTTGGGCGGCGCCTATCTGGCCACCCTGATTGGCAGAGACGGTGCTTCGCATCCCGTGAACTTTCTTTCGCAGGGCCGCGACCTGCCGCTTTGGCGAAGCTTTCTTGACTGGCTTTCGACGCGCGAACAGTCAAGAAAAAGCATTGATCGTGCGACATATGCCGCCGAGGCCATGTTTGACGAATATCTTGCGGCGCTGGATTGAGCGGGCAGGGGTTTAAGCGCGAGGATATGGGTTTATCCTTGGCGGTTGTAATGAAAAAGATGCACGTGTCGGGGACGAATTTGTCTGGGTCCAGGGCGCAATAAACAGGAATGCGGCCATATGGCTCACGAAGTTGATCTGACAAGTTGCGATGCAGAGCCCATCCACCTTTTGGGACGCGTCCAGAAATTCGGCTATCTTCTGGCTGTCGATAACGAATGGATCATTTCATGGGCCTCCGAAAACATTGACGAGATTGCGTCGGACAGCGCGGTCAATCTGCTTGGACAGTCGGCGGAAGTGATCTTGCCGCGCGAAGCCATTCACTCCATTCGCAACCGGCTGCAATTCTTGCGGCCGCGCCGTGGCGTTGAGGTCGTGTATGGACTGGAATTGAAGTCCACTGACAAGCTTTTCGACGTGTCTGTTCATATTTCGGATGGCCATATTGTCATGGAATTCGAGCCTGCCGATCGGCTGGCGAGCATGGCGAATGACATAGCCAATGTCAGAACGGCGATCGATCAGATTGGTGACCTGCCGTCGATGACGGCGATCTACAAGCAGACGGTTCGCTTTGTCCGGATGGTGTTGGGTTTCGACCGGGTCATGCTTTACCAATTTCAGCATGATGGCAGCGGTGAGGTTGTTGCCGAAGCGGTGAAGCACGGCAAGGAGCCCTTCATGGGCCTTCGCTATCCCGCGAGCGATATACCGAAACAGGCCCGCGCCCTTTATGTCGAAAATCCGATCCGTCTGATTGCCGACGTTTCAGACGCGGGCGTACCTATCGTAGGGCACGCGGCCCTCACGCCGGCCGGCGTGCTTGATCTTTCGGGAAGCCGGTTGCGGTCTGTCTCCCCCATCCATCTCGAATATCTGCGTAACATGGGCGTTGGCGCGTCCATGTCGATTTCGATCATCGTGAGTGGACAATTGTGGGGGTTGATCGCCTGTCATCACGACTTGCCGCACAGGCCGTCCATGAGCCAGCGGAGTTCCGCTCTGCTTTTCGGACAGATGCTGTCGTTGATTATCCAGATGCGAGAGAGTGCCGAAGAGAAGGCGAGCGACAGCCAGGTTTTCGACCTCACGACCAAGATCTCACGGGAAGTTGCCGCGGGCGCTGCAGTGTTTGACGTGCTTGTCTCCGCCGCCGGCGGGTTCATGGAGCTCCTGAAGGCAGACGGCTATGCTGTGGTGCACGAACAGGTGGTGGTGCTGCAAGGTGTGACGCCTTCCGAGGCGGAAGTTCTGCGCATCGGCGCGCGGCTGAATGGTCTGCCGGGTAACAAGGTCTTCGAGACAGACCATCTCGCGAGCTTCATGTCTGAAGCGGGGGCGTTTGCCGATGTTGCATCCGGTGTTCTCGTCATACCGCTTTCGCGCAGCCCCCGCGACTACGTTATCTTTTTCCGCAAGGAGCAATCCCGGCACGTGAACTGGGCGGGAGATCCCGCAAAATCGGTGACGTTCAGCCAGAACGGTGCGCGGCTCTCGCCCCGGAAGAGCTTCGAAGCCTGGCATGAAACCGTATTGTGTCACAGTACACCGTGGACGCCACGGGATGTGCGCATTGCCGTGCAGCTACGGATCATGCTTCTCGAAATCGTGCTGAGTCTGACGGACGAGGCAGGTCGGGAGAAGAAGATGGCCGCGGAGCGGCAGGAGCTGCTGATTGCGGAACTCAATCATCGCGTCCGCAACATCCTCGGGCTGGTTCGTGGTCTAATCTCGCAGACCAATAGTGGTGGCGAGACGACAACGGAGTTTGTTCGGAAACTCGATAGCCGCGTTCAGTCCCTAGCGCGCGCGCACGATCACATCACGCGACAGAACTGGTCTGCCGTTTCTCTCAGGCAATTGCTGCAGACGGAGGCCGAAAGCTATCTGCTGGATCGGAAGGACAGGCTGATCCTGAGGGGCCCGAACGTTCGGCTGTTACCGCAGGCCTTTTCTTCCATGGCGTTGGTCATGCATGAAATGCTGACGAATTCAGCCAAGTATGGCGCGATGTCCGACAAGTCTGGCCGCGTGGAAATCACGGTCTCGATCCACGAGAACGGGCCGCTGGTGATAGACTGGTGCGAGACAGGCGGGCCACGTGTCAATGCGCCGACCCGCCGTGGCTTCGGATCTACGATCGTTGAACGAACAGTTCCCTTTGAACTCGGAGGAGAGACCGAGATCTCTTATGATCCGGAGGGGCTGCGCGCTCGCTTTCAACTGCCCGAGCATCATTTTGTGGTCGACCATGCCGAGAGCGATATGTCTGGCATCGGTTCTGCGATCCCCGCAACGGATTTCGAGCCGCCTTATTCTGTTCTGGTCGTTGAGGACAATCTCATTATCGGCCTTGAGGCGGAGGAGATTTTCCAGGCGCTCGGCTGCGTGGATATCGTCGTTGCGTCGAGCTTCAGGGTTGCGATGCAGACGGTGGAGCGTGCGGCAAGACCTTTTGACTTCGCGCTTCTCGACATTAATCTGGGGCCGGACACAAGCTTTGATATCGGTCGTCGGCTGCGTCAACAGGGCGTGCCCTTCGCTTTCGCGTCCGGCTATGGGGATAGTGCGCGTCTGCCGGAGGATTTGAGCGATGCGGTCAATATCGGCAAGCCCTATGACACGGACGCCATCAAGTCGCTACTTGGGGCGCTGCTGGGCTGAAATGATCCAGAAACGCCTCTGGCTCTGACCTGTTATGGCCGGTTTGGCCAGCAGCGGGGTGTTTGGTGCCCGGCGCTCAGTTTTCACAATCGTTGATGCGTTTTCGCGGATATTTCCAAAACGATCGGGGCGCCTAGACGCCCCGTTGTACGATTTCAGGATATCTTTGCCACGAACAGCGTGACCCCGCGCAAGCGTCTGCTGCCAGGCGCTTGCGAAGGGCCGTGCTCCTGCTGAAGGACGTCTGCGTCAGGCGCGCAGGCGGGCTGCGGTGTCGCGCTCTTCCAGCGCTGCCGCCTTGCTGTATTCGGCTTCCGCCTCTTCCAGCGCCAGCTCGGCTGCGTCCTGCTGAACCTTCAATTCCTTGATCGAACCGACGAGGTTATCGGCCCGCTGGCGAGCTGCCTTTGCGAAGGTCGGGTAGGCAAAGTGATTCGGGTCGGTGATTCCCGACTTTTTTTCCTCGAAGGCGATTTGTGCCTCGAGATCGCGAATCATTCGCTCAAAATCCGCCATCATCATCTGTAACTGCTTCAATTGGCGGCGCTTTTCGTTAACCTGAAAATTCTTCAGGCGAACGAGGCTCTCACGTGACTTCATACGCAATACTCCCGTGAAGTGAGACCTTCTGGGTTATGAACGCCGCAAACGAACGGCAATTCCCGGCGGCAGACGAAAAATCCACGGCAATCTTAATAAATTCCTACCGCTGGTAACCATTCGTTTACGGCCATGGTGAATGATATGCGGGATGATTTAAGGGTCAGTAAACGACGAGGGCAAAAAAACGCCATATGTCATTGCTGAGTCGAAAGAGTCGGTTAGAGGGATTTCTTAACCTTGAAAGTTAGAATCTCTTAATCTGATTTCTCATGAAAATCAGGGGGCTGAGAAATTTCTTTAACGAATGAGAGACATCTTGCCAGGGTGAATCAGAATTTGTTAACCATTTCGTGGCAGCTTCAAATCAGGCAACGACTGGATCCGTTCCGCGTGGGGCAGCCAACGAGGGACCTTGAGCGGCGGAAAAGGGGACAAGGGAATGCGGGTTCTACTTATTGAAGACGACAGCGCGACGGCGCAGAGCATCGAACTGATGCTCAAATCCGAGAATTTCAACGTTTATACCACCGATCTCGGTGAAGAGGGTGTCGATCTCGGCAAGCTGTACGACTACGACATCATTCTTCTGGACCTCAATCTTCCCGACATGTCCGGCTATGAAGTGCTGCGTACACTTCGCCTGTCCAAGGTGAAGACGCCGATCCTCATCCTGTCCGGCATGGCTGGTATCGAAGACAAGGTTCGCGGTCTCGGCTTCGGGGCTGACGACTACATGACGAAGCCCTTCCACAAGGACGAACTGGTTGCCCGCATCCACGCCATCGTTCGTCGCTCCAAGGGCCATGCCCAGTCGGTGATCGCGACGGGCGACCTGATCGTGAACCTCGACGCCAAGACGGTTGAAGTCGGCGGCCAGCGCGTTCACCTGACGGGCAAGGAATACCAGATGCTGGAGCTTCTTTCGCTCCGCAAGGGCACCACGCTCACCAAGGAAATGTTCCTCAACCACCTCTATGGCGGTATGGACGAGCCGGAATTGAAGATCATCGACGTCTTCATCTGCAAGCTGCGCAAGAAGCTCGCAAACGCTGCCGGCGGCGCAAACTATATCGAAACCGTCTGGGGTCGCGGCTATGTGCTGCGCGAGCCCGATGGCAATACGGACTATCTCGAAACCGCCTGATTGGTTTCGCATATCCCGCCCAAGTTCCAGAGGCCTGCCGGCGACGGCGGGCCTTGTTGTTTTGGGCCATCGCATTTCAGTTGGCGATGTGCTAGACCACACGCATGACCCTTTTGCTCGAAAAGGCCATCGATATCATTCGCAACCTGCCGGACCAGAGGCAGGACGAGTTGGCTGTGGCGCTCTTTGCCGCGGCCGGCGCGGGCGCGGACGAACTGTCTGAGCCTGCGTTGAGAGCTGTTCAGGATGGGCTGGAGGATGTTCGAGCCGGCCGCTTTGCCGATCCTTCGGAGATCGAGACGATTTTTGCTCGGCATCGTCGCGCATGAAGCTGCGTTATACGCAACGCGCTGCGCATGAACTCGATGAGATCAGTCTATATTTTCTCGATCACAATCCGAGGGCCGGCGAGGACTTCTTTGCCGCCCTTGATCTGCTTTTTAGCCATCTGAAGATCATGCCAGCTTTGGGCCGATCGACCAAGGTTGCGAATGTCCGCGTGCTGGTCGTGCCTCGGTACCCCTACCGGATATTCTATCTGGCTGAGGCGAATACCATAAGCATCCTGAGCGTCTTCCACACGGCACGTGATCCGGGCACTGCACCTGCCGACTAAGGTCGCTTTGTTCCGTAAAGCATTTCGCGCTTGCCGGCGAAGCCCGGACGGCGGAGGACTTCAAAGCCCGCGCCCTGCAGATTGCGGCGGACGAAACCTGCAGCGGCGTAGGTGGCGAAGGTGCCGTGCTTGCTTGTGTGTTCATGGAGCGCTTGCATGATATCGAGCGACCACATGTCGGGATTGCGCGATGGGGCAAAGCCGTCGAGATACCACGCGTCGAACAGTCGGGCGCTGGCCTCGATGTTCTGACGCGCCGGGCCGCAGACCACGGAGAGGCGGACGTTTTCGTCGAAATTGAGTGCAACCGTCCCTTCCGGACTGTCCGGCCAACGCGCAGTGAGGGCGTCACGTTCAGCATCCAGCAGTGGCCAGCGACCAAGAGCCTTGGCAATGCTGTCGCGCTCCATCGGGTAGAGTTCGAAGGAGATGAAATGAAGCCGGGCGGAGGCGGGCCTGTTAAACGCTTTCCATTGTCTCAGCGTTTCACAGAAATTCAGGCCGGTGCCGAAGCCGAGTTCGCCTATGACGAATTCGCCGCCTTCGGCCCATCGTCCGGGCAGGCCGTTGCCGTCGAGGAAGACATAGGCGCATTCGGCGCGGCCATCTTCGCGGCAATAAAAATGGTCGCCAAAGGCCGTCGAATAGGGCATATCGCCGTCGAGCCATTCGAGCGGCTGGGGCTTTCCGGCCTCGGGTTTCGCGGGAGTTTCGTTGTCCATGACCGAAGGCGATAAAGCGCCACGCAACGGCGGTCAATGGGGCCGCAGCGTCGATCTGCTGATCGTTGGCGGCGGTGTCATGGGGCTTTGGGCGGCGCTGAAGGCGGCGCGCGCGGGCCTCGATGTCCTGCTGGTCGATGAGGGACGGCTGGGGCAGGGGGCAAGCTACGGCCATCTCGGTGCGCTGATGGCGCACATGCCGGACAAGTGGAACGCCAAGAAGCAGTTTCAGTTCGATGCGCTTCTGTCGCTGGAGACGGAGGTTCGCGCGCTCGAGGCTGAGACTGGTCTTTCCACCGGCTATGCCCGCACGGGCCGGCTGATCCCGCTGCCGAAGCCGCATCTGCGCGATATCGCTCTGCGCCATGAGACGGAGGCCAGGATCAATTGGCGGGCAGGCGACGGCCGCCGCTTCGAATGGCGGGTGACCGATCAGCCGCCGGTGCCCGGCTGGTCTCAAACGGAGGGCATTGAGGGCGGCTTCGTGCTGGACACCTTCGCTGCCCGCGCCAATCCGCGCGGCTTCACCGCGTCTCTGACGGCGGCACTCCGGCATTTCAACAACGTTGGCGTGGCCGAGAATGTTGCGGTGCTTGATCTGGATGGAATGCGGTCCGAGGCTCGGCTTTCGACAGGCGACATCATCGGCTTCGGCCACGCGATTGTCGCCTCGGGCTATCAGGCATTCCCGATGCTGGAGCGTCTGCTCCCGGCGCGGAAGACGCCGCTCGGCATGCCGGTCAAGGGGCAGTCTGCACTGCTGGCGGCAGAGATCGACCCGTCGCTGCCTCTGATCTTTCTGGATGGGCTCTATGTGGTTCCGCATGAGGGCGCGAAGATTGCCATCGGGTCGACCAGCGAGAATGTTTTCGATGAGCCCTTCGCGACGGACGAGCAGCTTGAGGCGCTGATTAGGCGGGCGCGGCAACTGGTGCCGGCTCTCAAGGATGCGCCTGTGATCGACCGCTGGGCCGGCCTCAGGCCCAAGGCTCTGGCCCGCGACCCGATGGTGGGGCCAGTGCCCGAAGCCCAGCGCATCATCGCGCTGACAGGGGGCTTCAAAGTCTCCTTCGGCATTGCCCACCGGCTGGCGGATGCGGCACTGCGATCGGTGCTCGGCAGTGCCGAAGTGGAGATCCCTTCGACGTTTCGCGTCGAACATCATCTGGCTTGAGAGGCAGCTGCCGGAGATCAGGCGCGTGAGCGGGAAGAACTCTTCCGCTTTCACGGTGTTTGGGGCTTTCGGTTTATCCAGACGACAGACGGAATGAGCCTTCCATGTTCACGCTATTGACCGACCTGCCTTCGGCCGTTCTAGGCTTCGAGGCGCGCGGCAAGTTTACGGCAGCGGATTACGAGACGGTGCTGATGCCGGCAATGGATGCGGCCATCAAGAATGGGCCGGTCAATCTTCTGTTCGTGTTGCCCGAGGGTTTCCACGGAATGGAACTCAAAGCGTTGCGCGACGATCTGGCGTTCGGGCTGAAGCATTTTCACGACTTCCGGAAATTTGCCTTCGTCACCGACGATGAGGCAATGGCGGCGCTGACGCGCAATTTCGCCTTCATGATCCCCGCCGAGATGCAGGTCTTTGCCATGGCGGAGCGCGATCGGGCGGTAAGCTGGCTTCAGGCTTGATGCATATGCCGCAAAGGTGAAATTCGCTCTGGACTGCCGCGGCGGTTTGCAGTTCTCTCCTGCCGAGACATTGCGTAACCGCTGAAGGCAGAACAGATGATTGTCGACGTCAAAACTTCCCGTGACCTCATTGGCTATGGCCGCAACATTCCGGACCCGAAATGGCCGGGCGGTGCGCGCATCGCGGTGCAGTTCGTGGTGAATTACGAGGAGGGTGGTGAGAGCTGCATTCTCGATGGCGACCCTGCGTCCGAGAATCTTCTGTCAGAAATCGTCGGCGCCGCCGCCTGGCCGAAACAACGCAATCTCAATATGGAATCGATTTACGAATACGGTTCCCGCGCCGGTTTCTGGCGGCTGCACCGCATGTTCACACAGCTGAACGTCCCAGTCACCGTTTATGGCGTGACGCTCGCCATGGCGCGCAATCCTGAAGCCGTGGCCGCCATGAACGAAGCGGGTTGGGAAATCGCCTCCCACGGCTATCGCTGGCTCGAATACAAGGATTGCCCGGAAGAGGTGGAGCGGGCCCATATCGCCGAAGCCGTGCGGCTCCACACCGAGGTTGCCGGTTCGCGGCCGCTCGGCATGTATCAGGGCAAGCCGTCGGACAACACGCTGCGGCTCGTCATGGAAGAGGGCGGCTTCGTCTATTCCTCCGACAACTATTCCGACGATCTGCCCTTCTGGGTGCCGGGGATTGACGGCAAGCCGTTCCTGATCATCCCCTATACGCTGGAAGCCAACGACATGCGGTTTGCCACGCCGCAGGGATTCAATTCCGGCGATCAGTTCTTCTGCTATCTCAAGGACGCGTTCGACACGCTCTATGAGGAAGGCAAGGAAGGTTCGCCGAAAATGATGTCGATCGGCCTGCATTGCCGCCTCGTCGGCCGTCCCGGTCGTGCAGCGGCGCTGAAGCGTTTCATCGAGTACGTGCTGTCCCACGAAAAGGTCTGGGTGCCGCGCCGCATCGATATCGCCAACCATTGGTATGAGCATCATCTGCCGAAGTGAACGCACACCCAAAGGTTTCACAACGCTGTAACAGTTGCTGCGCATATTGACGCTCGCGCGAGGCGGGATTGCGATCGATCGTCAGTGTTTGCAGGCGTCGGACGTCTTCGCGTGGCAGGGTTTCAGGTTTTGATATTGCATGGCTGTTTCAAAAGGTGCGCCGTCCGGCCTTGGCTGGACGGCTTTTTTGATATCCTCGCCTCGCCAGCCCCTTGAAAGGCTGCAGACGCGCTGGTCTACTGCGCCGATAAATCAGGAATGACGCGTCGTGACCAAAGATGAATTTGTGAGCCGCTTCGGCGGGGTTTTCGAGCACTCGCCATGGGTGGCGGAGCGTGCTTTTGACGCGGGGGTTGCCAGACCGCTGACAGCCGGCGGCGTTCACGGGGCTATGGTTGCAGTCTTTCGCGCGGCTGCCGAGGCCGAGAGGCTCGCGGTGCTGCGCGCTCATCCCGATCTCGCGGGGAAACTTGCGATTGCCGGCGAGCTGACGGAAGACAGCCGCAAGGAGCAGGCGGGCGCCGGGCTCGATCGTCTGACCGCTGACGAACATGTGCGCTTCACCACCCTCAACAGCGCCTATGTCGAGACGTTCGGCTTTCCGTTCATCATCGCGGTGAAAGGTTTGAACAAGGATGACATCCTCAAGTCCTTCGAAACGCGTATCAACAACGACCGGAACACGGAGTTCGCAACCGCCTCCGCGCAGGTGGAACGCATCGCGCTTCTGCGGCTGACCGGCCTGCTTCCGGAAGGACGCTGAGGATCGTTCGGTGTGCGCTTGTCGCAAACCCCTCAAGCCGGCGCATGGCGTGACGGATGGTCCGGTCTGGACTATACTGACGGGGTTGCTGCAGGGAGCCAAGGTCATGCGGCCATCGGAACTGGTACGGTTGAAGGCAGTTGAAATCCGCGCGCTGACGGCGCGCTATCCGACGCTTGCCCATCCGCGCGTGTTCGGTTCGGCGGCGCGTGGGGACGACCGGCCGGATAGCGATATCGACATTCTGGTGGATGCGCTGGATGGTGCGACGTTGTTTCATATCGGCGGATTGATGGAGGAGTTGAAGGAGCTTCTGGGCGTCAAGGTTGATGTGATGACCCCTGGAGATTTCCCACCGCGTGTGCGCCAGCAGGTTCTGAATGAAGCCCGGCCCATATGAGTAGGGAAAGGCGCCTCCCGGATTACATCCGAGATATGAGATTGGCGGCGAGCGATGCGGTATCGTTCATCGGAGACATGACGTTTGAAGCTTTTGAAGAGGATCGGAAGACACAGCGCGCTGTCATCATGTGCCTGACGACCATCGGAGAAGCCTCGGCGCGTATTGCTGAACGCCACCGCAACTTTGTTGACAGTCATCCGGCGTTGCCGTGGCATGAAATGCGAGGTCTGCGCAACCGCATCGTTCATGGGTATTCTGACATCAATCTCGAACTTGTGTACCGAACAGTCGTGGCATCCTTGCCGATCCTTTGTTGGGCAACTCGATGGCATCCTTCTTGAAGATTAAGACCCGGAGCTTCCCCTGACACGCATTCTCCCCATCCATCCCCTCACCAGATCCGCCTTCGCGCCCTTCGGCGATGTCATCGAGGCTGACCCTTCCACGATGCGGCTCATCAATGGCGGCACGACGGAGCGGTTTCATGCGCTGGCCTATGCCGAGGCGTTGGGCGAGGGCGCGAGTGTCATCCTCAACATCTTCCGCGGCCAGCCGCGCGCCTTTCCCTATTCCGTCAACATGATGGAGCGGCATCCGTTCGGCAGCCAGTCGTTCTCGCCGTTGTCCGGTCGGCTCTTCCTCGTCGTGGTGGCCGAGGACGAGGGCGGCAAGCCAGGCGTGCCGCAGGTGTTTCTGGCCGGCGCGCATCAGGGCGTGAACTATCGCGCCAATGTCTGGCATCATCCGCTGATGTCGCTCAAGGAAATCAGCGATTTTCTCGTTGTAGACCGGACCGGGCCCGGCAATAATCTCGAGGAATATTTCTATTCCGAACCCTTCATCATCGAGGAGCCCAACGCATGACCGGTCTCACCACGCACGTTCTTGACACCGCGCTCGGCAAGCCGGCCGAGGGGTTGACGATCGATCTCTTCAAGATCGAGGCGCATGGCCCGGTTCGCATCATGTCGGTGGTGACCAATTCCGACGGCCGCGTTGACGGCGGGCCGATGTTGATTGGCGATAACTTCCAGAAGGGGCAATACGAGCTTCTGTTCCATGCCGGCGCATACCTGAAGAAGACCGGACAGGTGCTGGCTGACCCGCCGTTTCTCGATCTCGTGCCGATCCGCTTCGGCATTGCCGACACGAGCGCGCATTACCATGTGCCGCTGCTGATTTCGCCCTGGAGCTATTCCACCTATCGCGGGAGCTAAACCATGCGCCTTGCCGTGATTGCCGACATTCACGGGAACGATCTTGCACTTCAGGCCGTGCTGGATGACATCGCGGGCCAGGGGATCGATGACATCGTCAACCTCGGCGATTGCTTCAGCGGGCCGCTGGAGCCGGGCAAGGTTGCTGCACGGTTGACGGCGATGGATATCCCCACGGTGCGCGGCAATCATGATCGCTATCTGATCGAGCAGTCGTCCGAGGCGATGTGGCCATCCGACAGGATTGCGCATGGCGAGATGCTGCCCGGGCATTTCGACTGGATCAGGGGGCTGCCGGTTACCCATGTGCATCGCGGCGAATTCTACATGTGCCATGCGACGCCGCAGGACGATAATCGATACTGGCTGGAAGAGGTGCTGGAGGACGGATCGGTTCGACGCAAGTCTCTCGCGGAAATCGAGGCGCTGGCTGAGGGGATCGAACAGCCTGTTGTCCTCTTTGCGCATAGCCACCTGCCGGCGATGCTGCGGCTTTCGGATGGGCGGCTGATGGTCAATCCGGGCAGTGTCGGTTGCCCTGGCTATGACGATGTCGCGCCCTATCCGCACAAGATCGAGGCGGGGCATCCACTGGCAAGCTATGCCATCGTGGAAAAGGGCGCCGCGGGCTACGGCGTCACCTTCCGTAATGTCTCTTACGATCACATGGCCATGGCGGCGCTTGCGGCAAGCTATGGTCGACCGCAGTGGGCGTCGGCGCTGGCGAGGGGCTGGCTGGAATAATCCGATATCTCTGAATAGCAAAAGCCGCGTGGCAGTACATCCGTGCTCACGCGGCCCTCTATCATTCGGCGTCAAAACACCGGATTGAGACCAGTGTGCGCTCAGATGCTTAACAAATGGTTAATCGTTTTCGGGGTTTCAAGGCCCCGAATTGACGATTATCCAGCCAGTGCCGATTTCGCTGGCTTTCCAGCGACATAGGTCTCGGCAATGGCGCGGTCGTCGCCCATTGTCTGGAGCAGGAAGAGCTCTTCGGCCAGTGTCGAGACCACTTCGGCCTTCAGCGCCATGGCGGGCGTCGCGCGCATGTCCATGACGACAAGGTCGGCGTCCATGCCGGGAGCGATCCCGCCGATATGGTTCTGCAACGACAGGGCTTCGGCGTTGCCGCGTGTCATCCACCAGAAGCTTTCCAGCGGGTTCAGGCGCTCGGCCTGCAATTGCTGGATCTTGTAGGCCTCGTCCATCGTGCGCAGCATGGAATAGGACGAGCCGCCGCCGATATCGGTGGCGACCGCGGTGCGCACGGGCTTGGCCCGGTTGGTCATCTTGCGCAGCGGAAAGAGGCCGGAGCCGAGGAAGAGGTTCGAGGTCGGGCAATGCACGGCGATGCCGCCAGCCTCGCTCAAGGCGTCCATCTCGCGTTCCGACAGGTGGATCGCGTGGCCGAACAGCGTGTTGGGGCCGAGCAGGCCGTAATGCGCGTAAACGTCGGTGTAATCCTTCGCCTGCGGATAGAGTTCGCAGGTGAAGCGGATCTCGTCGAGGTTTTCCGACAGATGCGTCTGCACATGCAGGTTGGGGAATTCCTTCACCAGCGCGCCGGCAGCTACCATCTGTTCGGGCGTCGAGGTGATGGCGAAGCGGGGCGTGATGGCGACATGGTTGCGGCCCTTGCCGTGCCAGTCGGCGATCACCTGCTTCGTGTCTTCATAGCCGGCTTGCGCAGTGTCGCGCAGCGCTTCGGGCGCATCGCGGTCCATCATGACCTTGCCGGCGACCATGCGCATGTTGCGCTTCAGGCTTTCGGCGAAGAAGGCGTCGGCGGAGGTCTTATGCACCGAGCAATAGGCAACCGCCGTCGTCGTGCCGTGACGGACCATTTCGTCGAAGAAATGGACAGCGATGCGGGCGGCGTGATCGGCGGAGGCGAAGCGCTGCTCCTCGATGAACGTATAGGTGTTCAGCCATTCCAGCAGGTTCGCGGCATAGGAGCCAATGACCTGCATCTGCGGGAAATGCAGGTGCGTGTCGATCAGGCCGGGCAGGATGAGATTTGGGCGGTGGTCGCGCGTCTCGGTATCTGCCGGGGCCTTGGCCTTCACGTCCGCAAAGCCGCCGACGGCCGAGACGAGGCCGTCTTCGATGAGGATGCCGCCGTCTTCTTCGTAGAGATAGGCGGCGGTATCGGTAAGGGTTTCAGGCTTGCGGTCGAAGGAGAGGACGCGTCCGCGAAGAAGAAATGCAGTCATTGAGTAGAAGCCTTGGCAGTGGCGCTTTCGTACCAGGCGGTCAGAACCTTGCGCTCATCCAGCGTGATATCGGTGACATTTCCGGGTGGCATGGCATGCGAGCGGCCTGCCTGGAGATAGATTTCGCGGGCATGGGCGGCAATGGCCGCGTCGCTGTCAAAGGCGACGCCCTTGGGTGGGCGGGCAATGCCTTCATAGACAGGCTCTGCCGTGTGGCACATCATGCAGCGCGTGCCGATGACGTCCTTGGCCGCATTGAAATGCGGGTCGCCGGCGAAGCGCTGGAAGGCGGGGGCGATCGAGGACGTGTCGTTCTCGCCGCCGCCGAGAATTTTCGGCACGGTGGAAAGCCACATGATGATGATGAAAATGATAGCGGTGACGGCCCAGGTCCAGGTCGGCTTGCCCTTGCGGGCGTGGGTCGTGTTGAACCAGTGGCGGATCGTGACGCCCATGAGGAAGACGAGGGCTGCGATGATCCAGTTGTATTTCGTGCCGAAGGCCAACGGATAGTGGTTGGACAGCATAAAGAAGATGACGGGCAGCGTCAGGTAGTTGTTGTGCAACGAGCGCTGCTTTGCGATCGCGCCGTATTTCGGGTCGGGTGTGCGGCCCGCAATGAGATCGGCGACGACGATCTTCTGGTTCGGGATGATGATGAAGAAGACGTTGGCCGACATGATCGTGGCGGTGAAGGCGCCGAGATGCAGGAAGGCGGCGCGGCCGGTGAAGACCTGCGTGTAGCCCCAGGCCATGGCGACCAGCGCGACATAGAGCAGCGCCATCAGGCCCCAGGTGTTCTTGCCGATGGGCGATTTGCACAGCGTGTCATAGATGATCCAGCCGACCGAGAGCGAGGCGAGCGAAATGAGGATCGCCTGCCATTGCGGCACGTCGAGCACGTGGCGGTCGATGAGGAAGAGGTCGGCGCCGCCATAATAGACCACTGCCAGCATGGCAAAGCCTGAGAGCCAGGTGGCGTAGCTTTCCCATTTGAACCACGTCAGATGCTCCGGCATGCTTGCCGGGGCGACCAGGTACTTGCGGATATGATAGAAGCCGCCGCCATGGACCTGCCATTCCTCGCCATAGGCTCCGGGCGGCAGGTCGGGCGCTTTGCGCAAGCCCAGATCGAGGGCGATGAAATAGAAGGATGAGCCGATCCAGGCGATGGCCGTCACGACGTGAAGCCATCTCACCGCAAAGGCGAGCCATTCCCAGGCAATGGCGTATTCGTACATTCAGATCCTCTTGTTCCCCAACTTATATTTTGGGCGATATATGACGCCCAATAGCGTCATGTTGCAATGCATGATGGGTGAGCGCCGTCATGATTTCCGCAGCCGTGAGGGCTGCGATGACGGCGGGTCGCTTGTCTTTGAGTGGGCCGCCGACGGGCAGCGTCAGGCCGGCGAGATCGGCCTGAGGCGCTTCGCGTTTCAGCCAGTTTGCGAAGGTGGCGCGCTTGGTGGCCGAGCCGATCATGCCGACATAGGCGAGGTCGCTGCGTTTCAAGGCTTCCGCCGCGATCAGGAAGTCGAGCGCGTGGTCGTGCGTCAGGATCAGCACGGCGCTGCCGGCTGGGATCGTTGGGACCACACTTTCGGGCATGGCGGCGAGCTTCGCCGTGACATTGTCCGGTAGGCCGGCAAGTTCGTGTTCGCGCGATTCCACCATCGTGACGTTGAGGGGCAGAAGCGATAGCGCCGCCGCAATGGCATGGCCGACATGGCCCGCGCCGAAGACGTAGACCGAAGGCTGTTGCTGGGCTTCGCGGGCTAGCCGGGCGGCGAGTTCCGCCTTCAGCTCCGCATCGACGAGGCGAAAGCCGATCTCGACCCGACCGCCGCAGCACTGGCCGATTTCCGGGCCGAGCGGGACGGAAATAGCCGTGTCAGCCGCCTTGCCGGCAAGCATGCGGCGGGCATGGTCTATCGCCATATATTCCAACTGGCCGCCGCCGATCGTGCCGGCGATGGCGTCCATCGAGACCAGCATGAAGGCACCTTGCTCGCGCGGGGCCGAGCCCCTGACCGAGGCAACCTCGACAAGGACCTTTGCCCCCTCTTTATCCAGAAAGCGGGCGGGATCGTGGGTCATAGATGGGCGATGCGCCTTTCGACCTCTGCAAGTCGGGCATCCATACCATCAGCAATGCGGGACGCATAAGAGGCATCGCGGAGGGCTGTCAGCACCTCGTTGTACTGGCTTACAACTTCGATCTGCATCTTCTTTATAACGCGGCCATGCTCATCAAGGACACGTTCGGTCTCCTCCAGCCGGAACGAAATTGCATCAAGTCTGCCGCTCGTCTCCGCATGGTTGCGCACTGCGAGTTCCTGAAGTGCGTTCATGCGCCGGTTCAGTTTGGTGATCTCAGTTCCCACTGAGTCGAATTTCTCAATAGCCGCTTCCACCATGCCCAAGGTGCGTTTTTGCCCCTCGAACATGGCGTTCATGATCGCCAGCAATCTTGCTTCTTCGCCTTCTGTCATCGGCTTTTCCTTCAAACGAATTATCGCATTTCGTTCATCAAAGGACAAGTTTTGGCTTTATGCCGTCTTCAGCCGTTCAATCGCCATCAGTACGCGCTCCGGCGTCGTCGGCGTGTCGATGCGCGGGCATTGCCGATAGTCCGCCACGCTTGCGACGGCCATCGAAATGGCCTCGACCACCGAGATCGGCAGGACGAGCGGCGGTTCGCCAACGGCCTTGGATCGGCCAATGGTGGGCAGCTTGTTGACCGACCATTCGGCCAGCTCGACATTGAAGATCTCCGGCTTGTCGGATGCGAGCGGGATCTTGTAGGTCGAGGGTGCATGCGTGCGCAGCCGCCCCTTGCCATCCCACCACAGCTCTTCCGTCGTCAACCAGCCCATGCCCTGAATGAAGCCGCCCTCGACCTGGCCCTTGTCGATGGCCGGGTTCAGCGAATGGCCGACATCGTGCAGCACATCGGCGCGGTTGACGATATATTCGCCCGTGAGCGTATCGACAGAGACTTCGGAGACGGACGCACCATAGGAGAAGTAATAGAACGGGCGGCCCTGGCCGGTTGCGCGGTTCCAGTGGATTTCCGGCGTCTTGTAGAAACCGGCAGCGGAGAGCTGGATGCGCGCGAAATAGGCCTGTGAAATGAATTCGGGGAAGGGGATGATGTCGGTACCGACGCGGACGCGGTTCGGCAGGAATTCGACATCGGCTTCCGAGACCTTCCATTTCTCAGCGGCGAAGCCGACAAGGCGTTCCTTGATCTGGCGGGCCGCGTCATAGGCCGCCATGCCGTTGAGGTCGGTGCCGGAGGAGGCGGCGGTGGCGGATGTGTTCGGTACCTTGCCCGTCGTCGTCGCGGTGATCTTCACGCGGTCGAGATCGACCTGGAAGCAATCGGCAATGACCTGCGCGACCTTTGTGTAAAGGCCTTGGCCCATTTCCGTGCCGCCATGGTTCAGGTGGATCGAGCCATCCTGATAGACATGGACGAGCGCGCCGGCCTGGTTGAAGGCGGTCATGGTGAAGGAGATGCCGAACTTCACCGGGGTCAGCGCAATGCCCTTGCGGATGACGCGGCTCTGTTTGTTGAAGGCGATGATCTCTTCGCGGCGCTTGCGGTAGTCGGTCTTCTCGGACAGCTCGGCGACGAGGCGCGGCATGATATTGTCTTCCACCGTCTGGTGGTAGGGCGTCAGCACGTGGTCGGAACCCGGCTCGCCATAGAAATTGGCGATGCGGACATCGAGCGGATCCTTGCCCAGCGCATAGGCGATTTCTTCCATGAAACGTTCGGCACCCACGCAGCCCTGTGGGCCGCCGAAGCCACGAAAGGCGGTGTTGGAGACCGTGTTGGTCTTCAGCGGCAGCGACTTCACCTCCACATGCGGATAGAAGTACGCGTTGTCGACATGGAAGAGCGCGCGGTCCGTGACCGGCCCGGACAGGTCGGCGGAGAAGCCGCAGCGGGCGGCGAATTCGGCCTTCACGCCATGGATGCGGCCCTCTTCGTCGAAACCGATATCATAGTCGATAACGAAGTCGTGGCGCTTGCCGGTCGCGGCCATGTCTTCGTCGCGGTCGAGGCGGATCTTGATGGCGCGCTTCAGCTTGCGGGCAGCGATGGCCGCGATGGCTGCGAACTGGTTGCCCTGCGTTTCCTTGCCGCCGAAGCCGCCGCCCATGCGGCGCACGAAGACGGTGACGGCATTGGAGGGCACTTCCAGCACATTTGCGACCATGTGCTGGATTTCGGACGGATGCTGGGTCGAGGCCCAGATGGTCATTTCGTCGTCCTCGCCGGGAATGGCGATGGAGATATGGCCTTCGAGATAGAAATGCTCCTGGCCGCCCACTTCCATCTGCCCCTGAAGGCGCTTTGGGGCCTTGGCGAGGGCCGTATCGGCATCGCCGCGCTTCAGCGTCAGCGGTTCGGTGACGAGCTTGCCGCCGGCGGCCTTCGCGTCGGCGACCGAGAGGATGGCGGGCAGGTCTTCATAGTCTATGCGGGCGCGGCGGGCGGCCTGACGGGCAGCGGCGCGGGTTTCCGCAATGACGACAAAGGTCGGCTGGCCGTGGAACTCGACCAGCTTTTCGGCCAGAACCGGCTCGTCATGCTTATGCGCGGAACTGATATCATTGACCGGGAAATCCTTCGCCGTCAGCACGGCGACGACGCCGGGATAGGTCTCGACACCGGAAAGGTCCATGCTGGTGATGATCGCGTGCGCCCGGTCGGTCATGCCGAGGGCTGCATGCAGCATGCCGGCGGGCTCCGGCATGTCGTCGATATAGTCGGCGGAACCGGCCACATGCTTATGGGCGGAATCGTGCCGACGATCGGTATGCAGCGGGCCGTTGATCACGGTCGGGAAGGTCGTGTCCATCTTGTTCATTCGCCTGCCTCCAGCATGGCATAGCGTTCGAGCGAGGCCTTCTCGCCCGATGTCTCCAGCAGGAGGCGGGTGAGCAGGTTCTGCGCGGCGAGCATGCGATAGTCGGCGCTGGCGCGCCAGTCGGAGAGCGGCTGATAGTCCTTGGCGAGCTCGGCACGAGCGGCGTTCACGGTCGCCTCGTTCCATGGCTTGCCGGTGAGGAACGCTTCCGTGTTGGTCGCGCGCTTCGGGGTGCCGGCCATGCCGCCAAAGGCGATGCGGATGGAGGCGACATTGCCGCTCGCATCCAGCTTCAGCTTGAAGGCGCCGCAAAGGGCAGAGATGTCCTCATCACGGCGCTTGGAGATCTTGTAGATCGCGTAGAATTCGTCTTCGGCCAGCGTGGGTATTTCCAGCGCCTCGACAAACTCGCCGGACTCGCGCGCTTGCTTGCCATATTCGATGAAATAGTCCTCAAGCGGCAGACTGCGTGCGCCGTTGCGCGAGCGCAGAGTGACCGTCGCGTCGAGCGCGATCAGCGCTGGGGGCGTGTCGCCAATGGGCGAGCCGTTGGCGACATTGCCGCCGATCGTGCCCATGTTGCGTACCTGCTGGCCGCCAATGCGGATCAGGAGCTTGCCGAGCGCCGGGAAGGACTTCGCCAGCACGTTCTGCGCCTGGGTGTAGGTCACGACCGCGCCGAGGCGGACCTTGTCGTCCGTCTCTTCGATCGTCTGCAGCTCGGTCAGGTGATTGATGAAGATGACCGGCGAGAGCTGGCGCATCTGTTTCGTCACCCAGAGGCCGACATCGGTCGCGCCTGCCACGATAACGGCATTCGGCTCCGTGGCATAGGCATCGGCGAGATCGGAAGTATTGAATGGGATGATCGAACGCTGCTGTCCGTGGAAGATGCGGATCGTGCGCTTCGGCTTCAGGTCATTCAGCGTCGTGATGATGCGCTCGCGGGTCAGCGTCAGACGGTCGGGCGTGGCGCTGGCCATATCGGCAGCCGTGGCCTCGACGGCGCGGAAGATCGATTCGTAGCCGGTGCAACGACAGAGATTGCCCTGCAGCGCGATTTCGATTTCGGCCCTTGAGGGCGCAGGGTTTTCCATCAGAAGCGCGTAAAGCGACATGACGATGCCCGGCGTGCAGAAGCCGCATTGCGAACCATGCAGATCGGCCAGTGCCTGCTGGATCGGGGTCAGCACTCCATTGGGGCCGGCCAGATGCTCGATGGTCACGACATGCGTTGCCGACAGCGACGGCACAAAACGGATGCAGGCATTGACGCTTCTATAGATGAGATTGCCATCGATGACCTTGCCGACCAGGACCGTGCATGCGCCGCAGTCGCCTTCGCCGCAGCCTTCCTTCGTGCCTGTCAGGCGTTTCGTTTCCCGAAGCCAATCGAGTAGTGTGGTTGTCGGGGATATGCTGTCGATGACAACGGTTTCGTCGTTCAGAACGAAGCGAATCTGTTGCATTTGGCGTTCACCACTCCGGTTTAATACCTTCTTGGCGGGGCCTTGGCGGTTCGTGCTAGGTGCTTCCGCAGCGCGTTTTGCAGCGCAATAGAAAGGAAGGCTAATCCAACTCCGGCTTGCGTGGCAATTGCTTTTTGCATGTTCACAAAGGCGCTTGCGTTTTCCTTGCTTTTTATCTTCGTTTCGTTTTCATTCAGGGCCGAAACAGAAAATCATTCGGAGGAGGAGGCTTTCATGGCAGGGTATATTCTGGCGATCGATCAGGGCACAACCTCGAGCCGCGCCATCGTCTTTGACAAGAAGATGCGGATTGTCGGATCCGGCCAGAAAGAATTTCCGCAGATCTATCCGGCGTCCGGCTGGGTTGAACACGATCCGGAGGCGATCTGGGAGAGCGTTTTGTGGTCGATCCGCAAGGCTCTTAAGGAGGCTGATCTCGAGGCGAAAGCCATTTCTGCCATCGGCATCACCAACCAGCGCGAAACGGTTGTCGTGTGGGAACGCGAGAGCGGCAAACCGATCCACAATGCGATTGTCTGGCAGGACCGGCGCACGGCCTCCTATTGTGCCAAGCTGAAGCGCGAGGGGCTGGAGAAGGTCTTCACCCGCAAGACGGGTCTGCTGCTCGACCCCTATTTCTCCGGGACCAAACTTTCCTGGCTGCTCTCCAACGTGAAGGGCGCACGGGCGCGGGCGGCCAAGGGTGAGCTCTGCTTCGGCACGATCGACACGTTTTTGATCTGGCGGCTGACGGGCGGCAAGAGTTTCGTGACCGATGCGACGAACGCCTCGCGGACGCTGATCTACAATATTGCAGATAATGACTGGGACAAGGAACTGCTGGAGACGCTGCGCATCCCCGCCGCCATGCTGCCGGAGGTGAAGGATTGTGCGGCCGATTTCGGCGTTACCGACAAGGGCATCTTCGGTGCGCAAGTACCGATCCTCGGCGTTGCCGGCGACCAGCAGGCGGCGACGATCGGGCAGGCCTGCTTCGAGCCCGGCATGATGAAATCCACCTACGGTACGGGCTGCTTTGCGCTGCTGAATACGGGTGCCGACATGGTGCGTTCGAAGAACCGGCTGCTGACGACGATCGCCTACCGGCTGGACGGCGAGACCACTTACGCGCTCGAAGGCTCGATCTTCATCGCGGGCGCTGCCGTTCAATGGCTGCGCGACGGGCTGGGCGTAATCAAGAAGGCGTCCGAAACCGGAGAACTGGCCGCCAAGGCCGATCCGGCGCAGGACGTCTATCTCGTGCCGGCCTTTGTCGGCCTCGGTGCGCCGCACTGGGATCCGGATGCGCGCGCGGCCATCTATGGCATGACGCGCAATACGGGACCGGCCGAATTTGCCCGAGCCGCGCTGGAGGCAGTCTGCTACCAGACGCGAGATCTGCTGGAGGCCATGCACAAGGACTGGAAGCGCGCCGAGGGCGACACGGTCCTGCGCGTCGATGGCGGCATGGTGGCCTCCGATTGGACCATGCAGCGCCTCGCCGACATTCTCGATGCGCCCGTCGATCGCCCGACGATCCTTGAGACGACCGCCATGGGTGCTGCCTGGCTCGCCGGCTCCCGCGCCGGCGTCTGGCCGGATCGCAAGGGCTTCGCCGAGGCCTGGGCGAAGGACCGGAGGTTCGAGCCGGAGATGGACGAGAAGACGCGGGCCGTGAAGGTGCGCGGCTGGAAGGACGCGGTGCGGCGGACGCTGGGGTGAGGGAGAAGTGTTCGGTTTGCTTTGACGCTCACCGCAGGATGTAGTAACGTTGCTACATATGGAGGCGGCCATGAGCGTCATGACAAGTCGCGAATTCAACCAGAAGACCAGCGAAGCGAAGAAGCTGACGCGTAAGGGGCCGGTTTTTATCACCGATCGGGGCGAGATCGGCTATGTTCTGATGTCATACGAAGATTTCAGGCGGCGGGGTGCAGATGAGCCCAGCATTATCGACCTCCTGACTATGCCCGACGCCATGGATATCGATTTCGAACCGCCGAAGCAGGACGATGTCGGTTTCAAGCCCGCCGAGTTCGACTGATGTATCTGCTGGATACGAATGTCCTGTCTGAATTTCGGCGTCTAACTCTTCGAAGAGGCAGCAAGTCAGTTCAGGCTTGGGCGGAAAGTGTTTCTTCGAAGTCACTCTATCTCTCTTCGATTACTATTTTTGAAATCGAAGTTGGAATTCAGAGTCTAGAAGCTAAAGATCCAACTGGGGCTGAAAACATCCGGCAATGGCTGCAAAACCATGTTCTGAGGGAATTCGGGCCAAGGATATTGCCGTTCGATGTTGAAGAGGCTCTGGTTTGTGCGCGTCTCAGCGCTGATCGGACAAGACCGTTCCGGGATATGCAGATCGCGGCGACGGCTATGCATGCCGGGTTCTCGCTGGTGACCCGCAACATCAAGGATTTTGAGGGGCTGCCCGTTCCGCTTCTCAATCCGTTCGACATTTCCATTTGATCTCCCCCTGAACACTGCGTCACCACCTTTCCGCTTGGCCCGTGCCCGTTTCTCGCTTATCTCGCTTTGAGATCAATGGAAGGATGATGAGCGATGGAACTGGGGCTTTATACGTTTGCGGATGTGGATCCGAATGCGCCTGATAAGGGCGCTGCGGCAGCGAAGCGGGCGGAGGAGCTGATTGCGGAGATCGAGCTGGCCGATCAGGTCGGGCTTGATGTCTTCGGCCTCGGCGAGCATCATCGACCGGATTACATGGCGTCCAGCCCAGCCACGTTGCTGGCGGCGGCTGCGGTCAAGACGAAGAGTATCCGGCTCACCAGTGCGGTTTCGGTGCTTA
The DNA here is from genome assembly GCF_021026335.1 of Rhizobium sp. C1. Lineage (GTDB taxonomy): Bacteria > Pseudomonadota > Alphaproteobacteria > Rhizobiales > Rhizobiaceae > Ensifer_A. The sequence continues at coordinate 60,372 of NZ_JAJNCY010000012.1, forward strand.
GCTCCGACGATCCGGTGCGCGTGTTCCAGCAGTATGCGACCGTCGATCTTCTCTCCAAGGGCCGCGCCGAGATCATGGCGGGGCGAGGCTCGTTCATCGAGAGCTTCCCGCTCTTCGGCTATGATCTCGACGGCTACGACAAGCTTTTCGAGGAAAAGCTCGATCTTCTGATGAAGCTGCGCGACAATGAAAAAGTCTCGTGGTCGGGAGAGACGCGTGCGCCGCTGCCGGGCCTGGCCGTTTATCCTCGGCCGTTGCAGAACCCGTTGCCGCTTTGGATCGCCGTGGGCGGGACGCCGAACTCGGTGGCGCGTGCGGCCTATCATGGGCTGCCGCTGGCGCTCGCCATCATTGGCGGTGAGCCGCATCGCTTTGCGCCGCTGTTCCAGCTTTATCGCGAGACGGCGAAGCGCGTGGGCCGTGATCCGGCGACGCTTGCGACTTCCATCAACGTCCACGGTTTTGTTGCCGAGACGACCGAGCTTGCTACCGAGCAGTTTTACGAGCCGCAGGCGGCGGTAATGAACCGCATTGGCCGCGAGCGTGGCTTCTCGCAGATGACGCGGGCGCATTTCAACCAGGCGATCGGGCCGAACGGTGCGATCTTCCTTGGCAGTCCCGAGGTGCTGGCTGAGAAGATCATCGCGCATCACCGCATCTTCAAGAACAGCCGCTTCCTGTTGCAGATGGCGATCGGTCTCGTCCCGCACGAGCAGCTGATGCGCGCCATCGAGCTTTACGGCACGAAAGTCGCGCCGCTGGTCAGAAAAGCATTGACGGAAAGCGCCTGATCGGTTCAACCGGCTTCTTCAAAATCTACGAGAGGCCGGGCCGCGATGATTATCTCGTCCGAAGACGAACTGGAAAAGCTGAAAGACATCGGGCGCATCTGCGGGCGCGCCGTGAAGATCATGGCGGAGGCCATGGAGCCCGGCATGACGACGCGCGAGCTTGATGCGATTGGCCGCAAGTTCATTGAGGGCGAGGGCGCGCAGTCGGCACCGGAAGTCTGCTACCAGTTTCCGGGCGCCACCTGCATTTCCGTCAACGAGGAAGTGGCGCATGGAATTCCGGGCGAACGGGTGATCGCGGTTGGCGATCTCGTCAATATCGATGTGTCCGCGGTCAAGGACGGCTTTTTCGGCGACACCGGTTCCTCCTTCACGGTCGGCAAGGCGGATGCGAAGACACAGCGTCTGGTGCGCGATGGCAAGCGGGCGCTTTGGGTTGGGCTTAGCCAGGTCAAGACCGGCGGACGGCTTGCGGCGATTGGTGATGCCATCGGCACATTCGCGCGCAAGAACCGCTATACGCTGATCCAGAACCTCGCAAGCCACGGCGTCGGCCGCTCGCTGCATGAAGAGCCGACCGAGATTTCCACATGGCCGGATCCCGACGAAACCCGGATCATGGAAGAGGGGCAGGTCTTCACCATCGAGCCCTTCCTGTCGCTCGGCGCCAACTTCGCCGAAGATGGCGACAAGGATAACTGGACGCTGTTTTCGTCGCCCAAGGCGCTGACCGTGCAGTTCGAGCACACGCTGGTGGTGACGAAAAACGGGCCGCTGATCCTGACGCTTGCAGATTGAACCGTTTTGAAATGACGGGTATTTCATCCCATCGTTACAAATTGCTCATGTAACCGTCCAAGCATTGCCGCTGCCACTTGGATGCCATAGTCTCCGACAAAAGCATAAACCGCACTTTCGGTTCAGACAGAAAGAATTCCCGCCGTGTTTGTCTCCTTCTTCCCGAAACCAAAACTGCTCTTCATCTCTGCGGCCGTCTGGTCGCTGCTGGCGATCTTTGCCTGGTACGGCGGAGTGCAGGAACTCGGCGCCTATGTCGGTCTGCCTCCGCTGAAGGCGGGCGAACAGGCGCCTATCGGGGTTTCTGTCTTCTGGTCCGCGCCGTTCATCTGGTTCTACATCTATTATGCCATCGTGAATGCCATCTTCGGCCTCTTCTGGCAGATTTACAGCCCGCATCGCTGGCAGCGCTGGTCGATTTGGGGCAGCTCGCTGATCATCTTCACGACCTATTTCGGCGTCCAGGTCAGTGTGGCGATCAATGCCTGGTACGGGCCCTTCTATGACATGATCCAGAGCGCGCTGTCGAAGCCCGGCTCGGTGACGGCGGCGCAGCTTTATCTGGGTATGCTCGGCTTTGCCGGCATTGCATTCGTGGCCATCACCATCGGCGTGCTCAGCCGCTTCTTCGTCAGCCACTGGATCTTCCGCTGGCGTACCGCGATGAACGAATATTACATGGAGCACTGGCCGACGCTTCGCAAAATCGAAGGCGCATCGCAGCGCGTTCAGGAAGACACGATGCGGTTTTCGACGACGGTCGAGGGTTTGGGCGTATCGCTTGTCAGCTCGGTCATGACGCTGATCGCCTTCCTGCCGGTTCTCTTCCAGCTCGGCAAGGACATTACCGAGCTGCCGCTGGTCGGCAATGTACCGCATGCGCTTGTCTGGGCGGCCCTGTTCTGGTCGATCTTTGGGACGTTCTTCCTGGCGCTCGTCGGTGTGAAGCTGCCCGGGCTCGAGTTCCGCAACCAGCGCGTCGAGGCCTCCTACCGCAAGGAACTGGTCTACGGTGAAGACGATCCGAGCCGTGCCGATCCGATGACGATCCGCGAACTCTATGACGACGTTCGCCGCAACTATTTCCGGCTGTATTTCCACTACATGTATTTCAACGTCGCCCGCATCTTCTATCTGCAGGCCGACAATCTGTTCAGCCTGATCGTGCTGGTTCCCTCGATCATCGCCGGCAAGCTGACGCTGGGTCTGATGACGCAGATCACCAACGTGTTCGACCAGGTACGCGGCTCGTTCCAGTATCTGGTGAGTTCGTGGACGACGATCGTTGAACTGCTCTCGATCTACAAGCGTCTTCGCGCTTTCGAAGCGGCCATCAACGACGAACCGCTGCCCTCGATCGATCAGGAATATATCGAAGCCGGCGGCGTCGAGTCGTGAGCCAACACTCTTCAAAGCGTTCGCCGACACCAGCTTGACGCTGGCGTTTGCGGCGCTTTGACTGTATCTGTCGGGGAAAATGCCGGTGTCGTCCTTGCCGGTGGCAGAGAATGGGAGGCATCCATGGCGTTGCTCGTCTTTTCGATCGTTCTGTTTCTGGTGCTCCATTCGCTGCGCGTCTTCGCGCCTGCCTGGCGCGAGCGGACGATCGCGCGCATGGGTGTCAAGGCATGGCGAGGGGCCTACTCGCTGCTCTCCATCGCGAGCCTCGTGCTTCTGATCTACGCCTTCGGCGCATCACGCGCGCAAACGCCGATCCTCTACACGCCGCCGATGTTCATGACGCATATCACGCTGACGCTGATGCTGATCGCGATGATCCTGCTGATGGCCTCGATCCTGCCGGCGGGCAAGATTGCCGTCTGGGTCAAGCATCCGATGGTGACCTCCGTGAAGGTCTGGGCCTTTGCGCATCTTCTGTCCAATGGCGAGCTGAACTCGGTTCTGCTCTTCGGGGGATTCCTGATCTGGGCCGTGCTGGTGCGCATCTCCGCCAAGCGTCGGGCGCGGGCGGGCGAGAAGGTCGTGCGTGATTTCGTTTCGACGCAATATGATGCGGCCGCTATTCTTGGCGGTGTGGCGCTTTATGCCGTCATCCTGCTTTATCTGCACCAGATGCTGATCGGGGTTTCGCCGCTTGCGGCCGCAGGCCTGTGAGGCGGCGGCAATTTTTTCTTACAAGGGCGCGAAAATCCTGTAGAAGGCGCCAGAAATTCAAAGCCGGGCATTAGAATGACAAACCAGAACGACAGCTTTATCCGTGAGGTCAACGAGGAACTGCGGTCCGACCAGATGCGCGCCGTCTGGACCCAATATGGCCTGATCGTCGTCGCCATTGCTGTCGCCATCGTCATCGGCACGGCCGGTTACCGCGGTTATGTCTACTGGTCCGGCAAGCAGGCGTCGGCCTCGGGCGACAAGTTCCTCACCGCCATGAAGCTTGCTTCCGACAACAAGACGGACGAGGCTCTGGCCGCCTTCGCGCAACTGGAAAAGGATGGCTATGGCTCCTATCCGGTGCTGGCGCGCATGCGCGCCGCCTCGCTGAAGGCCGCGACCGATCCCAAGGCAGCCGTTGTCGAACTCGATGCGGTTGCCAATGACAAGACGGTTCCCGATGCCGTGCGCGATGTCGCCCGTCTTCGCGCCGGCTGGCTGCTGATCGATACCGCGCCCTATGCGGATGTCTCGAAGGAAGTCGAAGTGCTGACGGATGCGCAGAACCCGATGCGCCATTCGGCGCGCGAGGCGCTCGGTCTTTCGGCCTACAAGAACGGCGATTTCAAGCAAGCGAAGGATTGGTTCCAGCTGATCGCGAACGATCAACAGACACCGGTCAATGTCGCCAACCGCGCCCGGATCATGCTTGATCTTCTGACCGCCAATACGAAGGGCTGAGCGGGTCGCCGCGGGAACAATTCATGAGCTTCAAGGTCGCCATCGTCGGACGTCCCAATGTGGGCAAGAGCACGCTTTTCAACCGGCTGGTTGGCAAGAAGCTGGCGCTTGTCGACGACACGCCGGGCGTGACCCGCGACCGCCGTCCGGGCGACGCGCGGCTGGATGACCTGCGCTTCACGATCATCGACACCGCCGGTCTGGAAGAGAGCGGGCCCGAGACGCTGCAGGGCCGGATGCGCCAGCAGACGGAAGCGGCCATCGACGAGGCGGACATGACGCTCTTCGTGGTTGATGCGAAACTTGGCCTCACGCCGCATGACAAGGTGTTTGCCGAAATCCTGCGCCGTCGCGGCAAGCCGGTGGTTCTGGTCGCCAACAAGGCGGAAGCGCGGGGCTCCGATGGCGGCTTCTACGATGCCTTCACGCTGGGGCTGGGCGAACCTGTTGCCATTTCGGCCGAACATGGCCAAGGCCTGCACGATCTGCGCGACGCCATTGTCGAGGCGATCGGCGAGGAGGTTGCCTTCCCGCCGGAAATCGATGAACCCGAGACTGATATCGATCTCGAGCCGACCGATCTCCTTGAGGGCGAAGAGGACGAGGAAGAGCCGGTCTATGACGACACGAAGCCGCTGCGCGTGGCCATTGTCGGTCGCCCGAATGCCGGCAAGTCGACGCTGATCAACCGCTATCTCGGCGAGGACCGCCTGCTGACCGGGCCGGAAGCGGGCATCACGCGTGATTCCATCTCCGTCGATTGGGAATGGCGCGGCCGTACCGTGCGCCTCTTCGACACGGCCGGCATGCGCCGCAAGGCGAAGGTGCAGGAAAAGCTGGAAAAGCTTTCCGTTGCCGACACGTTGCGCGCCATCAAATTTGCCGAGACGGTGGTGATCGTCTTCGATGCGACGATCCCGTTCGAGAAGCAGGACCTGCATATCGTCGACTTCGTGCTGCGCGAGGGCCGCGCCGCGGTGCTCGCCTTCAACAAATGGGACATGATCGAGGATCGGCAGGCGCTGCTCGCCGAACTGCGCGAGAAGACCGAACGGCTGCTGCCGCAGGCCCGCGGCATTCGCGCCGTCACCGTTTCCGGTCAGACTGGCGACGGGCTCGACCGCCTTATGCAATCGGTCGTTGACACCGACAAGGTCTGGAACCGCCGTATCTCGACGGCGCGGCTCAATCGCTGGCTCGATGCCCAGACGGTGGCGCATCCGCCGCCGGCGGTGTCCGGACGCCGGTTGAAGCTGAAATACATGACGCAGGTGAAGGCCCGTCCGCCGGGGTTCATGATATCCTGCACCCGGCCAGAAGCCGTGCCGGAAAGCTACACGCGCTATCTGATCAACAACCTGCGCAAGGATTTCGACATGCCGGGTGTGCCGATCCGTGTGTATTACCGCGCGTCGACCAATCCGTTCGAGGGGCGCAAGAAGAAGCGCTGAGGTTCTTCCTTCCCCTGAGGCGCCGCCCGCAGGGCAGCCTCGACGGGCCGGGATTGTGACAGAACGCTTGCAGGCTCGTCGGTGGACGCTTCAAGGCCTCCGTTTCAATACTGCACCTCACGGCGAGCTGTATTGACCCTGCGCTTAGAGTATCCAGCGAAAGTGGAAACCGGTTTCGGGTCCGGAATTTCGTAAAAACAACGAGATAGAGCGTTCCTCGGGGAATGAACCCGTTCACCCCGATTTACGCCGCCATGCAAAAGGGAGCGCTGTTCGCCAGCTCCACGTTTGCCCAGAACTGTTCGGTCGCCGCGCGCCAGCTATAGCTTTCGGCGAGCGCCCGTGCTGCGGCCGGCGAGCATTGCAGCGCCCTGAGGCAGGCGGCCCTCAGATCGTCGTCGAGCGCGCCGGCATCCTCGTGGTTCTTCAGGATGTCGCCGGGGCCCGTCACCGGGTGGGCGGCCACCGGGATGCCGGAGGCCATGGCTTCAAGAATGGTGTTTCCGAACGTGTCGGTCTTGGACGGGAAGACGAAGACGTCTGCTTGCCCATAGGCCTCGGCCAGCGCCTCGCCGGTGCGGAAGCCGGTGAAGTGGACGTGCGGGTAACGCGCCTGCAATTCCTCGCGCGCCGGGCCGTCGCCGACGACGACCTTGGAGCCGGGCAGGTCGAGATCGAGGAAGGCGGGCAGGTTCTTCTCCACGGCCACCCGGCCGACCGTCATGAAGATCGGTCGCGGCAGGCCGAAGGGCGTCTCAAGCTTTGCCATCGGGCGGAAGAGGCGGGCGTCGATACCGCGGGACCAGCGGCGCAGATTCTGGAAACCCTTGGCGGACAGCTCCTGTTCAAGGCTCTCCGTCGCGACCATGCAGACATTGCCGGCATTGTGAAAACGGCGGACATAGCCGTAAAGCAGGCTTTCCGGGATCGGCCAGCGGGCCGAGACATATTCGGGAAAACGGGTGTGATAGCTGGTGGAAAACGGCTTGCCGTTGCGCATGCACCAACCGCGCGCCGAAAGGCCGAGCGGGCCTTCCGTGGCGATATGGACGAAGCTGCGTTGTTCCTGCGCCAGCATCTGGCCGACCTGTCCGGGTGTTGCGAGGGCCAGGCGGATCTCGGGATAGGTCGGGCAGGGGATGCTGGAAAACATCTGCGGCGTGATCAGGGTGACCTCTATACCCATGCGCCTCAGTTCCTCGACCGTGTTCTCGATGGAGCGGACCACGCCATTGATCTGCGGTCTCCAGGCATCCGTCACAATCGCGATCTTTTTCATGTTGCCACGCCCGTTTCTTGAGTCTGCCTTATTATGTCTTGCCTATGTGATGCGCGTGTTACGGGTTCATGAAACTACTCTGTCGAAGCGGCAGCGGTTGACAATCGCGCCGGCTTGCCAGCATGAATTCGCATGATCTCAGAGCTTGGGGAAACCGCATGGCAGCCGTTTTGAAATCCCGTGCGGTATCCGCAGACTGGTGGCGAGGCGCGTCGATCTATCAGGTCTATCCGCGCTCGTTTCAGGATACGACGGCGAGCGGCACGGGAGACCTCAAAGGCGTCACGCAGCGGCTCGGCCATATCGCCTTTCTCGGGGTGGACGCGATCTGGCTGTCGCCCTTCTTCAAATCGCCCATGGCCGACATGGGTTATGACGTGTCGGACTACTGCGATGTCGATCCGCAATTCGGCTCGCTCGACGATTTCGACCAGATGATGACGCACGCCCATAGGCTTGGCCTCAAGGTCATCATCGATCAGGTCATCTCGCATACGTCGGACCGTCATCCCTGGTTTGTCGAGAGCCGTTCGAGCCGTACGAACCCGAAGGCCGACTGGTATGTCTGGGCGGATCCGAAGCCGGATGGCACGCCGCCCAACAACTGGATGTCGATCTTCGGCGGTCCTGCCTGGGAATGGGATGGCGTGCGCAAGCAATATTACATGCACAACTTTCTCACCTCGCAGCCGGACCTGAATTTCCATAACCCGCAAGTTCAGGATGCGTTGCTGGAAACAGCCAAGTTCTGGCTCGACCGGGGTGTCGACGGCTTCCGGCTCGACACGGTAAACTATTATTTCCACGACAGGCATCTGCGGGATAATCCGCCGCATTTTCCCGACGACGGGGCGACCTCGGCGGATGCGCCGGACGTTAATCCATACGGAATGCAGGAGCATCTCTATGACAAGACGCGGCCCGAGAATATCGGCTTTCTCACGCGCTTCCGCGCGCTGCTGGACCGTTATCCGGGGCGCATGTCGGTCGGCGAGGTGGGCGATGGTGCGCGTTCGCTGAAGACGGTCGCCGATTATACGAGCGGCGGCGACAAGCTCCACATGTGCTACACGTTCGACCTGCTGGGCCCCGATTTCACCGCGCGGCATATCCGCAATTGCGTTTCGAGTTTCGAGCGCGATGTGAAGGATGGCTGGGTCTGCTGGGCGTTTTCCAACCATGACGTGATGCGCCATGCCAGCCGCTTCGCCGCCACGCAGGAAGAGCGCGCCCATGTCGCCAGGCTCGCGATCACACTGCTGTCGACGCTGCGAGGCTCCATCTGTCTCTATCAGGGCGAAGAGCTTGGCTTGCCCGAGGCGGACCTGGCTTTCGAAGATTTGCAGGACCCTTACGGCATCCGCTTCTGGCCGGCCTTCAAGGGGCGTGACGGATGCCGCACACCGATGCCGTGGGAGGCAGATCAGGCGTTTGCCGGTTTTACCGAGGCCGAAAAACCATGGCTCCCGGTGCCGGAATTGCATCGGGCGCTTGCGGTCGATGTGCAGGAGCGCGACCCGCAATCGGTGCTTTCGCATTATCGCAGGGCGCTCGCCTTCCGCCGCAGCCGCAAGGAGCTGACGCAAGGAACGATCGAGTTTCTGGGCGAGAGTGCCGACGTCCTGGCCTTTGTCCGGCGCAAAGGCGGACGGGCGCTGCTGTTTGTCTATAATCTGACGCGTCAGCCGCAGAAGTTTCCGCTGCCGGGCAACATGATGCCGTTGCCGGTTGCCGCCGCGCCCGGTTTTTCAGGCACGGTCGTGGATCATGCGGTGGAGCTGGAGCCGTTGAGCGCTTATTGCGCCGCGGTCTGACGCGGCGATGCCTCGCCTGCCGGCTGGGCGAGACCGTTGAAGACGGCGCCCAAGGTCTTGCGGTCGAAGGGCTTCATCAGGAAATCGTTGGCGCCCGCGCGGCGGCCGGCCATCATCTTGCGGAGGTCTGCCTCGACGATGCAGTAATAGATACGCGTGTTCTCGTTGCCGGGAACGCTGCGGATGAACTGGATGAGCTCCAGCGCACCATCCATGGCGGCCTCGACGATAACGAATTGCGGCAGCGCACTCATGCAGCGCGCGGTGGCTTCCGCCGCGTTGCGCGCTTCCAGGACCTCGAAATTCATGCCAGTCAGGATGCGCTTGGCGACCTTGCGCACAACGTCGGACTGGTCTGCAATCATGAGGTTCATCGGGCCAAATCTCCGCAAATACCCTGGCACTGAAATAATATGACAGAAGGGTAGCGGAGCAGGACAAACAAACCGTTACCAGGCTTGGTAAACGGCCGGTAAAGGCCCTGTCAGCCTGCAAGCTCGGCTGTGAAAATGATCGCTTCGCCCGTTGCTTCCGCCTTCAGCGACATGCCGCATTCGTCGGCCAGAAGCAGCGTGTAATAGGGCTGGATCGAATGGGCATCGATCGCTTCCTGCGCCTCGCCGGTATGCAGTTCGGTGAATTTTGCCGGAATGCGCATCATGCGGCCCTTGGCGGTCAGCGTGAAACGGCAATCATATTCCGGGTTTTCCAGAACGACATCGACCTGGCCGCCGCGCGGGATCGAGCCGTAGGAGAGCAGGAAGAGGTTCAGGAGCAGCTTGACGCGGTTCTTGGCGACGATGGCGCGAGGGCCGGACCAGGTGACTTCCGTCTTCTTTTCGGCAGCGGCGAAATCCTTGGCGGCCTTCTCGGCCTCGCCCGTGTCGATCGATGCGCCGACCGAACCCGACGCGCCGAAGGCAAGGCGGGCAAATTTCAGGCGCACGGAGGCGTTGAGCGCGCTGGTGCGGATCAGGTCCATGGCGTCAGCATCGGCGCCGCCTTCGTCCAGCAGCTCCAGGCCGTTGTTGATGGCTCCCACGGGGGAGATCACGTCATGGCATACGCGGCTGCAAAGAAGCGCGGCAAGATCCGGACCTGAAAGGGTGAGGTTGGGATTTTTCGCCATTGAAGTCTCCTGATTTCCGCCGGGATTGAAGAATAGGGAGGCAGCCAGGGAAAGGGCGCCCGCCCAGGGCGGAGTGATTCATCTCTTCGCCATAATGACACCACGTTTGGTAAACCGATTGTTAACATGATCGGGCGAAAATGGAACAGAGTATCGGCATGCCGGCTCGCTGCGTGCCGATCCGGCGCGTGGGGAGCGGCCGATCGGCAAAATCATTTCCGGAGGACGGATGATCATGGTTCGACTTTGCAATTTCCAGAGCGCCCTGCGCCTTGCGCTGACCACGCTGCTCCTTGCCGTTGCAGTGGCCTTTCCGCATCGTGAGGCGCGCGCTGATGCAAGCCAATATTCGGCCCAGGAAATTGTCGATACCGGCCACAAGTTCTTCGGCGAAACCTCCGGCGGTCTGGCTAAGGTCATCGAAAACGCCTTCAGCCAATATGGTCTGCCGAATGGTTATATCCTCGGCCAGGAAGGTTCCGGCGCATTCGTGGCAGGTCTGACCTATGGCGAGGGGCAGCTCTATACGAAGAATGCCGGCCAGCATCCGGTGTTCTGGCAGGGCCCGTCGCTCGGCTTCGACTGGGGTGGGCAGGGCAGCCGCGTGATGATGCTCGTCTACAATCTGCCGTCGACGGATGCGATCTATCAGCGCTTCGGCGGCGTCAGCGGTTCGGCTTATGTGGTTGCCGGGGTGTCCATGACCGTGGTGGAGAACCAGAATATCGTGCTCGTGCCGATCCACACCGGTGTTGGCGCACGGTTGGGCGTCAATGTCGGCTATCTGAAGTTCACCACAGCGCCGACCTGGAACCCCTTCTGATCTTCGGCTTGCCAGGGTTCATGAGTAATGCGTAAACTGTGCCGGCGTGGCCGGCGCCTTCCCGGAAAAGCGATTTTACAGTGATCGAATATATTCTGCTCTTTTCGCTCGGGTTTCTGACAGCGGTGCTCGTCACCGTCCTGGTCGCGCCGGCTGTCCGCCGGCGCATTGTGCATTTTACGGAAAACCGGATCCGCGCCACCGTGCCGCTCAGCGCGGCCGAGCTGCGGGCGCAGACCGACATGGTGCGGGCCAGCTACGCGGCTGAAAATGCCAAGCTCGGCGTTGCCGTCAAGCGCGAGCGCGAAAAGGGGCTAGCGCATGAGCTGACCGCCGAGCGCCTGCGCAGCGAGCTGAAGGCCACGATCAGCGAGGCTGCGGCGCTCAGCGAACAGATTTCCGAACTGCGCTCGGAGCTCGAGGCTCGTGGCGCGGAACTGGGAGAGCGTGACAGCGAGCTTGAGCGGGCGAAGGCCGAGATCCAGGTGCGTGACGGGCTTCTGGCGGAGGCTGAACGCCGCGCCCAGGAACTGGGCATTGAAGCCGAACATCTCGGTGGCTTTGTCGACTACAGCAAGATCGACATCGCCGTGCGCGAGACGGAAATCGAAAATCTGAAGTCGACGGTCAACCAGCTCAAGAGCGAGCGCGACCAGTTGCGGGGCGAACTCAAGGCCGCCGAGCAGCGCGCGCGCGATGCCGAAGTCAAGATGACGGAAAGCCATGGCCGTGTCTCCAGCCTCAAGCAGCGGCTGGATGAAGAGGTGGCCCGCAATGCCGAGATGGACGAATCGCTCGACCGGCGCATGCGGGAGCTGGAAAAGCTGAGGGAAAAGCTCAGCAGCATTGCCCGCCCCGCCGTTGCGGAGGTCGTCGCGCCGCCGCTGGAGCCGCAGGAAGAGCCCCAGTCCGCCGAGACGCCGTCAGAGGCGAAGACTGTGACTGGCACGAGCCCCGTGATGATCGACCAGGCCAAATTTGCCGACGGCATTCGAGGCGATGCGCGCAGCCTCTCCGACCAGCTTGCCGGGCCCGCCGACCCGGCCCGTGATGGCGAGCTTCGCAATGAAATAGCGTCCATCGCCGCCCGCATGGTGGCATTGACGGCAACGCGGGAGGGGGAAGATTCCCCGCTTGCGGGTGTGCTTGAGGCAGCGAATTCCGATCCCGGCAGGGGCCGGATCAGCCTGGCGGCACGCGCCGCGCGCGCCCTGGCGGGCAAGGAAGCCTGACACCTTCAGTCTTCCAGGATGCGCATACGATGCGCCATTTCATGCAGTGAAAGTGCAGCAGCGGTTGCAACGTTGAGGCTATCGAGCCTAGGCATCTGGGCGATGCGCGCAGTATTGATGCGGCGCATGAGATCCTGCGGCAGGCCTTCTCCTTCAGTCCCCAGAAGCAGGGCGGTGCGGGGGCTTGCGGGCAGGTCGCGCAGCGGCGTCTTTCCGGCCGGCGAGAGGCCCCAGACGGTAAAGCCCGCCTCATCGAGCTTCGTCAAAATATCGTCGATACGTCCACCCCGGTGGAAGGGAACCGTGAGCACGGAGCCGACTGAAACGCGGATCGCCTTGCGATAGAGCGGATCGCAGCTTGTCTCGTCGAGGATGACGAGGCTTGCGCCGAAGGCGGCACTGTTGCGGAAAATGGCTCCGGCATTGTCATGGTTTGAAATGCCCGAAAGCACAGTGACCAGGGCGCGCGCGGGAAGATCGGCCAGCTCTGCCTCCAGAGGGCGCGGCGCAGGCTTGCGCCCCAGAGCGAGAACGCCGCGATGCAGGTTAAAGCCGGCGATGGCATCAATGACGGCGGCGGAGGCCATGTAAACGGGGACGTCCGCCGGAAAACGGCCGAGCGTTTCTTCGATCCCGGCCAGGCGGTTTTCCAGAACGAGGATTTTCTCGGCCCGGAAGCCGCGATGCTGTCCATGGGCTGTGGCGAGCATGTTGAGAACGACCGTGCCTTCGGCGATGAAGCGCCCCGTGCGCCCGACCAGGTCGCGCTCGCGGATGTCGCGAAATTCCGCAACTGCCGGATCTTCGGCGTCCTCGATGCGGATCGGCAGCGGGCGCTGATCGCTCACGGTGTTCAGGGCGCGCCGACCGCGATCTCGGCGTCGATCCGGCCGCGACGCAGATTAAAGACGAGCATCTTGCGCTTGCCGTCCTTGTCGGTGCCGTCGAAGAGAATGCGGTCGCCGGAAAGCTGGGTGGCATTGACCTTGAAGCCCTCGGGCAAGGCCGCCTTGACCAGCGTGGAGCCTTCGTTCGGCACGTCCTCGGTGATGGCGGGGGTGCGGCTTGCTTCGTTCGCGCGGTTCGCCTTATAGACAATGGCGATCAGGACGGCCATAAGGGCGACAACCATGACCCCGGCCGAGACGAGCTGCAGGCGGATCATCTTGCGGCGCACCTTTTCGAGCACCGGGTCAAGCGGCTTTTCGTCCTGTTGGTCGTGATCGTTATTGCTCATGTCTGTTTCAGGCCCTTTTTCATGGGAATGTCATGACCGTCCTTAAACAAGCTTCGGCGAATAGGAAAGTCCTTGAAGTCGATGATGCGGCATCCGGTCGCCTCGACAGCTGGCTGAGCGGGGCTCTTGACGGAGAAATGTCGCGCAGCCGCGCCAAGGCGCTCATTGAGGGCGGGGCGGTTTCGATCAACGGGATCGTCATCACAGAGCCGAAGAAGAAGATCCGGCCGGGTGACGAGGTCGTCATCGACATGCCGGACCCGGAAGATCCGGAGCCGCAGGGCGAGGATATTCCGCTGGAGGTTCTTTACGAGGACGACGATCTCATCGTGATCGCGAAGCCCGCCGGGCTTGTCGTTCATCCGGGTGCCGGCAACTGGACGGGGACGCTCGTCAACGCGCTGATCCATCATTGCGGCGCGAGCCTTTCCGGCATCGGCGGCGTCAAGCGGCCGGGCATTGTGCATCGTCTCGACAAGGAGACGAGCGGCGTCATGGTCGCTGCCAAGAACGATAACGCCCATAGGCATCTGTCGGCGCAGTTTGCCGACCATGGTCGCACCGGGCCACTGGAGCGCGCCTATCTCGCGCTGGTCTGGGGGCGGCCACGCAATCTCAAGGGAACGATCGATGCGCCGCTGGGGCGCGCCGGCGACCGCACGAAGCGGGCGGTGAAGCACGCGTCGAGCGACGATGCGCGCGAGGCGATCACGCATTACGAGGTTGTCGAACGGTTTCTGGAAAAGCCGGATGCGACAGCGCAGGCCTGCCTGGTAGAATGCCGGCTGGAAACGGGGCGCACGCACCAGATCCGCGTTCATATGGCCCATCTCGGCCACCCGCTGATCGGCGATCCGGAATATGGTGCGGCATTCAAGACCAAGGCGAACCGTCTGCCGGAGGCTGCGCGGGCTGCCGTTACCGGTTTCCACCGTCAGGCGCTTCATGCCTATCTCCTGCAATTCGAACATCCCTCGACGGGTGAGGTCATGCATTTCGAAGCACCAATTCCCGATGATATGAAATTCGTCATCGAAGCGCTGCATTCTGCACAGTGAGAGGGGAACCGACGGCCGGAATACGCGTTACGAAACTGTAATCGCACGATCCTTGAAAGTGTCTCATTCCAGACTTATTTGATTTCATGTCCGGAAGTGGGGCCGTAATTTTTACTGTCGATCATGATGACAGATTTTGAACCTGGGAGGTTCTATTTCGTCATGGTCCGGCTCGGGACCGTTTCCGGATACGGCTTGCCTCATGGAAGCCGAACCTTAAAAAGAGAGGGGTGCTTTATGGCCCGTACATCATTGCCGTCGATTGCTGCCGGTGAAGGCGGTCTCAACCGTTATCTGGACGAAGTCCGCAAATTTCCCATGCTTGAGCCGCAGCAGGAATACATGCTTGCAAAGCGGTATCAGGAACATGATGACCGCAAGGCCGCCCATCAGCTCGTGACCAGCCATCTGCGCCTCGTGGCGAAGATCGCCATGGGCTACCGCGGCTATGGCCTGCCGATCGGTGAAGTCATTTCCGAAGGCAATGTCGGCCTCATGCAGGCCGTCAAGAAGTTCGATCCCGACAAGGGGTTCCGTCTCGCCACCTATGCGATGTGGTGGATCAAGGCTTCGATCCAGGAGTATATCCTGCGGTCGTGGTCGCTCGTGAAGATGGGCACCACCGCCAACCAGAAGCGCCTGTTCTTCAACCTGCGCCGCCTGAAGGGCCGTTTGCAGGCCATCGAGGAAGGTGATCTGAAGCCCGAGCAGGTGAGGGAAATCGCCACCAAACTCGGTGTGCCGGAAGAAGACGTGATCTCGATGAACCGCCGGCTTTCCGGCGATGCCTCGCTCAACGCGCCGATCAAGTCGGCGGATGGCGATTCGGGTCAGTGGCAGGATTGGCTTGCCGACGATCACGACAGCCAGGAGGCTGTGCTGATCGAGCAGGACGAACTCGACGCGCGCAAGTCGATGCTGTCGCGCGCGCTCAAGGTTCTGAACGAGCGCGAGCGCCGCATTTTCGAGGCGCGCCGTCTGGCGGAAGATCCGGTGACGCTGGAAGAACTGTCCGCCGAATTCGACGTGTCGCGCGAGCGGGTGCGCCAGATCGAGGTTCGCGCTTTCGAGAAGGTGCAGGAAGCCGTTCGGAAGCTTGCGACCGAGCAGGCCTCCGCCCTGCGGGTCGTTGAAGTCTGACAAGAGGATCGGATATCGCTTCATAAGAAAACCGGCGGGAGAGGCCTCCCGCCGGTTTTTTTGTTTGGCGACTTTCACGCCGGTGTAGGCTCCAGCGGCTTGAATGGCCCGCTTACTGTGCCGGCGGCGGGCTCGGGATCGGCACATTGCTGTCGCCGCTTGCCTGCCAGCTCGAGATGACCTCGTCGAATACCTTCTCGCCGTCCGGTCCCTTCTGCAGTGTCAGCAGGGCGCGGCGACCGTTGGAATAGGTGATCGGGATATCGATCCAGTCGCGCGACTTGAGAAGGTTCAGGTTGGTCTTGACCGCATCGGCAAAGGCATTGAGCGCGATCATGTGGAAATAGTCGGTGATCTTGGCAGGCACGGCGACGAGCGGGTCGCCCTGTTCCTGCTCCTTTTCCTTCATCGAGATGCGCAGGACGCTTTCGATGCCGCGGCCTTCGAAGTCCTTCGGCAGTGAGAAGGTGAGCTCGATGATGTGGCTGGCCGGCAAGGTCGGATCGTTGTTCTTGCGCAGCGTAAAGATGGCCGACATCTTGCGGCCCGGGACGGAGATATCGCCCTGGATCATCTTCTCCTTGTGGCCATCCTGATCGTCCGTCTTGACCGACCAGGTCACCGTGCCTTCAAGCGCGGTGGGAGAGGCCTGTCCGAGACGTTCCTCGTACAGGAACATCTTGACGGGTGTCGTCTGCGCGGCGTTCGCCGTGTTGGCCTGGGCAGGCGTCGAGGGTTGCGCAGGTGTCTGCGCCGGTTGGCTCGGCGGCTTCTCGTTCTGGCTGGCCACCGACTTGCCCTCGGCCTGTCCTGCGCTGGCAACCTGTTCGCCGGATGTGCCGCTATCGACCTCGGAGCCGTCAGCCATCAGTCGCTGGGTGAACTTCTGCGGACCGGTGGCGGCCGGCGTTGCGGCGGCCGTCGTCGGCTTTCCGTCCGAAGATGTCGTCGGGGCGGCGCCTTGCTGGTTTGAGGCCGGCTGCGACTTGCTGGCCGTCTGGCTGCTTGAGGACGTGCCGTTGACGAAGCCGAGAATGTTGTCGCTGAAGCGCCAGCCTGCATAGCCGACACCCGCCAGCACGATCACGGCGGCGACGAT
Source organism: Rhizobium sp. C1 (assembly GCF_021026335.1). GTDB lineage: Bacteria > Pseudomonadota > Alphaproteobacteria > Rhizobiales > Rhizobiaceae > Ensifer_A. Next base: position 77,079 of record NZ_JAJNCY010000012.1, read on the forward strand.
GCCTCCGATCAGCTTGCCGCGGCCTTCGCGCTCTTCGCTTGGCGCAGAGGAGGGGCGGGGCGTTTCGCGGGCCGGCAGCTCGGCGCCGATCGACATCCCGTCGCGACCGCGCGGCGGCTTGGGCGTCATTTCGGGCAGCGCTTGGTCCGCGCCGGGTTTTGTGCCGGAACGCTCGCCCACGAAGGCTTCGAACGTGTCCCAGCTCGTATCGCGCGCTGGCGTGGAAGGCGGCGGGCTGGCAGGCGCGGCAACGGGCGCCGCGCCCAGATCGTCGAGCCATGATTTGGCAGGAGCGGCGGGTTTCGGCGCGTCGAGGCCGAACGGATCGTCGCGTTTTGCCAAGGGTTCAGGCGTCGCTGCCGGCGTGAAGATCTCGGCCGGCTCATGGAACGGATTGTCGGTGACGACCGGGTTCCACGGGTCGGAGACGGTTTCCGGCGGCGTGGGCGCGGGCGACGGATTGAAGGCGGGCACCACTGCGTCGTCGCCGAAGGCATGGCTCGGGCGCGGGGCCTCGAAGGTTTCCCGGGCGGGCCCGCGCGGCGGCCATTCCTGTTCTTCCACCCGTTCGGTGGGCAGATGATCGAGACGGTTGTCCGCCCGGCGACTTTCCTCTTCGGCCGGACGCAAGGGTTCGCGCAGACCGAGCGGCTCATCGAAGCGGTCACGATGCCAGGCGTCGCGGTCTGCCTTCGGCTCCGGTGCCGGCGGCGGCATGGTGTCGTCTTCTACAGCGCGATTTTCCGGTTCCGGTGTCTCCGGCTCTGCAAACACAGGCGCGGGTGCCGGCTCCGGCTTCGGCGCGGGTGCCGGCTCGACGAAGACTGGTTCCGGCCTTGGTTTTTCCCGTTCTTGCACGGCAGGCCTTGGCGCGCGCATCAGGAAGGATGGCGGCTCGAGAGGCGGCGCGCTGGGGGCAGGGGACGTGAAAGGCTCCGGAGCGGGGTTGCGCGGCGCAGGTTCCGGCTCGGGCTCCGGTTCCGGTTCGGGCTCCGGTTCAGGGGTCGGTTCTGGCTCTGGCGGGGCAGGCGGTTGCGGCGGTGTGGTCTCTTCCTCAACAAAGACGGGAGACTGTTGTGGCTGTTCTACGGGCGGCGCGCCGGAATATTCGCTTTCGATCGCGGCAATAGCATCGTCCAGCTTTTCGAGTTGGCGCGCAATCACATCGTCAGCCGGGCGGGGCTTCATATTGTCGAGCTGGCGCTGTACCGCTGTACGGGCTCTGTCATAGACCCTGATACGCATTTCGGGCGTATTGTCCGACAGTCCATCAACCGCTCTGCGGATGACCGCAATGAAATCTGCCATATAAGGTTTCTCGCCTTTCTACCAGCAAGCTGCCTGCCTGAAGCCCGCCTTGCGAAACCCGGACCGTTCAAGTCCTTAGTTCCGAAACAAGCTCTTAACGCTTTTCAGCACAGGTTCCAATCCTCATGCGCCAGTCGCCGGTGTCCCGCCGCCAGTGCTGGCAAGTGATCGGCGGCCGTTGCGGCCGCCGCATTATCCCCCATCTCAGTCCTCGAAGGGATCCGTCACCAGGATCGTGTCGTCGCGTTCAGGGCTTGTCGACAGGAGAGCGACCGGTGCGCCGATGAGTTCTTCGACCTGGCGGACATATTTGATGGCCTGTGCCGGCAGGTCCGCCCACTTGCGCGCACCGACGGTGGAGTCCTTCCAGCCTTCCAGCGTGATGTAGATCGGCTCGACGCGCGCCTGATCGCCCTGGCTTGCCGGCAGGTGATCCAGTTCCTTGCCATCAAGCTTGTAGCCGACGCAGATCTTGATTTCGTCGAGGCCGTCGAGAACGTCGAGCTTCGTGAGCGCGATACCGGAAATGCCATTGGTGGCGACCGACTGGCGCACCAGTGCTGCGTCGAACCAGCCGCAGCGGCGCTTGCGGCCCGTCACCGTACCGAATTCATGGCCGCGCTCGCCGAGGAACTGGCCGATCTCGTCGGTCAGTTCGGTCGGGAAGGGGCCTTCGCCGACGCGGGTCGTATAGGCCTTGGTGATGCCCAGAATGTAGCCGAGTGCGCCCGGGCCCATGCCTGAGCCGGCAGCAGCCTGGCCGGCCACCGTGTTGGACGAGGTCACGAAGGGATAGGTGCCGTGGTCGATATCGAGCAGCGAGCCTTGAGCGCCTTCGAACAGGATGCGCGCGCCGCGACGGCGCTCCTTGTCGAGATAGCTCCAGACTGTGTCCATGAAGGGCAGGACGCGATCGGCGACATCCGTCAGTTCCTTCATGATTGTCTCATGTGCCACTTCCGGCGCGCCGAAGCCGCGGCGCAGCGCATTGTGGTGAGTCAGAATGCGATCGACCTTGCCGGACAGCGCCTCCAGATTGGCCAGGTCCATGACGCGGATGGCGCGGCGGCCGACCTTGTCTTCATAAGCCGGGCCGATGCCACGGCGCGTCGTGCCAATCTTGGTGCCGGAATTGGAAGCGGCGTCTTCGCGCATGCCGTCGAGTTCGCGGTGGAGCGAGAGTATGAGCGTGGCATTGTCAGCGATCTTGAGGTTTTCGGTCGTGACCTTCACGCCCTGCGCTTCCAGTCGGCCGATTTCGGCGATGAGTGCATGAGGGTCGACCACGACGCCGTTGCCGATGACGGCCATCTTGCCGGGACGGACGACGCCGGAGGGCAGGAGCGACAGCTTGTAGCTGACGCCATCGATCACGAGCGTATGGCCGGCATTGTGACCGCCCTGATAGCGCACGACCACATCGGCGCGCTCCGAAAGCCAGTCGACAATCTTGCCCTTGCCTTCATCGCCCCATTGCGACCCTACGACCACCACATTCGTCATCTTCACTCAATCCTATACTCGTACGCGAAGCGCGGCCCGCGTCTTGCCCAAACCCGCGCATCTATACTGTGTCAATCTCTTAAAATCGACCCCGAAATGATCAATCTATCAAGGCTTTTTGCGTGACATTGCGGCAAAGGCGCGGCTAAAACGCTCATCTTTGGTAATCCCCGACAAACAAAGTACGGAATCATGACCGATCTGAAGCCCGCGACGGGAAAAGCCTATCTTTTCCTGCTGACGACCGCATTGATCTGGGGCGGCAATGCCGTGGCCGGAAAGATGGCGGTCGGCCATGTCAGCCCCTTCCTGATGACGCTCATTCGCTGGGTGATTGCCTTCGGCTTGATCGTCACGATTTCGGTGCCGCAACTGCGGCAGGATTGGCCTGCCATTCGCAGGAACTGGCTTTATCTTCTGCTCATGGGCGCGACAGGCTTTACCGGCTTCAATGCGCTTCTCTATACGGCGTTGCATTATACGAGCGCGATCAATGCCGTCATCGAGCAGGCGGGTATGCCCTTCGTGATCTTTGTTGCCAATTTCTTCATTTTCCGGATGCGCGCTACCGGCGGTCAGGTGGTCGGCTTCCTGCTGACGCTGAGCGGGATTGCGCTGACAGCGGCCAATGGCGACCTGCAAACGCTTTTGAGTCTGAAATTGAACTTCGGCGATCTGCTGATGCTCTTCGCCGTGCTTGTCTATGCCGCCTATACGGTCGGTCTGCGCTTCAAGCCGGAACTGCACTGGAAGAGCATGATGGCGGCCACCGCCGGCGGCGCGATGATCGCGGCCATTCCGCTCGGCGTTTATGAATGGTGGAACGGCGCGGCGCAGGTTCCGGATGCCAAGGGCTGGGCGGTGGTGGCCTTCATCGCGATCTTTCCTTCCCTCTTCGCGCAGACACTCTTCGTGCGCGGCGTCGAGATCATCGGTTCGAACAGGGCAGGGCTTTTCATCAATCTGGTGCCGATCTTCGGCATGTTGCTCTCGATCGGCCTGATCGGCGAACCGCTGCATGTCTATCACATCGTTTCGTTGGTTCTGGTTCTCGGCGGCATTGTCATGGCAGAGCGGAACCGGCCGGCCGCAATCGTTTAAAGGGACATCTCGCTTTACAAACGAAAACCGCCGCAACGCGCTGGCGTTGCGGCGGTTTTCGTTTTGTCAACGACGGGAACGGTCAGTGACGATATTGTTGGATGCGCGTCGTGCGCAGCCCTGCCAGACCATGATCGTTGATCGAGGACTGCCACGACAGGAATTCTTCTACAGTCAGGGTATAGCGTTCGCAGGCTTCTTCCAGGCTCAACAGGCCGCCGCGAACGGCAGCGACGACTTCCGCCTTGCGGCGGATGACCCAGCGGCGCGTATTGGCGGGCGGCAGGTCGGCAATCGTCAGTGGGCTGCCATCGGGGCCGATGACATATTTAACCCGGGGTCGTATCAATTCGGTCATGGGACTCTCTACAAACACTACAAGACCAGATATCGCGACTTTAACGTCGGACTTTTAAAAATTGCCTAACCCCTTTGAAAGGCTTTGTTCAATTTTGGGTCAGGCCGTCGCCAGACGCGTATCTGGCTTAAAGTAATCCGCAGAATGTTAAAAAAGACATTCTGAAAACGCTCATAAAATCCGGTTGCGCCTTTTTTCTTGGCAGCGGCAAAGCGCTTTCTATATAAAGCCGGGAAAGCTGCCGTCAGCAGCATCAAATTTCGATTGGATAGATGAGATCGTGAACAGCCTTGGTTTCGACAAGCGCCCGGAAGATACCCGCGTCGTCGTTGCGATGTCGGGCGGAGTGGATTCGTCTGTCGTAGCCGGTATTCTCAAACGCGAAGGCTATGATGTCTTCGGCATTACCTTGCAGCTCTACGATCATGGCGCGGCCGTGCATCGTGCCGGCTCCTGCTGCGCGGGCCAGGATATCGAGGACGCGCGCCGTGTGTGCGAACGTTTAGGAATTGCCCATTATGTGCTTGATTACGAAGCGCGTTTCCGCGAAACCGTGATCAATCCCTTCGCCGAAAGCTATGTCGCCGGCGAAACGCCGATACCCTGCGTTGCCTGCAACCAGACCGTCAAGTTCGCCGATCTTCTGAAAACCGCCAAGGAGTTGGGCGCGGATGCGCTGGCCACTGGCCACTACATCCGCTCGGATGCCAACCCGCAGCCGGGCGCTCCGCATCGCCGTGCGCTCTACCGGCCGATCGACGCCGAACGCGACCAGAGCTATTTCCTCTTCGCGACCACGCAGGAGCAGATCGATTATCTGCGCTTTCCGCTGGGCGGCATGACGAAGGCCGAAACAAGGGCCTTGGCCGCCGACATGGGCCTGATCGTCGCCGACAAGGCCGACAGCCAGGACATCTGCTTCGTCCCGCAGGGTAAATATTCCGATATCATCGCCAAACTGAAGCCGGATGCGGCTTTGTCCGGCGAGATCGTCCATCTCGACGGCCGCGTGCTCGGCAAGCATGACGGCATCGTCAATTATACGATCGGCCAGCGCAAGGGTCTGGGCGTCGCGACTGGTGAACCGCTTTATGTCGTCTATCTCGACGCGCGCTCGCGCCGCGTCATCGTTGGCCCGAAGGAAGCGCTGGAAACGCACCGCATCTATCTGCGCGACGTCAACTGGCTGGGCGATGGCCCGCTGGAAGAGGCCGCGAAAGGTGGCTTCGCCTGCTTTGCCAAGGTGCGCTCCACACGGCCGCCGCGACCGGCGATGCTGGTCGCAGAAGAGAACGGCATCCGCGTCGATCTTGAGGATGGCGAGGACGGCATCGCGCCGGGTCAAGCCTGCGCGCTCTATTCCGCGCCGGGTGCCGACGCCCGCGTCTATGGCGGCGGCTTCATTGCGCGCTCGGAACGCGCCGAGGCTGCAGAAGCCCGCCTCAAGGCGCTCCTCTCCGCTGCTGCGGCCTGAATTTCCGGCGCGAAAGCGAAGCTATTTCATGGATTTGGCGCCGGGGCAGGGGATGGTTTTCACATCCCCGATTTTTTCCCGCATTCACGCTTGACACAAAAGCCCCGCCCGCCCTATAAGCCCGACACCTGAAGGCCAGACAGCGCTTCTCACCCGGAAGCGCTTTTTTAAATGGCCTTTTCAGCCAAGGCTGGCGGAGTAGCTCAGTAGGTTAGAGCAGAGGAATCATAATCCTTGTGTCGGGGGTTCGAATCCCTCCTCCGCTACCATTGACGCAGTCGACAGCTAAGGATTAGCATTTCGACACAATCATTCCTTGATTTCATTTGGATATTATAATCCTGATCGGCGTGAATAGACGAGTGCACTCGAAACGGCTTTGCGGAATGCCCTTGCTATTTCCATCGAGTTTTCGGCGGTTCTCATGATGATCGCCTTTGGCCTAAGCTAATTAACACCGCTAACCGGTTCTCCAGCTTCGAGCTCAACCATCATTCAGTGCAATGTATTGGCGCACGCGGACTTCCTGCCTGTGGATTGGCATGCAACATGCGAGCGCTGCCTCTTAGCGTGTGGTAGGTTGAGGGCCGCAACCGAATGGGGAGGCCGAATGGAAGGCGACGAAAAGCGAGGTCCGGAAATGCCGCGGTTTACCGAGGACGAGTGGTATGCCTTCGCGGTCGCTATGGCGATTTGTCTGCCAATACTCTCAGTTTTTGCTTATTTTTGGGTTTTCGAAGTAGATGCTGACACTTTAAGATCTGCGCGCGTAAGCCTTCTTACACCTCTTGGCACCATGTTTGCCGGTCTCATAACATTTGCCACTGTTGCTTGGCGTGGCATGGTGGCGAGCCGTCAGGCGAATGAACAGAGGCGGCAAAATGATGCCAATGAGACCGCAAATTACGTTTCCCTTCTGGAGCGGGGAGCCAAACTCCTTGGAAGCAACGACAGCTTGCAAGACCGGCTTGCCGGCATCGCCTTGATAGATATTTGCCTAAATGAGCCTCAAAAGAGGGTTGCGCAGGAGGCCCTTGACTTGTTGGGCCATTACATTCAAGACGAATGGTCTGTGGAGGCTCACAAGCGATCTGTAGAGAGAGCTACACGTTCGCTTCAGAACGCGAACAAGGTTCACGGGCTCGAAGTTGCCTACGGTAGGCTAAAGGTGGAATCATTTGATGCGAGTCAAATGGCTGCTCTGACGAGTCAGCAACGATACGAGCACATCGGAACCCTGCGCAACTGGCACTGGATACGTGGTTTCAGGCGTTTGGAACTTTTTGGCGGCTCGATGTGGGGTGCTGAGCATCCCGAAACTGTCATAAACGAGATCGTCGCCGGCAGAGATCCAAATAGCCGAAGGAACCTTGTACGGGTTGCTGTCGTGGGGGGCTACGTCGAAATAGATTACAAGTTATCAAAATGCCTCTTCGTCGATTGCGCCATCTCCAAAATACGTCCGGTTAAGAGCGTCTATTTGGCAAATCAATATTTTATACATTGTGATTTCAGCGGCGTAACATTTGAGGGTTATGATAGCTTGCGAGTGCTTCTAGCTAGACCTAGTAAAGATGACCGCCCGTATATAATAGAGAGCTTCTTTTATGCTGATGACCCGCCGAAACTGATTGAGCGGATACTGCCTACAAAGAAAGGCGAACGCGAAATAGTTGAAACGGTTGAGGTGGAATGGGACAGATATCTTCTTCCGGTCGAGCGGCCTATCGACAAAGAGTGACCGGAGGCAAGGCCGCAATCACAGCTATTAATAGTCCTCATTACGATGGCGCACTCGACGTCAACGGAGCAGCGTTACGCAATGATTACGAGATTCCGGTTGTCTATCCTTGCCACTTTTCCGATTATTCAGGCTACACGCATGTCAAAACCAAAGAGGACGGAACAGGTGTTGCGGGCGCTGAAAGCCGTTGTGTCACCTACGTCTTCCAACGAAAAAGGCCAGCCAGAAAATGGATTTTGTGTTGAGCAAAATGGCTGAACCTTTGCCGCCGGGTGCTGCACTTACTTTAGCTTTCATTTCTTCTGCGGAAGAGGCTGATTTCGTTAGGTTTCTAGACGGCGGTGTGTGGAGTGGTGAGCTCAAGCGGCGAGTGCAGCATTTCGGGTATCGGTATGACTACAAGGCTCGGGCTGTCACATCCGACGCTTATCTCGGGCACTTGCCTTTGTGGCTTCAGGCCTTGGGGCAGCATCTGGTCGCGGCGGGTCATTTCGATGAACTGCCTGATCAGGTGATTGCGAATGAGTATCTGCCGGGGCAGGGGATCAGCGCGCATGTCGATTGTGAGCCATGCTTCAGCGACACCATTGTTTCGCTGAGCCTTCTGTCTTCCTGCGAGATGGTCTTTCGAGAGAAGGCGAGCGGAGCAAGGCAGGGTGTAATTCTGGAGCCTTGCTCCGTGGTCGTCATGAAAGATGCCGCGCGCTACGCGTGGACCCATGAAATTCCTTCCCGCAAAAGCGATGTCATCCTTGGAAACAAGGTTGAACGATCGCGCCGGATTTCGCTGACCTTTCGGAAGGTTATCCGCGCTCAGGGCTAGTCGGACCAATTTAATTTACATTGCAATCCAAATTAAATTGGTCTATCGAGCGGGAATGACAGACACGTCCGACAATCCCCGCGCCCGTTTCGGCGTCCGCTTTGCCATGCTGGCCCGCCGCTGGCGGCGGGCGCTTGATGCGCATCTGGTTGCCTCCGGGCTTTCGGATGCGACATGGGTGCCGCTGATGCATCTTCATGAGTTGGGGGATGGGGTGACGCAGAAGCAGCTGGCGGCGCGTGTGGGCCTTGATGGCTCCAGTCTCGTGCGGCTTCTCGACATTCTGTCCCGGCAGGGGCTGCTGGAGCGCCGGACGGATGCGACCGATGCGCGGGCCCGGTTGGTGTTCCTCACGCAGGCCGGGCGGGCGCGTGTCGCCGAAATCCGAAAGGCGCTGGTCGAGGCTGAAGCTGAAATGCTGCAGGACATTTCAGATGCTGAGCTCGCTGCCATGCTCGGGCATTTCTCGCTGATCGAAGAGCGCCTGCGGGCTCTGCAGACGCGAACGACCGAAGGAGAGCCGTCATGACCCTGTCTCCGCCGTCAGAGGACGCGAAGGCGCCGACGTCGCTCGCCGTGCGCCGGATCGATGCGGCACTTCATCTCGTGAAGCCGCACCAGATCCGGGAGAGCCTTGCGCTGAATGGCCGCTTCAGGGACCGGAACTCTGTGCTCATCGGCCTTCAGGCGGCGCTGACGTCCTCCCTGACGCTGGTCTGCGGACTTCTCTCGCCGTGGCCGCATCTTGCGGGGATCGCGGCGCTTGGGGCGCTTGCCATCCTGTTTGGCCGTTTCGCGCCCGCTGGACAGCGGGGCAGGGTGGTGCTGACCTGTGCGGCCTGGCTCTTCCTTGCCGTCGTCGGCATGTCCGTCGCGGCCCGGCTCGGGGCGCCGATGCCTCTCAGGCTTGGGCTTCTCGCCTTTGCCTGCGGCTTCTTCTTTTTCGTGGTCAACACGACGCGGCTCGGTCCACCCGGCGCGCTGATCTTTGTTTTTGCAGCCGGTGCCGTCATGGGCGATGTCGCCTCCTGGCAGGAGGTGGCCGAGCGCGCGGCCGCAACCGCGCTTGCGGGCGTGCTTGCCTGGGTGATCTGTGCTGCCTTCGATGGGCTGCGCCGCCCCGCCGCGCCGGATGTGCCAACGCCCGTTGAGCCGGTGCGACCGCTCAGCCATCGCCTGATTGCTGCGGGCCGTATTACGTTTGGCACCGCGATTGCCGCTTTGGCGGCGCATGCATGCGGATCCACGCATCCTGCCTGGGCAGCGCTCGGAACACTTGCGGTGATGCAGGGAACACATCTGCATGTCAGCATGAACCGCGCCCTGCAGCGCATGGCGGGAACAGTGATCGGTGCGGGAGTGGTGTGGATTGTCCTTACGCAAGATCCATCCATCTGGACGGTCGTTGCGCTCGTTGCCTGCCTGCAGGTCGTCATCGAAATGGTGATCGGCGCGAACTACGCGCTCGGCCAGATCTTCGTGACGCCGCTTGCCCTGCTGATGAGTTATCTGGCCTCGAATGGCGGGGCCGGCGCAACCATGGTTGGCGAGCGCGTCCTTGACACGCTCGCCGGCGCCTTCATCGGCATTCTTCTGGCCGTCGTGTCATCCACCCTTGACGACAGGGTCCAGCTGGCCCGCCACCATGCTGCCCGCTCGGGCCAGGCGGCCGGATAGCAAAAGGGCCCCGAGGGGAGCCCTTTGCAGTCTCGACGGAGGTGGTGACGGCGAAGTTTGGAGCGTTTCCGGCGCAACTGAAATCGCCTGAAACGCTCCATCTTTTGTTTTCCCGCAATTCCGGACGAAAAACCGCTTCACACTTTTTCTGGAATTGCTTTACCGTTCGCAGATCAGGCGGCCCCAGCGGTTTTCGAAGCAGCGCACGTGATGGTGGCGGCGCCAGGGGCGGTCCCAGTAGCCGTAGCGGGGGCCGTCATAGCGTTCGTACCGGGGACGATATTCGTAGCGGCGTTCGTAACGGTCGCGCCAGCCGTGGTGCCAACCGTCACGGATCACGACGATTTCATCGGCGGATGCCGTTGCGGGGATGGCAGCCAGCGCGCTGAGGCCGATGGCTGCTGCCAGAATTGCCTTGCCAAACATGTTGGTCATCAAAGTTCTCCTCAAAAGCCCTGGTCGGCGCGATCTGTTCAGCGCCTTGTCCGGGGGCGATCCGTTTGTCTCGTCGGTCGCCTCATCAGCGAACAGTGAGAGACTAGTTCCGCAGGGCTGAACGATGCCGGAATGTGCCGTTCATCTGGCGTTCAGCTTTGCCGTCCCGTTTCCGGTCAAAGCGGTCCTGCGGTTCGAGGAGAGATGCCGCAAAGATGGCGGATGGATGACGCTCACACGTTGCCGGCGGGCGGGGTGGTGGTCTTGGGTGTGGTCTTGGTCGGTTTCGGCGGCTTGGCGGGCTTGATGTCGCGGGCCGCCTTCAGCATGCGCTTCGTCGCCTTGGCCTGATCGTTCATCATCTCGATCTGCACCTGCTGGATTTCGGTCAGCCGCTCCCACTGCCGGTTCAGCAGGTGATCGACCTTTTCATGCAGGTGGCGTATTTCCAGTTCGGCCTTGAGGTTGACCTTGTATTCATTGAGCGCGCGCAGGCGATCCTTGGCTTCCTGACGCCGCTGGCTCATCATGATGATGGGGGCCTGGAAGGCGGCGAGCGTCGAGAGAATGAGGTTCAAGAGGATGAACGGGTAAGCGTCGAAGGCTTCCTTTTCGCCCAGCGCGACGTTGAGCATCATCCAGAAGCCGAGGAAGACGAAGAAGCCGATGATGAAGGTCCAGCTTCCGCCGAAGGCCGCGACCCAGTCGGCGACGCGGTCGCCAAGGGTGCGGACATCGTCATACTCGTCTTCGATGTTTTCCGTCAGCGTGTCATGCGTCTTGAGGCTTTCCACCACTTCCGCTTCGAGGAAGGAAATCTCGCCGCGCTCGTCCTTCAGAAGTTCCGCGATATAGCGCCCGCGCAGGTCGTCCATGGCCCGGCGGCTGACATAGTCGTCGGAGGTGATCGTCGGATGCTGGTTGCGGATGTACTCGGCCAATGCGGGACGAAGGTCGTCGACGCGGATTGCGTCCTTGCGCTTGAGCGGTGCGCCGGTGATGGCGTCGACCAGGCGGACGGATTTCTGCTTGGCGACATTGAGGTTGCTCGAATAGGTTTCCATCTTGACCGCAGCAGCCGTCTCGCCATCGCCCGCATCGAAATCGACGATGGTGCTCTCCGAGATGTCATCGCGTTCGAGCGTGGTGTCCGTCATGGCGGAGATCCTCTTGTCTGGGCCTTCGGTCTGAAGCAAAGGCAAGGCTTCGGGCAAGCGTGACGCGTTGAAAGGCGTCCGACTTTTCGCATGCTCATGCCATCATCAGACGACAGAACCAAGACAATTTTCAAGCATTTGTGACATGCCCTGCCGCCGGATGTTCAAGTCGGCATCATCCCGCCGCCGTTATCCCGCTGCCAGCATGCTGCGGTCGATCTCGGCAATCGATCGTGCCCCGGTCAGTGTCATGGCCACACGCATTTCCTTGGCGATGAGGTCGAGGAGATTTGCAACGCCGGCTTCGCCGTTCGCTGCGAGTGCGTAGATGAAGGCGCGGCCAAGCATGACGGTGTCGGCGCCGAGCGCCAGCATGCGCACGACATCAAGGCCGGAGCGGATGCCGGAGTCGGCAAGCAGTTTCATCTGGCCTTTCACGGCGTCGGCGATATCGGGCAGGGCGCGAGCGGTTGAGCGCACGCCGTCCAGCTGACGGCCGCCATGGTTGGAGACCACGATACCGTCCGCGCCGAAGCGCACGGCGTCGCGGGCGTCTTCTGCATCCAGAATGCCCTTGATGATCATCGGACCCTTCCAGAAGTCGCGGATCCACTCCAGATCGCTCCAGGAGATCGACGGATCGAAATTGTTGGCGAGCCAGCCGATATAGTCTTCGAGCTTGGTCGGCTGGCCGCGATAGGCGGAGATGTTGCCGAGATCATGCGGGCGGCCGAAGAGGCCGACATCGAAGGCCCAGTGCGGATGGAGCACCGCCTGCACCATACGGCGGAAGGCGGCGTTGGGCCCGGACATGCCGGAATGGGCGTCGCGATAGCGCGAGCCAGGCGTCGGCATATCGACGGTGAAGACCAGGGTGGTGATTCCCGCCGCCATGGCGCGCTCCAGCGCATTCTTCATGAAGCCGCGATCCTTGAGGACATAGAGCTGGAACCAGATCGGAGCGGGAGAGGCCTTCTGCACCTCCTCGATCGGGCAGACCGAGACGGTTGAGAGCGTGAAGGGGATGTTGCGGGACGTGGCGGCGCGGGCGGCCTGCACCTCGCCACGCCGGGCATACATGCCGGTCAGGCCAACCGGGGAAAGCGCCACGGGCATTGCCATCTTGCGGCCGAAGAGCTCGGTCGAGATGTCGAGGCTTTCGACATTCTTCAGGACCCGCTGGCGCAGTTCGATTTCGGAGAGGTCGGAAACGTTGCGGCCCAGCGTGTATTCGGCATTCGCCCCGCCATCGATGTAATGGAACAGGAAGGGCGGCAGGCGGCGGCGGGCGGCTTCGCGATAGTCGGTGGGCGACGATATGATCATGGCGTGTCAGGTCCTCGGGCTTGTGGTGCGGCGGAACGTTTCGGCGCGCTCGATGCGCGCACGTTCCTCGTCAATGGTGCGAATGGTGTGGGCAACGAATTCGAGATGGGTGTCGGAGGCAAGTTGGGCTGCATCAGCATCGCCGCTCGCGATGGCCTCGACCAGCGCCTGATGCTGCTCGGACAGGCGCTCGAATGTGCGCGGCACGATATAGAGCTTGTCAAGGCTCTGCGAGATGCTGCTTTGCAGGAGGTCGAACATGCTCGCCATGACCGACCGCAGTACGGCGTTATGCGAGGCGTCGGCAATGGCCAGATGGAAAGCGGCGTCCGCATGGGCTTCCGCTACGGCATCGCCGCTGGCGTGGTCATCCGCCAGTCGGTCGAAGCACGCGCGGATCGCCGCGATGTCGTCCGGCGTTGCACGCAGCGCAGCATGATAGGCGGCCTGACCCTCCAGCCCGCGGCGCACCTCCAGTACGTCGTGACCGAAACCCGGATTGCCGGCGACGACCGGAGTCAGGGGTTCGGCAATGGTGGCACTGGTCCAGCGCGTTTCGCCGGGGTCGGCAATGATGTTGCCGCCCTTGCGAATCGTCACCCGGCCCCGCGCGGCGAGCCGCATCAGCGCTTCCCTCAGCGAATTGCGCGAGGCACCCAGCATCTCTGCCAGCGCGCGTTCGGAGGGCAGCCGGTCGCCGACGGCAAGAGCGCGTTCGTCGATCAGCGTTTCGATTGCCTGTTCAACGCGGTCGGTGACGCGCTGCTGCGGCGTGGAGGCGTTGGTCGATGGCATCTTCGGAAGCCCTCAGTTGATCATGTCAGGCGGAGACGGGGGAACGTTGTAGCGCTCCTGCTCAGCCTTTCACAATGCCCATTTGTGTCGCCGCCTGATGCGATATCCGGCGGCGACATTCTCGTCAGGGGATCATCCACGGCAGGAGATAGGCCTGCACGGTCGTGATGATGCCGACCAGAGCTGCAAGCGCGAGGCTGTGCTTGACCGTGAAGCGGAAGAGATCGGATTCGCGGCCGATCAAGCCCGTTGCCGCACAGGCAATGGCGATCGACTGCGGCGAGATCATCTTGCCGGTGACGCCGCCCGTCGTGTTGACGGCAACGAGGAGCACATCCTTGACGCCAATCTGATGCGCGGTGGTCGCCTGCAGAGAGGCAAAGAGCGCATTGGCCGACGTATCCGAGCCGGTGAGGAAGACGCCGAGCCAGCCGAGGAAGGGCGAGAAGAAGGTGAAGCTTGCGCCCGTTTGCGCCAGCAGAAGGCCGAGCGTCGAGGAGAGGCCCGAATAGTTGGCGATGAAGGCGAAGGCGAGCACCATGCCGATGGAATAGATCGGGACCAGAAGTCCCCTGATCGTCTCGGCAAAGGTGGCGACGGCGCGGGCAGGCTTCATGCGCAGCAGAAGGATCGAGACGACGGCTGCGAGGAAGATCGCCGTACCGGTGGCCGAGAACCAGTCAAACTTGAAGTCGGCGGCAAATGGCGTTGCGGCTGTCACGATCGGCGGTTGCTTGATGACCAGCTTGTCGAGGAAAGGGACGCCGAGATGGCTGACCATGCCGCTGAGCGCGCCCTTTCCGGCAAACAGGGCCTTGAAGGGAGCGATGCTCCAGACCATCACAAAGACGGTGAGGATCAGGAAGGGTGACCAGGCGCGGGCCATCTGGCCGGCGGTGTAGGTCGTCTTCGGCGCTTCAGCCGGCCCATTGTTGGCCGTTTCAAAACGGAAGATACGGCGGGGTTTCCAGACCTTCAGGAAGAGCGGTAGGATGATAAGGGTGGCCAGCGCTGCGGTGATATCCGGCAGTTCCGGGCCCACGAAGTTGGCGGTGAAGAACTGGACGATGGCGAACGAACCGCCGGCCACGAGGATCGCCGGCCATGTTTCGCGCACGCCGCGTACGCCGTCCATGATCAGAATGAGCCAGAAAGGCACGAGAACCGAGAGAAGCGGCAGCTGGCGGCCGGCCATCTGGCCTATATGGAAGGGATCGAGCCCCGTGACCTGACCGGCGACGATGATCGGAATGCCCATGGCGCCGAAGGCAACCGGGGCGGTGTTGGCGATCAGGCAGAGGCCGGCGGCATAGAGTGGCTGGAAGCCGAGACCAACGAGGAGGGCGGCGGTGATGGCCACCGGTGCGCCGAAACCGGCTGCCCCTTCCAGAAACGCGCCGAAGGCGAAGCCGACGAGCAGCAATTGCAGGCGCTGGTCTTCCGTCACCGAGAGGATCGAGCGGCGGATGATCTCGAACTGCCCGGTTTCGACCGAGACCTTGTAGAGGAAGACTGCGGCGATGATGATCCAGGCGATCGGCCATAGCCCGTAGAAGAAGCCGTAGACCGCCGAAGCGAGCGCCATGGGCACGGGCATGCCATAAAGGAAGATCGCGACCGCGAGCGCCAGTGCAACCGTGATCGTGCCGGCGACATAGCCTTTGAGCTTCAGAAACGTCAGCGCGACGAAGAAAAAGATGATCGGCACCGCGGCGAAGAGGCTCGAGAGCCAGATATTGCCCAACGGATCATAAATTTGACTCCAAGTCCCCATAGTTACCCCTCCCGGATATGGTACTACCAAAATGCAAAGTCTTTTTGCTTTTTGACATAGTGGTTGAACCAAGTCAAACTTTCAGGCGTGTAACTTAAGTATTATATGCAATTTGGTATGACCATGGAGGCTTGAGAGATGTCGGGTAGCGTCGAGATCACGACATACGGATAAGGTCGCATCTGTCCCAAAGTGCGTGTTTCAGAGACCGTGAAGTTTGCTCAGTGTTCTTGCAACAGTTGTGGATCAGTGAAAAGTCTGGCCCTGATCGACGACAATGTGGCTGTATCCGTAAAATGCTGTTTGTCATTTTATGACTAATTTAGATCTTAAGGCGTATCGAAACTCGCGTATACGTTTTCGAGCTTCAATTTTAAAGTGTTTCATGCGCGATGATGGCCATAGACGCCGGGTGAGGGCCAATTTATTGGGCTCCGGCATAATCACAATCCTGATCGGTATGGGCTGGGGCACTGCGTTCGTTCTTTTCGACCGGCCGTTACTTGCGGCCATGCATGTCGTCCTGATCGCCTTCGGTGTTTGCCTTTTGTGGCTTGCCTATCAGCGCCGGCTCAAGGCGGCATCGCTTCTGGCAGCGCATTTCCTGCCGCTATTCATCGCCGTTTCCTGCCTGTTCGACAATGTTCCTGAGGGTGTGCATCGCGCAACGCAGATGCACTTTCTCTCCGTCGCCCTTGGCGGATATTTCGTGTATCGTTCCGGCGGCATCTACATGAAATATGTCATACCGGCACTTTGCCTGGTGGGCTTTGCTGTCTTTTCCAACACATCCATCGGTATTCACGATCCGGCGCTCGTCATTCCCGAGAATGTCGCCGCAATCGGCGTCTGGACCAACACCATAACCGCGGTTATCGAACTGACCTTCATCGTCCTCATCATGAATGCCGATCTCTCGGTCAGGCGCATGATGGATGTCGAGATGCGCAAGGCCATCGCGAACGGGGATTTCGCGCTTCATTATCAGCCTCAGTTCAACGATGCGGGTGTTGTTGTTGGTGCGGAGGCCCTCATTCGCTGGCCGCATGCCAAAATGGGCAATATTCCACCGGCCGAATTCATTCCGCTTGCCGAGGAGACCGGTCTGATCGTGCCTATCGGCAACTGGGTTCTGCGGGCCGCTTGCGCGCAGCTTGCCCAGTGGGAGGTGCAGCCTGAAACGCGCCATCTTACCATGTCGGTCAACGTCAGTGCATCGCAGTTCCGCCAGCCGGATTTTGTTCAGGGTGTCTGCGAAATCGTCCGCCTCAGCGGCGTCACGCCCTCGAAGCTCAAGCTTGAACTGACCGAGAGCATGTTCATCGACAATATCGAGGCCACCATTGCGAAGATGAATACGCTGAGGGCGATCGGTATCCTCTGGTCGCTGGACGATTTCGGCACCGGCTATTCCTCGCTCAGCGTTCTGCATCGCTTCCCGTTGAGGCAGATCAAGATCGACAAGGCCTTCGTGCGCGACATGCTGACAAACAGGTCGAACATGGTCGTGACCGAGGCGATCATCACGCTGGCGGAAAAACTTGGACTGCAGGTCCTTGCCGAGGGCGTGGAGACGCCGCAACAGCTTGATCGGCTGCGGGAAGCCGGTTGCGTGATGTATCAGGGCTATCTCTTCAGCCCGCCCGTGGACATCGCAGCCTTCGGGAAACTCCTGACGACCGGGGCCGGCAAGATTGCGGAGCCTGCCCCGGCACATGCGGAGCTGCAGCCCGCTCTATTGAGGTCGGCCAGCTAGCGCAATTCCAGGAAAAGTGGGAACCGGTTTTCTTTCGGAATTGCGTAAAAACAAATAGATAGAGTATTTCGGATGATGCGGCTTTCACCGGAAATGCTCTAGGATCTTCTGGCGAAAACGGGAGCGCCCGAAACGCTCCATCAGTTTGTTTCCAGTTCCGATCGAGATTGCGTTCCGGGGAGCCGGGCAGGGCGATCTGCTGTCGATGGAGCCTTCAGGGGCATCGGTGCCGACATCAGCGGCGCCTCTGTCATCACGATAGGCGGGAGCGTAGCGCCCATTCCTTCTTCAGAAGGGCATATTGGGCCGTGTTCTCGTAGATTGGATCGCCGTTCGCATCGTTTTCGAAGGATACGAATTCGATGAACATCGCTTCCTGCCGCATGCCCAGCCTCTCGCAGAGACGGCGCGAGGGCGCATTGACCTCTTCAACATAGGCGTAGAGCCGGCGGGCTTTTACGGTGGTGAAGAGATGGGTGAGCAGGGCTTGAGCCGCCTCGGTGGCGTAACCCTGACCGCCGAATTCCGGATTGAAGTTCCATCCGATAGAATAGGTATCCTCTTCCGGCATGGCGAAGACGTCGCCGATCAGGCGGCCGGTGTCCTTGAGGCATACGGCAAGATATTCGTCGCTTTCACTCCGCTGGCCCGCTTCATCTTCCGCAGCGTTCCTGTCCTTCAGCGCCATGGAGAAGAAGCAGGGTGCGGTCGGCTGATGCAGATAGGCATAGAGATCTTCGGCGTCTTCCGGTCGGAAGTTTCGCAACAACAGTCGCTTGGTTTCAATCGCGTCCATGTCCTTCGCCTTCGATCAATGGCGCTGCTTCGTAGGGGCAGACATGAGGCTATATAGGCGGCGTCAGGCCCGATTACACGCTCGACAATTCTTCGGCGGCTTCGTCCGTTTCGGCCGGCACTTCCACGTCGGTGCCATCCTCCTGTCTGAACCGCACCTTGTGTTTCCTCAGAAGTGGGCCCAGCTGCTCGATATTCCGGACCCGGAACGCTTCCGTGCTGCTGACCGGGAACCACCGCATCTGCGACGACTGGGGCGAGCGGACCTGTTTTGGCATGACGCCGAAATAGGAGCGGAACGCACGACCGGCAGAGGTGTGGTCGCGCAGCCCCCAGCGACGCATGACAGTGCCGATCTTCTCTGCCGGCCGAGACCGATCGACCAGATCATGAAAGACCTTTTCCAGCCGCCGTTCGAGGATGTATTTCATGATGCCGCCGCGCTGCTCGAACATCCGGTAGAGCGTCGGCCGGGTGATGTAGAATTTGCGGGTGATATCGGCCGGTGCCAGCGAGGGGTCGCAGAGATTTTCGTCTATCCAGCGGCAGATTGCTCCGAACTGGCTCTTGCGCAGATACGCGCGCGCCATTGAGCGTGTGTTTGCTTGCGCGCCAATCGCCGCCGCCAGCATCGCCGCCACCGCCTGGGCTTCCTCCTGCGCCTGTTGCTGGCTCATCTCCGGCAGTCTGTGCCACAGGTCGTCGAGATGCATGGTGAGGGCAACATTGGCCTCATTGTCTGCCGCAAGTACCAGTCCATGGATACTGTCCGGATTGGCAACCAGGGGAAGCAGCAGGTCGGGTGAAACGGCCAGCGCGAGATTGTCAACGCGCTCTGCCTCAATCGTGCAGGGGCGCGTCAGATCGAAAAAGGCCAGAGCCCTCGACGGGACCGCCACCTTCTCGCCCTCTATCGTGACGCTGAAGCTGCCGTTGCGATAGAACTGCACGAGGAAGTGGTTGACGCGGGTTAGTGCAATCAGGGCCTGAGATCGCTGCAGAATGCTGGCGGAGGAGAGACAGGTGGAGATCTGGAGTTGTCCGAGGTCATACACCGTGACGTTCATATGAAAATGATCGGCGACCTCCGGGCTCGGCGCGTCGAGGTCGAACATCATGGCCACGATCTGCCGCGCCGCGTCCAGAGGTGCCGGCTGGGAAGGATCGATTTCGATGTGAGCAAAGGGCAGGCGCGAATGTTGGTCCTGGGGCGTCATGGAAGATAAGTCCTGCATCCTCCGAAAATCTAAAAGTGTTGGTCGAAGCTGCGGTCCTAGCCACCTTGCAGTCCTGAGAACGTGGCCTTTTTAGGGACGTTTTTTCGACCTGGCGTCTCAAAATGGTTCGCGCGCATTTCCGGTATATTGCGCGCCTAGCGGTAGTTATTTATTCAGAAAACATAATGGCAGCAATTTTTAAAGACACATATTCGCCTCTGGCGCAATTCTTATAAGTAATGATTTGGCGGCGGTCGAGGTCACTCGGCCGCCGCCGTTGTTTTTTGCTGTTCCGAGGCAGATCGTCCCCCGTTCTGAGGGGCAGGTCTTCAACTCAAAGAGGCTTTCCGTTCTTGTCGAGCACCGTGATCCGGTACGAGCAGCCGTATAGCGTCTTGCCGGGGTGCGAAGTGACCGTGGAGAGGTTGCGGGCGATCACCGTATGACTGCCGAAGCGGGTTTCCGCGGTTGCCTTCTCGGTTGTGTCGGAGACGACCTTCTCGCCCAGGAATTTGCCCGACCGGCGCATCGCCTCAGCCATTTCTGACGGCACAGGGCCTTCCTTGCGCAGTGCGTCGAGCAGCTGGCCAGAATCGGCGGCGTTGGTGATGCCGAGCTCGCGTGCGAGCGGTGCCGGATCGGGTAGGTCGAGAATGGCCAGCACCGCGCTCGACGTGAACGCTATGCGCCGGGTCTGATAATGCCCGGCCACCGTGATCGGTTTGGAGAGTTTATATTCGGCGAGCATGAGGTTCTTTGAACCGACCTTTGTCCAACCGCGCTTTTGCACCATCTCGACGTCGTCACCCAAAGCAAAGAGCAGGGCGTTGAAGGTCGGCGCATCAAGCCGGCATTCGATCGCATCAACGATATCGATGGCGGCCGGATCAGGGTCTTCGGTCTGGGCCCAGACTGCGGTCGGAACGACGGCAGCCATGGCTGCAACAAGAACAAACATTCTCATGGCGGAATCCTTAGTCGTTTTGCCGCTGTGTGTCATACGAAAAGCGGGCAGGCAGGCACTCGTCGGAAGATATAGATGGCTCCGTAAGTCAAACAAGGTGCAGACATACATAAACTGAAGAAATGGCGCGCTGTGCCGGGTGAAGACGGAAACTATGCCTACGCTATAGCCCATTGATGCAAATTTCCCTTGAAAATCGGTCGAGCGGGCCATCAGCGATAAGGTGCACGCTCTCCTAGAGCATCGGACCAGGAAATGGAAACCGGATCAGCGCATCTCAGGCGTCAGTCTCTCCAACAATGTCCTTACGAGCTTATCCGCATAGCGTTCATCAATCGGCAATCCCAAAATCGCGCGCATGTAGAGCGGCGCCAGCAGGTGATCGATCACACCCTCTGCCTCCGGTGTAGCCTCGCCGCGCGTAGCGGCGCGAGCCAGCATTGCCTGAAGCTGTTCCAGCCGCGGCGCCAGCATCAGCTTTCGGGTTTCCGGCGACATGGTCGTGGTGGCCAGCAGCACACGGAAGAAGTTGACCTCGGCATCGGCGTTCAGTCCGGCGGCAATCCGTCGCGCCCATTGGGTCAGATCTGCCAGAAGGCCCCCTTCGTCGGGCAAAGGAAATGTTTCGTTGAGCCGTTCCACGGCCATTTCCATCAATAGAGATCCGACATCGCCCCACCGCCGATAAAGACTGGTCGGGGCGATGCCTGCCAGCTTCGCGATTTCCGGCATGGTGACGTTGTGGAGGCCTTGCTCGACTGCAAGAGCGCGCGCCGCCTCGAATGCCTTTGCTTTTACAATGGCGGTTCGCCCGCCGGGACGTCTGGTTGACATGCCGACCTTAAAGTGAATATATTTGCTTTAACGCCGGTTTCGGCGCCTGTTCCATGTCACATTAGGGCACCACAATGTCAAAGCAAGAGATCGCAACCGGTGGTGAAGACTATTCCACCCAAAGGCTTAGCCAGCGTTATCGCTTTTCCGATCCGAATATGGACCTCTTCTTCCTCGGTGCTCTCGGTTGGGCTCCGGCCGGCGGCATCTCGGCAGGGGAGGCCTTTCAGGTCGCCACGATGATCGAGGATGGCAATGCCGATTCCTGGGCCAGCGCCTTCGAGGGTCAGGGCGAAACCCTGATCGCTCAAGCAGATCAATGGATTTCGCGCGGCGAGACCCGTGCTGCCGGCGAGACCCGTCTACGCGCATTCACCTGCTTCCGTCTTGCGTGGCAATTTATTTCTCCGGGCGACCGGTTCCTGTTCCTGTTCCGCCGCAGCCAGCAGCTTTTCGATTTGGCGATGCACGAGCTGGGTCTGCCGTCGGAGCGGTTTGAGGTGCCTTATGGCGGCTCCGTCTTGCCGGGGCACTTCTTCCGCGCCAGCGATCCCGCTTCCCCCACGATGCTGGTGATCGGCGGCGCGGACACCTGTCATGAAGATCGCTTCCTGTCGCAGGGGCGCTACTATATCGACAGGGGCTATCACGTCGCTTTGGTGGACCTGCCTGGGCAGGGCGCCACGGCGGCCGACGGGCTTTTCTGGGAGCCCGAAACCGAAAAGCCGGTGGGGGCTGTGCTCGATTTTCTCCGTGCGAATTGCGGTGTCGATTTTTCTCGGCTGGCTTTGCTGGGCATGAGTCTTGGCGGCTATTTTGCTGCCCGGGCTGCCGCCGAGGAGCCGCGGCTCGCTGCGGTCATCGCCACGCCGGTCCTGTCCAAACCGGTCGAGCTTTTCATGGCGGCGGTTGGCGCCCATTCCAATCCGTCGCAGGCTGCCGAGAGGAACATGGACGTCCTGATGTGGAAGTGTGGGACGCAAGACCTGTCTTCTCTCGCCAGCAAGTGGCAGGATAAACATGCCGATCCTGCAAAAGTGCGGATGCCGTTTCTTTCGGTGCTAGGCACACAGGAGGGCGGCGTCTGGCAGAAGCAGACACGGAACTGGAGCGAAGGCGTGACGTCGCCAGGCAGCCAGTTGCTGGTGCTCGGACCGGAAACCGGGGCCGATGCGCATTGCCAGGGAAACAATCCGCTGCGTCTGGCCCAGGAGGTTCATGCCTGGCTCGGCGCCGTCTTTCCGGCGCGGTAAACAGTGCGTTTCGCGGCGGTCGGGCGAGGCCGGCTTTGCCGGGGTCATAGCAATGACGCGATGCTTCCGCACTTTGCTGCCTGAACAACACGAACTGGATTTGCGATGTTCGAAGCGAATGCCGATTGGCGCAGGACTCCCATCACTGCCGCAATGCTGCGTGGCTGGATTGAGCTTGAGGAGACGCCAGCCGGTCTCCTGCCGCACCGACTGCCCAAATGGGCGCGGACGCAGTGGACCGATCCGCAGCTTTCCATGGTGGAACAGCAGCCATCCGGCATGCGCCTGTGCTTCAGGACGCGGGCCACGACGATCGCCCTCGAAGCTCTGCCGACAAAGCGGCATTATGTCGGAATGCCGGCGCGTCCGGATGGGATCTATGATCTCGTGATCGACGGTGTCCTCGCCGGTCAGGGCAGTATCGCGACGGGGAATGTGGTGCGTATCGATCTGGCGAGGTGGGCGGCCGATGCAAACCTTGTCGCCGACATGGAGCCGGGCGCGCCCGGCCTGCTGCGTTTCGAGACGCTGCCGGACAACATGAAGGTCATCGAAATCTGGTTGCCGCATGACGAGGTGACGGAACTGGTCGCTCTTCACGCAAATGCCCCCATCGAGCCGGTCCCGCCATCCGGTCAGCGGATATGGCTCCATCATGGCAGCTCGATCAGTCATGGCTCCAACGCGGTGCATCCAAGCGGCATCTGGCCTGCGGTTGCGGCATCCATCGCCGGTGTCGATCTTTTGAATCTGGGTTTCGGCGGCAGCGCGCTGCTCGATCCGTTCCTCGCGCGAACCATAAGGGACCAGCCAGCCGATCTTATCAGCCTCAAGCTCGGTATTAATGTCGTCAATATGGACCTGATGCGGCTGCGCGCTTTCGGTCCGGCGGTCCATGGCTTTCTCGATACGATCCGTGACGGACATCCGACCACGCCGTTGCTGATCGTTTCCCCGATCTTCTGCCCGATCCATGAAGTCACACCTGGCCCCAGTGTGCCGGATTTCTCGGACGGTCAACTGAAGTTCCGCGCGGCGGGTAGCGAAACCGACACGGCAGTTGGCAAGCTGACGCTCTCGTTGATCCGCGACGCCCTTCGCGCAATCACCGCGCAGAGGCGGGGGAGCGATCCCAACCTCCACTATCTGGACGGGCGGGAGCTTTACGGGGAGGCCGACCATGAACATCATCCGCTGCCCGATCGCCTTCATCCCGATACCGCGACCCACAAACTGATCGGTGAGCGGTTTGAGGCCACGGTCTTTGGCGAAGATCGTCCATTCGGTTGATGGGGCCTCTACGTCGCGGCTCGCACTTTCGAGTCGTGAGCTCTCCGCATCACTGAAGTCTGCGGGAATCTCAGGCGCCTCAATCCAGATATTTGCCCGTGTCAGGCCCGTCGCAACGCCGAACGGGGACAGATCCGATCCGATCGCCGCGCCAAAGTTGGCGTCAACGCCATGAAACGGCGGCTTCGATGGTTCGCTGTTCTAGACTGAAATGGCGCACCCGACAGGATTCGAACCTGTGACCTTTGGAATCGGAATCCAACACTCTATCCAGCTGAGCTACGGGTGCTTGCCTACGGCTTTCGCCGATCCGATGCGGCTTCTTAGCGTGTTCGCGCGGGCGCTTCAACTCGAAATGCGATTGCGCCCACGGGTTTCTTGAGGTTGAGGGGAGGGCAGATGCCCGTTGCCGTTAGGAGAAGTTGGGCTTGCGCTTTTCGAGGAAGGCTTTGAGGCCTTCGCGGGCGTCGGGGCCGGTCTGGGTCATGGCGGCGGTGAGGCTTTCGACATAGAGGCCGTCGGCGCGGCTCATGTCGTTGATGCGGGCGATGCCCTGGATGACCATCTGGTTGATGAGCGTAGAGTTCGTTGCGATGTTCTCGGCGAGTTCCTTCGCCTTGGCGAGCGCTTCGCCTTCGCCGACGAGATAGTGCGCGAGGCCTATCCTCTGGCCTTCCTCGCCGGAATAGATGCGGCCGGTCAGCATCATTTCGGTCATGCGGTCGGGGCCGACGATGCGGGAGATGCGCGCGGTCGCGCCGCCGCCGACATAGATGCCGCGCTTGCCTTCCGGCAGCTGGAACTTGACCGAGGGTTCGGCAATGCGAACATGCGTGGCGGCGGCAATTTCCAGACCGCCGCCCATGACGGCGCCCTGCATGGCCGAGACGATCGGCAGGCCGCCGAACTGCATCAGATCCATGACCTCATGCCAGCTGCGCGAGTGGCGGAAGACGTCGACCGAGTTGCGCTCTACGGCTTCGGAGAGGTCTAGTCCGGCCGAATAATGCCCGCCTTCGCCGCTCATGATGACGCAGCGCACGCCCTGCGGCGGGGCGGAAAAGAAGGCGCGCAACTCGGCGAGCGTGCGGTCGTTGATGGCATTGCGCTTTTCGGGGCGGCAGAAGGTCAGATAGGCGAGATTGCCTTCCAGGCTGATCCGGATATTCTGCTTGCTGTCGGTCATCTGTCTTGGCCTCCCCCATGCGCGATCGGCATTTCGCCGTCGTCTTCGAAATTAGTTATATAGTATAACTGTAGAGAAGCTTGGGCAAGGTGCGCTATGGCGATTTTTTGCAATTGGTGGAGAATTATGTAATCTTTGCCAAACCTTCGGGGCCAATACCTTCGGGGAATGGGAGGCATGCCATTATCAATTATTCAGTCCTGAGCGAAGCGGTCGGCTATCGGCTTCGCCGCGCACAGCTTGCAGTCTTCCAGGATTTCGGTGAATCCTTCGCGGCCGAGGGCCTGCGCCCTGCCGATTTCTCCGTCGTCCTCCTTATCAAGCACAATCCTGGCCTCAAGCAGAGCGAGGTGGCGGAGGCGCTGGGCATCCAGCGGGCCAATTTTGTCGCCATCGTCGACGGGCTCGAGCGCCGCGAGCTGGTGGAGCGGCGCAAGTCCGAGACCGATCGCAGGGTACAGGCGCTTTACCTGACGCCGCTCGGCGAGCAGTTCGCCGACAACATGCTGACGACCTGGAAGGCGCATGAGGACCGCATGATCGAAAAGCTCGGCGGGCCGGAAGCCCGTGACGAACTGATCCGCCTCGTGAACCGGCTGACGGAGTAGGTCATTCCATTCGAACCATTGAATATTTAACGTTGTGCCCGGCGTTACGTGGAGGCGCTCGCCCTCAATGATGTATTTCTGATTCTAATCTGGACAATTTATGAGCGTAGTGCAAAATTCAGATTGCGCTACTTTGACGATGCATTTCCGGGGCGCGCGCGGGGAATGCGTCGGGGTGACAAATGGTCAGGTTAGGAAGGGGTATCTCGTGAGGTTTTTTCTTACATGCGTTGCAGTAATTTTGTCCGCATCGACCGCGTTTGCATGGGATAATAGCGCCAAGAAAGTCAAAGGCAACGATCTTGGAGTTCAGAGCCACAAATATGACGGTCACTTGATACAGACCACGGTCAATTGTTTCCTCGCTGACAAGGAAGATATCCGTTGCCTCGCAGGTTTCGGAGCCAGAATAGACTTCTCAACAGTGACTGGCGACGGAATGAGCGGTTATCTCTTCGACAAATGCGACTCGATCGACAATTTGCCGAAGAACATCTGCAAATTCGAAATCCAGTTTACGTATTCAGGGTTTTCCTCCCAGGATATGTCGAATGGCGCCTCTATCACTGTGATTGAACCGACCGGGGGAACGGCCGAATTCAGGAGATACAAGAAATAGGCGATGTCGTGCGAATGAGATTGTTTTATTTCGGCTGCATGCGCAGCGCGCCATCGAGGCGCACGGTTTCGCCGTTCAGATAACTCATCTCGATCATTGAGACGGCGAGCCTGGCGAAATCTTCTGCCGAGCCGAGGCGCGACGGGAAGGGGATCGACGCACCGAGGCTGGCCTGGATCTCGTCCGGCAGTTCGTTCATCAGCGGGGTCTTGAACAGGCCCGGCGCGATGGTGTTGACGCGGATGCCGATCTTGGAAAACTCGCGCGCGGCCGGCAGCGTCATGGCCACGATGCCGCCCTTGGAGGCGGAATAGGCGGCCTGGCCGATCTGGCCTTCGAAGGCGGCGACGGAGGCGGTGGAGATGATCACCCCACGCTCGCCATCGTTGAGCGGCGCGAGCGTCTGCATGCGATGGGCTGCCAGACGCATCATGTTGAACGTGCCGATGAGGTTGACGCGGATGACGCGCTCGAAGGCGGCAAGCGAATGCGGGCCATCGCGGCCGACGATGCGGCTCGCGGTGCCGATACCTGCGCAGTTGACGAGGACGCGAGCCACGCCGTTCTTAGCTTCCAGTGCGTCGAGCGCGGTAATCGCGCTTGCCTCGTCCGAGACGTCGCAGCGGGCGAAGGTCGCGCCGATGTCTTTTGCCAGCGCTTCGCCCAGATCCACGTTCAGATCGAGAATGCCGACCTTCGCGCCCTTTGAGGCAAGGAGTTTTGCGACGCCTGCGCCGAGGCCGGATGCGCCACCGGTGATGGCGACTGTGATGCCGTTGATATCCATGGGGTTTTTCCTCTTGTGCGTGGTGGATTTTGGCCTCTGGCCTTCGAAATCGGAGCTCCCCCTCATCCGCCTGCCGGCACCTTCTCCCCGCCGGGGAGAAGAGGGCTGGAGCCGCAGCCTCGCCTTTATCCTCGCCCCTTCGGGGAGAGGTCCGCCGAGCGAAGCGGAGGCGGGGTGAGGGGGTGAGGCCGGGACATTTCAGCCCTTCCTGTTCGCCACCAGCACATGCGCCGGAATCTCGGCCGCATAGAGTGCCTCGCAATGCGCGGCGCGGGTGGCCATGACGGCGCGCTGGTTGAGCGAGCCCTTGTCGGTGATTTCGTTGGCATCCGGCGAAGGCGGCGTTTCGAGGATAATGGCGCGGGCCACCATGGTGGAGGAGCCGGTGGACTGGCGTGCGAGATCGTTGAGGCCGGACTGGATGCGGGCGACGAGCGCCGGATGTTGCGCAATCGTGGCCGTGTCCTCGACGGTCGCGAGCTCCGGGAACTCGCGACGGCAGGCGTCATAATCGAGGAAGAGCAGGCCGCCGATATGCGGCAGATCGAGCCCGGTGAGCACGAGGTCGCGCACCAGCGGCGCCAGGCCCCGAATGGTCGCGCCGCGGACGCTCGCCATGTTGACCCATGTGCCGGTGTCGAGCTTGAAATCTTCCGTCACGCGGCCGTCGAAGAGCAGGCCCTTGGCGATGTCGTTCGGGTCGTGATAGCGCAGGGCATCCTGCATCAGGTAATAGCCTTCCTCGTCGAAGGCTTCCTTCGTCTTGTCGGGTTGACGCCAGTAGCCGGGCGTGATTGAGGCGCCCTTGACGCGCACTTCCAGCTTCTCGCCATTCGGGACCAGCTTCATCTCGGAGCCGGCGGCCGGCAGACCGATTTCGCCGGGACGGCTGACGGGCCAGACAGTGGTGGACAGGAACGGGCCGGTCTCGGTCGAACCGTAGCCGGTGATGATCATGATCTTCTCGCCGACGGTCTCCATGGCGAGGTCTTCCAGCGCCTTGAAGACATGGTCGGCAAGGCTTGCCCCGGCATATTGCAGAACCTTGACACGGGAGAAGAAGCGCTTGCGCAGCGTCTCGTTCGACCGCAGATGCTCCACCAGCATTTCATAGCCCTTGGGCACGTTGAAATAGAGGGTGGGGGCTATGTCGAGCAGGTTATGAACGGTCTTGTGGATGCCGATCGGTGTCGGTGCGCCGTCGTCGATGTAGAGCGAGCCCCCGTTGAAGAGCGCGATGCCGAAATTATGGTTGCCGCCGGCGGTGTGGTTCCACGGCAGCCAGTCGACCAGAACCGGCGGCTCGTCCTTGAGGAAGGCGAGCGTGTCGCGGATCATCACCTGGTTGGCCGAGATCATGCCTTGCGTGTTGATCACGGCTTTCGGTTTGCCGGTCGAGCCGGAGGTGAAAAGGAACTTGGCGATCGTCTCGGGGCCGAGACCGGAGATGGCGATATCGACGGCGTCCGTGGCCGGCTGCGACAGGATCTCGTTGAGATTACGCGCGCCGGGCACGGTGGAGAGGTCGCCCGTACCGAAGACGGGAACGCTTTCCTGTACCACGGCGCGGATCGCATCCTTATACAGCTCGATATGCTCGGCGAAGACCATGCCGGGGGTGATCAGGTCGAAGACGTGATGGAGCTTGTCGAAGTCCTTCGACTTGGTGGAATAGGCGGGTGCAATCGGCGCGTAGGGGATACCGGCGGTCATGCAGCCCAGTGCGACCAGGCCGTGATTGACCGAATTGCCGGAGAGGATGACGACAGGGCGGTCGGCCGAGAGCTTGTGATCGATGAGATATTGCGCGATCGCACGGCTGAGGTCGCGCGCTTCGCGATAGGTCACGCGCCGCCATTCGCCATTGGGCATGCGGTCTGCGAGGAACAGCCGGTCAGGCATATGCTCGGCCCAGTGGTCGAGAACGGCGATGGTGGAGACAGGAACATCGCCAATGGGCGCGACCGGGCGGATATAGGTTGCACCATTCTCTGCGCGTGTCACCGAAACGTCGAGCGTGCCGAAATTGACGGGGCGAATGCCCGGCATGGATATCACTGGCATGTGTTCCTCCCAAAACTAGTTATTATGTATAACAATATTTGGGGCGTGGTCAAGGTGTGCCTGAATGTCCAGCGGGGTGCCGGTGGCGGGTCGTGCCGGGCGCGGCGAGGAGAGTTGCGGGGTCATTTTCCTCCCTTCGCGGGCCACCATCGGGCTTGCCCCGTAGCATGCGGTTGCTTGTGCGCGGCGGCGGCTTGTACTATGGCGGAGGACCGTTCGCAGGATTGGAGATTTGCGTGATCCGACACGTCGTGTTCTTTACCGTTTCGGAAGCGCATCTTGAACAGGCGCGCGCGGGTCTTCAGCGTCTCGGTGAAATTCCGCATGCGAAACTGTTTGAGGTTGGCGTCAACCTCAAGCGCGATCTCTATGCCAATGAGGTCGATCTTGTCGTTTATGCCGAGTTCGACACGCTGGCCGATTTTGATGCATACAAGGCGCACCCGCTTTACAGTCAAATCACGGCCTCCGTCCGCCCGCTGCGCGAGACGCGTATTGCCGCAGACTTTGAGAGCGCCGCTGCGGTTTTTGCGCAGAGCCAATAGATTTTACGCAAGCGTCCACGCCTGAAACGGTTACGCCGCGTCCGCGAGGCAGCTTTGGTCCACGGAGGTCATATCGTCATGAAGAAGCCGCTTCTGAACATCGAGCCGGAACATCCGATCTACCGTCCGCTGTGGGTGCGGCTGCTGATCGTCGGCATTCTGGCTGTGTGGTCGGTGCTGGAGCTGACAAGGGGCTCGCCCTTCTGGGGCACGATTGCAGGCGGGGTTGGGCTTTTTGCCGCCTGGGAGCTGATCTGGCGCTACCCGGAGCATCGGGCCAATGCCGATGCCAAGGCGGCCGCGAAGGCAGAGGCTGAGGCGGCACGCGCGGCCGAGCGCGACGCGTAAGTCCTCAGCGCCCTGACGTCGGCAGGCGCTTCAGCGCTTCATCAATCAGCAGATTGGCGATCTTCATGCGGAGCGTCGCCTGTTCGCGCCATTGCTCGCCGACCATGTCTGGGTGGTTCTGGCGGGCGAAGGCGCGGCGCAGGCTGTGCAGCGCTTCGGCGGAGCGTGCTTCTGAAAGCTTGAGGTCTTCGGCGACATCCTGCGGGGTGAGGCGCGAAAAGGTGCGGGCCTCAAGTCGCTCGAAAGGCGGGTCGGAAACCGGCTCCGGCATGACCGAAGGCCTGTCCTCGAAGTCGAAATAGGCGTCATGCAGGCGGCTCTCTCCTCCGGGCAGTGGAATGCCGACGGAGGCGCTGACAAAGCCGGCATTGAGGCCGCGTATGCCGAGGCTGGGGGAGGCGGCTTCCTGCTCTGTTGCTTCGTCGTCCCGCTCTTCGGCGAGGCGGTCGAGCACGGCGTCGAAAAGGCTTTGTCCCAAGATCATGGCGTCCTGCTCAGGGTTGTCTCAAGCCGGGCTTGAATGCGAAGCATCTGTTCAGCGGCGGATATCTTGAAGATCCAACCCTGTCCGAGCCTTTTTGCGGCAAACGGGACGCGGGCCCCCTCTCTCGCCCTTGCCGATCTTCAGTGGCTTGTGGTGGATCGGCCCTGGCGAAATGGAGCGCGGTGCGGCTGACGCTATCTCTTTGTTTTACGTAATTTCAGACGCGAAACCGTTGCGCCCGGATTTGCTTTGATCAGCCCGCCGTCAGAAGACCGAATGACGTGACGATCGCCTCGTGCTGATCGCGCGTGACGGTGAGCGCGCGGAACGAGGCCATGGACTGGAAGTCCAGCTCGTCGAAGCTTGCATGCGAGAGATTGGCATGATCGAGCACAGCGCCCGCAAAGTCGATGTTGGAGAGGCTTGAGCCGCGAAAGCTGGCGCCATTCAGCTTCGCGCCGGCGAAGGAGGCGTCCCGCAGGTCGCAGCTTTGGAAAATGCTGTCCTTAAGATCGCCGGGGGCGAATTCGGCATATTGCAGCTTGCAACGGATAAAGCGCAGGCCGCCGGGGATCACCTGGCTGCGGACCTTCCTTTGTGCCTCGATATCCGCCTTGAGCCCCGGTGCCGCACAATCGGTGAAGGAGAGCATGTAGCCCTGGCAGCCGACGAACTTGTTCAGCGAAAGGCTGGACTTTTCGAACTCGGCCTTGGAGAGGTCGCAGTAGCGCCAGTCACTGCCCGTCTCGCCCTCAGCGAAGACGCAATCCTTGAACGTGGCTTCCTTGAAGGTGCAGTGATCGAAGCTGCATTGGAGGAACTTGGCGGCGCGGACGCTTGCATAGTCGAAATTGCAGTTGACGAAGCGGCAGGTGCGGAACTCCACCTCGCTGATGTGGAATTCCTGAAGGTCGCTTCCATCGAAGCGCTCACCCCTTACAGGTGCTGCCGCATTGATGGCCTGTTCCAACGTCCGCATCCCGAAGCCTCCCGGTTCCGGAAGACCATACCGGCAGGGACCAAGTGTAGTCCATGTCATATTGCCGTCAAATACCTGCGGTAGAAAAGCCTTGTCAGCGAGAGGCGAGCCACGGATGAACTGGTGCCGCGTAGACAATGAGGAAGGTCAAGCATAGCTTGGCCTTTTTTCGTTTTCAGTTGCGGCTAAACCTTCAGCTCTGGCTCTGACTTTGCGACTGGCTCGGGCCTTCGACCATGACCGCGACCTTCATCGTTTCTGCCGAGACTCCATGGATCATGCCGGAGATGGGGCAGGCGTCCTTGTAGTCGAGGCCGCAGGCGATGCGGACATAATCCTCGTTGGGGCAGATGTCGTTGGCGGCGTCGAAGCCGACCCAGCCGAGACCGTCAACATGGGCTTCAGCCCAGGCATGGCTCGCCGTCTGCGCCGGGTTGCCGGGCATGTGCAGGTAACCGGAGACGTAGCGGGCGGGAAAACCCATCTGGCGCGCGGCAGCGATGAACACATGGGCGTGGTCCTGGCATACGCCGGTCTTCAGCTCCATGGCCTGTTCGGCAGTCGTTGCCGCATCCGTCGTGCCGGCTGTATAGACGATGCGCGCCCTGATGCGGCTCATCAGCTGGTGCAGCTTCGGCAAGTCTTCGGCCGCATCGAGCGACTTGACCAGTTCGCGGATGAGTTTGCCAGGCTTGGTCAGCGGCGTGTCGCGGCGATAGAGCCAGAGCGGCGTATAGGCCGTGTGGGGGCCCAGAACGCCGGCCTTGTCGATGGTCTCGACCTCGCCTTCGGCGACGATGCGGATGGAATGCTGCTCGCCGTTCAGAGAGACCAGTTCGGTATAGTTCTGGTACTGGTCGTCATAGCCGACCTCGAGCTTGGCGCCTTCCACGGAGGTCTTCCAGGAAAGCACCTTCTGCGTCGGGCCGGATTTGGGCGTCAGGCGAAGGCGCTGCAGCGAATACTGCACTGGGTCGTCATAGGTGTATTCGGTCGTGTGGCTGATCTTCAGTCGCATGTCGCGGTCCGCTCAGGCTCAATAAAAACGGTAACCCTCGGAAATCTGCATTCCGAGACGGTTGTTGTGGCCGATGAAATCCTCGAGGAATTCGTGCAGGCCCTGGTCCATCACATCCTTGATCGAGCCCTTTTCGAGCAGCCGCAGCGTCGCGTCCGCGGTGTCGTGGGCGTCGAGGCGCTGCTTGTACTCGCGTTCCAGATAGGACAGGTTGGCGACGATCTTCTCGTAGCAATAGTGCAGCGATCGCGGCATCTGTCCGTTGAGGATCAGGAAGTCGGCAATATTGGCGGGATTGTAGACTGCGTCATAGACCCAGCCATAGGCGCGATGCGCCGAGACCGAGCGCAGGATCGATTCCCACTGGATATTGTCGAGCGAGGAGCCGACATGGGAAACCGAGGGCAAGAGCACGTAATACTTCACATCGAGGATACGGGCCGTGTTGTCGGCGCGCTCGATGAAGGTGCCGATCCGCGAGAAATTGTAGATCTCGTTTCTGAGCATCGTACCGTGGAAGGCCCCGCGTACGAGACCGGCGCGACGCTTGATCGTCTCGATGACGCTCGGCAGGTCCTGCGGCCGCACCTTGCGGGCGAGCAGCTGCTTCAGGTCGATCCAGAACTCGTTCGTCGCTTCCCAGGTCTCGCGGGTCAGTGCCGTGCGCACCATGCGCGCGTTGCTGCGCGCGGCCTCGATGCAGGACATGACGCTCGAGGGGTTGTTGCGGCTTCTGAGCATGAAGTCGATGGCGTCGCTATCCGTGACGGCCTCGTATTCCTCCAGGAATGCCTGCTGCATTCCCGCGCTTTGCAGCACGCCGTCCCAGTCGCCGTCGGTGGCGCCGGAGCGGGTAAGGGCCATGCGAAGCCCGGCGTCGATGAGGCGCGCGATGTTTTCGGCGCGCTCGATGTAACGGAACATCCAGTAGAGTCCGTTTGCAGTCCGTCCGAGCATTCTCTCAGTCCTCCAGAACCCAGGTGTCCTTGGTGCCGCCGCCCTGGCTGGAATTGACGACCAGCGAGCCTTCCTTCAGCGCCACGCGGGTGAGGCCTCCGGGGATAATCTTCACGGTCTTCGAAACAAGGACATAGGGGCGAAGATCGACGTGGCGGGGGGCCACGCCATTCTTCACGAGGATCGGCACTGTCGAAAGCGACAGGGTGGGTTGTGCGATGTAATTGGCGGGCTTGGCCTTCAGCTTTTCGGCAAAGTCCAGACGTTCCTTCTTGGTGGCGGTCGGACCAACGAGCATGCCGTAGCCGCCCGAGCCGTGAACTTCCTTCACCACCAGTTCGTCGATATGCTCGAGCACGTATTTCAGACTGTCCTCTTCCGAACAGCGCCATGTCGGCACGTTTTCGAGTATGGCCTTGCGACCGGTGTAGAACTCGACGATTTCCGGCATGTAGGAATAGATC
Source organism: Rhizobium sp. C1 (assembly GCF_021026335.1). GTDB lineage: Bacteria > Pseudomonadota > Alphaproteobacteria > Rhizobiales > Rhizobiaceae > Ensifer_A. Next base: position 110,722 of record NZ_JAJNCY010000012.1, read on the forward strand.
GCCTTGTCGTCACAAATCCCGGTTCCCGGCGCATTGGCAATTGTGATGTTGCCGGCGCGGTAGACATCCATGATGCCGGGAATGCCGAGCGCGCTGTCCGGACGGAAGGTCAGCGGGTCGAGGAAGTCGTCATCGACGCGGCGGTACAGCACGTCGATCGCCTGATAGCCGAGCGTCGTGCGCATGCAGACCTTACCGTCGATAACGCGAAGGTCCGAGCCTTCGACGAGTTCCACGCCCATCTGGTCGGCGAGGAAGGAGTGTTCATAATAGGCGGAATTGTAGATGCCAGGCGTCAGCACCGCGACGCGAGGTTTTCCCTTGCAGCCGGGAGGTGCAAGCTCTTCAAGGCTCTGGCGCAACTGGTAGGGATAATCCTCGACCGGACGCACCTTGTTGGCGAAGAAGAGTTCCGGGAACATCTGCATCATCGTTTCCCGGTTCTCCAGCATGTAGGAGACGCCGGAGGGCGTGCGGGCATTGTCTTCCAGAACGTAGAACTGGTCCTCGCCGGTGCGCACGATGTCGGTGCCAACGATGTGAGTATAGACGCCGCCCGGCGGGCGCATGCCGATCATCTCGGGCAGGAAGGTGGGGTTCTTTTCGATCAGCGCGCGGGGGACGCGGCCGGCCTTGACGATCTCCTGCTTGTGGTAGATGTCGTCGAGAAAGGCGTTGAGCGCAATGACGCGCTGTTCGATGCCTTGGGCCAGCTTGCGCCATTCACGGGCGGAAATGATGCGGGGAATGATGTCGAAGGGGATGAGTTTTTCCGACTGGTCCTCATGACCATAGACATTGAAGGTGATGCCCGTCTTTCGGAAGATGTTTTCTGCGTCGCGCGATTTTGCAATCAGGTTTGCCGGATCCTGCGCCGCATACCATTCATGATAGGAGCGGTATGGCGGTCTTGGATCTGCGCCTGCATTCAACATTTCATCAAATGCCAATGCCGTGTTCCCCCGTTTTTTGTTCATATGAATACAACAATACCGATAATGCAAGAACCATGCACAGTTCCAAGCGAATAATATCGATTTCGTATAAATGACTGATTTCTAAGAAAGTTCCATGACCGTTGCTTGCACGGCATCCGGGTTTCCGCTTAAAAAATGGGCGGGTCTGGCCGCGCCTTCGGAAAAGGCATGTGTGCGCTGTCTAAAATTTGAGCAGTCGAGAAATGTGCGGGCTGGACCCCCGGGAACAATGGGCCTATGAAGCGTTAATCCGGCCGCGCTGGCCCACCCCCAAATCGCGTCTTGTCATGATCGAGCGTCTCATCCCTGCCGTCTTTGTGCTGCTCTGGTCGACAGGCTGGATCGTGGCCAAGTTCGGTGCATTTCATGCAAGCCCGCTTCTGTTTCTCGTTATCCGGTTCGGCCTGGCGATCGTGCTCTTTGCCGGCATCTGTCTGATCAGCGGGGCGCGGTGGCTGGAAGGCCGCAGCGCCAGCCTGCATGCCGCCATCAGCGGTGTGTTTCTGCATGGGATCTATCTGACAGGCGTCTGGTGGAGCATTGCCCACGGTGTCCCCGCGGGGATTTCCGGGCTCATTTCGGCGCTCCAGCCGTTGATGACAGCGGTGGCTGCGCCCTTTCTGGTCGGCGAGCGGCTGTCGCGCCGGCAGAAGCTCGGGCTGGCGCTGGGCTTTGTCGGTATCATCATCGCGATTGCGCCGAAGCTCATGGCAACCGATGCGAACGCCGTGCCGCTGATCCCGGTGCTCGTCAACGTCGCCGGCATGGCGGCGGTGACCTATGGCTCGATCTATCAGAAACAGCATCTGCATAGCGGCGATCTGAGGACGATCGCGCTGCTGCAATATGTCGGCGCTTTCGTCTTCCTCGCGCCGCTCGCCTTCCTGCTCGAAACCCCGCATTTCGATAATTCGTTCGCCGTCTGGGCGACGATGGCGTGGTCGGTGCTGGGCCTGTCGGCCGGCGCCATCGCCCTGCTGCTCTATCTGCTGCGCAAGGGGCAGGTCTCGCAGGCGGCCTCGCTGAACTATCTGGTGCCGGCGGCGGTGGCGCTGCAGGCTTGGGTGCTGTTCGGCGAAATTCTGACCCTGCCGATGGTCATTGGCGCTGCTGTGGCGGCTGTGGGCGTCTATCTGACGACGCGCCGGGCGTAGCTGCTCCTGAACTCAAGCCCGAAGGCAAGCCGCCTGGCGCCGGCCTTGGAATGCCTCATTGTTAACCATCTGTTAACGATGACTTCAGATCGTTAAAATTTTAACTTCTCTGTTGCCATGCAACACCATTAGAATCAGGCGGATCAACACTTGGGCATCGGTGCGAAATTCGCATCTGTTCGCGCAAGAAAGAGACATGGATTCAATAGTGTAGAGCGTTCTTTGCGCGTCCGGAGGGAGGCGCGGCGTTCTTGTGCAGGAGACCTTGCATGCGCCGTCTGACTGCATTGCGACTGGCTGTTTTGGGGACGTTGATGCTGGCGTCGGCGCTGTTTGCAGCCGAGCCGGCTGAAGCCGGTTATGCGCATTTCGTGCTCGACGCCAATACGGGCAAGGTGCTGGCCTCCGAGAATGCCGATACGCTGAACCATCCCGCGTCGCTCACGAAGATGATGACGCTTTACATGACCTTCGAGGCGCTTCGTGCAGGGCGCATTGGCTGGGACACGCGCATTCCGATGACCCGGCGCGCCGCCCATGTGATCCCGCTGAAGCTGGGCGTCAGGGCAGGGCAGTCGCTGACGGTGCGTGAGGCGGTTCTCGGCATGATCGTACTGTCGGCCAACGATGCAGCCGAGACGATGTGCGACTATCTCGCGCGCGGCGGCGATTGCGGCTCCATGCTGACGCGCAAGGCGCGCCAGCTCGGCATGACGCGGACGACTTTCCGCAACGGCTCCGGCCTTCCTGACTCCCGGCAGGTGACGACCGCGCGCGACATGGCGCGGCTGGGCGTCTCCCTGATCCGTGACTATCCAAGCGAATATCGCCTGTTTTCGACCCGTGCGTTTGCCTTCCGTGGTCGCACCATCCATGGGCATAACCGCCTCATGTACCGCTATCGCGGCATGGACGGCATCAAGACCGGGTATACCAACGCCTCGGGTTTCAACATCGTGACGGCGGTCAACGAGGATGGCCGGCGCGTCATCGGCGTCGTCATGGGCGGCCGCTCGGCCGGCGCGCGTGATGCCAAGATGGCGGCGCTTCTCAATGCCACCGTCCCGACGGCCATGGCCCGCCGCGATGCCGCGCCCAAGGCTGCCCCGCCCGTTGCCGTTGCCGGCGCGCCGGAGCCTGCGCGCGAGCCGCAGCGGGAGCGCGAGGAGCCGGTTGTTGCATCGCTCGATTCCGTGCCGCTGCCGGCGGCGCGCTACAACCCTGTCGGCAAGCCGGCCAAGGTTGCGAAGGCATCGCTGGAGAAGGCCTCCGATGATGGTGACGATGAGGATGTGGCCGAGGCCACTCAGGCGGCGCTCGCCAGTGAAGAGCCGAACCCTGACAATATGTCCAGCGATCCCGATACATTGTGGCAGGTTCAGATCGCCACCTCCAAGAGCGAGGACGATGCGCGCGGACTTCTCGAGAAAGCGCGCGGCAAGGCGGGCGCGAGCCTTAACGGCGTGATGAATTTCGCCCAGGCTGCCGGCGGCGGCGTCTATCGCGCGCGTTTCATCGGCTTCAACAGCCGTGAAACGGCCGAAGGCGCCTGCCGGGTGCTCAAGGCAAAGTCCTTCTCCTGCCAGGTCATCTCCGGGAACGGCTGAACGCCGGGTGTCACGCTTCACAGAGAAAGCCAGCTCGGCGGGCCATTTCTCTGTTGTCCAAGACAGAAAATCCACGAAACCCCGCGCGCGGGGTTTTCTTTATACGTGAACAGTTTAGCCCCTGCGTATGCCTTTGTATTATATATATCTGAAATAAATTAGAAAAATTGACAAATATTATTTGCCTTGCATTAACCTTTGATTTGTCTTCAGCGTTTATTTCTTATCTGTCAAGCCATGCTGGCTTTGCGCTCCGCCTGAATGAATCAGGATTAGACAAGCCATGTTTCCGAAAAACCTCCGTTCAACGACCCGCTCGCGGGGACGGCGGAGCTATGCCAAGAGGGCAATATGTCATTCCTGCAAAATGCGTCCATCAAGACCAAGATTCTTTCGAGCCTGATCCCTCTTTGCCTGGTGGGCATGGGGGCAGCCGGCGTGATGGCCGTTTCTTACAATAATACGGATGCGCAATATTCGAATTATATCAACACCGATGCCCTTGCGGCGACCTATGTGGCGCGTGCAACCACGTCCATGATCACGCTGCCATATACTGCCTATCAGCTCACCATTTACGACGAGAGCGAAGCGGCCCACGAGAAAATCAGGGATGACTACGAGAAGGCCAAGGCCGATCTTGTTTCCCGCCTGGCAAAGGCCGTAGAATTGATGCCGGAAAATCAGGTGAAAGTGGATGAGTTTCGCTCAAAGGCACAGAATATCATCGAGTTGATCGACAAGGCTCTTGTGGTCGATCGTGGGGGGGAGGCTGCCGGGGCGCAGAAGTTGCTGAAGCAGGTCGACCCGATGATTGAAGTCTGGCGCGACGAGTTGCGCCAGTACAACACCGCGCAGCAGAAGGCGCTGCAAGACAGCAGCCGCGCGCTCTCTGACAACACCAAGCTCATTATTGCCAAATCGATTGCCGGAATTTTCCTGACCTTTCTTATCGGTATTGCCGCGGCAATTCTCGTTGCCACGCGTGGGATCACCGGTCCGATTGCCCGCCTCCATGCCCGCATGACGGCGCTTGCCGGTGGCGACACGACGTCAGCCATCGACGGCGTGGAGCGGAAGGACGAGATCGGGGACATGGCGAAGGCCGTGCTCGTGTTCCAGGAGAACGCGCTGGAGCGCCTTCGTCTCGAACAGGAAACGGAAGCCAATCGCTCGATGAGCGAGAAGGAGCGGATCGAGCGCGAGAAGCAGAAGGCCAGGGAAGCCGCCGACGTG
>NZ_JAJNCY010000013.1 GCF_021026335.1 Rhizobium sp. C1
ACATAAAGGGCCGCATCAGATGCGGCCGTTTCTTTTTAAAACATAACGCGGGGTGGAGCAGCCCGGTAGCTCGTCAGGCTCATAACCTGAAGGCCGCAGGTTCAAATCCTGCCCCCGCAACCAACCTCTCAACCACCAAAAAAAGCCCGCCATGGAAAAATCCAGCGGGCTTTTGCGCGTGCAGGGGCGCGTCTTGATAGCGGGTGTCCGGCGAAGTCCCTTTAGCTATGCAATACGGTCCCCCCTGAAACGCGGGCAAGCTCGGTCTCGGTCCGAGCCGTCGGACGCACGGCCAGGCGTTCCGTCAGCAGCGCACGGGCCAGGGTCCGCTGGCCTGCACGGTCCGCAGCAACAATCAGCGTCTGCGTCAACAGATCACGCTGCGCGTGGCTGCCGCCGATGCGGACGATCTTGTAGCGGATGGGAAGCAGCCGCTCGACCGTGCGGGCATAATCACCTTCCGCGAAGGCGAGCACCCCGTCGATGATCCGCCGGCCGACATCAACCGTAATCTCGTGATTGTCGCCCTGTCCATCTCGGGCATAGGCATCCAGAGACTGCTGCAGCCGTTCGACGCCTGCAGGATCGCCGGCGCGCGAGATGGCCAGCGCAATATGCAGGTCGTTGAAGACTAGCACATGGTCATCGACATGGGTGAGCCATTGCGCCGCGACCGGCGCCCAGCGATTGCCCACATCGCCGCCGGCCAGTTCGATGCGCCAGAGAAGGGCCGAGGCATCGACGAGATCAAGCAGGGAGTCCTCCGCGAGCCGCGGTGCGATGAAGCGATCGTAATCCGCCAGCACGTCCGCGATCTGTCCTTCCTCGATCAGGTAGAGCGCCAGGTGCCAGCCATTGTGGATGGACAGCGCATGCGCCTTGCTCCATGCGGGCTGCGACGCTTTCAGAAATTTGATGCCTTCGCTTTGCCGGCTCTCAGTCTCGAGCACATGGGCGACGGCATGCACGGCCCATCCATCCTCGGCGTTGCGGCTGATCGCCTCCAGACCGACCTGTTCCGCGCGCTTCGTTTCTCCCGCCTCTTCAAGGCCGAAGGCATATTGGCCGAGCACATAGCCATAGGTGTCGCTCTGGCGGTCCCACGCGGGCAGAACGCGCGCAACTGAATCGCGGATGTTCAGGGAATGGCCAAGGTAGAAATAGGTGTCATGGGCAAAGCGCAGCGCCAGGGCATCCGTCGGATGATCGAGAAGGATGTCTTCCCAAAGCCCGGCGGCATCAATGATACGGCCCTCTGACCAGGCCTTGGCGGCGGCGAGATGGCGCCGCTCGCGGCTGGTCGCGCCGCCAATGCTTGCTTCCGCCGCAGCGATCGCCCCGGTCACCGCGGGGTTGTCGCCGCGAAACCCGTTGAGTGTCAGCAGCGATGCGACGGCGCTGTGTCCGAGGCTGAAGCCTGGATCGCGATCGGTCGCCTCTCGGAGCGTGGCGACCGGGTCACCCTTCCAGGCGTAATAGTCGGCGATCGCCAGATTGAGCAGATCCGCCGAAGCGGTTGTTCCCGTTATTGCAAGTCCCTGTGCGTCCTTTGGCATCTTCTCAGCTCCTTATTCGGCGTTTGCTGGCCGGTGATGCAACGAAACGAAGCCCCTGATGTCATGGGCAACGCGTGACGGAATTTCCCAATGCGGCGCATGGCCCACATCGGTGTAATTGATGGCTGTATGCCGGGTTGCCGCGTGCGACAGCGCCAGTTGGGCCTCGCGGTCGAAGATCGTGTCCTCTTCTCCCCATAGGGTGAGAATGGCCAAATCGGCAGGCAAATCCGGCAAGCCAGCGGGTTCATCGATCAGCCCGTCGAGCGCGCCCGTCCATGTGTGGAGATCGAGCTTTGCGCTTTCCGCGACAAAGACCGCCAGTTGCGCGTCGGGCAAGGGCACTTTTGTGGTCCCGGCCTGGAACTGTTCGATGAAATCGACCGGGACGCTATTCCCCAGTTGCTTCAGTTCTTCGCGGAACTCGAGGAGGCCCGGATGTGCCCGGGCTGTGCGGGCCGGGCCGATCAGGATGAGGCTTTGCAGGAGATCGGGACGTTGTTCCGCGACGCGCTGGGCGACAATGGTGCCCAGCGAATGTCCTACCAGATGGACGGGGCCGGCAGCCAGCTGCTCGATGAAGCCGATCGCATCCGCCGCAAAATCCGCGATGCGGTAACGCTCCGCGCGCGGCGTTTCTCCGTGCCCTCGCTGGTCGAGCGCGATCAGGCGAAAGGAAGGGGCGAGCAGAGGAAAGAGGAGCTCGAAGCTTCGCCAGCTGTCGGTGTAGCCGTGCAGAAAGACGATTGCCGGGCCGGCCGCACCGTTGTCGACATAGTGAAGTGTCTGACCATTCGGCAGCGTGGCCTGATGGCTGTTGATCGGCGTGCTCATTTCTGTGCCTCCTCGCCCGTGGCCAGCAGATCGGCTTCAAGAGCGGCCAGTTCCCGTGGCGCGGTGGTCTTGATGAAGAGAAACCATGCCACGCCAAGAGCCAGCAGCACCAGGAAAACATAAGGCAGCAACGAGGTCGGCCAGGCCGGGACGGGATAGACGCTGCCGATCAGCGGTATCAGCAGAAGCAGGATGGTGAAGATGCTGACAACCGTGTGCCAAGGCTTCAGCGCGTTCAGGCGCTTGAGGAAGAAGGTCGTTCCGGCCGCAACGAGAATATAGGCAAAGAGGAAGCCGAAGGTGGCGATGGTGCCGAGCAGGCCGAACGTATCGAGCAGACCATAGCCCGATTGCGTCAGCGCCAGAGACAGAGCCGCAGCAATAATGGCCAGCAGGGTGACGGCGATATGCGGTGTCGCATTGACCGCGTGGGCCGTACTTGCGGACTTGTGAAAGAGGCCATGACGGGACAGGGCGAAGAGAACGCGCGCGCCCGCATTGAGGCTGCCCAGTGTGCAGGCAAAGAAGCTCAGTGCGACGCCGAGATCGATTAGACTGCCCACAAAGCCGATGCCAAGCTGGCCGGCGGCGGTGGTCAGCGGCGCCTCGGCTTTATCGAGCGTAACCGGAAGGCCGTGAAAGGCTTTCGTCAATCCGTAGGAGCTGATGACGAAGAGCAAGCCGATCGAGACGACGCTGATGATCACGGCGCGTGGTATGGCCCGGTAGGGCGACTTAGCCTCTGCGCCGAGCGTGGTGGCGCTTTCAAAGCCGACGAAGCTGAAAAAGGCCAGCACCAGGCCGAGGCGCAATGTGTCGGCGCTGACGCCTTCGAAATGGGTCTGCGCGGGATCGACCACCGGCCCGACGGTGAAGATCGAGCCGATCGCGACGATCAGGATCAGCACCACTGTTGCCAGTTCGATGACCAGAATGGCGCGCGTCGAGAGCAGGATGTCGCGATAAGCCAGCCACCAGGCGCCAAAGATTACCGCCAGGCTGATGACGAGTGTCAGCGGCCCGTCGAGGCCGGTCACGCCAAATGTATGAGCCAGCACGAGCAAGGAATTGACCGATCCGCCGATCACTGCGCCGGCGGTAAAGAGATAGGCGATCAGGAGCGACCAGCCCGCGATGACACCCCAGAAACCACCAAGACCCTGACCGGCGAAGACATAGAGAGCGCCCGGACTGGCAGTGCGGCGGGCGAACTGGTTGATGTTCCAGGACACGAATAGGAGAGCGATCGTGGCAAACAGATAGGCGACCCAGGTCGCATTGCCCGCCACCGCAAAAACAACCGGGATCACCAATGCAGGTGTTCCAGAGGGAGCGACGGTGCCGATGGACTGGGCAATCACCTCCGGCAAGGACAGGCGTCCCCGGGCGAGATCGCCGCGGGTATGTGCGCTGCCTTCTATTCCTGTTGTTTCCGTCCCTGAAACCGTCATCTTCTCATCTCCTGAAATAGCCATGATTGCGATGAAGAAGAGGCCTCTTCTTTTTATCTATAATATTTATGGATTTTAAGTACGAAAGGAATACGTTTTCAACATTGCCGTTCGGTCTGGAAATTCATATCGGCGAATGAATACCTTTGAGCCTGCGCTTTCGGGTGGTTCGAGAGGAATCTCTCTGATTTCTTCGCCAACAGTCTCTTCGACCGCGCACCAATCTGAAATCGATATGCGGGTGCGAAAGTCGCCTAATGGACGTCGGGCTCGGCATTTTGGTTTGATGCCGCTGTACGCAAGATGCGCAGCCGCGCTCCAGTAAGTGTCGGCGGCCAGCTTATTCTGGATCTGTTCGGTGGGTACTTCAGGCCACGTTTGATATTCTAGGCTATTGGAAGGCCGTTTCCCCTGTCGTCGTGATCCGACATTTCTCGCCTTTGAACGGAGGTCGTTTCTGCTCGACATTGGTCAGCGTGAAACAGACGGAAAACAGCCTCTTTGAGCTCGTCGGTGCGCTTCACGCCCGCAGAAGGTTAACCGCACACCCCCACCCGTACCGTCGTTCGGCGTCCTATAGCACCGTCGCCGCCTCGGAGATCACGGTCGCTCCGCCGCTCGTACTTCCGCAACCTTCGCCGAAGAAGCCGTCTGCCATGTCGCGGTCGAGGCGCAGCATATTCTCTAGCCCTTTATTTCCCTCAACAAGATCAGACAGAAAAACGCCGTCCAGAGAGCGATAAAAGGCAGCAACCGCGTCACAGATTGCGCCCCGAAGCCGGCAGACCGAGACGAGAGGGCAGTTGTTCGATCCGCCGAAACATTCCGCAAACGGTAGATCGGCCTCGAACAGCCGGAAGACGTTTCCGATGGATATGCGGGATGCTGGGCGCAACAACTGTACGCCTCCGCCTCGTCCCCGTGTGGCATCGACGAAACCGTGCTGCCCCAACAGTCGAATGACCTGACCAAGATGGTTCTCGGAGGCGTTGCATGCCTCCGCAATGTCCCGTTTGCGCACGTTGACTTGCGCATTGACGGCGCAGAACATCAGCGTTCTGATCGCCAGATTGGTTCGCATCGTGATGCGCATGGTGCCCCGTCCCCCCGGATGGACAATCTATATCTCCTTTCATGACATGACATTTGTGCGTCGGATTTGATCTACATCACGCTGCCCATCCCCCAAACTTGATCCATGTCATTTCCCGCCAGCGCGTTTCGGCTAAAGACGCATCTGAGATACATGAATTCCAGGGATGGCTGTGGTGACCTCGAGAACGAAAAGGGCTGACGACCCGGCTGCCGCGCGGCTGAAGGCCATTGAAAGGCGCGCCCTGCGGCCCTTGCGGACGGCGGGGCTTGCGGGTGTGCTCGCAACGGCGATGGTTTTGCCGCAAAGCTTCATCGTCGGAGATAGCCTTGGAGCGCTTGTGACAGGGCAAAGCGCGTTGCTGGGTCCCTTGCCGGCGGCGATTGCCTATGCGGCCCTTGGTCTTTTCCGCCATGGGCTGGATGGGCTTGGCGGGCGCATCGCCTTTCGTGCAGCACAGGAACTTGTCGCCGGCGAACGCGCCGATCTGGCCACCTCGCAAAGCCTGATTTCGCCGTTTGGCGCGGGCTCGATCCTGTCGGGCGAGGGCGCAGCCCTCATCGGCGACAAGCTGGATTTCCTCCTTGTCTATCTCACGCGCTATCACACCGCCGCCTTCAGGGCCCGGTATCTTCCATTGGCTATCCTGCTGGCGACCGCCTGGTTTTCCTGGGCTGCCGCCCTGATCCTCGTGATGTCGGGGCCGCTCATCCCGCTCTTCATGGCGCTGATCGGTTATGCGGCGCGGGATGCCAGCGCCCGCCATCTCAAGGAGACCGGAACGCTCAATGCGCTGCTTCTCGAGCGGTTGAATGCGCTGGTCGATATCAAGCTTCTCGATGGTCGAGACGTCATGCTGCGCCAGTTCTTCGCCAGTGCGGATGACCTGAAGCAGCGGACCATGGCGGTGCTGCGGATCGCCTTCCTGTCATCCACGGTGCTTGAACTTTTTTCAGCGCTCGGCGTGGCCATGGTGGCCGTCTATGTCGGCTTCAGCCTGCTGGGCACGTTCGGTTTCGGGACCTATGGGAGCGCCATGACGCTGTTGCAGGGGATTTTCCTGTTGCTGCTGGCACCGGAATTTTTCGCACCGCTGCGCGAACTCGCAGCCGCCTGGCATGACCGCGCCGCCGCCCTTGCTCTGGCCGGCGAATTGGCGGAGATCGACACCCGGCCCTCGACGGCGATCCTGGGCAAGGGACGCCGCGTGATGCCGCTCTCCGGCGCGGTGCAGATCAAGACACATGACTTGCGCTATTGCCCCGCCCCGGGCGCCATCATTTCCTATCCCGACATCGAGATCCGCGCCGGCGACACGGTGGCGGTCACCGGTCCGAGCGGCGTCGGGAAGAGCACTTTGCTTGCGCTCTTTGCCGGGCTTGCGCGCGCCCATCAGGGCAGCATTCAGGTCTGTGGGGCCGATCTGGCCGATCCTGTCGCAGATGCCTGGCGGCGGCGGATTGCCTGGGTGTCGCAGACGCCGCATTTCGCCAAGGCGAGTCTTCTCGCCAACATCGTGGGTTCCGACGAGCAGCGCGACGAGCCACGTCTGGCGGCGGCCATCAGCGCCGCCGGTCTTGAGCCGGTTGTCGCGGCCTTGCCGCGCGGCATGCTGACAACGCTCGGTGAAACCGGCAGCGGCCTGTCGGGCGGTGAAGCAAGACGGGTCATGCTGGCGCGCGCCTTCTATGCGCGGGCCGATGTCATTCTGGCTGACGAGCCGACGGCAGATCTCGATCCCGCCAATGCGGCGCGCATCACGCAGAGCCTGCTGGCCGTCGCCGGCGCCGGCAAGACGCTCATCATCGCCACGCATGATCCAGAGTTGACGGCAAAGCTCGGACGGGAGCTCCGACTGGGATGTCAGGTATGAAAAGGCTTCTGCGCATCTTCGTTCGGGTCTGGCGTCCGCATGCGCGTCAGCTGGCGCTCGGCAGCCTGTTTTCCATTCTCGTCTTTGCGGCCGGAACGGCACTGCTCGCCGTGTCCGGCTGGTTCATCACGGCAACCGGGATCGCCGGCCTTGCGGGCTTCGGACTTGCCTTCGACGTCTTCGGTCCCAGCGCCGCCATTCGCTTTCTTGCCCTTGGCCGGGCGGGTGCGCGCTATGGCGAGCGCCTGATGACGCACGAGGCCACATTGAAGGGGCTGGCGGAACTGCGCGGGCAACTGCTGGCCGCCATGACGCGCGCGCCCTTGCGCAAGCTCGCGGCGCTGAACGGTTCGGAGCGGCTCAATCATCTGACCCTCGATGTCGATGCGCTTGATGGTCTGGCGCTGCGGCTCAGCATCCCGTTTCTGGCGGCTTTCGTTGTTTCGGCCGGCTTCCTGCTTCTGATCTGGCACATCGAGAGCGGGCTTGTCGCTCTCTGGCAGGCAGCAAGCCTTGCCCTCGGATTCCTGCTGGCTGTCACGCTAATGCTGAAATGGGCGCTGCGGCCGTCCCGGCTGGCGCACAAGGCCCTGCAGGCCGTGCGGCTGAGATTGATTGATCTGTTGCGTGCGCGGCCGGAACTTGCCGTCGCCGGAACGCTGGCTGCACAGACCTCTGCCTTGCTTGATGCGCAGGCACGGCTTCAGCAGGCGCAGGCGCGTGTCGATCTGGCGGAACGACTTTCGGGCCTGCTGCTGAGCTTTGCCACAACACTGGCGGCGGCCGGCAGCCTTTATCTCGGCCTTCATCTTGCTGAGGCAAAAGCCATCGATCCTGCTCTCGCCGCGCTCGGTTTCTTCGGCGCTCTGGGTGCCGGAGAAATCATCGCGCCGGCCCATCGCGGCATCGCTGAACTCGGCCGCATCCTCAACGCTGCGCGGCGTGTCGATGCGCAAATGCAGGAGACAGGCGCAGTCAGGAGAGGCGGAGCTGCGGATGATTCTGAGACACCTGGCGATCACCCGGTTCTGTCTCTGGAAAAAGTGACATTCCGTCAGGGCGGCAGGGTCCTTGTGAAGGAGATGGACCTTGCCCTTCGATCGGGGGAAACCGTCGCTCTGGCTGGACCGAGCGGCGTGGGCAAGTCCACTCTGCTGCTTCTGGCCATGGGCCAGCTTGCGCCGGATGGCGGCCGGATCCGGCTCCAGGGGCGCGATATAGCGACCTATCACGAGAAGGACCTTTTCGCGTTGGCGACCCTGTTGCCGCAGCGAAGCGCACTGATCAGCGGCACGATCATGGATGCACTCAGACTGGCGCGGTCTGATGTCGATACGCAACAGGCCTGGGCTGTGCTGCAGGCCGTTGCGCTCGATCAGGTGGTGGCGGCAAAGGGCGGTCTGGATTTCACGCTGGGCGAAGCCGGAGCAGGCCTCTCCGGCGGCGAACGACGACGGCTGGCGCTGGCGCGCGTGCTGCTGCGCCGGCCCGCCCTGCTGTTGCTCGACGAGCCGACTGAAGGCCTCGATCCGCCAATGGCGACTGCGGTGCTTGCCGGGATACGTAGTTTCCTGCCAGACGCCGCCATTCTGATGGCGTCCCATCGCAAACCGGAACTCGCCTTTGCCGATCGCGTCGTATCGCTCGGCTGAGCCTGCGACCGATCAGCGCAAAGGTGCATTTAGAATACATCTATTTGACCTCGATCAACTCGCCGGCCGGCCGATGGCGGTAAGTATTCCCCAGACACTATGTTTCGATAGGCGAGAGCATTATGGATATCGACGTCGTCGAGCTGTCACGACTGCAATTTGCAATGACAGCGCTCTATCATTTTCTTTTTGTGCCTCTGACACTGGGACTTTCGGTCATCGTTGCCATCATGGAGACGGTCTATGTCATGACCGATCGTCCGATATGGCGGCAGATGACCAAGTTCTGGGGCACGTTGTTCGGCATCAACTTCGTTCTTGGCGTCGCGACCGGCATCACCATGGAATTCCAGTTCGGCATGAACTGGAGCTATTACAGTCACTATGTCGGCGATATCTTCGGCGCGCCACTGGCGGTCGAGGGCCTGATGGCCTTCTTTCTCGAGGCGACTTTTGTCGGTCTCTTTTTCTTCGGCTGGGACCGGCTGTCCAAGCGCGCGCATCTCATCGTCGCCTGGCTTGTCGCCATCGGCTCGAATTTCTCGGCACTTTGGATCCTCATCGCCAATGGCTGGATGCAGAACCCGGTGGGGGCGGCCTTCAACCCGCTGACGATGCGCATGGAGATGACCTCGTTCTTCGATGTCGTCTTCAATGAGGTGGCACAGGCCAAGTTCGTGCATACGGTTTCGGCAGGCTACGTCACGGCTTCGGTCTTCGTGCTCGGCGTTTCGGCCTGGTATCTGCTCAAAGGCCGCCACACCGATCTCGCCCGCCGCTCGATTGCGGTGGCCGCCTCTTTCGGTCTCGCCTCGGCCCTCTCGGTCGTCGTGCTGGGCGATGAGTCCGGCTATTCTGTCACCCTGTCGCAGAAGATGAAGCTCGCGGCCATCGAGGGCATGTGGGAGACCCAACCTGCACCGGCCTCCTTCACGCTTCTCGGCTTCCCCGACCAGAAGGCCCGCGAGACGCATTATGCGATCCATGTTCCCTATGTCATGGGTCTCATCGGTACGCGTTCGCTCACCCGCGAAATCCCCGGCATTGCCGATCTGGTGAAGCAGGCGGAAACCCGCATTCGCTCAGGAATCATTGCCTATAACGCGCTGATGGACTACCGCGCCAACAAGGGCAAGGTCGCAGACGACGTCGCCAGGACCTTTGAAGAGCACAGCAAGGATCTCGGCTTTGCCCTGCTGCTCAAGCGCTATGTCGACGATCCGCGTCAGGCAACCGATACACAGATCGCGCAGGCCGCCAATGATACGGTGCCAACCGTCTGGCCGCTCTTCTGGGCCTTCCGGCTCATGGTGGCGCTGGGCTTCTCCTTCATTGGTCTCATGGTCTGGTTCTTCTGGATGTCGTCCTTCCGCAACATGCGCTTCCCGCGCGTGGCGCTGCGGCTCGCCGTCATTCTCATCCCGGCGCCCTGGATTGCTGCTGAACTCGGCTGGTTCGTCGCCGAATTCGGCCGCCAGCCCTGGACGGTGGACGGCGTTCTGCCGACCGCGCTTTCAGCTTCGAGCCTGTCGGTGGCAGACCTCGCCATCACGCTCGCCGGCTTCGTTCTGTTCTACAGCGTGCTCTTCATCATCGAGATGGGCCTGATGGTGAAATATATCCGCAAGGGTCCGTATATCGACGTGTCCGAGACCAACCGCTGGCAATCGGACCATCGCGACCGGTTGAGCGCACCCGCACCCCTTGCCCAACCTGCGGAGTAACGATCATGATCCTCAATGAACTTGTTCCTTTCGAATTCCTGCGGGTGATCTGGTGGGCCCTGCTCGGTGTTCTTCTCACCGGCTTTGCACTGACTGACGGTTTCGATCTCGGCGTCGGCGCACTGCTTCCCTTTGTCGGCAAGACCGACAGCGAGCGGCGCGTCGCCATCAACACGATCGGCCCGGTCTGGGAAGGTAACCAGGTGTGGTTCATCCTGGGTGGCGGCGCGATCTTCGCCGCCTGGCCGCCGCTCTATGCCGTCAGCTTTTCGGGCTTCTATCTCGCCATGTTCGCGGTTCTCGCAGCCCTCATCCTGCGCCCGGTCGGCTTCAAGTATCGCTCGAAGCGGGAAAGCGCGCTCTGGCGCAACGGCTGGGATTGGGCGCTCTTCGTCGGCGGCTTCGTACCGGCACTCATCTTCGGCGTCGCCATGGGCAATGTCCTGCAGGGCGTACCCTTCCGTCTCAACGAGGACCTGAAGATTTTCTACGACGGCACATTCTTCGGCCTGCTCAATCCCTTTGCGCTGCTGACCGGCATCGTCTCTCTCTCCATGCTGATCACGCATGGCGCGGCATGGCTCCAGCTCAAGGCGGAGGGGCCGGTGCGTGATCGCGCCCGGGCCATCGGTTCGGTAGCAGCTCTCGTCACGATCGTGACCTATGTCCTGGCCGGTCTCTGGCTTGCCGGCGGCATCGGCGGCTACAGTCTCGTCGGTCAGATCGTCAGTGACGGTCCTTCGAACCCGACATTCAGCGAGACAGCGCGCACGGCCAGCTGGTTTGGCGCTTTCGCCGAACGGCCCTGGATCGCTGTTGCGCCCGTTCTGGGCCTGCTCGGCTCGCTGCTCGCCTTCTTCGGTCTGCGCGCCGGCAAGGACGTAGCGACGCTGCTTTATTCGAAGCTCGCGATCATCGGCATCATCTCGTCGGTGGGTCTGACGATGTTCCCCTACATCCTGCCCTCCTCGATCGACGCCCGGTCGTCGCTGACGGTGTGGAATGCCTCGTCGTCGCAGCAGACCCTCTTCGTCATGCTGGTTGCTGCGGTCATCTTCGTGCCGATCATTCTGGCCTACACCGCCTGGGTCTACAAGGTTCTGTGGGGCAAGGTGACAGAAGCCGACATCAACCGCGATCACGAAACCGTCTATTGAGAGGAGACCTCGATCATGTGGTATTTTGCCTGGCTTCTCGGCCTGCCGCTCGCCGCGCTGTTCGCCGTCGTCAACGCCATGTGGCTGGAAATGCAGCAGGACCGGCAGATGATGAACGGAACGCATGACAAGCGCGACGACCCGCGAAGGTAATTTGCGCCGAACAAAAACCGAGCCGTCCGTCATCCTGAAAGCAAGACGCCCGCAAACATATCGTTGCGGGCGTTTTCAGTCTGGGATCTTTCAGAACCCGATCATTCCCACTCGATCGTTCCCGGCGGCTTGGATGTCACGTCGTAGACCACGCGGTTGACGCCCTTGACCTCGTTGATGATGCGGGTCGCGGTGCGGCCGAGGAAGGCCATGTCGTAGGGGAAGAAGTCGGCGGTCATGCCGTCGACGGAGGTGACGGCGCGCAGTGCCAGAACCCGGTCATAGGTGCGGCCATCGCCCATGACGCCGACCGTCTGGACCGGCAGCAGGACCGAGAAGGCCTGCCAGATCTTGTCGTAGAGGCCGGCCTTGCGGATTTCCTCGATATAGATCGCATCCGCCTTGCGCAGGATGTCCAGCTTTTCGCGGGTCACGCCACCGGGGAGACGAATGGCAAGGCCCGGACCCGGGAACGGGTGGCGGCCGATGAAGCTTTCCGGCAGGCCGAGTTCGCGGCCGAGCGCGCGGACTTCGTCCTTGAACAGCTCGCGCAGCGGCTCGACCAGCCGCATGTTCATGCGGTCGGGCAGGCCGCCGACATTGTGGTGGCTCTTGATGGTGACGGAGGGGCCGCCCGAGAAGGAGACGCTTTCGATGACGTCCGGATAGAGCGTGCCCTGCGCCAGGAAGCGCACCGGGCCCTTGCCGTCGGTGGCGATCTTGCGGGCTTCTTCCTCGAAGACTTCGATGAAGAGGCGGCCGATGGTCTTGCGCTTCTTTTCAGGGTCCGCCTCGCCTTCGAGCTGGCCGATGAAGAGATCGGAAGCGTCCACATGGACAAGCGGGATGTTGTAGTGGTCGCGGAACATGCCGACGACCTGCTCGGTCTCGCCCTGACGCATGAGGCCGTGATCGACATAGATGCAGGTCAGCTGATCGCCGATGGCTTCGTGGATCAGCACGGCCGCCACGGAGCTATCCACGCCGCCGGACAGGCCGCAGATGACGCGTTCCTTGCCGACCTGATCGCGGATCTTCTGGACCATCTCGGCGCGGTAGGCCGACATGGTCCAGTCGGCATGCAGGCCGACGATCTTGTGCACGAAATTGGCAATCAGCTTGCCGCCATCCGGCGTGTGAACCACTTCCGGGTGGAACATGGTCGTGTAGTAGCGCTTCGCCTCGTTGACGCAGATAGCGAAGGGGGCGTTTTCGGACACGCCGATGATTTCGAAGCCTTCCGGCGCCTGCGTGACGCGGTCGCCATGGCTCATCCAGACCGGATATTCGCCGCCGACTTCCCAGAGGCCGTCGAAGAGCGGGGAGTTCTTGAGGATTTTCACATCCGCACGGCCGAATTCGGCGGCATGACCACCTTCAACGACACCGCCCAGCTGCACGGCCATGGTCTGCTGGCCGTAGCAGATCGCCATGATCGGAATGCCGGCGTCGAACACGTCCTGCGGCGCGCGGGGACTTCCCTCGCGGGTGACGGAGTCAGGGCCGCCGGAGAAGATCACGCCCTTGGGCTTCAGCTTCTGAAATCCTTCGCCCGCCTTCTGATACGGCCAGATTTCGCAATAGACGCCCGTCTCGCGAATGCGCCGGGCAATCAGCTGCGTGACCTGGCTGCCGAAATCGATGATGAGGATGGATTCAGAATGGGCGTCGTGTGACATGAACAGCCTTTGCTAAGAGGCCGCGGAGGCGTGCGCCACCGGGCAGGGGCTCCAAAACCCGCCCTTACAGCATCAGGCTCCCATTGTCCAAGGCCTCTTCGATGGTGCGGACGGCTTTTGCGAGTTTTTCATCGATGACATGGAGATATTCCGTCCAGTCGCCGACATGTTTCAGCTCTTCCTTGCCGTCCGAAATCCCGCGAAGCCCGATCAGCGGAATCCCGAAATGCTGAGCAGCCCGCAGAATTGCAAAGCTTTCCATGTCCACCATGTCTGCATCAATTGCGTCATAGGCAGCGCCCGACACGATATTCGCACCCGTGGAAAGCCGCGCCGAGGGAATGCCCGCGACCGAAAGCGGCAGCGGTACAGCCTTCGGCAGATCGAGGAACGGCGTCAGGCCCTTCTCGAAGCCGAGTGCAGAAGCGTCCATGTCGCGATAGCTCACGGATGAGGCCTGATAGACTTCCGTCTGTCCAAGCGTCGCCGAGCCTGCCGAGCCAAGCGAGACAATGAGGTTCGGCTTGTGACCGGTTGCTTCCAGCGTCGCAAGGGCCGCCGTGAGCACCACAGCGGCCTCGACGGGGCCGACGCCCGTCATCAGCGGCGCGATATGCCCCCGCAGATGGATGCCATATTCGGCATCCACCGCCATGACGTAAAGAATGCGCTTGTTCGCAACGGTCTTGAGTTCGAAATCCATGAAGCCTGCCGCCTGTTGAAATCGCGTGGACCGTGCCACGTGAACGTGACGCCGGCAAGATCAACCGACGCGAACGACGTGCTGGTCCCAATTGACCGGCGACTGCCGGCCGTTGAAAAGGCCGCCCTCCGTCGAAATGCCGAAGCCGCGGGGGCCGGCGGCGACGCCCGAGGCCCCGGCCAGCTTGACCTCCTGAACCAGCGTGCCCGAAACCGCATCAAGCACGACATAGGATCCACCCCGCGGCGAGGTCGCAGCGACAATGCCTTCCTTGCGGTTGATGGCGATGGCGCCGACATAGTTGTCCAGATTGCGCGCCGTCTGTTCCGGCAGGTAGATGAATTCAAGGGCCTCGCCGGGGCGGAACCGGCCGATCAGCGGCGGCAGGTCGTCGCGCGCGCCTTCATACTGGCAGGCGAACCAGATTTCGTGATGGCCGGCCAGCGCGATGTGGCGGGTGGAAAGCTGCCTGAAATCTGGCGGCAATTCGTGCTTTTCGATGAGCGAGCCGGTGGCCGCATCGATCAGCGCCAGCGATGGCTCCATCCGGTCGAGGTTCAGTTTCGTGCGGCCGAAATCCGGATGGGTCTCGATCCCGCCATTGGCGGCGATCAGGGTCGTGCCGTCGAAGCTGATGGAGAGATCGTGCGGACCGACGCCATAGGTCGGGTACTCGCCGATACGGGCGAAACTGTCGGTTGCATCATAAATACCGATCACACCGCGCGCGTTGTCGAAATCGTTCTCGCTGGCATAGAGTACGCGTCCGTCGCGGGAAAATGTGCCGTGGCCGTAGAAATGCCGCCCCTCAGGCGAGGCGATCACGATCGGGGCTGCCTGGCCGTTGAGGTCGAAGATCGCCGCGAACGTGCCGGGCCGCCGCGCAAAGGCGACGACGCGGTTGTAGTTGCGGTCGAAGGCCAGTCCATGCGCCCGGTTGGGCAGCGGGCTCCGATCGATGATGGTCCCCTCCTCCGTCAGGGTCGCCAGTCCAAAATGGCCGGCTGCGTCCATGAAGGCGGCGGCGAACACGGCGTCGGTGCGCTCAAGAGCAAAGAGCTTTTCCGGTGCAAGGCCAGCCAGAAACGTCGCGCCGGCAGCGTGAATGAAGCTGCGTCGGCTCAAAAGCGCGCTACGCATCTCAATCCCCGTCCGAGAAGGTGAAGCCCGCCGCAAGACCCATGGCGCGGCCGTAATCATTGTTCAGCCGCGCCTGCAGGTCGGCGATCGTCATGACCAGGAATTCAAGCCGCGAATGCGCCTTCTCGTCGGCAAGAATGGTTTCCACCGGCATGTCAAGCTTGCCAGCCGTCACAATCGCGGTGCGGAAGTCGAAATTGATATTGGTCGTGATCGCTGAGCCTTCTCCGCGGATGATGTATTGCATCCCGCTCTTTTCCCAGAAGGCCTGCAGACCCTTCAGATTGTCCTGGACAGAACGCAGCGTGAGGCCCGAGCGCCAATAGAGCGCCTTCCGGGCATTCGCGCCGCCTTCGCCGGACGAGAAGATCATCAGCCGCTTTTCATTGGTGGTTTCCAGCCCGCGCACCAGAGTGCCGAGAAGCGCAATCAGTGCCTCCTCGCCATTGCGGAAGACCGGATTGTCGGGGCCGGGCTTGCGCCACTTGTCGGCAATGCCGTCCGGCGCGTTCCAGGCATCTGAAAGTTCCCCTGCCAGAACCGCAATATTGGCGGCGATCGCGCGACCCACATGGCAGCGGAAATTGTCCTTGCCGGCCAGAAGCTCCTCGTTGCCGGTGCCGGTCAGGACGAATTCAAGCCCCGTCAGACCCTGGATCGCCACGCTCTTCGACTTCATCGAAGCTCCGGCGATCTCGTTTTCGTCCTTGGAGGCAAGCAGCGTCTGGATCTGCTTCAGAGCCAGACCCTTGCGGTCGGGGAAGAAGAGAATGCGCTCGAACACGTTGTTGTCGAGCACCGGCCCGTCGCGCAGGACCTCGATCGTGGACCATGCCGAGACCAGATCTGCAAAGGCCTTCCGTGCGCCTTGATAGGAGGATGGATCGTTGGCTATGCAGAGCCTGTTCATCGCTGCGCCGGCCGCCTCCGCCGCGTTGCGGAAGTTGCTGTAGCCCGGAATGATGACGTCATCGACGGTCCTTTGCATGACAGGTTCGATCTCTGCATCGCTGACATAGGCGGCCCTTGCGGCCGGCGCAAACGACGCCATGGCCACGGCGGTCAGGAGGACAACGAATCTTTTCATCACAGGGACCTCAGAAATTTCAAAAGCTTTTGCCGATCGGCACGCGCCAGTGCGGCATAGGCGTTTCGCGCCCGCTCGGCTTCGCCGCCGTGCCACAGGATGGCTTCTTCCAATGTACGGGCGCGACCGTCATGCAAGTACGATTCATACCCGTTCACGGTTTGCGCGAGACCTATACCCCAGAGCGGCGCCGTACGCCATTGCCTGCCGCCGGCTTCCCCCACTTGCTGACCGTCCGCCAGCGCTTCGCCCATATCGTGAAGCAGAAGATCGCTGTAAGGCCAGATCAGCTGGAAGGCATGTTGCGGCTCGGCCGTGACGCGAGCGGTCACGAATTTCGGCCGGTGGCAGTCGGTGCAGCCCGCGCCATAGAAAAGTGCCTTGCCGGCGAGCACGTCGGTGTCATCCACCTCGCGCCGCGCCGGCGGGGCGATATTGGCGGTATAGGCGGTTAGGAGATCGAGGATCGGGTCCGGCGCTTCGGTGTCGCCAAGCCGCGGCTGAACGCCTGTGGGCATTTTCAGGCACGCCGTTTCCGCCTTGGTGCAATCCCCATAGGGATCGGGTGCGTCGGGTGATGAAATCCCGATATCGGTTGAGAGGGCCGCTGCCGCCTGCGCCCGCACTGTCGGGTTCTGCGCCTTCCAGCCGAAGCGTCCCAGCACGATCGCGCCGGTCTTGGGATCGCGCACACGGTTGGCGACGCCATGGATGCCGCGGCCCGCCTTCGCCTGACGCTCGGCCTCGGCCAGAATTTCGCTTTCGGGAATTGCCTCCAGAAGCCCCATACCGGCAAGGCTCTGGGCAATACGGGGCGAAAGCGTCGTAGTCGGGTCGAGCGGCCCATAGGCAAGCGCCGTCACGGCATCATGCGGCGCGCGCAGCGTCAAGGTGTCGCCATCGGCAAGCGTCACGGTCTTTTCGCTATAGGTGACGACCGGGCGGCCCTCGCCGGCAAGCCCGGTCACACCCTTGTCCTGCAATTGCTGGCCATAGATCGGATCGGGAAAATTGAGCCGCTGATGCGCGGAAAGCGTGGCGCGCTCGGCATCATTCGCCGGGCTGCGCGCGAGACGAAACAGGAAGGACTGGCTGTCCACCCCGCCCTCGGGTGGCCGCCCCCGGCCGTCGCGCAGATGGCAGCTCTGGCAGGATCGGGCATTGAAGAGCGGGCCGAGGCCATCGGAGGCTTCGGTGGAGGAGGGGGCCTGGGCCCACATTTTCTTGAACAGCGCAAAGCCGAGCCTGAAGCGCTCGACGCCCTTGTCGTCGAGTGTTGCGTCAGGATGGCTCATGGCCTTGGCATCGGGTCGGCCCATGAAGGTGCCCGCCCCGCCGGAAAGCGTCTCATGCGCTTCAGGCCGCGTGAAATCCGTCGTCGGCGCGGTCACCGCGCTGACGCGTTCGGCGTCGGCGGCTGAATAGCCGTTACCCCCGGCCATCACTGCGCCGGCCGCGATGACACAAACGCCAACGGCCCCCGCAGCGACGCGGAGGGCCGTGTTTCGTTTCTGAGGGCGAGAAGATTGGTCGATCATCCCTGACATAAAAACAAGCAGCCGGCTCCGATGCCGAAGCCGGCTTCCCGGTCTCACTTGAAGACCGCGTTGGGATTGTCGAGGCTCTTCGAAGTGCCAACCTTGATCTCGTCGAGGCCGAGCGCCGTCACCGCGCGCTGGATCGACTTCGTCTGATCGATCAGGCCGTCGATGCCCCGCTGAACCGTGGCATTGCCTTCCTTGTTGCCCTCGGCGATCATCTGGTCATAGGCTTCGACCGTTTCGCCGCGCTTCTTCAGCGCTTCCATGGCAGCCATGGTCACGTCGAGCTTGCCCTGAAGCTCCTTGGCGACAGCCGGATCCTTTTCCTGCAGCAGATCGCGGATCGAGGGACCCGTCATCTTCGTGCCGTCGAGGCGGGTATAGTTGCCGGTATAGCCGGTCATGATGCCGACCATGTCGTAATAGTGCGAATTGTAGGTGTTGTCGGAGAAGCAGTCCTGCTCCTCTTCCGGATCATGCAGCAGCAGGCCGAGCTTCATGCGCTCGCCCGCCAGTTCACCATAGGAAAGCGAGCCCATGCCGGTCAGAAGCGCGGTGAGCCCCGCCTTCGGATTGTCGGTCAGCACCTTGGCCGCCGCACCGTCCGGTTCGAAAGCCTTGACGATATAGTCGAGGTCGGAGACCAGCAGCGACGCGGCCGAGCGCAGATATTCGGCGCGGCGGTCGCAATTGCCATGCGTGCAATTCTTCAGGTCGTAGTCGGTGTAGGGCCGGTTGCCGGCGCCCGGGCCGGTCCCGTTGAGGTCCTGACCCCAGAGCAGAAATTCGATAGCATGATATCCTGTCGCCACATTCGCATCAATGCCATTGGCCGAATGCAGCGTGTTGGCGAGAAAGTCCGGTGTCAGATGCGAGGCATCGACCGGCTTGCCGTTGATGGTGATCGTCTTGTTTGCAATCACATTGGCCGTGTAGAGCGGGTTCTCGTCGCTTTCCGTGCCGTATTTGGCCGTGTCGACATAGTCGATCAGCCCCTCGTCGAGCGGCCAGGCATTGACCTTGCCTTCCCATTCATCAACGACCGGATTTCCGAAACGATAGTGTTCCGTCTGCAGATAGGCGGGGCGCGCCGCAATCCAGGCCGCCCGTGCGGCCTTCAGTCCGGCCTCGGAAGGTGCGGCGAGGAAATCGTTGATCGCCTTGTCCAGACGCTTCGCCCCCGTCAGCGCGTCCTGATAGTCCGCGTGCGCGATCTCGCGATAATGCGCGACGACGGCAGCCGGGCTGGTGTCGGCGTGCGCGGCCAGCGGTTGAATGGCGGTAGCGGCAAGGACAGCCGCGCCGGCAACAAATTGTCTCATCATGAAAGCCCCTTCAACGGCCCGGCGGTCCGGGATTGATACGGCGCTTTCATGACCCACAAAAAAACTTGTGTCAAATACTCTCGTTTTGAACCATTCCAGAGTTTTTGCTCTTATTGCGGCCGGCGCTGCATCAGGCAGAAATAGAAGCCGTCGGTGTCGCTGGTTGCCGGAGACAGCGTGATGCCGGTCCCGGCAGCGTCGAGTGGCTTGAGGTCGGTCTGCCGGGTGAGGCGGGCAAAATCGTCAAAAGACGAACGCAGCTCGAATTCGGGATGGTCTGCAAGGAAGCTCTGCACCTGCTCCTGGTTTTCCTGCGGCAGCAGCGAGCAGGTGACGTAAGCTAGGTGCCCGCCTGGGCGGAGATAGGAGGAGGCCGCTTCGAGAACGTCGCGCTGCTGCGTCACGCGCTCGCCAAGGTTCTTTTCCGTCAGCCGCCATTTCGTGTCGGGCCGCCGCCGCCACGTTCCCGTTCCGGTGCAGGGCGCGTCGATCAGCACGCGATCGAATTTGCCGGAGAGCGGCTTCAGCGACCCCAGACCGTCGTGAACCTGCACATTGCGTGTGCCGGCCCGTTTCAGGCGCTCAATGATGGGAGAAAGGCGCTTGCGGTCCGCGTCATAGGCATGGACCTGGCCCTTGTTGTGCATCACGGCCGAAAGCGCGAGCGTCTTTCCGCCGCCACCGGCGCAATAATCGAGAATCTGCTCGCCTTCCTGCGCCATCACCAGACCGGCGACGAGCTGCGAGCCCTCATCCTGCACCTCGAACCAGCCCTTCGCGAAGGAAAGTTCAGCCGTCACATTGGGCAGACGGTCGGAAAGCTTGCCCGCTGCAACCCGCACACCGTCCGGCGCCAGGCGGCATGCTTCGGCGCCGGCACGCTCCAGCGCCTTGACCACCTTGTCGCGGTCGGCCTTCAGCGTGTTGGCGCGCAGATCAAGAGACGGCCGCGCCGTCAGCGCCTTCGCCTCGGCCAGCCATTGATCGCCGAAATTCCGCTCAAAGTCAGCGACGACCCATTCTGGAATGTCGCCCTGAACGTGAAGCGGCGCATCCTCGATCCGTCGGGCAGCAAGAGCCTGCAGTTGCGCATCGGGAAGCGGGGGTGGCGCAAAGCGGTCGCCAACAAGCTCGGCAGCAAGCGTTTCCGGCGTAAAGCCCCATTGGCGGAACATGACGGCATGGCCGAGCGTTAAAGCGCTGTCGTCATCGAGGAGCCAGGCATGCGAAAGCTTCATGCGCAGCGCGTCATAGACAATATTGCCTATGGCGGCCCGGTCGCCGGAGCCGGCGAAGCGGTGGGAAAGACCCCAGTCCTTCAGCGCGTCGGCCACAGGGCGTCGTCTGGTCTCGATATCGTCAAGAACCTCGATCGCCCCCGCCAGCCGTCCGCCAAGTCGCATGTCTGCTCGTCTCCGTCTTCGCCCGTCAGGGCACTTTCATCGCTTCGTTAACGACGAAACGACGCAAGAGCAAGGAGAAGCGGATCAGCCAAGGACTTCGTAGCAGACTTTCGCCGTGCCGGTGGCGATCATGTGGAGCGAGTTGGCAGCACCACGCGACAGGTCCAGAACACGGCCGCGAATGAAGGGTCCGCGATCATTGACGCGCACGACGACGCTGTTGCCGTTGCGCATGTTGGTGACTTTGATCTTTGTTCCGAAGGCCAGCGACCGATGCGCGGCGGTGAGATGCGAGGGGTTCATGCGCTCGCCCGAGGCGGTCTTGGAATGCGCCGCATACCAGGAGGCGCCGCCACAGCCACGCGCGGCATATGCCTCTCCGGTTGTAGACACCAGGCCGAGACCCATTGAAAGGCCGAGGGCCAAAGTGCGAAAACGGAATGCCATTTCTAGAACTCTCCAGATGAGGAAAAAATTTCTCTGGGGCGAGCTTCAAAGGGTCAAAAATGGCTGAAAAGTGCCACAACCAATCACGGAACATTACAGTCTGAAATATTTTGCGCAAACGAATTGCGGATCAAAAAAACTTCGTATTCCGTAGTTTTTGGAATTTATCTAGAAGATTCAATGTTTCCTATATGGAGGCCGCAGATTGGGAGATGATTATTCCAATTCCGCAGCCGCTCACGGAATCCCGTGACATTCCTTGCTCAGACGCGGACAAGGAGCACGTATTCAAGGTTAAGAAATTGATAATTACACTTTTTGGTAGTTAAAATTTGAGATTAAGGCAGCCAGTTGCCACAATTCCAGAGGTTTTCGAGCGAGGACCGGTAGTTCGGATGCCCGAAACCAAAGCCAAGTCGCCGGATTTTGGCGTTCGAGACCCGCTTGTTCTCTCCATAAAAGGAGCGCGCCATGGGGCTGAGTTCGGCGGTTGCAAAGTCGGTTTCGGGCGGCGGTTCGACGCCCATCAGCTGTGCGGCGAAGGCCACGACATCCTGCGGCGGGGCCGGTTCGTCGTCGGTGACATTATAGATGCCGCCAAGTTGACGCTCGGCCAGAAACCGCGTTGCCGCGCCGATATCCTCGACGCGAATGCGATTGAAGACCTGGTGCGCCTTGACGATGCGCTTGGCGGTGCCCTCTTTCAGATTGACGAAGGCGTTGCGCCCCGGCCCATAGATACCCGAGAGCCGGAGCACGGCGACGGGCAAACCTGAAGCGGCGGCAAAGGCCTGCCAGCCGGCTTCCGCCTCCGTCCGCTCCACGGAGCGCCGCGACACAGGCCGGCATTCGGTCTCCTCGTCGACCCAGGCCCCGTCATGATCGCCGTAGACGCCGACGGTGGAAAGATATCCCACCCATTCCAGCTTCGGCATCAGAGAGGAGAGCCGCGCTGCGCCCCAATGCAGCAGGGGGTCGCCTTCCGGGCCGGGCGCGATTGACTGGACGAGATGCGTGGTCTGCGAAAGACGGGCGCAAAACGCCTCATCCGGTTCGCCGCCGGCATAGAGATAAGCGTCAACGCCTTTCGCCTTCAGTCGCTCGGCCTTGTCCGGCGTGCGCGTCGTTCCGGCAACCGGGCCCAGGAGATCGCTGCAGGCCTCGGCAATCGCCTTGCCCGAATAGCCGCAGCCGAAGATCGTCAATGTCATTTCAATGTCCCAGCGAATCCCGTTCGCTGAGTACTATAGGATCGCTTTCCCCCTTGGGAAGGGCCCTCAGCGCAGCGTCCGGACCTTCGAGCGATGCGACGGCCCAAAGCGCACTGGCCCGCACGACCGGATCGTCATCCGCGAGCAGGCCCTGGCAGAGGGGGAGAAGGCTGGGGTCTGCGGAATTCCCCGCGGCGATCAGGCAATTGCGGATGAAGCGGTTTCGCCCGATCCGCTTGATCGGCGAGCCGGTGAAGAAACTGCGGAATGCGGCGTCGTCCAGCCCCAGCAGAAAATCGAGCCGTGGAGCCGCAAGTTCGGGACGCGGCTGCAACTTCATCTCGCGTGCCGTCTGGGCAAACTTGTTCCACGGACAGGCGGCAAGACAATCGTCGCAGCCATAGATGCGGTTTCCCATCGCCGCGCGGAACTCTGCGCCGATCATACCCTTGTGTTCGATGGTCAGGTAGGAAATGCAGCGCCGCGCATCGATCCGGCCGGGCGCCGGAAATGCCTGTGTAGGACAGGCGTCGAGACAGGCGCGGCATGAGCCGCAATGATCCGTCTCGGTGGTGTCGGGCGCGATCTCCGTGGTCGTGAAGATCGAACCGAGGAAGAACCAGGAGCCAAGTTCCCGGCTGACGAGATTGGTATGCTTGCCCTGCCAGCCAAGCCCCGCCTGCATGGCGAGCGGCTTTTCCATGACAGGCGCGGTATCGACGAAGACCTTCACGTCTTCGCCCGTTCGCGCGGCAATCTTGCCGGCCAGTTCCTTGAGCTTGCCCTTGATAATGTCGTGATAGTCGCGATTGCGGGCATAGACGGAGATATTGCCGCGATCCGGCATCTGCGTCGTTGCCAGCGGGTCGCCGTTCGGGCCATAATTCATGGCAAGCACGACGACGCTGTTGGCTTCCGGCCAAAGCATCCTGGGATCGGCGCGCCGCGCGGCCGTCTCCACCATCCAGTCCATGGTCCCGTGAAAGCCGGCGCTGACAAAGCCGGCCAGATCTTCAGCCAGCCGGGGCGAGGCCTCTGCCGGCGCAATCCGCGCCGCAGAAAAGCCGAGACGCAAAGCCTCGGCCTTGATGAATGCTCTCAGCTTGTCCGTTGTCTCTGCCATGGGGCGAGTTTACGCGTTCCCGTGCAGCCCGGCGAGATCAGAAATCGAGATCGGCATAATGCGATACCGGTGTCACCCCGCGCACACGCTCCGAGAGAAGCTGGCGGAACGAGGGGCGCGACTTGATGCGCTGATACCAGTCGCGCGCTTGCGGAGATTCCGCCCAGGTGATTTCGCCAAGATAATCAAGCTCGGAAAGCGCCGCGGCTGCGGCCAGATCCGCATAGCTCAGCCGACTGCCGGCGAGATAGCTGCGCGACCCTGCGAGCCAAGAGATATATTTCATGTGCTGGCGGATATTGCCGCGCGCCATGCGCAAGATCTTCGAATCCGGTGCGCCGCCGCCGAGCGTCGGCGGCATCTGCAGCTTGAAGATCCGCTCGCGCACCAGCGGCTTCGTGACGTCGGCTTCCATCTTGACCAGGAACCACTCGACCAGCCGGCGGATTTCTGCCCGCTGAAAAGGGTCTTCGGCGAGCAGTCGCTTGTCCCGCTTCAGAATGCCGGAGGTCTCGTCAAGGAACTCGGAAATCACCGTTGCGCCGCACAGGACGCGCATGTTGTCATCGACAAGCACAGGCAGCGTACCGGACGGATTGAGCTTGATGAAATCCTTGCGCATTTCCCAGGGCTGCTCTTCCGTGAGCTCGACAGGCAGGCCGTACTCGCCGAGAACAAGGCGGATGAACCGCGAGGCGGACGACATGGTGTGATGATAAAGTACTGGCATTGATTCCGTTTCGGTCCGGTTCGGCGCTCCTGGGGTGGCTCGCCCGCATTCGTTTACAAAATCCTAGCGCCCAGGGTTTAAGAAAAGCTATAGCTTTTGCCAATTCCGCGATTCGCCCGTCCTTCAGCATTTTCAAATCTCATAAAGAGGTCATTTCATGACACGCCGCTCTGAATGATCCGGATGGCCGCTTCCTTGCGCCTTTCCCCCGGCCAGGAGCTGCCTCTTTCTCGTCATCCAGCCGGTTGTCCAACTGCAATCATGGTCCCACGGAGAGATCGATGGACTATATCAATGCAATTCTTCTCGGCATCATCGAAGGGATCACGGAATTTCTCCCGATCTCCTCGACCGGCCACCTTCTGATCGCCGAACAATGGCTGGGCGACCGGTCCGACACGTTCAACGTCGTCATCCAGGCCGGCGCGATCCTCGCCGTTACCTTTATCTATTGGCAGCGCATTCTCTCGCTCCTTCTCGGCTTCCGCGATCCTGAAAACCGCGATTATCTGCTGAAGCTGATTGTCGCCTTTCTCATCACGGCCGTGCTTGGCCTGATTGTCACGAAAATGGGCTTCAAGCTGCCTGAAAGCGTCGTTCCGATCGCCTGGGCGCTGATCATCGGCGGCATCTGGATGATTGTTGCCGAGCAGATTGCGGCGCGCCGCCCGGCCAGCTCCAAGGTGACATGGCCCGTCGCCATCATCGTCGGCCTCGCCCAGATCGTCGCGGGCGTTTTCCCCGGCACATCGCGTTCCGGCGCCACCATCTTCGCGGCGATGCTCTTCGGCACCGGAAACCGTGCTGCGGCAACCGAGTTCGCCTTCCTCGTCGGCATCCCGACCATGTATGCCGCCAGCGGCTATGAGCTGCTGAAGTCTATCAAGGCCGCCAAGCTCGAGAATGCCCCGCCGGAAAACTGGACGCTGCTCGGCATCGCCTTCGTTGTTTCGATGATCGTCGCCTTCGTCTCGGTCAAGTGGCTGCTCGGCTATATCCGTTCCAACCGCTTCACGGCCTTTGCGATCTACCGCATCATCCTCGGCGTCGCGCTTTTCGGCATGCTCGGCCTCGGCTGGGTTAAGTAAGATCAAGGACGAATAGTCCGATAGCGAACAGGATGCTCCAGGCATTGCCGGGAGCATTACGGAACCACCCGGCAGCAAAACAGGCTCGGAGACGGCCATGCGCCCTCGGATCATCATGCTGACAGGCGTCACCCACGCCAATCGCCATCAGGTTACCGCCGATATCAACGACGCAGTCGTGTCCGCCGGGGGATGGGTCAGCGATCACACCTTCCTCTCCAACATCGCGACCAATTTCCGCATGGTGCTGCCGCCGCAGGGGCTTGCGCGGTTCCGCGATCTGGTAACGACGGCGGGCGTCCATCTGGATGCCGAGAGCGAGACGGCCGTCGCAGACCTGATCGCCAACGAAAAAGGCCTGCCGGAAGAGCTTCCGGCAAGCCTCAATGTCACCTTCATTCATGATGAGCCCGATCTGCGGCGCGAGGTTCCGGCCGTTCCGGGGTGAGAACGGTTTATGCCAGACCGTCGAAAAGCGCCGTCGACAGATAACGTTCGGCAAAGGACGGGATGATCACGACAATCGTCTTGCCGGCATTTTCCTCGCGGGCTCCCACCTTGATCGCCGCCGTCAGCGCCGCGCCCGACGAAATTCCGACCGGTACGCCCTCCAGGCGAGCCACGAGACGGGCGGTTTCGAAAGCCTCGTCATTCGTGACCGTCACCACTTCATCATAGACCGACGTATCAAGTACCTTCGGGGTGAAGCCCGCGCCGATGCCTTGGATCTTGTGCGGGCCGGGCGCGCCGCCGGAAAGAACCGGGCTGTCGGCCGGCTCGACCGCGATGACCTTAACTGAGGGCTTTCGCTCTTTCAGCACCTGTCCGGTGCCGGTAATGGTGCCGCCCGTGCCGATGCCGGACACGAAGATATCGACACCGCCATCGGTGTCGTTCCAGATCTCCTCGGCCGTCGTCTTGCGGTGGATTTCCGGGTTGGCCGGGTTTTCGAACTGCTGCGGGATGATCGCGTCGGGCAGGGTGGTGGCCAACTCCTCGGCCTTGGCAATCGCACCCTTCATGCCCTTCGGGCCTTCCGTGAGCACGAGTTCGGCACCCAGCAGCGCCAGCATCTTGCGGCGTTCGACCGACATGGTTTCCGGCATGGTCAGGATCAGCTTGTAGCCCTTGGCGGCAGCGGCAAAGGCGAGCGCAATGCCGGTATTGCCGGACGTCGGCTCAACAAGCGTGGTTTTGCCGGGCGTGATCTTGCCCTGCGCTTCCAGGCTTTCGATCATGGCGACGCCGATGCGGTCCTTGACGGAGGCGATGGGGTTGAAGAATTCAAGCTTGGCGAGAAGGTTCGCCTTCACGCCCTTTTCCTTCGCCAGCTTGTCGAGGCGGACAATGGGCGTATCGCCGATGGTCTCGATGATCGAATTATAGACGCGGCCACGTCCCGGCTTCTTTGCCGCCATCATGTGTCTCCCAGATTGAATGTCTTGGAATGCAAGATAGGCACAAACGGAAACCCTCGCCAGAACCGAATGATCGGGGGAGCGGGCGCGAAGAGAATTTTCTGCCAAATTCGGCCCGTTTGGCGAATGTCCGTGTTACGCGGCGCGTGCGGCAATGTAGACGGCGGTGCCGGCCAGAATGCCGCCGGCCGCGCGGTTCAGCAGTTTCAGCGCCGAAGGCTCCTTGAGAAGCTCGCGCGCCTTGGCCGCGAGAAGGATATAGGGAACGAGCACGAGCAGCAGCACGACTGCCGTCACGATGACCAGAGCGGCGTAATCCTGCGGGCCGATCTGGGCAAGCGGGATCAGCGTCGGAACCAGCGCGACATAGAAAAGCATGGTTTTCGGGTTGCCCAACGTGACGAGCAGACCGGACATGAAAGATGCCCCCAGGCCACCTGCTCGCTTCGCCTCGATCTTCTGGCCCAACAGCCCTGCCGTCCAGAGTTTCCAGGCGATATAGCCCAGATAAAGCGCGCCGGCGAATTTCAGCACCATGAAGGCAGTCGTGAAGGTCTGCGCCACATAGGCAAGGCCGAGAACGACGGCTGTCAAATAGACGACATCCCCCAGGATGAGCCCGAGCCCCATGAAGAAGGTCGGCCGGAAGCCGGAGCCCAGGGCGCGCGCGACAATCGCTGTGATCCCGGGACCGGGAATGGCGGCGGCAACGAAGAGTGCGAAGGCATATGTGAGAAGATTGGCGGCGGTCATGAAAGTTCTCCCGCCGACTTCATGCCTCAGATGCAAAAAGGAGGCAATTGGGAAGATGTCACGGAACCGCCGTTCGGACCATTCGTCGCCTTAAATCTTGTCTCCGTGTCAATTCCTGACTTGCGGGCATGATTGCGGGAACTACGTTTCGTGACATCAAGCACCGGAGCCGCTTATGCCGTCAGCCGCAACCCTTGCAGCCTTTGCCCTCGTTGCGCTGGGCATGGTTCTCACGCCCGGACCGAACATGCTCTACCTGATTTCGCGGTCGCTGAGCCAGGGTCCGAAGGCCGGGCTGGTTTCGCTATGCGGCGTGGCTTGCGGCTTTGTCGTCTACATGTTGGCCGCTGCTTTCGGGATCACGGCCATTCTCTTCGCGGTCCCGATTGCCTACGATGCGCTGCGTTTTGCCGGTGCAGCCTATCTCGCATGGCTCGCATGGAACGCGCTGAAACCCGGCGCCCGGCCGATCTTCGAAACGCGCGATCTACCGATCGACGGGCCGCGCCGCCTCTTCTTCATGGGTTTGATCACCAATCTTCTGAACCCGAAAGTCGCGGTTCTCTATCTCTCGCTGCTGCCGCAGTTCATCGAGCCGGCAAAGGACCATGTTCTGGCGCAGTCGGTTGTCCTGGGATTGGTGCAGATCGCGATCAGCGTTTCCGTCAACGCGACAATCGCCATTTCCGCCGGCTCGGTTGCCGTGTTCCTGAAAGAGCGCCCCTTCTGGGCTCAGGTTCAGCGCTGGCTGATGGGAACGGTTCTGGCCGGTCTTGCGGCGCGGATGGCGCTGGAAAGCCGGCGCTGATCAGACGCCTGTCGACCCGAAGCCGCCTGCGCCCCGCTCGGTGTCGGAGGTTTCGTTGACCTCGCGCACGCGCACCTGCGTCACCGGTGCGACCACCATCTGGGCGATGCGCATGCCGCGTTCGATGAGGAATTCCTCTTCGCCGAGATTGATCAGCAGGACCTTCACTTCGCCGCGATAATCGCTGTCTATCGTTCCGGGCGTGTTGAGGCAGGTGATGCCGTGCTTGAAGGCGAGGCCGGAACGGGGGCGGATCTGCGCTTCATAGCCTTGCGGGATTTCCATGACGAGGCCGGTCGGCACCAGCGCGCGCTTGCCGGGTATCAGCATCAGCGGCCGGTCTTCGGAAACGGCGGCGCGCAGGTCCATGCCGGCAGCGCCTGCCGTCTCGTAAGACGGAAGATCGAGGCCATCGGCGTGAGAAAGCCGGACAAGACCCAGAACCGGCTCAAGCGCAGGGGTGGCATGAGGATGCATGTTCATCGGCCGCACTCCGCTGACTGTTTGAGGATAGATGACTAGTATCTAGCGCCCGGATGTGACGGGTCAATTGAACTTTGCCTCCGAAGCCGGTAGAAGGCGGCCAATTCACAGGATTTGAACGTCATATGACCGAGACTTTGGCCGAGGCGGTTTCGCGCCGCCGCACCTTCGCAATCATCGCCCACCCGGACGCCGGCAAGACCACGCTGACCGAAAAGCTGCTGCTGTTCGGCGGCGCGATCCAGCTCGCCGGGGAAGTCAAGGCGAAGAAGGACCGCATCCAGACGCGGTCCGACTGGATGAAGATCGAGCGCGAACGCGGCATTTCGGTCGTCACCTCGGTGATGACCTTCGAATATGAAGGCAATGTCTTCAACATTTTGGACACGCCCGGCCACGAGGATTTTGCGGACGACACCTATCGCACGCTGACCGCCGTCGACGCTGCCGTCATGGTCATCGACGCCGCCAAGGGTATCGAGCCGCGCACGCTGAAGCTCTTCGAAGTCTGCCGCATGCGCGACATTCCGATCATCACCTTCATCAACAAGATGGACCGCGAAAGCCGCGATCCCTTTGAAATCCTGGACGAAGTGGAAGAAAAGCTGGCGCTGGACACGGCCCCGGTCACCTGGCCGGTCGGTCGTTCCAAGACCTTCTGCGGCTCGTTCAATCTCGCCAACTCGACCTTCCGCGGCAGCGACACACAGGTCGAGCCGCTGGCCGTGAACGGGCCGGAAAGCATTGCCGACCGCCTGCCGGAGAATGAACGCTCCGCCTTTATCGACGAGCTGGAACTGGCCCGCGAAGCCTGCCGTCCGTTTGATCGCGCAAGCTTCCTCGAAGGGCATATGACGCCGGTCTTTTTCGGTTCGGCGCTCCGGAATTTCGGCGTTCGCGATCTCATCAACGCGCTCGGCGCTTACGCACCGCCGCCGCGTGACCAGGTGGCGGATACGCGCACCGTTCATGCAGCCGAAGACAAGATGACCGCCTTCGTCTTCAAGATCCA
This sequence comes from Rhizobium sp. C1, assembly GCF_021026335.1. Taxonomy (GTDB): domain Bacteria; phylum Pseudomonadota; class Alphaproteobacteria; order Rhizobiales; family Rhizobiaceae; genus Ensifer_A. The sequence continues at coordinate 29,445 of NZ_JAJNCY010000013.1, forward strand.
GGCCAACATGGACCCCAACCATCGCGACCGCATTGCCTTCGCCCGCATCTGCTCCGGCAAGCTGGAGCGCGGCATGAAGGCGCGACTGGCCCGCACCGGCAAGCAGATGGGGCTCACCGCCCCGCAATTCTTCTTCGCCTCGCAACGCCAGCTGGCCGACACGGCCTATGCCGGCGACGTGGTGGGCATTCCGAACCACGGAACCTTGCGCATTGGCGACACACTGACCGAGGGCGAGGCGCTGGTTTTCCAGGGTGTGCCGAACTTCTCGCCGGAAATCCTGCGCCGTGTGCGTCTCGAAGACGCGATGAAGGCCAAGAAGCTGAAGGAAGCGCTCCAGCAGATGGCCGAAGAGGGCGTCGTGCAGCTCTTCTCGCCGGAAGACGGTTCGCCCGCCATCGTCGGCGTTGTCGGCGCGCTGCAGCTTGATGTGCTGAAGGAACGCCTGCAGCAGGAATATGGCCTGCCGGTCTCGTTTGAGATGTCGCGCTTCTCCGTCTGCCGCTGGATCTCCGCCGACAATTCGGCCGATCTCGAAAAGTTCATCACCACCAAGCGCGGCGATATCTGCCGAGACCTCGACGGCGATCCGGTCTTCCTGGCGCAGGACAGCTTCTCACTGCGATACGAGGCAGAACGCGCACCGGCCATCAAGATGGCGGCGATCAAGGAATATCACGTCCAGAAGGCGGCGTGATCCTGAACGCTCAATCTCCGGGCCTGCCGGGCAGGTTCGGGATGCCGCTCAGCCAGTCGACGGCGGAGCGGCACCAGATCTTGTGCTTTGGCTTCAACTGGCTGCGCTGGTTGATGGAGCCCCAGCGGATGCCGACCGTTTCCGCATCCTTGCCCTCGCCCGTCGTGTAGATCGGTGAGCCGCAATCGCCGCAGAAGAATTGTAGCCGCCGCGCGCCGTTATCGGCGCGTTTTTCGTAGCGTTTGGGCGGTTTTCCGGTCAGCCGGAACTGATCGGCGGGTGTTGACACGGTCACGCGAAAGGCCGATCCGGTGAGCCTTTGGCAATCCGTACAATGGCAGATGGAAACGTCTTCAGGCTCGATTTCCGCTTCGTAAGTCACTGTTCCACAATGGCATTGTCCGTCTATCCGCATCATCTCAGCACCATTCCTTTATTCGTGCCGGGAACTTCCGGAAGCCTCTGCTTCTTATAATTGACAGCAAAAGCCTCTAAGTAGGTTTTTGTTGCATCATGGATTGAAGAGCAGAGGGAGAGACTTATGCGCGTGATCGAATACAAGGCTTTCGGGGATCCGGCCGAGGTTCTGGTAGCTGGCGAACGTCCCATGCCCGAGCCGGGTCCGGGAGAAATCCGCGTCCGCATGACGCTATCACCGATCCACAATCATGATCTGTGGACCATTCGAGGCAGCTATGGCGTCAAGCCGCCGCTGCCCGCTGTCGGCGGCACGGAAGCCGCCGGTGTTGTCGATGCGCTGGGCGCCGGCGTGACCAATCTTTCCGTCGGTCAGCGTGTCATGGCCGCAGGGCTTACCGATACCTGGGCCGAATATTTCCTCATGAAAGCGCAGCGCGCGATTCCACTGCCGGACTCGGTGCCGGACGAGCTCGGCTGCCAGCTCATCGCCATGCCTATCAGTGCGCTGATGGCGCTGGATGATCTTGGCGTGAAGCCCGGCGAGTGGCTGATCCAGAATGCCGCGACCGGCGCTGTGGGCAAGACGATCGCGATGATCTGTCAGGCGCGCGGCATCAATGTCATCAACGTCGTGCGCCGCGATGCGGGCGTCGGCGAACTGGAAGCACTCGGGATTTCCAATAATGTCTCGACGCAGGATCCGGGCTGGATGGACAAGGTGAAGATGTTCCCCGGCAGCGACCCGATCCTCTACGCCATCGACAGCGTCGGGGCCAAGGAAAGCGGCCAGCTGATGAGCCTGCTCGGCGAAGGGGCAACGCTCATGTCCTTCGGCACGATGAGCGGTGGCAATATGGAGATTTCCTCCGGCGACCTGATCTTCAAACAGGCCAAGGTCATCGGCTTCTGGGGCGCCAAGCGCTCGGGCAAGACAAGCCCCGCCGATTACGCCCGCATGATCGGCGAACTGATCACGCTCGCCTCCAATGGCCAGCTGAACCTGCCGGTCGAAGAAATCTATGGCCTTGAAGACGGCGCCAAGGCCGCCGCCGCCAGCATGGAACCTGGCCGCAAGGGCAAGGTTCTGATCCGCGGCTGAGGCCGATGGATCCATGAAACGAAAACGGGGCGGAAAAACCGCCCCGTTTTTTGTTTGTCGGGTCGAGACTTTGATCAACCGGCCTTACGGTAACCCTGTGCCGGAGCCTGACCGCCAGAAACGCGGAAGCGCTCGATGAGCTCCAGCAGCGTGCCGGTGTCGTTGGCGAGCATTTCCGCAGATGCCGTCGTTTCCTCGGCCATGGCCGCATTTTTCTGGGTGGCGAGGTCCAGTTCGTTCATCGAGGACGAGATGGAGCGCAGCGTCGTGTCCTGCTCGTTGGCGCGGTGGGCGATCTGAATGACGATCTCGTTGGCGCTTTCGACCTGCTGGGAGATCCGCTTCAAGGCTTCGCCGGCCTCGCCGACCAGCTGAACGCCATCGCCGACCTGCGCCGACGACTTGTTGATCTGTTCCTTGATCTGCTTGGCAGCGGCCGCAGAGCGCTGCGCCAGTTCACGCACTTCCTGTGCGACCACGGCAAAGCCCTTGCCGCTTTCCCCGGCTCGCGCCGCCTCGACGCCGGCATTCAGCGCGAGGAGGTTGGTCTGGAAGGCAATCTCGTCGATCACGCCGATGATATTGCCGATTTCCTGCGAGGACTGTTCGATCCCGCTCATGGCGTTGATCGCCTTTTCGACCACGCGGTCGTTCTTCTCGGCTTCGGACCGCACTTCGCCCACGCGGCCTGCGGCTTCGCGCGCGCCATCCGCGGTCTGGCGAACGGCCACCGTCAGTTCATCCAGCGCCGCCGAGGTTTCCTCAAGGCTTGCCGCCTGCCGTTCGGTACGCTGCGCCAGTTCATTCGAGGCGCGGCGGATTTCTTCCTTGCTGACGCCAATATCGGTGCCGCGTTCCTTGATCAGCGTCATTGTCCGCTCAAGCTGGCTGATGGCGCCGTTGAAGTTGTCGCGCAGTTCCGCATAACGGTTGCCCAGATCGCCGCAGCGCACCGTGAGATCGCCCTGGGCGAGCTGTTCCAATGCCTGACCGATCGTACGAACGACGCGCGCCTGTGTTTCCGCTTCCGTGGCCTGAAAATCGGCGTTCTGTTGGCGCTCGGCATCGATCTGGCGCTTGTGCTCGGCTTCCCGCTCGGCCATGGCGCGCCGCTCGCGCACCTTCTCCTGAAGCTCGGCCGTGGCTTTCGCCATCATCCCCACTTCGTTTGACATCTCGCGATGCGGAACGGGCGTATCGATATCGCCTTCGGCAACCCGATGCAGGGTTTCGCGAATGGCATCGAGCGGGCGTGTAATGCCGCGGATCAAAGCGTAGGCTGCAACCAGGGCCAACACGAAAATTACCGCCGACACCGCCACGATCTGGATGATCTGCTGTCGGATCTGGGCGTTCAAGTCATCGACATAAAGGCCGGTAGCGACGACCGCCTTCCACGGCTCATAGGCCTTGGCATAAACCGATTTGGGATAGGTGTAGTCGTTCGGGTCCTTGCCGGGCTTGGGACCGATCAGATTGACATATCCGCCGCCTTCCTGGCCGACTTTCACGATGGCATCACGATAGGCAAAGCCCGTCTGGTCCGCCTTGCCCTTGAAATTCTGCCCGACCAGCTTCTGGTTGATGTGGAAGAGCATGTTGACGTCATAGTCATAGCCGAAGAAATAGCCATCGGGATCGTAGCGCAGCTTCGAAAGGAGATCATAGGCACGCTTCTTGGCCTCTTCGACCGTGAATTCACCAGCCTTCGCACGGTCATCGAAGTCCTTCATCACCGAAAGCGCGGTTTCGATCTCGGTGCGAAGCGTTTGGTTACGCTCGTTATAGATGGTTGCCGTTGCCGATCTCACTTCGAAATAGGTTGCTACCGCAAACGCGGCCATCAGGCCTCCGACTAGGATGAATAGCTGCACCGATATCTTGAGATTCTTCATGCCAAAAACCCAGTCCTCACGTCTCGACACAGTCATAAAGAGAGGCCGCGTGCGACGCATTAATTTATTAATAACTAATATATATAGTTATCGAAATATTCTTAAGGAAATCTTATAGGCATCCCTGAATTCTAAAGGGCACCTCCCAAGCAGAAAGCGGCCCTCCCTTGTGGCGAACCGCTTTCCAATCTTCTGTCAATTTGGCGAACCGGACTTGAAGCGGGGCTCAGCCCTTCTGGTTGCGCTTGGCGAGCGTGCGCAGGCGAAGGGCGTTCAGCTTGATAAAGCCGGCAGCATCCTTCTGGTCATAGGCGCCCTGGTCGTCCTCGAAGGTGACGAGCTTGTCGGAATAGAGCGACTTGTCGCTCTCACGGCCGATGACCATGACATTGCCCTTGTAGAGCTTCAGCGTCACTTCGCCTTCGACATGTTCCTGGCTCTTGTCGATGAGGGCCTGGAGCATTTCGCGTTCCGGCGAGAACCAGAAGCCGTAATAGATGAGCTCGGCATAGCGCGGCATGATCTCGTCCTTGAGATGCGCGGCGCCACGGTCGAGCGTGATCGATTCCATCGCACGGTGCGCAGCTAGAAGGATCGTACCGCCGGGCGTTTCGTAGACGCCGCGCGACTTCATGCCGACGAAGCGGTTTTCCACGAGGTCGAGACGGCCGATGCCGTTGTCGCGGCCATAGTTGTTAAGCTCGGCGAGCAGCGTGGCCGGGCTCATCTCGACGCCGTTGATGGAGCAGGCATCGCCCTTGCGGAAGCCGACCTTGATGGTGGTCGCCTTGTCCGGTGCGGCTTCCGGCGAAATCGTGCGCATATGCACGTATTCGGGGGCTTCCTGTGCCGGGTCTTCGAGAACTTTGCCTTCTGACGACGAGTGCAGCAGGTTGGCATCGACGGAGAAGGGAGCCTCGCCCTTCTTGTCCTTGGCAACCGGGATCTGGTTCTGTTCGGCAAAGGCCAGCAGATCGGTGCGGCTCTTGAACGACCAGTCGCGCCACGGCGCGATGATCTTGATATCGGGGTTCAGGGCGTAAGCCGAAAGCTCGAAGCGAACCTGGTCGTTGCCCTTGCCGGTTGCGCCATGGGCAATCGCATCTGCGCCGGTCTTTTTCGCGATCTCGATCAGGTGCTTGGAGATCAGCGGACGGGCAATCGAGGTGCCGAGCAGATAGACGCCTTCATAGACGGCATTGGCGCGGAACATCGGGAAGACGAAATCGCGCACGAACTCCTCGCGCACGTCCTCGATGAAGATTTCCTTGATGCCGAGCATCTCGGCCTTCTTGCGCGCCGGCTCCAGTTCCTCGCCCTGGCCGAGATCGGCCGTGAAGGTGACGACTTCAGCGCCGAGCTCGGTCTGCAGCCATTTCAGGATGATGGAGGTGTCGAGACCGCCGGAATAGGCGAGAACGACCTTTTTCACGTCTTTGGGAAGCGCCATGTCGATAGTTCCGTTTGATGAACAAGGGTTCTGACTATCCGAACCCGGAATGGCGGCACTTTTAGCCGGTTTCGCGTGCTGTGCAAGGCCACTGCGCGATTTCAGGCACGGCAGGCGCGAACCCCATTTTCTTATTTTACTTTTACGTGTATATCTTCGTTCCTCAATCATTAGGTGCATATTTCAACGCTTTTGGGAGGACTTCAGATGTCAGATTTCACAGACAACCTCGTCGCACAGGCCATGCACGAATATGAGAAATTCGAGAACGGCAAGGGACGTGAGACCGATGATCCGTTCTGCCAGTATGTCGGCAACTACTGGAGCGTGGGTCTGAAGAACTCCCACATTGATGGGCGCACGACCTATCAGGATTCCAAGGGCAAGTCCTACCGTCCGGCATGGTCATCCGCCTTTATCAGCTATGTCGTTCGCTGCGCCGGCGCGACGGAGTCCCAGTTTCTGTTCAGCGAGGGACATATCCATTACGTCGTTGACGCGATTCGGGACGCGGCAGCCCACAACACGACGGTCGCCTATCTTGGCCGTGATCCGAGGGTCTACGTGCCGAAAGTGGGCGACCTAATCAATGCGGGGCGCGGCAGCGCCGCCGATGTGACTTATGCCACCGTGCTTCAAGCCTACGGGCCCGAGGCTGCGCCAAAAGGCAATTTCATGCCCTCACATTCGGATATCGTTGTCGAAGTCGATCCACAGAAGGGCAAACTCGTTACGATCGGAGGAAATGTCGCGGTCGATACGGTGGGCCGAAAGGTGTGGCAACTCGATCAGGCCGGGCGGCTCGCCAAGGGCGCGACGCTGATTTCCGTGCTGGAATGCATGTTGTGAGCGAACCCCGCCAGCGCACCTGCGCCGCAGTTCAGCGTTTGACAGCGGAGACAAACGGGACATAGTGCGCCTGCAATGATGCCCATCTTGCAGGAGACTCATGCATGACCAATCACCCTGTCTTCAAGCCCGGCAACACAGCCGTTATCACGGGGGCGGCGTCCGGCATAGGCCTTGCCGCCGCGAAAGCCTTTGCGGGGCTCGGGCTGAACGTCGTGCTGGCCGATCTGGCGGGCGAACGGCTGGAGAAGGCGACAGCGGAGGTCGTCGCCGTATCGCCGCGCGGCGCGGACGCCGTGCTGGCGGTTGCGACCGATGTCAGCCGTCTGGAGGATGTCGAGGCGCTGGCGGAGGCTGCAACCAAGCGGTTCGGCGCGATCCATGTTGCGATGAACAATGCTGGCATCCAGCCGGGCTCCTCGCTTTTCGGGCCGTTTGAAAACTGGCAGCGCGTGCTCGACGTCAATCTCGGCGGCGTCATTCATGGCTCGCGCGTCTTCGGCAAGGCGCTGCTTTCGCATGGCGAACCGGCGATCATCATTAATACCGGCTCCAAGCAGGGCATCACCACGCCGCCCGGCGACCCGGCCTATAATGTCGCCAAGGCCGGCGTGAAGGCGTTGACGGAAGCGCTGGAGCATGAACTTCGCAATACCGAAGGCGGCAAGGTCAGCGCGCACCTGCTGATCCCGGGTTTCGTTTACACTGCATTGACCGCCAATGGCCGCACGGAAAAGCCGGCTGGCGCCTGGACGCCCGAGCAGACGGTGGATTTCATGATGGAAAGCCTGGCGACGGGCGATTTCTATATTCTCTGCCCTGACAACGATGTCAGCCGCAAGTTGGATGAGAAGCGCATCGAATGGGCGGCGCATGACATCATCGACAACCGCCCGCCGCTGTCGCGCTGGCACAAGGACCATGCGCCCGCCTTTGCCGCATTCCTCAAGTCGAACGGACTGTGATGCCGATGACCTTCATCCCCGATCTCGATACGCTGATCACCTTCACGCTCGCCGGTCTTCTCCTGAGCCTCACGCCCGGCCCGGACATGACGCTGCAGATCAGCCGCTCGCTGCGCGACGGACCGGTGGCCGCCTTGGGCGTGATTGTCGGCACGAATATCGGGCTTTGCGTCCACACGACGCTGGTGGCGCTCGGCGTTTCCGCGCTTATCGTCGCCTCGCCGATGGCCTTTCTGGTCCTGAAGATCGGCGGGGCCGCCTATCTGCTCTGGCTTGCCGTGCAGGCGGTCTTCAAAGGTTCGACCTTCCAGCTGGATGACAATCCGGATGCGCCGAAGCGTGGTTCCTTCACCTCCGGCCTTTTGAACGGCCTGTGGGTCAACATGCTCAATCCCAAGGTCATCATCTTCTTCATGACCTTCCTGCCGCAATTCGTGAAGGCGTCCGATCCGCATGTGACGGGCAAGCTCTTCTTCCTCGGCTTCTATTTCATCCTCATCGGCCTGCCCGTCGCCTTCGGCGTGGTCTTCGGCGCGCATGGTCTGGCCGGGTGGCTGAAAGCGAACCGGAAAGTGCTGCGGGGGCTGGATTATACTTTCGGCGGCGTCTTCTCGGCTTTCGCGGTCAAGATCCTGATGACGCAGGCGCGTTGACACACACGCTTTTCATTTTGCGCGCGAGGGGGTAGGGTCTGGCCGAATTCGGGCGGGAGCGTTCCATGATATTGACGAACAAGCGGATTCTGCTGATCGTTGCCGGTGGCATCGCCGCCTACAAGAGCCTGGACCTCATCCGCCGCTTTCGCGAGCAGGGGGCCAATGTGCGCTCGATCATGACGGCCGGCGCGCAGGAATTCGTGACAACGCTCGCCGTCGGTGCGCTCTCCGCCTCCCATGTTTATACCGATCTCTTCTCCCGCGAGGACGAGCAGGATGTCGGCCATATAAGGCTCGCGCGCGATTGCGATCTGATTGTCGTGGCCCCCGCCACTGCCGATCTGATGGCGAAGATGGCGAACGGGCTGGCAGACGATCTTGCCTCCACCGTGCTGCTCGCCACCGACAAGCCGGTTCTGGTTGCCCCTGCCATGAACCCGAAAATGTGGTCGGCCAAGGCGACTGAGCGCAATGTCGCGACGCTGAAAGCCGATGGCATCCATTTCATCGGTCCGGAGCGCGGCGAAATGGCCGAAAGCGGAGAGTCGGGGCTTGGCCGCATGAGCGAGCCGATGCAGATCCTGCAGGCGGCGACGCTTCTTCTGGATGGAAACCCGAAGCCGCTGCTGGGTCGCAAGGCGATCGTGACCTCCGGCCCGACGCATGAGCCGATCGACCCGGTGCGCTATATCGCCAACCGTTCTTCGGGCAAGCAGGGTCATGCGATTGCGGCGGCATTGGCGGCGCTCGGTGCAGAAGTCACGCTGGTCTCCGGCCCCGTGACCATTCCCGATCCGCTGGGTGTCCGCACGATCCATGTCGAGCGCGCCGAGGAGATGCGCGATGCCGTACTGGCCGCCCTTCCGGCAGATATCGCCGTCATGGTGGCCGCCGTTGCCGACTGGCGCGTTGCCTCATCGGCTGGCGAGAAGATCAAGAAGCAGCCCGGCGAAGCGCCCGCGCCCCTGCATCTCGTTGAAAACCCGGATATCCTGAAGACCATCGGCCATCACGCCATGCGGCCGAAACTGGTCTGCGGCTTTGCCGCCGAAACGCAGAGCGTGATCGAAAACGCCCGCAAGAAACTGGAGACAAAAGGCGCGGACGTGATCGTCGCCAATGATGTCAGCGCCGAAACCGGCATCATGGGCGGCGAGCGCAATTCCGTGCGCGTGATCAGCCGCGACGGCGTCGATGTCTGGCCGGACATGCCGAAGGGCGAAGTGGCTGAAAAACTGGCGGAAAAGATCGCGTCCTACTTCGCAACCAGCTGAAGCTCCGGCACGCGGCGCTCATAAAGCCAGCCGCCGAAGGGCTGGACGGCAATTTCGTGACCTTCGATGACGACGACGCTGCCGTCCGGGATCGCCACCCAGGCATCGCGGTCATCGTTGAGCGGCTCTGAAACGAGGCAGTGTCCGCGTCCGAGCGGCGCGGAATAGAGCGTCGGCGCCTTGCGATCGGATGCATAGCGCACTGCGTAGAGACGCGCGCCATCGGAAAAGGCGGCGGTGAAGCGAATGACAGTCTCGAAGCCGAGCCGGTCGGCCTCGCTTTCCACATGCTTCAACATGGTCTCGATCGCCGTGACCGGATCGCGTTCGAGACCGAAATGCAGCGCCAGAAGAAAAAGCAGTTCGGAATCCGTCGTGCCGACGCGGGCGGAATAGAGCCGGTCGCAGAGCTGTGCCTCCAGGGGGCGGCGCAGGCGCTCGAAGCCGGAGACCTGTCCGTTATGCATGAAGGACCAGCGGCCGTGAACGAAGGGATGGCAATTGTCGCGCCGCGTGCCGCCGCCGGTCGCTGCCCGCACATGGGCGAGAAACAGGCTGGAGCGGATCTGCCGGGCAAGAGACTTGAGATTGCAGTCGGACCAGGCGGGCAGGATATCCCGGAAGAGGCCGGGTTCCGGCCGGTCGCCGTACCAGGCGATGCCGAACCCGTCGCCATTGGTCGAGGTTTTGGCCTCGGTCGCGTGATGCGATTGCTCGATCAGCGAATGGGTCTGGGAGGAAACGATATGCTCAAGATAGATCGGTTCACCGCTATAGGCAGCCCAACGACACATGTAAAAACGTCCACAAAAACAAGGCGTCGACTCTTTTGATCGACGGAAGCACTCATGATCCCGAAACATGGGTAAAATTGTGTTAACAATACAGTCACAAATGGTTTCCAGCCGAAAGACTGGATGAGGCGTAAAGCGGAATTTTGTGAACACTGAGTTGATGGGCGTTCCATTTGGCTGAAATGCCCACACACGCTATCTTGTGCACGAAAAGAGGCGTTCGTTCAGTTTTGTTGAACGCCTTCGACATTCGAGAGCCGAGGCGCGTGCTTCGGACTGGGAAAGGATCAAAAACATGTCCATACGTCCCGTAAAGCATGAAAGCGTTGCCGTGCCCGCCCGTGAAGGGGCCGGCGTTCATCTCCATCGCGTCTTCGGCTTCGGCGATCCGTCGCTGACCGACCCGTTCCTGATGATGGACGATTTCCGCAATGACGACCCGGCGAAGTACCTCAAGGGTTTCCCCTGGCATCCGCATCGTGGCATCGAGACGATTACTTACGTTCTGGCAGGCTCCGTCGAGCATGGCGACAGCCTCGGCAACCGCGGCACGCTGGGGGCTGGCGACGTGCAATGGATGACGGCCGGCTCCGGCATCATGCACCAGGAAATGCCGCGCGGCGATTTCGCCGGCAAGATGCATGGCTTCCAGCTCTGGGCCAACCTGCCGTCTTCGATGAAGATGACCAGCCCGCGCTATCAGGATGTGAAATCGGCCGATATCCCGGTCGTCGTCGATGACGACGGCACGGCGGCGCGTATCATCACGGGCGAGTTCTGGGGGAAGAAAGGTCCGGTCGACGGCATCGCCGCAGAGCCCGTCTATCTCGACATCTCGGTGCCGCCGGGCAAGCGCAAGACCTTCAAGGTCGACACCTATCGCAAGGCCTTCGCCTATATCTTCGCCGGCTCCGGCACGTTCCGCGATGCCTCGACGCCCATCGGCGTGAAGGTGGAGAAGGAATTCAACGGGGAGGAGCTGAACATCCGCGACATGAGCGGCAACCGCACGCTCGTCGTCTTCGACACCGGCGATGAGGTGACCGTGCAGGCCGGCGATCAGGGCATCCGCTTCCTGCTGGTCTCCGGCAAGCCGATCGAGGAACCGGTTGCCTGGCACGGCCCGATTGTGATGAACTCGCGCGAGGAACTGATGAAGGCCTTCGAGGAACTGCAGACGGGGCAGTTCATCAAGGAAGGCGCGGTGTTTGCGTGAGGTTTCCCTCGCACTCCGTCATGCCGGACTAGATCCGGCATCCTTCCAGCCCGCGTCTGCGGGCTGGAAGGACTGATTTCATCAAGGGAGTCTCTCGCGCGATAGACATCGCGCACTGGATCCCGGATCAAGTCCGGGATGACGGAGGAGAGGGTTGCGCGCCCGCAAAACACTCATGAACGCAAAACCCCGCCCGGTTTGCACCGAGCGGGGTTTTTATTTTCAAACTCAACCAGCCTTATGCCGCTTCCTTCGGGGCCATCGCGCCCGTCATTAGCGCCACGGCATCCGACATCGTGTATTCCTTCGGATTGATCACCGTGAGGCGTTTGCCCAGCCGGTGGATGTGGATGCGGTCGGCGACCTCGAACACATGCGGCATGTTGTGGGAGATCAGAACGATCGGCAGGCCGCGCGAGCGGACGTCGAGGATGAGCTCGAGAACGCGACGCGATTCCTTCACACCAAGGGCAGCGGTGGGTTCGTCCATGATGACGACCTTGGAGCCGAAGGCTGCGGCACGCGCCACGGCAACGCCCTGACGCTGGCCGCCGGAGAGCGTTTCCACCGCCTGGTTGATGTTCTGGATTGTCATCAGGCCGAGCTCGGAGAGCTTTTCGCGGGCAACGCGCTGCATTTCCTTGTGGTCGAGCAGGCGAAGCACATTGCCGAGCGGTCCCTTGCGGCGGATTTCGCGGCCGAGGAACATGTTGTCGGCAATCGACAGGGCCGGCGAGAGCGCGAGGTTCTGGTACACCGTTTCGATACCGGCTTCGCGCGCCTGCATCGGCGAGGTGAACTGCACCTTCTGCCCGTCGAGATGGATCTCGCCATCGTCCGGCGTCACGGCGCCCGAAAGCGCCTTGATGAGCGAGGACTTGCCGGCGCCGTTATCGCCGATGACGGCGAGGATTTCGCCCGGATAGAGGTCGAAATCGGCGTTGTCGAGCGCGGTCACGCGACCATAGCGCTTGACGAGACCACGGGCCTTGAGAATGGGTTCCTGAGACATTAGCCAGCCACCTTTCTGATCCACTGGTCAACGGCAACAGCCGTGATGATGAGAACACCGGTCAGGAAGACCTTCCACTGCGGGTCTGCACCCAGCATATTGAGACCCATCGAGACGACGCCGACGATCATGGCGCCGATCAGCGTGCCGAGGATAGAGCCGCGTCCGCCGAAGAGCGAGATGCCGCCGATCACGGCTGCTGTGATGGATTGCAGGTTATATTCGGTCACGGCCGAAGAGGGCGAGATCGAGCCGTTACGGCCGATGGAGACCCAGGCGGCGAGCGCCGCGATGATGCCGGCGAGCATGTAGGTCGACATCAGAACGCGCTTGGTACGGATACCCGCGAGTTCCGCTGCGTCCGCGTCGTCGCCGACTGCATAGAGGTGGCGGCCCCAGGCCGTGTGGTTGAGCGCGATCCAGAGACCGATCACAAGCACGACCATCATGACCACGCCGAAGGTGAAGACCGCACCGCCAACCGAAAAGCTCTTGCCGAAGAAGTGTAGGAACTCGGCATTGGCCGTGATGTCCGCGTCGCGGATCGTCGCGTTGTTGGAATAGATGAAGTTCGTCGCCATGACGATGTACCAGGTGCCGAGCGTCACGATGAAGGGCGGCAATCGCATATAGGCGACCAGGAAGCCGTTCAACAGGCCGGCAACCGCGCCCACGGCAAAGCCGATGCCGATCGCAATCGGGGCCGGAAGCCCGTAGACCACGGCGCAATTGCCCATGATGACGGTCGATATGACCATGACCACGCCGATCGACAGATCGATGCCCGCGACCAGAACGACGAGCGTCTGGCCGGCGCCAAGAATACCGACGATGGCGATCTGCTGAAGGATCAGCGTCATGGTGTAGGTTGAGAAGAAGCGTTCGCCCTTCAGCACACCAAAGATGATGATGGCCGCCACGAGAACAATGGCGGGAACCGCAGCCGGCGTCGAATGCAGGAAATGCTGCAGGCGCTGGATGGGTGTATGTTGTTTGAAGCTGGCGACATTCTTGTCGCTCTGCTCGATGACTTTTTCGAATTCCTGCATCGCTGCCATGGCGAATTATCCTCCCCTTTTTGTCCGGAGCTGTCTTCGCTTGTTGGTGGGAATGCGCATATGGCTTGCATCAAGCCGGGGCGCCCCCCGCTCTTCTTTATCAGCAGTTCCGGAAGCGGAAGCGTGACACACTTCGATCGGAATTGCTCGATTTCTTTTCCAGTCAATCCGGCAGGCGACACCGCGCCGGCACCGCCGGGATTGCCTTAATGAAAAGGGCGGCCGGAACCGCCCTTTCCCTCATTCCATGAAATTGCCGTCAAAGACCGGGCATCAGCCCCAGCACTTCGCCAGGCCTTCCTTGACGCTGATCGAGGGAACGCCCTTGGCCGGCTTGTCGGTCACGAGGTTCACGCCGGTGTCGAAGAAGTTCTTGCCGTCCGTCGCCTTCGGCTTGGTGCCGTCCTTGGCGAAAGCGGCAATGGCTTCGATGCCCTTGGAGGCCATCAGGAGCGGGTACTGCTGCGAGGTCGCGCCAATCTGGCCGTCCTGAACAGCCTTGACGCCCGGGCAACCGCCGTCAACCGACACGATCAGCACGTCCTTTTCCTTGCCGACAGCCTTCAGGGCCTGGTAGGCGCCAACAGCGGCCGGCTCGTTGATCGTGTGGATCACGTTGATGTCCGGATCCTTCTGGAGAAGGTTTTCCATGGCGGTGCGGCCGCCTTCTTCGTTACCGTTGGTGACGTCATGGCCAACGATGCGCGGGTCGGTTTCGTCGCCGATCTTGTTCGGGTCCTTCGGGTCGATACCGAAGCCGATCATGAAGCCCTGGTCGCGCATGACGTCAACGGACGGCTGCGACGGGGTCAGGTCGAGGAAGCCGACCTTGGCGTCCTTCACCTTGTCGCCGAGCGTTGCCTTGGCCCATTCGCCGATGAGCTTGCCGGCCTGCAGGTTGTCGGTGGCGAACGTCATGTCGGCAGCGCTGATCGGCTCAAGCGGCGTGTCGAGCGCGATGACGAGAAGACCGGCGTCGCGCGCCTTCTTGACCGAGGGAACGATCGCCTTGGTGTCGGAAGCGGTGATCAGAATACCCTTGGCGCCATCGGCGATGCAGGATTCGATCGCAGCAACCTGGCTTTCGCTGTCGCCGTCGATCTTGCCGGCATAGGTCTTGAGGTTGATGCCGAGTTCCTTCGCCTTGGCCGTCGCGCCTTCCTTCATCTTGACGAAGAAGGGGTTCGTGTCGGTCTTGGTGATGAGGCAGGCGGATGTGCCGGCGGCCATGGCCGGAGCGCTGAAGGCAACGCCGAGCGCAAGCGCGCCGACGGCGGCAGAAATGTTGAGCTTTTTCATATTGTTCCTCCCGAGAACAAAAGTGCCTTGCGGCAGTTGAATGGCCTCCCCGCCATGATCGTGGTCCCGCAGGAGGCCTGGCCGATCCATGGGCGGGATGCTGACATCAAAGCTCTAAAAAAAGCACTTGTCAATAAATAAATCGAATTGAATTATTAAAAAATATCTGGCAGGCTCTGAGCCGCTGACTATGCCAACGGGAGGAGGCATCGGCCATGACCACTCAAAAAGCACCGGAATCGGGTGACGGCGAAGCCGCACGAATTGTGATCCCTTCGGGCGGCGCAAATCAGGTGCGGGTGAGAGCCTATAACGAACGTCTTGTCCTGTCACTCGTGCGAAGTCACGAGGCGCTGTCCAAGGCGGATATCGCGCGCGCGTCGGGTCTTTCGGCCCAGACTGTGTCCGTCATCATGCGCGCGCTCGAAAAGGACGGATTGCTGATCAAGGGCGAACCCGTGCGCGGCAAGGTCGGCCAGCCATCGGTGCCGATGTCGCTCAATCCGGAAGGCGTTTTTGCCTTCGGCCTGAAAATCGGCCGCCGCAGTGCCGATATGATTCTCATGGATTTCGTCGGCGGCGTCCGCGCCAAGCTCCGGCGCATCTACGCCTATCCCACGCCGCATGAAATCTTGGCCTTCGTCAAGGAAAGCCTGGTTTCACTGGAAGCCTTGATGAGTGGAGTGCAGCTTTCGCGGCTCGCCGGTCTCGGCGTCGCGGCTCCGTTCGAGCTCTGGAACTGGGCCGACAATGTCGGCGCGCCGCAAGGGGAAATGGACGCCTGGCGCGATTTCGATCTGCGCGCCGAGATCCAGGCCCTGACATCCTATCCGGTCTATCTGCAGAACGACGCGACAAGCGCTTGTGGTGCCGAACTCATGTTCGGACGCGGCAAAGCCTATACCGATTATGTCTATTACTTCGTCGGCACCTTCATTGGCGGCGGCATCGTGCTGAATTCCTCGGTCTTTACCGGCCGCACGGGCACCGCCGGCGCAATCGGTCCGCTGCCCGTGCGCGACGAAAACGGCAAGACGCGACAGCTGATCGGCGTCGCCTCCATCTTCGTGCTGGAAAACCTGCTGAAAGAACGCGGCATCGATCCCCGCCCGCTTTGGTATTCGGCCTCGGGCTGGACGGATTGGGGCGAACCGCTTGACCGCTGGATCTCGATGAGCGCCGAGGCTCTGGCGCAGGCGATCATCGCCGCCGCCTCCATCATCGATTTCCCCGCAGCCATCATAGACGGCGGATTTCCGGAATGGGTGCGCACACGTCTGGTCTCGGCCACACGCGCGGCGCTCGAGCGTTACGATCTTCAGGGGATCATCGTCCCCGATATCATAGAGGGGCTGGTAGGGGATCAGGCGCGCGCCATCGGCGCGGCGAGCCTGCCGCTGTTTGCCCGTTATCTCACCGACCAGAATGTCTTGTTCAAGGAGTTGTCCAGTGCTGAAGGGGATTGATCCTATCCTGAGTCCGGAATTGTTGTTCACGCTGCGTGCGATGGGCCACACGGACGAAATCGCCATCGTCGATGGCAATTATCCGGGGCTGGAACATGCCCGCCGGCTGGTGCGCACCGACGGCCACGGCGTTATTCCGGTGCTCAATGCCATTCTCTCCGTGATGCCGGTCGACGACTTCGTGCCGGAAGCCATCTTCCGCGCGATTCCGCGCGGCGACATGGAAGCGCTCGACCCGGTGCATGAGGAAATGGTTGCCTGCTGTGCCATCCACGAACCGAAACTGAAGGTCGTGCCGCTGGCTCCGGCCGATTTCTATAACCGCGTGCGCGCCGCCCACACGGTCGTCCAGACCAGCGAACCGCGCCTCTATGGCAATATCATCCTGCGCAAGGGCGTCATCTACCCTTGAGCGGATCAGGCAATCGCTGAAACGAAAAATGCCCGGGCGATGTCGCCCGGGCATTTGCGTCTGGAGAGGTCGCTGCCGATCAGGCGGCGTAGGCCTGTCGCTGCTCTTGTTTCAGCCGGAACTGGCTGATAAGCTGCATCAGATGGTCGCCCTCATGCGCCAGCTGCTGAGACACGGCGTTGGCCTCTTCCACCATCGCGGCATTCGCCTGCGTCATCTGGTCCATCTGGTTGACTGCGGTGTTGACCTCCTGCAGGCCCGCAGATTGGTCGTGCGCGGCCTGGGCGATCATCTGAACATGTTCGTAAAGCTGCGCGATGCGGGTGGAAATATCGCTCAGCGCCTCGCCGGTGCGCTGGACGTGGCGCACACCGGTCGTCACTTCATGCGTTGCCGTATCGATCAGGCTCTTGATCTCGTTGGCCGCACCGGCTGAGCGCTGGGCAAGCTCGCGCACTTCCTGCGCGACGACAGCGAAACCCTTGCCGGCTTCACCAGCGCGCGCCGCCTCGATACCGGCATTGAGCGCCAGAAGGTTGGTCTGGAAGGCGATGTCTTCGATCACGTCGATGATCTGCTCGATCTTGCGCGAGGCCTCTTCGATCCGGGTCATCGCATCGACGGCGTCGGCAACGATCTCGGAGGAGGCTTCGGCATTCTTGCGGGTATCCCGCACGATGGTGTTGGCTTCTCCCGCGCGGCTTGCCGTTTGGCGCACCGTAACCGTGATTTCGTCCACGGCAGCGGCCGTCTGTTCCAGCGAGGCCGCCTGCGTTTCGGTGCGGCGCGACAGCTCGTCGGCCGAAGCGCGCATTGCATTGCCATTGGCTTGGATGTTGCGCGCATCCTGACGGATCTGTGCCAGCGTCTCGTTCAGTCGCTCCAGCGAACCGTTGAAGTCCTGGCGGAGCTGATCGAGCCCGCCGCTGAAGGGGGTGGAAATGGCGCAGGTCAGGTCCCCGTCGGAAAGCTGGCGCAGCGATTGCGCGAGCTGGCGGACGGCAAAGTCGATCTGTTCCTGGCTCGCCTGCTTTTCGGCGTCGTTGCGGCGGCGCTCTGCCTCTGCGGCCAGACGCTGTTCTTCGCTCACGTTTTCGACTCGGAGCTTTTCCAGCGCATTGGCCTTGAAGATGCCGAGCGCGCGGGCCATGTCGCCGATTTCGTCGCGGCGATTGTCGCCCTGGATCGACGTATCGAGCACGCCTTCGGCAAGTCGGCGCATGGCGCTGGTGATCTGCCCGATCGGCCTGCGGAAGATCAGGATGAGACCGATGCCGGCCAGGATGGCGATGATGATGCCCGCAACCACGACGCTGATCGAGATGCTGTTGGCTGACATGCTCTCAGCCTTGGCCTGATCCTTCTGCTGGTCGGCAAATTGTGACAGCAGGCTCCAGGTCTGGTCGATCTGAGTGGCAGCGGCCGAAAACTCGGTGTTTTTCCGGTTGAAGATGTCCAGAAGAGCTGCGGCGCTGTCGGAAAACTTGTCCAGCACCGGCTTGATGCCGTCTGCCATGGCCTTGAATGAGGCGTCATCCGGAGCCGTGGCGCCGATATCGTCCAGCGTCTTGCCGAAGAGATAGATGTCCGACTGTGTCGTCGCCAGTTGTTCCTTGGTCGGAGCAGCCGTCAGCTTTGCGATACCGATTTCGATATTGCTGCGCGCCGTCATCAGTGCCGCGATCTTGCGGTTCATCGAGTTGGCCAGCGTGATGCCCTTGTCCGCATTTGTCAGCTCGATGACTGCCTTGTGCATCATGTCGCTGGCCATCTTGTTCATCTGGGCAGACAGGAAGAGAAGATCGGCGCCTGCGGTGCTCGCTGCACCCTCGCCGGCCTGATTGTCTTCCTTCAGTTTCTTCAGCGTGGCGTTCAGCGTGACAGCCAGTTCCTTCTTGTCGGCAGGCAGAGATCCGGCGAGCCTGTTGAGGTCGGGATCGGCCCGCACGGCGTCGATTGCTGCCAGGCGTTCGTTTGCATCTGCCGAGTTGTTGAGCTTGGAAAGGAGATCGGACAGCTTGCGGCCCTGTGAATCGATATCGACGCTGGCTTTCAACTCGGCCTTTTGCGCGTTCTGAATGCGCGTTGCATCGGCGACAAGCTTGAACACCGTCTTTGAGGCGGCATTCTGCACATCGTCCATGCTCTTGAAGTTCTGGGCAATGTCGGCAAGAACCCCGGTGCGCTGCTGCTCCAGCTTCCACAGCCCGTTATTGTTTTCGGCGATTTTGTCCGTCTGGGTCAGGGCCTGATCCAGCAGCGAGACATCGGTCTGCCCCTGAAGGGTCGCCACCACCTCCGCAAGGCGCGCCTTCTGTTGCGCGACATCCTCGGCTGCCTTGTCGAATTTTGCCCTCACCGGTTCACGGAGGAAGCCGCTGATGCTGGCGAAGACCTGCTTGTAGCCGTTCATCGACTGCAAGACGACGTTCGAAATCTCGATCCGCCCGCGCAGTATTTCGTTGGAATAGAGGCTGACGAAACCGACCAGCAGGATGCTGAGCACAAAGGGTGTCACCATCAGGAAGATCTTGGTTTGGATGCGGAAGCGGGAAAGCAGGCCGTCGATATTCATTCGGAATGATCCACACAATGGGGGCGGGGTGTTTGGGACCGACTGTAAGCAAGGCGGGTAAGCGATCTGTTAAGGTTACCTCGCGAAATCCAGCAAGTGTCTGAAACTTCGGTCGGCCTGCCCAGCGGTCAGACGTTCAGGCTTTGGCGGTTTTCTGTACGGTGCGGGGTGCGGGGTGAGGGCTGATCCGGAGACATGTCCGCGCACAAGTCGCCGTCGAGCCAATGGTGCTTGCTCTCCATCGCTCAAATCAACGCGTCCGGCGCGAGAGCCGCACCGTGACGGGACAGGAGTGACCGGAAGACGGTATCAGTTGCGGGCCAGGCGTCGCCGCACGGTTTCGATCAGTGTCAGCACGAAGACATCTGCCGCAATCCCGAAGTTGAACAGTAGAACAGCTTCGGTAAGCAGCAGCCATCTGGCGCCACCTGAAACAAGAGCGGCCGCGCCGAACGCGATGAAGATCAGCATGGCGATGAGCGTATAGGCGGCGACTGAACGCAATTGTACGGCAATCAATCCCATTGCGATGGATGTCGCTGCAATCATTGCCATCTCCTCTCAAAGCGAAAGCTCTTTGAAGCCGAGATTAGAACCCGGCTTCTGAAGAAATGCCTAACGCCTCGTCCCATTTGTATCCGGTGTCGTGCTGAAACGGCACAGCGCCGGATACGATCTTCCCCCAAGGTGAAGATTACCACGCCGGGCTTGCGCCTGTCATGCGCGATCAGACCAGGCCAACAAGCGCGTTGGCTGTGGTTCCCGCCGCGGCGATCTTTGTGGCGCGCACCGGAAGAACCGCTCCGGCCGGCACATTGGTGAAGATAACCGCCGCCCCGGACGCAAGTGTGGCGGCGATGTCGCCACCAACGCCGCAATAGAGCGCGCGAATGGTCTCGGCGAGACTGGTGGTGTCGCTGGGTGTGATGGGGAATGCGTGGGATGCCGGCCCGGCGAGAGAGGGCGCATTGTCTGCAAATCGGTCTGCCATGATGAAGCCTTTCCTGATGGTTGTGGAAGGGCCGTATTGTGAGCCTGCGTGATGGAGCGGGGAAAATGAAGGACCGGTTCTGCTGAAAGAGGTCACCCTCTCTTTTGCCAAGTCTTTGGAAACGCAGGTGCGGGGGCGATGGGGCGGATGGAAAAAACCGGAAGCGTCACTTTTCCCGTCCCCGGTGCTTTCCCCGTTGAAACAGGAGGTGTGCGCTTTGCGCACTGCGTCCGAGCGTGTATTTCTTGAGGTCATGAGCAATCTCTTCGATGCCGATTCGGCGACAAATCTCTACGAATATTCGGTTTCGGAACTCTCCGGATCGATCAAGCGCACGGTCGAAAATGCCTTCGACCATGTGCGCCTGCGCGGCGAGATTTCAGGCTACAGAGGGCCGCATTCGTCGGGTCACGCCTATTTCAGCCTGAAGGACGATCGCGCTCGCATCGATGCCGTCATCTGGAAGGGCAGTTTCTCCAAGCTGCGGTTCCGGCCGGAAGAGGGCATGGAAGTGATCGCGACCGGCAAGGTCACCACCTTTCCCGGCTCGTCAAAATACCAGATCGTCATCGAAAACCTCGAACCGGCCGGTGCCGGTGCGCTGATGGCGCTCATCGAGGAGCGTAAGCGCAAGCTTGCCGCCGAAGGCTTGTTCGACGAGGGGCGCAAGCAATTGCTGCCCTACATGCCGAAGGTCATCGGGGTCGTGACCTCCCCGACCGGCGCCGTCATCCGCGATATCCTGCATCGGATCTCCGACCGTTTTCCCGTCCATGTCATCGTCTGGCCGGTGAAGGTTCAGGGCGAGGGCTCCGGCGACGAAGTGGCGAATGCCATTCGCGGCTTCAATGCGCTGGAAGAGGGTGGCCCGATCGCGAGGCCCGATCTTTTGATCGTCGCCCGCGGCGGCGGCTCGCTCGAAGACCTCTGGAGCTTCAACGACGAGGCTGTCGTTCGTGCAGCTGCAGAGAGCGAAATCCCGCTGATCTCGGCCGTCGGCCACGAGACCGACTGGACGCTCATTGACTATGCCGCCGACGTCCGCGCGCCCACGCCCACAGGCGCTGCCGAAATGGCGGTGCCGGTGAAGGCTGATCTGGAGGCGCAGGTGGCCACTCTTTCGGCACGGCTCAAGGCCGCCGTGACGCGCCAGATGGAGGCGAACCGGCAATCGGTCCGCGCCCTCGTTCGCGCGCTCCCGTCGCTCGACCAATTGCTGGCGCTGCCGCAGCAGCGGCTCGATCGTGCCGCCTCCAGCCTTGGCCGCGGATTGGAACTCAACACACTGAACAAGCGCCGCACTTTCGACACGGCCGCCGGCAAGCTGCGCCCTGACATGCTGGCGAACCGCATTGCCGAGCGGCGGCAGATGCTGGATCAGCGCATGGCGCGCGCCGAGCGCTCTGTGGAACGGCTTGTCGACCGCAGCCGCTCACGGGTCCACCGGGCGGATGCGGCGCTGTCAGGTCTTCCCGGGCGACTTGCGCATGAAATCGGTCGCTCAGGCGATCGGCTCAAGGGGCTGGCACTTCGTGCGGATACGGCACTTTCGACCCGGCTTTCACGCGAACGCTCGGCACTGGCAGCGCATGAGCGCATGCTGCTGTCGCTGTCCTACAAGAATGTGCTGAAACGCGGTTACGCAGTGATACGCGATGAGAAGGATGCAGTTTTGTCGTCCGCGGCGGCTGTTTACGAGGGGCAGGGGCTTTCCATCGAGTTTGCCGATGGACGGATTTCGGCCACCGCTGGCGATGGCGGACCCGTTCCCGCGCGGCCGAAGAAAGGCGAAAAGCCCGCCCCGGTGAAAAAGCCGGAGCAGGGCTCACTTTTCTAATTTCTGACCGAGAAATCGCGAGATCAGATTCGTCCCATCAGCAGAAGGACGATGACGATCACCAGGACCAGGCCGATACCACCCGACGGGCCATAGCCCCAGCCGCGCGAGTGAGGCCAGCTCGGGATAGCACCGAGCAGCAGCAGAACCAGAATGATCAGCAGGATTGTACCCATCTCGAAACTCCTCTCCGAAACTCTTGGCGGAAGGAGAACGAATGTTCGCTGGCGAGCCTTCCGCGGGAAGAAGAAGTCCTTCTTCCTTGCGGGGTCTAACGCGAGCGCATGCTAAAATGTTCCGGGTACGGCAACCGCACCCGGAACGGCGCGCCAAAGCTCAGGCGCCTGCGCTATAGGCGGCAATCGCGGCCATGTTGACGATGTCGCTGTCCTTGGCTCCGATCGGGACGATCTGGACCGATTTTTCAAGCCCCACCAGGATCGGACCGATGACGGTCGAGCCGCCTAGCTCCTGCAGCATCTTGGTCGAGATCGAGGCCGAGTGGAACGCCGGCATGACGAGGACGTTGGCCGTTCCTGACAGACGGCAGAACGGATATTGCTCCATCACCTTCGGATTGAGCGCCACATCGGCAGCCATCTCGCCGTCATATTCGAAATCGACACGACGGCGATCAAGGATCTTCACCGCTTCGATGACGCGATCCGAACGTTCACCGGAGGGATGACCGAATGTGGAATAGGCGAGCATGGCGACGCGGGGTTCGTAGCCCAGCCGCCGGGCCATGCCGGCGGCTTCCTCGGCGATATCGGCCAGTTGCTCCGAATTCGGCATGTCGTGGACGGCCGTGTCGGCAACCAGAACCGTGCGGCCACGGGCGAGCACGATGGAGACGCCGATCATGCGGTGGCCGCTTCTGACATCGATGCAGCGCTTCACGTCTTCGAGAACGGTGGAATAGTTGCGCGTCGTGCCCGAGACCATGCCGTCCGCATCGCCGAGCGCCACCATGCAGGCAGCGAAGTGGTTGCGGTCGTTGTTGATGAGGCGCTGGACGTCGCGATAGAGATAACCCTGCCGCTGAAGCCGTGCATAGAGATAGTCCGTATAGGCCTCGTTGCGGGTCGAAAGGCGGGCATTGACAATTTCGATGCCAGGCCGGTTGAGATCAACGCCGGCCTTTTCCGCTGTCTCGCGCATCTGCTCCTCGCGGCCGAGCAGAATGGCCGTGCCAAGCTGCTGGTTCACATAGGAGAGAGCGGCGCGCATGACCTGCTCCTCCTCGCCCTCGGCGAAGACGACGCGCTTCGGATTGCGCCGAACATATTGATAAAGCCGCTGCAGGGTCGAGGCGATGGGGTCGCGCCGCGCATTCAGTTCGCGGGCATAAGCCTCCAGATCGAGGATCGGTTTGCGGGCGACGCCGGATTCCATCGCAGCCTTGGCGACGGCAACCGGGATGGCCGAGATGAGGCGCGGGTCGAAGGGCACAGGAATGATATATTGTGGCCCGAAGCGCGGACGGTTGCCCTGATAGGCGGCGGCCACATCGTCCGGCACATCGGCGCGGGCGAGATCGGCGAGCGCATTGGCAGCCGCAATCTTCATGTCGTCGTTGATGGTCGAGGCGCGGACATCGAGCGCACCGCGGAAAATGTAAGGGAAGCCCAACACATTGTTGACCTGGTTCGGATAGTCCGAACGGCCGGTCGCGACAATCGCATCGCCACGCAGCCGTGCGACATCTTCCGGCGCGACCTCCGGATCGGGGTTCGCCATCGCGAAGATGATCGGGTTCGCCGCCATGGAAAGAACCATCTCATCCGTCAGCGCGCCCTTACTGGAAAGCCCGAAGAAGACATCGGCCCCGACCATCGCTTCCTTCAGCGAACGGCGGTCCGTCTTCACCGCATGGGCCGACTTCCACTGGTTCATGCCCTCGGTGCGACCCTGATAGATCACGCCTTTCGTGTCGCAGAGCGTGACGTTTTCCGGCGCAAAGCCCATGGATTTGATGAGTTCGATACAGGCAATCGCCGCAGCGCCCGCGCCATTGCAGACGAGCTTCGTGGTCTTGAAGTCGCGCCCCGTCAGCGCCAGCGCGTTGATGAGACCGGCGGCCGCAATGATCGCCGTGCCGTGCTGGTCGTCATGGAAAACCGGGATGTCCATGATCTCGCGCAGCCGCTGCTCGATGATGAAGCATTCCGGCGCCTTGATGTCTTCCAGATTGATGCCGCCGAAGGAGGGGCCGAGGAAGCGGACGCAGTTGATGAACTCATCCGGGTCTTCGGTATCGACTTCGAGGTCGATGGAATCGACATCGGCAAAGCGCTTGAAGAGGACCGACTTGCCCTCCATCACCGGCTTCGACGCCAGCGCGCCGAGATTGCCGAGGCCGAGGATGGCCGTGCCGTTGGAAATGACCGCAACCATGTTGCCGCGTGTCGTATAATCATAGGCGCGCGACGGATCGTCGGCGATGGCCTTCACCGGAACGGCAACGCCCGGCGAATAGGCGAGCGACAGGTCGCGCTGCGTCGCCATCGGTTTGGTCGGTGCGATTTCGAGCTTGCCGGGGCGTCCGCGCGCGTGAAAATCGAGCGCTTCCTGTTCCGTGACGGACGCGAGATTGCGCGTGCCCTTGTTCCCGCTCTTATCGTTGCCGGCCATGTTTCCTCACCTTTTTACGCTGGCGGCCTTGTGGCCCCCTCTCCATTATCATTTATAGTTCGCCGACCCGACGTCCGACCTTGAAGACCAACCCTCCTACCATGGTGGCCACCATTTCCGATCATCGTCAAACCGTGCTCACCGCAGAATTACTGGCATCGGAGGAGAGCCGTCAATCGGCCACGCCGATGATGGAGCAATATATCGAGATCAAGGCCAACAATCCGGGCTCGCTGCTTTTCTACCGGATGGGCGATTTCTACGAGCTGTTCTTCGAAGACGCCGTGGACGCCTCACGGGCGCTCGGCATCACGCTCACCAAGCGCGGCCAGCATATGGGCCTCGACATTCCAATGTGCGGCGTGCCGATCCATGCGGCCGACGACTATCTGCAAAAGCTGATTTCGCTCGGCTTCCGCGTTGCCGTCTGCGAACAGGTTGAGGACCCGGCGGAGGCGAAGAAGCGCGGCTCGAAATCCGTCGTTCGGCGCGATGTGGTCCGGCTCGTGACGCCGGGCACGCTGACCGAAGAAAAGCTGCTCTCGCCGTCCGAATCCAACTATCTGATGGCGCTTGCCCGCATCAAGAGTGGGTCAGAGCCAGCTTACGCTCTGGCCTGGATCGACATTTCGACCGGTGTGTTTCGCCTTGCCGAAACCGCGCGCGAGCGCATGCTCGCCGATATTCTGCGCATCGACCCGAAGGAACTGATCCTCGCCGATCAGGTCTTTCACGATCCTGATCTTCGCCCGGTCATGGATGTGCTCGGCCGCACTGCCGTTCCCCAACCGCAGGTATTGTTCGACAGCGCGACCGCCGAAAACCGTCTCGCCCGCTATTTCGATGTCGGAACGCTGGACGGGTTCGGGACCTTTACCCGCGCCGAGATTGCCGCTGCCGCCGCCGCCGTCGCCTATGTCGAGAAGACGCAGATCGATGCCCGTCCGCCGCTTGGCCGCCCGGAGCGCGAAAGCAGCGCCTCGACGCTCTTCATCGACCCGGCGACCCGCGCCAATCTGGAGCTTGCCCGCACGCTGTCCGGTAGCCGCGATGGCTCACTCCTGAAAGCCATCGACCGGACCGTCACCGGCGGCGGCGCGCGCCTGCTCGCCGAACGGCTGATGTCGCCGCTAACGGATCCGGACGCCATCAACTTGCGGCTCGACAGTGTCGCCTGGCTGATGGATGCCACCACGCTCACCGATGATCTGCGCGACGATCTCAAGCACGCGCCCGACATGACCCGCGCTTTGTCACGTCTGGCGCTCGGGCGCGGCGGCCCGCGCGATCTCGGCGCATTGAGGCAGGGCTTGCAGGCGTCGCGCATGATCGCCGCCCGGCTGGAACGGGAAATCCTGCCGCCGGAGCTTCTGGATGCGCAGAACGCGCTTCAGCAATTGCCGGTCGATCTCGCTGCCGAGCTGGAAGCCGTGCTCGGCGATGAACTGCCGCTTTTGAAGCGCGATGGCGGTTTCGTGCGCGCAGGCGCGATCGCCGAACTTGATGAGGTCCGCGCGCTGCGTGACCAGTCGCGGCAGGTGATTGCCGGGCTGCAGCTCGATTACATCGAGGAAACCGGCATCAAGTCGCTGAAGATCAAATATAACAATGTTCTCGGCTATTTCATCGAGGTGACGGCGGGCAATGCCGGCGCGATGACGGACACGAACGAGGGCCGCGCGCGCTTCATCCATCGCCAGACGATGGCGAATGCGATGCGCTTCACGACGACGGAACTGGCCGAGCTTGAAAGCAAGATCGCCAATGCCGCCGACCGGGCGCTCACGCTGGAACTGGGAGCCTTCGACGCTCTGACGACGCGCGTCGTGTCGCATGCCGAAGCGATCAAGGCGGCGGCGCGGGCGCTCTCGATCATCGATGTCTCGGCGGGTCTCGCCACGTTGGCCGGTGAACAGGGCTATTGCCGCCCCATGGTGGACGACAGCAACGCCTTTGCCATCGTCGCCGGCCGCCATCCGGTGGTCGAGCAGGCGCTGCGCCGGCAATCGGCCGAACCCTTCGTCGCCAACGATTGCGATCTGTCGCCGCCGAAGGGCGCGAAGGACGGCGCGATCTGGCTGCTGACCGGTCCCAACATGGGCGGGAAGTCGACCTTCCTCCGGCAGGCGGCGCTGATTGCCATCATGGCGCAGATGGGCTCCTTCGTACCCGCCGGTTCGGCGCGGATCGGCGTGGTCGATCGCCTATTTTCCCGCGTCGGCGCCTCAGACGATCTGGCCCGCGGCCGCTCCACCTTCATGGTCGAGATGGTTGAAACCGCTGCAATCCTCAATCAGGCCACCGAGCGCTCGCTGGTCATCCTTGACGAAATCGGACGCGGCACGGCGACCTTCGACGGCCTTTCCATCGCATGGGCGGCGGTCGAGCACCTGCATGAAGTCAACCGCTGCCGGGGCCTCTTCGCCACGCATTTCCATGAATTGACCGTGCTGTCGGAAAAGCTCGACCGCTTGTCCAACGCGACGATGAAGGTGCGCGAATGGAAGGGCGAGGTGATCTTCCTGCATGAGGCGGGACCGGGTGCGGCCGACCGCTCCTACGGCATTCAGGTCGCCCGCCTCGCCGGATTGCCTGCCGCCGTGGTTGCCCGCGCGAAGGACGTGCTGGCAAGGCTCGAAGACACCGCGCGGAAATCGCCGGCGAGCCAACTCATTGACGACCTGCCACTGTTCAAGGTTGCTGCCAAGCAGGTCGAGGAAAGCCGTGCTGCCGGACCGTCAAAGGTCGAGGAGGCGCTGGCCGCACTCGATCCGGATGAAATGACGCCGCGCGAAGCGCTGGACGCCCTGTACGCGTTGAAGAAAGAACTTCGCAAGGCTTGAGCGCTATACCTGTCACTCCGACATAAAAACGCCTATAGAGCGGCCGACTCGTCAGTTGCTTCGCGAACCCAAGGAATCAACGCCGCAATGGATGTCCGCAATCCGGAACATGCCGATCTTCTCGACTGGAAGGCCCTGAAGTCGCAATGCGATTTCATCGCGAGCCGCCAGGCCGAAAACGCGGCTGCCACCCGCACGGCACTCCTGGCCGCGATCAAGGAAGCCAATGCCAAGGGCCGCGCGCGGGCCGAGGAACTGCTGATGGCCGATGGTGGCGGGCTTGCCTGCGCCATGCGGATTTGCCGGCTGCAGGATCACATCATCACCATCCTGCACGATTTCGCGTTGAACCATGTCTTCAGCGCATCGAATACGCCGCAAGCTTCGCGTCTCTGCGTTGCCGCTGTCGGCGGTTACGGGCGCGGCACGCTGGCGCCTGGCTCGGATATCGATCTTCTGTTCCTGCTGCCCGACAAGAAACCGGCCTGGGTCGAGCCTGCGATCGAATTCATCCTCTATATCCTCTGGGACATGGGCCTGAAGGTCGGTCATGCAACCCGTACGGTGGAAGAGTGCATTCGCCTCTCCAAGACCGACATGACCATTCGCACGGCCATTCTGGAAGCGCGCTATATTTGCGGCCAGCGCGCGCTGCTTTCGGAACTCGAAACGCGCTTCGACAACGAAGTGGTGCGCAATTCCGGTCCGCAATTCATCGCCGCCAAGCTTGCCGAACGTGACGAGCGCCACCGCAAGAGCGGCGACACCCGATATCTGGTCGAGCCGAATGTGAAGGAAGGCAAGGGCGGGCTTCGCGACCTGCACACGCTCTTCTGGATCTCGAAATACTATTACCGCGTCCGCGACACCGAGGATCTGGTCAAGCTGGGCGTCCTGTCGCGCTCGGAATTCCGCCTGTTCGAGAAATGCGACGACTTTCTCTGGGCCGTGCGCTGCCACATGCATTTCCTGACCGGCAAG
Organism: Rhizobium sp. C1; assembly: GCF_021026335.1. Taxonomy (GTDB): domain Bacteria; phylum Pseudomonadota; class Alphaproteobacteria; order Rhizobiales; family Rhizobiaceae; genus Ensifer_A. The sequence continues at coordinate 57,868 of NZ_JAJNCY010000013.1, forward strand.
AGCGAGGAGCGCCTGTCCTTCGACATCCAGCCGGATATCGCCCGCCGCCTCGATTACCATGATCGGCCCGGCCTGACGGCGGTCGAGCGCTTCATGAAGCATTATTTCTGGATGGCGAAGAATGTCGGCGACCTGACCCGCATTCTCTGCGCGACGCTGGAAGAGCAGCAGGCCAAGGATGCGCCGGGCCTCACCAATGTCATCAGCCGCTTTGCCAACCGTCCGCGCAAGATTGCCGGATCGCCGCAATTCGTCGAGGATCGCGGCCGCATCGCGCTTTCAAGCCCGGATGTCTTCAAGGAAGACCCGGTCAACCTCATCCGCTTCTTCCACGTCGCGGAAATGAAGGAGCTGGAATATCACCCCGATGCTCTGAGCCGCATCACGCGTTCGCTGGCGCTGATCGACAATGCGCTACGCGACAACGAGGCAGCCAACGCCATCTTCCTGTCGATCCTGACTTCGCACAAGAACCCCGCCATGACGCTCAGGCGCATGAACGAGGCTGGCGTGCTCGGCCGCTTCCTGCCCGAATTCGGCAAGATCGTCTCGATGATGCAGTTCAACATGTATCACCACTATACGGTGGACGAGCATCTCTTGCGCACCGTCGAGGTCGTCGCCTCCATCGAGGCTGGCCGTGACAAGGATATCAATCCGCTGGCCGTGTCGCTGTTTCCCTCGATCGAGGATCGTCAGGTCATCTATGTCGCGGCCCTTCTGCACGACGTCGCCAAGGGGCGCCCGGAGGACCATTCGACAGCCGGCGCCAAGGTCGCCCGCAAGCTCTGCCCGCGTCTCGGCATGACGCCGAAGCAGACGGAACTCGTTGCCTGGCTGATCGAGGAACATCTCACCATGTCCATGGTGGCACAGACGCGCGACCTCAACGATCGCAAGACGATCATGGACTTTTTCGAGCGCGTCCAGTCGCTCGAGCGCCTGCGTCTGCTGTTGATCCTCACCGTCGCCGATATCCGCGCCGTCGGTCCTGGTGTCTGGAACGGCTGGAAGGGCCAGCTGTTGCGGACGCTCTACTATGAGACCGAACTGCAGCTGACGGGCGGTTTCTCGGAGGTCTCCCGCAAGGAGCGCGCCGCCGCTGCCCGCGAGCGGCTTGCTGAAGCGCTGGAAGGCTGGACCCAGAAGGACCGCAAGACCTATTCGAAGCTCCATTACGAGCCATATCTGCTGAGTGTCTCGCTCGAAGATCAGACCCGCCATGCCGGCTTCATCCGCGATGCCGACAAGGCCGGCAAGGCGCTGGCCAGCATGGTGCGCACGCGCTCCTTCCATTCGATCACAGAGATCACGGTTCTCGCGCCCGACCATCCGCGCCTGCTCGCCATCATCACCGGAGCCTGTGCGGCCGCCGGCGCCAACATCGCCGACGCCAACATCTTCACGACGGCGGATGGCCGCGCGCTTGATACGATCATGATCAACCGCGAGTTCAAGAACGACGAGGACGAAATCCGCCGCGCCACCTCGATCGGCAAGCTGATCGAGGATGTGCTGGCCGGTCAGAAGCGCGTTCCGGAAGTCATCGCCATTCGCACGAAGGGCAAGAAGCGCAACACGACCTTCACCATCGCCCCGGCCGTGACCGTGTCGAACACGCTCTCCAACAAGTTTACCGTGCTCGAGCTGGAATGCCTCGACCGTCCGGGTCTGCTTTACGAGATCACCTCGGTGCTCTCCGACCTGTCGCTCGACATCACCTCCGCCCACATCACCACCTTCGGCGAAAAGGTCATCGATACCTTCTATGTGACTGACCTCGTGGGGCAGAAGATCACCAACGAAAACCGCCAGGCCAATATCACGGCCCGCGTGAAGGCGGTTCTGGCCGAAGTGGAGGATGAGGCCCGCAGCGGCATGCCCTCCGGCATCATCGCGCCGGCCCCGATCCGCGGCGTCAAGAAAACGAGATCCGGCGCATGAGCCTGTTCAAGAAATTCGTGACGGTGGGCGGCGGAACCCTCGGCAGCCGCTTGATGGGTTTCGCGCGCGAAACCATGATGGCGGCAGCCCTCGGCACCGGGCCCATGGCCGAAGCCTTCTACGCCGCCTTCAAGCTACCCAATCTCTTCCGGCGGCTGTTTGCCGAAGGCGCGTTCAACGCCGCCTTCGTGCCGCTCTTCGCCAAGGAGATCGAGGCGGGTGGCATCGACGGGGCAAAACGCTTTTCGGAAGAGGTCTTCGGCGTTCTCTTCACCGTATTGCTGGCGCTGACCGTCGTCATGGAACTGTCCATGCCGATCCTCATGCGCACCATCATCGCGCCGGGCTTCGAGGGCGACAAATATGACGTGACCGTGCGGCTGGCGATCATCATGTTCCCCTATCTCGCCTGCATGTCGCTGACCGCCATGCTGTCGGGCATGCTGAATTCGCTGCATCACTATCTCGCCGCCGCCATCGCGCCGATCTTCTTCAACGTCGCGATGATCGCGGCTCTTGCCTATGGTCTCTGGATCAAGGCCGATGCGGTCTCCATCGCCTACTATCTGTCCTATGCGGTGCTGGTCGCCGGCATCCTGCAAATGCTGGTGCTCTATATCGGTGTCCGTTTTGCCGGCATGTCGATCGCATTCCGACGTCCGCATATGACGCCGAACGTGAAGCGCCTGCTGCTTCTGGCGCTTCCTGCCGCCGTCACCGGCGGCGTCACCCAGATCAACCTGATCATCGGTCAGGCCGTCGCCTCGATGAAGGATGGCGCGATCGCCTCGCTGCAATATGCCGACCGCATCTATCAATTGCCGCTGGGCGTCGTGGGTGTCGCCGTCGGTGTGGTTCTCCTGCCCGAGCTCGCCCGCGCGCTGAAAAGCGGTCATATGGTCGAAGCCGAGAGCCTGCAGAACCGCTCGATCGAATTCGTGCTCTTTCTCACGCTGCCCGCCGCCGCCGGCATTTTCGCCTTGTCTGATGACATCATCCGGCTTGTCTACGAGCGCGGCGCCTTCCATCCGGAAGCGACGGCGACCGTCGCCGCCGTGCTGACGCTCTTCGGCTTCGGCCTGCCCGGCTTCGTGCTGAACAAGGCGCTCACTCCCGGCTTCTTCGCGCGCGAGGATACGAAGACGCCGATGCGTTTCACCATGATCTCGGTCTTCGTGAACAGTGCGCTTTCCATTTCGCTTTTTCCCTTCTTTGCCGAGCGCGGCATTGCGGCGGCGGAATCGATCGCCGGCTGGCTGTCGACCATCATGCTCTTCGTCTCGCTCACGCGTCGCGGCCATCTCAATATCGAACGGGCGCTGGTGTCCCGAGCGATCCGAATGGTGATCGCGTCGGTGATCATGGCGGTTGCGGCGCATTACATGGCGGTGCATTTTGCCGGCTATCTGCACTCGGGAAGCCCGGCGCTCATGCAGGCCGCCGTACTTCTGCCGATCGTCTTTGCGTCCTTCGCGCTTTATCTCGTCATCGTCTTCGCCATTGGCGGTGCCGATATCGGCATGATCCGCCGCAACATGAAGCGGCGCGGCAAGGCGGCGCCTGCGATTCCCGAAGACGCGGCTTGATCGTCTGCGCCGTGCAGGCTATTGCGCAAGCTTGAACAGGCGTTTGCCCAGTCACGAACCATGGACAGACGCGGGCCTTCCAACCGCCCGCCCAAGAGGACACATATGAAACAGTTCCAGCCGCTCGTCTTTTCCGGCGTTCAGCCCACCGGCAATCTGCATCTCGGCAACTATCTCGGCGCGATCCGCAAATTCGTGGCGCTGCAGGATAAGAACGACTGCATCTATTGCGTCGTCGATATGCATGCGCTGACCGCGCAGCTGGTGCATGAGGACCTGAAGGAGCAGACCCGCTCGATCGCCGCGGCCTTCATCGCCTCCGGTATCGACCCGAAGAAGCATATCGTCTTCAACCAGTCGGCCGTGCCCGGCCATGCCGAACTTGCCTGGATCTTTAACTGCGTCGCCCGCATCGGCTGGATGAACCGCATGACGCAGTTCAAGGACAAGGCCGGCAAGGATGCCGAGAAGGCCTCGCTCGGCCTTTACGCCTATCCGAGCCTGATGGCTGCCGACATCCTGCTCTACCGCGCCACCCATGTTCCGGTCGGCGACGACCAGAAGCAGCATCTCGAACTGACCCGCGACATTGCGCAGAAGTTCAACCTCGACTTCGCTGACCATATCCGCAAAAGCGGTGAGGGGGTCGATATCAAGGTCGGCGACGAGCCGGTGCACGCCTATTTCCCGATGGTGGAAGCGTTGATCGATGGTCCCGCGCCGCGCGTCATGTCCCTGCGCGATGGCACGAAGAAGATGTCGAAGTCGGATCCGTCGGACCTCTCGCGCATCAACCTGATGGACGATGCCGACGCGATCTCGAAGAAGATCAAGAAGGCCAAGACCGATCCGGAAGGCTTGCCGGGCGAGACGGATGGTCTTGCCGGCCGTCCCGAAGCCGACAACCTCGTCGGCATTTATGCGGCCCTCGCCGACACGTCCAAGGCCGATGTCCTGAAGGAATTCGGTGGCCAGCAGTTTTCGGCCTTCAAGCCGGCCCTGGCCGATCTGGCGGTCACCGTTCTTGCGCCGATCCATGCCGAGATGCGCCGCCTCATGGACGCGACCGATCATATCGACGCGATCCTGAAGGATGGCGGCGAACGCGCCCGCGCCCGCGCAGACGTCACTCTGAAGCAGGTTCGCGACATCGTCGGCTTCCTGTGATCGACCAATGAACGATGATGCACCCTCTCCGCAGTTTTGATGGCTTGCGGGGCGGGCGCGCAAATGGCATTGTCCGCGCATGGTTTCAAGACGCCTATCACGCCTCGAAGGTCATCGCCGTAAATTCATGGCGATCGTTGACCAGACGCCCGAATGCAGCCGGGCCGTTCTTTATGCAGGCTATCGCGCCCGCAACACGGGTGGCGGCGTGGTTCTCATGTTTGTCGTGTCACAGCAGGACTTCCAGCAATGGCTGGGCGTCGGCGATCTCATGCGTGAAGAGGCCATGGAAGAGGCGAACGCCGCGCTCGCCAAGACCGCGCAGTTCATCCGCGAAAAGGTCGGCATCGAGCCAGAGCTGGTGATCCGCGAAGGCCAGGCGGTGGAGCAGATCCACGCGCTGATCGAGGAAGACCGCGACATCGCCATTCTTGTGCTCGCCTCCGGATCGACCAAGGAGGGGCCGGGCCCGCTGGTGTCGTCCGTGGCCGGACGCTCCGCCGCCTTCCCCATTCCGGTCACGGTGATCCCTGATGCGCTGAGCGACGAAGAGATCGAGGCGCTTTCTTGAGTTTCTGAGAAAAGTTTTTTCCGCTATAAGGGCTTTTGACCGCATCACGGGCTTGATCGCCTTTCGCGATGCGCCTATTTTGGAAACATTCTAAAAGTTTGAGCCGCTTGAACGGTGGCCACGGAGACCGGCATGTTTATCCAGACCGAAGCAACCCCGAATCCTGCAACGCTGAAGTTCTTGCCCGGCAAGGTGGTTCTTCAGGAAGGAACGGCGGATTTCCGCAGCGCCGACGAGGCCGCAGCATCGCCGCTCGCCGCTCGTCTTTTCGGCATTCCCGGCGTCACTGGTGTCTTTTTCGGCTATGACTTCGTCACCGTGACCAAAGAGGACCAGGACTGGGCGCATCTGAAGCCCGCCATCCTCGGTTCGATCATGGAGCATTTCATGTCCGGCGCGCCCGTGATGGGCGGTGCAAGCACGGCTGAAGCGACGGATCCTTCGGGCGAGTTCTATAACGAAGGCGATGAGATCATCGTGAAGACGATCAAGGAGCTTCTGGAAACCCGCGTCCGCCCGGCCGTGGCCCAGGACGGCGGCGACATCACCTTCCGCGGTTTCCGGGACGGCAAGGTCTTTCTCAACATGAAGGGCTCCTGCGCCGGCTGCCCGTCTTCCACCGCGACGCTGAAGCATGGCGTGCAGAACCTTCTGCGCCATTTCATTCCGGAAGTGCAGGAAGTCGAGGCCGTCTGAGGCCTGCCGCATGATCGTTCTTGCCATAGACACCGCCGGCGTCGACTGTTCCGTGGCCGTCTATGATACGGCCGCCGAACGGTTGATGGCGAGTGCGACGGAGACGCTCGGCAAGGGCCACGCAGAGCGCCTGTCTGGCATGATCGATGACGTCATGCGTCAGGCTATGCTTACGCCTGATGCTCTCGGACGAATTGGTGTGACAGTCGGTCCCGGTTCCTTCACCGGGATCCGCGTTGGCGTTGCCGCCGCGCGGGGTCTGGCGCTTGCGCTCGGCATTCCAGCCGTGGGCGTGACCACGCTGGAGGTTCTGGTGGAGGCGGAAAGACACGCTAAACATGCCGGGCCCTTGACCGCTGCCATCGATGCAAAACGCGGCGAAATCTATCTTCAGCCTTTTGATGAAACCGGGACGCCGAGCGACGAGCCGCAGGCTCTGCTGCTTGATGATGCCCGCGCGCGGATCGCAGTATCGGGGGCGAGGGCGGTCGGATCGGGGGCGGCTGCACTGCTTCATTCGTCAGCCGAGGCTGACCATTTCGACATCGGGGCCGTGGCCCGCCTTGCGGCACGAAAGTCGAATGTTACGGGCAAGCCCGCCCCGCTATACCTGCGAGGACCGGATGCGAAGCCTCAGTTGGGCTTCGCCATTGAACGCAGAGCATAGGGATGCTGGAGAAGTTCTTCTCGCGAAAAGTCGATTATGAAATCATTCCCATGGAGGTCGCCCATTGCCGCGCTGCATCTGCGATCCATGGGGAGCGCTTTTTGCGAGGCTGGAGCGACGGCGAGTTTCACGACCTGCTCGGCCAGGACACGGTTGGCGGTTTTGTTGCCTTTCACTCCGGCCTGTCCCCGCGCGACGGCGTGACGGGTTTCGTGCTTTCCCGCACGGCGGCCGGCGAAGCTGAAATTCTGTCGATCGGCGTCACGCCGAGGGTCGCCCGTCAGGGGCTCGGCTGGAGGCTGATGCGCGCAGCCCTTGCCGACATCGTCGCCCGCGATGCCACCACCGTTTTTCTCGAAGTGGACGAGACCAATACGGCGGCGCGTGCTCTCTATGCCAAGCTTGGCTTTGCCAAGGTGGCCGAACGGCCGGCCTATTACGCCGGACCCGACGGCAAGAAGACGGCCGCTCATGTGATGCGCCTCGATCTCACCGCGCCCCGGAAACCCAGGAGCGGCAAGCCGTGATCGTCAGGCTCCGGATTGCGGCGCTTCTCATTGTTGTCGTGATCGTGACGCTTTTTATGGCACCCCTGCAGGTCGTCGCGCTGCGTTTCGACTGGCGGCTGCGCCGCAGACTGCCCGGCATCTGGCACCGCATTGCCTGCGCCCTTCTCGGTGTCAGGATTCATGTCAACAGCGAGCCGGCGACCGGTCGGCCGCTGATGATCGCGGCAAACCATTCCTCCTGGCTCGACATTCTCGTGCTCAGCGCCGTGGCCGACGTCGTCTTCATCGCCAAATCCGAGGTCAAGACCTGGCCGGTCTTCAACACTCTGGCACGTCTGCAGGCCACGATCTTCATCGAGCGGGAAGAACGCCGCAAGACCGGCGATCAGGTGAACGAAATCGGCGCGCGGCTTGCGGCGGGTGAGATCGTCGTCCTCTTTCCGGAAGGCACGACCTCCGACGGCAACCGCCTTCTGCCGGTCAAGACCTCGCTCTTCGGCGCGGCCTCCGCAGCCCTCCCGGCATCGCCCGAGGGGGTGGTGCTGATACAGCCCGTCGCCGTCGCCTATACACGCGCCCACGGCCTGCCCCTTGGCCGTTTCCACCGGGTGCTCGCCGCTTGGCCGGGCGACACCGAACTGGTGCCGCATCTCTCCGGGGTTCTCAAAATGGGGTCCCTGGAAGCGGAAGTGACCTTCTGCCCGCCAATCCCTTTTTCGGCCTCAAGCAACCGCAAGGCTGTCAGCCGGTTGGTGGAAGAAGAAATCGGCACCGCGCTGCATGCGACCCTGCGGAGCCCAAGGTAAGCTTTTTCTTACGCCGCAGCGTGAAGCCGTTCTCCCGCGATCCGGTAGGAAATCGCCTCGGCGATATGAATGCGTCCGATCGCCCGTTGTCCGTCCAGATCGGCAATGGTGCGCGCCACTTTCAGGATCCGGTGATAGCCGCGCGCTGAGAACTTCATCTTCTCGGCCGCATCCTGCAACAGCGTCAGGCCGCCGCGATCGGGCTCGGCGATCTTCTCGATGATCGCCGTCGAGCATTGCGCATTGGTGCGAATGTGAGGCGCGCCGAATTCGAGGAAGCGTTCCCGCTGCATCTCGCGGGCGGCGGCCACGCGGCGCGCGACATCGGCGCTGCGCTCGGACGCTGCAGGGATCAGCAGATCGGCGGCATTGACCGCCGGAACGTCGATGCGGATATCGATCCGGTCCATCAGCGGTCCGGAAATGCGCGCCTGGTAATCGGCAACGCAGCGCGGGCCGCGCGCGCAGCTATGGCCGGGCTCTCCCGCCATGCCGCAGCGGCAGGGGTTCATCGCCGCGATCAACTGGATATTGGCGGGGTAGGAAACGCGGTGATTGGCGCGCGCAATCACGCATTCGCCGGTCTCCAGCGGCTGTCGCAGCGCGTCCAGCGCCTGACTTGAGAATTCCGGCAATTCATCGAGGAAGAGCACACCGTGATGGGCGAGAGACACTTCCCCCGGCTTTGCCCGCAACCCGCCGCCGATCAGCGAGGCCATGGTCGCGGAATGATGCGGCGCGCGAAATGGCCGCCGATCGGACAGCTTGCCGCCCGATAATTGCCCGGCGACCGAATGGATCATCGAGACTTCGAGAAGCTCGGCTGCCGACAGGGGCGGCAGGATCGAGGGCAGGCGCTGCGCCAGCATCGACTTGCCGGAGCCCGGCGGCCCGATCATCAACAGGTTATGCCCACCCGCGGCCACAACCTCTAGCGCCCGCTTGGCGCTCTCCTGGCCGCGAATGTCCGAGAGATCGGGAAGATTGGCCGGCAGGGCACGCACAGCCGGCTCCGGCCGCGTCAGCACCTGCGTTCCGCGAAAATGATTGGCCAGCCCGATGAGACTGCGCGGCGCAAGAATATCGATATCGGCGCCCGCCCAGGCCGCCTCCGGCCCGCTGCCCGCCGGGCAGATCAGCCCCTTGCCCATCGCATTGGCGGCAATGGCCGCCGGCAGAGCACCCGCAACGGGCGCGATCGTCCCGTCAAGATTGAGTTCGCCCACCACGGCATAATCCGACAGCGCATCCGCCGGGATCGCGCCCAGCGCGGCCATCAGACCGAGCGCAATGGCAAGGTCGAAATGCGATCCTTCCTTCGGTAGGTCGGCCGGGGCGAGATTGACGGTAATCCGCTTCGGCGGTAGCGAGAGGCCCGAGGCGTGGAGCGCCGCATGCACCCGCTCGCGACTTTCGGCAACCGCCTTGTCCGGCAGCCCGACGATCTGCATGGCGAGCTTGCCGGGCGATACCATCACCTGCACGTCGACCGGCAAGCCCTCAATGCCCTGAAATGCCACCGTTGCCACCCGCGATACCATGACCCGCCCCCTGAATCTCTTAGGTTGCATGCAGCCTCTCACAGTTGCAAGAATGAAGCAAGAACAAAAAAGAAACAAAATGGCGGAAAAATCCACACATGGTTGTGTGAGGTTGTGGCGCGTGAACAAAGCTCGAATGGCACGGCCGCCCGCGACGGTCATGGCCGGCGCGGGGCGTACCTTTCGTTAGGAATCTCAAGCCGTCCGCTTGGCCTCGATGGCGTCCCACAGAAGGGCGGCGATATCCGTGCCGCTGAAGCGCTTGACCTCGCGAATGCCGGTCGGTGAGGTGACGTTGATTTCGGTGAGATAATCGCCGATGACGTCGATGCCGACGAGAATGAAGCCGCGTTCCCGCAGCGCCGGGCCGATGCGGTCGCAGATTTCCTGTTCGCGCTTCGTCAGTTCCGTATGTTCGGCGCGCCCGCCGACATGCATGTTGGAGCGGCTGTCATGCTCGGCGGGCACACGGTTGATGGCGCCCACGGGCTTGCCGTCGATGAGGATGATGCGCTTGTCGCCCTTGCGCACGTCCGGCAGATATTGCTGCGCAATGAAAGGCTCGCGGAACATCTGCCCAAAGGTTTCGAGCAGAGACGACAGGTTGCGGTCGTCCTTCTTGAGATGGAACACGCCGGCCCCGCCATTGCCATAGAGCGGCTTGATGATGATATCGCCCATCTCTTCACGGAAGGTGCGGATCTCGGCGGCGTCCCGGGTAATCAGCGTGGCCGGCATCAGGTCGGGAAACTCGGTGACGAAGATCTTCTCCGGCGAATTGCGCACCCAGGCCGGATCGTTCACCACCACCGTCTTCGGGTGGATCCGTTCCAGCATGTGCGTGGAGGTGATATAAGCCATGTCGAAGGGCGGGTCCTGGCGCAGCAGCACGACGTCCATGGTCGACAGATCGATGCGTTCGGGCGAGCCCAGCGTAAAATGGTCGCCCTTGACGTCACGCAGCTCCATCGGCTCGGCGGTCGCATAGACCTTTCCGTCGCGCAGCGACAGTTTCTCTGGCGTATAGTGGAAAAGCCTGTAGCCGCGCGCCTGTGCTTCCAGGCTCATGGCGAAGGTGGAGTCGCCCGCGATGTTGATGGACGAGACATGGTCCATCTGGACCGCGACATTCCTGATCTTTGCCATGTGATATCCTTGGAGCATGTCCTGAAAAACCGTGGGTCGGCTTTCCGCCCGGACATGCGTTGACGGGCCTGCACGATTGCGCGCCCCGGATATTTAGGCGGTCACAGCGCCGAGCGCAACGGGCGTTTGGTCAGTCTGGCGGTCAGGCGGTTGAGCTTGCCCTTGGCCTTCAGGGCAAGGGCAAGAGGCAGCGGGAAGGGGCGTCGCAGGAAGGCGATCTTGCGGACATAGGTGTCGATCTTCCAGGTCGCCCATGTGTTGCCGGCGAAATAGGCGATGTCGCCGGGCTTGAGGACGCGCGTGACGCCGCTTTCGTCGGTGACTTCCACTTCCCCTTCGAGGATCATAACGGTCTCGTCCCATGCGAAATGCCAGCGGAAGGCGCCGGCGGTGCAGTCCCACAGCGCCGTCATCGCGGCCTTGTCAGCACTGTGCGAATGTTCCGCAATGCGCGCTTCCGGCGTCCCTGAAAGGATCCAGTCCGGATCGATCGGCGCGGATTTCATCTCCATGGCAGCCGAAGAGGCCGCCACCAGCGGCGGTACGTCGGTCAGGTCGAGAAGCGGCCTTGCGCCCGCAACCAGCGCCATGAATGCCTGTATCGGCAGAAGATGAAACGCCATGACGGCCCCTTGTCCTGAAATCAGGGCCCATCATTGCGCAAAAATCTCACGAAATTACTACTCGAAAAGCAGAAATTTTAAAAACCCGCCGTCATTCCGGCCTCGGAAGCGGCTGTTTCTGTGCCATTCTGGGCCGGTTGGACGGGCGCGGGGCCCGGCTCGATCCGCTTGCCCGTATCGACGGCAAAGAAATGCAGGCGATCGGCTGCGATGGTGAGGCGGATGTTGGCGGGCAGGTCCAGATCCGGCGAAACGGCGACAACCAGGGGATGGCCGCCGCAAAGGCCGTGCAGCAGACGCTGCGCGCCCAGATCCTCGATGAAGCTGATCGTGAACGGCATCCCGGTCCCTTGGGTTACAAGCCGCAGGTCTTCGGCGCGCAGGCCGAGGGTGACGTGCCCGTTGGGCAGGTTTGCAGAAAGCCCGCTCAGCTGGTCGCCGATCAGAATGCCGCCATTGAAGACGGTGGCCGGCAGAAGGTTCATCGCCGGCGAACCGATGAAGCTCGCCACGAAAGTCGAGGCCGGACGGTGATACACTTCCAGCGGGGCGCCGATCTGTTCGATCCGCCCGCCATTGAGCACGACGAGCCGGTCGGCCAGCGTCATGGCTTCGAGCTGGTCATGGGTGACATAGATCGAGGTCGTGCCGAGGCGCTTCTGCAGCTGCTTGATCTCGCCACGCATGCTGACGCGCAGCTTCGCATCGAGGTTCGAAAGCGGCTCGTCGAAGAGAAAGGCGGCAGGCTTGCGCACGATAGCGCGGCCCATGGCGACGCGCTGGCGCTGACCGCCGGAAAGCGCCCGCGGCTTGCGCTCCAGATAGGGTTCCAGCTCCAGCATGCGGGCGGCTTCCGCCACGCGCGCATCGATCTCGGCCTTGGGCGTGCCGCGGTTCTTCAGGCCATAGGCCAGGTTCTTGTAAACGCTCATATGCGGATAGAGCGCATAGTTCTGGAACACCATGGCAATGTCGCGCTCGGCCGGTTCGACATCGTTGATCCTGCGCCCGCCGATGGAGACCGAGCCCTCGCTGATCGTCTCAAGCCCGGCGACCATGCGCAGCAGGGTGGACTTGCCGCAGCCAGAAGGGCCGACAAGCACGATGAACTCGCCGTCTGCAATGTCGATATCGACATCGCTGACGGCGCGAACGCCGCCGGTATAGATTTTCGAGACCCGTGCGATTTCGATGCGCGCCATGTCTTTATCCTTTACTTGTCGCTTTCGGTCAGGCCCTTGATGAACCAGCTCTGGAAGATCACGACGATCAGAACTGGCGGGAGCATGGCAAGGATCGCGAGCGCGAAAGCCTGATTGTAATCGGGGATCTGGGAGCCGACCCAGACCAGCAGAATTTGCTTGATGCCGCGCACCAGCGTGAAGAAGCTCTCATCCGTGGTCATCAGCATCGGCCAGAGATACTGGTTCCAGCCATAGACGAACATGACAATGAACATCGCGGCGATCATGTTGCGCGACAGCGGGACCAGGATGTCGATGAAGAACTTGAGCGGCCCCGCGCCGTCGATGCGCGCCGCCTCCAGAAGCTCTTCCGGCACCGAGCGGAAAAACTGCCGGAAATAGAAGGTGCCGGTCGCCGAGGCGAGCAGCGGCACGATCAGGCCGGTATAGGTGTCGACCAGCCCCAGCTTCGTCATCACCGCATAGGACGGCAGAATGCGCACTTCCAGCGGCAAAAGCAGCGTGGTGAAGATCATCCAGAAGAAGATCACGCCCATACGGAAGCGGAAATAGACGATGGCATAGGCCGCCAGCATCGACAGAACGATTTTGCCCACCGCAAAGCCAATGCCGAGAATGAAGGAATTCCTCAATTCGGAAAGGCCGGTGACCTTGCCCGTGAAGCCGCCGCTTTCCAGGAGAACCTTGTGATAGGTGTCGTAGAAATGGTCGCCCCAGGTGATCATCAGGCCCTTGGAATAGATTTCCGTCGGCTCATGCGTGGACGTGATGAAGGCCACCACGATCGGGCCGATCATCAGGAAGACGCCGAAAAGCAGGATGAGATGGTCGAAGACTTTTTTCATGTGTGTCACTCTCACCCGTCTCAGCCGTAATGCACGCGGCGCTCGAGGAAGCGGAACTGGAAGATGGTCAGCACGAAGACCACGATCATCAGGATGACCGACTGTGCCGACGACCCGCCGAGATCGTTGCCGCGGAAACCGTCGAGATAGATCTTGTAGACCAGTGTCACGGGGTTGTTGGCGGCCTTGTCCTTGACCACGGTATCGACGATGCCGAACGTGTCGAACAGCGAATAGGTCATGTTGATGATCAGCAGGAAGAAGGCCGTCGGCGACAGAAGCGGCAGGATCACCGTCCAGAAGCGGCGGAAGCCGGAGCGGCAGTCGATCGTGGCGGCCTCGCGCACCGAAACCGGAATGCCCTGCAGGCCTGACAGGCAGAAAATGAAGTTATAGGGGATCTGCTTCCACACCGAGATGAAGATCATCGCGAAAGCCGTGTCGTAATAGTTCACGCCGACCTTCATGTCCCAGCCGAAATAGCTGACCAGTTTCACGAAGGGGCCGATATGCTGGTCGAAGAACATCGAGCCGATCAGACCGGCTGCGGGTGGCGCAACCGCATAGACGGCGATCAGCGCGGTCTTGTAGGCGCTGGCCCCGCGCAGGATCGCGTCGGCCTTCACGGCCAGGAGCAGCCCGATCGACAGCGACAGCACGGTCACGACGATCGTGAACCAGACCGTAAAGACGGCGATGTTGAGATAGTCCCCGCCGAACAGCGCGTCGTGATAGTTGCGCAGGCCCACAAAGGTCGAGCCGAAGCCGAAGGGATCCTCGATGTAGAAGGAGGACTGGATCGCCTGTATGGACGGCCAGTAGAAGAAGATCACGATGACCGCCATCTGCGGCAGCAGGAACAGGTAGGGCAGGAACCTGTTGTTGAACTGGACTCTCTTCATGGAGGTTATGTCCCGCGCGATGCGTTCAGGGCGTCATCCGGACGGAGCGAAACGCACGCCGGCCGGGTGTTGCATGCAATGGAAAAAGCGCAGGGGCTCGATCCGGAGCTGTCCCCGCTTGTGGATTGGCATCCGGGAACGGCCGTCCCCGGATGCCATCAAATTGCTGAAGCTTCTGCTCAGCCGGCGGTCTTGGCAAAACGGGCGAGCATTTCGTCACCCTGCTTCTTGATGGTTTCCATCGCGTCCTTCACGGTCGTCTGACCGGCGAAGATGCGGCCATATTCGCGTTCCATGACTTCGCGGATCTGCGGATAGAAGCCGAGGCGATAGCCCTTGTCCCATTCGCCGCCCGGCAGCAGGAGCTGCTTGATGCCGACTTCGGCAACCGGCTGCTTCTGGTAATAGCCTTCCTTGGTGGCCAGTTCGTAGGCAGCCTTGGTAACCGGAACATAGCCGGTGTTTTCATGCCAATAGACCTGGATTTCCGGCGAGGTCAGGAATTCGAAGAAGGCGGCCGTGCAATTGTTTTCGGCTTCAGGCTTGCCCGACATGGCGAAGAGGGCCGCGCCGCCGATGAAGCTGTGGACGCCGGCGCCCTTGATGGAGCCCCAATAGGGCAGGAAGTCAGCCGAGAAAGGCATCTGTGCGGTCTTCTGCAGGCCGCCGAAGGAGCCCGAGGAGCCGATCCACAGAGCAGCCTTGTTCTGTTCGAAAACCTTCTGGTTATCGGACCAGCCGGCACCGTAATAGCCGAACCAGCCCTTGTCGGCCCAGTCTTTCAGCTTTTCATACATCATCACATGGTTCGGATCGGTCACGTTCAGCGTCGTGCCGGCCGCGCCGTCATAGCCGTTGTTGTTCGAAGCGAACTGGATGTTGTTGCGGGCGAAGAAGTTCTCGGTGAACTCCCAGGTCAGCTGCGACTGCACGAGCGGAACGAAGCCGGCTTCCTTGAGCTTGGGGGCGATCTTCTCGAACTCTTCCCAGGTCTTCGGAGCCTCGACACCGGCCTTCTTCAGCGCGTCGGTGTTGATGTACATGATCGGAGCCGAGGAGTTGAACGGCATGCCGATGAACTTGCCGTCCTTGTCGGCATAGAGATACTTCACGCCTTCGATGAAGGCGCTGCGATCAAACGGGTGGCCGGCCTTCTTGATCAGGTCTTCGGCCGGAATGACAGCGCCCTTGGCGTTGATGATCGTCGCCGAACCGGCGTCGAAAACCTGAAGGATATTCGGCTGCTGGTGCGAACGGAAAGCGGCGATGCCGGCGGCAAGCGCTTCCTCATAGGTGCCCTTCGAAACGGGGGTCAGCTCGCAGGCGGTCTGCGAAGCGTTGAAGCGCTTCGAAATTTCGTTGATGACGTCGCCGTTGTGGCCGCTCATGCCATGCCACCAGGTGATTTGCGTTGCGGCAAACGAGCTGGTTGCCGAGAGCACGAGCGCCAGCCCGGCAATCGAGAGTTTCTTCAACATGCGGAATACCCCTTCCAAGGTTGATAGCCTGAAGGGGCATTAGACCCGCTACGTGAAGTGAGGATGAAATTTTTATTTCAGAAATGCGACAGTTGGGCGGTGTATTCTGTTTCAGAATACATCCTTAAAATGTGAGGGGATTTTGAAGGGGGGAACGGCCACGATATCATAGCGCCAGGAAAGCCTTTCGCTGTCCTTCTGCTTCGAAAGCCAGGTGAGGCTCGCGGCGGTGATGCGGGCCTGCGATCGGCCGCCGACCGCGAAAAGAGCCTCCTCGGCGCTGCGGCGCGCCTTGACCTCGACAAAGGCGACAAGATCGCCCTTGCGTGCAATGATGTCGATCTCGCCGCCTTTCGTGCGATAGCGCATGGCCGCGATGCGGTAGCCTTTCACAAGCAGAAACAGGGCGGCGACATATTCGGCGAAAAATCCCCGCCTGTAAGCCGCAAGCTTCTTGTCCTGCGGCTTTCCTGCCATTGGTTCAGCCCTTCAGCGCCATCAGGCGCTCGTAGAGTTCGCTGCGGGCAAGGCCAGTCTGTCGAGCGGCTTCCTGCGCGGCCTTGCTGGCCGGCATGTCGGTCGCGAGCTTCAGGAGAAGCGCGTCGATATCGATCTCGTCCGGCTCCTTTTCACCCGGCGGGCCGATGACGAGAACGATCTCGCCCTTCACCGTGGCATCCGCATAGGCCTGCGCCAGTTCGACCAGCGTTGCGCGGCGGAACTCTTCATAGGTCTTCGTCAGCTCGCGGCAGACGGAGGCGGCTCGCTCCCCACCCAGCACATCGGCAGCGGCGGCCAGAGTGTCGCCGATCCTGTGCGGGGATTCAAAGAAGATCAGCGTCGCCGGGATGTCTTTAAGGTCCGACAGCCGGTCGCGTCGCGCCTTGTCCTTGGCGGGCAGAAACCCGGCAAAAAGAAAGGCATCGTTGGGCAGGCCGGAGCCGACCAGGGCGGCAAGCGGCGCAGACGCGCCAGGGATAGGAATTACCTTGTAGCCGGCATCGATCGCCAGCTGCCCGAGCCTGTAGCCGGGATCGGAAACCAGCGGTGTGCCGGCATCCGAGACCAGCGCCACCGTCTTTCCCTGTTCCAGAAAGGCGAGAAGTCGCGGCCCTGCCTCATCGGCATTATGCTCGTGATAGGCAAAGGGGCGATTGCGGATACCGTAACGGTCGAGCAGGACCCGGGTCACGCGCGTATCCTCGCAGGCAAGCACATCGGCGCCGGCCAGCGTCTCGAGCGCCCTGAGCGTGATATCGCCGAGATTGCCGATGGGGGTGGCCACCAGATAAAGACCGGGGGCGAGCGGTCGCGCCGGCACATCGATATTGCCGATCCGGTATGTCCGTTCTTTCGCGTCTGTTTCTGTCATCATGACTGCCTTTTGTGGTCAGTTTCGCGCGAAAGCAAGCACGGCGGCAAGCCGCAGCGCGATAAATTGTGCGGCAATGGCCGAGACCCTTGCTTTGCGGGGGGTGTTTCTGCCATTTTGCCGCTCCACATCATCCGGACCCGGAAAAGGGATCGAGACCCGAGCCGCGCGCCTCTTTCTTGAGAAGCGGGCGACAGCCACAGAAACGGTAACAGTTCCATGCGCATTACGATCGAGCGTTCCAATCTTCTGAAGTCGCTGAACCACGTCCACCGCGTGGTCGAAAGACGGAACACGATCCCGATCCTGTCCAACGTGCTCTTGCGCGGCGAGGGGCAGAGCCTGGAAATGAAGGCGACCGACCTCGACCTCGAAATCACGGAATCCACGCCCGCCCAGGTCGAGCAGGCCGGCGGCACGACCGTTCCGGCCCATCTTCTCTATGATATTGTCCGCAAGCTGCCAGACGGGGCGGAAGTCCTTCTGGCGACGACGACCGATGGCAGCGCCATGACAGTGGCTTCGGGGCGCTCCAAGTTCTCGCTGCAATGCCTGCCGGTCTCCGACTTCCCCGATCTCAACGCCGGCACGTTCAGCCATTCCTTCAAGGTCAAGGGCGCCGATCTGAAGATGCTGATCGACCGCACGCAGTTTGCGATCTCAACGGAGGAGACCCGCTATTACCTCAACGGCATCTTCATGCACACCGTCGAGGCCGGCGGCGATCTGAAGCTGCGCGCTGTTGCGACCGACGGTCACCGTCTCGCCCGCGCCGATGTCGTTGCTCCCTCTGGCTCTGAAGGCATGCCCGGCATCATCATTCCGCGCAAGACAGTCGGCGAATTGCAGAAGCTCGTCGATGGCGTCGAGGGCGATGTCGCAGTCGAGATTTCGGACGCCAAGATCCGCGTCACCACCGGCCCGATCGTCATGACCTCCAAGCTCATCGACGGCACCTTCCCGGATTACCAGCGTGTCATTCCCTCGGGCAACGACAAGGAAATGCGCGTCGATTGCGCCACCTTCCAGGCCGCCGTCGACCGCGTCTCGACCATTTCGTCGGAACGTGGCCGCGCCGTTAAGCTGGCCATCGGCGACGGTCAGCTGACGCTGACCGTCAATAACCCGGATTCGGGCTCTGCGACTGACGAAGTGCCGGTCGGCTACGACAACGACCCTCTGGAAATCGGCTTCAACGCCAAATACCTGCTCGACATCACGCAGCAGCTTTCAGGCGGCGAGGCGGTCTTCCTGCTCGCCGATCCGGGCTCGCCGACCGTGGTGCGCGATGTCGCCGGCGACGACGCACTCTACGTCCTGATGCCGATGCGCGTATAAGCGCTTGTTGTCTATCGGGTTTCTAAAGTAGGCGACATTTCGGTGTGCTTGTCCATTTGCGCCTTGTTTTTGTCTTAACGCGTCGCAATAGTGAATCATTCACGGTTGCGTTGCAGATGGAGAAAACATGGTTGTCGGGCTCGTGCGTAGGAAAATCGGCAAACATTTCGATGGTGAATTGCGCTTCGTGCGCGGCATGATCGAAGGCCCGAAGCAGGTGGGTGCCATCCTGCCCACCTCTTCCGTGACGGCCAAGGTCATGGCGCGGGTCATTAACCCGGCCTCCGGCCTCAAAGTTCTCGAACTAGGCCCCGGAACTGGCGCGATTACCAAGGCGATCCTCAATCGCATCCCGCCGCAGCGCCTTGTCTCGGTTGAGTATTCGACGCCGTTCTACAATCATCTGGCGGCAAGCTTTCCGGATGTTCACTTCATCAATGGAGACGCTTTCGATCTCGACACCTCGCTCGGCGAGCTGCGCAACGAGACTTTCGACTGTGTGATCTCGGCCATTCCGCTTCTCAATTTCCCGATGAGCGGCCGCATCGCGCTTGTAGAAAGCCTCTTGGAGCGCATTCCCGCCGGCCGGCCGATCGTGCAGATCTCCTACGGGCCGATTTCGCCGGTCGCGGCAAAGCCCGAGAGCTACACGATCAAGCATCTCGATTTCGTCGTCCGCAACATTCCGCCCGCGCAGCTTTGGACCTACACGAAGACCGCCTGAGCGGCCTCTGCTTTCCCAAAGCAGTGATTTCCCCGCATTCACCACTTGCGGCAGCATTGCTGTCGTGCGACTTGACGACGACGGAAGAGTTGGGGTGGTGAACATGACGGACATGCGCGAGCGGCTGATCGTCGGGCTGGATGTCCCGACCGTGCGGGAGGCAGAGGCCGTCGTGCGCAAGCTCGATGACGACGTGATCTTCTACAAGGTCGGCTATCAGCTCGCCTTTGCCGGCGGGCTGGATTTCGCCCGCGAGCTTGCCAAGAGCGGACGCAAGGTCTTCCTCGACATGAAGCTTCTGGACATCGACAACACGGTGGCCAGCGCGGTCGAAAACATCGTCAAGATGGGCATGACCATGCTGACGCTGCATGCCTATCCCAAGGCGATGAAGGCGGCCGTGGCGGCGGCCGCAGGTTCCGATCTCTGCCTTCTCGGCGTCACCGTGCTCACCTCGATGGACGAGCAGGACATGATGGATGCCGGCTACGAATACGATCCGCATACGCTGGTGCTGCGCCGGGCCGAGCAGGCCCGTATCGCCGGCATGGGCGGCATCGTCTGCTCGGCCGAAGAAGCAAGCGCCGTGCGCCGCATCGTCGGTCCGGACATGGCCGTCGTCACGCCCGGCATTCGCCCCGCTGGCGCCGACAAGGGCGACCAGAAGCGCGTCATGACGCCGGCGGATGCGCTGCGTGCCGGTGCCAGCCATCTCGTGGTGGCTCGCCCGATCGTCAAGGCCGACGATCCGCGCGCTGCCGCCCGCGCCATTCTCGCCGAAATGGCGACCGTGAAATAAGCCAAGGAGGAAGAAGCATGGCCAAGGGATACTGGATCGCCCGCGTCGATATCCGCGTGCAGGAGCGCTATCACGAATATGTCTCCGCCGCGAAAGTGGCCTTCGACAAGTATGGCGCCAAATTCCTCGCCCGTGGCGGCCGGACAGAGGCTGCGGAAGGCACGGCCCGCGCCCGCAACGTCATCATCGAATTCGACAGCTTCGAGACAGCCCAGGCCTGCTATCACTCGCCGGAATATCAGGTCGCCGCAGCGATCCGGAAGGAAATCGCCGATGGCGAAATCGTGCTGGTCGAGGGCGCCTGAAAAGCCTGCGGGTGCACTGCAAAATCACGCCTTCACGGACGCCGCGAATTGGTCTAAGAGACCTTGAAACTCTAAGATTCAGGAGCGCTTGACATGACACTCGCCAACCAGACCAAACTCGTCACCGTTTTCGGCGGCTCGGGCTTTGTTGGCAGGCATATCGTCAGAGCGTTGGCGAAGCGCGGCTATCGCATTCGCGTCGCCGTCCGCCGTCCGGATCTGGCAGGTCACGTCCTGCCGGCCGGCAATGTCGGCCAGATCGCGCTGGTCCAGGCGAACCTCCGCTTTCGCAATTCCGTCGATCGCGCCGCGCAGGGCTCGGACTACGTGATCAACTGCGTCGGCCTGCTGCAGGAAAGCGGTCGCAACAAGTTCGACTCGGTACAGGATTTCGGCGCGCGCGCCGTAGCCGAAGCCGCCCGCGCTGCCGGTGCCAAGCTCATTCATCTCTCCGCCATCGGCGCGGATTCCGGCAGCAGCTCCGATTATGCCCGCACCAAGGGCATGGCGGAAAAGGCGATACGCGAAATCCTGCCCGACGCCACGATCCTGCGTCCCTCCATCGTGTTCGGCCCGGAAGACCAGTTCTTCAACAAGTTCGCCGACATGGCCCGCACGGCCCCCTTCCTGCCGCTGATCGGCGGCGGCAAGACGGCCTTCCAGCCAGTCTATGTTGGCGATATCGCCGAAGCGGTGGCAAACCTGGTTGACGGCAAGGCGCTGCCCGGCCGTATCTATGAGCTCGGAGGTCCGGAGGTCCTGACCTTCCGCCAGTGTCTCGAGATCATGCTGGCCGAGATCGATCGTGACACGCCGTTCATCTCGCTGCCCTTCCCGATCGCTTCGCTGATCGGATCGATCGCGTCGCTGATCCCGCTTCTGACCCCGCCGATCACGGCCGATCAGGTCAAGCTCCTGAAGTCCGACAATGTCGTCTCCAAGGAAGCAGAAGCCGAGGGTCGTACGCTCGCCGCGCTCGGCGTGACGCCCACGCTGGTTGCCTCGATCATCCCGTCCTACCTCGTCCACTTCCGTCCTCAGGGGCAGTATGCCCGCACCGGCAAGGCCGCCTGAGCCTCAGGTTTTCCTCAAAACCCGCTCGGCCATCGAGTCGGCGGGGGTTGAGGCAAATGCGGCAAAGCTGTCTCAGGTTGCGACGTTGCGAAAATGCACCACAAATTTTTCACATGCGCCTTAACCTCGGATTCAGGTTACTCCGTTATTGATCTTCATACGGGCCAGGCGTAGACCTCGCGCACCCAAGCAAGGGACGCGCCGCCTCCCGGGGACGGCAAAAAAGTTTCACAGGGCGATACTTCATCATGGGCAAATCCATTGCAATCTTCTTCGCATGCTCGGCGCTGATCATCCTCGGCGCCTCCTTCACGGCCCCGACCGCGATCGCCTCCAAGGCCGAGTGCGCACCGGCCTACGGCGTCGATCCGTGTGCGATCACGGGGTCGACCCGGTAAGTCGGAAGCAATCGAGTGAATAGGGAAAAAGGTCGCGAAAGCGGCCTTTTTCTTTTGGGCCGATAAGAGCAATTCCCAGCCGAAAATGGAAATCGGCCTCGCGTCCGCAATTGCGTGAAAACAAAGAGATAGAGCGTTCCACCGTTTCCATTAAATGGTGAAACGCTCTAAATGCTGAAACGCTCTTAGAAAAAGCCGCCCTTAAGGGGCGGCTTGGCAGCTGGTCTGACAGACTGAAATCAGCCCCTCAATTCCTTGCGCAGGATCTTGCCGACATTCGATTTCGGCAGGCTGTCGCGGAACTCGACATATTTCGGCCGCTTGTAATTGGTCAGGCCCTTGGCGCAATGCGCCTTCACGTCCGCTTCGGTCAGGTTCGGATCTTTCTTGACGATGAAGAGCTTCACCGTCTCGCCCGAATGCGGGTCCGGTACGCCGATCGCAGCGCATTCCAGCACACCCGGCAGGGTGACCACATATTCCTCGATCTCGTTCGGATAGACGTTGAAGCCGGACACGAGGATCATGTCCTTCTTGCGGTCGACGATCTTCACATAGCCTTCCGGCGTCATGAAGCCGATATCCCCGCTGCGGAAGAAGCCGTCCGGCGTCATCACCTTCGCGGTCTCTTCCGGACGGTTCCAGTAGCCGGCCATGACCTGCGGGCCGCGAATGCAGATTTCGCCCGTCTCGCCGAGGGGAAGGCTGTTGCCGTCCTCGTCGCGGATGTCGATATCGGTGGAGGGAACCGGAAGACCGATGGTTCCGGTATATTCGGTTCCGTCAGCGCGATTGGTTGTGGCCACCGGCGAGGTTTCGGACAGGCCATAACCTTCCGCGATGAAGCAGCCCGTCACCTTCTGCCAAAGCTCGGCCACCGGACGCTGCACGGCCATGCCTCCGCCCAGCGTGAGCATGAGGCCCGAGAAGTCAAGCTTCTTGAAGTCCTCGTTGTTCGCCAGCGCGTTGAACAGCGTATTGAGCCCCGGCAGGACGTTGAACTTGTAGCGGCTGATTTCCTTGACGAAACCGGGAATGTCGCGCGGATTGGCAATCAGGATGTTGAGCCCGCCCTGTTCCAGCGTCATGAACATGTTCACCGTCAGGGCAAAGATGTGATAGAGCGGCAGCGCGCAGACATAAATCAGCTGCTCGGGAAATCCCGGCCGCGTTTCGACCGGCTTCATCCATAAGACGTTCTGGGCGATGTTGGCGAGCAGGTTCGAGTGCAGAAGCGTCGCGCCCTTCGAAACGCCCGTCGTCCCGCCCGTATACTGCAGGAAAGCGATGTCGCTTGGGGAAACCTCCACAGGCGAGAGACGCTTGTTGGCGGCGATCACCGACTTGAACGCGACGTGGCCGGCAATAGACCATTCCGGCACCAGCTTCTTGACGCGGCGCACGACGAAATTGACGATGTGGCCCTTCAGTCCCATCAGGTCGCCCATCGAGGCGACAACGACTTTCTTGACCTGTGTCCGCGCAACGACCGCGGAAACCGTCGTGGCGAAGTTCTCCAGAACGAAGATGGCGCTTGCGCCGGAATCGTTGAGCTGATGTTCCAGCTCGCGTGGCGTGTAGAGCGGGTTGACGTTCACGACGACCATGCCGGCACGCAGGATGCCGCTGACGACCACCGGATATTGCAGGATGTTCGGCATCATGATGGCGACGCGGTCGCCCTTTTTCAGCCCCTGCGCCTGCAGCCAGCCGGCCACCTTGGCAGAAAGCGTCTCCAGCTCGCCATAGGTGATGGTCTTGCCCATGCCGTCATAGGCGACTCGGCTTGCATAGCGGCGGCAATTCTGCTCGATCATGTCGCCCAGCGAGCGATAGGGTGGCGGTGCAATGGCCGTGGGCATGCCCGGCGGATAGGACTTCAGCCAGGGCCGGGACATATCCGAACCTTGAGCATTGGTGGCAGCCTGTGTCATCTCAACTCCCGTATGGCTTGCCTCGCCTTTGGGGCGCGGCGTTTCCTCCCGCCTACAACTAAAATAGACGCTACCCGCGCCTATTCAAGCCTTATCCCAGTTACATAACCTTGACGTAAACGTCAATTGGATTCAGCGCGTTGAATCGCGCAGGCGGGAAGGCTCAAGCGAAGGCTTCTCTAGGAACCGCGAACGCGCTGCCCGCTCTTAGCGCGCTTCCATGTCGTTCCTGCGAACGCCAGTTCAGCGACGGGCGCAGGAGATCATTCGCGTCGTTTCCCTGTTCAGATTCGCGCCGGCAGCACCCGGTCCGGCGGCCTGTGTCCGTCGCAGAAGGTGCGGATATTGATGATCACCTTGTCGCCCATGTCGATGCGGCCTTCCAGCGTCGCCGAGCCCATATGCGGCAGCAGAACGACCTTGCCCTGTTCGGCAAGCTTCAGAAGCTTCGGATTGACGCTCGGCTCGTTCTCGAACACGTCGAGTCCGGCGCCGGCGATCTTGCCGGAGCGAATGCTCTTGATCAGCGCGTCCTCATCGATCACGTCGCCGCGCGCCGTGTTGACGATGAAGCTGGTCGGCTGCATCAGCTCGAGCCTGCGCGCCGACATCAGATGGAAGGTCGCCGGTGTCGAGGGGCAGTTGACCGAAACGATATCGACGCGGGCCAGCATCTGGTCGAGGCTGTCCCAATAGGTCGCGTTCAGTTCCTCTTCCGTCTGCGGGCTGACGCGCTTGCGGTTATGGTAATGGATCGACAGGCCAAAGGCCTTGGCGCGCCGTGCAACGGCCGTGCCGATGCGGCCCATGCCGATAATGCCGATCCGCTTGCCGAAGATGCGCCGCCCGAGCATCCAGGTCGGCGACCAGCCTGCCCATTCGCCGTGATTGTCGGTCAGAACCCGTGCGCCCTCGGTGAGGCGGCGCGGCACGGCGAGGATCAGCGCCATGGTCATGTCGGCCGTATCTTCCGTCAGTGCGTTCGGCGTGTTGGTGACGGTGATCCCCTTGCGCGCGGCTGCCTCGACATCGATATTGTCGACGCCGTTGGAAAAGCTGGCAATCAGCTTCAATTGCGGCCCGGCCTGCTCGATCAGCGCCGCGTCGATCCGGTCGGTCACGGTCGGCACGAGGACGTCGGCGCTTTTCACCGCCGCCACAAGCTCCGGCTGGGTGCGGGCCCGGTCGTCGAGATTGAGTTCGGCGTCGAAAAGTTCGCGCATGCGCGTTTCGATCGCCTCAGGCAGCTTGCGCGTGATGTAGACCTTGGGCTTTTTTCTTGTTGTCATCGGCTTTCATCGCCTTGTTCAGAGGTCTTTAACCAAGTTATCGCAACCTTGGGCGTGGAGCGCGGCTGCGCCGCAGTCCGGACCGTTGGTGTCGTCGCGATTTTTATCAGACCCGTCAGCGAAGACAAACCTTTCTCGCAATTTGAGGCGACGATGGGCGTCTGCGCACAGGTCTTTCGACGGCTCCCTTGTCAAATATCAGAACACAGGCACCGCATCGCAATGGCTTTCAATCGCGTCTCCAGACAGATCATGGCAACGATATTCGCTCTTGCCGCCGGATTGACCGTCGTCCAGGCCAATGAGGCCAACGCCCAGGCCGTGACAAAAAGCGCCACCGGCCTGCCGCTTCCGCGCTTTGCCAGCCTCAAGTCGAGCCGCGTCAACATGCGCGTCGGGCCGGGCACCGAATATGCAGCCTCCTGGCTGTACATGCGCTCCGGTCTGCCGGTCGAAATCATTGCCGAATTCGAGAACTGGCGGCGCATCCGCGATGCGGAAGGCACGGAGGGCTGGGTCTATCACTCCATGCTCTCCGGTCAGCGCACGGCCGTCGCCGCCCCGTGGATGCGGGAAAAGGGCGACAATATCTTCGTCAATCTGCGCCGCAATGCGGCCAAGGATGCCAACGTGATCGCCAAGCTTCAGCCCGGCGTTCTCGTCAAGCTGAAGGAATGCACCGGCGACTGGTGCGAGGCGGAGGTTGATGGAACCGAAGGATGGCTCCATCAGGCCGAAATCTGGGGCGCCTATCCAGGCGAAGCCTTCAAATAAGGCTTGCCGTCACAAAAGCCCGATCTTGCGGGCCTCATCCTTCAGCGAAATGCGCGGACGCGGCCCGATCTGCTGAATGACGATGCCGGCGGCAAGGCTGCCGAGCGCGCCGCAGGTGGCGAGATCGCGACCGGTGGTATAGCCGAACAGGAAACCCGAGGCGTAAAGATCGCCGGCGCCCGTGGTATCGACAACCGTGTCGACCGGAATGGCCGGAACATAGATGCGCTCGTCGCCCTTCACGATGACCGAGCCTTCCTCGCTCATGGTCACCGCGGCGAGCTTGCAATCGCGCGCAATGGCGGTCAGCGCAGCCTCGAAGTCTTCCGTCTCGTAAAGCGCCAGCGCCTCAGCACGGTTGGCGAATACGATATCGACCGTGCCCGAACGCATCAGCTCGAGGAACTCGTCGCGATAGCGGCCGACGCAGAAGCTGTCGGACAGCGTCATCGACACTTCGCGGCCGTTTTCATGGGCGATGCGGGCACATTCGCGAATCGCATCCTTGGCGCGCGGCGGATCCCACAGATAGCCTTCGAAATAGGTGACCTTCGAGGTTGCCACCACATCGGCGGCCACGTCTTCCGGGCCCAGCTCGACGCAGGCACCGAGATAGGTATTCATGGAGCGCTCGCCGTCCGGCGTCACGAAGATCATCGAGCGTGCGGTGGGGGCACCACCCTCAAGCGGCTTCGTTTCGAAGTGAACGCCCTGCGCGCGGATGTCGTGGGCGAAGATGTCGCCGAGCTGGTCGTGCGCCACCTTGCCGAAATAGGCGGCCTTGCCGCCCAGATTGGCGACGCCCGCCGCCGTGTTGCCGGCGCTGCCGCCTGAGGCTTCGAGCGCCGGACCCATCTTGCCGTAAAGCATCTGGGCGCGATCCGCGTCCACGAGGTTCATGGCGCCTTTCACGATTCCGTTTTCGGTAATGAAGCTTTCCGGGCAGGAGGAAATGATATCGACAATCGCATTGCCGACCGTCAGCACGTCAAACGTGGTCATGGGACGCCTTTGTTGAAATCAGAATGGAAATTGTCATAAGCATTTTTTTCGGATTGGGAAGTCTTTGCCGCACCCATCCGGCCAAATAGCGATGGAATGGAAAGGTCAGGCCCCGATGAACCCGAAGCCCCGCGTCACGATTCTCTACTGCACTCAGTGCAACTGGCTTCTGCGCGCCGGCTGGATGGCGCAGGAACTGCTCTCCACCTTCGGTCAGGACCTGGGCGAAGTGGCTCTGATACCCGGCACGGGCGGCAATTTCGAAATCCGCGTCAATGGCGACCTCGTCTGGGAGCGCAGGCGCGACGGGGGCTTTCCAGGGCCGAAGGAACTCAAGCAGCGCATCCGCGACATCATCGACCCGGACCGCGATCTCGGCCACACCGATCGTCATTCGACCGGTCAGGACGACGGCTGAACACGAAATTGAACTTTGTCGCACAAAGTTCAAAAACGCTGTTGACAGACAAAGCGCGCCCCACTACATCGCAACCCGTCGCCCAGATGGCGGAATTGGTAGACGCGCCAGCTTCAGGTGCTGGTACTCGCAAGGGTGTGGAGGTTCGAGTCCTCTTCTGGGCACCAATTCCCGTTTCACGTTTGATGAAACAGCTCAAAAAGCCCGGTTTTACCGGGCTTTTTTGTTGCCTGGTTTCCAGCCTCTCCCTGTTCAATCCGGCCATCCTGCCGGCCGGCTGGTTGGCATCCGGCAGGCCTCCAGGATCAACCCGGGCTTCTCTCGACATGGCGCACGACCACGCGTCGCCTTACGAGAAGATTTACGCCCGGTCGTCATCGTTACGTTTCTTAAAGTTCCCCGCGCTAATGTTGAAAAGCGTCTCATTGCATCAAGCTGGCGACGTTGATAACGAAGCCATTCCACGTTCGCAGCATGACGGGCGTCCGAATCTTGACTCAAGGAAACATATGTCGACCGGATGCGAAGGCTGCCAGCGCGGCGAAAAATTCGATCTTCCCTTTTCGATCGCCTTTCAGCCCATCGTGGATATCCACACCCGCCAGATCTACGGTCATGAAGCGCTGGTGCGCGGCCCGAGCGGCGAGGGGGCCTATAGTGTCCTGTCGAAGGTCACCGACGACAATCGCTATTATTTCGATCAGCAATGCCGTGTGAAGGCGATCGGTCTGGCGGCGAGCCTGTATCCCGCCGATGACGATCTGAAACTGTCGATCAATTTCATGCCGAATGCCGTCTATGAACCACGCGCCTGCATCCGCCAGACGCTCGCCACGGCGGAGCGGCTGAACTTCCCCTTGCGCAACATCATTTTTGAATTCACCGAAGACGAGAAGATGGACACCGCCCATGTCCTCAATATTCTGTCGACCTATCGGGAAATGGGCTTCCGCACGGCGATTGACGATTTCGGCGCAGGGCATGCCGGACTGTCCCTGCTTGCAAAATTCAGGCCCGACATCGTCAAGCTCGACATGGAGCTGATCCGCGACATCGACACCGACCCCACAAAGCGAATCATCGTCCGGCATACGTTGCGCATGCTTGAGGATCTCGGCGTGACGCACTTGTGCGAGGGCGTGGAAACGGCCGCGGAGATGGCGGTTCTGGAAGAACTCGGCGCCGGGCTCATGCAGGGCTATCTGCTGGCGCGGCCGTCATTCGAAACGCTGGCAACGCCCGCGATCGGCGGGGCCGGACACGCCTGATAGTTCAGCGTTCTTCCCTCCGTATCACATCAATTGGGCGTGCCGGGAAAACCCTGCAGGTTCTCGCCATGCACATAGGGGTCTCCTGCCGGCGGGTTGAAGCCGGGCGAGATGGTGCTTTCATAGGTGACGAGACCGTTTTTGCAGGAATACATGCGGATCGGCAATTGCCGACGCCCCTGATAGTAGGGCGAAACGATCTGAGAGTTGCAATCGGGGCGCTCCTGCCAGTTGGTGGAAAAGCCCTTGGGCGGAACCACGCCCGGCAGATCCTTGAACATGTTCTTTTCCGCGCCAAGACATGCAGACGCACCGGCGATGAGGAGGACAAGGGTGGCGAGGGCGCGCAAGATCGGTTTTGACATTTTTCTTTCCTGTCATCGGTGGCCGCCCACACCGATGCTCTTCAAAAAACTCTCCAATGATATGGGCATTGCGCGCGCACTTGTCCAGCATGTTGGACGTGAGCGGCATTTGGCATTATAGCGCTAGCAAACAGGCAATCGGAGACGAAACATGACGAGCCCCATCCGTTATCATGAAGGCGATATTTCGGCCGAGGACGCCGCCCGCTATACGAACGCGATCGCCATCGATACGGAAACGCTGGGGCTGATCCCGCGCCGCGACCGGCTCTGCGTCGTGCAGCTTTCGCCCGGCGACGGCACCGCCGACGTGATCCGCATCGCCCCCGGCCAGAAGGAGGCGCCGAATCTCGTCGCCATGCTCGCCGATCCGGCCCGCGAGAAGATCTTTCATTTCGGCCGTTTCGATATCGCCGTGCTCTTTCACACATTCGGCGTCACGACGGCACCCGTCTTCTGCACCAAGATCGCCTCGCGTCTGACACGCACCTACACTGATCGTCATGGTTTGAAGGACAATCTCAAGGAACTGCTCGATGTCGACGTGTCCAAGCAGCAGCAGCAATCCGATTGGGCGGCCGCCACGCTGAGTCAGGCGCAGCTCGAATATGCGGCCTCCGACGTGCTGCATCTGCATGCGCTGAAGGACAAGCTGATGGAACGGCTTCTGCGCGACGGCCGCATCGAACATGCGAAGGCCTGTTTCGAATTCTTGCCGACTCGTTCCAAGCTCGACCTGCTCGGCTGGGAAGAAACCGACATTTTCGCCCATAGCTGATCCCCATGCGCAGATGTGAGCAGGAAGTTAACGCCGAAGCGCGGCGTTAACCTTTTGTTAACTTTTGAGGCATAGGCTGATGAATCAGAATTCGCGTCTCTGGATGCCGTGAAAGGCATCGCAGCCTCGGCTGCAGCGGAGGCCCGGCGAACGGCATGAGGCGGGCGATGTATGCTCCGCGCCGCGGCGTGTGATCTTGCGTTTCCTTCATTCCAACCCCGGATGAGGTCGCCCATGCTTCCTCCAGTGAATGCCCCGATCTCGACCCAGCCTTTGGCCGCCCCCGCTATAGGGCAGAGGGAAGCGCGTCCCGACGCACCTGCCGCCGTAGGCCAGACGCAATCCGCCATCCCGCCATCCGCCGTCACTGTGACACAGCAGGGTGCAGCCAGCGAAACGCTGGCCTCGCTGCGCCAGCTTGCCGATCTTCTGGCCTCGCGCCAGGTTGATGCCGAAGACATCCTGACGCAGCTTGCTATTGATTTCGCCACATCGCTGGGCGAAACGCCGATGCCGGACGAGCCGCCGCGCGATTTCGCCAGGCGTCTTGCTGACCTCATTCGCCAGCTGCCTGCCGCCACATTGCTTGCCGCCCGCGATGCATCCCATCTCGGCACGCTGAAGATCGAGCCGCAGGCCTTTGCTGCCGCTCTTGCCGATCCGGCCTCGCCTGCTGCCGCACGTCTGGTCGCGATTGCCGAAGATCCTGGCGCTGATGGCCTGCAGCAGATGCTGAAGAATGCCATCGACAGCTACGAACAGAACGCGACGCCGGCTCCCAACGTCATCGCCGCGCAAAAGGCCGCTGCCATGACGGGTGCTTCAACGGCCAAAAGCCCCGATGCGCCGGCAAATGCCGAAGCGGACGCCGCGCCGGAAAAGGCCGGGGATGCCGCATCTGAAACAGAGGCCGCCGTGGCCCCGGCCCGCCCCGCACAGGCAAGAGCGCTCACTCCGGATGCCGCAGCGGCATTGCGTGCAGGCGCATCTCCGGCCGCCGGCAAGCTTGAAACCCCGGCCTTGCCGGGATCCGCCGCACCGGCAGATGGCCACGCCGCCCTCACGGATCACGAAGCGGGTCAGCCGACCATGCAGGTGTTGCGCGGGTTCAATGTCGTGGTTGCCAACGTCGCCACGCGCGCCGCCGATGTCCTGAAGACCGTGGCGGCGCTTGCCCAGCAGGCCGAGGCCGCACAGACCTTCGCGCCGGCGGGTGCCGCCGTTGCCGGACAGGCACAGAAGCCCGTCCTCACCGCGACGCCCGTGGAGCCGGAACTCGTCCATGATCCTGCGCCGGTGATTGCCGGCAAGGCGCATGAGGCGGCTCGCGCGCTCGAAGGCAAGGTCATCCCGCTTTTTTCCCGTCCTGCCACATCGGAGCATGTCGAGACGATCGATATCGACCACCTGATCCGACTTGCCCAGCAGACGGCCGCCAAGGCCGATCCGGCCCGCTTTCCCGAACTTGCGCTGGCCGCGCAGGCCCGCCTGCCGGAGCCGGTTCCCTTCGCGCAAATTCCCTATCCGTTCGTTGCGGAGGACGAGGAAAAGCGCAACCGCCGCGGCTTTGGCGAGCAGGCCGGCCGCGACGAGGATGGCGAGGAGATGACGGATGAAAACGGCCAATCGCTCTGGCATGGCGACGGCGACCAGGCCGAACGCCGCGAGGAGCCGGAAATCGAGGAACGCCCCTTCGATGCGGAGGAACCGCTGAAGCGCAATCCGACAGATGCCGAACGCGCGCTGCATATGTATCAGCGCTTTGGAGGCTTCTGAGGCGTGATCAGGCGGCTCGCGGTGTCGCGAGCCCGATGGTCCTCCAGCTTGTGTCCCTGGATCGGTGTCCCCAAGTCTGAGCCGTTGGGGCGGCAGCGTTTGTTGCGGCTTTACACCCCAGTCAACCATCCAACTCGGCGGCAATCGGGATTGCCGGCTGGGCGCCCGGTTTGAGGCAGGCCAGCGAACCGGCCTTGGCCGCGCGCGTCAGTGCGGAGTCGAAATCGAGGCCCGCGTCCAGGCTGGCGACGAGATAGCCGCAGAACGTGTCTCCCGCGCCGACCGTGTCGACCGGGGTGATCTTGAGGCTCGGGGCCTTGTGGATACTGCCGTCACGGACAGCCACGACGCCATCGGCACCCAGTGTGACGATGAGCGTCTGGCCGGTCTTCCGGGCGAGGTCATGCATGGCGGCGAGGCGTGCCTCTGCCGAAAGACCGCTTCTGCCGATCAGCAGCTCGAATTCGGTCTCGTTGGAGATGACGATATCGGCCAGCGCCGAAAGCCGTGCGGCATCCGCCGTCAGCGGCGCGGTGTTGATGACCGTGGTCACGCCCTTGGCCTTGGCGAGCGTCAGTGCCGTCTCGACCGAGGCCGGCGGGACTTCGAGCTGAACCATCAGGTAGCCGCCCGTCTCCGTGGCAGCGATCGCCTTTTCGGCGTCCGCTTCCGAGACTTCACCATTGGCGCCGGGCACCACGACGATGACATTCTCGCCATCGCCGCCGACGAGGATATGGGCTGTCCCGGTGGGAACTGCTGCGGTCTTCGTGAGCGAGAGGTCGGCCCCGCCCTCGGCCAGAAGCGCCAGCGCGTCCTTCGCGAAGGCATCGTCACCCACCGCGCCGGCCATCTTCACGGAGGCCCCGGCACGCGTGGCGGCAAGCGCTTGATTGGCCCCCTTGCCGCCGGCGGCGGTGGCAAACGAGCGGCCGGCAACGGTTTCGCCCGGCTTCGGCAGGCGGTCCGTGGTGGCAATGAGGTCCATGTTGATGGAGCCGAAAACGGTAACCATGCGCGTACTCTTCTATGACGAATGCGCCGCAGATTGCATTTCACCCTAGTCCTCGTCAACCACGCGGAGCTTGAGCATGCCGGTGCGGCTTTCGACCTGAGGCGTGGTGCTTCTGCGCTCCTCGTGAGCGTCGCCCGGAGACAGTGTTTCGAACTCCATTTCCTCGATCTTCGCGCCGCGCTTCATCAGCTTGGTGGTCGAGGTGGCGATCAGTTCGACATCCTTCTGCGTCTGGCCGAAATGCGTCTGCAGCTTCTGCACGCGCTCGTCGAGGCGGCTCAGGTCTTCCATCAGCCGGACCACTTCGCCCTGGATCAGATGCGCCTGTTCACGCATGCGCTGATCCTTCAGCACCGACTGGATGACTTGAAGCGAGAGCATCAGCAGCGATGGCGAGACGATGACGACACGGGCCCGGTGCGCCTTCTGCACCACGCTTTCGAAATTCTCGTGAATCTCGGCGAAGATCGATTCCGAGGGCACGAACATGAAGGCAATATCCTGCGTCTCGCCCTTGATCAGATATTTGCGAGCGATGTCGGAGATGTGAATGTCGAGGTCGCGGCGGAAATTCTGCGCGGCGAGCTTGGCCGCCTCCGGCGACCCGGCATCTCGGATCGCATTGTAGGACTCCAGCGGGAACTTGGCGTCCACCACCAGCGAAGGCTGGCCGTTGGGCATGCGCACCAGGCAGTCCGGACGCGACCCGTCCGACAGTGTCGCCTGAAACTCGTAGGCGCCCATCGGCAGGCCATCGGCGATGATCGTTTCCATGCGCGACTGGCCGAAGGCGCCGCGCGTCTGCTTGTTGGAAAGGATTGCCTGCAGCCCGACCACATCCTTGGCGAGCGACTGGATGTTGTTCTGCGCCGTATCGATGACGGCGAGACGTTCCTGCAGACGGCGCAGGTTCTCATGTGTTGCCTTGGTCTGCTCGGTCATGGAGGTGCCGAGCCGGTGGGTCATGCCGTCGAGCCGGTCGCCGATCGCCTTGTTGAGCTCGGCCTGACGCGTACCGAAAATCTCGGCCATGGAGGACATGCGCCCCTGCATCTCGGCCTGCGCCCGCACGATTTCGGCAAGACGTGCCTCCGCCGCCTGGGCCTGGACGGCCAGCAACCCTGTCAGTTCTTCGGCAGAGCGGCGGCCCCGCGCCGCCGACATCGCGATGACGAGCGCAAGGACGAGGATGAGAAGCGCCCCCGCGCCGGCCAGCAGAAGGGGACTGACGGGCACGCCTGATAGGGTGAAGAGCGGGGCGGTAAGGGACGTGTCGGTCTGCATGGCACGACCTTAGCAGATTCGAGCAAATGTTCCACCTCTGTTCTCGTGTCGACCTGCGGATATCCCGGCTGGCTCCGGCACGACAGATGCATGAAATTCAATGTATATTTGCCGATCGTGACTTCTTGCCGGTGAAATTAGAGGTTTGTTAATTAGCAATCGTGAATTGTTCACCTTATAATGGAAGGTTTGGTGGGACGACATGACCGACATAAATTCGACGGCCGAACTTCGCGAGCGCCTGGCGTTTCTGGGCATGGACGAGGCCGCACTGGCGCGGCTTCGCGCCATGGAAGGCGACATCGTGGCCTCGCTTTCGCCGGGGCTCGAGCGCTTCTACGGTCTGATGATCCAGCATCCGCAGATGGCGGCCTTCTTCCGTGACGCCCGGCACATCGAATTCGCGAAAGGGCGGCAGAAGGAACACTGGGGTAAGGTCGCTGCCGGCGCCTTCGATGGCGCCTATGTTCAGGGCGTGACGGCCGTCGGCCACGCCCATGCCCGCATCGGGCTCGAACCACGCTGGTATATCGCCGGCTATGCATTGCTGCTGGAAAGCATGATCGGACATGTCGTGAAGGCGCGCTGGCCCTCGCGCTTCGGCAAGGGCGGCGCGGAGCAGATCGGCGCGGATGTGGCCGTGATGGTCAAGTCGGCGCTTCTGGACATGGATTACGCGATTTCGGTCTATCTTGAGGAACTGGACAAGCGCCGCGAGGCTGCTGAAGCCGAGCGACGCCGGAACGAAGAAGCGCAGGACATCGCCATTGCCGCGCTGAATGTGGCGCTTTCGGCCATGTCGAACGGCGATCTCGAATATCGCATGGAAGAAGGCGGCGACGGGCTTTTCGGACGCATGGCCGAGAGCTTCAACACGAGCGCCGAACGCCTGCGCCAGACGCTGGGTCTGGCACAGACGATCACCGAGGAAGCCAGCAGCTCGATTGCAGGCATTTCGCTTTCCGCCGACCAGCTGGCGGAACGCACCGAACAGCAGGCCGCCGGGATCGAGGAAAGCTCCGCCGCGCTCCATGAACTGACACAGAGCGTGGCCACCAGCGCCAGCGGCGCGCATTCGGCGGCAAACGTCGCCTCGGATGCACTCAATGTGGCGCAGGAATCCGGCCGCGTGGTAGCCGAAGCGGTCTCGGCCATGGACGAGATCGAGCAGTCCTCGCAGAACATTTCCAAGATCATCGGCGTCATCGACGAGATCGCCTTCCAGACGAACCTTCTTGCCTTGAACGCCGGCGTGGAAGCAGCGCGCGCTGGCGAAGCGGGCCGCGGCTTTGCGGTCGTGGCGCAGGAGGTGCGCGAACTCGCGCAGCGCTCGGCCTCTGCCGCCAAGGAGATCAAGACGATCATTTCGGCCAGTTCCAACCAGGTGCGCACCGGCGTGGCGCTGGTCAACAAGTCGGGCTCCGCGCTGGAAAACATCACAGAGCGGATTTCCGAACTGAACCGCATCATTTCCGGCATCTCGGTGGCTGCAGCCGAACAGTCGAGCGGCTTGCAGGAGATTAACCAGGCAATCGCCGCCATGGACGGCATCACGCAGAAGAATGCGCATATGGTGGAAAGCACATCGAACAGCACGCATCAGCTGAGCGAACTGATCGACCAGCTGGCAAATTCGCTGCACGGGTTGAAGACCCGCGATCCCCGCGAGACCGGGCAGGCGAGGCCCCAACCTATGCGCCGCGCGGGTTGAGGAATTTGCGGCCTGTTCCAGTTGAAAGCCCGTCCTTCATGAGCTAATTGAGGCCCATGACGATCAAGCCTCTTATCATTCTTCCCGATCCGGTTCTCAGACAGGTTTCCAAACCTCTGGAGAAGGTCGATTCCGGCGTACTCAAGCTCGCCGACGATATGCTCGAAACCATGTATGACGCGCCCGGCATCGGCTTGGCCGCCATTCAGGTCGGTGAACCGCTGCGCCTGTTGGTCATCGATGTTGCGAAGGAAGAGGAAGGCAAGAAACCGCAGGTCTTCATCAACCCGGAAATCGTCGGCTTATCCGATGCCCGCTCGACCTATGAAGAAGGCTGCCTGTCCATTCCCGGCTATTATGCCGAAGTGGAGCGCCCGGCTGCGATCACGGTGAAGTATATCGACCGCGACGGCAAGCAGCAGGAGATCGCCGCCGAAGGCCTGCTCGCCACCTGCCTGCAGCACGAGATCGACCATCTCGACGGCGTCCTCTTCATCGACCACATCTCGCGGCTGAAGCGCGACATGGTGGTGAAGAAATTCACCAAGGCCAGCAAGACCGGCGGACTGCCGAAGTTTTGATTGAATGGTAGCGTCGGCGTTTCCATCCTTTGAAATAGGAGGAGGTACGCAATGCAGCAGAAATCTTCCGGCATCACTCCGGAAAATCTTGAACCTTCCGAAGGCGGGGAAGCCGCTTATTACCGGCTGCGCGCGGCCTTTTCAGCTGCGCATCTAGATGAGGCGGCGTGCGACCGGTTTATCAGCGCAATAGATACAAGCCGCCATTCTGCTCCTGAGCGCGAGCCGCCGGAACTTGAATGATCGCCGCGATCTGCGCCGTTCACGGCGGAACGTTGGCGACGCGCAACATAAAAGACTTCGAAGGGCTTGATTTGGCGCTCGTAAATCCGTTTGAAGAGCGCTGATCCCGCAAACTGGACCTGAACCTATGCCGCTTCGCATCATTTTCATGGGCACGCCCGATTTTTCCGTTCTGGTGCTCAACGCCCTTCATGCGGCAGGGCATGACATCGTGGCGGTCTATTCGCAGCCGCCGCGGCCGGCGGGGCGGCGGGGGCTGGAGCTGAAGGCGTCGCCCGTGCATGAGGCGGCTGAGGCGCTCGGCATCGAGGTGCGCACGCCCGTCAATTTCAAGGCGGAAGAGGATCGTGAAGCCTTTCGCGCGCTCAATGCCGATGTCGCGGTGGTCGTAGCCTATGGCTTGCTGCTGCCGAAGGCGATCCTCGAAGGCACGCGGCTTGGGTGTTATAACGGCCATGCCTCGCTGCTGCCGCGCTGGCGCGGGGCCGCGCCTATCCAGCGGGCTATCATGGCGGGCGATGCCGAGACGGGCATGATGGTCATGAAGATGGATGTCGGGCTCGATACCGGGCCGGTGGCGCTGACCGCGCGCGTCGCGATCGGCGAGACGATGACGGCGGGCGAGCTGCATGACGCGCTCTCTGAAGCCGGCGCGACGCTCATGGTCGAGGCGATGGGGAAGCTGGAAGCCGGCGATCTGCCGCTGACGCCGCAGGCGGAAGAGGGTGTTCTCTACGCCGCCAAGATTTCCAAGGAAGAGACGCATATCGATTTCGCAAAGCCGGCGAAGGACGTGCATAACCACATTCGCGGCCTCTCGCCCTTTCCCGGCGCCTGGTTCGAGGCGGAGATCGCCGGCAAGGTGGAGCGGATCAAGGTTCTGGCCTCTGCCCTTGCCGAGGGCGAAGGCGAAGCAGGCACGGTGATCGGCGAAGATGCCACGATTGCCTGCGGCTCTGGCGCGGTGCGTCTCGTTCGCATGCAGAAGGCGGGTGGCAAGCCGCTGGATGCCCGCGAGTTCCTGCGCGGAACGCCTTTACCCGTCGGGCTGAGGCTTGCCTGATGCCGCGCTATTTCCTTACTGTCGAATATGACGGCACGCCCTATGTCGGCTGGCAGCGGCAGGACAATGGCAAGTCGGTTCAGGGGGTTATCGAGAAGGCCATTCTCGACGCGACGGGCGAGACGGTGACGCTGGGGGGCGCGGGACGTACCGATTCCGGCGTGCATGGGCTGGGGCAGGTTTCGCATTGCGATCTATCCAAAGCCTGGAAACCCTATGTGCTGCGCAATGCGTTGAATGCACATCTGCAACTGGCCGAGGAGCGCGTCTCGATCCTTGAGGCGGCGGAGGTGGCCGAGCAATATGACTCGCGTTTTTCCGCCACCAAGCGGCACTATCTCTATCGCATCATCAACCGGCCTGCGCCGCTCGCGGTCGAGGCGAACCGGGCGTGGTGGGTGAAGAAGCATCTCGATCACGAGGCGATGCATGCGGCAGCCCAGCGCCTCGTCGGACACCATGATTTCACCACCTTCCGCTCCGCGCATTGCCAGGCGAAGAACCCGGAGCGGACGATGGAATTCCTCGACGTGCAGCGCCACGGCGAGGTGATCGAAATCCGCGCCTCGGCGCAGAGCTTCCTGCATAACCAGATCCGCTCCTTTGCCGGCACGCTGAAGCTCGCCGGCGAGGGCAAATGGACGCCGGACGACGTGACGGCAGCGCTGGAGGCGCGGGATCGCACGCGCTGCGGCCCGGTGGCGCCGCCCTGGGGGCTCTATTTTCTGAAGGTGGATTACCGGGACGGGCTGGATTTGCGGACGCCGGATTTGCGGTAGCGGCTGGCGCGACGGCCGCTCTCCCTCCCCCTTGTGGGGAGGGTTGGGGAGGGGTCTTTATGCCGCTTGTTCAGAGCTCGCAGCAAAGTCCCCCTCTGGCTGCCGCCATCTCCCCCACAAGGGGGGAGACGGATGGGGGACCGCCCCTGCCCCTACAGCGAAACCCCGAGAAAATCATTCAACCACACCGAGGCCAGCATGGACGGGATCACCGAGGCCGCCGTCAGCACGGCCGCCTCGCTCCAATTTCGTTTCGCCAGCATGTAGAACACGACGAATTGCGCGGCGACGATGGCGATGAGCTGCATCTGCAGCACATAATACCAAAAGGCGAGCGGCAGCGGCAGGATGAGTTCGAGGATCGCGATGCCGCCGGTGACGATGTAGATCAGGACGTTCAGCCAGTTCATCGTCACGACCATGGGGTCGAAGAGGCGGCTGGTGCCACGCAGCCACATGGCGAGCCCGACCGTGAGATAGGGCAGGAACCAGAGGCTGAGTTCGATCAGCGCCATGCGCAGATAGAAGAGGCTGCTCGAGACCATGCCGGGCGCGGTGTAATCCACAAAAATGCCGTGCCACCAGATCCAGTTGGGGATCATCAGCGGAAAGCACCAGAGGATCGCCCAGAAGGAGCGGCGAACCCCGCGCTCGGTGAGGTCCAGCCACTGAAAGCCCTGCGGCTTCAGGCTGACGAGTAGCCGGATGCCTTTGAGATAATGCAGGACTTCCTCAAGCGGCGGCATGCGCGGCAAACCACTGGCGGATGAAGGTTTCGTAGATCTCGGTCAGCGTTTCGAGATCGGCCAAGGCCACGCATTCATCGACCATATGCATGGTCTGGCCGACAAGGCCGAACTCCACCACCGGGCAGTAATCCTTGATGAAGCGGGCATCCGAGGTGCCGCCCGTCGTCGACAGCGCCGGCTTGCGGCCCGTCACGGTCTCCACCGCTGCCGAGAGCGAGGCGATCAGCGGCTCGTTGCGGGTGAGGAAGACATGGCTCGGCCGCTCCGACCAGGTGATGTCGAAGCGCACGGGCGGGCGGCCTTCGCGCAGGCTCCCCTCGGCCGCCGCCTTGTTGAGCCGGCGAAGGATTTCCGCCTTCACGCTGTCGGCCGTCCAGGTGTCGTTGAAGCGGATGTTGAAGATGGCGCTCGCGCGCGCCGGAATGACATTGGTGGCGGAATTGCCGACATCGATGCTGGTCACTTCCAGATTGGTCGGCGGGAAGGCGTCGGTACCGGCATCGAAGGGCGGGTCCATCAGCGCCTGGGTGAGCTGCAGAATGCCGCGCACGGGATTGTCGGCGAGATGCTGATAGGCCGCATGGCCCTGCACGCCATGGACGGTGATGTAGCCGGAGACGGAGCCGCGCCGGCCGATCTTGATCATGTCGCCCAGCACATCCGGATTGGTCGGCTCGCCGACAAGGCAGGCATCCCAGCGCTCGCCAGCGGCGGCCATGCGCTGCAGAAGCTTGACCGTGCCATTGACCGCAGGCCCCTCCTCGTCGCCGGTGATGAGAAACGAAACGGAGCCTTTCAGCGCGCCATCCTTCTCGATCACGCGGGCAAGAGCCGCGACGAAACAGGCAACGCCCCCCTTCATGTCGACCGCGCCGCGGCCATACATCATGCCATCGGCAATCTCGGCGGCAAAAGGCGGATGCGTCCAGGCCGCCTCGTCGCCCACAGGCACGACATCGGTGTGCCCCGCAAACATCAGATGCGGCCCATCGGCCCCCAGCCGCGCATAAAGGTTCTCGATATCCGGCGTCCCGGCCTCCGTCTCCACCGCCCGCGTCACCTTGAAGCCCAGAGGCTCAAGCATGGCCGCCAAAGCCGTCAAAGCCCCGCCTTCGGCAGGCGTGACGGACGGGCAGCGAATGAGCGAGCTGAGGTTTTCGGCGGGATCGGTAACGCGGTTCTTCATGCCAAGAGGGTTAGCCGATTGGGGCCGGAGTGTCATCAGGGATTTTGGGGTGGGGGGCACCGATCATGCTTCCTGCAAAAGGCGCGCCAAGGCATCGGTCTCGTGGGCCAACTAGGTCTCCATTCGCTAATGGCCCAATTGCCGTGAGACTTGAACAAAACAACCGGAGATACGGCTCGCCAAGATTTCAAAGTTAGGTCCTGGCATATTTGACCTATTGCCAAATATTTTCTGGAAATTTCTCTCGATAGGGAAACAGTGGAAACATACACAGCCGAAATATCAACCAACAGCCATATGCAGCATCTGCTCCGAACGGCCCGTGGTCATCCATGAGTCCGTGGGCAACTTCGTGCCTAATCGTCGGCCCGGGCTGAGATAGGAAAACATTTTGAATGTCGAACACAACGGCATCGCCGAATACTGCAACAAGCTCTGGCTTCAACTGATCAAACATCGCGGAGATAGTTAGATCCTGCTGCGTCTTGGTCGCATTGTCGAAGGTCGAGACATCGATCCCTCTGCCCTTTAGAACATGACGAATTGACGCTTCAAGCAGGGGTGTCAAAATATATATGCCGCTTATTGAATCACCCTGAAAGAAGCGCCGGAAACCTCGACTATATGTGAAAATAAGATCTTTTGGTACAAACGGGCTATGCTTAAACAACGCAACAAAAGTTTCGTCTGTTAGCGAATGGAGCTCATTTACGATCCTCCTTCCGGTTTGAATGCAACCAGCGGCATAAATTTGCCTCCGAAGACGTTCGGATTGTGCAATCGAGGCCCGAAGCGCTTCATCTGAAGGCGATGCCGTTAGGTCAACGCCTGGGGAACGGTAAGAGACCTTACCATCTCTGTCATGAAACGACGAAGAAAAGATTGAGGAAAGCGGGCTATCAGCATTACTTCTGATTGCTTGCTTTCGAAGCAATTCAGGTGAGGGAGATTTGGCCATGCACGCAAACTTGAATAACATGTCACGCAAAGATAACCCTTCAAACTCCGCCTCACTGTCAGCAATAATGTCCTTGAGATCAATCTCTTGGGAAAATCCCTGCATTTCATCGGCTATATTTGTCTGCACATCAACGAGGAGGTGGCGAATTTCTCGCCTTCGCTCCTTGGAGTTTGGCACTCCGTGGAGTTCGCCAATGGCGTCACTCAGAAGCTCC
The DNA here is from genome assembly GCF_021026335.1 of Rhizobium sp. C1. Classification (GTDB taxonomy): domain Bacteria; phylum Pseudomonadota; class Alphaproteobacteria; order Rhizobiales; family Rhizobiaceae; genus Ensifer_A. The sequence continues at coordinate 98,954 of NZ_JAJNCY010000013.1, forward strand.
GCTGCTAGCATTGCTGAAGCCTCCTGCGTTTGTCGAGCCATACTGACTAAGAGATCGACAGCCTGAATTCTGCACCGATAATGATCGGTCAGGGAACCGCCTTTATGGTACGCCGAGGCCAAGAACCGAAGAAAATCGAGCCGACTACGGTCGTCGCCGACATCGTTTGCCTGCGACCAAGCTTCTGTCGTGCTAGCAATCTCAAGCGGGGGAACGACATCATATTCAAGGGCGAGCTTGGCTAGCCGAGTAAGCGCATGAACATCAAGTTCACCCAACGCCCCTCGGAAAAGCTCCCCCACCAAGCTTCGCGCATCTGCTTCTTCCGGACGACCAAGGCCTACCGAGCGCATGGAAGCGAGAGATAATGCTCGCTTTAGCAAGTCGCGAGCCTTCACGCTATAATGCGCGTTAGGCTTCTCTATTCCGAATTTCTTGGCTTCAGTTCCAATCTCGCGAACAGTTTGGCAATATGCGGAGATCGCTGCAACTCCCAGATCAGCGCGTCGCCGGTTTATCAGCCAAGCAACATCGCAGAGACGAGCCTTCAAGGTACTATCGGTGACAGCCTCGGCTAGTGCCGCGACAACATCGGCTTCACGTCTAAAATCTTCAGGAATTGCAGACCGCCTGCCGTCCATTTGTACAAGCGGCCCATATGGGTCATTGACGTCGTTCGGTCTGAAGCTGAAGCCACACAATGCGCTCAGGGCAGCGTAAACGATTGCATCCTCTTTGCGGCCGTCGTCTTCAGCTGTTTTCGATGCATCCCAATATAAATCTCTGTATTCACGGCAGTCAGCTGTTGCGGCACCGGCGATAACGTTCTCGAAGTCCAATTCGGAGATCATGCTCAAGGTAATAGAGGTCTGTGGCGATTCGTCGGAGGCAGGATCGATGTTTTTCTTATTGTCGCTATTAGATTCCATGCCATCTCGCCTTTCGTAAAAGCATTGCAAAGCATGCTCTGGTAATGGACTATCCCACGATAATGCTTGCAAGTACTATATCGATACATCTGAGATAATAGAAGCCTATACGTGCAGCAACAGGAGCTTGTCACCATATGCGGTCATCGCGTTGCATAACCTCTCTCTCCCCAAATCGGAATTCCTCCTCACTCCCTCTACCGGCGACTTCGCCCCATATCAGTCATCGCCCTGAACAAATCTGTCAGCTTGGTAAGGGTGAAGCTTTCAGAGTGTATTTCTGACACATGCGGCCTCCAACATCTCGATACCGAGATGATCTTTGGCGCCGTCCCAACGCAACACCCCTCCTCCGTCATCCCGGACTTGATCCGGGATCCAGTGCGCGATGTCTATCGCGCGAGAAACTCGCTTGCTCAAACGAGTCCTTTCAGCCCGCAGACGCGGGCTGGCTGGATGCCGGATCGGGTCCGGCATGACGGAGGGTGGAGGGGCCGCGCGCGCCAAGCATCAAGACTATTCATCTCAGCGATCACCCCTGCGAGATCGATTCATCGCGTTTTGCGAATTAGCCTCTGCAAAGTCCGAACATCCGTTTTGAGCAAAACGGTCTTTCCCTCAGGTCTTCCATGGCAATTCTCGACGCAAGCCTCGTCCACCCGATCACCCTGCCCGATGGCACGGTCTATCGCGATACGGTCTATCTGAAGAATGTCATCGATCATCCGCGCATGGAGATCGGCGAGTTCAGCTACTACACGCATTCCGGCCCGGTCGGAGACACTGCGCTGATCCTCGCGCCGTATCTCGGGCATGGCGTGCTGGAGAAGCTGATCATCGGGAAGTTCGTGCAGATCGCGAGGGGCAGCTATTTCATCACCAGTTCGGCCAACCATCCGATGAACGGGTTCACGACGTATCCTTTCCGCATCTTCAAGCCGGAGACGTTCGGTTACAAGGACCTGCCGGTGAAGGATACCGTTGTCGAGCATGATGTCTGGATCGGACAGAATGCGGCGATTATGCCGGGGTCAAGATCGGCGCGGGCGCGATTGTCGCGGCGGCGGCAGTGGTCACTTGCGATGTGCCGCCCTACGCCGTCGTCGGCGGGAATCCGGCGGCGATCATCCGGATGCGCTATCCGGACGACGTGATCGCCGAACTGCTGGAAATTGCCTGGTGGGACTGGCCGCTGGAGAAGATCGAGGCGAACCTGCCAGCCTTGAGCAGCGGCGATCTGGCGGCGTTGCGGCGGGCGTAGCGCCACCTTTCCACCGCTGGCACGGTGACGCTTTCGCGGCAAATGCCGACCTATCGGCCTTGCCAAGGCACCACCTCTCCTCCGTCATCCCGGACTTGATCCGGGATCCAGCCGCGCGATGTCCATCGCGCGAGAGACTCCCTTTACAAAACGAGTCCTTTCAGCCCGCAGACGCGGGCTGGCTGGATGCCGGTATCCAAGTCCGGCATGACGGAGGGTGGAGAGGCCGCGCCCAAAGCATCAAGACGATCATTGCATTGCAATCCACTCCCCACTAAATCCCTCCGCAACACCAACCGGAGACCTTGCCCCATGCCAGTCATCGCCATCGACGGACCTGCCGCCGCCGGCAAGGGGACGCTTTCGCGGCGGATTGCGGAAACCTATGGCTTCCATCATCTCGATACGGGGCTGACCTATCGGGCCTGCGCCAAGGCGCTCTTGGATGCCGGGTTGCCGCTGGATGACGAGGCTAAGGCTGCGGATATGGCGTTGAAGGTCGATCTTTCGGGGCTGGATCGTTCGGTGTTGTCAGTGCATGCGATCGGCGAGGCGGCGTCGAAGATTGCGGTGATGCCCGCGGTCCGGCGCGCGCTGGTGGAGGCGCAGCAGGCGTTTTCCAGGCGTGTGCCCGGCACGGTGCTGGACGGGCGCGATATCGGGACGGTGGTCTGCCCGGATGCGACCGTGAAGCTCTATGTGACGGCCTCGGCCGAGGTGCGGGCGAGGCGCCGGTTTGACGAGATTGTTTCTGGTGGCGGGTCGGCCGTTTTCGAGGAGGTTCTGGCCGATGTGATCAAGCGCGACGAGCGCGACATGAACCGCGCCGACAGCCCCTTGAAACCAGCGGACGATGCGCACTTGATCGATACGACCGAAATGGGTATAGAGGCCGCATTCCAGGCGGCGAAACGCCTTATCGACGCTGCCTTGTAAGAGCAATTCCAGCAAAAGTGCCACGCGGTTTTGCGTCCGGAATTGCGAAAACAAAGAAATTGGACAGAACCGCCTAAGCGGTTTTGTCAAATACATGCAATGAGCCGCAGACCGTCCCCGCGCCGGATTGCCCTTTTGACAGGGCGGACGTCTTCCTGTGGTTGTCAACAACGCTAACCCCCGGCGCAGTGCCTCGTTTGGCACATTTTGGAGTTTCAATGTCTGCTACATCCAAGATGGAGGACTTCGCGTCCCTCCTCGAAGAATCCTTTGCAAAGAACGACCTCGCTGAAGGTTATGTTGCCAAGGGCATCATCACGGCCATCGAAAAGGACGTCGCCATCATCGACGTCGGTCTGAAGGTCGAAGGCCGCGTTCCGCTCAAGGAATTCGGCGCCAAGGCACGTGACGGCTCGCTGAAGGTCGGCGACGAAGTCGAAGTCTTCATCGAACGCATCGAAAACGCGCTCGGCGAAGCTGTTCTGTCGCGCGAGAAGGCTCGCCGCGAAGAGAGCTGGGGTCGTCTCGAACAGAAGTTTGAAGCCGGCGAACGCGTCGAAGGCGTCATCTTCAACCAGGTCAAGGGTGGCTTCACGGTCGATCTCGACGGCGCTGTCGCCTTCCTGCCGCGCTCGCAGGTCGACATCCGTCCGATCCGCGACGTCACGCCGCTCATGCACAACCCGCAGCCCTTCGAAATCCTCAAGATGGACAAGCGCCGCGGCAACATCGTTGTCTCGCGCCGCACGGTTCTCGAAGAGTCGCGTGCCGAACAGCGTTCGGAAATCGTCCAGAACCTCGAAGAGGGTCAGGTTGTTGAAGGCGTCGTCAAGAACATCACCGATTATGGTGCGTTCGTTGACCTCGGCGGCATCGACGGCCTGCTGCACGTCACCGACATGGCATGGCGCCGCGTCAACCATCCGTCGGAAATCCTGAACATCGGCCAGTCGGTCAAGGTTCAGATCATCCGCATCAACCAGGAAACCCACCGCATCTCGCTCGGCATGAAGCAGCTCGAGTCCGATCCGTGGGATGGCATCTCGGCCAAGTATCCGGATGGCAAGAAGATCAAGGGCACCGTCACGAACATCACCGACTACGGTGCGTTCGTCGAGCTGGAGCCGGGCATCGAAGGCCTCATCCACATCTCCGAAATGTCTTGGACCAAGAAGAACGTACATCCCGGCAAGATCCTGTCCACGAGCCAGGAAGTCGACGTTGTCGTTCTCGAAGTCGATCCGTCCAAGCGCCGCATCTCGCTCGGCCTCAAGCAGACGCTTGAGAACCCGTGGCAGGCATTCGCTCACAGCCACCCGGCTGGCACGGAAGTCGAAGGCGAAGTCAAGAACAAGACCGAATTCGGCCTGTTCATCGGCCTCGACGGCGATGTCGACGGCATGGTGCACCTCTCCGACCTCGACTGGAACCGTCCGGGCGAACAGGTCATCGAGGAATACAACAAGGGCGACGTCGTCAAGGCTGTCGTTCTCGATGTGGACGTCGACAAGGAGCGCATCTCGCTCGGCATCAAGCAGCTCGGCAAGGACGCTGTCGGCGACGCCGCAACCTCCGGCGACCTGCGCAAGAACTCGGTCGTTTCGTGCGAAGTCACGGCTGTCAACGACGGTGGCATCGAAGTCAAGCTCGTCAACCATGAAGAGCTGACCTCGTTCATCCGCCGCGCTGACCTCTCGCGTGACCGTGACGAACAGCGCCCCGAGCGTTTCCAGGTTGGTCAGATTGTTGACGCCCGCGTCATCAACTTCTCCAAGAAAGACCGCAAGGTCGGCCTGTCGATCAAGGCTCTCGAGATCGCAGAAGAGAAGGAAGCCGTCGCACAGTTCGGTTCGTCCGACTCCGGCGCTTCGCTCGGCGACATCCTGGGTGCCGCCCTGAAGAACCGCGACAACAACTAAAGTTCTCGCGTTTCGACTTGAATTGAAGAGCCCGCGTGGAGCGATCCACGCGGGCTTTTTGTTGTGCTGATGGGAAGGTGAGGGTGCCACTTGCTCTCATCTCCCCCCTGGTGGGGGAGAAAGCGATTTCAACATTTAGCTTTAGCTAAGCGTTAGAAATCGCAAGAGAGGGGTGGTGGTGTTCCTCCTCTCCCCTTGAGGATAGCCTGCCCCAAGAGGCGTTAGCCGATTGGCGTGGCAGGCTTGGTGAGGGGTGAATTGCGGCGAGCGCCGGGGACGATCGTGACCCCTCACCCGGAAAATCTAGCACTTAGCTTTCCGCTAAGATGCTGATTTTCCTTCCTCTCCCACAAGGGGAAAGGCCAACCCAGCTGCACCCAATTTCCCCGCTCTCCCCAACCTCCATTATCCTGAACCCCTCCCGTCACCGGATGGGCCAGCGACGACTGGCCCAGGCGGGAGGAGAGCCTGATGCGATGTTTCGTAACGTGCGGAACATTGCATCAGGGGGCGCGGGCGGCGGTGGATCTGACACATCCACCGAAACGACTCCCCCGATGGGCTGCGAATAGCTCGGTGGCCTGCTGCCAGTTTATCGGACACCGAGTTAAGCTAATCCGACCTTGTTTTCAAATTCTATCGGGCTGAGATAGCCCAGTGTCGAATGGCGTCGCTTCGGATTGTAGAAGCGCTCGATGT
>NZ_JAJNCY010000014.1 GCF_021026335.1 Rhizobium sp. C1
GGCTGAGCAGAATATCGCGCTCGTGCGGGATTTCGTCGACCGGCACATCACGTCGAAGGGCATGGTGGCCGACTGGGTCTATCATGACGCGCCGGGCAATCCTCATGTCCATCTCATGACGACCTTGCGGCCGCTGAACGAAGATGGCTTCGGCGCCAAGAAAGTCGCCGTGCTCGGGCCAGACGGCAAGCCGATCCGCAACGACGCCGGCAAGATCGTCTACGAACTCTGGGCGGGAAGCATCGACGATTTCAACGCGTTTCGCGACGGCTGGTTTGCTTGCCAGAACCGGCATCTGGCGCTGGCCGGTCTCGACCTTCGCGTCGATGGCCGATCGTTTGAGAAGCAGGGGATCAATCTCGAACCGACCATCCACCTGGGTGTCGGCACCAAAGCGATCGAACGGAAATCCGATGGTGCCTCGAAGCCATTGGAGCTTGAGCGCATCGAACTGCAGGACGCGCGGAGAGCAGAGAACGCGAAACGGATCGACCGGAGTCCGAAACTCGTCATCGACATGATCATGCGCGAGAAGAGCGTGTTCGACGAGCGTGATGTCGCCAAGATCCTGCATCGTTACATCGACGATCCTGCCCTGTTCCAAAGCCTCATGGTGCGGATCATCCTGCACCCCGATACGCTTCGCCTTGAGCGCGAGCGGATCGACCTTGCCAGCGGCTCCCGGGTTCCGGCCAAATACACCACACGCGAAATGATCCGGCTGGAAGCGGAGATGGCCAATCGCGCCATCTGGCTGTCGCAACGATCGTCACATGGTGTGCGGGACACAGTGCTGGCCGCGACATTCGAGCGCCATGAGCGCCTGTCGGACGAGCAGAAAACGGCGATCGAGCATGTGGCGGGAGCCGAGCGGATTGCGGCCGTGATCGGCCGCGCCGGCGCCGGCAAGACGACGATGATGAAGGCGGCACGCGAAGCCTGGGAAGCGGCAGGATATCGGGTCGTGGGTGCAGCACTTGCCGGCAAGGCTGCCGAGGGCTTGGAGAAGGAAGCCGGGATCGTCTCGCGCACATTGTCGTCCTGGGAGCTCCGCTGGAATGAGGGGCTGAACCAGCTCGACAGCAAGACGGTCTTCGTCCTTGACGAAGCCGGCATGGTGTCGTCGCGGCAGATGGCGTTGTTCGTTGAAGCGGTGACGAGGGCCGGCGCAAAGCTGGTTCTCATCGGCGATCCCGAACAGCTCCAGCCGATCGAAGCTGGCGCTGCCTTTCGCGCCGTTGCCGATCGCATCGGCTACGCGGAACTCGAAACCATCTATCGACAACGCCAGCAATGGATGCGCGATGCCTCGCTCGACCTGGCGCGCGGCAAGGTCGGCAAGGCAGTCGATGCCTACCGAGCCAATGGCAAGGTAGTCGGATCGGATCTGAAGGCCGAGGCCGTCGACAACCTGATCACGGCTTGGGACCGCGATTACGATCCAGCGAAGACGTCGTTGATCCTCGCTCATCTGCGCCGGGACGTGCGCATGCTGAACCAGATGGCCCGCATTAAGCTGATCGAACGCGGGGTTCTCGGCGAAGGGGCCATGTTCAAGACCGCGGACGGCGAGCGCAATTTCGCGGTCGGCGACCAGATCGTATTCCTCAAGAATGAAGGCTCGCTCGGGGTCAAGAACGGCATGTTGGCCAAGGTCGTTGAGACCGGGCGGGGCCGCATCATGGCACAGGTCGGCGATGGCGAGCATGCGCGCCAGGTGCTGGTCGAACAACGCTTCTACAATAACCTCGATCATGGTTATGCCACGACCATCCACAAGAGCCAGGGCGCCACGGTCGACCGGGTGAAGGTTCTCGCGTCGCTGTCGCTCGATCGACATCTGACCTACGTTGCGATGACGCGCCATCGTGAGGACCTTGCCGTCTATTACGGGCGTAGATCTTTCGCGAAGAACGGTGGGTTGATCCCGATCCTGTCGCGACGAAATGCGAAGGAAACGACTCTCGACTACGAGAAAAGCGCCTTCTATCGCCAGGCGCTTCGTTTTGCTGAAGCGCGCGGCCTCAATCTCGTCAACGTGGCCCGCACGCTCCTGCGTGACCGGCTGGAATGGCTCGTCAGTCAGAAGCAAAAACTTGCCAATCTTGGTGTCCGCCTTGCGGCCGTTGCCGGCAGGCTCGGGCTCGTCCTTGGCATCCCGCAATCCCCAAATCGAACCAGCACCAAGGAGGCCAAGCCGATGGTTACAGGTATCACCACCTTTGCCAAATCGATCGATCAGGCGATCGAGGACAAGGTCGCCGCCGATCCCGGATTGAAGAAGCAGTGGGAGGAAGTCTCGACCCGTTTCCACCTCGTCTACGCGCAGCCGGAAAGCGCGTTCAAGGCGATCAATGTCGATGCGATGCTGAAAGACGAGACTGCCGCAAAATCCACGCTGGCGACGATCGGATCGAACCCTGAACACTTCGGTGCGCTGAAGGGCAAGACCGGTATGTTCGCCAGCCGCGCCGAGAAGCAGGAGCGAGAGAAGGCTGAGACCAACGCGCCGGCGCTGGCCCGCAATCTCGAGCGCTATCTGCGCCAGCGTGCCGAAGCCGAGCGCAAGTTCGAGGTCGAGGAACGCGCCGTTCGTCTGAAGGTGTCGATCGATATTCCGGCGCTCTCGGCAAACGCAAAGCAGACCCTCGAACGAGTGCGCGATGCGATCGACCGGAACGACCTGCCGGCCGGTCTCGAATATGCGCTTGCCGATAAGATGGTGAAGGCCGAGCTCGAAGGTTTCGCCAAGGCTGTATCGGAGCGTTTCGGCGAGCGGACCTTACTGCCTTTGGCTGCCAAGGACTCCAACGGGCAGACCTTCAATGCGGTCACGTCAGGGATGACGGCCGGACAAAAGGCCGAGGTGCAATCGGCATGGAATTCGATGCGGACGGTGCAGCAGCTGGCCGCGCATGAGCGCACCACGGAGGCGTTGAAACAGGCGGAAACCCTGCGCCAGACAAAGAGCCAGGGGCTCTCCCTGAAATGACGGCGCAAGTGTGTGGACGTGAGATGGGACGTGCTCAGCGATCGAATGCCGTCGTGCTCTTGGTAGTGGCGACAACCATCGTTGGGGGCAGCGTTGCTGCAGCCATCATCGGCGGCTACCGCATCAACCTGACTCCGAGCGAACCCCTCGGCCTCTGGCGCATAGTCGCACTCGATCGTCCGGCATCGGCTGGCGACCTCGTCTTCATTTGCCCGCCGCAAACCCCTGTCATGCATGAGGCGCGAGAGCGTGGCTATCTCCGATCAGGAACCTGCCCGAGCGCGGTCGCGCCACTCATCAAGACGGTAATCGCCGTCGCCGGGCAACAAGTCGAAATCAGCACCAGCGTAACGGTCGATGGACGTCCGGTTCCATTTTCCGATCTGATTACACGGGACGGCAAGGGTCGGCCGATGAAGCCTTATCGCGGCGGCATCGTGCCGAAGGAGAGTGTCTTTCTCCATTCACCGTTCCGGGGTTCCTATGACTCCCGCTATTTCGGCCCCCTACCCACATCCGGCATCCTCGGCCTGGCACAACCGGTGCTCACCCATGCGCCGTGAGCAGCTCCAGCCAACCGCATTGATTACCGTTTCAATCGTTGCCGGAACGGTGGGATGGAGTGGCCAGGTGCTGCTTCTGCCGGTCGCGTTCGCGTTTCCAGTTCTTTGGGCGCTTTCTCGAACGAGGCGGATGGCTGCGGTTGTCTCAACCGGCTATTTCCTGGCGGCATCTCGGGGATTGCCACAGGGAGTTGCCAACTTCTATTCGTCGGACCTCTGGCCTGGTTTATTGCTCTGGCTCTGTGCGTCCACCGGCTTCGTCATCGTGCATACGGTCCTCTGGACGAAGAAGGCGGGTGCTCGTCCGTGTCGCTATCTTCTGGCAGCGGTTCTGATGGCCATTCCGCCATTCGGCATCACCGGCTGGGCTCATCCGGTCACCGCCGCGGGCGTACTGTTTCCAGGGTGGGGATGGTGGGGGCTGGTCGCCGTGACAGCCGGCCTCGTGGGCCTCGTAACCCGCATGTGGCCAGCTGTCGCGATTGTCCTGGCAGGCTTTTGGATCTGGTCCGCCACAACCTGGGACGAACCGAAACTACTGGAATCCTGGCAGGGGGTCGACCTCGAAATGGGAGCATCGCTGGGACGCGACGCCAGCATGCAGCGCCACCGTGATCTGATTGCCACGGTGACGGATCGGAAAGCCGGCGGCGCCCGCACCGTTGTACTTCCGGAAAGTTCCCTTGGCTTCTGGACACCCACCGTCGAGCGGCTCTGGGTAAAAGCGCTGCAGGGGAGTGACGTCACCGTCATCGCCGGCGCCACCGTGATCGATGCGGGCGGATACGACAACGTTCTGGTCGCGCTCTCTCGTAACGGTGCCCGCGTCATTTATCGCGAGCGGATGCCGGTCCCAGGCTCGATGTGGCAGCCTTGGCGCGCCCTGTTCAGTCAGAGCGGTGGCGCGCGGGCCCATTTCTTCGCAAACCCAGCTGTGGCCGCCGCCGACGCTCAGGTCGCACCGCTGATCTGCTACGAGCAGCTGATCGTCTGGCCCGTCCTGCAGTCCATGCTGCAGGAGCCGGACACTATTGTCGCCGTCGGCAACGGCTGGTGGACCAATGGTACATCCATCGTCGCTATCCAACGCGCCAATGCGGAAGCCTGGGCGCGTTTGTTCGATAAGCCCCTCCTGATTTCCTTCAACACCTGAATGCGATGGAGACCTCATGCTCGACGCTGCCCTGATCCAACAATGCGCCGACCCCTCACTGAAGCCCGCGATCGTCGAACAGTTCGTGACTGCCGCGGGCTCGAACGATCCGCTGGCCGTCACGGTCAAATCGGGTGGCAGATTGATCCTCGTTCCGAAAGCGACGACGCCGGACGAGGCAATGGCGAAGGTCCGCCGGTTTGTCGGCCAGGCGGTGGTGCGTGTCGGCCTGACCCAGTTCCCGGCGGGTGTCGGCGTCAAGGACGCGTCCGAACTGAAACCCGATCTCGTCGATCCTTGCGAAAACCTCCGCAAGGGAACGGCGATGTTCGCAAAAGTCCTGCGGATTGTCGCCAAGTGGTACGGCAACCCGAATAGTGACGATGTCTTCCCCCAGATCTTCGAAGATGCTGTCTACGCCTGGAAGACCGGCGAGTTCGAGGGCGCGAGCGTTTTCCAGGCGGAAGATCCGGGCGGCCCAGTCGTCAACCAGCGTGAGCTCATCGACACCGGGGGGACTGATGCTGCGGCCGAAGAAGCTTCTCCACCGACCGACGTCGAGCCGCAGAACGAGAAGCTAGTCGGATCAGCGGAGATGCGGATCGATCTTTCGAGGATCGGAGGAAAATGAGCAATATCGAGGAGACTATTCCTTCGGAAACCAATCGTCACTTCGATGACGCCTCAGCCATATCTGCAGCTCCTGCCATACGGCAGACGGCCTGAACAGCTCTCGTCAGGCAGAACTCGTTTGCGGCCAGCGGATGTGGAGGCAGAAAAGGCCGCTCAGGGTGGAGCGGTTAGACGGCCCGAAGGGCGTCCGAAGTCTTCGCCGACCTCTTGTCTAGTGTCGGGTTTTTGCATATATTGCGTGTCGGGTGTTTGCAGAAAGAAGTTGACCATGCACCAGCCAAAGACATTGAAGCAGAGAATCCAGAACCGGGTCGCCAGAACGAAGAAGACCGACGTCTTTCTTCCGCGGGATTTCGCTGATCTCAGTGGCGAGGACCAGGTTTTGCGCGCTCTCAGGTCCCTGGTTCACGACGGGGCTCTGATGCGGCTGGGTTACGGTGTCTACGCTCGCGCGATACGCTCCCGTATCTCCGGCCGGCTCATGGTCGCTAGTTCCAACGGCTTCCACAGCGCGGCACTTCAGGCACTTAACAAACTTGGTGTGCCTTGGGAGCAGAGCGAGAGCACCAAAGCCTATAATGAAGGCCGTTCCACTCAGATCCCAGTCAACCCCACAGTTAAAGTCAAGGCGCGTTTCAACCGACGGCTATCCGATGGCCGCACGGAGCTTCGCGTTGAACGATAAGCCGGACCAGAAAACTCTTCTGGAAGTACAGGAATATTTTGGCCTTCCTTCGCCGGCTCTGGTCGAGAAGGACTGGTTTGTCGTTCGAGCCTTGGCTGCGATACACGATATCCAGGTCGATGGGCTGACACTGGCGTTCGGGGGCGGAACGGCGCTGGGGCGCGCCTATCGCCTGCTCGAACGGATGTCTGAGGACATCGACCTGCGCATCATCGGAGAAAAGGCCAATTCGCGCGGCGCGCTCAAGCGTCTGCGCGGCGAGGTGAACGATCGGCTTCAGGCGGCCGGTTTCACGGTAGAAGGCCATTACGCCGTCAAGCAAAGCGACCGATATGTCCGGTACGATCTGCCCTATGAACCCATTGCAAAAGGAGAGGGCGTTTTGCGCCCGGAGATCAAGATTGAAATCTCCGCTTTTCCCATTTGTACATCCCCCGAAACGCGTTCGGTCTCATCCTTTATCGCTGAAGCCAAAGGCGCTAGTGCTGAGGCAGCGGACGTCGCGTGCGTGAGACTGGTTGAAACCGCGGCGGACAAGTTCGTTGCGCTCGGGCGCCGAGCCGGTTTTGCTTTATCCGGACTGGGAGACCTCGATCCCACCCTCGTTCGTCACGTCTACGACTTGTTACGCATGGACGGACACTATGATGCGGACGAGGCGGCCGCTATCGCTCTCCAAACGATGAAGGCTGAAGCGGAAGGGCGTGCTGACGATTATCCTGCCTACAAGGAAGACCCAAGGGCTGAAACCCTTCGCACTTTCGATCTCATGCACAAGGATACGAAGTTCGCTGAAGGTTACGCAAAGTTGCTCGGCGACATGGTCTATGGCGAAAAACCTGATTTTGGATCCGCTTTCGAAGCAGTGCAACGCTTCGCCGATCGGGTCCGGAGTGCCTAAATTCCTTCTCGGCTAGCGTGACTTCGTCAGAAGCTCCGCCGGCTCGACACCCAACGCTTCGGAAATCTGGCCGAGGACCGTGAGGGTTGCGGACATCTCTGCGCGTTCGATGGCGCCGATATGGCGTGCGCTCAAGCCCGTGCGGTGCGCCAGCTCCTCCTGCGTCAGTTTCTTGCCATGACGTATTCGACGCAAGTTGGCCGCCATGACCTCGTTGAGATCCATGACGTGAGCGGAACCTGAATCGGAACTATTGTTCTAGGAACTATAGTTCCGATTCGACATGGACTGTGATATTGGGCGGCAATCGTTTTTCGACCGCCTTGCAATGTTGGTCGTATGATAGTCTCTAGCGCGGGCCGCGCGGTGCGGCACCAATGGCATCGTTTCAAGTGGTGAGGGAATGGGGTTCGAGGAAAAGCGAATGAACGATGCGGAGTCCTCTAAGACCGAAAGAAACGAGCGTGATTCGCGGTTCTGTTCGATGCCGAAGGAAGCGTTGGAGGAACTGGCGGTGTCGGCAATACACGAACACCGCCGGCTGCTCGCCGCGGATGAGGCTGTCTACGAGGAGTGGACTCGTGCGAGCGGCGATCCCTCGGTTTCCAGCGACGTGCTGGCAAACCTGCAGGACGAGTACGTTGCCCGACAGAAGAAATCCGAAGCGCAACAGGAAGAGCTGTCGCAGATCATCGACGCCCTTGGCTACATCCCCGACGTCCCATTGGATGACGCTAATTAGAGCTTAGTAACCCGCGATCTTTCGCGATTCCCACAAGCTGCGGCACCGATTCAGCGCCAAGCTTGGCACGAGCTTTGTCAAGGTAATGCTGCACGGTCCTGGGATTGAGGCCTGTCACAGCGGCAGTTTCAAGTGTATTTTTTCCTTTCATCGCCCATGTCAGGCACAGCATCTCGCGTGGTGAGAGCGCCTGCTTTGGATTGATCGCAGTTTTGGCAGCAATCATCTTCAATCGATAATGGATCATCATCACCAATTGAACCGCTCTCTTCGAGTCGAAAGCAGCAGGGACGTCCACGTCCTTTTCGGAGGATGCAAAGGTCAACATCATCGATGCACCGTAACCTCCTTCCACAGGGATTGTCATGCCGCAGCGGATCCCGTGGTCGATGGCCTCGTCGCGAAACTTTCTGAGCGGTGACGAGCCGCGGGCCGGCCAATCCTCCGCGGTCCAGAAGAAAACGTCCCGCTTGCGCTTCGCTTCCGTTACCACGGGATCGATGCTGGAATAGTCGGCCGAGAGATAAACACCCTCCCATGGTTTGGGATAGGAGTTGAATGTCCTGATCTGGGCGCCCTCTTTTTCGAGATAAGCAAACCGTTCATATCCGCAGGCACGCGTGAACTGCCTGAGGGCTCCATTGATCGTCGCCTCGTCTTGCGCGACTTCCAGCATATCAACGAGCGAGCGAAATTCTCCGTCCACGAACGCTTCTCCTATATTCTTGACCCGTAAAGCGATCCCTTATTTGCCAGCCGAGACCGCAACCGAAGGTGCTGGATTGATGCAAATCAGTCCCTCTTGCCGTGTATGTTACCACTAGCCATAAAGGGGGAGCTTTCAAGGCTCGTCGCCTCAAAAGATGACAAATCAAGAAAAGTTTTTGCGCTCCAAGGAGTAGTTCCCCGTGGAAACCATGCTCTGACGCGAGCGCTATTTACTGAAAAGAACGCGATAGTGGCCTTGCCCATATAAGAGACGCAGAGCCCTAAATCCTAAAACCGCGAGCGCTCCTCAACGCACAAGGTCACTTGGCGTCGCGCCGGTCCCTTTCGGCTCTGATCGCTTTGATGATACGCCAGTTAATTCCCGGTTCGCGTAGCATCTGGATATCGTCAATGTCATCGAAATCCGAGAGCCGGGTGAAAAACGCATTTCGAAGGCGCAAGACGAACTGCTTCGGCAAAGCGGTGTTTTCCAGAAGGTCAGGATCGTCATCCGGCAAATCGCTAAAATCCATTTCTGTCATCGCCTAGCCTTTCGTGCGTTGAACAGGACCATCCGGCACCATTTCTACAACCGGCGCAACGCGCAGATCTGCACCTCCTGCGGACTTGATGATTCCTTTAATTTTTGCGGTAAGCGGACGGAAAAATGATGTCCTGGTCGACGAGGACGTTGAACTTATAGCCGGGACGAATCTGGATCGTCGGCTGCACATTCAGGTTCTTCGAGATGGTTTGCTCCGCGACGCGACCGAAGCTTTCCGCAAAATTCCGCCGGGCTGCATCGGACGCCGTGTCCTGCGTTGCCAGCGTCGAACTCTCCGGCATCGACATGTCGATCCCGGTTCCGATCAGCGCGACGAGCGCCGCGGAACTCCACGTGCGCCAGAGATGCCGATCGACCTTGTCCTTGAAGCCGCCATAGCCTTCGGCATCCGTGCCGGCCATGCCGCCGATCTGCAGTGTCGAGCCGTTCGGGAAGATGAGGTCGGTCCAGACGACGAGGACGCGCTCCTGGCCGAACGACACCTTGGAATCGTAGCGCCCGAACAGCTTTGAGCCCTGCGGTATAAGCAACCGATAGCCGGTGGCGCTGTCATATACATTCTGGCTGACCTGCGCGGTGATCCTGCCCGGCAAATCTGAATTCAGGCCCGTGATCAAGGTGGCCGGAATGACCGAGCCGCGTTTCAGCTCATAAGGCGAAAACTGGGGAACGACCTTGTTCGGAAGATAGCCGAGGTCCTTGATGTCCTGATTGAAGAAATCCTCCTTCGAGGTCTGAGTATTCGGGTCGGCGTTCTGGCCCATAAGGCCGGATTTCATGGCGGCGGCGTAGAGGTCCGAGGCATTGTTGGCTGTCGCAGTCGTCGTCTGCCGGCCCGTGTCTGTGGAATTGTTGGCGGCTTTTTCGACATCGGAAATATCCACCTTCAATGGCGAGTCCAAAGCCGTTGCCCGCGCCTGCAGCCGGGCCATGCGCTGGCGTTGGGCCTCGCGGATATATTGTTCATCCTGCTCGCGCTTCAGACGGGCTTTCCATTCCTCCTCGGATTCGAGCTTCGGCCGCCGTTCTTCCCTCTCCGTGGGCCGGCGCTCGACAACAGGTGTTTCCTTCTCGACCTTCTGTTCGACGGCGGGCGTTGGCTGAAACGCTTCACGTTCCACCGGTTCGCCGATAATGCCGTCGGTGATGCCGCGTTTGAGTTGGTCTCCGAAGTTGGTTGCGGGCGTATTCGAAGCGCTGTGGAGATCGGTGTTCCGATTGAAGGGGAGCCCGCGCCACGACAGTCCGATCACGACCACGCCGACGAACAGCGCGATGATGACGATGGCGATGATGATCGGCAGCCGATTGAGACGGCGCATGCCCTTCTGATCGTCAGCTTGATTGGATGTGCCGAGCTGGAGCGATTGGACCATACTCGCCTCCCCTCAATTCCGCTGCATGATCGAGAGCGGGCTTGCCGGCGTCGCGCCGGCCGCCGATGTCGAATAGGCCCGCCCAAGGGCGACGGACGGCGTCGAGAGCTGTGCGAGCATCTGACCGTCGACGCCATCGACCGAATAGGCGAGCTCGACCGGTTTGACATCCTTTCCAGCCTTGCCGTCGGTTATGACCGTGTAGCCCCATCCTTTCAGCGCCGCCTCGAGCGCCGCAGCAAAGTCGGACGAGTCCTTTTCCATTTTGAGCGTTGTCGTGGCGGCTGGACCGATCTGCTCGGCAAGCCGGCTCGCCATGTCGCCGGCGATGGCGCTTGCGGCTGTGCCGGTGACGGCGACCGGGGTCGAACTGGTGGTCAATCCGTCCTCGGCCGTCTGGCAGCCTGAAAGCAGGGTGGCGGTGATCATGATGATGAGAAGCTTGCGCATGGTTCAGCCTCCCCGCCGAATGGTAATTTTCTGCTGGCGCCAGCCGACGCCGGAGACGAGGATTGCCTTGTCGACCGCATAGTCGACGATCATCATGTTGCGCTGCATCCGATAGTTGACGATACGATTCTGGCCGCCTGAAACGACGAAAAGCACGGGCGCATCCTGGCTCGATACTGATTTCGAGAATTGAATGTAGGTTTTCACGCCATCCGAATAGACCCGCTTCGGCTTCCAGGGCGCGCTCCCGCTCACCGAGTAGGAGAAGTTCAGTTTGTCGGGTGCCGTCCCGGGAGTTCCGCCTGTCTCGAGCCGGGAATTGATATCGGCGAGCTTGGTCGACACATCCTCCGGGTACTCGAAGCCGACGCGGGCCATATACTGGCTCGGATGAGACTTGAGCTGGATGTGATAGGTGCGGCGTGATGTCGTGACCACCATCGAAGTGACGAGACCCGGCTCCGATGGCTTGACGATCAGATGGATTGCCTGCCCGCCCGTGGCGCCCGAGGTCGCCGGTTCGACTTTCCATCTGACAGTGTCGCCGACCAGAACGTCGCGGACAATCTCGCCACCCTGCAGTTCGATATCGCAGACCTGCAGGGGCGAGCAGACGACGGATGGCTGTGTTTCGCCGAAGAGGAAGACGACCTTGCCATCGGGGCCGGTCGTCACCAGTCCTGGCGTCCCGCGCCATTTCCTCGAGATGTTCGTTCCCTTCACCTCATTGTTTGTCATGCTCTGTGCTTCGGCGCCGCTCGCGAGGACGAGCGTGGCCAAGCAGCCGGCGGCTGCGATCAATCCTGTTCTGTGCATTGAGAAATCTCCTGCCCTTAAAGCTGCGCTGTCCAGTCGAAATCCCGGACATAAAGGCCGATCGGATTGAGGCGAATGGTCGCCTCATCCTGCGGTGCGGTGAGCGTGACCGTCGCGATGCCGCGGAACCGGCGCGTGCCGATCTCCTTGCCCTTGCGGTCGCGTTCGTACTCGGTCCAGTCGATCTGATAGGTCTGGTTCGAGAGTGCGACGATGTTGTTGACCTCGATGGCGACTGTCGACGACTTCGCCTTCTCGAACGGCGAGTTGCTCCGGAACCAGTCATTGATCTTTTGCGTCGACGGATCCGAGGTGCGGAGAAGCGCGTAGGTTCGGTCGATATATTGCTTCTGCACCACGGCATCCGGCGTAATCGAACGGAAGCTGGTGACGAAGTTGCCGAGCGTGGCGCGCACCACCCTGACATCGGCATATTCGATCTGTTCGGGGAACCCTGACGTCACCGAGGTTCCAAGCTTGTCGACCTGGACGATGTAAGGCACCAATTTGACCTGAGTGCTCAGGTACATCGAATAGCTAAAGCCGATGACCGCCATTGTCAGACCGAGGATGCCGACAATGCGCCATGCGTTGGCGGCCTTTACGTAAGAGCCGTATCGTTCATTCCATTCCTGGCGTGCGGCGAGGTACGGGTTTTCAGGGGCGCGGTTCGCTGCCATCGATCCATCACTTTCTGATTGCGGTTAGTCTTTGCGTTCGGGAGGTGCCTTTGGTCCGCTATGCCCGCTACGCGCCTGGTCGAGCTTGGCGTTGGCAAGACCGAGGATCGAACCTGCATAAGCGCCGGGAGAACCGATGGCCTTCTCCTTGGCGGCCGAGCCTGCCGCATGTCCGGCCGATCCGATGCCAGCTCCGATCCCGCGAAGCATTGCGCCGGCGACAGACGACCCTGCAGCCCGCGCGCTTTGAGCTGCCGCGAACCCCGCGCCTGCCGCACCAACTGCGAGGAAACTGGCGCCGGTGGCGAAGGAGGCGGCCTGGCCACCGTGCCGGATTGCTTCCATTCCGCCCGAGACAGAAGCTCCCTGCACGACGCCCTGCATGATGTTCGGGACGTAGATGGCGACAATGAAGACGACGACCGCAATGCCGGCGATCGCAAGTGCCGTCTGGAATTGGTCTCCAATGTCAGGTTCGTTTGCCAATCCGATCAGGACTTCCGATCCGATGCGCGAGATCATCACAAGCGCCATGAGCTTCATTCCGACCGAGAATGCGTAGACTAGGTATCGGACGGCGAAGTCCTTCGTATAGGAGGAACCGCCAAGGCCGAGCATGATCATGCCGGCGAGCAGGCCGATATACATTTCGACCATGACTGACACAAAAATCGCTGCAACGAGCGAGAATGAGATGACCACGACGACCATTGCAAAAGCAGCGGAGATCGCCAGCGCATTGTCCTCAAAAAGACCGAACTGAATCTTTTCCGACATCTTCGTTGCGACGGCGAGTCCGGCATTGAAGACGTCGGCTGGTGACGCGGTCCCGCCACCAGCGCCAATCTGGAACAGGCTGTCGACTACCGCCTTGGCGAAGGTAGGCCCCTGCGCCAACACGAAGGCGAAGAAGCCGACGAACATGATCCGCCGGACAAGCTCGGCGAACCAGCTATCAAGCGATGCGGCCTGTAGTGCCAGCCAGACGGCGGCGATGCCGATTTCTATCGTCGCCAGGATCCAGAATAACGATTTCGCCGCATCCATAACCGTGGTTTCCCACCCCTTCGCGGCCGTGGTGATCTGGCTCTGCAATGAGGTTAAGACCGAGCCTTCCTGGGCGAAGGCTGGCTGGGCCGCCAGTGCGCAGAAGGTCGCAAGCAGCATCGCTGCCCTGAACCGTTGAAAAGATATCCCCGTCATCTGCTCACCACTCGACCTTCATTTTCTCGCCGCCTGAGGTCGGATACTTCTTGGAGGTGCCAAAGAACTGTTCGCGGCGCTCCTGCGCAGCCCGATTTTCGGAGATGAGCAGCCAGATGCCGGTGCTGCCGGCCGCCACGACGGCCGCGAGTGTGAGGAGGATCAGTTTCGTTCTCACCATTCCACCTTCATTTTCTCGCCGCCGGACGTGGACGGGGCCGTCGCGCTGAAGAATTTCTCACGCCGCGCCTGGGCCAGGTCCTTGTCGGTTTGTTCGGTCTGAAGCCAGGTTCCCATCATGGTCATCTGCTGGGAGACGAGGCCGCGCAGCTTCTGCATCTGTGCGACCTGTTGCGCCGCGATCTGATGACCGACCTGCAGAGCCTTCATCTGCCCGTCGGCTGTCTCCGACATCGACCGAAGCGAGGACATCGTGCCTTCCTCGCTGTCGAACTGGTCGGCCGTCAGGCTCGCCGCCTTCAATGTGCTGGCGATCGTGTCCCGGTTGGTATCGGACCACGTCTGGTAGCTGGAGGAAAAGCTTGTCGCGTTCGGCAGGTTGGTCCTGAGGCTTGAATAGCTCTGGAAGCGCTGCTGCAGCACATCATCGGCATTGCCCATCGAAAACGAAATGCTCTGGCCGTGGTCGATGATGCTGCGCAACTGATTGAGGTCGCTTTCGACCTGCCCCCACATATGCGACGGAAGGGTCGCCGTGTTCTGCAGTATGTTCTGGTAGATATTCAGCTGTGTTTCGATCTGTTGCGCGAGTTGACTGATCTGGGTGAGCTGGTTCTGGATTTGCTCGCCGGATTTACCGACCAAGGCAACCAGTTCGCCATTATTGAGGACCTGCGTCCACTCGGTCGCTGCACCTGTAGCAGTGCCTGCTACCGCAGGCTTTACGGCGCCGATCGTCACGACGATCGACGCCAAGCTGGCGAGCAGCCTATTCGAAGTTGAGCAGCGATGCGGCATCCTGAACTCCTCTCATTTGTAGCCAGTGGATCGGCCAGTCGCGGCCGTGTTCGGAGCTGAGCGTGCGAATGCGCTTCAGGTCTTCCTTGCCCGATGCGCCGACGAAGCTCAGCGCAACGGGACCGAGCGCCATATCGAACAGCCGCCGGCCTTCGGGCGTGACCACGTAATACTCGCGCTTGGGGATCGCGTTCGAAACGATCTCGATCTGTCGCTCGTTGAAGCCGATCCGTTCGTAGAATTCGCGCGTCCCAGGTTCCCTTGCGGCACCGTTCGGCAAGCAGATTTTCGTCGGGCAGGATTCTTTCAGCACGTCGATGATGCCGGATCGCTCGGCGTCTGAGATGGATTGCGTCGCCAATACGACGGCGCAATTTGCCTTGCGCAGCACTTTGAGCCACTCGCGAATCTTGCTGCGGAACACCGGATGACCGAGCATCAGCCAGGCCTCGTCCAACACGATCAGACTGGGGGAACCGTCGAGACGTTTTTCGATCCGCCGAAAGAGATAAGTCAGCACGGGCACGAGATTGCGCTCGCCCATGTTCATCAGGTGCTCTATCTCGAAGGTCTGGAACGCACCGAGCGAGAGACCGTCCCGTTCCGCGTCGAGAAGCTGGCCCATCGGGCCATCGACCGTGTAGTGGTGAAGCGCGTCCTTGATTTCGCGCATCTGCACGCCGCTGACAAAGTCCGACAGGGACCGTCCAACCGCGCTCGCCATCAATCCGATCTGGCGCGAGATCGCGTTGCGATGATCAGGGGTGATGGCAACACCCTGCAGGGCGACCAGCATTTCGATCCATTCGGTCGCCCAGGCGCGATCTGCGTCGCTCGCGAGATCCGATAGCGGGCAGAAGGCCAGCGCCTTTGCCTCTTCTTGGGCCTCGCCACCGATCTCATAGTGATCGCCGCCGGCGGCGAGCGTCAGCGGCAGGAGCGAGTTCCCCTTGTCGAAGGCGAAGATCTGGGCGCGTTGATAGCGCCGGAACTGCGCTGCGATCAGTGCCAGCAGCGTCGACTTGCCCGAACCGGTCGGCCCGAAAATCAGCGTGTGACCGACATCGTCGACATGGAGGTTCAGTCGGAACGGCGTCGAACCACTTGCCACCTGCATCAGTGGCGGCGAGTTCGGTGGATAGAACGGGCAAGTCGCAACCGGGCTGCCGGACCAGACGGAGTTGAGCGGGATGAGATCGGCAAGATTGCTGGTGTTGATCAGCGGTTCGCGGATATTGCAGTACCAGTTACCGGGGAGGCTGCCGAGATAAGCATCGGTGGCGTTGAGCGTTTCAATCCGCGCTCCGAAACCTTCCGCCTGGATCAGCCGGCGGATGGCCTCGGCCTTCTCCTGCAGTGCCTCCCGGTCATGATCAAACAGGACGATGACCGGGGTATAGTAACCGTATGCGACAAGTTGCGAGGATGCTTGCGCGATGGCGTCTTCGGTCTCGGCAACCATGGTCATGGCATCCTGGTCGACCGACCGACTCTGCGTCTGGAACAATTGATCGAAGAATGGCCGCACCTTCTGCTGCCACTTCTTTCGGGTGCGTTCGAGTTTCTGCCGCGCCTCTTCCGCGTCGAGAAAGATGAAGCGCGAAGACCAACGATAGGTGAGCGGCATCAGATCGAGGCTGTTCAGGATCCCCGGCCAGCTCTCTGCCGGTAATCCATCGATCGCCACAACAGCGAGAAAGCGGTTCTCGACCTTCGGCGTCAGCCCGTGCTCGAGTTCGGCCGTGGCGATCCAGTCGAGATACATTGGCGCATCCGGCAGCCGGATCGGATGGTTCTCGCCGGTGATGCAGAAGCGGACGAACTGCAGCAACTCGTCATAGCGGGCGGCCCGCTCCCCTCCCCTCTCGGCGACCTCGCGCGTCTCCATGCGCCGGATCGAAAGGGTGTTGGCAAAATACTGCTCGATCTCGCGCACAGCGTTCTTGAAGATGAAGAGGACCGTGTCGGCATAGGTCTTCTTGCGGCTCTCCTCGTCCGAGTAAATGTATTTGCTGAGAGCGGTTTTCTTCGACTCCGGTGGCCGAAAGGTGAGGACGAGCGCGTGCTTGCTCTCGAAATGCCCCTGCTCGCGCCCGAAATGCGTCCGCCGCTCGGCGTCGATCGCGCGCGTGACGGCATCGGGAAAGTGGCAGCGATCGTCAGACGGATAGTCGAATGTCGGGATGCGAACGGCTTCGACCTGGATTATCCAGCCGCTCCCTAGCCGTGACAGGATCGTATTGATCTGCCGCGACAGCTCGTTGCGCTCCAGATCTGTAGCGCTTTCGGAGTCAGGTCCCGCAAAATACCAGCCGGCCATCAGGCTTCCGTCTTTCAACAAAAGGACACCATTGTCGACGAGGCCGGCATAGGGGACGAGATCCGCAAAGGATGGGCCGGTGGCCCGGAAGCGTTTCAGAGCAACCATGCGTTCCCCTCAATACCGGCGCCAGGGCGAAGAGGTCGCCTTGTAGTAATGCTTGTACGAGACATGGCGGACATAGACCTGTCGCATCAGCGGGTCCGCCTTTGCCATCATCCTCAAAAGCCCGACGACGACGATCCAGACGGCAACGCCGAAGAGCGCGGAATAGATCGTCAGGACGACGAAGATGAGGATGACTGCGGCAAGACCGGTAATCAGCACTAGTTCCCGGTCCGCGCCCATCAGCAGGTTCGGACGCGACAGCGCCCGATGAATGCGGTTGCGTTGTAGGCCAGACAGGGACTCAGCCATGAGCCCCCTCCCCTTCTCCGCTTGGATTGATTGAGGTGGTTTGCTCGTTGGGTAGTCCGATCGAGGCACCGGTCGCGCCAAAAAGGCCGACGATGTTTGTGGCGCCAAGCAGGATGCCAGCGACGAGCACGATGTACATCAGCCGTCGCGCGAAATCGTTGAGTTCGCCGCCGAAGATTAGCATGCCGCCGGCGATTGCGACGGCTGCAAGCGCAATGGCGCCGGCGACTGGTCCGGTGATCGATTCCTGGATCTGCTGCAGCGGCCCTTCCCATGGAAGACTGCCGCCGGAACTGGCGAGCGCCGGCGAGACTGAGGCAAGAGCGATGGGTGCCGCAAGGAGTGTGACGGCGATGAATGCGTTTCTACGCGACATGGCGCGCCTCCTGTTCTTCCGTAAGCTGGTCGGATTCGATTTCGTATTGGCCGCCCGCAAAGCGCTCGACCTGGATGACGTCGCGAACACGCCGCCCACGTGGGGTCCGCTCGATCGAGACGACGAGATCGACCGCTTCCCCGATCACTTCATGCATCGGCTGCTGGCTGGCTTCGGCGGTTAGCTGCTCAAGGCGGCGTAGCGCCGACATTGCGGTGTTGGAATGGATAGTGGCCACCCCTCCGGGATGGCCCGTGTTCCATGCTTTCAGCAGCGTGAGCGCGGCGCCATCGCGGACCTCGCCGACCACGATCCGGTCCGGACGCAGGCGCATGGTACTCTTGAGGAGCCGCGCCATGTCGACGGTATCGCTGGTATGAAGAAGAACGGCGTTCTCGGCGGCGCACTGGATCTCGGCGGTGTCTTCCAGGATGACGAGGCGGTCTTCCGGGGCAGACTTAACGATTTCATCGATGACGGCATTCGCGAGGGTTGTCTTGCCCGACCCGGTGCCCCCGGAGATGATGATATTGAGCCGCGCTGAAATCGCGCTACGAATGGTCGAGGCCTGATGTTCGGTCATCACGCCGGAGCGAACGTAGTCATCGAGCGGGATCAGGCGCGAGGCACGGCGGCGAATGGTGAAGGCCGGCTTGGCGACGACAGGAGGCAAGAGCCCTTCGAAGCGGTGGCCGCCGATCGGCAGCTCTCCGGAGATGATTGGCTGTTCGGTATCGACCTCGGACTGAAGAGCATGCGCTACCGTTCCGATCACCATTTCGGCGGCCGCAGGGGACATCTCGCCGGCCGGCGCCACGCCGTGGCCGAGCCGTTCGATAAAGAGCTTTCCATCCGGATTGAGCATGATTTCGACAACGGTTGAGTCGTCCAGCGCGACGCAAAGCTGATCACCGAGCGCCTCCTGGAGTTTGCGGACAAGTCGAGGATGAGAGCGAAGCTGGTTCACGGCGTTTCTTCCTTACGCTGCTTGGTTGACGGAGCTGAGTTCGGAACGGTACTTGGCAGGCCGGAGCCGTAGGAAGATGTCGGCATTCGCGGGAAGGATCCCAGCGACAGCCATGGTCACCCCGATCTTTTTCGGCTCCGCCAGCCGCTGCAGGGGCCAGCCGACACGGGCGAGGATCCGCTCGAACCGGAGGTCGGTTACCGTGACGATCTCCGTGTAGCCGTTCGCCATGCACCACTCGATGATGCCCGCGAACATGGTCAGGGTCGCCTCATGGACGGAGCCGTCTCCCCTGCCCTCCCCGAGGGTCGTATCGACGCAGAAGCGGGAGCTCTCGATCATCGCGGTGTGTGCATTCAGCTGGCCATTCGGAAGAAGCGACGGAAAGATGCTCGTCACCATCGTCGCGCCAAGTGCCGGGAGTAGCCTTGCGCAACCGGTCACAGTCCCATCGTCGGAAATTGCGAGGATGTAGCTCGGTAGAAGAGCGTCGAAGGCGTCCGCCTCTTGGTCGTCGACGACCTTAACCTCCCAGCCCAGGCGCTCGGCGAAAACGCGTGCACGCAACTGATGATGGCGGTGGAGAAGCTGAGCTTCGTAAACATTTCGCGGTTGGGAAATCGCGAGAATCTGCATGAATTTCTCCGTCGTCGTTGGTCGGCGGGGAAATCAGCACAGATGAGAATCGGGCGGTAGTTGTAGGATCCTACAAATCCGAGTCGGCGTGAGTCGCAACGTTCAGGCGCTTCGAGGTCGGCCGTGCCAGGGTTAGCAACAACTTTGGTATGTAGGATTCGCCCTAGAACGGACGCTGAACAACGTAGGCCAATGGACGCTACTAACTAACAGGATTCGTTGGAAGTTTCAGCAAGAACGTCGGGCCTTCACGTACAACCATCCGGTATTTGTTAAGTGTTTGTTAACCTTAAATCTCTTGCCAAGCACGCTGGAATCGGGTGTTCTATCCACGGCAAATTGCTGTGTTTACGAAATTTACCGTGTGTACGAGAGGACGTCGTGGAGAATCCCGTTCAGCTTCAGAAAGCTATCCATAAACTGATAGCGGCGCATGCGCGAGATCTCTCGGGTGCGTTACACGAGCATCGCGTGAAGCTTTATCCGCCTGAAGCTCGCAAAACACTCCGGTCATTCTCCTCGACTGAGGCGGCGAAGCTAATTGGCGTAAACGATGGCTATCTCCGTCATCTCTCGCTCGAAGGCAAAGGACCGCAGCCAGAAATCGGCAATAACAACCGCCGTTCTTACTCCGTTGAAACCATCCAGGCTCTTCGCGAATACCTTGACGAGAACGGAAAGGGCGACCGTCGCTATTCACCAAGGCGAACGGGAAGGGAGCATTTACAGGTCATAACAGCCGTCAATTTTAAAGGCGGGTCCGGGAAGACGACGACTGCAGCACACCTCGCACAATACCTCGCGCTCAAGGGCTACAGGGTTCTTGCCATCGACCTCGACCCCCAGGCCAGTATGTCGGCTCTTCACGGCTTCCAGCCAGAGTTCGACGTGGGAGACAACGAAACGCTCTATGGGGCCGTCAGATATGATAGCGAGCGTCGATCGCTGAAGGAGGTCATCAAGAAGACCTATTTCACCAACCTCGACCTCGTGCCTGGCAATCTCGAGCTCATGGAATTTGAGCATGATACCGCTAAAGTTCTCGGTTCGAATGATCGGAAGAACATCTTCTTCACCCGCATGGACGATGCTATCTCGTCGGTGGCCAACGACTATGACGTCGTTGTGGTGGATTGCCCGCCGCAGCTTGGCTTCCTCACGATTTCGGCCCTGTGTGCTGCAACTGCCGTTCTAGTGACGGTCCACCCACAGATGCTGGACGTCATGTCGATGTGCCAGTTCCTGCTCATGACCTCCGAACTTCTAAGCGTCGTCGCGGATGCTGGCGGCAGCATGCACTACGACTGGATGCGTTATCTCGTGACCCGCTATGAGCCCGGCGATGGCCCGCAGAACCAGATGGTTTCGTTCATGCGGACTATGTTTGGCGATCATGTTCTCAATCACCCCATGCTCAAGAGCACCGCGATCTCCGACGCGGGCATCACGAAGCAAACCCTTTACGAGGTCAGCCGCGATCAGTTCACGAGGGCCACGTACGATCGGGCGATGGAGTCGCTCGATAGTGTGAACAACGAAATAGAGCAGTTGATCCAAACATCGTGGGGCCGAAAGTGATGTCGACGGTAACCCCAATTTGCTGCCGCATTGTTGGAAAGTTGCCAGCCGGAAACTTTGTGGCCAACGGCCTGGAAATGCTAGGTGGTTTCGCTCTTTCAGCGGCGAAAAGAGGAGCAACAAATGGCTAGAAAACACCTCCTCTCCGATCTCGCCGGCCCCAGGTCCCATGGCGGAGACGCGGATACCTCCGCCCAGGAAAACATCACGCCGCAATACGCCCCCCGCGGGGCAATTGGCGCGGTTTCGCGCTCCATCGAACTGTTGAAATCCCAGTCGTTGACGGACCTTGATCCTGATCTCATCGATGCGCCGGCCGTTACCGATCGCCTCGATGAGGACGGGGAGCAGTTCGAGGAATTCGCTCGGAACATTCGGGAAAACGGACAGCAGGTTCCCATCCTCGTTCGACCCCACCCATCCATCGAAGGCCGGTATCAAATCGCCTATGGGCGTCGACGGCTCCGCGCGGTCAAGGCGGCGGGGCTTCAGATCAAAGCGGCCGTCAGGAATATGACTGACGACGAACTGGTTTTGGCTCAGGGTCAGGAGAATAGCGCTCGACAAGATTTATCGTTCATCGAGCGCGCGCTTTACGCCGCTGAACTCGAAGCAAAAGGATTTCAGCGGTCGGTTATCATGAGCGCGCTCGCCGTCGACAAGAGCAATCTGTCGCGCCTGATCCAGGCGGCGACGCAGCTGCCGACGGATATTATCCGCGGGATCGGTGCGGCTCCTAAAACTGGTCGGGACCGTTGGGGCGAGCTTGCCGCACGGTTGGGCGATAATGGGGCCGTCGCGAAGGCGCGGGTCGTTGTGTCTGATGACGAAGTGAAGGCCCTCCCCTCGGACGAACGCTTTGCGCGTGTCTTCGAAGCGGTAGCGCCGAAAAAGGCGAAGAAGGAAAAGGTCCAGGCACAAGTTTGGCAGGCCGACGATGGCGTCAAAGCTGCGACTTTCCGCCAGGACAAACGCACACTGACGTTGATGATCGACAAAAAGGCGGCTCCGGAATTCGGGGACTACCTGTTGTCGGTGCTCCCTGAAATCTACGCGTCGTTCAAGAAAACGAAGCAGTAGGTCGAACGAAACGAGGAAAGGATCAATAGAGCAAAGAAAAAGCCCTCCGAAACGGTGTTCCAGAAGGCCTCTCTCAGTTTGGTCGCTTAGAGAATCGCACTTCCCGGAATCACAGTCAAGAGTCAACGCCATACCGGCGTAGCCTTTTCTTTGCCCTGTGAAAGGTGAAGGACATGGAAACGGGATATATCACGACGCCCTTCGGGCGGCGGCCGATGACGCTTGCCTTGGTGAAGCGTCAGGTAAAGACTGATCAGGAGATTTCAGAACGCCCAGTCGATAAGTGGCGCGTATTTCGCGATGTCGGCGATGCGCGCTCACGCCTTGGACTTCAGGATCGGGCTTTGGCCGTCTTAAATGCTCTCTTGTCATTTTACCCTGACGCGGAGCTAAGCAGCGATAAGAACCTTATCGTCTTTCCCTCAAATGCTCAGCTGTCAGCCCGAGCAAATGGAATTGCCGGGACGACTCTACGCAAGTGCCTCAGCGCTCTCGTAGAGGCCGGCATTATCATTCGTAAGGATAGCCCAAATGGAAAGCGCTATGCTCGCAAGGGCGATGAGGGCGACATTGAGGATGCGTACGGGTTCAGCCTAGCGCCGCTTCTCGCACGCGCCCGCGAATTTGCTGCCCTCGCCCAGGAAGTCGCCGCCGAACAGCGACGTTTCCGCGTCATAAAGGATCGTCTCACGATCATCAGGCGGGATGTCCGAAAGTTGATATCGGTTGGGATCGAAGAAAACCTAGCGGGCGATTGGGCAGCAGCGGAAGCCTGTTTTATCGAGATCGTCGGAAGATTCGCTCGGCGCCCAACTCTGCAGGACTTAATGGCCAGCCTCGACGAGATGAGCCTCCTCCACGACGAAGTTTCCAGAATGTTGGAAACAAAGGAAGAAACCAAAAAAAGCGATGGCAATGCCATCGTAGACGGATGCCACATACAGAATTCAAATACCGAATCTCTCTATGAATTTGAACCTCGCTTCGAAATGAAGCAGGGCGAAAAGTCCGAGCCAAACAAACAAGTGAAGCAGAAAGGCGAACCCGAGGTCTTCCCGTTGTCGATGGTGCTGCGGGCCTGCCCTGAAATTGTGCCGTTCGGGCCGGGTGGATCAATCGGAAGCTGGCGCGAAATGATGTCAGCCGCAGTGACAGTTCGGTCCATGCTGGGCGTGAGCCCATCGGCTTACGAAGAAGCGTGCGAAGTCCTGGGGCAGGAGGGAGCGGCGATCGCGGTTGCTTGCATCCATGAGCGGGCAGCGCATATCAATTCGGCCGGCGGCTACCTTCGAGATCTTACCGCGAAGGCGCGACGAGGGGAGTTTTCACTCGGGCCAATGCTATTCGCGCAATTGAGAACACACATGCGGCCCGCTAGAGCATCGGCGTAAGATAATGGTATTTTACTCGATTTAAGGCTAAGCCTCTGATAAAACGTGGAAAATTGAATAGTTTCCGGCTGGCAACTTTATGACCTGGAGCGGCGATGACAATGGATAATCCGACGCGTGCCACTGACGCGGTAATTGCTGTGATCGACAAAGCCGTCGAGCACGGGCGCCGCCAGCGAGCGAAGGCGCAAAGAATGAAGGCGAAGGCGCGGGCTAACGCAGCCGCATATGAGATTGCGATTGTGAGCTTCATCGATGTGCTCGGGTTTCGAGCCATGCTGGGCGCCCGGTCACCTCATGAGATTCACGACATCATCCTCTCGCTAAGAGAATTCTCGATGCCGGAAGAGGAGCCCGCGCGTCGGATGAAGGATGTGAGGCTCTCAAGTCGGGCATTCGCAGAATCCGTCTCGGACGCTGTCGTCCGAGTACGGGTCTTCGACACACAGTATTCCGATGGCGCGTTTTTTCATGAGCTGGTTGACCTGCTTCACGTTCAGATCCAATGCATAAATCACGGTGTACTCATCCGGGCCGGTCTCGCAATAGGTAGCATCCATGTCGGCTTAAATGGGAGCGGTCCGGTGTTTGGCCCTGCGATGGTTCGCGCTTATGAGATCGAAAGCGGGGAAGCCATCTATCCCCGCATTGTGATCGACGATCCCGCCTACGAGCAATTCCTGTCGGACGCGCGACTTCACAACGAAAATCATGATCCGGAAGAAGAGATGGAATACGTGAACAGTCTTCTTCGCACAGGAGAGGATGGGACGCGATTCATCGACTATCTAGGCGCGAGTGAAAGTGAATTTGACACATTTGAGGGCTATCTGAGGTTCGTGGAGCGTCATGCTACGCTCATTCGTGAGAACCTCGCCGCCTCTCATCGGCCGACAGTTCGAAGGAAGTATGTCTGGCTCGCGCGATACCACAACGAGGTCGTTGCCCAGATTCGCAGGAAGTTTGAAGTAGGAGAGCTTTCTACGGACAGCTTTCGTGCCGTATTCGAGAGAGACGCGAATGAAATGTTGGCCGAACTGCTCGTGCGCTACTAATTGCGGCCAGATCGCCCAAGAGCGACTTTTCGTTGTCGGCAGACTTCGTTTTCTCAAAAGGGTGGATGTCCGTTCTTGCACCAGCGATCGGTGAAGCCTGTGGGCCGGGCGAGATGTTGCGACTGTTCAGGTTACCAATATTTTCATACCAGTCCTTTAAGTCGAACGCACGAATGACGGCGCGACGAGTTTGAAATGTTCATCACAAAGCCACTGACACCTCTCGAGATGCTGGCCGAGCTTCTTCAAAAGCGCCCAGTAGCTCTAGGCGAGACGAAAGCGTTCCAGTCTCTACGCCACAATAAGCACCTCTGCCGCGCCTTCCGGAATAAGGGGCGTTCTATCCTAGAAGTCTACAAAGCATATCGAGCGGACTGCCAAGATATTCAGGGAAGGGGCGACCAAGGGGTCGACGTACTGTTGCGGTACCAAATTGAAATTGACGGCGTCGAAAAGCGACAACTAGTTGGATTGCAGCTAAAGAGCTACGCGGAATTCGCTAAGTACAAGTCTGGGAAGGATCCGGATTTCATAAGCCGGATCAAGAATCAATACGCTGCAGCTACCCAAAGTGTTCGCGTCGATCACCTCTATCTGGTCCTCTGCACCGACGCGATTCTGCACGAAGACCAGATTCGGACGATCACTTCTGAGCTGAAAGGATGGGATGGCCTCACGATCATCACGCCCGAGCAAGCGCTTTCGTTTTATCAAATGTCCGAAACGGACATTGAGACCAGCGTAATTCGGTCGCTTTGCGGAAATGACCCGGTGCTAGTCGAAGCAAAGCGATTCTTTAGAGACATGTCTGACTTTGAATCTTATGCGCTAATTCATATCCTCTGTAATGTTCACGCGGGCGAAAAGGTAATGACACCCAGCGCGTTCACTGATCTTCACGATAGATGGAATGAGATTGACGGTTTCGGATCGGACGATCTTGGTACGGTGATCGAGAGTTTTGAAAATGCTGGCTATCTCGTTTACACAGGCCAGAACTACGCGATTATCGCAGAGGAAATGCCCACGATATTGAGCGCCATCTACTTCGACATTCGTACACGACGCGATATTCCTAGTGACGTGGCCGCCGATTATCTATGGCAACTTCTGGGGCTTGGTGAATGAGTGCGCAAAAGACGGCGAACTGATTATCGCTTGGCTTATGGAGTCCTTAACCTGTGGGCACAATCGCCTGAGAAGTGCCGTTACAGCATCCGCGCAGCCCGGCCGCTTCGCCGCACGGCGCTATTGTAATAATCCGACGCCTGCTGAACGGACCGATGACGCGATTGCTCCATGGCCTCGGGAAGCGGGATACCGCGACTGGCGGCCTCGGTGAGATAGCCGGATCGCAACCCGTGCGCCGAAAACTCCCCCACCTCCAGCCCGGCCATCGCCACCCGCCGCTTGACGATATCATTGACCGCCTTCGGATCGAGCGCCCGGCGGCTGATATGGCCCCAGCGGTCGATCGCCCGAAACACATAGCCGCTGTCGATCTTGCCGGCTGCCAGCCATGCATTCAGCGCCTCGACCGGCCGGCCGGTGAGATAAACGACCTCGTCCTGGCTGGCGCCGGAATTCTTGGTGCGGCCGAGGTGAATGGACAGCGAGGGGAGGGGGGTGCCGTCCTCGCCTTTCACTGGCGGCTCGATCGTCAGCTGCTCCTTGCGCAGGGAGGCGACTTCGCTGCGCCGGCGGCCGCCGGAGGCAAAGGCGACCATCAGGATCGCCCGGTCCCGCAGATCGCGCAGACTGTCGGTCCCGCAGGTCGCCAGCAGTTTGGCCAGCACGTCACCGGTCACGGCCTTGGCGCTTTTGCGAAGACGTTGTCTCGGCGCGGCTCGGATCGCCAGCCGAATGGCTGATTTGAGGGCAGGGGAGGCGAAGGCGCCGTTGAGGCCGCGCCACTTGGTCAGCGTCGACCAGTTGGCCAGCCGTCGTCCGACGGTCGCCGGCGCATGCGGTCCCGACGTTCTCAGAAAACCGCCAGTCCGCAACGCCTGCTCGACCTTGGCCGGCATGCCGTGCGCGGGATCGGTTTCGCGCCGCGACGGATCCCACAGATGATGGGCGACGAATTTTAGCAGCAGCGCTTCCGGCGCCGGCCAGGGCAGGGAGCTGCCGGTCGCCGCCAGGCACCAGGCTTCGAGGTAGCCGAGATCGGAGGCCAGCGCCCGCAGCGTGTTTGCGCCCATGCCCTCGTTGACCAGGTGCCGCAGGGTCTCGACGTCCTGGTCGGTGAGAATCTCGGCGAGCTTGTCGCGCCGGTCGATCGGCAGCACCGCGGCGATCGTGTCGAGGGCCTCGGCCCGCCGTGCGGTCGCGTCGGGCGCTGATTTTTTCGGCGCGATGATATCCAAAAATTCCTCCTGACGCGGCGGGAACCGGCTGCCGGAACGGCGCTGCTGGCCGGGCGAGGGCCCGTTTTCGCTGATTTGCGGGCTGAAATCAATCACCACCGATAAGGGATACTTATCGATGGTCAGAGACCCAACTAGCAATCATACCATGTGAGGAATGTTAATATTCAGATAGAGTTCCTTTAGCAAATCATTTACCATGATTTCAATGGTTTACGATCTCACGAAAATCAGCATGACTGCCCTGATGCGGGTAAGCGGGGCTAATCTGGTGGCGGTGTCGATAAAGCAGGCAGGGTTGAGGCTAGCATGCTGGCGGCCGAGGCCTCTACGCACGTGCCGCAACAATGGAGGGGAGGGGCGCAATAGGATGATCGCCGATACCCAACCGATCGCCGAGATAGTGCCAGAACGACAGGCCGAGCTTTTGGCAGGTCTTCATCAGGCCGAGCAGACTGTCGCGCGCCTGGCGGCCAGAGCGGCTGACGGTGCCGCCCGAGATCTTTCGCTTGATGACGATTCCGCGCAGATCCCTTTCCGACGCATTGGTATGGAGCGGGATCTCGGGTCTCTCGAGAACGCGCAGCAACTCGGCCTTGCGACGCCCCAGCCGGCCCAGCAGCGCGTCGAGCTCGCCATAGCCGGTGCGGATGGAGAAGATCCGATCGAACCTGATCTGAAGGCCGCGGACGGCATTTCGAGAGGGTTTTCGCCGATAGGCTTTCAGCGCTTTGTAAAAGTGCCAGATGAGCGTGCGCAGGGTTTCGACGTGCTTCACCTGGCCCGGCGTCGCCGGCATCAGCTTGTGCAGCAGCCGTTCGGCATGGACCCAGCACAAAGCATGGGTGCCGACTCTGAACTGCCCGGCGTCGTCGGAGACGATCACAGCATTGCCGACCAGGCCATGATGGCGGATGGCGCCCCAGATGCCGGCCTCGGCAAACGGGCGAATTGTTTGCCCATCAAAAATGTCGATGCCCTTGGCGGCCAGATGCTCGAGAAACGGGACCTGATTGGCAAAATGCTGCGGCTCAGGCGCTCTCAGTCGCGCCACCAGGGCCGGATCCACCTGTCGATCTTCCAGAAAGGTGAAGGCAGCGTCGTTGAGGACATAGTCCTGATAGTTGCCGCGCAGCAGGGCGAGAAAGTTCAGCCGCGATTTCGACGGCGCCGTGCGAAAGGCGCAAAAATACTCGCCCCCGATCTGCGTCGTATGAAAATTGCGGTTGCCATGACGGGCGCCGGTGTCGTCGACCGTGACAAAGGGCGCCGAGACCAGGCCAGCATGCAGCACGGCGGCATCCTCGGCATGAAAGCCATCCAGCCCTTGCGTCAGAAACCGGATGACCTGGCGTTTGGAAATCTCCACACCGACATCATTGAGCAGGGTCGTCAGGCGCTGTGTCGTGACCTGTCCATGGCTGTGGAGCATCAGGCAGAAGCGCCGCAGGTTGGCGCCGTAGCCGCCCTTCACGCCGGCTGGCAGCGGCGCAATGATCATATGTCCGTCCGGCGTCACCCAGCATTCGCGGCGATAGCGCACCACATCGGGCCGCACGATCAGATCCCGCACCACGCAGTCCCTATAGCCCTTGAAGCGCGATCCAGGTGGGGCGTTGGCAGACAGGACCTCTATGCGCATGACGCGCCTGGTGTCGCCCTTCGGCCCGCGCCGCCGCGCAGGCTTGTCCTTGCCGGCAACCATCGTGTCGCTGGTCGCCTGTTCCATGCCCGATGGCTTGAACGGCGGGCGCGGGGGCAGGTTCTTCAGCCGCGCAATCTCGTCGCGCAGAAGCTGGTTGTCGACCTTGAGCCGGGTGTTGTCGATCCTGAGCTGGTCGTTCTCGTCACGAAGCCTCTGGTTTTCGGCCTCGAGCTTCTCGATCCGGATGTCCGCTCGATCAGCCCGTTCCATCAGGCCCGTCACGAGCTCCCGCAGCGCCTTCAGCGACAGCGTATCGGCATGCTCGGCGATGGGAAGGCGGCGCTTCGTCATGCAGGGAGTGAATCATGATTTACAAAAGACGGGAATCCCTCGTGCCACCGGATTTGCTCCAAGTACTGATGCGGCCGGCTTTCGACGCCGGTGTCGCTCTGACCCGTCTGGATGAGCGCATCGCCCGTTCACCCGTCGGCCAGGGCTGGATAGAACGCCAGAATTTCGCCGACGCGTGTGCCTCGCTGTGGATCGATGGCGAACTCGTCCACCTGGAAGACCTCGTCCTCCATGACGCCACCCGGGATATTCGCACACCCACCCACGAACTCACCATCGCCCGCGACGTGCTGCGAACCCGCCGGCGCATCGCCGTCCAGCCGCCCGGCTGGCCCCTGTCGGCCGATGGGGTCCGGACACTGCGAAAAACCTCCGAGATCACATCGGCCGACACCGACGAGGCGACGTCCGCAGATGCCATCCAGCGGGCGGTCGCGATCGATCCGGAAGGGGAGGGGGACGTCGCCGACGACGTCGAAAATCTTCCGGGTGTTGACTACGCCGCCATCGATGCGATCCTCGCGCGCTCTGACGCCGCGCTCGAACGAGCCAAAAAGCCCGGCCGGGCTCCGGCCGATCCGCTGGTCTACGATCTCGACTGGGATGAGGACGAACGACTGGATGAATGGCGCACCGTGCTGCGCCAGGCCGAACACTTGCCGGCGGTGCTGCAGGCCATCGTCGCCCTCGATGCTTGGAACGAGCTGGCCGTGCTGCAGCACGCCCCTTGGCTCGGCCGGCTATTTGCCGCCTCCATCCTGCGCCAGGCCGGCGTCACGACCGGCGCGCACCTGGCCGCCATCAATCTAGGCCTCAAAACCATTCCGGTCGACCGGCGCCGGCATCGTGATCGGGAGACCCGGTTGCTCGCCATTGCTCACGGATTCTTGGCGGCCGCCGAGATCGGCTTGAAAGAGCATGACCGGCTGACTCTGGCGAAAACGATGATGGACCGAAAACTGGAGGGACGGCGGACGTCGTCAAAACTGCCGGAGCTGGTTGAGCTGGTGATGGCAAAGCCATTGGTGTCGGCCGGCATGGTCGCAAAGACGCTCGAGGTGACGCCGCAGGCGGCGCGGCGAATTGTTTTGGAACTGGGACTGCGCGAGATGACGGGGAGGGGGAGGTTTCGGGCATGGGGGGTGATTTAGGGGAACGTGAATATGCGACTTGGTAGTAGCTGTAGGCGTCAAATGGTGATTTGTTATCCATTTGGCCAAAGAGGTTACCGCGCTATCACAGTAATTTTTTTGAGAACTGCTCCGACTGTTGACTAGTTTGCAACTACCGGGCGATAGCGTCTGCCATTAGCAATGAAATTTGAGGAGATAGTTTTGGGATACTGGAATTCGAGCCCTCATCCAATTTCTGACCTTAGAGATTGGCAGAAAGCTGGCCGTCTCCAGGTTCGGCCCGATTTTCAACGGCGTGAGGTTTGGAGTCCTGCGGCGAAGATCATGCTGATAGATACGATCCTGAGAGAAGTGCCTATGCCTAAAATGTTTCTCTGGAACGAGGTTATTGGCGAAAGCACGCATAGAAGTGTGATTGATGGTCAACAGAGAATCCTGGCGATCCTTGGTTTTCTTGATGATGGTTTCACTTTGGAAGAGCCTTACGATGGTCCCTATCTGGGATTGCGATTTAGCGAGTTGCCACAGTCTGAAAGAGAAAAGATTCTACGGTATAGGATCGACTTCAATGAAGCCGTCGGCTTGAACGACGCCGAGGTGAGGGAGGTTTATTCTCGAGTGAACAAATACTCACTCCCCCTCAATAAGCAGGAACTGCGAAAGGCGGATTTCCCTGGCGCCTTCTTGGATATATGCTCCGAACTTTCTTCAGACGATTATTTGGACGAAGCGAAGATATTTTCTCTCGCTCAGCGCCGCCGTATGGGTGATGTAGAATACGTTTCCGAACTCGTCGCCGGGATGCTGGAAGGGCCGCAGGATAAGAAAGGCGATCTCGATTACTTTTATACAAAGTATGCGATTATGAATGAGGATCAAGCTACTGCAATTCGAAATGAATTTCAGTCTGTCTTGAGCGACATAAAGTTAATTTTCGACGAGAAGACTCTTTCGCTAAAAGGTACCCGATTCCACCAGAAGGCCGATTTCTACACATTATTCTTATCCATTTTAGAGTTAAAAAGATTGAACTGCGTCCTTGGCGACAAAAACCTAAGTCCGTTAAGGCAGGATCTACGCCTTCTAGATAAGTATATCGAGCCGTCGTCCGAAATAGAGCTTCTGAGCGAATACGCCATTAAGTGCGTCTCGCAGGCCAACTCGGTAAGCAGCCGTTCTTGGCGCAAAAATTTTCTAATGAACATCGTCTCAGGGACTTACCGCGCGAAGCTTCCTTCTCAACAAGCACTGAATGAATTCCACAGTATACTTTCCGACCTGCCTGATGACGGTGTTGCAAATCTATTCGACGACTGTGCGATTTGTTCCAAGCCTTTGCGAGACCATCCTGACGACGAGAGGGTACTTTGCTGGCCCGAGGGGACTGATGTGTTTCAAATGTCAAACTCCCAGTGGGCATCGCCTTCGTGCGATCCAGCTCAAAAGGGTTAGAAGTACATGGCTACGCTTTTTACTGGAAAAGCTGACGCTAGGCCCACTCAAACCGTCGAGGTGCCAGACGTCATCAAAACTAAAAATGGTCGCAGCTTCGAAATTGGAGATAGAATAGCCTCTGGTGGTAACGGAGTGGTCCATAAATGCACCGGGGTTGAAAGTGGATTGGAGTACGCAATCAAGTTTCAGCTCGACTTGCGGGATAAGCGACGAGCTCGGTTCAAAAAAGAACAGGAACTGATCAAAGAGCTGGAGCACGACCACCTTATAGTTTACGTCGACGATGGCGATCAAAGTGGAATATTGCGGAGAAATGGCAAGAGGGACACTAATGTTGCTATTCAGTTTATTGTGATGGAGCTTGCCAATAGTAGTCTCTCTGATCTGATCAAAGAAAATAATGTTCCCGCCGAAATATTTACTGCCAGTTCAGGGGTCTTGCGCGGGCGCTTGGGGTACTTCACGCTAAAGCTGTTCATAGAGACATTAAACCCGACAACATATTAGTGATGGGCGATAGATGGGTGCTGAGCGATTATGGGTTGTGCGACCCGCATGTCCGTTCGGAGGATGACCACTTCACTCCCGATTGGGAGATTGTTGGCCCGCGCTTTTGGATGTCTCCAGAGGCGAACAACCGCAGTCTGGGAAGCAAGGATGTCATCAACGCGGCGTCTGATGTGTTTCAACTTGCGTCAGTGTTCTGGTTTGTCGTGAACCGAAGCCATCCCACGGGCGTCCTATCGCGTTCTGATTGGAAGGGCCCCGATGCACTCTTCACTCCTATATTTAGGGCACTGCATCATGACTGTGCTATTCGACCGGAAAACGGGATATCGTTTGCTGAACAAATCGACGCGGCGATATTTAGCTAACCTGCAGTCGAAGATTTGGGTGTCGAATTTGCCGCGATTGGGCTCGGAGCCAGTATGGCGCCTGGCAGAGAAGGTGTTGCCTATGAAGTTCTGTTTGAATGGGAAGGGATAGCAAGCAGTTTATTGTGTGTCGGAAGTGGTGCTGGAAGATGGCTTGGATCCAAGATCGAAGCAGTGACTCTGACCGCGATTGGGGTGGTACAGGTTTATACCTCAATGTCGTCCGGGCGACCGGCTTCAAATCGGGTCCGTCAGGTAACGCCACAGATTTTTCAATAGCGAAGCAGCTCCAGCATCTCCCTCAAAATTAAATTCTTTCAAACTTTGTTACGGCCGTGCCGATTTGCACTGAACAAGAGCTTGCTGACCTTGAAATTTAGCTAGCATTGTAGTGAGTGTCTTAAGCGACGAGAAGACGTCCTAAGCTCCAAAAGCAGCGGAAGACGCGTCGTTTTTTATGCGGTTGATCGAATCAGTTCTTCGTCTACAACTTATTGGAACAGTGGGGGCGAAGCTTGCCAGAAATACCATCTACCCATGTCTGGGTTCGGTTCCTTAGGAACTATGGGCCAATACCGACGAATGACAATATGTATGACGAGTCCATTCAACGGGCCTTACGTCGTCATAAAATTCGTCCGATCACCCTCCCGGCGCCACTTCGCGACGAGCTTGTCGAAAACTTCCGCGGCCGTTCCCCAATATCATACATCATCACCGGCACAGCCGGGGATGGAAAAACATATCACTGTCGAGAGGTCTGGATCCAGCTTGGCGGCGACGGGAATCTCTGGAACCAAGGCGACAAGGTTCAGCGAATGGCTCTGGGTGACGGCCGCTCACTGGTTGTCGTCAAAGATTTGAGCGAATTGCGCGACGATGAAAGTGCATCCCTTATAGCCGATTTCTCGGCCGACATAGCGAACCCGGCCGCCGCAACATCATATCTCCTTGCCGCCAATCACGGGCAGCTCCTTGAGAAATTCAAATCCGCGCCGAAAACACCTGAGATCGAACGGGCCAGCCAGGTTGTCGAAGACCTATTGGTGACGGGCGCGACGAATGACGCGGGAATTCGTCTCGAGCTGAGAGACCTCAGTCGATCCCCGGCGGCTCAGATGATCACGGCGATCATCGAGGCGATAACCGAGCACGAAGGTTGGCGGGGATGCGATAGCTGCTCCGAGCGCAGCGACGGCGCTATCTGTCCCATATTCGAAAATCGCCGACGGCTCATGGGTGCCGGCCAAGAGGATCCGTTCAAGAAGCGGCTCGCGGCGGTCATTGAACTCAGCGAGCGCAACGGAAACCATTTTCCGGTGCGTCAGCTCCTGGCATTGATCGCTAACAGTCTCCTCGGTCATCCCAACGCTCGGGACGGGTTGATGACATGCGCCGATGTGCCCGCGTTGCGGGACGCCGGGCACATCGATCTTGCGAGCATTTACCGGAACATTTTCGGCGAGAACCTGAAGCCAAGCAGGGCGGAGAAGACAGAGCTTTTCCGCAAGCTGAATGCGTTTGGAATTGGAGCGGAAACGAGCAACCGGGTTGACAATCTGCTCGTCTATGGCGCCGACGACCCAGCGTACAAGGCCGACTACGATGAACTTGTAATCTCGGATCCTATCTACGGAGCGACGGCCGCGTTCACCAATGCTCAACGCACTTATCTTGAGGGCGCGGATTCTAATGAACGCGCCGCTTTCCTTGGAGCGCTACGCGCTCAACGGCAGCGTCTGTTCTTTACGATGCCCCAGTCAAAGATCGATGAATACGATCTTTGGGACCTCAGCGTGTTCCGTTACGCCGGGCTCTACCTCGAAACGTCTCAGAAGATCGCCGCCGGACAAGCCGCACCTCGGCAGGCGGTCAGCATGATAGTCCGCGGTCTCAATCGTATCTTCACGGGTATGTTGATCCAGAACCAGGATGAGCTCGTGCTCGCGACATCTGGCAGTTTCTCACAGTCGAAGCGCAGTCCGCTGCTCGATGAAATCATCTCCGTGCCTCGCGCGAGCGGCGAAGAGGTCAGCATTGTCCCGGACAAAGCCGGCCGAAACTTCGGAGTATCGGTCAAGCTGGTGCGCGGTAGCGAAATTCCGCCCGTGTTCCTGGCCTTGTCTCCAACCCGGTTCGAGTTCTTAGGGCGGGTCGCCGAAGGCGCCCTGCCTAGCAGTTTTTCGCTTGAGTGCCACGAGGATCTACTGGCTTTCAAAGCCCGGTTGCTGCGGGAGACCGAAAACCGCCGCAAGCTCGATGGGGATGATGTTACCGCAGAAGGCGAACTTGTACTGCGATTTATCGACGTCAGTTCCGATGGTCGCGCTCAGCCGCGACGTGTGATCGTGCGAGTATGACAATGGAATTTCTGGATCGCCCCACCCACTTTGAAGAACGCACCGGGCCTGCTTATTGGATCGACGAAGCGATCTGGGGACATCGCCTCCATGATGAGCAGTCACCGTGGCTGACATTCCTCGAGTTTTTGACGGTCCTGCTTTCGGAGCATCGTGAAGGTCGGGCACTTAGCGAGGAAACGTATAACAGCCTCTCCTATAAGCCGCAGCTTCAGCTGCGCCTGCGCAACCTCGTGTTCAACAATCCCCATGTGATGACCGTTCGCGCGGAAACAGGGTCAGACGACGCGGCATGGTCGCTTTGGCTGGGCAAGATGGCGGAAACAGCAGGCGGCATCGACAAGCCTGATTTCAGCTATCTTCGCGATCGGTTCGAAACTTTTGATGATTTTGCAGCGGTCTTGAACTTCCTTCAAGGTTCGGCGATTGAAGGGTCAAGCAACAAGCGGTGGAGCTCCAAATTCGTCTTCCCGTTTGGCCCCCATTCTCTGTTCGAAGACGTCAACGTTAAGCCAAATGGTAGCGTGTCGAACGATCGCCGGTTTTTCGCCCGAACCGGCGAAATCCTCTATCTCATGTTAAGCAGGAGCAAACACGCTGACGAGCTTCGCGCCCTGCTAACCTCCCGTTTCCTGGACCAACCGGCGGCCTATGATGCGATGGCACGCGCGCTTCAGGGAGATATCCAGCTCGCCAAGGCTGAACGTGGGGGCGCCTATCTGCCATGTGCACGGCATCCTGTCTTCGATCGGATGGCGGAAGATTGGCTGTCGATCCTGAAGTTGCCCATTCCCGGCCACGACGCAATCCCCCACCTTGTGACCACTGCTGGGCTTAATTTACTTCTTTATCAACTCGATCGGGCACGAGAGTTGCTCGATCGCCCCCCTGTCGAACTCGTTTGCGAAATCGTCTCGCCCAAAAAGTCCGTTGTTCGAGATCTGTCTGCCGATTCCTATCAACACAACAACATGCTGCCGCATCTGGCGATTGAGCGATTTATCATGCGCATTGCCGAGACGCCCGCCTGGGCGGCCGCCGTCGCATCAGAAGAACCCGTCTTGAGGGCCAGTGACCTGATGCAGCGCGAGTTTGGATGGCCGGACGGCGAAGATGACGAGACTGTCGGTGATCCAAAGCAACTGCTCGACGAACTGCTAGGGAAGGCCACCACTCGTCACAAGCAGCACGTTGGTAAGATTCACGCGACATGGTCACGCGCAATCGGATTGTCATCGCGCCGATCAAGCCGAAGGGTGCGCTATGCCCCTACCGATCGACTGCTAAAGACCTTGGTTGTGGCCTGCGTCGAAAACAGGCTTGAATTCAAAGACTTCCTGACGCGCTTGCACCAGCGCTACGGGATCATTATTGGCGACTCCCAGGCCCGGTCGTTTGTCGATGCCGGGACCGCAGATCAAGAAGACTTTTCGGACAATGCGCATCGCCTTGAAGAGCGATTGGCGAGCTTGGGTCTTCTCAGGCGCCTGTCCGACAGCTGCGCCTATGTCGAAAATCCATTCCAGAGAGCGAGAGTCGAGTGAACCCCTCTGATCTCATTGGCGCCGCCGGCGCGACATCGATCCGCTTGCGTCTTGACGCGCTCTCGCCCGAGGATGGCATGGCGCGCTACCTTCTCGATCGTTTGACCGGCGAACAGGTGGCCGCTATCACCCGAGCCTTGCTTACCGATGCAAAAGTATCCGCGCTCCTCAAAATCGCGTTGCCGCGTAGCCTAGTCTCACCGTTCGGTCTCCCGGATAGCGTGATGACCGACGAACGGATGGTGGCGATCCGGCACGCCGACTATGACCGACCTGCACTACTTTTTGCCAACACGGATGAAGATCAAGGTGCCTCTCTCGGGGATGTCACCCTGATCGGGGCGAAGCAACTGACCGAGGAGCCAGGCCCTTGGGTCGAGGCAGCCGCCGTCGGTCTTGGTCTGAGCGACAGCCAGCTCGCCACCTGGACGGCCGCATTAAGAGGTCTGACCGCAGCCGATGACTGGACGCTTCATCAGATTGCGAACTATGTCGCCATGACCCGCTTCCGGATTGAGTCCGAAGCGGTACCGGTCACGGACGCACTCGGATGGGCCCTTCCGGCGTTGCGTCTGCCGCGCGATAGCGGTTTCTTCCTTGGGCTTGGCGAACGCGACCGCGAAGTCCCGCGTCGTTGGAAGAAGCTGTTCGAAAAGCTCGTGGCTGACCGAAAACCTTTGATGGTCAAGCAGCGCCCCAATCGTCAGCTTATCGAAAATGAAGAGTTGAGAGACCAGTTTGCCGAGGTAAAGGACGATATCCCGGCCAATGTCCATCCTGCGATTGAAGCATTCATTGAGGCCGCACCGGGATGGGGGCCGGAAGCAGAAGCACTGAGCGTCTTCGAATGGGAGGCCGAAAGCGTTCTGCAGCTGTTTTCAGGGATTAAGCTGAAGAAAACCTCGCTTGCCCAAGAGACAATCAATTTCTTCGAGTTCACATTCCCGGACCGACTGAGTCCAGCCGACAACGAATACCTGCGCGTTCTCAAGGGGCGATCGCTGAAGGAAACGCGCGAGGACGATCGCGAATTCTTCGAGGCTCATCGGGATGATCTCGCGCAAGACAAGGCTCTCAGGGTCAAGTGGGAGCGCTTCGTCTTCGGTCGCCCGATCGAATGCACCGATTTCCTTGAAGGTTTGCTACGTGTCATTGAACGTCTGTTTGGCCAGGTCAACCTTGGAGGCGGACCGCGCATACTGAGCATCAAATCGGCCAGGCGCTCGCGCAACCAGTGGCTCGACCTCAATGCTGACGTTGGCCTTTATTTCGGCGTGCGCTACCGAGGGTTGCCGGCGCTCTTCGGATCAGCCGTGGACTGGGACGTACCGCATCTCTTTGCCTACGAAGAACTGCTCGATCGCGCCAAGACCCGTCAGAAGAAGTACCGGCGAAACGAGTCGACGGCACGAAGTGCCTTGCAGATCAAATTCGATGTGGCTCTGACGGCCGGACGGGAACGAGCAACCGTTCAGCTTGTATGGACAGCTCAGCCATCAGCCATTGGTCTGGAGCTGCCGAAGGATCTCGGCCGCCTTCTTAAGCGACCATTCGGACGCAGCAGCGTCGCGCGCCTCTCTGTTAGTCGAAAAGGCGCTCTCCAAACGGTATCTCTAAGCGATACCGGGACACTGCAACCAGCCTTCGGCCAGGATTCCGGGACGCTCATCCCGCGCACCAACACCGGCATCGACCTTGCGAAGGTCTTCCCAAAACTCTTGAAAGAGGCAAAGGAGGCAGGCCGGATTACACAGTCAGGTGCTGACGACATTGCCGCGGCATGGAAGGAATTCGCCTCCTTGTACGACGACGCTCTTAGCTCGCTGCAATCGTCAGGGTACGCGTCCGCTACTCTT
This sequence comes from Rhizobium sp. C1, assembly GCF_021026335.1. Taxonomy (GTDB): domain Bacteria; phylum Pseudomonadota; class Alphaproteobacteria; order Rhizobiales; family Rhizobiaceae; genus Ensifer_A. Next base: position 37,851 of record NZ_JAJNCY010000014.1, read on the forward strand.
GTCGCGCAGGCCGACGCCTATGGGGCGCTGCTGAACAGCTTGGCCAAGAATGCCATAGGTGATCTTAACCGCCGCGACATTTGGGAGCCGGCGCTGCGTATCGGCACGATCGAAGTCCTGGGAAGCACGCCGTCAGCCATTGTTGCACCGTGGCATCCATTGCGTCTGGCCGGTGTCGCCGCGAAAATGCGATCGGTGGCAGGCTTGGCCGACTATCTCTTGTCGGATGTCGATGTGAATTTCGGCGACTCGCGTCTGTTTTTCAGCGATCTTCGCGACGAACTTAGCCATCCGCTCTATCCCGAACTCGCCGTCGGCTATGACAGCGGCGAACCTGTCCTGCTTACGGAAACAAGCACGGTCAACGATTATAGCCTGCTTGAGCGGCCCGTCCGGGATCCGTCCGAGGCAACCACGGACGTTGATCCATCGGAGGCCGCGCGCCAGATCCGCGCTCTGCTTGAACGCTACCTTGATCTCCAGCCGCATGAACGGTCGAACCTCAGCATCATGCTCTACAATTGCGACGCTGCCGGCTTGCCGCTCGCAACCGTGAGCGCGCTGAGTTCCGTGCAAGACCAGGAAGAAGTCCATTGTAACGTGCTGGTCCGCCATCGCGACCGCAGCCGATTGTCCGGCGTTTACACCGAGCTGCTTGAACGATCGGAAAATGATCCCGATGCGGTGGTAGTCAGCGAGACATCACGAAATTTCATGTCGAAGCTGCGTATCGGCGTCATGCTCGACGTCGCGGGCGCATCAAAGTCGGGCGGAGCACGCGAGATAGACGTGGCATTCCTGCATGACGTTGTGTCCCGTCAAGCGCGCGAACAGTGGTTTCCGGTTCCGGCTCTGCCGGATAATCCATCGTTGCTGGAACACGTACCGGCGCGTTGGTCATACCGGCGGGTCACCGCCGAAGACGAACTCAAGGCGACGAGCTACCTGACGTGCCCGCGTCAGCCAGATGCTGGTTGGGCCTATATCGACGCCGTCGCGAACGTTGTTCGTCGCCAGTCGCACGCGCCAGACGAGCACTATCTGCCGGCCCGCCAGATCTCCTTCCAGGATGGTGGGCTGAAGGGGATGTTCGACGAGGTGCATAAGATGGCGGAGTGGGTCGCCACCTACGATGATCTTCTCGATAAGCGGCAGCTTGCCGCCCAGGGGATCAACGTGATCCGATATCGTCGCCAACGCACGCACGGCCGCAACATGGTCGTCTCGTCGACATCGGAGCTGCGAATACTTCACGTGCTGGTCAAGCGGCGGCTTGCGGAACTCTCCTTGGGTCTTGACGACGACCGCCTCGCAGGTCTCGCGCGACGAATGATTGAAGACGCCAATGCCATATCGGGCGATATCGTTCTGCGGGCAGCCAAACGGGGCGTCTCGGCCGGCGAGTTGATCGGTTTGGTGCTAAGCCGGGCCCTGATCGAAGAGGAGCTTGGTGAGCGCTCCGCTGTTGCCTGGTTCCTCCTCGATGATTATGCGGAATGGCTTGGGCAAAAAGAAGAGGGCATCGCCGACATCCTTGGCATCAGCCTCTCGACAGGAAAGGATGGTCTTCCAAAGCTCAGGGCAATCGTGACCGAAGCAAAATACGTCGATCAATCCGGTTTGGCGGAGGCGAGCCGCAAGTCACGCAGCCAGTTGCGGCAGACCGTTTCTCGCATTGATGATGCCTTGTTTGGCGATCCCGGGCGGCTTGATCGCGACCTTTGGCTCTCCAGGATCTCCGATTTGTTGCTGGATGGTACGGCAGCACTGGGCCAGGCAAATCTTCTCGAACGCGTCCGCGACGGAATTCGCCGGGGAGCGGTCCCCATCGATTTGCGCGGTTACTCACACATCTTCATCTCCAGTCCGGCAACTGACAGCAGTTCGCCGGGGGAGCAGGATGAGTTGCCGGAGATTCATATGGGGCTTCAGGAGACATTTACGCGCGAGGGACTTCGCAAACTGATCAAGGCCTACGAGGCGAAACAAAGCCTAACAGAACTGCGCAGCCAGCTCGGCGAAAAAAACACCTGGAACTTGGTCAGTTATCGTCATCCGGCGCCGCGGGTGGATTGGACCAAGGCCATCCAGAAAGAGCCTTCGATTGTTGCGACCGAACAGGCCATCAGCCATGATTACGACCAGGATGACGACGAAGGGGATCCTGAAGGAGGGATCGTCATCGAGGCTGTAGAACTCGTCACCGGCGATAATCCTTCGCTCGCCGCGGGTGGCGATCGCGGTGGCCTGTCTGGCGGGGAAACCATGCCCGCCTCTGTCTCGGTGCAAACTAAGGACGAGACAGCCATCTCAACACCGTCTCTTAGTAACACGCAGCCGGGTGCCCTGGAATTGACAAGCGCCGAGACGACTGCACCGACACCCGACGAATTTGCCCACGCTCGTATCGATGTCAGTATTGCTGACCTGGTTGACGCTCGTTCACAGAAAGTGCGCGAAAACTCGTCGGACGAACGCGCCTGGCTGGACAGCACCGCACAAAAGCTCCGCTCTGCACTTCTCGGCTACAATCTTCAGGCCAAAATCGTAGGGACGCGCCTGACCCCAAATGCCGCACTCATCCGTTTCATGGGGTCGGACCGCCTGCGCGTTGAAGATATCGAAGCGAAACAATCATCTCTTCTCACGACGCATGGGCTTAGGCTCATCTCGATTTCACCGTTGCCGGGCGAGATTGTCGTCGGCGTTGCGCGCCCGCAGCGACAGGTCGTTTCTCTCTGGGATGTTTGGGGCCGACGGGAAATCAATCGCAATGCCGCAGGCGTGAACACCTCGTTTGTGCTTGGTCTGAAAGAACTCGATGGCGATATCCTCTATCTGAACCTTGGCGGTCCATTCGCCGGCGGCCAACAACACGAGCCTCACACGCTCGTCGCGGGCGCAACAGGATCAGGGAAATCAGTGCTGATCCAAGCGCTCCTTCTTGACATAGCTGCGACCAACTCAAGCGATTTAGCGCACATTTACCTCATCGATCCGAAGATGGGAGTCGACTACGCCGCAATCGAGCGGCTGCCGCATCTGCAGGGCGGAGTGATCGTCGATCAATCGCGGGCGGTTGACGCTATGGAGGGTCTCGTCACGGAGATGGAGCGCCGCTACGATCTGTTCCGATCAAAGGGGGCTCGAGACGTTCGGGCATTCAATGCCAAGGTAGAGGCTAGTGAGCGGCTGCCATATGTTTTTCTGGTTCATGACGAATTTGCTGAATGGATGCTGACAGAAGATTACAAGTCTGCAGTGACTTCCAACGTGTCGCGGTTGGGAGTTAAGGCACGCGCCGCCGGCATTCATCTTATCTTTGCAGCGCAACGGCCTGATGCCAATGTTATGCCAATGCAGCTACGTGACAATCTCGGCAACAGATTGATCCTGAAAGTCGCGAGTGTTGGAACATCCGAAATCGCACTGGGCGTGAAGGGAGCGGAACAGCTCTTAGGCCTCGGTCACCTTGCGGCAAGGCTCAGTGGGGAACCAGCGATCATCTATGCGCAAGCGCCGTTTCTGTCAGATGATGATATCGATATAGCGGTTGATTCAATTTGCTCAAGCGACGCGGGTAGCAGATGAAGAGAGAGCAATCTGCTATCCAACCCGCAATTCGGATTTTCACGTGCGGTTGTGGAAAGCCGGATTGCACAATTGCGACACTCGACCCGTTCCGCGAACACATAGCAGCGTTGATCCATGGGATATTTTCAGCGGGACACTTTGGCTTGATCGATGGCTGCGATGACACACAATTTCCGTGGCCGGGCGTGACATTTCCCCTGCAAATGGCTGCCAGCATTGAGGACGTCTTCGCAGACCCATCATATATCGATGAGTCAGACGCCGGCCTTTATTGTGGAACCGCTTGGGATCGCGATGAAGAAGATCGGGATGCAGCGTCAGAGTATGTTGCTGCTTTGACAATCTTCAATTTCGTTTGGATGGCATACGAAGACGCTATACGGCAGTCGAATATTCTTGCCTTCTCGCGCGAAAAGCTTCCCGTTCAAGCCAGAAAGCACTTTGCTGAGCATGCCAGCCAAATAGATCAAATACCTGCATTGACATATCTTTACAGGATCGCTCGAAAGTGCTGCCTACATGCAGACCCTATAGCTGACGAAGTTAGGGCGATAGAGACAAAGTACAAGCTCACTGGAGCCTCTGCGGCTGCGGAACTCGGGCGCGTGTTTAGGAACTATGTCGTCCATGGTTCAGATCCGATTCCATTAGATGGATTTCCGAAGGGCTGGGGACTCGCGCGGTTCTACACAGTGTCTCGTATGCTCTTGGTTCTCATTCAGTGTCTGGTCAGATTGCGCTTAACAGACGCAGGAATGCTGATACCTCTCTCGCTCATGCGCGATGGAGAAGCAGAGGAGGCTGGCCTAATTTTCACGCAGCTGCATCAAAAAGCAAATTTATGGCGCCGATATCCGTCGCAACAGGTGAGATAGCTGGCTATTTGTGGCAGACCACACAGCTACTTGTCGCTTCGTCAAGACCATAGACGTCATCGATCGATTCCGTGGTCCTGCCGGATAGTGGGTTGATCCGCCGGCCGCGCCGCAGGCGTTCCCGGCGTTTCTCGTAATCTGATTTGATCTGTTCAACTCGCTCGGGTGAGATTAGATCCGTCAGGCTTTCGCCTTGGCTCCATGTGAACGGTGAGCCGTCTCGTAGTGCAGTCTTTTCATAGTCAACGGCCTCGGCAAATCGATCTGGATGGTGCTCGGCGAGCCGAACCCACTCGATCTTCTGCTGGTAAAAGCAAAATGTGCAGCCGGACCGGGAGCGCCACTGATAATAGGCTGGCTCGCCAACATCTGACTGCTCGAGTATCTCGATGACCCCGGCACGGTCGACGCCTGCTTCACGAAGCGGAAGATGGACCCGCATATTAGGGTGCGTGGCCTGATAGCCCTCGCGGCTTGGCTCATCAGCGCGGATGGCAACGTAGGAGTGGACGACCGTTCCGTTTTCCAGATCCTTTTGCAGCCAACGCTCCAGCGGTCGTAGTTTCAGTTGTCGCGTGCACCAGCGAGTACGAGGCGAGGGCAAAAAATTGCCGTACTCGTCCAACCAGAAATCAAAATCGCGATCGGGGTTAAGCCGGCGGATCGGCCGGCCAAGAAAGCCTTCTAGCTTATCCAAGAAGGTATAGACCTCAGGCAGCTCCTTACCGGTGTCTGTGAAGAAATACTCGATCGGCAACTCTGGATGATGCTGCCGCATGTAAACGGCGAGCGCAGCGCTGTCGCGCCCGCCTGAGAGACCGAGGATATGACGTTCGCCACTCATTGCCTATCAACCTCATCTTCGCCATCGGCTGCCATCATCGCGACTGCACGCGCCAATGCAGCAAGCTGCAGTCGTCCGCTCTTGTTTTCTGATCTGAGCGAAGCCACCAGGCGATCAGCGATTTCCGCGGCGGCCACCTTTTCGCTCTCGCTCAGCTCAAAGCTGCGCATCAACGGCGGCGTCTTAGGGTCGAGGCCAACAACCAGTGCAAGGGCCTCGGTCTGAGAGCGTCGATCTCGTACGATCGCTAGAGCCTCAAGCTCCCGGAAACGGCGCCCGTATCGCGCGATTTCTGTCAAAGCCTCCTGTCGGTCTCTATCAGACCAATTTCGGGCGGGGCGGTGCAACAGCACGCTCACGGCGCTCTCAATGTCGCCCTTCCCGAGCTCCATCGCCGCAACGCGATCTGCGAACGCATCGAAATTGTAATCGTTCGTCAGGCCCTTCAGCAGCGATGCGCGTTCTGCAATTCCAGCAAAAGTCGCGGTATCTATACCGAGCGCCTTTGCAAGTGCCAGACGCAACTCCTCCAGAAGCGCCGGATAGCTCGCTTCGGCCGCTTGGAGGGCATGATAGACCACCTCGGGAGAGAGATCCTCACCGAGAGCAGCCGGAAGATCGTCAAACAAGAGACGCTCGGGGTCATCCGACTTTATTACGATCCCGCGGATTTTCACCGCCAAGGGATCAAGATTGGTGGTCCGCTTTGCGAACTGTGAGAGCTCTTCGAACCGCTGAAAAAGAGCTGCGGCAACAGGCAATGACCCCCCATGATGGTCAACGCCGAGGAGTTGCGCTAGTCCGCTGAGAAAGGCAGTTTCGCGCACGGATCGGTCGATCCGCCTCAAACGGAAGAGGCCGGGCTTCTGCAAAAGCTTGTCAACGACGACGTCATCGATTGCTGTTTGATAGACACCGTCGATATAGACTGCGACGCTTTCGTGTTTTGCAAGCATGTAGGCAAGCGCCAGCACCGGCATGATACCGGCTTTGATGCCGTAGGGCGGCCGAGCCCACTCCGCATAAACAGCATCGAGAGGCTTTTCGCCCGCAAGATCGATTACCTCCCACGCAGGCCGAAGCGATGCTCCCTCTTGGCTATCGTCTGGCTCTGAAAAACCAAACACGCCGCTCTTGATCTCTTTGTGCAGTCCGAACGGTCGGAGCAAAGTGAGATAGAGGCCGAGCTCTGCAGGATACTGGGTCATCCCCAGCTGCTCATCTGCATACGAGTTGACCATTGCATGAGCCAGTTCACGCAAAGCCGCCATCGAATTCGACGATGGTTTGTCTCGCTGCAGCAACTCGCTTTTGATAATCGGCGCGCTGTAAAAACCGGCGTCGGCCAGCGCACTTGCGACGACCGTTAACGGTGCGCGAATGGCGTGGCCCGGTTGAGGCGCCAGGTACCAGCTTGCATTCTCAAATGCAGTCTCGAGTGTCCGATGAAGCTGATCGATACAGTGGGATTGTCTCGCGGCAATCTCCCGCCTCGCTATCCTGTCGCCCTCCAGCTGCGGGTGCTCACGGAAAACACGTTCGACCGCCAGCAACTCTGCGGCCGTTGACCGGAGGGCAAAACTGTCATTTGCACCCCCTACGGCGATCACACGCTCCTCCGTTGTCAGGGCTTCGGCGGCTTTCTGCGCAAATAGATCGACTGATTTTGTCGTCAAAGAACCGTCGCCGAGGAGCAATAGCAAAAGGCCGCTACCACGAAGGGGACGAGCCAAAATGGCGCTCGTCAACGACTCAATCGTATCGTGTGGACCGACGACCTGCAGCGCTATCTCAAAGGTCCTGAGCGCGCCTTTCTGGAAATAATGCCGCTTGGCTGCGGCAAAGCCCATGCCGACCCGGCGCGGAATGTCCGCGAGTTCAAGTGCGTCCGCCGGCTGAATAGCCCGCCCAATGGCCTCCTCAAGATCGAAATCGCTACCGGCAAAGAGGGCATATCCACCTAGGCGTGGCTGCCGGATAAGAATGGCCCAATCGACGAGATCCTTGATCGCTCCGCTGATTGCTTTCATCGTGAAGCCTGGCACGGACGCGCTCAAAAAGTCGTCTGCAAGCACGACGCCAGACCCGTTCCGGAAAAACTCGATGATCGCGGCCGCTTTCGTCAATGCGACGTGAAGACCGGTTCCTTTAACACTGGCCCGCTCGATTGCCTCGAATGCGAGGCTGAAGCGGTTACCGTCCACACCCGCGGTAAGGGCCATTCCGAAGTTCGCAACAAGATAGTCCCAGAGCATTGCGGGATCGTAGGTCCCGGCCTCCAGATCAGTGGTCTCGAGAAACTCTTTGAAGCTGGAGGGTTCAGCTGAACTCAAGAAGCCAAATACGCTTCGCTCATTTTGGGCAAACCGCGCTCGTGAGATCGGCCCGAGCAGAAGTGCGCTCACCGGGTTAAGAGGCCATGTGTGCGTAAGCGCGTCCGCCAGAACGTCAACGTCCGTGGGACGACGTTTGGCGACCGCTTCCGCAACAGTGCGGGCGCCGGACCTATCGTGATCAGAGCGCTCGGTGGCAATGGCCCGTCCAAGCAGCGCAACTGTTTCGTCTGCGCCTGAAAGAAATGCGATGTCCTGGTAGCGGCCTTGAACCTTGCGCCACTCCTGACGAGCATCGCGGGCGGCACGCGCGGTGTACTGGTCAAAAGACTGGTGCAGAATGCCGATGACAACCAAGCGGCCGCTGCTGCGCGACGCATGCTCGGCAAGATCCTGAAGCAGATGAACATCGCCACCCTCAAGTGCTTCGTGCTCGAGAAGCTTGCCAAGTTCGTCGAGAATGAGGAGTGTTCCACTCGACGCATCTTCGCCGCCCTCGACCAAAGCCTTGATAAGGCGATCATCGCTTGCTGCGAGTTGTGACGCAGTATCCGGCGACCAGCCAAGCGCGTTGCGTGCGGCTTCGACGATTGCATCCCGGAGCCGTGTACGGCTTCCGGTAACGGCGACGACTTTCCAGGCGCCGCCGGTTTCCGGGAACGCCTCGTCGAACAGGGTCGAAAGAGGCTCCCCCGCGATGTCTCGAGCAATCTTCCTGTTCTTCTTCGCGCCCGCCACCAGGTTCGCAAGTAGCAAGGCAGCGCTGGACTTGCCGCCGCCATAAGGACCGGTCCACGTGAATGCGCCTTGGTGGTGGTCCCGCTGGCTCTCACCAAGGGTACGCAGAGATTTCGCAACGCTCGCTTGCAAGACGTATCCCACCAACGGCGGTGTGCCGTTCAGGTCCGCGTCGAGCCGGGCCGATCGCGCAAAACGGCGATCAATGGAAACTACGCTGGAAAGCTTGCTCATGCTGCGATCTGACGGTCGAGTTTGCGTGGGTAAGCGAGAGAAAGAACCGTCGTTGGATCGAACTCGGACGTGCGCTGGATCTGGCGAAGACCGGCCGTGTCTACCCATTGCCAAGCGCTTGCAGTCAGATCGTCAAGCCGCATCAGCCTGGAAACTACGCTGTCTTCGTCCAGTTTGAAAACGCGGCCTGGCGAGCCTGCTCCATAACATATCTGCTCAGCCGTCAATGTAGTCGCGCCGCCGGATCGTTCCCAGAACTGACCTAGTGCGAAAGCGAAAACGGCGTCATGGAGGCTTGGCTTAGGACCGCGAACAAACTCGTACCAGCCGCCAAGCCGCGCTTCTCGGATCAGTGCAAGTTCTGCTAACAGAGGCTCTGCGGCGTCTTCGTTAAGAGTATCTGCGCGCCGCACATAACTGCGCAACAGAACCTCGATGTCGCGTTTTAATGTTCCGCGCGTTGCCCGCCATCCGTTGCTCTCGACTAGGACCATGAGCTGGTCAAGCAACATCGCCGGGTCAAACTCGATCGCATTGAGCAAGTTGAATGCGTAGTAGGCAGTTGTTGTCATCGAAGGCGTGCTGGCCATGTGCCAATGAGCGAGCCAAATCGTCGATGATTGCTCGAGGTAGGGATCGAGACCATCATCGGAGAGAATGGCCCGACCAAGCCCGGTTGGTGTAATCATGCGTTCAGCTTCGGCAAAGAACCCCGAAGCAAGCGCCCAATAGCGCATCGAGACGGCCATATTGCGCCCGACGCCGAAACGGGTTATTGCCTCTTGTTCCTGAAATGTTCTCGAATCGGCTCCGTCGCCGATTGCATCGAAGGCTTTCTTCAGCCACAGCAGCCGGAGCGGGAACGTTTCGTGCCCAGCAAACTGCCCTCTCGAATCGATCTTTATCGTCGCGTGTCCCATAGAGGGGACCTTACTGGTGAACCCCTCCAGTTTCAAGGCGAGACAGCGCGGCGGCATCAACAATATGGCCGGCAGCGGTTAATATCTCTTCCGAATTCTGGTAGCGATTACAGAAAATCCGAATAACGCCACGAGCATCGAATTCTGAAAGACCAATAGATTCAAGAACATGTGAAGTTTTGATTTGCCCTGAAGTGCATGCCGACCCCGTTGAAAGCGATACGTCACGCGCGATGCGGGCGCAGAGCTCGTCCGCATCGACGTCGAAGAGTTGGATGGACGCAGCGCCTGGAACGGTTGCCGCATCGCCGCTGACCCGCCGGAAACGAAGTTGCCGTTGTTCAAGCGTCTCAAGCAACCGCTCGATCAACCCCGAGCAGTGCTCTTGGTCGGATGAAAGCCGGTGTTTTGCAACCCGGGCTGCCGTACCGAAACCTGCAATCAGTGCGACAGGTTCCGTTCCCGGCCTCAGGCCGCTTTGCTGGCCGCCACCCAAAGACAATGGAACCGGGTTTGGCGCGGATGCGGCAACATACAAGGCGCCTATGCCCATCGGGCCATAGCATTTGTGGGCCGAAATGGTGAGGTAGTCGACGTCAAGCTCAACGACGTCGACATCGATCTTGCCGGCGGCCTGCGCAGCATCGCTATGGAAGAGCGCGCCGCTCTCATGCGCCAAGGCAGCAGCTTCCTTGACCGGCTGAATAACACCGGTCTCATTGTTGACCATCATCACGGATGCAATGAGGAGATCTTCGTCGACGAGCCTCGCAAATTCGGCGAGATCGAGCCGACCGCGGCGATCTACGGGAGCAATGCTGACTTCAAACCCTTCGGACCGCAAGGCATGTGCAGGCTCCAACACGGCCTTGTGTTCCACAGATGAAACGAGGACGCGTTTCCGTCTAGGTTCAAGTCCACGAGCGGCACGTGCCGCGCCCAAAATGGCGAGATTGTTGGCTTCGGTTGCACCCGATGTGAAGGTGATCTCGCTCGTCGCGGCGCCGATCAGACCGGCAACCGATTCGCGGCCGTCAGCAATCGTGCGGGCGGCAATCTCGCCCGAAACGTTGGCCGAACCAGCATTGCCCGGTTGCGCCCAAACGGCAAGCATCGCCTCGCGAGCTTCAGGCGCAAGCGGTAGTGTAGCAAAACCATCGAGATAGATTGGATGCCCCATTTCGAAATCTTCCCGCACTAAGCCCGCATTCGATGCTAAAGAGAATCGAACGAGGAGGTTTAAGATGTCGAACGGTATAGCGAATGAACCACAGCAAGAAAATTCCCATAATCACAGCGTCGTGGAACGTATTCGGATAGCCGATATCTATCGAGAGCAGTACGCGCACTTCCGTTCAATGAACGACATTTTGTACAAGATCCCTCCGCTTTTTACCGTCGCGCTAGGAGGTTTGTGGTATTTTGCGGCTTCTCAGCTGAAGACCGATCGAGTTGTGGCAGCGGGCATCTTCATATTCTGTGTAATTCTGAGTATTGCGTTCATAAACATCATGGGAAGATTTGGGCGAGCCTTTAACGGCTATCTCGATAATCTGAATAAGTTCGATGGTGAATATCGGGTGAGTTTGAAGCCATCCGGCTGGCCTTCGACTGTAAAAACAATCCAGTTTCTTCTTTGGGTTTCAGCGATCGTTTCGACCATTGGCGCGGGCCACGCCATCAGGACGCAGCCCCTGCGTTCGACTCCTGCTGAAGTGTCGGTGGACCAAGCCACTCAGCCGTAAGGGCGGAATCTCGCGAACAAGTGTCGAAAGAACCGCTGCGGTAGGGTTCTTTTCAGATCATTAGAAGGGCTTTGATAGAGAGGCTTGGTTAAAAGCATACATGCAGGTTTTGAATGCCCGTCAAATCGAATAAGGCTATGTGTTTAGTCCCGGCATTTGATGGTGCGGATTGAGTTTAAACTGAACCGCCCCGACTTTACCGGAGACCGTTTGGTTTAAGTTATGCGGCCATGGCTGGCACGTCCAGCATAGCGTAGTATCGTTCTTCGGCCTCGGCGGGCGGAATGTTTCCGATGGGCTCCAGAAGGCGGCGGTTGTTGAACCAGTCGACCCATTCGAGCGTAGCGAACTCCACGGCTTCGAAGTTACGCCATGGTCCTCGCCGATGGATGACCTCGGCCTTATAAAGACCGTTGATTGTTTCGGCGAGAGCATTGCCATAGGAAACGCCGACGCTCCCGACAGACGGCTCGATGCCCGCCTCCGCCAGCCGCTCAGAATAGCGAATGGACGCGTAATGCGAGCCGCGGTCGGAATGATGAACCAGCCCGCCACGTTTGACAGGCCGCCGATCATGAAGCGCCTGGTCGAGGGCATCGAGGACGAAGCCCGCATGAGCGGTCCGGCTCGCCCGCCAGCCGACGATACGGCGGGCGAAGGCATCGATCACGAAGGCCACATAGACGAAGCCTTGCCAGGTCGCCACATAGGTGAAATCGGATAACCACAGCCTGTTCGGCGCGGGAGCCTTGAAGTAGCGATTGACGCGGTCGAGCGGACACGGGGCAGACTTGTCCGACATGGTGGTTTTGACTGCCTTGCCGCGAATGACGCCTTGAAGCCCCATCATTCTCATAAGCCGAGCGACAGTGCAGCGGGCGATGTCGTAACCTTCTCGCTGCAACTGCCGCCAGACTTTGCGCACGCCATAGACCTGGAGGTTCTCGTTGAACACCCGACGTATCTCGACTTTCATGGCAATATCATTCCATTCGCGGGCCGACGGGCGACCCACGTTCGCGCGCTTGGCGACGACCTCACAATAGGTGGACGGGGCCATCGGCAGCAGTCTGCAGATCGGCTCGACCCCGAGCACCGAGCGGTGTTCGTTGATGAAGGAAATCATCGCTTCAGTGGGCGGTCGAGCTCCGCCCGGGCAAAATACGCCGAGGCTTTGCGCAAAATCTCATTCGCCTGACGAAACTCGCGATTCTCCCGCTCCAGAGCCTTCATCTTCTCCGCCACGTCACTCGGCAAACCTTCACGCTTGCCACTGTCGACCTCCGGCCTTTTTCACCCATTCATGGAGTGTATGTGCCGAGCAACCGATCTTGGCCGCTATCGATGATACCGCCGCCCAGCGGGAGGGATGTTCGGCTTCATGCTCCGAAACCATCCGAATGACGCGGGCATGAACCTCAGGAGAGAATTTGTTCGTCGTTTTGCTTGTCATAGACCCTACTTCTCACGAGTTGGGGTCTCCGGCAAACCCGGTGCGGTTCAACAGGCCGGCCCGATGCTCCTTCAAATACCGATGATCTCTTCACTGCTGAAACGGGAACCCTTCTCCGGAGGACAGGCTAACTCAAACCCAGGACATTCCAGGGGAGTAGGTCAGAAGCTCTGACAATTTTGACGGGTCCCGCCATAGCACTATCGTATGAAGACGTGTGAAAAATTCCATTTTTCGACTGATTGACGTTTACCGATCTTGGCCCAAAGAATTAGTGCTCCAAAAATATAACAAAAAGTGAAGGGGTATTTATATGCGGTGAGTCATTTTGAATATCTGTGGGAGTTTAAGCAATATTTCTTCTTTGAAAGAGGAAGTATAAGAAGAAGTGACAACAAAATTTCTGGCAGGCAAGCGAGAATGGTGAATTTCGTCTCTTACGGGATTCTAAGGGCGCGGGCTCAATGGTCTCGTCCATCACTAGGCTGGAGACGATGCAACAGAAATTTCGTGTGCAATCAAAGGGGACACAATGAGCTATTCGAATTACGTTCTTCCTGACGAGCAACGGGTCGGCAGATGGTCGCTCAATATGGCTTGGTGGGCGCTTTTCTCGGCGATGTTTTGGCTCTACATAGCGGTCGCTTGCGCCAACCTCGTCGGTACGACCGACACGATAATCGGTATGGTGCTGTCGATCGTGGTCTATGGAAGCATCAACGCGGTGCTGGTCAAGTTCGGCGCACGTACCGGCTTGACGGTGGAACTGTTCTCAAGATCGCTGTTTGGCATTCTGGGGTCGGCGCTTGCGACGCTGATTTTCGCGGCGACGGCGATCTACTACATCGTCTTTGAGGGTTCGATCATCGCCGTCGCCTTTCAGTCGTTTTTCGGCGGCGACATCAAACACTGGTATATGGCGGTCGCCATCTACATCCTCCCTCTTGTGATGGGAGGTGTGCATAAATGGCTGGATAGGCTCAACGGCTTCCTGCTGCCGATCTACTTCTTCGGCCTTGCCGCCGCCGTCGTGGTTACTGCGGTGACACACTCCGACGCCGCCATTGCGTGGCCGACAGCTCCGGCCGAGGTTGCCCCCATTCCCGGCTGGCTGACGACGTTCCTGATCTACATGGGCGTGTGGATCATGATGATGTACACGTTCGACTACGCCCGATTCGGTAAGCAGAAGGACGAGACCTTCCACGCCAACATCACATTCGGCTGGTTCTTCTACATCTTCACTTTCGGTTTCAACGGCCTCATCGGCATCTACCTCGTTTCTGCATGGAACGTCGCTGGCACCGAGACCGGGGTGGTTGAGGCTCTAATCGAATCGCTCGGCGTCGTCGGACTGATCGTCATCGTTGTCTCGCAGACTCGAATCAACTCCGCGAGCTACTATCTGAGTTCGACTAACCTCGATGCCTTCTTCACCCGTATCTTTCGGCTTGCGTTGCCACGCTGGGTCTGGGTCATCGTGACTGGGGCGATTGCTTATACGGTGATGCTCACCGATGTCCTGACCTGGATACTCAAAGCTCTTGCCTGGCAGGGTGTGTTCGTCACGGCGTGGGTCGCCATCGCCATGGTGTACGTCCTGTCGAACCGCCACGAAACGGGTGTTCTCCCCGAGGTGCGCCGGGAAAGGCTTTCCGCTATCGCTCCCGGCGCTGTAGTATGGCTGGGTGCGTCAATCATCGGCATCTGGTTCACCGAGCAATCCGCGTTTCCCGTGCTTGCCCGGCTTGCGCCGATCATCACCTTCGTTCTGGCCGGCGCCGGGTTCTGGCTCACGTCGCGCATGGCTCCGCCACGCGTGCTCAGCACGTCCGAAGATGTGCACGTCGATGAGCAGCAGATGGCATGAATCGTGACGCGAGCCCTAACGATGAACGAGGGCGAACGTGACCAGAGGGGCGACTCGTATTGTCGTTGCCCGTGGCCATCGCGATCATAGTCGTGGTTGCGCTGCCGTTCGGACGACGCCCCCCGCGTACACGGCGGGGGGCACCGCTGCTCTCATCCTGTCCCTACTTCTCGACTTCTGGCTAGACGGGACGAACTGGTTTGCCGCCATTGGCGTGGCGTGGATCGCAGGCCAGTCCCTCGCGTTGATCTGGGGGGTACGGTACTGTTCAGGCGGAGCCCTCCTGCCGACCCCGCGCCATACGGACAAGCCAGAACTCGGACGCATCCTTCGTGCGGCGCACACCCTGGCGCGAGGTGAAAGTCGGCACGGTACAAACAGCGTTCCATGGCTAGGCGTTGGGGGGCTGCTGGAGGGCGGGGGCAAAAGCGAACACTGAGCCAGCCAGCCGCTGCTTGAGGTGATCGAATATCTGAGGGTCGTACATTCAGGACTTAATTGTACCAGGTCGCCGCCAACCGCTTTCGTGCCAAGCAAGGCTTGACAAAGGTGAGATCGGCTGATGGCTCCATTTATCGTGAGCGGTGTTTTCTCCGTACATTGACCACTCGCAATGGGCCATTCGGAGAAATACCGATACGTCCTTGATGGCAAGAATGCGCCAAAGCAGTCGTAGTCGAGACCGTGCAGCTCTGCTTCGACGCGTTACAGTTTGCCGATCCGCTTCACGCCATCCTCCGCAATCGGAGTCGCGCCGGTTCGGGTAATTTCGACCAGCTTACGCCTGGCATGCGCCCAGTAATAGGCCAGTCGGATTTCGGGACCGCCACGATCCGGCGCAATCAGCCGATTGTATCCCGCGTAGCCATCGACCTGAAGCACGCCCGTAAACCCCGTTCGGCATGCTGTCCGCCACGTCCTGGAGCGTAAGTAAGAGGCCACGCCGGGTGGAGCACCTCCACCCCACGGTCGGTCAACGCGGGCTAGCGCGCGGGTTTACGACTACTAGAAATGCTGACCCCTTGAGCATTGCCAATCTCCGCGACTGCCGGAGATCGATGCCATGTCACCCCTAACCAAGAAGTTTGCAACAGAACCGTCCTCTTCCATCCAGTCAGCACCCACAATTCGATCAGCCAATCTATGCATTCGATCCAGAGTTGGCCGAAGCTGTCCTAAATTAACCCGCACTTGGAGAGGACCGGGGCGTATTGATTGCTGAAGCTAATCTTTTGAGGTTTGATTTTGGGCCGGCATCATTGCTGATTTATCAGTAACCTAAATACCACCAAGCCATTTCATGGCGGTCACAGCATTGCAAATTGCCATTAATCGCCTTGGGTCAAATACTCAAACAAAGATACTTGATCTCGACATAGTCATCGATACCATATTTCGAGCCTTCGCGACCCTGACCTGATTGCTTGATTCCGCCAAAGGGCGCGACCTCGGTCGAAATAAGCCCGGTGTTGATGCCGACCATGCCGTACTCCAGCTCTTCCGCCACCCGGAAGATCTTCGACATGTCCTTCGAGTAGAAGTAGGAGGCGAGGCCGAACTCTGTGTTGTTGGCCATCTCGACGACCTCTTCCTCCGTATCGAACCTGAAAAGCGGAGCCACAGGACCAAAGGTTTCCTCGCGTGCCACCTTCATGTTGGCGGTCACGCCGGTGAGTATCGTCGGCTGGAAGAACTGGCCGCCCTTTTCATGGCGTTTGCCGCCCACTGTGGTCTTGGCTCCGTTCGTCAATGCATCGGCTATGTGCTCTTCCACCTTCTCCATCGCCTTTCTGGTGATCAGTGGGCCTGCGTCGACGCCGGGTTCGAAGCCGTCGCCGACGGTCATGGCTGCGACCTTATCCGACAGTTTTCGAGCGAACGCGTCATAGACGCCCGACTGGACGTAAAAACGGTTGGCGCAGACGCAGGTCTGGCCGTTGTTGCGATACTTCGACACTATGGCACCGTCCACCGCCGCGTCCAGATCGGCATCGTCGAAGACGATAAAGGGCGCGTTTCCGCCAAGTTCGAGGCCGAGCTTCATGACTTGCTCGGCGCCTTGGCGCATCAAGATCTTGCCGACCCCGGTGGAGCCCGTGAACGTCAGCTTTCGCACCTTGTCGTTCTCGGTGAACTCTTTGCCGACGGATGCGGACTTCTGCGAGGTGATGACGCTGAAAAGCCCGACAGGCAGGCCAGCACGTTCCGCGAGAAGGGCCAGCGCGAGCGCCGAGAGCGGTGTTTCTGCCGCCGGCTTGGAAACCAGTGCGCAGCCTGCAGCCACGGCGGGCGCGAACTTGCGCGCAAGCATTGCGTTGGGGAAATTCCAAGGTGTGATCGCCGCGACGACGCCCACCGGCTGCTTGATGACAATGATGCGCTTGTCAGGCTGGTGGCCGGGGATCGTATCGCCATAGACGCGCTTGGCTTCCTCGCCGAACCATTCCACGTAAGATGCGCCGTAGAGGATTTCTCCCCTGGCTTCTGCTAGCGGCTTTCCCATTTCCATGGTGAGGATTGCGGCCAAGTCGTCGGCGTTGGCGACCAAGAGATCGTAGAGCTTGCGCAAGATTGCGGCGCGCTCCTTGCCGGTCTTTCGGCTCCACCGCTTTTGGGCCTTGTGGGCAGCGTCGATGGCGCGGGCGGCTTCCGCGCGGTCCATGTCCGGCAGCGTGGCTATGACGTCGCCATTGGCCGGGTTGGTGACGTCGAAGGTATCACCGCTGTCGCTCTTCGCAACCCATTCGCCAGCGATCAGCGCCTTGTCGACGGCGAGCGAGGGATCTTTGAGCTTAGAGATAAGTGCATCGGAAATCGTCATTGGATAAGGCCCCTCCGTATGTACGATCTGGAATTCTGCCCGGAAGCGTCGTGTTCGCCGTTCACCGGTCCGCTCATCCATGTCGATAGGCTTCAACGCTCGTATGCGCGAAACCTACCAAGATTTGCGGAGGGCACCAACGTTCGCGTCATAGTGCGATCGGATGGTTTTGATGTTTCGTTTCCTATTTTCGGATGATTGACCCGAAAGCGCTGTGTGAAGAAATATGGCGGCAGACTTACGATATCCAAGCACATAGGGAGGTCACGATGTGGAGGGTTGGAATTGATGTCGGTGGTACTTTTACAGATTTGTTTGCATGGGAAGAAAGTACTGGCAAACAAGTCACTGCGAAGGTCCTGACCACGAAGCAAGATCGCTCGATCGCTGTTCTTGAGTCTATTGAAAAAGCCGGAATTAGTATTTCGGATGTATCGTACCTGATGCACGGTACGACGACGGCGACCAACGCGCTGATCGAGCGCAGCTATCCGGATGCTGCCTTTATTACGACGGAAGGTTTCCGCGATACAATCGAAATCGGTCGCCAGCACCGTCAGCATCTGTACGATCCCTACCAGACGAAGCCCAAGCCGATCATCAAGCGCCGGTTCCGCTACACGGTCCCCGAGCGTGTAAACGCCCACGGCGAAACTGAGCGGCCTTTGGATGTCGCCGCCGCGCGTGAAGTGGCAATGAAGATCAAAGCCGCAGGCATCCAGTCCGTCGGTATCGGCTTCATCAACTCCTATGCCAGCAGCAAGCATGAAGAGCATATGCGCGACATCCTGCGGGAATACTGCCCGGATGTGCACATCGTGCTGTCGTCCGAGACTCGTCCAATCTTCCGCGAGCACGGGCGTTTCGTCACCACCGCCGTTCGCGCGGCCTGCATGCCGGTGATGGTTAAGTATATGGATGATCTGGAAAAGCGGCTGGACCAGCATGGTTTCACCGGGAAGCTCCTAATTCTTAAGAGCAGCGGCGGCGTCATGTCTGCGGGCGCGGCGCGCCAGCATCCTGAAGACATGCTGGAGTCCGGTCCCGCGGGCGGTGTGGCCTATGCCGGCTATCTGACCGAGCAGAGCGGCTTCGACCGCATCTTGCACACCGATGTTGGTGGTACCAGCTTCGACGTTTCGATCGTCGAGCACGGCAAGGGCCTAATCACCCGCGACCACGAACTGGAATGGGAAGTGCCTATCGTTGTCCCGATGCTTGACATCCACAGCGTCGGTTCGGGCGGCGGGTCGATCGGCTGGGTTGATGCGGGCGGCTCGCTGCGCGTCGGTCCGAAGAGTGCCGGCTCCGAACCCGGTCCGGTCTGCTATGGCCGTGGCGGCATCCTGCCCACCATAACCGACGCCAACCTGCTGCTTGGCCGTCTGGACCCGACCCTGAACGGTAAGATCGATCTCGACGTCGAGGCCGCCCGGAAGGCGATGGACAAGTTGGCCGGCGAGATCGGCCTCTCGACCTTGGCGACAGCCGAAGGCATGATCCGTATCGGTTGCGAATACATGGCGCAGGCGGTTAAGAAGGTTCTTGTCGCCCGCGGTCGCGATCCGCGCGATTTCGTATATGCCAGCTTCGGCGGTGCCGGCGCGCTGGCTGCATGCTTCGTTGCCAAGTCGATGAATATCCCCAAAGTCATCGTGCCACCGCATGCGGGCGTTGCCTCCGCCTTCGGCGCAACCGTGATGGATCTGCGGCAGGACATCGAGCATTTCTACTACTCACCGGTCATGGAAGCCGATCTGGGCAAAGTGAACGAGATCCTAAACGATCTCGAGGCAAGGGCCAGGAAGGAACTCGTCCAGCAAGGTTTCGCCAACGAGCAGGAAATAGTCATCATCCGCAGTGCCCAGATGCGCTATGTGGGTCAGTCCTACGAAGTCGATACCCCGTTGCCGAACGGCGTGCTGACCGCTGGTGATCTGCCCAATATCGAGAACGAATTCCATGGCGTTCACTTGCAGGAATTCGGGGTGAGTTCGGATGATTTCGCCCCTGCATTCGTGTCCTTCAGCGTCACCGCCATCGGCCGCATGGACGATCCGCCGCCGGTCGAGGTTCATTTCTCGACCGATGAGAAGGCAGCGATCAAGGGGCAGCGCGACGTTTACTTCGATGGCGAATGGACCAAATGCGATATCTATGAGGGCGAGGCGCTGACCACTCACCACCGGATCCATGGCCCGGCGATCATCGAATACGATCACGCCTGCACGGTCCTGCCGCCAAAGACCCACGCCCATGTCAACGCGATGGGCGCGCTGGTCATCGACATCGAAATCTGAGGGGAGGAAAAATCATGAGCCAGAACATCGTTCATACCGATATAGACATCGACCCCATCACCTTCGAAGTGATGCGCAGCATCTTCGAATTCGCCTCCGACCGAATGGCCACCGTTCTTCAGCGATCGTCGTTTTCGCCGATCCTGGCGGACATGCTCGACTTCTCGAATGCTATCTACGACGCGGACCTGCAACTACTTAGCCAAGCAGCAAATTGCCCGGTTCACTTGGCGGCGATGAAGTTCTCGGCCGAGGAGGCCGTGAAAGGCGTCGGCAGAGACAACGTCTATGAAGGTGACGTGCTGGTGCTCAACGATCCCTACCGGGGCGGCACCCACATCAACGACATTACCTTCACCAAGCCGATCTTCTACAAGAAGGAACTGATCGGTTATGGCGTCAGCCGCGGCCACTGGATGGATCTGGGCGGCGGCGGCGCCGGTGGCCAGGCGTTCAGCACCCATATCGCTGCCGAAGGGTTGCGTCTGCCGCCGCTGAAGATCTATTCCGGCGGAAAGCTCAATGAAGACCTTCTGGCGATCATCCTGAACAACTCACGCACGCCCCATTTCATCAAGGGCGATGTGCAGGCCCATCTCGGCGCGCTGCTGGCGGCAGAGCAGGAATTACAACGGGCTTGCGAGCGTTACGGCGCCGACATTGTCCGCGCGGCGATGAAGAAAATCCAGGCATATACCGAAAAGATGGTGCGAGAGAGCATCCGCACGATCCCGAACGGCGTATACGAGGCCGAAGACTATGCCGATACCGACGGGATCACCCAGAAGCGTGTCAAGGTAAAGGTGCGGCTGGAAATTGAGGATACCTCGATTAAGGTCGATTTCACCGGCACCGATCCGATGTGCCAGGGCGCGATTAACTCGCCCAAGGCCAATACTATGTCCGCGGCGCTCTATTCGCTCCAGTTCTTCCTGGCGCCGGACGCGCCTCAGAACCAGGGTCTGTTCAACCCAATCGAGGTCATCTTGCCGGAAGGTTGCTGGCTGAACGCCACATGGCCGGCTCCGACCATTGGCTGCACAACGCTGACGGCCTCAAAGATCACCAGCGCCATCTGGCAGGCTCTTGCGAAGGCCATCCCGGAACGGGTTACGGGGTCGACATGCTCGGATGCCAACTGGTTCGTTGCAAGTTGTGTCGACGCGGAAGGCCGGGCAGATGTGTTCTCGGATCTACCCGCCGGCGGCTGGGGCGGGACGCCCTATTCGGATGGCATGAACGTCACCATGGACCCGCTTGGTAACTGCATGAACATGGCGGCTGAGACGGCGGAGCTGTTCTTCCCGATAGCTTACGAGGCCTTCGAACTCAGGAAGGATTCCGCTGGTGCCGGTCAGTATCGCGGTGGCCTTGGTTCCGTGTTCAAGGTGCGCTTCTTCGGCGGCGGCGAGCTGGGCATGGAAACCTCGCGCACGCTGGCGGGCAGTCCCGGTGCTGCAGGCGGCCTGACCAGCGTCGTGCAGCGGTCTAGCCATATCCGCGCCGATGGCACGCGGGAGGTGATCGGTGGCATCGACGATGCTGGCAACTGGCACAATCCGCTGCTGGCCTCGCACAAGTTCGGCGCCGGTGAGACCTTCATGTTCGAAAGCACGGGTGGCGGCGGCTGGGGCAACCCGCTGAAACGCTCGGCCGAGGATGTACTAGAGGACGTGCTTGACGAATATATCAGCCTCGATGCGGCCAAAAGCCTCTATGGCGTAATCATCGACCCGAACTCGCTCAAGGTCGACGAAGCCGCAACCGCCGAGCTGCGCGGCTGAAAAGCCTCGCGTTTCGCACGCTATGACATGAGAGGACTGATTGGCGCGGCCCGGAAACGGGCTGCGCCAACGGGTAAGACTTGTTTCACGCCCGCGCCGGATTTGCCCCGGCAAGCTTGCCGAACGACAGGGAAAGACTATGAAACTCCACATTTCACAGCCGCTCAAGCGCAGCTACTGGCAGGAGTCGGTGGTATCGATCAAGCCGTGCCCGCCCATGGTGGGCGATAGCCGCGCCGAAGTCGCGATCATCGGCGGCGGCTTCGTCGGCCTGTGGACCGCCCTGACCGTCAAGCAGCACGAACCCGATTGCCGGGTCGTGGTGCTGGAACAGGACATCTGCGGCGGTGGAGCGTCTGGCCGCAACGGCGGTTTTGTTATGTCGTGGTGGCCGAAGATTAGCACCATTCGCTCCTTCTGCAGCGTCGAGGAGGCGCTGTTTTTGGGGCGCCGCGCCGAAGAGGCAATCTCCGAACTCGGAGAATTCTGCAATCAGCACGGCATTGACAGCCATTTCATGCAGAAGGGCTGGCTGTGGACTGCGACCACGCCCGCCCATGTAGATTCGTGGAACGGTACGCTGCATGCCTGTGAGAAGCTAGGCGTCGCACCGTTCCAGCGCCTTTCGCCGGACGAGGTGCGCCGTCGCACCGGATCGCCCGCACATTTGGGCGGGGTTTTCGAAGCCTCTAATGCCACGGTACAGCCCTTTGCACTGGTGCAGGGCATGCGCCGCGTGGCGCTGGCAGCGGGCATCGTCATCCATGAGAATTCCGGTGTCAGCCAGATCGAACCCGGCCAGCCTTCGCGAATTATCACCCAAGGCGGCGCGCTGACGGCGGACAAGGTCGTACTCGCTACCAATGCCTGGTCGGCGACAATACCGGAGCTTTCGGGTTTGTTCACTCCTGTCAACAGCTCGATCGTCACCACGAAACCGCTCGGTGCACATCTCGAGCAGATCGGCTGGACCGGTGGCGAATCTATCACCGACTCGCAGCTTATGGTCGATTATTACCGCACAACCCGAGACGGGCGTATCGCGTTTGGCAAGGGTACGGGGGCGATGGCCTATCGCTCGGTGATCGGAGGTGTCTTCAGCGACGACGCCGAAAGCATCGCGCTGACCCAGGCAGACCTGTTTGCCACCTATCCTATGCTGTCGCCTGATGCTGTCGCCGATAGCTGGTCCGGGCCGGTAGATCGCACCTACGACAGCCTGCCGGTATTCGGCAGCCTGCGCGGCCATCCTAACATCTTCTACGGTATCGGCTGGAGCGGCAACGGCGTCGGTCCCAGCCGCTTGGGCGGGCGCATCCTCGCCAGCCTCGCGCTCGGCCGCAATGACGAATGGAGCCGCTGTTCCCTCGTCGGCAGGACATGCAAGAACTTCCCGCCCGAACCCTTCCGCTATCTTGGCGGCAAGATGGTCCGCAACGCCGTTCTTCGCAAGGAAAGGGCCGAGATGCAGGGCAAATCTCCGGCGCGGTTCGACAAGCTGCTTGCCCGTCTCGCCCCCTCTGGCCTCGAAGACAAATCGTAAGGAGCGTAGAAATGTCACCAATTCTGATCCGGGTCGAAAACGAAAGCGCCTTCAGCGGCCCGGTCGCGGTGGGTACGCCGACGAGTGAGCAAGTCGCCATGGTCCGCATCGCCGCCCACCGGGAAATTCCGGTCGGCACCTCCGGTGTGTGGGAATGCACTCCTGGACGGTTCCGCCGCGCGCTGGCCGAGGCCGAGTATAGCTATTTCATCAGCGGGCATGGCAGTTTCAGGGTCGATGGCGGCGAGAAAGTGGAATTTCGCGCCGGAGATTCGATTTACTTCGCCGCAAACACTCAGGGGGAATGGGATATTCTAGAAACCGTTCGCAAGGCCTACGTGATTTTCGCCTGAGCAAGGATGCACATTTTTCACCGACACAACGAACCGTGGATGGATCCGCTACGGCGGCTGGTTTAATTACTTTCTCAGACCTACAGTTGCGTGGTTTTGAACATCAGGTAGGGCCGATCGATGCCGCTGCGGATCATGGACATCATAAACACGCCGGAACTGCGCAGCCGTGTGGTTAGCGGCGAGCAGGGCCTGGATCGGATTGTCCGCTGGGCGCACGTATGTGAACTGGCCGATCCGACCAAGTGGTTGGGGGACGGCGACCTATTGATGACGACGGGCATCGGAATTCCTGCAGATCCCGGCGCGCAAAGTCGTTACGTCGAGTCCCTGGCCAAGGCCGGTCTGGCAGGGATGATGATCGGCGAGAACATGCAGGCGCCGAGCGATCTGGAGGCATTACGGAAAACGGCGGAACAGCTGGGTTTTCCGCTGTTGCTCACGCACTACGGGGTGCCCTTCGCCAGCGTCACCAAGGCCGTGGTGGATGCCACGCGGCTCGAGGAGTTCGAACGCCGCAATGCAATAGCGCGCGTGTGTATCAGCGCCCGCATGGCAATTGAGGGGCTTGATCTTGAAGCGCTTCTGCGGCGTCTCGAAAAGGACGTGCATGCCGATTTGTACCTGTGGGATCCTCAAGCGCAGGAGCTTTGGCTTCCCCGGCAAGTCGAGCTACCCGAAAAGTTACGCGAAGCTTTATGCCAGCAGAAGCCCGATTCTCAGGATTCCCAGCTGGTGGTCCGGCGCCACGCGCTCGAAGACGGAGAAGTGCTCGCTATTTCTATTCCCTCGCGCCGGGGTTACGTCATGCTGGCGCGCCGTGCGGGCCAGGACTATCTGGACTACAGTCTCGTGAACTACATGTCAGCGGTGCTGGGCATCGCGCTTGAACGCCTACATGTCGAAAGCGAACGAGCTCTCCGAGCCGGTTCGGAGTTGATGGATGATCTGCTGAACGCGCGCCTTTCGCCGCGTCAGGCGACCAAGCGCCTCGAGTCGTTCAACATCGAACTGGAAACGGCGCATCTCGCGGTCACCGCCCGAGGCCGGCTGCAATTCGCCGAATGGGCTTTGCTGTTCGAGCGCCTGGACGCGCCATTCTTGTTGTCTCCGCAAGGGGACGAATTGCTGCTGCTGCTTCCGGCGGAGTCCGCCCAGGCGATACAAGATGCCCTGGGAAGCCCGATGGGGCTGAGTGATCCGATCGACCAAACTGATCGGCTGACGGAGGCTATTCGCGAAGCCCGCCTGGCGCTGGCTCATACAAATCCGGGGCAGCTTGTCGTGCTCCACGAACGGGTCGTGGACCGGCTACCCTGGCTTCCCCAAAATCTGGACGAGGCCACGCAGACTTTCCGCCACGTTCTCGGAAATCTGGCGGATCACGACGAAGAGTCGCGCGCGTCCTTGCTCTACACCTTGAAGATTTTCCTTGAACAGAACCGCTCCTGGCAATCGACCGCTGAAAAGCTTCATATCCACAAGACCAGCTTGACCTATCGCGTCCGGCGTATCGAAGCCCTCACGGAGCGCTCCCTAAACAGCACCGCCGACGTGACTGCTTTGTGGCTCGCTCTCCAGGCCGGAGAGATTCTGGGCCTCGCTCAAATGCGTGAGAAGAGGGGATGAGTCGCTTGCCGGGATAGCGTTTCTCCGCCTTACGATGGTGGCAAGCTTGGGCGTGCGACTTAGGTGTGCCTAGTGGGAGGCTATCGGAACGGCTCTTGGCGATCAACCGTCGGGCCACAAGTTACCTGAGAATATCAACTAAAAGTTCCATAATCCGATTATGCAATATGTTATAGTCTAACATGGATTGCCTCATGAAGAAGAGGATGCTTTCGCCCCTGGAAAAGACGTGCCTTCGGTGGGTGTCTCTGGGCAAAACTTGCGCCGAAATGGCCCTGTTGGAGGGGAAAAGCGTCACCGAGATCGAACTTTGCCTGGAACGTGCGCTAATCTTGCTCGATGCGAAGTCAGTCGAGGAGGCCATTGTAAAGGCCGAGCGGTCTCATTCCGATTGACGTTGAGCGACCCGCTAAACGTCGTCAACAGGCAGTCGCCAACCTGTCCTGCAAATTCGAGACACCGAGCAATCGAACGCTGGCAAGGCGAGGGTCGGGCAGCACGAACAACCGGGCGGCAAGCGGTGGCTCGAACGGAAGCAAGCCAATCCCGCTCTCTTTTGATGGCGTCCTGGCCCGGATCCGGATCTTCCACGATCAACCCGCGAGGGGTCCGCTAGCAAGCTGCGGCCGCTGCCGCTTCGCGTCGCGGTGATCGCGCCCGGACCCCGTGCCTTTTGAGGAGCCATCGAGCGGGAATTGGCCCGCTCCCGAAGGAGCCTCTCACATGTCGCATGATCTCTCTCTCGCCCAGTCCCACGCGTTCCAGCTCTCCCGTGACCTGATGGTTCCGGTCACCCTCTTCGAGGTCGACGGCGAATACGGCGTCCTGCCGTCCGACGAGATCGACGCCGACGACGACCTGGCGGTCGTGCACGAGTACATGCCCTGGCCGGCCCACTGAGCCGGCTTCGCGCCCTTGGCGTGCCGCTTGCGAGCGGCAGGCCGCAAGGGAAGCTGCGCCGCGGCCGAACTCTGGCTTGCATGATCCGACAATTGCATGCCCGCGCCCTTGCGGTCTTTGCTCTTCGCGGCCTGCCGAAAGACGTCCGTGAACGGACGGGCAGGCAAGGATCATGGAGGCCGATCGCCGGGCGATCGGAAATAAAATGAAGAGAAGAGAGATAGAAGCGCTGCGCGAGCGGGTCAGTTGTGCGGCGGTGCTGGAGCATGCCGGGTTTGCAATAGACGCGAAGGAAAGCACGCGGCGGGCGGTCAAGTTTCGGCGCGGCGGTGAGATCATCATCGTTACTTACGAAGGGCGCGGGTGGTTCGATCCTCTGTCCGAAGCGAAAGGCGATGTGTTTCGGCTCGTCGAACACCTCGATCATGTCGGCTTTCTCGAAGGCGCCGAACGGGTCGCGGATCTCGTCGGGTTTCCGATCACGCAGCCGGAGTGGCAGCCCGCAAGGGACGGCGAGAGATGCGAGCTCTCTCTTCCCAATTGTTGGCAGGCTCGCCGCCGTCCCTGGCCCGGTTCCGCGACATGGCGATACCTCAATGGCGAGCGCCGTCTGCCAGCCTTCCTGCTCCACACGGCGATCAAAGCCGACCTGCTACGGGAAGGTCCGCAAGGCAGCATGTGGGCGGCGCATAGAGACCATGCCGGGGTTTTGACCGGCTGGGAGGCGCGCGGTCCGCAATACCGAGGTTTCGCGTCCGGAGGAACGAAGGTTCTTTTTCGTCTCGGTTCGGACAGCGCATTGCGCCTGGCTGTCACGGAAGCCGCAATCGACGCCATGAGTCTTGCGGCAATCGAAGGTTTGCGGGAGGGCACGCTTTATCTCAGCACGGGCGGCGGATGGTCGCCGACCACGGAGGCAGCGATACGGGAGTTGGCTGCAAGGCCTGGCGTCCAGATGGTGGCGGCGACCGACGCCAATCCCCAGGGCGACATGTTTGCCGAACGGCTACGGGCGCTTGCCGACGATGCCGGCTGCGACTGGACGCGACTTCGGCCGCCCGGGGAGGATTGGAACGAAACCCTGAAGGTCAGGGAAAAGAGAAAAAGGACGGAAGGAGGGGACGTGCCGCATGCGCGCCGCCCGCGTCAAGGGAGGCTTCGCCCGGCTTGAGCCGGCCCTTGACCCCGGCAGCTGCGATGCCGGCGGCCCGGAAGGGGTCATGAAGGACTGAAGAGGAAGGCAAGGTCGAGAGGACCGTGCCGCGCTTCGGTCCGAAACCTCCGAAGGAGCCGCAGATGAACCCCTCTCCCGCAATCCGAAAAGTCTTCCAGGGCGTCGCAAACCGAGCGCAGATGTTTCGCATGTTCGACCGTCATCTCCAGCGCCCGAACCGTTGGGACGGCGACGCGACGCCGCTCTATGCCGGCGAGTGGTTCGAGATCGGCGAGGTCGAGCACGACTATATGTTCGAGATCCTGCCGCCGCTCTGGATCCGCGGCTCGTTGTTTGCGATGCGCGAGTTCCTCACCGGCTCGGTCACATCAGTCTTCTTTGCGCTCCGGATCGACGAAGCGATCCGCTATTTCCACGGTTATTGCGACCTTTTTGATCAAGCCTCGGTCGAGACCATGCGCGTTGCGATTATCGAGCGCGAGAGCCGCCCGGTCCGCTCCATGACGCGCGAGGAACGCCTCGAGCATATCTGGAGCAGCACGGCCGACGACTATCGCGGCCATGCCGGCGAACGCTGGCCAGAGACCTCGCGTGGCAAGCGCACGGTGACGCTCTACGGCGGGAACGGCGGCACGTTTCTGAAACTGCTGGAAGACCTCAGCGACGACGAGATCGCCGCCAAGCTGCCGGTGCAACTGCGCCACCTCACTTCGCCGATTGCGGCTTGATAGGTGCAACCATGCTCACGTTTCCGCTTGCATCCGTGCGCGAGGTGATCGCGCGCGGCCGCGCCGATGCTGAAGCCAATGGCGGCTTTCGCAACCCCTATTATGGATTGAGACCCGGCAAGGACGAACAGCCGGGTCTGTGGCTGGTCGGAGATCATGGCGTCTACCTCCTCTCGAACGGCAAGCTTGCCGGCGATGAGAAACCCTTCGTCGTCTATGCCGAGGAATGTAATCCGGCCACCACAGACGACTGGTTCGAGGTCAAGCGCCAAACGTTCGGCGGCGATGACGGCGTCGATTTCCTCGACGCCGGCCAGCTGGAGGCGATGATGGCGGAGAGCCCCAATGCCACGCATCTCCGCATCGTTTTCGCTGATGACGCCATGCAACTGATCTTGACCGGGCGCGACTAGCGCTCGGCTGACCCTATCCGCGCCGCCCATGCAGGCGGCGGCACCTTCCACCTCTTCGCGTTTTCTCGACTGCCCTTGCGGCGGCTCGATGACGCGCGCTCACAAGGAGCTTTCGATGAGCAACGATCCCTTCACCCTCGATATATCAGGCAGCAGCGCATTGTCATCAGGACTTGGTCTTGGCGTCACCGCGTTCGGCGGTTTTGCCGCCAATGACGACGAGCCGGATCCGACCACGCCCTCTCCAGCCCCCGCGCGGGCTCTGCCGGCGGCCAACCGACCGCTCCCGCGACAACAGGGTCAGCGCACCAACTTCTATCTCGACGAAGGGGATCGCGAGCTTGCCGCGACCTGGAAGGAACGGGCGCGCATCAACGTCGCCGCGATCCTCACGGCCAACGAACTCGAGAAGCTGGACGTGCCGGTGACTCCGGCCGCGCAAGCGAGGCTGATCCGGTTCACCGGTTTTGGCGCTGGGGAACTGGCGAATGGCATCTTCCGGCGCCCGGGCGAAACCGACTTCCGCAACGGCTGGGACGATCTTGGCACATCGCTGGAATCGGCCGTCAGCGAGGGCGAATACGCGTCGCTTGCCCGTTGCACGCAATATGCTCACTTCACCCCTGAATTCGTCATCCGCGCGATTTGGATGGGCTTGCAGCGGCTCGGCTGGCGCGGCGGTCGTGTGCTGGAGCCGGGAATCGGGACGGGCCTGTTCCCGGCGCTTATGCCGAAACAGTACCGCGACGTGAGCTACGTCACCGGCATCGAGCTCGATCCCGTCACTTCGCGCATCGTCAAACTGCTGCAGCCGAAGGCGCGCATCATCAACGGCGACTTCGCACGCACCGATCTGAATGCGATCTACGATCTCGCCATCGGCAACCCACCCTTCTCGGATCGGACGGTTCGCTCCGACCGGCAGTATCGTTCGCTGGGTCTCAGGCTGCACGACTACTTCATCGCCCGGTCGATCGATCTCCTGAAACCCGGTGCTCTGGCGGCCTTCGTCACCAGCTCCGGCACGCTGGACAAGGTGGATAGCACCGCACGCGAGCACATCGCCAAGTCCGCCGACCTGATTGCCGCGATCCGCCTGCCCGAAGGCAGTTTTCGGCGCGACGCCGGTACGGATGTCGTGGTCGACATTCTGTTCTTCCGCAAGCGCAAGACTGGTGAACCGCAAGGTGACCCCTCCTGGCTCGACCTGAAGGAGGTCCGGCCAGCGATGGAGGACGAGGGGGCAATCCGGGTGAACCGCTGGCTCGCCGAGCACTCGGAGTTCGTGCTCGGCGATCACGGCCTGACCTCTGGTCCCTTCGGGGAGAGCTATACATGCCGGCCACGCGCCAGCCAGGCGCTCGACGCGGCGCTGACGGCAGCCATCGCACTTCTCCCGGAAGACCTCTATGACGGCGAGCCGACCTCCATCGACATCGATCTGGAGGACGAACTCCCGGAAATCGTCGATCTCCGCCCCGACAATGCCAAGGTCCGCGAAGGCAGCTATTTCGTCGATGTCAGGCATGGCCTCATGCAGGTCGTCGACGGCGAGCCGGTCACGGTGCAGGTTCGCAAGGCGCGCAGCGGTGATGGAATTTCGGAAAAGCACGTCCGCATCATCCGCAAACTGATCCCGATCCGTGATGCCGTGCGCGAGGTCCTGAAAGCCCAGGAACTGGATCGCCCATGGCGCGACTGCCAAGTGCGGCTGCGCATCGCCTGGTCGAGTTTCGTCCGCGACTTCGGGCCGATCAACCATACGACCGTCTCAGTGACCGAGGATCCCGAAACCGGCGAGGTGCGCGAAACCCATCGCCAGCCGAACCTTCAGCCCTTCCGCGACGATCCCGATTGCTGGCTGGTCGCCTCCATCGAGGACTATGACCCCGAGACCGACACGGCAAAACCTGGTCCCATCTTCTCCGAACGGGTCATCGCTCCCCCTGCCCCGCCGGTCATAACCTCGGCAGCCGATGCCTTGGCCGTCGTGCTGAACGAGCGCGGGCGCATCGACCTCGATCATATCGCCGAGCTTCTGCATTGCGACACGGATGCTGTTCTCGATGCGCTTGGCGACACGATCTTCCGCGATCCGGCCGACGGCTCCTGGCAGACTTCGGACGCCTATCTCTCCGGCGCCGTGCGCACCAAGCTAGGTGTCGTGGAAGCCGCCGCCGCGCTCGATGACATCTACGAGCGCAATGTCCGTGCGCTTCAGGTGGTACAGCCCGCCGATCTCCGCCCGTCCGACATCACCGCTCGGCTGGGGGCACCCTGGATCCCAGCGAACGATATTGTCGACTTCGTGCATGAGACGATGGGGGCCGAGATCAAAATCCACCACATGCCGGAACTCGGCTCGTGGACGGTCGAGGCCCGGCAGCTCGGTTGGGCGGCTGCCGGCACATCGGAATGGGGAACAGACCGCCGGCACGCCGGCGAGCTTCTCGCCGATGCGCTGAACAGCCGCGTGCCGCAGATATTCGACTTCTTCAAAGATGCCGATGGCGAGCGGCGGGTGCTGAACGTCGTCGATACCGAAGCCGCGCGCGACAAGCTGCAGAAGATTAAAGAGGCGTTCCAGAACTGGGTTTGGATCGACCCAGATCGCACCGACCGGCTGGCGCGGGTCTATAACGACCGCTTCAACAATATCGCGCCGCGCACATTCGACGGCTCCCATCTGAAACTTCCCGGCGCCTCAGGCGCCTTTGTTCTCTACGGGCATCAAAAGCGCGGCATCTGGCGGATCATCTCGTCCGGTTCCACCTACCTGGCCCACGCCGTCGGCGCTGGCAAGACGATGACGATGGCTGCCGCGATCATGGAGCAGCGCCGGCTCGGTCTGATCGCCAAAGCGATGCTGGTCGTGCCGGGCCATTGCCTCGCCCAGGCGGCGCGAGAGTTTCTGGCGCTCTATCCCAACGCCCGCATCCTTGTCGCCGACGAAAGCAACTTTACCAAGGACAAGCGCGCTCGTTTCCTCTCCCGCGCCGCCACGGCAACCTGGGACGCTATCATCATCACCCACTCGGCGTTCCGGTTCATCGCCGTGCCGTCCGTCTTTGAACAACAGATGATCCAGGACGAACTGGAGCTCTACGAGGAACTGCTAACCAAGGTCGACAGCGAGGACAGGGTCTCCCGCAAGCGACTTGAACGCTTGAAAGAGGGTCTGAAGGAACGACTGGAGGCGCTCTCGACTCGCAAGGACGATCTGCTGACGATTTCCGAAATCGGCGTCGACCAGATCATCGTCGACGAGGCGCAGGAATTCCGCAAGCTATCCTTCGCGACCAACATGTCGACATTGAAGGGTATCGACCCCAACGGTTCGCAGCGCGCCTGGGATCTATGGGTTAAATCTCGCTTCATCGAAACCAGGAATCCGGGCCGCGCGCTGGTGCTCGCCTCCGGCACGCCGATCACCAATACGCTCGGCGAGATGTTCTCGGTCCAGCGGTTGCTCGGGTCCGACGCGTTGCGCGAGCGCGGCCTGCATGAGTTCGACGCCTGGGCCTCGACCTTCGGCGACACCACGACGGAACTCGAAATCCAGCCCTCCGGCAAATACAAGCCCGTCAGCCGTTTCGCGAGCTTCGTCAACGTGCCGGAGCTGATTGCGATGTTCCGGTCCTTCGCCGACGTGGTGATGCCGGACGATCTCCGCGCATACGTGAAGGTGCCCAATATCTCGACGGGCCGGCGGCAGATCCTGACGGCCAGGCCGACGCAGGCCTTCAAGAACTACCAGACCATCCTCGATGCTCGCATCAAGGCGATCGAGATGCGCGAGGGGCCGGCACAGCCCGGCGATGACATTCTGCTCTCCGTCATCACCGATGGCCGCCATGCGGCGATCGATCTCCGCTTGGTCGATGCGGACAGTGACAACGAGCCGGACAACAAGCTCAACCTGCTGGTCCGAAACGCCCACCGCCTATGGCAGGAAACCGCCCAACACACCTATCTCCGTCCGGACGGCAAGGCTTTCGATCTGCCGGGTGCGGCGCAAATGATCTTTTCCGATCTCGGCACCATCAATGTCGAGAAGAGTCGCGGGTTCTCGGCTTACCGCTGGATCAGGGATGAGCTGGTCCGCATGGGCGTTCCCGCTTCCGAAATTGCGTTCATGCAGGACTACAAAAAGACAGAGGCTAAGCAGCGGCTCTTCGGCGACGTGCGCTCCGGCAAGGTCCGCTTCCTGATCGGCTCGTCTGAGACGATGGGGACGGGTGTGAATGCCCAGCTCCGGCTCAAGGCGTTGCATCATCTCGATGTCCCATGGTTGCCGTCACAGATTGAACAACGCGAGGGCCGGATCGTGCGCCAGGGCAATCAGCACGATGAAGTCGATATCTTCGCCTATGCCACGCAAGGCTCGCTCGATGCCTCGATGTGGCAGAACAACGAGCGCAAGGCACGTTTTATCGCGGCAGCACTCTCCGGCGACACCTCGATCCGGCGACTGGAGGATCTCGGCGAAGGCGCGGCCAATCAGTTTGCCATGGCCAAGGCCATTGCGTCAGGCGACGAGCGGTTGATGCGGAAGGCGGGTCTCGAGGCAGACATTGCCCGTCTCGAACGGCTGCGCGCCGCCCATGACGATGACCAGTATGCAGTTCGACGGCAGATCCGTGACGCCGAACGCGATATCGAGATCTCGGAGCGACGGATCGCGGAGATCGGCAAGGATATCGAGCGCCTTGTTCCAACCGCGGCCGACGCCTTCGCCATGACTGTCGTCGGTGAGCCTTTCGACGAGCGGAAGGCCGCCGGTCGCGCCCTCATGAAGGAAATCCTCACGCTTGTTCAACTTCAACAGGAAGGGGAGGTCGTGCTCGCTGCCATCGGCGGCTTCGATCTCGTGTTCGAGGGCGAACGCTTCGGCAAGGGCGACGGATATCGCTACGCGACCCTCCTCCAGCGTACCGTTGCGACCCAAGAGATCGATCTGGCCGTGACCGTGACGCCGCTTGGCGCCATATCCCGCCTCGAGCATGCGCTTGACGATTTTGACGGCGAGCGGGAACGCTATCGCCAACGGTTGCAGGACGCCCACAAGCGCCTCGCCTCCTATCACTCGCGCGAGGGAGCTGCGTTCGCGTTTGCGGAGGAACTGGCCGACAAACGCCGGCACCTGCGGGAGGTTGATGAGGCGCTTGCGGCCGAGACACGCAATGACGGCCAGTCGGGCGCGCAGGCGGCATAAGAGCCGCCGTCGAACGAGAAGTATATGACAGGATGGGTGCAGCGCAGCATATGCATAGCTGCATTGCACAATAAATGTCTTCCATCTGGTCAAAAAACGATCATACTGCACGTAGCTGATGCATTGGCGGTCTCCTCCCAGTTCCGCCGCACCAGCTGTTCCCCTCTGGAGGTTTATTGACCTTCACACTTCATGGGCCGCGGTTTCCGCTGGCCCATTTTTTTGTCCCAACGCATCCAGCGCTGACGCGCTCGTTCCCTTGGCGTGGCGAAAAAGAGGGGGAGAGAAAGAAGAAGGAGAGGAACTCGGTCGCAGATCGGTCCGCCGGTCGCCGCTTCCGCTCAACCGCCGTCTCCGCATCCCGGCCACTCGTTCTTCGCAGGGCTATCAGCCCCGCTCGTCCTTCGCGGCAGCGATGCTCGACCGCAGTTGCCCCCGGCCGCCCGCTCCGCGGTCCGGAAGGTGTCTTCATGAATGAATGAAGACAGGAAGGACCGGCAGAGGCCGGGTCCAAAATCCCCGGAAAAGGAGCATCCCATGTATCTCATGAAGGTCGATCCGCGTGCGCTGAAGGATAACCCCGACAACACGCGCCAGTCCAAATCGACGCCGCAGGCGGACGCCCTGCTGCTGGCGACGATCAGGGCCGTCGGCATCATCCAGCCGCCCGTCGTCTTCCCGGAGCGTGACGGCGGAAATGGATTCATCATCGAGGCGGGGCATCGCCGCCGGCGCCAGGCGGTTGCCGCCGGCTTCGACGAGATCGAGGTCCTGGTGGTCGAGGCCGCCAACGACAACGGCGCCATGCGGTCCATGGTCGAGAATATCGCCCGCGAGCCGCTGAACCCCGTCGACCAATGGAGGGGGGTCGAACGTCTCGTCGCGCTCGACTGGACCGAGGAAGCGATCGCGGTCGCCCTGACCCTGCCGGTGCGGCAGATCCGCAAGCTCCGGCTCCTCGCCAACGTCCTGCCGGCCATGCTGGATCAGATGGCGAAGGGCGATATGCCGTCGGAACCACAGCTGCGCACAATCGCGGCCGCCGCGCTCGACGAGCAGAAGGAAGTGTGGAAGGCGCACAAGCCGAAGAAGGGCGATACGGCGTCGTGGTGGTCGGTCGCCAACGCGCTCTCGAAGAAGCGGATGTACGCCAAGGATGCGAGCTTCGGCGACGACCTGCGGGAAGCCTATGGCATCGAGTGGGTCGAAGACCTCTTTGCGCCGGCCGACGAGGACAGCCGCTACACGACCAACGTCGAGGCCTTCCTCGGCGCGCAGCAGGAGTGGATGAGCAGCAATCTGCCGAAGAAGGGATCAATCGTCGAGGTCAACAACTATGGCCAGCTGGACCTGCCCAAGAAGGCCGAGCGTGTCTATGGCAAGCCCGGCAAGGGCGACAGCACCGCCATGTATCTCGATCGCGAGGGCAAGGTTCAGTCGGTCCACTACCGGATGCCGGAAGCCCAGAAGCCAGGCGGGCAGACCGGCTCGTCTGCCAACGGTTCGACTGGGGCCGATGATGAAGCAATCTCGGCCTCGAAGGCGCGACCCGACGTCACGCAGAAGGGCCAGGACATGATCGGCGATTTCCGCACCGATGCGCTTCACGAGGCGCTCGGCCGCGCGCCAATCGAGGACGACATGCTGATGGCCCTGCTCGTGCTTGCCTTCTCCGGCCAAAATGTTCGCGTCGACTCGGGTGCCAACGACAATGTGTTCGGGACGAAGCGCATGCAACGCCACGCTGCCCGGCTCTTCTCTGAAGATGGCCGTCTATCGTTCGACATGGAGACAATTCGCGTCGTCGCCCGTTCCATCCTCATCGAGGCCCTGTCGTGCCGACGCAATATCTCGAACAGTGGTGTGGTCTCGCGCATCGCCGGCGAGGCGATCGGCGCCGACGGCTTCCTGCCGAACATGGGCACCGAGGATTTTCTCGTATGCCTGTCGCGTCAGTCGCTCGAGGCCGCTGCAAAGGAGGCGAATGTGCTTCCCCGTGCCCGGGTACGCGAGACCCGCGCGGCCCTCGTCGACCACTTCAGGGACATCCGGTTCGTGCATCCGGCAGCCCTCTTCTCGCCTGATGCGAAGGACGTCGCCGACCTGATCAAGCATGCCGACACTCTCGACGATGATGGTGACGAGGACCCTGCCGTGAGCTCGAATGCAGCTGTTGATCCTTCGGAGGCTACGGTTGCTGATCCGGATGCCGAGCAGTTCGAAGAGCCGGCAGACGGATCTGGGAACACAGACGCGGACGAAACCGCCTACGGCATCGCTGCGGAATAGCCGCGTCTCCACATTCATCTTCACCGATCCCGTCGCTGGCCATCACCGGCGGCGCTTTCGTTTTCACAATCCACAAAAACCTGAAGGAGAAAGCGCATGTCTGCGTCCTTGATTTATGACCTCGCCCCAATTGGCTCCATCGTCGCTTGGTCGGACGGCACGCCGCGCCCGCCGGAACGCCACAAGAAAAAGCTGGCGGCCTGGGAAACCCGCAACAGCAAGGGTCGGCTGATCCGCAAGCAGGGAAAGCGTGGCGTCGGCAATGACAGCCTGTCACCGGATTTTACCCTTCATGAGGGCGATTACGGCGCGGGCGGCGTGATTGCCATCCGCATCCACCGGACCTTCTCTCTTGACAGCGAGCTCGCCTTCAAGGTCACCGAGCGCCCCGCGCTGGGATCCGTCCGTGTCTTCGGCCGCGCCGGCGCGAATGCCGAACTTGTTCACCTGGCGGCCAGCCGTCCGGCGGCCGATGAATGGCTGACCCGCCACGGCTATCCCAATGCCGTGCTCGAGGAGGTGACCGCCGACGAGATTGTCGCCGATCACGTCGAAGGGAGGGTCGCGGCATGAATCCCCTCTCACAACCCTCCCAACTTTCCACCCCTGATCCGTCAGGGGTGGAGTTTGGTCGCAGTGCCGATGGTTTATCCGTTGGGCGCATCGGCGATCTCGTCTTCGCCATGGTGCCGGCGCGGGACGGCCAGTATTTCCTCGCTAGCGCCTGGCGCTTGTCGAGGCCGCTCGCCGATCTCAAGCGTGATGATTTCTATTCGCACCACGGCTCCGTCGCGGATGAAGCCGCCTTCCGAGAGCGCATGGTCGAGCAGGCCGAACATAGCGACGAGCTTCGGGCTCTCGCTCGCCAGTCCGCCCGAATGAATTGCAGCACGCCCTGGGGCTCTTCCCAGGGGGCCACCGTCTATGCGGACGGGATTGTCTCTCACACCACGGCCGGACATGGCGGCTTCAAGCTGTCCGCCACCCGCAACGCCGCGGTCCACCCGATGCTGCAGGCCGGTGGCGGCTGGTACGAAGAAGACGCCGCCTGGGCGATCGTGGCACTGGCCTTTCCGGATTTGTTCACGCGCTATGAGCGGAAGTGCGCTGACAAGACGGTCCGGGACGCCTGGCCCGACGCCTGGGAGGCGATCCATGGTCGTGCGCTTGCGCCCGGCGAATCCTACGAGAGGGGCCGCCAAGCGTTCATGCGCGAGCATTCCGGGGACTGGATCGTTATCGCAGCACTTCGTTCGGATCATCATCCCGGCATGACCGAGGTAATTGCCACCATTGGCGGGAAGCGCGACGAACGGGCGGAGGAGCGCCGCTTTCTGGTGCCGAGCTGTGACTATGCTGTCGGCCGCTTCGGTTTCGTCATCGATGAGACGAAGCATGCTGCCTATGACGGCCCATCGAGCTTCGCCTACTGGCGTCAGAGGGCCGCGTGATGTCCGGCCCCGCAAACCACGCCGCACTGCTCACCCGAATGGAAGCGGCGCGGCGGCAGACGCAGCATCAGCTGGAACTGATCGATCGCCAGATCACGCGGCGAATGACCGCGCTCATTCCGCTGCTCGGCCGGCGTCATGTGGGCTACCGTGGAGGCAAGCCGCCAGAGCCAGTCGCTTTCCTCGAACGCTACCGGTCGAACCTGGCGGCGCTGACCGCCGAGCGTCAACCGGAGGTCGACGCGCTCACGCGCAAACTTGCCCGGCAGGACGCGACCATCGCGGCCATGCGGGCGCACCGTCGGCTTCTCATACATCCGGTAAAGTGTGGGAGTGCCGTCTCAAGAGAAGGTGAACGCCCATGAGCACGATTGGCGAACTCGAGCGAAGGGCCGGCATCGGCTCCTCGCCTCAAGATCGGACAGCGTTCTGGATCCGGTTCCATCATCTCGAGGGGGCTGAATGCCTGAAGGCCGGTGTGGCGGAGCTCAACAGGCTGATCGCCGAAAAGGAGGCAACGCCGACCCCAGTAAGCAAGATCGCCACAACGCGGCCCAAGCGAGAAAAGCTGCCGCCGTTGACTGAAGACGAGGTGCAGGTGATCCAGGCTTATGCCGCCAAGCACGGCCGGCGGTGGAAGAGCGTTCTCAACCATGTCTGGACGGGCGGCGCACCATATGACGACGGGGGCACGTTGCGGCGCCTGCGCAATTCGCACGGTCCGTCCTGGCTTCACTCCTATCGTCTGCCGAAGCCGCGCCCGGACGAAAATGCCGTTTCGGAGTGCCAGCCGGACGTGTTGGAAACCTGATCCACCGGTCAGTGTGCAGGGCTCCTGCGTCCAGCTCAGGCCCTGTAATACCCAATGCCGCGACCGCCTCTCTGGCGGTTGCGTGTGAGCCGGATCCGCGCAGCGGCACTCCACGAGCGGCCGCCTGCTTCAGGTGGGATCCGAGGGCTGCGGCTCGCCGAGGGCTTCCTGCTCAATGGCTTCCCCTGTCGGACCAGTTCCGGCCCTTGCCGGTCTCCCTTCGGTTTTGCTGCGGTCTGAACCGGCGGCCGTCCGTTTCAAGGCCGCTGTCGCGCCGCGTGGCGGCCGGACCGCGCCGTCCTCTCCAAAGCAGGGCTGCGCACCGCGTCAGGTCAGTTTGACCTGCTTGCGCGCATCCCGGCTTCGCTCGTCCTGGCGGCCCCGGACCCTGAAACACCCGTCTACCGCGGGTTCCTTTTGACCGCACCGAAGGGCAGACCGGCAAGGGCCGGAACCGCTTCGGGGAACCTGAAAGGACAAGCCCATGGCCAAGCCCGCAACCCAATCCCGCCACTCCGCCCGCGTCGTGCAGCTCCGAAAGGGCGCCACACTCGAAATGGTCCGGCTCACCTGCCCGGATGCCGCCCAGGCGATGGCGATCGCCGAAAGCTTCGGCACGGCCGTGATCGACGGCGACGGGATCCGCGACCTGCATGAGCGCCTGATCATCGAAACGGCCGAGAGCCTGTCCGAAGGCCTTGGCGAACGGGCGATGCAGATTCACCTCCAGCGCATCGTCGGTGCCTATGTCGGATCCGCCCATGGCGCCGGACAGTTCTACTCCCGCGCCGTCAGCGAGGCACGCGATGCCACCGCCAAGGCGTCCAATGACGCACGCGACGAAGATCTCGACGGTCCAGTCGGTTACGACAGCGCCGCCCAGCGCAAGCGCGAATTTGCAGCCGACATGGGCGTCCAGGCCCATTCGCTCCGCATGGCCGCCGAAGGCGCGGTCGCCGCCTACGAGCAGATCGTTGGCGAGGTCTGGAAGCCCTTCGATCGCCCGGTCGACAACCCCGGCGCATCGCTCGACCGCAAGGCCGCGGCAGCACAAATGGCCGCCTTCGACTGACCGCAACGGCGGGGCTTTGGCCCCGCCTCTTCTTCCGAT
Organism: Rhizobium sp. C1; assembly: GCF_021026335.1. Classification (GTDB taxonomy): domain Bacteria; phylum Pseudomonadota; class Alphaproteobacteria; order Rhizobiales; family Rhizobiaceae; genus Ensifer_A. The sequence continues at coordinate 76,979 of NZ_JAJNCY010000014.1, forward strand.
CGACAGCTGGCCCTCCGGAGCCAGCTTTTCGCATGTTGAAGGAAAACGAAAGAAGGAAGGTGATCAGCCTGCCCGCCATCGCGGACCCGTCCGGCTTTTGGTCCTGCCGGGGTCGGGTATTGAGCGCAAGGGCTCTGCCCTCCTCCACATACGTTCCGGCGCGTTCACGTGCGCCCGTCCCCTCCGCCCCGGCCCTTGGACCGCCGTAACGGGCCGCGATCGGCGCGGTCTCGAAAATGGAGGTATGGAAAAATGAGCAGAAAACCGGAAACGCAACGTGCGGACATCTATAGCCGGATCACCGACCGGATCGTCGAGGACCTGGCCCATGGCGTCAAGCCGTGGATGAAGCCATGGCACGACCGCAACATGAGAGAGCGGATCACCCGTCCGCTCCGGCACAACGGGCAGCCCTACTCGGGCATGAATGTACTGCTGCTGTGGTCGGAAGGCATAGCTCGCGGCTTCTCGTCGCCGATGTGGATGACGTTCAAGCAGGCGCTCGAACTGGGCGCGGCTGTCCGCAAAGGCGAGACCGGATCGACCGTCGTCTTCGCCAGCCGCTTTACAAGGACCGAAGCCGATGGCAGCGGCGGTGAGGTCGACCGGGAAATCCCGTTTTTGAAGGCGTATACGGTCTTCAATGTTAAGCAAATTGATGGTCTGCCGGAGCATTATCACCATCGACCGGCACCTGTTGCCGATCCTGTCCAACGGATCGAAAATGCAGATCGCTTCTTCCGCAACACGGGTGCCGTTATCCGCCACGGCGGTACACAGGCATATTATTCACCGATCACCGATCACATCCAGTTGCCGCCATTCGAGAGCTTTCGGGACGCGGAATCTTACGTTGCCACGGTCAGCCATGAAAGTTGCCATTGGACTGCGCATCCCGATCGTGTCGGCCGTGACCTCAGCCGGTATGCCAAGGACAAAACGGAACGTGCCCGAGAGGAGCTGATCGCCGAGCTTGGCAGCTGCTTCCTATGTGCCGACCTCGGGATCGCACCGGAGCTCGAGCCACGGCCCGATCACGCGTCTTACCTGGCCTCGTGGTTGACCGTGCTTTCCGAAGACAGGCGAGCGATTTTTCAGGCGGCCGCTCATGCGCAGCGGGCCGTTACCTATCTGCATAGTCTTCAGGCGATGCAAGAGAATGAGCGAGATGCCGCATGAGCAAAACGGGTCTTTGAAGTGGAAGGGACCGCCAGCTGGCAGTCCTTCCTTCCGATTAGCGCGAGCGCAACTGCAGAATTGCGACCACGAGCGCGGCAATCGCCACGGCCAGCGAGAGGTATTCGTACAATCCGATAGTCATACAGGACCCCCTCTTACGCTTTCACCGGTGCGCGCTTCTTGGTTCCGGGCCGGACCGCCTTTCGCTTGGCTTGATCAGCCTCCTCCTTTGCCTTAGCCATGTCGAGCGATATCGCCTTCACGCGCTCAACAAGCGGTGAAAGATCATACTCGTTCGACACCCGCCGGCCATTGGCGAACCGATTAACTCGCTTCAGAAGCTTTTCTTCCTCAAGCCGAGCAATCGACCGTTGGACGGTCTTTGGTGTGACCGCGAGCCGCTCCGCGATGCGGGCCTTCTTGGGCCAAGGCATTTCATCGGGTCGCCACCAGTGCTCGATTAGATGGATTAGAACCGCCAGGTCCGTTGCGTTGATCTTCAAACGGGCCTGTCCTTGCAACAAGGCCTTCGGCAGGACGGTATAGCCGACGTCAATCGCCTCTTTGCCCCACTTCTTGACGAGGATCTTATCGTCCTTCTTCTCGGTCTCAGGTGCCTCACCTGACTGCGAGCTCATATCAACTTCTTCGATCACAGATGCCTCCTTTGGCTTGCTTGTGACCTGTATTTCAGGCATAAGTGACTGAAAATAAAGAGCATGGTACCCGCTGCCGTATGGACATATGGGGGCACTCGTGTGGACATTCAAGTCCCATGTCAGTGTGGTCGGATTTGTCCCCTGAAGTAGAGAGCATCTCAGATATAGGATCAGGGGAACCAGGATGCTGGAGTATAGCCAGACGTCATGGACAATTTTGTCCATACAAAATGGCTATTTTGGCAGATTTCGACGCCTTGGAGCCGGCTTAACAGAATCCGATTCCCGTTGCCTAAGCCGTGTTACGGGTCAGGCTCGATCTGTGCCCTTGCCGGCAGACAACTCTTTTGGTTCTCTTTCCGCAATTGCGTCCTGATCAGATGTGAGGTCCAGCTTGCCCCAGATCGAGGTTTTGCGGTCGGTCGATTTGAGCTTTCGAGATTGCTTGATTTCGACGGTAAACGGCTTTGTCTGATGACGCATGAATCCTCCAGGCGACGAATCGCGAGCACACGATACCGGTTTGGTTGCTAGAGGCAACTTCAGGCCGGGGGCAGTCGCCACCGAATGGGCCCCGACATTGCGACAGAGAAACGGTTCGACCACAGCAATGTTGCGCTTGGGCAAGATGGTGGCACGTTGCCATCACCGCGTTCCTCTTGATCGCTCGGCATAGGCCACGTCCTCCGCGGGCTCGATGCGGCATGTCTGATCGGAGAGCGGCTTCGCCTCGATCGTCCTCCCGCAACGGCCGTCCAAAACTTTTTTCCCCTGAGCGCTCAGGCGCTCATTCCTCGCGAAACAACAAAGTTTCTCCCGGCCGCCCTCCATTCCATTCCGTCCCTGCGGGTGCGGTCCGATCGCCCCCAATCCTTGCGACAGCCATCGAGGCCACGAAGGGCGCGGCCCGAAACCAACAAAAGGAACACCACAATGGCAACCATCGGCACCTTCACCTCCACCGAAACCGGCTTCAACGGCTCCATCCGCACCCTCGCCCTCAACGTCAAGGCTCGCATCGCCCGCATTGAAAACCCCTCCGACAAGGGCCCGCACTACCGCATCTACGCCGGCAACGTCGAGCTCGGTGCGGCCTGGCAGAAGCGCTCCGAGCAGGACCGCGACTACCTCTCGGTCAAACTGGACGACCCGAGCTTCCCCGCTCCGATCTACGCAACCCTCACCGAAGTCGAAGGCGAGGACGGCTACCAGCTGATCTGGTCCCGCCCCAACCGGGACTAACCCGGGCAAGGCCCCGCCGCGAGGCGGGGCCAATCGGCCGCTTAGAGAAAGCCAGCAGCGGGCATCGAGCCCGCTTCCGGCTTTTCTGGTGCCATACGGGACCGGAAATGTCTGCTCAGATCGCTTCAGTGTGCCGTGCCGGCATAGCGGCCTCAAGGACGAGTGGTTACCCCCCAATTTTGCCTTCGCTCCGGTTCCCGCCGCTCCAACAAAATCGGCTCCCCCACTCGCCGCCACTGGCGGTCGCGTGCGCGATCCCTGACCCCGCCATCCCGTCCCGCCCCGCGTCGTCGTCTTTCACGAACTCAAGGAGATGAGACGATGACGATCGAACAGCACATCGAGGAGCTGCGGCTGGAATTGAAGAACGCATATGATGCGGCCGAGCGGCGCCAGATCGAGACGGAGCTCCAACTCGCCGAGGCTGATCTCGCCGTCATGCTTGCGGAACAGGAGGGTGCCGTCGACGTCGAGCCGCCATTCTGAGGCGGCTCTTTTGTCTGTCATTTGAGCCGGTCCGCCGGTTCGACCGGCCGGTCCGGCTGTCAGAGATTTCACCCCTCAACGCTCCCCTCCGGCTACCGCCGGATACGGTCGCGTCCCCACGCGGTCCGCGGGTCTCTTCTCTCTATGACCTCCCATTTTACTCCAGCAAATCCAGCGTCGAGGACGGCGCGGTCTCCCCCAATTTCTCCGCCGCTGCGTTTCGACTTCGCTCTGGAATAATCGGCTCCCCCGCTTGCAAGTCGCGTACCGCGATCCTTGACCCCACTTTGCAACAGAGTGGCCGATCTCCGTCATCAACGAAGGAGATCACATTATGACAACCGATCAGAACCTCACGCTCTACGCCAAGCTTGCCGGTTTCCGGCTCGTCGTCCTCGCAAACCGGTTCGGCTGCGACAGCGAATTCTCGCCGAAGCTTCATAACCGGCTGGTTGAAGGGCTGGAGGCAGCAATTGGCCGCATGCGGACCATCATGGCATTGGAGCGAAGCGTTCTCACCGGAGAGGACGAGTTCGCCGAGTATCAGCTGGAAGGAGAGACCGAGATATGCGGGCGCTTTACCATCAACCTGCTGGACGATCTCGAAATCGATTTCGACACGCACGAATACCGCATCAATGGCGGCGATTGGTCCATCGCATTGACGGCGGATTATACAGGCGCCGACATCGACTATCCGGAATTGGTGATGCTCACCAACGACTAATTTGGCTCGCTGGCGCCAATCATCACGGATATCACGCAGGAAACCGGGGTCGCGGTCAATGCGGCTCGTGTCGTGTATTCAAGATGGGAGGGGTCCTGATCGGATCCTTGCTTCGCCGTTTCGATTGAACGAGGCGCTGCGACAGCGCCTCTTGCTTGCGACGTCCAAGGCTCGGTCGCGATCGAAGCGCTGACGACCAGTTGCACCTCTCCTTTCGACATTGCTTCCATCTCTCATCGGGAATGTTGCAGCCGGTCGTCGCGACGCAACCTGGCGCCGCTAGAATTTTCCCCGCCGCCATGCGGCTCCTCGCGAAAAAAAATTCAGTCGGCGTCAGGTCCTCCACGTCCGTTTCGGCCCGTCGGGTGCATCCCTCCTTTCCGGTCTGCCGCTTATCCCCTGCGATGACCGCATTTCGAAAGGAGAAACGACATGCAACAACTCGCCCAATTCCTCGCCGCCACCGGCCGCCGGCTCCGTATTCTCGGCAAGGTGCTCAGTCACTTCTTCCGCAAGGGAAAGCTCGGCCTGAAGCTCGCGATCAAGATCCCGTTCTTCGTCGAGATCGAGGTGTCCTTCGAGAGTGACTGGAACCGGCGCCGCTGAAGCGCTTTCGAAGCCCGCTTCGGCGGGCTTCTCTCATCTCGACATCGAAGCGCGCGGACGATAGCCGCGTTTTCGCTTTTGTCGGAGCAGGTCGAGAAACAGTCGGACCGCTTCTTCTTCCCGACCGAAATGGTGGACCATCATCTGTCCCTTGGTGCCAATGCGGCCCCACTTGCGCAGCAGGCAGACGTCTCCGAAGAGGTTGGGTTCGATTGACATGGCGTAGTAGCGGGCCATGTTTTTCGAGGCGTCCGAGCGTTCGACATAGAGATGATAAGGCTGCGGGATCATGAGACCAGAATCCCTGATCTCGGGCACCCCGTCCAACGACACTTATGAATCAATCGCCATGGATCGATTCACATCAGTGATGATACCGGAAAAGCCGTAACAGGCTTGGGCGAGACGCCTTCGCGCACGGCTCTACTCGCTCACGCTCCCCGAACCCGCGGGGCGGTTTCGGCCATCCGGTGACGATCCTCTCGCGGTTCCTCAGCCGCACCATCCGTGTCTGGCACCGTCCCAGCGCGTGGCAAGGCCCTCGTCGACGAGTGTGTCCCCGAGCGAGCGCCCTGCCCGCGTCACCGTGCGGAGCTTGCGGCCATATTTATCCTCGTCACGCAGACCGGCCGAAAGTGAGAACTTGCCGCCATTGAGCAGCGCCAGCAGGCGTGCTTTCGCGGCCTCGCCCTTGGTCCTTTCCGCCTCGCAGCGCGGCGGGCTGAGCTCCGGCGTGTCGATATCCGCGATGCGGATTTTCTCGCCCTGGAACCAGAACGTATCGCCGTCGATGACGCAATCCACACGGCGGTCGCCACCACAGAATGAAAACGCGGCCGACAGGGAATCTGATGTCGGTGTCCTGGCCGCAGCCAGGAGTCCGGACAGGTTGCCGCCGCCATTGAAGGCAAGCCAGCCGCCCGCAGCAATGAGCATGACGCAGAGGATCGCAGCCAGTGGTTTGCGCGGGCGGCTCAGTCCCGATCGGGGCGCCCTTCCCTGCCAGCGATGTCGATCGTTCGTGCTGCCGGGCTTGCCCGGCTTTCTGAACGGAACCACATTCGATTTCGCCACTTGCCCGCTCCTCTCCTGCTTTCCTCAACCTATCTCGGACTCGGTTTCATCTGCGTTTACGGGCAAGGTGCCTCCATGCGGTGTGCGAGATGCGGGGCGCAGTCGGTCCCACCTCCCCTTCGGGCCACTATGTTGAGGCTCCTGCGGCTGCGCTGCTTCCCGCCTTCGCACGACGAGAATTCCCGAAATCCCGCCCTTGCGTGCGGCCGCTATGCTGATTTCTCCGATACTCTTCATTGTTCTGGATCGACCTTGCTCGTTGCACTGCGCGCCGGCTCGATCCGAGAGGGTCCAGGCGTGTTTCCGAGCCTGTGAAACCTGTTCATCCCGACGCAGGCCTTCATATCGTCACGCCGAAACCAGATCGCACGCCCGCATCTGAGCGGCGCGTTCCCGGCCGTGAATACGATCTGCTCATCGGCGCGCATGCGCAGCACTTCGTGCGGCTGGATCAGCGGCCTCGCTGCCAACTGTTTCGATCTCGTGCGCGACGATCCTCTCATTTGCGAACTGCGGCTGACCTGGTCGATCTCGACCGTCGTCATGCCGCAGCGGCGTGAGATGTAGTCGGCGGTTTCGGGATCGTTGATCGCCGCGAAACTGATCCAGCTCGCGCTCTCGAACCATTTGCTGGCGGCATCGCGCCCGCCATAGGTTTCACGCATCTGTCCGATCGACTGGTAGATCATAACAAGGGTGATGCCATACTTGCGGCCGGCATCGCGCGCAGTTTCCAGAATGCGCATGTAGCCGAGGCGCGCCACCTCATCGAGGAGGAACAGCGCTCGGCCCGGCATCTCCCCATTTCGGTTGTAAATTCCGTTGAGAAACGAGCCGATGATGACGCGTGCGAGGCCCGCGTGCGTCTCAAGCGTTTTAAGATCGATGTTGATGAAGACGTCGGTGTTTCCCTCGGCAAGATCCCCCGTCGAAAACGTCTTGCCGGAAACCAGCGCGGCATAGTTCGGATAGGACAGCCAGTGGGTTTCCTTGATCGCATTGGCGTAGACGCCGGAGAAGGTTTCGGGCGTCATGTTCACGAAAGCCGCGACGTTCTCCTTGACGAAATCCGAGCCCGAATTGTCGTAGATTTCCTGCAGGCGTTGGCGCAGCTGCGGCTCCGGCTCGGAGAGATTGGCGCGGACCTGGCGAAGCGTCTGGTTCTCCTTTTCCGTATGGCCGGACAGACAAACGTCGGCGATGATTGCCGTCAGCAACTGCAAAGCCGAGGCACGGAAGAAATCGTCGCGAACACCACGCGTGCCGCCGCTATCGCTCATGATCCACGAGGCAACGGAGGCGATATCTTCCTCTTTCGTGCCCCCAAATTGTCCGATCCAATCCAGCGCATTGAAGCCGGTCTCCGGCTTCCTCGGGTCAAGGACGAACAGATCCCGATTGGCGCTGCCTCGGTGCACTGACACCATGGGGGCAACCTCGTTCGACGGGTCGAGCACGATTAGCGAGCCGCCCCATTTGAGCGCCGTCGGGATTGTCACCGACGTCGTCTTGAAGCCGCCGGAGCCGGCGAACACGATGCCGTGGGACGACCCGAACGAGCCGTCGAAGCACAGCAGCGGCGATTTGCCGCCGGAACCCCATGTCTGGGGATCGTCAGCGCGAAACGCGCGTGCTCCCGCGCCGTCCTTGTCGACGCGATATCGTTCGCCAATGACGATGCCGCCGGCGTCTGCAAACAGCTTTGCCGCCTCCTGCATATTCATCCAGTCGGCTTCGCCATGGAGCGCCCGCTTGCCGCGGATGCGTTTGGGTTCAGCACTGGCGAAGGCCGCGTTGCCGACGAGCGCAACGCGCAGGGCGAAGCAGACAGACAACGCCGCCGCCGCCGCTCCGATCAGCGTCGCGGGATCGACATAGGAGAGGATCGACTTGCCGACCGGAACCTGGTTCGCGAATGTCGACAGCCTAATTGCTTCCCGAACGGCGGCAATGACCATCGTCGCTACGCATCCGGCAACGACACCCCAGCCTGCCATCTTGATTCTGATCGAGCCCGCGCTCGCAAACAGGAAGGTGATGCCGATGAGCGCCGCGGCGACATATGGCAGGGCAATGCCCGCGCGGCCGAGCGTCTGCCGAGCAGCCTCCGTCTTTCCAAAGCCGGACAGCCAGTGTTCGATCCCGGTCAATCCGATCGTGACCAGGAACATCAGCGCGACAGGAGCGATGAAAAGAATGATCCTATTCATCGCTGTTGCCAAAGGCCTCGGCGCCAATCGCCATCAGTCGCGCTCGTTCCGCCTCATCTGCTTTGAGCCGCTGACGCAACTCGATGAGCGCCCCCAGCAGAAGCGCTCGCTTCTCATAGCGAAGACCCGCTTTGACGATCAAACCGCCTAGCTCGATCTTTTCCCGCGTGTCTTGTCTGCGGGCGTCGGATGTCGTCGTGCGCGCCATCCGCTCAAGCCTCAGCAGTCCCGCCCGCAGCCGCGCCAGCCGCGTTCTGCGCGGACGGTGCGCTGCTTTCGCCGACGCCAGCTCCCCTCTTCCCTCCGGTCGTACGAACCTCGCCTCCGCGAAACCGCTTGGCCAGATCATTGAAGGCCGCCTGCAACTCGGCCTCGTCGACCTCGATATCGCCGAGACCTGCCTTCAGCGCGATCCGGCCGATCCGCTCGGCTTCACGGGTCTCGGCAGCCTTGAGCTGTTCCTGGAGTTTGGCGATTTCGTCGCGGATCTTCGAGGATGGTTTCTTCATTCCGTCTGTCTCCCTTGGGTGAGAAAGCTTGTCTTTCGAACCGAGTTTTAGGGAGCTGAGTGCGGAACGCACTACTGTGAATCCTACAATCGCCAAAGCGCAAGCTTTGGTGAATGATCCCGGCCGTTCCGAAGGAGCGGATCCGAAGGGCGCAATTATACGTCGCTGATGCGACGCTTTGCTTTTGGCGCCGGCGGGGCCTTCCGCTTCCGACGAACCTGTTGATTTCGTTCGCAACCGGGAAAGAACTCGTCGTGGCCGTCCCTCATTTCTCCGTCAGCGTTGTTGCCCGTGGCTCCGGCCGCAGCGCCGTGCTGTCGGCGGCCTACCGACACTGCGCCAAGATGGACTACGAGCGGGAAGCCCGCACGATCGACTACACCCGCAAGCAGGGATTGCTGCACGAAGAGTTCGTTATTCCGGCCGATGCGCCGGAATGGCTGCGGACGATCATCGCAGATCGTTCGATAGCCGGCGCCTCCGAAGCCTTCTGGAACAAGGTCGAAACCTTCGAGAAACGCTCCGACGCGCAGCTTGCCAAGGATGTCACCATCGCACTGCCGCTAGAACTGACGGCTGAGCAGAATATCGCGCTCGTGCGGGATTTCGTCGACCGGCACATCACGTCGAAGGGCATGGTGGCCGACTGGGTCTATCATGACGCGCCGGGCAATCCTCATGTCCATCTCATGACGAC
>NZ_JAJNCY010000015.1 GCF_021026335.1 Rhizobium sp. C1
GCCAACCCAAACGACCAAAAACCCGGCCAAAACAGAGGCCGGGCTCGATAAGGCACGTCTAACAATCTCCCAGCCGCGAAGACATCGCATTATGCAACGGTCCCACAAGGGGGGAGACGGAAAGACGCGCCCTCCGCCACAAACCGCAGCCTGGAAATAGCCGCCACCCCATGGTGCGCCGCTTGCACGAATGTCGAGACACGGGAAACGGGTGCCCCACGGTCCCCCTCCTCCTTGTGGGGAGGGTGGGGAGGGGTCTTTAGCCACGGACGAAGGCGAGCCTCACTCCACCCCGAGCGCTTCCGCCGTGATCCAGAACACCGAATCCGGCGCATTCTCCGTCTCGATCCACAGAAACTCGAGATGCGGAAACTCGGCTTCGAGAATATCCCGTCCCGAACCGATTTCACAAAGCAGCCCGCCGCCGGGGTTCAGGTGCTTCGGCGCTTCGGCGAGGATCACACGCACGAGGTCCAGACCGTCTTCCCCGCCCGTATGCGCCATTTCGGGCTCGGCCTGATATTCCGGCGGATAGGCCGCGAAGGTTTCGGCGTCCACGTAAGGCGGATTGGTGATGATGAGGTCGTAGGTGCGGCCGGCGAGCGGCTCGAAGAGGTCGCCGTGATGCAGCGTCACCTGATCCTCGACATCGTGCTCGTCGATATTGATCTTCGCAACTTCCAGCGCGTCTTCCGACAGATCGACCGCATCCACCGACGCAAACGGGTAGAACTTGGCGGCGAGCACGGCAAGGCAGCCGGAACCCGTGCAGATATCGACGGCGCTTTCGACCAGTTCCGGGTCCGGCAGGAAGGAAGAGCCCTCCTCGCTGCCATATTCGGTGAAGAGGATTTCGCCGATATGCGAACGCGGCACGATCACGCGTTCGTCGACATGAAAGCGCACGCCCTGGATATAGGACCGGCCGGTGAGATAGGCGGACGGCTTGCGGCTCGTCACGCGATCCTCGATCCGCTCGGCCAGCAGCCGGCGCTCGTCGGGCAGAAGCCGCGCATCGAGAAACGGATCGAGCACATCGATCGGCAGGTCGAGTGAATCGAGCAGCAGGAAGGCCGCATCGTCCGCCGCCGTCGTCGTGCCATGGCCGTAACTCAGGTCCGCCGCATTGAAGCGCGAGATGGCATAGCGCCAGTAATCGCGAAGCGTCAGGAGGTCGCGGGTGATGTCGTCGATGTTCTGCATGGTCTTCGCTCGTCGTTTTCTCTCTGGCCGGGCTTGGCTGCAGGGTGTTTCAGGCTTTATGTGAGCGCTGGAAACGGGTCAACCGTGGCATGACTTTGTGAAGGATGTAATGCGAAGGCCGAACGACAGAAAGCCGCCTGCCCCGCGCCGTGCGCCGGAACCGCGTGATGGAGGCAAGCGTGTTACCATCGCGCGGGCGCTCTCCAAGCTCGGCTTCTGCTCGCGCACGCAAGCCGAGGCGCTGGTTCTGGCCGGTCGGGTCACGATTGACGGCCGCAACACCACGCAGCTGGAAACCTGGGTGGACCTCGCGACGTCGAAGATCGCGGTGGATGGCAAGCCGGTCGCAACGGAAACCTTCGTCTACTACATGTTGAACAAGCCGCGCGGGTTGGTGACGACACGCCACGATCCGCAAGGCCGCCCCACCGTCTACGAGTGCCTCAAACATCTCGACCACGCGCATCTCTCGCCCGTGGGCAGGCTCGACAAGGCCAGCGAAGGCCTGCTGCTCTTCACCAACGACACGGAATTCGCGCAAGCGCTTCTCGATCCGGAAACCCATGTCCCGAAGACTTATCACGTCCAGATCGACAGCCTCGTTGCGCCGGAAAAGCTCGCCGCCTTTCTCACTGGCGTCGAGCATGACGGGGACCGTCTGCAGGCCCGCCGCGCCGATATCCTGCGCGAGGGCGACAAGAATGCGTGGCTGGACATCGAGCTGGACGAAGGCAAGAACCGCCAGATCCGCCGCATGCTGGAAACACTCGACATAGAAGTGCTGCGTCTGGTGCGCGTGGCGATCGGCGAGCTGCCGCTGGGGGACCTTCCGAAGGGCGAGGTTCGCGCGCTGACCGCCGACGAAGTGCAGGTGCTGCGCACCGCCATCGCCGCGAAACAAAAAAGGCCCCGCGCCGGTTAAAGCGCGAGACCTTTGAATGTCAGATCAAACAGTTCAGCCGATTTCGGACTGGCTGGTGATGATCTTGGAAACGAGACCATAGCTCTGGGCGTCTTCAGCCGAGAGCCAGTAGTCGCGATCCGTGTCCTTGGCGATCTTTTCGACCGGCTGGCCGGTGGCCGCAGCGAAGATCTTGTTCAGGCGCTCGTTCATCTTGATGATTTCGCGGGCCTGGATTTCGATGTCCGACGCCATGCCGCGCGTGCCGCCCGACGGTTGGTGCAGCAGGAAGCGCGTGTTCGGCAGGCAAAGGCGCTGTTCCTTCGGAACCGAAACGTAGATCAGTGCGCCGGCAGATGCGACCCAGCCGGTGCCAATAATCCAGACCTTCGGCTTGATGAACTTGATCATGTCGTGGATCGAGTCACCCGATTCGACATGACCGCCCGGCGAGTTGACGAAAATCTTGATATCTTCGTCACTGGCAGCGGCCAGTGCAACAAGCTGCGCGCAAACGCGCTGGGCCAGTTCCTGCGTAATGCCGCCATAGATGAAGATGGATCGCGACTTGAAAAGATTCGCCTCCGCGTCCTTGCCAAGCGGCTTTTCTGTCTTCTTGTCGTCGTCGTCTTCTTCGTTCATCGGCAACCTTCCTGTCCAAGTCTGATTCACCCACAGGTAATCGCTTCGCAGATTGAAGACAATGGCCGAGTGGGAGAAAGCTTCGTGACGCCGGACGAATGGTAAATGAGTTGATGCACGCAAAAAGGGGCGAGAGTGACCTCGCCCCTTTCCGCCGCGCATGCGGCATTCATCAGTTCTTGGCGTTCGGGTCGCAAGCGTTGTCGCCGGTCTGACACTTCGGCGAAGCATCGGGAGCCGATGGATTGCCCATCTTGTCCATGCTCTGTGTGCCGGAGGTGCTGTCCATCGCGCCCTTCGTGCCGATGGCACCGGTGGTGCCGGCGTCCGGCGCATTGGGATCGGTCTTGCTGCAGGCCGTGTCACCAGCGCGGCAATTGGTCGGCATACCCGTCTTCGGATCGACCGGCTTCTGGCCAGACTGGCTGGTACCATCTGCGCTCTGTGCAAAGGCGGCAGATGCCATCGGCAGGGCGGACATGGATGCGACGATCATCGCGACTGCAATCTTGTTCATCATGATCTTACCTTCCTTGGTTTTCGCTGAAGGGCGCAGGCGGCGTCCCTGCCAAGAAAAGTCTTTCAGAGGCGTGATGTTCCGGAGAAAATGTTATATATTTCTCGGGAACATTTTCGATCATTTCTTTTTCCTATCGCATGCCGCAGGAGGTGTAAGACAATCGCCATGAAGCCAGAAACGACTTGAATATACTTCGAGGATTCATTGCACGCCCGCAAGTCCCATGTCAAAGCGCGCCGGGTGCGAACGGGAAAAGGCGCGGGCGAAGCGGAATATTACAGACATTTAATTGCCGCTTGACTCGAAACTTTCACGTCCGCGTCCTACGTCAGGAGCGTAATCTTCGCGAACTCTTGAAGGAGCCGACCATGTCACCCGAGGAACGCCAGTTGCTCAACGAACTTTTCGCCCGCGTCGGCCAGGCTGCCTCGACGCCGCGCGATCCGGAAGCAGAGGCGATGATCCGTGACGAACTCGCCCGCCATCCTTATGCCGCCTATTATCTCGCCCAGGCCGTCATCCTGCAGGAAAAGGGCCTTGAGGCCTCTGCCGCCCGCATCGGCCAGCTCGAAGCGCAGGTGAAGGAATTGCAGCAGGGCGCGAGCGCGCAGCAGGCCCAACAACAGGGTCAGCAGGGCGGCTTCCTCTCCGGCCTCTCCTCTCTGTTTGGCGGCAATGCCCAGGGTCAGGGCGCACAGACACCCCAGTCGCAGCCCGGCCCCTGGGGCCGCTCCGGCCCGCAGGCTCCGGCCTATGATGGCGGCTATACCCGGGGCGCGGCACCTCAGCCCGGTCCTTGGTCACAGCCGGGCCAGCCTTCACAACCGTCCTACGCCGCCCCCCAGCAGCCCTCGCGCGGCGGCGGCTTTCTTGCCGGTGCCATGACGACGGCAGCCGGCGTGGCCGGCGGCATGCTGATGGCCGACGCCGTGCGCGGCCTTTTCGCCCCGCATTTCGGCACCGGCGGTCTGTTCGGCGCCGGCGGTGTGGCAGGAGCCCCCGTTGTTGAAGAAACCGTGGTCAACAACTTCTTCGACAATGGCAACCAGCCCGGCCAGTCCAACGATTGGCAGAACGGAAACAACGGAACCGAGCAATCCGCACTCGCAGATATGAGCGACGCCACGCAGAACACCGATGGCTACGACAATGCCGACTACGATGACTCGAGCTTCGACGACGGCGGCTCCGACGACAGCAATTATGCCTGATATGGTGGGAGGGCGGTTAAGCCGCCCTCAGCCTCTCCCGCGATAGGTCGGCACGCCCTGATCCGGCAGCCACACGCCCTTCGGCGGTTCGCCGGTCTGCCAGAACACGTCGATCGGGATGCCCCCGCGCGGATACCAGTAGGCCCCGATGCGCAGCCATTCCGGCTCCAGGAGGTCGATGATGCGCTTGGCGATATAGACCGAGCAATCCTCGTGAAACGCTCCGTGATTGCGGAAGGCGAAGAGGAAGAGCTTCAGCGACTTCGATTCCACCAGCCACTTTCCCGGAACGTAATCGATCACGATATGCGCGAAATCGGGCTGCCCGGTCATCGGGCAGAGTGAAGTGAATTCGGGCGCGGTAAAGCGCACGACATATTTCGTGCCCTCGTTGCCGTTCGGCACACGCTCCAGCACCGCCTCTTCCGGCGTCTTCGGCGCTTCGACGGCAGCGCCCAGCTGCGTCAGACCCGAAACATCGGTCTTGCTCATCTTCTTGTTCCTTCTTGTCAGACCCGTTTCTTCAGCGGCTTGTGGGCGGCGATATTCACGCGCACCCCATGCGGCTTCTCACCCTCGGGCTCTATATGAATAGCAATGCTCGCGCCGGAAATCACCTGGTGCAGCGCATTCTCGATCCGGTCGCAGATATCATGGGCTTCCCCGACCGGCATGCTCTCAGGCACGACAAGATGAAAATCGATGAACACGGCCGGGCCGGCGCGGCGGTTGCGCAGATCGTGGACACCCAGCGAACCGGCCGCATTTTCGGCGATCGCCTTCTTGATCGCCTCGTCCTCTTCCGCCGTCACCGCGCGGTCGAGCAGGCCATTGACCGACTGGGAGACAACCTTCCAGCCCTCGAAGAGAATATTGATCGCCACGCCAATCGCCATCAAGGGATCGAGGATTGTGTAACCCGTCAGTGTCGCGAGAATCAGGCCGATGATCACGCCGGCCGAGGTCACGACGTCGGAGAACACATGCCGCCCGTCGGCCTTCAGCGCCGGCGAATGATGCTGGATGCCGACCTTGATGAGCAGCCAGGCCCAGACGGCGTTGATGATCGCTGCCACCCCGTTGATCACCAGGCCCAGCACTGGCGCATCCATGGCGGCAGGATGCGCCAGATGGCCGACAGCCTCCCAGACGATCATGACCGCCGCGATGATGATCAGCATTCCCTCGACGACCGCCGAGAGATATTCGGCCTTGTGATGCCCAAACTGGTGATCGTCATCGGCCGGCTTCTGCGCATAGCTGATCACGCCATAGGCTATGGCCGCCGCAATCACGTTGACGGTCGATTCCATCGCGTCGGACAGCAGGGCCACCGAGCCGGTGACGTACCAGGCAAGCGCCTTCAGTCCCATGACGAAAAGGGAAAGCGGAATGCCCCAGAAAGCAATACGGCGGATCAGGCGGGATGTCTCGGCATCCATGGCTCTGCCCCTTTCAATGATGTGTTGAGTTGCCGCGACATATCCGGCCATGCCCGAAAGAGCAAGGCGCAAATGAAAAGAACACAGAAATTTCCCTTTATTCTCCAAGACTTAGCGTAAGCTATACTTTCACAGCACAAGCTATATTCGAAGGCCACGCCACCCATTTGATACATGTCAACGAGCGGTGGAACGGGCCGCGTAAACTGGCCGCTCGACCAAAGACACCGAGGCACGAGGCGTTCCCATGGCTGAGCTTGAGACGATCCGCAAGGAACTGGAACAGCTGCTCAAAGAGGTAAAATCTCTTCAGACTGACGCGGCAGGGCCCGCCGCTCCCGACGCCCGGGAAATGGAACGGGCACCCCAGGCCGAGCCGGACGCCGACGCACTTGCAGAACTCCAGAATTTTCTCGTCTCGAAGGCCGGCGAAGCCGAGAGCACCATTGAAGATCACCCCCTTGCCGCCATGGCCGCCGCCTTCCTTCTGGGGCTGACGATCGGCCGTATTGCTCTCAGATAGGAACGCCATCATGCGTGTAGACAGCCTTATCCAGTCGCTGAAAGTGTTGATCCGGATCGATTCCGTGATTGCGGATCTGAAATTCCGCGCGCGCCTGTCACAGATCGCCCTGCTCGCGGTCGCCCTCGTCATCGGAGCATTCGGCCTCATCATGCTCGGGATCGCCGGCTTCCAGTTCCTCAAGGATCTCTGGGGGCCGGTCATCGCTGCACTTGTCGTCGCCGCTGCCAGCTTCTTTCTCGCGCTTCTGCTGGTGCTGATCGCCGGAGCGCAAAAGCCGGGCAAGGAATTGCAGCTCGCGCTGGAACTCCACGCCACCGCGCTCGACGCCCTGATCACCGAAGCCAAATCCGCCACCGGGGATCTGACGCTTGCCGGCAATCTTCTGCGCGGTCGTTTCGACTCCTCGCTGATCGGCCTCGTTGGCCCGCTTGCCACCCTGCTCCTGCGCGCCCTGCGGCGGAAGGGGACAAGCACAGTGGAAAAAGCCTGAAGCCGCCGGCAGCAGCGGCTCTTGCCGTTGCGCTCAATGTCCGAGCGAATGTGAACAATGAAATTGTCCTGACGGAAGTATTCTTCGGCCTTCCTCACCAGCCTGGCATGGTCGCCGGGATCACGGTGCCGCCGCCGGTCGAAAACATCCGGCCAGAAACGCGGCCGCGGCCTCGATGGCCGGTTGCCCCCGCTGGTCTTCATGCCAGCAAAGCCAGACATTGCGGTCGAAGAAGGCTTTCTCCGGATGAGCGTCCACCAGTCCGAAGCGGCGCCCCAGGATTTCCGGCGCGGCCACCACACCGGCGCCCGCCGCCACCGAAGCCAGCTGAATGGCAAGGTCATTGCTCCGCAGCGCAATGGCAAAGGGCGGCCCGGCAAGCGACTTCATCCAAGCCTCATGGGGCAGGAGATCGTTGCCTTGGTCGAACAGGACATAGCGATAGGCCGCGAACGCTGTTTCTGCCGCGTAGGCAGAACTTGCCAGAAAGCGATATCGTAATGTCCCCACCTGCCGGCGGATCAATGTCGGATCGGCGGGCGCGGAAAGCCGGACCGAGATATCAGCCTCACGACGCGTGATCGACACCGTCTGTACATCGCCCCGCAGCGTGACCTCAAGGGCGGGATGGGCTTGAAGAAACGCCCCAAGGTGCGGCGCAATCACTTCGGCCGCAACCAGCGCCGGCGCACTGATGGAAAGAGGCCCGGCGACCTCCGGCCTGATACTCGAGGCCGTGCGCTCCAGTGCATGGACCTCCTCCTGCATCCGCTGCGCATGCGCAGCGATCCGCAGCCCCGCCTGCGTCAGCACCGTTCGCTTCTGCCGCCGGTCAACGAGCTTGGCACCCAGCGCGTCCTCCAGCGATGCGATGCGCCGCGCGACTGTGACATGGTCAACGCCCAGCCGCTTCGCCGCCGCCGCCAGAGATCCCCTTTCCTCAAGTAGAAGAAGGAACTTCAAGTCATCCCAGTTCAGCATGTTCATATATTCACATTGAAAGAGATAATTATGGGAATTTTGCACATATCAGCGCGGAGGTACAGTGTGCCTGTCATTCAATCCCACTGAGGAGACACCCAATGCACACCGCAGTTTCCAGACACGGCCGCATCAGAAAGCTGCCGCACCATGCCACCCACATCGTCTCGCCGATGATCCTCTCCCTGATGATGTCGGGACTTGTGTCCGCCGCAGCGACATACAGCGCCGTCGGCTTTGCGCCCGATCTCGGCGCCCGCACCCTTGGTGCATGGATGATCACCTATCCGATCGCCTTCCCGGCAGCGATCGTCGCAGTGCCGATCGTCCGTCGCATCGTTTCGCTGATCGTCGAGGCTCCGCCGGCCAAGCGGTGAGCCCGAATGCAAAAGGCGGCGCCCCTGCCCGGGGCACCGCATTTGATGATTGAAGAGCTTGATGGCGAGGGCTTACGCCGCCTTCACCTTCGAGCGCTTGGCGAGATGCGCCACAACATTCTCGATCATCCGCATGCCGGCATCCTGCCCCAGCGTCATGATCGATTCCGGGTGGAACTGCACGGCAGCCACCGGCTCCTTGGCGTGTTCGATCCCCATGATCGTGCCATCCTCGCTTTCGGCCGTGATGATGAAATCACGATCGAGCGTCGCCGGATCGGCGAAGATGGAATGGTAGCGGCCGACAGTCACTTCCTTGGCAAGGCCCGAGAAGACCGTGCCGGCTTCCAGCACGCGCACGCGCGACGGCTTGCCATGCATGGGGATCGCAAGCTGGCGCAGTTCACCGCCATAGGCCTCCGCCAGCGCCTGCAGGCCGAGGCAGACGCCGAAGATCGGTAGCTTGCGCGCCCGCGCCTTCTTGATCGTCGTCTCGCAGTCGAAGTCCTTCGGGCTGCCCGGTCCGGGCGACAGCACCAGCAGGTCCGGATCGACCTTGTCGAACACCTCGTCCGCCACCGGGGAGCGCACGGTTGTCACCGTCGCACCCGTCTGGCGGAAATAATTGGCCAGCGTATGAACGAACGAGTCCTCGTGGTCGACCAGCAAGATCTTCACGCCGACCCCCACCTTGGCGACGTCACGGCCGGCCTTGCCGGTATTCCCGGCCTTTGCATCGCGGATGGCTGCAATCATGGCAGATGCCTTCAGTTCGGTTTCGGCCTCTTCTTCTTCCGGGTTGGAGTCGTTGAGGAGCGTGGCCCCTGCCCTGACTTCCGCAATCCCGTCCTTGATGCGCACCGTGCGCAGCGTGAGACCGGTATTCATGTCGCCATTGAAGCCGACCATGCCGATCGCGCCGCCATACCAGGCGCGTGGGCTCTTCTCATGCGCCTCGATGAAGCGCATGGCCCAGAGCTTCGGCGCACCGGTCACGGTCACGGCCCAGGCATGCGACAGGAAGCCGTCGAAGGCGTCCATGTCTTCGCGCAGACGCCCCTCGATATGATCCACCGTGTGGATGAGGCGCGAATACATCTCGATCTGACGGCGGCCAATGACCTTGACCGAACCGGGCTCGCAGACGCGGCTCTTGTCGTTGCGATCGACGTCCGAGCACATGGTGAGTTCGGACTCGTCCTTCTTGGAGTTCAAGAGCTTCAGGATCTGCTCGCTATCGGCAATCGCATCCTCGCCACGCTTGATCGTGCCCGAGATCGGGCAGGTCTCGATGCGGCGGCCGGTGACGCGCACGAACATTTCAGGCGATGCGCCGACCAGATATTCCTGGTTGCCGAGATTGATGAAGAAGGAATAGGGCGACGGGTTGATCTCCTTCAGCCGCCGCGAAATCTGCGAGGGCTTGCTATCGCAGCGTTCCATGAACTTCTGCCCCGGCACGACCTCGAAGAGGTCGCCACGGCGGAAGCTTTCCTTCGCCTTGGTCACCAGCTTGGCATATTCGCCCGGATGATGATCGCCGCGCGGCGGGATCGTGTCGGTCGGCTTGAACGGGTCGGCGGGAATATCCCACGGCTTGCCCTTGGTCGTTGCGCCATTCTTCTCGAAATCGTAGCGGTCAACCCAGGCCTTGGCGGAATAATTGTCCACGACGAGGATTTCGTCGGGCAGGAAGAGCACCATGTCGCGCTGGTCGGCCGGGCGTTCGAGCTTCAGGTTGATGGCATCGAACTGGAAGGCCAGATCGTAGCCGAAGGCGCCGTAAAGACCGAGGCTCGAATCCTCTGCCGAATGGAAAAGATCGGTGATGGCCCGCAGCGCCGTGAACACCGTCGGCATCTTGGAGCGCTCTTCTTCCATGAAGACGCGGGTCGGCGGCAGGATGGTGAAGTCGAGACGGCGCGCCGCCTTGGCGTCGATCTTGAGGTCGGCAACCGTCGCCAGACGCTCGGCGATCATCTCGAGGATCACTTCGCCACGACCGTTAAAGGCCTCGACCCACATCGTGCGCCCGTTGCAGGAAATGCCGACCGGCGGATCGGCCACGGCGGTGTCCCAGCGCGTATAGCGGCCCGGATATTCGTAGTTCGAGGACAGAACCGCCCCGCGCCGCTCGTCCAGCCTGTCGATATAGCTGGAGATGGCGTTCTCGTAAGGCACTTCGCGACGCTTGCGGGAGACTATGACCCCGCCCTTCGTCACATACTGTTCGGAACCGTCATCCAGAACACGCGTATTCATGTCGTCCTCTTCTTCCGTTCAGCCCCAATTCCAAACGGCACATACAAAAAAAGCCGCCTGGAATTTTCCGGGGCGGCTTCAGCGTTTGCTTGACACAACAACTGGCAATGGCCGCCTTTCAGCGAGCCCACCACCAGTTAGCGATCGTCAGAGCGTTTTTCATGGTCGGGATTGTTACAGCGACGCGGGCTGACTGGCAAGGGCCGTTTTTCGCCTCGAAACTGCCATCGGAACCGGATCTGCAAATGACGCGTTAAGGCTTCTGATCTTCATCTCCATCCTCGGAGGTACGATGGTGCAAGGACGTATCATTCTGCTGGCCCTGGCGTTTGCCAGCCTCAACGGACTTGCGGCGAAGGCCGCCCCGCCAGCGCTCCCCACAGAAGTCCCCCTCCCCGGTGATAAGGTGCCCGTGCCGGAGACGCGGCCGGACACTGCGCCCGCATCGCCGCCGATCCCGGAAGAAAAGCCTAAGGAGCGACCGGACGCTGCCAGCGAGACCAAGACCCCGGTCCCGGCAACCACGCCTGAGGACAAGAAAGACAGCCCGAAGTCCGAAGACAAACCGAAGGCGCCGGAAGAAGACACCGGCCCCGCCAAACCGGAACCCGAAAAGGCGGGTGAGCCCAAGGATAGGTCCGACAAGAATAGCGAAACGAAGGAGGCTCCCACCGAACCAAAAGCGGAAGTCCCGCCCGTCGAGAAGGAAGACCCGGAAGCCTATGCCGCCTGCCTGTCTCGTCTCAAGGACGCCGGCATCGACTTTTCGGAAGCAAAGCCGATCGATGACGGCAATGGCTGTGGCATCGACAAGCCGCTCACCGTGCGTAGCGTCCTGCCCGGCATCAAACTGGAGCCCGAAGCGACCATGCGCTGCGAGACGGCAGAAGCCCTGACCCGCTGGACGAAAGCCATCGTCATTCCCTCGGCCGAACTCGCCTTCGGACCGAAGGCTTCGCCGATCGTCCAGGTAAACCAGGCCACCAGCTATGCCTGCCGCAACCGCAACCATGCCGAAAGCGGCAAGATCTCGGAACATGCCCACGGCAACGCCATAGACATTGCCGGCTTCACCTTCTCCGATGGCAAGACGTTCGTAATCGAGCCGCGAGAGAAGGACTCCACGCTGACTGGCGCGTTCGAACGCGCCATCACCGCGTCCGCTTGCCTCTTCTTCACGACGGTTCTCGGCCCGGGCAGCGATGCGGCGCATGAAACCCATCTCCACCTCGACGTGATAAAACGCAAGGGCGACTTTCGGTACTGCTGGTGAACCCGTCAGCGTCCCCCCGCCTGATCGGGCAACCCCTCTCTGAACACACCTATATATATACTTTTAGATATCACTAACTTTAGGGATAATTGCAGGAATCCTGCCCCTGTGGCGATTGTGGTTAACAGATTGATTAGAATTTTAGACAAATCTTTCACAACATGAAATTGCACATCCGAATGTTTCGATCCTGTTGCACGGGCCGGGACAATGCGGGCCGCGGCTGGAAACCGCCGTATTTTGAGAGGATGGACTGCCGTGAACCTCACCATTTCCCGGAGCCTGATGGCCTTTGCTTGCGTTTTGACGGTCGCTTTCGTCGCAGCCTTCGCAACCATGGGATATACGCTTCAGAAGGTCCGAATTCAGGGACCCGCCTATAGGGAGATCATTGATGCCAAGGATCTGATCGCCGACATCCTCCCGCCCCCGCTCTTCGTGGTCGAAGCCTATCTGCACGCGACAGAAGCCGTCATTCACAATGAAATGACCGATGGCAACATCAAGCGGATCGGCGAGCTCCAGAAGGAATTCGACACCCGCTACGCCTTCTGGGAAGGCTCCGACATCCCTCCCGAAATCCGGAAGCTGGTCACCAATGACATCCGCCAGACCAGTGCAGGCTTCTGGGCGGTGATGAACAAGGAGGCGCTCCCCGCGCTGAAACAGCCTAACGCGAATATCACCATGCGCGCATTCGACCGTTTGCGCGACACGTTCAATGCCCAGAAGGAAGCCGTCGATCGGCTCGTGACAGAATCGTCCAACTATCTCGCCACCCGCGAAAAGACAGCGCAGCGGGACGCTATCCTGTTCACCGTCCTCGCATCGAGTGCCGCGGCTGGTGCACTGGCGGTCCTTTGGGCAGGCCTCGCGATCTTCAGGCGCCGGAGCATCGTGCCCGTCCTCGAAATGTCAGCCTATCTCGATCGCCTGACGGCAGGTGACCATCAGCAGGAGGTGCCGTTCTCCAGCAGAAAAGACGAAATCGGCGCCATGGCGTCAGCGATTGCCGTCCTGCGCAGTGCAAGCCTTGAAAGGCGCGCGCTGGAGGAACAGGCCGCACGCACACGCACGCTTTCCGACCGGGAGCGCGCTGAACATGCCGCCGAGCAGGCCCAATATGCCGCCGATCTGACACATATTGTCACGGAACTCGGAAACGGTCTGAAGCGGCTTGCCGACTTCAACATAGAGACGACTCTGGAAAGGCCGTTCAAGGGTGAGTATGAAACCCTCCGGCACAATTTCAATGCCTCGCTGGCCGCCTTTCAGCGGGTCCTGGCCAATATTCTCGCGAAATCCCAGGAAATCGAGGTCAGTGCCCAGACGCTCGGAACCTCGGCCGATCAGCTGGCACGGCGGACGGAACAGCAGGCTGCAGCGCTCGAAGAGACCGCGGCTGCGCTCGAGGAAATCACCACCAACGTCCACAATGCGACAGAACGTACGGCGGCCACGCGGGCTCGTACCGGCGATGCGAAGACCAACGTGACCTCGTCTGCCGGTATCGTCCAGAATGCCATTGTCGCCATGGCCCGTATTGAGGAAGCATCCGCGCAGATATCAAAGATCACCAGTGTGATCGACGAGATCGCCTTCCAGACCAATCTTCTGGCACTGAACGCCGGCGTCGAGGCGGCCCGCGCCGGCGATGCCGGCAAGGGTTTCGCCGTGGTTGCCCAGGAAGTCCGCGAGCTTGCGCAGCGCTCCGCCCGGGCGGCGCGGGAAATCGCCGAACTGATAGACCGCTCCAATCGTGAAGTGGCGGGCGGCGTTGATCTGGTGCGGCAGACGGGCGACGCGCTTTCGGCCATCGAATCCCATATCACCGCCATAGCCGACGACATCGACGGCATCGCCGTCGCCTCCCAGGAACAATCGCTCGGTCTTGCCGAGATCAACACGGCCATTGGCCAGATGGACCAGATCACCCAGCAGAATGCGGCGATGGTCGAGGAAACCACGGCCGCAACCCATGCGCTGGCACAGGAAGTCGACGGATTGGTCAATCTCGTGGGGCAGTTCGTGCTGAACCGCCAGTCCGCGTCACCGGGCGCGCGCGCCTCCTCTGCATCCAGGAGATCCGTGGCAGCATGACCGGGTCGAACCGGCTTCAGAGCTTGGAATGACGAATGGCCAGGAGGGACTTTGTCAGGAGCATGAAGCGTTCCGTCTCGATGGTGGCGTCGGGAAACAGATGCGCCATCTGACGCGTGTCCAGCATGTCGGCGTCCTCGGCATATCTCATGGCTTCATCGAGATCGGATGTCTTCGGATAGAAGCCGGTGCGCATCATCATGTGGACCCGGTAGGAGACGGTCCTTGGCAGCCAGTGCAGGAAGGCAAAGCGCGAATGCGGATCGATCGGGAACCAGAAGTTCGGAGTCTGGATCATGTAGCTCGGCGCCAGACGTCGCGCCTCCTTTGCAAAGGCAATCTTGTTCGGCCAAAGCCCCACGTGCTCGATCACCGAGTTGGAAAAAACGATGTCAAAGGCATTGTCTTCGAATTCCGGCATCGCGCAGGCATTGCCGGCCCTGACGATGACCGGCAGCCCCGGCGTGTCGGTCTGTTGGACCTCCGCCAGGTTGACACAGGTAATCGTCAGGTGCTCGAAATCGAGCAAATCGCGCCAGACACTCCAGAAGCCCGTAGTTCCTCCCATGTCCAGCAGCCTGCAATGGCCCTTGGCGGCAACGTGGTCGGCAATCATGCTGTTCAGTCGCGCAACGCGTCGCCTGCGGAACACGTTGTTCTGTGAAACGGGAGATATGTTGAACACGTGCACCCTCTTGCTTTGCCGGTATTTTCCACTTGGCACGAAGTAGATCGCTACGGCAAGCCGTTACTTCATAAGGGGAACATATCAGTCCATTCGTTTACAAAAGATGCCCCGAAAAGATTAAGGCACGCTAAAATACGCAACCGCTCCCAGCAAGGCTGGAAGCGGTCTGAATATTTGAAATCGGCAAATCCGGCCGAGCCGATATGGCTCAGAACTCTTCCCAATCCGAGACTGCGGCGCTGGCCGCCCCGCCGGTTGCGAAGGACTTTGCAACCTTGTTGGCGAGTTGCCGGGCCGGCGACTGAGCCGGACGCGACGTCGGGGTGGCGGCCTGCGGGCCGCGTGCCGGCACGGCGCGTCGTGTGGCCTGTGCTGCCCCACGGGTGCGGAACTGCTGCAGCAATGCCGCGAGCTGTTCGGCCTCGGTGGCAAGCGTGGCGCTCTGCGCGTTGGACTCTTCAACCATCGCCGCATTCTGCTGCGTACCCTGGTCCATGCTGTTGACGGCCGCGTTGACTTCCTTGAGGCCGGTGGCCTGTTCGCGCGCCGCATCCACGATGGCGTTGACGTTGCGGTTAATGTCCTGAACCTGCACCACGATGTCCGACAGCGCCGCACCCGTGCGTCCTACCAGTGCCACACCCTGCTTGACCTGATCGCTCGACTTGGTGATCAGCGACTTGATTTCCTTCGCCGCATTGGCAGACCGCTGCGCCAGTTCGCGCACTTCGGTTGCGACAACGGCGAAGCCCTTGCCCGCATCGCCGGCACGCGCGGCTTCAACACCGGCGTTGAGCGCGAGAAGGTTGGTCTGGAAGGCGATTTCGTCGATCACGCCGATGATATTGGCAATCTGGCCGGAGGAGTTCTCGATGGCGCTCATGGCCTCGATGGCTTCCTTGACCACCTCGCCGGAGCGCTCCGCATTTTCGCGGGTCTTGGCCACCAGCTGACCGGCCTCTTCGGCGCGGCGGGAAGAATCGGCCACCGTGGTCGTGATCTCTTCCAGCGCAGCGGCTGTCTCTTCGATCGAAGCAGCCTGCTGCTCGGTGCGTTTGGACAGCGAGTCTGCTGCCGAGCGCACTTCCTCGGCGCTGGACGAAATGTTGTTGGCATTGGCACCGATCGAGTTGATCGCGGCCTCAAGCTGCTTGACGGAATCGTTGAAGTCGTGGCGAAGGCGCTCCAGGTTCTGCGGGAACGGCGTATCGATCTGCTGGTCAAGATTGCCGGCTGCCAATTCCTTCAGCCCATCGCCCAGCGTCGTAACCGCATTCACGCGGTCGGTCACCTCGGTCGCGAACTTCACGACCTTCATGACCTTGCCCTTCTCGTCCAGGATCGGATTATAGGACGCCTGCAGATAGACCGGCTTGCCGTTCTTGGCATAGCGCACGAACTCGTCGGCGCGGAATTTTCCCTCGCGCATATCGCGCCAGAAATCCTGGTAGGCGGCACTGGCGGCATAGTCCTTGTCGACGAACATGCTGTGGTGCTTGCCAACGATTTCGTTGAGCGAATAGCCCATCGACTTTTGGAAATTTTCGTTCGCCGTCATGATGGTGCCATCTGGGGTAAAGCTGATGACAGCCTGGACGCGGGAGATCGCTTCCATCTGATTGCGATAGTCGTTGTTGAGCAACCGTTCCTTGGCATTCGCCCATTCGACCACGAAACCTTCAGACTTGCCGCCCTTCATCAGCGGGGTGACGAGGAGATCGAAGGAGTGAGCCCCCACGCGGATTGTCGCACTGTGCGGCTTGGTCAGCTTGACCAGCATGTCGCGCTGGTAGGTCGGATTTTTATGAAAGACGTCGATATTGGCGCCCAGCAGCGTTTCCATCGAGAAGCGGGGCAATTCCGCTTTCAACTCGGCCTCGACCTCCGAAAGAAGGGACATCACCGCCTTATTCATATAGGTGATCCGGAGATCAGCATCCGCGATCATCACGTTCGCGCGCAAAGTATCGATTGCCCGCATCTTTGCAGTGGACAAGCCAGAATTCATTCCAAACATCGAAAGCCCCTCATACCCGGGACAAGCCTTGTCCCTAGTTATGAAGAATCTTGCATGCATTCATTAACGATTTCTGAAATGTTTCATCCGCGCGCCAACCCGCTCGTCAGAATTAGGGATAGAGCTACGGAGTTTGTCCGATTCTGGATCATTCAAGGTTTCATTTTTTCTACACAACAAGAATGCAGTGCATAAATTTAGAAATATATAATTCTCTCAAAAAGAATATCTACAAAGAACCATGTATCAAAAGTAGAAAACCCGGACCCAGGCTGTCATTGCACCGCACAAGGGCGTGAACTATCTATAAGCCAGTCACCGGCGGTTTCGACCAGCCGGGATGCCGGGAAGGGACAAAATCGATGCTGGATCCGATCATCACGTTTTTCGAAACGATTATCCTGAACCTCGGTCGGTTCCTGGGCCGGGTGGCATCGGCAGTAGTCTGGCCGTTTCGCCGGGCGACGAACTGGCTGTTGAACCGGCATTGGATGATCAAGGGGCCGGTGGCGCTGGCCGTGGTCCTTCTGATAGGTCTCTATGGCCATTTCATCTGGCAAACGCAGGTCTGGACCAACTTCAATCCCGGTTTCATTGAAGCCTACAAATATCCCTCCCGCGAAGCGCCGGCTGGGGCGACGCTGACGAGCAAGCCCGATGGCACGCCGCAGACTTGCCAGCCATCGGCGGTCACGCAGGCCTCTATCGATCTCACGGATTTCAATGTGAACCAGAACGCCTGGATCTCCTCCATGATCCTCTACAAGCTGGGCTTCTTCGGCATCGATTGGGACCATACGCCCTTTCTCGATAACAAGGCGAATTTCCAGCGTGGCGTGAACGAATCCGTGCGCCGCGCCACCGTCGAGCTCGTCGATTCGCTCGGCCGCATGCGCGGCACATCAGGTATCAACAGTAATCTGCAGAACGCGCGCTCGAAAATGCAGTATGGCGAGGAGAACTGGTACTGGAGCCTCGATCCGTTCGGCCCGCTTACGCCAACGCCGAAACAGTATCGCTCCGCGATCAAGGATCTGAACAACTATAATGGCGAGCTTTCCAGCTGCTCCGCGACTTTTGACGCGCGCGCCGACAATCTGCGCGACTTCCTCGATCGCATTGCAAGTTCTCTCGGTTCGACCTCAGACATTCTGCGCGAACGCTCCGAAAATCATGGCGGCGGCTGGTTCGACACGCGTGCCGACGACCGCTTCTGGTTCGCCTATGGCCAGCTCTACGGCTATTACGCCATCCTGACCGCCACGCGGGCCGACTTTGCGAATGTCGTCAAGGAACGCAATCTCGGCCCGCTTTGGGACCGGTTGCAGGGTCAATTCAAGTCGGCGCTGAAAATTCAGCCCGCCATCATATCGAATGGCGCCGAAGACGGCTGGATCATGCCGACCCATCTCGCCACGATGGGCTTCTATGTGCTCCGGGTCCGGTCAAACATTCAGGAAATCCGTGACGTCCTGGATCGCTGATCCCGTGGTGAAGCATCACTCTGCCGCGGGAATTTCGTGGCAAATGCCGATGATCTCACCGCCACCATTCGCCTTGTCGCGGTAACGGCCGATGACGCGAACGAACCTGTATTGCCCGGCATCGCCGCTAGCGACCCGCATGACGAACAGATAGGAACCCTTCTCGCGGACACTCGTCTCGATCAACTCGAGCGCCAGATCGTGATCCTCCGGATGTATAGCCTTCGACGCAATGCCGAAATCGATCGGGCCTTCCGTTTCCGGCAAACCAAACAGGCGGCAGGCTTCGGCGGAGCAGAAGGTCAGTCCGGCTTCCAGATCCGACCGCCACACCCCGATCGCAATCTGCCTCTGCAGAAGACGAATAATATCCCCGTCGCTCATGTCGAGATAGGCAGGCAAGGGTCCCGGGGAGCCGTCGTTCGTCAGTTCATAATAGAGGTTCAAGCTTCGGCGCTCCGGTCGAGAATGAAAGAGGGTTTCCATCGTCGCATGACATTGCGAGGGTCATGCGGATGCATCGCGCGCGCTCGACTCTGCGAACGCCACCTGACGAAGCGGTTTGAAACATTCGAAGGAAACGCCGATCAGGCCCTGCGATCCGTCCGGCTGCGGCGTGGCGCGCGCGATGGATACGAAGTCCCTCACCGGACCATCATCGACGGGCATGGAATAATGTACGATGGCGGGCGCTTCGGATTCCAGCGCGCTGAAAATCCGCTCCCGCACCTGCGCGCGCTTCACGTCGCTCATCTTGCCCTGAAAAGATGTCAAACCATCCTGTTCGACAGCTTCGACCTCGTCGCCGGGTCCGCGGAAATTTCCGAAAATGCGGAAGTCTTTACCATCGAAGCGCCAACAGTTGATGAGAAGCCACTCGGAAAAACAGGAGACGATCTCCCGCTCGGACATCCCGACCTTCGCCGCGTCCAGCATCAACTGCTGGAACGCGTCGTCCTGTTCGTCTCGCATGCAATGGCCCCCGCCCTCACTGCCGAAGATCTGCAACCGACGGGTCGCGACCTGACAAATTTTATCGAAGCCTATCGCGGCTTCCCCCTGAACTGCTACAATATCTGGCAAGACGCCGACAAGATAAATTCGCAAATAGTCATATGTTCATGACCAGCAGATAGCAAAACCGTCAGGAGTCGGCAAGGTTGGATGGACTGCCGGACCAGCACCGCCGCTCCGGCTTGTACCATCTTACTGCGGGTTCTTAAGATAGGCGATCAGATCCGCGATGTCCTGCGGTGTCTTGAGACCTGCAAAGGCCATCTTCGTTCCGGGAACAAGCTCCTTCGGATTCGGTAGATAGGCCGTGAGCTCTTCCTCGGTCCAGGTCTTGCCGGCGCCGAATGTCTTCATGCCGTCGGAATATTTGAAATCGGGAAGCGATGCGACCGGACGGCCAACAACGCCCTGCAGGCTCGGCCCGACCTTTGCCTTGGCGTCGGTCGCGTTATGACAGACCATGCAATTCTTCTTGAAAACCTGCGCGCCCTTGGTCGCGTCGCCATCGGCGAGCGCCGCACCCGCGCTGGCGGTGACTGCAACGGCAGCCATCAGCATGCGAACATCCATATTCAATCCTTTCAGACCTCGATTGAGCCCAGCCTGCCCTCCGGACAGTCCCGGGCATACTCTCGTACGTCACGCATCGTGCCTTTGCATTGACCGACATCAAGTCTCTTGCATTTTGTCATCCCAATGAAGGCGGCAAAAGGACACATATTTCTCGTTGCCACCCACCTCGATTTGCGCGCCGTCCTTGAGCACCCTGCCCGCCTCGTCCTGCCGCACGACCATGGTGGCCTTGCGCCCGCAATGGCAGATGGTGCGCACCTCGCGCAGCTCGTCGGCGATCGCGAGGAGCTCTTGCGATCCGGGAAACAGCTTACCGCGGAAATCGGTCCGGAGCCCGTAGGCCATGACCGGAATGTTCAGCCGGTCCACGACCCGTGCCAGCTGCCAGACCTGCTCGGGCGTCAAAAATTGCGCTTCGTCGATGAAGATGCAGGCAATCGGACCGTCTTTCAGCAGCTCCTCGATCAGCAGCTTCAGGTCATCCTGCGCCTGAAACGGGATCGCATCTGCCGACAGCCCGATGCGCGAGGAAACGCGCCCCCTGCCCGCCCGGTCGTCGAAGGCGGCAATTAGGATCACCGTGCGCATGCCGCGTTCCTGATAGTTATACGACGCCTGAAGCAGCATGGTGGATTTGCCCGCATTCATCGTCGAGTAACTGAAATAGAACTTCGCCATGCTGCCCTCGCGATCTGCCGGAACTTGACGCCGGACCGCCATCATCCTGCGCCATCCCTTGCCTCCGCAGGCCTGCCAAAGCCAACCGGGCAGCTTCGGAAACCACAGTTTTTTTGACCAGTAACCCCTTTGCGACATTTATATTGGGATTTGCGAAGACGGCTGCGCGCCAGAAGGACTCAGCCCGAATAGGGCCTTGAACTGAGCGAAAATTGATGCTTCGCTGACACCGAGGATGATTGATACACCTCATCCATAAGAGGGAGAACTCCATATGAAGCGTTCCATTTTGAAGTCAACGGCCGCCGCCGTGTTCGTGCTTGCCGCAGCGGCGTCGGGCACCGCACAGGCAGCCGAGCCGGCAAGCTGCGGCAATGTCAACGTCGCCCAGGTCAGCTGGACCGATATCCAGGCGACGACCGGCGCAGTCGAAACCGTGCTTTCCGCGCTCGGCTACAAGGTCGAAGTGAAGGAACTGGACCTGCCGATCATCTATACCGGCCTTGCCAACAAGCAGCTCGATTTCTTCGTGGGCAACTGGATGCCCTCCTCCACGCAGATCGTAAAGCCCTTCACCGACGCCAAGACGGTCGATACCGTCCGCGCAAACCTGGAAGGCGCGAAATACACGCTTGCGACCAACGAATATGGCGCAGCCCTCGGCATCAAGGATTTCTCCGACATCGCCAAGCACAAGAAGGAGCTTGACGGCAAGATTTACGGCATCGAGCCCGGCAATGACGGCAACAAGAACGTCCTGGATATGATCAAGAATAACAAGGACGGCCTGAAGGACTTCAAGCTGGTCGAATCCTCCGAACAGGGCATGCTTGCCCAGGTCAGCAAGCTCGACAAGGCCAAGAAGCCGGTAGTCTTCCTCGGCTGGGCTCCGCATCCGATGAACGTCAAGTACAAGATGACCTATCTCACCGGCGGCGACGACACGTTCGGCCCGAACTTCGGTGGTGCAACGGTGTATACGATGGCGCGCGCCGGCTATGTCGCCGAATGCCCGAATGTCGGCAAGTTCCTCAACAACCTCGTATTCAGCCTGCCGATGGAAAACGAGATGATGGAATCCATCATGGACAAGGGCATGCAGGGCAAGGATGCCGCCAAGGCTTGGCTGAAGGCACATCCGGATGCGGTCAAGCCCTGGCTCGCGGGCGTGACCACCAAGGACGGCGGCGACGCCGATGCGGCGGTCAAGAAGGCCCTGGGCCTCTGATCAAGAACTTTTCCGAAAGGGCGGCTCTGCCGCCCTTTTTTTGTTTCAGCTGCTTTTCTGTTGGTGCGTTCGCAATTCCCGAGCCGCGACCTTCAACTTCCGGCGCATTTGCGTAAACTGGACACATTGGGCCGCATGCCGACAAGACGCCAGACTGAGAACCGGACTAAACAAAAGGCAAAAAGAGCAACAAGCTCGGGAGCGGAAACCCGGCCAACCACACCAAAAAAAGGGGAACCTGATGGACTGGCTCCACAGCTGGCTACTGGACGATAACAACAAGATCATGATCGGGCGGGGCGCCAAGGTCGTGGTGGACTGGCTGACGACAAATCTCGGCGGCTTTTTCGACATGGTCTCGGTGGTGCTGCAAAGCTGCATCGACGGCATTCTCTGGCTGCTTCTCGGGAAGTTTGTCGAGGATACTGCCATTGCGCCCTACTATCCCTTCATCACGATTGCGGCCTTCTGTCTGATCGCTTGGGCCGTGCGCCGCAAGTTCGGCGTCGTCGTGCTGACGGCGGTCGGCATGCTGCTCATCTACAACCAGCGCTACTGGACCGAAGCGATGGAAACGCTGGCGCTTGTTCTGGCCGCCACCGGCGTGTCCATGGCCATCGGCGTGCCCCTCGGCATCCTGGCTGCGCGCCGGCCATGGATCTACGCTGTCCTGCGCCCGATCCTCGACCTGATGCAGACGATCCCGACCTTCGTGTACCTCATCCCCGCCCTGATCCTCTTCGGACTCGGAGCTGTTTCCGGCCTCGTCGCAACGGTCATCTTTGCGATCCCGGCGCCGATCCGCCTCACCCGCCTGGGCATCATCTCGACACCCCCCGCCCTGATAGAAGCCGCGCAGGCCTTCGGCGCAAACCCTGTGCAGATCCTCACCAAGGTGGAACTGCCCTTCGCGCTCCCGCAGATCATGGCCGGCATCACCCAGACGATCATGCTGTCGCTCTCCATGGTGGTCATCGCCTCGATGGTCGGCGCGGAAGGTCTCGGCACATTGGTTCAGCGCGCGCTTGGCCAGATGAACGTCCCCATGGGCTTTGACTCCGGCATGTGCATCGTCATCCTCGCGATCGTGCTCGACCGCATCTTCAAGTTCTTCGACGAAGGAGAAACGGCATGACGGCTGTCAGCTTCGACAATGTGAGCATCATCTTCGGCAACAACCCAGGCCGCGCTCTGAAGATGGTCGATGAGGGCCGCACCCGCGACGAGATCGGCAAGGAAACCGGCCTTGTCCTCGGCGTCGCCAATGCCAGCCTGACGATCAACGAGGGCGAAATCCTCGTCCTCATGGGCCTCTCCGGCTCCGGCAAGTCGACGCTGCTGCGCGCGGTCAACGGGCTGGCTCCCGTCGTGCGCGGGGATGTTGCCGTCAAGACCGATACCGGCTCCCTCAATCCCTACAAGACATCGAGCAAGGCACTGCGCAACTTCCGCATGCACACAGTCTCGATGGTGTTCCAGCAGTTCGGCCTTCTCCCCTGGCGCACCGTTGCCGAGAATGTCGGGTTCGGCCTGGAACTCGCAGGCGAGCCGGAAGCAGCGCGAAAGGCCAAGGTCGCCGAGCAGCTGGAACTCGTCAATCTGGCGCAATGGGCAAACCGCAAGGTCAACGAACTGTCGGGCGGCATGCAGCAGCGAGTCGGTCTTGCCCGCGCGTTTGCCACCGGCGCGCCGATCCTGTTGATGGACGAGCCCTTCTCCGCCCTGGACCCGCTGATCCGCACCCGTCTCCAGGACGAGCTGCTGGAATTTCAGCGCAAGCTGAAGAAGACCATCATCTTCGTCAGCCACGATCTGGACGAAGCCTTCCGCATCGGCAACCGCATCGCCATCATGGAAGGCGGGCGCATCGTCCAGTGCGGTACGCCGCAGGACATCGTGAAGAACCCGATCAACCAGTATGTCTCTGATTTCGTTCAGCACATGAACCCGATCATGATGCTGACGGCCAGCGACGTGATGAAACCTGGCGCCGCCGATAGCGGCTCGGTTGTCGGCACGGTGCAGCCCGACGCACCGCTGAGCACGGTACTCGACGCCATGGCAAAGACGCCCGGCGTCACCGGCGTTGTCGAGAATGGGGCAGTCATCGGCACGATTTCCCCCCAGGATATTCTCGAAGGCCTGACACGCCACCGCCGCCGTGACGACTGAGACGTAGTCTCTTCTGCAAATAACCGACCTTCGGGGCCGCTCCTCCACAGGGAGCGGCCTTTTCCGTTTTATCCGTCGCCCCGGTTTCGGATTGCCCTAAGACTGTATACAATATACCAAGGCGGCAACCGCTATCTGCGCGGGCGGACAAGGGACGGGAGCATGAGCCATGAGCAAGAACGACAAGCCGGCCATCCTCCAGGAAACGGACGCACAGGCGCGCAGCCAGGCCCGCGAACTCATTCTCACGGCGCGTTTCGCCGCAATCGCGGTGATTGATCCCGACACCGGCTATCCGAATTCCAGCCGCGTTCTGACCGCCACCGACGGAGCGAGCCGACCGATCATTCTGGTCTCGCGTCTGGCCGCTCATACGAAGGCGCTGCTGGCCGTGCCCCGCTGCTCGCTGCTCTTCGGCGAACCCGGCAAGGGCGATCCGCTTGCCTGGCCGCGCATCAGCCTGCAATGCGATGCGCTGCCAGTGGCCCCGGAGGATCCGGAGCGGCTGTATTTGCGCCAGCGCTTTCTGCGGCGCCACCCGAAGGCGGCGCTCTATGTCGACTTTCCCGATTTCCTCTTCTTTCGCCTCAGCCCCGTCGCGGCAAGCCTCAATGGCGGTTTCGGGCGCGCCTATGCCCTGACCGCAGATGACTTTCGCATACCCGAAAGCACCACCGAACTGACAGCGGAGCGCGAGAATCAGCTTGTCGCCACGGCGGAATCAAACGGGCTGATTCCACAGGGCGGCCGGCTATCGTCCGTCGAACCCGGTTGCATCGTGGTCGAAGAGCGAGGAATACAGCGAATAGTAATATTTGGTTAATTATATGATAAAAAACAAGAATTTTCCCAATTTCAGAACAACCTGAAATATTTCTATAGCGATATATATCGATATCCAAAAGTGATTTGTTGGTTTATAATCGCACGAGGCGCGCATCTCGTCCTTACGCGAACCCAACGAACTAGGATCTCGGCGGAAGTATATTTTGATGAATCTGGACAACCTTTACACGAATTCTAACGCAGCCGCACTCATCATGTCGGCATTGGCTAACCAGAAACGGATATTGATCCTCTGCAATTTGGTTCAGGGTGAGATTGCCGTTGGCGCGCTGGCTGAAAAGGTTGGCCTGAGCCAGTCCGCCCTTTCCCAGCATCTGTCGAAACTGAAGGCTCTCAACCTCGTCAAGACGCGCCGATCCGCCCAGACGATCTACTATTCCAGCCCCAATCCGCAAGTTCGCACCTTGCTGACGACGCTGGACGCACTCTACGTCCCGGAGGCGCTGAAAAGCGCCTGATCCACGGCCATCAACCGGCGCAGCGAACCGAGATGCCACGGCTTCCGCGAACGCGGCATGCATTGCATGACCGCGTTTTTTGTTGTCGAGGCCCAAGGCAGGTGCGGATGAACTTTGAACGCGACGACGCGCCCGGTCACGCGCTGTTCTGGAGCATTTCCGCGTCTCACTGAAACATGGAAATTCTCCATCTTTTTGTTTTTGCAAAATTCCGAACGCAAAACCGGTTTCCACCTTCGGCTCGGAATTTCTCTGAGAAGATATGGATGGGGAAAGCCGACTGGGCTCGGGAAATAATTCGCCTGAGCGAGACGATGGGTGCGTTCATCATGTACGCTCAGGCGATTATCATTGCCGCCGGTTACGTTTCCATGCCGACCGGTCCGCTTTGCCCTCGACCAGTCAACGTGCTCGGAACAGGTTCCGTGAAACGTCGGAAAGAGCACCAATGGAAATGGTACCTTCGATCTTGGATCATCACTTGCTAATCTTGCGCGAGCCTGTTGGAGAATTTCCGCCGCACGGCAGCGTGATCGTCCATCAAAAAAGATCATGAACCCCGTTTTTTCGCTGGCTTGACGCAAGGGGACGCGCTGATAATTTGATCAACCGATAAAGAACATGACGCCGGATCATCGACGCCGAACTTCCCTTGAGGAGACTTGAAGAACATGTCCAACCGCACGACCGCGAAACCGAACGACCTCAGCGCCTTCTGGATGCCGTTCACGGCCAACCGCCAGTTCAAGAAGGAGCCTCGTCTGTTCGTCGGCGCGAAGGACATGCACTACACGACGCATGACGGCCGCAGCGTACTCGACGGCACCGCTGGTCTCTGGTGTGTCAACGCCGGTCACTGCCGCCCGAAGATCACCGAAGCGATTGCACAGCAGGCCGGCGAACTAGATTATGCCCCCGCCTTCCAGCTGGGCCATCCGAAGGCCTTCGAGCTTGCCTCGCGCCTTGTCGATATCGCGCCGGAAGGCATGGAGCATGTGCTCTACACCAATTCCGGTTCTGAATCGGTCGAGACAGCACTGAAGGTGGCGCTTGCCTATCACCGCGCCAAGGGCGACGGTTCGCGCACCCGCCTCATCGGCCGCGAGCGCGGCTATCATGGCGTCAACTTCGGCGGCATCTCCGTCGGCGGCATCGTGTCCAACCGCAAGATGTTCGGCACGCTGCTGACCGGCGTTGACCACATGCCGCACACCCACCAGCCGGCGAAGAACGCCTTCTCGCGCGGCATCCCGGACCATGGCGGGGTCGACATCGCAACCGAACTGGAACGCATCGTCACGCTGCATGACGCCTCCACCATTGCCGCCGTCATCGTCGAGCCCGTTGCTGGCTCCACCGGCGTTCTCATCCCGCCGAAGGGCTATCTCGCCAAGCTGCGTGAGATCTGCACGAAGCACGGCATCCTGCTGATTTTCGATGAAGTCATCACCGGCTTCGGCCGCCTCGGCGCCCCCTTTGCCGCTCAGTTCTTCGACGTGAAGCCGGACATCATCACCACCGCCAAGGGCCTCACCAACGGTGTGATCCCGATGGGCGCCGTCTTCGTGACGAAGGACATCCACGATGCCTTCATGACCGGTCCGGAACATCTCATCGAGTTCTTCCACGGCTACACCTATTCCGGCAATCCGATTGCCTCGGCGGCAGCGCTTGCCACGCTCGACACCTACAAGGAAGAAGGCCTGCTGACCCGCGCCGCAGAACTCGCCCCGTACTGGGAGGAGGCACTGCATTCGCTGAAGGATTGCCCCAACGTCATCGATATCCGCAATGTCGGCCTCATCGGCGCCATCGAACTCGCCCCGATTGCCGGCGAACCGACGAAGCGCGCCTTCACGGCCTTCCTCAAGGCTTATGAGAAGGGCCTCCTG
Source organism: Rhizobium sp. C1 (assembly GCF_021026335.1). Taxonomy (GTDB): domain Bacteria; phylum Pseudomonadota; class Alphaproteobacteria; order Rhizobiales; family Rhizobiaceae; genus Ensifer_A. The sequence goes on from NZ_JAJNCY010000015.1 coordinate 26,979, forward strand.
ATCCGTACGACCGGCGACATCATCGCACTGTCGCCGCCGCTCATCATCACCAAGGCACAGATCGACGAACTGTTCGACAAGCTGCGCGACGTGCTGATGAACAATATCTAACCGGCAGGGTCTATCCATTCACAACATGCGAAAACGGCCCCGTCTCGGGGCCGTATTTCGTCGATCTCCGATGTGCCGGAACTAGGCAGTAAATCACAGGTAGCAACAATTTTACCAATTCTCTTCGCCCGACCTTAAACACTCTGCGGTATTTCAGCACGATAGTATCGGCGGAGTTTTGAACATGTTGCCCGGATTTTTTAGGGACAAGGCAGGTAATTTCGGTATTTTGACGGCCTTGCTGATCGTCCCGATCATCGGTGTCGCTGGACTTGCCGTCGATTACACGAACGCGCTTTCGATCAAAGCGAAGCTCCAGGGCGCCGGCGACGCCGCAGCACTTGCCGCCATTTCAAGCTCCTCCCCCGGCATGCAGGCCGCCTTCGCCATGAAGGGCGACGGGACGGTTCCGATTGCGGAAAGCGACGCGAAGGCATTCTTCCGGGGCCAGTTGCAGAATGTGAAGGGCTATACCGTCGATTCCGTCGACGCCAGCATCGTGAAGACCGGCAAGAGCATGAGCTCCGTCGTCAACTACAAGGCGACGATACCGACCTATCTTTCGAAAATCCTCGGCCAACCGGTCATCAAGGTCGCCGGCCGCGCCACGGCGGTCTACGAGGTCGCGACGTATCGCAATTTCTATCTCCTTCTCGACAACACGCCATCCATGGGCATCGCCGCCTCGCAAACAGACATCGACAAGATGATCAGCCTGACCAAGGCGAGAGACAAGCGGGTCTACAACATATCGAACTCCGAGGGATGCGCCTTTGCCTGCCACATCAGGATCACGAAACCAAATGGCAAAATAATCGAGGACCCGAACGATAACTACCATCTCGCAACAGACAAGAACAACAAGGTGACAACCCGCATCGACGTCGTTGCCACAGCCACAGCGAGATTGTTACAGGAAGCATCGGCTAACCGCGGAAACAACAAAAATTTGTACCGCATGGGTGTCTATACATTCGGCAAATCCGCCGAAAACATGCAGCTTCAGGAAGTCGTCGCTCCGACAACCGACCTGGAGACGGCCGCCGACACCGCCAAGGCGAAGGTCAATCTCATGACCATACCGGAGCAGAACTACAACAACGACCAGATCACGAGCTTTGACAGTACGCTGGCGCAATTGGGAGCCAAGATGGGCTTTGCCGGCGATGGCAATAGTCTCGCCACACCTCAGAAAATTATCTTCATGGTGTCCGATGGCGTTGGCGACAGCAACAAGCCCGCGACCTGCACCAAGCCCCTGTCCGGCAGTACCCGCTGCCAGGAACCCATCGATACCAAAGCCTGCGACGCTCTGAAGAAGCAGGGTTACACGATCGCCATCCTATACACGACATATCTTCCGCTTCCGACAACAGACGCTCAGAATAACACCACATGGTACGGTCTGTGGATTGCCCCATTCCAGAGCGAGATCGGAACGCGCATGAAGGCCTGCGCCACACCCGGCCTCTATTTCGAGGCCACGACGCAGGGCATCTCGGATGCGATGACGGCGCTGTTCAACAAGATCGTCTCCATGCCGCGCCTCACCGGTTGAGACGGCAAGGCATCTCGGAGGCACATCATTGGTGGATGGCGGCTCGGGCCGCCTTCCCTGCTTTCAGCGGCGCAGATACATCTGTGCCGGACCTAGAAACGAATAGCAGGCAAACATGGACAAGCTTCCTCCCAACGACGCCGAGATCTTCATCCATGTCCGCGTGATCATCGGCATGATCCTGGGCCTCAGCCTCGCCCGGATGATCAACGGTCTGACGCGCTTCATCCAGCACCCCGCCGGCTACAAGACCGACTTGGTGCATATGACATGGGCAGCCTATGTGCTGGTCTCCATCCCGCATTTCTGGTGGTTCGAGTTCAATCTGCGCCACATGGAGCACTGGAACTTCGGTATCTATGCCTATCTGCTGACCTATGCGGCGCTGTTTGCCGCCATTTCCGCCCTGCTCTTCCCCGACCAGATCAACGAATACAAAGGCTACTCCGACTATTTCGTCTCGCGCCGGCGGTGGTTTTACGGCCTCCTGATCCTGCTGAAACTCGCCGATGTCGGCGACACTTTGCTCAAGGGCACGGAATATTACGCCAGCCTCGGCGACGCCTATGATGCCCAGCAGGTCATACTCATCGTTGCCGCACTTGCGGGATGCTTCATCCGGGCGCGCGCCTATCACATCGTCTTCGCCGCCTTCGCCGTCTTTGACCTCCTTGGCTGGATCGCCGCCACCTATTTCCTTCCGACATGATGTCGTCGGCATGCGGCGTTATCATCTCCTTGTCTCAAGGTCAGAATCGACCCATCATGAGACGAACGAATATTCACGCCGCGGGATCATCAGATGAACGAAATAAATTCCACGGATGAGCAGGACGCCGTACGCCGCCTGGAAATCCTTCATGTTCTCGACCAGTGGCAGGACGCCATACAGGGTTTTGATGAGGCCATCGGCAACAAGCTCGGCCTGATCAACGCCGAACACCGCTGCCTGAAGGCCCTCATTGACGGACCGAAGACGGCAGGCCAGCTTGCGGTGGCTTCCGGCCTGACGCCGGCGGCAGCAACCTCGATGATCGACCGGCTGGAAAAGCGCGGCTTCGTCGAGCGTCAGCGCGACGAGACCGACCGCCGCAAGGTGGTGGTCGCCATGACGCAGCCCGCCAGCGACACGCTGGACACATTCTACAAGCCTCTGGCCCATGACGCGGCCGCCATGCTGGCCAATTTCGGCCAGACCGAACTGTCCGTCGTGGAAGCCTTCGTGAAAAAGGCCTTTACGCTCCAGCAGGCGCACAGGGAGAGGGTCGTTGCGGAGACCGTCGCCCCTTAAGGGACATCCAGCGCCACATAAAGCCGCCGCGCCATGAACCTTTTGGCGCTCTCCCGCGTATTTCCCACAAAGGAGAGATCAAGATGACGAACACGACCGCGAACAAGCTCCGCCCGCTGCTGGTTCACGCGCTGGCCATTCTTGCCGTTGTAACAGTCGGTGCGGCGATCGGCCTGACCGTTGGGCCGGACGAGTGGTACCGCTCGCTCGCCAAACCCGTCTTCAATCCGCCGGCCTGGGTCTTCGGACCGGTCTGGACCATTCTCTACGTCCTCATCGGCATCGCGTTTGCCCGAACTTTCCTGCGCGATCCAAAAGGCCCGGCCATGCAGATCTGGATCGTCCAGATGCTACTGAACTGGAGCTGGACGCCGCTCTGGTTCGGGCTTCACATGATGTGGGGCGCGTTTGCCGTCATTGTCGCGCTCTGGCTGTCCATCCTGGCCTTCATCGCCGTGACGCGGAAATCCGATCCTGTTTCGGCCCTTCTTTTCGTGCCCTATCTCGCCTGGGTCTCCTTCGCCGGCATTCTCAACGGCACTGTGGCCGGGATGAACAGCTGATTGCGCCCTTGTGCTGCGGCCCGCGAGTCTGGTTAAGTCGCGGCAAGACGGTACGAAGGGATAAAAGGCATGAGCGAACTGGAACGGCGCATCGATCAGGGAACCGGGCGTGAGCATGCGGACATCGTGCTCAAGAACGGCCGCTTCTTCGATCTGGTGACGGGCGAACTCGTCGCATCCGATATTGCCATTTGCGGAGAGACGATCGTCGGGACATGCGGTGATTACACCGGCAAACGCGAGATCGACATCGCCGGCAAGATCGTCGTGCCCGGCTTCATCGATACGCATCTGCATATCGAATCCTCCCTCGTGACCCCGCATGAATTCGACCGCTGCGTCCTGCCCTATGGCGTGACGACGGTGATCTGCGACCCGCACGAGATCGCCAACGTGCTGGGTACGGAAGGCATCGAATTCTTCCTCGCCTCTGCTGAAGAAACGATCATGGACATCCGCGTCCAGCTCTCCTCCTGCGTTCCTGCGACCCATCTGGAAACGGCAGGTGCGGATCTGCCCATCGAGAAGCTTCTGCCCTACCGCAACCATCCGAAGGTCATCGGGCTGGCCGAATTCATGAACTTCCCCGGCGTCGTCTACAAGGACCCGGTCTGCATGGCCAAGCTGGAAGCCTTTCAGGGCCAGCATATCGATGGCCACGCTCCTCTCCTCTCCGGCAACGATCTGAACGGCTATCTCTCCGCCGGCATCCGCACCGACCACGAATGCACCAGTGCTGCCGAGGCGATGGAGAAGATCCGCAAGGGCATGCACATTCTCGTGCGCGAAGGCTCGGTTTCGAAGGATCTGCATGCGCTGATGCCGATCCTCACGGAGCGGCTCTCGCCCTTCCTGGCCCTCTGCACCGATGATCGCAACCCTCTGGACATCGCCGAACAGGGCCATCTCGACTATCTGATCCGCACCGCGATCGCCCACGGCGTCGAACCGCTGGCGATCTATCGCGCCGCCTCCATCTCCGCCGCCCGCGCCTTCGGCCTGCGCGACCGCGGCCTCGTGGCGCCGGGCTGGCGCGCCGACCTCGTCGTCATCGACAGTCTGGAAAACTGCAAGGCCAAGACTGTGTTCGCTGGCGGCCGCGAGGTCACGGACGCCCTGTTCGCGACGCGCAAGCTGGTCGCCCCGGTCGGGCTGACCAGCGTCAAGGCGCGCACCGTCAAGGCGGCCGATTTCGGCATTCCGGCAACCGAAGGTGAAACCTCCGTCATTGGCGTACTGCCCGGCAAGATCATCACCGAGCACCGCCGGTTCAAGCTACCCGTCGATGGCAACCAGACAACCGTGGATTTCGAGCGCGACATCCTGAAAGTCGCCGTCATCGAGCGCCACGGCAAGAACGGCAACCATGCCAACGGCTTCGTACAGGGCTTCGGGCTAAAAAGAGGCGCGATCGCCTCCACAGTCGGCCACGACAGCCACAATATCTGCGTTGTCGGCGCCAATGACGAGGATATGGCAGTCGCCGCCAATCGTCTGTCGGACATCAATGGCGGCTTCGTCGTCGTTCAGGATGGCAAGGTCACGGGCGAAATCGCGCTTCCCGTCGCCGGCCTCATGAGCCTTGAGCCTTATGAATCGGTGCGCGACACGCTGCACCATCTGCGACAGGCCGCGATTGCGCTGGGCGCAACGCTGGAAGAACCCTTCCTGCAGTTGGCTTTCCTGCCGCTGCCGGTCATTCCGCACCTGAAGATTTCGGATCGCGGCCTGGTCGATGTCGACAAGTTCATGCTGATCGGATGAAGTCGTCCGTGATCTTGGCTTCGCCCGCGACCAGCGAACGCCAGACATCGATCTTCGCCGCCAGAAGCTCCGGTGTGAAGGGCTTGGGCAGGTAATCGTCCATATCGGCATCGAGGCAGGCGTTGCGGTCGTGGTCCTGCGTTCTCGCGGTGATCGCGATGATTGGCGTGCGGCGCAGGCCGTCTCTCGCCTCTTCGGCGCGGATCGCCGCCGTCGCCTCGTAGCCGTCGATCTGCGGCATCATGATATCCATGATCACGATTTCGGGCTTGTGTTTCTGCCACAGCCGCACGGCCTCGACGCCATCGCGCGCGATGCGGAAGCTCAGGCCCAGGGAACCGAGGATCTGCCGGCACACCAGCGCATTCACCTCATTGTCTTCGGCAACCAGCACGTCAACCGGCTGATCATCGGATATTTCGACAGCCTCCAGCTCGGCCTCTACAGAAACGCGCGCATCGGCCTGTGCGCCGCGGCGGCGCGCCGCGATAACGTCGCAGAGCGCCCCGAGAAGCAGCGAGCTGCGCACCGGCCGCTGCAACTGCGCGTCCACTGCAATCTCTGCAACACCTTGAAGGGTTTCTGTCAGGACAGACGTCAACAGAACCACGGCCGTCGCCGCAAAGCGCGGGTCAGCACGCAGGCGTTCAATGAGCCGGCCGGCCCCGCGCCGCTCAAGCGCACCGCTGACGATGACGATATCGACGTTGATCCCGGCGCCGTCGGCAGCCTCGAGAACCGCCCAGGCCTCTTCGACACTCTCCACACCGGTCGCGTCAAACTTCCAGCCCGCCAGCATTCTTCCGACCGATTGCCGGGAAACGGCGATATCGTCCACCAGCAGCACGCGCGCGCCCGCGGCCGGAAAAACATCATCATCCTCTGCGCGCGTTTCCGCGCATTCGAGGGGAAGCGCCACACGGAAAGTGCTGCCGCACCCGATTTCACTTTCCAGTTCGATCGTCCCGCCAAAAAGCCGCACGAGGCTGACATTGGTCGGCAAGCCGATCCCCAGCCCCTCCATGCGCCCGGCCCCGTTGTCCGAGGTGCGCGCATTGGACTCGAAAATCACGCGCTGATGCTCCGGCGCAATCCCGCAGCCCGTGTCCTCCACCTCAATGGTCAGTATGCGTCTGCCCTCGACCCTCGGCCCTGTCGCGAGACGAATTTCCACATGGCCGCGATCAGTGAAGCGAATGGCGTTGGAAACGAGATTGAAGATGATCTGGCGGAACCGCAGCGCATCGCCGAAAACCCGCTTCGGGATATCCGGGCCCGGGGAAACGACGACGACGAGGTTCTTTTCCTCGGCCTTCGCCGACAGGATGGATGCAGTGTCCTCCAGTGCTTCCAGCGGATTGAAAAAGACGGGATGAAGTTCCAGCCGGCCGGAATCGAGCTTCGAAAAGTCCAGAATATCATTGATGAGCGTCATCAGCGACTTGGCCGACTTGCTGATGGCGCTCACATAGGTCTTTTGTCGCGGGTCGAGATCTGAGCGAGACAGCAGCTCCGTCATGCTGAGCACGCCGTTCATCGGTGTCCGGAACTCGCGGCTGACCGTTGCGAGAAAGTCGGACTTCGCCCGATCCGCCTTCGCGGCGCGGTGCAGCAGGCGTTCCAGTTCTTCCTGTCGCCGGCGCAACTCCGTCACGTCGGTCACAAGGCCGATCATGCCGCCATCATCCGTTGGCTTGACCTCAAGCCGGATCCAACGTACGCCGCCGATGCAGAAGCTGATGTCACTGGTCCTGCGGTTCAGGGTGTCCTCGCGAAGCTGCTCCAGCAACGTCAACGGGTCGGCACCGAAATCTCCGCGCGCAGCACAATGGGCAAAGATTTCGTCCCATCGCCCACCGATGCGGATCATGCCGGACGGCATATCGAGCAAACGCTCAACAGCGCCGTTACACACCAGGACATCGCCATTTGCCGAAATCATCAGCAGGCCTTGAGCCATACTGACCAGCGCCTTATCCATCAACGCGGCGGTCTCGGCGAGCTTCGCGCGGGCTTCGTCAACAGCGCGGTCCTGCCGGCGCAACTGGCTGATATTGGTAAACGTCACGACCGCCCGGGCACCGCCAATCTGCTGCCCCTGCATGACGTAGGTATCGCCCGCAGCCGTCGTCACTTCGCGCAAAGGCAGTTCGCCGGTCGTCAGCATCGCGCGCCAGTTTTCCTTGGCCGCTTCGCGCTGTTCATCCGTCAGGTCGAAGAGTCCTCTTTCGACGCTGTGATCGATCATGTCGAGGAAACAGTGTCCGACCAGCCCATCAAGCCCGATCCCCGACCACTTTCGCAGAAGATTCTCGTTGGCAAGCTCCACCACCAGATCGGCCTGACGGATCACCAGCACACCGGTTTCGATGCTGTTCATGATATCGGAAAGCTGCTGCCAGGCGGCCTGTGCATGATTGCGGGCGTCTTCCAGCTCCAGTTCGCGTTGCCGCAGGGCCGACATGTCGAGCAGCGACCCCACGATATAGGGTTTGCCGTCCGGCAGAATGGCACGGCTAATGCGTGACAGGATATGCGCGCCTTCATCGGCCCTATGCCGCATTTCGGTCTCGCGCACCGAGACCTCTCCCGTCATCAGGACGCGATCATTCTCCTCGATATAGGTATCCGCCTCCTCGCCGAAAACGCTGCGCTCATCAAAGCCGAGAGCATTGAGCTTCCTGGTCTCGAGAAGCCCCCTCTCCACTTCGTTGGCATAGATCATGATATGGTTTTCGTCGCGGACGAAGACCGGAACCGGCAAGGCATCGAGCACCGCCTTGTAGAGGCTGACTTCGTCGCGCTGCCGGATCAGCAACGCCTCGCGTTCCTTGCTGTCGGTGATGTCCAGCCGCAGACCGACGACATAGCCATTCTCGAGCCGGCGGTTGATCAACCTGATCCAGCGTCCGGTTCTCAAGCGTGTCGTGGTTTCGAAATACGGCTGACGATAGGCCTCCAGCCGGTCCCGCACCCAGGCCTTGCACGCCCCCTCATCTGCGCCATCGACATCCGGATCGAGACCACGCTCGATGCCGCGTGTCAGAATGGCCGTCAGCGTCTCGCCACGATGGATCGACCCCATGTATCGCAGATAGATCTGTTCCATCTTGTCGTTGACGAAAGCGACGCGATCTTCCGGGTCGATGATCAGAATGCCGGCATCGATATGGGAAAGCGCATTTTTGAGGACGGACAGGAAGGCAGGCTCGTTTTCTTCTTCCGCAGTCGGCAAAGTTACCACGGCTTCCGGCTCGTCCCCCTCCAGCACCCACCAGGGGGCGGTGGCAGCCGCCAGCATGGGCCGCGCGGGCTCGACATGCTCATAGAGAAAAATCTCGCCCGTCTCGCTCACGAACTGCTCGATCTTGAGGCGCTGAACGCGATCGTCGGCGCCGATGGCCAGGTCAAGCTCGGCCTCGTTGCCAAAAACGATGGCTTTGCGCTCCATCTCGTCACGCAGGCCATTGGCGGCGGCGTTGCTCAGATCGGCGTCTCGCAAACCGGAAAACGCGTGCGGCTCCATGCGGTAAAGACCGGCAAAGGCGGCGCTGACGGCGACATAGCGCAGTTCCGAATCCTTGATGCAGGCAGGAACGCGGGTGCGAGCCAACCTTTGGCACGCCATAGCCAGCAGATCCACGCCTTGCTGCACCTGGTTTCTCCCGAATCCTTTAGAACTTCCGTTGCTTAACTAGGCACATGGAGCGTTAAAGAATTGGTTAACCATGCCGTCTTATCTTTAACCGTTGGCGAGTTTCCCGCTGCGATGCAGCATAATCTGCCTGCTCACTTGCCCTTGGTCTTGACATTCAGACCCTTTCATAAGACAAGCACTCAGCTTTCCCCTTCCGGCCGCCGCGTGAGCTGGCCGTTGCGACACCTGACAAGGCAAAAAGGCCATCAGGGCAACAGAAGGAAAGGCGCGTTGCATTGATGCCGGGTTCCACGCCGGCGGCGCTGAAAGCAAAATAACTTAACCCACAAGTTCCCAATTCACGCGGGGTTCTTGACGCGAACGACAACCGCAGTCCGGTCATGGCGCTGCGGGTTATCGGCGTTTTGCGTCCCCGAAAGGCTGAATACCTTGACTAAATTTTCCGACCTCGGTCTCTCCGCTGGCACATTGCGTACGCTGGAAGGCATGGAGTTCACCACCCCCACCGCGATCCAGGTGAAGGCGATCCCGCTGGTGCTGGAGCGCCGCGACATCATCGGCCTCGCCCAGACCGGCACCGGCAAGACGGCGGCCTTCGGCCTGCCGATCATCGAGCATCTCCTGAACGACAACCAGCGCCCGGAACCCAAGGCCGTGCGCACGCTGATTCTCGCTCCGACCCGCGAACTGGTCAACCAGATCACCGGCAACCTGCGCGCCTTCCTCAAGGACACCAAGCTGCGCATCGCGCTCGTCGTCGGTGGCGCATCGATCCACAAGCAGGCCCAGCTTCTGGCCCGCGGAACCGACATTCTCGTCGCAACCCCCGGCCGCCTTCTCGACCTGTGCAAGCGCAATGACGTCAACCTGACGGCCGTGCGCTACCTCGTGCTGGACGAAGCCGACCAGATGCTCGACCTCGGCTTCATCCACGACCTGCGCCGCATTTCGAAAATGGTTCCGAAGCGCCGCCAGACCCTGCTCTTCTCGGCCACCATGCCCAAGCAGATCGAGGAGCTCGCACAGGAATACCTGACCGACCCGCTGCGCGTCGAAGCCGCCGCCCCCGGCAAGACGGCCGACAAGATCGAACAGTTCGTCCATCACGTCACCGGCAAGGACCAGAAGACGCAGCTGCTGCGCCAGTCGCTGACCGACAACCCGGACGGTCGCGCCATGGTCTTCCTCAAGACCAAGCACAGTGCCGAGAAGCTTTCCAAGCACCTGGAAAACATCGGCTTTGCCGCTGCATCCATCCACGGCAACAAGAGCCAGAGTCAGCGCGAACGCGCGCTCAAGGCCTTCCGCGACGGTGAAATGCGTGTTCTCGTGGCAACCGACGTCGCCGCCCGCGGCATCGACATTCCCGGCGTGACGCATGTCTACAACTACGACCTGCCGACGGTCGCCGAATCCTACGTCCACCGCATCGGCCGCACTGCGCGCGCCGGCAAGGATGGCATCGCGATCGCCTTCTGCGCTCCGGACGAAATCAAGATGCTCCGCGACATCGAGAAGCTGACGAAGATGCCGTTGACGGTCGCCAGCGGCGAGCCGCCGGCGGATGTACGTGGCGGCAACCAGCCATCGCGTGGCGCAGCGCGCCCGGCCCGCAAGCCGCACCGCAAGGGTCAGGGCCGTCCCCAGCAGGGTGGCGAAGGCGCAGAGGCTCGTGGCGAACAGAACGCACGTCCGGCCCGCCGTCCGCATGCGGAAGCCGCAGGCGGCGGCGAGCGCAAGCAGGGCAACAACGGCCACCATCAGGCCGGTCGCCCGAATGGCGATCGCAACCGCAACGACCGTCCCGGCCAGAAGCGCGGCGGCCCCCGTGGCGGCAAGCCCGGCGGCTACACGCGCGCGGCTCAGGGCTGATCAAGACGCTATGCGTGGCAGCGTAAAACGCTGCCCTTCAAATACAGAAGCCCCGGCGTATTTGATCCGCCGGGGCTTTTTTTTGTGTCAGGTCAGCCGTCAATCCGGCCGACCCATGGCCGGAAACGCAATCAAAACTCCTGCCAGTCACCCTTTGTGTCGATGGCGGCATTGCCGGAGAAGGCCGAGGCGATCTTGCGGCCGAGCGCCTTGACGGGAGACGCGGCGGGGCGATCCGAGGCAACGGCACCACGCAGCTGCGGCTGCATCGACATCCCACCCTCGGCCAGCTTGAACTGCGACAGAAGACGGTTCAGCGCCACGACTTCCGAGGCAAGGCTGTGGCTCGCCGCCGTCGTCTCTTCCACCATCGCCGCATTCTTTTGCGTGTCCTGATCCATCTGGTTCACAGCCGTGTTGATCTGCTGCAACCCAGACGACTGTTCCTGCGCCGATTCGACGATCGCCAGAACGTGACGGTTGATCTCCTGCACTTCTGACACGATCGTTTCCAGCGCACGTCCCGTCTCGCCGACAAGCTTCACGCCCTGATCGACCTGCGTATTCGAGGTGGTGATCAGCGCCTTGATCTCCTTCGCCGCAGTCGCAGAGCGCTGCGCCAGCTCGCGCACTTCCTGCGCAACGACCGCAAAGCCCTTGCCGGCCTCACCCGCACGCGCTGCTTCCACACCGGCATTCAGCGCCAGAAGGTTCGTCTGGAAGGCAATCTCGTCGATCACGCCAATGATGTTGGAGATCTCGTTGGCCGACTTCGATATCATCTCCATGGCGAGAACCGCCTGGCTGACGACCTGACCGGACTGTTCCGCCCCTGCCTTGGCGCGGCTGACCAGCTGACCGGCTTCC
>NZ_JAJNCY010000016.1 GCF_021026335.1 Rhizobium sp. C1
TTTTAAAACATAACGCGGGGTGGAGCAGCCCGGTAGCTCGTCAGGCTCATAACCTGAAGGCCGCAGGTTCAAATCCTGCCCCCGCAACCAACCTCTCAACCACCAAAAAAAGCCCGCCATGGAGAAATCCGGCGGGCTTTTTGGCGTACAGGGGCTCAAGTCAGGGGACTAGAGATACCCTCGTCGTGCTTACGCTACTCGTCTACTTCTGTCGTTCTGCTGCTGCGCGCGTCCTACCTTGAGGCGCGAGACCAGCTCGGCCAGATGCGCAGCTTCCGAAGCGAGCGTATGGCTGGCATTTGCCGTGTTGGAAACCATCGCGGCGTTCTGCTGTGTCATCTGGTCCATCTGGTTGACGGCCGTGTTGATTTCGCGCACGCCCGTCGCCTGTTCCTTGGCCGATTGCGCAACATCGGAGATCAGGCTCGTAATACCGGCAATTTCGCTGACGATCGTTTCAAGCGCCCGTCCGGTTTCGCCGACGAGGCCCACGCCCTTGCCGACCTGATCGCTCGAGGTTGAGATGAGCTGCTTGATTTCCTTGGCGGCATTGGCCGAGCGTTGTGCGAGTTCGCGCACTTCCTGAGCGACGACCGCAAAGCCCTTGCCGGCTTCGCCGGCGCGAGCCGCTTCAACACCGGCATTGAGCGCCAGAAGGTTGGTCTGGAACGCGATGTCGTCGATGACGCCGATGATCTGGTTAATCTGGCCGGAAGAATGCTCGATCTGCGACATGGCGGCGATGGCGCTCTGCACAACGCTGCCCGAATGCTCGGCGGCATGGCGGGTCTTGGTCGCGGCGGAGGCCAGTTCGTTGGTGTTCTGCGCAGTGCGCTGAACCGTCGAGGTGATTTCTTCGATGGCGGCGGCAGTTTCTTCGAGCGAACTTGCCTGCTGCTCTGTGCGGCGCGAGACTTCATCCGACGAGCGACTGATTTCGGAGGAGCCGTTGCTGATGCTGTGAACAGCTTCGATCACGGAAGTGATGACGTCTTCAAGCTGCTGGGTCGCCGTATTGAAGTCCCGCTTCAAAACTTCCGCCTTTGCCGGCATCGCGGTGTCGATACGATAAGTCAGGTCGCCAGCCGCCAGTGCGGTCATCGCCGTGCGAAGGGCCGCGATGGTTTCCTGATCCTCGCGTGTGGCCGCCTCAGAGCGTTCGCGCAGCAGCACCTGGTCATGAATGTCGGTGAAGGTGCCACAAAGCCGCACGGTCGTCCCATCGGGAAGATAGCGGGAGCCCGACGTCGAGCGGAACCAGCGATAGGAGCCGTCCTTGACCTTGATCCGGAAGGTCTCTTCGTAGCGCGCCTTGCCGCTCTTGTCGGTCAAAAACTGGGCGAGACCGGTGAACACACGCTCCAGATCTTCAGGGTGGGCTTTCGTCACCCAGGCTTCCAGCGTGTCTGGAAAATCTGCTTCTGTATAACCAGTCAACCGTCTCAGTTCGGAGGAATAACGCCAGCGCGATTGCGGATGCTGGCCGTTTGCCTCAGGCAAATATGCTTCCCAAAGTCCAACGCCACAGTACCCGTCTAGAAGATCGAGCCGCTCCTGTGCTGTCTCATACTTGCTCTGAAAGTCTTTCGCGTCCGCCTTTGCCTTGCCCCAAAACATGCAGATTCCCCCTTGAGAGTGACCGTATAGAGGCGAAAAATATCAAGCCACACATAATGAATGGTTAAACAAAACGGAGCTGTTGGTGCTCTGAAATACCTCATCGTCTTTTGATGGTGGCGGATCGAAGCACTCAATTATGCGGTGCCCGAACCGGCCTTGTTTGAGAATATTCTGAAAAGATAATTTAAAACAATGGGTTGTGGGCGTGAGAGTCGGCGTGTTTTACGGCTTTATCCGCTTAATTCAAGAACGATTGCTACTGGCCGCGCTCCGCTTTTATTCAAAACATCTCACCGAATTGTTCAATTCAATCGGGTTCCTTCCCCGGATCATGGCGTCGATTGAAGAGGCCTGAACCTTCCCTTCGGGGTCTTTCGTGAACGCGCCGGTCGCGAAAGCTTGTGCCTGCGACTGTTGACCATGGAGCAAGCGCTGCACTGCGTCGAGGGCCTCTTCTTTTCATTTCGCGCCAGCGCGGATGGCTCAACAATCAACAACAGTTATCCAGGAGGAAACGATGAGCAGATTTTCAGGCAAGGTTGTCCTGATCACAGGTGCCGCGAAAGGGCTTGGCTTTGCCACGGCCAAGCGTTTTGCCGAGGAAGGCGCAAAGGTCGCGATCACCGACCGCGACATAGCGGGGGGCAATGCTGCAGCGGCCGAACTCGGTGGCAATAGCCTGTTCCTGGAACAGGACGTAACTGACGAAGCCTCCTGGGCGCAGGTCTTCGATGCGGTTTCGAAACAACTCGGCCCTGTCGACGTCGTGGTCAACAATGCGGGCATCGGTCATTTCGAAACGATCGAGACGATGACCTACGAGCGGTGGCTGAAGACCATTGATGTCAACCTCAACGGCGTCTTCCTCGGAACAAAGATTGCCGTGGAGCGGCTGAAGCCGCGTGGCGGTTCCATTGTCAATGTGGCTTCGATTGAGGGCTTCGTGGGCGATCCGGCGCTTCCAGCCTATAATGCGAGCAAGGGTGCAGTCCGCATCTTCACCAAATCGACCGCCATTCTCTGCGCGCGTTCGGGCTACAACATCCGCGTCAATTCTGTCTGCCCTGGCTTTGTTGAAACAAAGCTGGTTTCGGACGCCCTGACGGCTTTGGGTAACGAAGCCGCTGATGCGGCTTCTGCCGGGACAATTGCGCGCATCCCGATGGGTCGCTTCGGCCGGCCGGAGGAGATCGCCTCGGCCATCGCCTTCCTTGCCTCTGATGATGCAAGCTATGTGACTGGCTCCGATCTTGTCGTGGATGGCGGCTTTACGGCGTAATGCCTGCAGCCTGATCTGACCTTAAGCGGCCGCGGGGCAACCTGCGGCCGTCATTGTTTTGCAGATGGGAAACCCGCTGCGAAAGAGGAAAGGGGATTGCCGAGGATGAAGGCTGTTCAAGCTGGCCGTGTACTGTCGCCAAAGCTGTACAACCTGTCAGAATTGACAAAAGTCTGAACGGGAGTATCGTCCAAGCTCTGCGTAACGGGTGGGGAGACCCGAATCCGTTGGATTGGACGCGGGAGGATATGATGGTGGAACTGGTTTCGCAGGTCGATCTGCGAAAAAGCATCCGGCCCGAGGACGTCATACGGTTTGCGCCGGGCGAGATCGTAGCAGAGGCGGACTCGGGCGATGCGGCGGGCCGCAGTGTTTTCTTTCGCGATATTGCCTACGGCGCTTCGACCGTTGCGGCTCCAGGGATCGACAGTATCCTGATGGTGGTCTATCGGCGCGGACAAACGCGCATGCGCCGCAAGGTGGAAACGAACTGGCGTGAAGGCTTTGTAAAGCCGGGCACGATCTCAATGCTCGGTGTCGACCGGTCTTCCGATTGGGAATGGGACGGCAATATCGAGGTCTCGCATTTCTATCTGTCGAAAGACCTGATGTCAAAAATGGCCTTGCGTGCCTTCGAGAGCGAGTATCGCCATTTCCACGCGATCGACGATCTCTGTATCGAAGATTCGTCGCTGCTGGCGCTCACTGATGCGCTCGAAGCGGAATTGCGCAATGGCGCCTCCGGATCGCGGCTTCTGACGGATCTTTTGTCACAGGCGCTCACGCTTCAGGTCCTGCGCAATCACCACATCTGCGACAGGGCGAGCCGGGATAGCGTCGATGCGGGGACGACGCTGACGGGCGCGCAACGTCAGCGCGTGATCGATTTTGTGGAAGCCAATCTCGCCAAGAATTTCAGTCTTGCCGATCTCGCCAATACGGCGGGTCTTTGCGAGCACACCTTTCCGCGCCGTTTTAAGGCCGCTTTCGAACAAAGCCCCTGGCAATTCGTGCTGATGCGGCGGGTGCATCGCGCCATGGCGCTGATCAACGACACGCGGCTCTCGCTCGCCGAAATCGCCTTCCTGACCGGCTTCAGCGATCAGGCGCATATGACCCGCGTCATGAAGAAGGCAACAGGCCAGACGCCGGGCAACCTGCGACGCCTCTAACCAGACCGCGCGGCGTTCCCTTCAGTCTCTCTCGTCCTTCGGCCGTGCGGTGGAATTGTACAAAATCGCTAACCCGATCCTTCAATATCGCCTGCCGCTAACCTGACACTCTTCCTCTCATGCCGGGATCGTGAGGGAGGAGCCTTGCGGATCGCCGGCTCCGTCTCTGGGAGGAGGCTCGCGTCGGTTCTGTGATGGTCGCAAGGCGTTTTAACGTCGTGCGGGCAGCGTGTCGCCTTTTCTCCCTGTCTGGCAAAAGGGAGGCTTTTCAACAATGAATCAATTCATCATGTCCATGGATGCCGGTGGCACCATGACGGATACGTTCTTCGTCGATGACACGGGACGTTTCGTCGTCGGCAAGGCGCAGACGACGCCCGCCGATGAATCGATCGGCTTCGGCCGCTCGGTGGAGGACGCACTGGCGCAATGGGGGCAGGCCCCGGAAGCGGTGTTTCCGAAAGTGGCGACCGGCATCTATTCCGGTACGTCGATGCTCAACCGCCTTCTCGAGCGCAAGGGCCGCCGCCTGGGCGTCATCGTGACGGCCGGCATGGAGGATTACTTCCAGCTCGAACGCGGCATCCAGACCTATCTGGGCTATTCCTATCAGGATCGTCTCAAGGTCTCGACACATCGTCACAACCAGCCGCTGGTGCCCCGCGAGCGGATGAAGGGCGTGCGCGGCCGCATCGATCTCTTCGGCACCGAAGCCATTCCGCTTTACGAACACGAGGCAGAGGCAGCCGTCGCCGAGCTTCTCGACATGGATGTCGAGGGCATCGTCGTCAACCTGCTGTTCTCCTATGTCAACGGCGCGCATGAAAACGCCGTCAAGGAAGCGGCGCTCAAGGTCATGCAGCGCAAGGGCAAGAGCGTTCCGATCTATCTCTCGTCCGAGCTTTATCCGGTCATGCAGGATTTCGCCCGGCTCAACACCGTGACGATCGAGGCCTATGCGGCCGAACCGTCACGCGGCCAGTTCCAGAAGATCGCCGACCGTGCGAAGAATTTCGGCGGGCAGTTCGAACTCCGCGTCATGGCCTCGCATGGTGGCACGATCTCGACGGAAGCGCGCGAGCTTGCCCGCACGCTGATCTCCGGTCCGATCGGAGGCATGGTTGGTGCGCGCTATCTGGGCGCCGAACTCGGCATTGGCAACATCGTCTGCTCGGATATCGGTGGCACGTCTTTCGACCTCGGTCTCATCACCGGCGGCGAATTCACCACCAAGACGCAGCCGGATATGGCGCGTTTCGTGCTCAAGCTGCCGCTGGTCGATATCGACTCGGTCGGTGCCGGCACGGGTTCCTATGTCCGCCTCGACCCGATCTCCAAACGCATCGAGTTCGGACCGGACAGCGCCGGCTCGCGCATCGGCATGTGCTTCGAGCAGGGCGGGGTCGACACGCCGACGCTTTCGGATTGCAACATCATCCTCGGCAATCTCAATCCGAACAACTTCCTCGGGGGCGAGGTCATCCTCAACAAGGAGCGCAGCTATCAGGCGATCAAGGAACGCATTGCCGATCCGCTGGGTCTCGACCCGTATGATGCGGCGGAAGGCGTTCTCCAGCTTTTCGAAAACCACCTGCGTAACGAAGTCTATGCCCGCGTCTTCGGCAAGGGCTACTCGCCGGAGGATTACACGCTGTTTTCCTATGGCGGCGGCGGGCCAATGCATGTCGCCGGCTATACCAAGGGACTGAACTTCGCCGACGTGCTGGTTCCGGCCTGGGCGGCGGGCTTCTCGGCCTTCGGCTGCGCCTGCGCAGATTTCGAATACCGCCTCGACCGCACGGTCAATGTGGCCACAGCCAGCCCTGATCTTGCACCGGCCGCTTTCGAGCAAGGTTTCGACCTGCTTTCCGGCGCGGTCAATGCCGGCTGGGAAGGGCTTCGCGCCAAGGTGAAGGACGAGTTCGCCAAGTCCGGCGTCGAGGCCGGCCAGATCGAATATCGGCATTGCCTGCGCGTGCAATATGTCGGCCAGCTCAACGATGTGGAAATCGAGCTGCCCTTCCAGGCGATCCGTTCGGTGGACGACATCCGCGAGATCATCGAGCGCTTCGAGGCTGCCTATTCGAAGGAATTCTCCCGCTCGGCGAAATCCCCCGAACTCGGCTACCTTGTCACCAACGTTCTGGTGCGTGGTGTCGTGAAGGTGATGAAGCCGGCGCTGCCGAACTTCCCCTTGCATGGCCCCGAGCCCACTGCCGATGCCCTCAAGGAGATCCGCCCGATCTATCGAAACGGCAAATGGCACGATGCCCGTATCTTCGACATGGACGAGCTTCTGCCCGGCAATGTCATCACGGGCCCGGCCGTCATTGAGGCCTCTTCCACGACATTCATGGTTCCGCCCGGTGCTGAAGCCCGGCTCGACCAGCACCTCATCTTCCACCTGCGTCACCTCGAAGACTGACCGGAAAGGACGACCATCATGTTGAACAAAGTACAAGCTGTAGACAGCCGCATCGAAAATATCGGCTGGGAAGGCAAGACCCTTCGCCAGATGCTGAAGGAGTCGGACGACATCTTCGACCGGACCGGGCATTACCAGGGTCTCAAGGATCTGAAGATCCGCACCGGCCAGCCGATCCTCTATGAAAAGATCTTCTCGCATCTGCGCGGCGGTCTGGTGAATGCGCGCTCCACCGCGCTCAACATCTCGGCCTCGCCGATCGTGAAGGAAATCGGCGAACTCTCCTTCGCGCTCTATACGCCGGAAGGCGAATCCGTTGCGCTCTCCACCGGCATCATCGTGCATGTGCACACGATGGCGGATGCGATCAAATACATGATCCGCAACAATTATGAGCAGAATCCGGGCATCGCGCCGGGACATGTGTTCTGCAACAACAACTCGATGATCGGCGACGTTCACACTGCCGATGTGCATACGCTGATCCCGATCTTCTGGGAAAACGAGCTGATCGGCTGGGCCGGCGGCGTCACCCATGAAATCGATGTCGGCGGCATCCAGCCGGGTTCCATGTGCTACGGCCATGCCGACCGCTATGGCGATGGCCTCCTGGTCTCGGCCGAGCTTGTCGGCACCAATGACCTCTTCCACGAGGACTATCTCCAGCGTTGCCGCGACAATGTTCGCGCCGAAATGTACTGGGTGCTGGACGAAAAGACCCGTCTCACCGGCTGCCAGCTCGTCCGCGAACAGGTCTATCGCACGATCGAGGAAGTCGGTCTCGACACCTACAAGGCCTTCATTCGCGAGGCCGTCGAAGAGGGCCGCCGCACGCTGATCGGCAAGGTCAAGCAGATGGGCTTTCCTGGCGAATACGAAGCGCCGACCTTCATCGATCTGCCCTGGAAGAACGACGAGACGGTGCATCCTCTCGCCCGCAAGGACACGATGATGCATGCGCCGCTGCGCATGAAGATCACCGGCGACGGACATCTGGGGCTGAGCTTCGACGGGGCGAACCAGTGGGACTACCACTCGTTCAACTGCGCGCCGTCACCCATGCAGGGCGCCATGTGGGTTCAGCTCACCCAGACGCTCTGGAATTCGGACAAGATCAATGACGGGGCCTATTACGCCACGTCCATTGAACTGCCGAAGGGGTCGTGGTGCAATCCGGACTATGACAAGGTCTCGACGACGCTCACCTGGTTCTTCCTGATTCCGAGCTTCACCGGCTTTGTCCGCAGCCTGGCGCGGTCTTATTTCGCGCGCGGCTATCTGGAGGAGATTTCCGCCTCCTATCCCTGCACCTGGAACCTGTTGCAGGGTGGGGGGATCAACCATTTCGGCCAGCCTTCCGCCTTCACGAACTTCGAAATCTCCTGCCAGGGCACCGGTGCGGCCTATGTCAAGGACGGGGAGGCGACATGCGCCGCCATGTGGAACCCCGAAGGCGACATGGGCGAGGTCGAGACCTGGGAGCATCTCGAACCGCTGCTTTATCTCGGTCGTGGCCGCAAGGCCAACACGTCGGGCGCGGGTAAGTATCGCGGTGGCTGCGGGGCTGAAAGCCTGCGCATGCTATTCAAGACCGAGTCGCAGATCCTCTTCAGCGCCGGCGAAGGCCACGTCTTCTCCTCTGCAGGCGTGTTCGGCGGTTATCCGGGTAATTCCGGCTATCGCCATAACGTCCACAACTCCAACATGAAGGAACTGGCGGCGAACAAGGCGCCTTATCCGACGCTCGACGGCGATCCCGAAAACAGCGCCATTAGCGCCATGGTCAAGGGCGACGAGGTCTTCGACCTCAACCAGATGACCGGCCCGCATCCCTTCGGCGAATATGACCTCTATGCTTCCGTCCAGCGCGGCGGTCCGGGTCTGGGCGATCCGCTGGAGCGCGATCCGGCCTCGGTGGCCGCCGATGTCAATGGCGGTGAACTCCTGGAGCGCTTCGCCAAGCCCATCTACGGCGTCGTGCTCACCAAGGGGGCGGACGGCAGGTTGCAGGCCGATGTGGCGGCGACGCAGGCCGAACGCACAGCGATGCGCAAGCGTCGTCTTGAACGTGCGGTCGACACCAAGGACTTCATCGCGCGTGAGCGCGAGCGGGTTCTGGAAGGCCATATCCACGCGCCGGTTCGCGCCATGTACAAGAGTTCCATGAAGCTCTCGCCGCGCTGGGCTGCGCATTTCCGCAACTTCTGGAGCCTCGCAGACGACTTCTCGTTCTGAAGCCGCTGCCATCCGGACAAACTATTGGAGAATGCCATGAGTGTATCCCACGACATCAATACCTTGCGGGAACTGAAAGACGGCAAGCTGAGCTTCGAAAAGCTGCACGGCCTGATCAGCGGCTTCAAGGACGCGGACCGTTTCGACAAGATGGTCCAGATCTGGCAGGAAAGCGTGGAATGGGACGATCCCATTCTGCTGCCCCTGGCCGAACATCTCTTCGTGGTCCGCAAGCCGGACGGCCGCCGCGTCGTCAAGTCGACCTGGGGCTATGAATATTGCGACGTGCAGGAAAACTGGAAGCTTCATGCCAAGGTGTTCGTGCGCGACAGCGAGGAACTGATCAACGAGATCTATCCCGACAAGCTGGGTTGCGATCCGGAATGGATGCAGCTTCGCGAGTACTACGATCCGCTTTCCGGCGCGTTGCTGGAAGTGGAGGTGGTCCCGCCGGGATATCCGATCGTTCACGATTTCAAGCCGGATATCGACACATTCTACCGCGATTGGCTCGGCCGGCCGGTCCCGTGAGCGGCTGACGTTCCCAAACCGCCGCCGGAATAGCCGGGGTATGTTCAATGCTCCGGCTATTCCCGAACCGCTTCAAAGCAGGAAAGGAAATCACGATGGAATCAATCTTCATCACGGGGGCTGCCTCCGGTATCGGCCGGCAGACGGCCGCACTCTTTGCCGCCAAGGGCTGGCGCGTCGGGCTCGCCGACACCAACGGAGCGGCGGCGGCCGCCCTTGCCGGCGAACTGGGCGCGAATGCAAAAGCCTATACCGTCAACGTCACCGATCTGGATTCCATCAAGACGGCGCTTTCCGATTTTGCCGGTCCGAACGGCTCGCTGAAGGCTATCTTCAACTCGGCGGGTCTTCTGGAAATGAAGCCCTTCGCTGAAGCCGATCTTGCTCGCCTGCACGCGGTCTTCGATGTGAACGTAAAGGGCGTGATCAATACCACCAGCGCCGCCTTGCCCTATCTCGAACGGCATGGCGACGCCCGCATCATCACGATGGGCTCGGTCTCGGGCATTTACGGCATTCCGGATCTGGCGGTCTATTCGTCCTCCAAGTTTGCCGTGCGCGGGCTGACCGAAGCGCTGAATGTCGAACTTGAAGGCAAGGGCATCTGGGTCTGCGACCTCATGGTTGCCTATGTGAAGACGCCCATGGTGATGGACGCCGCCAGCAAGGCGAAGTCCGTCGATCTTCTCGGCGTCAATGTTACGCCCGAACAGGTGGCGGAGACGGTACTCAAGGCCGTGGACGGACGTCAGGTCCATTGGTTCGTGACGCCTGAAGATGCGGGCGTTGCAACCCAGGTGGACAGCATGCCCTGGGAAAGCCGGCGCGATTTCGTCAAGCAGATCACCGGTTACTGATCACATTGCTGGAGATGCGAGCCCGCGGCCGCGCAAGGATGAAAAGCGGGCTCGGCTGGCGAAGAGGATACATTGAGGAATGGCGACAATGGATATGCGCATGCGTCTGGTCGATTATCTGGATACGGGTGCGTCCCTCGGAGCGGGTCAGCCGTGTCTTACGATGGCGGGCCGGGACTACAGCTACGCGGAGGTGCAAACTCTAAGCTACCGCATCGCCCGCAGCCTCGTCACGAGCGGCATTGCGGCAGGCGACAAGGTTGCCATTCTGTCGGGGAACGACCCCATCGCCTTTTCCTGCGTTTTCGGCATTTCGCGGGCAGGGGCTGTCTGGTGTCCCATCAATCCGCGCAACGAGGCGAACGAGAACCGCTATATCCTCGACAATTTCGATTGCCGCTTTCTGATCTTTCACAGCGCCTTTGCCGAGATGGTGGAGAAGATGCTGCCGGATCTGCCGAAGCTGGTTGAGGTTGTCTGCCTGGATGCGGAACTGCCCTTTGCCAAATCGCTTTCAGCCTGGCTCGACGGTGTGGACGACAGCCCGTTTTCCCGTGCGCCGCTCGACGATGTCGCGATGATCCCAGGCACGGGCGGAACGACCGGCAAACCAAAGGGTGTCATGCTGACCGACACCAATCTCGAAATCATGTCGGCGCTGACGCTGATGGGCTACCCTTTTAAGGGGCGGCCACGCTATCTCGCCCTTGCACCACTGACGCACGCTGCCGGCGTTCTCTGCTTTCCCGTCATGGCGCTCGGCGGTCAGATCGTCATCATGCCGCGCCCGGATATCGCGGAGTTCGCTCGCCTGATCGAGGCGCATGCGATCACACACACATTCCTGCCGCCGACGCTGATCTACATGCTGCTCGACAGCCCCTATCTCGACAAGACCGATCTGTCCTCGTTGCAATGCTTCTGGTATGGCGCAGCCCCGATTTCTGTGGCGCGCCTGAAGGAGGCGCTCGTGCGCATCGGTCCCATGGCGCAATTCTTCGGCCAGACCGAAGCGCCGATGATGATCACCGTCATGCCGCCTAAAGACCATTACAACGAAGACGGATCGATTGCCGGGGATCGTCTGCGCTCGGCCGGGCGGGCCGGCCCGCTCGTGCGGCTCGGCATCATGGATGGCGAGGGCAGGCTGCTGCCCGCCGGCGAGCGCGGTGAGGTGGTGCTGCGCAGCTCGCTGGTCATGAAGGGCTATTACAACAACCCGGCTGCGACGGCAGAAGCCTTCGCTCATGGCTGGCACCATACCGGCGACATCGGCTATCTCGACGAGGACAACTTCCTTTACATCGTCGATCGCGCCAAGGATATGATCATCACCGGCGGCTTCAACGTCTATTCCGTCGAGGTCGAGCAGGCGCTGGCACAGCACGACGACGTTCTCGACTGCGCTGTCGTCGGCCTGCCGGACGACAAATGGGGGGAACGCATCGTTGCCGTCGTCCAGCCGAAGGTCGGCAAGAAGATCGACGCCCAAGCCCTCATCGCCTTCGTCAAGGCCCAGATCGGCAGCATCAAGGCCCCGAAACAGCTCGAAGTCTGGGCCGATCTGCCGCGCTCGCGTGTCGGTAAAGTGCTCAAGGCGGAAATCCGGCTAAAGCTGATGCAGCGATGATATTGGAGGTTCCTGGGTCGCAAACCTCTGGCAAGCAGTGTTCTCAGACCATACAGCTGTTGGTTTCCACGCGGAACTGAGCCGGTTTTGGAGTGAGCCCTCCGGACTGTACCAGCGGAACGCTTCAAACTGAGCCGCCTGCTGGGCGAGTTGGATCACTCCCTGTCGAATATCGTAAGAGCCTCAGCCCGATAATTTAATACAGTCAATTTTTACCCGCGCTCGCGCCGGGTCATTTCCCAATGGAAATCAAAAGTCACTCAGTATTAAAAGCCTTTAAAACAAAGGAGGTGACTAACTCGATATAGTCAGACGTGGAAACTTTCCTGCGCGCATACTTTGCGCGCTTGACATACCAGTCTTGCAGAAGCGGCTTGACCAGAGCGGCGGCCATTTGAGCGCTGGGAGTCCTGAATACACCGACCTCTATGCCGGCTTGCAATACGTCGGCGAACATCTTCTCTGTTGCCTCTTCGCTGTCGACAGCCATCCGCCGCGCCGGCTGCGGGAAGGCCTTTGCTTCCATGAACGAGAACACGAACCAGGGCTGCATCGTCTCTGTAAGCCGAATATGCCGGTCTATCAGCCAGCAAAGATGGCTACGAGGATCTGCCCTGATCTCGGCCGGCGCATGATCCAAAACCTCTGTAACGGTCACGCCCACCTCCATCAGCACCATCATCAGCAACGTGGTCTTGCTGTCGAAATAGGAATAGAGCCCTCCCATGGAGACGCCACTCTCGCGCGCCAGATCGCGTAGCGTCATGGCGTGAAAGCCTAGACGGTTTGAAAGATCCAGCGCCGCACTCGTAATCTTCACCAGTTTCTTGACGGCGAGATGGTCCTTCTGAACCCGGATCACATCGCGATGCCGTTCGAGCATCCGCTGGCAGAGACGCTCGGTCGAAAAGCTCTCGGGCGCGTAGTCTTCATCCTTACCTGTCGCCGTGTCCTGCATGCCGAACTTCCAGAAAGTGATGCCATCTTCTTATACGAAACCGCATTGCAATCAAACGGAAAGGCATATAATAAAAACGAACGCTCGCTCGATTTTGAGGACGGTCGATATGTTTGAGGACCTTTCGGGGAAGAAGGCGCTGGTGACAGGCGCGTCGAGTGGTCTCGGCCTTCACTTTGCACGCGTGCTCGTACAGCACGGTTGCCATGTGACGCTGGCGGCCCGGCGGCTCGACATCGTTTCGCAGGAGGCAGCGAGTTTGAGCGCGTCGGGAGGCGCCGCGCAGGGAGTGGCGCTTGACGTGGCATCCCCCGCCTCCGTCAAAGCTGCACTCGCCATCCCGTTCGATATCGTCGTCAACAATGCCGGCGTCACCGCAAGCGAGCCCGCACTGGACATGGCGGACGGCGCCTTTGAGCGGATTGTCGAAACCAATCTCAACGGTGTTTTCCATGTCGCAAGAGAAGCAGCGCGGGCGATGCGCGCAACTGGTAGACCCGGGTCGATCATCAATATCGCCTCCATACTGGGGCTGCGCGTGGCCAACCACCTTTCCGCCTATGCAGCATCGAAAGCAGCCGTCGTCCAATTGACAAAGTCGCTCGCGCTGGAATGGGCCCGCTTCGGCATCCGCGTCAACGCGCTCTGCCCGGGTTATATTGAAACGCCTTTGAATGCCGATTTCTTTGCCTCCGACGCAGGCAAGGCCCTTATCAAGCGAATACCGCAACGTCGGCTCGGCACCGCTGCCGAACTCGACGCCCCGCTTCTACTTCTGGCTTCCGATGCCGGAAGCTACATGACTGGTTCCGTGATCGCCGTCGACGGCGGCCATCTCGTTTCTTCACTGTGAGGGCACCATGGATTTCGAAATTTCTCCCGCCATCGAGAATCTGAGAAAAGGCATAGCGTCCTTTGTCGAAGCGAATATTTTGCCGTTGGAAGCTGATCCAACGGCTTACGACCCCCATGGCAATATACGCACCGACCTGCTCGACCAAATCCGCGCCAAGGCGAAGGCTGAGGGCCTTTGGACCCTGCAACTCAATCGCCCGCACAAACCGGATATCGGTCGTGTGGGCATGGCGGTCTGCTACGAGGAAATGAACCGTTCGATCTTCGGCCCGGCCTGTTTGAATTCCGCCGCCCCGGATGATGGGAACATGATGCTGCTGGATGCGGTAGCCACTCCGGCGCAGAAGGAACGTTGGCTGAGGCCCATCGAAGATGGCCTCGTCAGATCCGCCTTCGCCATGACCGAACCCCATCCTGGCGGCGGCTCCGACCCGTCGATGATGCGCACCTTCGCCGAGAAGGTGGGCGACAAATATGTGGTGCGCGGTCGCAAGTGGTTCATTACGGGCGCTGAGGATGCGAGCCATTTCATCCTGATTGCCCGCACATCCGATGATGCCCGCAATGGACTGACGGCTTTCCTGTTTCATAAGGACCAGCCCGGCTGGCGTATCGTGCGTCGCATCGGCATCATGGGTCCAGAGGAACATGGCGGCCATTGCGAACTGGAATTCGATGGCCTTGAAATACCGGCCGAAAACGTTCTGCTTGGCGAGGGCAGGGGGCTCAAGGCAACCCAGATCCGGCTAGGCCCGGCGCGCCTCACGCATTGCATGCGCTGGCTCGGTCTCTCCAAGCGCTGCGTCGAAATTGCCACCGCCTATGCGGCGGAGCGCTCCGGTTTCGGGATCAGACTTGCCGACCGCGAAAGCATCCAGATGATGCTCGGCGATCTGGCGATGGGCATCGAGATCGGCCGCCTGCTGGTCATGAAAGCGGCTTGGGAGCTTGATCGCGGCAGTTTTGCGCGCAAGGAAATCTCCATGGCGAAAATCCATGTGGCGAACCTGCTGCATAAGGCGGCGGACACGGCCATCCAGATCAACGGCGCCCGCGGCTATTCGACCGACACGGTCCTGGAATGGATTTATCGCTATGCACGTCAGGCCAGGCTCGTCGATGGCGCCGACGAGGTCCACAAGATGGTGCTTAGCCGACATCTGCAGGAAGAGGGTCGCGCCTTCTGGCATTGGGATGTCGCGGGAGCATATGCGCCATGAGCGGCATTCAACCCTCAGATATCGCCATCGTTACTGGCGCGGGCCGGGGAATTGGCGCAGCAATTGCGCGAGCACTGACGGGCGCCGGCTGGCGGGTCGCCGGCGTTGACCGCATGTGGGCGGATGATGACGGCGTTTGCGCGATCCGCGAAACGCTGGACATCACAGATTACGCTGCCGTTGCGGCCTTCGTGGCGCGGCTTGGGACGGACGGGACTATCGGCCTTTTGGTCAACAACGCGGGTATCACACGCGACGCTATCGCGCACAGGATGGAGCCCGACGATTTTCGAACGGTCATCGAGGTGAACCTCATCGGCGCCTTCAATTTCTGCCGCGCCGTTCTGCCCGGCATGCGCGCCCATAATGCCGGAAAGATCGTCAGCCTCACCTCCATGAATGCGCTGCGTGGCGCTGCGGGTCAGGCCAATTATGCCGCTGCCAAGGCAGGACTGATCGGCATGACGAAATCGATTGCCCTGGAAAATGCTTCCAAGGGCATCACAGCCAACTGTATCGCCCCAGGCTACATCGAAACGGAAATGACCCGCGCGATCCCGACTCAAATTCGCGAGGCGGAAATTCAGCGCATCCCGGCCGGGAGGGTCGGTACGCCTGACGACATCGCGGGAACCGTTCTGTTCCTCGCTTCGCCCGCCGCCGACTTCATCACCGGTCAGGTGATTTCCGTCAATGGCGGACAGTTGATGCCCTAGCATTGGTATGCGCTATATTGAAATGGGACTTTTGAAACGTTGGCAGGATGTCGAAGAACGAAATGACATCCTTTTGACGACGAACGTGCCCGATATCGTGGCCTTCGGCCCGGCTGACGTCAGGCGCTGACATCAGCCGGCGGGGGGGGGGGAGGATGGCCCCATGTTGGCTATTCCGAATAGAGGTATTTCAGCGACTGGCCGAGGGTCTTGCCACGTTCCTTCAGCTCCATCCTTCCAATGGAGCGCAGGTGAACTTCGTCCGGACCATCAATCAGGCGCAAGGCGCGGCCCCAGGTGAAGATATCGCCAAGGGGGGTGTCTGGGCTCAGCCCCATGGCGCCGAAAGCCTGGATGGCGCGATCCGTGACTTCACACTGCATTTGCGGAATCAATGTCTTGATCATGGAGATTTCCTTGCGTGCGCTCTGAGCACCACCCTGATCGATCATCCATGCGGTTTTCAGAACCAGCAGCCGGGCCTGTTCGATGGAAACGCGCGAGCGGGCGATCCATTCGAGGATGGTGTCACGTTCGGCCAGATGGCGGCCGAATGTCTTGCGCTCCCGCACGCGGTCGCACATGAGATCGAAGGCGACTTCCGTCTGGCCGATCGAGCGCATGCAATGATGGATGCGGCCGGGCCCCAGCCGAGCCTGTGCCATCATGAAGCCATCGCCTTCCGTGCCGAGCAGGTTTTCGACTGGAACGCGCACATTCTCAAAGCGTATCTCGCAATGGCCTTCAGGCGAGAAGTGATTGAGGATATTGATGTTGCGAACGACGGTCATGCCGGGCGTGTCGCGCGGGACCAGAACCATGCTCTGCTGCCGGTGCGGCTCTGCCTCCGGGTCGGTCTTGCCCATCACGATCATGATCTTGCAATTCGGGTGGGCGGCGTTGGTGATGAACCACTTGCGGCCATTGATGACATATTCGTCGCCGTCACGCCGGATGCTGGTCTGGATATTGGTGGCATCGGAGGATGCGACATCTGGTTCCGTCATGCAGAAGGCGGAACGAATATCGCCGGCCAGAAGCGGCTTCAGCCAGGCCTCGTATTGCTCCGGCGTGGCAAACATGTGCAGGAGTTCCATATTGCCGGTGTCGGGCGCGTTACAATTGAACACTTCGGATGACCAGAAGACTCTCCCCATGATTTCCGCCAGCGGTGCATAGTCGAGATTGCTCAGGCCCTGGCCGGGCTCGTCGGGGCGCAGCGACGGCAGAAACAGGTTCCATAGCCCTTGTGATCTGGCAAGCGCTTTCAGGTCTTCCATGAACGAAACCGGATACTGGCCGGCCTTGACTTCCTTATGCCAGAGGCGATCGCGCGGGATGACGTGCTCTTCCATGAACTCCGTCAATTGCTGCCTCAGCGCATTGCAACGGTCCGAATAGGTAAATTCCATCTCATATTCCTCCGCCCGGTCGCGGGCTCTTACATTGCGGTCAGACCGCCATCGATTCCCAGCGCCTGCCCGGTCATAAAGCTGTTGTCCGGATCGGCCGCAAACCGCACCGCTACGGACACTTCGGCCGGATCGGCCAGGCGGCGCATGGGTATGCCTTGCGCCAGCTGATCGACATCCGAGTGATCCTGCCCGGGCGCGATCTGACCGAGCATGGGGGTACGCGCGAATGACGGGCACACCGCGTTGATGCGGATACCCCTGCGGGCATATTCCAGAGCAGTCGAGCGCGTCAGCCCGACGACGGCATGTTTCGAGGCCGCGTAGACCGCGAGGTGAGACGCGCCGACAAGGCCGGCAACGGAGGCCATGTTGACGATCGCGGCGCGCTGCCCTGTTCTGACAAAGGCCTCGCTCATTGCCGACAATTCATGACGCATAGCATGAATGACGCCGAGCACATTGATCGCGATCACCCGTTCTGCCTCGTCCGCACCTGTTTCCGCCAGCCGCGCAAGCGTAGAAGCAATGCCGGCATTGTTGACGGCGATATCGAGCGTGCCGAAATTTTCAAGCGCCGCCGCGACCATGGCCGCCGCCGTTGTTTCACGGGCGATGTCGCCCACGGAGATCACCGCCTCGGCGCCATGCCCGCGGAGTTCATCTGCCAATGCTTCCAGCAATGCGCCATCCCGGTCGCAAAGCAGCAGCCGCGCACCCTCATCGGCAAAGTCGGCGGCCATCTGCCGTCCGAGCCCCCCGGCGGCGCCCGTGATCAGTACCGTTTTTCCGGCGAACCGGCCTGTTGACTTAGATGCCGGCACGAGCAGCCTCCTGTCTGAGTTCGGTCTTCACCAGCTTTCCATTGACGTTGCGCGGCAGAGGCTCGGTGCGGATCGTGAAACGATCAGGCACCTTATAATCGGCCACCCGCGCGGCTAGAAACGCGCGCAGCATCGCCTCGTTAACCGTACTCATGCCTTCGCCGGCATAGACGAAGGCATGAGCACGCTCGCCAAGAACCGCACAAGGATAGGGCACCAGCGCCGCCTCGCGGACACCTTCGTATTCCAGCAGAAGGTTCTCGATCTCGGCGCTGAAAATCTTGTAGCCGCCGCGATTGATGACATCCTTCTTGCGGTCGCGAATACGGATATTGCCCTCGGCATCGCGTGCGGCGATATCGCCGGACTTCCAGTAGCCGTCGTGGAACGAAAGCGCATCGGCCTCCGGATTTTCCCAGTAGCCCGGGACGACCATGGGCCCCTTGATCAGAAGTTCGCCTTCCTCCCCTTCTGCTACATCGCGACCGGCATCGTCGACAATGCGCAGCTCGCCGCAGGGAACAACGCGGCCAACACTGTCTGTGACAGCCGAAAGCCCGAGCGGAACCAGCGTTGCGGGAGAGGTTGTCTCGGTTGCGCCATAGGCATTGTGAAGGCTGAGATGCGGTAGGGTTTCAGCCAGCCGAAGCCTGATGGCCTCAGGCATCGGGGCGCCGCCAAACGCTCCGATGCGCCAAGTCGGCAAGGCCACGTTTTTCAGCGCATCTCGATGGAGCAGAAGCGTGTACATGGCCGGTACCATGATCGTGTATGTCAGGGCGTGTTGCGCGGCGAGTTCGACGAACCGGCCGGTGTCAAAATGTGGCATCATGACCAATGTGCCCGCACAGCCGAACATGACAAGGATCTGAGCGGCAAGCCCTGTCACATGGGTACAGGGAACCGCGAGCACGGAGACCTCGCCATCCTTCAACTGGAAGACCATCCTGTAATGCAGAACGGTGTGAACCATGCCGAAATGGGTGATCTTCGCCCCTTTTGGCCTGCCGGTTGTGCCTGACGTGTACATCAGCACCGCGCAGGCATCTTCGTCGATTTTCGGCTGTTCGAACTGCGGGTGCAACGGCGCCGTCCCCAGAAGCTCGGCATAGGATGTACCTTGCTCCCCGGCGCTCACAACATCCGTAGCGACACCGATATAAAGTCGAAGCGAAGGCACCTCCGTTCGGTCTGGCTGTTCCGGCGCTGTTTCCGCATCGCACAAAACCGCACAGACGCCGGCATCGCGATAAAGCCCCACCAGTTCGGCGCGGCGGTGACGATGGCCGACCGGCATGGCGATAAAGCCGGCCTTGAAGGCGGCCAGAAGCCCCACAACGAATTCGATCCTGTTTCCGGTGTTGAGAGCGATGCGATCACCGGGGCACAGGCCGGCAGCGCCAAGAGCTGAGGCAAATTTCGTGGCCTCCGCATCCAGCGCAGCATAGGTCAGCGCCCTTTGCGCATCGCGCACCGCCACGCGTTCGGGCGCAAGGCGAACGGCGGTATCGAAGATATCGCGCATGTCATGAGGACGCGGCGTCAGACACAGAACAGATCTATTTCCGAAATGGGTTTCACGATGCAAGCCGATCTCGTTGAGCGCAAAGCCCGCCATGATGATGTGCTCCTCAAATTTTCGTCACGCGCACGACAAGACATCCGTCTCTAGTAACGACAGGTCTGCGACGGCTCGGCGCGGCGCCGACGCGTCAGTGAACGGCGGCAAAGATGATCTTTTCCTCACTGGCATCTCGCGCTTCGAATTCCTCGACAATCTGCCCCTGGCGTGCCACGAGGATTCGGTCGGAAAGCGTCAGGATTTCAGGCAGGTAGGACGAAACAACGACGACAGCGATTCCCTCGTCCGCGAGTTGCTGAATGAACTCATGGATCTCGCGGATGGCGCCGACATCGACGCCGCGCGTGGGTTCGTCAAAGATTACCAGCTTCGGCGTTTTGGTCAGCGCCTTGGCAATCACAACCTTCTGCTGATTGCCGCCGGAGAGTTCGATCACCTTGGCATCGCTGCTGATCGCGCGGATATTCAAACGCTTGATCCAGTGGTCCGCCAGGTCTCGGGCGCTGCGATAATCGATGACATTCCACATGCTGCGATTGGCCACCGTGTCGCCGACCTGAATGTTCTGGCCGATCGTCATCGTATCGAAGAAGCCTTCGCTTTTGCGATCCTCGGTCACGTAAACGATTCCGTCTTCGACGGCCGGACCCGGCACGCGATAGCGTATCGGACGGCCTTCCAGCATGACATTGCCGCCATGAAAGAGGTCGCGCTTGTAGATGCCTGCAACCACTTTCATCATTTCGGTGCGGCCCGAACCGATCAGGCCGAACACGCCGGTGACCTGTCCCGAAAAGACCGAAAAAGACGCGTTGCGCACGGCAACACCCATGGAGATGTTTTCGACGCTGAGTGTGCGATCGCCGGGCGGGCGCTGCTTGATCTCGCGACTTGCAAGGTCCGCATAGGCGGAGTCCGAGAGGTCGCGGCCGATCATCGCCTTGACGATGCGGCCTCGATCGAATTCGGCGCAGGGTCCGCTGTCCACGATCCGCCCGTCCCGCAGCACGGTAATCGAATCGGAAATGCTGAGCGCCTCTTCAAGCGCATGCGAAATGAAGATGATCGCGACCCCACTTTTCTTCAGCCGTCTTACAAGGCTGAAGAAATGGTGCTTTTCCTCGGGCGTCAGGGTTGCTGTCGGTTCGTCGAAGATGATCACCCGTGCCTTGTGATGCACGGCGCGCGCAATCTCCACCATCTGGCGCTGGGCCGCGCCCAGTTCCGACACATAGAGCGTCGGATTGACATGGAAGTTCAGCGACTGGAGGAATTGCTGCGCGGCAATATTGAGTTTGCGCAGACCGTTGAACAGCTTCTCGTCGCCCAGATAGATATTCTGAGCGACCGACATGGTCGGGACAAGGCTGTTTTCCTGATACACCATTGCAATGCCCTTCGAGAGCGCATCGGCTGGCGATCGAAAGGCGATTTCCTCACCGTCTAGAAGCAGCTTGCCGGCGGTGAGCTGATGCACGCCCGCCATGATCTTCGTCATCGTGGACTTGCCCGCTCCGTTCTCGCCAAGCAGCGAATGGACTTCGGCGGGCATGAGACGAAAATTGATGTCTTCATTCGCAACCGCGCCATGGAATTCCTTGCGGCCGTCGCGAATTTCAATGATCGGTGTCTCGCTCATGTCAAACCTCCGACTCTGCCACCGCAAGGACGAGGCCATCGCCCTTCGCGCCGATCCACAGATGCTGCAAGCCGTCAACATGCGCCGTTGCCAGACTGGTGATGCCATGAACCCGGCCATTGGCGCGGCTGTGCAGGCTCGACAAGGGCCGCAGATCGTTTCCGAGACGAATGACCAAACCGTAGGAAAAGGTGGGTGCCCAAGGTTTCAGAATGCCCATCTGCTTGACGCCGCCGCCCTGAAGCGGCTCGCGGAAGTCGCGTGCCGAGCGCAGCATCGGCGCCACCCAGAATTCTTCTGGCACCGAGGCCATCATTCGCTGGCGATATTCGATTTCCGATAGCGTGAATTCGACAAGCTGATTGCGCGGTGCAAACACGCTGAGCCAGTAGCCTCCGCCGTGCGCCCGCACGATCCGGGAGGGATAGCCGGGTAGCCGTTCTAACGGTGTGGGTGCGGGCGCCGCGCCCGGCCTCAGCGGATCGATGAGCACGAGACGATGCCGCCAACTTTCCGACACGACCAGCTGGCCAGACGGCGCCTGGGCCAGCCCGTAAGGCCAGGCGAGCCCGCGCGCCAAAGTAACGGGCGCGGATGAATCGCCGGCCCAGAGCAGCACACTGCCGGTCGCGCCATGGTCCATGAGGTCGCGGCGCCAGCGGTCGGGCGCATTCTCTGCGGACCCGCTGGCAATTGCCAGCCGGCCGTCATTAAGAAAAAGCAATGCGGTGGGGCAGGCAATATCGAGCGTCGCGAGGCGATCGCCACCGGCTGCTGCGGTCAGCAAAACCCGCCCCTCGTCAAGTCCGATGGCGACGCGTCCGTCCTCGGCGACAGCGAGTGCTGAAATCGGACTGCTGAACTCGGCTACCGTTTCAAGATCGACCCCGACGATGCGGAGAAGTTTCGGACCGCTACTGGCCAGAAGGCCCGTCCCGTAGGCGGTCAGATTGTCAATGGCTTCAATCCGGTGCCGTACCTCACAGGCATCCAGCGTCTCGTTCGCCTTCAACGGTCCATCCATGACGGGAACGAAAATGCTGGCCTCGCCCCGTCCGAAGAAGTGATCGATATGACGTCTGATCGCGGCAATCATGTCTTGTCCCCCCAATAGGATTGGGTGCCCTGCCAGGACGCATCGGCGTCCGGCAATTTGTATTTCCCGATGCGGTTGTTGGAGATGCCGCCCAGATAAAGGTGGCCCTTGTGCTCGCGCATGGACGTCACCATCGGATGATTGACGCCGCCGAGATCCCAAAGCGAGGTGACGACCTCGCCCGCCTCGGTGAATTTGAGAACGCACCCGGTGTTGATGTTCGGAAACAGCCAGTTCGATCCCGAAACCCGGCGCGACATGCGTTTGCGGAAGTCCGGCATTTTCAGCGCGAGATCGAGCGCGGGGCCGCGCATGCCGACCAGCGCCAGCCAGTAGCCGCCATCGGAGGCGCGGTTGATATTGTCGGGATAACCGGGAAGATTGTCGATCACCACCTCGACCTTGCCGGCTTTCGGACCGTCAAACCAGTAGCGCGAGATGCGGCAGGCCCAGGTTTCGGCAAAGAGGAATGACTTGCCATCGCGGCTCATGCAGATGCCATTCGGGAAGACGAGCCCTGTCAGAACGGTCCGTGTTCGCCCCGTCGCCGGATCGTAACAGACGATGCGCCCGTTGCCGCGGCTTTCGAGCGCGTCGACCGGCCAATTGTGCAGATCGTAACGTTTGGTCGCCTCAGAGAAGAAGATCCGTCCGTCAGGCGCGATGTCGAGGTCGTCGGCAAGGCTAAGGCGCGAATCGTCGATGATCGAGGTCAGCGAGCGGTTGGTCTCGTCCGTCACCTTTCTGACATCGCCGGCAGGCGAGACAGCATAGACGCCCATGCCGCCGACACAGGTCACGAGATTGCCCTGTCTATCGAAGGCCAGACCGAGCGGATGGCCACCGATATGGGCGAAAATCTCATGTCGTTTGTAATCTGGGGCGAAGAAGCGGACGATGTCGCCATGGCGGGTGCCGGTGTAGAGGTTGTCCTCGGCGTCCAGGATCACGTCTTCCGGCCCCTCGACATCGCCGAGGCCGATCAGTTCAACCTCGCGCAGCCTGTTGTTCTGGGCATAGGGCGAGGCGCTATCCGCCGCAGTTTCGGGTGCTGCCGGCAATGCCGAATAAGCCGGAGAGACATAGACCTTGTTGAGAAGTTTGGTACGGTTCTTGGTCCAGCGCACCTCGACAATGACCGAGAGCAAGAGCGTCAGGCCGAAGACCAGCGCAGTCGCTCCGCCCTGAATCCCGAACTGGATCAGGCCGTTCGACAGGAAAAGCACGATCAGGCCGCCGAGCAGCGCCTTGGCCGCCGAGCCACGGCCGCCGCCAAGGCTCGTGCCACCGAGAATGGCTGCCGTCAGCGCCACCATTTCCATGCCCATACCGGTTTCCGCGCCGGTGCTGGCAAGCCGTGCAGCGTACATATAGGCAGCTATGGAGCACAAAAGGCCGCTGACGACATAGGTGAAGAAGACCGTGCGCCGGACATTGATGCCGGCATTATAGGCGGAACGCCGCGCACCACCGACCGAGACCAGATGCCAGCCCGCCCGCATGCGACTGATCACAATATGCGTGAACACGAAGATCAGGGCGGTGGCGATGATCGTATAGGGAAACCCGAAAAACGCCCCTTCGCCAATGGCTGCCCAAACGTCCGAGTCCGGAAAGACGGAGGAAATCGCCAGCGCATATTTGAGCAGCAGAATATCGACGATGGCTCGGAAGATGATCAGCGAGACGAGCGTCGTCAGGAAGGCGCGCATCCTCAAAAAGCCGATCAGCACACCATTGAACGCCCCGCAGAGAATGCCCGTCAGCCCGGTCAGCACGAAGGCCAGAGCCGGATTGAGCCCCAGAGCGTGGACGCAGTACAGAGCGACGAAATTGCACACGGCGAAAATGGACCCGACCGACAGATCGATGCCGCCGCCGAGCATGACAACCGCCAGCGCAAGTGTGACAAGGCCAAGTTCCGCAAACTGGCGGCTATATTCGCTCAGCGCATAGGGCGAAAAGAAGCCCGGCAGGCTCACGTAAAGTCCGATCAGAAGCAAAATCAAGACCGAGAACGGAATTGCATTGTCGATCCAGCGCTTTGAGAGAATTTCGCCAAGGACGTGATCGGGCACGACCCGATAGCGCCACTTTCTGTAGGTTTCCAGCATCGCCACGACTTCAACTCGAATGTTTTTGAGGGGTGTGTGGGCGGCGGCCGTCCTGGCAGCCACCGCCCTTGCCTTGGGAGCAACTTACTTCGAGGCGAGGCCTTCGACGGTCCAGCAGGCACCGAAATTTCGATACTTGTCGAGATTGTCGGCTGTCAGCATCTGCAACTGAGTGTAGAGCGAATAGTTGTTTTCACCGGGCTTGGACTTGGACTGGAAAAGCGCCTTGATGCCATTTGCCAGATCGCGGGCCTGGCCGGGCACGTCATAGCTGATATCGAGGTCGAACACGCCGTCCTTCAGATTGTCGCAGCCGGCCTTTCCGCCACCGCCCGACGTGACGATGAAGACGTCCTTGTCGCGTCCGGCCTGCTTGACGGCCGCACCCGTGCCCACATCCATACCGTCCCAGAAGCCGATAATGCCGCACAGATCCTTGTTCTGCTGCAAGGTGGTTTCGGTGATGGCGCGGGCCTTGGAAGCATCCCAGTCGGCTGCCTGATTGGAGACGATCTTGATCTCGGGGTGCTTCTCGAGAACCTTGGAGATTCCGCGAAGCTGATAGGCGCTCGCCGCCGCAGTCGGTACGCCCTGAACGATCGCGATCTTGCCGGATGTGCCCTGACCGCACTTGGCCACCACAGCTTCGGCAGCCCGGCGGCCGATATCCATATAGTCGGCGCCAGCGAATACATCGGTCGCATAAGCTGATTTCATGTTGATCTGAAGGACACGAATGCCGGCTTGCTCTGCCTTGCGCAGCAGCTTGGCATAGGTCTGAACGTCGGGATTGTGGACAACGATGGCGTCCGGCTTTTCGGCAATCAGCGAGGTGATGGCACGGGAACCGGCATCCGTGCTCCAGTTCGGGTCGCGCACATCGACGCTGACGCCTAGAGGCTCAAGCTGGTTCTTGAGGCTTGCATACCAGCCGTCGGTCAAATCGAAGCCGAGAGCCAGTGGCACGAAGACGACTTTCTTGCCCTTCAGCGCCTCGTAATAGGCATCGCGCTGGGGATCGTCGATCCCCATGTCCTCGGCGCGCGCCACGGCAGTCAGGGGCAGCATGAAGGCCAGAGCCAGGCCTGCGAGTTTGATTTTAAGCGATGTCATTCTTTCCTCCCAGAATATGACAGTAGGGTTTCAAGTGGTTCAGATGTCGCCTTGTTGACTTGTCTGCTCGTCGCGCGGGTTCAGGATCGTATCAACAAGGATTGCCAGCAGAAGGATCAAGCCCTTGATCAAACTCTGCTCGTTGTAGGAAATGTTCAGAATAATCATGCCGTTGAGCAGCGTTCCGATCAGCAGTGTTCCGATCAGTACGTTCTTCATCCCCCCGCGCCCGCCCGACAGCCCGATCCCGCCGACAACGACGACGAGAAGCACATCGTAGATAAGCGTCGAGTTGAACATGCGCGTGTTGATGTTGTTCACCGCGCCAGCCGTTAGAAGACCCGCAAAATAGGCAACCAGACCAGCGAAGACATAGATCACCACGGTCGCTGGACGCGCGGGAATGCCGGCGGAGCGCGCCGCCACTGGATTGTCGCCCATGGCGTAGATGAAGAGCCCCAAAGCCGTCTTGCGCAAGACGATGTGAACCAGCACCAGCACGACCAGGAAGCAGATGATCGAGATCGGAATGCCAAAAAGCTGGCCCCTGCCGAGTGCGAAGACCCAGGTGGCGCTCTCCGGCAGATAATTGGCCTCGGCCGGCAGGAAGAGCACACGCCCCACACCGTAGATCACACTGCCCATGGCGAGCGTCGTGAAAACCGCCGGCAGATCGGCATAGGCAATGATCGCGCCGGTCAATGCCGTCACGATGACGACGAAAACCAGCCCGAGCAGGGCACCCTGCCAGAAAGGCAGGCCGCCGGGCAAGGGGCCGTCCGGGCGCGAAAGAACGATTGCAACGCCGGCGCCCACCGCAAGGGTTGCGATCAGGGACAGATCGATACCCCGACTGATGACGACAACGGCCATTCCTACACCGAGAATGCCGAGAACCGACACACTGCGCAGCAGCGTGAGGAGGTTCCCCGTCGTCAGGAAGCCATTCAGAAACAGGCTGAACCCGACAAACAGGATAACCGTGATGGCGATGACGATGTTTTCGTGGCTCGCCTTGAAGCGTCTTCTTGGCCCCTGGGCGGCCGCCATTTTTCCTGAAGATTGTGTCATGTCACACGCGCTTTGCTGTTGCCTAATATCCGTTTGTCTGACAATGTGATATCACTATATTCAGATTAATAGACTTCTTGCAAGAGGGTTTCGCCATTGGTATCTCACAATGCTCCAGAGGCACCGGAGAGATGGAAAATGAAAGCGCGTCCCATTGTCGTTCAGACCTCCTATCGGGAAGTCTTCAACCAGCTTGAGGACGCGATCCTGCGTGGAGAGCTGAAAATTGATGAGCCGCTGCCGACGGAGGCGGAGCTGTGCGACATCCTTCAGGTCAAGCGCTCGACCGTGCGCGAAGGCATTCGACTGCTGGAGCAGAGCGGTCTCGTGACACGCAACAGCGCCCGACGCCTTGTCGTTTCAGCCCCGGATGCCAGCCGTTCGTCGGAAAACATCATCCGCTCGGTGACGCTCAACAAGGTCACGCTGGAGGAGCTGTGGCGTGTCCAGCGCGAGCTGGAAGCGCTTGCCAGCCGGCTTGCCTGCGACAACATTTCCAAGCCTCTGCTCGAGGCGCTTGCCGACAATATCGAACAGACGCGGGTGTCGCGCGACGATCCCAAGACCATCGTCAAGATCGACATGGAGTTTCATCGCCTGATCGCGCATGCTTCCAACAACCGGGCCCTGACGCTGGCGCGTGATCCGCTGGGCTTGTTGCTCTATGCGTCGAGCGACTTCGTCATCACACGCCTTGCCCAATCGACCGATCGCCTGATCGCAGCGCATCAGCGCATCTACGATTCAATTGCAGCGAACGATCCAGAAAATGCTGCCAAATGGATGTTGAAGCATATGGATGACTTCAAGCGCGGCTGCATCATGGCTGGCGCCGTCTTTGACGACCCCATTCTCGATTTCGTTGATATTGATGTCCTCTCCGGACTGACGGAAGCCCTTAGAAAATGACCATGCAAGACCGCTGCGATATTGATCTCGATCAGGACCGCCTTGGAGCCTATCTCGGCCACGTGTGGCCGGAAGCCGGCAAACTCGTGAGGATTCAGCGATACAAGGGTGGACAGTCCAATCCCACTTACAGGCTGTATTTCGAACGCAGCAGCGCCGTGCTGCGTCGCAAGCCGTTTGGAACGCTGCTGAAATCAGCGCATGCGATCGAACGTGAGTATCGTGTGCAGGATGCGCTGAAAGGAACCGGCGTGCCACTGGCGCGCATGATCCATCTGTGTGACGACACCGAGGTCATCGGGGCCGCTTTTTATGTCATGGAACATGTGGAAGGACGGATCTTCTGGGACCCGGCCCTTGCCGAGATAGACCCTTCGGAACGCCGCGCTTATTATGAGGCCATGGCCCGCTCGCTGGCAGCTCTCCACCGCGTCGATCCGAACGAGGTCGGCCTCGGCGATTTCGGCCGGCCGGGCAATTATTTCGAGCGCCAGATAGCTCGCTGGACAACGCAATATCGCGCCAGCGAAACCGAGAAGCGCCCCGATATCGATCGTATCATCACCTGGCTGAGCGAGACGCCTTCGCCGGCGGATAACAGCGCCTCTCTCGTGCATGGCGATTTCCGCATCGACAATATGATTTTCGATCCCAGAAAGCCCGAGATTCTCTGTTTCCTCGACTGGGAATTGTCCACCATTGGCCACCCGATTGCCGATATTTCCTATCAATGCATGCAGTGGCGCTTGCCGAACCAGGGCGTGATCAGCGGTCTCGGCGGCATTGACCGGGCGGCCGCCGGCATACCAACGGAAGACGAATATCTTTCCATTTATTGCCAGGCGGCTGGAATTCCGGAAATTCCACACTGGCCGTATTATCTGGTCTTCAATTTCTTCCGGCTGGCGGCCATCCTCGACGGAGTTTACCGCCGCGTGCTTGATGGCAATGCCTCGGATCCGGAACGCGGACGCAAAATGGCCGCATCAATCCCCATGCTGGCGGAGATGGCCGTGCAGATCATCGACGAGGGTTGAGCATCTTCAATCTATACGACACGCGCTGGTTCAAATTGGAAACAGCATGAACTCAGCATTCCGTTGCCGGCCCGACGTTGTGGCTTCGGCTAGCGCGTCCATCATGCCGATACCCACAAGGCTCTCACGCATATCTGCTGATACGGAAGCTAGGTCGCGCTGATCAAGCTTGCCTGCAGCAAACGGCGACGGCTTCGACGATCTGCTCGTCGGCGCACGGACCAATGATGTCGACGAAGGTGATGACAGGGGCGCGGCCTGCTTCTTTTTCGGCGAGACATATGTCGGCGGGCGGGACTACCGAGGCCCAGGCGACGACGATGTGATTGCCCAGGCGCGGTTCAGAAAGCACCGGCTTGGGCTTCTATCGGGCAAATGCCGGTAGAGCGTTCGCGTCCTTTCTGTTCCGCAGCTTGTCGAGAAGCAGATAGATGACCGGTGTCGTGTAGAGAGTCAGGATCTGGCTGACGATCAAACCACCAACGATGGCGTAGCCCAGCGGCTGGCGTAATTCCGAACCTGCACCATGTCCGATTGCCAGGGGCACGCCTCCGAGGAGGGCCGCCATTGTCGTCATCAGAATAGGTCGGAAACGCATCTGCGCCGCCTTCATGATCGCCTCTTCGCTGCTTAGGCTTTCCTTACGCTCGGCTTCGATGGCGAAATCGACCAGCATGATGCCGTTCTTCTTCACAATGCCGATCAGCAGGATGACGCCGATCATCGCGACGAGGCCGAAATCGAGACCGGCGATCTGCAGGGCAAGCAGGGCGCCGAGGCCCGCGGAAGGCAATGTCGACAGGATCGTCAGCGGATGGATGAGGCTCTCATAGAGCACGCCAAGAATGATATAGACGACGACCAGCGAGGCGAGGATCAGAAGCGGCACGGTTGAGAGCGAATCCTTGAACGCCTTGGCGCTGCCGGAAAAGCCGGTTTGCAGGGATGCTGGCGGATGCATCTGCAGGACCGCGTTTTCCACCGCCTTGGTCGCATCGCCGAGCGCAACATTGGGCGCCAGATTGAAAGACACAGTGACCGCCGGCGACTGGCCCTGATGCGAGATCGAGACCGGCGCGACACTGTCCGTCGTCCATTTCGCCACGACAGACAGCGGCACGAGCGTCCCGTTATTGGCTCGCACCGACAGGCGGTCGAGGGTTGCAATGTCCCGTTGCAAGTTCGGCAGGACTTCGAGGATCACATGATAGGTGTCGCTCTGGGTCGAATAGGACGCGACCTGGCGTTGTCCGAATGCATCGTAAAGCGTCTGGTCGATATTGGCGGGCATCACGCCGTAGAGCGTTGCGGCGGCACGGTCGATGGTGATGGCAAGCCTCGGCGCTTCCGCCTGCTGGTCGCTGCCGACATCGCGCAGATCGGGAAGGCCCTGAAGACGCTCGGTGATTTTCGCCGCCCAGTTGTCCAGCTCCGTAATGTCCGCATCCTGAAGGGTGAACTGATATTGTGTCTTGGCCGGGCGGGCGCCGATATTGATGTCCTGCGCGGAATGCATGAAGAGCTTGATGCCTTGCTGCGCGTTCAGCGCCTGGCTGAGGCGGTCAATCACCTCCTTGGAGCTTACATTGCGCTCGCTCAAGGGCTTGAGCGTGATGTTGACGTGGCCCTGGTTCATCGCATTGCCGCCATTGCCGCCGCCAATGTCCATGAAGACGCTGTAGACTGCCGGGTCCTTCAGGATGATGGCGCTGACCCGCTCCTGAAGTTTGGCCATTTCGGTGAAGGAAATATCGGGCGAGGCCTGCGAGAGACCGTCAATGAAGCCCGTGTCCTGCTCGGGAAAGAAGCCCTTCGGGATCGTGACAAAGATATAGCCTGTCGCGGCAACGGCGCAGAGAAAGACGATGAATGTCAGATATCGGTGGCGCATCACCGGCTTCAGGCTGCGCATGTAGAGCGATGTCAGCCCGTCGAAGAAAGCTTCGCCCGCCTTGTAGAAGCGGCCATGCGTCTCCTCGTCCGTCCGCTTGATGAAGCGCGAGGCGAGCATCGGGGTGAGTGTCAGGGAGACGATGGCCGAAATCACGATGGCCACGGTGAGCGTCATTGCGAATTCGCGGAACAGCCGCCCGACAATCCCGCCCATGAGCAGAATGGGGATCAGGACGGCAATCAGCGACAGGCTGATCGACACGATGGTGAAGCCGATCTCACCCGCGCCCTTGCGTGCCGCCTCCAGCGGGGCCATGCCGTCTTCGATGTGCCGCGTGATGTTTTCCAGCATCACGATCGCGTCATCCACGACGAAGCCGACGGCGACGACGAGCGCCATGAGCGACAGGTTATCGAGGCTGTAGCCCATGATCCACATGGGCGCGAGCGAGCCGACCAGGGCAATCGGCAGCGTCAGAACCGGAATGATCGTCGCGCGAACGTTGCGCAGGAACAGGAAGATCACCGCTACCACCAGACCGATGGTCAGCATCAGCGTGAATTGCACATCATCGACGGAGCTTCTGATCGTTGTGGTGCGATCCGTCACGAGTTCCAGCTTGATCGATTTCGGCAGCGTGGCCTGAAGCGCCGGCAGCTGCTCTTTGATGGCATTGACGACCTCGATGACATTGGCGCCGGGCTGGCGGAAGACGTCGAGTGCGATACCGCGGGCGCCATTGGTCCAATGCGCCATCTTGTTGTCTTCGGCGCCGTTGACCGCCTGTCCGATATCGCGAATGCGAACAGGTCCACCATTGCGATAGGCGATCACGGCGTCGTTCCACCCGGCGCTCGTTTCGATCTGGTCATTGGTGTAGATCGGGAAGGTGCGGGTTGGATCGTCGATATTGCCCTTCGGCGCGCTGAGGCTGAGATTGCCGATGGCGGTGCGCACATCTTCCAGCGTGATGTCGGCCTGGGCGAGACGGCCCGGATCGACCGCGATGCGGATGGCCGGCCGCTGCTTGCCGCCAATGTTGACGAAGGCGACGCCGGAGACCTGCCCGATTTTCGAGGCAACATTGCGCTCTATATACTGGTCAAGTTCCGGCAGTGTCAGCGTGTCGGAGGTCGCCGACAATTGCATGACCGGCGCGTCGGCCGGGTTGGCCTTGTGAACCGTCGGCAGCGACGCCATGTCCTTCGGCAATTGGCCCGCGGCCTCGCTGATCGCGGTCTGCACATCGCTGGCGGCGGTCTGGATATTCTTGTCGAGATCGAACTGCACGGCAATCGAGGTCGTGCCGAGCGAGCTGTTGGAGGTCATTTCCTTGACGCCGCTGACTCGCGAAAGCGCCTGCTCGATCGGCTGGGCAACGCTCGCCGCCATGGTCTCCGGCGACGCGCCCGGCAGGCTGGCCTCAATCTGGATGGTCGGAAAATCGATCTGCGGCAGCGAAGAGACCGGCATGATCGGATAGCAGATCGCGCCGATCAGGAAAATCCCCGCCATGATCAGGCCGGTCGCGATCGGATGCATGATGAAGAAGTCGAAAAAACCGGAAGTTCGAGATTTTGGCGCAGGCGTCGGCTGTCCGGTTTCGATTGTCATTGGGATGCCTTCTGCGCGAGTTCGCCGGTCGGCGAGCCTGTCCACGGGGTGACCTCGACCTTCTCGCCATCGCCGATGCGCGACTGGCCATCCATCACCACCTGATCGCCATCGCTGATGCCGCTTTTGACGAGCGCACGGGCGTCGGTAACAAAGGCCGTCTGCACGTTTTTCTTCGACACCTTGCCGTCCTTTCCGACGACATAGGCATAGAGCCCGTCGCGGCCGCGCGCCAAGGCCTTGTCGGGGACGACAACGCCCTTCACCTTGTCCACCGTCAACGTCGTTGCGACCGGCAATCCGGGCCAGAGCGAGCCGTTCTTGTTGTCGAAGGTCGCTCTCAGATGGATCGAACCGTTCGTCGCATCGACCGCGTTGTCCATCGTCGTCAGCTTGCCCTTTGCCAGCGTCCGGGTGCCATCCGTGCTGGTCAGCGTCACCTCGGCGATCCCCTTCTCAAGCGCGTCACGGATTTCTTCAAAGCGGTCGCCTGGGGCGACGAAGGAGACGGCAATGGGGTCCATCTGCGTGACCGTCACGATCCCGCTTGTCGAACTGGCGCTGATGACGCTGCCGACATCGACCTGCCGGAAGCCGGTTCGGCCGGTAAACGGAGCGACAACGGTGGCGAAGCCGAGCTGCGTTTCCGCGCTCTTGATCATCGCGTCGTCATATTGAACGGCTGCGGCATATTGCTGGCTCAGCGCGTTCTTTTCTTCCATGGTCGAGGTCGATGCCGCCCCCTTTGAGGCGAGCGATGCATAGCGCTGCGCATCCGACTGCGCATTATGCAACTGCGCCTCGTCCTGCGCCTTCTTGGCGCGGGCGGAGTTGACCGCCGAGACGAGCTCCCGGTCATCCAGCTTCAGAAGCACGCTCCCCTTCTCGACCATCTGACCTTCCGTGAAGGGCACCTCCACCACCTGACCGTCGATGCGGGGCCGCACCGTGACCGACTGCAGGGGCGCGACGGTGCCAATGCCATTGATCACGCGATCAAGCGTCTCGGAATGGGCGACAATCGCCGTCACAGGCACGGCCAGGATGTTCTCGGCTCTGGCTGTCCGGACAAGAACCATCTCTGTCAGAATAATCGG
Organism: Rhizobium sp. C1; assembly: GCF_021026335.1. Lineage (GTDB taxonomy): Bacteria > Pseudomonadota > Alphaproteobacteria > Rhizobiales > Rhizobiaceae > Ensifer_A. Next base: position 32,901 of record NZ_JAJNCY010000016.1, read on the forward strand.
ATACGTCGCTGCCAACGCGGAGATGATCACGGTCCGGCGGGCAAAGGAATTGGTCATGAGCGTAGCTCCAGAAAAGCTTCGAAACAACGCGGATTGCGGGCATGGGTTCCCGTATCAGCATCGCAGCAATCAAATTTTTGCAAACCTCGGCGTACGACCTCTAAGTTCACACATTAGGATTGCATGCCTGCGACAGGTGGTAGCCCGTTTAAAGTGAATGAATTCGCGGCTCAACAGCTTTGCTTTTTGATCTTTCCAAGTCCGATTTTTTTGACGATTCGCATCGTTTTCGCGGCACTTTATGATTGCTTTGAGATCTGGTCTCTGCAACCAATGGCGATGGGGGTGCTAATGACTTGGTATGCGCATACGGGACGGGAGGAGGACAAGCGCGACTGGCAGGGGCTCGCCAATCACCTGTCTGCGGTGGCGGAGCGGGCTGCGCTGATGGTGAAAAGCTTCGGCCTCGAGGGGGCGGCCTTTATCGCCGGGCTATTTCATGATCTCGGCAAATACAATCCTGCCTTCCAGTTGAAGCTCGAAGGGCGGGAACTTCGCGTCGACCACTCCACCGCCGGCGCGCAGGTTTTGCTTGGACTGGTTCCACCCAAAGACAGGTTGATCGCGGAATTGATCGCCTATGCCATTCTCGGTCATCACGCCGGTCTGCCCGACCGAACGAACGAGACGGATGCCTGTTACAATCAGCGCATGGAGCGTTCGGTAGCCATTGATGGGGCATGGCGGGATGAGTTGCAGGTCGATCTTTCCGCCCTTGTCCCGCATGCGCTGATGAGCCGTGCGCCGTTTAGGAAGGAGACACGGGACTTTGCGGTCTCCTTCATGGGCCGGATGATTTTCTCATGCCTTGTGGATGCCGATTTCAAGGATACGGAAGCTTATTACGCCAGCATCGGTGAAGCAGGCGCGGATCGCGACTGGCCGAAGCTGGCCGAGCTGGTCGATCACTTCATAGAACGTTTCGACGCCCATATAGATGGCTTTCAGGCTCTTGAAGGCGATCTCAATCGCTTGCGTTCCCAAGTCCTGTGGCACGTCCGCGCCAGAGCGGGGGAGGCTCCGGGTCTTTTCACGCTGACCGTACCGACGGGCGGTGGCAAGACGCTGGCATCGCTCGGTTTTGCCCTGGACCACGCCAGGCGGCACGGGCATGGCCGGATCATTTACGCGATCCCGTTCACGGGGGCGTGGATCAAAACCTACAGACATCCTCCCGCCCAAGCCGATTGACATTGACCTGCTCCGTCCAAATTGAATCTCCGGTGTCTGCGTCGTTCGCAAGGATCGGTGGCGTAACTTCGTGTGTTTGCTACTGACCGTTTGGTCTGAAGGGCGCGGATTGCCGACACATCGACCCCAGCCGGGAAACAATCATCTCTGCGATGGGTATGGCCGAGGTTGCGGCGGGAGATGGCGCGTTGCAGACATGCAGGGTTCTGTCCGTCTGGGCAAAGAGGAAGTCGTGCACGAGGGAGCCATCCGCCTTGACGGCCTGAGCTCTTATGCCTGCCTCGTGCGGCAGCAGGTCGCTGAGCCGCAGTTCGGGGCAGTATTTTCGGCACTCATCGAGATAGCCCGGCTTCCACAGGGAGTTTCGAAGTTCCTTCACGGCCGAACGGCGATTGGCGAAGACCGTTTTCCAGAATCCGGGGAAAAGCGCGTAATCTGTCACGTCCGCAAAATTGAGGGAGAGCTTAGGATAGCCTTCGCGGGCAAACCCGAGGACTGCGTTTGGACCGACCGTCACACTGCCGTCGATCATGCGCGTCAGATGGACCCCGAGAAACGGGAGCGACGGATCCGGGACAGGGTAGATAAGATGCTTGACGATGTCGTTCTTGTTTGCGGGCAGCCGATAGTATTCGCCGCGGAAGGGTACGATCCGGAAGTCGACGGCAAGGCCTGCCAGACGCGCCAGGCGATCGGCCTGCAGCCCGCCGCACACGATCAGTTCGTTGGCCCGCCAGCTTGCGCCGTCACTGTCGATTTCCACGCAATCGGTCTTCTCGCGAATGCCGGTGACACGGGTCGACAAACGTATCTCTCCACCGCCGTCGACGATGCGCGCGCCCATCTTGCGGCATACATCGAGATAGCTGACGATACCGGTTGAGGGCACGTATAAAGCCCCCATGCCGACGATGTTGGGTTCCCGCTCGACAAGTTCAGCGGCCGAGAGACGATGGACTTCGATAGTGTTTTGCTTCGAGCGCTCGTAGAGCGCGTCCATGCGCACCACTTCCTGGTCCGAGGTGGCGACGACGAGCTTGCCGCACACGTCGTAGCGGATGGAATTCTGTTCGCAGAATTCCTTGGTGGCGATGGCCCCTTTGCGGCAGAGTTCAGCCTTCAGGCTTCCCGGCGCGTAGTAGATGCCGGCGTGGATGACGCCGCTATTGTGGCCGGTTTGATGTTTGCCTAGAAAATCTTCCTTTTCAAGAAGGATCAGACTGCTGCCGGGGCGGGCCTCGAGAAGACGCATGGCTGTGGCGAGTCCGACGATGCCGCCGCCGATAATGCAGTAATCGTATTTCAACGTGTTTCTCCTTCCAAACCTCACGCGGTCTTAGCGTGGAGCCCGGCATAGCCGTTGCGAAGCACATAAAGGCGCGAGCCAGATCCAGGCACACGTGCGGTCGACTGCTCGACGACCAGAAGCGTGGGCCACCGTCGCTCAGCCGCGCTATACTCTCATAAACCTGATCGACGACCAGTAGCGCAAGACCCAGCGACGGTTCGCCAATCATCAGAAGGGAAGGGCGTTGAAGAATCGCGCGCAACTGCCGACTGGTGCTGTTCGCCGCCTGAGAGGTGGTGGGCAATACCATTGTAGCGCGTTTTGACGTCTGTTGCCGTGTGTGACGCCGTGCATGACGGAGGGCATCGAGCGCGTCACGCCGATGCTGAAATTTGACCTCCGAACGGTCGCGTGGAGGCACGATGCCGGAAGCAAATCACCAAAACGTTTTAAGAATCATATACTTATTTAATTTCTTCATTTTTTTGTTTTGTTGGTGTTGACTGTTTCTGGGGTGTGGGTCTATAAGGCGGTCACTGACGAGGGCGGCGGCGCTGCTAGCGACTGACGAGCTCGTCCTTGAGA
>NZ_JAJNCY010000018.1 GCF_021026335.1 Rhizobium sp. C1
AACGCACCATTGAAGACACCTGGCGGCATATCGGCGCGCTCGTCCAAACAATCCAACCAGACGAATGCGCCAACTATCTCCAAAACGCAGGATATGTTTCCGTTAAAAGGTGAAACGCTCTAGCCGCCCCTCACCCTGCCTCCGCTGACGCTCGGCAGACCTCTCCCCGGAGGGGCGAGGGGATAAGCTGACGCTGCGGCGTCCTCCTGCTTCTCCCCAGCGGGGAGAAGGTGGCCCGAAGGGTCGGATGAGGGGGGGGGGCGGCACGCGCCGATGTTGACCGTATGGAAGAGCACTACGGATACCGATGCTGTCCGCCGCGGAAATCGCTTACCGTCAGGCCGACATCACTTGCTGCATGCTCGGCGGCGTTCACGTAAGCCTTGCCATGCCCCCCCGGGATGTCGAGCACGTAATGCGGCTGGCATAGGCCCGAAAGTCTGCCGCGCAGAGAGGCGACCAGCGCCTGTCCTTCCGCGACCGTTAGCCGGAAATGCGCGGTCCCCGGCGCGAGGTCGGGATGGTGCAGGTAATAGGGCTTGATGCGGTTTTCGACGAAGGTCCGCATCAGCTCAGCCAGAACCTCGGCATCGTCGTTGACGCCCTTCAGCAGCACCGATTGGCTGACCATGGCGATGCCCGCGTCCACGAGCCGCGCGCAGGCCTTGCGCCCCGCATGGGTAAACTCGTCCGCATGGTTGGCGTGGAGCGCGACATAGACCGTCTTGCCGGTGGCGCGGAGCAGGGCGATCAGCTCGCCGGAAATCCGCTCCGGATCGACCAGCGGCACGCGGGAATGGATGCGGATGACCTTCACGTGGTCGATCTGGCTTAAGGGTTCCAGCAGCCGTTCAAGCCGGCGCGGTGACAGCACGAGCGGGTCGCCGCCGGTGAGGATGACTTCCCAGATCTCCTCGTGCTCGCGGATATAGGCCAGCGCCGCGTCAAGCTTCTCAGCCGCGAGCAACCCGTCCCCGGCCGGGCCGACCATTTCACGGCGGAAGCAGAAGCGGCAATAGACCGGGCAGACATGCACGGCCTTGAGCAACACCCGATCCGGATAGCGATGCACGACGCCCTCGACCGGCGTCAAGCGCCGATCGGAAATCGGGTCGGCGCTTTCTTCCGGCAGCGTTTCAAGTTCGCGGGCGTCGGGCAGGAACTGCTGGGCCATCGGCCCGTGCGGATCGCGCTCGATCAGCGCCGCCATTTCGGGCGTCACGGCGACCGCATAGCGGGCGGCAACGGCCTCAAGCGCAGGGGAGGGTGTCACGAGCCCGGCCATCGCCAGATCGTCTACAGAATTGAGCGAAACGCCGGCCTTGATCATGGCGCGAACTCCGCAACGGGCGTCCAGATGATATCCTCGATCCGCCGCGCGCCGGTGGCGAGCATCGCCAGCCGGTCGAAGCCGAGCGCGATGCCGCTGGCTTCCGGCATGATCGCGAGGGCGGCCAGAAAATCCTCGTCGATAGGGTAGCGCTCGCCATAGATGCGGGCCTTCTCAGCCATTTCCATCTCGAAGCGGCGGCGCTGTTCGGCGGCGTCCGTCAGTTCGCCGAAGGCATTGGCCAGTTCCACCCCGCAGGCATAGAGCTCGAAGCGTTCGGCGACACGGGCATCCTTGGGAGAGCGCCGGGCGAGGGCCGCTTCGGCGGTGGGATATTCGTAGAGGATCGTCGCCCGACCGATCCCCAGATGCGGTTCGACCTTGCCGACGATCACCTTGGAGAAGAGATCGGCCCAGGTGTCGTCTGCGGAGACGGAGAGGCCATGTGGGCGCATCTGCTCGGCCAGCGCCTCGCGGTCGGTCGTGCCATCTGCACGGATCGTCGCCAGAAGGTCTATCCCGGCATGGCGGGCAAAGGCGTCCGCGACCGTCAGCCGTTCCGGCTCGGTAAAGGGGTCGCATTCGTGGCCGGCAAAGCGGAAGCGGTCGATGCCGGTGGTTCTTGCCGAGAGCTTCAACAGGTCGGCACAGTCGGTCATCAGCTGGTCATAGGTCTCGCCGGCGCGATACCATTCCAGCATGGTGAATTCGGGATGGTGCAGCGGCCCGCGCTCGCGATTGCGCCAGACATGGGCGAAGGTGCAGAGCCGCGTTTCGCCGGCGGCCAGCAGCTTCTTGGCGGCGAATTCCGGCGAGGTGTGGAGATAGAAGGGGAACGCCCGTCCGTCGATGGTGAGCGCCTGCGTTGCAAAGGCATGCAGATGCGCCTCGTTGCCGGGCGAGACCTGAAGCGCCGCCGTCTCCACCTCGACGAAATCGCGCTCGGCAAACCAGAGCCGGAATGCGGCCATGAGCCGGTTGCGACCCATAAGAAAGGGCCGCCGGTCGGCATGGATATGCGGCTGCCACCAGGGGCTGGCGCTGGTCATGGCTCGGTTCACCTGTCGCTCCGGGCGAATTCTTCGCGGCCGGACTGGCGTTTTCATCGAAATTGCGTTAGTGCGGCCCGCAACGGAATTTGAGAACGCGCGCGGGGCCTTTCCGGTCCCTTTAAGGCGCGTTTCATCGAGATACAAGGACGTCTTATGGTCAAGATCATCGCCTCGTCGGTCCGCAAGGGCAATGTCCTCGAAGTCGAGGGCAAGCTTTATGTCGTTCTGACCGCCCAGAACTTCCATCCCGGCAAGGGTACGCCGGTTACGCAGGTCGACATGCGCCGCATCGTCGATGGCGTGAAGGTTTCGGAACGCTGGAAGACGACGGAACAGGTCGAGCGCGCCTTCGTCGAAGACGCTGCGCATTCCTTCCTCTACGCCGACGATGAAGGCTTCCATTTCATGAACCCGGAATCCTATGACCAGCTGGTCATGGACAAGGAATCCGTGGGCGATGCCGCCGCCTATCTCGAAGAGGGCATGAGCGTCATTCTCTCCGTCCATGAAGGTCGCGCGCTGGCTCTCGAACTGCCGCGCCACGCCACGCTCGAAGTTGTCGAGACCGAGCCGGTCGTCAAGGGCCAGACGGCCTCGTCGTCCTACAAGCCGGCAATCCTTTCCAACGGCGTCCGCACGCTCGTCCCCGGTCACATCACCCCCGGCACGCGCATCGTCATCCTCACGGAAGACGGCTCCTACGTCGAGCGCGCCAAGGACTGATCCTGTTTCGCAATGCTGAAATGACAAAGGGCGCTCAACCCGGATAGGGGAGCGCCCTTTGCTTTACCCGGACAATCGCGAACGCGCAGCCGAGAGGGCGCAGCAGGCGATCTTCGATGACGGGTGGTGAGTGATAGATATGATGGCGGAGCGGGAATTCAAGGGCTGATGCACCCTCCCATCTCCCCCCTGGTGGGGGAGAAAGCAAAATCACGGTCTTAGCCGCAGGCTAAGTCGTAGATTTTGCAAGTGAGGGGGTGACGCTGCGTGGACGAAACACCCCCCTCACCTGGAAAATCTAGCACTTAGCCTTCGGCTAAGACGCTGATTTGCCTTCCTCTCCCACAAGGGGAGAGGCTAACCCGGCCTCACCCAACTTCCCCGCCATCAACAACTCGCCTTATCCTGAACCCCTCCCGTCACCGGATGGGCCAGCGACGGTTGGTTCAGGCGGGAGGAGAGCTTGATGGCGCTCGTCGTAACGTGCGGCGGATGTCATCAGGGGGCGCGGGCGGCATTGAGACAAAAACCTCGATGAAACGTTTCCCCCGATGGGCTGCGAATAGCTCGGCGGCCTGGCTTTGCCAGAGAACCCGTCTGCCTCCGCAGACGGTTTAGCGAGGCGGCCCGCGCTTGAGGAATGGAGTCGGATGAGGCTCCCCTTGGCAATCTCGACGGGTCGCGCTGGCGCTCCGCCGTATTTTTTAAACTACCAATCAGGGCGGCGCGTCAGCGTGGCTCTCCGGAAGTTTGCGCCCAGAGACAGGGGCAAGAACGCCAGACCGGAGGATAACTCGGGAGAGGTTTTTTCCGAGGATTTTGGCGTGGCAGGACCTCACTCTCCCCCCTTGAGGGACCGTTGCAAAATTCGGGTGATGTGATTCACTTGGTTTGCAGCGGTTTGGAGAGGATGCGATGTCGGTTCGAGGGTCTGGGCAGTTCAGTTTTGTGGATGCGCT
>NZ_JAJNCY010000019.1 GCF_021026335.1 Rhizobium sp. C1
ACATAAAGGGCCGCATCAGATGCGGCCGTTTCTTTTTAAAACATAACGCGGGGTGGAGCAGCCCGGTAGCTCGTCAGGCTCATAACCTGAAGGCCGCAGGTTCAAATCCTGCCCCCGCAACCACTGAAACTTGCAAATTTGCCCACGCAAGTCGCCGAACAGAGAGTTCCTCCGCGCAAGCGTCGAGGAACTCTTTTTGTTTCTGCTCCGTGGATAGACGACCGGAATCAATCCCCTCAAGATACGCATGCTGCTTCCGCAGCTCGAACTGACGCTCCAGGATCGTCGTAGCCTCCATCGCAGCCAGGATCGAGGCGATACGGCCGTGGATGGCAAGCTCCGCGGGTTGATGACCCGGCGTCGGGCCGACAACCACCTTCTGAACCAGCATCCTGATCATCGTGATGTACCGCTGCTTCAGATCTTTGTCAGCGGCATCGCGCATGTAATAGAGCACCGTGTTGATGATCAGTTCGACGTTCTCGGGCGTTGATTGACGGCGCACCTCAGCCAGCTTCTCTTCCAGTGTGTCGTCGTCCGGTTTGCAGGCGGCAAGGAGCTGCTCGGCAGCCACGCGTTCCAGTTCCAGTTTGTCGAGCGCATCATCGAGCGCCGGCAGGCGCGGTCTCCCCTCCAGGGCGCGTTCGCTAATCTGCTGGATGATCGCCTTTTGCTTCGCCTCGATCAATTTGAGGTCGTCGGCGCGCTTGGCATGTTCGGACGGTCCCGACCGCAGCTTGATCTCCACTCGCTTCTTCGTCTCCTCGGCCAGCTTGTCAAAAATCCCCATGCTGAAAAATGCCGCCGGAAGCGCGCTGAGGACCCGGTCTTCGACATCCTGGCGCTTGATCGTCTTCGAGTTCGAGCAGCAGGCACCGCCCAGTTCGTCGATCGGCAGGCGCTTCTTGTGATTGGTGCAGCCGTAGCGATCCTTGCCCATGATCGCGTAGGGCCCTGCGCATTCAGCGCATTCGAGAAGTCCCGACAGGAGATATGACGGGCGGTGCGAGGCATTCAACGCGTTCGTCGTCGTATAGGAAAACAGCTCGCCGACTTCCTTTTGGCGTCGCTTTACCTTTGACCAAAGCTCGTCCGAAACGATCCGCATCGCCGGCACGTCCGACGTCACCCATTGCGCAGCATCGTTGGCGCGGGCCACCCGCCGTTCCGTGTCCGGGTTCTTCCGGTAATTGCGTTTGTTCCAGACCAGCCGTCCGATATACGTCTCGTTGTTGAGGATGCCCGTGCCACGCTCTGCATGTCCGCGGATGGCCGTGTCTCGCCAGGCCGCGCCTCTTGGACCTTCGATGCCTCTCTCATTCAGTTGTTGTGCAAGGTCGCGCGGTGAAACGCCCGCGGCGTATTGTTCGAAAATCCAGCGGACGATGCCCGCCTTGTCTTCGTCGATGTCGCGGTAACCGGGGATGCGGTCGCCGTTAGCATCGCGCACTGCGGCCAGGCGGTAGCCATAGGCGAGACAGGTGGACGCCTTTCCCTTCCGGACTGCGGTCTTCATGCCCTCGCGTGTTCGGTAGCGGATCTGTTCGATCATCTCCTGGCTGAGCGTTGCCCGCAGCCGCATCTCGATGTCCGTGACGGGTGCGCCGCCCTGAACCGTCCAGAGTTCGATGTCGTTGAATTTGAGCCGCTTCAGAAAACCATTCGCATGTTCCGAGTCGCGTGAAATGCGGTCGACGGTCACGCAGAGGATGACGTCGACGCCGCCGGCTTCGACCCGTCGGATAAGCGCCTGAATACCCGGCCGGCTTTTGTAGCTTGTGCCGCTGACCGCGAAATCGGTGAAGACTTCCGCCGTCGCCCATCCCTTCTGCTCCGCGAAATCCCGGCAAAGCTCAACCTGAGTCTCAATCGAGACTTCATTCTGGCGCTCGGTCGAGTAGCGTGCGTAGATAAGTGCGGCTTTGGCCATCGCGTGTTCTGCCTTCGATAACGTCCGACCTACTTAGAGTGTTTGCCGGAGCTTTAAACCCCTCCCGCCAAAAACGGTGATGATGGTTAATGTCGAGCGATCGGCGTGGGCTCGGGGATCGGAGGCGAAATATGCCGCGGATGACAGGCAAATGGAGCCCCCCGCGTCGGCTTCGCCTGAACGTTTTGCGCGCCGTTCGACCCACAGGCATTGCGAGCCCACAAAGAGATATCCCAACCCCGCTTCGGCGGGGTTTTATTTTGTCCAAGGTTCAGCGTCCGCGTCGGGCGTTAACCATAACCGCGTTCAACGTTCCTGGTGCGTTCCGGGGCCCCTTGCTGCAGGTGGGATGACGCGGTAGGGTTGTTGTGTCGGCAGAAGCTGTGCTCCTGCAGTCACTTAGCGGCCCCCGCCAGCGTTGGCGCGCTGAACGAGGGCCTGACCCGCAACCTTGTAGGAAAGGCATTGGGCTATGAACACCCTTACCTTCAACTTCCGCACGACGGAAGAAATTTTGTCATCCTCTCCCGTTGATCTTGTGAGCACCATCGCGGTTTCCGCGGCCATCCCCTTGCGCCGCGTCGCAGGGTTCGTGGCCAAGCGCCCTGGCGCAAATGGCTTCGCCGTCGTGACCGCCTCGACCGCTCACTAGTCTCAACCCCGATCGAACGCACGTCCGATTTGCGCCTTGCTGTTCTGGCTCGTCGCGTAAACCGTCGGGTCCTTGCGCGTCGCTGCCGCCGAATGCGGAAATAATTTCCGCGTCGAGAGACGATGAAGCATGGCCGACACCGTCGCGTTCGATCCCTCCATGGAGAAGAATGATGTCTCACGAACACCTTAGCGCAGACCGCGCTCGCCGTTACGACAAGGCCATCGACCCGAGCATGGTTCAGCCGCGTCTGTTGGCACTGGCCGAGCAAGCAGCGACCTCTGCGTTCGCCGTCCCGGAAATGATCGATGGGCTTGCCAAAGGTCTGGAAGAGGCGGCGACGCTGATGCGCGCCGTGCCGATCCAGGAGGGTCGTCTCCTCGAGCAGGGCATTGCGCTGCTTGCTGGCTCCAATCCTGATCTGTTGGCTCTAACGGAAAACATCCGCTTGCCCGTGACGCCGGCAGCCCTTCAGCTCGTCGAAATGAACAACGAGGCTCATTATCGCCGCCTGACGCTCGACGCTGATACGGGCGGACGCAAGGGATATACGCCGGACATGCTTGTGGTCCACCAGTCGAAGCGGCTCGCTTACGTCGTCGATATCAAGCGCACGCTGGGTTCGTATGAAGCGACCCGCATCGCGGACCTCAAGAACCGGATGCTTGCGTCATCGCTGGTGGTTCCCGACCTCCTTTATAAAGAGCATCGTCGCATGATGGTCGATGAAGTCCGAGCGGTCATCATCAACGGTGACGGTCAGAAGATCGACATCGATCACGGTATCTGGCCTTTGAGTCATCTCGATCATCTGCTCGAGTTGGATGGGGCGGGCCTCGCGATCGAGTGGATGCGAAAACAGTTTGCCTCAGCTGTCGAGCGCAATTGGAAGGCTGCCGTCCGGCAGCTCGCCGACAGCTATACGCGGAAACGTGATGGCGGGGGCGACCGCCAGTCAAGGGCTGGGGTCGACTTCGGATTGACCGCAGCAACGCTCGAGCGGGGCGACCCTGATGCCGTCCGCGCCGCAAGTGATCCGGACACGTCGGGTGGGTCAGACGACGACTCAGTTTCTGTCCTGTGGCCTGCTGCCGGTTTCATGGACACCGAGTTAAGGTGTTTCCAATGAAACTGGAGCGAAGGAATGCAACGAAGGAAGTTCAGCCGCGAATATAAGCTTGAAGCGGTGAGATTGATTCGGGAG
>NZ_JAJNCY010000002.1 GCF_021026335.1 Rhizobium sp. C1
TACATCGAGCGCTTCTACAATCCGAAGCGACGCCATTCGACACTGGGCTATCTCAGCCCGATAGAATTTGAAAACAAGGTCGGATTAGCTTAACTCGGTGTCCGATAAACTGGCAGCAGGCCAATCCTTGCTGGTATCAACTCGTATAGGGCACGAGTTTCAGGTGATCGATGTCCAGTCCTGGGTAGGCGATCGCATTGATCAACTCGGCTCGTTGAGCCGTCATCCCTTGGGTAAGAACGCCGTAGCCGCGCGTAACCTTGCTTCCGCTGCCGTGACCAAAGATGAAGTTGAATTGATCGTCGAGATAGCCCGCGCGCCGCATGGCGTCCATCGCGCCGTGACGAAAGGAGTATAGAGACACGCCACGGCCATTCTTGACGCCGATCTTGGTGAGGAATCGACCGAAGTCACGACTGAAGTCCGAGATCATTTGCCCGCGAGAATTGCGGGTTGCTTGTGGGAAAAGGCGGGTATGACCCTGGGCGCGTGTGCTTTCCAGATAGTCGAGAAAGCCAAGGTCGATAAGTTCACGATGAACCGGAACGACGCGTTGCGATCCTTCTGTCTTCAGGCTTTTTGCTTCCTCGCCATCTTCCTCTTCAGTCTCGGTAATGTCGAAGATCCACGTTTCCCCTTCCATGCGAACGTCTGATATAAGAAGCTGCGCAATCTCGCCTGGCCTTGCACCTGAGTAGAGCATGATCAGTGGCACCCAGTAACGGTGATCGCGGATATGAACGTTACCCGGCTTATGCCATTTGCCCGGAGCGTCACCATCTGCACAGCCGACGAAAAGCGGGGACCGAAACAGCAGGTTCATCTGGTCCACGGTAAAAGGAAACACCTTCTTGCGCTTGTCCTTCGCGAGGAACATGCGGTCGGTCGGGTTGTTGTCGATATAGCCATGGGCGACCAGCCAGTTGCAAAACGCAGCGAGGCTGGAGAGGTAGCGATTGACGGTGCGCTGTGCTATCGTCGGCTTACCAACGATCTTGTTATGCTCGACAATCTGCCCGATCTTCATGCCTCGGAACTCCTTCGTCTCCGCAGCCTTAACCGGGTATTCGAGCAGGAGCGCTTTCCATTCGCGGACTGCCTTCTTATCGATCCGAGATGCCGGGCAGGTCGAACCCACATGCTGCACAAACGTCCCGATGTCACGCCGAGCCTGGGCGAGTGTGTCCTGCTTGATGCCGCCAGGGTTCTCCCTTGCGTATTTTTCGAACAGTTCCATTATGCCCTCACCAGGCGCCGCATTCGCCGACGGCGCGGTGAAGGCCGGTTTCACGAGCGGGTCTGTGGGTGTCCCGGAGTAATCCCCGGCGTCGTGTTCGAGCGTCCGTTCCAACGCCTGTATTTCCGCTCGCATCATTAGCGTCGCAAGTTCTCTGAACTCCGCTGAGCGGACATCGATGAACAGTCGAGCTCGCTCGATGAACTCACGGGCAGCAGCATCGACCAACTTCACCTCGCCAGCGACAAGGTCCCTTTTCAAGGCGGCAAGACGCCGCCGTCGCAAGTTGGTGTCGTCCCCTCTGGCGCGGCTGAGCAGCTCCAGATCAGCATAGCCATTGAACATGCTGATGAAGTCGTCCGAACGAATTTCGCCAGCATCGATTTTCCGCCAGACCTTCTCGACCTCCGCTTCTATATCAGCGGGGGTGGGCATCGCGCGTCGTTTTTCGGCATCGCGTGCGAGCACGCTCTCATAGTGTTGCCAGACGGCGGCTGAAACATCTGTGGGCGTGACCTGTCTGCGTGCGCGAATGTCATCGAATTGCCGCTCCCATTTATGGAGCTCGATGTAGAGCCGCTGCTTCGCAGCTGCCTCGTCCTTGGTTCGGAGCGATACCTTCTTGTCCTCAGACTTGAAATGATCCCTGAGATCGGCAGGGATGTATATCCTTGCGTAGTATGTCCCGCCTTCACGGCGGACGAGATTGGAACGGCGGGTCATGGGGGCTTTCGGAACAGGTCACCGGAACAGTTTACCGGAACACCCCTAGACGAAATATGCCTTTCGATGCAATATGTTGAGCATACACAAAGGCCTAGAAAAATTTGGCTTAGGTTCCTGGCGCCCCAGCCACACGTTGCCGGCATTTCAAATCATCCACACGCAAGAAAAAGAAACCGCCGTCAAACGCGTCCTTCGTCGTCTGCGGCCGGGCCTTCTTCATGATTCATGATTTCGTATCGCCGCGACAATCGATTGCTGTTGTCAACGGCGGTTCCGCGTGTTCAAAATCGACTCGCGGTAGGCTGCGGGGAGAGTTCGCACGGCCACTCCGGATAGCGTTTTGAAAGTATGACATTGTCGATAAAAGCGAAGGAGACACTCATGAAAAAGATGCTGATCGCAACGGTTTTCGTTCTGGCCGCAGCAGCCGGCGCGCATGCTGCCGACACCTGCAAGTCTAAGGCCATGGACAAGAACGGCAAGCCGCTGGCCGGCGCCGCCCTGACGTCCTTCATGGCCAAGTGCACCAAGGACGCACAGGCCTCCTGTGACCTTTCGGCAAAGGACAAGAACGGCAAGCCGCTGGCCGGCGCTGCAAAGACGTCCTACACCAAGAAGTGTGTTGGCGACGCCGTCGGCAACTGACGATGCGCAAGGGCAGAGCCTGCATCCCGCATCTCTGCCCTTTTCATTTCTGCGGAAAACTCGGTTGGCCGTCGGGCAAATCCTGTGTCAGGACGCCGGCTTCGTTGCAACGGCGACAAGTCCACGGAAACCGAAAGGCAGCCAGACCTTCTCGATGCTGATGGAGCCGGCGCCGAATTCGCTCGCCGTCAGTGACGACGCGAGGCTGTCCGTCGTGAAGATGTTTTTCGTCTCTGATCCGTTGAACTGCAGCCAGGACATATGGCTGTGATCGGTCACGTAGATGACCAGTCTCCCGCCCGGGGCCAGAACCCGATAGGCTTCGGACAGCGCCTTGTGCAGCGGGTCCACGAAATACAGGATATTGACGGCCAGAACCGCATCGACGGATTGTTCAGGCAGGGGAAGGGCTTCAAAGGAGCCTTCCGCGAGCCGCAATTGACCGGCATCGATGCTCGCCTGATTGCGCGCCGTTGCGATCGACACCATCGTCCTCGACCGGTCGATGCCGAAGACCTTGCCGAAAACGGCCTGTTTCGTCAGTCGCCGCAGCCCGGATCCGGGACCGAAGCCGATTTCCAGCATCCTGTCGTCCTGCCGCACCGAAAGCCGCGCAACCGCTGCCTGATAGGGCAGCCAGTTGATGACCCGCATCGCCAGCGCGATCAGCGATCCGCCAAAACCGCTGGGCGCGGCAAACTGGTCAGCAACGTAATCGTGAAGCAGAAGTTTTGGCGTTTCAAACTCAATATTATCGACCACGTTCCGCCCCGGCCGCCAAACTCTTCGGAGCTACGGCAAATATGAAAGATATGATATGATATGATGATGCATCGCAGATTTCGCATCTGAAGGCAGATCACTATTGTCTCAGTTGAAAGCTGTAAACAAAAATATTTTTAAGATGATTTTCGTTTTAAGTTTTCGCGGAAAAGTAGTATAATGAAGAAAATATTTCAAAAAGATCAGTTTATGGAAATTATTTAGCGTTCAGGTGGCGATATCGAAATTCAATATTCAAAAATAAACCGGGAGCTACGTTCGCATCCCGTCTGTATTTGACTTATGTCAAGGGCGGGGCTTGAGACGGTCAAGTTTATCCGGCTGCGTCCAGGGCATGATTTTCGGCAATCGCTATGCAACATGGACCGGATACCCGTCAAGCCCATGTGCATCATGCGACCCGCGGGGACGGCACGCCTGCAGGCTGCGGATGAGGCGGCCGGCAGGCCTCGTCTGACCATAAACCGGAAGCAGGCCATTGATCCGGGCCCGCACACTGGTTATGCGTGCGTCTCGGCGGCAGAATGGCGCAACAGACGAGTAAGCGGACCAGGCTTGGAATGTTGGAATTAGCGAAGTTTTCCGAAGTCAGTGTGCTTTGCATCGGCGACGTGATGCTGGATCGCTTCGTATCGGGCAGCGTCAACCGCATCTCGCCTGAAGGGCCGGTGCCGGTCATGTCCGTCGTGTCGGAGAAGGATTTCCCCGGCGGCGCGGCCAATGTCGCGCGCAATATCGCGGCCCTTGGCGCGCGCTGCACGCTGGCAGGCGTCACGGGCGCCGATGCCAATGGCGCGACGCTGGCGAGCATACTGGCGGCAAGCCCTGCCATTACGGCCGAGCTGGTGGAATCCCGAAACCGACCGACCACGACCAAGATGCGCTTCATCGGCCAGAACCAGCAGATCTTGCGCGTGGATCTCGAAGACAGTGTGCCGCTGTCGAGCGAGGAGGAGGAAAGCCTCCTTGCGCGCATACTGCCGCTCATTGCCGAGCATGACGCGATCGTCTTGTCGGATTACGCCAAGGGCGTCCTGACGCGGCGTGTCGTTTCTACCGTGATCGAAACTGCCAGGCGCCATCAGCGTCCGGTGGTCGTCGATCCGAAGGTGGCCGATCTTTCGCTCTTTGCTGGCGCCGCCATCCTCACGCCCAATCAGAAGGAGGCGCATGCGGTCGCCGGCTTCTGGCCCACCAGCGATCAGGATGCCGAGCGCGCCGCGCGGGAAATCCTGACGCGCTTCGATATCGAATCCATTCTGATCACGCGCGCCGAACGCGGCATGACCTTCCTCGAGCGCGACGGGACCGCGCTCCACATCAAGGCCGAAGCGCGTGAGGTCTTCGACGTCGTCGGCGCGGGCGACACCGTCGTCGCCACGCTCGCCGTCGCCATGGGCGCTGGCGTGACGAAGGAGAGGGCGTCGCGGCTCGCCAACACGGCCGCCGGAATCGTCGTGGGCAAGAAGGGCACGGCCACGGTCTCTGCAGGCGAACTGGACGAGGCGCTGGCGCGCACCCGGCGCAAGAACGCCATCGTGCTCGGTGCCCAGACCGACGCGCGCGAGCAGCTGCGTGCGCTGGTTTCCGAATGGCGTGAGGCGGGCCTGAAGATCGGTTTCACCAATGGCTGCTTCGATATTCTGCATGTCGGCCATGTGCGTCTTCTGCAATATGCCCGCCAGCAATGCGATCGTCTCATTGTCGGGCTCAACAGCGACCAGTCCGTGCGGCGGCTGAAAGGTCCCTCCCGGCCGATCAATTCCGAAGCCGATCGCGCCGAATTGCTGGAGGCGCTGACCTTTGTCGATGCCGTCACGCTCTTCGAGGAAGATACCCCGCTGGAACTGATCAAGGCGGTCGGCCCGGACGTTCTGGTCAAGGGGGCCGATTACACGGTGGACAGGATTGTCGGCGCGGATGTCGTCATGGAGCGCGGCGGCAAGGTCCTGACCTTCGAGATCGTTGCCGGAAAGAGCACGTCCGCCATCATCGAGCGCAGCCAAGTCAAGGATTAGTCATGTATATCGTGACCGGAGCAGCCGGATTCATCGGTTCGAACATTGTCGCCGAGCTTGAGGCCCGGGGCATGGGGCCCATCGTCGTGGTCGACTGGTTCGGGACCGGCGACAAATGGCGCAACATCGCCAAGCGGCGGATTGCCGCCTATGTCCGGCCCGAGGCCCTGTCGCAATATCTCGCGGACCTGAGGGTGCCGGTCAAGGCGGTCATCCACATGGGGGCCATCTCGGCGACCACGGAGGCCGACGTCGACCAGCTGGTCGCCCTGAACATCAATTATTCCGTCATGCTCTGGGACTGGTGTGCCCAGAACGATGTTCCCTTCCTCTATGCGTCCTCGGCGGCCACCTATGGCGGTATCGAGCAAGGCTTCAACGACGATGAAAGCACCGAGGCGCGGGCCGCACTCCGCCCGCTCAACGCCTATGGCTGGAGCAAGAAGACCACGGACGATATCTTCGTCGAGCGTGTCGCACGCGGAGAAAAGGCCCCTTCGCAATGGGTCGGGCTGAAATTCTTCAACGTCTACGGTCCCAACGAATATCATAAGGACGACATGCGCAGCGTCGCTTGCAAGATGTTCGATGCGATCCAGACGACCAATGTCGTGAAGCTGTTCAAATCCTACCGGCCTGATATGGCCGATGGCGAACAGCGCCGGGATTTCGTCTATGTGAAGGACTGCCTGTCCCTGGTCATGTGGTTCCTGTCTCGCCCCGACATCAGCGGCATCTTCAATTCCGGCTCCGGCCGCGCGCGTTCCTTCGCCGACATTGTCCGCAGCATGGCCGCCATCACCGGCAAGGCGCTCGAGATCGAGTTCATCGACATGCCGGAAGCCATCCGCGGCAAGTATCAGTACTTCACCGAAGCCGATATGACGAAGGTGAAGCGCCTGGGCTACGCCGAGCCGCAAATCTCGCTGGAAGATGGCATGCGCGATTATGTCGAGAATTACTTGCAGCATTCCGACAGATATCGTTGAGTAGCCCTTTCGCAAGAGAGTCCCATTGGAAATGCCGCAGACCAGTTTTCAATTGGCGCACTCCCGTTATCTGACCCTGAAGGACTGGCTCTTCCACGCGGCGCTGCCGCTCTGGAACAGCATCGGCAGGGATGACGAAAAGGGCGGCTTCTTCGAGAAGATTGATCACTCAGGCCGGACGATTGAAGCCGCACGGCGGACGCGGGTGGTCGGCCGCCAGATCTACAGTTTCGCGGCGGCCGGCAAAATGGGCTGGCCGGGCGATGCGCAGGGGGCGGTCGAGCATGGCTGGCGCTTCCTGAGAGGCCATGGCATCAACCCGGATGGCACCGTTGCAAGGACGGTCGATGTAATCGAGGGCCGGCGCGATGCCGCCTTCGATCTCTACGATCACGCCTTCGCGCTGTTCGGTCTTTGCGCCGCGGCGACCGCGCTGGAGGCGGACCGTGTCGCGATCGAGCAGGACGCGCTCTCCTGTCTGGACGCGATGATGGCCGGGTGGAAGCACCCGCAGGCCGGTTTCGAGGAGGCCGTGCCGCCCGTAGCGCCTTTGCGCTCCAATCCGCACATGCATCTGTTCGAAGCCTGTCTGGCCTGGGCGGAATTGCCGGACACCGGAAAAAGGGCCCGCTGGATCGCGCTTGCCGACGAGATCGGCAATCTCAGCCTTACTCGCTTCATCTGCCCGCAGACGGGCGCCGTGCGCGAATATTTTCGGGATGATTGGTCCGTCAAGCGCGATGAACCGGCCGCTCCGGTCGAGCCCGGACACCAGTTCGAATGGGCCTGGCTTCTGGCGCGCTGGGGCCGGATGAGAGGGCGCAAGGAGGCTCTGGTGGCCGCGCGCCGACTGGTCGAGATCGGCGAAAGCTTCGGGATCGACGAGCGGACCGGGCTGGTGAGAAATGGTCTCGATCATGACCTCAAGCCTCTGGACAATGCTTTCCGCCTCTGGCCGCAAACAGAGCGCCTGAAGGCCTGGCTGCTGATGGCCGAACTGACATGCGGCGCGAGCGACAGGCAGTATGCCTTGGAAAAGGCTGCAAAATCGGCCGACGCGCTGATGGTCTTCCTGTCGGGCGTCGAGCCTGGCCTCTGGGTGGACCGCCTCTCCGCCGCGGGCGAGGCCATTGACGAGCCCGCGCCTGCCTCCAGCCTTTATCACATCGTCTGCGCGATCGAGGAAATGCACCGCGTCCTGAGCCGCCCGGTCAGCGCTCGCCCGGCCCTGTTTCTGGACCGCGATGGCGTGATCATTGAGGACACCGGCTATGTCGGCGACTTCCGCAACATTCGTCTTCTAGACGGTGCTGTTGAAACCATTGGACATTTTCGCGATAAGGGCTTTCATATCCTTGTTGTCACAAACCAGTCGGGGATCGGGCGGGGCTATTACGACGAGGACGATTATAATCTGGTGCGCGCGCGGATTGGCCGTGAACTGGGCGCCGCGGGGCTTCGGATCGATGACGAGCGCAGCGCGCCCTATCATGAAGGGGCGGCAGACGCGCGTTACCGGCGCGATCCCGATTGGCGGAAGCCAGAGCCGGGCATGATCCTGGATCTGGTGGACGAATGGAATGTAGACGTGGAAAACAGCCTGATGATCGGCGACAAGACGACCGATATGCAGGCGGCGGCGGCGGCCCGGCTTCGCGGTCTGCTGTTTCCCGGCGGCAACCTTTTTGACTTCCTGCGCGAGAGCGGCGCGCTGTAACGCGCATGACCGCCCCGCGAGACGGAACGATTGGACAGTAGCAGATGAGTAAAGACGCAGACATCCTGATCATCGGACCAAGCTGGATCGGCGACATGGTCATGGCGCAGGCCCTGTTCAAGGCCCTGAAGCGGCGCGCGCCCCAGTCGGCCATCGATGTCACGGCCCCGGCCTGGGCGCTCGGCGTACTCGCCCGTATGCCGGAGGTGCGCAACGCCATTGCCATGCCCTTCGATCACGGCGAGGCGCGTCTGGCGGATCGCTGGCGTTTCGGGCGCAGCCTGAAGGGCCGCTACCGGTCGGCCTATATCCTGCCAGGAAGCTGGAAATCCGCCCTCGTTCCCTTCGCCGCCGGCATTTCCGAGCGCATCGGCTATCTGAAGGAGCAGCGCTGGGGCCTTTTGAACCGCATCATCGGATTGCCCGGCGGGCAGAAGAAGAAGACGATGGCGACCTATCAGGCGCTGGCCGACAGCCATGTCTTCGATGATCAGTGCCTTCTGCTGAAGCCCTCTCTCAGCATCGACATCGCCAACCAGGATGCGCTGTTGGCGCGCTTCGGTCTCGTCCGCGGCGGTTTTGCGATCCTTGTGCCCGGTGCGGAGTTCGGGCCTGCCAAGCGCTGGCCGGCGCGACACTTCGCGAGCCTTGCCGACAAGTTCAACGGGGAGGGAACGAAGGTCGTTCTGGTCGGCTCCAGAAAGGACAAGGAAGCGGCCGAGGAAATCCGGGCGCTGACGCCCGAAGCCATTGATCTCACGGGCCAGACGAGCATCACGGATGTCATCGATCTGGCCGCGGCCGCGCGCTGTGTCGTGGCCAATGACAGCGGTCTGCTGCATGTCGCCGCAGCCGTCGGCGTTCCGGTGGTCGGCGTTTACGGCTCGACCTCTGCGGCCCATACCCCGCCGCAATCCGACCGCGCCGTCACCGTGTCGCTCAACCTGCCATGCTCCCCCTGCGGCAAGAGAACCTGCCCGCTCGGCCATCTCAACTGTCTGGAAAAGCTCGGCCCCGACATGGTCGGCGATGCGCTGCGGAAGCTCGAAACGCGGGAGTCCTGAACCGCCTTCGATTGACTGTTTGACACGCCGTGACCCTTGTCACTATATGCCCGGCGATTTCCAAGAACATGCGCGCGGCCTGAGATGTCTCACGACACGCGCCTGCCCAGCGGGTAACAATGGCCCATATCTATTTCGATTTATCCGAATTGTATTTGAGTTCCGGCGTCAAGTTTCGCTATTACGGCATTGCCCGCACGGTGATGGAAGTCGCCTACGAGCTGACAAAGCTCGATCCCGATGTCGGTTACGTCGTCTATTCGCCGCTCCATGGCCACTTTTTCGAAGTGACGCCCCGGGTGGGCGGCAACTCGCCGACCGGCGTTCTCGATCACGGCCTGCCTCCGTCGGCAACGCCTGTGCGCCTGCGCGAAAGCCTCTATGATAACAATCCGGCCAAGGCCGCCGTCTACTGGCTGGCGCGCAAGATCGTCGACTACCGGAACCGTCGGCGCTGGGCGACGATCCCGCAGGGCCATGTGCGTCCCGTCGACCTCAACGGGCAGATCCTCGTCTCCCTCGGACGGCCGAAGATCATGTCGGATTATCTGACCGCGCTGGAGAAGAACGGCGCGAAATTCAGCTTTGTCCCGTTGCTGCATGACATGATGCCCCTGCATGATTTCTCGGGCAAGCCGGGCTTCAAGCCGCAGCGCAACTTCCTGCACGACAACACCGTCGTGGTCGGCGCCGCCGCGATGATCCTGGCCAATTCCCGCTTCACGGAGAATGAAGTCCTCGATTTCTCGGCGCGAGGCATTCTGCCGCCCGCACCGAAGGTGGTCGCCACCCCGCTCTGTCACGAATTGCGGCCGTCCGAAGAACCCGTCGTCAAACGCTCGCCGGTCGCGCGCTATCTTCTTTGCGTCGGAACGAATACCGGACGCAAGAACCTCGAATGCGTGGTCGAGGCGCTGTTGAGCCTTCGCGAGCGTGGCGAAGACATTCCCGATCTCGTTCTGGCCGGCGCGCGCCGCAAGAGTGTGGATCGCTATCTCAAGTCCGCACGGTTCGCGCCCCTGGCGGGCAAGGTGCATTTCGTCTTCAACCCCAATCAGGCCGAGCTTGCCGAACTCTATCGCAACGCTTTTGCCGTCGTCCTCCCAAGCTTCATGGAAGGGTGGGGGCTTCCCGTCAGCGAAGGCCTGTGGTGCGGAGCGCCGGCCCTGGCCGCCGACGTGCCGGCCGTGCGCGAGGCAGGCGGCGATCTGGCGCTTTACTTCGATCCGCGCCAGCCGGCGGAGCTTGCAAAGATCATCTCACACCTCCAGGCCGACGAAGCCGGCTATGCCGCTCTGAAGGCGAAAATCGCCGCCGCCAGACCTGTCCTGCGCACCTGGCGCGACGTCGCCGCGGATATCCTCGCCGCGCTGAAAAGCCTCGCCTGATACGCCGCCTTCCGGCGCGATTTCCGCACCTGAGATCCGGCAAAAGCGGCCCCCGAAGGCGCGAGAATGTATTTGGGACAGTTCTCGTGTGACGGTTAGCGAAGCCTTGCAAGCCCGTTAAAACTTCACTAAAGAACCGTCCACGAACGAGGTTGGGGCAACTGGAAATGACAAAAACGGCTTTGGTCTGCGGGGCGGGGGGCTTTATTGGCCCCCATGTTGTAAGGCGGTCGAAACGCGAAGGCTTCTGGGTCCGCGGGATCGACCTGAAGTTTCCCGAGCTTGCCGAACCCGAAGCAGGCGATTTCGTTGTTGCCGACCTGCGCGACAATGGCAACTGCAAGGTCGTGAACGACCGCCACATCCCGGGTTCGCTCGCGATGCGTGGCCGCAACGCTCTCATCCGCAGCAAGCTGAGCCGGGCCGCCTTCCGCGAGCCTTGCTGAGTGAGTTGCGAAAACATATCCGTGGGTTGCCGCACAGGTAGCCAAGCGCGACGTCAAGGCGAAGTAACGCCGATTAAATCAGGTTCCCAAAAAGTCATGGTTCAGAATCTTTCCGTTATCGGGCTCGGTAAGCTCGGCGCACCGATGCTCGCAGTCTTCGCCAAGAAGGGCTTCAATGTTGTCGGTATGGACCTCAATGGAGGTTATGTCGATGCCATCAATGCCGGCCGTGCGCCTGTTCCGGAGCCCGGTCTCCAGGAGATGATCACCGCCAACATGAGCCGCATCCGTGCCACGACGAGCATGGAAGAAGCGGTTCTGGCATCGGAGATTTCCTTCATCATCGTGCCGACGCCGAGCGGCGAGGGCGGGTTCTTCCGCAATGACTACGTCATTTCGGCTGTCAAGGAGATTGGGGCGGCCCTGCGCAAGAAGGATGGCTATCACGTCGTTGTCGTGACCTCCACGGTCATGCCGGGCTCGACGGGCGGCGTCATCCGCGAGGCTCTCGAAGAAGCTTCGGGCCGCAAGGTCGGCGAAAATCTGGGTCTTTGCTACAATCCGGAATTCATCGCGCTCGGCACCGTTGTGCGCGACATGCTCTACCCCGACATGATCCTGATCGGTGAAAGCGACGACAAGGCCGGCAGCGTTCTGGAGTCTGTCTACCGCAACTCCACCGAGAGCAATCCGGAATTCCAGCGCATGAACTGGGTCAATGCCGAAATCTGCAAGATCTCGGTTAATACCTATGTGACCACGAAGATCTCTTATGCCAACATGATCGCCGATCTGTGCGATCATCTGGATGGCGCGGATGCCGACGTTGTCACGATGGCGCTGGGCGCGGATAGCCGCATCGGCAAGAAGTATATCCGCGGCGCGATCGCCTATGGCGGCCCGTGCTTCCCGCGCGACAACAAGGCCTTTGCGGCGCTGGGACGTTCGCTGGGCGCCAACACCGATCTGGCCGTCGCCACCGACGTCATCAACTCGCACCAGTCGACCCGTCTGAGCCGTGCTGTTGCCGCGCTGAACAAGCCGGGCGCCAAGGTGGCCATTCTCGGTCTTGCCTACAAGCCGAACACGCCGGTCATCGAGGAAAGCCAGGGTCTTGCGCTGGCCGCACAGCTGCTGGAAGCCGGTTACGGTGTCTCTCTGAGCGATCCGGAAGCGTTGACGAGCCTGTCGGCTGCAAGCCTGCCGTCGGGTGCAACGGTGGAAGCCGACACGCGCGCGGCCATTGCCAAGGCCGACATCGTGGTCGTCATGACCGCCTGGGACGCCTATCGTCAGCTTGCTGCCGGCGATTTCGCAGGCAAGGCCGTCATTGACCCCTGGCGTCTCTACGCCCAGGGTTCGCTTCCCACCGCAGCCCACCACGTCTGGCTCGGTTGGGGATCGAAAACCGCCAACTGATCGACATTCCTCGTGCTAGGTGAAAAGCCATGATCTCGCTCGTCCTTTACGGCCGCAATGACAACTATGGCTATAACCTGCACAAGCGCGCGGCGCTCAGCCTCAACTGCATGGCGGAGGTTCTGACCGGTCAGGATGATGAAATCCTGTTCGTCGACTACAATACGCCGGACGATTTCCCGACATTTCCCGAGGCGATTCAGGATACCCTGACCGCCTCGGCCAAGGCCAAGCTGCGCATTCTGCGCGTACGGCCCGAGGTCCATCGTCGCCTCTTTGCCAAGAAGACGCATCTGATCGCGTTGGAGCCGATTTCCCGCAACGCCGCGATCCGTCGTTCCAACCCCAACAACCGCTGGATCCTGTCCTCCAATACGGACATGATTTTCGTGCCGCGCGAAGGGCGTTCGCTCACCGATGCGGTGGCGGGATTACAGGATGGGTTCTACTGTGCGCCGCGGCTCGAAATTCCGGAAACGCTTTGGGAAGACCAGTTCGACCGCACCGATCCCGCCCGCGTAATCGAACTGACCCGTGAATGGGGCTGGCGCTATCACCTCAACGAGGTGGTCTATGGCGCTGACACGATCCTCTATGACGGACCGGGCGATTTTCAGCTGATGCTGCGCGAAGACATGTTTCGCTATCAGGGGTTCCATGAGGAAATGCTGCGCGGCTGGCATGTGGACTCCAACATTTCCAAGCGCCTGTGCTTCGTCCACGGCGCGGTCGGCGATGCGGCGCCCTTCGTCTACGGCTATCATTGCGATCATACCCGGCAGATCACCGCCATGCACAAGGGCGGCGCCGTCGAAAACAGCCTCAAGACCTTCATCGATGACGTGACCGAGCCGGGCATTCCCGAGCAGGCCGATGTCTGGGGTCTGGCAAATGAGGAAATCGAGGAAGTCATTCTCACCGGTCGTACGCAGGTCGGCTACGCTGCCGCACTCGACAAGGTTCTGCAGCCCCGGCTCGAAAGCCCGATCCTGTCCTATTACAAGCAGGGCTATTTCGACAAGAATCCGGCCCATGCCGGCCACATCCTGCCCTTCCTGCTGGATCTCTTCGTCAATGCCCGCTCCGGTCACAGGATTTTGTGGGTCGGTCCGCGCGGCCAGATGTATGATCTCTTCGCCAGCGCGCTCAAAGCGCTCGGCAATGGCCATGTTATCGAGACCTGGGATGAAAATGTCCCGGAGGCAGACGCACAAGCGCTGATCGCGCGTGCCGATACATTCGTCGTGAATTTCGGCGTGCCCGAAATTCTGCCTGAGGACGAGATGTCGGGCCTGCTTGAGAAGTTGTGGGACATCGATTTCGCCGAGCAGACGCGCCACGAAGAGGGCCGCCCGCGCCGCGTTGTTGCGTTGAATGCGGTTCACACGAGCGGCGAGACGATCATTACCTCGATCGTCGACTGTGCCAAGACACCGTTTTCCTGCCGCCTGCGCCATGGTTTCGTGAAGTCGCGCAAGCACATGCCCGCACTCATCGACGCGCGGGAAAAGATGATGGTGACGGAGCACGGGCTCGTGCTCGCCGACGGCCGCCCCGCTACGCGGCCCCAGCAGGCCGGCTCTCCGATCCGGGATGCGATCTATGGACCCTATCTCCATCTCGAGTTCGGCTCCTTCCGCCTTGATGTCGAACTCTCGTGCGACATCGCCGAGCGGGATGCGGAACAGCAGACCCGCGAGGGCCGTTTCGCACGTGTGGCCTTGAAGGTCGGCCCCAGGCTGATTTTTGCGCGGCCCTACAGCGCCACGGAGTTGCGCAACTGCAAGATCAGCGTCGACTTCGCCATCTCGAGGCAGACCGGTCTCGGCTCCTTGGAGTTCGTAATCGGCTCGAACCTTGCGGGCAGCGTCGCCGTCGATTCCATCACGGTCACACGCACCGACGGCGTCACGTCGGCCGCCGACATGGCGCCGCTGAACTGTCTCCCGCTTGCAAGCATCACCGATGCGGTTGAGGGCTACACCGCCTCCGGTCTGGTGCTGCGGGGGGGGGACGAGCTGGAGGGACGAAGGACCTGTCTCTACGGGCCTTACATAACCTTGCCCAAGGGCGCCTATTCCTTGGAAGCCGTCGTTCGGTCCGGCTCCTCAGACAAGACGATGCCTTTGCAGGAGCGGTTCGGCCGGCAGGACCGGTCGGAAATTTTCATTGATGTTCGCGATGGCGAGCAGGGGCTTGCGTCAGTCTCCGCCGAGGTCGATCGTATGGGCGAAACGCGTTTGCTGCTGCCCTTCAACGTCGGCGAGGAGTCCAACGGCAAGCTCCTCGAGTTCGTCGTGGATGCATCGGGCCGATGGCCGGTGACCATGAAGTCCCTGGTTGTCAGGAAGATCGCCGAGCGTCCCTGAGGGGCGCATCGCCTTTGCCAGCGGCGAAGACGCGAAAACGGACCGCATGGGATGAATGCGGACGAATAAGGATTGGCGGAGACGGGGTCGGTTTGCCCGCTTTCGCAACGGGACGTGACAGGACGGACACTCGCATTCGTCCGCAGGAACTCTCGGCCGAGTGCAGGACCGGGCTATCGAGGCCCGGAAGAATTTTCAATCGGAGTGGATTTCATGACGCTTAGCACATACTCGCGGAAATCCCGCCTTTTGTCAGAATGCATAGACCGCGGGCTTTTCAACGACGCGCGGTTTTATGTTCTCGACGTCGGCGCTTCTGGCGGGATAGACCCCTTCTGGCGGCAGTTCGAGCCGCATCTCAAGGCCGTCGGCTTCGATCCGCTCGTCAGCGAGGTTGAGCGGCTGAACCGCGTCGAGACCAATCCGGATGTCTCCTATGCTGCAGCATGGATCGGCAATGGCGGCAGGGCGCTGCCCGAAACCGTCGTGCCGGAAGACCCGCGCAACAGTTCCGGTCCCGGTCACGCCTTTGCGCTTCTGAGCTCGGTCCGCGCCAGCGAAGTCGCCCGTTACGATATCATCCAGGAACATTTCAACAGCGGCGCGGAGGTCGTCTATTCGGAAGAGCGTATCTCGCTTGACGAATGGCTGGCCCGCAATCCGTCCTTCGGCTCGGTCGATGTCGTCAAATGCGATGTCGACAGCTACGACTTCGAAGTGTGGATCGGCGCGCAGGATCTGCTTTCCGCGGCCGACAGGCCTCTTGCGCTGATTACCGAGGCGCAGTTTCACGAAATGCGCGGCCGCCGCGGAACCGTCTATGGCGACATCGATCGCCTGATGCGCGATCGCGGCTATCGCCTCGCCGATCTCGACATCCACCGCTACACCCGTGCCGCACTGCCGGGGCACTTTGCCATCGACATGTTCGCCCAGACGAAGACCGGTGCGGTCCAGGCCTGCGACGCGGTGTATGTTCTCGATCCGGTTCTCGATCCGATCGCCATGCAGGATCTGCTTGATCGCAATGATCCGCGCGCATTCCTCAAGCTGATCGTTCTCTATGACACGTTCAATTTGCAGGACTATGCCGCAGCCCTGCTGATTGCGCTGCGCGAGAGGGGCATGAGCGACGTCGCCGGTCTGCCGATCGCCGAGGCGCTGGACATGCTGGTTCCCGAGCGGAATGTCCTCGGCGCGAAGACATATGAAGACTATATCCGCAGCTTCGAATCCGATCCCCGGCAATTGCTTCCGGCACGCCTGGCGGCTGCCGCAGAGCTTGCGGCTGCGTCCGATCTTGCCGAGCGGCCGGGTCCGCGGGACTGGACGCTCGACATGTCCGTCGGCGAGGGCTGCCTGAAGAAGGGCCGCACCATCACATCGCCCAAGGGCGTTGAAGGCCACATGGTGTTCGGCCCCTATGCGCGTCTCGCCGCGGGCGACTATGTCGTGGCGGTCGGTATCTCCGTCGCCGACCTGGAGAAAAAGCCGGCAGCGCCGGCGCTCGTACTGGAGATCGTCGTCGATGAAAAGGTGATCGACACGCTGGAAATCCCGCTCGGCAATGAGGGGGCGATCGCCTGGGAGCGCGCCTTTGTCATCGATGCCGCCCACGCCATGCAGCCGATACAGCTGCGGTTGTGGGTTCCCGGACAGGTCGAGGTGACGCTGGATGCGGTGACAGTCACTCGTCTTCCGAGGGACGTTTGATTGGCAGGCGGGGAGAACAAGCTGCTGGCGGCCATCGTTTTGGACGTCGAGATTCAAGGATTGAGAAAGTCCCCAATCTTTTTATGACGAACCCGAAGCCTTTGATCCAAACGTGGACAATCGGCTTGAAACAAGTATATCAAATCCCGCGCGCAGGCCGGAAAGACGTGCAGGCGGCGGACTATAGGCCACGGAGTATATGATGAAGGTTTTGGTGACGGGCGGTGCTGGCTATATCGGCACGGCACTTGTGGCGCAGCTTCTGATGGAAGGTCATTCCGTTCGTGTGCTCGACAAGGGTATCTATAGTCTCGAGCCCCTTCTGATCTTCAGCGCTGCAGATCGTTTCGAACTGCGCGTGGGCGATGTTCGTAACGAAGAGACGCTGACGAACGCCCTGGACGGCATGGATGCCGTCGTTCATCTGGCCGCCATGGTCGGCGAAGCGGCCTGTTCGATCGACGAGGAAGCAACCGTTTCCATCAACGAGAAGGTGCCCTCGAAGCTTCTGGCGCTGTGCGAAGACAAGGGCGTCGGCCGCGTGGTCTTCCTCAGCACCTGCTCCAATTACGGTGTGTCCTCGCCGGATGTTCTGGCCGACGAAGAGGCGGCGTTGACGCCGCTGTCGCTTTACGCCCGCACCAAGGTTGCCGCAGAGCGCGACATGCTCGGCTTCAACGGCAAGACGGTTACCACCGTGCTGCGCTTCGGCACGATCTGCGGCCTGTCCGGCCGCATGCGTTTCGACCTTCTGGTCTCCGAACTGGCGCGTGACGCCATTTCCGGCCGCGAGATCGAGATCTACAAGCCGGAAGCCTGGCGGCCCTTCCTGCATGTGCGCGATGGCGTTCGCGCCGTTGTTCACGTCCTGGGGTCTGACGTTGCCAAGGTCAATCGCCGGGTCTTCAACATCGTCGGCGAGAACCTGCGCAAGAGCGATCTGTCCGACATGGTGCTCAAGCACTTCCCCGACGCGAAGATCCGCGTCACTGCGGCCAATCCCGACAACCGCGACTACCGCGTCACCGGTGCGCGCATCGAGAACGAGCTGGGCTTCCGCTGCTGCCTGACGGTGGAGGACGCCTTCCTGGAAACCGTTGAGTCCGTCCGCACCAACGCCTTCCGCGACGCCGCCTGGCCGGGCCACAGCGCAATCCCGCTGCCCGAGCGCAAGCCCCTGATCGGAACCGTATCATGAGCGCCGAGAACGCCGTCTTCAACATGCAGCCGCTCTTCACGGATGCGGATGCGGAAGCTGTCGCGCATCAGGTGCGCATCGGCTTCGTCGGGCCCGGCCCCAAGACCAAGGCTTTCGGAGAGGCTCTGGCAGCCTTTGCCGGCCGCTCCTATGGCGAGCTGACTGTCAGCGGCACGATGGCGCTGACAGTGGCCGCCGTCGCGATCGGTCTCAAGCGCGGCGACGAAATCCTCGTGCCCGCCTATGGCGTCGTTTCCACGATCAACGGTTTCGGCTCCTACGAGTTCAGCCCGCGTCTCGTCGATATCGACCCGCAACGCGCCGTCATCACGGTCGAGGAGCTGGAACGCCGCGTGACGCCGGCCACCCGCGCCGTCTGCTATGTCAACTTTTCCGGCGCGACCGGCCAGGACCTTGTCGACATCGAAGCCTTCTGCAAGGAGCGCAACCTCTTGCTGATCGAGGATGCCGCCTGCGCGGTCGGCCAGTCCTTCGAAGGACGTCGCGCCGGCAGTTTCGGTGATGTCTCGTGCTACTCCTTCTCGGTGCCGAAGGTGCTGACCACGGGGCAGGGCGGAGCGGTGCTGACCAATGACGCCGAAGTGCGTGACAACGTCATCCGGTTTACCGACCACGGCGACACGGAGTGGCGCAAGACCAATCTCAATCACGGCATCGGCAACAACCTGCGCTGCAACGACATTCTCGCAGCCCTCGGCATGGCCCAGCTCGACACGCTGGAAGACCGGCTGTCGCGCCGCCGCGCGTCCTATGCCGTTCTGACAGAAGAGCTGCCGGATCATATCTATCGTATTCCCGGCAACGAAGCGCCGCTGCACAACATCGTCCTGGCGGACAACCCCGCCGCGCTGGTCGCAGCGCTCGGTGAAAAGGGTATCCGCGCTGTGCAGCAGTATCGCACGGTGAGCGAACATCCGCCTTATCAGCATCTGGCCGACGTGGCGTTTCCGAACGCAGACCTCTGGAGCCGCCATGCGGTCTATCTGCCGTTCGGCACGGGCCTGACCGAGGAACAGGCCATGCGCGTCGCGCGTGCGGTGAAGGAAAGCGGGCAGGTATTGAAGCCGTTTCGCTCCAATCGGGCATAATGAATTGATAAGCGGCCCGTGCGCCGCGGGTTTTGACGGCGACGAACAGGTCGCGGGGGTTCAGGAGAAGATAATGCGTGTTTCGGTAGTGGGCTTGGGTAAAGTGGGGCTGACGCTGGCGACCAGCCTGGCTGATGGTGGCCAGGAGGTTGTGGGCGTCGACGTTTCCGCCGGCCTGGTCGACGCAATCAGTTCGGGAACGATCCATACCGACGAACTGGGCGTCATGGAACGTCTGAAGCGGACCCACGCCAAGAATTTCCGTGCCACGACGGACATGGACGATGCGATCCTCAACAGCGATGTGACCTTCGTCATCGTGCCCAGCCCGTCGAACCAGCTCGGCGGCTTCTCCAATTCCTTCATCCTGAAGGCCTGCGAAAGCATTGGCGCAGCACTGCGCAAGAAGACAACGCCGCATGGCATCTCCATCGTCTCGACCATGCTGCCCGGTTCGTCTGATTACTCGGTCATTCCCGCGCTCGAGGAGGCTTCGGGCCGCAAGGTCGGCGAGACGCTGCACTATTGCTACAACCCGGCCTTCATCGCGCTCGGCGAAGTGGTCAAGGGTTTCGAGACGCCGGACTATGTCCTGATCGGCGAGGCGACGCCGGCCTGTGGTGATCTGATCCTGGAAGCGCTGCAGCCCATGCTGCGCAATGCCCCGCCGCTCGCGCGCATGACGCCCATCGAGGCGGAAATCACCAAGGTCGCGTCCAACACGCATGAAACCATGCGCGTCGCCTTCGCCAACATGCTGTTGACCATTTGCGGCGAAGTGCCCGGCGCGAATGTCGACCGCATCACCGGCGCACTGACGCACCGCATGGGCCGTCGCTTCTTCAAGGGCGCGGTTCCTTATGGCGGGCCCTGCTGGCCGCGCGACAACCTGGCGCTGGCCGTATTCATGGATGCGATCGGCTCGCCCAGCACGGTTCCGCGTACCGTGCATGCCTCCAACGACCACCATGGCAAATATGTGCTGGAAAAGGTCATGGCACTTGCTCCGCGTGGTCGCACCGTTGGCATCATAGGCCTGTCCTACAAGCCTGGAACCCCGGTCATCGAGGAATCCTACGCCGTCAAGCTCGCCCGCGCGCTCAACGCCGACGGCCGCAAGGTTCTGGCCTGGGACCCGCTGGTCACGGCTGATAACACACCGGAGCTGACTTCCGTCCTCACCTTCAACGCAACGGCGGAAGAAACGCTCGCCGGCGCGGACCTGACCGTCGTCGTCAACATGATGCCGGAGCTTGCCTCGATCGATTGGTCCGCAGCCGCAAAGAGCACCGTGCTCGACTGCTGGCGCTGCCTCAACGAAACGCAGCAGCTCGCCATGGGCCGTTATCTCGCGCTGGGCGCCAATCCGCCGGGCGATCTTCACGCATTCATTGGCGAGCGCATCGGTCGCAAGTTCGATCTGATGACGTCTTAAAGAAAAAGGCGCGGGAGATGATCCCGCGCCGTTCTCGTTTCAGGCCCGCTTGTTTGCCGGCGTGTCTCAGGCCGGGCAATAGGCCTGCATGTTCAAGTTCCACAGAATGCCGCGTTCCTTTT
Source organism: Rhizobium sp. C1 (assembly GCF_021026335.1). Taxonomy (GTDB): domain Bacteria; phylum Pseudomonadota; class Alphaproteobacteria; order Rhizobiales; family Rhizobiaceae; genus Ensifer_A. The sequence goes on from NZ_JAJNCY010000002.1 coordinate 20,379, forward strand.
CCATGTGTGGGAAATAGGCCTGCGAAAAGTCGTCGACATCGGCATGTTCGGTTTGGCGCCAGTCCCAGATTTCCGGTCGCTCGAAGCCGGCCTTGACGAAGACGGAGGCAAGGGAAGCTTCGTCATAGGTCGTCCGGTGATAGATGTGACCGCCCTCACCGTCCGGGATCTTCCCGTACAGCGTGCCGAGGAACCACTCCAGCGGCAGGCCGGCCTGATACAGCGTTGCCATGGTCTTGAAGTTGGGAACCGAGACCCGCAGGATGCCGCCGGGCGCAAGAACGCGGCGCCATTCGCTCAGAACCTCGATGACCTCTTCCCGATCGAAATATTCTATGACCTGGCAGGCATAGATCAGCGACGCAGTCTTTGCTTCGAACGAATCCAGACGGCGGATGTCCTGCAGGTGGTCGATATGCGGGAAAGACACCTGGTCGATATGAACGAAGCCGGGAATGTATCGTTTCCCACAGCCGATATGAAGTTTCAACAAGTCCGTCATGATAGCCCCCTTGGCCTTACGGCTTTCGCCCTTCCAGATTGAGATTCCACTGAATGCCGCGTTCCTTTTCCATGTGCGGGAAGTAGGCCTGCGAAAAGTCGTCGATGTCGGCATGTTCGGTGGTGCGCCAGTCCCAGTGCGCGATGTCCACGAAGCCGGCCCGTGTCAGTACACCGCGCAACGATGGTTCGTCATAGGTGGTGCGATGATAATCATAGGGCCCCGGGCCACTGGCTATCCGCCCGTACATGGAGCCCACGAACCAGTCCAGCGAAAGACCTGTCAAATAGAGCCGCGTATAAACCTCGAAGTTCGGAACGCAGAGGCGCAGGATGCCGCCCGAGACCAGCGTTCGACTCCACTCGGCCAGAACGGACTGAACCTCTTCCCGGTCGAAATATTCGAGGATCTGGCCGGCATAGATCAGCGAAACGCTGTTGTTCGGGACGAATTCAAGAGTGCGGGCATCGTGTACACGATCCGCATTCGGCAAGGGCCGCCGGTCGATATTTACGAAGCCGGGGATGTAGCGTGACCCGCAACCCAGATGCAGTTTGAGTAGAGGCTGCTCCATATTATTCCTCGATCGAAATGTAAAAACGCTTGTCGCCGATATGGAAAGTGGGCTTGCGCTTGCCGGGGAAGGTCATTGCGCGCACCTCATCGTAAATCTGCTGCGGATCACGGGTGATGTCGATCTCGGAAATCACGTCGCGTCTGCGGAAATAGTAGGAGACCGCCTCGGGATCTTGTGGCTGTGCCGGAATTCGACCATCCGCCTCGATCAGGCGGTGAATGTTTCGTGTGAACAGTTCCAAGATGCGGCCGGAGGCACGGGTGTGAAGATCGTAGGCCGTGTCGTCCTCGAAAATGGGCACGGGCAGCATTTCGATGATCGGCCCCGTATCCAGCCCGTGGTCGACATAATGCATGGTGACCCCGAATTCCCAGACATTGTCCTGGCGGGCAAGGCGGATCGCATGCATCACTCCATTGGCGCCGCGGAAACGCGGCAAGGGGGCCATATGAATGTTGACAAAGCCGCGCTGCGGGTAATCGACAATTTCGGGCGGCAGGATGCGGTCGTAGAGCAGGCTGATGCCGAGGTCATAGTCCTGATCTTTGATCGCATCATGCTCGATGACCGGGATGCCATAGTGTTCGGCGAGCATGCGGACATCCTGATCCGGACGGATCGGCGGCTGGCGGCGATGCGGCGCGATCGCGACGACATGTGCCTCCGGCACATTCTGCAACAGATAGCGAAAGCAGTGAAAGCTGCGAAGGTGGCTGCCGAGGAAAAGGACACGGACTGACATGGAGTGGCTCGCCTTTCAATGTGCCTCATTCGGGAGTAACAAATGGTCGAAGCTCATCTGAACCCGCGCCTGCCGGAGCAAGGTGATGGCGTGAACGCGCAATTGCGCGGGCCCCTCCGCGCCTGAATTGCGGAACATCAGGCCTTCGCCATCCGCCGGCATGGGAATGTAGACAACCTGACGCCGACCGTCGCCGTTGATGTAATGCTCATTCATCAAGTCGTTGCCGGAAAGTGCGCTGACGCCGGCCTGACCCGACACGCCTTCCATGTCGAGCTTCATCCAGCTCCAGTCTAACTGACTCTCCTGCGGAATCTCCACTCGCAGAAAGGCCGAATAGCCCCACTGCGCGGCAACCGTCGTGATGAGGACCGGCGCAGCCGTCCCTTCGACCAGGGACCCTGTCCAGTGATCTTCAGCGCGAATGCTGGCCGGATCGATCTCGATCACATCCAGCGGGATATGTTCAAGAGGCTGAAGCGGCTGGCGTCCGCTCTTCGCCTGCGCCATGCGCAGGAGAACCGCGTTGGCGGTTTCGATCTCGCTTGACGGCAGGCCGTCAGCCGGACGTTCAAGGTCGGGACTGGAAATTCGCCACAGGCGCTCGCCCAACGCATGCCATGTATGGGTGTGCAGGCCCCAGTCCCGCGAGTTCAGATAGGGCAGGTTGGCATTGAAGTCATAAGCCTTGCCCGGATAGTTGTTCGGCCGGTTCATATAGGAATTGCCGTGGTTGATGTGGAAAATCTGTCCCAGCAGTTCACAATCCAGACCGGCGGCCATGGCATTGTAGCAGAAGCGTGAATCGAGATGCAGCCGGGCAAAGGAAATGCCCTCGTCAAAGCCGCGCAGACCATTCATGGTCGCCCGGTCCACCATCAGAAAGTCGCCGCAGGCATGGGTATAGGGAGGCTTGTCATAGGGCGGTTCGGTGCAGGTGTTGATGCTGACGATATTGGCGGGGTTTTCGAGGATCGCCGCATCTGCGGTCGAGAAGTCAATATCTTCACGGATATTGACACGCTCCGCGCGATAAAGGCAGCCAGGCTTGAGACCCTTCGTCTTGATCCTGTCTGCCAGTTGCTCGCCGAAGAACAGATCGCCGCTGGTGATCAGCAGGAAGTCCGAGCTGCTCGTGCGGAGAGCGCAGTTGTAGGAGTGGTTCAGCATGAAGTCCAGATTGTCCGCCGTGCAGAGGCGGGCATGGACCTCTGCATCCACGACGATGGCGCGGACATGGGGGAACGTCTTCACCAGATCCGGCGAGATCAGCGGATTTTCCGGCGGCGGATTCCACTCGACGAAGGTCACCCGAAAATCCACGTTGCTGCCTTCGAACAGCGCCCTGTTATAAGCGATCGAAGCATAGAGCTTGGCGAGCCAGTTGGGCTCGTAATTGTCATTGCGACCGAGGACAATGGCTTCAATCGAGAACGTCTGGGTCATGAATGGCTCTTGGCAACCTTGAAGATGGAATGGGTGACGGCGTTTTATAGGAACTCGCGCCGCAAAGGAATGCGCCGCGATCCAACCTTTCTGGGAAGGCTCTTCCTTCCAGGCGGTGTCAGAGGCTCAGCTTCTTGAACACCGCTTCCGGGATGTGGCGGATGATGAGCATGATGATCTGCCAGATCGGGCGGACATAGATGATGTTGCGGCCCTTGGCGACGGCGCGGGCGATGGCTTCGCCCACTTCCTGCGGCTCGGCCGTCAGCTTTGCCGGCAGGTCCATGCCTGCCGTCATCTGCGTGTTGACGAAGCCCGGCAACACGGTGACGACATGGACGCCCTTCTTGGCGAGCCGATTGCGCAGGCCGGAGAGGAAGGCGGTGAAGCCGGCCTTGGCGGAGCCATAGACATAGTTGCTGGCGCGCCCGCGAATGCCGGCGACGGAGGAAATGCCGACCAGCGTACCCGTGCCCCGCCTCTCGAAGCGATTTGCCAGCACGGCCAGAAGGCTGGCCGGGCCTTCATAATTCGCCCGCATGACGGCGACCGCCGCCTGGATGTCCCGCTCGTTTTGCGCCTGGTCACCCAGAACGCCGACCACGCAGACCGCGATCTGCGGCAATTCGGGCAGGCTGTCGACGAAGCCTGCATGGCTCTCCGTCGCCAGTGCGTCGCAGTCATGCAGCGTCACGCTGACGCCGTAGCGCACGGCGATGTCCGTCTGGTCTGCCGCAAGGCGGGCGCTGTTGCGCGCGGCCAGCTGGATCGCATGTCCCTTCGCGGCGAAGGCATGGGCAGTCGCCCGGCCGATATCGGAGGCAGCACCGATGATGAGAACGGGACCTTGGGTCACAGGGCGAGCCTTTCGGATTGCGCCGAGCGGAAGCGCCCGGTGAGAGACTGGGATTGGCGCAGGTCGCGGAACGCCTGCGCGCGTGGATCGGAAGCGGCAAGTGTGGCCGCACTCATGCGGCTGTCCTTGGCCAGATAGAAGCGGCCGCCATGCTCGAGAACGATGCGGTCCAGCCGGTCCATCAGCGTCAGCATGCGCGCATTGACCGGAAAATCGAGCGCCAGCGTGTAACCGAGCATGGGGAAGGAGAAACGGCTCTCCTGCGCGCCGAAGCGCTTCAGCACGGCGAGGAAGGAGCCTGCGCCGGCATTCGAAATCATCTCCAGCAGCGCCCGCATGCCGCGCGCCGAACTCTCCAGCGGTAGCACGCATTGGAACTGGGCAAAGCCGTTGCGCCCGTAGATGCGGTTCCAGTTGAGAAGCGCATCGAGCGGATAGAAATAGCTGTCCCAGTTGACATAGCTCTCGCCGGCGCCGCTGCGGCCCTTCCAGTAATAGGCTTCGTTGAAGGCGCGCACCGACAGGCTGTTCAGCAGTCCGGACGGCGCGTCGAAAGGCACGGCCAGCGATGGACGCCGGCCGATGTCGAAGGGGGAGGCGGCCCGTTTCAGGTCCAGCTCCGCCCGCGTCGCATGTTCGCCCAGCATGACCAGCGAGCGGCCAAGTCCGGCGCCACGGCTCAGGCAATCGATCCAGGCGACGGAATAGGTGGCCGCATCGTTGCGCTCGAAGAGATCCATCGCCTCGTCGATATTCGCCGCCGGCAGCAGGGTCTGGCGGATCCAGGCGCTTTCGACCCGCCGCAGCCGCAGCGCGGCGCGCAGGATCACGCCCGTCAGGCCCATGCCGCCCACCGTCCAGGCGAAGAGATCGGCATTTTCGTCGCGCGAGCAGCGCGTGACCACGCCATCCGGCCCCATGACGTCGATCCAGTCGAGACAGGCGGCAAAGCTGCCATCCTTGTGATGGTTCTTGCCATGCACGTCGGCGGCGATCGCGCCGCCAAGCGTCACGAATTTCGTACCCGGTGTGACGAGCGGGAAGAAGCCGCGCGGCAGGAAGGCGCTGATGATCTCGGCCAGCTGCACGCCTGCTTCCGCCACCAGCTGGCCGCTTGTCGCGTCGAAGGCGATCATGCGATTGAAGCTGCGCATCTGCGCCGTCAGAGGAGCGCCGATCGCGGCATCGCCATAGGCGCGGCCGTTGCCGCGCGCAATCAGCGGGTCGGCAAGCAGCGCGCGCAGCGCCTCTTCCCCGCGCGGGGCCTCAAGACGGGTGTCGAGACGGGGATAACGCCCCCAGCCGCTCAGCATCATGACATGGCCTTCAGTCGCGCATCGGTGAAGACGAAGCGCCGGTCCAGATGGTATTTCACGACATAGCCGATTGCCAGTCCTATCACGGCCCCGATCTCGCGCGCGGCTTCCGTGCGCCACAGGAACCAGGCCGCGCTCTCCATGCTCCAGAAAATGGCGGTCGTGACCAGTCCCATCACCGTATAGAGCGTGAACTTGCGGCTATGCGCCTCGATACCGGCCTCGGTGTCGAAGAAGATCCAGGTCTTGTCGAGGATGTATTTCACGACGAGGCCCGCGCCGGTGCCGATGACAATGGCGGCTGCAAAATGCAGCGCGCTCGAGCCGAAGAAAAGCACGATCCGCTGGCTGCCCAGATTGATCAGTGTGGCGATCACGGCGAAGGCGGAATAGCGCAGGATCAGCGTCGTCGGCGTCAAAGCACCACTCCTGCCACGACGAAGAGCAGAACGAAAAAGCCGCAGATCTGGCTGAGCCGGTCCGTCACCGCATAGACAACGGGATCGTCATGCATTTCGCCGCGATGCGTCACCATGACCATATGCGTGATCCAGTAGAGCAGCACGAAGCAGATGCCCCACAGCGCCGTGGGCTCGTGATAGAGCACCACCATGGCTTCGGAATTGACGTAGAACGCCATGATGACCACCGCCACATAGCCGGACGAAATGCCCATCATGGAAATGATCGGCAGGTCGTCAACATGATAACCGCGCCCCGTGGCAAGGATCTCGCCGCGCTCGCGCATGTCGACGAGTTCGGCCTGTCGTTTGACGGCGGCCAGCGAGAAGAAGAAGAACATCGAAAACGCCAGCAGCCAGACCGATAGCGGGATCGACATGGCGGTTCCACCGGCCACGATGCGGATCGTGTAGAGCATCGAAAGAAGGCAGATATCGAGCACCATCTGCCGCTTCAGCCAAAGCGAATAGGCCGTGGTGAAGACGAAATAGATGGCAATGACAAGCAGCATCCGTTCACCCAGGATCGCCGACAAGCCGGCGCCCGCGGCAATCAGCATGGGTGCCATGAAGGAGCCACGCATCAGCGAGGCAGCGCCTGAGGCAAAGGGGCGCCTGCGCTTGCGTGGATGGGCGCGGTCGGAATGCAGATCGAGCAGATCGTTGAGCACATAAACGCCGGACGCCATCAGACTAAACGCCAGGAAGGCCAGCAAGCCCTGCCACAGGGTTTCCAGGTTGAACTGATGGGCCGCCAGCATCGGCAGGAAGATCAGAATGTTCTTCAGCCACTGATGCGGCCGCATCGCCTTTACGTAGGGCTTGAAGGACTCCGGCTCCGAGACGATATGCTCGCAGGCGATTCCGAGCGCGCTGGCCTTTCGCTTGACATCGGCGCTCGCATTGACGGTCACGGCCTTTGCCGCGTGCCGCCAGACGTCCACGTCGCAGCGGGAGTCGCCCATATAGACGAAGCCTTTTTCCCCGAAGCGGGCAACAAGAAACTCCGCCTTGGCATGTCCCTTGAGGTTCTTTCGGCCGTCCGAACCGTGCACTTCGTCGAAAAGGCCGAGATGCGCGGCAATATCATCCGCCAGCGCCTGATCGCTCGCCGTCACCAGAACGACGCGGCCGCCGTTGCCGCGCCAGTCCTCGATATAGCGCAGCACACCCTCGTTATAGGGAAGCGTTGCAGGATCGACGTTGGAATGCGTGGCAAGCAGGCGCTTGAGTGCGGCCTTGCCGCCAAGCGCTTCCTGAACACTTTTCAGCGGCTGCTGGATCGTGGTCGATATGGAAGACCAGAATGTCTCGAAAAGCATATCGGAACGCAGCAAGGTCCCGTCGAGGTCGATGGCAAGAACAGGGGCCGAAGGCTGTGTATGAGTAGGTTCGGTCATAAGGATGTTAGACTGCTTTATCTTGCCGGTTGACGAAAACGGCGCTTGCTACCACGCCTGCACCCAAAGGGCAATTTCAAGGCTTCTGATATGCCTGCACTTTCTCACTGGATCCCCAGCCGCAAAATGATTTGAACCGGCGCGTTCGATATCTATCAAACTGCGGAAAACTGTCGATGTTTCGTTGACCGCTGAGCACGTGCAATATAGCTATCCTCGCTTATGGCACAGGGCCTGGGGCGCAAAGCGGAAACGGATTTCCTATGTGGAATGGTAAGTCAGAACATAATACAGGTGCTTACCGGAATTTTGATATAATTGTTTTGATATGTATTCCCGTTGCTTATGCGCTGATAAATGACAATTGGATGTTTACAGCGATTGGCTGGCTCGATCCATGGTATTATATAGGCTATGGCCTTAATTATAATGATCCCGCCTATCTTGACGATTATTATAAGATTTCAAGACTTCCGTGGGTTTTATTGGAGTATGTTGTAAGAAGTAACTTGAGTTCTTACTACTCAAGTGTTGTCATGCAAATGACTTTGATGTGTGGCACAATTGCCGCTTTGTATGCTGTAATGTTGCGGACCCTTGGTCGGGTCGGCGCGTTCTTTGGTGTTTTGTTTTACGCAACCTATGTTTTTTCCTATGCGTCGGGTGGCGCAGACTACCACAATAGTTGTGGGGGGTTGTTTTTTGCGTTATCTTGGATATGCGCAATCCGCGCTGCCGAGACCAATGCTTCTGCACGTTGGACAATAGCAACTGGAGCGATGATCGCTCTTTCAGTTCACAGCATAATCGTTATGGTGAACTTAGTTCCTATCCCTGTGGTGTTCTTTTTTGCTCATTTCAGAATGCGGCATCACCGTTGGCCGCCGATCGTCAAGACGGTTTTGTGGGGCACCTTGGGTGGTTTGGTCGTTACCGCTATTCTATGCGCAATCAATTGGGGTGTGGGTCGTAATCCCTGGTTTTTCTTGCTGCAATTCAAACTAGCTTCATCATTCGTGTCCGATGCAAGTCATCAGGTTTCATGGTGGCATGACTGGAGCACCCCTTGGTATCTTTCGCGAGATCGCCTTTATCTCCTCCCAGCCGCGGCCGGTCTTGTCACAAGCATCCCTTTGGCCTTTTACATTTGGTGGAGCAAAACGAGTGTCCAACGGCGCACGATTGCTTTGCTTTATGTTCTGACCTACACGTTTTATGGCGTCTTATGGATATCGTGGCAGACCATTGGCCAAACTGCTCTGGATTGGGTGTATTTTGCCTATCCGCTCATCTTTCCATTAACTGGCCTGATTGGCGCAGCCGCAGCAGTGAGTAGTGAGAAGCTTGAGACGAGACTGGGCATGTCCTTCACGGTGCTTGGCGCCGTTTGTGCAGCCGTGGTTCTCGCTCCTTTCGCATTATATCCGCTTTTTGATTTTCATTATAAAGATGCGTATCTATTCATCGCTATTGGCATTTCGTTTTTAATTTTCATTATTGTTATCGCCAGGGAGAACGTCAGCTGGAAGTCTTTCGTCGGGTCGGCGATAGTTTTTTCCTTGTTTATGTCGGTAATGAATTATGCCGCGTCGCAAAATAACCCGGATCAGTTCAATAGAAATAATTGCCAATACAATGCGAATAACGTAGCAGCGATTGTCGAAGGGCATCGTTTCCTGCGCGCTCTTGGGTATCCTTTTAAGAATGTTCTGATATGGGCGGATCCCAAAGAGGAATTTCAGTTGCCGCATTGCGATGGTGGCCCAGCCGTCGTCTCTCTTGGACAATTTTGGCCCTCTTTGGTATCAACCGGTTTCAGATATGTTGCAGCCCCATGGGACGCGAAGAAGCTCGACGATATCCCTGACAAGAAATTTCAGGAGATCGCGGGGAGTAAAACGCTGATCGTTCAAGTCAGCAACTCTCCCGCCGAAGTGGAAAAGCTTCGCAACCGGTTCGCGGCTCTGCCGGATGCTCCAGAGATCGGTCAAATACAATCTCACCAGCTTGAGCAGTTGCCGGTAAAGCTGTATTTCTTCGAGGTTGGGCCTAAAGGATAGAAATGATCATCGTCTGAAAAGCGCTCTGCTGTCATTTGGCTGGATCAGGGATGTTGAGCCGCTTTTCATAGATGTGACGAAGCGGTCGAGCGAGCACAGGCACACGGCTTAGGTTATTGTTTTGATAATAGAAATTTCTCCGAAAAAGAATGGAAGCCGGTTTTGCCCAGCGTGTGCGTAGACAAAATATTCGAGATCGAGCAGATCACGCGGCGCGGCGCTGGAGCCAAGGGCCGGCGCCCCGTACAGCCTCGCCTGGCGCTCGTCATCCCCTGCTACAACGAAGAGGACATGCTGCCGATCACCTTCGCGAAAATCGGCGCTTTTCTGCAGGCGTTGGTGGAGCAGGGTCTGTGCGCGCCCGACAGCTACCTTGTTTTCGTCGATGACGGATCGAAGGACAGAACCTGGTCACTCATCGTGGAGCGCTCCGCCAGCGAGCCGGATCGCTTCCGCGGCATCAAGCTGGCCTCGAATGTCGGCCATCAGAATGCGCTATTGAGCGGGCTCTTTTATGTGACGGACCACTGCGATATCAGTGTCAGCATTGATGCCGACCTTCAGGACGATCTGAATGCCATTCAGGAAATGATTGCGGCTTACCAGGCCGGAGCCGAACTGGTTCTGGGTGTGCGCAAGAGCCGCGACACCGACACCCGTTTCAAGCGAAGCAGCGCCCGCGGCTTCTACAAGATGATGAAGTGGATGGGCGTCAATCTGGTCGAGGACCACGCGGATTTTCGCCTGATGTCAAATGTGGCGCTGCAGAATCTGATGCAGTATCGCGAGCGCAACCTCTTCCTCAGAGGCCTCATCCCCATCCTTCACCAGGACATTGCCTTCGTCTATTATGACAGGCTGGAGCGGGTGGCCGGGGTCAGCAAATATCCGCTGTCGAAGATGCTGATGCTCGCCTGGAACGGCGTGACCTCCTTCTCCATCAAGCCGCTGAGGGTGATAACCGCTGTCGGTCTTCTGGTCTTCGGCTGCTCTCTGCTTATGACCCTTTATGCGCTTCTGGGGTCGGCGGTCGGCCGGGTCGTGCCGGGCTGGACATCCACTGTCATCCCCATCTATCTGATCGGCGGACTGAATATGAGTGCGATCGGGGTGCTGGGGGAATATATTGGCAAGATCTTTATCGAAGTGAAGCGCCGGCCGCGTTTCGTTGTCGATCGCCTCACAACTGAAAGGAACGCCGTGGATGAGCCATGATCAGCACCAGAAGGTCGATTTTGATCTCTACGCCGAAAAGTACGAGGCACTCTTGCAGTCGCAGCTTTCGTTCTTCGAGGGCGATCGCAGCTATTTCACGCGTGCGAAGGTGGACATCCTTCAGGAGCTGATGCAGGAAAGGCAGCCGAAGGCGATCCTGGATTTCGGCTGCGGCATCGGCCTGTCTCTACCCTTCCTGAAGGCTGCCTTTCCCGGGGCGGATGTCTATGGCTCAGACCTGTCGGAAAAGAGCCTGCAATATGTGCGCGACAACATCCCCGGCGTGACGGCCCTGCCGGATGGCGACCTGGAGAAAAAGCGGTTCGACCTGATCTTTGTCTCCTGCGTCTACCATCATATCCATCCCTCGCTGCGATCCGAAGTGACGAAACGTCTCGTCAGTCTGCTGAACCCGGGCGGGAGCCTCGGGATTTTCGAACACAATCCCTATAACCCGGTAACGCAGCGGATGGTCTCCACCTGCGAGTTCGATGAGGATGCGATCCTGCTGCGCCCGGCCGAAACGTCCAGGCTGCTGCAGGATGACGGTGGCCTGAAGCTCGCCTCCAAGGGTTTCTATCTCTTCTTCCCGGGCTTCCTGAAGGCCTTGCGCGGCATGGAGAAGATGCTGAGACCCCTGCCGCTGGGAGGGCAGTACTTTGTCGTCGCTTCGAAAAGCTGAGTTGCTGCGTCAGCTGCGCCGTTTTTCGCTGGTCGGGCTACTCAATACCTCCATCGGCTATTTTGTGATCATTCTGGTCCAGCATCTGACCGGCCGGCCCATTCTTGCAAATGTCGCCGGCTATGCTGCCGGCCTTGCGTTCTCCTTCGTGCTCTATCGCGTCTATGTCTTCGAGGCGAAGGGCGAGCGCAGCCATCCGCTCAAGTTCGTCAGCGCCTTTATCGTGGCTTATTCCGCCAATATGCTCGTGCTGACCGAGATGCTGGCGATACGGCCCGATCTGCCCTATCTCGCCCAGGTTCTCGCGAGTGTAGCCTATCTTGCCGTGATGTTTACGATGTCCAAACTGTGGGTTTTCAGGCAACGCAACAGAGTGACCTGAGCCGCCGCCCGCCGGGAACTCCGACCTGGTGCGGGCAAACTTGAAAGTGGCACCATATCCCGCAAATCAGGCGGGGAAATACAGCCACTGCGTCAAATCCTTGCTTGCTATTGCGGACATTGTCGCCGAAATGGACCAGGGGAAATCACAAGAAGGTGTGGATCTGATGGCCGTTACCAATGGGGGGGTAACCCTTTGGCAGGGTAGGGTGCTGCCTGCCTTTCGCAAGCATGCGGCCGGCCTGCGCGGTCTCGCGGTTGTTTTGAGCCTGCTGCTGGCGGCTCTCGCCTGTCTTCATGCATATTCGGTCAACTTCAACCACATCTACAGGACCGGGCCTTATCTCTCCGACACGGGGTGGTATATCGGCCTTCTCCGGCAGGTGGATATTCTGCTGGCAGACCCGCCCACGATTGGCAGCAACTCCTATTTCAACGTCCATTTCAGCCCTGTCTTCGTGGTTCTTTCAGTGGTCCGCGCGGTCTTCGATGCCGACCTTCTGGGTTTCGGCTTCTGGTTCTTTGCCGGCGTGTCGATGCTGGTCGTCATCGCGCCGCTGGCGCTGGCGGCCCTGACGCCCGAGCGGTCCGACCGCCCGCTGCTGATGCTGATTGCGGGTTTCGGCTGTGTCGCCTGGGCGATGAGCAAATTTGTCGGCGGCTTTTTCGGCTATCCGCATCCGGAGACCATCTATGGCTTCCTGGCCCCCGTCGGCTTCGTGCTGGTGATGCGCGGGCACAGGGTTGCGGGCGCGCTTCTGCTGGCTGCTCTCCTGCTCTTCCGCGAGGACATGGGCTTCCACATCTTCTCGTTCGCGTTCCTGACCTATCTCTGGCTGAAGATCTCGAAAGGCGATCCGGTCCTGGCGCGTCGCTGTCTCGTGCTGTCCGTCGCCGTTTTCGTCTACAGCCTGGCGGCCCTCTACATCCAGAAGCACTACTTTGTCGCCGACAACGCGCTCGCGCGCATCTATCTCGGATCGCCGCCGCTGGCTCACCTGAATGCCGCCTATCTATGGCAGAGCCTCTCGGCCTATGTCACCGAGCGGCCGGCCATGGCGATCCTGCCGGCTGTCTGCGTCATCATGGCGATCTGTTTCCGTGAGCCGGCCTATCTGATTGGCGCGGTTGCCGTCGCGCCCTGGGTGATGTTGAATGCCATTGCGATTGCGCCCGCCGCGCGCAGCCTCTCGCTCTACTACGCCTTTCCGTTGCTTCTGACGGCGGTCTGGCCTCTCGTCGCCAGCACGTTGCTCGCCAGGCGCAATCGCCGCACCCAGCAGCTTGCGGCCTTCGCTCTCTTCGCGCTCCTTGCGTTTTGGTTTACCTCGAGTGTGCCCCGCAACAGCATGGCTGATCTGCGCGATCTTGCCGCGCAGATTCAGTCCGGGCCGGACCGCAGTCAGACGAGCCTTTTTGCCGATCTGCTTCTCAAGGCGTCTGCCGCAGAGGGCGACAAGGTCTTCGCATCGGCCGCGACCGCCTCGCTCACCGGCTTGCAGATTGCGCCGAAGCAGCTGCTCGATGGCCAAACTCTCGTCGCGATCGACCGTCCCGACACGGTTGTCACCTTTTTCCCCGGCGAGCACGGTTTTTCCGACTTCGGTATGCGTCTCCTGTTCGCCAACCGGAACACCCTGCAATTCGGCAATACACCGATCCTGATCGCCTATGATCGCGACGACGACATCCGCCTCTTCCGGCAGGGGGCTGCCGCGGCAGGCGTGCCTTTGCATCCAGCTTCTCTTCTCGGCACACTGATGCGTGGTGTGTCCTCCGTGACCGCGACGCGGGACGGCCGTTTCGTGGCCGAGCATCCGACCAGCGGCACGATTGCCTATGGTCCCTACCTGAACCTGCCCAAGGGGCGCTATCACTTCGAGGCGACGGTGGAGACAACCGCCTGCGCGGCCAATCCATGTATCATGAACATCATCATCATGGCGCGGGGACAGGAGGTCTCCCGCACGGCGGTGCAGGTCGAAGCCGGTGCAAAGACACAAATAGGCCAGGATATCGCCATCGATACCGATGAGGCAGGGCAGCGTTACGAAAACGCCGTTTTGGCCACCTCCCCTTGGACGGGGCAATTGAGCGGCCTGCGCCTGACACGGCTTGCCGATTAGAGCAATTCGAGGAGCAGTGGGAACCGGTTTTCCATTCGGAATTGCGTAAAAAAAAATAGATAGAGCATCTCAGGCGATCCGGCTTTCACCGGAAATTCTCTTGCCGCTCCGGCGCACCGCGGATCAAGCTTGTCTACGTCCGCATGAGAAAAGCGGGAGGCGTGGCCCGCAGGCTCAGTTCCGAACGTGATCCCCTTCCGCAAGCTCGCACGCGCCTTTGAGTACCTGCAGCAGTTCATCGACGGAGCGACACCAGCTGTATGTCTCGCTCACATGCCGCTTCAGGCGCACTGCGGCGCCTTCGTCCGGTTCCCGTTCCAGGAAGTCGCGCATGGCCACGGCCCATTCCAGCGGGTTGTCCGGCTGGCAGAACTGGACGCCCTGCGTCAGGATCTCGGTCATGGCGGGCCGGGCGCTGGCAATGGTCGGGACGCCGAGGAGCGCGGCTTCCAGCGGCGGAAGGCCAAAGCCTTCGTAAATGCTCGGGAAGAGCAGGGCCCTTGCGCCCTTTACGACATGAGCGAGATCGCTGTCGCTCAGCCGGCCGAGGAAGCGCACCCGCTCCTTGATCATCGGATCGGCCTTGTCGTCCTGACCCTTGAAGCCGTTGCCGACCACAAGAAGCTTGCAGTCGCGCGCTTCCGGCAGGCGGATCGCCTGGTAAACGACATCCAGATTCTTGTGATAGTCGCGTGAGCCGATGCACACGAAATACGGCTCGGAGGGAAGCTCGATCTTGCTGCGGCTTTCGTCCTGCCAGCTCGAGATGTCGACCCCGTTATGGATCACCGAAATGCGTTCCCGCGGGATATCGAGAACGGCAGAGATGTCGGTGGCGCTGCTGTTGCTGATCGTCACGATGTGGCTGGCGCTCTGCGCGACGGTTGCGAACTTGTAGATCCATTCCCGAACGATATGGTCGGGAAAGACATGCGGCAGAACCAGCGGAATGACATCGTGGATCATCAGCACGGAATTCGGCGGCAGGACCCGGGGGCACCAGTGGATGGAGGGGAAGAAGTTGACAACCGGCCGGTCCGACACCCTCACCATACTCTCGGGCAGCACACGGACCTCGCGCTTCTGCAACTCCTTCAACTGCGACTTGGCCACGCGGCCCACGCCTCTCTCGTCGTTGAGCGCATTGGTCGCGAAGTTCAGCGTGAAATCCGGAAACTCGAGTTTGAGCATCCGCGTATCGGACACATACCCGTCCTGGCTCGGCAGAAGCGTGCCCAGTTGCGGCTTCTTCGGAAAGCGGCGGCGGATCGCGCGGCGAATGATGCGTTCCGGATTGAGCCGGCGCAGGAGCGGCTGTTCGTGGAAGGAGTCATGCTGGTTGAGGCTCACGGTCGTGTTCGGCTGTTCCAGCAATTTGCTGTAAAGCCTGACCACTTCCCGCTTTGATGCCGAAGACGAGTCAAGCTCGGCCCTGAGCCGGAAAAGCTCGTTCTCCAGCTTTTTCTCCCTGCATGTGACGAAATCGTCCGATGCGTTGGGCGGCGTCTGGAGGCGCTCCTTCAGATGCTGCGCGTCCGGAGAAAGGTAAAAGCGGTTGAAACCGTCGGAATAGACACGCGCATAACCGCCGGCGAGGAGGGGGCGTTCGAATGCATCCAGTCTGGCAATGCGCGCGTCGGCCGCAACTGCCGAAGACAGAAGCACGATCCACGGGCGAAGCTCGGTCAAGCCGCCATTTTCGATCATGCCTTCGCTGATCCGATCTGCATCGACCTTCAGGAAATGCACCGCCTGGCCGGGTGGAACATGCTGCTTCCAGTCCGCGCCTGCCACACCGTTTTCCGGGCCGATCGGGGCGAAGCTCATGCCCTCGGCAGTCTGATCGGCCAGCAGGCTCACATCCCTCAGCCGCCGCGCCAGCCGTTCGATGCCACGCCGGTCCGTGCCGATATTGATGCCGTTCCAGCCGGCTTCGTAGAAACCTCTGGTGACCGAGTTCATGTCCGCTGCAGCTGCGCCCAGATCGATATAGAAGCCATGATCGATGTCCCGGAGGGCTCTTCGAAGGAGGACATCTTCCATGTTGCGAGCGAAGGAAACAAATTTCGTCACTCGGTCGTCTCCAGTTCAGGTGCGATGGCGCTCACGCATTCGGATCGCGGCAATTTCATTTTGATGCGATCAGCCGGAAAAACCCGTCCTGCATCCAAGTTTTTGAGAAACATATGTGGAGGGCTAAATTACGGAGTGACGCCGGCTTACGTCAACTCCGTGACAATTGTGCAAAGGGGTTGAGCGTCAGGGCCGCCAACATGCGCCGCGTCAGTCGACGACCTCCGCGGCGCTCGGGAGAAGCTGGAGTTCATAGAGCCGTCGGAATGCGCCGTCGCGGCCGAGCAACTGGTTCTGCGAGCCCTGCTCGACAGCCTTCCCGCCTTCCATGACGACAATGTTATGCGCCGCCGTGATCGAGGAGAGCCGGTGCGCGATCATGATTGTCGTGCGGTCCTTGGCCAGACGTGCGAGCGCATCGCGGATCAGCGCTTCCGATTCCGAATCGAGCGCACTGGTGGCTTCGTCGAGAATCAGGATTTCGGCATTGCGCAGCATGGCGCGCGCAATGGCAAGGCGCTGCTTCTGGCCGCCGGAAAGCCGGCCGCCATTTTCGCCGACATCGGTATCGTAACCATTCGGCAGCTTCATGATGAAATCATGCGCGTTCGCGGCCATCGCGGCGGAGATGATTTCCTCTTCGCTGGCGCCCTGACGGCCCAGCTCGATATTGTGGCGCACCGTGCCGTGGAACAGGAATGTATCCTGCCCGACAAAGGCGATGCGCTCACGCAGCGACGCGAAGGTAATGTCGCGCAGGTCCGTGCCGTCGATGGTCACGGAACCGGCCGTCGGATCGTAAAGGCGCATCACCAGATTGATGATCGACGACTTGCCGCCACCCGAGGGGCCGACCAGCGCGGTCGTCTTGCCGGCGGGGAAGGTCAGGTCGAGGCCTTCGAAGACCGGATGGCCTTCGTCATATCCGAAGCTGACGTCGTTGAAGCGCACCTCACCCTTGCCGGCGGGCAGTGCAATCGCGTCGGGCTTCTCTTGAAGATTGATCGGACGATCCAGCAGTTCGTACATCATCCGCACGCCGAGCATGCCCGATTCCAGGCTGACGCGCATTCTGGCAAGACGCTTGGCCGGCTCATAGGCGAGAAGCAGGGCGGCGATGAAGGACATGAGCTCGCCCGGAGACTGACCGCCCTCGACAACCCAGTAGCCGTTGAGCGCAATCACGCCCGCGATCGCCAGACCCGAGAGGGTTTCCATGATCGGGCTCGAGGCGGCTTCCAGCTTTGCCATCTGGTTCGAGCGGTGCTCGACATCCGAGACATGGCGGCGCATGCGGTCGCTCATGTAGCCTTCAAGACCGAAGGCCTTGACGACACGGATGCCGGTTGCCGTTTCCTGGACGTTTTCGATGATTTTACCCAGCGAAGCCAGTTCCTGCTCCATGATTCTCCGGACCTGACGCGTCAGCGTCCGCACACCGATCAGGGCTGCCGGCCCGACGACCGAGGAGACGAGAAACAGGATCGGCTGCTGGATCACCATGACCGCAAGAAGGCCGATGAGCGTGAAGAGGTCACGCACGAAGGATGTCACGACCAGATCGATGACCGAGCGGGCGGCCTGCGCATTCGTCGTCAGACGCATGACGAGGTCGGAGGATTCCATACGCGAGTAGAAGCCGACATCCTGCTTCAGCACGTGATCGAAAATCCGCCGCTGCGCCAGCGCGATGATGTTGTTGCCTGCCCTGTTGAGGAAGACCGACTGGATATAGGTCGCGATCCCTTTGGCGACGAAAATCAGCGCCACGAGCATGGCCACGCCCAGCACCTTGTTCAGGTCCTTACTGACCACGGTCGCGTTGACCACGTCGCGCAGCATCCAGGCGCTGAGCGAGGTCGTGAGCGCAACCACGATCATCGAGCCGATGGCGATGCCGTACCAGGGTGCCTGTTTCCGGAAATTTTCCGCAAGCAGGCGCTTGAGCAGGCTCTCATTGGCAGCGGACAGTATTTTTTGCAGCATTGGGTGTTTGGCCTTTCGCGTATCGCGAAACTGTTGGGCAACGGATCCGGCGGCAAGTCATCGATCCCACTTCATCGAGTTAGGGCCGCGATCCCAAGTCGCGCCTATTTGGACCGTCGCGCGGGAAAATGCAAGGAAGCTTGCGGGGAACCCGCCGCCTCCGCGCAGCATTCTGTCGGCTTGTGTTGAAGACGGGATACGCCCCGCAGCCGGCGATCAGGCGCCGGAAGGCGGCGGCAACACCCGGTCAAGCTCGGCGATCCATGCCGCTGCCGTCCCGTCGGACGGCGCGCGCCAGTCGCCGCGCGGCGAGAGCGAACCGCCGGAGGAGATCTTCGGCCCGTTGGGAACGGCCGATCGCTTGAACTGGCTGGTGAGGAAAAATCGCCGCAGGAAGGAGCGCAGCCAGAAGCGGATGGTCTCCAGATCATAGGCCTGCATCTTGTCGGCGCTCATGTTTGGCGGCCATGGCGCATCGCTTTCTGCCCGCCACGTGTGCCAGGACAGGAAGGCGATCTTCGACGGGCGCAGCCCGTAGCGGATCGTGTGGAACAGATTGAAATCCTGAAGCGCGTAAGGCCCGACGAAATCCTCTGTCTTCTGCGTCGGCGTATCGCCGTCGCCGGGCACGAGTTCGGGGCTGATCTCCGTGTCGACGATGGATTCCAGCGTCCGCGAAGCCTCCGCGCCGAACAGATCCTTGGCCACGACCCAGCGGATCAGGTGCTGGATCAGCGTCTTCGGCACGGATGCATTGACGTTGTAGTGGCTCATGTGGTCGCCCACGCCGTAGGTGCACCAGCCGAGCGCCAGTTCCGACAGGTCGCCGGTGCCGAGCACCAGGGCATTGTTCTGGTTCGCCAGACGGAAGAGGAGCGAGGTGCGCGCGCCGGCCTGCACGTTTTCAAACGTGATGTCATAGAGCTTTTCGCCCTCGGCGGCCTTGTGGCCGATATCGTGCAGCATCTGGGTCGCGGCTGCGGCGATGTCGATTTCCTTGGCGCTGACGCCCAGCGCATTCATCAGCTTCCAGGCATTCGACTTCGTGTGGTCCGAGGTCGCAAAGGCCGGCAGCGTGTAGGCTAGAATATTGGTGCGCGGCAGGTTCAGCCTGTCGAAGGCGCGCGCCGCCACGATGAGCGCATGCGAGGAATCGAGCCCGCCCGACACGCCGATGACGATCTTCTTCATGCCCGAGGAGCGCAGGCGCTGGGTCAGGCCCTGAACCTGAATATTGTAGGCCTCGAAGCATAGCTCATCGAGCCGCGCCGTATCGCTCGGCACATAAGGGAAGCGCGTCAGCGGCCGCATCAGGCCGAGATCGGTCAGCGGCGGGTCGAGATGGAATGTCACGCGGCGATAGGGCTTGTCCGGACGGTTGACGCGTCCGCATTCCTGGAAGGAGCCTGAGCGCATGCGCTCGCCCGACAGACGCTCCAGGTCGATGTCGGCCATGACCATGTTCGGCCGGTCGAGAAAACGTTCGGCCTGCACCAGCAGCGCGCCGTTTTCATAGATCATCGCATGGCCGTCCCAGGCCAGATCGGTGGTGGATTCGCCTTCGCCGGCGGCCGAATAGAGATAGGCGGCGATGCACTGGCTGGATTGCACCTCGCACAGCGAATGCCGGAAATGCGCCTTGCCCACCGTCGCGTTGGAGGCCGACAGGTTGACGAGGACGCTCGCGCCGGCCATCGCGGCGCGGGTCGAGGGCGGAATGGGCGTCCAGACGTCTTCGCAGATTTCCGCCGCGACCACGAGACCGCGGCAATCATCCGCCTCGAACAGAATGTCGGTGCCGAAGGGCACGTCCTGTCCGCAGAGCGTGACGCTGTCGACAGCGGTGGAGGCTGCGACGGTAAAATAGCGCGGATCGTAGAATTCGCGGTAATTCGGCAGGAAGCTCTTGGGCACGGCACCCAGGATGCGGCCCCGATGGATGGCGATGGCGCAATTGTAAAGCCCGGTTCCGACCCGAAGCGGCGCGCCGACGAAGAGCAGCGGCAGAAGACTTCTGGAGGCCTCGACAATCTGTGTCAGCGCAGCTTCCGTCGCATCGAGCAGGGCGCCCTGATGGAAGAGGTCATCGATCGAATAGCCGGTCAGGCCCATTTCGGTAAACAGCACGACGGCCGCGCCCTTGTCGCTCGCCTCGCGCGCCAGCGCCAGGTGGGCGTCCGCATTGGCAAGCGGCTCGGTGAGATGAACCAGCGGCGTGGCGACAGCGACGCGCGCCATGCCTTGCGCATAGAGGGAGGCGAAAGTGTCGGCGTTGAGAGAAGAATGCGTCATGCAGGTAAACCGGGCTCGTTCTGTTTGCGAAATTCCGAGAGTCGGACCGTTATCACGGCGGGGTGTCTTCACCAAGCATAACACTCGCCCTCGATCGCTGGAATGGCAGCCCATTGTTGGGGAGCATTAAGTTTTTTTAAAAGTGCTTCTGTACTTTGCGACCCTGTCGAACCGTGCGGCTTTACAGTCGCCGGCAATATTCTTGTGTTTTCTCATCGACCTGCCGCAGAAGCCCGAGGAATGATGTTGTCGTATGGCGGGCCTGTCGCTAAACGTAAGCCTCCGTCAGTGATAGAAGATATTATGTTCCCGATACCCGTTTATGTGATCAATCTCGACCGCTCCACCGACAGGCTGGAGAAGATTCAGCGCTCCGCGCTTCGGCACAAGATCGGTTTCATTCGCGTGCCGGCGGTGGATGGGCGCGTGGTCCCGGCAAGCGAACGTCTGGGGCTGAGCGAACTGCTCTTCCGGCTGCGCTGCGGGCGCCGGTCGCTGCCCGGAGAATATGGTTGCTATCGCAGCCACCTGGAGACCCTGCGCATGGTTGCCGATGGCACAGCGCCTGCCGCTCTCGTCATGGAAGACGACGTCGAATTTGCCGATGGGCTCGGCGAGGCCATCCCCGCACTTGTCGGCCTGATGCCGAAACATTCTGTGCTGAAACTCGTGCATCACCGCTCCGGCGGTTTCCTGCCGCTCGCCACGCCCGCCGCCGGCCTGGAGGTCGGCGTTTGCTGCATGGGGCCGCAGGGCTCGACGGCCGCCTATCTCGTCACCCGCGCCGGGGCGCGCCGGCTGCGGCGGCGGCTGCGCCTCATGTCCCTGCCGGTCGATGTCGCCATGGAGCGCGCCTGGTCAACCGGCGTCGACGTGCTGACGCTGCGCGACAATCTTCTTCCCTTCATGGACGGCCGCAGGGGCGACACGCTGGTCGGCACCTCGGAAGAATATCGCGCCGTCAAGTTCCTCAAGCTGCTGCGCATCCCCTCCTATCTCTTCAAGGGTCTGGAAAACATCTGGCGCATGGCCTACGCCTTTGTACGCGCCGGCCTCTGGCGCGTGCGGTGTCAAGCTGACGGCTGAGGCGCGCCGCCAGGCGTTGCGAAGCCTCGCAGTCTCCGGCAGGCGCGCCGGCTCTTACACCGTTTCATAACCCTAAATTCCAAAGGTAGGCGGATGCGGCGCCGGGCAAGGGCCGCATGAAACGATAAGCTAACGATCCTCCCTCATAACTGTCGGTCATGACGCGCCCGCAGTGCGCGGCGGTTTGATCGAGGTCGGGAAATGAATTCTCAACTTGTAGCACGTGGCACGATGGGGGATATCGCCGCTGGCAATGTGTCGTCTCCGGAGCAGTTCAACCGGGTCCGGGACCTGTTCGATCAGACGTTCAAGGCCGCGCGTGTTGGCATATGGGTCTGCTCCCTGCCGGATGAAAAGCTGACCTGGACCGACACGGTCTTCGAGCTCTTTGACGTCGATCCGCAATCCCCTCTGCGCCGCGACGATATCGTGGCGCTTTACACACCGGCCTCGCGCCAGGCGCTCGGCGCGGTTCGATCGGCCGCGATCCGCGACGGCGACGGCTTCAGCCTTGATGCGGAAATCGTCACCGCCAGAGGCAATCACCGCTGGATCCGGATCACCGCCATTGTGGAACGCGTCGATGGAGTCGCCACGCGCCTCTTCGGGATGAAGCAGGACATCACCGCCGAAAAGACGATGTTCGAGCACATCCGCCGCACCGCCGAAATCGATCCCGTAACCGGTCTCGCCTCGCGCGCGAAATTCGAGGACGTGTTCGAAAGCGTCTGCGCCGCAAGCGGCGCGTCCTCCCATGCTCTTCTCCTCGTCGACCTCGACGGGTTCAAGGCGATCAATGACCGGCTGGGCCACCAGACGGGAGACGCTTGCCTCACGATGGCCGGCCGCAAGCTCGTCAGGGCGCTGCCCGAGGCGACGCTCGTGTCGCGCATCGGCGGCGACGAGTTTGCCGTGATCCATGCCTGCGCATCGTCGGAAGCCCTGCAGCAGCTGGGCGACCGCATTGTCACGGCTCTGGAATTCTGGTGGGGGCGCGGTTCCAGAAAGCTCAAGCTAACGGCCTCCGTCGGCGCCGCGATGATCCGCGATAGCGCGGTTTCCAAGGATGTCTTCGCGCTTGCCGATCAGGCCCTTTACCGGGTCAAGGCGGAAGGCAAGGACGGTCTGCGGCTTGCGAAGGACAAGCCGGCCGTCAACGCGGCCTGATCCCGTCGCGCCGGCGGCGGACTTTCCGCCCCAAACAAGTTCCGGGCAATGCAGCGCCGCTATTCCTCCTCCTCAGCATGCTTGAAGCGGCCAAGGCCACCATCCGGGGTCGCGGTCCGGAGGACTGACCGTGTCGACGAAACTGACCCATCTTGAACGGCTCGAAGCCGAGGCGATCCATGTGATGCGCGAGGTGGCGGCGAATTTCGCAAGGCCGGTCATGCTCTATTCGATCGGCAAGGATTCGTCCGTCATGCTGCATCTGGCGGCAAAGGCCTTTTATCCTGCCCGTCCGCCGTTTCCGCTTCTGCATATCGACACGCGCTGGAAGTTTCGGGAGATGATCGCCTTTCGCGACCGCATCGCCGCCGACCTCGGCTTCGACCTGTTGGTCCACATCAACCCGGACGGCATCGCCGACGACGTCAATCCCTTCACCCACGGCTCCAGCCACCACACCCATGTGATGAAGACGCTGGCGCTGCGCCAGGCGCTCGACAAATACGGCTTCGATGCGGCCTTCGGCGGCGCGCGGCGCGACGAGGAAAAATCGCGCGCCAAGGAGCGCATCTTCTCCTTCCGCACCAAAGAACACGTCTGGGACCCGAAGGCGCAGCGGCCGGAAATGTGGAAGACTTTCAATACCCGCATCCACAAGGGGGAATCGATCCGCGTCTTCCCGCTCTCCAACTGGACCGAGCTCGACATCTGGCAATATATCCTGAAGGAAAACATTCCGATCGTCCCGCTCTATCTGGCGAAGAAGCGTCCCGTGGTCGTGCGCGACGGCATGCTGATCATGGTCGATGACGATCGCTTGCCGCTCGGGCCGGATGACAGGGTCGAGGAACGCACCGTCCGCTTCCGTACGCTCGGCTGCTATCCGCTGACAGGCGCCATTCCCTCGGACGCCGACACGCTGGAAAAGGTCGTCGCCGAAATGCTGGCCGCCACCACGTCCGAACGACAGGGCCGCGCCATCGACAAGGACGAGGCGGGTTCGATGGAGAAGAAGAAGCGCGAGGGCTATTTCTGATGCCGAAGCAGGTCCCCGAAACCGATCTCGCCACCTATCTGCGCGCCCAGGAAGAGAAGTCCATGCTGCGCTTCCTGACCTGCGGCTCTGTCGATGACGGCAAGTCGACGCTGATTGGCCGGCTGCTCTACGACACGAAGCTGATTTTCGAAGACCAGCTGGCGACGCTTGCCCGCGACAGCCAAAAGCACGGCACGAATGGCGAAGCGCTCGATTTCGCGCTGCTGATGGATGGGCTGGAAGCCGAGCGCGAACAGGGCATCACCATTGATGTCGCCTATCGTTTCTTCGCGACGGAGAGGCGCAAGTTCATTGTCGCCGACACGCCCGGCCACGAGGAATATACGCGCAACATGGCGACCGGCGCCTCCACTGCCGATCTTGCCGTCGTGCTGGTCGATGCGCGCCGCGGCGTACTCACCCAGACCCGCCGCCATAGCTATATCGCCTCCCTGCTGGGCATCCGCCACGTGGTTCTGGCGGTCAACAAGCTCGATCTGGTCGGTTTCGATCAGGTGACCTTCGACGCCATTGCCGCGGAGTATCGCTCCTTCGCCGCCGAACTCGGCTTCGAGACGATTGTCGCCATCCCGCTCTCCGCCCGCTTTGGCGACAATGTGATTGCGCGCTCGAAGAACACGCCCTGGCATGCCGGCCCCTCGCTGCTCGAACATCTGGAAACGGTCGAAATCGCGGGCAGGGGGCAGGACCATCCCTTCCGCTTCCCGATCCAGTCGGTCGTCAGGCCGAACCAGGATTTTCGCGGCTTTGCCGGTCAGGTCGCCGGCGGGCGCATTGCGGCCGGCGATCCGGTCGTCGCTGCCAAATCCGGCAAGACCTCGCGCATCGCCCGCATCGTGACCCAGAGCGGCGATCTGCCCGAGGCGGTGGAAGGTCAGGCGGTGACGCTGGTTCTGGCCGACGAGATCGAGCTGTCGCGCGGCAATATGCTGGTCGCCCCGACCGATCGCCCGCATGTTGCCGACCAGCTTCAGGCCCATCTCGTCTGGTTCGACGCCAAGCCGCTCATCCCCGGACGCTCCTATATCCTGCGCACCGAAACCGACGCGGTGAACTGCACCGTCACGGCGTTGAAGCATGAGGTGAATGTCAACACGCTCGCCCGCGACGCGGCGCGCGCACTTCCCATGAACGGCGTCGGCGTGTGCAATCTCTCGCTCCAGTCGCCCATTGCCTTCGATGCCTACCGCGATAATCGCGCCACCGGCAATTTCATCCTCATCGACCGCTTCACCAATGCCACGCTCGGCGCCGGCATGATCGACTTCCCGCTGCGCCGTGCCGAAAACGTGCATTGGCAGGCGCTGGAGGTCGACAGGGAGGCCCGTGCCGAAATCAAGGGCCAGCGCCCCGCCGTTCTCTGGTTCACCGGGCTTTCCGGCTCGGGTAAGTCCACCATCGCCAACAGCCTTGAAAAGCTGCTGCACGCGGAGGGTCGCCACACCTACATGCTCGACGGCGACAATGTGCGCCATGGGCTGAACCGCGATCTCGGCTTCACCGAGGCAGACCGCGTCGAAAACATCCGCCGTGTGGCGGAAGTCGCCAAGCTGATGGCGGATGCCGGGCTGATCGTCATCGTCTCCTTCATCTCCCCCTTCAAGGCGGAGCGGCGGCTGGCGCGCGACATGATGCAGCCCGGCGAGTTCATCGAGATCTTCGTCGACACCCCCATCGACGAATGCGCCCGGCGCGACCCGAAAGGGCTTTACAAGAAGGCGCGCGAGGGCAAGATTGCCAACTTCACGGGTATCAGCTCGCCCTATGAACCGCCGGAAAACCCGGAACTGCGGCTGGATACGCTGGCGCGGGAGCCCGACGATCTCGCCCGCCAGATCGCCGACTTCATGGGCCAACGGCTCATGCAGGGCTAGCGGCGTGGGCGAGCGGCCAGGAGCCGGGACAGACACGTCGAAGGCCGGAGGAGGGCCGCAAGATGAGCAACGACACCACGCCTCCGATCAGCCGCTATCCCATCCCCAAGCTTTCCAGCCTGCCCGACGACATCCGCCGGCGCATCGAAGCCGTGCAGGAGAAATCAGGCTTCGTGCCGAATGTCTTTCTGGTTCTCGCCCGCCGGCCGGACGAATTCCGCGCCTTCTTTGCCTATCACGACGCACTGATGGACAAACCCGGCGGGCTCAGCAAGGCTGAGCGCGAGATGATCGTGGTCGCCACAAGTGCGGCCAACCAGTGCCAGTACTGCGTGATCGCCCATGGTGCGATCCTGCGCATCCGGGCCAAGAACCCGCTGATCGCCGATCAGGTCGCGATCAACTACCGCAAGGCCGATATCACGCCGCGCCAGAAGGCCATGATTGACTTCGCGATGAAGATTTCGCAGGCTGCCTATCTTGTCGACGAGACGGATTTCGAGGCCCTCAAGGCCTTCGGGTTTGAAGAGGAGGACATCTGGGATATCATGGCGATCACGGGCCTTTTCGGCTTTTCCAACCGGATGGCGAATGTCGCCGCCATGCGTCCGAATGACGAGTTTTACACGCTCGGGCGATAATCCGCCCAACGTATTTTAGGTATTTAGAAAATACGAAACGCTTATTTTTGGGAATTTTAATATTCCGGTCTTATAAAGGCAGATGAGGCCGACAATCATGCCGGTGGGAGCGGGGTCCCCGGGCAGGTGTCGCAGGGGAACAGTACGGGGCGAGAATGGGGGGAGTGAATCTGTTTCAGGCTTTCAGGCGTCTGGTCACCGTTCCGAATGACAATCCGGAATTGACGCTGGCGCAGTTCAAGGCGTTTTCGAAACAGGTCCCGCTTCTGTATTTCATTCTGTTGACCAACATGCTGTCGCTGGCCGGGACACACCAGCAAAGCGCGCCCTTCTGGCTGGTGAAGGTGGTTCCGCTGGTCTTCGGGGTGGTCTTCGTGGTCCGCGCCATCGGCTGGATCCGCGAGTCCCGCAAGACGGTGGACGCGGCCTATGCCTATCGGCGGCTGGTCGCGACGAACCGCCTCGTGCTTCCCATTTCGGTTCTCTCGGTCGCCTGGTCGGCAGCGCTTGTGCCCTATGGCAACGATTACCAGCGGGCGCATGTCGCCTTCTTCATGTCGATCACGGTCATCGGGGTCATCTTCTGCCTGATGCATCTGCGTTCGGCGGCACTCATGGTGACCTTTCTGGTCATCCTGCCCTTTTCGGCCATCATGGGCCTGTCCGGCGAGCCGACTTTGATTGCAACGGCCGTCAACATGTTCCTCGTTTCGCTTGCCATGATCGCGATCATGCTGCGGCACTATGCCGATTTCACCAAGCTGAACGAGCAGCGCCTGACGTTGCTGGCCCAGCAGGCGGCGCTTCAGGACAAGAACCGCGCGATGCAGGCGCTGTCGGATGAAAATCTCCGGCTCGCCAATCTCGATAGTCTCACCCGGATCGCCAACCGCCGCAGCTTCTTTTCCAATCTCGCCGCAGCCTTCGAGGACGCCCGCGCGCGGGAAGGGCGGCTTGCCATCGGGGTCGTCGACCTGGATGGCTTCAAGCCGGTCAACGACCTCTATGGCCATTCCGCCGGCGACAAGGTTCTGGTCGAAGTGGCGGGGCGTCTGTCGACGTTCGAGACACATGGCTGCAGGGTCTTTCGCCTGGGCGGCGACGAATTCGCCTTGCTGATCGAGGTGAACGAGGGGGACGAAAAGGCGCTGCTTGAACTCGGCCAGCGCATTTGCGACAGCATTTCGCTGCCCATCATGATCGGCAACAGCGTCGTCAACGTCACCGGCTCGATGGGGATCGCGGTCTATCCCGATGTCGGGCTGAACGGCCGGGACCTCTACGAGCGGGCGGACTACGCCCTCTATCACGCCAAGCGCGAAAATCGCGCCAGCGTCACCGTTTTCAATGCCCATCAGGCCAAGGCGCTGTTCCGTCAGCGGCAGGTGGAGGAGGTGCTGTTCGCCGCAGATCTGGAGCGCGAACTGTCGCTTGCCTATCAGCCGATCGTCGACGGCCGGTCGGGCAGGACGCTGGGTTTCGAGGCGCTGGCGCGCTGGACAAGCCCGGTTCTCGGCCCGGTTTCACCGGCAGAATTCATTCCCATCGCCGAACAGCACGGCCGCATCAACCTGATCACCCGGCTGCTTCTGTCGCGGGCGCTCCGCGAGGCAAAGTCGTGGCCGGGCGAACCCTATCTCTCGTTCAACCTTTCGCCGCACGATCTGGCGGTGGAAGAGAACGTGTTGCGCATCATCGCCGCGGTCAACCACAGTGGCATTGCGCCCCGGCGCATCAATTTCGAGATCACCGAAACGGCGGTCATGCGCGATTTCGATCAGGCCGCCCATTCGATCGAATTGCTGCGCGTGCTCGGCTGCCAGATCTCGCTGGACGATTTCGGCACCGGCTATTCCAGTCTCAATCATGTGCACAAGCTGCCGCTGTCGAAGATCAAGATCGACCGCTGCTTCGTCGATCGCATCGATGCACGGCCGGCGAGCTACAAGATTGTCAAATCCGTGCTGACACTGTGCAGCGAAATGGGGCTGGCCGCGATTGCAGAAGGCGTGGAGCGGCTGGAAGAGGTTGAGGTTCTCAGAGCCCTCGGCGTCGACGCCATGCAGGGATATTATTTCTCGAAACCCCTGACGGGGGAGCTGGCAAGCGCCCGGCTCGAGGCGGAACGCGGCACGATCGCCCGAATGTCCACGGATTTCGCGGCTACCGAATAAGGCTCCGCGGGCGGATACCCCGTCTGAAGGGGAGGAGCGCCCAAGCGCTCCTCCTGCTGTCTGTCAGGCCTTCTTGGCAGGCGTCTTTGCGGCAGCCTTGGCCGCAGGCGGCGCCGTCTTCACGACGCTGGCCGGTGCGAGCAGTTCACGGCAATAGGACGGGCTGAACTCGCCCTTGCGATCACCGGTGATGGTGATCGAACGGATGGTGTAATCGCTGGTGACGGCAATCGTCGCGCTGCAGCTCTTGTATTCGCCACGTACGCGCTTGTAGCCACCCTTCCAGGTGAAGACCGAGCCGGTGCCGTCATCGGCGAGCGGCGGTCCATAGGCGGCAAAGAACTTGCCCGCCGACTTGCCGACCCAGGCAGCGGCGATCGGATCGCTCATGCTGCCCACGCCGCCCGTTGTCGCACAAGCCGAAAGAGACGCAGCAACCGCTGCAAGGCATAGGAATTTCAGTTTCATGTTCGCCCACTCGATGTTGTCCGGCCGTCACCGCCGAATCGCCGATAACAGGTTTGCAGGATTCGCAATGGGGGTGGCAACGGTCATGCAATAAAAAATGCAAATTGTTGCGCCCAATCCCCGCTCTTCAAGCTATCCTTGTTGAAAAAAAGTTCCGCCTCATTTGCGGACGCCGAAGACTTCCGCGCAACGCGATTGCGAGAACCCGTCGCCTTCCGTGTCGGAGGACAGGCTGATGGACTGGATGATGCGCGCCTTGTCCACCGTGATCTGCGCCACGCATTGCAGCCGCACATCGCGGCCGGGCGAGACCATCACCATCTGCGGATCGTCGAACCACGGCCCGAAGCGGGGGCCGAAACGCGAGCCGAACATGGGGTCGTAGAAGGGATCCCGCCGGACGATCTGGTAGTCCGGCGGGATATATTTATCGAGCCGCCCGCCGCGCCACGTGTAGATTACCCGCCCGCCGGAGAGCTTGTAGGAGGAGACGGGCGGGCCATAGGCGGAAAAGAAATTGTCGACCGGCTGCCCCGGCCAGCGCCTGTCGAGGCTGCGCTGCGCATCCTCGGTCGTCGTGCAGCCGGCAATCACAAGGCAGGCGGCAAGCGCCGCGAGGGGGCGGAAAAGCGAAGTCATGGCAATCTCCTTTGCCGTCAACGCTTTACGCCTTTCCCGCGACAAGGTTAAGACCCGCGCGGGCGTTCTAAGGCTCCTGTCAAAAAAAATTAGAAAAACGCTCAAACGGTGCTTGTAGATTTAAAAACGCTGGTTTATAGACCCCCTCGCTGGCATCGGAGTGTAGCGCAGTCTGGTAGCGCACCACGTTCGGGACGTGGGGGTCGAGTGTTCGAATCACTCCACTCCGACCAGCTTGAAAGCCCGCATCTGCGGGCTTTTTTCTTTTTCGGCGTCTTCAGATGTGGACGCTATAAACCGATTTCCAGATTCTCCGACAGAAATGCCCGACAGAAATAAATCGTAAATCAGTCGCGGGCCGTCAACCGGAATCAGCAATCACAACTAAACCGAGTATCAGCTAAGGCTAAAACTCTCGATAAAATTGCTTCATGACGAACGATCTGAAACATGAGCTGCAGCTGAAATGGCTTCCTGGAATCGATCTGGACGAAGCCAGGCGCTTTCTCACGCTCACAGACGCCGAACTGACGATAGAGATCGCATCCGCTGGCGACGAGCGGGCAGAGCTTCTTATTGACTTACCGACAGCTAGAGCGATGTACGTGCACTCGCTCGACCGCCGTGATGGCTCGATCACTCAAGAGAAAGTCGACCGTCATCCAGATCGCTACGGTTGACGCCATCGTTTTCAGCGATAGAGGAAAATAGGAACAAAAGCTTGTTCTGTGGGGATCATCGTTGAAACATAGGAGATAGCTCAACGCAGCGTGATGGTTGTCGAGCAATAGTTTGCCTCTGGTATTACAAGCGTTGCCACTGAGCGGTTATTGCGGTGTGCACTCTAAGCTAACAGCGACGTCCGTTGCACGTGTTGCCAAATCGGCTGGAGCAAGCTTCTCTGTGCTTGCGTTCATATTTGGCTGCACACCATTCGAAAGCAGGGAGCTGGCTGCAAGGGATGCCTTGATCGCGAAGTTTATGTTCTGAGCGATATCGTCGGTTACAGCTGCGAGCTTGAGCGCGTTCAACTTGGAGACCACGACGCCCACAACGTTGCCAAACTGATCAAGAAGAGGGCCGCCCGAATTGCCTGGTTGGACCGGTGAGGAAATTTGCAGATAGCGGCTATCGTCCTGCATTCCTGCGAGCGCCGTGACTGACCCACGTGTAAAATTGCCGGAACTGGCCAACAGGCCTTTTAAAGGGAATCCGAAGGCCGCGATATCTTCGCCGAGCTTCACATCTGATCGGAGTTTTGCGACATTCGAGGAACTGGCTGCTATTTTCACTAATGCGAGGTCATTTGCGGAGTCACGAGCCGCAACTTTGCCCTTCACTTCGATCCCTTTGACGAAGGTTGAGACCTCGGTGCATCCTTGTACCACGTGAGCATTTGTCAGCACTGCATCCGGTAATACAAAGAAACCTGTCCCTGAGTAACTCTCCTGCTTTTGTTTCTCCGCTGGAGCTGTGACGGTCGCGGGCGTGGCGGCCGGGGTATTCGAGGCTTGCGTTGACACGTCAACTTGTTGCTTTCCGAAATAGCCGTTTTCTTGCAGATGGCGAAGCAAGCCAAGGGGGAAAGGAAGGGTGGTTTGGTTGGCATAGTCGCATTCGTTGCCAGGTCTATTCCCGGGACAAACCCTGACTCCGAACCCGTTGTCGTTTTGGTATAGCCCGAGCATTTTCTGCCAGGCTTGCTCTCCCTCACGGGTCCTTACTGCATCCGCGATCCACGCCGCCAGGAAGCCATTTGAAGACCAGAGACTTGAGGTCATCTTCGCTAGGAATTCAAATCCTCTTTGCTCCTCAAGAATTCGTTCGCGAAACTCCCCCTTCAGAGAGACGTCCTGAAGCTTCACGCCGTCGAATTCCTTGACAATGAGGGGGGCGAAAGATTCAGCATAAGACGAGAACTGGTAAAGAAATCTATCATCGCGGTGCAGCGCGTTTGCAACTCCGTCTTGGTCGGGGTCCTCAAAATACAGTCCGCCCCCGTCGTACTCACCAAGGTCTATGAACTGCCACTTCCCTGAGCCGTCAGGAGTCAACAAGACGCTTTTCATGCAGCAGTGCGCCCCGCCAGTGTTGGCGTCAAAAAAAACGTCAGGAAGGGAATTGTTCTTGTTGAGGTGAACCAGCGTTACCGAAGACGAAAAGTTTGAAGTATCGGAGAAATCGTAGGTCAGCTCGAAAAGCTGCCTGCCGCTATCCGACCCGACCAGTCTTGCTTTCCAGCCTTCGCCTGAGGAAATACGCTTGACGGTTACCAAGAAGCTCCCGCTACTGACGCTGACTGGCTTCAAAGTCGTCAACTCTGCTGTCGCGAGCACCGGGGATGACGGCGTCCAAACGACCTGAGTTATGCTTGCCCCGTTGGAATAAAACGCGTCAGATGGAATGCTAGGCCAAGGGTAGGCTTTTCCGACGTCAGTCAGAGAGCCGGACCGTGGAGTAAGCACGACCCCATACCAACCGCTTTTTGTCATGACCACCCGGGCTTCGTCGCCATATAAACGGGCGATGCCGATGGCATTTGGTTTCTCTTGAGCGCTCGCGACGAATATCCAGTGCTGACCGGGTGGAGCCTTGAACTGTTGCCCTTGCGCCGCCGTTGTGTAAAAGAAACTCAATATTGACGCGAAAATTAGCAGTGTCTTCGCTACCGCCATGCTTGAACCCTCTGGCACCAGGGTCCCCATACCCATTTCCGTACTACCCGCATTGTTTCGAGCTACCTATTATCAAACTTCGCGAAGGCACCACTTCAGGTCAACCGTAAATTACATTGTCTTCGGTTATCCATGGTTGTCGAGCGGAAACTTTTGTTAATGATGAAATGGTGATTCTGAGTTGTCGCAATTGCTGACAGGCAGTCCAGTGCTCACAGGCGGTAGTTCCTATTGAACGGCGTTCCGAAATGCTTCGATCATCGCTTTCGTGACGTCGGTCGGGTAGCACACAGGGGAATAGCCTCCGGGCCTCGAATAGGCGCTACGCCTCCCGCATTTGTGCCCTGCCCGATCCCGATTGTTGGGGCACGGACAATTACCTGGATAGCTGCTGATCGATTCCGATATTATGCGGGCAATAATAGTCGCGTCCGACAGAAGCGGCGGCTTCGGAGGCTCGACCTTTTTCGGGGCTGGCTTCGACTGTTCGTCCTGACTCTTGCCATCCGTGGGGTCGTCAACTCCAAGCAAACGCGAAAAAATCCACCCGTCGCGCTGTGTCAGCTCGTCTTTCACATGTGACCATTGATCTGAAGTGCCGAGCAATTGGACGCGTCGACCGGGATCAAACCTGTCCAGGATTGAGGCAGTATTATCAGGAGCAGCCCGGAACGCCACCCTGTGCCCTGTCACGTAGAGCCGCTCAGTCCGTTGGCTTTCGAATCCTGTTCTCGGTGGGTCGGAGGTTTCGCTATCGCTTTTTTCTGTGATGGCCGGTGAGGAACCGCCGGTCGACTGCACCGGCGAGTTTGCTTGCGGCGGGGTAGGCAATGATCGGTGCGGCTCGTTGGAGCCAAGATGCGAGATCAGATACAAGCTGCCGACTACACCCAAAATCCACCAACGAACCTTCATCGCACCTTGCCCCCAAGGCCTGTAGGTTGCCCCGACAGCAGTAGCAAAACAAGCCTGGGCTGCAAGGATGATTGACTACTCGCCTTTGCGGGCGAATAGTCCAAGTCGGCGGATTGGTTTCGAGAGGTCACGAAATGGTGGGGGGGTGGGACCGAAATCCTGGACCGGGCAACTACTACACGTCATCCGGATCATCATCCGGCGGATTAGCATGGATTGTTTTGATATGCGCCTTTGTAGGGGTGTCTTGGTATTTCGGTTGGCCCGAAGCCATCTGGGGTACGAGAACGCTGGAAGCGCAACAAAAGGCCGTCGGAGCTTTTTCAGCAAGAACCGGTTCGGTGACGCTCCAGACGTCTTTCTGGTCAAGGAGAACGCTTTCGGGGGGCAGGACAGAGTGGCCGTCGTTTATGGGTTTTTGGACGATTTGGCGTTCTGTGCCGAGGTCGCTGAGCTTTATCAGCGCAAATACCCAGACGCAAAGTACTCGTGCTCCTTTGCCAACTGAGCGAGGCTCTGAAAGCGTCATCGTAACCGCTGCGGACGTTATTGTTCACAATTTCGATGCTGGACTCTCAAGAGCCTTTGTTCCTATTTTGTTCAAATGCCCAATCCCAAATTTGAAGATAACCGGAGCCCGAACGATAGGACGTTACGCGACCTCGTGGACGACCGGCTTGCGCTGTTTTTCGAGTGCGCGAGCTGCGAGCGGTTATCGCAAAGTGATATTTTGGAGCTTGTGTGGCGGTTCGGGCCCGATACGAAAATTGAGACGATCCGCTTCAAGGTAGTATGTTCGCGCTGCCAGGCCAGAAGGGCGACACCCTTGCTTAAGAGTTTCTATCGGCGCGGTGATTTCGCATGGATTCCTCGCCCACCCCTTGCGAGTAGGTAGGGCCTCGCCATGACACGACAAACGGCTTTCCTCGTTCTGTTGGGCTCCTTGCTGGCCTCGGTACCGGCGCATGCAATCGAAATCTTCAAAGGAGGCAATCGCGCCGCCCGGAAAGTCACATGCGTATATGACGGCGACGGTATCTGGATCAAAGGCGTGAAGATGCGCCTAAAGGATATCGACGCGCCGGAAATCCAGCACCACGAATGCGCTCGGGAGCTTCAGCTAGGTATACGGGCTCGCGACCGTCTCGCACAGCTTATGAACGGAGGTTTCGACGTTGACTATACACGCAAGAAGGGATTCTATGGGAGCGAACTGGTCTACGTTATCTTGCGCGATGGCCGTGACGCAGGGCAGGTGCTTATATCCGAGGGCCTAGCTCAGCGCTGGCCGAACACCGGCAACGTCTGGTGCGGCAGAAAGTGAACCCGAATTAACGGGGCGATTGCGGGAACCGTTTTCTAACGGGGAATAGCGGGGGAAACGGGCGCGATGTGTAATTTGTTTAACGTGTCGACGACGCATGAGATGATGAAACAGTTTGCTCGCGCCGTTGCCGACCAGACCAACCGCCTTGAACCTTCAGAGGACATATACCCTGACCGCCCTGCTCCTGTGATCCGAAACCACGGTGGCAATCGCGAACTTGCTATTCTTACCTGGGGCATGCCGTCGCCGCCGTTTGTGACCAAGGGCAAACCAGATACGGGCGTGACCAACATCCGCAATGCGACGAGCCCCCATTGGCGGCGTTGGCTTGGGCCAGAGAACCGCTGTGTGGTGCCCTGGACGACGTTTTGCGAATGGGACGATACGAAGCCCAAGAAAACCAAGAGGTGGTTTGCTATCGACGAGAGTAAGCCGCTAGCATTCTTTGCCGGTCTTTGGACGGAATGGAACGGCGAGCGTGGATCCGCCAAGAACCCTCGGTCGGGGTGTCATGAGCTTTTCGGCTTCTTGACCTGTGAGCCCAATTCTGTGGTGAGACCGATCCACCCAAAGGCCATGCCGGTTATTCTGACCACCTCTGAGGAAGTCGATTTTTGGATGACGGCACCTTGGTCTGAAGCGAAGGAGCTTCAGCAACCATTGCCAGATGACACCTTAAAGCTGCTTCCGGTTTTTTAAGTTGAGGCAAACATACGGTGATTGCCATCGACAGAAACGAAAGCTGTCGCCGTCAGCTACTCACGGTCACCGCTTACATCTCCGGAGCACGATGTCACGCGCATATTTTGTGGTCTTTGTCTAAATAGACCAGATAAAAGGCGTCCAAGCATCTAAAGCCATGAACCCTTGATTCACCATCAACACGAAGCTCAAATAAAGTAATATCTTCACTTATGCTATCAAGCTGATCGTTTTTCGGGTATTTCTTTCGGTCTAAGACCGTATAACCTAAGCCTGTTTTATTTCCAAGCTTGCCGCCGGTTTTGTATATATCTGACCACTTCATTTGCCGTAGCTTTTCGACGAAAGCAGAGAACGCTCTGAGAGAATTGACGTCCCAAGTCGATAGGCACTGAAAAGCTGATACGTAGTACTTTAGGTTGACGTGCGGAGTCTCTTTCTCTGAGTTCTTCTCTGAATTTAAAATAAACCTCTCAAAAGCGTTGAAGCCGATAGCATCAGCCTTCTGCTTTTCGACAACCTTGCTGATTTTATTGTTTTTCTTGCTCAATTTCTTCGTGAAGCTCTTTGTAGAATCGTGCCATCGTTTCTTTTTTGATCTTATTTGTCGAGCGAGCCTCCGGAGGAAGGCCATTCCTGGCTTCAATCCAAGGGAACTCTGAATGTGTCATGTGTTCCAAATGCTTTGCCGACAACTCTCCGTACGATTCAAGAATATCCTGGAGTAGCTCTTCAGTTTCGGCATCGAATTCAGGAACCTTATCGGGTACCGGAAGTGCGCTCCAACTGGAGCCCTCGAATTCTCGGTAAACACTTTCGGATACGGGGCCATGAGCCCAAGCCTGCAAATCTTCGTCGAAGATTGGGTGGCCATGCAAAGCAAGAGACCAAGCCTGAGCATAGTAAACCAGCTTTTGCAGCTTTAAATGAGTTATAGAGTCGCCGGATTCTCGGTCTATTGAACCCAGAAACCACGCCGCGACGTCCTTTGCGGTGGCCATTACAATCTCCCTGAAGTTCCTTCTGCACTAGCATGGAAATGAGGCTATTGTGAAACGGAATTTATGTATGAACGTTTACCAGAGGCAATGTGGTGAGCGTCTGGCGCTGGAAAATCGATAGGCTATGCTATTCGGGCCATTCCACGACGAGGAAGCCTCCGAAGGCGTGGACGGGACTGTCAGGAATTTCGTGTACGGGCGTGCGGTTGAACATTTCTGTTTACGCCCTCGCGGCCTGGAAACGATCCGCGAAGAGAACGGCAAATTGCGATTTCGCCATTGCCCATTCCCTTGGCGGCATTTTCCACTCTTTCTCCGATCTGTTCAAGACCAGATACAGGAGTTTCGTCGCCGCCTCATCGGATGGGAAATGGCCCCTTGCGCGCACCGCGCGGCGTAGCTTGGAATTCAGGGCCTCGATGGCATTCGTGGTATAGATGATCCGTCGCACGTCCTTGGGAAAGGCAAAGAAGGGAATGACCTCCTGCCAGGCACGCCGCCACATCTGGCCGATAGCCGGGAATTTCTGGCCCCATAAACCTACTTCGAATGCGGTCAGCGCTGCCTCTGCGGCGGCATCGTCAACGGCCGAATAGATCAGCTTCATCGCGCCCGCCAAATCCTTGCGGTCTTTCCAGGAGGCAAAATCCAGCGAGTTTCTCAAGAGATGGACGATGCAGGTCTGCACGGTGGTTTCCGGAAAGACCGCGTTGATGGCATCAGGAAAGCCCTTCAGTCCGTCGACGACGGCAATCAGGATATCGTCCACGCCTCGGTTCTTCACCTCGTTCATGACGCGCAGCCAGAACTTCGCGCCCTCGTTGGTTTCGATCCAAAGCCCAAGGATTTCCTTCGTTCCGTCGCCGCGAACGCCGAGCGCGACATGGACGGCCTTGTTGCGCACCGTGCCTTCGTCGCGGATTTTGACACGAAGCGCATCGAAGAATACCAAAGGGTAGACCGGCTCAAGAGGACGCGATTGCCAGGTCGTGATCTCATCGAGCACGGCATCCGTCACCGCCGAGATCAGGTCCGGCGAAACATCCACGCCATAGAGTTCCTGCACATGGCCGACAATCTCGCGGGTGCTCATGCCCCGCGCATACATCGAGATGATCTTGTCGTTGAAGCCGGGAAACCGCCGCTGATATTTGGCAAGGAGCTGTGGATCGAAGCTCGACTGCCTGTCACGTGGAATGGACAGCTCCAGAGGGCCGTCCTCGGTCAACACCGTCTTCTTTCCATAGCCATTGCGGCTGTTGCCGCTGGCTCCTTCCCTTGAGAGATGGTGATCCATCTCCGCGTTCAGCGCCCGTTCCGCAAGCGCCTTCTTCAACTGGTCGATCAGGCCGCCGCCGTCAAAGGCCGTCTTGGCATC
Organism: Rhizobium sp. C1; assembly: GCF_021026335.1. GTDB lineage: Bacteria > Pseudomonadota > Alphaproteobacteria > Rhizobiales > Rhizobiaceae > Ensifer_A. The sequence goes on from NZ_JAJNCY010000002.1 coordinate 57,598, forward strand.
AGCCCCGCCGAGCAATTGGTCCAATATCGCGTCCGGGATAACCGGCTCTTTCCGTCGTGCCATGGGTGGTCTCCTTCAAACCCATTATGCACGCCCGTACACGAAATTCCTGACAGTCCCGCGTGGACCGCCTTACTTATAGCTTTGAGGTTTGGGTAGTCGCTGCGATGGCCACGGGTTTGAAAATACCTTTTCGTTCGGCATTCCTCATCCAAGTCGCGCATCGTCCTTTTGATCTCTTAACATCTTAGCCGCACCTGATCTAGAGATTGAACCCAGGTTATTTTGTAGGGCCTCTTTTCGCGTCGAAAACCGTAATACCGTGCTGCTACGCATATCCTCGATGGCGATATGACGGACGAAGAAACGCTGATCTTCCTCAAGAGCCTTGCAGGGCGGTCCTAACTTGGCTTGACCATAACCCACCAGGCAAACCCCAACAGACGCAAGTTTCGAGCATGACGCAGACGAAGTTGTGCCCGCCATTTTTCCATTACCCGGAAGATCGGGCGAAGCTGCTATCGCTTGCCGCTACAATCCTCGGCCAGACGGACGGATGGGAATCTGAAGAGGCGAAGCAACTTGCTTCACTCGTCAAGGCCATCCTTCGGGACGAGGATTGGATGTTCAAAAACGCGCCGCACTTGGCGGCCGAAAATTGATTTGCTCTCCACCGTCGACCGGGCCTAACGTCCCGATAGCGCTTGGACTGGGGACGTTCGAGGAGAGGCGAGATTTTAAACGCTCAAATTTTTAGCGAATACTAAAGCACCCTTGCTGGAGGAGCAGATGAGGAATTTTGTATTTCAGGCACTTATTTTGACCGTCGCCGGGCCGTCGATTGTGTCGGCGCAATCACAATGCGACTTTGATAAGCCAACCGGAAAATGCGTCGGGACTGTAAGCATCCAAAAGTCTTACGGTTCGAAACCCAGTTTCGGCGCGGAACTGTCAGTGCGAAGCTCGGCAGCTTACTGTTCAAAGGTCGAGTTCTACGTGGATTCGACCCCGTACCAAACAGTTCTCAAAAACAGTAGTCACGACATCGAGAGTGTGTTCGGGACCAAGCCGATTTCGCGAAAGAACATCGCCGTCAAAGGTTGCACCTCTTATGCCTCCGTGGGGCAAGGGCGATCCAACTCGTCCGAACAAGTCCAATCTGGAAGTTTCTCTGGTACCTGGTCGGGGAGTATTCGCTGGACGTTCGTTTCGGCCGGAACAACGCTCAGTATAACCGAACATGGAAATTCAGTTTCGGGAACGTGGACGGACTCCAAGGCTGGAGGAACGTTGCCCTTCAATGGGACTAGAAACGGCAGCACGATGACATTCCAATATGTCGCTCCAGGGGATGGCTCCCACGGGACAGCGACGATGGTCTTGCTGGACAACGGTCGTGCCACTTTCACAGCGGCTGCTGGTGCCATCGTGTTTTCAGGAACGCTGTCGAAACACTAAGGAAAATGGACTCCGACACTCCCCCCGTTACTCCCTATACGGGAATCGGACGCGTAGATCCGCGAATCGGTAATATTTAAACGTGAATCGGCGTTATTTGATGAAGCCGAAAGACTTTGCGACCCTGGATTCTTGGGTGCAGTAAGCGACCTTGGACGATGTCGTCATGCTTCCTATCGACATGATCCCCACCTTAGTTTCGGTGTCGAGACGTCCAGCGAAATCCATATCATCGGCCTTCACGTGCTTTTCGATGAACGCTTGGATCGCTGCCGTGTCGAAGGTCAGCGAACACGGTTCTTCTGCAGCCAAGACTTGGCCGAGCCTTTCAGCTAAGTCGTCGCTGTCACCAGCGACCGCGCCGCTCGGTATCGTCACAAAGGCAGTTAAAGCTATGGCGATGCGCATGTTCATTCTGATCTTCGTCTTTTAGAGAGGCAGGATATCGACGGACGCGGAGCCTTCGTTCAGGTCATAGGTACAGTTCACAATGACGTGCTGCATCGCTCCAAATTGGTTTTGGAACTGAGCATCTTTCTCCACCAAAACAAGCTTGCCGTTACGGACGGCATCGTCGCCAGAATGGAAGGAGCCAAAGGCAAGCCAGGGCCACGTTGGCGATCCGAATTTCGCGGCTCTATCCCCGGCTGATTTGCAAGCGACCTGTGCTTTGATCGTCACGTCGGAATTGTTAACCAGGTCGGCATTGTCTTTACACAAACGCCAGCTCGTCTTGCACGTTGGAGCTACTTGTGCTGGTTTCTCAGGTGTTGCGGTTGCCAGTTCGCCACCTGAAGGGGTTTTATCTTCTTTTCCTGAGAACCCAGTCCAGAGATAATAGAAAACTGCAATTCCAGCAGCAAGCTGCACGAGTGCCCACAGGGGATTTCCAGGAGATTTCACCGGCGCGCCGCAATGCGGACACGAAGACGCTTTGGAACTAACTTGCCCTTTGCATTCTCTACAGGTGACCAATGCCATAACTCATCCCCCAAGCCACACCAAAAACTGGCATTTCATGCGGGGTCGGTCAACCCGCGAGGTCGGGCCATTCGTCGGGCAGCACGTTTGCATCTAGCCGCATTGCTATTCAAACAATCCTTCGATCATTGACTTCGACATGCATTTGCAACCTCTTTCCATGCCGGGCCAAATGGCGGTTCCCCGTACATTTATCCCGTCGGCGATTGTAAACTCCGTTCCGTTGAGAGTTCTATGAAGCTCGTCCTGAAAACTGCTACCGGTACATGGGGCACCTGAGTAAACCCATCGAGCCCTCTTGAACCCGATTTCCTTGCACTTGTTCCGATCTATTAGTGTCGTTGCGCGGTTATTGAGAAACAGGCCAATTTCCGAAATATCGCGTTTGTCCAGATGGTTGAGCCTTAGCCGTTCCATCCCAGTCTGAAATGTGTACAGGTCCCGACCCCGCTCAATAGACGATAGCGCAATTCGGTACACGGCTTTGACATGTTCGGCCGGTATTTCATTCAATGTTTTGATGGTAGCTAACAGATCGGCCTTCACATCGGCAGTGACCAATGACTTGTCGAACTTGACGGTCGGCATTTTCCTCTTGTCGAGCAAGTCAATAAAAATGCGCGAGAAAAGCCGAATGCGGCTCATGTCGTGCCCCCGGAAACATGTTGCATCTCATGTTGCACGGATTCGCGGGAGTTGTCAGTCACTTGTTGGAAATGCTCAGCAATCTGTTGCAACACATCGCAACACGATTTTCTGCCAAAGCGCAAACTAAGTCATTGAATTTTTTGATAGTGTCCGAGCACGTGGTGTAAATTCGGAGGCGCATTGAGGTGGAAACGGCGGTTGAGAATGGGCTGCCGCATTCGTTGAGCGCAAGGTGGGCACCGGGCCTGTCGGAGAAGGTGGAGTTGCGAAGCTTCAACCTGACCGAAAGGAAGACCCGATGACCGACGATAGATTACCTCTTGCCGAGCTTGCCGCGAAGAGTGGTGACAGCGATTTTCTGCGCACGATTGCCGAGAGCGTGTTGCAACTGATCATGGAGGCCGACGTTGACGGCCTGATCGGCGCTGGCCGCTATGAACGTGGCGACGGCCGCCAGACCTGGCGCAACGGCTACCGCGACCGTTCCCTCGACACGCGGCTCGGCACGCTGAACCTGAAGATACCGAAGATGCGGCAAGGAGCCTACTTCCCAGGTTTCCTGGAGCCGAGAAAGATGGTGGAGAAGGCACTCGTCGCCGTCATCCAGGAGGCCTGGATCAATGGGGTTTCGACCCGCAAGGTCGATGAACTGGTACAGGCCATGGGGATGACGGGCATCTCGAAGTCATCCGTTTCGAAGCTGTGCAAGGACATCGACGAGCGGGTGAACGCTTTCCTCAAGCGCCCTCTTTCCGGTGACTGGCCATACCTCTGGCTCGATGCCACTTATCTGAAGGTACGCGAGGGCGGGCGCATCGTCTCTGTGGCGGCAATAATCGCGGTGGCCGTCAACACGGATGGGAAAAGGGAAATCGTCGGCCTGCATATCGGCCCTTCCGAAGCCGAACCGTTCTGGACGACATTCCTGCGCGATCTGGTGCGCCGGGGCTTAACCGGTGTCAAGCTCGTCATCTCCGATGCTCATGAGGGGCTGAAGGCTGCGATCACCCGCATCCTCAGCGCGACCTGGCAAAGGTGCCGCGTTCATGCCATGCGCAATGCGCTTGCCTACGTTCCCAAGGGCCAGCATACCATGGTCGCCGCCGCGATCCGGCAATCCTTCATCCAGCCCGACCACGAGAGTGCCGTTCAGACCTGGCGGCATGTCGCCGACCAGCTCCGTGTCCGATGGCCGAAGCTCGGAACCTTCATGGACGATGCGGAGGCTGATGTGCTCGCCTACATGGCGTTCCCAGCGCAGCATCGCACCAAGCTCCACAGCACGAACCCACTGGAGCGTTTGAACAAGGAAGTGAAGCGACGCGCCGATGTCGTCGGCATATTCCCCAACGAGGACAGCATCGTTCGCCTCATCGGCGCAGTTCTCCTCGAAGCAAACGATGAATGGCAGCTCCTCAGCCGCTACATGCAGGTCGAGGCCATGGCCGAGCTAAATCCACCAATAATCGAGGAGGAAATGACACTGCAAATTACACCGAAAGCCGCCTGATCATGACGGCCCGGTCCTCACCTGAAATTACACCAACTTGACGGACGCTATCAATTTTTTGGTGATCCAGACGCGATTCGAACGCGTGACCTACAGATTAGGAATATGATAGTCGCCCACACACACGAAGGTATCGAATGCAAAAAGGGGCAGAAATCGAATTCTGCCCTTTAATCATTACATCTTCGAAAAATTAGCCGATAAGCAAATCGTCGCGTGAGCCACCATTTGCTTCATATTCAGTAATCCATCGCGGAGCTTTTCCGACGCCCGTCCACGTTGTGTCACCATCGGGATGCAAATACTTTGCTTTCATAGGCTTCCTTTTGAAGCCCTTCGGCTTCTCAGCTGGATCGAGGCCTGTAATTATCTCTTCGAGAGTGAAGCCAGACGCCGCTGCTAGCTGTCGCATCTTACTAAGTGCATCAGCTTTCTCAGACTCATATTTTGCATCGATCAGCTCAGAAGCTCTTTCTTTCAGCGCCTTGAGCTGTGCAATCGACATCTCTTCAAGTGCGAATTTCGAGAAGTCGTGCGAGATTTCACTCTTCTCAGCCGCCGCTGTTTTGATTGCCATTTCCATCTTCTCCAGGTTTGTTACAATTCTTACTCAAATTCGATTTTGAGCGAGATTTGTCACATTTGCGAAAAATGTCAACACATCAGAATACATCATAAAAAATTATCTTTACGTGTTTCAAATTCTGTTAACCGTGCTGACGCATTAAAAAACCGTTGAAAAAGCAAGATGTTGCAAATGTTGAAATTCTAGACAATATAAAATCAAGAAATCGAAAAGGAGATCGAAATGGCTCAGTGTCACGCAACATATCATGCGACTAATCTCGCAGCGATCTTCACCGGTCTTTCTATCGGCTTCGTGAATTCGGCTATGAATGGCGCAGCAGCAGTTCGTGCAGCCCGCGCCGCCGCCGCTTCTGATAATCTCGCATATCAGCGCGATTACGCAGTGCAAATGGCCCAAGCATGGCATGAATACGCTACTGATCAAGCTGTCGAGCTGGAAAACCTGCGCGCTGAAAATGCTCGTCTGAAAGCCGCCGCTCAACAGCGCCAGTCCGTAATCGATAAGCTTGTGGGCCGGGCCGCATGATTTCGAATGACGAGCTTTATATAGAGATGTATCGCTCGTACGCAGACTATCTGCACGAGCTGAATGCTGATGAGCGGGAAGCTGAAGAGCGTCGGCTTCTCGAACGCATGAAAAAGGCCGCTTTAATCACAGCGGCCCTCGATATCATTGGTCGTGCTCCAGATATTGAGCCAGAGCCTGGCGACTTAGGCAGCCTCTGCTAAATAGAGAACACGCTGCTGTTTCTTGTCGAGAATTCGCTTCGTAAAGCGGCTCGTAGTATCCGGCTTCGGCTCTACTAACGGCCGGACACCATCAATCGGGTCAGCATCACCATCGAGAGCTGCTTGTAGGCGTATATCAGTCGCTTTAGCTACCAGCGACAGCTCACGCTCGGACAGCTTCATCAGCCAAATCGTTTGGTCGAGATTTAACTTGTCTAGGTTCATATCTAGGCGCGCTTTCGGTCTCGCACACGCATACGAATGAACTTGTGCGAGTGCTGTGCTGATCATAAGATCGGCGGCCTTCTGCTGTCCGCGAGCGCTCTCTTGCACGCGCTTTAGCTCATCGAGCGTCGGCAATCCAATTTTTTCCGGCTCGATCTTAGCCGCAGGTGCTCCGCCGCCGATACCGAAAATCGACAAGAACCAGTCAATCCCTTTTCCGGCAGCACGCATCGCTGATAAAATTGCGTGTATTATTGCTCTCAACATTGTGCTCTTTCCTCTACTGTTGATTGATCATAAGATTCATTTCGGCGATGCAAGAGACAATACATATAAAAATCTACACTCTTCTATTGATTTATTTTTTGCCGACAGACGACAAGATGCAAACTCTCGCATAAAACAGTCAATCGTCGAAAGTTAGCGGAGTTTTTTGGCGTAGATGAGCTTCATCTCGTGATCATGCTCTCAGAGAGCAACAACTACCGTAACAAGTGCCGAGCAGCATCGATCAGCGATGATAAATTCGAAGAAGCGAAGCTTCTGTAAACCAATGAAAAGACTGAAGTGATTAGCTCTAATCACATTCAAGATTTCATATTCTCGTACGTGTGAGCGGTTAACACGGGTAAGCACATGCCAGCCATCCCGATGAAATCCGGACAGGCAGGAAACAAATGGGAACTTCTTTGATCAATCTAAAGTTCCCTACCTTCTTAAGTGAAAGACGCATAGGATATCACAAATCTCTCGAAGGCTTTCCGCAGTTCAGAAGTCTCGGTGTAAGTGTTCGGCGATCCGGCTTTATATGATGAAGAGCAGGCTACCTCAGAGAACTGCAGAAAGCTCCTTGAAGAGTGGTGGAGAGCGAAGGTGAAGACAACTAAACTTCCGGTGCCTGAACCGCCGAAGAGGCCGGTCGTAAGCCCACATATACCAAGGCGCTTTTTAAAATTGGAGTGGCCCTCCAAAAGTCGGCCATTTTTGGTCTTGTGGGCCTTGAATTTCCTAAAATCACCTGCATATGGTCGATTTCTGAAGAGAAGGCGACTAGAATTAAGGGGAGATTGTTTGACCAATTTTTGGAAAACGCTATTGATCTATTTTAAAAAGGTGAAAAGGATAGAAAATCAGCACGGCGTTGATGACGCGAAAAATTAGAAAAATTCGAAAATAGCTAAGAAGGGAATACGGCAATGGATAAAGCAGTTAAAGACATTCAGGGCATGGAAATATTTTCACCTGACGAGTTTTCAAGCAATGAAGATATGATGAAGGCTCTAGTATGCAAAGCTCTGGAGGATCACTTCCAGGCAGATTTCGACGAAAATGAGCAGCTTTTAAATGGAGAGCTTTCTGGAACGCTCGATAATGGCTTTTGGGCTTTCCGTGTATATGAGACTGTAAATCAAGTTTCTTCTGCATCTTTCGGAATAACGCAATGTTTTGGAGAATATAATGCGATTTTCATTAGAGGAGAGGAAAATATTATCGTCGAAATAAATCGTATCGATGAAAGACTATCGTACTCACAGACAATGGATCATATATCCGAATACGTAGGCTTGGCAGTTCATAAAGGTATGAGCCAAGACGATCTTGACTATATGGTCGAAGACCTTATGAAAGATGGTTTAGAGCATAAGATTCTTCTTGAAAGAGAAGCGGTATTTAATGGAGTCTTCGATACATTTAATGGTCTAATTAAATTCGCATAAAACAAGTATGAATTGAAGAGGGCGAAGGTCTGGATTTCAGGAATATTTTTCTTTTCTCCACAACTCGAAAGTTGCTTTCACATCATCCAAATTTTCCCATCTTGAAACCTGATCGGCAGAATTGGTTACCTTCTCCGCCCGTCACCTGATTACCTGCATATACCGGCTCTTCGCCACACGTCAGCAGGCCTTATTCCTTATTGATTGTCTGTGTAACCGTCTTCACAGTAACCTGCTTGTCGGCGATGGGACCCGACGATAATGCCTGCAGAATTGACTTATCGCGTTCAATGACTGCAAGCTGTGCAAGGGAGAGACCGCGTTCTAATGAGTGCAAGTTGGATGAGTACAATCGGAGACCTCCCATTTCCTCGTGTTTATACCCGATTAGATGTTCCGCTCGTTGACGTGCCAACGCGCCCGTCTTAGCTTCCTCTTGCCCGCCCAAGAAGTGAAGAGAGGCGCAGCATCAAACAGCGGCGTAATATCGCTCATATAGGAACCATACAAGCGGTACCCAAACGAATGATTACCATTTTGAGCGAATTCAAGCGTGACCAACCAATCGCGAAAAAATAGATAACCCGTAGGAAAGTCCAAATTCCTGCTCGATCTCGTGCCTCTGTTCTGAGGAAACCCTTGCACATCATGAGGTGTTGAAATCAGTAATTGTTGAGGATTTCTTCGCAGGGTTGCGTGTGAAGGGGATGACCAGCCCCGTCAATCCCACTATTCCTTGGTGCGGTTAGGATCGAGTATTTCGGCATAACCTGGGTTTACGAATTGGTGGGGTTTTGAATTGAACGCGTTTGAGATCGAAGAAGCCATATCATCATTGGCCGAACAGCCGTTCGTCGCATCAGAATTTCCGTACCTGTTCCTCCAGGCATATGGCGCGAAAGAAACCACTCTCCGACGGCTTAGAAGCGGCGAGACCAATAAGTCAGACATTGGGGGTGTCCTGCAAACGACCAATATCCATATCAAGGCAGTCGCGACGGGAGCAGTGACTGACGCGCTGAGAGACCTGAAATCCAGCCCTGCGACATCCCGCGCCAAAGCCAAGTTCATCCTCGCCACCGACGGCGTTGATTTCCAGGCTGAAGACCTGAACACGGGCGAGGTGATTGTCTGCGAGTATGAGAAGTTTCCGGAGTGTTTTGGCTTTTTCCTTCCTCTCGCAGGGATTTCGACAGTCAAGCAAATCCGCGAAAGTAGTTTCGACATAAAGGCCACGGGCCGACTGAACCGTCTTTATGTCGAGCTTCTGAAGGACAATCCGGAGTGGAGCACCTCTGTACGTCGCCACGAGATGAACCATTTCATGGCGCGTCTCATTTTCTGTTTCTTTGCTGAGGACACCGACATTTTCATGAAACAGGCTCTGTTTACTGCCACGGTCGAGCAGATGAGCAGCAAGGACTCCTCAGACACGCACATTGTGATCGAGGCCATCTTCAAGGCGATGAACACACGCTCTGAGCATCGCGCCTCAGCTGGCATTCCGCGTTGGGCGAACGTCTTTCCGTACGTGAATGGCGGGCTGTTTTCGGGATCGACCGATGTCCCGGTCTTCAGCAAAATTGCACGCACCTATTTGCTGCATATCGGTGGCTTGGACTGGAAGAAGATCAATCCGGACATCTTCGGCTCGATGATCCAAGCTGTTGCTGACGACGATGAGCGTGGCTCTCTGGGCATGCACTACACCAGCGTGCCGAACATCTTGAAGGTCCTCAACCCCCTGTTTCTCGACGACCTTCGTGAGAGGCTGGAGGAGGCGGGCGACAATCCCCGGAAGCTGCTCAATCTCCGAAGTAGGATGTCCAAGATTCGTGTCTTCGATCCGGCATGTGGCTCCGGGAACTTTCTGGTCATCGCCTACAAGCAGATGCGGGAAATAGAAGCCGAGATCAACAAGCGGCGGGGGGAGCCGGAGCGCCGGTCGGAAATTCCGCTCACCAATTTCCGAGGTATCGAGCTTCGAGATTTCCCAGCTGAGATCGCTCGGTTAGCGCTGATAATTGCCGAGTACCAGAGTGACGTCCTGTATCGCGGACAAAAAGAGGCTCTCGCTGAATTCCTACCCTTGGATTCCAGGAATTGGATCACCTGTGGGAATGCCTTGCGGCTCGATTGGTTCGGGCTCTGCCCACCCACGGGAACCGACGTCAGGTTGCATAGCGACGACCTCTTCAATTCGCCCTTGGAGCAGGCAGAGATAGATTTCCAAAATGAAGGGGGTGAGACATACATCTGCGGCAATCCGCCTTATTTAGGGGCATCGTTGCAGTCATCCGAGCAGAAAGACGATCTAGCGTCCATATTTGAGACTTACACGAAAAACTGGAAGCTTTTGGATTACGTTGCTGGTTGGTTCATGAAGGCTGCCTTATACGGAACTCGTGCAAAGGCATCCGCCGCATTTGTTTCGACAAACTCCGTGTGTCAGGGCCAGCAGGTTCCGACCTTATGGCCCCTGATCTTCAAAACCGGCAACGTTATCAAATTCGCTTACACAAGTTTCAAATGGGCTAATTTGGCTAGCAACAATGCCGGGGTTACTGTTGTCATAGTTGGTTTGACTACTTCGGCAGGCACCGCGCGCTATTTGTATTCGAAAGTGGAGGGGAAGGATGTTGCCCGCAAGGAAGTCGACCATATCAATCCGTACCTCGTGCCAACAGACGATGTTTACGTGAGGTCGGAGTCTAGGCCCATCAATGGTCTTCCGTCGATGGACTACGGTAGTAAGCCAGCCGATGGGGGCGGGCTGATCATGTCCCTGTTCGACAAAGAAGCTTTAGCCAAGGTCGCCGGAGCAGATCAGTTCCTTGTTCCGTACATTGGAAGCACCGAGTTTATCGACGGGAAGCAGCGCTTTTGTTTGTGGATCGAGGACCGTCAGGCTCCGATGGCCCGGGAAATTCCCGAGATATCTTCTCGTATAGAAAATGTCAGAGCCTTTAGACAGAACAGCACCAAAAAGCCTACCCAGGTAGCCGCGCAGCGACCACATGCTTTCTTAGAGATTCGATATGGAAGCAATGCCCGCAAAGCGGTTCCATGTATCGTTCCAATTCACACAAGTGAGAATAGGGAATATCTCCCTGTCGGGTTTCTGCCTGTAGGAACCGTTGTGTCGAACGCTGCATTCGCGGTTTACGATGCTCCGCTATGGACGATTTCACTGATTGCTTCGCGTCTGCATTTAAATTGGATCGCCACAGTGTGCGGTAAAATCAAAACTGACTATAGATATTCCAACACTTTAGGTTGGAACACCTTTCCGCTTCCAAAGCTGACTGAAAAAAACAAATCTGATCTGACCCGGTGCGCCGAAGATATTCTTCTCGCACGCGAGGCTCATTTCCCCGCGTCCATTGCTGACCTCTACGACCCCGAGAAAATGCCTGCCGACCTGAAGGCTGCGCATGATCGGAACGATGAGGTGCTGGAAGCGATCTACATCGGTCGACGCTTCAGGAACGACACCGAACGCCTAGAAAAGCTGTTCGAACTCTACACGAAGATGACCTCAGGCAAACCTACCAAGACCAGCAATATCAAGATGAAGGCATAAGTCATGAGCAGCGAGAAATCCGTCCCGTCCGTCTCTGTGACTTATGCGCAGAATGGCAATTCCACGAAGCCGAACGAGCTGGGTATGCGCGTTATGCAGGAGCGCGCATACGAAAAACGAGGTGAGCAGTACCTGCTGATCAAGTCGCCCCCCGCTTCCGGCAAGAGCCGGGCACTGATGTTCATCGCGCTCGACAAGCTTCATAACCAGGGCGTTCGCAAGGCCATCATCACCGTTCCGGAAAAATCCATCGGATCGAGCTTCGCGGACGAGCCCCTTTCGAAATTCGGTTTCTGGACTGATTGGACCGTGGAACCGAAGTGGAATCTCTGTAATGCGCCGGGCTCAGACGGTGGCAAAGCAGAGGCTGTCGGGACGTTCCTCAATAGCGAGGACCGCATCCTCGTCTGCCCCCACGCGACCTTCCGCAACGCAGTTGAGAAATTCGGGATTGAGGCCTTCGACAATTGCCTGATCGCTATCGATGAATTCCACCATGTGTCTGCCAACCCAGATAACCGACTGGGCGCGCAGCTGGCCGAACTGCTGGCCAGGAACCAGGTTCACGTGGTTGCTATGACTGGCTCCTACTTCCGTGGTGATGCAGAGCCTGTCCTGATGCCGAGTGATGAGGAAAAGTTCAAAAGCGTCACCTACACCTATTATGAGCAGCTGAACGGCTACAAGCATCTCAAGACGCTGGATATCGGCTACTACTTCTACGCCAATGCCTACTCTGACGACATTCTGAAGGTCCTCAATCCCGACGAGAAGACGATCATCCACATCCCTTCCGTCAATTCCCGGGAAAGCACTAAGGATAAGGTGCGGGAAGTGGAGCACATCATCGAAGAGCTGGGCGAATGGCAGGGCACCGACCCGGTAACAGGGTTCCAGCTAGTCAAAACACCCTCCGGCCGCATCCTCAAGATCGCTGACCTGGTTGATGACGATGCAAGCAAGCGCGATAGGGTATCGGCCGCACTGAAGGACCCCAGTCAGAAAAACAACCGTGACCACGTCGATATCATCATCGCGCTCGGCATGGCAAAGGAGGGTTTCGACTGGATTTGGTGCGAGCACGCGCTGACGGTGGGCTACCGGTCCAGCCTCACGGAGATCGTCCAGATCATTGGACGCGCTACGCGGGATGCGCCCGGCAAATCACGCGCTCGATTCACTAACCTGATCGCCGAACCCGATGCCTCTGAGGCCACGGTCGCGGAAGCTGTCAACGACATGCTGAAGGCCATCGCAGCCAGCTTGCTGATGGAGCAGGTGCTCGCTCCGAGGTTCAACTTTACACCGAAAGCCAAGGCCACAGGTCCGCAGGACGGTTTTGACTATGGAGATGGCGGCTATCAGGAAGACAAATGCAATGTCGGCTTCAACGCTGATACCGGCGAGTTCCAGATCGAGATAAAGGGTCTGGCGCAGCCGCAGAGCAAAGAAGCCGAGCGCATTTGCCAGGAAGACCTCAATGAGGTGATCGCCGCGTTCGTTCAAGACCGGTCGTCAATTGAGCGTGGTCTTTTTGATCACGAAATGGTGCCGCAGGAGCTGACACAGGTCAGACTTGGCAAAATCATCAAGGAGAAGTACCCGTCGCTAACCGAAGAGGACCAGGAGGCAGTTCGACAGCATGCTGTTGCAGCCCTCAACCTGACCCAACAAGCGAAGGCGGTTCTCAACCCGAACGAGGAAGCCCCACAATCCGGGAATACCGCCCTGATCGACGGCGTCCGGAAGATTGCCTTGAGCGTGCTCGAACTGGATATCGACCTGATCGACAGCATAAACCCGTTCGGTGAGGCCTACAAAATCCTCGCGAAAGAGATGAACGAGGAGCGCCTGAAGCAGGTTGAGGCCATCATCACGGGCAAGAAGGTGCAGATGACACCCGAGGAAGCTCGCGATCTGGCTCGCCGCGCTCTCAAGTTCAAAGCGGAACGGAGCCGCCTGCCTTCCTTGACGTCGCCTGATCCTTGGGAACGTCGCATGGCAGAAGGCGTTGCGTATCTCGCCCGTATGAAGGCGGAGGCCGCCAATGGCTGATTTTACCGATGATGATGATGCTCTGCTCGCGGAACTTGGCGTCGAGGTTGAGGCCAAGCGCACAAGCACCCGTACGGCCGAGGAAGAGCGGGTCATCGCTGGGTTCGAGGAAATCCAGCGCTTCTTCGAAACAAACAAACGACTACCCCGCCATGGCGAAGCCGTCGATATCTTCGAGCGGCTTTATGCCGTGCGGCTAGATCGCATCCGTGAAATCGAAGCATGTCGTTCGATTGTCGAACCAATGGACTATCAGGGATTGCTTGGAGTTCTACCGGTCATGAGCCAGGCCGTTATCGATGAGATGGACGACGATGCTCTCCTGGCCGAATTGGGAATAGAAGCAGAAGTTTCAGAAATTACGACGCTGAAGCACGTTCGCTCGGTATCGGAGAAGCGGGCGGCCGAGGAGATCGCAAACCGCGAGCGCTGCGAGGACTTTGACCAGTTTAAGCCGTTGTTTGACCAGGTACAGGCCGAGCTGAAATCCGGCGTTCGCACGACCCGGCCATTCGTAAAAGATGCTGGTTTTCTGAAGGCTGAGATCACCGCCGGGCAGTTTTTCATTCTCGGTGGCCAGACAGTCTATGTTGCCGAGGTGGGGGAACCGATCAAAGCACCGAACGGCGAAACCGATGCCCGGCTACGGGCAATTTACTCCAATGGCACCGAGAGCAACATCTTGCTACGGTCCCTTCAACGCGCACTCTATAAGGATGAAACGGGTCGAAGGATCACGGAGCCGACGGCAGGTCCGCTGTTTGCCGACGAAACCGACGATGGCGATCTGGCCAGCGGAAAAATATATGTCCTGCGCAGCAAGTCCGAGAACCCCCTTGTCGCCCAGAACCGCGATCTAATTCACAAGATTGGGGTAACGGGCGGTAGTGTCGAGCGCCGGATCGCCAATGCGAAATTCGACGCAACCTTCCTTTTGGCCGACGTCGAGATCGTCGCGACATACGAGCTTTTCAACATCAACCGGACTAAGCTCGAAAACCTCATCCACCGTGTGTTTGGTGCCGCGCGGCTTGATATGGAGATCAAGGATCGTTTTGGGAAGCCGGTGGTTCCACGAGAATGGTTCCTGGTGCCGTTGTTCGTGATTGACGAGGCTGTCGAACGAATTAGGGATGGCTCGATCTCTCGATATCGATATCGACCTGATCAGGCTGCTTTGGTTGTCGAAGGCTGATAATTCACAACCTAAGATAATATTTACGCTTTCGTTTACCATCCGTGGTACCGTTCCGGCCGTTCCGGGAGTGGATGATGGCTGAGACGAAAATCGAATGGACCGATGCAACCTGGAATCCAGTGGCAGGCTGCTCCGTCATGAGCGCTGGCTGCACCAATTGTTATGCGATGCGGATGGCCGCTCGTTTAGAGGCCATGGGTGTCGGGAAGTATCGCGGCTTGACCCGAAAGAGCGGCGGCAGGCCGAAGTGGACCGGCGCGCTTTACCTTGATGAAAGCGCCCTGCAAATTCCGACGACATGGTCACGTCCCAGAAATGTGTTCGTGAATTCGATGTCAGACCTTTTCCATCCGGACATTCCGACCGAGTTCGTGAGAAAAGTCTGGCGGGTTATGGCGAATACTCCTCGTCATACCTACCAAATCCTGACCAAGCGGCCCGACAGAATGGCTGAGATTTTGCAAACGGAGTTCCCTGTGCTATCCAACGTATGGCTAGGAGCCAGCGTCGAGGATGGGCGCGTTCTGCATCGGCTCGATGAGCTGAGGCAGGTCCCGGCAGCCGTCAGGTTTGTTTCCTTCGAACCCCTCATCGGCCCGGTAACCGGCGGCAATCTCAACGGAATTCAGTGGGCAATTGTTGGAGGCGAATCCGGTCCGAAGGCGCGTCCGATGGACCCTGCGTGGATCGACCAAATATTCGATATGTGCACGGACTCCGAAACTGCCTTCTTCTTTAAACAATGGGGCGGCCTCAATAAGAAGAAGACTGGTCGCTCTTATCGCGGGAGAACCTGGGACAACATGCCTGCGGTCGCCGCTTAAGCCCTTTCGATCTGATCCGCGTCGTCTGGTTTACGACGCCTCGATCCGTTCTGCCGCCAAGTCTCCTTAATCTCCCCGGCTTTACCCAAGTCCACACAAATATCCTTGGCATCGGTTTTCCTCACCATAAACCGGTCAAGCATTGGCGGCCAAATTTCAGAGAATGGCTTTGGACATTTCGGCAATTGCTCGCGAAGCCAGTATTTCGCCTGAAGCTTGATACTCGCGAATTGCGCGTCGGCAGACATCTCAGCAAAAGAAGCCGCACCCTCTAAGCCAAACATGTCGCTCTGCCCGGTCTTGTGTTCCCTGATCGCTTCACGGGCAAATGCCCGCCTCATATCATGATCCCTAAGTGCCGCATGTTCGACGTCACGATAAACAGCCAGCCCCTCCGCGCTACGGGTCCCGTATACGATATAAAAATGTGTCCGGTCAGATATCTTCTCAATGGGGGTACACAGAACATGGGAGAACGCGCCAGCTCTCCCAAACTGTTCTCGGAAGAGTTTCATTAACGCCTCTTCTCGGCGCAATGACTGATCAAAGCGCTGCTGCCAGCCAGGACCTAGGATGCCGTCGAAAGATGCAAGAATCTTCGCATCCGAAGATGCCGTGAACCGGTTGACGAAGTCAAACATGAAATTCAAAAGAACTTCCCCTGGTGCGTGCTCGAAGATGGATTTCACCTTGTCGAACTCGTAACCGGTCCAGCCGGTTGGATCGATGAAGGTGAGGGCGAACGATCCCTCCATCGCCTTCTGAATCGAACTTATCGCGTTCTCAAACTTTCCGTTGAACGTCTCAATGAAAAAGCTGTTGGCTGGATCGTGAAGAGGGGCAACCGCCGCCTGCAGCTGAGCGTAGGAATCCCGGTTCTCTTCAGAGAAGAAGCATTTGATGCGCGGTCTCTTCCCGACCCGACGTACCTTTGCTTGGGCGTCCCTGAGCACCTCCAATGCAATCATAAAAGAAGAGTCGGAGTGGTCGATGGTCCGTGATTGCCACGGTCCCGAAAAGCCGTCGATGTAGGCGAGGTTCCATCCGCCATGAAGTGCCTTAAAGGCGAGCGTCTGAAGATATTTACGTAGGATAAAATGCTTGGCTTCAGTTTGCTCGCGGTCCTGGTAGATGCTCATGGACGAATCCCGGCTGCTGATCGACTCAACCTATGACTGATTTCCAAAACTGCCAACTCGCTTATCCCCCAGACTCCCTGTTTGTGCAATGAAGCGACCGATCTCCGACACAGCGGCAATCGCAACGGCGGCAGTTCTTTGAGCTTTCGAACGCTTGTTTTCGTAGCTGACCGGTACAGTCCGTTCACGGTGCTAAGCGCGGTCGTCGTAGGGCGATCATGACCAGACGCGCGGCTCGATATGAAGGGCTGAATATTCATCATGGACGGGAGTGACCGCCATCGCTGCCGTAATTAGCTTTTTCAGGGTTTATATTTGATTATTTTTCTTGAATTTCCGCCTATACATCCAAGTTGAAAACTCTACAGATTCAAACCGTTACGGTCCTTACTGTTGCCAGTGTTGACATGATTATGTAGAGAAAACAATGTGTTGACATTCTAAAAAATTCAGAAATTTGAAAAAAGTTCAAGCAGGGGCTTGCCAACTGAGGTGGATATAGCTATCTATTACACATCGGAAGCGAAGACTAGCGAAAGATTAGATCAAGCAACCGTTCCGGTCGAGGGTGTTTCGGTTCCCTCTGTGGGGTTGGAAGAGGAAGAAGTATGGCTTTATACTCTCGATGATTTCCTCGACCGGCTCCCTTGGTTCCATTTGTTGGGTCACGCGTTGCAACTGTCTACTGCCGCATGGCGGCTCTAAAAATTCATTAGTAGATAAATTCTGCTGATGACCGTTCACCGCCGCAAGGTGGCTCTTCCCCACAAACGTGGGGTGTTCCGGCGAGAAACTTCGTGTTTCAAGCTGACCTTCCACACAAACGTGTGGCCCTTCCCTCTACCTCTTTTGCGAGAGGACGTGAGGATGTTCTGAAAAGGTTGCTGGCCAGCCAGGCCGCCAGCCAAGTTTCATATCGTAATGGCTGAACCGGATCAGATTCACTCTGGTCCGGATCGGTCTTTCGTAAGCCGAGGCAAAGCTTTCGACGTTGTCGAAGGTCAGCGAAGCTTTGCTCAGAGGAGGTAAATTGAATGAAACTTTCGACCAAAGCAGCCAATTTTGGAACCCTGAATCTTGAGGAAGAGGCTGCCGCTATCAATGCGCTGTGGTTTGCCGCTCACAGAAGCAAAGGGTCTCTCGTGAGCGAAAATTTTGACGATGATGAAGGTAACTCATACGACGTATACATGATAGATGAGGCCGAGAACCTACGTGTCGTTTTCGTGAAGATAGATACACGTAGCCTTTCCATTGCCCATGACGACTTTCCAGTAGGGCGGCCGTCGTATGAATATTTCGGGCACGGCCACCAAATCGTCGCGGCCCGCTACCTGGTTACCTCGTCCAAAACTGACCGTGGCGCATTCCGCGAAGCACAGCGGCGATTTAAGACTGAGTCATGGCGTTGGCTAAATGACGGCCGTTGCCAACGCGTGAGCGTAAATCTGACAAAGGAAGAAATCGGTCAGCTGAGCAAGGTTTGTAAACAAACAATCGCCGCATCTGAATTTGGGGATGCACGCGGCGTGCTAAGCCAGCTGGCCGTGAGCCTCGCTTCGGTAGGAGGGTATGCGTGAACAAGATCACTGTCCAATTGGATGACCAGCAGGCCGCCGCATTGGCGCAGGCTTGCAAACGTGCTCGACGTTTTTCCGTGCTGGAACTGGCTGAATCAGGTCAAGAGGCTGACCTGATCGTAGATGCTCTTTCAGTTTTGAGGGTGGCATTGCGCGATGCTGGTTTCGCGCCTCGATAATTAGGACCGTGAGGAAAACCCATACGTAGCCGCTATCCCCTGTTGCACCGCCCATGGGTGCGCGCCATGTTCGTCGCAGTCCAGGTTTCATCGATGAAGACGAGCTTGGCGGGATCGAGGTCCATTTGATCATTGAACCAGCGCTGGCTCTGCTCCAGGAGATCGGGGCGGTTCTGCTCTATCGCGTGGCCAGTCCCCTTTTACGTGTATGCCCATGCAGGATGGCCCTACCGAACATCATTCCGCGCAAAGCCACGACCGTTAGCCAGGGCCGCATGATCTGCATCCAAACTCGCGATTTAGCGGACAACATCAATCGTTCTCTCGGCCGTCGCTACGTCACAATGTGCGAGAAAGCAAATTCGATTCCGATTAAGGGAGTAACGGGGGGAGTAACCATTTTCAGACATCGTCATCTTGCTCCTCGTATGACCAGTCGTCGTTCATCTGTGGCTCGTCATCGTCGATCATATTCATGAAATCGTCGGGCAGTGGTCCGCGCTCCCATCGCTTTCGCTGAGACGCTGGAGCAGTGGGATAGCGAGCGAGCATCTGCAGATAATACAGGCGCGCTGACGCACGCTGCGCAGAGGCTTCATCATCGTAGCCCTGCTTCACGAGAACGCGCTCCACGACCGCACGAATGGCTTCGCTAACCTGAATGCCTTCGGCCGTTCCAGTTTTCTCGACTGACGCTAGATAAATGGCGAGAGCCTGGGCGGCCGCAGTGTCTACATCGTCTGACTCTGGGATGCGCCGCTCCCGTAGGCTTTCGCGCCACTTCCGCGTCCGGTCTGCTGAATTATCTATAGCCTTCATCTCGTTCACCATCACATTGTGATTTCTTTCCGTCACAGTGTGGCAATATCGGCTTGCAAGAGACACGCATTAAAAAACGGTAAAAAACATTATTTTAATGCAAAAAGATGTATTTCACATTTTTTGAAAAAGCCGGTTTATATGTGAACGCTCTGTGATATAAGGCCAGGTCTAATGTTGACACCATGGACAATATCGAAAGAGGGTGATGAATGAGTGGAAATATCGATGTGTTCAGTGTTGACTTTGGTCGATATGCAGAAAGCTATCGCGCAGCTTCTGATCGATTTGCGATTAGCGATGCGGCCGTTTTCATATTGTCGTCCTATCGAGACATGATCAAAAACGGAGATGAAGAGGACACCGGTAAAAACGCCAGTGATTATCTTTTCGATCTTGCCGACCGTATTCTCGAAAGTGGAGTATCGATGAGTGAGCGTGAATCGATATCAAATCAAATTCGATACCTTGCGCAATTCTCTATCCAGAAATCCATACCCTCGCCAGAGTGATTTTGGGAGGCTCTACGACGATGAAAAGTTTCTCGCTGAGTTGCGACGTTCAGAAAAATACGATTATAAGCCGTACATCGATTTGAAGAAATTAACTCACTCTCAGAAACTGATTCTCATTTCAGAAAGAATGTTCAGCAATTCGGACGATCCATTAGATATCGTAAAAGCGAAAATCATTCACTATCTGGTAGGTACGGACATCGACAGCACGAGCGTAGAAGAATTTCACGAGCAGATTACGGCTGACATTGAGCTGCTGAATCTGCCTGTAAAAATCACATAGCTAAGCGCAGCGCCACGGAAAAGCTTGAGTAGACGCAGAATGTGTATCTGAAAATCACTGTACTCTGTATTAGTCAAAACTGTGTCGACTTTTTATTCGATTAACCCTTAAAATTCCTACGTCTGTCAACTTTCTTTTAATTCACGATTTCCCAACTTTTCAGTGTTGACAAAATGTTATAATTCAACATTTCCCAACTTTTTGTTGACAAAACTGATTTAATTCACTCATCATCCCCAATTTGAATGAGAACAATTTAATTCAACAAAATCCGCAAATTGAATCAGAATAAAATCGACAATAAAATCAGTAGTATATCGTTCTAATTCATTCTGAAAATTCACTTGAATTTTATGATTTAATGCAACTGACCTGATGCATTTTAATTAAAATACTTGCATCTTTCTCCGCCGACAAAAATATTGGTTATATCAAAACAGAGATGCAACCAATGTACATACCAAGACCAAAATTTCAACCCGTTAATCGCGGCTCTCTGATCACGCTCGCTGAAAAGCCATCTGCTATCGCAAAGGTAGCTCCAGAGAGCCCGAGACCTTTAGAAATGCTGTCTGGCGTCTCGACATCGGGCCCAGAGCTGAGCGTAATCGATTCCGTTGTTCATGAGCTTCTTATCTCGAACGCCTACGAGATCGATCCTAAGATGACTGCCGAAAGCTATAAGATCGATCTGTCGGCCCTCGTCAGATGGTGCGGTCAGAATGCGCGTAAAGATGACGTTCTGAAATCTCTCAATAAGCTTCGGTCGACGACTATCTGCTACACCGGTAGTGAAGATGCTGCACGTCGTTTTCAGAACGTGCAGGCGATCATCCACTGGGAGGAGATCAAGAATGATGATGTGATGATCGGATACCAGTTCGCGGCACCGATCAAAGAGCTGATGCGCCGCATGCCTGCTTACGCATATATCGAGCTTGCGGCTATCGGCAATGGTTCTATGTCGCTTAAATACTCACCAGCTCTTTATAAATACCTAGCGCTGCAGGCTTCGAAAAAGCGATGGCTACCTGGCGAAGATAATGAGGTCTTCGTCCAGCTATCTACTGCCAAGCTTTCTGAGATCATCGGCTTTACGGGCAATGTCGGTCAGCTCACGAGATTTCTGCAGAAGTCGATTGAAGAAGACTTTACAAAAGTTCGCCGCTTTTCGACGTCGGTTGAAGCGATCTACGAAAGCGGACGCGGTAATCGGCTTCACTCATACGCATTCACTCTTACACTCAGAGCGCCTGATTTTAGACACGTCCGGCTTTATAGAGACTACAGCAATAAGTACGCAAATAAATACGGTGGTGTGGATGATGAACACTTTCGCGTGCGCAGCGATCTATGGACAAGAGCTAATAGGGCATTCAACCGTAATGGTTTAGGATCATTCCGCGAGAAGAATTCGTTCGACCTATGGAAGATCGCACTCAACGAAGCGCTGAGCGGAAAAGCGCTGACAGATGGCTACAATACGCGTTCATATCGCGGTGATGCGCTCCTGGCCGCTATAGATGCGGAAGGCGCTGATTTTGCGGCCTGGGGCTTTCTAGCAGAAGAGGCCGATGATCATGATCTTCTGGAACATCTAGACCAGGGTATCTATGTGAAAAGTATGACAAAGATAGAAGCTGAAATGGCTCGTAGACAGCGCCTTGGCTGGAAAACTTCAAAGCTCGAAACTCGTAAAGCCAAAATACAGAAAGACATAGAAGATCAAAAAAACCGGCCTTCCGGTCAAGAGCAGACAGCCCAGTACAGAGCAGAAGTCGCTGAGCGAACTGCAGCTCTCGAAGCATCTAGAGCTGTTGAGAAGGCTTTTGAAGACGAACCCGCTGTTCGTTATCCGGACGATTTCACACTAACGGCTACTGATGAATATGCTGATTTTGAAGAACACATCAAACCGATTTTTACTCGCTATCGCGAAGGAAAAATTAGAATTCTTCATATCGATAATCCGAAGATCGATTACAAAATCAAAGCGTCTGATGATCAGATTTCAGAATTCATCGAGCGGCTCTCTGATTTCTACACAGTCACATTTTAACATTTCAATGGAGAGAAGGCATGCCATACATAACAAACCGCTATGAACAAGCAGTTGTCTTTCAGTCTGATCAAATCATGCCAGTTGAAAAGGCTAAAGAAATGATTATGCAGATTGAGAAGGCTACAGATGAGTGGTGCGGAGCTGTTGTTTGTATGCCAATTTTCAAGTTTAAAATAAAGCAAAGGAACCATATGGAAATTGAAGGCTTCATTAATGAACGAACGAAGCTGATTCCGTACGATGCAGATGCAGCAGCCGATCTTATGCTCGTTTCTGATATTGATGCTATCATGCATAAACATAAATATGCGCCTGGTGAAAAATTAAAGAGAAAAACGACTGAAAAGAAAAAGGAAGTCATTGGCCCGCTTACGAAAAAAGGCTTCGACCTTGGCTACATTCAACAAAAATACCACTTCTTTTATGATCCTCCGATGAATGAAGAGGCTGAAAAGCTTTTGAATTTGATGGACGGTTTTCCGTTCAAAGATCGCTCACCAGCCGAGAATTCTTCATGGCTTGAGCGCGAAGTTATTTTGCCGTTTAGAAGCGAGTTTCCAACTATTTATGAATTCAATAAGCTGATGAATAATGAGGTTTTGGAATCTCTGCATATACTGAAAGACAACCGACTGTATGATCATCTACCAGATGGTTGCTTTAAAATTGGCTACAATTTCACGTGGTCTTATTACTATACACAAATATCTGTATTTCTGTCCGACCTCAAAATGCTTCAACAGCTTTATAATCAAGGCGAATTTGATCTTCTAGCTAGAATGAAGAAAACGAGGTCTTCATCTTATAAGCCCGAGTTTTCAGACGACGACATGCCGGACCCGATTTTCAAACGCTTGTCTGAAAGCGTTGGGTCAACATACGACACGGCTGGTCGCGTTGAAGAGCCATATGATCCTGATATCTGATCGAGATTAAAGATTCTTCTCGAATCCGATTTTAGCCTCTTTACATCTTTTCAGCTTCGACCTAATGAAATGTCAACATTAGAACTCGGAGCTGAAAATGTCATTCGTAAATCAGTTTTTCATTTCAGACACGCACTTTTCTCACGAGCTGATGGTATTAAGCCGTCCGTTCTCATCCGTGAATGAAATGGACCGGTTCATGATCGATGCATGGAATTCAGTCGCTCGCGAGAATGACATCGTCTGGCATCTCGGCGATTTCAGCTTTACTGACGAGAAACGCACGCGGGTCATCTTCAACCAGCTCAACGGCCGCAAGCGCCTGATCCTCGGCAATCACGATCTGCACTCAGACGGCAGCATTCGAAAATCTGTTGCGCAACTCGCTTGGGACCGTCAACCAGTTCAAATGGCCGACATCCGTGTCGACGGCGAACGCGTGATCCTGTGCCATTACGCCATGCTTGCGTGGCCCGCGCAGCATCGCGGCAGCTTTCACTTTTATGGACACTCTCATGGAAAGCTGACGGCTCCTGGTAGGGCCCGTGACGTCGGCGTCGATGTGCCTGACGTCGCTTTCACCCCTAGAACATTCACCGAATTGCGCCTCGGCATGGAGGTGACGGATGACTAAGATCGATTTCATCCGCGCGTGTGTCTCAAACGACAACATCAAGAACGCTGTATGGCTTCGGCCTGACCTGCGGCTTTATCTCGCAATCGTGCAGCAGAACATGCGCAAAAATCGCATGCGTGTTTTCGAAGCTGAAATTCAAACATTGGAGAACATGTAATGAGTATCTTCAAACCTTCACCAATTGAACGCGATCTCTATTCGATCACTGAGATGATCAATCGCATACGGTGCCGCCGAATTTTCCGACACTACGAACGCGCACTGCGATATACGATGTACGTCGTTTTCGAAGCTGAGGAAGACAGCGCACAGTACGACATTTTCTGGAAATTTCTTGCTGCTGAAGTGAAAGATAAAAATCATGTGCTAACCGACCGCGAGCTTATGTCGATAGACGATGATGATTTTCAACAGCGTGTGAAAAGCACGAAATCCATTGTGATCAATCTCGAAGATTCGGCATTCGATGTCAAAAAATTCAGGCAAAAAATTAATCAAGTGATTTTTCTGTCGACATCTAGCAATGTTGACAAAAAGCTCCAGGCGATTTGCGACATCAACATTTTCGTGCCGCACATCAGCAGACGCGACATTTTTCTTGCGGTAAGATTGCTCTACGGCATCGAGATCACGAATGCGCAAGCGATTACGATGCTTTGCAATCTCGATATCATCGATAGCATTTTTAATCGCCATAAGCCTTTCAGCAGGTCGTGGGCAGCGCTTGAAGAGATCGAGCAACTGAAGCAGGAGCAGGTAGAAGAGCCGGTGACGCCTACATTATCGCCGACCGAATTGCGCCTTGAAAACCTTTCTGGATACGGCGACGCTCGCGAATGGGGGCTCGATCTCGCTCGCGATCTGCAAGCTTATCGTGAAGGCAAGTTGTCCTGGGATCAGGTATCGAAAGGCCTGCTGTTGTCTGGCCCGCCCGGTTGCGGAAAGACCACGTTTGCGAGGGCTCTCGCTGCATCGTGCGAAGTGCCGCTGATTACTGGTTCGTACGGCGAGTGGCAGGCAAAAGGCCACCAAGGCGACATGCTGAAAGCGATGCGCAAAGCATTTGCGTCGGCTAAAGAAGAAGCTCCGTGCATTTTGTTCATCGACGAAATCGACGATTTTTCTGATCGTGATTCTGAAGAAGACGGTCATCGCAGCTCTTACATGCGCGGCGTCGTGAATGGGTTGTTGGCATGTATGGATGGAGCTGACGGTCGCGAAGGCGTTGTCGTAATTGGCGCATGCAACAACCACACAATCGTTGACCCAGCTCTCAAGCGCCCTGGACGTCTTGATCAGCACATTATCATTCCGTTGCCGGATGCAGAGGCTCGGCTTGGTATCATCGGACATCATCTCCGAAAGCTCAATGTCAGTGAAAATTTCATCTCTGATCATGATGCAGTACGCGAAGACTTTGTAAAAATTATCGATGACACGGCCGGTCACTCAGCTGCTGATCTCGAAAAGATCGTGCGAGATGCGGCGAAGATTGCTCGGAAAGAAAATCGCGAGATTACGGTATCCGACCTTCTCGCATGCCTTCCGCCGCGTATCCAGCTGTCGTCAGATTACATCTACAATTCCGCAATTCATGAGATCGGTCACGCTATCGTCGCCGCTGCTTTTGGCCGAGAAATCGAAGCTATCGCAATCGCTGACAGCATTCGTGCTGATCAGAAAAGCAGAAGCATTTCTGTCGGCGGCGTGATCATAAAAACGCGGCCTGACGACAGGATCGCGAAGAACCATCAACTGAATACGATCTGTCTGATGCTCGCAGCTTCAGCAGCAGAAGAGATCATTTTCGGTGAGGCGACGACTGGCCGAGCCAATGACTTGCATGAAGCGACCAAGTTGGCGACTGAAATCGAAGTAAGTTACGGATACGGCCGCACGCTGAGTTCGGATGGTTACGGACTCGATGCATGCGAGCTGACGTATATGCGCATGCGCGATGAAGATTTGCGGGACCGCGTGCACCACACACTCGAAGATCAAATGAAGAGGGCCCGCACGATTATCCGTGAGCATAAGCCCGCTCTGCTTGATCTCGCGCGGAAACTTGCAAGCGATCTGCATCTCGATCCGGCAGAAGTCTATTCGGCTATCAAAGGTCGTAAGCTTGAAGAGGTGGCGGCGTGAGCAGGTGGCAAATTACGGAAGGCCCTGAAGGCTACACGCCGGTCCAGTGCTACGGAGTTGTCGATGATTTGCCCTGGTATTTCAGGGCTCGCGGGGCTCAATGGAGCCTAGATATTGGCGGCACTGTAGCGACGAACAGCGAAGAAGACATCACGGTTCAGAAAGAGATCGAGATTTATGGTGAGCCGGTTGTGTTCGATGTTATCGACCAATCGAAGATTATCGAGCGCGTGCCAATTTGGTGGCACTGCGAGAGCTGGGGCAAATGGCCTGAAGCCGGATACATGTCGAATGATGATGTCTATTCATGCATCGAAAAGGCCATGACGCTTTATATGTCTGGTACTCCACCAGTTGTCGAAAAGGGCGATCCTGGCTGGCGAGAATATGTTTTCAAGAGCTGGAGTGAAGGCTTCATCAGCACTGATCTGGCCGTGAAAGAATTGGATTTTTATGATTGGAAAGAGCTGAAAGATTACGCTCTCGCTCACAATATCGAGCTTCCATTTAGCATAAAATATAAGCGCGATTGAATATTTGCGGCCGACAGCTTTCTCCTGCTTTCTAATCGAAAGAAAAAGAATGCAGGAGAAATATCATGAGCGAGAAAAAACCATGGACATATGATGAGAGAGATTATCTTGTTAACGCACTGATTGCTGGACAGACAGTCAGACAGATAGCTAAACATCTCGGCCGGTGTACGTATTCAGTCTCCACCATGTTTTCAAAAATCGGAGCGGAATCTGAGGCCGATGGCATCAAATTTCCAGATCGCTCGAAAGCGAAAAATCGTAAATGCACGAAATGCCGTTTGCCGATTTTCAGTGCGCATTCAGGCTATCGAATCTGCGGATTTTGCAAACTCACAGAAGATTATCGCTGCTCTTGAAATCAAAAAAATATCTCTCTATATGGCCCGCACCTGAAAAACTTGAGTGCGTATGATGATTTCACCGAACGGTTATATTGTTGACGAAAACCGAGAATTTTCACCGTTCGGTGAAATTGAGTTCGAAAAAGGTATAGCTGAATTCGAAAGCCGGTGTGACGAAATCACTGCTATGATGCGCGAGATCATCCGATCTGAAACCCCACGAGCTTTTAATGCTGACGCTCTTATGAGCTTAGAATATGCTGTCTGTCTGCCCATCCTCGGCGGAGAGATTATGCAGGATGGCACGCGCATTAAATCTTTGAGCTTTTCACGGCGAACGCTTTTGACTGCCATCAAACGCGGGGAGTTGAAGGCAGTTTTCAGAAAGAACGCGTTTTTAACAACAGAAAACAACCTGAAAGAGTGGCTAGAATGGCAAGAAAACAATCCGGAGCAAGGCTTTGGCTCGAACCAGAGCGCCATCATAAAAGCGGCAGTATCACAAAAGGGACATGGTACATCCGCGACACATCGCTCGACGGAAAGCCCATTAAAATCTCGACAGGAGTCCGCGCTGGCGAGGCTGATGAAAAGCAAAGAAGAGAGGCTGCGCTCGCTGAATACCTGAAAACCAATAGTGCGATTGAGCCCATCAAAGAGAGCGCTTTTCAGTCGGCAAAGAAAACTTCGGTTGCGGACGTGATTTCTCTGTATATTGAAAAGCGCCTGAATTGGAGCCAATTCTCGACCGATTTTGATAAGCCGCTCGCACGTCCCGCAGACGTCGAAAACCGGCTGGCAATCTTGCTCGAATTCTTCGGCGAGATGACTGCCTATGACGTGAGCGTAAAGAACGTCGACGAATTCTCACGATGGCTTTATCAACGTCGAATTGTGCAAGAACGGCAAAAATTTGATAGGATGATCTCCGAACAATACCAAAAACGCAGGACAGAAGCTGGCAAACGTAGGCTTAAAAAGCTGATAGAGAGAAAGGCTGCTTTCGAAGAAGCGCTGAAAAAGCCTGCCGATCAAGCCAAAGCAGCGCGTCGTTATCTCGAAGACCTGCAAGCCGCTTTCAATCTTGCTGAGCGCTATCAGATGATCACGCATGCGATCAAAGTGCCAAAGCCTAAAAAGTACAAAGTGCGTCAAAAGGTCTTTACGCGATCAGATATTGCGAAACTTTTAAAGACCGCTTGGACGAAAAAAGGCCTGGCATTCATCGATGGAAAGCCGCAGCGTGATGTTAGGATTTGGCGTCACTTGGCACGATACATCATCATCGCTGCTTATACTGGATCGAGAAAGGCACGGATTTGGAGAGCTTCGTTTACAAAGTCAAAAGACCGTCCCTGGATCGAGGTCAAAAAAGTCAATGGTATCATTACAGCTACGTATCATCGGATCGGAGAAGGCGAGAAAGAGTACGAAAAGAAGCGTGCTCCGACAATTGAGCTACCTACTCGTCTGGCTGCTCACCTTTACCGGTGGAAGAAAATGGGGCTGGAGTATCCGTGCCAGTGGCACAACGGTCAACCGGTCGATCCTAAGGGCAGCCTGCGCGATTGCATTGTAGAATGTTTCGGTCCTGATAGCGGCTTTGTAGGCCATTCGTTTCGGCACACTGCAGCAACCTTTTTGATGCGGGATACGACGATGCCGGTTGCTGATATTGCTGGTTTCATCGGTATCACAATCGATACGCTGATGCGTGTTTATGGTCACCATCGATCAAAGAATACGAGGCATGTCGGTGAAACGCTGGTCCGCATGCGCGATCCAGTTGAATATCGGCATGCAACTTGAAGTCGGTAAAATCCTACGACTTTTTACGACAGAATGATTTTGAATGAGCCTACACGAAATGACACGGAAAGCCGAAAAAGCTAAGAAAAACAGTGTTAGGCTTAGTTCAAATTCGTTGACCTCTTTCGTTCGGGACGTGGGGGTCGAGTGTTCGAATCACTCCACTCCGACCAGCTAATTCCCTTAAGAATCAATATTTTGAGAGTTTCCCCTCATGAGGGGAAGGCGCAATTGCGTCGTTTTTGACAGAAATTCTGACAGAAACCCCTGTCGAGATTCATCTTCCTCCGGGAAGCGGGCAGATCTAGCGCTATCAGCCTCTCGTGGAGTAAAGCCATTTACATCCCGCTTAATACTCCTAATCACCTATCCCGTCGCAATGCCCCGCGTTAGATGAATGCCCTCCCTTCTAGGGCCGACAACGCTGGTCGAAACAGCGGGGCACCATAGAGATTGACATGGCGCTCATTGATCAAAGGCGGAGTATGCTGCCGGCAAATGGAAGATGGAGCCCCCTTCTCGAGAGTCGAGAAATCTTGATCGGCGACGCGATGGATCACCAAATCCGCCGTTGGTGATGCGAACCGCCCCATTGATCTCGGAGGGTAAAAATTGTCGCCGTGTCGTTATGTTTGGCGACGATCAGCGACCTCCTGCGATGGTCTTAATGCGACACGGTCACATCTCTACTGAACCGAACTGAGAGCGTGCCGCACTGGTTCAGCCGCCATTCAAACCTCAGTTTTGGGTGCGTTAAAATGTCGCAGTTTACTTCGAGAATCAACCGCGATTTACCCTCAAAAAAGGTCGTTTTCTGGCTTATCAAGCCATTGTCAACATTGGACAATTTGACAACTCGAAAAATCCGACCGACCATTTCTATGTCAGCACAAAGCTGACGTGGAAAACGTCAAACGGAGAAGCACATGACGGAATACAGCAATGTGAAGCGTGCGGAGATCGCGGCCAAGAAGGAAGGCAAGAGTGTGCCAAAAAGCGACATGTCTTGGATCGACACTGTCGCTACGGATGAGGACCAGGATGGCGTCCTTAGAGATGTCACAAGCAAGCTACGCTTCCTGAACCGGATGTCGACGGAGCATGCGTTCGCCATCGGGCTGGAGTTCCAGCGTGCAAAAGCCATCATTCCACCCAAGAGCTTCGGAAAGTGGCTGAAGCCTGTCTCAGGCTACACCGTGAAGGCAGCCACCTACTATATCTCGGTCCACGAGAAACTCGCCGATTACAAAGGCCGGCTGATCGCCGCAGCAATCGCGCCGACCACCATGTTTATTATGGCCAAGGGTAGCAAAAGTGCAATCGAGACCGCGCTCCGGGCTTTCGAAAACGGTGAACGTTTGACCGGGAGAGCGGTGCAGGCAATCATTGACGCAGAGAGCGACGTCGCGAAAACCGAGCAGACGCCGATTCTCCTGAACACCGCTGGCCTAGCAGGTCTAAAGAAGGCGGCGGCGAGGCAGATTGAAGAAATCTCCCTATTTCGATCAATGCTCGACCGTATTCGCAGTGATGTCGAGGAAGCTTTAAAGCCGTTGGAGCACGGACGGGCAGTCGTGAAAAAACACCTCGCCGACAAGATTGCGCTGGATTTTCGGCACGCCCACGATCTGCTTTGCAGTATCGCCGTACCTGTCAAGCCAGGGCTCTTTCCCTACAATAACTGGACTCCCGGAACGTTTGACAAGGATACCGCCTGGTACAAAGTTCAAATGCTTCTCTTCAAAGCGGGAAATGCGGAAGCGTGGCCTGACCGGATTGATTTTGTTCCCTGGCTTCAGAATGAGGTACTTCCGTGCCTGCGCTTCGTCCTTGACGATGAGCCACTACCAGGATTTCCGCTCGTTGAGGGGAACAAAGCAGACGCCGCGGTAGATAACGTAGACAGGGTTGGAACTAGCGCCGAAACCCTCGAACGCACCGAGATCCCCTACGCCCCTTCCATCGACAGCTCCGATCTTCCGGAGATAACGGTAACCCGTGCGCCCATCGAAGAGATTGCTGCCAACGAGATCACTCAGTCCGCATAATCTTGCCGCTGCTGCCTGAGCGTCACCTCGAACCCCGCGTGAGCGGGGTTTTCTTTTGTCCGAGATTGCGGGACGCGACAGAAATTAACCATATCCGCGTTCTGTGTTCCTGGTCCGTTTCCAGGGCCCTTGCTGCAGCTCAGATGACCGGCTACCTTTTGCAAGTCGGCGGAAGAACAATGTCTGCAGACACTTAGCGGCCTTCGCTGGTGCTACCAACACCAGCAAAGGCCTGACCCGAAATCCTTCTCTCGAAAGGAAACAGGCTATGTTCAGCCATACCCTTTACGCTTCCGTCCTGGAAGTCTGCCTGCATTCTTCTCCTGTTGAAACCAACGCCGGACTTCACAGCGCCTGTTCGTTCGCCAAGCACCATGCTGGCGTCCAGAACATCACAGCACCTGCGGAATTCGCGCCCCACTGAGGGCCTGCCCGTTTTCCCGATCAACAGTCGGTCAATCCCGTGCTCCGAACCCAATCACTGAATGGGCATCGGAAAATGCGCCGAAACCGGAAATAATTTCCGCTTCGGCGGCTGGCGCGGCGCATCGACCGGAACCAGGAGAATCCCATGCCCGATCATGGATCAAATCACTCCAGACAGCCGAAATCCCCAATGCTCGGCACCACAGGGTTGCCGCCCGCACTTCAACGCATCTTACAGTCTGAACTTCGTAAGTCGCTGTCTGTCGATGCGCTGAAAACGATGCTGAACGGTGGCATTCCTGGCCTTGCCAGCCTTGCAAATGCAAAGGCGGTCGCGGAGGGCCGCGTCCTTGAGCAGGCGATCACCATACTCGCGGAGAGCAATCGACAGGTCGACGTTCTGATGCAGGTTCGCTTTCCGGTGCTGGACGCCGCGCTCGACATCGTCGAGCTGAACCCTGAGATCAGTTATCGGGGCCTCAGTCTCGACGTCGGGACAAGGACGCGACGCAGCTACACCGCCGATCTGGTCATCATCGACCGTCAGTCTCGTCGCGCTCATGTCGTTGACGTCAAACGCAGCCTGAAATCTTATGACGCTGTCAAACTCGAGGATTTGAGGCGGCGAATGCTCGCTTCAGCGATCGTCGCTCCGGACCTTCTTTATCGAGAGTACAAGCGGATTGCTGTCACTGAAGTCAGGGTCGTCATCTTGGAAGTGGATGGCAAGCGTACTGATTTGCGTCAGGGCATCTGGTCCCTCGACGAACTCGACATCCTGCTTGACGTCGAAGGTGCAGCAGAGGCAGTCCGCGCCTTGCGAAAGCGTTTCGAGGAGGAGGCCGAAAGGAACCTTGCCTGTGCTCAGGAACAGGTCCTCAACGATTCGATTGCGGCACGCGAACGCCATGGGCGTCTGATCCAGAACGGCGATCCTGAGACGATGTTGAAATGGATGCAGTCGTCTCAGAGAAACACCGGCAGAAGCGGTTGCCACAATGGCAAAGACGGCCTGCATCCTGTCCGTCCGGTGTCGACCTGCGGCGACGATGAGGGCTACAGGTCGGGCGTCGAAAAAGATCAAGTCGGTCGACATCGACGATCGAAGGACGCTGGCAACAATGATGCTCGGCATCCCATCGTCGGTGTAGCGCTCCCTCCGGGCCTGAACTGACACTCAGGTCGCCGATCGAAAGCCTTTCGGCGACGTCAGCCAAACATCTGCACAGACCACGCCGGTCGAGTATCTCCCGGCGAACAGGAGAACTATGTCCATGTCAAACGTCCTCACGTTTCCCCGCCGCGTATCTGGCCGCGCAGATCCGTCACGTACCGAAGCCGCGAAACCGCCTTTCAGCGCCGGGACGACCGCGCTGGATCAAGCGACGGTGTCCGCGAAATCCGACGTCATCGAGAATAACCGACGAATCTTGCGGATCATCTCGAACAAGGGGCGTCGGATTGACCCGGATTATCCCCTTCCGGACGCCGCCGTGGTAATTGCTGCCGCAATGCGTTGTGTCCGTCGGCGGGGAAGGCGCATCACGGCTCTCCCGCTTGGAGTTCGGGCTGATCTCGAAGCGCTCTGCAAGGCCCACGATCCGGCTGCAATCCTCGTCCGAGACTGGATCAAAAGCAGGACACCGACTCTCAAGAAAACCGAAGATGTCGCTTCAGGAAAGATGGGCTCGGCTGAAGGCGAAGTCTTCCCTCTCAATGAGAAGGAGGTTTAATAATGGCGACCCTTGCCGATCGTATTGCTCATTATCTTCAGCGCCGGTGGGAGCGTCGTGCAAATCGCGAACTGTACGAGCGGGCCGAGAACGTCGGCCTCATCGAGCGGGCGGAGCTCTCTCCCGACGTGCCCGGTTCTGGTCTGAAATGGCAGCTAGCATCACCGCCTTTGATCGCATTCTCCGGCGACATCGCAGCCGACACGGAAAAGGTCGCCAGACTGATGAAGCGCCGTGGCATCAAATCCACCGAGCCAGAATCTCTCCTCGATTTTGAAGCTGACATTCATGTTGATGAAAGAGCTCAGACGTCCGACAAACGAAGACCGGTCGAAGTGGGACTGAACCAGCCGAGTTCCAATGCGCCGATCACGGGAGACGCCTCGGCGAAGCGGCTGGAACTGCTTCGACTGATCCGCGCCTTCCGGACACGTCGTCCTGTCATGGAAACGGCTGTCGCCTTGCTCGTTTCCCGAGCTGTGGCAAACAGTATCCCCGACCTCTCCATGATCACCGAAGTCATTCGACGTCCGAGTCCTATTGTTGCGATCCGGGCTGCTTCAAGAGGGTTCGAGGATGCATTTGGAGGAAGCCTTGAGCATGGCCTGATCCTCCCGTTCCGGACAAGTCCGGTAGACGGGCTGGGCGGTAATGCAATTGGGGGACGCTACCAGGACCATATGACCGATCCTCACCGGATCATGACATTCTCGGGCAAGACAATCCGCAAGCAGAGCCCCGCTTCGCTGAGGCGAGCGCTTGCCAAGGCCGGAGATATGCCGTCCATGCCCATCGTCATCGCCGACGAACTGCGCGAGGACCTGCCGTCTCGTGTCATTGCAGGCGTCGACTTGGTCATCGAAACAGGCGAAGTCGACTGCACCATGTTGGCTGAGCTTATGCATGTGTGCTTGGGGGTCGCCCCGAATGCAGCGCTCCGCGCGATGGAGCAAGCCAGCCTTCGCCCGCAGGGCCTCGGCCTGGATGATCTGGCGCTCGCGCTCCGACCAGGGCGGTCCGTAGAACGCATTATCTGGGCGCTGAAAGAACTGATCACGGCGAACGATGCCGAAAAAGATGAAGAGAATGGCGATGAAGCGGATCACAGCGAGCGCGGCAGCGGGAAGCGGGAAAGGCTTCGGAGATTTCGAAAGGACTCCAACAGCTTCGAATTGATCCAGCCAGCCGCTATCGAAAGACAGAAATCGATTGTCGAGGCGGGCGAGCAAGCAAGCTTGGAAAGCCGGGCTATCAAACCACTTCACATCGAAACCCTTGCTGGTTATGGTCCGGCGCGGGACTGGGCGCTCGAATTGAAGGACGACCTGGCGCTCTGGCGGGATGGCACGCTCGCTTGGTCTGACATGAGTACAAAGTTGTTACTCTCCGGCCCACCTGGAACTGGGAAGACGACCTTTGCGCGCGCATTGTGCAATTCATTGCAGGTTCCGCTTTTGGCGACGTCGCTGAGCCACATGCTCGAACCGGGATATTTGGGGGAGGTCCTGAAAGCCATGTCCGACGCCTTCGAGGTGGCCCGTGCCAATGCGCCTTCGATCCTCTTCCTCGATGAAATAGACAACATCGGAAAACGAGGCTCCGGCCAAAAGGACGGAGACTACTGGAACTCACTCGTCAACCGTGCGCTGGAGCTGCTGGATGGAGTCGGGAAAACCGAAGGCGTCGTCATCATCGGTGCCACGAACCTGCCTGATCGGATCGATCCCGCTCTCGTACGATCGGGACGCTTGGAACGGCATATTCGGATCCCTACTCCGGACACCGACGCGCTCGCGGGGATTCTTGCCCACCATCTCGGTCAAGACTTTCACCATGTGATGGAAGGTGCGCCCAACAATGTCCGCGACGGTATCGGCGCTGGCGAAAGGCCTCGGAAAACCCAAGCCGAGAACTCGCCTCGCGAGACAGGACAGCAATTGGCGAAGCCGACACTGAAAGGAGCAAAGGCATGACACCCCATTCCGATACCAATCCTGCCTCCGCTGGAAACGATGCCCTTCGTCCGCTCGCCTTACTTGCCTCCGGTATGACCGGAGCCGATGTGGAAAGGTTGATCAGAGAGCTGCGCGCTAAGTGCCGTCGCCAGCGTCGGCCATTGACCTGGTCTGTCCTCGAGAATGCCCTCCGTTGCGACAAGTCTATGCCATCGCTTGATGTGCTTCCTCAGATCGCGGCACATGAAATCGGCCACGCATTTGCCTATGAACTGCTCTGCGTGGGGGACGTCCAACTCGTCAGACTTGGACCGACGCTAGCGGTCACGGAGATCGCTATCAAGCCCGAGGCAGTGGTCACCGCCGAAGGTGCTGACCGATACATTGTTTGCCTCATGGCCGGACGAGCTGCCGAAAAACTTCTCTTCGGCAACGTGATGCTGGGGTCGGGTGGGTCGGAACAGAGCGATCTAGCGCAAGCGACACATGCGGCGCTTCAACTGGAGACGGTCCTCGGCGTTGCCGAAGAGTATCCGCTTGTCTATCGGCCGCCATCGCAGGCGGGCGACATGCTTCTGTACAGGTCGGATATCGCCAAGCGTATCCAGCGTCGGCTGGAAAAGGCAGAGGCGAGGGCAGTCGATCTTCTGAGCCCCATCGTGAAGCCAATAGCTGTCATGGCGTCCAGGCTTGTCGACGCTCAGGTCGTCGAAGGCGATGCCATCAGGGCGGCCCTGACTGAGCATTTCGCCGGATCGCGGAAATAGCCCATTGCAGGCGATTCATAATTAAACGCCGTTTGTCCGCATAGGCTTCAGGTTGATCAACGACGCAAAATCGGGTTCGGGCGACATTTGCTTCGAATTCGATGGCGGTTAGGTTGTCCGAAGTCTATATGAACTCCTGGGACGCGAAAAAGCATCGTGAAAGTTCACGGACACGTCGTTTGAAGTCAGAAAACGTCATCTCAAGTTATGGAAACGCGATTCAAAAAGTCACCAACGCGATTCCTGAAATGGTAGACGCGTTACTGAAATCTGAGATCGCGATTCATCGAAAAATGGCGTTTGTCTCTTGCCGCCGGCAGACCAAAGATTGGCTATCGCGCCAAACGAAGGAGATGACCATGGCACGAAAATCTAGGGGGCAACGAAAGCAGGAGCAACAAGAACGCCAAGCTGCGGTCAGAGCAAAGGCCAAGGCGACGAGGAGGCCTGGGCGTGATGACTTTGCCCGTGTATTGTTTTGGCAGATGATCCGAGCGGCGCAACGCGATCAAGACCCTCGTCAGAAGCTGGATCGGCTACGCGACAAGTTGACGGAGGTCCTCGAAAGCCAGGGGTTTAACTTGAAGGAAGCCGAGGATGTCTTTGAAGACCTAGCGAAAAAGTATTCCAATGGGCTCAATCCGTTCCGGCCGAAGTTCCACATCGTCTACCCGCCGGAGTGATGGATAGCCTTTGGTGGGTATGAGCTTATGCTGAAAATAGAAGCCCTGATGTGATGACCCTGGTCATTTATCAGGGCTTTCTTTTTGCCCTTGTCCAGGCTTCATCCCTATATTCTCGATGGCCGACTCCTCCGACTTTCCGTCCGGCTGCTGCCTGCAAATATTGCGTTCCCGACGTTCCACCTGCAAACGCCGTTCTATCAAAAAAGATCCTGCTCCCCCATTACTCTTTATCACGCCGTTTGCACGTGAATCGCGCAAACTGGAGAGGCTGTAGTATCGAACTTCGAATTCGGCTGACGTAAGACCTTTTCTGAATGGTGTTGAAAGACACCACATCTGTTTTTCAGCTTCAGTTCGCCATGAGTTCTTTCAATTTCGAAGGCTGCTGACCGGTTAGGCGGTTTTTGAATGTGGCGACCGGAGTCTTTCATTCTCTGGCTGTCGAGTTGAAATATATAATA
Source organism: Rhizobium sp. C1 (assembly GCF_021026335.1). GTDB lineage: Bacteria > Pseudomonadota > Alphaproteobacteria > Rhizobiales > Rhizobiaceae > Ensifer_A. The sequence goes on from NZ_JAJNCY010000002.1 coordinate 94,162, forward strand.
AAATCAAATGGATGAAATATTCATAATGAATTTATTCGATTTTAAGTGATGTAGACGAGTTCTTTATTTATTTTTTTCCAATTGAATCGTATGAAAGATGAATTTTATAAATAAAAGAACATAAAAAATTGAATTTCCGCTGAGGTGACGTATAGTATTTCTGGCTGGACGCTGGAGTTGTTTATGTCTGAATGGCGATTTTCAAAAGAAGTGCTGGAGCCGCTCCCTGAGTATGGGCTGTCGGATCAGCGACTGGACAATGAGCTTACTAAGATGAATGCAGAGGTTGAAGGATATATCACCCGTGGCGAGCTGTTGGTGCAAAAGCTTAGGCGGCATTTCGCTGCCGAACGCGTCTATGACCCTGACATCGACGCGCCGTTAAAGCTTGCGCTCGCTGTTTGCCTTCCTGAGTTGGGTGGCGAACTCCGGAGTGGCCACTCCAAGCAGGGGCCGACCTATACTGTCAGCGCCTTGCGAGGTGAGATTCATTCTGGGCGTCTTGCGGCCATCATGCACCGCGGAAAGTTGATGGTGACGCGGAGGACCGTTCGCGACTGGCTCGTCTCTCTGGATGGCAACATCAAGCCGTCCCGCGACCCCCTCAAAGAGAAAGCGGTCGATTTCGTTCCTGAGAGCCAGAAATCGCATCGAGATACCGTTCGCGCGCAGGTCGCCACAGAGCGAGCCCGCGCGAAGCTTGACGCGCTAAAACTTAGGAGGCCGAAGTAAATGGGACGTCCGGCTAAAGGTGTTCGCCATTGGTACGACAAGCAGCAGAAGCGGTACTTCATCAGAGACGGCAAACTCAAAATCAGCCTGGGATTCGGCAGGGAAGCAGAAAATCATTTGGAGCGTGCCGACCTTGAGGTCGCCCGTTATATTGCCGAACGTCAGGCTGGCGATCAGCAGAAACTGAAGAATCAGGAAGCCGCCGCGGTTATAGTGGCGGACGTCATATCCCTTTATATGTAGCAGAGGTTCGAGAATTGGCAGCTGCATTTCGATGCGCCGCCGTCCCGCCCCAATGAAGCCCTTGCGAGGCTGGCCGTCGTGCTCGACTTTTTCGGTGAGATGACGGTCGATCAAATCGATGATGACACGGTGCAGAATTTCATTCGATATCTCGACGATCTTGCCTACAAGCGGGAGGTCGAAAAGGCCGCTGCCGCGTACGCCAAGCTCAAAAAGCGCCGCAACTACAAGCCGAAAAATGATCTCGGAGCCAGAACCGACGTGCGCGAACATAAGCCGAAGGCCGTGATCCGCTACCTCGATGACTTGAAGGCCGCGGTAAATTATGCGCATCGAAAAGGCCTGCTCCGGCATACTGTGCATATCCCGACGCCAAAAGACTACGAGATGAGGAAGGCCATCTTCACGCGGCAGCAGATTGCCGTTCTGATCCATGCCGCAAGACGGAAGAGGGGGCTTGCGTTCATCGATGGCAAGCCAGTGCCGGACGCGAAGATTTGGGAGCACCTGGCGCGCTTCATTCTGATCGCTATCTATTCCGGCTCTCGGAAGTCGAAGATCTTCCGCATCGCTTTTTCGGATCAAAAGGACCGTCCTTGGGTCAAGTTCCGACAGGTGCGGACCCGTTCCGGTCAACTGAAGTACAGAGCGACCTTCTATCGTCTCGGTGACGACGAAATTGCGTTCAGGAACAAGCAGGCCCCCGAGCTTGAGGTGCCGGGCCGGCTGGTTGCCCACCTCGAACGGTGGAAACGGATGGGCCTCAAATACCCCTGTCAGGACGTGACAGGCCATTCCGGTGATCCGTCGGGTTCCATGAGAAAGCTGTTCGGAGAGGTTTTGGGTGATGAGGAGGATGTCGTCATTCACACGCTGCGACACACCGCGGCCACCTGGCTGGTGTCCCGTGCGGAACTCCCGCTTGCAAGTATCGCGGGGTATCTTGGAATGAGCATCGAAACACTCGTCCGACGATACGCAAAGTTCAGAAAGAGCGATCAGCTCCTCATCGGCAGAGCGATCACCGAAAGCCGCGTTGGCGTCGAATTCGAGGATGACGAGGAAATTATTTCCGCGAACGGAAATGGCCGTTTCCTACGCCGATCGGCCTGACTTTATTGAAAAAAAACTGACAGAAACTGACTGTATAGGTCGTGATGGTAATCGATGGAAATTTGAAAAAGCGTAATGAGATCAAATTTATAGTTTCTAGATTTCTGCCGCAATCACTTTCTATCCACGGTCGGGACATGAGGGTGGAGTGATCGAGTCACTCCGCTCAGACCAGCTAATTCCCTTCAAAATCGATGATTTATGCGACTTCCCCTCGGGGTGTAGAGTCGTAGTCGCATTTGACTGAAATCCTGGCTCATGATCAATGGCGTTCTGGGATTAGCCCTCCAGGCTTGAAGCGCAATGTCACCAGTAGAATTACACCCATGACGATGAGGCGCATCTGCGAAGCATTGGCGGTAAGTTGGTCCCGCATTGCGTTGCCTACGGGGAGCCATCCGATAGAGTGTTGAATGAGCCATGTTCCAATTGGGTCGGCTTCAATCCAGCATGTCCATATGATCAACGCTCCGAGGACCGCTCCCCAATTGTTGCCTGAACCGCCGACGATCACCATCACCCAGATTAGGAAGGTGAAACGCAAAGGCTGGTAGGTTCCAGGTGTAAACTGGCCGTCCAGAGTTACCAGCATAGCTCCGGCGAGACCTATAACTGCCGCGCCGATCACGAAGACGATCAGATGTAGGTTCTTGACATTTTTCCCCATCGCGCTTGCGGCAATTTCGTTGTCGCGAACCGCATAAATCATGCGACCCCAGGGAGAATGGAGCGCCTTTTCCGATAGCAAAAGCAGAAAGGCGAGCACGAGCATGAAGAGTGCTGAATAGCCCAGCTTAACGACAAGCGCAGCAGCATCGGGTGGCGATATCCCAAACTGGATCGCGAGCGATTGGAGCCAAGAGGTGCCTGCAAGGCCGAGTTCGTCGGGAAGCGGTCGCGGCAGGCCGACGACATTCTTGACGCCGCGGCTTAGCCAATCCTCGTTCTTGAGAACGGCGATGATGATCTCCGAGATTCCGAGGCTGGCGATCGCCAGATAGTCCCCGCGAAGTCCGAGTGCGATCTTGCCCACGAGCCACGCCGCCGCGGCTGCAAAAAGTGCACCGACCGGCCATGAGAGAAGAACAGGTAACCCAAGACCGCCAAGATAGCCTGTTGCCGATGGATCAATCGCTTCGATTAGGTTCTTGGCAGGACCGAAGTATCGCCCCAAAATGAGATACCCGAGCGCGAGAACAGCAATGACTGCTGCGACCCTTGTCGCTCTTGAAAGGGAGGTTAGTCTCCGAATTCCGACGACGGCTGCTACCGTGACAACGACAACGACAAAGGAGGCAATAATCCCGGGTCCGCCAGCGGCGATTGCCGCCGGCACGCCGGGCGCGGAAACCAGGACCACCGCCAGCCCGCCGAGAGCGGCGAACCCCATCACGCCGAGATTGGGGAGTCCCGCATAGCCCCATTGTATGTTGAGACCAAGGGACATAACGGCGGAGACGAGGCAAAGATTAACGATTGTAACCGCAACGGCGACGCTTTGGACGGCAGCGATGACGCAGAGAACTGCTGCCACGGCCGCAAAAAGCATGAAGTTCTTGCCGGAGATGCTCATGAAGACCTCGTGTTGAGAAAGCCAGAGGGTCGGACGATCAGAACCACAACGAGGATGACGAACGAGACGGCATATTTGTAGTCCGTGGAAATCAGTTGATAGAGACCATCCGGTAGCCAGTCCGCGGGGAGTACATAGCTGAAGAAGCGCTTGAACGAATAGGTCAAGGCGACCTCGGAAAATGCTACAATAAACCCACCGACTATAGCGCCGACCGGATTTCCGAAACCGCCAACAATTGCGGCGGCAAAGATCGGCAGAACAAGCTGCTGGTAGACGAATGGCCGGAAACTCTTGTCGAGCCCATAAAGAACGCCAGCCAAGGTCGCCAGCGTAGCAGCAACCACCCACGTGATTGTCACGACGCGTTGAGCGCTGATGCCCGACAAGCCGGCAAGATCTTCGTTGTCGGCAAACGCACGCATCGCCTTGCCCGTTTTTGTGTGGCGTAGAAACCAGAACAGAAGGCCGACACTGACGGCTGCGAGAGCGATTGTGATGATCTGCGTTGCTCTGATTGCAAGCCCTTCCTGCAATCCTGTCAGGTCCCGAAATTGCTTTGCCGAGATGACAAACCGCACGCCATCATCAAGGGTGCGATCATCGGTCCCGATGATGAAACGGACGAGCCCGCTCATAACCAGCATGACGCCGATCGAAACGATTAGAAGAACGATGGGATCCGAGCGTTTGATACGATAGTAGCGATAGACGAAACGGTCAGTCGCCAAAGACAGCAATACCGTCACTAAAACGCCCGCAGGTAGCGCGAGAAGCGCGGTCGCCAGCGGCTGTATCGTGAGCCCATGTGCCTGGAGCCACCACGTGACCAAAAGGGTGATCATGGTGCCGAAGGACATCAATTCGCCATGCGCGAAGTTAGAAAATCTCAGCACACTAAAGATCAGACTGACCCCAAGGGCTCCCAGTGCAAGCTGGCAGCCATACGTGGTTGCCGGGACGACCACATAGTTGAGTAATAGGACGAAGGCATTTGCGTAATCCTGCACGTCTCAGCCTCCCAAGAATGTCATACGCACTTCATCGTTGGCGAGAAGCGCTGAACCGGTATCTGTGAATTTGTTCTCCCCCTGGACGAGGACATAGCCGACGTCGGCGATCTCAAGAGCAGGTTTCGCATTTTGTTCGACCATAAGGACCGCGATGCCGGTGCGGGCAACCTCGATGATCCGATCGAAAAGTTCATCCATGACGATGGGAGATACGCCTGCTGTAGGCTCGTCAAGCATCAGAACTTTTGGTCGGGTCATCATGGCGCGGCCAACCGCGACCTGCTGACGTTGTCCTCCTGACAACTCCCCGGCGAGTTGGCGTCGCTTTGGTTGGAGGGCAGGGAACAGCTCCAGCACCTCCTCGATGGTTCCCCGAATATCGTCCTTACGGAGGTACCCTCCCATCTCCAGGTTTTCGAGCACAGTCATCGACGGAAAGACGTTCAGGACCTGGGGAACGAAGCTCATTCCTTTCTCAACGCGACGTTGGGGAGTTAGCGCCGTGATGTCTTCGCCATCGAGCTGAACCGAACCAGACCGAACCGGCAGCATTCCGAACAACGCTTTCATGGCAGTTGATTTTCCCGCACCATTCGGGCCGACGATCACAGTGACCTGACCTTTTTCGGCGCTGATCGAGCAGGATCGCAAGATATCGATTGCACCGTATCCACCCGTCATTTCAGTTCCCGCGAGGAAAGCCATCACTTAACCTGCCTTTTCTGTTTCGGGCCGTGACCAAGATAAGCTTCGATGACGTCTTGATTGGATTTGACCTCAGCAACGGTACCTTCTGCCATCACGGCACCACCTGCCATCACAATGACGGGATCGCAGAGCTGGGCAATGAAATCCATGTCATGTTCGACAAGGCAGAACGTGTAGCCGCGCTCCTTATTCAGCCGAATAATGGCATCGCCGATTTCATAGAGCAGCGTCCTGTTCACGCCTGCACCGACTTCATCCAGAAACACGATCTTCGGCTCCGCCATCATCGTGCGGCCCAATTCGAGAAGCTTTTTCTGTCCGCCTGAGATGTTACCCGCCGGAAGGTGAGCAATGTGGTCAAGCTTGAGGAACTCGAGAACTTCATCGGCTTTTTGCCGAATTTCATGGTCGAACTGCCGCACCAGCCCAGGACGCAGCCAAACATTGAAGAGACGCTCGCCCGGATGCCGAGGAGCAACGACCATCAAATTCTCTCGAACCGTCAGTGTCGAGAATTCGTGCGCGATTTGAAATGTGCGAAGCAGTCCGCGAGCAAACAGCTCATGCGGCGGCATGCCGGTAATATCGGCCCCGTCGAGCAGCACGCGGCCTGATGTTGGCTGATAGCGGCCAGCAATAAGGTTAAAGAGCGTGGATTTGCCAGCGCCATTCGGCCCGATAAGTCCCGTTATCTTACCAGACTGAATCGTAAGCGATACGTCGTTCACGGCGACGAGGCCGCCGAAGCGCTTACACAGTCTCTCAACTGTGATCATCTTTGGTCACTCTCGTAAATGGGACGGTCCGCCCTTGGAAAGACGAACCGTCAGCCTGAAGGAATTAGCGATAACCGACTGTAGTCAGTGCGCCGTCCTTGACGAGAATTTCCCGGAAATTGCCTGCGCTTTCGCCAGGCGGCACGAGCTTGACATTGGTTGCACCAACGTAGTCGATCTTTCCGCCTTCAGCGAGGATCTTCAATCCCTTCGCCAGCTCCCCGGGAAGGATCTGTTCGCCCGGGCCGTTTGCAACTTCCATTATTTTGTTCTTGAAAACACTGCCTTCGCTGGACTTCGATGCCTGCATCGCCAGGAGGGTGAGAGCCGCCGCGTCGTAGGATTCTGCAGAGTAGGGGCCAACCTTGAAGCCGGCCTTGGTCACCATGGCCTTGAAGATTTCCGCGCCGTTTGAGTTCGAGCCCGGGATATCACCGAACGAACCGTTCAGGTCCTTACCGATCGCCTTCACGAGGCTGTCACCGATCATGCCATCCGGCAGAACAAACTTCTCGAACGCACCGGCATCCAGTGATGCGCGAACGATTCCCTTGCCACCTTGGTCAAGATATCCTGCCACGACGAGAACGTCGCCACCGGCTGAAGCGAGAGAAGCTACTTCGGCACTGTAGTCGGCCTTTCCGTCCTCATGAGAGGCAACGATTGTAACTTTGCCGCCAAGTTTTTCAAAATTGGTCTTGATGCTGTCGGAAAGACCCTTGCCGTAATCGTTGTTGGTGTAGGTGATCGCGGCAGTCTTTACTCCGTGATCCTTCATAATTGCCGCAAGAATTTCGCCCTGCCGCGCGTCGGAGGATGCAGTTCGGTAGAAGAAGCCGTTACTCTTCAGAGTGGACAGAGCAGGCGACGTTGCGGATGGTGAAACCATGACAACGCCCTTCGGCAAAGCAACGTTGGTCAGGACCGCGGCCGATGCTCCCGAACACGTGTCGCCAATGATTGCGCTGACCTTATCTGACGAAACGAGCCGCTCCGCTGCGGCTGTTGCTGCGCCAGCGTCCACGCACGTGGAGTCCGCGCGGATCGTCGTGATCTTACTCCCGTTGAGGAATAGCCCGCTGTCGTTGACTTCTTTGATCGCGAGTTCAGCGCCGGCCGCCATGTCCGGCGCGACCGACTCGAGCGGACCTGTGAAGCCGAGAAGAAGGCCAAGTTTGACGTCCTGCGCCGAAGCTGGAACGGTCAGAGCCGTAGACATGGCGAGGCAGATTAGCATGCGTTTCATAGAGGTTCCCCTTAGTTTTATAACGCCGTACAATAACGTTGTACAATGAATGTAGGGGGCTGGCAAGAGGCCGCTTTAAAAGCGGTTTCGTTTAGTGACTCTGGAGTGCTAGACACCAACCGACCGGTCTCATCTGCAGGCAGCTTTATGCAAAGCTAAGCGCCGCATATCTGCAGCTGCCTGACCTGCATGTCGGTTGGTCAACCGTGTGTTGGTAGGGTGCTTCGACGACCTCTTGCCTGACCTGGTCACCCAAGACCCCAAGTCCAATCAGCGGACCATGATTTGTGCACAGTGGGTACACCTGCAAATCGCCATGGCGCATTTCCGGAGGACCCGAGAAGCCTTTGATGGTCCGCCACTAAGCTAGTAGATGGCCATGTCGATTCCATTGCTGACATTGCCTCTTGTGACCGCCCGATGGCGGCGTGGTCTAGCCGGGGCACCGAGTTGGGACCGGACATTGGGAGCACGTGGGCGTCACACAACATGTTCGTGAGCTGCTCGCCGGGGCAGATGGCCGGACCGCGACTTTCAGTCTCTGGTGTCAGAGGGGGAATGCCTACTGTTTCCTGTTGAATTTACGGCTCTCTAATCACTCTATCTTTCCGCCCCTTGGAGAGCGGAAAGATAGCAGTTGTGCCGTGCGTAGGCGACCACGGTGAACGATCAGATGACCGTGGTTTGTCATGAAGTTCATCATACCCGCTTCAACGCGGAGGATAACTGTGATCAACTTGTGGTGCAGATAGCACCTTGCTCCTTTGCGGCCCGTCTCTCCCCGATTGCTCGGCCGCAATTATTTTCATATCGCCCGATTACAAATATCGTTCCGAATAACGAAGGGCTATTAGGCTGAGGAGAGCGGCAGCGGCGACATAGAAGCCGGGAGCAAGTAGCGATCCTGTCGTGCTTAACAACCATGCGATAATAAACGGGGCGAAACCACCAAAGATTGCTACACCGAACGAATATCCAACAGACAAACCGGTGCCTCGAATCCGGGCTGGGAAGATTTCTGCCATCAGTGAAGACAAAGGCCCGAAGTACGCCGACACTCCGACCGCTAGAACGATCTGAACCAAGTAAAGCGTGACCGTTGTGGGATACGCTGCAAGCAAGGTGTAGAGAGGCAGTACCGCAACAAGAATGCTGCCGGCTGCGATGGTCATGATGCGTGTTCTGCGCATACGATCAGAGAGCATCCCGAACAGCGGCGATAGAAAAAATTGCAGCACGCCGAGAATTAAGGACGCAGTGAACCCGGCAGTTGCGGGAAGTTTGAGCTGTCTGATCGCGAATGTCGGTGTGAACAAGCTGGCATAGGATATCGTTGTCCCAAGGACGATCAGTCCAATAGCAGTGATTATTCGTCCCCGATGGGTAACAAGCGTCTCAAGGATCGGGCTCGGCGATGCTTTTTCGGTCTGGAATTCTTCACCTTCTTCCAGCTCCCTCCGGATATAGATGGCAATTGGACCGACGAGAAGCCCGAAGAAAAACGGAATGCGCCATCCCCAGTTCATCAACTGTTCGGGCGTCAAGAGTGCGTTGAGCGCAACGCCGAAACCAGACGCAAGTACTGTCGTGATACCTTGGCTTGCTGACTGCCAGCTGGCATAGAATCCACGTCGATCTGGATCCTGTTCAGACAAAAGCGCTGTCGCACTCCCGAATTCGCCGCCGGCGGAAAATCCCTGAATGAGTCGCGCAATGAGCACGAGAAGCGGGGCTGCGAGCCCGATCGTGCCATAGGATGGACTGATCGCGATAATCAGCGTCCCGAGTGTCATGAGGGTGATTGAGAGCGTGAGAGCTTTTTTTCTCCCAGCCCGATCAGCATATGCACCGAGGACGATCGCGCCAAGCGGCCTCATGAAAAAAGAGACGCCGAATGTGCCGAGCGTGAGGAGAAGCGAAACAGTGCTGTCCCCATCAGGAAAGAACAGCCGCGAGATTGTCACGGCCATGAAGCCATAGATAACAATGTCAAACCATTCTAAGGCGTTGCCGATGGAGACAGCTATGATCGTTTTAGCCGGGCTTGCCGCTTTGCTGACAATGCCGTCCCGTTTCGTTTGTGTTATTGTCATGTTCCCCTTCTCCTTTTTTGAGATGTTTTGAACTTTCAACCGACGCGCCGCCTCTAACTGGCACCGAGATCTGCGGTGCCGTGGCTATTCTTTGCGACAAGGTAGATTTTCTAAGGCGTCTAGACTCAGTTGGACGAACGCGCGGACTCCAACCACCAAAGCGGACTCATTTACAAAGAAGGTTGACGTGTGGTGGTCCCCCGAGATCACGTTCTGACCAGGCTCCGGAGGGACATCGATGGTGAAGAACAGCGACGGTACGTGGTGCGAGAATTGCGAGAAGTCGTCGAGAGCAAACGGAGGCGCAACAATCACCTTTCCGCCTGCATTCACCGCACGCCCGAAACTGGCAGCCGCAATTGAACAAAGTTCCACATCATTGATTAGCTGAGGGTCGTAATGGCCCCAAACAACCCGGCCGATGGCTCCCCCGGACCCAGCAATTCCCTCCACTGTCGCGCTCAGCAGACGTTCCATTTCGGGTAGGCTATCAGCCTGGGTGACGCGCAGGGCTCCCTCCATGACCGCGAAATCTGGAATGACGTTGAACTTATCACCGCCGCGGAAACTCCCAATCGAAAGTGTCGCCTGGTTTTGATATACGTCGGTCCTTCTGCTTATGATCGTCTGAAGGCCGAGCAGAATCTGTGCGCCGATCACAAGAGGATCAACAGTGCGCCAGGGCATGGACGCGTGCCCCCCCTTTCCCTCGATGATGATCTTGAACTGACGCATTGCGTAGCCGCCGGCACCGACGTGATAATGGATGTCCCCTGCGGTTCCCGGGGGGCGTCCACCGACGACATGAATTCCGAACATTGCATCCGGTTTCGGGTTGCTTAATGCCCCTTCCGCAATCATCAACTTCGCGCCGTGCGGTCCCTGCCAACCGGGCGGGGGGCCTTCTTCCGCAGGCTGGAATATGAATAGAATGGTGCCTTTTATATCCTCTCGGAGGCAGCCAAGTACTTCAGCAGCTCCCATTAGCATGGCGGTATGGGCATCGTGTCCACAAGCGTGCATGACGGGCACATCGATATCACCCCATGACGCGGTCACGGTTGAAGCGAACGGCAGTCCGGTTTCTTCAAGAATTGGTAGGGCGTCCAGGTCCGCTCGAAGCGCAATAACGGGACCGGCCTTCGATCCGCGTAGAACCCCGATGACGCCGGTTCCACCGCCCAAGCCTGTGCGAACCTCATCAAGCCCGATCGAGCGCAAATGCTCGGCGACCATAGCGCTGGTTTGATGCTCCTGGCATGCCAGTTCAGGATTTGCGTGTATTTCGCGACGCCATTGAATGACCTTCGGCGCGATGCGGTCCGCCAGGCCATTAGCGCGAGCCGCCAAATCGGCTTCTGAGGGCGAAGTTATGGAGGGACCGCGACTTTCAGGCATCAACAACTCCTTTAACAGCTTGTCAGCTTTCAGAAGCTAGCTCATGTTTTACCGATGTACAATAACAGCGTACAATAAATGGTAGCGAATTTCATGGGGGCGTGGATCTTTGCCGGTTTCGCGGATTAACCTCTCGTCCTTTCAGCTTGTCCTGCGCAACGGCCGCCTGATTGTGCCACAGGAGCAGTGGCGGTTTGGACGTTAAACGCCAGGGCGAGGGTGGTCCCGTAACTCAACCCATTTTGCTATTCCTGCCGCTTCCGACGCGGGCTCCTAACGCTGTACAATAAAGCTTGTATCCATCCTCCTTCCTTGGGATACTTGAGCTAGGGACTCGCTGCACTTCGGCTGACACACAATGATGGAACCATCGCCGGCCAATGTACCGGCCTTGGCTGCCTAGTTCGCCACGCAGTTGCGCGGCGGGATTAAGAAATTGGAGTACTGAATATGAATCAGGCTGTCGTAGGTCGCCAACGGCGCGCGCCGCGCAAACTGAAGCCGGAGGCGGATCAACAAGGCCTTACCAGAGAGGCAATAGTCGCGGCGGCATTGAAGCTTATCGACGGGTCAGAACTTGAAAACTTCAGCATGCGAAATCTTGCGAAGGAGCTTGGCGTTTATCCGACTGCCATCTATTGGCACATCCCAAGCCGGAACGCGGTTATCGCCGAAGTGATCTCTGAAGTCCTGCGAGATATTGCTCCCCCTCTTGGACCAGACTGGAAGCGGTGGTTGAAAGCCCTGTTCCATAACTATCGCGAAGCTGTTCGCAAGCATCCCAACGTGGCACCGCTAATCGGGGTGCAACTTATATCCAATTCGAGTGTCGACCTCGATATGATTGAACGCATTCTGACTGTGCTGACGCAGGCAGGTTGCCCCGCGGAGCGGTTGGATGCAGCATACAATGCCGTGATCGGGACAATGGTGGGGTTCACGACACAGGAATTTGCAATGGTTCCGAAAGAAGAAGCCACCGAGTGGGCTGTCGGAATGCAAAAGGTTGTCGCATCCGTCAATGAAGAAACTCACCCCCTGCTAGCGCGGAACATCGAACGTCTTGCCAATCGAAGCTTTGTATTACGGTGGCAGAACGGCGCTGCGGCCCCGTTGGATCGCGGTTTCAATCTCTTTATCGATTCCTTCGTTGCCGGTCTTGAGGTCATTCTGAGCAGGAAGGTTGAAGATTAGTTCTTTTTGGTGCCTTGGATTGCAGTAGCTCCTCTTCACTGTCGCCGCAAAAACGGCCTCCAACATTTCTCGACGTGTCTAGGAAACGGCGAATGACGGCCTTGACATACGGGTTTTCAGCGCAGATCGCGTGAAACAGCTCGTCGGAGTCACGGCAAAGGAGCTCGGTCATCGCTTTTAGATGATCGAAAGCCGTTGTGGTCATTGATGCAGGAGACAAAGGCATGGAGAGCAGAATCCGCGAGATCAGATGGGTCAGTCCTTGCACCTGGGCCATTTGCCGATCGTGATTTTCCGCAGTCGTGATTTCCACTCTGAGTTTGAGCTGCGCTCGAAGGAATGCCGCGACGATCCGGTAAGCCGTACCACGGATCGGTACGATTGCAATTGGCAAACCCTCGATCCCATTCTTGCCGCTCTGAGGCCCAAAGAGGGGATGTGTACCAACGACCTGGACATGGCTCGGCAACCCTTTCAGAATTGCCGCCGGTCCGCATTTGACCGAGCAAACGTCAAGCACCACGCTACCCGCTCGCAGATATGGCCGAATATTCTGGACAACGTTTGCTAGCTCTTTCACAGGCATAGATAGCACTACAAAGTCACAACTTGCTGCTTCAGGTAAGCTGGCAGAGCAAATGCTATAACGGGCCTCAAGCGGCTGAAGGTCCGCGAACGGATCGAAACCGACGACGCGAAAGTGCGCGCTTAGATGCTTGACGGCGAACATGCCGAAGGCACCCACGCCGATCATCCCGATGGACGGTCGGCGCGGCTTTTCAAGAGAGGCATTTACGGAAGAGGTCATGCCGTGCCAGTTTTTTCGGCTTTAAACGCCGCGAATGTTTCTTCCAGGAGACCGACAATCTCATTGATCTGACCCGGGTTAACGGTGAGAGGGGGAGAGATCATGAGCCATTCACCATAGCGTCCATTGGCGGTTCGGCGGGTGTATAGAAGGATACCTCGTTCGATCCCAAGCTGTACCAGACGGCCCACCGAAGGTTCTCCAGCCGCGAACACAGACTTTCGCTCCTTATCCGAAACGACTTCGATGGCGGTCAGCAACCCTTTGCCTCTGACGTCGCCGATGAAATCGCAACGGTTCATGAGGGAAGTCAATTCCGACTTTAGAAGTTCACCCATCTCTGCGGCATTGCTCATCAGATTTCCCTCGACAAGTTCCATCAATGCAGCGTGGCCAATCGCGCACGATAGCGGGTTTGCCGAATAGGTATGACCGTGAACGAAACCGCCCGCGTTGCGAAGCACATCCGTCATTGCGGCGCTCACCATAATGACGCCGAGGGGCGTATATCCGGCGGAAACTCCCTTTGCGAGCGTGCAGATGTCGGGCTTGGCGGCCGGCCAATGTTCCGCGGAGAGGAACTTCCCTGTCCGACCTGCGCCACTCATAACTTCATCGTAGATGAGTAGCACGCCATGACGCGTGCAGATATCGCGGACACGTTTGTAATACACGTCGTGAGCAACCAAAGCGCCCGTCGAGAGGCCACCGACCGGTTCCATCAGAAACGCGAGAACGCTCTCTGATCCTTCAGCAATGATAGCGTCTTCAAGGGCCTTGGCCGCTGCCTCGGACGCACTCTCAACAGTTTGTCCATCTTCGAGCCGGTAGGTAAAGGGGGCCGGAACTTTAGGCATGATGCGTGTGACGTCGCCGTACAAGCTTTCGGTCTCAGGGTCACCTGTTACCGACACGGCCCCCAACGATGCTCCGTGATAGCTCGGCATTCTCGATAGGACCTTCCATCGGCTCTCTTGGCCGGTCACAACCGCGTACTGCCTCGCGAACTTTAGGGCCCCTTCAGTCGCCTCCGAACCGCCCGAAACAATGAAGGCGCGTTCAAAGCCCGGCCCGCAGAGCTTAGCCAAAAGATCTGCCAACTGGATGTTAGGCTCGTTCTCGAAAAGGTTCCGGCTCGCGAACGATACCTTGGACATTTGCTCAATCCCGGCCTCGATAACGCGGCGGTTTCCATGTCCGAGGTTGCAGCAGATCGGGCCCGACGAGGCGTCGACGTAGCGTTTTCCATTGGCATCCCACATATAGAGCCCTTCGGCGCGTGAGATGGTCGGAAGTCGCTTGCCGCCTACAGGCGTGTAAAAGATCTGAATCGGTCCGCCCACAGATGGAAAGCTATCTTTCATTTTGATGTTCCTTTTTTCTTAGACCAGCAACTTCTTGCGACGATCGATGAAACGTTTGACCGCAGCCATCAGGCGTCCGGCTTCCACGTTGCCAATGGGGAGTGACAAGGCGATCAAGCCTCTGCGCGCCAGATAAATTCCTTCTTCCAGCATGTCGAAGAAGAACAACCGCTTAAGGTTCTCGTCCTGACCAACAAGATCATCTGCGTTCCGAACAGTCACTGAGATTGCGTGAACGTTCATGAGCGAGCCGACGCCTGTGACGTTCATCGGGAAGGAGGCAGCGCAAAAGGCGGCGTTTAGTTCGTTCCGCAGCGTGTCGCCGCGCTCGTTGAGCGCTGTGAGGGCCTGCTGGGAAAGCCTGCCCCGGAGGCCAGCCAATCCCGCTGCCATCGTCAAGGTATTGTTGTTGAAGGTTCCGGGGTGGGACAGCGCGCCACTTCGGCTCGGATCGAAGCGCCCCATTATATCTGCACGTCCACCGAAGGCACCAAACGAAAGGCCACCTCCAAAATACTTCCCAATGACTGTAAGGTCCGGCTTTATGCCGAGCGACGACTGTCTTCCGCCGAAAGCGAGCCTCGACGTCATCACTTCATCAAAAATAAGAAGAGCGCCAACTTCTTCCGTAAGCCTGCGTAGGGTCCATAGGAATTCTGGATCCCCTGGAACGCATCCGCCGGCACCAAGCATGGGCTCGACGAGGACGGCAGCCAAATCCGCCTGATGTTTGCGGATCAGTTCGATGGAAGCTTCTCCATCATTGTAACAGCTTATGATGAAGTCGTGCGGCACGTTGATCGGAGACGATGCGCCACCCGTGAAACTGAGTACGCTTCCATGATAGGCTCCATCAAAAACCAAGATCTTGGAACGGCCCGTTACGAGCTTCGACAGCGCGATCGCCATAAGATTGGCTTCCGTGCCAGAGTTTGTGAAGCGGACAAGTTCAATCGACGGAATCCGGTTACAGATTTCGAAAGCGAGCTCGGCTTCGAGCCTATTGTGGCCAGATAGATTCAGGCCGTCATTCAGTGCTCTTCGGATCGCGTCGAGAATGAGATCGTCGGAATGTCCATAAATGCCGGCGGTGTATTCCGCGAGAAAATCGTCGTAGCGGTGTCCGTCGATATCCCACAGAGTTGCTTTATCTCCCCGCTCCATTGCAAGCGGGAAGGGTGCGTAGAAAAGAACGCTCCGGGTGTTGCCCCCCGGCATCACGTTGCTTGCCTTTGAAAACTGGGCAGCGCTGGCGGGGTTACGGCGTGCAAAGGCCTGGACCGCCTCTTCCACTGCCAGAGCCAACGGACTGTTTTCCATCTGCCCCAATTTCGTACTCCGTGTCTTCTTCACCACAATTTCCTTGAACGACGTACAGGATTTATTGTACGCTGTCTAGGTGAGGTGATTGAGAAGGCTATTTTTCTATCGATCCAAGTGGATCAGCCGTTTCGCCGCACTGCTTTTAAACAGGGAGGACAAGCTCACATGACTGAACAGGGAGAGCTTCTTTGGACAGGTTCAAATGATTACATTGCCGGTTCAAATATCTCGAAATTCTTGGATTGGCTGAATGCTGAGCGCCAACTTGAATTCGCGACCTATGAGGAACTCTGGTCGTGGTCGGCTACGGAGATCGAAGCGTTTTGGCAGATCATTTGGGATTATTTCGAAATACACTCGATCACGCCGACAAGCTCTGTACTTGAGAAACGGGTCATGCCGGGGGCCAAATGGTTTCCTGGCGCACGGGTAAATTACACTGAGCACGTCTTGCGCTGTGCCGAAGATGGAGACCCTGACCGGCCCTTCCTGCTGCACAAATCCGAACTACGCCCCCTGCAAGCCATGAGTTGGGCCGAGGTCGTTCGCGATGTGCATGAAATCGCGACGAAGTTGCGTGGTCTCGGTGTGAAACCCGGGGATCGGGTGGCAGCCTACATGCCAAATATCCCAGAAACAGTGCTAGCGATGCTGGCGACGGCAGCTATTGGAGCCGTTTGGTCAACTGCTGCGCCAGAATTCGGTGCTAGCACAGTCATCGACCGATTTACCCAAACCGGTCCAAAGATACTTTTCGTCGCAGACGGCTATCGCTATGGAGGCAAGGATTTCGGCCGGACCGAGCAGATTAAATCCATTGTCAGCGCCTTGGAGAGTGTCGAAACAGTGATCTGGTTGGACTATCTTGAGATAACGGAGGCTCTGCCAGACTTTGGGCGAGCGATTATGCGCTGGCCGTCGCTGGTTGAGAAACAGCCGTCTTCACCCGAGGGCTTTCGCTATGAGTATGTCTCGGGCGATCATCCGCTCTGGATATTGTTCTCCTCCGGCACCACAGGACTCCCGAAACCGATCGTACATGGCCACCTCGGCATTCTGCTTGAGCATTACAAATCCGCAGCGTTCCATCTGGATTTGAAGCCCGGCGGCGTGATGTGCTTCTATACAACCACGGGCTGGATGATGTGGAACACGCTCATGTGGGCTCCGTTGATGAACGGAACCGCCGTCCTTTACGACGGACACCCCGCATTTCCCGACGCAGGGATGCTTTGGGAATTGGCTGCCGAAACGGGCGCGCAATCGCTAGGCACAAGTCCCACCTCTGTCCAACTCATGGCCTCCCAGAATATCTCTCCCAAGACAAAAGCTGACTTCAGTCGATTGGAAAACATTTTCCTTGTTGGGTCACCGGCGACACCTGAAACCTTTGCTTGGCTGTACAGTAACGTAAAGCCGGATCTCTGGGTCACATCACAATCCGGAGGGACTGAGTTTTGTTCGGGGCTGGTTGCCGGCGTGCCTGTCTTGCCCGTCTACGCTGGCGAAATCCAGGCGCGCGCACTCGGCGTTGATTTGCATTCCTATGACGAAAACGGCGCGTTGTTGGTAGGAGTGCCCGGTGAACTTGTGATCAGAAAGCCGATGCCATCCATGCCGCTTTTCTTGTGGGGCGACGAGAATTTCGAACGCTATTGTGCCTCCTATTTTGAGACTTATCCGGGCGTCTGGTGCCATGGTGACCGCATTACCGTCACGGAGCGGGGAAGCTGCATCGTTCATGGACGATCGGACGCGACACTTAACCGGTTCGGTGTCCGCATTGGCTCAGCTGAGGTCTATCGGACGCTTGAGCAGATCGAAGGCGTTGCAGATAGCCTCGTGGTTTGCATTGAAGAGGAAAACGGCGGCTACTTCATGCCATTATTTGTCAAACTCGATGGCAAGCAGGAGCTTGATGACAAGCTGATCTCGCAGATCAAACGCCGGTTGCAAAAGGAGAGAAGTCCTCGCCATGTTCCGGATGTCGTCATCGAAACACCGGATATCCCTTACACGCTTACGGGCAAGAAAATGGAAATCCCGGTACGCAAGCTATTGATGGGGCATCCGGCGGCTACCTCCGTCAATCTTGGCTCAATGCGCAATCCCGAGGCTATCGACTGGTATGCACGTTTTGCAGAGTCACGCCGCGAACCGAAGGATAAGGAGCGGCAGGCTTGATCGACATTCAGAGCTTATCGCTATAGATCGATGTTGGAATATTGCTCGGCAACGCTGACGATTTGGTGACCTCGTGATCATGTGCGGTGCGGGCTTCTGAACCGCCCGCACTTTCGAAATTCAAGCGGCTTGACGAACATGTCTTCGTTGGGGAGTGACGCCCGGCGAATGCGGAAATTATTTCCGCTTTCATCGTCGTCTCGTTTGTCGGGGCCGCCTTGGTTTTTCTCGAACGAAGAAATCTCTCAACGCCGCGCATCGCGGCAGCAGTAATGGATGTGGTGTCACGCGCTGAACTCTTGCTTGCAAGCACCGACGGTTATTTTGGAATGAGCATCGAAACGCTCTTCCGAGGATACGCAAAGTTCAGAAAGAGGGACGAACTCCTCATCCGCCGGGCGATCACCGAAAGCCGCGTTGGCGTCGAATTTGAGGAGGACGAGAAAATTATTTCCGCGAACGGCAATGCGCGTTTCCTACGTCGATCGGCCTGACTTTTACTGACAGAAACTGACAGAAACAAACTGTAAACACTGCGACGAGAATCGATGCAGATTCGGAAAAGAATAATAAAAACAATGTTCAGATTTTCCAGCTTCCCGCCGCCGCCACTTTCTATACACGTTCGGGACGTGGGGGTCGAGTGTTCGAATCACTCCACTCCGACCAGCTTATTCCCTTCAAAATCAATGCGTTGAAATTTAACCCCTCAGGGGAATGAAGTCGCTGTTGCGTTTGGCGGAAACGCCGTGGGGGCTGCCTTTCCCGTCCGCGATTTCAAGAAGATGGCCTGCGGACCGCCATTGAGAAGGCCCGCATCAGGCTCCGACTCTTGAAAGCGATCAGAACTCCGACCATTCCTCCTGTTTGCGCGCGGTTGCCGAACCTCCAAAGGCCGAAGCGATCCGGCGGCCGAGGGCGCGCGCGGGCGAGGGGGCGGGAGCAGTTGCAGCGCCTGCCGACTGTATCGCAGACCGGGCGTCCTGCCCGAGCCTGAACTGCGCCAGAAGCGCGTTGAGCGACGTGACCTGCTCGGCAAGCCCATGGCTTGCCGCCGTCGATTGCTCGACCATGGCCGCATTTTGCTGCGTCCCCTGATCCATCTGGTTCACGGCGACATTGATCTCCGCAAGCCCTGTGGATTGTTCGCGCGCCGACGTTACGATCGCGCCGACATTCCGGTTGATCTGCTGTACCTGCGTCACAATTTCGTTGAGAGCCGCACCGGTCTTGCTCACCAGATCGACGCCGGTGCGCACATGGTCGCCCGATGCGCTGATCAGTGACTTGATCTCCTTTGCGGCCTTGGCGGAACGTTGTGCGAGCTCTCGTACCTCCATGGCAACAACCGCGAAACCCTTGCCCGCCTCGCCTGCGCGCGCGGCCTCGACGCCGGCATTCAGCGCCAGAAGGTTGGTCTGGAAGGCGATCTCGTCAATGACCCCGATGATGTTGGCGATCTCCCCCGAAGAGCGGTCGATCTGTGACATGGCATCGATGGCGCGGCTGACGATCTCGCCGGACCGTTCCGCGCTGTCGCGTGCCTGCGCGACCAGCTGCCCGGCCTCTTCAGCGCGGTGCGAAGAATCCTTGACGGCCGTCGTGACCTCTTCGAGCGCAGCCGCGGTTTCTTCCACGGAAGCGGCCTGCTGTTCTGTCCGCTTGGAAAGATCGTTGGCGGCGGAGAGGATTTCGCGGGCGCCGGCATCGATGTTGCGCGCATTGTCCCCGACCTCGCGCAGCGCCTTCTGCAGCTTGGAGGAGGAGGCGTTGAAGTTCTCCCGCAGTTTGTCGAGATGCGCGGCAAATGTCCGCTCGAGACGCATTTCCAGATTGCCGTCCGAAAGCGCCTCGAGCCCGTGCGCAAGCTCGTCGACGGCAAACTGCACCTCTGCCGCCTCGCGGGCCTTCTGTTCTTCACGCGCCCTGCGCTCCTTTTCGGAGACGGAGCGGCCTTCTTCCGCCGCCCGCTCCAGATTGGCGCGTTCGATGGCGTTTTGTCTGAAGACTTCAACCGCCGCCGCCATCTCGCCGATCTCGTCACGGCGTTCTGCAAAGGGGATCGGCGATGTGTTGTCGCCGCCGGCAAGCCGCGACATCGAACCGGTAATGTGGGTGATCGGGCGTGCGACGCGGACCATGGCGATATAGGCCGCGAGCATTCCGAGGAGAATGCTGAGCGTGGCAAGTCCGATAGTCGAAAGCTCCGTCATCGTGACGAGTTGATTGGCCTTCTCGATGGAATTTTCGGTGATTTCGCCATTGAATTTGATCAGGGCAATCATGTCCGCGTCGGCAATGAGCGCCACATCGCGCATCTTGCCGTTATAGAGATCCGCCGCCTCTTCATCCTTGCCTTCCTTGGCCAGTGCCAGGACCTTGTCGCCGAGAGTGCGGAATTCGGCGATGTGGCCGTTCAGCGTGTTGAATAGCTCACGTGTCTTCGGCAGGGTGATGAACTTCTCATAGGTCGCAAACGCCGCATTGCGTGTCTCGCTCGCCTTCATCAGCACCGCTGTCGCGCTATTCAACTCCGCCTCTTGGCGAGCACCGAGAATGAGTGCATAGCCGCGCTGCGCGTCCATATGCGCCAGCCGCATTTCGCCCAGCGCGATGGCACGCGGCAGGCGGTTCTTGCCGATTTCCATGACCTGCTTGCCGACCTCGGCGACTTCGATCCCCGTGATCGTACTTTGCACGATTCCAATGCCGACCAGAAGTGAGATCAGCAATGGTAATATGACCTTAATTTTCAGCCCGCCCATAAAATCCCCCAAAGTTCAAAATGCCAGGACGCAAGATCAGCCGTCCCATATGATGACGGCCTCATTGTCCGAAAACTTACATCGAAATCTTTAGAATTTGATAATGTTCGGTACGGGTTATAGGGATAAGGCTATCCGTCGTTGCTGTAGTTTGGAAATTGCTTAAGAAAACGGTTGTGCAATTTAAAGTTGTTATTTTATTGAAGCCGTATTCTTATGAAAATAAGTCAGATTGATTTTGACTGTATTTGAGTGAATGGCGGGATCTGCGCCATATTCCTTTATTATTTCTGGAAGATGTAAAATAAATATTTCAAATATTCGGTTATATTGTGTCTATTTGGCACATTTTCGGACTCCTGCCGTCTGTCGCGCGCGGAAGCATGAGAGGGCAGATTTGCATCCGGCCTATGTCCTGCGCCATGCGGTGTCTGAAGGTCCGGAACGTCATCGCCCCGAAATCCCCTCCATGTCGAAGCCCATTGGGCCCATTGGGAATGAAATCGCACGCGTGTCGAGACCGCGCGGGTGAGTTCGATGGCAAAGCGCGCCCGGTTTTCCATGGAGCCACCATATTCGTCGGTGCGCCGGTTGGCGTCCGCCGCGAGAAACTGGTGCACCAGATAGCCGTTGGCGCCCTGGATCTCGACACCATGGCACCGGCTTCGGCGGCGCGCCTTGCGGCATGGGCGCCATGGCGAGACGATGCGGCAGCGTGTTGCCGCCAAGGGTGATCGGGCTCCAGAGATCGGTCATTGGCTTCCCTTGTGAATGCGGTGCGAATTGTTACGCGGGACAACCGCCGCTGGTGCGGCTTCGAAAGACAAGTCTCAACTTAACGATCCATATTCGTTCCAATAAGCGCTATTTATGGACGCATCGTCTCACAGGCGGAGCAGATGGATCTTCTCGCTCTGGCCGATTTCAATCTGCTGGCGCGTCACGGCGGGTTTGGAAAGGCCGCCCGCATGTCGGGGCGGCTCAAGGCCCGCGTCACCCGCATGGAACAATCCCCAGCTTGTCGAGTTAACCCGAAACAAAACACGACGAAGGGAGAAGCACCATGATTTCCGCAAATCAGATCAAGGACCATATGGAAGTGAAGTCTCTCGACGGCAAGCATATCGGCACCGTCGACCATATGGATGGCGAGAGCCGCATCAAGCTGACCCGCCAGGATTCGCGCGATGGCAGGCATCACGAAATCCCGCTCGACTGGGTCGATCACGTGGACGCCCATGTTCACCTGTCGAAGAAGGCCACCGACGTTCAGGCGACCTGGACCGACCTGCAGAACTAACGGGTTTCATGCTTTGCGGACGCCCCCCACGTCCGCCCGCGACCATGAGGGGTCGCAAATGGCGGCATGATCATTTCGCCCCGTATCATGCCGTCTCATCAGCGGCACCTGTTCCCCCGGCAGGTGCCGCTTTCTCTTCGGTTCGCAAGCCAGATGTCTGAGGGCGCTGCGGCTTCACGGCCAGCGGCGCAAGATGTGTGATACCTGTCGCATATGAGACAGGTTTTCTATTGCATCCCAGCCCCCATAACCATATAAGGATGCCTTTATATGATTTGAGAGGCCTCCCATGTCCCCCGTGATGGAAACGCTCTTCGGCTCTGCTGCCGCTCCCCAGACGTCCGCGCGCGAGCGCCTGATGGAGGCCGCGCGCGATCGCATCCTCGTTCTGGATGGCGCGATGGGCACGCAGATCCAGGGGCTCGGCTTCAACGAGGATCATTTCCGCGGCGACCGTTTTCTCTCCTGCGCCTGTCACCAGCAGGGCAATAACGACCTTCTGATCCTCACCCAGCCGGCGGCGATCGAGGAAATCCATTTCAAATATGCGATTGCCGGCGCGGATATCGTCGAGACCAACACCTTCTCCTCGACCACCATTGCCCAGGCCGATTACGGCATGGAAGACATGGTCTATGAGTTGAACCGCGATGGCGCGCGGCTGGCCAAGCGCGCCGTGCGCCGCGCGGAGGAAATCGACGGCAAGCCGCGCTTCGTCGCAGGCGCCTTGGGCCCGACGAACCGCACGGCCTCGATCTCACCGGACGTCAACAATCCCGGCTACCGCGCCGTCACCTTCGATGATCTCCGCATCGCCTATGCCGAACAGCTGCGCGGCCTGATCGACGGCGGCGCCGATATCATCCTCATCGAAACCATCTTCGACACGCTGAATGCCAAGGCGGCGATCTTTGCCTGTTTCGAGGTCTTCGAGGAAAAGGGCGTCGATCTGCCGATCATGATTTCCGGCACGATCACCGACCTGTCCGGCCGGACGCTCTCCGGCCAGACGCCAACCGCCTTCTGGCATTCCGTGCGCCACGCCAAGCCCTTTACTATCGGGCTGAACTGCGCGCTCGGCGCAACCGCCATGCGCCCGCATCTGGCCGAGCTTTCCGAAGCCGCCGATACGCTGATCTGCGCCTATCCCAATGCCGGTCTGCCCAACGCCTTCGGTCAATATGACGAAAGCCCGGAATTCATGGCCGAACAGGTCGAAGGCTTCGCCCGCGAAGGCCTTGTCAACATCGTCGGCGGCTGTTGCGGCTCGACGCCGGAGCATATCAAGGCGATTGCTGAAGCTGTCGCGAAACACAAGCCGCGCGAAATCCCGGAACGCCCGCCGCTGATGCGCCTCTCCGGCCTCGAGCCCTTCACGCTCACCAAGGACATTCCCTTCGTGAACGTCGGCGAGCGCACCAACGTCACCGGCTCCGCCAAGTTCCGCAAGCTGATCACCGCCGGCGACTATGCTGCAGCGCTGGATGTCGCCCGCGACCAGGTCGAAAACGGCGCGCAGATCATCGACATCAACATGGACGAGGGGCTCATCGACTCCAAGCAGGCGATGATCGAATACCTCAATCTGATTGCCGCCGAGCCCGACATTTCGCGCGTTCCGGTCATGATCGATAGCTCCAAGTGGGAAGTCATCGAGGCGGGCCTGAAATGCGTGCAGGGCAAGCCGCTGGTCAATTCCATCTCGCTGAAGGAAGGCGAGGAGGCGTTCCTGCATCATGCCAAGCTGGTGCGCGCCTATGGCGCGGCCGTCGTCGTGATGGCCTTCGACGAACAGGGGCAGGCGGATACGAAGGCGCGCAAGGTGGAAATCTGCGCCCGCGCCTACAAGCTGCTGACCGAAAAGGCGGGGCTTGCGCCGGAAGACATCGTCTTCGACCCCAACATCTTTGCCGTCGCCACCGGCATCGAGGAACACAACAATTACGGCGTCGACTTCATCGAGGCGACGCGGGAGATCATCGCCAACCTCCCGCATGTCCATGTCTCGGGCGGCGTGTCGAACCTCTCCTTCTCCTTCCGCGGCAACGAGCCGGTGCGCGAGGCGATGCACGCGGTCTTCCTCTATCACGCCATTCAGGCGGGCATGGACATGGGCATCGTCAATGCCGGCCAGCTCGCCGTCTACGAGACGATCGATCCGGAGCTCCGCGAAGCCTGCGAGGACGTGGTGCTGAACCGCACGCCGGAAGCCACCGAGCGGATGCTGGAAATCGCCGAACGCTACAAGGGCGCGGCCGGCAAGGAAGCCAAGGAAAAGGACCTGAAATGGCGCGACTGGCCGGTTGAAAAGCGGCTGGAACATGCGCTGGTCAACGGCATCACCGAATATATCGAGGCCGACACGGAAGAGGCGCGGCAGAATGCCGAGCGCCCGCTGCATGTCATCGAAGGCCCGCTGATGGCCGGCATGAATGTCGTCGGCGATCTCTTCGGTTCGGGCAAGATGTTCCTGCCGCAGGTGGTGAAATCCGCTCGCGTGATGAAACAGGCCGTCGCCGTGCTGCTGCCCTATATGGAGGCCGAAAAGGCTGCGAACGCCGCCAACGGCATCACCGGCGAGCGTGAGACGGCCGGCAAGATCCTCATGGCGACCGTCAAGGGCGACGTCCACGATATCGGCAAGAACATTGTCGGCGTCGTGCTCGCCTGCAACAATTACGAGATCATCGACCTCGGCGTCATGGTGCCGGCGGCGAAGATCCTCGAGACGGCCAAGGCCGAGAAGGTCGATATCATCGGCCTCTCCGGCCTCATCACGCCCTCGCTGGATGAAATGGTCCACATGGCTGCCGAAATGGAGCGCGAGGGTTTCGATATTCCGCTGCTGATCGGCGGCGCGACCACCAGCCGCGTCCACACTGCCGTCAAGATCCATCCGCGTTACACGAAGGGCCAGGCCGTCTACGTCACCGACGCCAGCCGCGCCGTCGGCGTCGTTTCGAGCCTCTTGAGCGCCGAGATGAAGCCCGCCTATGTCGAAAACGTGCGCGCCGAATACAAAAAGGTCGCCGAAGCCCATGAAAAGGCCGAGGCCGCCAAGAAGCGCACCAGTCTCGCGGCAGCCCGCGCCAATGCCCACAAGATCGACTGGGCCGGCTACACGCCGCCCAAGCCCACCTTCACCGGCACGAAGACCTTCGAGACCTGGGATCTGGCGGAACTTGCCCGCTATATCGACTGGACGCCCTTCTTCCAGACCTGGGAGCTGAAGGGCCGCTATCCGGATATCTTGCAGGACGAAAAGCAGGGCGAGGCCGCCCGCCAGCTCTATGCCGATGCTCAAGGCATGCTGAAGAAGATCATCGACGAGAAGTGGTTCGCGCCGCGCGCCGTCATCGGCTTCTGGCCGGCCAACACTGTGGGCGACGACATCCGCCTCTTCACCGACGAGAGCCGCACTTCAGACCTCGCGACGTTCTTCACGCTCCGCCAGCAGCTCGCCAAGCGCGAGGGCAGGGCGAATGTCGCGCTCTCCGACTTCGTCGCGCCTGCCGAGACCGGCAAGCCCGACTATATCGGCGGCTTCGTCGTCACCGCCGGCATCGAGGAAGTGGCCATCGCCGACCGCTTCGAACGCGCCAATGACGACTACTCGTCCATCATGGTCAAGGCACTCGCCGACCGCTTCGCCGAAGCCTTCGCCGAACGCATGCACGAAAAGGTCCGTAATGAATTCTGGGCCTATGCGTCCGACGAAACCTACGCGCCCGAGCAACTGATCGGCGAACCCTACCAGGGCATCCGCCCCGCGCCCGGCTACCCCGCCCAGCCCGACCACACCGAAAAGGTCACACTCTTCCGCCTGCTCGACGCAGAGAAGACAACCGGCGTGACGCTCACCGAAAGCTACGCCATGTGGCCCGGCTCCTCCGTCTCCGGCCTCTATCTGAGCCACCCCGAAAGCTACTATTTCGGCGTTGCGAAGGTGGAGCGGGATCAGGTGGAGGACTATGCAGCGAGGAAGGGGATGAGCGTGGCGGAAGTGGAACGCTGGCTGGGGCCGGTGTTGAATTATGTGCCGGTGAATGAGGCGGCGGAGTGAGGGTCTCATCCTTCTGACGGTCCGATGGAAGGCATGCGCGGCCCCCATCCGTCTCCCCCCTTGTGGGGGAGATGGCGGCAGCCAGAGGGGGAGCCAAGACCGCCGAAGCTGCCGAGAAAAATGCCTCTCCCCAACTCTCCCCACAAGGGGGAGGGAGAGGCTCCGCCGAAGCCCGTCGTCAAACAATATTCTGCAACTGCGCCGCACCGTCATGCAGAAAGCAGGCCTTGTCGAAAAGTCCGAGATCGAGAAGGTTCGGCAGGCGCAGGTCGCTGATATCGGGCAGCGGCTTGCTTTCCGGATCGAAGGAGCGGTCGATTTGCGAGATGAAGCCGAGGATCGTCCTCGTCTGTTTCGCGAAAGCACCAAGCCGGCTTATTTGTTCCGAAAGAGGCGGCGTACTGCGCCTCTGATCGAGAATCTGTAAGTAATCGATCACTGCGACACTTCCCGCCGGCGCGGTGGCAAGGTGGCGGATGATATAGTCTGCACTGATCTCCTCCGAAGTGACGATCTCGACCTTGTCGCAAATCTCGTCCAGCCCGCCGTTGCTGTTGCGAAGATGCGCGCGCGCCTCCGTCTCCGTGAACTCCAGCGTGAAGAAGACCGCCTTGCGGTCAAGTCTGGCCGCATCCAGCAGCAGTTGAAGCCCGAGCGCCGTCTTGCCCTGTCCACGCCGTCCGGCCAACAGAAGCATGTCGCCCTGGTTCAACTGAGACAGCAGCGTCTGCGAAAGCGGACCGGCGGTGGTATGGGCTGACAGCAGGCTCCAGCGCGTAAAGCCTTCCTCGCGGGCAATCGTGTCCAGCGCCTGATGCAGAGGAACGCCGTCATTGCGCACCATCCGCTTGGCGCGTTTCTTCAGTTGATAAATGGGAGCAGAAAGTTTCATCAAAACCTCCATTGCGAGCCAAGACGCAATCCCTCCTCATGCGATGCCCGAACAGATGGTTCGACGGTTTTCAGTCACCCTGCATGTGCCATGCTTTCCCGAACGGAGGGAGGAGGCTTGGGAGAAGCCTGCAGAAGCAGGTAGCCAAAGCGGCGATTCGGTGCAAGGGCGAGTATAACCTCAAGTGATCTGACGCAGTCTTGACTGCATCGCAATTGAGATACATATTTACTCGTACGAAAACGAGAGCTTCCGCGATGACCGCCCATACAAAGATGATCCACGTCCGCGTTGATGATGAGCTGCGCGAGGAAGCATCTGCCGTGCTGGAATCCTTCGGCATGTCCATGTCCGACGCGGTGCGGATTTTCCTGCACCGTGTGGCGGCAACACAGAGCTTTCCGCTGGAGCTGAAAGTCCCGAATGAGGAGACGAAGGCGGCGCTTGAGGAGGCGAGGGCGATGCGGCAGGCTCGCAAGGCGCGGTTTGCGACGCCCGACGAACTCTTCGATGACCTTTCCGGCAAATGAAGAAGCCAGCCAGCGACCGCCGCGCTTCTCTGCCGCGCGCGTCGGATTACACGAAGCAGTTCCGCAAGGATTGGGATCGCTACAACAAGGCCGGCAAGGTCGATATGAGCCGCGCCATCGAACTGATGACCTTGATCATCCTGAAATCGCCTCTCGGATCCGAATGGTCGGACCATCCACTGTCCGGCAGCGAATGGGGTGGCGCACGCGAGGCGCATATCGGCGGGGACTTCCTCCTGATCTATTCGGCAGACGATGAATTCGTGGAATTCGTTCGCCTCGGCAGCCACTCCGAATTGTTCGGACGATAGTCACCCCGCAAAACTTTGTCCCACCACGCCATGACCATGTCGCAAACGACATCGCGCGGGCCTTTCTCCTGTGGTCATATCGCGATGCTTGAGGTGCCGGGGAGGTGAGGAAACTCTCCGGAGAATTGGGAAGCCGGTGAGGGTTCCGAGCAAGTCCAGCGAAAGTGGAAACCGGTTTCGCGTCCGGACTTGCTCAGAAATATGCCCCATCCCGGCGCTGCCCCCGCAACGGTAGCAGGACTTGAATGGCGCGACGGGAGCCACTGGACGATGGGTCCGGGAAGGGGTCGCGGCAGGTCTCATACGAGACGGTTCTGGAGCCCGGAAACCAGCCACAGGCGCAGTTAACCCGGACTGATCGCGGTGGGCGATCGGGAGGCGGATGCTGAAGCGACGGCGTTTTTTCGCCGGTATCGCGCGCGGCAATCGTTTCCTTCTTCCGCCGCAGGTCCCTCATCAGGATTTGGAAACGATGGATATCCGCGCCGACATGCTTTCGCGCCTTCAGGGCCGCCGCCCGGGCTTCACGCTCGACCGTCCCTTCTATCTCGATGCGGATTTCCACAAGCTCGATCTCGAGCACATCTGGTACAAGGATTGGCTCTTCGTCGGCCATGATTGCGAGCTGCAAAAGCCCGGCGATTACATGACCGTGCAGATCGGCGAATACCCGATCGTCATCGTCCGTGCTGATGATGGTCGCATCAATGCGCTGCACAATTCCTGCCGCCATCGCGGTTCGCGCGTCTGCACCGAACATCGCGGCTCCGCCACCAAGCTCGTCTGCCCCTATCACCAGTGGACCTACGATCTCGAAGGCAAGCTGCTCTTTGCCCGCCAGATGGGCGACAATTTCGATGGCGCGGAATTCGGCATGAAGCGCGTCGCCTGCGAAACGGCCGGCGGCTATATCTTCGTCTGTCTCGCTGACCAGCCGATGGATTTCGCGCCCTTCCGCACTTTCATGGAGCCCTATTTTCTCCCGCATCGCCTGCGCGACGCCAAGGTGGCTTATGAAAGCACGATCATCGAAAAGGGCAACTGGAAGCTCGTCTGGGAAAACAACCGCGAATGCTACCACTGCGCCGGCAACCATCCGGAACTCTGCAAGACCTATCCGGAAGCCCCTTCGGCCACCGGCGTTTCCGGGGCAGATGACGATCCGGAAACCCTGGAGCACTGGAAGAAGTGCGAGGACATCGGCCTGCCGAGCCGCTTCATGATCGACGAGGCCGGTCAGTATCGCGCCGCCCGCATGCCGCTCTTGCGCGATGCCGTCAGCTACACGATCTCCGGCCGCAAGGCGGTGCAGATGCGCCTGTCGGATAGCGTCAACATGGACCGCATCGGCACGCTGCTGCTCTTCCACTACCCGACGACGTGGAACCACGTTCTCTCCGACCATGCCGTCACCTTCCGCGTCCTGCCGATCAGCGCCACGGAAACGGCGGTCACGACCAAGTGGCTGGTCCACAAGGACGCCGTCGAGGGCATCGATTATCGTCTCGAGGAACTGACCCATGTCTGGACCGAGACCAACGACCAGGACCGCCAGATCGTCGAGGAAAATGCCCGCGGCATCGCCTCGCCGGCCTATCAGCCCGGCCCGTATTCGGAAGTCCACGAAGGCGGCGTCGCCCAGTTCGTTGAGTGGTATTCCGATTTCATGGTCGAGCGGCTGACTGGCCGTCCGCGCCTGCGCTCTGTCGCGTGATTTAGAGGGCTTTCACCGATGAACATGCAGCCGCTGATGGGGCAGACGCCCGATGCGCTTCATCTCGACGAGCTGAAGCCCTGGAACTCGGCGCGGCAGATGCTGGTCTGCCTCTCCGTGGCCGATGAAGCGCCGGACGTGAAGACCTTCACCTTCGCCGTCGAGGGTGGCGGCTGGTTCCGCTATGTGCCGGGCCAGTTCATCACGGTCGAGCTGCGCGCCAAGGGCGGCGACCTGCATCGCACCTACACGATCTCGTCCACGCCCTCGCGGCCCTATGCGCTGTCGATCACGGTGAAGGCGCAACCCACCAGCATCGGTACGCGCTGGATGTTCGAGAATGTCAGGCCCGGCAGCCGCATGCGCGCCTATGGCCCGTCTGGCCATTTCACGCTGACGCGGCCGCTCGCGCCGAAATACCTCTTCGTCTCCGCCGGCTCCGGCGTGACGCCGATGATGTCCATGCTGCGCTGGCTGGCCGATTGCGCGCCGATGACGGATGTCACCTTCCTCAATGCGTCCCGCCGTCCGGAAGAGATCGTCTTCCGCGCCGAATTGGAACTGCTGGCCACCCGTATGCCGAACCTCAAGCTCGGCTTCATCCCGGAAGCGGCGACGACCGCCTCGCCCTGGGCAGGGCTCACCGGCCGCATCGACCGCACGAAGCTGCAGCTTCTCGCGCCCGATTTCCTTTCCCGCGAAACCTTTTGCTGCGGTCCGGACCCGTTCATGAAAGCCGTGAGCGGCCTTCTGCGCTCGGAAGGCTTCGACATGGGCCACTATCACCAGGAAAGCTTCGGCTTGGCTCCAACGCCCATCTCTCCCCTTGAGGGAGAGATGTCGGCGCAGCCGACAGAGAGGGGTACCAAGGAAGGTCTCACCATCGACTTCCTCTCCACCGGCGAATTCGTCACCTGCGAACCGAGCGACACGGTGCTGAAGGCCGCCCGCGCGGCCCAGGTGCGTATCCCGGCGGCCTGCGAAAGCGGCATGTGCGGCACCTGCAAGGTCAAGAAGCGCTCAGGCGAGGTCGAGATGCACCACAATGGCGGCATCACCACACGCGAGATCGACGAGGGCTACATTCTCGCCTGCTGCTCGCGCCCCTTGAGCGCGCTCGAAATCGAGGCGTGAGGACGATGGGCGAGGGGACTTCCAATCGGGGCGAAACGCCGGAAGCCCTCTTCCTCGCCTGGCTTTTTGCCCAGCCGCCCGGCGCAGACATTCCCTGTGCCGCGAGGGTCGAGATCGCCCGCGTGGGCCGCATCGAGATCGCGGCGGAGACCAGGGTGCGGCTGATCGGGCTGCTGACGCAGGCAACGGTCACGCCGCAGGGTGCAAGCCGCTCAGGGCGCCGGCAGCGGCATTAGAGCAATTTCAGGAAAAGTGGAAACCGGTTTTCCGTCCGAAATTGCGTGAAAACAAACAGATAGAGCATTTCAGTGTTTCTATGAAACGGTGAAACGCTCTAGGCGGTCACACTCTCTTCCGTCATGACAAAGCCCGCTCGACCAGCGCCACCGCTTCCGCTGCCGATTGCGGCGCGAGCTTGAAGCCGTGGCCCGAACAGGCCGAAAGCAGCGTCGTCTTCTTTCCTGCAGGGCGGATGACGAAATGCTCATCCTCCGTCACCGTGTAATAGCAGGCCTTGCGCTCCAGAACTGTGTAGCGGTCGAAATCCGTGAACGCGAGGTGGCCGGCCGCGATCAGGTCAGCAACCTCGTCCTCCGAGGCGATGCGCGGCGCGTCCGGATCACCGGTTCGGGAGAAGCGATGATCGCCTATCTTCAGCCGTGTGCCGGGGCGGGGCGGCAGGACATAGGTTCCCGTCTCCGCATCGAGATCGAGATAGATCGGCGCTTGCGCCCACAGCGCGGCCAGTTCCGGCGGCGGGGCGAGGAAGACGACCGTCTGCCGCGATGGTACGAGTTCGCCCGCGGTGCCGGGCAGCAGCCGGTTCACCCAGGCGCCCGCGGCGATGATGACGTGATCGCCCACGTGCTCCACGCCGCCCGCCGTCACGCGACCGGTCTCGAAGTCGACCTCATCGACCTTCGTATGCGGATGGAACGTGACGCCTTGTGCGGCCAGATGCACGACGAGATCGGTGACGATGCGGCTGGGAAACAGCATGCCCGAACCGGAAAATGCGACCGCCCGCGTGATCCCTTCCGCCCGGATCAGAGGATGTTCCGCCCCGAACTGCGCCGGATCGAGTTCCCGCCAGCCGATGCCCGTGGCGCGCAGGTCTTCCAGCGAGGGGTCGATCCAGCCGGTCTCTTCCCGCTCGAAGGCAATCATCGGCATCGGCTCGAAATGCCGCGCGCCGATGTCCTCAAATAGCTGATCCCACAGTGCAAAGGCCCGCGGCATGCGCTGCGCATAGGCCTGCATCGGCCCATAGGCATGGCGGGTGATGCGATGTTCGTCGAAGGAGCTGGCAACCGGATTGGGGATGGGCCCCTGATCGAACAGGCTGACGCGATAGCCCTTGCGCACCAGCGTCCAGGCGCTTGTCAGCCCGTTGATGCCCCCGCCCACGATCAGGATATGTGCCGTCATCGCCTCAGCCTTTCGATTTCGGGACATGAAGCGACGGTTTCCTGCGCCGCGTAAAGGAACGATTCAGCTTTTCCCGGTAAAACTTTGTTAGCAATTCCGTCATGCCAGCGTTTTCCATGCTGCAGGGCGGGCCGAATGTCCTGTTTGTATAGAGTGACGATGTTCATGCGTTTGCCCGCCGGTCTTCTGTATCTCGGCCTCCTGGCAACTCTTGCCGGCTGCCAGTCTCAAACCACCAGTGATGTGCTGTCGGTGGGCACCTCGTCGGAAAAGACGGGTGCGATCGCCATGCCGGCGGTCAATATTCCGACCGCAACGCCGGTGAAGACCGCGCGAACCCCGATCATGCCGCCCGCTGCCGTTCCCGGATCGCATGCGGCGCCGGCCCTCGCCATGGCCACGCCGCCGCGCCCGCCCGTGCCGTTTGACGATGTGCAGCCGACGCTTCGGCCCGTTGTCGGCGAACCCGCCATGCGCCCGATGGCGCAAAAGGCCAACTTTGTCATTCCCTCGAGCCCGACCGGTGCAGGCGCAGCCCACCCGCGCAGCCGCATCTACAGCCAGCGCTTCCGTGATGCCAAGCCGATCAATTTCGGCCGCCATTCGCCACGCGCCTATCAGGTTCACGGCGTCGACGTCTCGCGCTGGCAGGGCAATATCGACTGGGCAAAGCTGCGCGAGCAGGGCGCCAACTTCGCCTTCATCAAGGCCACCGATGGCGGCGACCACACCGATCCCATGTTCAAGACCAACTGGAACGGCTCCAAGTCGGCCGGGCTGAAGCGCGGCGCCTACCACTTCTTCTACTGGTGCCGGACCGCCGGCGAACAGGCCGACTGGTTCATCCGCAACGTGCCGCGCGACCCGGAAGCGCTGCCGCCGGTCATCGACGTGGAGTGGAACCACGATTCCGCCTGCCGCCAGAAGCTCAGCCCCAAGCTGGTACGCGAGAAGATGAAAGTCTTCATGGAAAAGGTCGAACGCCACTACGGCAAGCGCCCGATCATCTATACCGCGCCTGATTTCTACGAAGACAACCTCGACGGCGCCTTCACCGAATATCCATTCTGGCTGCGCGCCGTGGCCGAGCATCCGTCCAAGGTCTATCCCAACCGTCGCTGGGTCTTCTGGCAATATTCCGGCTCCGGCCTCTCGCATGGCGTTCAGGGCCGCATTGACCTGAATACCTTCTACGGAAGCGCCGAGGACTGGCACCGGTGGACGGCCTCGAACTGAGGCTTTTCAATCGTATGTTTCGTCAACTCGCGGTTAACTCTTCGACGTTCCGGCAATCTACTCGTGATTGCGCGGTCGTTCGAACTCCTGTAGGGGGACCTTCGTTATTGGGGGAAATGCCGCCGCGGGGCGGTCAGGAGGGGAACAGGTTCAAGCGATCAGACGCAAGTCCTGATCGCCGGAAACGCGACCGTGATATGCGATGATCAGCGATGCCACATGGTTTTTCGAGCTTGACGGGGACCGTTGCAAGAAAGTCCTCCTCAAAGGCTTGGGCAGCAAGACCACGATTACCGTTTTGATCTATGACGATCTCGGCATGGCGCTCTCCGAAACGGAGACCGTCCTCGAGATCGGCGACAATTTCAAATGCGAGACCACTTCCAGCGGCGTGTCCTTCGTCGTGAAGGGGAAGCGCTATCATTTCTGAGCGCCGGCTGTACCGGGCGCGTCAATGCTCGCCGTGGCTCAGCCTGATCCGCCGGACTGTCCACCAGACCCCCGCCACCGCGACGGGCACGAAAAACCCCGTCGCTATCACCGGATCGATGGGCAGGTCTTCATGCGGGATCGCCTTGATGAAATAGCCGAAAAGCCCCACGACATAGTAGGAAATGGCCGCCACCGACAGGCCTTCAACCGTCTGCTGCAGGCGAAGCTGCATTTCGGCGCGCTTGTTCATCGTGTTCAAAAGGTCGGAATTCTGCCGCTCCAGTTCCACGTCGATCCAGCTTCGAATGAGGCTCGTGGCGCGCGCCAGCTTGCGTGACAGGTTCGCCTGCCGCTCCTCGATCGACTGGCAGGTGCGCATGGCCGGCGCAAGCCGCTTTTCCAGGAACGAGCCCAATGTCTCGAAGCCCGGCACCGAGGTTTCGCCGAGCGCCTTGATGCGCTCCTGCACGATGCCGTAATAGGCGCGGCTGGCGCCGAAGCGATAGAGGCTGAGCGCGGCATTCGCCTCCAGTTCGGCCGCAAGGCGCGTCACTTCCGCCAGCATCCGGTCGGCCTTGGAACGCGCCTCGGTGCGCATGTCATGGGTCAGCCCCGTCAGCCCGTCCTCGCAGCGGCGGATTTCCGGCGACAGCGTTTGCGCGAGCGGCAGGCCGAGCATGGCGAGCGTCCGGTAGGTCTCGAGATCGAGCACGCGCTGCACCAGCGCGCCGGTTCCGGCCTGCGTCATCCCCTTGTCGATGACGAGGATCTGCGTCAGCCCGTCGCCGTTCTGGCGAAAGTCGGTGAAAATCTCGGCCTGCCCATCCTTGACGATGGAATGGCAGAGGCTCTGCGGCTCGAATTGCGCGATCGCGGCCCGCGCCGCGTCGTCATCGTGCCGGATTTCCAGCCTGATGCCCGAGATCAGCGAGCCGGGTGCCGAAAAGCTGCTGCCGAAGGGATGGACAGGCACCTCGCCGCCAAACAGTTCCGGCGGCGGTGCATCCCAGAACCACGTCGAGAATTCCGTATGCCGCTCCCAGCGCAGCGTCCCGGCACCCCAGGAAATCGCATGATGCCGCGCCTCGCGCGAGGGCAGGGCCGCGCCGCGCTCGCGGCAGATGCCTGCCATCACCGCATGATCGACGCCCGACCCGCCATCCGACATGAAGGCAAGTTGCAGGATCACCCGCGGCGACGTCACCAGCGCATAGGGCCGCGAATGGATTTCCCCCAGCGCGCTCGCCCGCTCCGGCGAAACCGGAAAATTGAATGCCTGCTCGCCCAAATCGTCATCCCCCTGAGGTTTGGGTGTTTAGGCGCTAGTCTTAGAGGGGGAGGGGGAGTGGCGCAACTGCGGTGAAGGGTCGCGTTGTCCAAGAGGGTGTGCAGCCAGTTACCCCAACACTCCCGTCACCCGCACATCCCCCACCTTGATCCCGTTCCAGTTCCGCATCTCGTAATTCGCCATCGCCAGCAGCTTCCCCTGCACCTCCGGCTCCCCTTTGAAGAACCGCGCCAGCGTCGCTGCAACCATGCTTTCCGCCGCCCGCGTGGCGCCGTCATCGCATTTCATCGCCATGGCGATGCCCTGTTCGGGGATGGCGGCGACAAAGACGCCTTCGGCGCCGGTCTTGGCGAAGATGCGGCCGGGGGCGGCCTGCATGAGGGCGGTGCAGGCGCGTTTCGTGCCGGCGACATACCAGGGCTCGGCCATGCAGGCCTGCATCAGGCGCTTGGCCGATTTGGCGCGGATCGGCTCGAGGCCGACGCCCGTCGTCATCTTGGCAAAGCCATGCGCCAGGCCTTTCAGCGGGCTTGCATAGGTCGGGATCGAGCAGCCATCGACGCCGCAATTGTCGTGGCCGAGGATGGAGCCGGTCAGGCTCTCCATGATGCCGCGAATTTCCTGCTGCAGCGGGTGGTCGTAGCCGACATAGCCTTCCGTGTCCGTTCCCGTGTGGCAGCAGGCGCAGATGAAGCCGGCATGCTTGCCGGAGCAATTGTTGTAGAGCTGGCCGGGCTTGGGACCACGCGAGGCCTGTTCGATCAGGATCGGCTGCTGGAACGACCAGTGCGACCCGCATTCCAGCGTGTCCTCATCGCGCCCCGCCGCCTTGATCATGGCGCGCGCCAGCGCCGCATGATCGTCCTCGCCCGAATGCGACGAACAGGCAAGCGCCAGTTCCTTATTCCCGAAGCCATAGGCCTCCGCAGCCCCGCTTTCCATTAGCGGCAGCGCCTGCATCGCCTTGCAGGACGAGCGCGGAAACACCGCCGCATCGACATCTCCGGCCTCGAAAACGACCTTGCCGTCGCCATCCACCACGACGACCATGCCGCGATGCCGGCTCTCGACAACGTCGCCGCGCGTGACTTCCACCAGAACCGGATTGGCCATGACCTGCCCCTTGCTCGTGTTTCCTTCTTGTCACGCCTTATGGGAGGAAACCGGGAGCGAAGGCAAGGGCGTCATTTCACCGCTTGATCCCACCTCGCGAAGCATCTAGCGCTTGTGGCTTCTGGAGCGATCTCCCATGCTGTCCACCATCCGCTTCGTTGCGCGCCATCCGGTGCTGCGCGTCTATGCCCTTCTGCTCTTCGTGTCCGCCTGCGCGGGTGGCGCGATGCATCCCTATATGGCGCTGGTGGCCATCGATACGCTCAACATGAGCGGGCAGGGCTTTGCGCTGACCATGTTCGTCTCGACGCTGACCAGCCTCGTCTTCGGGGTGACGATCGGCATCGTCTCCGATTTCGCCGGCAACCGGCGGCGGATGATGGCGATCCTGATGGCGCTGGGCGTGGCCGGCGCCGGCCTGATCTGGCTGGTGCAGTCGGCCTGGATGCTGGCGCTTTCCATGATCGTGATCCTTCCCTTTGCCAATATCGCGCCGCTGGTCTTCGCCGGCACGCGCATGGAGGCGGACGAGATGGCGCCTGACGAGGCGGCCTCGGTCAATTCCATCATCCGCACCACCATGTCGGCGGCCTGGGTGATCATTCCCGTCGCGGTGGCCTTCGTGCTGCAGACGGGCGGTTTCGGCGTCATGAATGTCTGGCTGGTCACGGCGCTGCTCTTTGCCGTGTGCCTCGGCCTCGTGCTGCTCTTCCTGCCAAAGACGGCGCGGGCGGGGACCGCGCAGGGCGGGCTTGCCGTCTATTTCGCCGCCCTGAAGGAGCTTGCCCATCCCGGCATCTTCCTGCGCCTGGCCGCCGTCTCGCTGATCGTGGCGGGCGAGTGGCTGAACGGCTATCTGCAGACGCTGGTCATCAAGACGACGCTCGGCGGCTCCCTGTCCGATGCCGGTTTCATGGCGAGTGGCGTGGCGCTGATGGAAATCCCCTTCATGCTCGCATGGGCCGCCGGTCTTCGCCGGCTGGGCGCGGTCAACACGATCCTCGCGGGCGCAGCACTCTATGCGAGCTTTCTCGTGCTCATGGGATCTGCGACCGAAGTCTGGCAGGTCCATGCGCTGATCCCGCTCGCGGGCGCGGGGGCTGCAGCACTCCTTTCCGTGCCGCTTTCCTATTTCCAGGATTTGTTTCCCGGCCGTCCCGGCCTCGGCACCTCGCTGTCGCCGATCGAAGGTTTCATCGGCACGGGGGCCGCGGCAGCCGTCTTCGCCATCGGTACCCATGTCACGACCTATCAGGGTACCGCCTTTATCGGCGCGGGCGTCATGGTCGCGTCTGCATTGCTGCTCATCGCGATCGAACGTTGCGTGCCTCTGCCTGATAAGAGCATGGCCGATTAGAGCATTTCCGGTGAAAACCGGATCATGAGACATGCTCCATCTATTTGTTTTTTCGCAGTCCGGACGCAAAACCGCTTACGCACCTTTGCCGGACGCGCTCCAAGGCACCCGCGCGAAGACCGGCCACGGCCTTCGCTGAGGGGCGGCTCAGCCGGTCACAGCGTCAGCACGATCTTCCCGATATGCCCGCTCTCTTCCATCATCCGGTGGGCTTCGGCCACCTGATCCAGCGGCAGAACCGCATGGATCACCGGCGCGACCTCGCCGGCATCGAGCTTCGGCCAGACCTTTTCCAGAAGCGAATCCCGGATCGCCCGCTTTTCGTCCGCCGTGCGCGGCCGCAGCGTCGAGCCCATGACGCGCAGCCGCTTCATCATGATGGCGCCGAGATTGGCCTTCTCCGCCACGGCGCCGCCGAGCAGCGCGATGATCGCAAGCCGGCCATCCTTGCTGAGCGCCCCGATATTCTTGTCGAAATAGGCCCCGCCGATCATGTCGAGAATGACATCGACCGAGGCAGCCTCGTCTTTAATGACGGCAAGGAAATCCTCCGTCTTGTAATTGATCGCCCGCTTGGCCCCGAGCTGCACGCAGGCGAGGCACTTCTCGCCGGAGCCGGCGGTCGTATAGACCTCCGCGCCGAAGGCTTTCGCCAGCTGGATCGCCGTCGTGCCGATGCCGCTCGTACCGCCATGGACGAGGAACTTTTCACCGGCCTTCAGGCCCGCCATGTCGAAGACATTGGCCCAGACGGTGAAGAAGGTTTCCGGCACCGCTGCGGCTTTCACCGCATCGTAGCCCTTTGGCCAGGGCAGGGCCTGTCCCGCCGGCACGACGCAGTATTCCGCATAGCCGCCGCCATTGGCGAGCCCGGCCACCTTGTCACCGACAGAGAAGCCGGACACGCCGTCGCCCAGCCCCACGATCTCGCCGGCGACCTCGAGCCCGAGGATCGGGCTTGCGCCGGGCGGCGGCGGGTAGGTGCCCTGCCGCTGCGCTACATCCGGCCGGTTCACACCGGCGGCGGCCACCTTCACCAGAACTTCGCCCGCCTTGGGCTGCGGTACGGGGCCTTCGACGATCTTCATCGCCTCCGGTCCGCCGGGGGCCGAAAGATCGACATGGCGCATGGTCTGGGGCAGGGCGGGCATGGGCGTCCTCCGTAGGGTTTTTCGTTCCACTGACATAGGCATCCGGCGCGCCGCCGTCCAGCACCGCGATCGGTTTCAGTGCATTCCCGATGGCTCCGTCAAGGCTCGTACAGGCGGTTGCCGGTCAGGAATCCGGTTCTGCAGTGAGGCCAGCGAAGTTCCTGTGATTTTAAGCCAAATTTTGCCGCAAACTGCGCTCACGCCATGCTGTCGGCATGTTTTTTTGAGGACAGTCACATGAAGCGTCTGATGGTTATGGCAATGATTGCCGTGGGGGCAGGAACACTGACAGGTTGTGTGGATGCTCCGGGGGATGTGGTCGTGATCCGCCACAGCGGCTATTACTATTCCGATCCGGGCTATTATCGTGGAGGCTATTATTACCGCGACCGCGGATATTATCCCGCACCGCGCTATTATTACCGCGAACGGCGAGAATGGATCCCCGCACATTATGACGGCTACGGCCGCTGGCATCGCGGCCATTGGCGGTAATTTCGGTCGTCAGCCGGCGCCAAACTCCGAAAACGATCGGGAGCGTTTCAAGGTGAACTGCTCCCACGTTTTCTTTGCGTCCGGACTGCGAAAGAACAAAGAGACAGGGTATCCGTTTCCGATGATCCGGTTGTCACCGGAAATACTCTAGATCGTCTCGAACAGCAGCCCGTCGCGGTTGGACTTCACCCGCTTCTTCAGCCCCGCGATATGCGCCGAAAGCACGGCGGGATCGCCGAAGACGCGCCCGGCAGGCACTTCGATGACGGCGACCGAGCAGCTCAGGAATTCGAAGGCGCGGCTGACGCCGGCGCGGTCGATGCCGAGAATATGCCCGCGCTCTCGGTCCTCCGGCGAATAGAGCCGCAGCGCATCCGTCTCGAAATCGTCGAGCAGCCGTTCGAAGATCATCTCCACCTCCTCGCTCGACCAGCCGGAAATGCCGGCGAAGAAATCGTCGCCGCCGACATGGCCCAGGAAGACGGAGGGCGAGAAGAAATAGCGCTTCATCAGCCGGGCGAAGAGCGAGATCGCGTCATCGCCGCGCTGGAAGCCGTAATGGTCGTTAAAGGGCTTGAAATTGTCGAAGTCGCAATAGCAGTAATGCCGCGTGACGCCGCCATCCGCCATGGTCTCTTCGAGATAGGAATGAATGGCCTGGTTGCCGGGAAGCCCGGTCAACGGGTTCTGGTCCTGCGCCTGGCGCACCAGCTTGGCATTGATGATCTTCACCAGCGCGCCCGCCGAGATGACGCCGGCATAGCGCATGTTCTCGGTGAGGATCACACATTTGGCGTCCTCCGTGCCTGAGAAGACGGCCATGAGGCGGCTGGAATCCGCGCCGATATCGACCACCGGCGCGGGGTCGATGAAGCGG
Organism: Rhizobium sp. C1; assembly: GCF_021026335.1. GTDB lineage: Bacteria > Pseudomonadota > Alphaproteobacteria > Rhizobiales > Rhizobiaceae > Ensifer_A. The sequence goes on from NZ_JAJNCY010000002.1 coordinate 134,016, forward strand.
GCGATGGTGCCGCCATAGAAGCGGTTCTGCAAGAGATCGCGGCCGAAAGGCTGGTAGATATAGCTCTTCAGCCGGGCCTCCTGCACGATGCCGCGCGGCTCGCCATGGGCGTTGACGACAGGGATGAACGGCTGGTCGGAATGTTCGCCGAAAATCTCGAACAGCGTTTCGATCGGCGCATCCTCGCGGATCGTCGGCACCGCCTCGACCTGCTGGCGCACCAGAACTTCGTCGACCGAGCGACGCACGCGGCGGTTCTGGCCGAGATCACGCAAATGCGGGAAGCCGTCGCGAAATTCGGCCGGATCCAGCGAGGGCCGTGCGACGAACCAGCCCTGCACGAGATCGACGCCGAGATCGCGGCAGACCAGAAACTCGCCCTCGGTCTCCACGCCTTCCGCAATCACCCGCAGGCCCAGAACATGCGCCATGTCGACAACCGTCTTCGTCAGGTGCCGCTTGCGCGCAACCGCGTCGATCCGCGAGATCAGATGCCGGTCGATCTTCAGATAGTCGAGATCGTAATCGCTGATCAGCTTCATTTCGGCATGGCCCGTGCCGAAATCGTCGATCGCCAGCTTGAAGCCCATGCGCCGCATGTCGCCGATCAGATTGGCGAAATCGGGCACACTGGCATTGTCGGAACGTTCGGACAGTTCCACGCAGACGGAGGAGGGCGAGATCGAGTTCTTCTGCAGGTAGGACAGCAGCAGCGGCAGCAGGCGCTGCCCGGCCAGCAGCAGACGATGATCGAGATTGAGAAAGATCGTGCGCCGTTCGAACTCCGCAAGCGTCGTGAATTTGGCAAAGGCGCGGGAGGTGGTGAACAGTTCCAGTTCGGTCAGCTCGCCCGACATCGCGAAGGCATCGAGCAGCGCCATCGGCGCGTCGAAGCCCAGCTCGTCATGCCCGCGCATCAGCGCCTCATAGCCATAGATCTTGCCGGACACCGTCTCGACGATCGGCTGAAGCGCGCTGTCGAGCGCCGCCTTGGCAAGCGGCATGAGCGCCATGCGGCTGTAGCTCGCCGGGTCTTGGGCTCTGAGCGGAAGGATGGCAGGCATGAGGAACTCCGGGGGCGTCGGCAGGAGGTAGTTGAGAATTTGATCAAGAGCTTCAATGCGAAATGCTCAACAAATCCTTCACCGCGTATGAACTTTCTGTGACAGAGGCGCCAATCGAGACCGCGGAAATCCGCGCCTTTTCATAAGGTTAAGGAGACCCAAACAACGGGGTGGGGGATTTCGCCAGCCCGTCGTTTTTTTGTTGATTGATGAGTCAATCAAAATTAAACTGATATTCATCAAGGGGAACGAGATGCCCAAAATCGGAATGGAGCCAGTCCGCCGCAAGGCGCTTGTGGATGCCGCGCTGAAGGCGATCGGCGACCATGGCTCGCTGGATGTAACGATGCAGGAGATCGCCAGGAGCGCCGGCGTCTCGGCAGCGCTTGCCTTCCATTATTTCGGCTCCAAGGAGCAATTGCTGCTCGCCACGATGCGCAGCCTTCTCAGGCAGTTGAAGGAAGAGGCGGTCGCTGCCAGCCGGCAGGCCGAGACGCCGCGCGCCAAGGTCAGCTCCCTGATCGCCGTGTCCTTCGGGGTGGAACAGTTCGCCGCCTCCACCGTCGCCGCCTGGCTCGCCTTCTATGTCGAGGCGCAGCGTTCCGACGAGACGCGCCGTTTGCTCACTGTCTATGCCCGCCGCCTCCATTCCAACCTTGTCGCGGCCCTGTCGCCGCTGTGTGGCAGGGTTGAAGCTCACCATATCGCCGAAGGCGCGGCAGCGCTCATCGACGGCCTCTATATCCGCCGCGCGCTCGATGCGGCGCAGCTCGATGTCAGCGGCGCGGTGGCGCTGGTGGAAGATTACGTGACCTTGAAACTGAACGCAGCAACCCGCTGAAACGACTCCGAAAAGAAAGAGAGCGAGCCATGCGCGCCCAACCGAAAGCCAGCCATTTCATCGACGGCGAATATGTCGAAGACACCGCCGGTAACGTCATCGAATGCGTCTATCCGGCCACCGGTGAGGTGGTCGCGCGGCTGCATTCGGCCACGCCTGCCATCGTCGAAAAGGCGATTGCCTCGGCCAAGGCGGCCCAGAAGGATTGGGCGAAGATGAGCCCGACGGCGCGCGGCCGCATCCTCTATCGCGCCTCGCAGATCATCCGCGAGCGCAACCGCGAGCTCTCGGAACTCGAAACGCTCGACACCGGCAAGCCGATCCAGGAAACCATCGTCGCCGATAGCACGTCCGGCGCGGACGCCATGGAATTCTTCGGCGGCGTTGCGCCTGCCGCGCTGAATGGCGAGCAGATCCCGCTGGGTGGTGACTGGGCCTATACCAAGCGCATTCCGCTCGGCATCGTTCTCGGCATCGGCGCGTGGAACTATCCGCAGCAGATCGCCTGCTGGAAGGCCGCCCCCGCGCTCGTCGCCGGCAATGCCTTCATCTTCAAGCCGTCTGAAGTGACGCCCTTGGGCGCGCTGAAGATCGCCGAAATCCTCATCGAGGCGGGCCTGCCCAAGGGTCTCTTCAATGTCGTGCAGGGCGATCGCGACGCCGGCCCGCTGCTGGTCAATCATCCCGAGATCGCCAAGGTCTCGCTCACCGGCTCCGTGCCGACGGGCCGCAAGGTGGCAGGTGCTGCCGCGGGCCAGCTCAAGCATGTGACGATGGAACTCGGCGGCAAGTCGCCGATGATCGTCTTCGACGATGCCGATGTCGAAAGCGCCATTTCCGGCGCCATGCTGGGTAACTTCTACTCCGCCGGTCAGGTCTGCTCCAACGGCACCCGCGTCTTTGTGCAGACGGGCATCAAAGACCGGTTCCTGTCGCGTCTGAAGACCCGCACCGAAGCGATCCGCATGGGCGAGCCGCTGGACGAGGCGACGCAGATGGGCCCGCTCGTCAACCGTTCGCAGCGCGAGAAGGTGCTGGGCTATATCGAGAAGGGCAAGGCCGAAGGCGCGCGTCTTCTGACCGGCGGCGGCATCCCCAATGATGTCTCCTCCGAAGGCTGCTTCGTCCAGCCGACAGTCTTTGCCGACGTGACTGACGGCATGACGATCGCCCGCGAGGAAATCTTCGGCCCCGTCATGTGCGTGCTCGATTTCGACCATGAGGACGAGGTCGTTGCCCGCGCCAACGCCACCGAATTCGGCCTCGCCGGCGGCGTCTTCACCGCCGACATGGCCCGCGCCCACCGCGTGGTGGATGCGCTGGAGGCCGGCACGGTCTGGATCAACACCTACAACCTCTGCCCCGTCGAAATCCCCTTCGGCGGCGTCAAGCAGTCCGGCTTCGGCCGCGAGAATTCGCTCGCCGCGCTGAACCACTATACCGAGCTGAAGACGGTCTATGTCGCCATGGGCAAGTGCGAGGCGCCGTATTGATGGTCGCAGGACGATCCCTCTCACTGGCCGTCATCCCGGACTTGATCCGGGATCCAGCCGCGCGACGTCCGTCGCGCGAAAGGACTCGTTCGTCGTCGGATCATTCAGCCCGCCGACGCGGGCTGGCTGGATGCCGGATCAAGTCCGGCATGACGGAGGAGTTTGCTGTGGCCGCCACACGTCGTCTCCCCCCTTTTGGGGGAGATGGCCGGCAGGCCAGAGGGGGTCTTTCTGCCTCACACCACCAGATCGTCCAGATCGACCTTCAGCGCCACAGCAATCCGCTTCAGCACATCGACAGAACCCGTCTTCTTACCGTTCTCGATATCCGACAGATGCGGCTGCGAAATTCCGGCGGCGGTCGCCAACTCCGTCATGGTCATGCCGCGATATTTGCGAAAGGTTCGGATTCGGCTGTCTGTCTCCCAAAGCTCGTAAACGAGTTCGGACGGCCAGGTTTCCTCTCCCGCCTGGACTCGTGCCAGAACGGCCTGAGCTTTCATCCCGTCGATCAGGTCTTCGTAATCTTCTTCACTCAAGAGAACGTAGTTCTTTCCCTCGATCGTCAGCTTCTGCACATCGCCCATGATCGTTCACTCCTGATAAATGTCGCCACGCGCACCGGCGTTCAGCACCATCACCACAACCCCTTTGTCATCGATGATCACACGGTCTTGTCCGACGCGGATACGATACAACGGTGTGCCGACCAGCTTCTTGATGTCTACCTTCTCTCCGCGTGCATAGGCATCCACCTTGGCGCGGATTGCAGCTCTGCGCTTCGGTTGCATCCGTCCAATGCTTTTCTCGGCGAGTTTCGTATAGACGATGCGCTTCATGTGGAAAATATAGCAAAGAGCTATATTTCTTGCAACCGCTCGACACCGGGCGCCGGACGCCGCCTCTCCGAATTCTCGATACCTCACGCCACCCCATCCAGAGGTCTCTCCCAATGACCATGCAAGCTGATTACGTCATCGTAGGTTCGGGTTCCGCCGGTTCCGCACTCGCCGCCCGCCTCTCGGAAGATGGCCGCTACACCGTTCTGGTCCTCGAATATGGCGGCTCCGACGTCGGCCCGTTCATCCAGATGCCGGCCGCTCTCGCCTGGCCGATGAGCATGAAGCGCTATAATTGGGGTTATCTCTCCGAGCCCGAGCCGAACCTCAACAACCGCCGCATCACTGCGCCGCGCGGCAAGGTCATCGGCGGGTCGTCGTCGATCAACGGCATGGTCTATGTGCGCGGCTCCGCTGAGGATTTCGACACATGGGATGAGCTCGGCGCAACCGGCTGGGCCTATGCCGACGTGCTGCCCTATTTCAAGCGGCAGGAGAATTCCAAGGGCGGGCAGGCGGGCTGGCGCGGCACGGATGGGCCGCTGCATGTCCAGCGTGGGCCGGCCAAGAACCCATTGGTGCGCGCCTTTGTCGAGGCAGGCCGGGAGGCGGGGTTCGAGACGACGGAGGACTATAACGGCGAGAAGCAGGAAGGCTTCGGCCTGATGGAGCAGACGATCCATGAGGGCAAGCGCTGGTCGGCGGCGTCTGCCTATCTGAAGCCGGCGCTCAAGCGTCCGAATGTCGATCTCCTGCGCTGCTTCGCCCGCCGCGTCGTCTTTGAAGGCAAGCGCGCGATCGGCGTCGAGGTGGATCGCGGCGGCAAGATCGACGTCGTGCGCGCAAACCGCGAGGTCATCGTCTCCGCCTCGTCCTTCAATTCGCCGAAGCTCCTCATGCTCTCCGGCATCGGCCCGGCAGCGCACCTGAAGGACATGGGCATCAAGGTCGTCGCCGACCGTCCCGGCGTCGGCGCGAACCTGATGGACCATATGGAATTCTATTTCCAGCAGGTCGCGACCAAGCCGGTCTCGCTCTATTCCTGGCTGCCCTGGTTCTGGCAGGGGGTCGCCGGCGCGCAGTGGCTCTTCGCCCGCTCGGGGCTGGGCACATCCAACCAGTTCGAGTCCTGCGCCTTCGTGCGCTCCGCGCCGGGCGTGAAGCAGCCGGATATCCAGTTCCATTTCCTGCCCGTCGCCATTTCCTATGACGGCAAGGCGGCCGCCAAGAGCCACGGCTTCCAGGTCCATGTCGGCTACAACCATTCCAAGTCGCGTGGCGCAGTCACCTTGCGCTCGCCCGATCCGATGGCCGACCCGGTCATCAAGTTCAACTACATGAGCCACGAGGAAGACTGGGTGAAGTTCCGCCATTGCGTACGCCTCACCCGCGAAATCTTCTCCCAGAAGGCCTTCGATCCCGTCCGCGGCCCGGAAATCCAGCCGGGCGAGGGCGTACAGACTGATGATCAGATCGACGCCTTCCTGCGCGAACACCTTGAAAGCGCCTACCACCCCTGCGGCACCTGCAAGATGGGCTCGGAAAGCGACCCCATGGCCGTCGTCGACCCGGACACCAAGGTCATCGGCGTCGAAGGCCTGCGCGTCGCGGACTCCTCCATCTTCCCGCGCCTCACCTATGGCAACCTCAACGGCCCCTCGATCATGACCGGCGAAAAGGCCGCCGACCATATCCTGGGCAAGCCGCGTCTGGCGCGGTCGAACCAGCAGCCCTGGATCAATCCGCGGTGGAAGGTGAGTGATCGATAGGATGCTAGCGTAAAGCGCTTGCATTTCCCTGTTCTGGTGCCAATATGCATGCATGAACAGCAAGCATCGAAAGACCTTGATCGCTGTCTTCAAGGATCCGGTGTCAGGCACGATAGCCTGGGCGGATATCGAGGCTTTGCTGGTAGCTGCTGGCGCTGAAGTCATCGAAGGCTCAGGCTCGCGCGTCAGATTTTGCAAAGGGGATGCCGTCGAGACGTTTCATCGGCCGCATCCCGAAAAGGAAGCCAAGCGCTATCAGGTTAAGGCTGCGCGCGACTTCCTGAGACGACTAGGAGTAACGCCGTGAACAACGTCATGACCTACAAGGGCTATAGCGCGCGGGTGGATTACGATGCCGAAGACGAGATCTTCTTCGGGCGGATCGCTGGTATCACCGACGGCGTCGGCTTTCACGGAGCGAGCGTCGGGGAGCTGAAATCCGCCTTCCACGCGGCCGTGGACGATTATCTGGAAACTTGCCGCAAGATCGGCAAGGCACCGGAAAAACCCTATTCCGGCAAGATGATGTTCCGCGTCGATCCCGAAACCCATCGCCGAGCCGCCATCGCCGCCGAACTCTCCGGCAAGAGCCTCAACCAATGGGCCGAGGATGTGCTGGCGAAGGCTGCAGGATCAAACTGACGACCTAAAGCGGAGTACACCGCCGCATCTCTGATGGCAGCGTTCCGAATGCCTCGCGGAACTGCCCCGCCAGTCGCCCCAGATGCCAGATACCGTGGCGGGCCGCGATGTCGCCGATACTGTCGTCGCTCGATTTCAACGCGCGCCGTACTGCGTCCAGACGGACGGCGGCGATATAGGCGTGCGGGCTCATGCCGGCGGCTTCCTGAAAGGCATATTCCAGCGTGCGGCGGCTGACATCCATCCGCCGCTGCAAGTAAGACACGGAGACGGTGTCCAGCGTTTCCTGGATCATGTCGCGCGCCTGCCTGAAGAGTGCCGCGCGGCGATCGAGCGAGGGGAGACGGTCGGCGAGGCCGGCGCCTGCAAGCCCGGTCATCGCTGCCATGATGGCCGCCACCTCCGCAGTGAAACTGTCACCGTCGAAGACCTCGATACTCACGCCTGCCGCCAGAAGCGCGCATTGCAGAAGCGCGCTCACCGTCTGAACGAGGCGGCCCGTCGCGGCTGCATTGTCTATCAGCCGTGTTTCGCCACGCGCGGTCGGGCGCAGCGCGCTCGCTTCGCCCGACTGCCGCATGGACTCCTCGCCGAGCGTCACGACGCAGACATGCGTGCCCGGTTTGCTCTGGAAATCAATCTCCGCGCCGGAACCGAGCAGCATGGCCGTTCCAGGCGAGAATGCCCGCGCGCCGAAACGCGCCGAGGGCTGGTCGCCGCAGAGAAAGACGAGGCTCGTCTGGCCTTCCGGCACGCTGCTGAACTGCTCAATGGCCTGATTGACTGTCTCGACATAGATGCCCGCGCCTTGCCCGCCCTCAACGGTCGTGAAGCTCCCGTCGAATGCGCCTCGGCTCAGCTGGCGATAGATCTGGTCGTAGCCGCTGAGCTGCGCGGCCTGCCGGTCGATATCGGCGAAGCGGGCGCGATGGATCGTCAGGCCGGAGCGTTCGAATTCCGCTGTCATTACCGCCTCTTGCGTAAAACGGATAACGGGCATGGGGTGGTGTGAGTATGATCGGGCCAAAGTCGGTATTCAAGCCGGCTTGGCAAAATCGAAGCAACCACAGGAAAAGGGGAATGACATGAGAAAATGGATTGTCGCGGCAGGCTATGCTCTGGCCCTTGTCATTGGCACTGCCGCCGCTGCTGCCGACCGCTGGACAGAACTGCCGGAGCCGCCGGCCATGCCTGCCGCCGTCAAGTCGGGCACGGCGCCGGTCAACGGCATCCAGATGTACTACGCCGTCTAAGGTACCTCGCCCGGCACCCCGATCCTGTTGATCCATGGCGGCCTCGGCTATGCCGATATCTGGGCCAATCAGGTGGCCGATCTTTCGAAGGATCACACAGTCATCGTCGCCGACAGCCGCGGCCATGGCCGCTCGACCCGCAATACGGAGCCCTATGGCTATGATCTCATGTCGTCGGATTATCTGGCGCTGCTGGATTATCTCAAGGTCCAGAAAGTCGATCTCGTCGGCTGGAGCGATGGCGGCATCATCGGCCTCGACATCGCGATCCACCATCCTGAACGGCTGGACAGGCTCTTCGCCCAGGCCGCCAACACCAAGGTGGAGGGCGTGAAGTCCGACGTGATGGAGAACAAGACGTTCGCGGCCTATATCGACCGAAGCGGCGAGGTCTACAAGAAGATTTCCCCGACGCCGAACGAGTATGACGCCTTCGTCAAGCAGATCAGCGACATGTGGGCCAGCCAGCCGAACTGGCCGGATAGCGACCTGCAGTCGATCAAGGTGCCGACCGCGATCGTGCTCGGCGATCATGACGAGGCGGTCGATCGTACGCACACGGAATATATTGCGAAGACGGTGCCCGGCGCGAAGCTCATCATCCTCAGGGATGTCAGCCACTTCGCCATGCTGCAGGATCCGGCAGGCTATACCAAAGCGGTGCGCGATTTCTTCGGAGCGAAATAAAGGGAGATCCCCAGCGGCGGGCCATGGGCCTGCCGCATCCTGGTCCGTCACGACCGCCGGAAAACCCCGCGCAGGCCGCCGCCGATCAGCAGCGTCACATCCAGCATGGCAGAGACCGGCAGACCGATGCCGCCGACGGTGAGATAGCGGGGCTGCCATTCCGGGTCGAACTTCGACTTGAAGGTCTTGACGCCCTTGAAATTGTAAAAGCGCTCGCCCTTTTCGAAGACCTGGTGGCCGATGCGGTTCCACAGCGGCGCGCGGACATTGTCGGACAGGCCCGAAAGCGGCGCCATGCCGAGATTGAGCCTCGTAAAGCCCGCTTGCTTGAGCGCTTCCATCAGCCGCACGAACAGCAGGTCCATCGTGCCGCGATGGGCGTCGGGCAGCGAGCGCATCAGGTCGATGAAGGCATGGCCTTCCTGCGTTGTCAGGACATTGGCGAAGGCGACGATGCGGCCTTCGAGGCGGATGATCGCCACCGGCGTCGAGCGCACGTAATCCTCGCGGAACGTCCCGAGCGAAAAGCCCTTCTCACTGGCATTCTGCGTCGAAAGCCAGAGATCGGAGACATGCCCGAGCTCGCGCATCACCGGCGGAACCGCCTCGGGCGGCAGCATTTCGAAGGAAAGACCGTCACGCTCGGCCCGGTTGATCGAGCGGCGCAGCTTCACCCAGTCGCCACCGGCCAGCGAGAATGCGGTGAGGTCGATCACGGCCTCTTCGCCGATCTTGTAAGGCTTCATGCCGGTTTCCAGCGCCACCGGCAGAAAGTCTGAAGAGACCTGATAAAAGACGGGACGAAGAAGCCGGTGTTCGGCCTCCGCGCGGAACTTGAGAACCAGAGCGGGCCAGAGATGGCGCGGACCGACCGGGTCGAACAGCGCAACCATCGACCGTCCCCGGCAGCCATACATGATGAAGGCCTGGCCGCAATCGGAAAACAGAAGTTCCTTGTCGCCCAGACGGACGAGGCCGGCGGCGGCGTTGTCGTGCCGGGCGGCAATACCGGTCGCGCGGCGCAGATCATCCTTGCCGGGCAGCGGCGCGCGCTGGCGATAGAAGCGCAGGGCGCGGCGGCCGGCAAGAACGCTCACGGCCATCGCGAGCGCCACCCCGCCACCGACAGGTTCGTGAAAGACATGTTTCAACGCCTGCCTCAAAAGCGGCCCGACGACCGCGCCATCAAAGGCGGCACTTGCGCCGGCAAAGAGCGCCAGCGCGGAAACGGCGGCAGGCGCGGCCCAGCGCGACGACTTGCGCCGCCGCCGCATCCCAGCCGATACCGCTTCGGCGGCGTGACCGATGTCGCTTGCCGTGTTGAAAGCCGATGTTTCGAGCATAAATGATCCTGATGTCCACCCGGGACGCCGAAGGCGGCGTTTAGCACAAGTCGTTTGATATAAACATGACAGCTGAACGGAGTTTTAAAGTCTATCCCAAGAAAATTTTCGCGTGTATCGCCGCGTTGTTTCGCTCCAGAGGCTTCAGCCGGTCCAAAAATGCTACGGAAAACTTATTAAATGCCGTCGATCTGCCGTCCGGCGATGCTCTTTGCTGATATGCCGTGAGACGCAACGATGCTCGAATCAGCAGGACGTCGACGCAATGACCCCCCGCCACACCAGTTTTCTGCCTGCGTCCCCCGTGAAATATCTTGAAATCGTCAAACCAGAAGCGTTTAAGCGGCTCATCGTCCCGTCCCCGCTGAAAGCAAGAGTGCCGCAATGACCAATCTCCGCAAGCTGAAGCTCCTTCGCCGCATCCGGGTTATGCGGGGGAGGCGCAACATGTGGCAGTCGCGCGTGGTCTTCTGGGGCGGCGCGCTGGCGATCGGCCTCGTCAGCGTCGCCTTCGCCAAGGCGTCCGACTGGGCAAGCGATCTTTTTCACCATGTCACCCATGCCGGGGCCTATAACTTTCTCATCCCGCTGGCGCTGACACCGGCGGGCTTCGCGTTCTCGGCCTGGCTCGCCTTCCGTTATTTTCCGAATTCGCAGGGCTCGGGCATTCCGCAGGCCATTGCCGCGCGCCATTTTCGCGACTGGCAAAGCCGCGATTTCCTTCTGTCGCTGAAGCTCGCGGCCGCCAAGATCGTGCTGACGATTTTCGGCATCTTCTGCGGCGCCTCCATCGGCCGCGAGGGCCCGACCGTTCAGGTGGGGGCCTCGATCATGCTGCAGGTCGCCCGTATGGGTGGCGCGGTGCAGGCGAGGGGGCTCATTCTTGCCGGATCGGCGGCCGGCATCGCCGCCGCCTTCAACACGCCGCTTGCCGGCATCGTCTTCGCCATTGAGGAGATGAGCCGCAATTTCGAAATTCGCGTCAACGGCGCGGTGGTCACGGCCGTCATCCTCTCCGGCCTGGCGGCACTTGGCCTGCTGGGCGATTACAATACATATTTCGGCTCCACCCATGATGTGATGAACGGGCTGAGGGACTGGTGGCTGGTGTTGCTCTGCGGCATCGGCGGCGGCGCGTTCGGCGCGCTGTTCTCGACCAGCGTGTTGTGGCTCACCATCCGGCTGAAGCGCTGGCGGCAGGCAGCCCCGCTGCCGCGCCTCATCATCATTGCTGCCGGCTTCGGCTTCCTGGTCGCACTGATCGGCATCGTTTCGGGCGGGCTCACCTTCGGCACGGGCTACAATCAGGCCCGCGCTGCCCTGCAGGGAACGCCGCTGCCGCCGCTCTATTTCCTGGAAAAGCTGGCCGCCACCTTCCTGTGCACCATGTCGGGCATTCCCGGTGGCCTTTTTGCGCCGTCGCTGGCCGTCGGCGCCGGGATCGGCTCCACCATCGGCCTGATCCTCGGCACCAATGCCGGCATTGCCGCTCTTCTCGGCATGGCCGGCTATTTCGCCGGCGTCGTCCAGGCCCCGATGACCGCCTTCGTCATCATTCTCGAAATGACCGACAGCCATCAGAACGTGCTGGCGCTGATGGCCACCGCGATGCTCGGTTACATCACCTCGCGCCTGATCAACCGCGAACCTCTCTATCACGGTCTCTCGCGCGCCTTCGTGGCCGATGCGATCCGACGTCAGCGCAACCAGGAGCGTGGCGAGGGCCCGGTGATGGAAAAGGGCGCGCATGCTTGAAATGATGTGACGGCATCTTCGACATGATCATGTCACGATCGCGTGGGACGACGTCACATCCTGCCGTTTCGACCGCCACTCCGGAAGAGAATCCATGTCCACGCTGCCGCGCCTTCTACTCGCTTCCATCGTCTCGCTTGCCGCTTTGCCCGCCATGATGACAACAGCCTGTGCCGATGACGCCGCTGCCGCCCATCCCGTTGCCGCCGCGAAATTCCCGCCCGTCGTCTTCGTCCACGGCAATGGCGACACGGCGGCGCTCTGGATGACGCAATTCTGGCGCTTCGAGAGCAACGGCTATCCGGAAGATCATCTCTTCGCCGTTGACATCCCGCACCCCAGCGCGCGCGCCGACGACAATGTCGAGGAGGCCAATCGCTCCTCGACGAAAGAGGCGGCAGAGGCGGTGGCGGCCGAGGTCGACGAGGCATTGAAGGCCACGGGCGCTGAAAAGGTCGTGCTGGTCGCCAATTCGCGCGGCTGTCAGACCGCGCGCAATTACGTGAAGAATTTCGGCGGCGCCGCCAAGGTCGAACGCATGGTGCTGGGCGGCTGCGTGCATCACGGCGTCTTCGTCGTTCCCGGCGCGTTGCAGGGCTCCGAATTCAATGGGGCTGCGCCTTTCCTCAAGGGTCTCGCCCAGGCCCCGGAAGTGCCGGCGGGCATTCCGGTCACCGTCATCCGCTCCGACAAGTTCGACCTCTATTCGCAGCCGGAAGGCAAATATGTGGGCATGGCCGGCAAGTCGACCGGCATAACCTACGAGTCGCAGGAGCTGAAGGGCGCCGACAATCGCGTCATTCCCGGTGCCGACCACCGCGAAACCGCCTATTCCAAGCTCGCCTTCGAGATCATCTATCAGGCCATCACCGGCGAGAAGGCCGGCACGCATGCCATCGTCGCAGAGGAAAATCCGGTCATCTCCGGCAAGATCACCGGCTATGAAAACGGCGCGGCGACCAATCTGCCGGTTCCGGGCGCAAAGCTCGCCATCTATGCGACCGATCCCAAGACGGGTGAGCGCTTCGGTCCGCCGGTCTATGAAAAGACCGTCGGCGCGGACGGCGTCTGGGGCGATTTCCATGCCCGCCCCACCCAGACCTACGAATTCGACATCAAGGCGGATGGCTATCCGGAAACCCGAATCTTCCGGGGCCTCCTGCCGCGCTCCTTCCGCTATATGGACCTGCGCCTGCAGCCCGCCCCCGCGCAGGGCAATTTCATCTTCGTGAAGCGTCCACGCGGCTATTTCGGCCCCGACGATCAGGCCACCGCCAATGGTCTGGTTCTTCCCGGCATCGACCCGAACGACCCTGTCCCGCATGTGGCAAGCGCCAATGTGCCGGTCGCCGGCGACAAGCCGGAAAGCATCACCGCCGTCTTTAACGGCGAGACCATCGTCGGCCGCTATGATCCGGCGCTGAAGGACACGGCAACCTATATCGAGTTTACGGATTGAGGACAGGGCAGGGCGACCGCTCTTCCTCCCCCTTGTGGGGAGGGTTGGGGAGGGGCCTTTATGTCTGCTTGCTCAGTGGCAAAGTCCCCCTCTGGCTGCCGCCATCTCCCCCACAAGGGGGGAGACGGATGGAAGCACCGGCTCGCAAAATCTTCGCCAATGCAAAGCAAAATATCTAGTAATATAGTGGATATTCAGCGACTTACTTTGGGGATGTTTTTCGTCAAACCGGGTTTCCGGAGAGATATTTCTTCTGTTCCGTCGCCGCTTTAAATCCCTGTTCCTGTCATTTGATCGCACCGGCTGCGATATTGGCCCCGACATCGCAACACCCCTCGGGAAATCGCAATGACCCTGAACATCTCGGGCCTCACGCCCGGCATCGAAGCCGCATCCTCGCTCGACGCGGAACTTGGCAAGCTCGACCTCGCAGGCCGGCTGAAGCTCGTGGCATCGCTGGGTGGCCGCGCCGTCTTCACAACCTCGCTCGGCATCGAGGATCAAGTGATCACCGCCGCCATCGGCACGCACTGTCCCGAGATCGAAGTGGCGACGCTGGAAACCGGCATGCTCTTCAAGGAAACCGTCGATCTCATCGGCGAGACCGAAGCGCGCTACGGCATCGAGATCGAGCGTTTCTACCCGGATGACGCCGATGTGGACGCCTATATCGCGCAATATGGCAAGTTTGGTTTCTACGAGAGCGTCGAAGCCCGCCACGCCTGCTGCGGCGTGCGCAAGCTGAAGCCGCTGGCGCGTGCGCTCTCGGGCGCAATGTTCTGGATCACCGGCCTGCGCCGCGGTCAGTCCGGCAATCGCGCCACGACGCCCTTCGCCGAGTTCGACGCCGAGCGCGGCCTCATCAAGATCAACCCGCTGGCCGACTGGGATATCGACCAGATCCGCGCCCATGTGAAGGCAGACGCGATCCCCTATAACCCGATGCACGACCGGGGCTATCCCTCCATCGGCTGCGAACCCTGCACCCGCGCCATCCGCCCCGGCGAACCGGAGCGCGCAGGCCGCTGGTGGTGGGAAAACGACGAGAAGCGCGAATGCGGCCTGCATGTCCCGGAAGCGTCCGCGCTTCCTGCCGAGACGGCTGGAGCTTGAGGTAAAGACCCCTCCCCAACCCTCCCCACAAGGGGGAGGGAGGGAGTTCGCCGCGCCGCCGCCTTCCCAGCGCTTACGGGGGAGGGAAGACAGCGCCCCATCCATCTCCCCCCTTATGGGGGAGATGGCGGTAGCCAGAGGGGGTTTTCCTCTTCGCGCAACGAATTGAACGACCACGGGCAACCGCCCACAAGGAAAGACAAAATGCACATTTCCGAATTCGATGCCCACACCCAGGACAAGCAGGCGAAGCCGCCGCTCGATCCGCATCTGAAGGCGCTGGAAAACGAGGCGATCCACATCTTCCGCGAGGTGGCCGCCGAGTTCGAGCGCCCGGTCATGCTCTATTCGATCGGCAAGGACTCATCCGTTCTGCTGCATCTGGCGCGCAAGGCCTTCTATCCCGGCCGCATCCCGTTCCCGCTGCTGCATGTCGACACCGGCTGGAAATTCCCCGAGATGATCGCCTTCCGCGACGAGATGGCCAAGCGCTTCGATCTCGATCTGGTCGTGCACACCAACCCGCGTGGCGCGAAGGAAAACATCTCGCCCTTCACGCATGGTTCGGCGCTCCACACCGACATCATGAAGACGGAAGCGCTGCGTCAGGCGCTCGACGCCGGCCAGTATGACGCGGCCTTCGGCGGCGCGCGCCGCGACGAGGAGGCGAGCCGCGCCAAGGAGCGCATCTATTCCTTCCGCACGCCCGACCACAAATGGGACCCGCGCAACCAGCGCCCGGAACTCTGGAACGTCTATAACGGCATGATCCGCCGCGGCGAAAGCGTGCGCGCCTTCCCGCTGTCCAACTGGACCGAAGTCGACATCTGGCGCTACATCCAGGCCGAAAACATCCCGCTGCCGCCGCTCTACTACGCCGCCAAGCGCAAGTTCGTCGAACGCGACGGCATGCTCATGTGGGCCGAGGACAAGCGCTTCGAGGCGCTGCCGGGCGAGCAGGTGCAGGAAGACTACATCCGCTTCCGCACGCTCGGCTGCTGGCCGCTGACCGGCGCGATCCGGAGCCACGCCACCACGCTCGACGACGTGATCGCCGAACTCGAAATCGCCACCGTCTCCGAACGCCAGGGCCGCGCCATCGACCGCGACCAGGCCGGTTCGATGGAGAAGAAGAAGCGCGAAGGATATTTCTGATATGACTGCTACAGCAACCGCCGCCGTAATCGCCCCCGCCGCAGAAGCAGCCCCCGCGCTCCGTGACACGCGTCCGCTCCGCCTCATCACCTGCGGCTCCGTCGATGACGGCAAGTCCACCCTGATCGGCCGACTGCTTTGGGACACCAAGGCCGTCAAGGAAGACCAGGCCGCCGCGCTGAACCGTGACTCTGGCAAGCAGAACGACCTCGGCCTGCCAGACTTCGCGCTGCTGCTCGACGGCCTCCAGGCCGAGCGCGAGCAGGGGATCACCATCGACGTGGCCTATCGCTACTTTGCCACAGACAAGCGCTCCTTCATCGTCGCCGACACGCCCGGCCACGAACAGTATACCCGCAACATGGCAACCGGCGCCTCGACCGCCGATCTCGCTGTCCTGCTGGTCGATGCCCGCGCCGGCATTCTCGAGCAGACCCGCCGCCATGCCACCATCGCGACGCTGATGGGCATCAAGCAGTTCGTGCTGGCGATCAACAAGATCGACCTCATCAACTATGACAAGGCGCGCTTCGACGAACTGGCGCTGGAGTTCAAGGAAATCGCCCTGTCGCTCGGCGTCAAGCAGGTCACCGCGATCCCGGTTTCGGCGCTCAAGGGCGAAAACGTCGTCTATGACGGCAAGGCCTCCATGCCCTGGTATGAAGGCCCGACGCTGGTCGAGGTGCTGGAACTGGCAACGGTCCGTTCCGCCCAGACCGTCGGCTTCCGTCTGCCCGTGCAGCGCGTCTCGCGTCCGGGTGAAAGCTTCCGCGGCTATCAGGGCACGGTCGCCGGTGGCGCCGTCAAGCCGGGCGACAGCGTCGTCATCCTGCCCTCCGGCATGGTCGCCAACGTCAAGCAGATCGTCACCTTCGACCTCGTCCGCAACGCGGCCGTGGCCGGCGATGCCATCACGCTCGTGCTCGACCGTCAGGTCGACGTCGCGCGCGGCGACATGATCGCCACCATCGACGCCCAGCCGCAGGTCGGTCTGGCCTTCGACGCCCAGCTGGTTGCCCTCCAGCCCGGCGGCATCGAGCCCGGCAAGCGCTACTGGCTGAAATCCGGCTCGCGCCGCCAGCGCGTCACCGTCCAGCCTTCCAGCCTGCTCGACCTCAAGTCCGGCAAGTGGAACCGCCACGACGGCGCGCTGCCGATGAACGCCATCGGCAAGGTGCATCTCTCGTTTGACGAAGCCGCGATCTTCGACGCCTATGAGCTGAACCGCACGACTGGCGCCTTCATCCTCATCGATCCGGACACCAATAACACGGTGGCCGGCGGCATGATCGCGGGCAAGCGCGGCGACGTCGGCGGCCTCAATAACGAGGCCGAGCGCGTCATCCTCTCGCTCCCCGCCGACCTCGCCGACAAGATCCTGGCAAGCGGCATTCTCTCCGAACGCCGCGA
The DNA here is from genome assembly GCF_021026335.1 of Rhizobium sp. C1. Classification (GTDB taxonomy): domain Bacteria; phylum Pseudomonadota; class Alphaproteobacteria; order Rhizobiales; family Rhizobiaceae; genus Ensifer_A. The sequence continues at coordinate 150,839 of NZ_JAJNCY010000002.1, forward strand.
CGAAGTCGACATCCGCCGCACCAATCCCGGCCGCGCCGCGGAACTGCTCGGCGAACTGGATAGCTGAAGAGTTTACTCCCAAGAGTAAGCGAGGAGGGGCGTCGAAAGGCGCCCCTTTTTCTTATGCGGCCTTGGGCTTGCTTGTCATTTCAAAGCCGATCGCCTCCAGTACGGCAAGCGTGGTTGCCAGCGTCGGATTGCCGTTTTCGCTCAACGACTTGTAAAGCTGTTCGCGGGCAAGGCCTGTCTCGCGCGCAATCCTCGTCATGCCCTTGGCGCGCGCCGCGACGCCCAGCGCATTGGCGATGTGTCCCGCATCGCCCGTCTCGAAGGCTTCCGTGAGAAACACGGCCACGGCTTCATCGCTCTTCAAAAGGTCGGCCGGGTCGAAATCGAGAAATTTCTCACTCAAGATCGTCATTCCACTGTTTTGCGATGGACTTGGCTGTCGCGATGCCTTTCGTCTGCGAGCTCTTGTCACCACCGCATCGGAGCAGGATGATGACCGCTCCTTTCTGGCAATAATAGACCCGATACCCGGGACCGTAATGGATGCGCAACTCGCTGATGCCATCGCCAACCGGCGCGACATCGCCGGGATTGCCTTCCGCCAGCCGCAGCAGCCGTGCAGCGATCATCGCCTTCGCGCGCTCATCCTTGAGCCTGCTGGAAGGTTTAGCGCCAAAGATTAAAATTCGGACAGGTTTCCCGCACTGATTGCGGCGGAGGCCTCGTGGCTGTTAGCTTGAGAAGTGCCGCCGATCTTTCGCTTTCCGGCGTGAGAAAGGCCTCGTACGCCACCGCCCCAGGGAGCTCCCATGCGCAAATCCTCCATCATTCAGGCCGCGCTCGTTTTCGTTTCGATATCGCTCCCGCCTGTGACAGGGATGGCCGCTGGCGAGCAGCAGTCGACGGGCTGGGTTGATTCGCGTGACTTGCCTGGTCGGTCCCGTGAGATGAACGCCAAGCGGATGATACCGGTGAAAATCGAATGCAAGGACGACTCCAGCGGCAGTTCCATCCGCAACAGCATCCTCGTCAATATTACCTTTGCACCCAATTCCGAACATCGACCCTGGAAATGGGTCTGGGGCACCGATATAGGCCACTTCGCCCATTATCTCGCGCCCAAGGGCTGGAAACTCGTCAACAAGTCCGGTTTCACCCGGGCCAAGACGGGACTTTTCGTCCCCTGCGGTATCTTCGTCGGACCGCCCTACACCTCGGCATTATACGGTCCGCCGACGCATTGACGTCCCGCGCGACTGTATCGACGCAGGCTATGCCCGTCACCCATGCACATGCCCGTCCCGGTCCAGCGCGTGGACATGATGATGCGCGTGCGGGCTGCCATTGGCGTGGTGGTGGACATGGGCATGCGTCAGGCGGGCGCGGCGGAGCAGGTCGGTGTCGTGGAGGATGTCATGCACGGCCCCGTCGCCCACCACATGACCGCCGGCCATGACGACGGCGCGGGTGGAGATGGCGGTCAGGATGTCGAGGTCATGCGTCGCGGTGATCACCGTCTGGCCTTCACCCAGATGGCCGGAGAGAAAATGCACCAGCTTGTCGCGGCTTTGCGGATCGAGGGCTGCGGTGGGCTCGTCCAGCAGCAGGACATCCGGCTCCGTCACCAGAACGCTCGCCAGCGCCACGCGCTTCTTCTCGCCACCCGAGAGGCGATGCGGCGGGCGGTCCTTCAGATGCGTGAGTTCGAAGCGCTCCAGCTGTTCCTCGATGGCGGAGCGGATGCGCGGCTTGTCCCAGCCGAGCTGCAGCGGCCCGAAGGCGATCTCGTCGAACACCGTCGGGTTGAAGAGCTGGATATCCGGGTTCTGGAACACGAGCCCGACGCGGCGGCGGAAGGCGTAATGTGCTTCTTCGTCCTCGAAACGCGCCTCCGTCAGCGGCGCGCCGAAGGCTTTCGCGATGCCGCTTGCCGCAAAGGTCAGGCCCGAGAGAAGCCTGAGAAGCGTCGATTTGCCGGAGCCGTTCGGGCCGATCAGGGCAATGCGCTCGCCGGAATTCACCGACAGGCTCAAGCCCGCCAGCGCCGGCTGGTCGCGATAGGTATAGTCGACGTCATTGAGCGCGAAGACGGGTTCGGTCATCGTTGCATCCAGAAAATCGTTGCCGGCACCAGCGCGGCCAGGAAAAGCGCCACCCCGTCGCGGGCGCGGAAGCGGAAATCGTCGATCAGCCGCACCTCGCCGCGATAGCCGCGCGCGATCATGGCCATATGCACGTCGCCGGCCATGGCGAGTGTCTTGCCGAGCAGCACGCCGGCGCTTGAGGCGATCAACCGGCGCTGGTCGGCGGGGGAGAGAGGGCCGAGTTGCCGCGCGCGCCGCGCCTCCATCATCTGTGCCGCCGTCGTCATCAGCACGAATATATAGCGATGCGTCATGCCGAGCACGGCCACCACAGCGACCGGCACACCCAGTGACCGCATCGCCTTCATCACATGCGGCCAGCTGGTGGTGAGCACGAGCAGGGCGGCAAAACTCGCCGCGGTCTCGGCCCGGCCGATAAGGAAGCCGGCGCTGCGCAGGCCCTGTTCCGTGATCGTCCAGTGCAGCACGGGCAGGGCGGCGACCACCTTGCCGGGCACCAGAAAGGGCGAGGGCAGCGCGATGACGCCGGTAAAGGCCAGCACGCCCAACCAGACCTGTTTCATGAGCCGGGTGAGGGGAATGTGTGAAGCAAGCGCCAGAACAACAGCCAGCGCGAAGAGAAGACCGAGCCCGATCAGCGAATGCAGCATGGTTGCGGCGATGATTAGCAGCAGCGTACCGGCCAGCTTGGCGCGCGGATCGAGGCTCTGCAGCAGTCCGTCCCGCCCGGCCAGATCCTCGGCTTCCATGGCATGGGTGAGCGCATGGAGGAGGTGAGAGGGGGCGCGGAAGAGGCGGCGGTTTGTTTTTCGGTGGGGCTTTTGCAGCGGGGCACCCCCCTCTGGCCTGCCGGCCATCTCCCCCTCAAGGGGGAGATGGCCGGCAGGCCAGAGGGGGGTATTTCGGGCGTTGGCGTCTGCTGCCGTCCCCTTCTCCCCCTCCATCACGCCGCGCCCGGCGTCTCGCGCCGCACCCGGCCCGCCAGCGCCGACAGCGCGAGGAAGGTGAGGATGATCAGGCCGCCGCCGATCAGCGCGGAGAGGATATAGCCGAAGGCATGGCTGTGCATGAAGGCGGGCGCATAATCGGGAATAGGCGCGGTCCAGAAGCTGGAGAGCTTTTCGAGCCCGGCCGGGACGCCCTCCGGCGGTGCGATGTTGTGTGAGGCAGCGGCGATTTCCGCGCGCGTCTGCGGGTTCTGGAAGGCTTCCACGCCCCATTCGCCCCAGGCTGTGCCGGCGGCGATGAGCCCGAGCGGGCTCGCGATCATCAGCGCGGCAAGCCCTGCCCACAGCCGGCGCGTGGCCTTCCAGCTGACAGCAACGCCTGCAGCCGCGCCCGGCGCGGTCGCCTTCAGGAGGTCGGCATCATAGCGCTGGAGATAGGCGACGAGGCCGCCGGTGATCAGAAGCTCGGCAAGCCCGGCAAAGGTCAGATGCCCGAGCATCATCGCCGGCACGGCGATGGAAAGCGGATAGGGCGCATAAAGCGGCGCGCCGGAGGCATCGTGGAAGAAGAGCGGCTGGATGCCGAATTCGATGGCCGCCATCAGCGCCGAGACATTGATGGCCGCATAGCCAGCAATCGCGCCGGCAACGACGCGCCGTCCGGAGGTGAGCGGCGAGGTGCCGGCAATCAGCCGGTAAAGCCCATAGGCCACCAGCGAGCCGACGATCGCCATGTTCAGCGCATTGGCCCCGAAGGCGGTGATCCCGCCATCGCCGAAGAAAACGGCCTGCACGAGAAGCGCAATCGAAATCGCCAGCATCGCCGCCCAGGGCCCGAGCACGATCGCGGCAATCCCCATGCCGACGGCATGGCCGGTCGTGCCGCCCGGCAGCGGCAGGTTGAACATCATGACGGTGAAGCAAAAGGCCGAAACGACGGAAATCAGCGGCACCGCCTTGGTGTTCAGCATGCGGCCGACCTTGCGCGAGGCGATATACCAGAAGGGTGCGGCCGCCGCAAAGGTCACGGCGCAGGTGCTGGGTGAAAGATATCCGTCCGGAATATGCATGGGTCAGTCTCCGTTTCGCAGCCCGGTTTGGGTCCTGCATGTTGTGATGTGGGAAAAGTATGATCTTTTATAAAAATTGTCATCACCAATTTCGACATTTCACAGGTCGAATGCGCCGGAACGCTATGCTATTTGAGGCCTGCAAAGGCGGCATGAGGAGAAGAGACGATGCAGCGCGTGACCGTGACCCTGGACGACGACCTGATGGCGGAACTTGACCGCGTCATGGCGGAGCGTGGCTATCAGAACCGCTCGGAAGCCATCCGCGATCTTGCCCGCGCCGGTCTGAAGCAGGCGCGCGTCGATGCCGGCGACATAACCCATTGCGTCGGCGTCCTCTCCTACACCTATGACCACAAGGCCCGCGATCTTGCCCGCCGGTTGACCAACACCTTCCACGACCATCACGACATCTCGATCGCCAGCATGCATGTCCATCTCGATCACGACCACTGTCTGGAAGTCAGCATCCTCAAGGGCTCAGCCGACGAGGTCCGCCATTTCGCCGAGCATGTGACGGCCGAGCGCAATGTCACGCATGGCGAACTCGCCATCATTCCGTCGTCCTGACAGTTCCGTCACGTCATTTGATCGTTTGATCAGCGGAACTTGCTTGTTTGCAAGATGTTTTTGAGCATGATCGCCGCATCATCTGAAATATCGGAGACATGCATGCTGACCCTTTTTCACGCTCCCGGAACCTGTTCGCTTGCCTCGCTGATCACGCTGAACGAAGCCGAAATCGCGCATGAAATCCATCTCGTGAACACGATGGTGGGCGGCACGCGGACGCCGGAATTTCTTGCGGTCAATCCGAAGGGGAGGGTCCCGGCGCTCAAGACCCACCAAGGCATCCTCACCGAAACGCCCGCCATTCTGCTCTATCTCGCTCAGGTCGCGCCGCAGGTCGGTCTTGCGCCGCTTGCCGATCCTTTTGCTCTGGCGGAGTTGCAGGCCTTCAACGCCTATCTCGCCTCGACGGTCCATGTCGCCCATGCCCACCGTCCGCGCGGCAGCCGCTGGGCGGATGAGGAAAGCTCGCTCGAAGACATGAAGCGACGCGTTCCCGGCAATATGACCGAGTGCTTCAACCTGATCGAGACGACGATGTTCAAGGGCCCGTGGGTCATGGGCGACACCTACACGATCGCCGATCCCTATCTCTATACGATCGGCACATGGCTGGCCGGCGACGGCGTCGATATCGCCAACTTCCCCCGCGTGCATGATCACTTCAAGCGCATGAACGAGCGCGCGGCCGTCAAGAAGGCGCTGGCCGTCACGACCTGAGCGGCCTGCATCGCGCCCGTTTCGGGCAAGGGGCAGCGGCTAGAACCGTCGCGGTTCACAACGGGCGGCGGACATGCAGCAATATCTGGTCGAGGCGGTCACGGCCTATCAGGCGGGCGATTTCGAGCGTGCGCTGGAAAGCCTGTCGCAAATGCCCGATGGCGCGATGCCGCTGCAGGCGCTGGCGCTGAAGGGCAATATCCATGCGCGGCGCGGCGATGTCCGCGCTGCCGGTGAAACCTTCCTCATGGCGGCGCGCATGCCCGGAGCCGACAGGCCGCTCCTGATGCGCCTTGCCGGGCGCATGCTGGAGCAGGCGGGTGAGACGCAGCGTCTGGCCGAAACCGGTGTTGAAATCCTCCACAATGTCTTCGACGATCCGGCGCTGGCCAGCGTCATCCTTAGCGCACTCCAGGCATATGGAGCGGCGGCGCAGGCGGCGGAGTTCGTGGATCGTCTCGATCCCGCCGATCCTGCTCAGGTCATGCTTGGCCTCAACCTGCTGCGCGCGGCCGGCCGCCTTCAAAATATTCCGCCGCTTCTCGACGCCGCGCTGAAACATTTCCCCGACGACGGCATGCTGAATGCCGAACGCTTCAACATCGCGCTCGATCTGTGCGATTTCGACACGCAGGCCGCCTGCCTGCGCCGCATCATGGACGAGGCGGATGCGGGCGGGCAGAACATGTTCGCCGCCCAGTCGCTGCATCGCCGTCTCATGTGGTCGGACGACGAGGCGGCCAATTGCCGCCCGGGCCTCGACCAGTTTCTGCTCTCGCGCCAGATGAACGGGGCCGCGCCGCCGCGCCGCCGCTTCGGCGCGACGGGTGAGAAGATCCGCATCGCCTATCTCTCCAGCGACTTCTACGGCCACGCCACCATGATCCTCATTCGCGAGGTGCTGATGGCGCATGATCGCGACCGCTTCGAGATCGGCCTTTTCTGCTACACGAGTGCGGATCGGGCCGCCGATCAGCAAGGCTGGCCGGAGAGGCTCCGCGATGCCATCGTGCCGCTTGCCGATCTCGATGACGCCGCCGCCGCGCAGGCGGTTGCCGACTGGCGCGCCGATATTCTGGTCGATCTGAAGGGCTTTACCGGCGGACACCGGCTCGGCATCGTCGCGCGCTCGGATGCGCCGGTGAAGGCGACATGGATCGGCTATCCCGGCTCCGTGCCCGGCGTCGGCCTCGATTATGCGATCTCGGACCGGATCGTGACGCCGCAGAGTTCGAGACCCTTCTATGAGGAGAAGCTCTGCTGTCTGCCGGAGAGCTATCAGGCCAATGACAGCGTGTCGCGCCCGCGGCCCGGCTCAGGACCGGAACGCAACCGCCGCGTCGATCACGGCCTGCCGGAAACCGCCTTCGTCTTCGCCTCCTTCAACAATGTCATGAAGATCAGCCGCGAAATGGTGGCGCTGTGGGCGCAGATCCTTGCCCGCACGCCAGGCAGCATCTTCTGGTGCCTGGCGCCCGTCGCCGCGCGCGCCAATCTTCTGGCCGCCTTTGTCCGCGAGGGCATCGCCGCCGACAGGCTCGTCTTTGCCGAAGCCATGTCCTACGAACGGCATCTGGATCGCGTTCCGCTCGCCGATCTGGCGCTCGACACCTTCCCCTGCAACGGCCACACGACGACCTCCGACGTGCTCTGGGCCGGGGTGCCGCTCGTCGCACTATCCGGTCACAGCTTCGCCTCGCGCGTGGCCGAAAGCCTGCTCCACGCCATTGGCCTGCCGGACCTCGCCGTCCACGACCGCGCCAGCTATGCCGATCTCGCCGTGGCGCTCCACGATGACCGCGAAAGACTGGCGGAGCTCAAGACAAAGCTCGCCGAAAATGCCCGCATCATGCCGCTCTTCGACAGCGAACGCTTCACCCGCCACCTCGAGCGCGCCTATGAGGCCATGGCCGAACGGGCGAGAGCGGGCCTCGCCCCCGATCACATCGAGATCGACCCGCTGCCGGCGCGGCAGACACCCTTCATCTGAGAACAATCAAGGGAGAGTGCGCTGCTGGCACGTGGCATCGGCAGGTCGCCGCGCTGCCGCTCGTCCATGACCGCGATGGCGGGATGGGACAGAATATCGTCATGCCAGACCTTGGTCTCGCCATCCCTGGACGAACGGAAAATATTCCAGAAAAACTGAAACATGGCGTTTCTCCTCGAAAGCCGTTAGGCTGAGCTGTCGCCCGTTATAATGCATCATTTATGCCGCTTAGTATCCGAGGTAGGGTCCATGGATTCAATCCAGCATTTGAGAGAGAGTTTTTAGAAAATCTGAAATGAGAAACTTGAATCTGGTTCATCTGAACGGTCTTCGCGCCGCCGAGGCCGTCGCCCGCCTTGGCGGTCTGGCGGCGGCGGCGGCCGAACTGGGCGTTTCGCCCGGCGCAGTCAGTCAGCAGGTGACGCGGATCGAGGCGGAGCTTGGCACTGCGCTGTTCGACCGAACCGGCAAAGGACTTGTGCCGCTTGCCCGCAGCACCGCCTTTCTGGCGCGGCTCAACGAGAGTTTCTCGTTGCTTTCCCAGGCCGTGGGCGAGATCCGCCATCGCGACGATCTCGTGCTGACGATTTCGGTTGCACCCATTCTGGCGTCGCGCTGGCTCGTGCACCGCCTGCCGGCCTTCGCGGCGCGCCATCCCGATATTCGGCTCCGCATCGAGGCCGATGACCGCTTCATACCGATGGGATCGGGCGATGTGGATATCGCCCTGCGCGTCGGACGAGGCGGCTGGTCGGATGCCGAGGCTGAGAAGCTGCTGGATGAACTGGTCTTTCCGGTCTGCGCCCCGGTGCTTGCAGACAGACTGAAGGTGCCTGCCGATATCGTCGGGCTGCCCATCGTCGTGGACGGCCCTTCTGTCTTCGGCTGGGATATCTGGCTGGAGCCTGCCGGTCTTGGCGGGACGACGCTCGACATCCGCCATGTTTTCAGCGACGGATCGCTTGCGCTTGATGCCGCGATCGGCGGGCAGGGCGTGTTCCTCGCCTGGGAAACGCTCGCCGCCTTCGCGCTGGAGCATGGGCGCCTTGTCGAGCCTTTCGACCTTCGTGTCCCCACCGGCCGCGCCACATGGTTCGTCACCCCGAAAGGCAGGCGCCCGACCGCCGCCGTTCAGGCCTTTCGCGCCTGGGTTCGGGAGGAGTTGAAGGCCAGCGGATAAAGGCGCGCCGACGATTTACGCCCCGGCATTCATCCGGCGGTGCTTTTCGGAACGATAACGCTTACTCTGCCGCACTCAGCGCCGCCGCTTCCGCCCGTCGTCCGGCCATCATCTTCTCGAACGCTGGCCGGGCGTGGCAGGCTTCATACCAGGCGCGGATATTGGGCTTGTCCTCGAAAAGCTTCGGCTCGCCCATCGCGTAGCGCATCACTTCCGCGACATTGAGATCGGCGACGGTGAAGCGGTCACCCACGAGATAGTCGCGGCCGGCCAGATGCAGTTCGAGCGCGGCGAGCGGCATTTTCAGCATGCGGCTCGCCACGGAAATCGTCTTGCGCCCGCCCTCGCTCTCCTCCTGACCGGCATCGTGCACCAGCACGATCTGCACCGTCTGCGGCTCGAGCTCTGTGGCCGCCCAGAGCGTCCAGCGCAACATCTCGCCTTCTTCGGCGATATCGGCCGGCGCCAGCGGCCCGCCATGCTTCTTGGCGAGGTAGAGCGTGATGGCGAGCGATTCTGTCAAAACCAGACCGTCATCGTCGATGGCCGGGATCTGCGCCTGCGGGTTCACGGCCAGAAAGTCCGGCGAGCGTGTATTGAAGGGCGCATCCTCCGCGAACGGGTCCTTGAGATAACGCGCCTGCGTCACCTTGACGGCGGTGAAGGCGATTCCCAGTTCCTCGGCCGTCCAGTAGACCCGCGAGGCGCGCGACAGATAGACACCATAGATCGTCAGCATTGGTCCCGCCCCCTGCGGTCAACGGCGCGGCCTGCACCCGCCTTCTGGCGGTTCCCTGCGGCCTTCGCCTCAAAAAAGAAAGCGTGGATGCGATCCGTTAGAATCGCATCCACGCTTCATTGTCTTCATCGCTTACCGGGACCGCAAGAGCGGTCAGCGGTTTTCGCGGCGTATGGAAATCTCAGCGACCGCGACCCTTGCGGCTCTGGCCGAGACCCATTTCCTTGGCGAGACGCGAGCGGGCCTGTGCGTAAGCCGGTGCGACCATCGGATAGTCGGCGGCCAGATCCCACTTTTCGCGATACTGTTCGGGCGTCAGGTTGTGGTGCGTCATCAGGTGGCGCTTCAGCGACTTGAACGAGCCACCGCATTCCAGACAGGTGATCTGGTCGTCCTGCACAGAGCGACGTACCGAAACGGCCGGCTTCGGCTTTTCCACGACGGGCGTGACGGGGGCAGGAGAGGAGGTATTCGACAGCGCGCTGAAGACCTCTGCGATCAGGTTCGGAAGATCGCTCGAGGGAACGACATGATTACCGACATAGGCCGATACGATATCCGAGGTCAGTTCAACGAGAAGGCCCTGATCCGGGGTTTTAAGGGTGTCTGTCATAAAATTCTCCTAGAGATAGTGAGAAACGCCCGAAGCACATGTCTCACATAAGCTAGACGTGAGCGCCTCTGGCGATCACTTGTTGAAAAATTAACGTTTTGCTGCCGCCGGACAATTGAAGCGGGCAAGTTTAGGCCTACTTTAATCTTTGCATAATCCTCTTGGCCCGGGGCGCGAAGAGGAATTTCCGGCGAAGCGCAACCTTTACAGACGTCGTGATTACCACCCTTTCAGTAAAAGTCCATACGCTGATAAGGGAAATTTACCAATTCTAACCAATCCGTAACAATTGCCGGAAACGATACAGGAATAGAACAACCTGAATGTTAGCTCCGGGTCAAACGTAGTCATGGCGAAAGGCATTCTGTCTTGGCGGTTTTGCAGGCGCACTGACTACTTGGAAAGAGTGTCCGTCTGGCCACTGCGATAGTCGTCACGGACGCTTGCGGGATCGAGAGGCACACGCGCCAGATGTGCCGCGCGCGCCAGAAGATGTGCCGACACCGGCGCCGTCAGGACAAAGAAAACGAAACCGGCGGCGGCGCGAACCAGGATCGCGGGATCCTGCGAGCCAAGGCCCGTTGCCAGAAGCAGCAGCCCCGAGCCAACCGCCCCCGCCTTCGAGGCGGCATGCATGCGCGTATAGACATCGGGCAGGCGCAGGACGCCGAGCGCCGCCAGAAGCGCGAAGATCGAGCCGCCGACAAGCAGTAGGCTGACGGGAATGGCAAGCCAGAGCGTCATCGCCTTTTCCTCCCGGTGACGGATTTTTGCTTCACCTTGCCCGTCTTTTCGACGCCGGGCTTCGGCGTGCCCGCCTTGACCCTGCCGGCGCTCGCCAGGATGAAACGCGCCAGCGCGACGGTGGCGAGAAAGCCGACAAGGCCGAGCGCAATGGCGATGTCGATATAGAGGTGAAAGCCGGTTTTCAGGGCGATGACGGCGATGAAGCCGATGGCGATCGCCGTCAGCATGTCGAGTGCGACGACGCGATCCGGCAGGCTGGGTCCGAGAATGACCCGCACCACCGTCATCAGAAAGGCCACCGGCAGCGCGATCAGCGCAAACCAGGTTGCCGCATAGACGATCTGGTCGCCCGCCGTCATCGAAACGCCTCCAGAATTTTCGCTTCGAACCCGTCGGCGATGTCGCGGATGGTCGCTTGCGGATCGGCGCAGTCGAGCGCGTGGACGTAGAGGAAGCGCCGGTCGTCGGAAACGTCGACGGACAGCGTACCCGGCGTGAGCGTGATGAGATTGGCGAGAAGCGTGATCTCGAAATCGCGGTCCACCCTCAGCGGAAAGGCGAAAATGCCCGGCTTCAGGTCCATCTTCGGCCGGCTGACGAGAACCGCGACCTTGAAGGCCGAGAGCGCCAGTTCCTTGAAGAAGAGAAGCGTCAGCGCCAGCACCCCGAGCGGCCGGACCGCAATCCGGCTCGGCTGCACGTTTTCCCGGATGAGGAAAAGCGCCAGCGCCGACAGGACAAGCCCGAAGCCGAGGTTGAGCGGCGCAAACGAGCCGGTGACCGCCGCCCAGATCAGCGTGAAGACGAGAAGAACCAGCAACCGCGTCATGGCAGGGGCCCTCCCAGCGGCGAAAGTCCGGGGAAGACGGAATGCAGATAGGCCGTCGGCTCAAGAAGCCCTGCGGCGGCCGTCTGCGCCAGCGCCAGAAGCGGTTCGGGATAGAGCCCGATGCCGAGGGAGAGAAGCGTGAGACCGACAAGCGGGACCGCTTCGCTGGCCTCTATCCGCGCCGGCTCGACCGTTCCTGAAACTGGCATCCGCCACCAGCCGAGCGCGAAGGCGCGCATGACGGCAATGGTCGTTAGGAGGCCGGAGACGAGGATCACGCCGCCCTGCCACCACGCGCCGAAATCGAAGGTCGCCTTCACCAGCATCGCCTTGGGCCAGAAGCCGGAGAAGGGCGGCAGGCCCGACACGGAAAAGAACAGCGCCAGCGTGATCGCCGCCAGAAGCGGGCTCCTGGCGTAAAGGCCCGAAAGATCGTGCAGTGAAAACGAACCGCCCATGCGCCCTGCAACGCCAGCCATGAGATAAAGCGCCAGCATGACGATCATCGAATGCATCGCATAGAAGAGCGCGCCCGCAATCGCCGTCTGCCCACCCAGCGCCACGCCCGACAGGATGATGCCGATTCCGGTGATCACGATATAGCCGAGCATGCGCCGCAGATCCGATTGCGCCAGCGCCCCAAGCGCGCCCGTCAGCATGGTCAGGATCGCCACGACGCCGATCAGCAGCGAATAGGCATTACCCTCCTGCGGAAAGATCATGACCATGACGCGCAGGAGCGCATAGACGCCGACCTTGGTCAGCAGCCCGGCAAACAGTCCCGCCACGACGATGCGCGGCGTGTGATAGGAGGCCGGCAGCCAGAAGTTCACCGGAAATGCCGCCGCCTTCATCGAAAACGCGGCAATGAAGATGAGGCCCAGCGTCATCAGCGGTGGGATCTCGCCGAGCTTCGGCGCCTTGGCCGCGATGTCGGCCATGTTGAGCGTCCCGAAAACGGCATAGAGAATGCCGACCGCGATCAGGAAAAGCGTCGTGCCGATGAGGTTCAGGATCGCGTATTTCGTCGCGCCATCGAGCTGCGCCCGCTCCGAGCCAAGGATGATCAGGCCGAAGGAGGAGATCAGCAGAACCTCGAACCAGACATAGAGGTTGAAGATATCGCCGGTGAGAAACGCCCCGGAGACACCGCCGACCATCAGGAGAAGGAAGGGATAGAAGCCATAGGCCCGCTTCGTCCTGTCGATATCGCCGAGCGCCGCAATCCCGCCCGCCAGCGCGGCGATCCCGCCCGTCAGATTGAACAGCGCGCCGGTGAGATCGACCGTAAAGGCAATCCCGAATGGCGGCAGCCAGCGCCCCATCACCATGGTCACCGGCCCTTCGCGCGTGACGGCGAAAAGCAGCGCCGCATCGATCAGCACGAGGGCAGCCAGCGCCGGGATCGCCAGCCAGGCCTGCAGCCCCGGCCGCTTGCGCACCATGATCAGGATCGCGCCCAGCAGCAGGCACCAGACGGGCGGCGCAATCACGAGCCAGTGCGCGGCCGGCACGGGTGCCAGAACCATCGACTTTTCAAGCGCTTCGAGGGGGATGCTATTGGCGGCCATGAATTTTCCGGTATCCCTCCCTCAATAGCCCAGCGGCGGTTCGGCCGCGTCTTCCGGCTCGGCGAGGCGCATCTGATGCGTGTCGTCGGTCTTCAGCGTCTGATACGCGCGATAGGCCAGCACCAGCAGGAAGGCGAAGAAGGAAAACGAAATGACGATGGCCGTCAGGATCAGCGCCTGCGGTAGCGGATTGGCGGCGCTGGCGGGCAGCGCGTCCGCGCCCTTGCCGATGATCGGCGGAACCTCGCGCGTCACTCGCCCGGCGACGAAGAGCAGCAGGTTGACCGCATTGCCGAGGATCGCCACGCCGAGCAGGATGCGAATGATATATTGCGACAGCATCAGATAGATCGCCACGGCGAAGAAGATGCCGACGATGACGGACATGAAGCCTTCCATGCTCAGTCGTCCTCCCGTTCTTCGAGCGCCAGCGCAACCGTCGTGATTGCTCCCGTCACCACCAGATAAACGCCGATATCGAACAGCATCGGCGTCGACAGGGCGACTTCCGTGCCGAATATGTTCGGAAACACCCACAGCGCCGTCATGAAGGGCACGTCGGCCGCCAGGGACATCAGGCCGGCAAGTGTCGAAACCGTGAGCCCAGCCGCCGCAATCGCGGTCGGATCGAACCACAGCGCGCGCCGCACCGCCGAGACGCCTTGCGCAATGCCGAGGATCGCAAAGGCCGAGGCGGCAATCAGTCCGCCGATGAAGCCGCCGCCCGGCTGGTTATGCCCGCGCAGCAGCACGAAGACGGAGAAGAGCACCATCAGCGCCGTGAGATAAGGCGCCATGGTGCGGAAGATCAGCGTGTCCATGCCCCGGCGCATGGGGCTGCGCTTCTGACCCTCCGCCGGGTCAGGTTTGGGCGCGCGGGCCGGCTTGGGCTTGGCCATCAGGCGCTCCTTTCCGGATCGTTGTCCGCCGGCTTCACGTCGCCGGACACGCGGATGCGGATGAGCGCCAGGATGGCAAGGCCGGTGATCGTCACCACGGCGATCTCGCCCAGCGTATCCGTGCCGCGGAAGTCGACGATGATGACATTGACGACATTCGTCCCATGCGCCACCACCTTGGACCATTGATTGAAGAAGTCTGTGAGCGTGTTGTTGAACGGCACCTGCACCGCGCGCATGAGCAGCGCCGCAAAGCCGGCCCCGCAAGCCAGCGCGATTGCCGCATCCTTGAGCCGCTCGAACCCATGGCGATGATCGCTCGGCTGCAGGTCCAGCCGCGTCATCACCAGCGCCAGGATCACCACCGACAGCGTCTCGACCATGAACTGCGTGAAGGCCAGATCCGGCGCGCCATAGAGCATGAAGATGACGGCGACCGCAAAGCCCTGAATGCCGAGCGAGACGATGGCGGTCAGCCGGTCGGCGGCGAAGACCACCGCGAAGAGGCCAATGACAGCGATGGCAAAGACCATCAGCTCATGAAAACCGGCGTCTACCGGCCAGAGAGGCGCGGCCGGCCATTCGCCGAACGTGGTCATGGGGACGAGAAGTGCTGCCGCAATGACGATGAACGTCACCATGACATAGGTTTCCAGACGCCCGGTCTGGATGCGCCGCGTGATGATATATGAGCCGCGCACCAGCCCGCGCATCGCCTGATCGAACCCCTGATCCGGCCCCCAGCCGATCGATTCCAGCGCGGCGGCTGCGGCCTCGCGCGCCCGGTCGAGGAGAAGATAGACGATGACGCCGAGCGCGACCGTTGCCAGCGACAGCAGGAAGGGCAGGGAGAGATGCGGGATAGCCGAAATGCTGATGCTTCGCTGTTCATGCGCAATGGCCGAGGCCATCGGCGCGGAGAAGGTCGCGTGGAACGCGTCCGAGAAGATCCCCGCAGCCAGTCCCGCCAGCGCCAGAACGAGCGGGCCGATGAGCATGAGGGCAGGGGCTTCGTGAATGTGGGGCGTGTGCCTCTTGCCGATCTCCCCCCTTGAGGGGGAGATGCCCGGCAGGGCAGAGGGGGGTGCCCCGGTCTCAGCGCCAGCCGCCGCCCCATGGTGCCCCCCAGGCAAATCCCGCTCGGTCCCGATAAACGGCTTCAGCGCCACGGCAAAGGCTAGAGCGAACATCAGCCCGTTGCCGATGATCGCGAACAGCGTGAAGGCGATGGCCCGCGGATTGCTGCCCGCCAGAGCCTCGTAAACCTCTTCCTTGGCGAGAAAGCCGAGGAAGGGCGGCAGCCCGCCCATGGAGAGTGCTGCCAGCATGGCCGCGGCAAAGGTCAGCGGCATGGCCCGCCAGAGCCCGCCCAGCCGCGTGATGTCACGCGTGCCGGCCTCATGGTCGATCGCGCCCGCCACCATAAAGAGCGCGCCCTTGAACAGCGCATGCGCAATCAGATAGAGCACGGCACTTTCCAGGGCATGCGGCGTGCCGAAGCCGGTCAGCATGACGAGCAGCCCGAGCGAAGCGATCGTCGTATAGGCGAGCATCAGCTTCAGATCCGTCTGGCGCAGGCCGATGACAGTGCCAGCCAGCAGCGTCGCGCCGCCGAAGACGGGCAGGATCGTCTCCCAGGCCGCGGTGTCGCCAAACACCGGCTGCAGCCGCATCAGCAGGAACACACCGGCCTTCACCATGGTTGCCGAATGCAGATAGGCGGAAACCGGGGTGGGGGCCTCCATGGCGTTGGGCAGCCAGAAATGGAACGGAAACTGTGCCGACTTGGTAAAGGCCCCGCCGAGGATCAGCAAAAGGGCCGCAAAGAAATAGGGGCTCGCCTTCACCGCCTGCGCGTATTCGATCAGCAGCGAGATGGTGCTGACACCGGTCATGTTCCAGACGAGAATGAGCCCCGCAAGCAGCGCCAGCCCGCCGCCGCCCGTCACCACCAGCGCCTGGATCGCCGCGCGCCGCGAGGCCTCGCGCGAATGATCGAAGCCGATCAGCAGGAAGGAGGTGATCGAGGTCAGCTCCCAGTAGATGAAGAGCATGAGGAAACTGTCGGACACCACGACGCCAAGCATCGAGCCCATGAACATCAGGATGAAGGAAAAGAAACGCCCCTGCTGCGCATGCCCCTTCAGATAGCCGCCGGCATAAAGCAGGATGAGCGCGCCGATGCCCGAAATCAGAAGCACGAAGGTCAGCGACAGCCCGTCGATCAGCCAGGAATAGCTGACATTGAAGGAGGGAACCCACAGATATCCGCCGGTGATCGCCTGTCCGCCCTGCACATCGGCCAGCGCCCGGCAGAAGAAGGCGAAAATGCCGGCGGGCACCAGCGCCAGCGGCAGCGCCGCCCAATGCCCGAGCGCCCGCGTCAGCAAGGGTGCTATAGCCGCCGCGAGGAACGGCGCGATCAGGGTAAGGAATATGTAAGGCGCATCGCTGGCCGCCATGAGGTCTCCGCATTGGCATCGGGAAAATGAGAGATAGGGCAATGTGCCGGGTGGCTCAACCTTGAGAAGGGATTTTTCGGGGGGAGGGCCAGAAAATCTAACCGCTGCGTACCCTGCTCGCGGCGCCCCCGATCCGATGCAAAACCTGTTTTTCTGCGGAACATGCCCCTGCGGTTCCTGTTAGGTCAACCGAGATCGCAAAGTTGATCTCGTCAACCCAAGGAGAAAAGCAATGGCAAATCAAGGTGGTTCGCACGAACAGCACGTGAAGGCCGGAGAACAGAGCCACAAGAATACGGGCTCTCAGCAGAATGCTTCCTCGGACAAGGACAATTCTTCTTCCGGTACGCGCGGCGGCTCGCATGAACAGCATGTGAAGGCCGGCCAGCAAAGCCACAAGAACGACTGAGCAATTCAGGGAGGCCGCTTCGGCGGCCTCCTCAATACTTGTCGTCCCGCATCATCCCGACCGCCCGATTTCATCACACCAAGTTGATCCCGCTTGATCCCCCGCCCCATTGCCGAACCGTCTCGACATCCCCATCTGTCGTCGCGTAACTTCAACAAAATCAATTGGCAAAATGCCCGCCCTTGAATCAGTTTCTGAGTGCGCTCAGGTGCTGCAGGAGGCGAGGCAGTCGCATGGAGGCGCATATGGCACACATGGTTCCCGTCATCACCAAGTCGGACGAAGAATGGCGCGACCAGCTCACGCCGGCACAGTATCATGTGACGCGCGAGCATGGCACCGAGCGGCCCTTTACCGGCCCCTTCTGGAACACGTTCGAGCGCGGCACCTATTCCTGTGTCTGCTGCGATGCGCCGCTTTTCGTGTCGGACACGAAATTCGATGCCGGCTGCGGCTGGCCGAGCTTTTTCAAGGCGGTATCGGAGGATGCGATCAGGGAGATCGAGGATCGCTCGCATTTCATGGTCCGCACCGAAATCCGCTGTGCCCGCTGCGACGCCCATCTCGGCCACGTCTTCCCCGACGGCCCGCCGCCGACCGGCCTGCGCTACTGCCTGAACGGCACGGCGATGAATTTCACGCCGGATAAGTGAGGATTATGAGGAGAGGGGAGTTTGCGCAACGCCGGCCTACTGCGTTTGCATTCGCGGCATCCCGCTCACCCCGCCTCCGCTTCCGCTCGGCGGACCTCTCCCCAAGGGGCGAGGAGGCCCGAGAGGCTGCGGCAATCTCCTGCTTCTCCCCAGCGGGGAGAAGATGTCCGAAGGACAGATGAGGGGGCGGCCCGCTAGGGCCGAATGACTTCTGAGTTCGGGCAGGCTTAAAACAAAATGAGGCCGGGTGCTCCCCGTGAACACCCGGCCTCTACTTTGCGCGGAAGAAGGGTTTAACCGCCTCACCCCCGATACGGTCCGCGCATCGTTTCTTCAAGCGTCCCGCCTCAAGGCCTGGTGGCCTCGGCGGGCGCTTTCCATCAAGTCACCCCATGCATTCGCGGCAAAGCGCGGCATGCGGAACGGCCGTGAGCCGCTCTTCGCTGATGGGTCCGCCGCAGCGCACACAGGTTCCGTAGGTGCCGTCGGCCACGCGTTTCAGCGCCGCCTCGATCGCCTTCAGTTCCATCTGTCCCTGCAGGCCCAGTTCTTCCAGGACTTCGTCATTCTCGCGCTCGGTGGCGCGCTCTTCGCTATCGGGATTGCGCGTCGTGTCGAGATCCGTCTCGATCTTGCCGAGCCGCTGCATGAGTTCGTGCTGGCGGGCCAGCAATCGGGCTTGGTGCGGGTTCATGGCGTTCATTGCCCTCTCTCCGGATCCATGGGTTTCAGCGGTCGACCAGAACCGAAATATCGGCATGCCGAACCACGCGGTCGGCGGTCGAGCCGAGGAAATAGTTGGAAATGTCCGGCCGGTGCGACGCCACCATGATCAGGTCGGCCTCATGGGCCTGTGCCGCAGCCAGAATGTTGCTGGCGGCCTGCCCGGTGCGAAGCTCGGCGCGGGTCCGCACCTTGATCTCGGCGCGCATCTTGTCGAGCGTTTCGAGTGCCTGCTTGCGGTTTTTCTCGATGACATGCCCCGGCACGTCGATGGTCAGATAGCCCGGAATGTCCTCGACAACGTTCAGAAGCACGATCTCGCCGCCGTCATCGGCCAGCGCTTCCGCCTTCTTCAGGATTTTCGCACCCTTGTCGATCTGCGCGATATCCACGGCGACGATAATTTTCTTGAACATGATGCTCTCCGTCCGGCGGATGCATCGTGGGGCGATCGCGCCTCGCTTCAATGCATCCGTCTTGATGGAAAGTGTCCGTCGTTTCGAAGCGTCCCGCATTGATTGAAATCAAGATTTCGCTTGATCCTGGTCAAGCAGCCGCTTGATCCATCTCAAGGCGGCTGTCGTCTCAATCGTCCAGATAGGGCCACGAAAGAACGATCAGCAGCGCGAACATGCCGGCAACGGCGGCGAGCGCGGGGATGATGATCGCCGGAAAGCCGAAGAAGGTAATGGCGAGCGCCCAGAGGAGCAGGCAGTTGATGACGAAGAGCAGCTTCGCCGCCACCGTCCCCTCCGCCGCCTCGCGCAGCATCCAGCCGAAGATGGGGATATTGTAAATGACTGCCTGCATGATGCGCTCCTTTCAATCTTCCGAAAGTCGCGGACTTCCGAAACTTGCATTTGATCAAGAATTGACGAAATTCAAACGAAGGTGGGTGAAGAAATCACCGCGTATCGCGTGGGTTTCTTCTTCTTTCTAAGCTCGTCTATCAATCCATAGCGCAGTAGAGCGGAGCCTATTTGCCGTAAAGCAAATAACACGCGGTGCAGCATTCTGCCGCAGGCCATAGTCTTCAGCCGGATACGGAAAGGGCCGCCTCGAAGGAGACGGCCCTGATTGTCATGAAGTAAAGTGGAGCGGTGTGCGGGAGGAGTTCCTGTCTGCTCAGAATTCTTCCCAGTCCTGGCTCTTCGTTGCCAGATTGCCGCCTGCTCTTGCCGCCATATGGGCAGGTCTGGCGGCGGGACGGTTGTCGGCCCGGTCCATGGTCTGACCCATGGTTCTGGCCGTCCTGCGCAGCATGGCGGCGTTGTCGGAACGGCCTGCCAGTTTGAAGGTCGTGACCAGTTCGCGCAGTTTGTCGGCCTCGCGGGTGAGCGCCGTTGCAGCCGCAGTCGATTCCTCGGCCATGGCCGCGTTCTTCTGCGTGCCCTGGTCCATCTGGTTGACGGCAATGTTGACTTCCGAAAGCCCGGCCGACTGTTCGGCGGACGATACGGCGATCGATTCCACATGGGTGTTGATCTGCACGATGAAGCTTGCGATCGACTTCAGCGCCTCGCCGGTCTCGCGAACGAGCTTCACGCCGCTTTCCACCTCGGTGCTGGAATTCTGGATCAGCGCCTTGATTTCCTTGGCGGCCTGTGCGGAACGCTGCGCCAGTTCGCGCACTTCCTGCGCGACGACGGCAAAGCCCTTGCCCGCATCGCCCGCACGCGCCGCTTCAACGCCCGCATTCAGCGCCAGCAGATTGGTCTGGAAGGCGATCTCGTCGATAACGCCGATAATGTTGGAAATCTGCGTCGAGCTTTGCTCGATGCGGCCCATGGCCTCTTCGGCGTTCGAGACAACCTGCGCCGACTTTGTCGCCGATGTCGTCGCCTGATTGGCGACGAGCTTTGCCTCGCCGCTGAGGCGCGCCGAATTCGTCACATTGACCGTGATCTGGTCGAGGGCTGCTGCAGTCTCTTCCAGAGCAGCGGCCTGCTGTTCGGTGCGCTTCGACAACTCGTTCGAGCTTTCGGCGATTTCGCGGGTCCCGTCATTCATGGCGATAACGGCTTCGGACACCTGCGCCAGCGCCGAGCCCAACTGCTGAACGGAAGAGTTGAAATCGTGGCGAAGCTGTTCGAATTCGGCAGAGAAGGGCTCGTGAAGGGCAACCGTCAGATCGCCGGCGGCCAGCTTCTGAAGTCCGCCAGCAAGGCCCGAAGTCGCAATGCGGAGGCGCTCGGAAGCATCGGCCTCGGCCTTGCGCTGGAGTTCGATCCGCTCGCGCTCGGCATTCTTCCGGTTCTCTTCGGCGGCGCGTTCCAGTTCGCGATTGCGCAAGCCGCCCTGGCGGAAGATTTCCAGTGCACCGGCAATGGCCCCGACCTCGTCCTTCTTGTCGGCGTAGGGAATATCGACCGTCAGGTTTCCATCGGCGATGTCGACCATCCGCTCGGTAATGGTGCGCAGCGGGCGCGACACGCCCCTGAAGATGACCCAGAGCGCCAGCGCCGACATGGCTATTGCGACAACGGAGAAACCGATCAGCAGATAGCGATTCATTTGAGCGTCGCCCGCTGCATCCTTGGAGACCTCGTCGGCCACACGGATCTGAAGATCGACCAGTTTGCCGATATCTGCGGTGATCGGATCGATCGACGCGTAAAGCTGGGTCGTCACGAATGCGTCCAGCGCCTTCTGGTCCTTGGCCTTCAGGATCTGCAACAAAGTCTTGATCGGTTCATGGCCCTGCTTGATCGCCTTGTCGGTCGTCTCCGCCAGGGCCTTTTCATCCGCCGTCAGGTAGGTCTTCAGATAGTCTTTCCACAGCGCTTCGGACTTGGTCAGTGAGCTTTCGACCGACGTCACGCCATCGGCGAAGCTCATCGTGCCGCTGCGCACCTTGTGCGACGTGTCGACAATATTCACGGCATAAAGATCGCCAACCATTTTCAGATTACGGGTCGGCACCAGCCGGTCGCTGACGATCGTCGAGATCGAGGACCCCATCGTATTAAGAATACTGAAAGTTGATATGATGGAAGCAATGATCAGAACGACCAATCCAAGGATCGTTACACTCAATTTTGTGGAAATTTTCATGCTGAAAGCTCCGGTGACTTTCGCAAGAAATCACATCCTTTAATTAACATTTGTTAAATATGTAGGTAATGTGATATATATTACAATATTATAAAGTATAAATTAAAAGCATTCTTTGTGTGTCAAGCTGTCATCCCGGCGCCGGCGCCGGGATGACAGGATATGCGCCCGTTACATCTTCGGCTTCTGGCCGTTCATGTCCTTCATGTCGTGTTTCATCTCCTCGCCATTGGCGGGGCCGACCTGGAATTCGACCTTCACATCACCGGCCTTCTGGAAATGCAGCACGGCCGGCACCTTGTCGCCCTCCTTGAAGGGCGTCTTCACGTTCATGAACATCACATGCAGGCCGCCCTTCTTGAGTTCCACCGTCTTGCCGGCCGGCACCGGAATGCCGTCCTTCAATTGGCGCATCTTCATCACGCCGTCAGTCACGGCCATCTCGTGCAGCTGCACGTCGGGCGTGGCGGGCGAGGTGATGGAAACGAGCGTGTCGTCGCTCTTGCCGTGATTGATGATTTCCATGAAGCCGCCGCCAACGGCAGCGCCCGGCACCATGGCGCGGCTCGCCGGATGCACGATTTCCAGTTCGCCGACCTTGTATTCATGCGCAAAGGCGGCGGTGGCGAGAAGGCCTGCGGCGAGCGTCAGGCCCAAAGTCTTGCCGAGGGTCTTTATGAGGGTCATGCGTGTTCTCCTTGACGTCTGGTGTTTCGGATGAGTGTAGGCCTGCCGGATGCGAGCGCCTTCAACTGCTCGGGCCGGGTCAGCGTGACGATTTCGGCATGCGCATAATCGATCATGCCGGTGCGCTTGAACTGGTTGAGTGTTCGGCTGACCGTCTCGACGGTCAGGCCGAGCCAGTCGGCAAGGTCGTTGCGCGTCAGATAGAGCGTCAGCACGGGGTGCCCCTGCCGCAGCTTGCGGGGGAACTGCGCGGCCAGATCGAGAAGTCCATTGGCCACCTTTTCCGCCGCATTCATGCGGCCGAGCAGCATGGCATGGCGGGCAAGCCGGACAAGAGCCTCCTGCGCGGCTTCGGCGGCAAGCGCAGGGTTGACGGCGGCGTCCAGCACCTCGATCTCGGTGAAGGTCAGCGCCTTGATCGCGTGGCCGTCCGGGCCGCCCGGCAGACCGGCGATTGCCCGACCGGGGCCGGCAATATCGATGATCTGGCGGCGGCCATCGGGGAGCAGATGATAGACGGCCAGGCAGCCATCCATGACCCGGTAGAGCCTCTGGTTCGTCCCGGAGGCGCAGAGTTCTTCCCCGAGATCATCTCCCGGCGCGATGAAATACAGAAAGGGCTTGTCCGGGTGACGCGGCGCGGTGCCGGGTGTTGCATGGGCCGCGTCCATGTCGACCGGATGCAGCAGGCCGGCCTGCCGAGCGTTGACGTGAAGCATGGGTGATATCCGCTTTTCGGCGGACCTCGCCGGCCTCCATCGGGGCAGGATACGGATCCGCGCGTGACAAAAAGCGCCGGACGCGAGGTCGCGACGCCGGTTCGGTCTGTCAGGCGGTCGGCGGTGGAGCGCGCGGGCCCGCACCCGGCGGATAGAGGAGATGGCGAAGCGCATCCGGCCGTACCGGATCAAGCCGTTCGGCAACAAAGACGAAACGCGCCCCCGCCGTTTCGGCGGGAACCGGAAGGATGACGTCGTGATGGTGCAGGCCGAACGAATCGGCCCCCAGCTTGACGATCTTGCCCTGGCCGGACCCGTCGGGAATGGTGACGCAGAGAGACGGCAGCGAGCCGTCCGGCAGCATGAAGGCCGCGACTTCCTCGGAAGACAGCGCGCGGGAATTGGCCTCCGCCGGCGCGACGAGCGAAAGCGACAGGAGAGCGATCGCGCAGAATAAGCGCGTCACGATCCCCACAAAAGTCGCCTGTCTCGGCTGCATAGTCCGTCAAATTCCCTCGTCCTGCACCACGGATAGGCCGCAAGGCCTCATACGTCAATGCGGCATTCTTGCCCGCCGGGCAGATGATTCTTCATCTTCATCCCACCGGATAGACGAGATCGCGCGCGAAGACTTTGCGCTGGCGCAACTCCACAGGTCTGTGGCGCTCGCCTGCTTGCTCCCCGTGACCAAACCATCTAGCAATTGTCACAGTGGTTCCATCGCGCCTTGAGGCGCGAGGATTAAAAGGGAACACGGTGAGGCGTATCCATCAGGACCCGAAACCGTGGCTGCCCCCGCAACTGTGAGCGGAGAGCCGCCTTCAGATGCCATTGGTGCCAGGGCATGTCGTGCAAAACTGTTCTGCGGTTTTGCACGACATGCCAGAAAAATGCACCGATAAGGCGAAGGATCGGCAAAGACCCGCAAGCCAGGAGACCTGCCATGGACCGCCGCAGCCCGAAGGCTGCGGTTCGAACAAAACACCTTTAGCGCGGTGGGCGCTGGAAAAGGAAACGAACATGCATATCGAACCTGGAATCATCGATCCCCTGCGCGTGACGGCGGCCAATGCGGTCGCACTCGCTGTCGTCGCAACGCAGCTGCCGGCGCTCGTGCGCGCGCCGCTCAACATCGTCAAGACCGGCCTTGCAGCCATCGTCTTCTCGGTGCTCATGCAGTCCTGGCATCTGGCCGTCGGCCCGTCCGAACTGCATCTGATCGGGGCGACGACCGTCTATCTTCTCTTTGGCTTTGCACCGGCCATGCTGGGTTTTGCGCTCGGCCTCTTCCTGCAGGGCTTCTTCTTCGAGCCGCAGGATCTGATCCATCTCGGCGTCAATTCGCTCTCGCTGATGCTGCCGATGGTGGCGGTGCACGAGACCTTCGGCAAGCGGCTCTTCGCCGCGAACGCGGCCGATCGTTTCAGCTTCGCCCGCGTGCTGCGCATCGATGCGGTCTATTATGCCGGGGTCGCCGCCATGGTCGCCTTCTGGCTCCTGATCTCCAACGACAGCTTCGCGCTCGTCGACTGGGGTCGCTGGGCGCTCGCCTACATGCCGGTCTTCGGCCTTGAGGCGCTGATCACCTTTACCACGGTCACGATCATGAAGACCTGGCGAGACAAGGCTGCGCTTGCCCGCCTTACCGAGCTTGGCCGTCTCAACTTCGCCTGAGCGGACATCGTTGTGATGAATTGAGAGGCGGGTCCTTCCGGGGCCCGCCTTTCTGTTGTCATGCACAGTTTTGGGGAGTGAGGAAAAAAATCCCATATCATTCGTCAAAATTTCCGAAAACTTAAGAAAAAACAATCATAGATTGCTGAGGATTGCTTCCAAACATCCATAAAATCCCTCTAGGGTGTATGAATAAATTCCTATTTTGTAGGAGGCTTTCATGAATACCAGCAAAGACCACAGCGCAGAGCCGCGAATGCCACGCGGCGGGACCCGTTTCGATCCCTCCCGTCCGACCCTGTCGACCTTGCGCCAGACGCGGCCGGAACGCGTCATCTGCCAGGCCGTCCGGCTCATGACGGCCGAATTCATCTTCGCCGCCGGCGATCGCATCGGCCTGCGCCGCGAACGCCGCAGGCTTGCCTGCCATATCCGCCAGATCGCCATGTATGTCTGCCATGTCGCCCTGCAGATGACGATGACGACGATCGGAGACGGCTTCGGCCGCGACCGCTCGACGGTCGCCCATGCCTGCGCCGTGGTCGAGGACCGCCGCGATGATCGCGATTTCGACGAGTTCGTCGGCGCCATCGAGCGCGTCGCGCTGCTCGCCTTCGGCCATTTCGGCGAGGTGGCCCATGACTGAGAACGCCACGAAGGCCGTGTCCCAACTGCTGCGCTTCCTCAAATCCCTGCCGCCCGCAGGTGGGCAGATTTGCGCGACATCCGCGCCGAAGGCGCGTGCATCGGTCGCGACGCTGGAACTGCAGACCCCGACAGCGCGGCTCTGCGTCGCGCCGGCCATCCTGCTCCTCGCCGCCCGGCAGGGGCTGATCGCCCGCGATGGCGCGCGCATCCGTCCGCTGCCGGAAGCTCAGGCCTTTATCGCACGCCACGAAACGCCCGAGCCAGACTTCGCCCGCCCGCATCGCGATCTGACGGAAGCCACCATCGCCATCGGCGACGAGACCGCGCGCGTCACCCGCAACCTCTCCGAATCCCCGCTTTCCGCGCTCGAACGCCTGAAGGGCAGGGCAGGCGAGGCCTACTTCCCCCGCGAGGCCGTCGCCGCCGGCGAGCGCCTGCATGCCGATTTCACCCGCGGCCAGCTCCAGCCGCAGATCACCATGCGCTTCGAGCCGCGTCTCGGCACCAACGTCAAGGGCGCACGGGGAGGCGTCGCCGACCTCTCCGACTCAGCCGTCGCCGCCCGGCTCCGCGTCAACCGCGCCCTTGCCGCGCTCGGCCCCGAGCTCTCCGGCGTTGCGCTGGACATCTGCTGTTTCATGAAGGGTCTGGAAACGGTGGAGCGCGAACGCCAATGGCCCCCCCGCTCGGCGAAACTGATGCTGAAGACGGCGCTGATGGCCTTGCACCGGCACTACACGCCCCCGGCAAGACGCGAGACGCGGCACTGGGGCGAGGAGGGGTTTCGGCCGGAGATGTGAGGGGTTGTCAAAAAGTCCCCCTCTGGCTGCCGCCATCTCCCCCACAAGGGGGGAGACGGATAGAGGCGCCAGCCCAGTCCGACAGCGACGCCGCCAACGCTGCTCACGATTTCTCAAATGTGATGTTTCCGTGAGCCGGCCGGCTTTGAGGAGCCGCCATGCATCGCCTCGTGCGTATCGTTTGTGAGGCGGGAAATCGGTGCGTCACGGTCTCCCTCCCCCTTGTGGGGAGGGTGGGGAGGGGTTTCCTCAAACCCGCCTACGCGAACGAGACATTAGGCCGCCGCCGCCGCCTCGGCTCTGATCCGCTTGATCATCGATCTCAGCCCGTTTGCCCGCTGCGAGGAGAGATGCTCCACCAGCCCGATCGTGTTGAACGTGTCGATGGCGTCGGTCGCCACGATCTCGGAGGCCTTGTGGCCGGAATAGATGGCGAGCACGATGGCGACGAGCCCGCGCACGATATGCGCGTCGCTGTCGCCCTCGAAAGTCATGACCGGGTCGGCGCCTTCACCCCGATGGCTGACGAGCCAGACCTGGCTGGCGCAGCCCTGCACCTTGTTTTCGGCCGTCTTTTCGCTGTCGGGCAGATCCGGCAGCGCCTTGCCGAGTTCGATGACATAGCGATAGCGGTCTTCCCATTCGTCGAGAAAGGTAAAATCCTCGATGATCTGCTCGATGCTCGCCATGTCATGCCTGTCCGTTTGCTGTTTGCCCGGATATAGGCTGAAACGCCGCGGAAGGAAACATGCGCGCGCCGCACAAAAAGAAAACGCCGCAGGCACGAGGCTTGCGGCGTTCGCGAAAATCGCGAGTTCAGGCAGGATCAGAAAAGGTCTATCAGGCAGTCGGTATATCGATGTTGCGGTCTCAATGCTTCGGGCGGGCCGAGGGCACGGGGATGACGGTTCCGGTGACGACGGCGTCGGGCAGCGGCTGCTCGGCGGCGGCGGGAATGGACTGGGTGGCTTCGGCCACGTCCGGGGCAGCCGTGCTGCCGGCGGTTGCCGCTGCCGGCTTGTCCGAGAAATTCTTGTCGAGAAGCTTGTAGGCGACGAGCGCGCCTTCCTTGGCGCGGTTGCCCAGCGCCGAGACGGTTTCGGCGCCCTTGATGCAGACTTCCGGGCGCTGGGCGCACATCTCTCCGATATAGGAGAGTGCGCCGGTGGCGGCAGTCATTGCGTCGGCGGCTTCAACCTGGGGCGCGCCTTCCAGCTTCTTCTGGGCTTCGCCGTCGAAGAAGGGCAGCACGACGAGTACGACGCAAAACCAGAAGGTCCCTTTGATCAGCATGCCCATGTTACGGTTCCTGTCTCTTGTTTCATCCCGGTCTTTTCGCCGGTTGCTGTCTGCCGGTTCGGTCTCTCCGTCCGGCTTGAGAGGACATTAGGCGGCAAGTTGCAAAAGCCGCTTTTCAAAAAATGCGGGGCTTTAAGCCAAATTTGTCTCAAATTTTATCGATTTTGCTTTTTGGAGCATTTGAGCCGCATTTGAGCGATCTTCGTTAATCTTGCCCGAGCTGAAGTCCAAGGCTTGCAGGGCTTTGCGGGCAGAGCCCTCCGGCCAAACGTTAACGCTTGCGGCAAATCGAGGTTTTTCAGGCGCTTACGCCCCGTTAACCACATTCTTCAAAGCCCCCGAGAAATCGTTCCAAAACAGGATTGCGACAGAAAATCGCAAGGCTTGGGCATCCGTTTTTAGACTTTCCTTAAGCCGCCTGCGCCAATGTCGTCCCATATAAGAATATGAGTCACAGGGTAATCGCGTTGCGAGTTTTGCGTAACATGGCCGGAAAAATGCAGTCGCTGCCGATGCGGCTGGCGAGCGCATGGGCCCCCGGCCTTGCTCTCGCCGATCCGGCCGCCGCGCGCCGGCTTGAACGGGTCGCGACCTTCGGCCTCTACGGCATGATGGTGGCACCTGCGGCTCTGTGCCTTGGCACCAGTCCTGCCGTTGCGCTTCCCGTCGGCGTGGGCGGCGTTGCCGCTTTGACGCTGGTCGCCGCTGCCTGGTTTGCCAGCGGGACGCGCCAGACTGCCGCTGCCGCCGAGGCCGCGCAGGACGATACGCTCGCACGTTATCAGCAGGACCCGCTGCTCGATCTCCTTCCGGGCCTCGTGACACTTCATAATGAGCGCGGCCTTGTTACCCGCGTCAGTGGCCGTGATCGCGCCGCCCTGATGGGCGATCTGCGGGCGCTTGACGCCAAGGGCTTCCTCGACCAGATCCACGTTTCCGATCGCATCCTCTTCCTGCAGGCGGTCGACGCCATGCGCCAGGGCGGCAAGGGCTCGGCCATCAATCTGCGCTTCGAAACCCGCAGCGCGGAAGAAGACGCCCGCAGCCAGTTCGTCCACCGCCGCCTGATGCTCAGCGCCTTTTTTACGCCCTTTGGAGACTTCGCCGGCTTCCTTTCGCAGATGCTCGACAATGCCGAGGAGGTCGCGATGACCCGCGCGCTTTCCGCAAAGGTCGAGGATGCCGAGACGGCCAACGAGGCAAAGACGCGGTTCCTGGCCGCCGTCAGCCACGAACTGCGCACGCCGCTCAACGCCATTCTCGGCTTTTCCGACATTCTGGCCGGTGAATATTTCGGCAAGCTCGAAAACGACCGCCAGCGCGAATATGTCGGCCTGATCAACCAGTCGGGCAATCATCTTCTCGCGCTCGTCAACACCATGCTCGACATGAGCAAGATCGAGGCCGGCCGCTACGAACTCCAGTGCGAGGACTTCGCCGCGTCCGAGGCCGTTTCGACCTGTGAGCGGATGCTGGCGCTGCAGGCCAAGAACAAGGGCGTGACGCTGACAACCCGCATCGCCCGCGACGCTGGCGATCTCGTCGCCGACCGCCGCGCGGTGCAGCAGGTGCTGATCAACCTCGTCGGCAATGCGCTGAAATTCACCGATGCCGGCGGTGTCGTCTCGCTCGACGTCGAGCGCCGCGGCGGCGAACTCGTCTTCACCGTCAGCGACACCGGCATCGGCATCCCGCAGGACAAGATCGCGCTGCTCGGCCGCCCCTTCATGCAGGTGCAGGGTGAATATGCGCGCAAATATGAAGGCACCGGCCTCGGCCTCTCGCTCGTCAAGGGCCTGGTCGAGCTGCATGGCGGCCGCGTCGTCATCGAAAGCCGGCTGGGCGAGGGCACTGTCGTCTCCGTCAGCTTCCCCGAAGCCGGACCCCAAGTCGCCCGGGGCCAGATCCTGGAACCTGCCTCGACAGAAACCAGCCAGGTGGTCGCCCTCGACACCAGACCCGAATTTCCGCCGCGCCTTCCGGTCGCAGGAAAAAGCATGAATGACAAAAAGGAAAATGCCCATGACCACGCGAAAGCGCAGACCGCCTAAACGGCAGGCCGGGCGCGTCTCGCGGATGATTGCGGGCGGCGCTGCGATGATCGGTCAAGCCGCCATGCGCAATCCCGTTGCGACCGGCGGGACGACGGCCTTTGCCATCATCTTCTCCTTCGTGGCGGCCAATGCGCTTTGGTATCAGCCGAGCTCGCATCCCCATCCCTGGCTCGACACCCGCGACGCCTTCCGGAATTACGCCGCCCAGGCGATGCATCCGGGCGCGCAGCCGGAAACCACCTATCGGGTCGAGCGTGACGCCTCCGCCCCGGGCGACGCTGCCGCGGCGAAAGCCGCGTCCCAGTCGGCCGCAAGGCCCGCCGACGGCGTCGTCGTGCATGACGATCCCGCGCCGGGGCAAAATCCCGCCGCCAACGGTATCGTGGCAGAGGTGCAGGCCAATCTCCTGAGACGCGGTCTTTACGATGGCCCCGTCGATGGCGTGATGGGCAGCAAGACCGAAGCCGCCATCATGTTCTATCAGGAAACGCGCGGCCTGCCGCAGACCGGCGCCGCGGATGCCGCCGTGCTGGATCTCCTGAAGAAGGACAATGCCGAATTCAACGTCGTGCCGCCCGACCGTCCGTCCGACGTCACCGGCGCGATTGCGGCCAAGGCACCCCAGAGACCGGTGGAGAAATCCGTCGAAAAGCCGCCGCAGAAGCCGGCCGATCCGGTTGCGGCACTGATCGCCAAGGCGCCCCGTCCGGCGGCTGCGACCACCCAGGCCGTCAGGCCGCAGACCGAAAGCGCCAAGGCGGCGAGGCCGGTCGTCTCCGCGCCCGTGCCGCCCGCGCCGATCCCCAACACGGCCACCAGGTCTCCCGCCGCCAAGCCGGTGACGAAGCCCGCCGAGAAGGCCGCGCGCGACAAGGCGGCCGAGCGGGAAAGCCGCAAGGCCGCACAGGAAAAACTGGCCGCCGAGCGCGCTGCCCCGCGTCCGGTCGCCCAGATGGCGACGGCGCAAAAGGGCGCAACGCCGAAGCCGACCGCCGTCTCGACAAGGACTGCCCCGGCCAGGGGCGAAGCCGCCGCCAGACCGGGGACCGATGCGGTCCCGTCCAATCTGACGATGGCAATCCAGAAGGGGCTGTCCAATCTGGCCTATCGCAACGTCACCATCGACGGTGTGCCGGGCGAACAGACCAAGGAAGCCATCCGGCACTTCCAGAAACACTACCGCCTGCCCGTCACCGGCGAGCCGGACGAGGCCGTTCTGGAAAAGCTCAAGAAGATCGGCGCGCTCTGAGGCGCGCCTCGCCCGTCTCCGACATCAGGCGGATTTCATCCGCTCGGCGTGATCCGCGACCGGAGCTTTGCGCCGGCGGCCTGTCGGGCCGAATTTCAGGATGACGTTGTCCGGCAGGCATCGCACGGCCCCCGGCGCATGGCCGCTTTCCTGCCGGGCAAACCGCAACGCCGCCTCCCGGCTGGCGAAAAGCCCGCCCACCAGATCCAGCAGATCCGCAACGATCCAATATCCATGGCGATCGCACCCGACGGTGAAACGCGGCTGCCAGGATGTGTTTTCGGGGATATCCGGTTGGGTCTTCATGGATTTCGCTCCTTTGCTGGAAGACAAGTCGCGCGCCGTGTTCTCGACGGCACGGGCTATCGTTTGTGAAGATTTTCAGGACCGGCCCCGGCTGCGGCGGGCCGCCCCCAGTGATGGCGAGGCGCTGACATGCGCCGCGAGCGCCACCCGCTGGCCGGCCTCCGCCTCCAGCAGCGGCAGCCTGACCTCCGGCGGAATGTCGAACATGATGTGGAGCGCATGTTTGACGCCGACCGGAACGGAATCGGCCTCCAGCAGAGTCAGAAAGGGCAGAAGCCGGCTGTGAATGTCGCTGGCGCAGGCCACATCCTTCGCGGCAAGGGCGTCATGCAGGGCGCAAAGATCCCTCGGCACGACATTGGCCGCGACCGAGAGAGCACCTCGCCCGCCCGCAAGGCAGTAGGGCAATGCTGTCGCGTCATGTCCAGAATAGAGATGCAGGCGCGACCGCAGATCCGCAGGCATGGCGGCGATCTTCTCGATCTGCCCCGAGGCATCGACGAGCCCGGCCACCGACGGAAGCTCCGCCAGCCGAGCCAGCGTATCGATCGACAGATCGACGGCGGTCTGGCCCGGCGCATTCCACACGAGGATCGGAATCTCCGTCGCCGCATCCAGCCGGCGAAAATGTTCGACAATGCCGGCGGGCGAGGGTTTGCTGTAATAGGGAACCGTGACAACCGCCGCCGCCGCGCCAAGGGCACCGGCATTGCGGGTCAGGCCGATTGTCGTGTCCGTCGCATTCGTGCCGGTTCCGGCCAGAACCGGAACCCGGCCGTCTGCGGCCCGCACGGCAGCGCGAAGGACCCGCGCCCGTTCCTCCGCCGAGAGTGCCGTGGGTTCTCCCGCCTGCGCACAGACGGCGATCCCGGCCGTGCCGCTGGCTATCTGCCAGGCGACCAGCCGCTCGATCGCCCCTTCATCGATGCGACCGGCCACGAAAGGCGTCACGAGGTCGCAGAGCGAACCTGCCGGCGGAATGAAGTCTTGCTCAGTCTGCATGTCCTGGCATCCGAAAGAAACGCGGGGCCTGATGGCGGCCCCCGCCTTCGAAGCCGAATCTAGGAGGTCCGGTTGCCGGATTTCGATGCCGATTTGACGCCCGCCGCATCAGGAAAACATAAATTGGGGCCCCCGCTGTCGCACGGCTGCGACATGATGCATGCGGGCGTATCGTTCCCTTCGAATATTAGAGGTTTATTTACTTCGTTCGGTCACCCTCTCTTAACCGAAAAATGGGGTGAGACATGAACACGGCTGCCTACCGCATGCCTGAGGATACGCTGGATGAGGAGCCGGCACACAACGCGCCGCGACCGGAGGTCTTGCGCGACGTGATCGTCCGCCTGTCTCAGGAAGCTTCCCGCCTCGGCATAGATCTTGTCGATATCGCCGGCGCGATCCAGACGGTCGCGGCCTCGTCCGCGAAACATTCTCAGGTCTTCCGCCAGCTGACCGGAACGGCCCATGACATTGCCGACGCCAATCGCAGCATTGCCGAAGCGCTGCGCGGCACCGACCAGATGGCCGGACGCGCCCGCGATGCGCTGAAGCAATCCGCCAGCGATCTCTCCCGTTCGACGACCGGCATCGACGCCATGGTCGAGGTGAGCGCTGATATCACCGGCGAGATTTCACAATTCGCCGTCTCTCTCAACGAGGTTGACACGTTTGCCGGCGAGATCGGCTCGATCGCCCGCCAGACCAATCTTCTGGCGCTCAATGCCGCCATTGAAGCCGCCCGCGCCGGTGAGGCCGGCAAGGGCTTCGCGGTGGTCGCTGCCGAAATTCGCGCGCTGTCGCTGCAGACCTCCACCGTGACGGCGACCATCCAGAAGACGCTCTCCGATATCCGCAACCGGATCCTGCGCCTCGGCGAGGCGGGCGTGGGGGCGGCGCGTTCGGCCGGCGAGATCAAGGAGATCACCACCGCCATGGATGCCTCCTTCCGCCTGATGGAAGAGGTGTTCACCCGCATTCTCGACAATTCGCAGCAGCTTTCCAGCACGACCGCCGGCGTTGAAACGCGCTGCTCCGGCTTCGTCAGCCAGCTGGAATCGGCGCTGCACGAAATGCTCGCTTCCAACAAGCACCTGCAGGGGGCCGCCGAGCGCGTCGAGGGGCTGGTCGACATGTCCGAGCGCATCATCCAGGTCGCCGCGACGGCCGGCATCGAGACACCGGATCATCGCCTCATCGTCAAGGTGCAGGACGTGGCCGCCGCCGTCTCCGCCGCCTTCGAACAGGGCATCGCGTCCGGCCGGATCACGATGAGCGATCTCTTTGACCGCAACTATCGCGAAATTCCCGGCACCAACCCGCAGCAGTTCTCGACACGCTATCTCGACTTTACCGACCGGGTCCTGACGCCGATCCAGGAGGGCGTGATCAATGCCGACCCGACGCTCGCCTTCTGCGCCTGCGTCGACGAGAACGGATATCTGCC
This sequence comes from Rhizobium sp. C1, assembly GCF_021026335.1. GTDB lineage: Bacteria > Pseudomonadota > Alphaproteobacteria > Rhizobiales > Rhizobiaceae > Ensifer_A. Next base: position 184,011 of record NZ_JAJNCY010000002.1, read on the forward strand.
GACGCATAACCTGAAATTCTCGCAGAGCCAGCGCCCCGGCGAGGTGGAATGGAACACCGCCAACAGCCGCAACCGCCGCATCTTCAACGACCGCACGGGCCTCGGGGCCGGCCGCAGCAAGCAGCCTTTCCTCGTCCAGACCTACCGCCGCGACATGGGCGGCGGCAACTTCATCATCATGAAGGACATCTCCGCCCCCATCTTCGTCAACGGCCGCCACTGGGGCGGGGTCAGGCTGGCGGCAAAGGTGTGAGGCTACTCTGCAGAAAGAAGCGGAAAGCTGGTTAGAATCGATTGTGCCAGTGCAACAGCAGCAAGATAGTCGATCCGTTTGCCAAACTTGGGTGTCCAATAGCGGCCATGGGCCATCCAATGCCTGAATTTGAAGGCGTCCTGTAGTCTCCCGATCAGTGCCGCTTGCCCCGTCTGGTTTGTCCGCCAGACGCTGAGAATATCGCTTTCAAGTGAGACGCGACTTCCCTTTCTTGCATAAAGTGCGCGAAATTCAACAGATACAACATCCTTCATCTTTCTGCGTCTTCTGATCTCGTAGTCGATCCGAAAACGGGCTTCCAGCAACGCAAGAACGGTCAATGTCGAATTCCGGTTAAGCTCTGCCAAACGTAGCTCCAATTCAGCCTCGACAGCCTCTGGTCGCTGGCCAAAGAAGCGAACTTGAAACGTTGGAGATACAACAGAATAGTACTGCTTCAACGCTGCTTGTGTATCACCATGAAAATCCGCCGTATCCTGCAGGCTCAGGTTCTCTCCGGAGAAAGACACCTTCTCAGCCATTGCTGACTTCCATCAGCATTTCGAACAGCGTTTCCTTCGTGAGGTCGATGAAATTTATCACGGGTGGCCGGGTAGCAATCTTCCAAACCAAGTCAGAATTTTGCCCTTCGGTTTTGTCGCCTAGCTTGAGTGTATCCGACATGGAGCCGTCCGGCTTGACGAACTCAACATTAAACAAAACCCTTGGTGATATAAGATCTCTATCAACCAACAAAAGCCTCGCACTCCCCGCACTCCCCTCGACGTCGACACGTCCCTTGGTTCCAATGAGCAGGGTTCCGACCGGCGTCAGCGAAATCTGTTGCGGACCGATATCGATGAACAGCCGCGAGGCATTGTAAGTCCCTATATTCTCTTCATTAAGCTCGATCTGCGACTTCTTGAGACTGATTGCACCGGACTGAATGTACTCCTTCAGATAGGTTTCGATATCATCATAGAGGGTGTCCAGATACTCTAGCCATTCCTGTTTTCGAGCATTCCAGTCGATAGCGTGTTCCTCTGCGGCCTTCTGTTGTTGTCGCTGAACAAAAGCCCGGAAATCCTGTGCTACGCTCATGTTCGATGTCGCTTTCAACGAAAAATCTGATCAGGATTCGATTGTCGCATGAGGCCTGGGTGACTGCAATACTGACTCGCCGCTTCAGATATCCCGCCCCTTGAACGCCTCGGGGTCCTCGCCCCGCGCGGTCACCCATCTGCGCACAACCTTCACCGGGCGTCCGTCGATGGCGGCAAGGCCGATGGCGATGAGGGCGAGGCCGCCGAAATGGCGGGGCATCAGCCGCTCGCCGAGGAAAAGCGCGCCGAGCAGGATGGCGCTGACCGGGATGAGGAAGGTGACGAGTGCGATATTCGTCGCCCCTGCGCTCGAGAGAATGCGGAAATAGAGGATATAGGCGAGCGCTGTCGAAAGCAGGGCGATGCCGGCGACGGAAAGCCAGACATCGGGCGCAGGGAAGGCGAGCCGCCACGGCATGTCGATAAAGGCGGCGATCGGGGCGAGCAGGATCGCCGAGGCCGTGACCTGTCCGGTCGCGGTCGCGAGCGGCGAAACGCCCATCGCCTTGAACCGCCGCCCGAAAATCCCGGCAAACGAATAGGAAATCGCCGCCCCCAGCACCGCGCATTGCGCCCAGAGATTGACGGTTGCGCCGGTGAGCGCCGAAGGCCCGATCATCAGGATGACACCGGAAAAGCCGGCGAGAACCCCAAGCACGCGGTTCGCCGACATCTTTTCATCCGCCAGGAAGAGATGCGCGGCGATCACGGCAAAGAGCGGCGTCGTCGCATTGAGAATGGAGGCGACGCCGCTCGCGATATGCGTCTGCCCCCAGACGATCAGGGTGAAGGGCACCACATTGTTGAGCAGCCCCATGCCGAAAAAGGCCGCCCAGATTCGTCGGTCGAGCGGCAGCGGCGTTCCACGCAGGATAAGGACGGCATTCAGCGTCAGCGCCGCCAGCGCCACCCGCAGGAAGACCAGCGTCAACGGCGGCAGCGCCTTGACGGCAACGCCGTTGAAGAAAAACGAGCCGCCCCACAGCAGCGACAGCGTTATCAGCATCGTCCATTCCGCGGATCCCATGGTTCTGCGCACACTCATGTCCTGTTCCCTCCATTGATAATCCAGCTAAAGCCGAACGATGTTGCGGGCAAACCCGGACACCAGTATTCTCGAATGAAAATTGGCGTTCCACCCGTTTCTTGCAAACGAGACTTTTTCCTTAAATGATTGAGTTCAGTTAAATCATGGCCCCCTTGCTCCCGCCGCTTGTCAGCCTGCGCGCCTTCGAGGCTGCCGCGCGCCATATGAGCATGAGTCTCGCGGCCGAGGAGCTTTGCGTCACGCCGGGCGCCGTCAGTCTCCAGATCAAGGAACTGGAGGCCGCGCTGGGGCTGAAGCTCTTTGTCCGCAAGCCCCGTGCTCTCGAATTGACGGTGGAGGGGCAGACCTATTTCGCCAGCCTCAAGGTTGCCTTCCGCATGTTGCGCGAGGCGACCGAGGTGGTCCGGCAGACGACGCGCGCCCGCGTGATCACGGTGAGCTGCACCTCGACGATCGCCGTGCAGTGGCTGGTGCCGAAGCTCGCCCGTTTGGAGGCGGAAAATCCGGGCCTCGACGTGCGGATCAGCATTTCGCATCGGCTGGTTGATTTCGCCCGCGATGCGGTCGATCTGGCGATCCGCCATGGGCTGGGGCGCTATGACGGTCTGATTTCCGAGCGGCTGCTGGATGACGAACTGACACCGGTTGCGGCCCCCGCCGTGGCGGCCGGGCTCTCCTCGGTCGAGGCGCTTTCGGGGCTCACGCTGCTGCATGACGAGACCCGCGACGACTGGCGGCTCTGGCTCGCGGCGGTGGGCGCGGAGCGTGTCGAGGCCTCGGGCGGCCCGATCTTTACGGGCAGCAATGGCGCGCTCGATGCCGCGAAGGCCGGCCTCGGGGTGGCGCTCGCCCGCCGGTCGCTGGTGGCAAGCGAGCTGGAAGAGGGCGCACTGGTCGCGCCGTTCCCACAAGGCGTGGCCAACGCGCTTGCCTATTTTCTCGTCTATCCGCCGCAGGCACGCGCGCGGACCGAAATGGAGACGCTTCGCCATTTCCTGTTGCGCGAGGCGGGCCGGTCCATCTCAGTTTGACGCCTCGGTTTGAACGTGAAGGCTGGACGATCACGGTCCGATCGTCACATCGCCCTCCGGCGCCGTCATCTCGAAATCCGAGATCAGGATTTCGACGCGGATATGCCAGCGGCCGGGGACGGGGAGCCGCAATCCCTCGACCACATAATCGCCCTCGTCATTCATCTGAGCCCTGCGACGGATCGGCTCGATGCCGGCGGACGGTTGCGAGAGGATGACGGTGAGTTCCTTCACGGTCAGATCGGCCGCGCCATGCGCCATGGGGCTGACCGTGACCGTCACCGGGCCGGTTGTGCCGGGAAAGATGCTCACCTGCGCCATCGCCTTGTCGGACATCACATCTCCCGCAACCGCCTGCCGCGCAGCCAGCTGCAAGGCCCGTGGCGGCGGGGTGAAACGCCAGTTGGCCACCGTGGCGAGAATGGCGACGGCGATCAGGATCTCGATGAGAATGGAAACGCGAAGCGCCCGTGAGGTGGGATCGCGCCGGGCCCGGCTTCCCGCCTTGTGGGGGAAATGGCCGGCAGGCCGGAGCGTGTCTTGCGCGCCTTGCGCGCCCCGAAGCCGCTGCATTGCCGGTTCGGTGAGAAACGCACGATTGAGCGCCGCCGCCGCAAACAGCATCACGACCAGCCCGAGCTTCACCATCAGCACGAAGCCATAGTCCGTAGTCCACAGCGCTTCCACCTTATGCACCTGCACGATCGCCAGCACGACGCCCGAGATGACAAGCAGGCCGACAACCGGCAGAATGTGCCGCGAAAACCGCGCCAGCATTTCGCCGCCAGCCTCGCCCCCGCGTGTGAGCGCCAGCAGGAGCGGCAGAAGCGCCCCGATCCAGACGGTCAGGCAAACGACATGGACGAACACCACCGGCCGCATGAGCCATTGTGGCTCGGCCGCGCTCGCATGGCCGCTGGCTGCGATGGCAAGCCCCGTGAGGATCAGCGCGAGAAGCGACAGCGCCATGCCGCGCCGGCCTTTGCCAAAGCTGGCAAGCAGCGCCGTCAGGAGGGAGACCGCCGCCAGCGCCAGCGTGACGGCATAACTCGTCGTCAGACCCTGCCGCCAGGGCGAGGCGCTGAGGAGCGCGGAGGGCGAAACGGCCAGCATGTCGAGGCCCTGCAGCCCGATGCCGGTTGCCGCAGACAGGAGCCCGAGACCGATCAGCGCCCGGATCGCGGCCTCACCCTCGCGGCCATCGCGGCCGAACCAGCGCAGCGCAAACATCCCGCCCACGCCGAGGAAGAGCCCGAGGGAGAGCGCCACGCGCTGCGTCAGGATCATCAGCCGGCTCGCCCGCGGCGTCGCGTCGGCCGTCATGGCGGAGCCGCCGGGGCTTGGCGCGCCGATGGAGAAGCCCAGTGTCCCGCCGACCGGATGCCCGTCTTCGGAGATCACACGGTAGCTCAGCGCATAGCTGCCTTTGGCCAGATTTGCAGGTGGCGTGACGACAAGGATCGGCCCGTCCGCCTTGACCGCCTCGATCAGCGAAACCGCCCCATCCGGCCGCGCCAGCTTGATCGTGATCGGCGAGACGGGTTCGTTGAAGGCGAGCGTGAGGGCGGCAGGCGCTGCCGCAACGATTTGGCCGTCTGCGGGGTCCGAGGATACAAGCTGCGCGTGGGCGAACGCGAGGGCGGGGAGGACGAGGAGGGCGATGAGAGCCCAAAGCCCTTTCCAAAAGCCTTGCCAAAAGCCTTGCAGCAGATTGTGGGAAAGGGAGACAAGACCCAGCCACAAGCCTCCCCGCAAGGGGGAGGAAGAGTGAGCGCCGCCCCCCATCCGTCTCCGCCGATTGAAGGGGAGAGATGGCGGCAGCCAGAGGGGGACTTCACTGGACATGCCCATGGAGGGGGACGGCTTTGCCATGCTTACTTCTTCTCGATCAGCTTCACGCCCGGCGCCGGCGCGTCCGGTTCACCCTTGCCCTCGACCGGGATTTCGATCCAGCGGGTGGCCGAGCCGTCGACGCAGGTCTGGACCACCGGGAAATAAAGCGTCGAGCCCGCTTTCAGGCTGGCGTCGAGATAGGTGGAGACGGTGAATTCGTCATATTCGTCGTCGGGCAGGTTGCCGCCCTTCCACTCGATTTCCTTCACGCCCTCCGAGACCTCGTGGCCATAGGGCTTGTAGGTTGCGGCATATTTGCCCTTCACCTTTTCGAGCGTCCAGCCGGCCTTCGGCATCGGCTTGGCGTTGACGACACCCTCCGGGATCTGGACGCGGATCGAGCTGGTGGCCTGTCCCTTGCAGCCATGCGGCACGCGCAGCACCAGCTTGAAGCCGGTGCCGACTTGAGCCTCCTTGCTCTCGATGGTGACATGCGCAAAGGCCGGACCGGCAATGAGAGAAGCCAGTGTCAGGGCGAGCGCGGAGTTCAGAAATTTGGACATGGATGTTCCTTGCGTGTCTTCAAAGACGGCAGGCCCGCGCGCAGCCTTGGCGCGTCGTTTTTGGCATCTGGCCGTCAGGATGGATGGAGAACGGGTTTTCGGGTTCCCGCGCGGTCCCGACGCCGAAGGCGCAAGCGCTTGAGGCGAAACGCGCGAAAATTGCCGTCAGGCAAGGAGGGCTGACGGCGGAGCCCTTGGCAGGGCACGCGAGGTTTCGGCAAGGTCAGGCTTCGGGATCTCGCTGCAATAGGGGCAGCGCTGATGCGGAAATTCCACCGCGCTGGCATTCAAGGCCGGCGGCGCGGACACAAGGATGGAGGCGGCGAGACGGCAGGCTTCGCAGCCATGCGCGTCCGCCGAACCCTTGCGCTGGCCCGACATGTTCTCGTCGCCTGTGACGGTGATGCAGAGAACCGGCAGCGTGCCGTCGGGCAGCTTGTAGGCGGCATATTCCACCGAGGCCGGAACGGGGCCCGCCATGACAGGTTTGTGCGCAAAGCCGATCGTCGCCAGAGCGACGACGATCATCATCCGCACGATTATGTTCAGCCTTCGCGGCATGAAACCTGTCCCGTTCAAACCATATCCGGCAAAAAATGCCTGAGCGTTTCTTGCCTTCGAAACGGTTTGCGATCTTTGACGTGGAGCAAATTCAGCGCAGCATTCGCGGCAGGACATGCTCCCATCCCCGTTACAGCGCTATCGCGAGATTTGTGCAACGTCAATTGTGGTGGCGACGGACCGATTGCCGCACTGGACTTGCGCGTCATTCTCCGCCATCACCCGCAAAACCGTGGGGAAGCCGACCATGCGCCTGAAAACCGAAATCTTCGCCGCCGCCCTTGTCCGCCGCATCTTTGCCGATGGCGGCTTTGCGGCCGTCGACCGCAAGGGCGAGGAACAGGCCGGCGCACTCTTCGTGACCCAGCGCTTTCGCGACGGGACGGTCTCGCTCCATGCGCCCGCGCCGCAGACGGCCTTCGAGCAAGGCGAGGTACGGGGACGCAAGTTCGAGACGCGGCTGAACATGGCTGAGGAAGAAGCCGTGAGGGAGATGCTGGCGCGGGAGATCCGCTTCGATCCGGATCTCTGGGTGGTCGAGGTCGAGACGGACAGACCGATCGGCGACTATCTCGATATGGCCGAAGACGACGCTTAAGGCTCAGCCCCGCGCCGACCGCTTCGCGGCCAGGGTTGCATTGCCGTTGCCCGCTGCCGCTCTGGCCTGCTCGGCCATGTCGGCCTCCACATCCTCGTAGCGCCCGGTGCGGGTGTAGATGTCGGCGCGCCGCCAGGCGATGACACGCGTGACACAGTCGGCCGGGTCGAGCGACTGCACGAGATTGAAAGCGCGGTTGCGGCCATTCTCGATCTGGGCGAGATGCGGATAGATCGCCGTCAGGATGGGGCGGATATCGCCGGGGCGGCAGCCCAGCGCGATCAATGTCGTGGCGAGCTGGTGGCCGGAGATGTCGAGCAGGATGCGCTCCGACAGCGCGGGCGAGGCATCCAGCGCATCGGTCAGGACACGGGCGAAGAGACCCATCTGACGGGCGCGGGCAAAGCGGACGAAAAGTGCGATCTGCACCTCGTCGGCGGCACGCAGCAGGACCGCCTGATACGGTTCATCGGAGGGCAACGCGGCGGCGAGCTGCCGCAATTCGTTGCGCAGAGCCTCTTCGCGTGCCAGACGTGCCATTTCCCGGGCGTCGTTCTCTGCGCGCTCCTGCTCCGGCTCGGCGGCAGGGGGCTCGAGGACGGCGGGGCCGGCCGATGCCGCCGGAGCGGTCTGGAGCGGCAGGGCGTTGGCGGCGGGTTGCGAGGCCGGCTCGGCCGGTTCCGCGCGCCGATAGGAGCTGCCGTCATGCAGGGCGGCCAGCGCATCGACCACAATGGGGGACAGATTGGCGCGCGTCGCAATGGCATGAGCATGCGCGCGGCCCTGGCTGCGGGCAATATCGATCAGCGTCCGGTCCGAAATCGCGGGCGATTGCGACAGGAAGAGCGCGGCAATATTGATCGGCTGCGCGCCGATGAAGGAACACACCGCCTGCGGCAGCGTCCTGACGCGGGAAAGCGCGGCGACGGCCTGACGGCGCGCCTCTTCGCTGGAGCGTTCATAAAGCGGGCGGAACAGTTCGGTGAATTGTCTCAGTTCGATCCGGGAGGGCTTGCAGAGCGCTTCGAAGCTGGTCACCGTCGCCATCAAGACCACGTCTCGCTTGCGAATGGAATGCGGCTTCTCCAACTCTCTGAACCTGTCCAACACGGGCACACCTGACGCTACGCAATACAACAGGGGACCGGCCGGCGAAAAACGCGCCGAAGTTGATGCCTGTCCCATAGCGATTCAAATTAAGTGAAAACTGTTTACAAGCCATTAACTATCCCTGTGGCCTTATGATCACACGGGCGCGGGGGGAACCGCATTCGTCGTGGAGCGTTTATCCTCCGCGGAAAGCATCGTTTGGAAGGCGGCGCGTAGCAGAGCCGCAGACAGGTGATGAGAAAGCGCAGATGTCCCGGCATGGGCAGGAAAGATCGATCCTGTGTCACCCGGAAATTGCGCTGGTCCGCACGGGATAGGCGGACAGGGTGAAATTGTGTTCTTCGTTCATCCGTCTCAAGGTTTCAGGAGACGAGAATGGCCCAGGTTATCAGTATCAGCGAGCGCATGCCGCGCCATCCGCGTACCGTCACGCCGTCGAGCAACACGGCGGCACAGGACGCGCAAATCCTCTTTTTCACCGGCATCCGCTATGAACGCGTCGGCAGCATCCCCGAACGCGTCGAGCTTAACGAGCGCGGCGAACCGGTGAAGCATTAAAGCAATTCCAGCAAAAGTGCGTAAGCGGTTTTGCGTCCGGAATTGCGTGAGAAGAAGGCCAATTCCAGCAAAAGTGCGTAGCGGTTTTGCGTCCGGAATTGCGTGGAAGAAGCCAATTCCAGCAAAAGTGCGTAAGCGTTTTGCGTCCGGAATTGTGTGAGAAGTCGGCATGACCGACGAGGCCGCGCGTGTCACGCGGTCGCGGTAAAGTTGTGAAGGGGCGGATACGGACTATTCGCGAGGGCTCGGCTAGAGCCCGTCGATCGCGGCTTGCACGCCGCCGATCTGCTGAAGATGGCCATGGCATATCGCCTCGATTTCCAGAGCGCTCAGCGGCCACCGTTTGTGCGAATCTTGCGCGGAAGAATAGCGGAAAATCACGTAAACGATGCGCCCTTGCGGCGCACCGGCGCCGTTTCTGGGATTGATATTCTGTCCGCCGAGCGCATGGCCGAGGGCGATGGACATTTCGCCGAGTGTGGCGTCTGGCGGGCCGATATCGGCGATGATGAAGGGCGAGGATTTCTGGTTGGCGAGATTGTAGGCAAAGCCGATATCGCCCAGCCGGCCGGTGCCCGCCATCGTGGCGAATGGGCCTGGAAACACGAGATAGGGAACGTGGCGCGAATCGACATATTTCGTGATGTCGATGTCGTCCTTCGGAATGTCTTTCAGCGCCGTCTGCGAGACGAAGTAACCCTGGAACTCCCCGGATTTCTGGACATAAGGTACGCTCTGGTTGTTCGGATCCGGAACCAGCACATCTTTCCACCCTTTCTTTGGCCGAGCCCCATAGCCTGCATTTGCATTGTCATCGAGGCCGGTATTGTTGGGATGATATGCGTTCGGCGCGCCATCTGCATCGAAGGCCTTGTGGGCGGTGGCGAAGCGATAGCAATCCTTGGTCTCATGGCGCTGGAGTTGCGTGCCCTTGTAGTCCATCCAGTTCACAAACATGCGGCGGTCCCCTCGCGTTCTGTTTCGCAAGAGGAGATAATCACAACCCAAGAGTTGCGTAAATACAAAATACACTTTTAATTTGTGTCGGCAGAGCTTACAACCCGTCGCATGTGGCGCTGTCGAGAAAGTCCTGCGCGCTCGTTGCCATGCTCGTTTCCGGCATGACGGTCCTCAGAACGACATAGCCATCCTGGGCGGGCATGGTGACGAAGATATGGTTCTCCGACGTGCCGGCGCCGCTGTTTTTCAGCGCCGTGATCTGCGCTTCGGTGCCGGCAATGATGTCCATAGTTCCCCGGACCGAGGTGCGGTCGCTCATGCTGAAAATCTCGTTGGAGCGGCTGTCATAGATCGCCGCCGACCAGAAGGGGACCTTGCCTTCCGCCGTCAGGTTCACCGGTCCGTCATCGACGGAAAAGGCGCAGACGGCCTCCTTCAGAAATGGCCCGCTCACCGCCAGCCCGCCATCCTTCGAGGTCTCCGGCAGCGGCCGGAATTCGCCATCCGCGCCGAGATCGAGCACGCGGGCATAGATGTCGGCGCCGGTATAGACCGGTGTCGCGAGAATGACGGTGATATGCAGCACCAGCGCCCCGAGCAGGCCGACGCCGATGGCGTAAAACAGACTACGCATCGCCGCAGCCCTCCCGGGTGATGGTCGGCATCGACTGGTCGATCAGGCCGGAACTCCCGGCCACCGGCGTATCGAACAGCGTGAAGGCGAGGCGGTAATGCCCGATGGGCGGCACGGCGAGCCAATTGCCCGGCTGCGGGTTCTGCGAAACCGAGACCGTGAGCGTCCCGTCATTGTCGTAGAGCACCGATTGCGCATTGAGGGCGGAAGGCAGTCCGGGCCTGGCCGAAAGCGGCTGGTTGGAGGCATCGGCGATGGCAATGGTCCAGAACCGCGCCTGCGGCACTTTGCCGGAAACGCGATAGGTGCAGCCGCCCGTGAGTGCGTTGCCCGCATCATCCTTGTCGGCATAGAAGACCAGACCTTCGGCGCTGCCGAGCAGCAGGCCCGAGGCCTTGGCGCGGTGGTTGCGGGCATAGGGGTCTGCCTCCGAGGTCTGAGCCTTCGGATAGGCCTGCCAGACACCAATCTCCAGCGCGCTGAAGCCGGAGGAGCGGCTGATTGCGCTTTTCGTGATGAGGATGCCGACACCGAACGCGATCGTCAGGGCAACGGCAACGAGAAAGGGAACCCGGAACATGAACTGGCTTGCTTCTTTCTCGCTTTAAGTCTCTGTTTCACCTGAAATCGGAACCGTGTGCCGGTTGCCGGTTCATACATGCTCTATCGTGTTGTTCTTGCGCAATTCTGGACGCGAAGCCGGTTTCCACTTTCGCGGGAATTGCTCTAGTTGCTGCCCACCTGAACCGGCACCGCCGGAACCTCTGCCGAGGCGTCGCTCAAGGGGGCTGCATCCGCCAGCGCCTTGCCGATCGTCTCTATCAGCTTTGTCGAAGCCGGGCTTAGCATGCGTGGACGCTCGATCGAAAGCCGTGTCTCCTCCGTCCCGGGCTTCTTTTCGGCGCTCCTGTTCGACACATTGCTGGCGACAATGGCTGGCGTCGGCGCGTCGATACCGGGGATGGGGCGCAGCGGGATGCCCTCATGCGCATAATCCATCAGCTTCTTGAAGGTGGCGGCCGGCAGCGAGCCGCCGGTGATGCGGTTGGTCGGCGAGAAGTCGTCATTGCCGAGCCACACCGCGCAGGTGAAATTGCCAGTGAAGCCGACGAACCAGGCGTCACGATAGGACTGCGTCGTGCCCGTCTTGCCGGCGGTCGGAATGCCGTTGTCGAGCGCTGCGCGCCGCGCCGTGCCGTTGACCGGGATCGTCACGAGGATGCTGTTCATCGACGTCGTCGCCTGTTCGGAAAGCACACGCTTGGCCGGCGGCTCGTCGCGGTTGAAGTCATAGATGATCTTGCCCTGATCGTCGGTGATCTGCACGATGCCGTGGCGGCGTGTCTGCATGCCGCCGGACATAAAGACGCCATAGGCGGTCGCCTGATCCATGACGGTCACTTCCGACGTGCCGATCGGGATGGTTACATCGTTCTTGATCGGCGTTTCCACGCCCATTGCATGCGCCATCTTGATGATCGGCGGAATGCCGAAATGCTCCTTGGCAAGGCGCACCGGCACGGTGTTGATCGACTGCGCGAGCGCAGTTTTGAGTGACACGCGCCCTTCATAGCGACGCTCGTAATTCTGCGGCGACCAGTTGCCCCAGGAGATCGGCCCGTCGGTGATCATCGAGTCCGGCGTGAAGCCGTTTTCCATGGCGAGCGAATAGGTATAGACCTTGAAGGACGAGCCCGGCTGGCGCAGCGCGCGTGTGGCGCGGTTGAACTGGCTTTCGCCGTAGTCGCGCCCGCCGACCATGGCGCGCACCGCGCCGCCATTCTCGATCAGCACCAGCGCGCCCTGGCCGATATGGGCGCTCTCGCCATATTGCCGCAGCGTCGACTGCATGGATTCGTCCGCCGCCTGCTGCAGCTGCGGATCGAAGGTCGTCTTGACGAAGAGCGTGTGCGAGGATTTCGGCCCGGCCAGACGCTTGGCCTCGTCAAAGGCCCAGTCGAGGAAATAGTCGGGCGACTGCGAGCCGGCGCGATCGACGACGCTGGCCGGATTTCGCCGCGCGGCCACCACCTGGCCCTCCGTCATGAAGCCGGACTGCACGAGATTGGTCAGCACGTCGTTGGCGCGGGCGCGGGCGGCGGGCAGGTTGACGGTCGGCGAATATTTGGTCGGCGCCTTGAAGAGACCGGCCATCATCGCGGCTTCCGCCAGGTTGATGTCGGTGATGTCCTTGCCGAAATAATATTGCGCGGCCGCCTCCGCGCCGAACGTGCCGGCGCCCATATAGGTGCGGTCGAGATAGAGACGGAGAATTTCCTTCTTCGTCAGATGCGATTCGAGCCAGAGCGCGAGAAAGGCTTCCTTGATCTTGCGCTCGATGGACCGCTCGCTCGAGAGGAAGAGGTTCTTGGCCAGCTGCTGCGTCAGCGTCGAGCCGCCCTGCACGACGCCGCCGGCGCGGGCATTGGTGGAAATGGCTCGGAACAGGCCGATGATGTCGATGCCGAAATGGTCGAAGAAGCGCCGGTCTTCGGTCGAAAGCAGCGCCTTGACGAAATAATCCGGCAGGTCGTCGACCGGCACGGACTTCTCATGGATAATGCCGCGATGGCCGATCTGGTTGCCGTAGCGGTCGAGGAAGGTTACGGCATAGTCGCCGCGCTTGCGCCAGTCGTCCAGCGTTTCCTGAAACGCCGGTTGGGCGAGCGCCAGCATCAGCACGAAGCCTGCGGCGCCCAGCGTCATGGCTTCGCCGGCGACCTCGAACAGCGCCTTCCACAGCCCGCGGGCACGGAAGCGCTGGAAGAAGATGGTGATCGACTGCCAGGTGGAGGCCAGCCGGTCGCCCAGCGTCCACAGCGCCGAATCCAGCGCCGCATCGAGCTGCAGAAAGAAAAACCGCTTGCGGACGCGCGGCTTTTCGTTCTTTGAAGGGTCGTTCGGATCGGTCATGGCGGTGGCGCCCGGTTGAAATCGGATAAGTGTCCCGTTTCAGGACACGCCTCGTATAGAGCCAGATTTGGTTGATTTGAACGAAAATCACAAGAAAAGAATGCAGGCGATATGATGACCACGACCCCGTTCTGGAAAGAGAAGACGCTTCTCGAAATGTCGGACACCGAATGGGAGAGCCTGTGCGACGGCTGTGGTCTCTGTTGTCTCAACAAGCTGGAGGACTGGGATACGGGCGAAATCGCCTGGACCTCGATCCGCTGCACGCTGCTCGACGGCGATACATGCCGTTGCAAGGATTACGAAAACCGCCAGAAGACGGTGCCGGACTGCATTCGCCTGACGGTGGAATCGGTCAACGAAATCACCTGGCTGCCGCCCACCTGCGCCTATCGCCTCGTCCGCGATGGCGAGGAGCTGAAATGGTGGCATCCGCTCGTCTCCGGCAATCCGGACACCGTGCATGAGGCCGGCATTTCGGTGCGCGGCCAGACGATCAGCGAAGACGGCATCGACATCGACGATTACGAGGACTACCTCGTCGATTGGCCGATCAACCGGCCCGAGTGAGAGAGGGCCATGCTCGACGGTCTGCTTCCGCAATCGGCTGCCGCCTTTGCGCTGGCCAGCCTGCTGATCGAGCTGACGCCCGGCCCGAACATGACCTGGCTTGTTCTCGTCGCGGCGGAGGAGGGGCGGCGCAAGGCCCTGCCGGCGGTGGCCGGCGTGGCGCTCGGTCTTTCCATCGTCGGCACGATTTCCGCCGTCGGTGTCGCCGAGATCGTCCGCTCTTCGACGCTCGCCTATGAAACGCTTCGCTGGAGCGGCATCGCCTTCCTGTTCTGGCTGGCCTTCGATGCCTGGCGCGGCGTAGGGGGCGAAGAGGCGGGCGAGGGGCGCAACTATTTCCTGCGCGGGCTGCTCTCCAATCTGCTCAATCCCAAGGCCTTCATCTTCTACGTGTCGGTTCTGCCGACCTTCGTCAATCCGGCCGGGCAATTGCTGGAAGAGACGCTGGCGCTGACGGCGATCTATGTAGGCATCGCCACGGGCGTTCATGCCGGCCTCGTCGTCACCGCCGGTGCGCTGCAGCCGGTTCTGGCCCGCCCGCAGATCGAGCGAATCGTTCGCCGCGTGCTGGCGCTGGTTCTGGCGGGGGTTGCCGTCTGGTTTGCGATCTCAACTGCGCGCTAGTGCTGCCGGCTGCAGAGCCCGCAATCCGCCCGCCGACAGGGCAAGCGGCACTCTAAAAATAAGGAAACAAAAACAGCATTTTGCAACCGTATCTTGACGAATGTCAAAAGGAGCGGGCGGCGGAAGCGTTTTTGCAAGTTTCGTGCAAGCATGCTAAGAAAATTATCCAGACGAAGGCGTTGAGGGGCGCCTAACGAGGTCAAAGATGGAAGACGCCCCAGACAGCGCAGTTCGCGCATTTGCAGCCTATGCTGCGACCGTTACGCTCGAAAACAATCTGATCGAAGGCTGTGACGCCTATCTTCAGAACGTGCCGCCCGATGAGACATTGACCGCGGCGGCTGCGATCAATTTCGCAAATCCCTTCTACCTGCCGGGCGTCTCCGCTGACGAGGTGCGTCATCTCGAGGTGGGAAGCTGGGAGCTGGCGCGGTTTATCTTTCGCTCACGGCTGACGGCGCATCACGCAGATCAGCCCAATGTGCTGGTGGCCTGCGCGCCGAAATCGGCCTCCACATTCATCCAGTCCGCGCTCTGTCATGTCTCGGGCCTGCCGAACGTGACGCTGAATTCCTCGGCGGACCGGCCTGCGGCAGCCTCCATTCTCGGCATAGATCTCCGCGAGCAGGAGATGGACGAACTGGCGCTCATCCGCCACGGACTGAACGGTCGCGGCTATGTCGCGCAGCATCACGTGCGCGCCACACCCTATCTTTGCGCCCAGATTGATCGCTTCCGCATCCGTCCGGTCGTCACCTATCGCAACGTCTTCGACAGCCTGATTTCGCTCGACGACATGCTGCTGGCCGCCCGCCGCGAGGCAGGCAATCAGGACCTCTATTTCAGTGACGGCTTGCCGTCCAGTTACGGTTCTCTTCCGCAGGAGGAGCGTCTGTTGCTGCTGGCCGGCCGGATGGCCGCCTGGTATCTGCAGTTCTACCTCTCCTGGCGGAAGGCTGAGCGCGCCGGTCTCGTCGCGCCACTGTGGATTTCCTATGATGCAGACTTCCTCGGCGACAAGGCCGTGTTGGCTGACCGCCTTTCGAACTTCCTGGGTCCCGATCGCTTTCCTCACGCGGCCCTTTACCATGCGCTGGCAGACCGCGAACGAGGCCGCAATTTCCGCCTGAATCAGGGCGTCGCCGGACGTGGGGCTGCTGTTCCCCAATCGGTGCGCGACCTGGTTCTCAGGCTTTACGAACACTATGCCGGGGACGATGATTTCGCCCTGCTTCTGGGCATCTGAACGGGCGTTCGCGAACGGACTTGAAAACCTTGCCTCCTGCAATATATATGAAAATATATATCTGTAAGGAGCAAGGCCGTGACCAAGAACTATCCTGACATCATCAAGGGCATTTCTGCCAATTCCCGCAAGATCCGCAAGGCGATCCCGGACACCATGGCCGGCTTTTCGCAGCTGGCGCAGAATGCCAGCAAGGACGGGGCGCTTTCGGCAAAGACCAAGGAAATGATTGCCGTGGCCATCGCGATCGCCACCCGCTGCGACGGCTGCATCGGCTATCATGTCGAGGCGCTGGTAAAGCTCGGCTGCACGTGGGAGGAGTTCAATGAAGTTCTGGGCATGACCGTCTATCTCGGCGGCGGCCCGTCGCTGATGTATGCGGCGGATGCGGTGGCGGCCTTCGAACAGTTCTCGGCGGCACAGGGCTTGACGACGGCGTGAGGGCAGGTGGCGAATTTCTCATTTGACTCGAACCGGTTAGCCGGAATTGCATGAAATAGGAAAATAAGCCTTGACGGCGTTACGGTCGTTTGGTACAAGTAAGGCACAGTCACAGAGTTGTGGCTGCGCTACAGGGAAACCCCGTTTTCCCGTCCCGGGCCTGGAATCGTTGGCTTTCTGAAGAAAGCTGCAGCGTGGGTCATTCGGGTTTGAACGCGCAAGATGACGGGCGGTCGCAGATCGAATAAGGAATTTATTCCTTGATCGCGCCGCCCGTCGGCGTTTTCAGATTCTGCACTTTGTTTCTGTTCGGCGGCACGGGCGAACCATGTCGGCCACTTTTTCTCGGCTCGGTACGGCTGGAGATCCTCATGACATTCGAAGAGATTGACCCCGGCCTTTACGGCGCCTGGGGCGAGGGCGGCTATTGCGGCACCGCGCCCCCGTCGGCTCGGAAGATGGCCGACCGGCGTAGCTTGCATGCGGCGCAGGATCTTGCCCGCGAGCTTACGCTGGAAGTCAAGTCGGCGGAAGCACTGGCTGCTGGCGCCGACCTGCGCTCGCTTCTCAACGAGGCGACGGAGGAGCTGAAGGAACAACTGCGCCTCTTCCAGCGCCTGCGCCGCGAGGCTGCAAACTTGCTGGACGATCCGGAGGGTGACCAGAAGCTCGCCCGCGCCGACCTCAAGGCGGCGACGGATGCGATTTCGCTGATCGTGCGCACGCTCGACAAGACCGACGAATTGCAGAGGAAGATCGATGATGCGGGCGAGGCGGACCGGGCGCGGCATGTCGACGATGAAACGCTCGATCGGCTTTGCCAAAACCTCAACCGCCATATCGCCGATCGGGCCGGGCAACTCGCCCGCGACCTTGCCGTCCGGGAGTCCGCCATCGGCGAAGAGCGACCGCCTGACGACGCGCCCGGATAAGGCGGCGCGGCGGCTCAAGCGGCTTCTGCGGCTGCTGGCGCAGATGGAGGACAGGATCGAAAGGATCGCCTTGAAACGAACGGTGAGCATTTCGAAGACTGAGGCGCTAGCGGCGGAGATGTCCCAATCAGGCGCTGCCACCGCTCCACGCACAGTGGCCGCAAATCGCCCTCTCTGCCCTGCCGGGCATCTCCCCCTCAAGGGGGGAGAATGGCAAGACGCGCCCGCTCGGCCTTCTCTTGAATTTGCGGATGCCGATGACCTTGCAGAACCAGTTGAAGCTAGCAGCGCAACGATCGCCAGCTCATCGATCGGGCAGGCAAGCCGCCCCGGTTCACTCTCCCCCCTTGAGGGGGAGATGGCCGGCAGGCCAGAGGGGGGCGCCCCAACCGCCACCGCCACCGCCCGCTGGCGCATCGGTCCGCATCTCCTCACCGATGCCGAACTCCTGGCCGCCTCCCGCGACTGGCGCATCCTTGCCCGCCCCGAACAGCAGCCGCCGGCTGCCGACTGGCGCACATGGCTGCTGATGGGCGGGCGCGGCTCGGGCAAGACGCGGGCGGGGGCGGAATGGGTGCATGGGCTGGCGCGGCGCGGCGCGGGTCTCCGCATTGCGCTCGTGGCCGAAACCTTTGCCGACGCCCGCGAGGTCATGATCGACGGGCAGTCGGGTATCATGCGGATTGCCGCGCGCGAACGACCGGTCTTCGAAATCTCGCGCCGGCGCCTCGTCTGGCCCAATGGCTCGACCGCCTATCTCTTCTCGTCGGAAGATCCGGAAAGCCTGCGCGGCCCGCAATTCCATGCCGCCTGGTGCGATGAGCTCGCCAAGTGGAAACATGCCGAGGAAACCTTCGACATGCTGCAATTCGGCTTGCGCCTCGGCGACGATCCGCGCCAGCTGGTCACGACCACCCCGCGCCCGCTGCCGCTCCTGAAAAGGCTGATGGCCGACCCCGGCACGGTGCTGACGCGGATTGCCACGCTCGCCAATGCCGGCAATCTCGCGCCGGGCTTCATCGCCGCACTCGAGGCGCGCTATGGCGGCACGCGGCTTGGCCGGCAGGAACTGGACGGCGAATTGATCGAGGATCGCGAAGATGCCTTCTGGCGGCGCGATGCGATCCCGGTGGCCTCTCTTGCCGAGATCGGCCCGCTCAACCGCATCGTCCTCGGCGTCGATCCGCCCGTCGGCCATGGCGCGACCAGCTGCTGCGGCATCGTGGTCGCTGGCATCGACGGCAAGGGCAGGGCGGTGGTGCTGGCGGATGCCTCGGTGGAGGCTGCAACGCCCGCCGGCTGGGCGCTTGCCGTCGCGCGCGCCTATCGCCGCTTCGAGGCAGACAGGGTTGTTGCCGAAATCAACCAGGGCGGCGACATGGTCGTCTCGACGCTGCGCGGCATCGACGAGAACCTGCCCATCACCACCGTCCGCGCCGCCCGCGGCAAGGTCGCCCGCGCCGAACCGGTGGCCGCGCTTTACGAACAGGGCCGCGTGACGCACGCCGGCCGGTTTTCCGCGCTGGAAGACCAGATGTGCGACTTCGGCCCCGACGGCCTCTCCTCCGGCCGCTCGCCGGACCGGCTGGATGCGCTCGTCTGGGCGCTGACGGTGCTGATGCTGGAAGGGCAGGGCGAGCCGCGGGTCAGGGGGGTGTGATCCTACCCTCTCCCCTTGTGGGAGAGGAAGGGAAATCAGCATCTTAGCTTTAGCTAAGTGCTAGATTTTCCAGGTGAGGGGTCCCGCATTCCGGCACAGTCGCAGTTCACCCCTCACCAAGCCTGCCTGGCCAATCGGCTTCGCCTCTTGGGGCAGGCTATCCTCTCCCACAAGGGGAGAGGAGGAACCCATCTTTCTTTCAGGACCCCCATGACCGACCGCACCGGCTTCTTCACCCATGTCCGCGCCAGCCTCGGACAGGGCACGCTTTCACCCGCCCAGATCGACGGCCTCACCCGCCTGCTCGACGCCTTTGCCGCCCGGCGCGATCTCTTCGACCTGCGTTATCAGGCCTATATCCTGGCGACCGCCTGGCACGAGACCGGCGGACGGATGCAGCCGATGACGGAGAATTTGAACTATTCGTCGCGAGGCTTGCTCGCCACCTTCCCGAACCGCTTTTCCGCCGACGAGGCGAAGGTTTACGCGCGCCAGCCGGAGAAGATCGCCAACCGGGTTTATGCGAACCGCATGGGCAATGGCGACGAGGCCGGCGGCGATGGCTGGCGGTTTCGCGGACGCGGGCTGGTGCAGATCACCGGCCGGCGCAACTATCGCTGCTTCGGCATCGAGGGCGCACCCGACAAGGCGCTCGATCCGATCATTGCCACCCGTATCCTCATCAACGGCATGGTCAGCGGCGCCTTTTCCGGCGCCAGGCTTTCCGACTATTTCCGCCCTGGCCGCGAAGACTGGGTGAAGGCCCGCGCCATTATCAACGGCACCGACAGGGCGGACCTGGTGGCGGGCTATGGGCGGGTGTTCTGGGAGGGGTTGGGGGCGTTGACTAACCACCTTCGCGGCGCGGCAGAATAATACCCCCTCTGGCTGCCGCCATCTGCCCCACAAGGGGGGAGACGGATGTGGCTTGGGCCTCTTTCAGACACCGAACCCGTTCATTCGCAAATAGCCTCGGCCTGGCCACGACGCCTGAGACATGGACGTTACAGGGGTCTTCCCGCCTCTCCTCCACGCCGTCATGCCGGACTTGATCCGGCATCCAGCCAGCCCGCGTCCGCGGGCTGAGAAGACTCGTTTAAAAGATAGAGTCATCTCGCGCGATGGACATCGCGCGGCTGGATCCCGGCTCAAGGCCGGGATGACGGAGGGTGAGGCGCTTTTGAAATCCCTTACGATCGAAAGGACCCCTGAATGCGCATTCCCTTCCTCACCCCTAGCACCACCCCTTCCGAGACCAAATCCACCGGCCTCTCTACCCTCTTCGCGCTCGCCACCTCCGGTCCCGCACACTGGTCGCAGCGCTCCTATCAGAGCCTCGCGCGCGAGGGCTTCATGCGCAATCCGGTGGCCTATCGCGCCGTTCGCATGATTGCCGAAGCGGCGGCCTCCGTGCCGTGGCTCGTGACGGACGCCGGGGCGGAGGCGGAAGACCATGCGCTCAAAGGCCTGCTCGCCCGCCCCAATCCGCGTCAGGGCGGGGCGGAGTTCATGGAGGCGCTGTATGGCCATCTGCTGCTCTCGGGCAATGCCTTCGTCGAGCCGGTGGAGGTGGGCGGCGACTTGCGCGAGCTGCATCTCCTGCGGCCCGACCGCATCCGCGTGATCGAAGGCGCGGATGGCTGGCCGAGCGCCTATGAATATCGCGTTGGGTCGAGCGTGCGGCGCTTTTCCGTCGAGGCCGAGCCGGGGTTGTTGCACCTCAGGCTCTTCCATCCGCTAGACGACCACATGGGCTTCGCGCCGCTGGAGGCCGCCGCCAAGGCGCTCGACCTCTCCAATGCTTCCGCCAGCTGGAACAAGGCGCTGCTCGACAATTCTGCCCGGCCTTCCGGCGCGCTGGTCTATCAGCCGAAGGAGGGCGGCAATCTTTCCGCCAGCCAGTATGAGCGGCTGAAAGCCGAACTGGCGGAGGGCTATTCCGGCCCGGCGCGCGCCGGCCGCCCCATGCTGCTGGAAGGCGGGCTCGACTGGAAATCCATGGGCCTCAGCCCCCGCGAAATGGATTTCGCCGAGGCGAAGAACGGCGCCGCCCGCGACATCGCACTCGCCTTCGGCGTGCCGCCCATGCTGATCGCCATCCCTGGCGACAACACCTATGCCAATTACGCCGAAGCCAATCGCGCCTTCTGGCGCCTCACCGTGCTGCCGCTGATCTTCCGCACGGCGGAGGCGATGACGGGGTGGTTGGCCGGTGTCTATCCGGGCGTGAAGCTGGGGTTCGATCTCGACCAGGTCGCGGGGCTTTCGGCCGAGCGCGGGGAATTGTGGGCGCGGGTGGGCGCTGCGGGGTTCCTGAGCGATGCGGAGAAGCGGGAGGCGGTGGGGTGGGAGGGGTGAGTGATGTTGGATAAACAGCGACTTAAGATGGGCATAAGAATCCGGGTAGCTTCGAAGAATATCTCGTTTGGGTCATTGACCTAGAGAAAAAAACCATTCCCACTGTCGCTGAAATCGCTTCAACTTATTTTGCGGAAGTCGCCTCGAAAGTTGCATGCTTTCGGCTTGCAATTTTGACGACCGTGTTGCACTTTCAGCGCGCAAGATAACGAATAATTCGCGCAAAAATTTGAGGCTATATGGCATTAAGTCCAAAATCATTTGACGGGGCCTTCAAGTACGCCTCGAAGTTTGACAAGGACACTTTTGTCTTCATCGTGATCGTTGTCATGATTACGGTTCTTGTAGCCGCGCGTGTGGAGTTGATCGTCGCCGTTGAAATGGCGGGATTTTTGATTATCTCGTATGTAATTTACCGATATGCGCTCAGCAAATTGCAGGCTAAGGAACGAGAAGAGCTTTTCAAAAGTTTGCCACCAGCAAGGGCCAAAAAACTCATTCTTGACTCCGCAACTCCAGACGAGCAAAAAAAGCTCAAGGCAATGAGCGAGCGTGTCAAGCAGGGACGCAAATGATGGTTTCGGCTTTTGATTATATCGCAGCGAATTCTGGCACAATCGTATTGGTGCTTGCTTTCACTTTGTTCGCCGCGGCGTTTGGCGCAGTGAAGATTAGAGAACAGCAAGTGCGAGCGAGTTTTTTCCAGCACGCGACGGTTGAAATGGAATCGGCAATGATTTCGGCGGAGCGGGTTTTGCAGAACGGGGCGACCCCGCCCGCTGTGCGCGAAGTTTTGCTGACCATGCTGAATGCAGTATCCGATCCTGAACTTGGGCGTAGTTTCTCCGAGTTTTATCTAAAAACAACCGCAAGAAAGTCGAGAAAGCCTGCGCAGCCGAACGAATTATCGAGGGCTATCGATCGTCTCCATCTGTCGCACCCTGAACTTGCCGCAGATATTCACAAGGCGTTGATGGCGTTTACACTTTTTCTTCCTGTCATGTATGCCGATCAAGTAGATATATTAGAAAATGCTGGCGAAGGCGCGATGGCTCCTGAATCCGTATTTGATAGGGTCGCAAAAGTCGGCGCCATGCTGAAGTCGGAGAAAAACGGCAAAAACGGCGGTGATGGCACGGCTTTGGCGTATTGAAGTCAATCGAGTAGGGCGGCAGGTCGCCGCCCGCCATCCCCTTCACATCACCGTCTTCCGAAACTTCCCCATCAGATACGGCCCCGACAGCACCGGCTCGTACTTCCCCGCGTCCCCCGCGCCGACACACGACGGCAGCGTCGAAATCTCCGCGTGCCAGTCCGGCTGGTGGAAGAAGGCGATGGACTGGCGGCGGTTGAGGCCGCCTTGTTCGGGGGGCACGTTGACGACGCGGTGGAGGGTGGAGACCCAGCGGTCGTTGGTCCAGCGCGCCATCAGGTCGCCGATATTGATGACGAAGGCGCCGTCGACCGGCGGGATCTCGCGCCAGGTGCCCTCCGGCGTCATGATTTCCAGCCCGCGTGAGCCGGCATCGGGAAGCAGGATCGTCAGGCTGCCATAATCGGTATGCGCGCCGGCGCGGAGCTGCCCTTCCGGCGGCGCGCGGTCGAGCTCAGGATAGTTCAGCGCCCGCATGGCGCTGATCGGGTTCTTGAGGAACGGGTCGAAGAAATGCGTCTCAAGCTCCAGCGCCTCGGCAAAGGCGCGCATAATGCGCTTCGCCAGATCCGCCATCGCGGTGAAATAGGCCTCCCAGGCGGGGCGGAAACCCTCCGGCCCCTCCGGCCAGATATTGTCGGCAAAGCAGAAGGAGAGAGCGTCCTTGTCCGTCATGCCCGGCGGTGTGGTCAAAGGCCCGGCATTGAAGCTCTCCTTCAGGTCCGGCGGGGAATCGACGCCGCGCGATTTCGCCAGCGCTTCCACGCCGGGGCCGAGATAGCCATACGGATAGCCTGCGTAAGGCGGGGCCGCGCGATGCTTCACCTCCGGCGCAAGATCGAAGAAGGCGCGGGCCTTGGCGCTGAGATTGGCAATGACTTCCGGCGCGATGCCGTGGCCGGAGATCGCGAGAAACCCCGTTTCGCGACAGATGCGGTCGAGTTCGCGCGCAAGGCTCGCGCGGTTCGCGCCGGTGGCTGCCTCGAAGGCGGCGAGATTGAAAACGGCGAAATCGGATTGGGCAGCGGTGGACATGGGTTTCGGCTCCTGAAGGACGAGCCGAATGTTTCGCCTTTTGGATGCGCTGTCCAGAGCGCCAAAGCTGTGATGCACCGGGAGAACTCGCCTTTCAGGGCGCGTTTATCCCGCATCTTCAAGGACTTGTTGCATCCTGCGGAATCGGATTGTGCGCCAGATGGCATGGACGCCGAATTGCCGCCGCAAGAAAACGGCGTAGGCGATTCAAAGGATTCACGAAATTGCGGACGCCTGACTCAACGGCAAGCCTCAACGTCAAGGCTTCGCCGGCGCGGGACGCCAGGCGTTCGCGCGGGGTTGATCGGTCCGCAGTCTATCAGCGAGGATTTAACGATGACTTATATCGCGGGCGACGGCCAGATGATGGCGGCGCGCATTGCGGGCTCCGTGGCGGGCGTGGCCATTTCGCTCATCTACATGCTGCCGCATGGCAGGCGCGAGGCGGCGACAAGGCTTGCCACCGGCCTCGTCGCCGGCCTCGTCTTCGGCCCGGCCGCGGGCCTCATCGGCGCCGAAAAGTTCGGCCTCGCAGCCACGCTCTCCGCGCCCGAAACCGTCCTCTCCGGCTCCGCCGCCGTCAGCCTCACCGCCTGGTGGGCGCTGGGGGCGCTGAGGAGGGTCGCGGAGCGGTGGGGGCGGTGAGGGGCTATTGATGGTGGATTGAATGTCTGCAATCATGGCACGAACGGGCGGTTGTCGGAGGTCTTCGTTGGGGTCTCGGTTGGAGAGAATGCGAGCCAATACTAGAGCCGACTGGCGCATCTCCGATGTGGAGGCGCTTTGCCGAGAGTATGGAGTGACCTTTGCGACACCGCGCGGCGGCGGGTCCCACTGCAAGGTCACGCACGCATCGCAAGCCGAGATTTTGACGATCCCTTTCAAGCGGCCGATCAAACCTGTATATATTCGTAGGTCGGTAGAATTCATCGACGCCGTGAGGACCGAGACATGAAAGCGCTGGAATACGCAGTTCTGCTTTCGCCGCTGTCGGAAGACGAGGGCGGTGGTTTTGTCGCGACGGTTCCCGATCTGCCTGGATGCATGAGCGATGGCGAAACGCCTGAAGAGGCCTTGGCCAATGTTCAGGATGCGATCGATTGCTGGATCGAGGCTGCGATTGATCATGGGCGGGCCGTGCCTTCTCCGACCATTGCTCACGAACGGCGCGCCTCCGGCTGATCAATGCCTCAATGATACCCTATCCCAACCCGGCCTTCGTGCCGGGTTTTTCATTGCCCCATCCACGAGGAAACCCCACCCATGCTGACCGCCGATTGCGAGCACAAATTCCTGTCCCTCGAACTCAAGGGCGTGACCGCCGAAGGGCGCTTCTCCGGCTATGCGAGCCTGTTCGGTGAGCCGGATCTCGGCAAGGATGTGATCGAGCGCGGGGCGTTTTCGCGTTCGCTGTCCGAACGCGGCATTGCCGGCATCCGCATGCTCTTCCAGCACGATCCGGCAAGCCCGCTCGGCCGCTGGGTCACGCTGAAGGAGGATGCGCGCGGGCTCTATGTCGAGGGTCAGTTTGCACCGGGCGTCGCCAAGGCCGACGAGGTGCGTCGGCTGATGAAGGCCCGCGCGCTCGACGGTCTCTCCATCGGCTTCCGCACGGTGCGGGCCAGGCGCGACGCCAAGACGGGCATCCGCCACATCCTCGAAGCCGACCTCTGGGAAATCTCCGTCGTCACGTTTCCGATGCTTCCATCTGCCCGCGTTAGCGAGGTGAAGGAGATGAGCGGCGGGGCGCTGCTGGCCGCAAAGCTCAGGCATGCGGCGGGGGTGATGCGGGGTTGAAATTCGAAATATAGCACTATAAACTATAGTTTATGGAGCGATAGGGGTTCGGCTTGCGCATCTTTCTCACCCGCTGGACGGCACGTTTCGTTCGCCGTGAACGCGTGAGTGGTGCAAGCCTTGCCGAGGCTGTTGAGCGTGCCGAACGCGGTCTTGTCGATGCCGATCTCGGTGGCGGTTTGATCAAGATGCGGGTGGCGCGGAGTGGGCAAGGGCGTTCGGGCGGTTTTCGCACGATGCTGGCCTTCAAAAGCGGGGATCGCGCTGTCTTTCTCTACGCCTTTGCCAAGAACGAGCGCGAGAATGTCGGGCCGGATGAATTGCAGACTTTGCGGGAACTGGCGCGGGCGTGGCTGCGCGCCGGTGATGCTGACCTGGAGGCTGCGGCGCGCACCGGCCAACTTGAGGAAATGGACGATGGAAAACGGACATAAGAACAGCGGGCTGGCGCAAGCCCTTCTCGAAACCGCGGACGATATGGCGGAACTGGGACTGCTGACCCCTGACGAGCATCGCAAGATCACGTTGCGGCATGCGGTTCAGGATGCACCCTCCGATCTGATCGCGCTTTCGGGCGAGGATATCCGGGCGCTACGCGAGAAGGCCAATATGAGCCAGGCCGTCTTTGCCCGTCATCTGAACCTGACGACCGGCTATGTCTCGCAACTGGAGCGCGGAGCGAAAAAGCCCAAAGGGCCGGCGCTGGTTCTTCTGAACCTCATTCGCCGGCGCGGGATCGACGCCATCACCTGACCAATCCACCATCCCCGGCCCGCCATCCACGCGCCGGTTTCGCCTGAGGGGTCGCTTCGCGGCCCCTTTTTTGTTGCCTCAAAAAGGAAATGCACATGACCCAAGAAACCATGACCACCGCGCCGGAAATCAAGGCGGCGCCGGATGATGTGAATGCGGCTTTCGATACCTTCATGGAAGGCTTCGAGGCCTTCAAGGAGACGAATGACCGGCGGCTGGCCGAAATGGAAAAGAAGCAGGTCGCGGATGCGCTCACCATCGAAAAGCTCGGCCGCATCGACAAGGCGATGGACGAGCAGAAGAAGCTTCTCGATCGCCTGGCGCTGAAGGGGGCGCGTCCGCCGCTTGGCCGGCCGGGCGCCTCGGCGGCCGACGCGCTGGAGCACAAGACGGCTTTTGAGGCCTATATCCGCCGCGGCGACGAGACGAACCTGCGCCAGATCGAGGCCAAGGCGATGTCGATTGGCTCAGGCGCGGATGGCGGCTACACGGTGACGCCGGAACTCGATGCCGAAATCGGCCGCCGTCTCTCGGTCGTCTCGCCGATCCGCGCGCTGGCGACCGTGCGGCAGGTCTCGACCGCCGTGCTGAAGAAGCCCTTCGCGACCTCCGGCATGGCGACCGGCTGGGCCGGCGAAACGGCGGCGCGCCCGCAGACGTCGAGCGCCCAGCTCGCCGAACTCGCGTTTCCGGTGATGGAGCTTTACGCCATGCCGGCGGCCACGCAGGCGCTGCTGGATGACAGCGCGGTCGATATCGAAGCCTGGATGTCCTCCGAGATCGAAATTGCCTTTGCCGAGCAGGAGGGGGCGGCCTTCGTCAACGGCGATGGCGTCACGCAGCCGTCGGGCTTTCTCACCGCGCCGAAGGCGGCGGACGCCAGCTGGAGCTGGGGCAAGCTCGGCTATGTGACGACCGGCGTCTCGGGCGGTTTCGCCGCCTCCGGCGCATCGGATGTGCTGATCGATACGATTTACGCGCTGAAGGCCGGCTATCGCCAGAATGCCTCGATCGTGATGAACCGCAAGACGCAGAACCAGATCCGCCGCTTCAAGGACGCCAACGGCAACTATCTCTGGCTGCCGCCGACCGGCCCCGGCCAGCCGGCCAGCCTCATGGGCTATCCGGTGGTGGAGGCGGAAGACATGCCGAATATCGGCGCGGACAGTTTCTCCATCGCCATCGGCGACTTCCGTGCCGGCTATCTCGTCGTCGATCGCCTCGGCGTCCGCGTGCTGCGCGATCCCTATTCCGCCAAGCCCTACGTGCTGTTCTACACGACCAAGCGCGTCGGCGGGGGGGTGCAGAACTTCGAGGCGATCAAGCTGGTCAAGTTCGGCACGGCGTGATGTAGCGCCTAACCGCCCCGCCCCCCCTCTCTTGCAAAATCTACGACTTAGGCTTCGCCTAAGACCGTGATTTTGCTTTCTCCCCCACCAAGGGGGAGATGGGGATGATGCCGTTCCCTCTCGCTCCAATCTCCACCCTGGTGGGGGAGAAAGCGATTTCGATGGCTTAGCCGCAGGCTAAACATCAGAAATCGCAAGAGAGGGGGCGGCCACGCATTGAACCCCGAAGTTCAAGAAATATTCGAGGCCCCATGACCCACGCCATCATCACGCCACCCGCTGCCGAGCCGCTGACGCTTGCGGAGGTGAAAACGCATTTGCGCCTCGACGGCAGCGCGGAAGATGCGCTTCTCGCCAGCCTCGCCGTCGCCGCCCGGCAATATCTGGAAGCGACCACCGGTCTTGCCCTGATCACCCAGCGACTTCGCTTCTACCGCGACGACTGGCCGGCGGATGGCTTGATTCAACTTGCCATCGCGCCGCTGCAAAGCCTTGAAAGCGTGACGGTTTACGACGCGGCCGGCAATCCGTTGGCTGTGGCGTTGACTGGTCATGTGCTGGATTCCGCCGCAAGCCCCGCGCGTCTCTTCCTGCCCGCGCAGCCGCCGACGAGCCGGCCGCTCAACGGCATCGAAATCGACGTTACGGCCGGCTTCGGCAATACCGGCGCCGACGTGCCGGATACGCTGAAGCGGGCCATGCTGATGCATGTGGCGCTGATGTACGAGCTACGCGGCGCGATCCCCTCCGAAATGCAGCCCGCCGCCATTCCCGCCGGCTATGACCGGCTGGTTTCGCCCTATCGGCCGGTGAGGCTCTGAGCCATGAACATGACCTTTCTCGACCCCGGCCAGTTCACCGCCCGTCTCGACCTCGAAGCGGCCACGCCAACGCCCGACGGGCAGGGCGGCGCGGCGCTCGCCTGGACGGTCGCCGCTTCCCTCTGGGCCCGCATCGAGCCGACGAGCTTCACCTTCACCGAGACGGCAGGGCAGATGCGCGGGCAATTGACGCACCGCATCTGGATCCGCGCCCGCCAAGATGTGGCTGAGGGGATGCGTTTCCGAAAAGGGGCGCGCGTCTTCACCATCCGCGCTGTCCGTGACCCGGACGAGACCGGCCGCTATCTGGTCTGTCTCTGCGAGGAGGGCGCGCTATGACCGATCTGCAATCCGCCCTTTCTGTCGCCATCGTCGCCGCACTCAACGCCAATGCAGCGCTGACCGCCATCATCGGCGCGAACGCCATCCACGACCGCCTGCTCACCAGGGCGGCCATGCCCTACATCGTCCTGCGCGACATCACGTCTACCGAGTGGGGCGCTGACAATGACGGCGGGCTGGAACATCAGATATCGCTCGACGCCTGGTCATCGCTCGCTGGTCATCGGGAGGCGCAGGCGATCGCCGGCCTGATCCGGGGGAGCCTCGACAATGCGCCATTGACGCTCTCCGGCGGTGTGACGCTGGTCAGTCTTCTGCATGTGAAGACCCGGACGCGGCGGGAAGCGAAGACGGATGCGCATGTGGCGGAGATGGTCTTTCGGGCGGTGACGGTTGGAACAGGCTAGGCGGTAGCCGACAGGTCTGCCCGCGCCCTCAAAAGCATCAGCCCCGCCATGCTTAGGCAGGTGAGGAAGGTGAGCGTCAGCGCGAGCGCGATCACACCGGACAGGCCGAAATTCTCCATCATGGCCGCGAAGATGACGGGCGAGAGGGCCGAGGCGATGTTTTGCGGTAGCGCCACATTGCTCGACATCGTCGCAAAGTCCTCCCGCGTGAAGAAGGAGAGCGGCAGTAGCGCGCGGGCGACCGCCGCGACACCCGATCCCGCGCCGTAGAGCAGCACGAAGATCAGCGGCACGGCGAAGGGCGAGGCCGGGAAGGCGGCGAGCAGCAGGAAGGAGCAGAACATGGCGGCGCTGGCGGCAAGGCCTGAGGCGACGGGCGAGGTGCGGTCTCCGGCGACCAGGTCGGCGAGACGCGCCGAAATGCCGATGACGCCGCGCAACGACGCGAGCGTCAGTGCAAGGCCGGGGGTGGCGCCGGCAAGCTTCAGCAATTCGATCAGCGAGGCCGAAACGCCGAACGAGGTCAGGCTGTTGAGGCTGGAGGCCGAGGCAATCAGGAGAAACGCTCGCAGCCGGTCGCGTGCATTGAGATTCGGCAGCGGCTTTGAAGCAGCTTCAGCGGAGGCCGTCAGAGCAGCCGCGTCGCCGCGTGCGGGCAGGCCGAACATGTGAAGCGGCACGAGCAGGACAATGTGGGCCACAGCGGCCATCTGCAAGGTGGCGCGCCAACCGATGGCGCTTTCGGCAAAGCTCAAGATCGGCCAGAACAGCGCCGAGGAGAGACCGGTGAAAATCATCAGCGTACCGATCGTCCGCTTGGCGGCCGCGCCCTCGCGTTCGACGACCGCGGTATTGGCCGAGACCGACAGCGCGCAGGTGCCGCCAAGTCCGATGATCAGCCAGGCGGCGAAATAGCTGACCGGCCCTTGCGACAGCGACAAAACCGTCAGCCCAGATGCCATCAGAACCGACCCCAGCGCCATGACGCGCGCCGCGCCAAGCGTCACGAGAAACCGCCCGGCGCGCGGGCTTGCCAGCGCCATGACGATCATCATCGCTGTCAGCCCGCCGAAGATGGTCTCGAAGGGAAGGCCAAGATCCCGCTCCATCGCCCGCCCGAGCACGGAGGGCATGTCGAATGTCGTTCCCCAGCCGATGAGCTGCGAGATGGAGAGCGCCGCGATGAGGTGCACTTTCGAGAACGGTGCAGGGCGATGCGGGGCGGAGACGGGGGAAACGGACAAGAGACGGCCTGCGGAATGGATACGAGACGGGATCGAGATGACGAGAGCACACTGGCCGCTCAACGTGAACATAATATGAACATATAGCACGGGAAATCGCGAAAGGAAACTGCCATGACCGCGCAAAAGGGCCGCGATCTGCTTCTGAAAGTCTTCAACACGACGGGCTCCGCCTATGTCACCGTGGCGGGTCTGCGTTCCCGCAAGCTTGCCTTCAATGCGAGCCAGGTCGACGTGACGGATGCGGAAAGCGCCGGGCGCTGGCGCGAGCTTCTGGCGGGCGCGGGCGTCAACCGCGCCTCGCTGTCCGGCTCCGGCCTCTTCAAGGATCAGGCCTCGGACGAGCTGGTGCGCAGCGCCTTCTTCTCCGGCGCGATCCTCAACTGGCAGGTTGTCATTCCGGATTTCGGCACGGTGACGGGGCCGTTCCAGATCGCGGCGCTGGAATATTCCGGCCAGTATAATGGCGAGGTTCTGTTCGACCTCTCGCTGGAATCGGCCGGCCAGCTGACCTTCGGAGCACTGTGATGGAGCGCTTCGGCAAGGGCCGCGCCAACCGCCGGCGCGGCGAGATCGAGGCGATGATCGGCGGCGAGCGGCGCGTGCTCTGTCTGACGCTGGGCGGTCTTGCCGAGCTGGAAACGGCTTTCGGCGCGGAGAGCCTGAACGATCTCGCCGCCCGCTTCTCGACCGGCCGGCTGAAGGCCGCCGACATGATCCGCATCATCGGCGCAGGGCTTCGCGGCGGTGGCAATCTGCTGTCGGATGAGGATGTCGGCGAGATGGAGATCGAGGGCGGATTGGCGGGTGCCGCGCGGATCGTGGCGGAACTCCTGCTCTCGGCCTTCGGGCCGCAAGGTGGAGACCTGGGGCCACCTTCCTCGCTGGCGGCATCGCAAGCGGTTGGGCAGGCTCTGAGCGAGAGCAACACGCCACACCCTTGAGCGCCGCAGCGGAACAGGTGGCGCAGCCCCGCGCGTTTCCCTGGCGCGAGGCGATCCATGCCGGCCTCTTCCTGCTGCGGCTTTCCCCCCGCGATTTCTGGGCGCTGACGCCCATCGAGTTCCACGCCGTCACCGGCGGGCTCGGCCCGCGCTTTGATCTGCCGCTGAAAGACCTGATGGCGCGCTATCCGGACCTGAAGGAGCATGACACATGACCGATCCGACCCTCCCCAATGCTCAAGGCAGCCTCGACACGACCGCCCTCGATCAGGCGATGACGCAGCTCGAGGCGCGCTCGAAATCCTTTGGCGCGGCGCTTTCTTCGGCGCTGAAGTCGGCGAGCGTCGATGGCAAGAGCCTCGAAGATGTGCTCAAAAGCCTCGGCAACCGCATCACCGATATCGCGCTCTCCGCCGGCATGAGGCCGCTGGAAAATCTCGTCAACAGTGCGGCCGGCAGCCTGACCTCCAGTCTCACGGGCAGCCTCTCCGGCGGTCTCTCCAGCCTGCTCGGCTTCGCCAAGGGCGGCGTTCCCGGTGCCATCCAGCCCTTCGCCGCCGGCGGCATCGTTTCCGCACCCACCTACTTCCCGATGGGCGACGGGTTCGGCCTGATGGGCGAGGCGGGCTCCGAAGCCATCCTCCCCCTCAAACGCGGCCCCGACGGTCGCCTCGGCGTCGCCGCCGGTGCCGGCGGAGCGGCGAGCCAGACCATCGTCTTCAACGTCTCCACCCCCGACGCCGGCAGCTTCCGCAAATCCGAAGCACAGGTGTCGGCCATGCTGACGCGCGCGACGGCGCGGGGGAGGCGCGGGGTGTGAGGGTGGCTCCTCTCCCCTCTATTGTGGGCGCCAATTCTCCTCCGTCATCCCGGCCTTGAGCCGGGATCCAGCCAGCCCGCGTCTGCGGGCTGAGAGGAATCTTCTCTAACTTCCCCGTCGAAAGATGAGTCCTTGCGCGATGGACATCGCGCGCTGGATACCGGGTCAAGCCCGGTATGACGGAGCCTTGTATGGCCCCCGTGTCGTTCCTCTCGGTTCCGCATCGTAACCCCCTCACCAAGCTCGCCAAGCCAATCGCCTCCGGCTCTTGGGGCGAGCTATCCTCTCCCACAGGGGGAGAGGAGAAAAGGACACATCATGACCTCCTTCCATGAGGTCCGTTTCCCCTTGCGGCTGGCGCTTGGCGTCAGTGGCGGGCCGGAGCGGATGACGGATATCGTCAATCTTTCCAATGGGCGCGAGGCGCGCAATGCGCGGTGGCGTTCGTCCAGGCGGAGTTACGATGCGGGCTCGGGCATTCGCTCGGTGGCCGATCTTTATGCGGTGCTGGCCTTCTTCGAGGCGCGGTCGGGCGAGCTTTACGGGTTTCGCTTTCGCGATCCGGTGGATCATCAGTCCTGTCCACCGGGGCAGACGGTGACACCGACGGATCAGGTGATCGGGGCGGGCGACGGAGTGACGGCGGGCTTTCAGCTCGTGAAAGCCTATGCCGACGCCGGGGCGTCGGTTACGCGCGTGATTGCCAAGCCGGTGGCGGGCTCGGTGCGTGTGGCGGTCAATGGTGTGGAGCAGGCGGCGGGGCGGTTTGCGGTCGATGCGACGACCGGGCGCGTGACCTTCGCCAGCGGCTTCATTCCACCCGCCGGGGCCATCGTGCAGGCGGGCTTCGAGTTCGACGTGCCGGTGCGCTTCGCGGTGAGCCGCATCGATATCGATCTCTCCGCCTTCAATGCGGGGCGCATTCCCGCCATTCCGCTGATCGAGGTTTTGCCATGAGAGTGCTGCAGCCCGCGCTGAGGGCGCATATCGACACCGGCGCGACAACGCTCTGCCGCTGCTGGCGCGTCACGCGGCGCGACGGAACCGTGCTGGGTTTTACCGAACATGATGCCGATCTGACGGTGGACCACACACGCTTTCTCGCCGCCAGCGGCTTTTCGGCCAGCGAAGCGGAAACGGCGCTGGGGTTGGCTGCGCCGAATGGCGAGGTGGCCGGAGCGTTTTCGTCGGAGGCGATTGCGGACAGCGATCTCGAGCGTGGGCGTTACGACGGCGCGCGGGTCGAGGTTCTGCTGGTCAATTGGGCCGATCCGGCGCAATTCCTGCTCGAACATGTGCGCGAGATCGGAGAGGTGACGCGGACCGACAACAGTTTCCGGGCGGAGCTGCGCGGACTGGCGGCCCGGCTCGACCAGCCGACGGGACGCGTCTATGGCCGGCGCTGCGATGCACGGCTGGGCGATGGGCGCTGCGGCGTCAGTCTGGCGGCGTTCAAGGCGATGGGGGAGATTGTTGCGGCCGATACCTTGCAGGTGAGCGTGTCAGGCATTTCGGGCTTCGCGAGCGGCTGGTTCGCCTTCGGCGTCCTGACCTTCACAAGCGGGACGCTTGCCGGCCGTGCAGTGGATATCGGCGGGCATCAGGCCGGCGATCCGGCGCGCCTCAGCTTCTGGCTGCCGCTGCCCGAAAGCGCGATGCCGGGCGACACATTCGAGATCGTCGCCGGCTGTGACAAGGCCTTTTCGACCTGCAGGGCCAAGTTCGGCAATGCACTCAATTTTCAGGGCTTCCCGCACATGCCGGGCTCGGATTTCGCCTACAGCTATGTGAGCGGCGCGACGACACATGACGGGTCGGTGCTGGTGGCGTGAGGTGACGTCCTCTGCGCTCGAGGATGTCCTCGTCCCCTGCGGGAGAGGAAGCGACGTCAACATCTTGGCTTCAGCCAAATGTTGGCAATCGCAGGTTATGGCTCAGCGTCCTGCCTTCTGGCGGAAGCCGAGCATATTGAGAAGCGAGGCGCGTTCGGGCGCGGAAATCAGGAAGAAGCCGGCAAAGACCAGGCTGACGATGATGAGCGTCTGCAACGACATGTGCGATCCCCAAATACAGACAAGATACTCTCTGTAATCGCGATGAAGTCGTTAGGTTCCCTCTCTTCTTCACCGTTAATGATTTTTTTACACTAATCTGCCTGAACGGGAAATGAACCGGATGGAAACTTCGGCGCATATGCTTAACATTGCCGCCGGCTGGATCGGCACGCCCTATCGGCATCAGGCCTCGAAAAAGGGCGTCGGCTGCGATTGTCTCGGGCTCGTTCGCGGCATCTGGCGCGAGCTGTATGGCGAGGAGCCGGAAGAGCCTGGACCTTATGCGCACGATTGGGCCGAACGCTCCGGCACGGAGCGGCTGGCAGAGGCGGCGCTGAGGCATTTCGGGCCGCCGATCCCGCGCGGCGACATGCGGCCGGGCGATGTGCTGCTGTTCCGCTTCCGGCCCGAGGCTGCGGCCAAGCATCTCGGCATTCTGGCCGGCGATGGTCGTTTCATTCACGCTTATGAGCAGGCGGGCGTCGTCTCGTCGCCGCTCGTTCCCTCCTGGGCGCGGCGCATCGCCGCCGTCCATCGTTTTCCTGACATCTGAGGCTCATCATCATGGCGACATTGCTGTTGCAGGCGGCAGGCGCGGCGCTCGGTTCCGTCTTCGGTCCCGTTGGGTCTGCCATCGGGCAGGCGGTCGGCACGCTGGCCGGGGCCTCCATCGACCGCGCTCTGATCGGAGGCGGCTCGACCGTCACCGGCGCACGGCTGGCGACGGCCCGCATCCCGGGCGCGGACGAGGGTACGCCGGTGACGCGGCTCTACGGCACCGCGCGCATCGGCGGCACGCTCTTCTGGGCAACGCGCTTCGAGGAAGAGGTGACAAGCGAGCGCTCGGGCGGCAAGGCTTTCGGCGGTGGCGCCACCGCGACGAGCTACAGATATTTCGCCAATTTCGCCATGGGGCTTTGCGAGGGCGAGGTGACGGCGATCCGCCGTGTCTGGGCGGATGGCCAGCCGCTTGACCTCTCGGGCGTCGAGATGCGGCTCTATCGCGGGACGGCGGACCAGATGCCCGATCCGTTGATCGAGGCGAAGCAGGGCGCGGGCCAAGCGCCCGCCTATCGCAACACGGCCTATGTCGTCTTCGAGCGTCTGGCGCTCGATGATTTCGGCAATCGCATTCCGGTACTCCAGTTCGAGCTGGTGCGCGCCATCGGGGCGCTGGAGAAGCAGATCGAGGCGGTGACGATCATTCCCGGCGCGACCGAACATGGCTATGCGCCCACGCAGGTGACTGAGACGACGGGGCCGGGTGCCTCCCGCATCCTCAACCGCAATGTCGGCTATGCCGCGACCGACTGGCAGGCCTCGCTCGATGAGTTGCAGGCGCTCTGCCCGAACCTCAAGCGTGTGTCGCTGGTCGTCTCCTGGTTCGGCACCGATCTGCGCGCCGGTGAGTGCCGCGTCGTGCCGGGCGTCGAGGTGGCGAGCCGCGCGGATGAAAGCCAGCCGTGGCAGGTCTCCGGTGTGTCGCGCGGCGTGGCGCATGTCGTGTCACAGGTGAATGGCGGCCCGGCCTATGGCGGCACGCCGAACGATGCCGCCGTGCTCGCGGCGATTGCCGATCTCAAGGCGCGCGGGCTCGGCGTGACGCTCTATCCGCTCATGATGATGGACATTCCGGCCGACAATGCGCTGCCCGACCCCTATGGAGGGAACCGGCAGGCAGCCTATCCGTGGCGCGGGCGCATCACGGCCATGACGGACAGGAGCGCCGGGACGCGTGCCGCGATCGACGCCTTCTGTGGTACGGCTGCCGTGAGCGACTTTGCGGTCGGCGGCGGCGTGGTCAGCTATACGGGATCGGGCGAGGGCTATCGCCGCATGATCCTGCATTATGCACATCTGGCGGCACTCGCCGGCGGAGTTCACTCCTTCATCATTGGCTCGGAAATGCGCGGGCTGACACGACTGCGCGATCAGGCCGGGGCGTTTCCCTTCGTCGAGGTGTTGACCGCGCTCGCTGCCGATGTGCGCGGGATTTTGGGTGGTGGCGTCAAGCTCACCTATGCTGCCGACTGGAGCGAATATTCCGGACTGCGCCCGGACGATGGTTCGGGCGACGTCTTCTTCAATCTCGATCCGCTCTGGGCGAGCCCGGCTATCGACGCGGTCGGCATCGACAATTATTGGCCGCTGGCCGACTGGCGCGACGACGATCTGCTCGCGGCCAGTCCTGATGGCGCAACAACGGCCGACGATCGCGACGCCATGGCGCGCGCCATCACCGGAGGCGAATATTTCGACTGGTATTATGCCAGCGACGCCGCGCGGCAAAGCCGCAGCCGATCAGCCATCACGGATGGCGCGGCTGGCAAGCCGTGGGTCTTCCGCGCCAAGGACATTGGCAGCTGGTGGGCGAACCGGCACTACGAGCGGCGGGGCGGGACGGAACTGTCCAGTCCGACCGCCTGGCTGCCCGGGATGAAGCCGGTCTGGTTCACCGAGCTCGGCTGCCCGGCGGTAGAGCGTGGCGCGAACCAGCCGAATGTCTTTCCCGATCCGAAATCGGCCGAAAGCGCTCTGCCGCATTTTTCTTCCGGCCAGCGCAGCGACGCCATGCAGCGGCGTTTTCTTGAGGCGCATTACCAGCACTGGAATAGCGGGGCCGCGCCATCGGGCATGTTGTCCTCGCGCGACATGACCATCTGGACCTGGGATGCGCGGCCGATTCCGGCTTTTCCTTACGACACCGCACTGTTTGCCGATGGCGGCAACTGGCAGACCGGGCATTGGCTCAACGGCCGGCTGGGCGCGGGGACGCTGGCCGATGTCATCGCGGAGATCCTCACCGATAACGGCTTTGCCGAGTTCGATGTGTCGGCACTCTCCGGCGATCTCACCGGCTATGTGCAGGGCGATGTCGCCTCGGCGCGCACGATGATCGAACCGCTGATGGCCGCCTTCCAGATCGATTGCCGCGAGAGCGGCGGCAAACTGGTCTTCTCTTCGCGCGCCAAGGTCTCCAGCCCGCCGCGCGAGCTCGACGTGCTGGCCGACATCGAGGGCAAACCGCTCTGGAGCGAAACGCGGGCGCAGGAAAGCGATGTCGCTGCCCAAGCCACGCTTGACCACTATGACGAGGCGGGGGATTACGAAAATGCCGTCGCCCGCTCGCGCCGCATGTCGGCCGGCAATGACCGCATGGCCGCCGGCGCGATTGCCGGTGTGTTGTCGGAAGCGACGGCGGCCGCTGCGGCAGAAGAGATCCTGCGGGATCAGCGACTGGCCCGCCGTTCGGTGAAGCTTGGAGTCGCGCCGTATCTCATGGACATCGAGCCCGGCGATGCCGTCACGCTGCCCGATCTTGCCGGCCGTTTTCGCGTCGCGCGCATCGAGGATGGCGCCGCGCGGGCGATCGAGGCCGTCGAATATACGCCACCGGTTGGCGCGCATGCCTATCAGTCGAGTGTGACCCGTGCTGGGTCCGGTGGTGGCGCGGCGCAAGCCTTTGCACCGGATGTCGTCTTCCTCGATTTGCCCTGCCTCGGCTCGAAACCGCCGGAAGCCTATGCCTGCGCCGTCGTGCTGGCGCGGCCCTGGCGAACGGTGACGCTCTCTGCCGCGACCGGAACGGAAGGCTATCGCCCGCGGGCGGTCGTTGCGCGGCCTGCCACGATGGGGCGGCTTGCAAGCCCGCTTGCGCCTGGCTTCTCCGGCCGGATCGACCGCGCCGACGCGCTGGATGTCACGCTCGCCTTCGGCAGCTTCGGGTCGGTGACGGAGGCCGAGCTTCTGGCCGGCGCCAACCGGCTGGCTGTGCGCGCCGTCAACGGCGTTTTCGAGATCGTCAGCTTCGAGGCGGCTGAGGAGGTGGCGGCGGCCCGCTGGCGGTTGACCGGCCTCCTGCGCGGTCAACTCGGCACGGCGGATGCCATGGCGGCGGGGGGCGCGGCCGGTGCAGAGGTGGTCCTTCTCAACGAGGCCGTGGTTTCGCTGGGGCTCGATCCCGGGGAGGCGGGGCTCTCACTCAACTGGCGGGCGGAGGCGGGCGTGTCGACCGTTGGGCCCTTCGCCTTTGCCGGCGGGCGGCGGGCGGCGACGCCGCTTGCCCCGGTTCATCTGGCCGCCGCGCGGCAGGCGTCCGGCGATATCCGCCTGTCATGGATCCGAGCCGGCCGCATCGATGGCGACAACTGGGACGCCTACGACATCCCGCTTGACGAGCCGCAGGAGCGATATCTGGTCGAGATCATCAATGCGGGCGGTGGAGTGGTCCGGCATGCCGAGGTGACTGCGCCATCCTTTACCTATGCCGCGGCCGATGTGCTGGCCGACTTCGGTGCGCCGCCTTCTGTCCTGCGCACCCGCGTCCGCCAGATCGGCTGGACTGTCGCCTCCGGCCTTCCCGCCGAGGCGACGATTTCGCTTTGAGTGTTGCAACCCCCTCAAGTCAAAGGAAAAAACCATGGAAGACATCAAGACCTGGTACCAGTCACGCACCATCTGGGGCGCGATCATCGCCATTTCGGCCTCGCTGGCGCATGCCGGCGGCTACAATCTCTCCGTCGCCGATCAGGGGCAGCTTGCCGACGCGGCGCTATCGCTGGCGGGCACGGTCGGCGGGCTAGTCGCCATCTGGGGCCGGATGAAGGCGACAACGAAGGTGGCGTGAGGCTTGCGGCCCGCTCCGCACCCCTTGAAAATTGGGGGTGCGGAGGAGGGGTCTTGGGCTATTTTGGGCTGATTCGTTTCAGGCTTTTGGGATACTCACATGATTTTCGACATTTTCTTCTGGTCCGTCCTGCCTGTCGCCATCGGCCTCGGCTGCTTTGCCTATATTGCCTATGGCCCGGGCTCGGCGAAATCCACCAAATGAACGGATGCCGCGAGACCTTGCTTGCCGTCAGGCGTGATTGCTGAAGAGCGGGGACGAAGCAGCCTCGCAGTTGGTTCCGTCTTGCGCGGCGGCGACTTTTCGGCTCATGTTCATTTGTCATTCAGATGCGCATCTGTATGAATAGGCTCGATTTGAGACATCCAAGCTCATGAAAGCAATGCAATGGGATCGCATCTGATTTTGGCCGTGGCGGCCCTCGGACTTGGCCTGACTGGCGAGCCTGCCAGCAAGGACCTTATCGCCGTTCGCGGCGATTGTTCGGCAGCCGCTCGCGAGGCGTTGTCGGAAAACGGCGGCACGCTGCTCTCCGTCGAACCCGTTGGCAATGAATGCGTCATCACGATATTGGTGCAGAACAACGGTGAACGGCCGAAGAAGAAGGTCGTGCACAAGCCCATGTGAGGCCTGTGCCCGGCCGCATAACCCATGAGCCATGGGCCAATGGATTTGGCCGCCCTCGGCGGCACGAGAAACGGGATTTGACGCATGCGCATACTGGTCGTGGAAGACGACGAGAACCTGAACCGGCAGCTTAGCGATACGCTGAAAGAGGCCGGCTATGTCGTCGATCAGGCCTTTGACGGCGAGGAGGGGCATTTCCTCGGCGACACCGAGCCCTATGACGCCGTCGTGCTCGATATCGG
Organism: Rhizobium sp. C1; assembly: GCF_021026335.1. Classification (GTDB taxonomy): domain Bacteria; phylum Pseudomonadota; class Alphaproteobacteria; order Rhizobiales; family Rhizobiaceae; genus Ensifer_A. The sequence goes on from NZ_JAJNCY010000002.1 coordinate 223,222, forward strand.
CCTGCCGGAAATGGATGGCATTACCGTTCTGGAAAAATGGCGCGCCGCCGGCCGCGTCATGCCGGTTCTGATCCTGACCGCTCGCGACCGCTGGTCGGACAAGGTGGCCGGCATCGATGCCGGCGCCGACGACTATGTCGCCAAGCCATTCCATATCGAGGAAGTGCTGGCCCGCCTTCGCGCGCTCATCCGCCGCGCCGCCGGCCATGCCTCCTCCGATCTCATCTGTGGCCCGGTTCGTCTGGACACCAAGAGTTCCAAGGCGACGGTCGACGGCGTGACGCTGAAGCTGACCTCGCACGAGTTTCGTCTGCTCTCCTACCTCATGCACCATATGGGCGAGGTCGTTTCGCGTACGGAACTGACAGAGCATCTCTACGATCAGGACTTCGACCGCGACAGCAACACGATCGAGGTCTTTGTCGGCCGGCTTCGCAAGAAGATGGGCGTCGACATGATCGAGACGGTGCGCGGTCTTGGCTATCGCATGCAGGCCCCCGCCAAATGAGGCGCGTGACATGAGCCCCGGGGCGTGAGGATGGGGTTGGGAACGCAATCGCTGACGCTACGCGTCGTCCTGTCCGTTTCGGTCTGGGCGATTGCCGGCCTTGTCGTGATTGCCATCGCCATTTCCACGCTCTACCGGCGCGATGCGGAAAAGAGTTTCCGCGATCTCCTGCGCGCCCATCTCTTCAACGTCGTCAATTCCGTGTCCATCAACGAGAACAGGCAGCTGACGGGCCGTCCGGAACTGGGCGACCTGCAGTTCTCGCAGCCGGGCACCGGCTGGTACTGGATCGCCGAGGGCGTGGGGCAATATAAGACGACGCCGCTCGTCTCGCCGTCGCTCGGCGCAACGCCGCTGCCGGAAAAGTCTGTCAGCGAAGTGCCTTTCGACATCCGCTTCCAGCGCTTCTACGACATGAAGGATACGCTCGGAAACAATATTTCCGTCGCCGAAACGGAAGTCGAGCTGGACGATCAGGGCGATATCGTCCGCTTTCGCGTCACCGGCAACAAGGCGGTTGTCGAAGCGAGCGTCAGCGCCTTCAACCGCAGCCTCTATCTGGCGCTGACCATTTTCGGCGCGGGCAGTCTGCTTGCCAACGCACTGGCCATCTTGATCGGCCTGCGACCGCTCGACCGCGTCCGCAATGCGCTGGAAAACATCCGTGCCGGCCGCGCCGAGCGGCTGGAAGGCCGTTTCCCGAGCGAAATCCGGCCGCTGGCCAATGAGGTCAACGCACTGATCGACAACAACCGCCGCATCATCGAGCGCGCGCGCATGCAGGTCGGCAATCTCGCTCATTCCCTCAAAACGCCGATTGCCGTGCTGATCAACGAGGCCCATGCGATGACGCCGGCGCATGGCGCACTGGTCAAGCAGCAGGCCGAAGCCATGCAGTCGCAGGTACAGTCCTATCTCAACCGTGCCCGCATCGCCGCCCAGCGCGAGACCGTGCTGGCGCGCACCGAGGCGCGGCCGGTCCTCGACCGCATCGTCCGCGTCATGCAGAAGCTTAATCGCGAGCTCGAATTCGAGATGGATGACAGTGCCCCCGGCACGGTCTTTGCGATGGAGCAGCAGGATATCGAGGAGATTCTGGGCAATCTTCTGGAAAACGCCGCCCGTTTCGCGAAAGCCTCCATCCGGGTGGCGCTTGCCGAGTTCGATCCGCAGGACGGGCGCGACATGGCGCAGCTGATCATCGAGGACGATGGACCGGGTCTGGAGCCGGATGAGATCAAGGAAGCATTGAAACGCGGCCGGCGTCTCGATGAGAGCCGTCCCGGCTCCGGCCTCGGCCTTTCCATCGTCAGCGAGATCGTTTCCGAATATTCGGGACTGCTGGACCTGTCGCGCGGACCCACTGGCGGACTGCGCGCCACGCTGATTTTGCCGATTGTGGCGCAGGAAAAGCCGAAACGTGGTTGATTCTGAGGCTCTTGTTCCCCATAATTAATGTGGCGGGGCCAAGAGGGTGGTCCATCCGGGCAAGAATGGCAGGACGGTAGACGGGGAAATGATGGTCGGGGTCACGGCGCAAACGATGAAACTGACGGGGACGTGTGCCATTCTGGCGGCGGCGTTTCTCGTATCCGGCTGCGCGACAACGTCGAAGCAATCCGTGGTGCCACTGGCATTTGCCGCGCCGCAGACGTCCTATTCGTCGGGCGACGCCTTTGTCCGTGCGCTCGATGGCGGCCTGATCTCCAAGATCGACGGCACCAATCTCGGTGCGGAAGACCGCAAGCTGGCGCTTCAGGCCGAGTACAAGGCGCTGGAAGATGCCCCCGGCGGGCAGGCGGTTCCGTGGTCCGGTGCAACCGGTGTCAGCGGAACGGTAGTCGCCGCCACCCCCTATCAGGTCGGAACGCAGAATTGCCGTCAGTATACCCAGACGGTGAACGTCGACGGTCGCTCGCTGGTCTCGCGCGGGGCGGCTTGCCGCAATCCGAACGGAACCTGGACGCCGCTCTCCTGATGCGTGTCACCCGAGACCCTTCGAGCGGTCGCTCCGTTATTGCGGTCGTCAGGTCCGGCTTCACGATAAATTGATCGTCCGCCATCGTTTGAGCGAGGTCAAACGCCCGCGTCAAATTGCCGTGTATTGCCTTTTGTCAGTTGGAAACCCACTGGCCTTCGGGTAATTGAGCGGCATGCTGTTTTGGATCCTTGTCTCCTGTCTCACCGCGCTTTTGGCGGTCGCCCTTCTCGCGCCGCTTTTGCGTCGTCCGGCAACCGCTGGCGGCGAGCATAGCCATGACGTCGAGGTCTATCGCGACCAGATGGCGGAGGTCGACCGCGACGCTGCCGCGGGCCTGATCTCGAGCGAGGAGGCGGACTACGCCCGCGCCGAAATCGGCCGCCGGCTGCTGTCTTCCGCCGACAAGGCGAGCAAGGAGACGGACGGTGCCCAGGCCGCGCAAAGGCGCAGCCGTCATCCGCTGGCACAGGCCTTCATCATCCTGATCCTTCCCGCCATCGGCATCGGCCTTTATCTCCTGACCGGCAATCCCGGGGCTCCCGATGCGCCGCTGGCCGCGCGCCTTGCCAATCCCGGCAACGACGTCTCGCTGCTTCTTGCGAAGGCGGAAAATCACCTCATCCAGAATCCGGACGACGGTGCGGGCTGGGATCTTGTCGCGCCGATCTATCTGCGCAACCGCCGTCCCGGCGATGCCGCAAACGCCTATCGTCAGGCGATCCGCATTCGCGGCGAGAGCGTGGAGCGTCTGGGCGGGCTGGGCGAAGCCATCGTGATGTCGAACCAGGGCCTGGTCAACTCCGAGGCGACGGATGCTTTTCGGAAGGCGCTGAGCCTCGACCGCAACGACGCGCGCTCGGAATTCTATCTCGCCTATGCGCTGGAGCAGGAAGGTCGCAGCATGGAGGCGCTGGCGGCGTTTCAGGCGCTGGCCAAGTCCTCTGCGCCCGATGCGCCCTGGCAGCCGCTTGTCGCCCAGCATATCGCCAATCTCCAGAAGGGGACGAGCGAGGCGAAGCCGGGTCAGGGACCGGCAAATCCCGATGCGCCGGGCAATCCCACGGCCGCCGATATTGCCGCCGCACAGGATATGAGCGCGGGCGACCGCCAGCAGATGATCCAGAACATGGTGGCTGGCCTCAGCGAAAAGCTGAAGGCCAATCCCAACAATTTCGAAGGCTGGATGCGGCTTGTGCGCTCCTATGCCATGCTGAAACAGGCGGACAAGGCCGGCGAGGCGCTCGAAAGCGCGCTGAAAACCTTCCCGGCAGACAGCCAACAGGGCAAGCAGCTTGTCGCGCTGGCCGCTCAGTTTGGCATCAAGGCCCCGGAGGCAAAGCCATGACTCGCAAGCAGAAGCGCCTCGCCATCATTTCCGGCGGTGTCGGTTTCATCGTCGTGGCAGTATTCCTCGTCATGTTCGCCTTCAGCCAGTCGGTCTCCTATTTCTATGTTCCGGGTGATCTCGCGAAGGCGGACGTCAAGCCCGGTACGCGTATCCGTCTCGGCGGTCTGGTGAAAACCGGCTCGTGGGTGCGCGGCGAGGGCACGACCTCGACCTTCGAGGTGACGGATACGCTCTCGACCGTGAAGGTGACCTATACGGGCATCCTGCCGGATCTGTTTCGTGAGGGGCAGGGGGTCGTCGCCGAAGGCGCATTCGTGGCGGGCAGTCCGGTTTTCGTCGCTGATACGGTTCTCGCCAAGCATGACGAAACCTACATGCCCAAGGATGTTGCGGACCGGCTGAAGGCGCAAGGCGTTGAGCTCAGCGGCAAGGAGAAGATCAAGTGATCATCGAATTCGGCCTCTATGCGCTTGTCCTGTCCCTGGCGACAGCCATCGTGCTCTCGGTGCTTCCGGCGGTCGGCGCCTGGCGCGGTGATGCCAATCTCATGGCTGTCGCCCCGGTTGCCGCACTCGGACAGTTCGTCCTTGTGACGATCTCCTTCGGCGTTCTGATGCATGCGCATCTGGTTTCGGATTTCTCTGTCGCCAATGTCTGGCAGAATTCGCATTCGCTGATCCCGACGCTCTACAAGGTGTCCGGCGTCTGGGGCAATCACGAAGGCTCGATGATGCTCTGGCTCTTCATTCTGTCGCTGTTCAGCGCGCTGGTGGCTCTCTTCGGCGGCAATCTGCCTGCTTCGCTGAAGGCCAATGTTCTGGCCGTGCAGGGTTGGATTTCCGCCGCCTTCATCCTCTTCATCGTGCTGACCTCCAATCCGTTCCTGCGGATATTTCCGCCGCCGCCGGAAGGTCGCGACCTCAATCCGGTTCTGCAGGATGTGGGCCTCGCCATCCATCCGCCGCTGCTGTATCTCGGCTATGTCGGCTTCTCGGTTTGTTTCTCCTTTGCCGTTGCAGCCCTGATGGAAGGCCGCATTGATGCGGCCTGGGCGCGCTGGGTGCGTCCCTGGGCGCTGGCGGCCTGGACCTTCCTCACCGCCGGCATCGCCATGGGCTCCTATTGGGCCTATTACGAGCTTGGCTGGGGCGGCTGGTGGTTCTGGGATCCGGTGGAAAACGCCTCCTTCATGCCCTGGCTCGCGGGGACTGCGCTGCTGCACTCGGCGCTCGTCATGGAAAAGCGCGAGGCGCTGAAAATCTGGACCGTGCTTCTGGCGATCCTGACCTTCTCGCTGTCGCTGCTGGGCACCTTCCTCGTCCGTTCCGGCGTTCTGACCTCGGTTCACGCCTTCGCCAGCGATCCCTCCCGCGGCGTCTTCATTCTCGCCATTCTGGTCATCTTCATCGGCGGCGCGCTGACGCTGTTTGCATTGCGCGCCGGGTCGCTGACGGCAGGGGGCCTCTTCGCGCCGGTTTCCCGCGAGGGCGCGCTCGTCCTGAATAACCTGATCCTGACGGTTTCGACCGCCACGGTTCTCATCGGCACCCTCTATCCGATGGCGCTGGAATCTCTCACCGGCGAGAAGATCTCGGTCGGTGCGCCCTTCTTCAACCTGACTTTCGGCCTGCTGATGCTGCCGCTGCTTCTGGCCGTTCCTTTCGGGCCCCTGCTCGCCTGGAAGCGCGCCGATCTTCTGGGTGCGGCGCAGCGCCTCTTCTTCGCCGTGGCGGCCGGTTTCGTGATCGCCATCGCGATCTGGTATTTCGAGAATGGCGGCCCGGTTCTCGCCGTTCTCGGCATAGCGCTCGCCTTCTATCTGATGGTCGGCGCCCTGACCGATCTTTGGTTCCGCGGCGGCTTTGGCAAGGTGCCGTTCTCGACGGCTCTGCGCCGGCTCGCTGGTTTGCCGCGTTCCGCCATCGGCACGGCCTTTGCCCATTTCGGTCTTGGCGTCAGCGTTCTCGGCATCATTGCGGTCAGCGCCTTCCAGACGGAAAACGTGGTGGAAATGAAACCTGGGCAGACGGTTGAGGCCGGCGGCTATGTGCTCAAGTTCGAGGGCATGAAGCGCGGGCAGGGCCCGAATTTCACCGAGGATCGCGGCACGTTCAGCCTTACGAAGGCGGGGGTTTCTGTGGGCCAGATTTCCTCCTCCAAGCGCGTCTATATGGCCCGCCAGATGCCGACGACGGAAGCCGGCATCCGAACCTTCGGGCTCAGCCAGTTCTATGTGGCATTGGGTGACCTCATGCCGGATGGTGGCATCGTGGTGCGCGTCTGGTGGAAGCCGTTCATCATCTGCATCTGGTTCGGTGCGCTGATCATGATGGCCGGCGGTTTCATCTCGCTGTCGGATCGCCGTCTGCGCGTCGGTGCACCGGCGCGTCGTGCGAAAAAGGTTGCCGCGCCCGCTCTGGAGGCCGCCGAATGATCCGCCGGCTGGCTTTCGCCCTGTTTCTTCTCCTCTCGGCCTTGCCAGCACATGCGGTCAATCCGGACGAAGTACTGTCCGATCCGAAGCTCGAAGCACGGGCGCGCGAAATCTCCTCGCATCTGCGCTGCCTCGTCTGCCAGAACCAGTCGATCGACGATTCGAATGCGGAACTCGCCCGCGATCTGCGGCTTCTGGTACGGGAAAGGCTGAAGGCGGGCGCGACCGATCAGCAGGTCTACGACTACCTCGTCTCGCGCTATGGCGAATTCGTGCTGCTGCGGCCGCGGCTCTCCGAACACACGCTGCTGCTCTGGGGCGCCCCGGCGGTGCTGGCCATCATCGGCGTGATGGCGCTGGGCTTCTTCGCCACATCGCGCAATGGCCGGCGAAAAGCCGCTGTTTTGACGGATGAAGAAAAAGCGCGGCTGGAAGCAATTCTCAAAGAATAACTACGCTTCACTTACTGTCTTACACAACATTACGAAAAATTCATTCCTTAGCCACTTCACAGTAAGGTCTTTCGGTCTATCTCTTTCTCATCAACTGAGCGGGCTCGTTAAGCACGATCCTGATAACTAAAAAAGGGTGGTAGATCTAATGTCTTCTTCGAACTCCAATCGCGGCTTGTCCTATAAGATCGTTCTGAAGTCTACGGCTGTGGCAGGCCTTGCTGCCGTTCTCCTGTCTTCCGGTCTTCCGGCGCGCGTCACCGGCGCCTTTGCCGAGCCCGTGCATCTCGACGCACCGCAGATGACGGGTTTCGCTCCCATCGTGAAGGCGGTCTCGCCGGCTGTGGTTTCGGTTCGCGTCGAGTCACGCGTCCAACAGGTTTCCGACGACTCCAGCGGCTTCAGCTTCGATTTTGGCCCCGGCTTCGATCAGCTTCCCGAGAACAGCCCGCTGAAGCGCTTCTTCAAGCAGTTCGGCGGTCCGGATGGCCAGAAGGGTCCCGGCCAGCACGCGGAAAAGAAGCCCGGCGAAAAGGGCCCGCTGCGCCCTGTTGCTCAAGGGTCCGGCTTCTTCATCTCTGAGGACGGTTATATCGTCACCAACAACCACGTCGTCTCCGACGGCAGCGCCTATGTCGTCGTCATGAATGACGGCACCGAACTGCCGGCCAAGCTTGTCGGCACCGATCCGCGCACCGACCTTGCCGTGCTGAAGGTCGATGGCAAGGGCCGCAAGTTCACCTACGTGAAGTGGGCTGACGACAGCAAGGTCAATGTCGGCGATTGGGTCGTGGCCGTCGGCAATCCCTTCGGCCTCGGCGGCACGGTCACGTCCGGTATCGTTTCGGCCATGGGTCGTGACATCAATTCCGGTCCATATGACGACTTCATCCAGATCGATGCAGCCGTCAATCGCGGCAACTCCGGAGGCCCGACCTTCAACCTGAATGGCGAAGTGGTCGGCATCAACACGGCGATCTTCTCTCCCTCGGGCGGCAGCGTCGGCATTGCCTTCGACATTCCGGCCTCTACGGCCCAGACGGTGGTCTCCGAACTGATCAAGTCCGGCAAGATCGAGCGCGGCTGGCTCGGTGTTCAGATCCAGCCGGTGACCAAGGATATCGCGGAATCGCTCGGCCTGTCCGAAGCGCAGGGTGCTCTCGTCGTGCAGCCGCAGCAGGACAGCCCCGGCATGAAGGCTGGCATCCGCGCCGGCGACGTCGTCACGGCGGTCAATGGTGAGCCGGTCAAGGACGCCCGCGATCTCGCCAAGCGCATCGGTGCAATGCGTCCGGGAACAAAGGCGGATATCGCCCTCTGGCGCGATGGCAAGTCCCAGACGGTTCAGCTGACGGTCGGTACGCTTCCGCCGGAACAGAAGATGGCGTCCAAGGATAACAACCAGCAGGATCAGGGCGACCAGAAGCAGACCTCACTGGACACGCTCGGCATCACCGTCGGTCCGACCGATGACGGAAAGGGTGTTCAGATCCTCTCCGTCGATCCGAACTCGGCGGCTGCCGAAGCCGGTATCAAGCAGGGCGACCGTATTGCGGCCGTCAACAACAAGGACGTGAATTCCGGCAAGGAAATCACGAGCCAGCTCGATACCGCCAAGAAGGAAGGCCGCACCAAGGCGCTCTTCCAGATCGAAACCGACAACGGCAGCCGTTTCGTGGCTCTGCCGACTGAAAAGGGCTGATCCCTTTCAGGTCGTTGACATCCTGGGTGCCGGAGAAATCCGGCACCGTTCTTTCTTCTTCGCCTTGGCCTTCGATCAAGGGCCTGGCTCTTCCAAGACTTTCAAAAGACGGGTGAAGGGATTGCGCACATGGAAAGCGTTGAGCACGCCACGCATCGGTCGCCATTTTTTGCCGGAGAGGCTATCATCATGCGTATGAAGATTCTGATTGTTGAAGATGACCTGGAGGCTGCGGCCTACCTTTCGAAGGCCTTCCGGGAAACGGGTATTGTTGCTGACCATGCAAGCGACGGGGAAAGCGGCCTCTTCATGGCCTCCGAAAACGCCTACGACGTGCTGGTGGTCGATCGCATGCTGCCGCGCCGCGACGGCATTTCATTGATCACCGAGCTGCGAACCCGCGGCAAGGACACCCCCGTTTTGATCCTCTCGGCCTTGGGCCAGGTCGATGACCGCGTCGAAGGCCTGCGCGCCGGCGGTGATGATTATCTGCCGAAGCCCTATGCATTTTCCGAACTTCTCGCCCGCGTCGAAGTGCTCGGCCGCCGCAAGGGTGCGCCGGACAAGGACATGGTATACCGCGTCGGCGATCTGGAGCTTGACCGGCTGGCGCACGAGGTGAAGCGCGGCGGCAAGGAAATCCTGTTGCAGCCGCGCGAATTCCGCCTGCTCGAATATCTCATGAAGAATGCCGGACAGGTTGTGACACGCACCATGCTGCTCGAAAACGTCTGGGACTATCACTTCGACCCGCAAACCAACGTCATCGACGTGCATGTCTCACGCCTTCGCTCCAAGATCGAGCGCGACACCGAGCGGCCGCTTCTGAAGACCGTCCGCGGCGCGGGCTACATGATCAAGGATGAAGCCTAAGCATTTCCAGGAAAAGTGCGCAGCGGTTTTCCGTCTGGAAATGCGATAACAAGAAAGCAGCATCTCCGGGAAAAGTGCGCAGCGGTTTTCTGTCTGGCAACGCGAATTAAAGAAAAATTGAAATGCTTCACCAGCTCCGCATCCTGATGAAGAGCACGGCGGTTCGGCTGTCGGCTCTCTACATCCTCCTTTTCGCCTTTTGCGCTGCGTTCCTCGTGATCTATGTCGCAGGAATGTCGGCGAACTTCCTGCGTGAGCAGACGCAGAACGCGATTGCAGCGGAAGTGGAAGAGATCAGCCACATCTACGAAGTGGCCGGGATGAACGGTCTGGTGAAGACGCTGGAGCGCCGCTCGCGCCAGCCGGGCGCCAATCTCTATGTGATTGCCGGTCCGTCGGGCGATTTTCTCGCCGGCAACGTCGCCGCCATTCAGCCGGGCATCCTGGGCGATCCGGGCTGGACGGATGCGCCGTTCCGCTATGAGCGCTTTGGCGACGAGAACAAGGACAAGGCGAAGCTTCAGCCGCACATGGCGCTCGCCGATGTCTTCGTTCTGCCCAACGGTCTGCGCGTCCTTGTCGGTCGCGACCTGGGGGAGCCTGAGCATTTCAAGGTTCTCGTCCGTCAGGCGCTTGTCGTGGCTCTCGGTGTCATGGGCATCGGGGCGCTCGTCATCTGGTTCTTCATCGGCCGCAATGCGCTCAGCCGCATTGCCCGCATGTCGGATGCGAGCGCCAAGATCATGGCCGGCGATCTTTCCCAGCGCCTGCCGGTGGGAGGCTCAGGCGACGAGTTCGACCGCATGTCCGTCTCGCTCAACAGCATGCTGGGGCGCATCGAGAAATTGAACGAGGGCCTGAAACAGGTCTCCGACAATATCGCTCATGACCTGAAGACGCCTCTGACGCGCATTCGCAACAAGGCGACCGACGGGCTTTCCCATTCCAGCAATGAAGATGAATATCGCCAGTCGCTCGAAGGCATCATTGCCGAGTCTGACCAGTTGATCCGGACCTTTAATGCGCTCCTGATGATCTCTCGCGTCGAGGCCGGCTCATCGACTGCTGAGATGAACGATATCGACCTGAGCGCCATCGCGGCCGACAGCGCCGAACTCTACGAGCCGGTGCTGGAGGAGGCGGGTCTTTCGCTGAAGATGGAGATCGAGCCCGGCATTCACATCCACGGCAATCGAGAACTTGTCGGTCAGGCTCTGTTCAACCTGCTCGACAACGCTGTCAAATATGCCGGCGATATCGCGGGCAGCACGATCACGGTTTCGTTGTCGAAACAGAGCGAGCATGCCTTGCTAACGGTTGCCGACGAAGGACCGGGCATTCCGGCCCACCGTTACGCCGACGCTGTTCAGCGTTTCGTGCGCATTGATGAAAGCCGGTCCAAGCCCGGGACCGGCCTGGGGCTGTCCATGGTGGAGGCTGTGGCGGCCCTGCATGGCGGCTCGCTTGAATTGGCGGCGACAAAAGACGAGACTGCGGAAAACAAGGGACTCACCGTCAGGATGCTGTTCCCGCTGGTTTCCGCCTGATGCGCCCGCTCTCCGGCCTTCGGGCGGGGGAGGATACGCATGGCAAGACCCGCGACACTCGCCGAATTCCTGGCGGCAAACCCGATTGACGCGCCCAGCAAGACGGCCGCCAAGGAGGCGCTGCAGGCGCTGCGCGACGCGGGCCGCGAGCATGCTCGGCTGAAGGCGCTCGCCGCATCGGACGGTGCGCTGCGCGATTTTGCAGTGGCGGTCCTGTCGCTTTCGCCCTTTCTGGCCGAAACCGCGCGTATCGCTCCCTCGCTTCTCGACATCGCCTTGTTCGGCGACATACAGGCGGAAATCGAAGTCGAAATCCAGGCAGCCCGGGCCTGCTGGACGGCGGGCGAAGAGGCCGGAACAAGCGCCGAGACGGCGCTGATGAACCGCCTGCGGCTCGCCAAGCGCAAGGTCGCCTTCCTTGTCGCCTTCGCCGATCTTGCAGGCTATTTCGGGGCGCGTGACACGACCCTCTTGCTCAGCCGTCTCGCCGAGGCATGCTTGTCCTCCGCCGTCGATTTCCTGCTTCTGTCGCTGCATGAGCAGGGCAAGCTCAGGCTGCCGCATCCTGAAAAGCCGGCCGAGGGCTCAGGCCTCATCCTGCTCGGCATGGGCAAGCTTGGCGCGGCGGAGCTCAACTATTCCTCCGATATCGACGTCGTCGCCTTCTTCGAACCGGAGCGCGGGATCGTCACCGATCCTGACGAGGCATCCGAGACCTTCGCGCGGCTTTGCCGCCGGCTGGTTCGCATCATGCAGGAGCGCACGGCCTACGGCTATGTGTTCCGCATCGATCTCAGGCTTCGCCCCGACCCGGGCTCCACGCCGCTCGCGATCCCGGTCGAGGCGGCACTGATCTATTACGAGGGCCGGGGCCAGAACTGGGAGCGCGCCGCCTTCATCAAGGCCCGGCCCGTCGCGGGCGACATTCCGGCCGGCGAAAGCTTCCTGAAGGAACTCACCCCCTTCATCTTCCGCAAATACCTCGACTATGCGGCCATTGCCGACATCCACTCGATCAAGCGGCAGATCCATCTCCACAAGGGCTTCGACGAGATCGCGGTGAAGGGGCATAACGTCAAGCTCGGACGGGGCGGTATTCGCGAGATCGAGTTCTTCGCCCAGACCCAGCAATTGATTGCCGGCGGACGCATGCCGGAACTGAGGGCACGCCGCACCGACGATGCGCTGGCCGGGCTTGCCCGCGCCAACTGGATCGGCGCGGAAACGGCGGAGACGCTGACGTCTGCCTACTGGTTCCTGCGCGATGTCGAACATCGCATCCAGATGGTGCGTGACGAGCAGACACATATTCTGCCCGACAAGGAAGCCGAACTGAAGCGCATCGCGCTCATGATGGGCTTCAGGGACGTGAAGTCCTTTTCCACTCGTCTCGTCTCGGTTCTGCGGTTGGTCGAGGACCGTTATGCCGAGTTGTTCGAACAGGCGGCGGAACTCTCAAGCGGTTCGGGCAACCTCGTCTTCACGGGCACCCAGGACGATCCCGACACACTCAAGACACTGGGCGGCCTTGGCTTCAAGCGTCCCGCCGATGTGTCCCGCGTCATCCGGACCTGGCATAGTGGCCGCTATCGCGCGACACACTCGGTGGAGGCGCGCGAGCGGCTGACCGAAATGATGCCGAAGCTTCTTGCCGCCTTCGGCGCAAGTTCGCGCGCCGACGATGCGCTCATGCATTTCGACCGCTTCATGGCAGGCCTCCCGGCCGGCATCCAGCTTTTCTCGCTGCTGGGCAATAATCCCCCGCTCCTCGACCTTCTCGTCATGATCATGGCGGCAGCTCCGCGTCTTGCCGGCATTATTGCAGCGCGTCCGCATGTCTTCGACGGCATGCTCGACCCGGCGCTGCTGACCCGCATCCCCGAGCGCGACTATCTCGCCGAGCGGCTGGGGCAGGGGCTTGCCTCCGCCCTCAATTATGAGGATGTGCTGGACGGCCTGCGCATCTTTGCCGCCGAACAGCGCTTTCTGATCGGCATCCGCCTGCTGACCGGTGCCATCTCCGGCGCGCGCGCAGCACGCGCCTTTTCCGATCTTGCCGATTTGACCTTGGAGCGCGCACTTGCGGCCGTCGAAGCGGAGATCGCCGCCGCGCATGGTCGTTTCCCCGGCGGGCGCATCGCGCTCATCGGCATGGGCAAGCTCGGCAGCCGTGAACTCACGGCAGGCTCCGATGTCGATCTGATCCTCCTCTACGACTATGATGATGCGGCGACGGAGTCGGATGGCGAAAAGCCGCTCGACGCCAACCGCTACTTCGCCAGATTGACGCAGCGGCTGATAGCGGCCCTTTCCGCTCCGACAGCCGAAGGCGTTCTCTATGAAGTGGACATGCGGCTGCGCCCGTCCGGAAACAAGGGGCCGGTTGCCACCCGCATGAATGCCTTCGCGCGCTATCAGCGTGAGGAGGCCTGGACATGGGAGCACATGGCTCTGACGCGTGCACGGGCGATTGCCGGCGATCCGAGCCTCATGCAGGAAGCCGACGCGATCATCGGCGAAATCCTGGCGATAAAGCGGGACAGATCAAGGATCGCGGGCGATGTTGCGGAGATGCGGGCCCTGATCGATCAGGAGAAGCCGCCCTCCGGCACCTTCGATTTCAAGCTTATCCCGGGCGGCCTGATCGACATGGAATTCATGGCCCAGTTTCTGGCTCTGATGGCTGAAGGCCGGGTCGAAGCCGGCATTCCTACGAGCGAAGTGCTCCAGAGCCTCGGGCGACAGGCGCTTTCTCAGGAGGAGATGGAGAATGTCGGTGCGACCTTCACGCTTCTGAGCGATCTGTCGCAGGTCATCCGCCTCTGCGTCGATGGCGGGTTCGATCCGAAGGATGCCCCCGGTGGCCTTGTGGACCTTTTGTGCAGAGTGGCGCATTCCCCCGATATCAAGTTCCTCGAAGCCGATCTGAAGGCTCGCACGCGCGCGGTCCGCAAGACCTTTCAGGGGTTGATGAAACTCTCAGGCTGAAAGCTTGACGACATCCGCGAGATAGACGGGAGCAATGCTGGCGGCCGCCGGCACGGGAATGCGCAGCGAGATCGTCGTGCCTCTGCCTTCACGGGAGAAGACCCGGATCCGGCCGCCATGCAGCGTGATGAGCGACTTGGAGATAGCGAGGCCGAGGCCTGAGCCGCCCTGGCTCTTGGCGTACTGGCTCTGCACCTGCTCGAAAGGCTGGCCGATCTTCTTCAGCGCATCGCGCGGGATGCCGATGCCGGTGTCGCTGATCGACAGCGTGACGGCTCCCTCGTGCTTGCGGGCGCGCAGCGAGACCGTGCCGCCATGGCCGGTGAACTTGACCGCGTTCGAGAGAAGATTGAGCAGAACCTGCTTGATGGCGCGGCGATCGGCAGAGAGCATGAGCCCGTCATGGACTTCGCGGTCTATATGGATCGCCTTGCACTCGGCCGTGATCGCCATGCAGCGCACGGCCTCCTCGATCAGCGGGGCCAGATCGACCGGCTCGCGCTCGATCTTGATATGACCGGCCTCAATCTTCGACATGTCGAGAATGTCGTTGATCACGTTCAGAAGGTGCTTGCCGCTGTCGAAGATGTCCTGCGCATATTCGTCGTATTTCTCCGAGCCGAGCGGGCCGAACATGTGGTTCAGCAGCATCTCGGAAAAGCCGAGAATGGCGTTGAGCGGTGTGCGAAGTTCATGCGACATGTTGGCGAGGAATTCGGACTTCGCCCGGTTGGCGGCCTCGGCGCGTTCCTTTTCCGAAATGTAATTGGCGTTGGCGAGCGAAAGCTCGGCCTTCTGCTTCTCCAGGATCTTGCGCGAGGCATAGAGGTCGCCAATCGTAACCATTTGGCGGCGTTCGGATTCGCGCAGGCGTTCCTGGTGGCGCTTGAGGACGGTAATGTCCGTACCGACAGAGACGAGGCCGCCATCACGCGTACGGCGCTCGTTGATCTGCAGCCAGCGGCCGTCTGCAAGCTGCACTTCCGTGGTCTGCGAGCAGACGCCGGCCTGATCCGGATCGGCGATGCGGCGCACGATGACCGGACGGGCGGCGGCGGCGTTGACGGTCGCGCGCTCCGTACCCGGAACCAGAACCCTCTCCGGCAAGCCATATGCCTGCTGATAATGGCTGTTGCACATCACCAGACGGTCATTCTTGTCCCAGAGCACGAAGGCTTCGGAAGTGGATTCGATTGCATCGGCCAGACGCTGGTCGGCCTCTGCATAGCGTTCGGCCAGACGATGCTGCTCGCTGACATCCATGGCGATGCCAATCAGGCGGTCGCGGCCGGACGCGGTACGGATCATCTGGGCGCGGGCGCGCATCCAGACATAGTGGCCGTCTGCATGGCGCATCCGGAAGACGCGGTCGACCTGCCTGGACTCGCCGCGAATGATGGAGCGGGCGAGCGAATAGACGCTGCCGTCGTCAGGATGCATGAGACGCGCGGCATCTCCAAAGCTGAGCATTGCGGCAGCCGGGGGCAGCCCCAGCATTTCATACATGGAGCGCGACCAGAAGAGTGTACGGTTCTGCATGTCGAAATCCCAAAGTCCGCAGCGCCCGCGCGAGAGCGCCGTTTCCACGCGCATGTTGGATTCGACGAAAACCTGGTCGGCGTCGCGGGTCCGCTTCACCTGCGCATAATAGGCAATGAGGATGACAAGCAGGATCGACGTGATGCCGGCGAAGAGCGTGACATTCAGGGAGACCTCGTCGCGCCAGCGCTCGTCGACATCCGCCATGGAGTTGGCGACCAGAATATAGCCGGCGTCGTCGGGCAGGGCGGCAATCGCCATATAGTGGTCCTGGCCGTTGAGTTCCGCATGGAACGTGCCGGCGCGGTCGCCAAAGGCGCTGGTCATGCGCGCATCCGGCGCAACGGAAGAGAGGGATCGCCCGATGTAGGAAAGACCGCCGGGCGATGCCGCGAATACTTGACCCGTGCGCTGCACGAGAAGCACGAAGCCAGCCTGTGGCAGGCGCTCTTGCGGCAGGTATCGGTTGAGAAGCGCCTCGGCCTCGGCGCGCTGTCCGGTCGCGAAATAATCCACATGCTCACCGAGAGCGGCAGAGGCCGCAGCGACCGAAAGAATGGTCGTCTGTCGCACCGCGCTCTCAAGCCGGTCGCGTTCGAGATAAATGCCCATGATGCGCGAGGCGGCGACGACAATGAGAAAGGCGACGATCAGAACCGGGATCGAGCGCTTAAGGATCGGCTCAAGCCGTCCGTTCTGGCGACCGATCGTGAAGGCGCCGCGCCCGCGCGACCCTCCCGCCGGCTGAGCCGAGGCCTGGAACGAATGCCGCATTGCACCCACTCCCGGAAACTTCAAACGCAGCCGACCATCGGCTACGCTTCCCCGTTGCGCGTCCGCCATAATTCCCCGTTCCTGTCCTTGAACACCCGCCTCATGCCCGCATCGCATGAGATGACCGGATGTCACTCGTCCCTGCTGTTGCCGGAGCCAATATCCGGTCTTGGATCGCAGGTGATTCGGGCCGCCGTGCCCGAAGTGATTCTAGTGAATCAAAGCTGATTCCCCTTGTCCAGAGGAAATCGTAACTCTTTTTTAACCATATGAAATCGCGTGTTATTTATCGCTTCCGGCAACCTGTTCAAGGGTTGCGAGCTTGTCCGAATATTGCGATGCACGCACAGGATTCAAAGCGCCCGCAAATCACTTTTTGCGGGCGTTGTGTTTATGCACCGGATTTTTCCGGTCTCAGCTCTCCTTGAGCATGCGCTCGGCGATATCGCGTACATCGACGGAAAGCGTCGAGGTAGAGTCGATCCTCATCAACGCGCGTCTGGCGTGGCCGGCACGCTGCGCCTCAAGCATACGCCAGGACCGCAACGAGGTCAGCAGGCGCGCGGCCAGTTGCGGATTGCGAGTGTCGATATCGAGAACCTGCCCGGCGAGGAAGTCGAAGCCTGCACCATCCGCCCGGGCGAAGCCGGACAGGTTGGAGAAGGCGAAGGTGCCGATGAGCGCCCGCACGCGGTTCGGATTGCCGCCATTGAAACGCGGGCTCTCCATCAGTGCCTTGACCCGATCAAGCGCATCCGGACCCGGCGTGGTGGCCTGGATGGCGAACCACTTGTCGAGAACCAGCGGATTGCCTTCGAAGCGCGTGGCGAAGATCTCCAGCGCATCTGCCGTCTCGGTGCTGTCGGGGTAGTGATGCGCCAGAACCGTCAGCGCATGGCTGAGATCGGTCATGTTGTCGGCCTTGTCGAAGGCCTCGCGCGCCAGCGTCGGGTCGTTG
Source organism: Rhizobium sp. C1 (assembly GCF_021026335.1). Lineage (GTDB taxonomy): Bacteria > Pseudomonadota > Alphaproteobacteria > Rhizobiales > Rhizobiaceae > Ensifer_A. Next base: position 240,326 of record NZ_JAJNCY010000002.1, read on the forward strand.
TCGGCAAAGGAGAGATAGGTGAGCGCCGTATTGCGCAGCGCGCGCCTGCCCGCACTTGCCGCATCCGGTGTGAACGGCGCAGTCGACGACATCGTTTCAAACAGCGTGGCGAAAATCTTCCGTCCCGTGAGACCGATGGCGTTAAGAACACCAAGACGGGCGACCAGATTGGCGTCCGGATCGTTGTTCGAACCGATCTCGCGGGCGATATCGCTTTCGCTGGGCAATGCCAGCGCCTGTGCACGGAAGGCCGGCTCAAGATCCTCGTCCGCAGCCGCAGCGAGCAACGCCGCAATGAAGGCCGGATTGAAAGTCGGCGCTTCGCCATTGCGGACTGCCTTGACCGCACCGGTCAGTTCCGGGAGTGCCAAACTGTTCAGCGCCTGCCAGCGGGCAAAGAGGTCGCGGTCATGCACGGCGATCTGCGCCAGGTCTTCCGCCGTCAGCGCGTAATCGACATTGATGGGGGCTGAGAAGCCACGGTTCAGCGACAGAACGGGGCGGGCAGGGATGTTGGTGAAAGTAAAGGTCTGGCTGCGTTCCGTCAGATGCAGCACGTCTTCCGTCACTTCTCCGCCTGTCACGCCTGCCAGTTCAGCCTCATTGCCATTGGGCAGGATGAGGCCGAATTTGAGCGGGATATGCATCGGCTCCTTGCGCGCCTGGCCCGGCGTCGGCGGTACGATCTGCTCCAGCGAAACGGTAAATTCCTGCAGGTCCGCATCGAATTCGGTCGAGACGCTGACCAGCGGTGTGCCCGCCTGATGATACCAGAGGGAGAACTGCTTCAGGTCGCGCTCCGAGACATCCTCGAAGCATTTCACGAAGTCTTCGATGGTGACGGCCTGACCATCGTGACGCTCGAAATAGAGGTCCATGCCCTGCTTGAAAGTCTCGCGTCCGAGGATCGTCGCGATCATGCGTGTCACTTCCGAACCCTTCTCGTAGACGGTCGAGGTGTAGAAGTTGTTGATTTCCTTGTAGCGCGTTGGGCGCACCGGATGGGCAAGCGGGCCCGCGTCTTCCGGAAACTGCTCCGACTTCAGATGCCGCACTTCGGCAATGCGCTTGACGGCGCGAGAGCGCTGATCGGCGGAAAACTCGTGGTCGCGATAGACGGTGAGGCCTTCCTTCAGGCAGAGCTGGAACCAGTCGCGGCAGGTGATGCGGTTGCCGGTCCAGTTGTGGAAATATTCATGCGCGATGATCGCCTCGATATTGGCGAAATCGGCATCGGTCGCGGTTTCCGGATCTGCCAGAACATACTTGTCGTTGAAGATGTTGAGGCCCTTGTTCTCCATCGCCCCCATGTTGAAGTCGGAGACGGCGACGATCATGAAGATATCCAGATCGTATTCGCGGCCGAACACTTCCTCGTCCCAGCGCATGGAGCGCTTCAGCGCATCCATGGCGTAAGCCGCGCGCGGTTCTTTGCCATGTTCGACATAGATCTTCAGCGCGACCTCGCGGCCGGACATGGTCGTGAACGTATCCTCGACGACACCGAGATCGCCGGCGACCAGCGCAAAGAGATAGGACGGCTTGGGATGCGGGTCGAACCACGAGGCGAAGTGCTTACCCTCGCCATAGCCGGCCTTGCCGATGCAGTTGCCGTTTGAGAGCATGACGGGGCAGGTCGCCTTGTCGGCGATGATGTGGACCGTGTAGACGCCCAGCGCGTCAGGGCGGTCGTAGGCATAGGTGATGCGGCGGAAGCCTTCCGCCTCGCACTGCGTGCAATAGACACCGTTCGAGCGGTACAGTCCCATCAATTGTGTGTTGTTGGCTGGTGCCAAGGCCGTCTCAACGGTGATCTCGAAGGCGATTTCTTCCGGCAGTCCGGTGATGATCAGATGCTTGCCGGTTTCCTCGTAGTGGTCGCGCGCAAGCTCGATACCGTCGAGCAGAAGCGAGGTCATCACCAGCTCGTCGCCATCCAGAACAAGCGGTGCATCGAGCGCAGCGCCGGGGCGGCGGTGGAAGAGTGAGCGGGCCGTGACCTTGGTTTCCAGCGGGTGCAACTCGAATGTCAGATCGATGCGCTCAAGAATAAAGTCTGTCGGCGTGTAGTCCACCAGCGTGAAAATCTGGCCTGTTTCAGTGCGCATGAAGTGTCCCGAGTGCGGCGGATCTTTTCCATGTCCCCAGCAAGACGTGGAAATCCGCAAATCCACGCCGGCAGCGTCTCTCTCCAGTCAGCGGGAAAGACACAACTCAGTGCAATTTTGACATCCAATTCTGAATGATTGCTAAAGTTTGCTGCGAATTGACGATACCGAAGTGGGTTTCCTCCGGAAGGGTCACATAATCTCCGCCTTTGTTGAACCGGGCTACGGCGGGCTGCAGCTTTGCCGCATCAATGACTTCATCCTCACTGCCGACAATTGTGAGGAAAGGAGCCTTCACTTGGGCGAGGTCGGATCCGTCGGCGTTTTTCAGCTCCAGCGATTTCACATAGCGCCACGTATAGTCGCTTGTCACAGCATAGCCGAGAGGCCCGTTCCAGACATTTTCGGGAACGGCGTATTGCACGGCGATTTCTTGATCCGACCAGTGGGCACCCAGCGCATTTTGCAGCTTGAGCGCGGCGGTCCGCCACGGCAAGGGAACGGCCCATTGGGCCATTTCCGGTTTGTTGGCAGCGAAGTCGGGCGAGAAGATCGGTGCGAGCAGCAGCAGGCCTGCCAGCTTTATTCGACCAGGTTGAGCGGCAAGTCTTGCCGCCACCGCTGCGCCTGACGAATGCCCGCCGACAACCACCAGATCGCTCGGAGCAGAGGTGGCGGCAACGAGGTCCGCCAGATCATCCGTGGGTTGCCCGACATAACCGATATCCCCGCGGTGCAGGGGATTTTGCCCGTGCCCGCGCAGGTCTAGCGTAAAGACATCCGCAAGCCCGAGCCCGGAGGAAACGCCGCCCGCCAGAGCGGCCAGCTGCAAATCGTCTCCGGTTTCGGCATGCACCAGATAGAGCTTCACGCGGCTTGCCTGTTTGCTCTGGTAATGGCGATAGCCGATCAGCGACCTGTCACGCGCCTCGAAATTTTCAACTTTTGGAATGCCGGACATTTCCCGTGCTGTCAGAACCGGCACGTCCATGATGGCGTTGCGGCGCAGCTCCGCTGCCGGTCGCGGCCGGTTCATGGCGACCATGCTCTGGACAACGAATGCGGAAAAAAGTGCCATTGCAATGAGTGCCAATCCGAGCCATCCGATCGCTTTCATGGCACGTCCTTCCATTATTGAGACGCCTTTTATTTTCGGTGTTCACAATACAAGCATATTCTTTCGATTTTCTGCGTGAATTTGGCGCTATGCGCTCCCGAAACCTGCTAGATTTAGGGAGTCGTCTTCATTTGTGTGCCAGATTGGCACGCCAGCAGTCCGTCGCTGACAAATCCCGGAATCCCCATGCAAAGTACCGCCGCCAACCCCATCCGGGGTATCGTGCTGAAAATCCTGTCCGTGATCGTCTTTCTCGTGATGTCCACCTGCATCAAGCTTGCAGGCAACGGCATGGCGACGGGTGAGATCACCTTCTATCGCTCGTTTTTCGCGATTTTTCCGATTCTCGGCTATCTTGCCTGGCGAGGCGAGTTGCGGACAGCCTTCCAGACCAGAAGCATCTGGGGCCAGATCATTCGCGGCTTTGTCGGGATTGTATCCATGACCCTCAGCTTCTATGGTCTGGTGCGCCTGCCGCTTCCGGATGCGATCGCCATCGGTTACGCCATGCCGCTTTTCTCGGTGATCTTCGCCGCGATTTTTCTCAAGGAGACGTTGCGCGCTTATCGCATCACTGCTGTCATTGTCGGTCTGGCGGGGGTCATGATCATCTCGTGGCCAAAGCTGACGCTCCTGCAGCATGCGGATGCCAATACGGCTGAGGCTGCTCTTGGAGCCATGGCGCTGATCGGATCGGCCATTCTTGGCGCGGTCGCCATGTTGCTGGTGCGCCGGTTGGTGCAGACAGAAAAGAGTTCGACGATCGTCCTCTACTTCTCGCTGACCGCGTCGGTCTTCTCGCTCTTTTCCATCCCGCTCGGCTGGCCCCCGATGACGCTGGAACAGAAACTGTTGCTGATCGCGGCGGGCTTCTGCGGCGGTCTGGCGCAAATTCTGATGACAGAGAGCTATCGTTACGCCGAGGTTTCGACGATTGCGCCCTTCGAATACACATCGATCGCATTCGGGCTGATCGTGTCGTATTTCCTGTTCGGCAATGTGCCGGAACCGCTAATGCTGATCGGAACCGCGATCGTCATCAGTGCCGGCGTCTTCATCATCTATCGAGAAAGCAGGCTCGGTCTGGAGCGCAAGGCCATGCGCAAGCTGGTCACGCCACAAGGGTGATCAGCTTCAAAAAAGAAGTTGCCCGATCATCGGTTGAGGCCCGAAAGCCGCTCGCGGCGACGCTCGGTGCGTTCGCGATAGTCATGGGCGGCCGAAACGGCAAGCTTGACCGACTTGATGGTGCCAGCGAGATTCTGCAGGGGATTATAGCGCATAGCATGCTCCTTACTTCTGGATGAAATCGCTGAACAGCGCCATAGGCTTTGCCGGATTGGCATAGCCGCGTGCGGTCAACTGTTCGTTCGTAGCGATCTGGAAACGGCGATAGGCAGACTGACCCGGGGTGCGGGACATCTTGCGAAGCGTTTCGAACCCGGAGTGGGTAGAGCGGAATGTAGCGTGCATGGCCTTGGTTCCTAAATTTGATTCCTCCCAAGACACGCCTTAATATCGCAATGCAGCATAAATATTGCAACGCGGTAAAAACGGGAAACTGCCATGCGTGATGCGCATGGCTTGCGACACATTGTTGTCAAATAAGGCATGGGATGTCGAAATACTTAATGAAGATCAAGCGTTTGACTGATTCATCCGCTTTTCGAACGCCAGTAAATCCATCCAGGCCAGTCGCTTGCTCAACGGCGCGGTCAGAAGATCCTGCGGGTGCAGCATGGCGATCGCCTCGGTCGGCGGCGTTCCGATTTCAAACCATTGCCCCCGCAGTGCATGGATCGCCTCGGTCGACCCGGTGAAGAACCGCGTCGTGAAATTGCCGAGCAGGACGATGAAGCGGGGCTTGGCGAGCGCAATCATTCGCATTGCAAAGGGCCGGCAGATCTCGGCTTCCGAAGGGGTCGGCGGGCGGCCGCCTGGAGGACGCCAGGGTACGCTATGCGCCAGCGTCGTCTCCGTGACGTCGATGCCTATTGCCGCAAACATCTTCGAGAGCAGTTCGCCGTGCACGCCGGAAAATGCAACGCCCTCGCGGTCGTCCTCGGCGGACGGAGTTGCCCCGAGAATCAAGATTGGCAGCGCTCCCGCTTCGGTCGGGAAGACGCTGTTACGTGCACTGGCCTTGAGATTGCAGCCCTCGAAATTTTCGATCGCCTGCTTCAGTTCCGCCAGGCTCGTCGCGGCCTCGGCGGCGCGGCGCGCCATTTCGACAGCTTCCTCACCGGGAATCGCAACGGCGGTAGAGGACACCGGTCGGGGCGCGGGCTTTGCGTCCGCCTGGCTGGGGCGCTGCGGGCGCTCTCGCGGGGCCGCCCCCTGTGTGGGCGCACGCGTCGCTGCGCTTGCCGCGATGGCTGCCGCAAATTCGGCAAAGCGATCGACGCCCACGTCTTCCAGCAGGAAATCTACGCCCGCATCCGCATGAAAATGCAAAAGCGCGGCCAGTTCTCCGGCATTGAGTTGCGAGGCTTCGATCATGCCTCTTCTTTTAAAGGACGGCGAGGCAACCGGCAAACGCTCATCCACAGGGGTGACGGTCACGAAACCCAGTCGGCGATATCGTCGCGCTCGCCGATCAGCGCGAGACCATGCGCAATCGACAGCAATTCCCCGCCACCCTCGATCCGATCCGCACCAAAGCGGCGGGCAAAAAGGTTGCGCACGGCCGGAACGAAGGATGTGCCGCCGGTGAGGAAGACCTTGCCGACTTCGCTTTCCGGCATGTTGGCTTCCGCCAGCGTCTCGTCCAGCGCCTTTTCCATCAGCGCGATGTCCGGCGCGATCCACGTCTCGAAATCCGAACGCTTCACCACCCGGTCACCGGAGCGGCCCAGGGGCTCGAAATGGAACTCAGCCTCTTCCTGCGACGAGAGCGCGAACTTCGTCTTCGAGATCGCCTGATAGAGCGGATAGCCTTCGTCATGCTCGATCAGGTCGACGAAGAGTTCGAGCTGATCCGGGTCTTCCGCCTGCCGCACGAGCGACTTGAGGTCCTGGAAATCGCGCAGGGTCTTGAAGATCGAGAGCTGGTTCCAGCGGCCGAAATTGGCGTAATAGTTCGACGGGATTTCAAGTCGCTTGCCGAAATTGCGGAAATAGCCGCCCTTGCCGATCTGCGGGCTCACGACATTGTCGATGATCCGGAAGTCGAACATGTCGCCGGCAATGCCGACGCCGCCATGCGCGATTGGTTGCGCCTTCACCTTGCCGGCCACCTTCTCGAAGCGGATGATCGAATAGTCGGTCGTGCCGCCGCCGAAGTCGGCGACGAGAACATTCGTATCCTGCTCAAGATTCTGGGCGAAGTAGAAGGCGGCCGCGACCGGCTCCATGACGAACTGAACATCCGGAAAGCCGAAACGCGCCAGCGCGGTGCGATAGCGCTCCATCGCGAGGTCCGCATCCGCATTCATGCCGGCAAAACGCACGGGGCGGCCGGCAACGATGCGCGTGACGTCGGTGGGCCAACCATCTCCCGCATAGGTCATCATGCGGCGCGTGAAGATTTCCAGCAGGTCTTCAAACGTATGCCGGCGAGCATGCACGATCGTCGACTGGAAGAGGGGGCTCGCCGCGAAGGTCTTGATGGACTGCAGGAAGCGGCACTCGCCCGGATTGTCGATGAAGCTGCGGATGGCTGCAGCACCCGCTTCCACTTTCAGCGCAAGCCCACCCAGATCCTTGTCCTTCATGAAGGAAAGGCACGTGCGCAGGCTTTCCGTCACTTCCGCATTGCTGGTGAAGCTCAGCGATTTTGTCGTGTCGCCGGCCTTGGCGGCCAGCACGGTATTGGTCGTGCCGAAATCGAAGCCGAGGGCGGTCATGGCAAAATCCTTGTCCGGCCGCGGAGGGACGCGGCCTGTGTTTGGGGAGTGTAAGAAATGGCAGGGCGCGCCTGATCGCATGGCGACCGAGCGAAATCAAGGCGCGGAGTATGAAGTTTTTCCGAAATTACATCCGCCGGCCGGCGACGATTGCGCCAAGGCCAACAAGGGCGAGGATCGCCCCGTAGAGCATCCATTGCGGCTGCGCGATCATGAAGCTGGATGCCGGGTAGGGGAAATAACCGCTCCCCTGACCGATCCAGACGAGGCCGAAGAGAACGGCGAGAAAGCCGACGCCAACGACTGCAATACGTTTCATGACCGGTCTCCGTTCCAGGTTTCAAGATAGATCAGATCGACTTCGCTGCACCGCCGTCGCAGCGCACCAGCGTGCCTGTGACGTAGCTTGCGGGTGCGGAGCAGAGGAAAGCTCCGACGCTCGCAAACTCTTCCACCGTCCCGAGCCGCCCCGCCGGGATCGATTTCACCGAAGCCTCGCGCACCTCTTCCAGCGTTTTGCCTGACCGCTTCGCGTTCGCGCCGTCCAGTTCGTCGATCCGGTCGGTGTGGATGCGGCCCGGCAGCAGCAGGTTCGCGGTCACGCCGGCGCCGGCAATCTCTGCAGAGAGCGTCTTGTTCCAGCCGACGAGGGCCGAGCGCAGCGTGTTGGACAGCGCCAGATTGGCAATCGGCTCGAACACGCCGGAGGAGGCCACCGTCAGCACACGCCCCCAGCCGCGCGCCTTCATCTGCGGCACGATGAGGTTGGTGAGCGTGATCACGCTGACAACCATCGACTGGAAATAGGTGTTCAGGTTCTCCGCGGTCAGCACCTGTTCCGCTGTGCCAGGAACGGGCCCGCCTGTATTGTTGACGAGGATATCGACGCCGCCGAGCAACCGCTCGGCCTCACTTGCGATAAAGGCCGGAAAGCCGCTATCGGCAATGTCAGCGGCCACATACTGCGCCTTGCCCTTGCCCTCGGCATTGATCGCCGCGCAATTGGCCGCCAGCTTGTCGGCGCTGCGTCCGCACAGGAGAACATCCGCGCCCTCGCGCGCCAGAGCCACGGCGATCCCCAGCCCGAGGCCGCGAGAGGAGGCGAGCACGAGTGCGCGCTTGCCGGAAATACCCAGATCCATGATGTCTCTCCTTTTATTTCTCTCGACTTATAATCTGATCGACTCGATCCGCAAAGCGGAGATCATCGGCCCTGAAAACCAAATCCAGCCGGATTTTTTCTTGCCATTTAATTGACGTTAACGTAAACGTAAGAGGATAAATCGTTTGTAATTTCGCACATGCAAGAAATGCAAAGGATTTGGCGCATCCACGCTCGACAAGGCGATAAGCCTTTGTCAAAAAGCCTGACCAAATGAAACACCAGGCCGCGCGGGGCGACTTTAAGAACATCTGCGGCTTGCTAGAGGAGAGAGCGATGAGCGGAGAGACAGAACTTCCGGAACGCGAGTCGATGGAATTCGACGTCGTGATCGTCGGCGCAGGCCCGGCCGGTCTGTCGGCCGCCATCCGGCTGAAACAGGTGAATCCGGACCTGTCCGTCGTCGTGCTCGAAAAGGGCGCTGAAGTCGGCGCGCATATCCTTTCGGGCGCTGTCGTCGACCCGATCGGCATCGACGCGCTGCTGCCCGGCTGGCGCGAGGAGGAGGGGCACCCCTTCAAGACCGAGGTCAAGGACGATCACTTTCTGCTGCTTGGCCCAGCCGGCTCGCTGCGTTTGCCGAACGTCCTGATGCCGCCGTTGATGAACAACCACGGCAACTACATCGTCTCGCTCGGCAATGTCTGCCGCTGGCTGGCGACGAAGGCCGAAGAGCTTGGTGTCGAAATCTATCCGGGCTTTGCCGCTGCCGAAGTGCTTTATAACGAGGCCGGCGCGGTGATCGGTGTCGCCACGGGCGACATGGGCATCGAGAAGAACGGCGAGCCGGGTCCGAACTATGCCCGCGGCATGGCGTTGCTCGGCAAGTATGTGCTGATCTCCGAAGGCGTGCGCGGCTCGATCGCCAAGCAACTGATTGCCAAGTTCGATCTCTCCAAGGATCGCGAGCCGCAGAAATTCGGCATCGGCATCAAGGAACTCTGGGAGGTCAAGCCGGAGAACCACAAACAGGGTCTCGTCCAGCACTCCTTCGGCTGGCCGCTCGGCATGAAGACCGGTGGCGGCTCGTTCCTTTATCATTTGGAAGACAACCTCGTCGCCGTCGGCTTCGTGGTGCATCTGAACTACAAGAACCCTTATCTTTTCCCGTTCGAGGAATTCCAGCGCTTCAAGACGCATCCGGCAATCCGTGGCACATTCGAGGGCGGCAAACGCATCTCCTATGGCGCGCGTGCGATTACCGAAGGCGGCTGGCAGTCGGTGCCGAAGCTGTCCTTCCCGGGCGGTGCGCTGATCGGCTGTTCGGCGGGCTTCGTCAACGTGCCGCGCATCAAGGGCAGCCACAATGCCGTACTTTCCGGCATCCTCGCCGCCGACAAGGTCGCCGCAGCCATTGCCGCAGGCCGTGCCAATGACGAGCCGATCGAGATCGAAAACGAATGGCGCGATACGGCTATCGGCAAGGACCTGAAGCGCGTACGCAACGTCAAGCCGCTGTGGTCAAAATTCGGCACGGCGATCGGCGTCGGGCTCGGCGGTCTCGACATGTGGACCAACCAACTCTTCGGCTTTTCCTTCTTCGGTACGCTGAAGCATGGCAAGACGGACGCCGCCTCGCTCGAGCCCGCCTCGCAGCACAAGCCGATCAATTATCCGAAGCCGGATGGTGTGCTGACCTTCGACCGCCTGTCCTCGGTGTTCCTCTCCAACACCAACCACGAGGAAGACCAGCCGGTTCACCTCAAAGTGAAGGATATGACGCTGCAGAAGTCATCGGAACTCGGCATCTATGCCGGTCCGTCTTCGCGTTACTGTCCGGCCGGTGTTTACGAGTGGGTCGAAAAGGACGGCGAGCAGACCTACGTCATCAACGCCCAGAACTGCGTCCACTGCAAGACCTGCGACATCAAGGACCCCAACCAGAACATCAACTGGGTTCCGCCGCAGGGTGGTGAAGGTCCGGTTTATCCGAACATGTAAACTGTGCAGAAGTGCGCAGGCACTCATCAAATCATCAGCAAGGCCGGCCAGGAAATATCCATGAGCCGGCCTTTTTGCGGGAAAGAGGCATTATGGGTTTCACGATCAAGGCCGCCGGAATACCTGACTTCAAACGCATTCAGGAGATCGAGCTTGCAGCGTTTGAAACCCTGCGATCAGCCGGGGCAGTGTCGGGAAAGGCAGAGGCAAGTTCCGACGAAGAGCTTTTCCGCTACCTCGAAGACAACCTGTTGCTTGCAGCGTTCGATGCGGGCGGCGAGTTGCTCGGTTATGCCGGCGCCTACGCGGCTGGCACGGATTTGCATATCGGCGAGATGGACGTCGATCCCCGCTTTCAGCGCCGTGGCGTTGGTCGTTCTCTCATTTCTGCTTTTCTCGCGGAAGGCGGACGACGAAAGTTGAGGGCGGTGACGCTGACGACGGACAGGTTCGCGCCGTTCAACGCCCCCTTCTACGCATCCATGGGGTTTCAGCTTCTCGAGGGTAGCGAGATTCCCGAACGACTGAAGGCCATTCTGGACGGCGAGGTTGGGAGGGGCTTCGATCCAGCCAGACGTGTGGCGATGATCTTTCCGCTCGCACAATAGAGGTTCGTTATCGCCGCGTCGTCATCATCCGCGCGGTCTTTTCCATCCGCCACGAAACCGCGAAGATCGCCAGCCCGATCAGCCCCAGGAACATGCCGACATATCCCGTTGCGGGATAGCCGAAGCCGAGCATGACGACGAGGCCGCCGAGCCAGGCGCCGAGCGCATTGGCGACGTTGAAGGCGGAATGCATGGAGGCGGCGGCAAGCGCCTGACCTTCTGCGGCGACATCCATGAGCCGCGTCTGCACGGCGGGACCGGGCGCAAAGGTGCAGCCGGTGAAGAAGACGCAGAGGCAGAGCATGTAGGGGTTTGCCGCTGTCAGGCTGAAGAGCAGCATGATCGCCATGTTGAAGATCAGCATGCCGCCGATCGTCCCCATGATCGAGATGTCGGCGAGACGCGAACCGACAATATTACCGACATTCATGCCGACTCCGAAGATGCCCATGATGACCGGGATCCACACCGGCGACATCTTGGCGACCTCCAGCGCTGTCGGTGCGACATAGCTGAACACGGCAAACATGCCACCGAATCCGGTCGAGGCGATGAGAAGCGTGAGCCAGACCTGCGGACGCGTGAAGGCGACGAGCTCGCGCTTCATGCTGGCACCTTCCGCTACGGTGTCGCGCGGCACGTAGATGGCGCAGAGAACGACGGTGATAAGACCTATCACGCCGACGCCGCCAAAGACGACGCGCCAGTTCAGGAGCTGGCCGAAGAAGGACATCACCGGCGTGCCGGCCAGTGTCGCAACCGTCAGGCCCAGCATCATCCAGCCAACGGCGCGCGCCCGCATGCCGACGGGGACGAGCGAGGCCGAAACGAGCGCGGCAACGCCGAAATAGGCGCCATGCGGCAGGCCGGTGAGGAAACGCAGGAGCGTGAAACTGGCGAATGTCGGCGCAAGAGAGCTCAGGATATTGCCGAGCGCAAACACACCCATCAGGCTCAGCAGCAGGTTCCGCCGCGAAAGTTTGGCGCCCAGCATCGCAATGATCGGCGCGCCGACGACGACGCCCAGCGCATAGGCGCTGATGACATAGCCCGCCTGCGGGGGCGTCACGTTGAAGGCCGTGGCAATATCCGGCAGTACGCCCATGACGGCGAACTCGCCCGTCCCGATGCCGAAGCCGCCAACGGCAAGCGCAAAAATGACAAGCGCGACTTCGAAGCGAGTGTAGGTGCGGATGCCAGCCTCTTCGGCCGCGGGCATGCTATCGGTGCAGACGGAATCGCTCAAAACGCGCTCTCTCGGAAAAACATCGACGCAGCGCGCAAAGGCGCGGCATCAAACACGGGGGATGTCAGGTATCTGTAATCGACCGAAATGGTTCGACTGCCTTAGGGGTAGCAGAAGCGCTGAGGCACGTAAAGCAATTATTGCATTGCAGCAATTTTCGACGTGTTTAGATCGAGCGCATGATCCCGCCGTCAACGCGCAGATTCTGCCCCGTGATGTAACCGCCGCCGGGGGAGGCGAGGAAGGCGACGGTCGCGGCGATTTCCTCCATCGAGCCATAGCGGCCCATGGGGATCTTCTCGCGCCGCTCATCCTTTTCCGGCAGGCTGTCGATATAGCCGGGAAGGATGTTGTTCATGCGGATATTGTCGGCCGCATATTTGTCGGCAAAGAGCTTTGTGAAGGCGGCCAACCCTGCGCGGAAGACGCCCGATGTCGGGAACTGCGCGTCCGGCTCGAAAGCCCAGGCGGTTGAGATGTTGATGATGGCGCCGCCGCCCTGTGCCTGCATATGCGGTGTCACGAGCCGAGTCGGCCGGATGACGTTGAGCAGGTAATAGTCCATCCCGAGATGCCAGTCCTCGTCCGAAATATCGAGAACCGGCCCCTTCGGCCCATGACCCGCGCTGTTCACGAGCACATCGACACGGCCGAAGCGCTCCAGCGACAGATCGACTAAACGTTTGATGTCGTCGGTGGATAGATTTGATCCCGTGACGCCAAGTCCTCCGAGTTCCGCAGCCAGCGCCTCCCCCTTGCCGGAGGAGGAAAGGATCGCGACCTTGTAGCCATCGGCGGCCAGCTTTCGCGCCGCAGCAGCGCCCATGCCGCTACCGCCTGCCGTGATCAGTGCCACTTTCAAATCGCTCATCCTGTCCTCCGAAGTCGGTGCGCGGGCTTATTCCCCGCACACCGACTCCTATACGGGTTTTCCCGCCCTTAGAACCCCGCCAGCACGAGTTTGCCCTTCATTCGGTTGGTTTCCACCAGGGCGTGGGCCTTCTTGAGGTTTGCAGCGTTGATAGTGCCCAGCACCTCGGTCAGCGTTGTCCGGATCGCGCCAACCTCGACAAGCCCGGCAACCTCATTCAGCAACTGATGCTGCCGCTCCATGTCGGCGGTCTGGTAGAGCGGCCGCGCGAACATCATTTCCCAATGGACGGACACCGCCTTCGACTTGAACGGCATGATGTTGAAGGTCGCCGGGTCATCGATGAGCGCATAGCGTCCCTGCGGGGCAATCAGCGCGGCGACGTCGCCGATATAGCTGTCGGACTGGTTGGTGGAGAAGACGAAGCCCGGCTGGCCGATCTTCAGTGCGGTAACCTGTTCGGCCAACGTCTTCGTGTGGTCGACGACATGGTGCGCGCCCAGCATCTTCACCCAGTCCATGGTTTCCGGCCGCGAGGCGGTGGCGATGACGGTGAGATCGGTCAGGGCGCGGGCAATCTGGATCGTCATGGATCCGACGCCGCCGGCCCCGCCAATTACCAGTAAGGCGTTGGCCGCGCCCGGCACCGCATCACCAACCTTAAGCCGGTCGAACAGGGTTTCATAGGCGGTGATCGAGGTCAGCGGAAGTGCGGCAGCTGCCGGAAAGTCGAGATTGGCGGGCATGCGTCCGACAATACGCTCGTCGACCAGCTGAAACTCGGCATTCGACCCGGCTCGATTGATCGCCCCGGCATAATAGACGCGGTCGCCCGGCTTGAAGAACGTCGCATCCGGCCCGGCCTTGACGACAACGCCGGCCGCATCCCAGCCGAGAACGAAGGGCTGGCCGTTCGCAGGGGCACGATTGGCGCGTAGCTTGACGTCGACGGGGTTCACCGAAACCGCCTTGATCTCGACAAGGATATCGCGCCCGGCCGGCTCGGGAACGGGAAGCTCCAGATCAATCAGCGAGTTTTCATCGGAAATCGGCAGAGGTTGTGAATAGGCGACGGCACGCATCAGTCTTCTCCTGTGTTTGAAAGACAGGAGCTATTAAGGTACTAAAGAAGAAAGCCGCAAGAATGCACATTTTTGGCCAGTAGTACCAAAAAGGATACTGTCAATGTCTCGCCCCAGAGCCAAACTCGTCAAGGATTTTCCAGGTTGCGCCGTCGAGGCCGCGCTGAGTTTCATCGACGGCAAGTGGAAAGGCGTGCTGCTTTTTCATCTTCTGGCGGGCACGCAACGCTTCAACGAGCTGCGCCGCAAGCTGCCTTCGGTGACGCAGCGCATGCTGACCCGGCAATTGCGAGAACTGGAGGAGGCGGGGCTTGTCCGCCGCACGGTTCACCCGGTCGTTCCGCCGCATGTTGATTATGATCTGACGCCGCTCGGACGAAGCATGGAGCCGGTGATCCGGTCGTTGGCGATCTGGGGCCGCACTTACGTCTTCTGCGCCCAGGACGAGGCACATGTCGTGCCGCCGAAGGAAACGACGGAACTTCAGGGGGACGCTTTGCGTTACTTCGCAGACAGAGCATAAAAAACCGGCCCCGTTTCGGAGCCGGTATGTACGGTGTGGACGTGAAGATCGATCAGCCGCCGAAAAGCGAGGCGAGGAAGGACTTCTTGCCGCCCGTCGGTGCATCGTTGCCGAGGCTTTCGACGACAACCATGGTGTGAATTTCGCCGCGCTTGAAGTACTTCAGGAACGCGTAATAGTCCTTGAAGGCAATGCAGCCTGCGGAATCGCCAGGGCGACGACGCAAATAGGAATGCGTCAGGATACCGTCGCGGCCGAACATCTTCGACGGATATTGAGGCGTCATGCGAAGCGCCGGAACACCGTGGAAAGGGCTTTCGCGCATGGATAGCCGGTAGGTATTCGGCGGCGTCGGGCCCTTGGTCTTGACGTTCTTGTACTTCGGGTTGTCGCGATACTGACCGAGACCGGAATGCGCTTCGAAGCGCGTACCATCGGGCATGTAAACCGTCTTTGCCGTAATATCGTAGATGGCGACGCCAGCCTGCATCTTCGGCATCACGGCAGCCTTGCGCGGCAGGCCCATCTCTTCATTGTCGACCTGCGGGCTGGCATAGGCCAGAGCCTGCTTGGGCGCTTCGTTCTTGGCAGCGACCGGCGGAGCGGGCGGTTTGGGCCAGCCTTCGGGCCGCGCCATCGGCAGCGGCGCGTCGAAATCCGGGTCCTGCATCACCAGGCTGAAGCGGTTTTCTGGGCTGTCGGGCGTTGCAATGCTTGCGACCTGCTGATCGGCCTGCGGCTTTTCCG
The DNA here is from genome assembly GCF_021026335.1 of Rhizobium sp. C1. Lineage (GTDB taxonomy): Bacteria > Pseudomonadota > Alphaproteobacteria > Rhizobiales > Rhizobiaceae > Ensifer_A. The sequence continues at coordinate 255,576 of NZ_JAJNCY010000002.1, forward strand.
GAACGGATGCGGTGGCGACGAGCGGTGAATCTTCGATCTTGGGCGCTTCTGTCGGCGTCGGCACACTGGCCAGACGCATCATGTTCTTCATGTCGGCCTGCGCAAAAACCTCTGCCTTCTTCGGCAGGACCGAAACGTCCACGGAAGCCACGGCTTCGCGCGGCGGCACGGTGTAGGACTTGGCGGCATGTGTCACGACGGCGTCGGCCACGAAGGGATAGAGACGCGAGGATTTCTCGGCGCGAATGTTGCGCGCTTCGTACTGCTCCTTGGTCGGAGGCAGGGGATCCGTCAGCGTGAGGCGAATCTTGCTGGTTTCAGCCGGTGCGTTATGCGTGGATGTAACGGTAGCAAATGCGATCAACAGCGCTGTCGCGCCCGTTGCTGCAATCGCCGCGCCCTGGGACATGCTCAATCCGGTAGCCTTCGTCGCTGTCGCCTTTTGCGGACGGAGGGGGACCCGGAAACCGCCGGCGATATCTGCCACATTTGCCATTAAACTCGGCTCCACTCGTTACGCAGACCCGCACCGGAGCAAGACTTGCTCTGCGGGGAACTGATGAGCCTAGTGTGACAAACTATGGTAACCAAATGGTTTACGCGGCCTTCTGAATTGTAAGCATGCCTAAAACAACGCGTTAAAGATATGACCTTATTGGCCATTTTACGGCATGAGTCAACAAATTCGGCCTTCTGCAAGCCTGTGGTGGTTACCGGCTCCCTCGAAATACCAGAATGCAAAAACCGCGCCGGAAGGTCCGACGCGGTTAGGAATATGCGAGAGCTTGCTTGCGCGAAGCATTCTGTCCCTTATCGGGCTTCTTCTTCTTGTCATGTACTGGGGAAGCGATCACGTGGCGATCCGTTCGACTTCGGATCAGTGCATCGTCATCCATTCGCGGGCTTCGCGCAGCGCCTGGGCCAGCTGCATCTTGGTCATGTTCGAGGAGAGGTCGGCGCGCAGCGCTGCGGCGCGGTCGGAGCCTTTGATCGCGGCTATATTCAGCCACTTGTGTGCGGCGACCAGATCGACATCGCAACCGCGGCCCGCCGCATACATCAGTCCCATTTCGCAAAAGACATCCGCGCGGGTTTCGCAGCCCATCGTCGAAGTCTCGTTCATTTCAAATCGTGCCATTGTCTTTATCCCTGTGCCTGTTTTGTCGTGTTCTTGTTTGTTTTGTTTAGTCCCTGTTTTCCCTTGCGGGTCACCTTGCTGGCCCCGCCCGTCTTCTCGCGGACTGGGGCCTGCCTGGTGCATCTGGCCGGGTTGTTTCCCGTGCTCGTCTTATGGCTTCACTATCCCACGTGCCTTTCAACAGGCGCTTAAAAGGCATCCTTAATTGGACGAAAACAAAGTTCAAATGATTGGTAAACTTGGTTTTTTGTTAAACATTACAAGCCCTGAGAAGCCGGGCTTTTGGCGCAAATTTTACGGATTATTCAATCTCCGATTTCAACGAAACGCTAACCAAGCGAGACGAAGGCTTTTTGGAAAGGCGGAGAAACGGCGCCCGAAATGCGACAAGAATCCCATTTACCTTTACGTGCGCGGAAGATATTGTTCTTCTGTCGCCACGCCTTGAAAGGGCTTGGCAGGCGCTGGTTTTCATAGGAGCATGGCGAATGCTCTCCGCAGAGGATGCGCGGAGGCAGGCTCGCCTTGGAGGAGGTCTCTGAATGATGAAGTTGATTTCGGCAGCAATCGTGATTTCGGCTTTCGCTGCGCCGGCTTTTGCAGCTGAGCCGATAGAGGGCACCTGGAAGCGGCCGAGCGGCACGCTGATCCAGTATTCCGGTTCCGGCGACAAATTTTGCGGCACTGTGCTGAACGGCGAATACAAGGGCAAGTCCATCGGCTGCATGTCCGGCAAGGGCGCCGACTACAAGGGAAGCGTCAACAAGCTCGACGAAGGCAAGACCTATTCTGGTAAGGCCCATGTCGAAGGAAAGACAATGACGCTCTCGGGCTGCGCCCTTGGCGGCCTCATCTGCAAGAGCGAGAGCCTGACCCGTCAGTAATTCATCGCGGGTTTCCGGAAGTTTTGGAAGGCTCGGCGGCAGCGCCGGGCCTTCTGTTTGTTTGGGCGCCTTATGGCGAACGCCCCTATGCCGTTCACCATTCTGAATGCCGGCTGAATGCAGGCCTCAGACCCTATTCAGTCCCGTCTTGCTACAACCTTATCATCAAGACGCAGGTTGATAGGGAGTTCGCGTGAGATGGAAAAGCAGGTTCGGCGCATGGTGATTATCGTTCTGATGGGCGTGGTCTTCGGCCTGTCGACCTCGGCTGTCGTCACGTCCACATCGGGCAGCAATGTCCGCTTCTATCACGGTCCCGAAGTCGCCTGCGTACTGACGGCCGATCCGGTCTGCGGCTTTCAGAAATGAAAGCCGGCCAAATGGCGCGGTGACTGTCGATTGCTTGTTACATAGTTCCGTCTATAATGGGACATGGACAAGCGAATCTTCCCCACCCGACCCCTTCCTTTCATTTCTCCCGATCCGTACGAGCCGCAGGTTTTCGACGATCCTGCTGCTGCCGTGGATGCGCTGAAGGCGCTCTACGAGCGCAACACGGCCTTCCTGAGCGATGCCTTCAAGGCGATTGCCAGTGGCGTGACGCCCGGCTCGCGCTTCCGGGCCTTTTATCCGCAGGTCTCCATCGAGACATCGAGTTTCGGTCACATCGACAGTCGTCTTTCCTATGGTCACGTCACCGCACCCGGCGTCTACACGACCACAATCACCCGGCCTGAACTTTTCCGTCACTATCTGAAGACACAGCTCGAACTGCTGATGAAGAACCACGGCGTGCCTGTCGTCGTGTCGGAATCGACGACGCCGATCCCGCTGCATTTCGCCTTCGGCGAGGGCGCGCATGTCGAGGCGAATTTCGTCGAGGGCGCGGAAGTGCAGCTGCGTGATCTCTTCGACACGCCGGACCTGAACACCACCGACGACGAGATCGCCAATGGCGAATATGAACCGGCACCCGGCGAGCCGAGCCCGCTTGCGCCCTTCACGGCGCAGCGCATCGACTATTCGCTGGCGCGGCTCAGCCACTACACGGCAACCAGTGCAACGCATTTCCAGAACTTCGTCCTCTTCACGAACTACCAGTTCTATATCGACGAATTCTGCAAATGGGCGCGCGAACAGATGGCCGACGGCGGCAATGGCTACTCCGCCTTTGTCGAGCCCGGCAACATGATCACCTATCCTGGCGAGACCGAGCCGAGCGAGGGTGGCGCGCCCCGTCTGCCGCAAATGCCGGCCTATCACCTGAAGAAGAAGGGCCATGCCGGGATTACCATGGTCAATATCGGCGTCGGCCCGTCCAACGCCAAGACAATCACCGACCATATCGCCGTGCTGCGCCCGCATGCCTGGCTGATGCTCGGCCATTGTGCCGGCCTGCGCAACTCGCAGCGCCTCGGCGACTATGTCCTGGCCCACGCCTATATGCGCGAGGATCATGTGCTCGACGATGACCTTCCGGTCTGGGTGCCGATCCCGGCGCTGTCGGAGGTTCAGGTAGCGCTTGAAGAGGCCGTCGAGGAAGTGACTGGTTATAACGGCTACGAACTGAAGCGCATCATGCGCACCGGCACGGTCGCGACCATCGACAACCGCAACTGGGAGCTGCGCGATCAGCGTGGTCCGGTGAAGCGGCTGAGCCAGGCCCGCGCCATCGCGCTCGATATGGAATCGGCGACGATTGCCGCCAACGGCTTCCGCTTCCGCGTGCCTTATGGAACGCTGCTATGCATCTCCGACAAGCCGTTGCATGGCGAGTTGAAACTGCCCGGCATGGCCACCGCCTTCTACCGGACGCAGGTCAACCAGCATCTCCAGATCGGCATCCGCGCCGTCCAGAAAATGGCCGAAATGCCCTCCGAGAAGCTGCATTCACGCAAGCTTAGAAGCTTCTTCGAAACCGCGTTCCAATAAGCTGCAAGGGCGGGCAGGGGGATGACAAGATGGAGCTTGCCGACCTAGGCGACCGCATCTGCATCCTCGGCCCGTCCAACAGCGGCAAGTCGACGCTCGCAGATGCGATTGCGCGCAAGCGTGGCCTGACACCGATCCATCTCGATCAGCTCTATCATCTGCCCGGCACCGATTGGGTGGCGCGACCGCGCGAAGAGTTTGTCGCCCTCCATGACGAGGCGATCGCCGGCGAACGCTGGGTCATGGACGGGAATTATTCTGTCTGCATGCCGCAACGCTTTACCCGTGCTACGGGCGTTATCCTCCTCGAAGTATCCACCGCGCTCAGCTTGGCCCGCTATTTCCGCCGCACGTTGTTTCAGAAGAGCCGTGTCGGCGGCCTTAAGGGCGGGCAGGACAGCATCAAGTGGATGATGATCCGCCATATCACGGTGGCGACACCGAAGAACAAGGCCCGCTATCGCAGGATGTTGGACGATATGCCGTTGCCCAAGATCTACCTTCCGTCAGCGGGTGCGATCAGCGCCGTCTATCGGCAATGGGAGCTGGAACGGTAACGAATCTGGTTGTGCTGCATCGAAACAAGCTTGTCGGGAACCGGAATGTCCGGTCCCCGGATTTGTCATCACGGGGATGCGCACATCAAACGCGCCTGAAGGATCAGGCGTAGCGGCGCTGGCGGTCAGCGACCGGGGTGTAGCTCGCCTGCGCGGAATAGGCCTTGTCGCCAAGCTGGAAACGTCTGACCAGCGTGGACAGTTCGTCGGCCTGATCATCCAGCATTCTGGTGGCCGAGGAGCTTTCTTCTGACATGGCGGCGTTTTGCTGGGTATCCTGGTCCATCTGGTTGAAGGCCACACTGATCTGCTGGAGGCTCGAGGCCTGCTCCTCGGCGGCAGCCGTAATATCCGTGACAATGGCGTTGATCGAGTCGACCTGCGAGAGGATGCGCTTGAGTTCGTCGCCCGTCTTGGCGACCAGTTCGACGCCCCGTCCGACCTGCTGCCCCGAAAGCGATATGAGGCTCTTGATTTCCTTGGCGGCCTCCGCCGAACGCTGGGCAAGGCCTCGCACTTCAGACGCGACGACGGCAAAGCCGCGGCCCGCATCACCCGCGCGGGCTGCCTCGACGCCGGCATTCAGAGCCAGCAGATTCGTCTGGAAGGCGATCTCGTCGATCACTCCGATGATGCTGTTGACCTGGCGGGAGGATTGCTCGATATTTTCCATGGCCTGGACGGCTTTTTCGACCACCTGGCCGGATTCGATCGCGCTGGCCATGGTGTTGGAGACGACGTTTTTCGCATGCGTGGCCCCGGATGCGGTCTTGCGCACGTTTTCTGTCACTTCGTCAAGTGCGGCAGAGGTCTCCTCCAGTGCGGCAGCCTGCCGCTCTGTCCGCTTGGAAAGATTATCGGTTGCCGATGAAATTTCTGCCGTTCCAGAGCGAATGGACAGGGCTTTCTCCGCAACGTCGCGCAGGGCCTTCTGCATCATTTCGAAGGCGATGTTGCAATTGTCGCGCAATTCTTCGAACCCGGCCGGGAAGTCGTTGGGCAGCCGGGAAGTGAGGTTGCCGTCGGCGAGTTGACGCAAGGCGTTAGACACCATCTTAACGACATCGTTCTGCTTCTGCAACGAGGCCTCCATCCGCTCCTGGCCCATCTTGAGCTCATGGATGTCGACAATGCTACCGCAGCACCAGGTGGCGATCCCGTCAGCACCGCGGATCGAACCGCCGCGCGCGTTAAACCAGCGGTAGCTTCCGTCTTTCATGCGATAACGATATTCGACATTGAAGGGCGTACGGCCGGTCGTGTCCATGCTGTGAGCTGCGAAAGCCTTGAAGGTTGCCTCGCGCTCGTCGGGATGGATTTTATCGCCCCAGGTGCTTACAGTGTTCGGATAGTCGATTTCGTTTTCATAGCCGAAGATTTTCCGCATTCCATCGGACCATCTGAGGTCGCTTTTCGGGTGGCTGATATCGCCCTCGTAGAGCTTGCAGCGCCAAAGTCCGACGCCGGACTCGGAGAGCATAACCTCCGTTCCCGCCTTCAGGTTATCGTATTCTGCCATGAGAGCCTTGTAGCGCGTATCATTGAAACCGAACATATGCGATCCCCAGTTTGAAATTGAATTATTGATAAGAGACAATTGTTAAAATTACGGAAACCAAAAATATATTGCCTCTTTGTTAATTTAGTAAATCACTATACAATGATTTTGCTTCATTACTTGCTCACGCTCGCCACCTTGTTCATCCGTATTGCCCTGACCCGTATCAGCGCCCGGAAGGATCGTGGGGACCAACTGCCAGTCCGTCGAGAAACGCCTGCATCAAAGTGTTCAGAGCCTCCCGCTCCACCAAGCGCAGATGCGCGACCATTCGATGCTGGTTCTCGACATGCGCCGTCACCGCCCTGTTGACCAGCGCTAGTCCCTCAGGCGTCAGCGCCACGATCATGCTGCGCCGGTCGTCCGGGTTCTGCCCGCGCGATACTAAGCCGGCCTTTTCCAGCTGATCGATCCGGTTTGTCACCGTGCCGGAGGTGATCATCATGCTGTCCATCAGCGCGCCGGGGGAGAGGGCGTAGGGCGAGCCATGTCGTCGTAGAGTCGCGAGAACATCGAAGCCCGCGCTGTTCAACCCAAAGCGGGCGAAGACCTTTTCCTGTTCGCGCATGATCTTCTCGCGCAGGCGCCCCAGCCGGCCTATGAGCGCCATGGGCGCGACATCGAGGTCCGGCCGCTCCCGGTTCCATTGCGCCACGATCCTGTCGATGTCGTCCGATGTCTTCTCGCTCATCGCAAAACGTCAACATGAATTTATCTTGACGTCAAGATTTATCCATTTATCTTGAGATCAAGATAAATGGAGGCTCGCATGCCCGCCGTTGCCCTTTCGGATATCCTGCTGACCGCGCTCGCCCCGCTCATATGGGGCAGCACTTATATCGTCACGACAACCTTTCTGCCCGGCCTCGATCCGCTTTTCGTCTCGGCACTGCGGGCGCTTCCGGCGGGCATTCTCCTGCTCGTGTTTACGCGTCAGCTGCCGAGCGGAATCTGGTGGCTCCGGGTCTTCATCCTCGGTGCGCTGAATTTCTCGATCTTCTGGTGGATGCTCTTCGTGACGGCCTATCGCCTGCCGGGCGGAGTTGCTGCGACCGTGGGAGCGGTCCAGCCTTTTATCATCGTCTTCCTCGCCTGTGCTTTGGTCGGCACACCGATCCGTGCCGTCTCGGTAATCGCCGCCCTCGGGGGCGCGGTGGGGGTGGCGATCCTGATTCTCAAACCCGGTGCCGCCCTCGACCCGCTCGGCGTCGCGGCCGGTCTATTCGGCGCGCTCTCGATGGCCTTCGGGACGGTCCTGACGCGCCGCTGGCAGCCGCCGGTGCCGCTGCTGACCTTCACCGCATGGCAATTGAGCGCCGGCGGCATTCTGCTGCTGCCGGTCGTCTTCCTGCATGTCCATGATCTGCTGAATTTGACCCCCGCCAATCTCGGGGCAGTCGCCTATCTGAGTTTCATAGGTGCAGGGCTCACCTATGCGCTCTGGTTCCGCGGCATCGCCAGGCTCGATCCCAACCGCGTCTCGCAGCTGGCCTTCCTGAGTCCCGTTGCCGCAGTGACCCTTGGCCTGATCTTCCGCCATGAAATGCTGACGCCCTTCCAGTGGGCCGGCATGGCGCTGATCTTCTGCAGCATCATGCTCGGCCAACGGGGAGGGCGCGCAGCGAAACCTGTACCGGCTGATTAGCCGACCTGCGGTTCCTGGATCACGATGACCTTCGTGCCGGTCGGCACACGGTCGTAGAGGTCGATCACGTCGTAGTTCAGCATGCGGATGCAGCCGGACGACATGGCGTAGCCGATCGATTCCGGCTGGTTGGTACCGTGAATACGGAAATGCAGGTCGTTGCCGCCGCGGTAGAGATAGAGCGCACGGGCGCCGAGCGGATTGTTCGGGCCGCCGGGCATGCCACCGGCCAGCTTCGCATAACGATCCGGATCGCGCTTGATCATGTTCTGCGTCGGCGTCCAGCTCGGCCATTCGGCTTTGCGGCCTACATAGGCGTTGCCGCGCAGCTGCAGGCCTTCGCGGCCGACGCTGACGGCATAGCGGATCGCCTTGTTGTTGCCCAGGATGTAGTAGAGCCGGCGTGCCGGCGTATCAATGATGACGGTGCCGGGCTTCTCATCCGACGGATAGTCGACTTCCGCGCGGCGCAGTTCCGGCTTGATCTTGTCGAGTGGCATGCCCGGCAGGGGATGTTCTTCCTGCGGTCTTGGACCGTAATTCGCCGCCTGCTGGGCATTCTGCGTGGTGCAGCCTGCAAGCGCTGCTGAAAAGCCAAGAAGAAGGCTGCGACGGGTGATCGGCATGGGATTTCCTTCGGGGGGAGGAGAGGATTCGGTGCCGCAGAATTACCTTAATCATGGTAAACCGGAGGTTAACGGACAGGGGTTAACGCGTTCTTCGCGCGCTTACTCCAACCGTTTCAACACCCGGGGCAATGCGTCCTCAAAGAGCGTCATGTCGGCTTCCGGTCCGACACTCACGCGAATGCAGCGGTTCAGCGGGGCCACGCCGGGCAGGCGGATGAACACGCCTTCTTCCATCAATCCATCCACGATCGCGCGCGAATACGGCCCGTCGCGGCCTGTATCGATGGCGACAAAGTTGGTGGCCGACGGCAGCGGCGAAAGCTGGTTGGCCCGCGCAATGCCGGCGATGCGCTCGCGCGCCTTCCTGATGCGCGTCACCGTCTCTTCGAGATAGGCCTGGTCATCGAGAGCTGCCATGGCCGCTGCAATTGCAATCCGGTTCATACCGAAATGATTGCGGATCTTGTCGAATGCGTTGGCGTTTTCCGGCGTCGTGATGACATAGCCCACGCGCGAGCCCGCCATGCCATAGGCCTTCGAGAAGGTGCGGGTACGGATGACGTTCGGGAGATCGATCAGGCTTTCCACCGACGGGATTGCCTCGTCCGGCGCAGTCTCGCCATAGGCCTCATCAAGGATCAGGAGCGTGGTTTCCGGCAGAGCCTTGGCGAAGGCGACGATCTCCTCCGCCTTGTGCCAGCTGCCCATCGGGTTGTCGGGATTGGCAATATAGACCAGCGGCGCATTCTCGCGCCTGACCGCATCGAGCAGCCCGCCCAGATCTTCATGATCGTCCTTGTAAGGGACCGTCACCAATCGTCCGCCAAAGCCCGCGACCTGAAAATTGAAGGTCGGATAGCCACCCAGCGAGGTCACGACTGGCGTTTCCGGCAACACGATCATCCGCACGATCAGCCCGAGCAGTTCATCGATGCCGCCGCCGATGTTGATATGGCTGGCGGTGACGCCGAGATGGGCGGCAAGCGCCACCCGGAGATCGTAGTTTTCCGGATCCGCATATTGCCACGTCTCGCGCGCCGCCTGTTCCATCGCGACAATCGCCTTGGGCGAGGGACCGAAGCCGTTCTCGTTGGCGCCGATGCGGGCCTTCACAGTCAGGCCGCGGCTGCGCTCGATGGCTTCAGGCCCGATAAAGGGAATGGTGGTGGGCAGCGAATTGATGAGCGGCGTGAAGCGGCTGAAACTGGACATGCGACAAAGAAACTCCCGTGAGCGGCGCGCTGCAACGGCAGGCCGCGAGCGTGTTGCGCTACAATAGGAAGAATCGTGGGGCGGGCAAGGGGCCTATTTACCCCGGAAATAATCCGCGCGGATCATCTTGTGGATCAGATGCTCATCGATGGGGGCGATGAATTTAACCCCTACCTTTCGGTCGTTGCGGTAGATTTCCGCACAGCCGATGCGGTTCGGAAAGCCTTCGATCATCAGATAGTAATGCTTGGGCAGGCCGATGCAGTGTAAAAGTTCCAGCCCCGCGCCGGCGATCGAAATATCAACCACTTTCGCCTGCCGCTCGGAAAGGCCGGTCAGGCCGCGCCCGATCGTGATGATCCGGGCATTTTGCCGGACCTTGTGCGTCTCGAACGCCCGTTCGTACAGATCGGACCGCACCTCGGACATGTAGTTCACTTTATCCATCATGGTGGGTCCATCCTCTTGTTGAACCCACTGTGGGCCATATGCCTTCCGATGCAGTGAAGGAAACCGTTAAGATTTGAGCGACTCCCTGAAGAATTTTGAAGGCTGACGTTTTTTCACGTGACCGCCCGCCGGATGTTCAGTTGCTCGCCTCATACATGGCGCTGCGGCGCAGGATCATCTCCAGAAAATCGTCGGCCAGCAGCATGTTGAACTTGAGTGAAACCGATTCCAGGGTCCGCTTGACCAGCGTGCAGCCGATCTCGTCCCGCAGGCCGTTGATGATGATGAAGAAATGGCTCGGCACCATCAGGTCAGGCTCGACCTTCAGCTTCGCGCCGCTGACCGAAACATCCGCCATCATGCACAGCGCTTCGCTGGACTTGAAGTGATGGCCGATCATAATAAGCCGCGTCGGCAGGTTGACCGGAAATCGTTCGAAATCGAACTCGGCTCCCGGCCGGTGCGGTTCAGTCCCGAAAAAATGCAGGCCCATTTTGGCCTCCATGTCGACTGTTAAACCTGATTTTTATATTAGCAAGCGCGCATAGCCAGAAGCTTAATTTATTCTGTCAAGTTTTAGGCGTTTCCAGCTTTGGGAGCGCCTTCAGGCCGTGGTCCTGCCGAACTGACGCCTGTAGGCGGTCGGGCTGATGCCGAGCCGTGTGCGGAAATGATGCCGCAGATTGGCGGCGCTGCCATAGCCCGCAAGGCGCGCGATCTCTTCCAGATCCGCTGCCGTGCGCATCTCCAGCAGGCGCTGCGCTTCCCGCAGCCGGGCCATGGCGATCCATTCTCCCGGTGGCAATCCGCTCGCCGTCTCAAAACGGCGCTGAAAGCTGCGCAGACTCATCCCCGCCCGCCGCGCCAGCATCGCCAGCGGCAAATCGGCGGCGATGTTCTCCCGCATCCAGTCGAAGAGAGGGCTGAACCGTTCCTTCTCGTGATCGCGCGCGACCGGGCCCGGAATGAACTGCGCCTGCCCGCCCTCGCGGTGTGGAGGGACAACGAGGCGCCGCGCCACGCTGTTGGCGGCGTCCGTGCCGAAATCCCGACGTACAACGTGAAGGCAGAGATCGATCCCCGCCGCACTGCCGGCCGCCGTCAGCACAGCGCCATTGTCCACATAAAGAACCGAAGGATCGAGCGCGATATCGGGAAACCGCGCCGCGATCGCACCCGCATAGCGCCAATGCGTCGTCGCCTTCAGTCCTGACAGAAGCCCAGCCTGCGCCAGCACCGTAATGCCGGAGCAGAGCGACATGATGCGCGCGCCACGCCGGTTTGCGCCCTGCAAGGCGGCCATAAGCGGCTCCGGCACCGCCGCATCGATGGCGCGCCAGCCGGGAACGACAATCAGATCGGCGCGCTCCAGATCCTCAAGCCCGCCATCCGCCGTGACCGTCAGTCCGCCCGCGGCGCGCAACGGGCCATTCTCGACCGCGACGACCTGATAGCGATACCAGTCCGACGCCATTTCCGGACGCGGCAGGCCGAAGACCTCATAGGCTACGCCAAACTCGAATGTGCAGAGCCCGTCATAGGCGAGCACGGCGACAAGCGGTCCGTGGGATGTGGTGGAACGATCTGGCATGATTTTAACGCTAGTTGTCATTCGCGCCAATTTCAAGCCGCGCCCCTTTTCCATAAAAAATTCGGGAACTGCTCGCACCAGAAAGGAGCCAAGCCATGCCAAGTCCCGTCTCCGAAGTCCCCGCCGCCGTCAGCGCTGAAGCCGAGCGGCATTTCGCTGCGAAGTTTTCCTTCGAGGCCGATTGCTGGGATGTCCATGCCGCACTCGAATCTCGCTCTGCGGACTTCGTTCTTCTCGACGTTCGCTCGCCTGACCTTTTCCGAAGATCGCATGTGCCCGAGGCGCTGAACTTGCCGCATGGGAAGATGACGGCGAACCGCATGGCCGACTGGCCGGCCGAAACGCTCTTCGTCGTCTATTGCGCAGGTCCCCACTGCAATGGAGCCGATCGCGCCGCGCTGCGCCTTGCCCGCCTCGGTCGTCCGGTGAAGATCATGATCGGCGGGATGACCGGCTGGGCCGATGAGGGGTTTGGATTCGCCGGTGAAGCGGATTGAAATCGCTTTTCAATCCGGCACGTCGCCGCTAGGTTCGCCCTCGTTGTACGAGATGAGGTGGGACGTGTCTGATCGTTTGGTTATCATAGGGGGAGGGCAGGCGGCATTCGCCTGCGTTGCAAAGCTGAGGGCGCTGAATGACATGCGCCCCGTCACGATCCTGTCCCGCGAGGCAAGCTATCCCTATCAGCGTCCGCCGCTTTCGAAAAAATATCTGCTGGGCGAAATGTCGCTCGACCGGCTGATGTTCCGACCGGTGGAATGGTACGCTGAAAACGCTGTGGAGGTCATGACCGGAGTCAGTGCGGTTTCGGTCGATCGGATGTCGAAGACGATTCAGCTCTCCACCGGCGAAAGCCTTTCCTATGACAAGCTGGTCTTTGCCACGGGCTCTGCACCGCGCAACCTGCCCGAAGCGCTCACCCACGGCCTGTCGGGCATCTTCACGATTCGGAGCTTTGCAGACGCCGATCGCCTGCGCCCACACATGCAGGCCGGCAAGAGGCTGCTCGTCATCGGCGGCGGCTATATCGGGCTGGAGGCTGCCTCCGTCGCGCGCCATCTCGGCCTCGAGGTGGCGGTCATCGAAGCCGCCGACCGCATCCTGGCCCGCGTCGCGGCTCCGACGACAGCGGCGCTGTTTCGCGACATTCACCGCGCCCACGGCGTCGAACTGCTGGAGGGAGTCGGACTTGCGGCGCTGACGGGTGAGGCGGGCCGCGTTACCGGTGCTGAACTTTCCGACGGGCGTCATCTGGATGTCGATCTGGTCATTGCCGGCATCGGCGCCTATGCCGAGGACGCACTGGCGCGCGCCGCCGGGATCGCCTGCGGCAACGGCATCACCGTCGACGCCTATGGCGGCACCTCCGATCCGGACGTCTATGCGATGGGCGATTGCGCCGAACAGGCCTGGAAGGGCCTGCATCTGCGCATCGAATCGGTCCAGAATGCCGTCGATCAGGGCGAGAACGTTGCACTCAATCTCACAGGCGCGCGGGAAGCCTATCGGCCGAAGCCCTGGTTCTGGTCGGATCAATATGACGTCAAGCTACAGATAGCGGGCTTCAACCCCGGGTACGACGAAACGATCACGCGCGCCGGCACGCGCGAAGGCGCGTCCTCCGTCTGGTACTTTGCCGGCGCTGAACTGATCGCCGTGGACGCGATCAACGACGCCAAGGCCTATGTCACAGGCAAGAAGCTGCTCGACGGCGGGCGCACCACGGGACTGCGCGACGCCATCGCCGATCCGGCGACAGACCTGAAGTCGCTGATATGACGCCCGCGTTCTACGGCTGTCTGCAGTGAAAAGTCCAACGATAAAAGGGAGTTGTTCGTGGCGGAGAGGAAGGGATTCGAACCCTCGATACCCTTTTGAGGTATACTCCCTTAGCAGGGGAGCGCCTTCGACCACTCGGCCACCTCTCCAACCACGTTGCGGCTGATAAAGAAAAGCCCGCATTGAATCAACAGCAAACTTCATCAAAAAGATGCCGTCTCGCCGCTGTGCACAGAAGCCGCCCTGTGAAATTGATTCCACATGGAAGGGAATCGCCGCGGAACGAGTCGGTGCCCGCAGGCATCATTCCGCACCTTTTGATTGCGCATAACTCGCATGCAGCAACCAAATAAAGAATTCTGCTGATGCTGCGGCAGGCCGCAAGCCTGTGTCAAAACGGGATCTGCCGGGTTTTCGACCGCGGCACAAAGATTGATAAAGTCTTAATTTTCCGGCAACAAGCCATTGTTCAGAAAGAGCTTTTGTTAATCCCATGGTAACGAATTCCCGTAGCGTCTGCCCAATTCGTGTCATTTCCGCAACATCGGATCATGAAGCAGCGGGATTCGATGGGCCGAAAAGCAGTTGGTGATTGCGCCGACTAAACCGTTTTGTATTTTCAACACCGGAAGCGAGGCGGAAGACGCCGCTCTTCTTAAGCTTTGGGATCGGGCAGGGAAGCTGCCTTGCAGTTAACCCGATCCGAATTTGAACATTTGACTGGAGGTCAAAAATGAACATCAAGAGCCTTATCCTCGGCTCCGCAGCTGCCTTCGCAGTTGTATCCGGCGCACAGGCCGCTGACGCCATCGTCGCCGCTGCTCCGGAACCCATGGAATACGTCAAGGTTTGCGACGCATTCGGCACGGGCTACTTCTACATCCCCGGCACCGAAACCTGCCTGAAGATCTCGGGCCTGGTTCGCGCACAGCTGAACTACTCCAACGCCCCGCTGATCGGCTTCGCAAGCCCGGTCAACCCCGGCTACAAGTGGTCGTCCTACACGGGCTCGCAGTTCCGCCTGAACGTTGAAGCCAAGAACGACTCGGAAGTCGGCACGGTTTACTCGTTCATCCAGGTTCGTGGCTATAACGGCCAGGAAGCCGGCACGGGCGTTAACACCGGCACGACCTACAACGGCGGCTACCGCGCTTACTTCTACGCTGGTATCGACGCTGGCGCATACGGCTTCGAAGCTGGTACGTACGACAGCTACTGGACCCGTTTCTTCGGTTACGGCGGTTACACGGATGACGGCGGTTCCTACCAGTACGCCGATAACTCCTACGCTTCGTTCTTCGGCAAGGTCGGTAACATCGCTTACACGATCGGCGTTGACGACCTGACCCGTTACGCTGGCGACACCGCTGGTATCAACGCTGCTGTTAAGGGCACGTTCGACAACGTTTCCGCAGCTCTCGGCGCAGACTACGACATCGCTTCGAAGGCCTTCGGTATGAAGGGCTACGTAGAAGGCAAGTTCGACCCGATCTCGCTCAAGGTTATGGGCATCTACTCGGCTAAGGACAACAACTTCTACGCTCCGGCTCGCGGCTTCACGCTCATCGTCGGCGGTAAGGTTCAGGCAACGAAGCAGCTCTTCGCTGCTGTTGACTACTCCTACTCCTTCACGCCGAAGACCTGGAACGTTGTTGGCGACCTCGGCTGGAACGTTGCCAACGGCTTCGCAGTCCTCGTTGAAGGCAAGTACACGAGCACGAAGGTTACCTCGGGCTTCCTGCGCTTCCAGCGCAACTTCTAATCCGCAAGGGTTTTTGGGAGGTCCGGTTTTCCGGACCTCCTTTCTCTATCCGGTGGCATGACTGTCCGGCAAAACAAAGAAGTTCGCGAATAAACGCGGCGTATATATGAAGCTGACCATGAGGCGGGCTGTGAGTTCGTTGTCCTGGTTTCACACTCAACTCTTTGAATGGGGTCTATCATGAACATCAAGAGCCTTCTTCTCGGCTCCGCAGCGGCTTTCGCAGCCGTTTCCGGTGCGCAGGCTGCTGACGCGATCGTCGCAGCTGCTCCGGAACCCATGGAATACGTCAAGGTTTGCGACGCATTCGGCACGGGCTACTTCTACATCCCCGGCACCGAAACCTGCCTCAAGATCGGCGGTCTCGTTCGTGCACAGCTCGACTATGGCACGAAGCCGAACCTTGTGAACACAGTTGGCGCCACCAACCGCGGTTACAACTGGTCGTCCTACGCAAACAGCCAGTTCCGCGTGAACATTGATGCCAAGAACGACTCGGAAGTCGGCACGATCTATTCGTCGATCCAGCTCCGTGGCTACAACGGCCAGACCGCCGGAACCGGCATCAACACCGGCACGACCTACAACGGCGGTTATGTTGCTTATTTCTACGCTGGTGTTGACGCTGGCGCATACGGCTTCGAAGCCGGCTCCTACGACGGCAGCTACTGGACCCGTTTCTTCGGCTTCGGCGGCTTCACGGATGACGGCGGCTCCTACGTCTACAACGACAACGCCTACGCAGCATTCTTTGGCAAGGTCGGCTCCGTATCGTACACGGCTGGCGTTGACGACTTCACGCGCAATGCAGGCAAGACCGCTGGTCTGAACGCTGCTGTCAAGGGCGCATTCGGCCCGGCTGAAGCCGCTCTCGGCGTCGATTACGACATCGCTGCCAAGGCCTTTGGTATGAAGGGTTACGTCTCCGGCAAGTTCGACATCGTCAGCCTCAAGCTGATGGGTCTGTACTCGGCCAAGGACAACAACATGTATGCTCCGGCACGTGGCTTCACGATGGTTCTGGGTGGCAAGGTTGACGTCACGAAGCAGCTCTTCGCTGCTGTTGACTACTCCTACTCCTTCACGCCGAAGACCTGGAACGTTGTTGGCGACCTCGGCTGGAATGTTGCCAATGGCTTCGCAGTCCTCGTCGAAGGCAAGTACCAGAGCTCCAAGCAGACCTCGGGCTTCCTCCGCTTCGAGCGCACGTTCTAATATCGGAACATTGGAGCGGGTCGTTCGGCCCGCTCCATTTTCTTGCTGCGGGCCGGACGCATTGCGTTCCGGCCCGTTTGCATTTGTAAGTGGCGTTGCGTGTGATTCTTGTCGGCGTGATTTTCTGACCGGCGGATCCTGTTTGAGACGATGCGCAAGCCGCCGGGGTGGGGCCTTTAGGGTAATTCCAGCGAAAGTGGACACCGGTTTCGTGTCCGTAATTACGTAAAAACAAAAAGATAGAGAGTTTTCGCGTTTCAGTGAAACACGAAACTCTAAACGGGAGGTCGTCTTCCTGTTTCCACGCTTTCTGCCGCCCTGAAACCGAAAGAGACCGACAGAGGAGCGCGTAGCGCGTCCGTTGGGGACACTCAGGCCAGTTGAAGCGCCTTAGCTGCACTAAGCCCGAAAATGTTCTCGCTTGGGTCGTGCCGACGCGGGGGGGGGGGCGGGGCCTCGCGCTCGTCGGCGGCCATCAAGTTCATATTGACGTGACGGCTTCGATGCCGGCCTTCGGCCCGCGCTTTTCAGACGCGGGCGTAGATGTCTTCGATGCGCTGCGTATCGTCTTCGGCGATATAGCTGCCGGTGCGGACCTCGATGAGTTCAAGCGGCAGCTTGCCTTCGTTGGCGATGCGGTGGACCACACCGACGGGGACGTAGACGGATTCGTTCTCGGTCACCAGGCGGGTGTGGTCGCCGATTGTGATCGTCGCCGTGCCGCTCACCACGATCCAGTGCTCCGAACGATGCATGTGCTTCTGCAGCGACAGAACCCCGCCGCAATCGACCGTGATGTGCTTGACCGCATAGCGCGCGCCGTCCACGACGCTGTCCACCGTGCCCCAGGGGCGATGGCTGCGGCGATGGCCCTCGGCCTGCGGAACCGAACGGCTCTTCATTTCGTCAACAAGCTTCTTAACGTCCTGAACGCGGGTCTTCGGAACGACCATGACGGCATCGCGGGTGGAGACGGCGATCAGATCCTCGACGCCGACCAGCGTCGTATAGATGCCTTCCGAATGGATGAGGCAGCCGGAGGCGTTCAGCGCCATACCCTCGCCATACACGACATTGTCCTTCTCGTCGCGGTCCAGCACTTCCCAGATCGCATCCCACGAGCCCACATCCGACCAACGGAAATGGCCGGTAACGACCGCCATTTCCCTTGTCTTTTCAATGACGGCATAGTCGATCGAATTCTTCGGCGCGCGCTCGAAACTCTCCTGGTCGAGACGCACGAAGCCGAGATCGTGGCTGGCCTTTTCGACAGAAGCTTCTGCCGCATCGAGAATCTCCGGCGCATATTTGCGGAATTCGGCGATCATCACGTCGGAGCGGAAGAGGAAATTGCCGGAGTTCCACAGATAGCCCTTGCTCAGATAGTCAAGCGCCTTTTCGGCGTTCGGCTTTTCGACAAAGGCATCGACCAGCGCCAGATCGGGATTGCCATTGATTGCCGTACCCGGGCGGATATAGCCATAGCTGGTGCGCGGCTCGGTCGGCTTCAGGCCGAAGACGACGATCTTGCCGTCGCGAGCGGCCTCGGCGCCCAGCGCCACGGAGCGTGTGAAGAGATCGTCATCAAGAACCAGATGGTCGGCGGCGAGCGCCAGAACCAGCGAGCTGCCAGCGCGGCGCTCCGCCATCACGGCCGCTACGGCCACCGCAGCGGCGCTATCGCGACGCGCCGGCTCCAGCACGACCGTCGCCGGATGTCCGGCCGCCTCGGCCTGACGGCGTGAGAAAAAGCGGAAGGCCTCGTTGGTGATTACGATCGGAGCATCATAGACCTTCGGATCGCCCACCCGGCGCAGCGTCTCCTGATAGCTCGACATCTCGCCCGTCAGAGGCTGAAACTGCTTCGGAAGATCGTCCCGGGAAACAGGCCACAGTCGCGAGCCCGCACCGCCGGCCAGAAGGATCGGGATGATTTTCTCCATAACCATGAAAACTCTCTCCAGTCAGGTCTGTCTGCCCCGGCACGGCAGGTGCCGGTCACACCATATCAATTGGTCGAAGCCGCACAGGCTCCGCGTGATGTTTGGGGCCATCAGCCCGGTGAAATCGCCGGGCAACATATAGGACAGGCTGCGTCAGGAAAACCCGGCGCTGCGAGAAACCTGATCGCGTGGTTTATGCTGCGCGGTTCAGGAACGTCCCGATGACCGCAGGTGTTCCCTCCAGGTGGAGCAGGGGCGCATGGCCCTGATCAGCAACCAGAAGCACGGCCATGTGCGGATTGCGATCCTGCATCCGCACCAGAATTTCAGGTGTCAGCAAAACCGAGTTCTCTCCGCGGATCGTCATGAGCGGATTGGCGCGAAACAGATCGAACTGGTCCCAGAGTTCCGGCAGCGGCTGGTTCAGATCGAGCGCAGCCGTGGCCTCGGCAATGGCGGGATCGTGATCCGGCTCGTAGCGCCCGTCCGTCTCCTTAAGGGTTGCCTGCGCGAACTCCATCCAGTCCGCATCGGTCAATCGGGGAAAGGCTGGACCATGCACCAGTTTCAGCGAAGCCGCCGCCGCGCCAAGGCTTGCATAGGCAGGACGCTGGGCCAGATAGGACTGAATATGCCGCAGCCCTTCCAGCCCGATGGCAGGCCCGACATCGTTGAGAATGACCGCGCCGAGAAGCTGCGGCTGCAGGGCCGCCAATATATGCAGGATCAGCCCGCCACGCGATGTGCCGATAAAGGCGGCACGGCTGATGCCGAGCGCGACCAGAACGGCGAGCACGTCGCCCGCTTCGTGCAACACGGTGTAGCGCGCGTGATCGCTGTCCCAGGAGGACTCACCGCGTCCGCGCGTATCGATGGTGATCACCCGGCGCGGCGACAAGGTGTCGGACGACAGAATGACCGCAAGCGGATGGAAATCCCGGCTGTTGCGGGTGAGCCCTGCAAGGCAGACCACCGGCAGCCTTTCCTGAGCCCCCGGCGCATCGCCGCCGTAGTCGCGCGCATAGAGCATGATGCCATCTGATGAGGGGATGCGGTGTTCAAGATAGGGCGCGGTCATGGAAGGGGGCTCCTGCGAAATACGTCAGCTACGTTAATTCACGATGCCGGGGAAAGATATCGCGGTCGAGAATCTGCCTGAGGCTTTGCCGGGATTTTTCCGTATGACGTCGCATGTTCGGCACCCGACGGCTTCAGCCGCCCGCGGTCAGATCGGCCTTGATATTGGCGGGCAGCCCAAGCTGGAGCTGATAGGCCTCGAAATTCTCCATCACGCGCATTACGTAGTCGCGGGTTTCGGGGTAGGGGATGGATTCGACCCAGTTGAGGACGAATTCGAGGTCCTTGCCGCGCGGGTCGCCGAAGCGTTTCAGCCATTCGCGCACCTTGCCGGGGCCGGCATTATAGGCGGCAAAGGTCAGCACATAGGAGCCGGCCTGCCGCTTGATCTGGTTGTCCAGATACTGGGTGCCGAGGATCGCATTATAGGCCGTGTCGGCAGTCAGTTTCTCCGGCGCATAGGCGAGGCCCAGCTGCGATGCCATGTCCTTGGCTGTGCCGGGCAGAATCTGCATCAGCCCCACGGCCCGCGCCGCCGAGACGGCCTGTGCATTGAAGCCGCTCTCCTGCCGGGCAATGGCGTAGGCCAGCGCGAGCTGGGTTCCGGACAGGCCGGCTGTATCGGGAATGGCGCCCAGCGGATAAGCCAGCCCCGCGTCGTCGCCGCCCTTGGCATAGGCCTTCTTCCCGATGTCGAGGGCCAGCGCGCTATCCTGCTCACGCTTTGCCTTTTCCGCCAGGATCGTCAGTCCATCGGGGTCCTCGATCTGGTCGGCAAGGCCGCGATAGAGGCGCTTGGCCGCAGCGGGATAATTCGCCTTCTGGAGCAGGTCTATGGCGCGCACGCTCTCGCGGCCGGCAAAGAGCAGCCGGTCGGAGGCCGTCGGCTGGTTTTTGTCCTCATCGGCCGCCGGGGCGCCGCCTGCAAGCTCGGTTGCGGCAATCAGACCGTAGAAGGAATGATCATAGGCTGATGCGTCCTCGAAATAGGCTTTTCCATCACCGCCCGCCGCCTTGTCGGCACGGCCGAGCCAGTAGAACGCGCGCGAGGCCGTCTGTGGCGTTGTTGCCTCTTCCAGCAGCCGTTCGAAATGCGTTTTCGCGAGCTTTCCGTCGTTCAGGCCGATCAGTGCATACCAGCCGGCATGAAATTCGGCATCCGCCGTGGCAGCAGGCGATGCGGCGACATGTCCGGCGGCCAGATCATAGGCGGCCTTGATCTTGCCCTGTTCGAACAGGCCGCGGCTGACGATGCGCTGTTCGTGCCACCATTCGTCGGAATTCACCCGCTCGGACGCTGCCGCGGGAAGCTTCTGCAGAAGCGTGGCGGCACCGTCGAAATCGTTTGCCTGTTCTTTTTGCATGATATTGGCAAAGAGCAGCGCACTGTCATTCTTGAAGCCAGCTTCGGCGGCTTTGAGAAGCTGCGGCGCTTTCGGGCTCTGCTTGATCACACCGCTCCAGGCGTCATAAAGCGGTTGCGCATTGCCCAGCTTGGCAAAGCGCGCGGCCTGCTTGATGCGATCGCGATAAAGCAGATAATCCATGCGCGCCCTGTGATCGGCCGGCGTCAGAATGTCGGAAAAACGGCTCAACACCTCGCTCTCGAGCCAGGTGTTGAGCGAATTCGTCGCCCAGAGGCTGGTGATCATGCCCTTGGCCCGGTCGGTCTCGCCCACGCTTTTCAGCGCCCGGGCATAGAGCAGGGTTCCTTCCGGCGTCTGCGGAGCCCGAAGCCGGAAGGCGGCGAAGATGGCGTCGTCGCTCGGCCGTTCGCGATAGAGCGCGCGTTCATATTGGCGGTCGAGATCGCCAAGCCCGGGCCAGCCGGCCAGATCCTCCCGGGCTGACAGATATTCCGCGCTCGATATGCCCGGGAGACCGGAGCTGACGATCGCATAGGTCAGCGCCTTGCGTTCGATGCCGTCGCGCGGCACGAGATCGTCGCGGGCGTTCAGCGCCGCCTGAACGTCGTTACGCTTCAGCGCTTCGATCCCGCTTTGGAATGCGCCTTGCGATGCGGCGATGATCGCCTTCTGCGGGGTTTTGTCAGACGGTGTTGCCGCATCCTTCCCGGCGCCGATAAAAGCCGGTGTCGACACGCTGTAAAGCAGCACAGGACCCATCGCCTCCCACCCGGCAACAGGTGCGAGGACGGCCAGGGCTATGGCGATGGGCGCGCTCACTTTCGTCATGCGTCTCTATGAGTCTTCCGTCATAAAATAGCGCTGCGGCATTGCATAAAGCTTGTCCGGGTTACGATTTTCGTTCTTCCAAGGCGTCACAAACTCCTCTAAGAAACGCGATCGGGAACAAGGTCTGAAGCTCGAAGCAGAAAGCGCCTGACCAAGAAGAATAATCAGGATTGCGGCTAAAGCTTGTATTGGCCGCCAGTGAGGTAATGCCGCATGTTCAAGGGATCAATGCCCGCGCTCGTCACACCCTTCACACCGGACGGGAAAATCGACGAAAAAGCCTTTGCTGAACATGTGGACTGGCAGATCAAGGAAGGCTCCAGCGCGCTCGTGCCCGTTGGTACGACCGGTGAGTCGCCGACGCTGTCGCATGCCGAACACAAGCGTGTTGTCGAACTCTGTATCGAGGTGACGGCGGGACGCGTCCCGGTCATCGCCGGGGCCGGCTCGAACAACACGGTCGAGGCGATCGATCTGGCGCGCCACGCCGAAAAGGCGGGCGCCGATGCCGTGCTTGTCGTGACGCCCTATTATAACAAGCCGACGCAGAAGGGCCTGATCGCGCATTATTCAGCGATTGCCGAGGCGATCACGCTGCCGATCATCATCTACAACATCCCCGGCCGTTCGGTCATCGACATGAGCGTGGACACGATGGCGACGCTCGCCAAGGCGCACAAGAACATTGTCGGCGTGAAGGATGCCACCGGCAAGATCGAGCGCGTTTCGGAGCAGCGCATGGCCTGTGGTAGGGATTTCATCCAGCTCTCGGGTGAGGATGCCACCGCGCTCGGCTTCAACGCCCACGGCGGCGTCGGCTGCATTTCGGTTACGGCAAACGTTGCGCCGCGCCTCTGTGCCGAGTTCCAGGCGCTCACCCTCAAGGGAGATTACGCGGCAGCGCTCGAATATCAGGATCGCCTGATGCCGCTTCACAAGGCCATCTTCCTTGAACCCGGCGTTGCAGGCTCTAAATATGCTCTGTCGCGCCTTGGCCGCATGAGCGAAACCGTTCGCTCTCCGCTGGTCGGGCTCGAGCCGTCCACCAAGGCTGCGCTCGATGCGGCCATGAAACATGCAGGATTGATGAACTGATGGCACCCAAGGGTAGCGAGCGCGTAGTGAAGAAGGTCGTTGCGGAGAACCGCAAGGCCCGTTTCAACTATGAGATTCTCGATACCTATGAGGCTGGCCTCGTGCTGACGGGGACCGAGGTCAAGTCGTTGCGCGAAGGCAAGGCCAATATTGCGGAGTCCTATGCCTCTGACGAGGATGGGGAAATCTGGCTGATCAATTCCTATCTGCCGGAATATCTGCAGGGCAATCGCTTCAATCACGACACCCGCCGCCGCCGCAAGCTGCTTCTGTCAAGGCGCGAGATCCATCGCCTGCGCGTCGGCGTCAACCGCGAGGGGATGACGCTGGTCCCGTTGAAGATCTATTTCAACGAAAAGGGCCGGGCGAAGATGGAACTGGCGCTCGCCAAGGGCAAGAAGCTGCACGACAAGCGGGAGACTGAAAAAGAACGCGACTGGAACCGCCAGAAGGGCAGGCTCCTCAAGGACCGCGGCTAAAGCAATTCCAGCGAAAGTAGGCACTGGTTTCGCGTCCGGAATTGCGGCAGGCGAACAAGCAATTCCAGCGAAAGTGGGCACCGGTTTCACGTCTCAGTTGCGAGAACCGCGAAATCCAAGCGCTACGCCTGACGTCAGAATTGTTTGTAAAACTGCGAATGCACCGGTGCGCTGACGGCATCCATCGCGTCGGCAGGCAGGCCTGCTCCTCTGTCCAGTGCGTCCAGAATGCTTCTCAGCCGTTGAATATCCGCGTCATCGCTGTCCTGCTTGCGCCGGTTGCGTGGCTCGGGAAAATGCCGCGACGCTTCGCCCGCCAGCAGCATGTCAACATTGGTAATCTCGGTGGAAATGCCGAAGGTTTCGACCGACTTCTGCAAAAGTTCAGGCAGGTCGGCTGAAGGAGAGGTGGGCTCGGACTCAGAGGTGACAGAAACGATCTTCATCGTCCCAGCTTGGCAGATTCTTGTTTATGATCTGCCAAGCCGCACGGTTAACAAACCGTCATCTCAGTCCTCGACGTCTTCCGTCACGTGTTCATGAACGCGGGCCTGCCGTTCGGACGGGTCGCGGCCGACTTCTGCCTTAAGCGAATTCAGGTCGATGAAATGATCGGCCTGACGGCGCAGATCATCGGCGATCATCGGCGGCTGGGTTGCCATGGTGGAGACGACGGACACCTTGCGGCCGCGGCGCTGCAGCGCCTCGACAAGGGTGGTGAAATCGCCATCGCCGGAGAAAATCACCAGGTGATCGACCGTCTCGCACTGTTCCATCGCGTCGATGGCCAGCTCGATATCCATATTGCCCTTGATCTTCCGACGGCCGAGCGAATCGGTGAATTCCTTCGCCGGCTTCGTGACGACGCGATAGCCGTTATAGTCGAGCCAGTCGATCAGGGGACGGATCGAGGAATATTCCTGATCCTCGATCAACGCGGTGTAATAGTAGGCGCGCAGTAGGTAGCCGCGCTTCTGGAACGCTTTTAACAGCTTGCGATAATCGACATCGAACCCGAGGGATTTTGACGCGGCATAAAGATTCGCGCCATCAATGAAAAGTGCAATTTTTTCTCTTGGGTCGAACATCGATCCATCCCTAGTCTGCGTCGCCTTTTAAGAGGCGACTAATATTGTAAGGGAAAACCGTCAACATGTTAAAACGGTTTTGAACCCTTATTATCTGGTGGTGGGTTGCCTCACAAGCAACCGTATATCGATAGATTTGCCAATGAATTGCAACCAAATTAGGCCGTATTTGACCTAACGGCGACTTCAACCCCTGAAGGCTCATAAAGTTCCCGATGTTAAGGAAAAACTTGAACTAGCCGCGCTTTGCCTGTATCGAAGCCGCAATCCCTTAAGGAAACGAATTCACGAAGGACAGGCCATGGCCCGCGTCACAGTAGAAGATTGCATTGATAAAGTCGATAACCGGTTCGAGCTTGTTCTGCTCGCCAGCCATCGCGCGCGTCAGATTTCGCAAGGCGCCGGTATCACGGTTGATCGCGACAACGACAAGAATCCGGTCGTCGCGCTCCGCGAAATCGCTGACGAAACGCTGTCTCCGGAAGATCTGAAGGAAGACCTCATCCATTCGCTGCAGAAGCATGTCGAAGTGGATGAGCCCGAGCCCGATCCGGCATCGCTCGTCGGTTCGGCTGCAGCCGGCAACGATCTGGAAGAGGAAGATCTTCCCGACACGCTCACCTTCGACCGCATGTCGGAAGAAGAACTGCTGGCCGGCATCGAAGGTCTTGTGCCGCCGGAAAAAAGCGACGATTATTGATTTTGCCACATTTTAGTCGCTGACAGGTTTATGACTTGCTGCGACATTTGAATGCGCCGGTTCATGTGATCGGCGCATTTGCGATTCCGGGGAGACGTGCTTCATGATGCGACAATACGAGCTTGTTGAGCGCGTTCAGCAATACAAGCCGGATGTCAACGAAGCGCTGCTCAACAAGGCCTATGTCTACGCCATGCAGAAGCATGGCATGCAGAAGCGCGCCAGCGGCGATCCCTATTTTTCGCATCCGCTCGAAGTCGCTGCCATCCTCACCGACATGCATCTGGATGAGTCGACGATCGCGGTCGCGCTCCTGCATGACACGATCGAGGACACGACCGCGACGCGCGCCGAGATCGACGAACTCTTCGGCAAGGATATCGGACGGCTTGTTGAAGGCCTGACCAAGATCAAGAAACTCGAACTCGTCTCGCAGAAGGCCAAGCAGGCCGAAAATCTGCGCAAGCTGCTGCTGGCGATTTCCGACGATCTGCGCGTTCTTCTCGTCAAGCTGGCCGACCGCCTGCATAATATGCGCACACTCGACGTCATGCGCGACGAAAAGCGTCGCCGCATTTCTGAAGAAACGATGGAAATCTATGCGCCGCTGGCCGGCCGCATGGGGATGCAGGGCGTTCGCGACGAACTGGAAGAGCTCTCCTTCCGTCACCTCAATCCGGAAGCCTGGGATACGGTGACGAAGCGTCTCGCGGGCCTCTCCGCCAGCAATGAAGGCTTGATCGAGAATATCGAGCGCGAGCTGACCGAACTGCTCTCCCAGAACGGCCTGACCAGGGCCGTGGTCAAGGGACGCCAGAAGAAGCCCTATTCGGTCTTCCGCAAGATGCAGTCGAAGTCGCTTTCCTTCGAGCAGCTTTCCGACGTCTACGGTTTCCGCATTCTCGTCGAGGATATCCCGTCCTGCTATCGCGCGCTGGGCATCGTACACACGCGCTGGCGTGTCGTGCCCGGTCGCTTCAAGGACTATATCTCGACGCCGAAGCAGAACGATTATCGCTCGATCCACACGACCATCGTCGGCCCGTCCCGCCAGCGTATCGAGCTGCAGATCCGCACGCTGCGCATGAACGAGATCGCCGAATACGGTATCGCCGCGCATTCGATCTACAAGGACGGGCAGAGCGGGCAGGCCGAAGACACGCTGGCGCGTGAGTCGAACGCCTATTCCTGGCTGCGCCAGACCATCGAGGCGCTGTCCGAAGGAGACAATCCGGAAGAATTCCTCGAGCACACCAAGCTCGAACTCTTCCAGGATCAGGTTTTCTGTTTCACGCCCAAGGGCAAGCTGATCGCTCTGCCGCGGGGTGCCACCCCCATCGACTTCGCCTATGCCGTCCACACCAATGTCGGCGACACCTGCGTTGGCGCCAAGATCAACGGCCGCATCATGCCGGTCGTGACGCGGCTTGCGAATGGCGACGAAGTGGAGATCATCCGCTCCGGCGTACAGGTCCCGCCTGCCGCCTGGGAAGAGATCGTCGTCACCGGCAAGGCGCGCTCGGCCATCCGCCGCGCCACGCGGCTTGCCATCCGCAAGCAATATGCCGGCCTCGGCTACCGTATTCTGGAGCGCACCTTCGATCGCGCTGGCAAGGTCTTCTCCCGTGACGTGCTGAAGGCCTCGCTGTTCCGGCTCGGCCACAAGGAGGCGGAGGATGCCATTGCTGCCGTCGGGCGAGGGGAACTGTCGTCGCTCGACGTGCTGCGGGCCGTCTATCCGGACTATCAGGACGAACGCGTCACGGTGAAGCAGAATGTCGATGACGGCTGGTTCGCCATGAACTCGGCCTCTGGCATGATCTTCAAGGTGCCGGGCCAGCAGAAGTCGCCGTCTGGCGAGCCCATGCCCTTCCGCGGTCTGTCCAATGACATTCAGGTTCATTTCGCCACCGGTGGCGCGGTTCCCGGCGATCGAATCGTCGGCATCCTCGACGGCGAAAAGAGCCTCGCGATCTATCCGATCCAGTCGCCGGGGCTTCAGCAGTTCGAGGACGAACCGGATCGCTGGATCGATGTGCGCTGGGATCTCGACCTTGCCAACAAGTCGCGGTTCAATGCCCGCATCATGATCAGCGCCATCAACGAGCCGGGAACGCTGGCCACCATCGCCCAGAATGTTGCGACGACCGATGTGAATATCGCCACGCTCACCATGACCCGCGTTGCGGCCGACTTCACGGAGATGCAGCTGGAACTCGAGGTTTGGGACCTGCGTCAGCTCAACCAGCTGATTACGCAGCTGAAAGAGCTTCAGTGCGTCGCAACAGTGAAGCGTCTGTTCGAATAATCCGTTCCAACAAATTGAAAACAAAAGGTTAAATTTTTGGCATGCGTTTGGCGCATGGCTGCCAAGACAAGCTTGCGCTTGTTTATGTTGCGATGCAGCATTATCTTGGTGGACGTAAACAGATGTTGATCAAGAAGGACGACAAAGATGTTCGGCTCGCTGAAAAAAGTGGCTCGTGCGCTCCGCATTCCCACGGAGCAGGAACGCGAAATGGCTTACCTCAATGGCGCAAAGGATCGTTATGATCTCGAGTTTCGCATGCGTCAGATCGATCGTGGCGACTTCCGCCGTGGTCAGTTCTAAAGACTTGGGTTGAGCTTACCGGCAGCCTCTGGCGCGATGCGCTTTGGGCTGCTCTCCGGAAGACGAAGATGCAGGGTGCGGGTTCCGCGCCCTTTTTTATTGTCTTCTTGCGCCGTCGGCACCCTCGCTTCCGGCAACTATGTCGCGCTCCGCAACCTGCATTTCTCATTGTTTCTGAATGTACCAGGCCATATATGCAGGCCCATGAAACACAAAGCCTCAGAAATGAATCTCGAAGCAGCTGAAGGCCTGCCGCGCAAGCGTATGACATTCAGCCGCGCCATGCGCTATCAGCTGCTGAAATTCGTGCGCATCCGGGCGACCCCGCATGCGATCGGCATTGGTGTCGCTGCCGGCGTCTTTGCGGCCTTCCTGCCGTTGGTCGGTGTGCATATGGCGCTGGCGGCAGCGTTGGCCTGGCTGCTCGGCGGCAACATGATCGCCGCGGTGGCCTGCACGGTGCTGATCGGCAATCCCTTGACCTATCCGTTCATCTGGGCCGCCACATGGGAGGCAGGGCAGATGATTCTTGGCTCCAAGGCCAAGTCCATGGGCACCATCCATCTGCACGAACTGGTTCACAAGCTGTCGCTCGGCGAGCTTTGGGCTCCGATCCTCAAGCCGCTGCTGATCGGCTCCATTCCGCTTGGGATTGCTGGCGGATTGGTGGGCTATTTTGTCATGGTACAGGCCGTGACGATCATCCGCGCAAGACGGCAGTCGCGGCTTCAGGCATCCTGAAGGAACGAACGACGGGGGCAGGGCATGATCATCGGAATTGGCAGCGATCTCATTGATATCCGGCGCGTCGAAAAATCCATCGAGCGCTTCGGTGACCGCTTTACCCATCGCTGCTTCACCGAGGTGGAGCGTGCCAAATCCGACCGCCGCAAGGAGCGCGCCGCATCCTATGCGAAGCGCTTCGCTGCCAAGGAGGCCTGTTCGAAGGCGCTCGGCACAGGTTTGGCACAGGGCGTCTTCTGGCGTGACATGGGCGTGGTGAACCTGCCCAGCGGCAAGCCAACCATGGCGCTGACCAACGGGGCGGCCGAACGGCTTTCCGCCATGACGCCGGAAGGCCATTATGCGGTGGTTCATCTGACCATCACCGATGATTTTCCGCTGGCTCAGGCATTTGTAATCCTGGAAGCCCTTCCTTTGCCGCAATTGCCGGAAACCTGACAGGTCTGATCTCCGCAAACGCCTGACTTTGAAGACGCTTGCCGCCCGGTTCAGAAGTGGTTAGACAAGCCGATACGCCGTGGGCTGCAAATGTGGTCGCGTGGCGGCATTGCATCGCCAAAGGAAGGCGCAATAAGGAAATGAGCAACGTGTCTGAGAAAGTCAAACCCGAGAACTCCTTCTGGGAAACGGTCAAGGTCGTCATCCAGGCGTTGATCCTGGCCGGTCTCATCCGGACCCTGCTCGTCCAACCGTTCACCATTCCCTCGGGCTCGATGATGCCGACACTGCTGGTTGGCGATTACATCTTCGTCAACAAGTTCGCCTATGGCTACTCGAAATATTCGCTGCCCTTCTCGCCGGACCTCTTCAGCGGCCGCATTTTCGGCTCCGATCCGAAGCGCGGCGACATCGTCGTTTTCCGCTTCCCGCCGAACCCTTCCATCGACTACATCAAGCGTTGCGTCGGTCTGCCAGGCGACCGTATCCAGATGAAGAACGGCGTACTCTATATCAACGACAAGCCGGTTCCGAAGGTCGCGGACGGCACGTTCAACTCGGACTATGCGAAGGATCCCGGCCAGGATATCCCCGTCTTCCGCGAAACCCTTCCGGATGGCGTCACATATGACACCCTGGATGAAGCGCCCGATACGCTGGGCGACAACACCCGCGAATTCATCGTGCCGCCGGGTCACTATTTCATGATGGGTGACAACCGCGATAACTCCGCCGACAGCCGCTTCGACGTCGGCTATGTGCCGGCCGAAAACCTTGTCGGCAAGGCCTCGATGATCTTCTTCTCGCTTGGCAACGACACGGCCTTCTCAGAGGTCTGGAAGTGGCCGATGAACATGCGCTGGAATCGTCTGTTCAAGGGCGTCGACTGATGTCGCTGAAGCCGGACGAACGGGCGCAGCTTGAAAAGGCGATCGGTCACGAATTCCGTTCCAAGGAACGGCTGGACCGGGCGGTGACCCATTCGAGCGCGCGCACGTCCAAGGGCACCAATTACGAACGGCTGGAGTTTCTGGGCGACCGGGTCCTCGGTCTCTGCGTCGCCGAACTGCTGTTCACCAGCTTTGCCGATGCGGACGAGGGCGAACTCTCGGTTCGTCTCAACCAGCTCGTCTCTGCCGCCACCTGTGCCGAGGTTGCCGACAGTCTTGAACTGCACAAATATATTCGCACCGGCGCTGACGTGAAGAAGGTGACGGGCAGTCGCATGCTCAATGTGCGCGCCGATGTGGTCGAGAGCCTCATTGCCGCGCTTTATCTGGATGGTGGGCTGGAGGTTGCGCGCCGCTTCGTGCTGGCCAACTGGACGGAGCGCGCCACCAAGGCGGGGGCTGCCAAGCGCGACGCCAAGACCGAGCTGCAGGAATGGGCGCATGCCCGTTTCCAGGTCACGCCGGTCTATCGCGTCGTCGACCGCTCCGGCCCCGACCACGAACCGCGCTTCACCGTCGTCGTAGAGGTGAAGGGCGCGCAGCCTGAAACGGGCGTTGAACGCTCCAAACGTCTCGCCGAACAGGTCGCCGCGACGAAACTTCTGGAACGCGAAGGCGTCTGGACATAAAAGCTTTTGTAGTCTCAGAACTGGATAACCCTAATGACTGACCTTGAGGCGGGCACACCCGCCGAAACCCATTCCGGCTTCGTGGCGCTGATCGGCGCGACCAATGCGGGGAAATCGACACTGGTGAACCGCCTTGTCGGCGCGAAGGTGTCGATCGTCAGCCACAAGGTGCAGACCACACGCGCCATCGTGCGCGGCATCGCCATCCACGACAATGCCCAGATCGTCTTCATGGACACGCCCGGCATCTTCAAGCCGCGCCGCCGGCTCGACCGCGCCATGGTGACGACCGCCTGGGGCGGCGCAAAGGATGCCGATTACATCCTTCTTATCGTCGACAGCGAACGCGGCCTGAAGGGCGATGTGGAAACCATTCTGGAAGGTCTCAAAGAGGTCAAGCAGCCGAAGCTCCTGGCGCTCAACAAGATCGATCGCGTCAAGCATGAAGACCTGCTGAAGCTCGCTGCCGACGCCAACGAGAAGATCGCCTTCGAGCGCACCTTCATGATTTCCGCCACCACCGGCTCCGGCTGCGACGACCTGCTTGACTATCTCGCGAAGGAACTGCCGGCCGGCCCCTGGTACTATCCGGAAGACCAGATTTCGGACCTTCCGATGCGCCAGCTGGCCGCCGAAATCACCCGCGAGAAACTCTTCCTCCGCCTTCACCAGGAACTTCCCTATTCCTCGCATGTCGAGACGGAAAAGTGGGAAGAGCGTAAGGACGGTTCCGTTCGCATCGAACAGGTGATCTTCGTCGAGCGCGACAGCCAGAAGAAGATTGCGCTGGGCAAGGCGGGAGAGACCATCAAGGCGATCTCGACCGCCGCCCGCAAGGAAATCTCCGAAATCCTTGAGCAGCCGGTTCACCTCTTCCTCTTCGTCAAGGTGCGCGAGAACTGGTCCGATGACCCGGAGCGTTATCGCGAGATTGGGCTGGATTATTCGAAGTAAGATGTGCGGGGCCCTCAAGCCCCGTGACACGCCTTGAACTTCTTCCCCGATCCGCATGGGCACGGATCGTTGCGCCCCAAGCGTCCCGCTTTCACCTTGTCTTCGCGATCCCAGTAAAACCATCGCCTGTCGATCTTGCGAAAGAGCGAGACTTCGCTTGCGGACACCTCTTGGCCGTTCTGCCGAACCCGGAAGGTGAAACTCACCTTGCCGGTCTCGTCGCCTTCAAGACCGGCCTCTCGCCCGGTGATCGTCAGGCCCAGCCATTCAGTCCCGAGCCCGGAGCGCTCCGCTTCGAGGCGATCGAACGCCTTGGCGGCGGGGCCGGCGCAGGTTTCCTCAATGTAATCGAGCTTGCCCGTCGCATAGGCGGTATACCGCGAACGCATGAGCACTTCCGCCGTCGGCGCAGGTTTGCCGGCAAGGATGGGGCCGCAGCAGGCGAGAATGAGTTTGCCGGAACCGCAGGGGCAGGGGATCATGGATGGGACCTTCTTTGACGTATGACCTTTCTTAGATGACCACAACGGTCGATCAAAGCGGCAACTGTCGAGATAAGAGAGTACCAGCCGATTGACGACAAGCGCCTCGAGGGAGGATTATCGCCCTGAGGAGATTGAGCAATGGCGACTGACACGGACTTTGAACGCATCGCTCTATCCTTGCCCGGAACCGAAGCGCGGCCGCATGCGGATCGCACGGCCTACAGGGTCCGCCGCATCTATGCCACGCTGGCCCCCGACGGGCTTTCGGCCAATCTTATGTACGGTCTAAGCGATCAGAAGCTTTTTGCGCGGTGCGGCCAGGTGCATTCTTCCCTTTGCCGAACAAGTGGGGAGAGAAGGGCGCAACGACCGTCATTCTCGACGCGGTCACGGAGGAAGAGCTGAGCGAGGCTCTGGAGCGCGCCTGGGAGCTCCATCAATAGAAGAATATTATGATTATGGGATAATTGTACAATCAAATTAAAAAGCGGCGGTAGCACTCCTCTGCCGCCGCCGCTGGGCCGTCCATGGCATCAGTTTACGACGCCGACGACCACATAGGTCTGCGGATCGACGATCACGCGTTCCTTGTTGACGATCGCGTAGGAATAATCCGGTCTGTCGGGCACCGGCGTGAGGACGACCTGGCGCGGAAGCTTTGTGCCGACCCGGACTTCTTCGCGGATGATCACCGGTTTGGCGGTGGGAACGGGGCGCTCACGAACATACGTGACGACTTCTCGCGGCGGCGGGTTCAGTGCCGTGCCGGCAATGGCACCGACCACGCCGCCCACGGCAGCACCCACGGGGCCGCCGACAATGGCGCCAGTCACCGCACCGCCGGCCGCGCCGGTGACGGTGCTGTCATTGGCCAGAACAGGCGTGGCCGCAAGAGGGGCCACGATCGTACAAAAGATCAACAGGGACTTCTTCATCGGTCTGTCCTTCCGGATTGTTTCGATACGGCTAAAGAACGTTCCGGATGGGCTCTTGTTCCGCTGTTCGATCAGGCTGGCCTGTGAATAGGGGCAATTCGGATTAGCTTTTCGGCGCTCAAATCCCTAAATCGAAGCGTTGTACCCGCCCATGCCAGCATGCCTCCAGGAGCCGTTCATGTCACAAGCCGAAGCCCAGGTTGCCGCCCGTATCGCCCTTGTCATCGCCGCCGAGATCAATGCGCGGCCCGATCAGGTCAAGGCCGCTGTCGGCCTGCTGGACGAGGGCGCGACCGTCCCCTTCATCGCTCGTTACCGCAAGGAAGTGACCGGCGGGCTCGATGATACGCAGCTACGTACGCTGGCCGAGCGGCTGACCTATCTCCGCGAAATGGAGGCCCGCCGCGCCGCGATCGCGGACTCGATCACCTCGCAGGGCAAGATGACGGATGCGCTCGCCGCCTCGCTGGCCAAAGCGGCGACTAAAGCGGAACTCGAAGATATCTATCTTCCCTACAAGCCCAAGCGCCGCACCAAGGCTGAGATCGCCCGTGAACGCGGCCTGCAGCCGCTCGCCGATGCCATCTGGGCCGACCGCCGCGCCGATCCGCAGGCGCTGGCAGCCGCCTACATCAAGGACGACGTGCCGGATGTGAAGGCAGCCCTCGAAGGCGCCCGCGACATCGTCTCCGAAACCATGAGCGAGAACGCCGCCCTTGTCGGGCGTCTGCGCAATCACATGAAGGAAAAGTCCTTCCTCCGCGCCCGTGTCGTGACCGGCAAGGAAGAGGCCGGCGCCAAGTTCTCCGACTACTTCACCCATGACGAACGCTGGGCCAATGTCCCCTCGCACCGGGCGCTTGCCATGCTGCGCGGCTGGAACGAAGAGGTTCTGACGCTGTCCATCGATGTCGACGCCGACGACACATCGCCGGTCAAGCCTGCCCAGTGCATGATCGCCGCCGAATTCGGCATAGGCTCGAGCGGTCCGGCCGACCAATGGCTGATGGAAGTCGCCGGCTGGTGCTGGCGCGTCAAGCTATCCTCCTCGCTCTCGCTCGACCTGATGCGGGATCTCCGCGAGCGCGCCGAGGAGGAGGCGATCCGCGTCTTCGCCCGCAATCTCAAGGATCTCCTGCTTGCAGCACCCGCTGGCGGCAAGGCCACGCTCGGTCTCGATCCCGGCATCCGCACCGGTGTCAAGGTCGCCGCCGTCGATGCGACGGGCAAGCTACTCGAGACCGCGACTGTCTATCCCTTCCAGCCCCGCAACGACATATCGGGCGCGATGGCCACGCTTGCCGGCCTTATCCGCAAGCACAGAATAGAGCTCATCGCCATCGGCAACGGCACGGCAAGCCGCGAGACCGAGAAGCTGGCTGCCGAAGTTATCAACACCCTGCAGGGGACAAAGCCCCAGAAGGTCGTCGTTTCCGAAGCCGGCGCCTCGGTCTATTCGGCTTCCGAAACCGCGGCGAAGGAATTCCCCGGCCTCGACGTCTCGCTGCGCGGCGCCGTCTCCATTGCCCGCCGCCTGCAGGATCCGCTGGCGGAACTCGTCAAGATCGAGCCGAAGTCCATCGGCGTCGGGCAATATCAGCACGATGTCGACCAGTCGCGCCTTGCCCGCTCGCTGGATGCAGTGGTGGAAGATGCCGTGAACGCCGTCGGTGTCGATCTTAACACCGCCTCCGTGCCGCTGCTCGCCCGCGTGTCCGGCCTCGGCCCATCGATTGCCGAAGCCATCGTGGTTCATCGCAACGAGGTCGGCGCATTCAAAAGCCGCAAGGAGCTCTTGAAGGTTTCCCGCCTCGGTCAACGCACCTTTGAGCAATGCGCGGGCTTCCTGCGTATCCCCGGCGGCGATGAGCCGCTGGATGCCTCCTCCGTTCACCCGGAAGCCTATGGCGTCGCCAAGAAGATCGTCGCTGCTTGCGGCCGCGATGTCCGTTCTCTGATGGGGGACGCGGTTGCCCTCAAGAAGCTGGACCCGAAGCTCTTCGTTGACGAGCGCTTCGGTCTGCCGACCGTCAAGGACATTCTTGCCGAACTGGAAAAGCCCGGCCGCGACCCGCGCCCGGAATTCAAGACTGCGACTTTCGCCGATGGTGTCGAGGAGATCACCGACCTGAAGCCCGGCATGCTGCTCGAAGGTACAGTCACCAATGTCGCAGCCTTCGGCGCCTTCGTCGATATCGGCGTCCATCAGGACGGTCTTGTCCATGTCTCGCAGCTGGCGGACAAGTTCGTGAAGGACCCGAATGAGGTCGTGAAGGTCGGCGATGTCGTGAAGGTACGAGTGACCGAAGTCGACGTGAAGCGCAAGCGCATCGGGCTTACCATGCGTAAGGATGGCGGCGGCGAACGCGACGCAAAGCCGGCGACGCGCGACGATCGCAATGCACGCCCCGGCAACAGGCCCATGAGCGCCGCGCCGAAGTCGGAGAGCCAGGGGCAGGGCGCATTGGCTGCCAAGCTGGCGGAAGCCATGCGCCGCAAGTAAGACCAGTAGACGCGAGCCAGACATACAAAGCGCGCCGCAGTCCCCCAAAGCCTGCGGCGCGCTTCAAATGCATTCTCAAATGTCGCCGACCTGTCCCCTGCGGCTATTTCGTGCTGAAAAGTCTTGTCTACAATGTTCTTCCTTCAAGTCCGCTCGCAGATGCAAGACGGGTCTTGGGCAAGCCGCCGCGCCACCGGTGACCCGTATGACAGGGTCAACATGAACGTTCAGCCTCCCGCCTCGCAATGTGGGCGAACGGCTGATCACTGGCTTTGGCCAAGACAATGTGCACCGCAAGCGCAGTGGGTCCAGCGCTCGTTAATGTCTTCATGTCTTCGCCTGTGAAAGCGGCCTCGTTGTCCAGACTCCAACCGCTTCCGTGACTTTTCTGGCATGAAATAGGCGGGGCGT
This sequence comes from Rhizobium sp. C1, assembly GCF_021026335.1. Taxonomy (GTDB): domain Bacteria; phylum Pseudomonadota; class Alphaproteobacteria; order Rhizobiales; family Rhizobiaceae; genus Ensifer_A. Next base: position 291,165 of record NZ_JAJNCY010000002.1, read on the forward strand.
GTTGGATCATTTTTGGGATGATCCGGAAAGTTTCAGGCAGGCACCGCGCTTGCCACCTCGGCAAACGCCTCGGCGACCCGGCTGAGCTTGTCGGCCTGATAGGCCACATATTCAGCAATGAAACCGTGCGAGAGCCAGAGGGCGGAACTGCCCCGCTTTCCGATCCAGCCAAGGCTGCCTTCACGCTCAGCCGCCGCCATCTTGCGCGACAGATGGGTCTTGGTCACACGCAAGGCCGCCGCGATCTCGTCCAGGGAATTGATGCCCGTAATGATGTGGTCGTCCTTCGGGGAAAAGTCGTTGATCGTCGCGATCATCTTGTCCATGACCAGCCCGCCATCGTTCATCCAGGTGAACAGCGAGAAGGTGCCGTCCGGATTGGTCGAACGCTCCGACTGCAGGATGCGGTCGACGATGGCCGGATGCAGCTTCGCCAGCATGCCCGGCGTTTCGGCAAATATCGTCAAGCGCCGGCCGTTGTCGAAGGCATCCAGTGTTTTCAAATGGATAGAAACCCAGACACCCAGAAGCCCGATCGTTTCCTCGGCAAGCTTCAGCGGGCGCGACCGTTTGTCTTCGAGCGTCGCGCTCTGGCGGATGACGCCATATTTCTCCATTTCCCGAATGAAATCATGTGCGGTGTTGCGGCTTGCAATGCGGCAGGCCAGCACGGCTTCGAGAAAGCGGCTGAGATGGAGTTTCCCGTCCCGGCTGCGGAACATCATGGCGGCCGCAAGCTGCGCCAGGAGATAGCGCTGCTGTGTCCCGAAAATTCCCGCGACCCGGGGTGAACTTCTTTCGACGGTCAGGAAGGACGCAGCCTGCTGCCTGAGAATGGGCAAGACATCCGTATGCCCGGTAATGGTCTCGGCTGACATCATGCGCAGGAACCCCGATTTACGGGGAAAAATCTATGATATTTCATACTGCTACGAGAGCCTACTTCTGGAGCTGGACGCTTAATCTCTGCCGCATTCCCTCTCGTTGATCAAGTGGATAGACAAATTTGTCATTTCCTTCCGTCACACTGTTGAAACTTCGCGTCGCTTCATGTTGCATTGCATCATGGCACACGAGTCCGTATCGTGCGCACTGTCCAGGGGTTACAGCATGTACCAATATGATCTCGTCGTCGTCGGCAGCGGACCGGCAGGCCGCCGCGCCGCCATTCAGGCCGCCAAGCTGGAGAAGAGGGTTCTCGTCATCGAGAAGGGGACCCGTGTCGGCGGGGTTTCTGTGCACACCGGAACCATCCCCTCCAAGACGATGCGCGAAACGGCGCTGAACCTTAGCGGCTGGCGCGAGCGCGGCTTTTATGGCCGCTCCTACCGCGTCAAGCAGGAGATCAGCGCGGATGACCTGCGCCGCCGGCTGCTCATCACGCTCGACCATGAAGTCGATGTGCTGGAACACCAGTTCGCCCGCAACCGCGTGCAGCAGATGCGCGGCAAGGCGAGCTTCATCGACCGCAACACGCTGGAAATCGTCAAGGACGATGGCGAACTGCTGCGGGTGACGACGGCCTCCGTGCTTCTCGCCGTCGGCACACGCCCGTTCCGCCCGGATTATATCCCCTTCGACCATGATCGCATCATAGACAGCGACGAGATCCTCGAGATCAAAGCTGTTCCGCGCTCCATGATCGTGATCGGCGCGGGCGTCATCGGCGTCGAATATGCCACGATCTTCTCCGCGCTCGACACGAATGTGACGCTGATCGAGCCGCGCGACACCATGCTCGATTTCATCGACAGGGAAATCCTTCAGGATTTCACCTACCAGCTGCGCGACCGCAACATGAAGCTGCTGTTCGGCCAGTCCGTGGAGAAGATCGACAAGGATGGGACGGGCAAGTGTCGCGTGACGCTGAAGACCGGGCGCACACTCAGCGCAGACATGGTCCTCTTCGCCGCTGGCCGCATGGGAGCGACTGATACGCTGAACCTCCCTGCGGTCGGTATCGAGCCGGACAATCGCGGCCGCATCAAGGTCGATCCCGAGACCTTCCAGACTGTTGTGCCGGGCATCTACGCCGCCGGCGACGTCGTCGGCTTTCCCTCGCTCGCCTCCACCTCGATGGAGCAGGGCCGCATTGCCGCCCGCCATGCCGTCGGCGCACCAGCCAACGAGCCGCCGCATTATTTCCCCTACGGCATCTATGCCGTGCCGGAAATCTCCACCTGCGGCCTGACGGAAGAGGAAGTCCAGCAACGCGGCATTCCTTACGAATGCGGCATCGCCCATTTCCGCGAGACCTCTCGCGGCCATATCATGGGTCTCGACACCGGCATGCTGAAGATGATCTTCTCGCTCAAGACACGCCGGTTGCTGGGCGCGCATATCGTGGGCGAGGGCGCGACCGAACTCATCCATATCGGGCAGGCCGTGCTCAACCTGAAGGGCACGGTCGAATATTTCGTCGAGAACACGTTCAACTATCCGACTTTGGCGGAAGCCTACAAGATTGCCGGTCTCGATGCGTGGAACCGCATGGGCGAGGTGAAGAAGGACGCCGAGGTCGTGCCGCAGCCGGTGGGGTGAGACGGCGCTTCCGGCCACTCTCCACCTCAATGGGGGAGAGTGGTGTGCCCCTCTACCCTTTCCCCCCGCCGCGCACCTCGCTATAACCATCCCATGCAATGGACCGACGAAGCAGTCATTTTGGGGACCCGCAAGCATGGCGAGAGCGCCGTGATTGCCGAGGTGATGACGCGGGCGCGGGGACGGCATATGGGGATCGTGCGCTCCGGGCGGTCGAAAGCGATGCAGCCGGTGCTGCAGCCCGGCAATCTGGTTGAGGTCACATGGCGGGCCCGGCTTGAAGAGCATCTGGGTGAGTTCCGGCTGGAGCCAGTGAGGAGCCGTGCTGCGGCCCTGATGGAAAGCGCGGTGTCCATTTACGGCGTGCAGGCCATGGCGGCGCTGTTGCGGCTGCTGCCCGAGCGCGATCCACATCCGCATCTTTTCGAGGCGCTGAACGTGATCCTCGATCACTTCGATGATCCGCTCGACGCCTGCGAACTTTACATCCGTTTCGAGCTTGCCGTACTGAACGACCTCGGCTTCGGCCTCGATCTCGCCGAATGCGCGGCGACCGGCGCGCGCACCGATCTTGCCTTCGTCTCCCCGAAGTCCGGCCGGGCCGTGAGCCGCGCGGCCGGCGAGCCCTATGCCGAGCGCATGCTGCGGCTACCGGCCTTTCTCGGTGAAGAGAGCCGCAAGGCCGCCAATGCCGACAGTCTCGTCGATGCCTTTGGCCTCACCGCCTATTTTCTCGAACGCCATGTCTATGAACCGCGCGGCCTGAAGATGACCGAGGCTCGCGATGGCCTGCGCGAGGCAGCGCTGAAAACCCTGCGCCGCGCGATGGAAAAGGAAATCTCCGCATGACCGACATCGAACGCAGCTTCGCGCCCGTGCCTCTCGCCGAGGCGGCCAAGTTGAGCGGGCTTGAGACCTTGCAGAAGGTGCTTTCCGGGGCGTTTCCCGCTGCACCCATTGCCAGGACGTTGAACTTCACCATGTCCTCCGTGGAAGAGGGCCGCGTTGAGTTTCGGGGCGTGCCGACCGCCGATCACCTGAACCCGATGGGCGCGGTGCACGGCGGCTGGACCGCGACGATCCTTGATTCGGCGCTCGGCTGCGCCGTCATGTCCATGCTGAAACCCGGCGAGGGTTACACGACGGCCGAATTCAAGGTGAACATCGTCCGCCCGCTGACCGCCAGCATGGGCGAGGTCATCTGCGAGGCGCGCATCCTCCACCGGGGGCGCACGCTCGCCACCGCGGAAGGCTATCTCCGTGACTGCAATGGCAAATTGCTTGCGCATGGGACGGAGACCTGCGCCATCTTCCCAATCGAGAACCTGATGCGATAAGAAGAGGGTACGTCACCCGCAACGGCTGACGGCAGCGGACATCAAGTCCGGAGGATACAGATGTACGAATTTCTGTCGCTGGTGATCGCGCTGGGCGCCGTTTTCATGATCAGGCGTGCCGAAACCCGCATTTCCAAACTGGAAAACCGGGTGAAGGACCTTGAAGCGCGGCCGCTCGCGCCGATGGTCTCCGCCGCCGCAGACGCGCCGCCGCTCATGGAAACGCTGGAACAGGCGGAGGCCGCGCGCGAACCATTCCCGGTCGATGTCGAGCCTCTGGAGGCCGCGGCACCCGCTGAGCCGGTCGAAATGGCCGTGCATGCGCCGCAGGATGCCGCCTCTGAAGAGCCGGCAGTTGCCGCCGCGCCACAAAAGCCGCAGCAGAGCCTCGAAAGCATGATCGGTGCGCGCTGGCCCGTCTGGGTCGGCGGTCTGGCCCTGGCGCTCGGCGGCATTTTCATGGTCAAGTATTCGATCGAACAGGGGCTGGTCAGTCCCGCCGTCCGGCTTGGCCTGGCAAGCCTTTTCGGCCTCGTGCTTCTGGCGCTTGGCGAATGGGTGCGCCGCCGCCAGAGCCCGCTCGACCTGCCGGCACTGAAACATGCGCTCGTGCCCGGCGCGCTGACCGCAGCCGGCGCAGTAACGCTTTTCGGCGCAATTTATGCGGCTTACGGGTTCTACGGCTATCTCGGCCCGACCACGGCTTTCCTCTTGCTGGCGATTGTCGCGCTGGTCACGGTCGCGCTGTCGCTCGCCCATGGTCAGGCGCTGGCCGGGCTCGGCCTGCTCGCCGCCCTGCTGACGCCGGCCCTGATCCAGACGAACGATCCCAATATCTGGGGTCTCTTCACCTATCTGACGATCGCTTGGTTTGCGACGACGGCCGCTGCGCGCATCCGCCGCTGGAATACCGTGGCGGCGCTGGCCAATTTCGGCATGCTGGTCTGGTATCTCGCCTTCATGGCGACCGTGCCGCTTTATGGCGTCTGGGCCATGGTTCTCTCGGTCGTGGCCATGATGGCGGGCATCGCCCTGCTCTGGCCGGCGGGCGATGGCGAGCCGGAGGAGACGACACAGGCCTCCATCGAAGCGGCCGAGGAAATGCCTGCGACCTTCCGCATCTGGCGGGAAGACGCGCTACCGCGCGTGCCGCATCGCTGGGTGCGTTTCATGGGCGTGCTGGCCGGCCTTGCCGCCGGCGCGGGCCTCGTGGTGTTCGGCGGGCTCGACGGCATTTCCACGATGGAAATGATCCAGTTCGGCGTGCTCGCCACCGCCATCGCCGCCGTCGGCGCCTGGCGTTCGTCCGGCCTGCTCTTCGCGCTCGGCGGGTTGGTCGCAGCCCTGTTCGGCAGCCTCAATGCCGCAACAGGTGACGCATTCAGCGGCATGGGTCTGCTGTCGAGCGGCGAGATGCCGCCGGTTGCCGTCCTCGGCGACAGCCTTGTAGGCCCGCTCCTCGGACTTGGCCTCGCCTTTGCGGCGCTGGGTGTGCTGGCGCTTCACCGCCATGGCCGCAGCGCGCCGGCTTACGCGGTCCTGTGGTCCTGGCTCATGTGGATCGTGCCGCTGACGCTCGCCATGCTGAGCTTCCTCGAATTCGGCAACTTCACCTTCGATCTGAAACATGGCGGCACCGGCATTGGCTATGCCGTGCTCTTTCTCGCGCTTGCCGTCTGGGTAGATAAGCGCATGGAGGGCATGCGCTGGCGCGATGCCGTCATCGGCGGTCTTGTGACCGGCTCCTTCATGAGCGTTGTGCTGGTGCTGCACACGCTGGCCCATTCGGTCGCCACAACGATCCTCGTGGCTGTCGCCGGTTTTGCCTATCTCTATGCATCGCGTATCAAGCCCTGGCCGGCGCTGACCTGGATGATGGGCCTTGCCGGCATCGTGGTGCTGGCGCGCATCGCCTGGCAGCCGAGCCTTGTGGGGGACATGACGCTCTCGAAAACGCCCTTCCTCAACCAGCTGCTGCCTGGCTATGGCATCCCGGCTCTGCTTGCCGGTCTCGGCGCCTATATGGTCAAGGACGGTCCCTCGATCCGGGCGCGCAACTTCCTGCAGGCGCTGGCGAGCCTTCTCGGCCTGATGACGATCGCGATCCTGACGCGCCACGCCCTGAATGGTGGAACGCTCGCCGGCAACGAGCCGACGCTGGGCGAACAGTCGATCTACACCCTGATTGCGGTTGGTGGTTCTGCAGTGCTGATGACGCTCGACATGAAGAGCCCTTCGCCGGTCTTCCGCTGGGGATCGATCATCGTCGGCACGATTTCGCTTGTCTCGGCGCTCTTCGCCCACCTGATTACGCTCAATCCGTATTACACCGGCGAGCTGACCGGGGAGTGGCCCTTCTTCAACCTGCTTCTTCTGGGCTATCTCCTGCCGGCGCTCGGCTATTTCGGACTGGCCTATTATGCGCGCGGCAAGCGGCCGGAGCCCTATGTCTACGGGCTCGCTGCCGGCGGGGCGGTCATGGCCTTTGCCTGGGTCACGCTCTCCGTTCGCCGATTCTGGCAGGGACCGGGGCTGGCGGACTGGAAGGGCTTCGATCAGGCGGAAATGTATGCCTATTCCGTCGTCTGGCTCATCCTCGGCGTGGGCCTGCTGGTTGCCGGCTCGCGCTTTCATGCCAAGAGCTTGCGTCTCGCCTCCGCCGTGCTGGTCTTCGCTTCGGTGCTCAAGGTCTTCCTCATCGACATGTCGAACCTTGAAGGCATCTTCCGCGCAGCCTCTTTCATCGGGCTCGGCGCGGTGCTGATCGGCATCGGGCTCTTCTATCAGAAGGTCCTGCGGACGATCGAAAAGCCGTCCTCCGAAAGCGGGGCTGAAGCCGGCGTTGAAAACGGGTTGAAAGCGGAGGCCGCGGGCGATACCTCTTCCTGATATCCATCAGGAGTCCCCATGTCCGACCTCGCCGACGCCTTCAAGCCGCATGAGAAGCTTGCGGCCCAACTGATTCCCCATGCTTGCGAATCCGACGACGGCTCGCATGACATCGCTCATATCCTGCGCGTCTTTCGTAATGCCATGCGCATTCATGCGGAGGAGGGCGGAAACGGTGCCGTTCTCGCGGCCGCGATCCTGCTGCATGATTGCGTATCGGTCGAGAAGAACTCGCCGCTGCGCGCACAGGCCTCGCGGCTGGCGGCCGAAAAGGCATCGGGCATTCTCGCCGGACTTGGCTGGCAGGCCGATGACATCGCGGCAGTGGCCCATGCCATCCTCACGCATTCCTTCTCCGCCGGGATTACGCCGGAGACCATTGAAGCCAGGATACTGCAGGATGCCGATCGGCTGGACGCGATCGGCGCAATCGGTGTGGCGCGCTGCTTCTATATCGGCGGACGGATGAATTCGGGCCTGCATGACGTCGTCGACGCACGCGCCGAGATGCGCGACCTCGACGACAAGCGCTTCGCCATCGACCATTTTCCGGTCAAGCTCTTCAAGCTCGCAGACGGCTTCCAGACGGGCACTGGCCGACGCATGGCCGCCGAGCGCCACGACCGCCTTGTCGCTTTCTACAACGACTTCCTCGAGGAGATCGCCTGATGCGTATCGAAAGCATGCATATATATCCGGTCAAAAGCATGCGCGGCATCCCGGTCGAGCGCACCATCCTGACCGCCTCGGGTCTCTTGGGCGACCGCCGCTTCATGGTCGTCGATCCGGACGGCCAGTTCATCACCCAGCGCGAATGTCCCGCACTCGCGCGGATCGAGGCGCTGCCGCAGGCGGGCTATCTGCTGCTGCGTAAGGCGGACGAGGAGGCCATGGTTGCCATTCCGTCCGGCCCGCGCATGAAAGTCGCCGTGTGGCGCTCCATCGTGGATGCAGCGGTGGCGGCCGACGGCGTCAACGAAACCCTGTCGCGCTGGATCGGCCGCGACGCGAAGCTTGTCTTCGCCGATGCCCAGGCCGAGCGTGTCGCCAATCCAGAATGGGCGGGCGAAGGCGTCCCCATGGGTTTCGCAGATGGCTATCCGGTTCTTGTCACCACGACCGGCTCGCTTGCCGCCTTGAATCGCTATCTGAGCGAACAGGGCCAACCCGCAATCGGCATGGAGCGTTTTCGTCCCAACATCGTCATCGATTGCGACGAGCCCTGGGCGGAGGATACGTGGAGCGCCATCGAGATTGGCGGTGTGCGGCTCGATATCGTCAAGCCCTGCGAGCGCTGCGTCATCACCACGCAGGATCAGATGACAGGGGAGCATGGCAAGGGCGATCCCTTGCCGGCGGTCCGCCACCTGCATTTTTCCATCGACCGTCGCGCACCGGGGCCGATCTTCGGCTGGAACGCCGTTCCTCGCGGTCAGGTTGAATTGCGCGCCGGCGAGCCAGTGTCGGTCGCCGAAACGCGCGCGGAACTATGGCCGTTCAAGCAACGTTGATCGGCGCGTCGGAGCGCGGGGGCTGAAGAAGCGCCCGCAAACGCTCGCGGATGCGAGAGGAAATCCTCGGCTTCTGTGTGCGGCGCAATAAACCAGTATGGCATTTTGGAGATTCAGATTTCCCCAATTATGGCAAGGGGAACAGATTTTGTCTTCGATCCTTCATACCGGCAGATTAAAAAAATTTTATTCTAAATTTGTCGATGGACCCGTTGACGAAATGAGGGTCGACTCCTACCTTCTGCCCACGCAAATCGGAATGGTCTGAGAGACCTGCCGAGTAATTTGCGGACTGCGCCTCAAGGGGCCAGTCAAGCCGTTCGGAGGAATGTATGGTGTTCGACAACAACGTTCGTGATGTTCTCTCCTGGCGTGTATCCCGCGTGACGATGATCTCTGGCGCCGAGTGTTGCCAGCTTTGCCGCCAGCTTTGCCGAATGTGACCCGGGGCCACCCGGATCGTCAGCAATTCAATTCGCAAATGATGTCTTGAGATCAAGCAGCTTCGTGCTGCGGGAGAATACCTATGAACAAGCAGGTCATTGAACACGCCGGTATTCCGGTGGGGATCGTGATTCCCGATGGTGATGCGATGAAGTTCATCGCCGTCAAATTCCCGGTCATCGATCTGGATGGTGCCCGTTATCGCGACGCCGAAGAGGCGCGCAGGGCGATCCGTCGCCATATCGAGAAGAGCCCGCCCGCTTACATGTAAGCGTCGGGACCTCGGATGATTGTCACGCAAGGCCGGTCGCTCCAAAGGGCGGCCGGCCTTTCGCATATCTGGCCTTGGTTGGCAGCGATTGGCAATTTTTGACAATGGGTAGAAAATGTACCCATGCAAACCGATCGAGGTGCTGTCATGCCGACGATGAATGTATCACTCAGATCCGAATTCGTCCGCTTCATTGAGGGCAAGGTCGAAAGCGGTGCCTATGCATCCGCCAGTGAAGTGGTCCGCCACGCCCTTCGGCTTTTGCAGGCGGGGTGGCAGGAGCCGGCGCTCAAGCTGGCGCAATTAAGGGCAGCGGTCGAGTCCGGCCTCGGACACATCGAGCGTCGAGAACTTTCTATCCGGTCCCTCGACGAAATGTTCTATTCAGTCGCCGCTGAGGTAGGCCGGTGATCCGGATCCTCCACAAACGCATGGACCCCAACTTGCATCTCGGCGAGATGCCCTGACCGCTATTCCCCGAAGGCAAACACGAACGGCTTCTCTCCGACAAATTCCGCCCCGCGCCCGATCGATCGCACCGCCTCGATCAGCCGTCCCTCACGGCCAAGCAGCCCATCGGCGATTTCGATCAGCCGCGTATTCGGGCTCGCCTGCGGGGATGCGGCACGCAGGTCGCGGGCCAGTGCGGCATCATCAAGGTCAGGCTTGACAGCCAGTGCCGCAATCAGCGCAGCCGCCGGTGAGCGGGAGACGCCATACCAGCAATGAACGAGAAGCGGCGCGGACTGGTCCCAGCCGCGGGCGAACTCGATGATCGCCGCCACATGCTCTTCCTGCGGGTGCACAAGCCCCCGCGCCGGATTTGCAACGTCGTTCACACCGAGCTTCAGGTGGCGTGCCGCGTCGATGACCCCGGGGCGGTGGAAATGCTGGTTCTCGGCGAGAAGCGAGATCATCTCCCGCGCTTTCACCTTCACGGCGACTTCGGCAATGCGCGAAAGCGGGGAGACGGCGATGACCGGCATGGGCTCACTCTCCCCGCATGGCTGAGATCGCCTCGAAGCGGGCGGCAAACAGCGCCTGCGCTTCCGTGGCGGGTAGCGGGTCGAGGATCAGCATGTCGGTCGTGATGTCGCGCGGCTGGCCGAAGAACTTGCGCGCCTCCGCAGAGGTGAAGCCGGCCAGTGTTGTCGCCTCGAAATAGGCCGAGACCGTATCGGCCTTCTTGATGGCCACCTTCAGGTCCTTCCGTGTTTCCGCAGGCAGACCGAAAGCCATATGGATCGCGCCTTCCAGACGCTTTTCCACTGCCTTGTAACCCCCGCCGACGACGGCCTTGAAGGGGGAGATCATGTCGCCGATCACATATTCCGGCGCGTCATGCAGCAGCGCGGTCAGCAAGTCGTCGGCGCTGGCGTTCCTGTTCTGTCGATGAAATATCGCCTCGACGCAGAGCGAGTGCTGGGCAACCGAAAAGGCATGCGCCCCCCGTGTCTGCCCGTTCCAGCGGGCCATGCGCGCCAGCCCATGCGCAATGTCGATAAGTTCCACATCGAGCGGCGAGGGGTCGAGCAGGTCGAGCCTGCGGCCGGAAAGCATGCGCTGCCAGGCGCGAACATCCTTCTCCGCGGCCAAGGCTCAGTCCTCGCCTTCGGCCGTGATGAATTCGAGTCCGGACCAGGCGGGAAGCCTGACCGTCAGCGGCGTTTCGCCGGCAAGAATCGGGGTGCCTGCGGCCATTGCCGCGCCGGCGCGGTCGATGCGGATGATGGCAAGGCCCGCCTTGTCCGCCACCGTGCCGAGCGCACCGATGATCTTGCCGCCGGTGCGGATTTCCGTTCCGCTTGCCGGGAGGGCGCTTTCGGCGGCCACCGTCACCAGACGCCGACGCGCAGTCGAACGGTGCTGCATGCGCGACACCACTTCCTGACCGACATAGCAGCCCTTCTTGAACGAGACGCCGCCGGACTTGTCGAGGAGGACATCATGAGGGAAAGCGTCCTGCAGGGGGAAATCCACGCCCGCTTCAGGCACACCAGCCTGCGCGCGCAAGGCATCATAGCCCTCGCAGATGCCGCTGCCGCCGGGCAGTCGGTAAAGGTCCATTCCCGCCTTGGCAAAGCGAATGTCTTTTGTTGAACCCTCCGGCTGCATCTCGTCCCACACGACGGTCGCGCCTGTTGCTTCGAGCTTTGCAAGATCGACCTTGGCGCGCAGCTTGTACATGGTCAGCCGCTTGATCAGCGCATCCAGGCTCCCGGCGTCCGTTTCGACGAGAAAGCCGCTGTCCGACTTCGAGATCATGAAGAAGAACATGATCTTGCCCTGCGGCGTCAACAGAGCGCCGGGCGCCGCGACGCCCGGTTCAAGACTGTCGAGATCGGTGGTGATCAGGCCTTGCAGGAAGTCGGACGCATCCGGTCCGGAGACCGTCAGCCAACCTCTTGTCGCAAGGAACGCCCGGGCCATGATCAGTTGCCCGAGGTAAACTGCTTCCACTTGCCGTCAGCACCGATACCGACGCGGTAGAAATTATAGCTGCCATATTCCTGCATGTCGGCAAAGTCGCCGGCGGTGACGAGGCGCATCAGGTCGACCTTTTCGGCCGGAGTCAGCTGCGTGATCTGCTTTTCGGCAAAATAAGGCCAGATATACATCTCGTTTGCAGTGCCGGCGCCGACATGGGCGTACCCGGTTGCCAGCACGTCGAGCATGATGGAGAGCACTTCCAGCCCGTCGCCGTCGCCGGACATGTCCTTCAGTGCCGATTCGGGATCCGCATTGGCATTGTCGGGGCCGAGATTGGTCTGGCTCGCCTTCATCAGCGCCGCGACCTTCTTCACGTCACCGGCGGTGGCGGCGTCGATGATCTCCTGGCGGGCCTTCTGCACAGCGGCGGGCGCCTTGGAAATGTCAAAGGAAATTTCGACCGGGCCCTTCGTCTTGGAGGCATCGGCGCCGGCGGCCGGAGCCGTGCTGCCTGCAGCCGGCTTGCTGTCGGAAGCGGCGGGCGCTGTCGGGGCGGCGGGGGCCGTCGCGGCCGGAGCATTGGCTGCCGGCGGCGTCTGACCGGCCGGCGGCAGATCGCTCAGCGCATAAGCCGGTGCGCCCAGCGCCAGCCAGGCCGGTACGAGCGCTGCGGAAAGAGATACCTTGAGAAAACGGGAACCGCGTGTGCGACCGGATGCGATCTGCATGGGATTGTCCTATCTGATGCTGGGCCTTCTGGGAGCGTGAGGCCTTGAATGGTATCGCCGGATTGTTGCCGCGCTATTGCAGCGTGCGCTCGGGGGAGAATTCGCCGGCAAGCATGCGCTCGCGCAAATTCTCCAGCAACGCTTCCGCGCCGCTTTCGCCGAGAAGCCGGATCGTTTCGCGCATGGCCAGCGCAATCGCCGCATCGGCAATGATTTCCGGCTCGATGCCGTCCGCCATACCGTCGGCCCAGGCTTCGTTCTGATACTCGAGCGCTGCCTGCATTTTTTCATGGACGATCATGTCGTCAAGTTCGGAAAGGCTTTGTTCCATTTCGCAGTCCCTGGCGGAAGGGTTTATTCCTTACCGCTCTCTTAACAACATTAGCAGCCTTTTTCCTATACGACACGGTCTGCCGGGAAAAGAGGTGAATAATTCGTTAATTTCCATATCGCGTGGCGATTTCCGTGGCGAGTGTTGCGCCTTCGATACGGTAACGCTCGGCCGTTGCCCGCAATTGCGTACTGCAGGTTGTCTGGATGGCGGAAAATGTTCGGTATCCGCGATTATAGGCTGCGGTCAGCTTTTCGCGCCGTGCCGGCTCTTCCTTGGCGTCGCTGTCGAGCAGCTGGCCCATCATCGTTTTCCATTGCGGCTCCGTGCCGCGTTCGCACAGATTGCGGATGAAATCGAGGCTGCCGAGGATTTCGGCAAGCTGCACCAGCTTGTCGTCATAAGGGGCCGGCTTGAAGGTCGCGCCGGTCTCCGGCTTTGCGTCCTTCTCGGTCTTGATCTGTTGAACCGAGCCGGCCGCAAGCACGGCATGAGGCTGAGCGACAGAAACAAGAACAACAGCTAAAGACAAGAGGCGCTTCATGAGGTCATCTACAACGCCGAATCAGAGGTTATTGCAAGTTAAATCTCAAGGCGCCCGGTCGCCCCGCCGCCAGACTTCAAGCCGGGCGAGGCAATCGGCAACGCTTTCAGGCACCGCAATGGTTTTGATGTCCGACGCCGAGTACCAGCCTGCTTCCAGCGCGTCATCGAGCGCCTGGATCCGATCGCGCTCGCGACAGTCGACCAGAAACACGGACAGAAAATAGCCGCCGCCGCTCTTGCCCGGCAATTCGTAAGTGGCAAACAGACGCGGGTTTTCGGCTTTAAGGCCGGTTTCCTCTTCCAGTTCCCTCAGCGCCGTTTCCGCCGGCGTCTCGCCGGGCTCGGCCCGCCCGCCGGGAAAGGCGAAGAGGTCCTGCGCCGGCGGATTGGCGCGGCGGACGAGAAGATAGCGGTCGCCGTCAATGACGATTGCGGAGGAGGCGGGTTTCAATTGCGCTGTCATGAGCCCTATATTGCCGATCTGAATGGCAGGGATGCAAGACGGGGGAACGCAAAACGATGTGCGGACGATTTGCGCTAACGGCAAAGGTGGAGAATGTGCTGGATTATGTCTCCGTCGCCTCGATCGAGGACTTCCCGGCCCGCTTCAATATCGCGCCGACGCAGCCGATCCTGATCGTCATCGAGGGCGATACCGGCGCGCCCGGTTCCAACCTGCCCAAGCGTCGCGCCATGCTGGCGCGCTGGGGCTTCATGCCCGGCTGGGTCAAGGACCCGCGCGAATTTCCGCTTCTGGTCAATGCGCGCTCGGAAACCGCCATCGAGAAGGCATCCTTCCGCGCCGCCATGCGCCATCGCCGCATCCTCATCCCCGCCTCGGGCTTCTATGAATGGCACCGCCCGGAAAAGGGCTCGAAGCAGAAGTCACAGGCCTATTGGGTCCGCCCGAAACACGGCAAGATCGTCGCATTTGCCGGTCTGATGGAAACCTGGGCCTCGGCGGATGGCTCGGAAGTCGACACCGCCTGCATCCTGACCGCGCCTGCCAATCCCTCCTTCGCGCCGATCCATGACCGCATGCCCGTCATCATACCGCCGGAGGAATTCGCCCGCTGGCTGGACTGCAAGACCCAGGAGCCGCGCAACATTCAAGACCTGATGGTGAGCCCCCCGGAAGACCTGTTCGAGGCGGTCCCCGTTTCAGATCGCGTCAACAAGGTGGCCAATACCGGTCCGGACATTCAGGACCGCATCGCCCCTTCGGAAATGGCGGTGCAACCGAAGCCTGTAAAAACCAAGGCCGCCAGACGCGAGAGCGACGGCGGCCAGATGGATTTGTTCTAAAAGCAATTCCGAGCCGAAAGTGGTACCCGGTTTCGCGTCCAAAATTGCGTTAGACCAAAACGTCAGACGTCCCCCGGCGTCAGCCGCGAGGCGAAATCAGGCGACCTTGTCGGCCGTCTTCGCGGGCTGATCGCCCTTCTTTTTCGGATCGTTGGCGCACATCAATGCGGCAGCCAGAACGGCCTTGAGGCCGACCGGCTTGTATTGATCGACCAGATTGATGTCGACGTTGCTCGCGGCCTTGTCAGCCATGGTTGTTTCCTTTGCCCCATTTGGACGCTGTTATTATGTCGTGCGCCCTCTCACCATAAATTACGGCGGAAAGACGGCACGTATTCTACGTCAGTTTTCACTTAAGTAAACTGATCGAAATCAAAGCTACATTTCGATCCCGGCGGCAGCTTGACGGAATGATGGCAAGCGGCAATAAAAGGCACCATGAAAACGGATCGCTGCATCATTTGCGGAAAGATTATCGACTAGCGCCTCGCTGGTCCGGCCGTTTTCGTCTCTCGAAGAAAAAGAGCTCAAAACGCCCGGTCAGCCGGGTGGATATGCAATTTTTGCCTTTCGGGAGAAGGACATGGCGGATACGCCGACCTTGAAGTTCTACAATACGCTGGCCCGCGAAAAGCAGGTTTTCGAGCCCATCGACGCTGAGAACGTGCGCCTCTATGTCTGCGGCCCGACCGTTTACGACTATGCCCATATCGGCAACGCCCGGCCGGCCATCGTCTTCGATGTGCTCTTCCGGCTGCTGCGCCACGTTTATGGGGAAAACCACGTCACCTATGTCCGCAACATCACGGACGTCGACGACAAGATCAATGCCCGCGCACTGCGCGACTTCCCGACCCTGAAGCTAAACGATGCGATTCGCCGCGTAACGGAGAAGACCGAGACGCAATATGTCGCCGATGTCGCGACCCTCGGCTGCCTCAAACCGACCGTCCAGCCGCGGGCGACCGAGAATATCGGTGGCATGATCGCCATTGCGCAATCGCTCATCGACCGCGGCCATGCTTATGTTGCGGCCGGGCCTGAGGGCAGGGAAGTTCTCTTCTCCGTTCCATCAATGGAGCATTACGGCGAACTCTCGAAGCGCAAGCTGGAAGACCAGCAGGCTGGGGCCCGCATCGCAGTGGAAGCACATAAGAAGAGCCCGGCCGATTTCGTGCTCTGGAAGGAAAGCGCTGCCGACCAGCCCGGCTGGGCAGCAGCCTTCACTGTGGATGGCGAAACCGTCTCGATCTACGGCCGCCCCGGCTGGCATATCGAATGCTCCGCCATGTCCGACCGCTTCCTCTGGGAGGAGATCAAGGACCGGCTGTCCCCGAAGGCCAAGGCGCGCCCGCACCAGTTCGACATCCATGGCGGCGGCCTCGACCTCATCTTCCCCCACCACGAAAACGAAATCGCCCAATCCTGCTGCGCCTTCGATACCGGCGTGATGGCGAACATCTGGATGCATAACGGCTTCCTGCAGGTCGAGGGCAAGAAGATGTCCAAGTCCGAGGGCAATTTCGTCACGATCAACGAGCTGCTGGAGACGGAAAAGTTCGGCGGCCGCAAATGGCCGGGCGAGGTGCTGCGGCTCGCCATGCTGATGACGCATTATCGGGAGCCCATCGATTTCAGCGTGAAGCGGCTGGAGGAGGCGGAGGCTCTGCTCCGGAAATGGCCGGCAGGGTTGGAAGCGAGGGGTGCCGCGCACCCTTCAGTTCTCGAAGCCATTTCGGATGATCTGAACACCGTTGCCGCTGTGCAGGCGCTTCACGCTCTGGCGAACTCAAACGCGCCGGAGTTCGCCGCAAGTGCCGCTCTTCTCGGTGTCCTGCCTAAAAAGGTGAGCGTCTCGGACGCCCTCGCTGAAAGCGTCGAAGCCCTCGTGCAACTTCGTCTAGAGATGCTGAAGGCCAAGAACTTTGCAGAAGCCGACCGCCTGCGCGATCAACTGGCGTCTCAAGGTATCCAGCTAAAGGATTCGAAAGATTCGACAACCGGGGAGCGGGTGACGACATGGGAGGTTAAACGCTGATTTGCGCGGGAGGCTGATTTGGCATATGCTAGGCATATGCCAAATTGATCGAGGAGGTCGACATGGGAATGGTCAAACATGCGAAAGTCTTCAGGAACGGCCGCAATCGGGCGATCCGCATTCCGGTCGAGTTCGATTTTCCGGGCGACGATGTGACGATCACCAAACAGGGCCGTCGGATCATTATAGAACCTGTCGAGCCCAAGATGGATTTGCTGGAGTGGTTGAAGACAATTGAGCCGTGGGATGAGGAGTTTCCCGATATCGACGAGGGACTGCTTCCGCCGGATGATGTTGAGCTATGAGCGACGCGGTCTTCATGCTCGACACAAACATGATTTCCGACCTGATACGCAATCCTGAAGGGTTCGTGCAGCGCAAGGTGGAAAACGTCGGCGTGCCTGCCATTTGCGTGAGCTCCATTGTCGCTTCGGAACTTCGGTTTGGATATCAAAAGCGTGGATCGGATCGGCTCGAGCGGCTTGTGGAGGGCATGCTTCGTCTGGTCGCTGTGCTGCCCTATGATGACAAGGCCTCGTTTCATTATGCGGATATCCGGCAGGCGGTTCAGGCTCGTGGGAAAGTGATCGGGCCGAACGATCTCTTTATCGCCGCCCATGCCCGCGCGCTGGCCCTGACCTTGGTAACAGACAACGTCCGTGAGTTCTCCCGCGTTGACGGCCTGAAGATTGAGAACTGGCTCGAAAGGACCGACCATGACTGAGACGACCCATTCCGGCGGCTGCCAGTGCGGCGCGGTGCGTTTTCGCGCCGGCCATCTCGGGCGGCCGTCGATCTGTCATTGCCGCATGTGCCAGAAGGCATTCGGGTCCTTCTTCGGTGCTTTCGTGACGGCCGATCAGGCGCATCTCACCTGGACGCGCGGCCAGCCGACCTGGTTCCGCTCGTCCAAACAGGTGCATCGTGGCTTCTGTGAGAAATGCGGCACGCCGCTCACCTATCGCCATCCAGAAGGCATCGAGCTTGCTATTGGCGCCTTCGATCATCCGGAGTTGTTCGAGCCGCAGATCCAGGTCAACCACGCCAAGCGCCTGCCGTGGATCGACCGTCTCTTCGACAAGCCGCCGTTTGAAAGCCCCGGCATGACCGAATTCTTCGCCAGCATCGAGAACTGGCAGCATCCGGATCACGATACCGAGAAATGGCCCGAGGATTGAGGGAGAACGAGGATGACGGAACAAAAGCCCGGATCGGATGGCAAGCTGCCGAAATGGTTCGTCTATGCGCTCACTGCGAAGATGGTTTTCCTCGTGGCGGTCGTTATCTTCGTGCTCTGGTGGGCAGGTATTTTCAGGTGAGTGCCGTTTGGCGGGAGTGCAATCATCATGTCTGACACGATCTACACCGGCGGCTGCCAGTGCGGGGCGATCCGCTTTCGCGTTGAGGGCGATCTCAAGGACGCCTCGATCTGCCATTGCCGCATGTGCCAGAAGGCGTTCGGCGGCTTCTATGCGCCGCTCGCTTCCGTGCGGAGGCTGAATTTCCGTTGGACGCGCGGCGCCCCGAAACATTTCCAGTCTTCCAATCTCGTGCGTCGCGGCTTTTGCGAAGCATGCGGTACACCACTGACTTATGAGGCGCCGGACGGGATGGCGATTGCCATTGGCGCTTTCGACGAGCCCGAGCGCATCGTCCCGACCCTCCAGTACGGCACGGAAGGAAAGATTTCCTACGTCGATCATCTGCCTGAATTGCCGGGCCATCCCACGGAAGAGGACGTCGCGGCGCTGCCGTTTCTTGCCGAACTGAAATCTTTCCAGCATCCGGATCACGATACGGAGCGTTGGCCGGAGGGGCAGTGATGGCCTTTTCCGGCGGCTGCCAGTGCGGCGCGGTGCGCTATCACGTTCGAGGCGCGCTTGAGGGCGCGCATCTTTGCCATTGCCGCATGTGCCAGAAGGCGGCGGGCAACTATTTCATGCCGCTGGCAAGCGCTGCCGAGGCTGATTTCACCATCACGCGCGGCGAGCCGGCTTGGTTCCAGTCGTCCGATCCGGTCAAGCGCGGCTTCTGCCAGCAATGCGGCACACCGCTCTTCTTCAAGACCGTCGGCTCCTGCACGATCGCAGTTACGCTGGGCTCGCTCGACGATCCGTCTGCGATCGAGCCGGAAAGTAACGACGGCGTCGAATCCCGCGTTCGCTTCGTTGCCATACTTTCTGGCAAGCCGGACAGGTTCAGCGATCGCCCGGACCTTGCGGGAGGTCTCGAAATGATCCGCCTCAGCAATCATCAGCATCCCGATAACGATACGACGGAATGGCCCGTAAAGGACAAGTCATGACCAACCTTCGCACCCTCTATCCCGAAATTACGCCCTTCGAGACCGGTTTCCTCGACACCGGCGACGGCCATCAGGTCTATTGGGAGCGCGTCGGCACGAAGGGCGCAAAGCCGGCCGTCTTCCTGCATGGAGGGCCGGGCGGTGGATGCGGACCGAACCATCGGCGTCTTTTCGATCCGGCACTTTACGACGTGATCCTCTTCGACCAGCGCGGTTGCGGGCGCTCTACGCCGCATGCCAGCATCGACAACAACACGACCTGGCATCTCGTCGCCGATATCGAGCGGCTGCGGACGGAGATCATGGGCGTCGAGAAATGGCTCGTCTTCGGCGGCTCCTGGGGATCGACCCTGGCGCTGGCCTATGCGGAAACCCATCCCGCCCATGTCAGCGAACTTGTCGTGCGCGGCATCTATACCCTGACCAGGGCGGAACTCGACTGGTACTATCAGTTCGGCGTCTCGGAAATGTTCCCCGACAAGTGGGAGCGCTTCGTCACTCCCATTCCGGAGAATGAGCGCCATGAAATGATGGCCGCCTATCGCCGCCGCCTGACGGGGACGGATCGCGAGGAGCAGCTGCGCGCAGCACTCGCCTGGAGCACCTGGGAAGGCCAGACGATCACGCTTCTGCCCGAACCCTCGACCTCGGATGGCTTTGCGGACCCCGATTTCGCGCTCGCCTTCGCCCGCATCGAAAACCATTATTTCGTCCATGCCGGCTGGCTGACGGAAGGGCAGTTGCTCAACGACGCGCACAAGCTTCAAGACATCCCCGGCACGATCGTCCACGGTCGCTACGACATGCCGTGCCCGTCTAAATATGCCTGGGCGCTGCACAAGGGTTGGCCGAAGGCGGAATTCTATCTGATTGAGGGGGCAGGGCACGCCTATTCCGAACCCGGCATTCTCGACCGCCTGATCCGCGCTACTGACAAATATGCAGGAAAAGAGTAAGGAGCCCCGCAACTTGCTCCGCGAGGAGAGAGGACGGGCCGAATTTCTCGGTCGTCATCCTCGGGCTTGTCCCGAGGATCTGCTGACGAAGCCAAGCAAACGAGGTTGCGGTTAGAGTTGAACGTAGCAGATGGTCGGGACAGGCCCGACCATGACGGCGGTATTGGCGGGCGTCGCGGCTGCAGAGCGCGGCGTAAATTTAGGACAAAGCGAAATGGCAAAAGAACGCATCTACCTCTTCGACACGACCCTTCGCGACGGGCAGCAGACGCCCGGCGTGGATTTTTCCGTCGAGGACAAGATTGCCATTGCCAACATGCTGGACGCCTTCGGTATGGATTATGTCGAGGGCGGCTATCCGGGCGCGAACCCGACAGACACGGCTTTCTTTTCCAAGAAGCGCACCGGCCGCGCTGGCTTCGTCGCCTTCGGCATGACCAAGCGCGCGGGCGTCTCGGTCTCGAATGATCCGGGCCTCAACGAACTTCTGCGCGCCAAGTCCGACCATATCTGTTTCGTCGCCAAGAGCTGGGACTATCACGTCAAGGTCGCGCTCGGCTGCACGAACGAGGAAAACCTTGAAAGCATCGATCTCTCGGTCAAGGCGGCCATCGAGGCCGGCAAGGGCGCGATGATCGATTGCGAGCATTTCTTCGACGGCTACAAGACGAACCCGGCCTATGCGCTCGCCTGCGCTAAGACGGCTTTCGACGCCGGCGCGCGCTGGATCGTGCTCTGCGACACCAATGGCGGCACGCAGCCCTCCGAAATCCGCGAAATCGTCGCCGCCGTGATTGCGTCCGGCGTTCCCGGCGACCGGCTCGGCATCCATGCCCATAACGACACGGGGCAGGCAGTCGCCAATTCGCTCGCAGCCGTCGAGGCCGGCGTACGCCAGATCCAGGGCACGCTGAACGGCATCGGCGAGCGTTGCGGCAATGCCAATCTCGTCACCATCATCCCGACGCTCGTCCTGAAGCCCGCCTACAATGAGCGCTTCGAGACCGGCATCGACCGCGAGGCGCTGCAGGGCCTGACGAAACTCAGCCACGATTTCGACGAGCTCCTGAACCGCTCGCCGGAGACGCAGGCTCCTTACGTCGGCTCCTCGGCCTTTGCCACCAAGGCCGGCATCCATGCCTCGGCACTGCTGAAGGACCCGCGCACCTATGAACATGTCGAGCCGGAAACGGTCGGCAACCTGCGCAAGGTCATGGTGTCGGACCAGGGGGGGAAGTCCAATTTCATCAACGCGCTCAAGCGCCGCGGCATCGAGGTCGGCAAGGACGATCCGCGCCTCGACACGCTGATCACCATCGTCAAGGAGCGCGAGGCGACCGGCTATGCCTATGAGGGCGCGGATGCGAGCTTTGAACTCCTGGCGCGCCGCACGCTCGGCTCCGTGCCGGACTTCTTCCAGGTCGACAGCTTCCGCGTCATGGTCGAGCGCCGCTTCGACGCCAACGGCAACCTGAAGACCGTGTCCGAAGCCGTGGTGAAGACGGTCATCGACGGCGAGACGGTCATGTCGGTGGCCGAAGGCCACGGCCCGGTCAACGCGCTCGATATCGCCATCCGCAAGGATCTCGGTCGCTACCAGCCCGAAATCGCCGATCTCGAACTGGTGGACTACAAGGTCCGTATCCTCAACGGCGGCACCGAAGCCATCACCCGTGTGCTGATCGAATCCGCTGACGGCACCGGCGCAAGATGGTGGACCGTCGGCGTCTCGGACAACATCATCGATGCGTCCTTCCAGGCGTTGATGGATAGCATTGTCTACAAGCTGATGAAGAACCGGGAACTGGCGGGGAAAGTGGCGGCCGAGTGATCTCTTTCCCTCGAAGAGAACGTGGCCGACCTCTATTGCGCGGAAAAATTGGTCCGGCATAATCTTGAGAGACTTTAGACGTTACGCGTTTCTTTTCTCAGGAGGCTGATATGTGCGACCAAGCCGACATCGCGGCCGCAGATCGCGCTAAGGCGGATATCGCCGCGGGGCGCGACGAACTCGTTCCGGCCGAATTCGCCAACCGCCTGATCGCCGGCGAAAACCCGGTCCGCGTCTACCGTTCTCTGCGCGGTCTTTCCGCGCGAGAATTGGCCGAAAAGGCAGGTATCAGCCCGCCCTATCTCTCGGAAATTGAAAGTGGGAAGAAGGACGGAAGCCTCTCGGCCATGCGGCGGATTGCGGACGCGCTGAACGTCGATCTGGATGATCTGGTCTAGGCTTGCGACGGGAGCCGGTCCGGCACAGGCACCAAGGCGCATACCGCTCTCGCCAGCGTGCGCTAACGGTCGTCAAAGCCGCCTTCCGTCTTGGGGTCGAGCGTGAGCTGAACAATTTGTTGAGCACACGAGTTGTGCGAGCCGCGTTTTCAATCTTCCAGATGTATTTCGCTCAAAAGATCGCAAACGCCGAAATTGCAAATTAACGAACGCGTTCTATGTTTCTGTACGATTGTCGGCGAGCAGGTGATTGTCTTTGCGTACCTTCTTTGCGATTTTTGCGGGCTTGATAGCGATAAATATCGCCTTGAAGTTGATGGACTATGCCGGGGTTGGGCAGACGCAGATAAAGCCAGCTTCTGGGACCAATGGTTACTACACTGTAACGCATCAATGCGCACCTGACTTGGAGCGGCGGAGCCTCTCACAGGGTAGCCGCTTTTATATCGAACAAATTTTCCTGGTGGATTTGCAGGTTTTCCGGGACATCGACAAGTACAAAGATCTGAAAGAAGACGTCCTCGATAAAGAGATAGCGTCCGTTTCAAAGGATCGCCTTCTGAAATATGTTGAATTGATACCGGCTTCCGAAAGAATGCTTGTTTCCGAAATCTTGCGTGAACTCAAGACGCGAGAGGACGTAAAGGATTGTCTCTCGAAATATACGAGCTGAAAATGGCCTATATAACGTCTCGTGCTGGGAAGCTTATCTTGCTACTTCGGCACGGCCCGATAAAGCCCGCCCGGTTCGTCATCCGCGATCATCCAGAGCGACCCGTCCGGCGCTTCCTCGACGTCACGCACCCGGAACCCCACATCCCAGCGCTCGGCGGGCGTAGCTCCGCCCTTGCCGTCGAAGGTAATGCGGGAAAGTGTCATGCTGCCGAGACCGCCGGCAAGCGCCGAGCCGTTCCAGTCCTTGAACAGGGTGCCGCGATAGAAGACGAGGTCGCTGGGGGCAATCACGGGGGTCCAGTAGATGACGGGCTTCTGGAGGTCGCTCCGCGTGTCGGGGCTGGGGATGGGTACGCCGTTATAGTTGGTCGAATAGGAGACGAGCGGCCAGCCGTAGTTCTTGCCGGGTTCGATCAGGTTCAACTCATCCCCGCCGCGCGGGCCGTGCTCCAGACCCCAGAGCCGGCCATCAGGCGAGAAGGCGAGGCCATAGGGGTTACGGTGGCCGAGCGTCCAGATTTCGGCAGGGTAGGGGTTCTTATCCGGGAAGGTATAGCGCCAGACGACCGGTGCATTCTTCGCGGTCTCCGTATCGCGCGGCGGGGCGATGAGGGGCACAGTCTTGGCGCCCTCGCGGGTCTCGAAGGGATTGCCGGGCGCGGCCTTGCCATCCAGCGTCAGGCGCAGCACCTTGCCCAGCGCCAAATCCATGTCTTGTGCCGGCGTCATGCGCTGACGTTCTCCGACCGCGAGAAAGAGATATTTGCCGTCCGGCGAAAAGGCGACAGCGCCGCCGAATTGCCCGCCATGGCCCTTCGGCATCTCGCGCCAGATGACATTGAGATTCGTCAGCTCTGGCGTTTCGTCTTCGGAAAGCGTGGCGCGGGCCAGCGCCAGGCCGGAGCCGCCGTCGCCGGGCTCGGAATAGGTGAGATAAACACCGCGATCCTTGTCGAAGGTCGGTGAAAGATAGACGCCGAGCAAACCGCCCTGGCCTTCATATTCCACCTTCGGTACGCCTTTGACCTGGACCTTCTGGCCCTTCTGCGTCGCGATCCAGAGCTTGCCCGGCTTTTCCGTCACCAGCATGCGCCCGTCGGGCAGGAAGGCGATCTTCCACGGATAATCGAACTGCGTGATCTTAGAGAGCTTGAAGGGCGGCTCGGCGCTTTCCTTGACCGTGGCGCCGTTGACCTGCGCTGTGGCTGGTGAGGCGGCAAGGGCGGCGAGGGCCATCGCTGCGGCGGTCAACGTCGTCTTCATGCCATCCTCCTGGGCTCGATGTGTGGCATATGGGGCCGCGCGTACGCGGTTTCCACCCCTCAAGTGAAGGAGGGTACGTTTCCGTCCATACTACACTTCACCAGAATGAATTGGTCGATCTCCATTCATTCGAATAGAAAAAGTAAATCCCGACTTAAATTGAGCGCTTCGCATGTCCTCTTCCCCCGCCACCGGTATCCAGTCCGGCGACAGCCCCCGCGGCTTTGCCTTTGCCCTCGCCGCCTATTTTCTCTGGGGCTTTCTGCCGCTGTTCATGAAAGCGATCGCGCATATTCCGGCACCGGAAATCATCGCACATCGCATCATCTGGTCGATCCCGGTCGCCGGCGCCGTTCTGGTCGCGACGGGCCGTACGGCCGATCTGAAGGTCGCGCTGAAATCGCCGCGCACGCTGGCCATGGCAGCGCTCACGGCCTCCATCATCACGATCAACTGGGGCATCTATGTCTGGTCGATTGCGGCGGGCAGGGCGTTGGAATCGGCGCTCGGCTATTACATCAATCCACTCTTCTCGGTCTTTCTGGGCGCCGTCCTCCTGCGTGAAAAGCTCTCGGCCTCGCAATGGGTCGCGATCGGCCTGGCAGTCTGCGCCGTGGCGATCCTCACCGTCGAGGCCGGCGGCCTGCCATGGGTGTCGCTCAGCCTGGCCGTGTCCTGGGGCTTCTATGCCTTCTTCCGGAAGACGCTGCCTGTCGGTCCGAACCAGGGCTTCCTGCTGGAGGTCATGCTGCTTTCCGTTCCGGCGATGGCCTATATCGGCTATCTGGAAACGAGCGGTCAGGGCCATTTCGGCGATACCGGCTATGTTGACGTGCTCTGGCTGCTCGCCTGCGGCCTGATCACGGCGGTGCCGCTGATCCTTTACGCAAATGGCGCGAAGCTGCTCAGGCTGAGTACAATCGGCATCATGCAATATATCGCGCCCACGATGATCTTCATCATCGCGGTCTTCGTCTTCAAGGAGCCCTTCGGCCTGTCGCAGCTGGTTGCCTTCGCTTTCATCTGGGCAGCACTTCTGGTCTTCACCTGGCCGATGATCCGTGCGCTGATCGCGCGCAAGCCCGCAAGGCAGGCCTGACGGCATGCCTCTTCAGGCCCTACCCATCCATGAACTGGCGGCACTCGCAGGCGCGATGCTCTGGGCGATCACCGGCATTGTCGCGACCCTGCCGGTGAACCATCTCGGCGCCTACACCTTCTCGCGCTATCGCATGACGGCTGTGCTCGCCATGCTCATCGTCTACCTGACGTTCACCGGCAAATGGCACTGGCTGGAAGGCTGGCAGGTCGCACCGGTGCTGCTCTCGGGTCTTGCCGGGATATTCATCGGCGATGTCGTGCTCTTTGCCACGCTCGCCCGCATGGGCCCGCGCCGCACCTCTATTCTCTTTGCCATGCATGCGCCGCTTTCCATTTTGCTCGGCTGGCTCTTTCTCGGCGAGGCGCTGACCCCGCTGGCGCTCACGGGTGCCTGCGTCGCCTTTTCCGGCGTGCTTCTCGCCATCGTCTTCGGCAAGCGCCGCTCGCAGCTGCATCAATGGGAGAGCATCAAGGGTCCCCTCTGGCAGGGCGTGGCGCTCGGCCTGCTCGCGGCACTCGGGCAGGCGGCGGGTTCCATCCTTGCGCGGCCGGTCATGGAAACGGGCATCGACCCGTTTCTCATCTCCTTCTACCGCGTCGGCATTTCCATCATCGCCTTCAATCTTTTCAGGCTCGCCCCGCTGGACATGGTCGTACCGAAAGGCCCGCTGACGCCGAAGATCGCCGCCTATACTGCTTTCGTCGGCTTTATCGGCATGATGATCGGCATGACACTCATCCTCTACGCACTCGCCGGCGGCAAGGTCGGCATCGTCTCGACGCTCGCCGCCACAGCGCCGGCCCTGCAATTGCCGCTCATCTGGCTGAAAACCAGGGAAGCGCCCGCACCCGGTGCCTGGGTCGGGGCGCTTCTGGTTGTCATCGGCAGCGCATTGATCTTCAGCCGCTGACGCCCGGCACATCCGTCAGTTCGAACCAGACCGGAATTCCGCGTTCGCGCGCGATCCGCACATCGTTGTCGGCGCCCTTGGAGTCGCCGGGAAGCCGCAGCACGCCTTCGCACAGCTGGAGTAGGCGATGTGCCACCGGGTGGAAGATTTCCTCGTAAAGCGCATCGCCGATCGTTGCGCCGCCGGCAGCGTGCCAGACGGGAAGTGAAACCCATTCCCCGATCATCGGAATATGCCCGGCCTTGAACAGCGCATAGGACGGCGCCTCCAGCCGCTTCAGGTTCTCCGCCATTTTCTGAGGGTCATCTCCGGTTCCGGAACGGTAGGGGCCGGCAATCAGGATCAACATGTATTACTCCTAAACTTTTTCCACGATAAATCCTGAAATAAATTGATATTCCGCTTTTTCAGGATTAAATACGATAAATCGTGATAATTCGTGAAGAGTCAAGAGCCGTGCTGACAAGCGAAAGAAAACACCTGATCCTCGAAACGCTCCGCCGTGACGGCCGCCTCGTCGCCAAGACCTTCGCCTCGGAGCTTTCGCTGTCGGAAGATACGATCCGCAAGGATTTACGGGAGATGGCTGCCGAAGGGCTGCTGTCGCGCGTTCACGGCGGCGCGTTGCCGCTTTCGAGCCCGCTGCCGGATTTTGCGGCGCGGACGGGGCTGGCTCATGCAGAGAAGCGCGCACTGGGCCGCGCCGCTGCCGGTCTCGTGGATCCGGGCAGCACCGTCTTCTTCGACGGCGGCACGACGAATGCGGAGCTGATCCGGGCACTGCCGGAGATGATCGCCTTCACTGCGATCACCCACAGCCCGACGATTGCCGCCGAGTTCGAACGGCTGAAGAATGTCGAGGTGACCCTGATCGGCGGCCGGCTCTACCGTCATTCCATGGTCGCGGTCGGGACGGAGGCGGCCCAGGCCATCGGCCTCATCCGGCCCGAACTGTTCTTCATGGGGGTCACAGCCGCCAATGCCGCTGCCGGTTTTTCCACCGGCGATGCGGAAGAGGCTGCCATCAAGCGCCTCATCGCGCGGCAATCGCGCGACGTCTGGGTCCTGCTGACGGCAGAGAAGCTGGGGCTCCAATCGCCTATGACGATCATGCCGATCGCGGAGGTGTCAGGCGTCGTTCTGTCCGGGGAGGGGGATCCCGCAATGTTTGAGCAGGCGGGCGTTTCTGTGCGAAAGTTGGAAACGCTTACAGCTTCTCGATAACCGCCTGATCCGCGCCGTTTCCGGCACCCGCAGCGAGGATCGCCGGGATGATGTCTTCGGCCTTGTCAATCACCAGCGGCTGCACGAGGTGCCCGGTGTGGATGAAGCCCTGACCGCGCATGTGGTCGAGCAGCGACAGCATCGGGTCCCAGAAGCCGTTGATATTGGCGAACACCATCGGCTTGCGGTGGCGGCCGAGCTGGGCCCAGGTCATGATCTCGACGATCTCTTCCAGCGTGCCTATGCCGCCGGGAAGCGTCACGAAGGCGTCCGCCTCCTCGAACATGCGGTGCTTGCGCTGGTGCATGTCGGTGGTGACGATGACTTCGGTCAGCGAGGTCAGTTCGTGCTTGGACGCTTCCTTGTCCATTAGAAATTCAGGAATGATTCCAAGCACCTTGCCGCCATGCGACATGACCCCGGAGGCGACCGCGCCCATGATGCCGCGCATGCCGCCGCCATAGACGAGGCGCAGGCCGCTTTCGGCAATCGCCTTGCCGAGCGTACGTCCGGCCTGCAGGTGGGAGGGATCGCGCCCCGGCTGGGAGCCGCAATAGACGCAGATGTTTCGAATCTCGGATCTGTTTTCTGTCATGTCCCGAACATGGCCTTTAGCCCTCCCGCCCGTCAAGAACGAGGCCCTCACGTTAACTGGATTTCGTTGAAATACCTTGTGAAACCATGGAGAAGAGTTTAGCTCTTTCCCGATGGGGATATGCCGCCCGCAGCGGCGGCGCATGCGCTCGTTTGGAGACAGAAATGCAGAACAATCGCGCCATCTGGCTCGCGATCCTGGTGCTCGTGATTGCATCGGCCGTCATGATCTTTTTCGTCCTGCCGCAGGTGAATGGCGGCAAGAACGTCGCAGGCGACGGAACGAAGCCCCTGACCGATAGCGCAAGCTCTGCCCCCGGCACCGCCCCGCAAACCGCCTCCAAGGCCTCGGGTCCTGCTTCGGGAGCCGAGCTCCTGCAGAAGATGAACCGCCTGAAGGCCGATGCCAGCGCGGCCTCCGAAAGCCTGCGCGCACTTTATGCCAACGGCAAGGTGCCCACGGACGCCCAGCTTGCCGATGCGAAGACAAAGCTTCAGGCCGCACTTCAGGCCATTGCCGATTTCAAGGCCCCGGATGGCGCGGATGCTGCCGTCGGTGGTCTTGTGACCGGCCTTTCCGCCAGCGCCGGGAAGGCGCTGTCCGCGTTGAAGTCGATGCCGGAGGACGCAGGCAGGGCGGCCGACGCCGCCTCGCAGATCGCGGCCCTGTTCAGCGACAAGACAGCACGCAACGGCCAGATGCAGGCCGCGCCAGCCGCTCCGGCCGCAGCCGCACCGGATGCCGTTGAGGCCAATCTGCCGACATTCGACGTGCTGCGCGTCGAAAAGGACGGCTCGACCGTGATCGCCGGCGCTGCCTCGCCCAAGGCCAAGATCGAGGTGATGGATGGCGACAAGGTAATCGGCACGGCGACCGCCGGCCAAAGCGGTGATTTCGCCATCGCGCTCGACAAACCGCTGGAGCCGGGCGACCACTCGCTCGTCCTGAAGGCGACGGGTGCAGACGGCAAGTCCGTGGTTTCTGCCGAAGTTGCCACCGTCGCGGTGCCGAACGGCAGCGAAGGGAAGCTGCTTGCCATGGTCACGAAGCCCGGCGAAGCGAGCCGCATCCTGACCAAACCGGAGGGCGGAACGCAGGTGGCCGACGCGCATACATCTGCCGGTGCTGCGCCCGCCGCCGTGCCGCCCTTGCCGGATGCCTCGAAGACGGCGGCAAACACGGCACCGGCCGTGCCAGCGACACCGTCCGCTTCGACAGACAGCGTGAACGCGCCAGCCGAGACCGCCGCCATCCGCATCGATGCGGTCGAGATCGAGGGCGACAAGATTTTCGTGGCGGGCAGCACCCGCCCGCAGGCGGTCGTTCAGGTCTATGCCGACGATAAGCTGATCGAGACGACCAAATCCTCCGCGAGCGGTCACTTCGAGGCTGAAAACACCATGCCGCTGACGACCGGCAACCACATCATCCGCGCTGATCTGATGGACCAGTCCGGTTCGAAGGTCGTGGTCCGCGCCTCGGTCCCGTTCAACCGCCCGGCGGGCGATCAGGTCTCGGTCGTTGCCGATACCGCCAAGCCGGCAACAGCCAAGGGCGCAAACGCGGCCGCGCAATCGGGCCTGGGCCAGCTCGAGCAGCTGCGCGAGGAGGCCGCCAAGGCGATCGTCCTGCTCAAGGGACTGTTTGCCGATGGCAAGACGCCGGCCAAGGATCAACTGGCCGCCGCCCGCTCGGCCACACAGATTGCGCTGAAGGCGCTGGCCGATTTCAGGCCGGCCGCCGATGCCGGTCCGAATGCCGCGGCCCTTTCCGCCAAGGTCGCCAGGTCGGCCGCCGACGCGCTCAAGCTGCTTCAGGCTGCAGGCGATGATCCGAAGAGCGTGGGTGGTGCCATCGCCTCCATCGAGGCGGCAGCGCGCGACGCCATGCCGGATGTCGCCAAGCCTGCGCTCGCGGCTCCGCCCGCGCCGGCCACATCCTCCGCCGCGCCCTTGGCCGCAGCGCCCGCTGCTGACCAGCAGGCCGCAAATGCTGAGGCTTCGTCGGCCGCTGGCAATGCGCCGAAGTCGATCGAGCAGGCGCCGCTCAAGGAAAGCAAGGACAGCGTCATCATCCGCAAGGGCGACACGCTCTGGCAGATCTCGCGCCGCGTCTATGGCCGTGGCATCCGCTACACGACCATCTATCTCGCCAACCAGGACATGATCGACAATCCGAACAGGATTGCCCCGGGCCAGGTCTTCGGCGTGCCCGGCAAGGTCACGCAATCCGACGAGGATGCCGAGAAGGCCAACCGCGAGCTGCGCAAGAAGCACTAATTTTAAGACGGCCTGATTTATCTCGCCCTGCGGGATTGCGGGCAGCGATGGTTAATCTTATTTGAGGGGCGCGGCTTCCGGGGATGGAAGCCGCGCTTTTCGCATCTCAACAAATAAGAATCTTCTACAGGGCAGGGCGCTGCATGGCAGGCGAACAGAAAACCGTCTCGGCGGACGACAGCAATCCCTTGGGTACGCTCCGCAATCTCTGGCCATACATGTGGCCCGCTGAGCGGCCCGACCTGAAAATGCGCGTTGTCTGGGCGACCGTCTATCTGCTCGTCTCCAAGGCGGTGCTGATCATGGTGCCCTATCTGTTCAAGTGGACGACGGATGCGCTGAACGGCAAGAGTTCGGCCCCGAATTTTCTGCCGCAGATCCTGGTGGGCGCCGTCATGCTGGTGCTGGCCTACAATCTGTTCCGTCTGGTCCAGGCCGGGCTTAACCAGCTGCGCGATGCGCTGTTTGCCAGCGTCGGGCAATATGCGGTGCGCCAGCTTGCCTACCGCACCTTCGTGCACATGCATGAACTATCGCTGCGCTTCCACCTCGAGCGCCGCACGGGCGGCCTGTCGCGCATCATCGAGCGCGGCACGAAGGGCATCGAGACCATCGTCCGCTTCACCATCCTCAACTCCATCCCGACGCTGATCGAATTCCTGCTGACGGCGATCATCTTCTGGTGGGGTTACGGCTTTTCTTATCTCTTCGTCACGGCCATGACGGTCTGGCTCTATATATGGTTCACCGTCCGCGCCAGCGACTGGCGCATCGGAATCCGCCGTACGATGAACGATTCCGACACGGAGGCGAACACCAAGGCGATCGACTCGCTCCTGAACTTCGAAACCGTCAAATATTTCGGCAATGAACAGATGGAAGCCAAGCGCTTCGATGCGTCCATGGAGCGTTACGAAAAGGCCGCCACCCAGGTCTGGACCTCGCTCGGCTGGCTGAACTTCGGCCAGGCCGTCATCTTCGGCGTCGGCACGGCAGTCATGATGGTGATGTCGGCGATTTCGGTGAAGAACGGTACGCATACGCTCGGCGATTTCGTGTTTGTCAATGCCATGCTGATGCAGCTTTCCGTACCACTCAACTTCATCGGCTTCGTCTATCGCGAAATCCGGCAAGGGTTGACCGATATAGAGCAGATGTTCGAACTGCTCGACGTTAAAGCGGAAGTGGTCGACAAGCCGGGCGCAGTGGGGTTGCAGATCGAGCGCGGCGAGATCGAGTTCGACAATGTCCACTTCGCCTACGATCCGCAGCGCCCGATCCTGAAGGGCATTTCCTTCAAGGTACCGGCCGGCAAGACCATTGCCGTGGTCGGGCCTTCCGGTGCGGGAAAGTCGACGATCTCGCGGCTGCTCTATCGCTTCTATGACGTCCAGGGCGGGTCGGTGAAGATCGACGGGCAGGATGTCCGCGACGTCACGCAGAAGTCGCTGCGCGCCGTCATCGGCATGGTCCCGCAGGACACGGTGCTGTTCAACGACACGATTGCCTATAACATCCGCTACGGCCGCCCCTCCGCCAGCGAGGCTGAGATCGAACAGGCCGCGGAAATCGCGCAGGTCGGCAATTTCATCCGCTCCCTGCCGGATGGTTTCAAGACGATGGTGGGCGAGCGGGGGCTGAAGCTGTCTGGCGGCGAGAAGCAGCGCGTGGCGATTGCCCGCACCATTCTGAAAAGCCCGCCGATCCTGATGCTGGACGAGGCAACATCAGCACTCGACACGGCCACGGAACAGGAGATTCAGGCGGCCCTCGACGAAGTGTCGAAGAACCGCACCACGCTCATCATCGCCCACCGCCTCTCGACGGTCATCAATGCCGATGAGATCATCGTGCTGAAGGACGGCGCGATTGCCGAGCGCGGCACTCATTCGCAGTTGCTGGAACAGCAGGGCCTTTACGAGCGCATGTGGAACCGTCAGCGCGAGGCGGTCCAGGCCGAAGAAAAGCTCAAGGAGGTCCGCGAGAGCGACGACCTCGGGATCGTCATCCGCAAGGAGCCGGCGCGGTAGTCAGGATTGAAAAAGCGGGCTTGAGACAGCCCGCAAGCGGGACTTGCGACGGATCGATCAGAATGTCGTCAGGGCAACGGCCAGTCCGACGACGATCAGGGCGCAAAGCAGTGCGACAATGATCACCACGCTTGTCGTGGAATAGGTGGGCGGCACCATGGACTCCGGGTCCCGGTCGAGCCCGGCATCCTGAGCCATTTGGCGGATCTGGAGGTCTTCCTCTTGGCGCTTCATCTGAGGCTCCCTGCTAAACGCAACGTCAGGAACTCCGGCATGTGGCATGCTGTCGCGAACACATGCGATTGTCGGGTTCAACGCTTATATGTCGCGTCGGGTTCCGAAAGCGGGGCATAGCCAGACCGTTATGCGCGGTGACAGTTGCCCTTTTGGGCCGATACGGCTAATCAAAGCCGCTAAAGAGACAGAGGTTGAGACCCATGAACTTGTTCGACACGATCCGCAATACGGTCGTCCCGGTGCATAAGGAAGGCTATCCGTTTGTGATTGCCTTCTTCGTGGCGTCGCTGCTGCTGGGCTGGATGTGGGAGCCGCTTTTCTGGGTTGGCCTCGTGTTGACGCTGTGGTGCGCGTATTTCTTCCGTGATCCCGAGCGCGTCACGCCGCAGGACGAGGATCTGGTGATCTCGCCGGCCGATGGCCGTGTCTCCTCGATCGGCATGTATTCGCCGCCGGCCGAACTCGGTCTTGGAGCCGAACCGCGCCTGCGCATCACGGTCTTCATGAATGTCTTCAACTGCCATGTGAACCGCGCGCCGATGCGCGGCCGCATCCGCGAGATCGTCTATCGCGAGGGAGAATTCCTCAATGCCGAACTCGATAAGGCCAGCGAAGACAACGAACGCAACAGCCTGATCATCGAGACGAAGCATGGCGATCTTGGCGTGGTCCAGATTGCCGGGCTTGTCGCGCGCCGCATCCTGTGCTGGTCGAAGCCGGGTGAGAGCCTGGAAGCCGGCGAGCGTTTCGGTCTCATCCGTTTCGGGTCGCGTCTCGATGTCTTCCTGCCCGAAGGCGCCGTTGCCCGCGTCTCGCTGGGCCAAACGGCGATCGCAGGCGAAACGGTTCTGGCCGAATTCGGCACGGATCGCGGCCCTGTCGTCAGCCGTCGCACGTAAGGACGCGCTTCATGGCCGAACATGCGCCGGACGTGAATACGCCCAAAAGCTCTGATGCGGCCCGTGGCCCGCGCCTGAAGGAAATCCCGCTGCGCCTGATGGTGCCGAACCTGATTACGGTTCTCGCGATCTGCGCCGGTCTGACCGGGATCCGCTACGCCATTGAGTTCCGCTATGAAATGGCGGTGCAGATGGTGCTGATCGCCGCTTTCCTCGATGGCATCGACGGCCGCATCGCCCGTATGATGAAGGCGACCTCGAAGTTCGGCGCGCAGATGGATTCGCTCGCCGACATCATCAATTTCGGCGTCGCACCTGCCATGGTGCTCTATATCTTCGTGCTCGACCAGGCTCGGTCGCTGGGCTGGATTGCGGCGCTCATCTACACGATCGCCGCCGGCCTGCGCCTCGCGCGCTTCAACGTCATGACGGACAACGACGTCAAGGCCCCTTGGCAATCATCCTATTTCGTCGGCGTTCCGGCCCCGGCAGGCGCCTTCCTCGTGCTTTTGCCGGTCTATGTCAGCTTCCTCGGCGTCGCGCCCAACAACACGATGGCGCTTGTCTCTGCCGCCTATACGCTCCTGATCGCAGCCCTGCTGATCAGCCGCGTACCGGTCTGGTCCGGCAAGTCCGGCAGCCGCGTACCGCGCAACTACATGATGCCCATCATCCTCGGCGTCGTGCTGCTGGTCGCGACGCTCAGCGTCTACCCCTGGCAGACGCTCTCGGCCGCCGTCGTCGCCTACCTCCTGAGCCTGCCTTTCGGCGCCCGCGCCTGGCAACGCAAGTATGGCGACGGGGCGTTTTCAGCACCGGAAGAGGGCGACATTCACGCCTACTATCCGCAGGATGATCACAAGGAGTGAGGCGGTTCGGCGTCGCACCCCCTCACTTCACCAGCATCGACCCCGTCTCCACAAACCGCTGATGCCAAGACAGGGCCTCGGACAGGATGTTCGGCGCATGCAGGCCATACGCCGTCTTGAGCGCCCGCGCGTAATAGTCCTCCAGCATCGGGCGGTAGGCCGGATGCGCGCAGTTCTCGATGATGACCTTCGCGCGCTGCTTGGGGCTCAGGCCTCTCAGGTCTGCGAGCCCCTGTTCGGTGACGATGATGTGGACATCCTGCGTGATGTGGTCGACATGCGACGCCTGCGGGACAATCGCGGAAATCGCGCCCTTCTTGGCTGTCGAATGCGTCATGAAGATCGAGAGATAGGCGTTGCGGGCGAAGTCGCCCGAGCCGCCGATGCCGTTCTGGATGCGCGAGCCCATGACATGGGTGGAGTTCACATTGCCGTAGATGTCGGCCTCGATCAGGCCGTTCATGGCGATACAGCCGAGACGGCGCACGAGTTCGGGGTGGTTGGAAATCTCCTGCGGGCGCAGGATCAGCTTGTGCCTGTAACGCTCGGCCTCGTTGTTCAGCCTTTCCGCCGCCTCAGGGCTCAGCGAAAAGGCGGTGGCCGAGGCCATGCGTAATTTGCCGGCATCCAGCAGATCGAGCATTCCGTCCTGGATCACTTCTGTAAACGACGTCAGATTCTCATAGGGCGCGTCGATCAGGCCCGCCAGCACGGCGTTCGTGACATTGCCGACGCCGGACTGCAGCGGCAGCAGGTTCTTCGTCAGCCTCCCCATCTTTACTTCATGCGCCAGGAATTCGAGCAGATGGCCGGCAATGGCGCGTGCTACGTCGTCGGGTGCTGCAAAGGGCGCGTTGCGGTCCGGCGCATCGGTCTCGACGATGGCGATGATCTTCTCGCGGTCGACTTTGAAATGCGGCTGGCCGATGCGGTCGTCGGGGCGCACCAGCGGGATCGGTACACGATGCGGCGGCAGTGCCGTGCCATAATAGATGTCATGCATCCCGTTCAGCGCTTCGCTCTGCCAGCGGTTGACCTCCAGGATGATCTTGTCGGCGCGGTCGAGCCAGGTCTTGTTGTTGCCAATCGACGAGGAGGGGATCAACGCGCCCTCCGCCGTGATGCCGGAGACTTCGATCAGCGCAATGTCGAGATTGCCCAGAAAGCCTTCCCAGACGAGCGGCGCAACCTGGCTGAGATGGATGTCGAAATAATCCATCTGGCCCTTGTTGATCTTCTCGCGGGCGACCGGATCGGAATTGTAGGGAAGGCGGAATTCGATGGCGTCCGCCTTTGCCAGTGCACCGTCAAGCTCGGGGCCGGTCGACGCCCCGCTCCAGACATTGATCTTGAAGGGATTGCCCGCGGCGTGTGCTGCCTCGATGCGCTTGGCAAGCGCCAGCGGCACGCTCTTCGGATAGCCCGAGCCGGTAAACCCGCTCATCCCGACCGTGGCGCCCGAGGGTATGAGGGCGGCAGCGTCCTCGGCGCTCATGATGCGGTTGGAGACGATGGGATCCTGAATACGGCCCTTGAGAGACATGCATGCTCCTTGTCCAGCGCCTGTCGGCACATGACGAATCAACAAAAACGCTTGCGCGGGTTAAGTGCGCGTCGCGACAAGGAAAAATCGATTTTTGCGCTTTCTGTCTTTGACATAAGGCAAGTGCGAAAGGAAAACGGCGCAGCTGTAGCGCGGGTGCACCATCTCCCCACGACCGTCATTCCCGGGAAACGTTCGGGGACGACCTCAGAGAGCCGTTTAATCCGGCATATGATAGGTCAGGAACCGCTTCTCGCGCACCGAATAGAGCCGGCCCGTCTCGCTCATGTCGGGATAGGTCAGCGGCAGGATCGCCTTGGCGACATCGGATGGATGCGGCAGCGTATCCGGGTCTTCGCCCGGCATGGCCTGCGCGCGCATGGCCGTGCGCGTCGCACCCGGATCGACGGCGTTGACACGCAGCGTGAAGTTCTGCTGCTCGCCGGCCCATGTCCGCGCCAGCGCTTCGACAGCCGCCTTGGAGGCAGAGTAGGGGCCCCAGAATGGACGGCAGCGATGGGCCGCGCCCGAGGACAGGATAACCGCACGCCCGGCATCCGACTTGCTCATCAGCGGCTCGACAGAACGGATCAGCCGCCACGTCGCCGTGACGTTCAAGAGCATGACCTTCTCGAATACCTTTGCCTCGACATGGCCGATGGGCGAGATGACGCCGAGAATGCCGGCATTGGCCACCATCACGTCGAGCTTGCCCCAGCGGTCATGGATCGCCTGGCCAAGCGCATCGATGGCGTTCATGTCGGCGAGGTCGAAGGGCACGAGTGTCGCGCCTTCCCCGGTTTCTCGTCTGATCGCATCATCGAGCTCTTCAAGCCCGCCTGTGGTGCGGGCGCAGGCAATCACATGCGCGCCGGCCTTGGCGAGTTCAATGGCCGTGAAATAGCCGATACCGCGCGACGCACCCGTGACGAGGGCCACACGACCGTCCAGAATTCCCCCCATGATCCTTAAGTCCTTACCCGTTGCTGGCCAGCAGCGAGAGGCTGCGGATGTTGGAAACGCCTTCCTGGTCCATCAGGCGGGTCGGATATTCGCCGGTGAAGCAGGCGTCGCAGAACTGCGGACATTCGCTATTGCGCTGCGGCTCGCGCACGGCGCGGTAAAGCCCGTCGATGGTGAGGAAGCCGAGCGAATCCACCTTGATGAAATCGGCCATGTCCTCGATCGACATGCGGGAGGCCAGCAGCTTTGCCTTTTCAGGCGTATCGACGCCATAGAAGCAGGGCGACATGGTCGGCGGCGAGGCAATGCGCATATGCACTTCCTTCGCCCCCGCGTCGCGCATCAGTTGCACGATCTTCTGCGAAGTCGTGCCGCGCACGATCGAGTCGTCGACCAGCACCACGCGCTTGCCTTCGATCATCTTGCGGTTCGGATTGTGCTTCAGCTTCACGCCCATGTGGCGGATCGACTGAGACGGCTGGATGAAGGTTCGGCCCACATAATGGTTGCGGATGATGCCGAGTTCGAAGGGAATGCCGGAGGCCTGGGCAAAGCCGATGGCAGCGGGCACGCCGGAATCCGGCACGGGCACAACGATGTCGGCCTCGCAGGGGTCTTCGAGCGCCAGCTCTTCGCCGATCCGCTTGCGCACTTCATAGACGTTGCGGCCTTCCAGATTGCTGTCCGGGCGGGCGAAATAGACATATTCGAAGATGCAGAATCGCGTCGGCGTCGGCGCGAAGGGGAAGTGGCTTTCCACACCCTTTTCGGTGATGACGACGACTTCGCCGGCCTTGATGTCGCGCACGTAGCGCGCGCCGATGATGTCGAGCGCGCAGGTCTCGGAAGCGAGAATATAGGAGCCGTCGAGATCACCCAGAACGAGCGGTCGGATGCCGAGCGGATCGCGCGCGCCGATGAGCTTCTTTTCAGACAGGCCGACGAGCGAATAGGCGCCTTCCACCTGCTTCAGCGCATCGATGAACCGGTCGAGGAAGTCCTTGCCCTCACTCATGGCGATGAGATGCAGGAAGGTTTCGGTGTCGGAGGTCGAGGAGAAGATCGCGCCACGCTTCTGCAGCGCCTTCTGCACGGTGAGCGCATTCGTCAGGTTGCCGTTATGGGCAATGGCAAAACCGCCGCCTTCATATTCGGCATAGAAGGGCTGGACGTTGCGCATGCCGCCGCCGCCGGTCGTGGCGTAGCGGGTGTGGCCGATGGCGCGCGAGCCGGGGAGGCGTTCCAGCACGGAGGTCTTCGTGAACGTGTCGCCGATGAGGCCGGCATGGCGTTCCACGTAGAACTGCTTGCCGTCATAGGAGACGATGCCCGCTGCTTCCTGGCCGCGATGCTGGAGCGCATGCAGACCCAGCGTACAGAGCGAGGCCGCCTCCGACTTCCCGAAAATGCCGAACACGCCGCATTCGTCGCGGAATGCATCCGCCTCCGGGCTGTCGTCGTCTGCCATGGCCTCATGTTCAAGATGGTTCATGCTCTTTGCTCCTCGGCAAAATCATTTGCGGCCCCGTTCGGGGGCCGCAGGCAGATTTATCCGTTCGTGCCGTTTGTCCGCGGCGCCTTGGTTGTATCAGGCGCCTTTTTTGCATCGGGCGTCTTGGTCGTCTCAGGCGCCTTCGTGTTTGTCGGCGCTGCATTGTCGGGAGCCGTGCCATCATCATTGGCGGCTCCGTCATCCGGTGCTTCTTCCGCGCCCTTCTGGGGCATCACGCCCTTCAGGCGCTCCAGCAGCGTCGCGTCGATATTATCAGGCAGCATGGCGATCAGCCTGTTACCCAGATTGTCGATCAGAGGCTTCGACTTGGCGTTCGAAATCCAGTCGGGACGCTTGGTCGGCTCGACAAGCCAGTTGAAGAACATCATCGCAACGACGACGATCAGAACGCCGCGGGCCGCCCCGAAGAGGAAGCCCAGCGTACGGTCCAACGCGCCGATGCGGCTGTCGATGATGAAGTCTGCAATCTTCATCGTGATATAGGAAAGCAGGATGAGCGCGACAAGGAAGACCACGCCCGCAGAACCGGCCAGAGCGACCGTCTTGGAACTCGTATATTGCTGCGCATAGGGCAGCACGAACGGATAAAGCTTGTAGGCGGCATAGGCAGAACCCGCCCAGCTGGCGACCGAAAGCACCTCGCGCGAGAAGCCGCGCACCATGGCGAGAACGGCTGAAAACAGCGCCACACCAAGCACGATGCCGTCGAGAAGCGTAATGGGCATTGCGTGTCACTCCACCTTTTCAAGAACCACGAACCGAGCGCTGCGATGCGCGACTAAGGTCCGTTTCCCCATGAGGCCGCTTGTCCCACGGCCTTATTCTTCGTCCTGGTTCTGCCTGGCCTTCAGCTTCGAGCCCGCAATGCGCGCCACGAGATCCGGCAGGCTTTCGATTTCCGTCCACTGGCCGCCCGCACCCTTGAGTGCGTCGCCCGAGACCGGCAGGACGGCCTTCGTAAATCCCAACTTCTCGGCTTCTTTGAGGCGCTGCGCGGCCTGCGCAACGGGTCTCACAGCGCCGGAGAGGCTGACTTCGCCGAAATAGACGCAATCGGGCGGAAGGGCAATACCGGCAAGCGACGAAACCAGTGCGGAAGCCACAGCTAGATCGGCCGCAGGCTCCGAAATCCGGTATCCGCCGGCGACATTCAGATAAACGTCATGCTGCCCGAGCCGGACGCCGCAATGCGCCTCCAGCACGGCGAGAATCATCGACAACCGCGCCGAGTCCCAGCCGACCACGGCACGACGCGCCGTGCCAAGCGACGTGGGCGCGACCAGCGCCTGGATTTCCACAAGAACCGGACGCGTGCCCTCCATGCCTGCAAAGACGGCCGCACCCGGCGATTTGGCATTGCGCTCGCTCAGGAAAAGCGCGGACGGGTTGGAGACTTCGCGCAAGCCCTTATCCGACATTTCGAACACGCCAATCTCGTCGGTCGGGCCGAAGCGGTTTTTCACCGTGCGCAGGATGCGGTAATCGTGACCTCGGTCGCCTTCGAAATAGAGAACAGCGTCCACCATATGCTCGACCACGCGGGGACCGGCGATCTGGCCCTCCTTCGTCACATGGCCGACCAGAACAACCGCTGCACCCGTCTGCTTGGCAAACCGGATCATCGCCTGCGCGCCGACGCGCACCTGCGTCACCGTGCCGGGTGCCGAATCGGCCGTATCAGACCAGAGCGTCTGGATCGAATCGATGATGGTGAGGTCGGGTCGCTTGCCGCTGTCGGCCAGCGTTGCGAGGATATCCTCGACATTGGTTTCGGCGGCGAGCAGAACGTCTGTCTTGTCGGCACCCAGCCGCTGGGCGCGGAGCCGGATCTGCGCCACCGCCTCTTCGCCCGAGACATAGATGACCTTCTGTCCGCGCCGCGACAGCGCCGCCGCCGCCTGCATCAGGACAGTCGACTTGCCGATCCCGGGGTCGCCCCCGACGAGCACCGCCGAGCCGCGCACAAAGCCGCCACCCGTCACGCGGTCGAGTTCCGAAATGCCTGTCTGGATGCGCGGCGCTTCCTCGATTTCGCCGGAGAGCGAGGTGAGTGCGACGGCGCGACCCTTCTTCGGCACCTTGCCCGGTCCGCCGCCGATGCCGCCAGTCGGGTCCTCCTCGACAATCGTGTTCCACTCGCCGCAGCCATCGCATTTGCCGGCCCAGCGTGAGTGAACGGTGCCGCAGTTCTGGCAGACAAATTGCGCGCGCGTTTTGGCCATGTGGTGGACTCACCCCGGAACAAAAGTAGAATCAAGCGCTCTATCTAGCGATCCAGAGCCGTTGCCGCAATCTTTCGCCGCCGTTTTCACACGATCCGTCGTCAGCCGTTCAGGCTTGTACAAAGCTGGCATTTGTCACATACTCACGGGTATGTCGCCTGCCCGGGAGGAGAACCATGGCCGTCGAAACCAGCTACCGCATCTGTCCGCTCTGCGAGGCCTGCTGCGGCCTCGAGGTCACGCATGAGAATGGAAAGGTCGTCTCTGTGCGCGGCGCCGAAAACGACCCGTTCTCGGAAGGCTATATCTGTCCCAAGGGCGTGGCGCTCGCCGATCTGCATGAGGATCTGGACAGGCTCCGCAGCCCGATGATCAGACGCAACGGATTCTTCGAAGAGGCGACGTGGGACGAGGCCTTTGCCGAAATCGAGCGCGGGCTGATGCCGGTCATCGAGAAGCACGGACGCGAGGCCGTTGGCGCGGTGCTCGGCAACCCGGTTTCGCATCGCTACGGCATCAACCTCTTCTCGCAGCGGCTGCTCAGGACGCTCGGCACGCCCAACATTTTCTCCTCCTCCACCGTCGACCAGATGCCCAAGCACCGTGCCGTTGGCGATATGTTCGGCAACTGGATGAGCATTTCCGTGCCGGACATCACCCGCACCGATCTGCTCGTCATCCTCGGCGCGAACCCCATGGCCTCCAACGGCAGTCTCTGGACCGTGCCGGATTTTCGCGGCAAGGCGCGGGCGCTCAAGGCCCGCGGCGGCCGCATGGTGACGATCGACCCGCGCCGCACCGAAACGGCCAAGGTCTCCGACGAACATCTCTTCATCCGCCCCGGCGGTGACGTCTTCCTGCTGCTCGGCCTCGTCCACACGCTGTTTGCCGAAGGGCTGATGAAAACGGGCCGGCTCGGCGCTTACCTCAACGGCCTCGATGAGCTGAAGGCAGCGGTTGCGCCCTATGACGCGGAACGGATGGCCCCGCGTTGCGGCATTTCCGCCAGCGACATCCGCCGTCTCGCCCGCGATCTCGCGACAACCGAGCGCGCGGCGCTTTATGGCCGCATCGGCACCTGTGTGCAGGAATTCGGCACGCTGAATTCCTGGCTGATTGACGTCGTCAACATCCTGACCGGCCATATGGATGATCCCGGTGGCATGATGTTCCCAAAGGCTGCGGCCTTTGCGGCGAATACCAAGGGTGCGCCGGGTTCCGGCCGTGGCGTCAAGGTCGGCCGCCGGAGGATGAAATCGGCCCCGGTTCCGGAAATCATGAGCGAGTTCCCCGTCAGCACCATCGCTGACGAAATCACAGGCGCCGGCGATCATGGCATCCGCGCTATGATCTCGGTGGCCGCCAATCCGGTCCTGTCCGCGCCGAATGGCGGGAAGCTGTCGAAGGCGCTCGAAACGCTCGACTTCATGGTCAGCCTCGACATCTACATCAACGAGACGACCCGGCATGCCAATGTCATCCTGCCCGGCACTTCGCCGCTGGAAGACAGCCATTGGGACGTGCTCTTCAACCAGTTCGCCTGGCGCAACACCGCGCGCTACTCGCCCGCGACCTTCCCGTTGCAGGAGAGCCAGTTGTCGGAATGGCAGGCGATCATGCGCCTCACTGGCCTCCTTCAGGGAAGGGGACCGAATGTCGATCCGGAAGCGCTGGATGACGAGATGACCCGCGCAGAAGTCGAAAAGTTCGCCGGTCCCATGACGGATCAGCTGATGGACAAGGTCGCCGGCCTCAAGGGGCCCGATCGCCTCGTTGAACTGGAACTGCGCAGCGGCCCCTATGGCGACGGCTTTGGCCGCAAGCCGGAGGGGCTGACGCTCGAGAAGGTCAAGGCGGAGCGCTACGGCATCGATCTCGGCCTGCACGAACCGCGCATTCCGGAAATCCTGCGCACGCCCTCCGGCAAGATCGAACTCGCGCCCGCCGATTTCATCGCCGATCTCGCCCGCGTCGAGGCGGCGCTTGACCACCCGGGCGTCGATCTCGTTCTGATCGGTCGCCGCGATGTGCGGACCAACAACAGCTGGATGCACAATCTGCCCACGCTCGCCAAGGGGCCGAACCGCTGCAAGCTGCTCGTCCATCCGGCTGATGCTGCGCGCTATGGTCTGAGCAACGGCGCGATAGCCGAAATATCCGGCAATGGATCGAGTCTTCTGGTTCCGGTGGAACTCAGCGAGGACATGATGCCCGGCGTCGTCAGCCTGCCGCACGGCTGGGGGCATGATCAGAAAGGCACGAAACTGGGACTTGCCGCGCGTAATCCCGGTGTCAACGTCAATGTGCTGATCCCGGAAGCTACGCGCGATCCGCTCTCGGGGAATTCGGTGTTGAACGGCGTGGCGATTTCACTGAAAGCGGCGGCGCTGCCGCTTGTCGAGGCAGCGGAATAAACAGGCGGCGCTTCGCTTACTTGAATTTGCCAAATACCGGCTT
Source organism: Rhizobium sp. C1 (assembly GCF_021026335.1). Taxonomy (GTDB): domain Bacteria; phylum Pseudomonadota; class Alphaproteobacteria; order Rhizobiales; family Rhizobiaceae; genus Ensifer_A. Next base: position 333,807 of record NZ_JAJNCY010000002.1, read on the forward strand.
CTTCGGTTGGCGGTTGAATGCGGGGGCCGGGGCCTGTGTAGCTTCGGGCTCTTCGGCGACATTGCGAGCATCGTAGAGATCGACCCTCTGCTTGCGCACAAGCTCGGTCGGCATTCTGGGACCGGTGAAGCGCACACCGTAAAGATCGCCCCGGTGCCAGACCTTCTCGCATTCCACTTTGAAAGCATCGAGTTCGACAAAAAGTGTGAAATGCGTGGGCACGATCCAGCCGAGATTGAATTCGATTTTTGCGCCGGTTTCGCTCAGGTCGCGAACGATGCAGGGAACCGCGCTGTGTTCCTGATTGAACGCCGCATGCGCGCCCTTGAAGACACGCATCCGCCGAGGCCGTTCAACGGTCTCGGCGGTCACTGGAGCGTTGTTGTTTTCGTCGGGCGTCATTCTCGAACCATTTCGGAGGACTGCGCTATCGAAATCGTATGAATTTTAGATATCATGAATGTATTGAGGAACGGTTTAGAAACCCTGTCCGATAGAGATATCCATAATGTTTTTCATGGTTTAATTAGAAAATACCATGCTTGCGCGCGATCCGCGCACCTCGATCCTTATTCGCCGATATAAGCGCGCTGGTAGCGGTTTCCGAGGCTGGTCAGCAGCTCGTAGCCAATCGTGCCGGCTGCGCGCGCCACATCGTCGAGCAGAATGTTCGCCCCGAAGAGTTCAATATAGTCGCCAGCGCGAATTTCAGTCTCAGGCACGTCGGTGACATCGAAGATCGTCAGGTCCATTGTGATGCGCCCGGCCACCGGAACACGGTGCCCGGCGATAAAGCCGAAGCCGCCATGCTGAACGGCCTGCCGCAACGGAACACCGGAACCGGACAGCGCGCGGTGATAGCCATCGGCATAGCCGGTTGATACGATGGCCAGGCGGCTGTCGCGCGTCAGGACATGCGTGCCGCCATAGGAGACCGGCTCGCCCGCCCGGGCCTTGCGGATCTGCAGGATACGGCTTTCCGCCGTAACGACGGGGAGAGACGGGTTCTTGACCCCATCCACCGCCTCGCCGCCATAGATGGCAATGCCGGGGCGCGTGAGGTCGAAATGATATTCGGGCCCGAGATGAATGCCCGGCGAATTGGCGAGACTTGAATCGACACCTTCATAAGCCTTGGCAAGCGTCTGAAAAGCTTCAAGCTGCTTGCGGTTGAGCGGATGCAAAGGATCGCTTGCAGCAGCCAGATGGCTCAGCAGCAGCACCGGCGAGAAGCTTGCCGGCCGGGTCGGATCGTCCACCAACGCCAGAGCGTCATCAACCGAGAGCCCGAGCCGGTTCATGCCGGTATCGACCATCAACGCGCAGGGGTGCTCTTCATCAAAGGCAACGGCATTGGTCCAGCAGGCGATCTGCTCTTCGGAGACGAGAACGGGAACGAGATCATGGCTGAAGAACTGCGCCTCGACGCCCGGCCAGACGCCGGAAAGGACGAAGATGCGCGCTTCCGGCGCAAACTGCCGCGCCAGCATGCCCTCATCCGGCGTCGCGACGAACATGTCGCGGCACCCGGCGTCGTAGAGAGCCGGGACAACCGCCTCGATGCCGAGCCCGTAGCCATCGCCCTTCACGGCAGCGCCGGTCCGCGCCTTGCCGGAGGCCTTTTTCAGCATGCGCCAGTTCTCGGCGAGCGCACCGAGATCGATCGTCAGGCGTGAAGGAGCGGCCTCGAAAGGCGTGAATGTCAGGTCGTCGTCGAATTCTTGTTCCATGCCGATGGCTTACTCTTTCGCACCTGCGAAGGCAATAATCTCCACCGTCACAACATGCCAAGAAATTGCTTCAGCTCGGCCGTCTGCGGATTGGAGAACACCTCTTCCGGCGGACCGATTTCATGAACACGGCCCTGATGCATGAAGACGACGCGCGAGCACACATCACGGGCGAATTTCATCTCATGCGTCACCATGATCAGCGTCATGCCTTCCGCCGCCAGTTCGCGCACCACGGCGAGCACTTCCTGGACAAGCTCCGGATCGAGCGCCGAGGTGATCTCGTCGCACAAGAGCGCAATCGGCTCCATGGCCAGCGCACGGGCAATCGCCACACGTTGCTGCTGCCCGCCCGACAACTCGTCGGGATAAGCATCGAACTTGTGGCCGAGGCCGACGCGGTCGAGCATCTTGCGCGCCATCCCCTCCGCCTGATCCTTGGCGGTCTTCTTCACCACGGTCTGCGAAACCATGACATTGCCGCCGACGGTCAGATGCGGGAAGAGATTGAACTGCTGGAAGATCATGCCGACCTTCAGGCGCAGCGCCCGAAGATGCAACTCGTCGGGCAGCAATTGCGCGCCGGCGACCGCGATCGATCCGGCATTGATGGTCTCAAGCCCATTGATGCAGCGGAGCAGGGTGGATTTGCCCGAGCCGCTCTTGCCGATGATGGCGATGACTTCGCCCGGTTCGACATTCAGATTGATGCCCTTCAGCACCTCGTTGTCGCCGAAGGCTTTCCGGACTTCAGTGATTTCGATGAGCGACATTCAGTTTCCTTTCGAGCACCTGGGCGCTCTTCGACAGCGGCCAGCACAGGGCGAAATAGATGAGCGCCACGAAGCCATAGACCGTGAAGGGCTGGAAGGTGGCGTTTGTGACGATGGTTCCGGCCTTGGAGAGTTCGACAAAGCCGATGATCGAGGTGAGCGCGGTGCCCTTCACGACCTGGACCGAAAATCCAACGGTCGGCGGTACGGCGATCCGGATCGCCTGCGGCAGGATGATGTAGCGTATCTGCTGGAAGTACCCCATGCCAAGGCTGGCCGAGGCCTCCCATTGTCCCTTGGCAATGGCGTCAACGCAGCCGCGCCAGATTTCCATGAGGAAGGCCGCGCTCCAGAAGATCAGCGCCAGACCCGCCGCCAGCCAGGCCGGCACATCGATGCCGAAAAGCCCGAGGCCGAAAAAGGCGAGGAAGAGCTGCATGAGCAGCGGCGTCCCCTGAAAAAGCTCGACATAATAGCGCGCAAACGCGCAAGCGCCGGCAAACTTCCCGATCCGCAGGAAGAGCAGGATGACACCGAGCACGCCGCCGCCGATGAAGGAGACGAGCGAGAGCACAACGGTCCAGCGGGCGGCGAGCAGCAGATTGCGGATGATGTCCCAGGTGGAAAAGTCGCTCATGCGCGCCTCCGTCGCGGGAAGATGATCGTGCCGATGCCCCGCATGGCGGCGCGCAGCAGGATGGCGAGCGCCAGATAGATGACCGCCGTCAGGAAATAGGCCTCGAAGGCCCGAAAGGTGCGCGACTGGATGAAGTTCGACGCGAATGTCAGATCCTCCGCCGCAATCTGCGACACGACCGCCGAGCCCAGCATCACGATGATCACCTGCGAGGAAAGGGCAGGCCAGATCCGTTGCAGCGACGGCACGAGAATGACATGCCTGAAGGTCTGGATCGGCGACATGGCAAGGCTCGCGCCCGCCTCGAACTGCCCGCGCGGCGTTGCCTGAATGCCCGCCCGTATGATCTCGGCACTATAGGCTCCGAGGTTGATCACCATGGCGATATTGGCCGCCACCAACTCGTTCATGTGAACGCCGATGGAGGGCAGGCCGAAGAAGATGAAGAAGAGCTGGATCATGAACGGCGTGTTGCGGATCAGCTCGACATAGGCGCCGACAATCGGCTTCAGCCAATTGGGCCCAAGCGCCCGCGCCCAGGCGCAAAACGTGCCGAGTGTGACGCCGACCAGCCCGCCGACAATCGTCAGCTCGACCGTGATCGCCAGCCCCTTGATGATCACGCCGGAATAGTCCGGGATCCAGGAAAAATCGAAATGGTAGGCCAAGCCTCACCTCGTGCCAGCTCAAGGCTGGGTATCAGAGTGGGAAAGACGAGAATGCAGGCCGGCCCGGAAGGAAATCAGGAGAACGGCCGGCCCGCAGCGCCGATCAGAGGTCGGCCGGGAGAGGGGCGTTCAGCCACTTTTCGGAGATCTTGTTCAGCGAACCGTCCTTCTTGGCCTCGGCTATGATCGCGTTCAGCTTTTCGAGAAGCGCCGGCTCGTCCTTGTTGAGACCGACGAAGCAGGGCGAGTTCTTGATGAGGAACTTCATTTCCGGCTTCTTCGGCGGGTTCTTCGCGATGATGGCGGCGGCCACGACGTTGCCGGTAGCAACAGCATCCACCTGACCTGACAGGAAGGCCGAAATCGTGCCGTTATTGTCCTCATAGCGCTTGATCGTGGCGTCCGCCGGCGCGACCTTGGTCAGCTCCAGGTCTTCCACTGCGCCGCGCGTCACGCCGATCGTCTTGCCCGAGAGATCGGCAGTCGACTTGATGGCAACGCTGCCCGGCGCGAAGACGCCGTTGTAGAAGGGCGCATAAGCAGAAGAGAAGTCGATGACCTTCTCGCGGTCCGGGTTCTTGCCGAGGCTCGAGATGACCAGATCGACCTTCTTGGTCTGGAGATAAGGGATCCGGTTGGCGCTGGTGACCGGGACCAGCTCGACCTTCACGCCGAGTTTGTCGGCGATCAGCTTTGCCATGTCGATGTCATAGCCCTGCGGCGTCATGTCTGCGCCGACACTGCCGAATGGCGGGAAGTCCTGCGGAACTGCGACCTTCAGCTTGCCGCTCTTGGTGATGTCGGCCAGCGCGTCCGCGTGGGCGACGCCGGTCAGGGCTGCAGTGGCGGCCATCGTGGCGGCGGCGATGGCGAGGAAATGTCTTCTGAGCATGGTCACGTCCTTATTGTGCTGTGATCAGCGCAAAGCAAACCCCATGCCAGAAGAGGCAAATGCTGGAAAAGCAGGCTAATGGGAAGCGAAGGCTAACAATGGCAAGGCTTGTGCCGAATTATCCAGCAGCTGTTGCATGGCGCGTGTGCAGTGCAGGCAGCAGGGGCGCGACCATCCATGCGCATTTTCTTCAAGACGCCGGCGGGGCTTGGCGTTATCGTCAGGTCATGAAGGATGCCCATGAGATAGAAGGATCTTCCGGCCCGCTGGAAAGCCGCGACCGCGCGCGCTTCTGGCGCGCAGAGGCATTGAACGGGCTCGAATGCCTCTCCGCCACTTTCCGCAAGCTGGAATTTGCGCCTCATACGCACGAAACTTTCTGCATCGGCGTCATTGAGGCCGGCGTGCAGGAATCACGCATTCGCGGCTCCAAGGTCCATGCCGGGGCGGGCACGATCTACCTGATCAACCCCGATGTGATCCACGAGGGGCGACCGGCTGAGGACGGCTATCGCTATCGCATGATGTATCCGAGCCTTGAGGCGCTGCGTTCGGTTGCCGAGGATGCGGCGCAACGCACCATGCCGAAAAGCTTCGCCTTTCCCGAAGAGACGGTGCTCGCCCCGCCGCTGGCGGAGGCCTTTCTCGCGCTGCATCGCCAGATCGAGGCGGGCGGGGCACGTTTGGAAATCGAGACGCATTTCCAGACGCTGATGCTCAAGCTCATGAATGTTTTCGCCGGCGAAACGATCGAGGTCTCGTCGCTCAGAGCGGACAGCGCCGTGCGCCAGGCGCGTGATCTTCTGGATGCGCGCTATCGCGACGATCTCAGCCTGACGGAGGTGGCCGATGCCGTCGGCCTGTCGCGCGCGCATCTCATCCGCGCCTTCCGGAAGGAATTCGGCATGCCGCCGCATGGCTGGCTGACCGACCGCCGCATCCGCGCCGCGCGCGGCCTGCTGGAGCAGGGCGCCGCCATTGCCGACACGGCCTTCGATTGCGGATTTGCCGATCAGGCGCATCTGACGCGCCAGTTCAAGGCCCGCACGGGCGTCACCCCTGCCGTTTATCGCAACGCGCATCTGGAACGGTAACCCCCGCGGCGCCACTTGCCGCGAGCACTTTCGTTCAAGATTGTCGCCAACCGGCCGCGTAAGCCATCTCTGCATGAAGGATGGAGACACGATGCGGCAGACCTGGTTTGATGATTTTCGCGGCGGGGCCTTGGCCACGCTTCCCCTGACGGTGGCCGTTGCGCCCATCGGCATGATATTCGGCGTTGGCGCGGCCGCGAAGGGCCTTTCCGTGGCTGAAGCCGTGCTCATGAGCGGGCTGGTTTTTGCCGGCGGCTCGCAATTCGTGGCGCTCGACCTGTGGCGTTCTCCCGCGCCTTGGTTCGCGCTGGGGCTGGCGGCGCTGCTCGTCAATATCCGCCATGTCCTTCTGTCCATGTCGCTGGGCGGCAAGTTGCAGGCCTTCCCCGTCTGGCTGCGCTATGTCTCCATGCTACTGCTGGCCGACGAGGTCTGGGCCATGGCGGAGAAGCGCGCGATGGCCGCCACGCTGACGCCCGCATGGTATGCCGGCATCGCCATTCCCTTCTATATCGTCTGGCTCCTTGCAACGCTTGCAGGCGCGCTGGCCGGAACTGCCATCGGCGATCCGCGCGCGCTCGGCCTCGACTTCGCCTTCACCGCCGTTTTCATCGTGTTGGTGGTCGGCTTCTGGAAGGGCCGCGAAACCGGGGTGATCCTTGCCTCGAGCGGGTTCGCGGCGATTGCGGTTCACGCGCTCGTTCCCGGTGCCTGGTACATTGCCGCCGGCGCGACGGCCGGGATTATCGCTGCCGCGATCCAGGAATTCCTCTGGTCGGAGGAGCTGCCGGCATGAGCATCGAGGCATCCGCCTTTGCAGCCATCCTCGCCATGGCCTGCGCCACCATTCTCACGCGGCTTTCGGGACTTTACCTGATGAACCGGCTGCGGCTCGGTCCGCGCGGGCGCAAGGTGTTGGGCGCGGTCCCGCCGGCCGTGCTGATGGCGCTGGTCGCGCCCGTCGCACTGGCGACCGGGATCGCCGAAACGGCCGCCGCCGCCGTCACGGCATTTGCAGCCCTGCGCTTGCCACTGCTGGCCGCGACGGCACTCGGCGTTCTGACTGCAGCGCTTTTCAGGGCGCTGGGCTGGAGTTAGTGCCCTCGCTCGGCCGCGTGATGACTTGTTCTGTCACCCAGTGGGCTGCTGCGCCGATGATGCCACCCAGGATGACCTCGGTGCCTCTGGCATAGCCCGACATCAGCAGCGATGTTGCGGAATCGTGCGAGAAGAAGACGATCGGCGCGGTCCACATCGCCACCCTGAGGTCCGGCCAGCGGCGCACGAGCGCGGCGCAGATGGCGACACTCGCCCCCATCTGAAGTGCGATGTCCCAGCCGAATGAGTTTGTCAGCGTTCCCGCCGCGACGGCGACCGCAATGCCGACGATCGTGCCGGCAAAGCGCCAGAGCATGGCGTTACGCGTCTGGAACAGCTTCTCCTGCGACACGACGATCGCTGATACTGCGGCCCAGACCGGATGCACCAGCCCGAAGACAGAGACGGCCAGCACATAGGCAAGCGTGGCGGCCCCGGCGCATCGCACCACATAGGCAATGTCACGCACGGTTAGCCTTGGCAGCATGCTCAACGCCCCAGATTGGTGCGGGCGAGTTCGATGACCTCGTCGCCGCGCCCGTTGATGATGGCTTTGAGCATATAGAGACTGAAACCCTTGGCCTGCTCAAGCTTGATCTTCGGCGGCATCACCAGTTCCTGTTTCGCGGTGACGACATCGATCAGCGCCGGGCCGGGATGCGCAAAGGCCAGACGCAGCGCGTCGGGCAGTGCCGCCGAATCCTCCACCCGAATGCCCTTGACACCGATCGCTTCCGCCATGGCGGCGAAATTGGGGTTCTGCAGATCGGTCCCCGTGTCGAGATAACCGCCGGCCTTCATCTCCATGGCGACGAAGCCGAGGGAACCATTGTTCGACACCACGACTTTCACCGGCAGGCCAAGCTGAACGAGTGACAGGAAATCGCCCATCATCATGGTGAAGCCGCCATCGCCCGAAAGAGAAACGACCTGCCGGTCCGGTGCCGCGGCCTGTGCGCCCAGCGCCTGCAGCATGGCATTGGCCATCGAGCCGTGATTGAACGAGCCGATCAGCCGGCGTTTGCCGTTCATTTTCAGATAACGCGCCGCCCAGACAGTGGGTGTGCCGACATCGGCGGTGAAGATCGCATCCGGCGTGGCCAGCTCGCTCACCATGCGCGTCAGATATTGTGGATGGATCGGCTGCCCGGTCTTGGCCGGCTGTGCCAGATCGTCGAGATCCCTGCGCGCCTTGGCATAATGATCCTTCGCCGCGTCAAGGAAGCTGCTGCTGCGATCGGCTTTCAGGCGCGGTAAAAGCGCGTCGATGGTTTCCTTCACATCGCCGACAAGGCCGAGCGACAGACGCGCGCGCTTGCCGAGTGCGGCCGGGTCGCGATCGATCTGCACGATCCTGGCATCGTCCGGATAGAAATTGCGATAGGGGAAGTCCGTTCCCAGCATGACCAGCGTGTCACAGTTGAGCATGGCATGATAGCCGGATGAAAAGCCGATCAGACCGGTCATGCCGACATCGTAGGGATTGTCCCATTCGATATGTTCCTTGCCGCGCAGCGCATGCACGACTGGCGCCTGAAGCCGCTCGGCCAGCGCGACCACCGCGTCATGTGCGCCCGCCGTACCGCTGCCGGCGAGGATAGTGACCTTTTGAGAACCGTTCAGCAACTCAGCCAGCCGCTCCAGTTCGGCCTCCGCCGGAAGGAGACGCGGCTGGGCAAGCGTCGCCCATTCGGCGCTCGCCCCCTCGGGCGCGGCCTGAAGCGCCACATCGCCCGGCAGGACGATAACCGCCACCCCGCGCTGTCCGATAGCGGCGCGCATGGCGCGCTGCAGGACGGCGGGCATCTGCGCCGGATTGGTCACGAGCTCGACGAAATGGCTGCATTCGCGAAACAGTTCCTGCGGGTGCGTTTCCTGAAAATAGCCGAGCCCGATTTCGGAGGAGGGGATATGCGCGGCAATCGCCAGCACGGGAACATGATTGCGATGGCAATCGAAAAGACCGTTGATCAGATGCAGATTGCCCGGCCCGCAGCTCCCGGCGCAAACGGCGAGCTCGCCCGTCACGGCGGCTTCAGCCCCGGCGGCAAAAGCGGCGGTCTCCTCATGGCGCACATGCATCCAGTCGATGCGACCGATGCGGCGCAGACTGTCGTTCAGCCCGTTGAGGCTGTCTCCAGTCACGCCCCAGATACGCTTCACACCGGCATTCGCCAGTGTCTCGGCCAGAAGATCGGCAATGGTCATGCTCATGATGGCTGCTCCTTGGGGGTGAGTTCACACGTCAACGCGCGAGCACGCGATACGTGCCGTTTCGCATGAAGAGGAAAGACGATGACGCGGGATGGGTCTGCTGTGGCTCTGCGGTCTGTCGACATCAACACGACCGGTCAGCGGGCTGGGCAGGCGGGGTGACGAAGGGAGACGGGTTGCCGTAGGGCGTTTCGGAAAGAGGATCGGGGTCTCAAATGTTCCTGACGGATCGGGCATGGAGGGCTCCAGCTTTGCCGACTGCGCTTTATCCGCCGACCGGCGCTCGGCTAGGCTGACGGGTTATCCTCCGCAACTGCGATATGGGCTTGTTACAAGACAATTTCAAGACAGTCGATTTGTCAGGATTTTAGAATATATATCATATTTTCAAAGACTTGAGCCGTTCTATGCGGGAACCGGGTTGCAGCCATGCGAAAACGGGAACAGTGTGAGCTTTCGCGGAAGGACGCGCCGGAGATACGCCGTCCGGCGAACGCCGCGTCAGAGAGCAAACCATGATCGCGCATGCCCGAGAAAACCGCATCAACCCCTTCGGCATGCGTGAGGCGGTTCCCGCGCGCGGCCATTTGATGGGCAATCGCGGCGATCTGCACGATCGCTACGGCGCGATCGCCCGTGACTGGAAGGTCAAGCGCTGGATCGCCTGCCGGCTCACCCATCCGCGCGGAATTCTGGCGCCCTTCGACACGCCGGGCCGCTACACGCCGCTCTTCTTCGCCGACGAGCCGACGGCGCTCGCCGCCGGCCATCGCCCCTGCGCCGAATGCCGCCGCGAGGATTACGAGGCCTATCGTCAGGGCTGGGCGCTTACCTTCGGAGCGAAGCCCTCGGCCGATGAGATGGATACGGCGCTGCATGCGGCGCGCCTGTCCGCGACGGGGAAAAAGATTACGTTTGAGGCACATCCGGATGCTCTGCCGGATGGTGTCGTCGTAACGTTGCCGGACGCTCCCAAAACACCGCTTCTGCTGTGGCGGGGCCGTCTCTATCCATGGGCGCATGAGGGCTATGGCGCGCCTGCGCCGCCGCCTGCCGGAACCGCCTGCCACGTGCTGACGCCGAAGCCCTCGGTCGCGGTTCTCGCGGCGCTGGCCTCGGCCCATGACTTGCCCTGGCCGGGTTTCGTCATGCCGCATCTTTAAACAACGCATGAGAGACACGGGCTTTCGTCAAACCGTCACAGGAGCGGCCTAGGACCGGCGGCGACACGCGCGGACGAAGGAGATTCCGCCGCGCAATTGGGATATCCCTGCGAAAAGGACCTCATGATGGAGAAGACTGCGGCAACTGTGATCGAAGGCGCAACGCTGGTGCTCGGCGACCGGCTCGAAAAGGCGAGCCTGCGCTTCGAAGGCGGCGTCATCACGGCCATTGACGGCGCCCGTGATGGAGCGACGGTCGTCGATGGCAGCGGTCATCTGCTTGGTCCCGCCTTCGTCGACATCCACGGCGACGCTTTCGAGCGCCAGTTGATGCCGCGCCCCGGCACGATGTTTCCGGTCGACGCGGCGCTTCTCGAGACTGACCGGCAGCTGGCCGCGAATGGTATCGCCACGACCTATCATGCCCTCACGCTCAGCTGGGAGCCAGGCCTGCGTTCTGTCGAGATGGGACGGGCGGTTTTCGAGACGCTGACGAGGCTCCGGCCGCGCCTTGCCGTCGAAAACCGCCTGCAACTGCGCTGGGAAAGCTTCTGCTTCGAGGCCGTGGATTTCATTCGCGATGCGCTGCAGGGCGAGTTTACGCCCTCCATCGCCTTCAACGATCATACCTCGATGGCGCTGCTGGATAATTCGGTTTCCATGCAGGAGCGCCCCTTCGAGTTCTCCCCCGATTTTCCGGTGGTCGATCTGGCGGACCCGGCGTTCCGCGGACGCATGGGGGAGCGGGCCAAACGGGCGAAGATGTCGCTTGACGAGATGATTGCGCTCATTGCCTCCATGTGGGAGCGCCGCCCGCAGGTGCCTGCCGTCATCGACACTGTGGCAAGCCTCGGCCGTGCGGCAGGCGCGCCTATGCTCTCACATGACGACAGCCAGATCGAAACACGTGACTATTTCCGCGGGCAGGGCGCCCGCATCAGCGAATTCCCGATGAACCGGCGTGTCGCGCTTGCCGCCCGCGAAGCCGGCGACAGGATCGTCTTCGGCGCACCGAATGCCGCGCGCGGCGGCAGCCATCTCGGCAGTTCGCCGGGCGTGGCGCAGATGGTGCGAGAAGGCCTCTGCGATATCCTGGCGTCCGACTACTACTACCCCGCCATGCTGATCGGTCTGGCGCGGCTGGTCGCCGATGGTGTGGGGCCGGTCGAAACGCTCTGGCCGCTCGTCTCGGGTAATCCCGCGCAGGCACTCGATCTCAGGGATCGCGGCGAAATCGCTGTCGGCAAGCGCGCCGATCTTGTGCTGGTTGAGTGGCCTGAACAGTCAACGCCCGTCGTGCGTCGCACCTGGGCCGCCGGCCGCACCGCCTATAACGCGACGCCGGCCGGTTGATTGCCGGTCGCGAAAAAGGCAAGGCGTTGAACGGCCTTGCCTGAATTTTGCGTCGCCTCAATGCTCTTCGTATTGCAGGAAGCTCGGATCGGCGAGATCGGTAAAGCGGGTATATTCCGACTGGAAGGCGAGCTTGACGGTGCCGGTCGGCCCGTGACGCTGCTTGGCGATGATGACGTCGGCCGTGCCCTTGACCTTGTCCATCAGCGCTTCCCATTCCGGATATTTGGGGTCCGCCATGTCGCGCGGCTCCTGGTTCTTCACGTAATATTCTTCGCGGAACACGAAGAGCACCACGTCGGCGTCCTGCTCGATCGAGCCCGATTCGCGAAGGTCGGAGAGCTGCGGACGTTTGTCGTCGCGGCTTTCCACCTGACGGGAGAGCTGGGAGAGCGCGATGATCGGAACATTGAGTTCCTTGCCGAGCGCCTTGAGGCCGGTAGTGATTTCGGTGATTTCCTGCACACGGTTCTCGCCCGACTTCTTGGCGCCCGTCATGAGCTGAATGTAGTCGACCACCAGAACATCGAGCCCGCGCTGGCGCTTCAGGCGCCGGGCGCGTGCAGCCAACTGCGCAATCGAGATACCACCGGTCTGGTCGATGAAGAGCGGAACCTTCTGCATCATCTGGGAGCAGGCGACCAGCTTTTCGAAATCGGCTTCCGTGATGTCACCGCGGCGGATCTTCGAGGACGAGACTTCGGTCTGCTCGGAGATGATACGGGTGGCGAGCTGTTCGGCCGACATTTCGAGCGAATAGAAGCCGACGACGCCGCCATTCTTGGCCTTGAACGACCCGTCGGGCAGAACTTCCGGCTCGTAGGCGGCAGCAATGTTATAGGCGATGTTGGTGGCAAGCGAGGTCTTGCCCATGCCCGGACGCCCTGCAAGCACGATCAAGTCCGAGCGCTGCAAGCCGCCCATCTTGCTGTCCAGCGACATGATGCCAGTCGAGATGCCGGACAGATGGCCGTCGCGCTCGAAGGCCGCCCCCGCCATGTCGATGGCGAGTGCCACTGCGTCGTTGAACGACTGGAAGCCGCCGTCATAGCGGCCGGTTTCAGCCAGCTCGAACAGGCGGCGTTCGGTGTCCTCGATCTGCTTTTGAGGCGGCATGTCGAGTGGCGCGTCATAGGCCACGTTGACGATTTCCTCGCCGATGCCGATCAGCGAACGGCGCAGCGCCAGATCGTAGATCGCCCGGCCATAGTCCTCGGCATTGATGATCGACACGGCCTCGACGGCGAGGCGCGCCACATATTGCGAGACCGTCATGTCGCCGACGCGATCGTCAGCGGAAAGGAAGGTCTTGATGGTGACGGGGTTGGCCGTCTTGCCCATGCGGATGATGTCGCCCGCCACTTCGAAGATGCGGCGGTGCAGGGCTTCATAGAAATGCGCGGGCTTCAGAAAGTCCGAAACGCGATAGAAGGCATCGTTGTTGACGAGAATGGCGCCCAGCAGCGCCTGCTCGGCCTCCACGTTGTTCGGGGCCTCTCGGTACTGCGGCTCGCCCGGTTTGACCATTTCCAGCTTGCGCGCGGCTTCGTTCATCGTCGGCATCCAATATCTGTCATGCGGAATCTTTATCTCTTACGCCGAGTTTCCGGCAGAGTCGCGATTATAGTTGTTTCCCACAGCTCCCGCGAACTGGGGTGGAAAAAACCAGAATTCGCATTGACTGTGTCGGCAGGGGCGCGTGTGGGCCATCGCTTATGCCGGATTGTTGTGAAAAATGAAGCCTGCAAGGATATATTTCAGCTTTCAGGAATAATTCGCGGCCCCATCCACGACGGAGTATTAACAAGTTTCCTCCAGTCTGGACCTCACGTCGTCATGACGAGGAACCAATGTGCGTCCAAGGGGTTTGCCGGTGCCGTTGAGAGAGACGGATGAGGTCTTCAAGATTCTGGTGTCGCAGCTTGCTTACACCCTTATGCCGACAACGGTGATGGGTCTGACCATCGCCGGGATCGGGCTGTTTGCCTATGACAGTCTCGGCGGCGCCGGCTTTCTTCTCGCCGTGGCGCTTGGCAGCGTCGCCTCCATCGCGAAGATCCTTCTGATGGCGGCCCATCGGCGCTTCAATACAATCGGGCGTGCGACGGTAGAGCAGGCGGCCCGATGGGAGCTGGCCCATGGGCTGATGACTTTCGTTGTCGCAGCCTCCGTGGGATGGCTCGCCTCGGCGATATTTCTCCATCGCGACACCTCCGTGCAAATGCTCGGGACCGGCCTGCTCTTCGGATATTGCGCGGGCGTGTCGAGCCGCATTGCGATTCGGCCCTATCTTGCCGCCGCCGCCATCATGATTGCGTCCGCTCCGGCAATTGTCTGCACGGCGCTCGGAGGCGATGTGGCACACTGGCTGCTCACGATCTTGTTTCTGATGTTCCTGGGCGCTGCCATGCAGAGCATCTGGCACGCCTACCATCTTTCGATCCGGCAGATTTCCATGCGGCTGGAGATGGAGCGTCAGGCGCGCCATGACCCTTTGACGGGGCTTCGCAACCGTGTCGCACTGGCGGAGGCCTTCCTGGCTCTCCCGCGCAGGGAGGAGATGCTGACCTGTCTCCAATGCTTCGATCTCGACGGTTTCAAGACGGTCAACGATCGCTTTGGCCATGTCGCCGGAGATGAGCTGCTGGCTGCGATCGGCGGGCGGCTGCAAGAATTGCAAAGTCCGGAGGTCATCGCCGTTCGCATGGGCGGGGACGAGTTCGTGGTGCTGCAGCTTTCTATCAAGAGCCCGGAGGAAGCGGAAACGCTTGCCGCTCGCATCCTGAACACGCTGCGAATGCCCTACCTGATATCCGGCAAGCCGATCACGGTCGGCGTCAGCCTCGGCTACACGATCGAGAGGTCCACCAAGGCCGATCTCAGTACGATGATACGGCTTGCCGATGCCGCCTCCTATCGTGTGAAGCGTCAGGGCGGAGGCGTCGACAGGGAGTTGCCTGCGACGCTGGATCTGAAAGCGGTTTCTTCGGCTGCATAGACTGGCGACGCCCACGGCTGCGCGTTTCGCAGACTAGAGCGTTTCACCATCTGATGGAAACGCTGAAACACTCTATCTCTTTGTTTTCACGCATTTCCGGACGGAAAACCGCTACGCACTTTTCCTGGAAACGCTCTAGGGAACAGCCAGCTCGACACGCCGCTCGCGGCCGAACACATAGACCGCCATGGCGACGCCGAGAACCTGCAGCGCTGCGCCCAGACCCTCGGGAACTGTCGGCAGGCGCCCCTCATAGATCAGACCGAAGGCCACGCCGAAGACGGTTTCGGCGATGATCAGCTGCGAGGTGAGCGACAGCGGCAGATGCTTGGCGGCATAGACCCAGCACCAGGTGGCGAGCCACGAGGCGGCAAGCCCCATCGAGATCGACCACGTTGCAAAGTTGACGATCTCGCCGGTCGTCGCGGTGGCAAAAAGGCCGTAGGAGACCGTCGGCAGGAGCAGGAGACTGGAGAGCGCCGAGCCGACGCCCTGCATGCCCGTCCAGTGCAGTGCGTCCGGCGCATCCGCGCGGCGCATGATCGTCGCATTGCCGATGCCGTAGCTGATCCAGACGACAAGCGCGGCCGTGGCCCAGAGTGCGCCGCGGATGAGGGAGGAGGAGCCCGCGACATCGAGATGCGAGAGCGTCGAGACATTGGCGACGATGAGGCCGACGACGATGAGACCGAGCGGCAGGGCGAGCGCGCGCCAGGGCAGGGCGTTTTCACGGACATTGGCGATGACGGGCAGAAGAACCGGCATGAGACCCGTGATCAGCGGCGGGATGACCGCGCCTGCATCGTTGACTGCGAAAGAGACGAGCAGGAAATAGCCGGCATAGCCGACGCTGCCGAGAACGATTCCGGCCATCCACAGCCGGAGCGGAGCGCCCCGCGGCCGGAAACGGGGATTGAGCATCAGGAGAATGCAGGTCAGGCCGAAAACACCATAGCGCGCGGCTGCTAAATCGAAGGCCGAAAAGGGCATCACGGCCCGAGGCGCAACGAAGGTGAGACCCCAAAGGGCACAGGTTGTCAGGCCCGCGAGAATGCCGAGATACATGATGGCAACACCGGAAGATGGAGGGCGGCGCAAAGGCCAGACTGGAAGACGATCTATAAGGTCGTTCTGCCTTGATTGCTATTCCATTTGCGGCGCGGGCAGAAATTCCATGCAGGCACCTTTTCCTCCCGAGGCAGGTTCATATAAAGAGGGCGGATTGCAAGAGCGGAACGGGATAGAGCTATGACGCCGAGGGTCAGACGTGTGGTCTATGTCGCGTCTTACGAATTCATCGCCATTCTGATGGTTGGCGTCAGCCTGGCTGTTCTGCTCGGCGAGCCGCTCCTGGATACGGGCAGCTTTGCCGTTCTCACCTCGTTGATCGCGGTCGGCTGGAATTATGTCTACACAGTCGGTTTCGAATGGTGGGAAGCGCGCCAGACGGTCAAGGGCCGCTCCACGCGCCGCCGCGTCGCCCACGCGGCCGGCTTCGAAATCGGGCTCATGGTGCTTCTTGCTCCCTTCATGAGCTGGTGGCTCTCCATTCCGCTGGCTGAGGCGCTTGTCTACGAGATCTCCTTCGCGCTCTTTTTTGTCTGCTACACCTATCTCTTCAATCTCGCCTTCGACAAGATTTTCGGACTGCCGCAGTCGGCGCAGTAAGACCTCGTCTCTCCGCCACATTTCGATCCGCGCTGGTGTCGCATCCGCGATCCAATCCGGGCCCCGCGCAGCCATCTGCCGCGCCCCGGCTTGATCGCGATCAACTCCCTCTCGTCTATATCTGCGACTATCGACAGTGTCTGCGGTGACACTCCCGTTGCGCGTCGTCGGCCTGGTGGCGACTGGCCTGACGTGTTCGGGCCGCTCGGTGCAGACGAATGAAGAACAACGCCTTCAAAGTCTTGAGGCGGTTCCCGGCGCTCGCCCGGGTGCGCCGCCACGAGTGAACAAGGAACGACTCCCATGGCCTATGCCACAACAAATCCCTACACGGGCGAACTGCTCAAGACCTTCCCCAATGCCACCGACGCCGAAGTCGTCGCGGCGATTGATCAGGCGCATGCGGCCTTCCTGAAATGGCGGCTTCTGCCCGTCGCCGAGCGCGCGAAGATCATGCATGCCGCCGCAAATATCCTTCGTCGGGACATCGACGAATACGCCCGTTTCCTGACGCTCGAGATGGGCAAGCTTCTCTCGGAAGCCAGGGCTGAAGTCACGCTTTCCGCCGACATCTTCGACTATTACTATCGCCATGCGGAGCGCCTGCTGGAGCTGGAGAAACTGCCCGTTGCCAGCCCCGATGAGGGCGAGGCCATGCTGGTCTGCGAACCGCTCGGTGTGTTGCTTGCGATCGAACCGTGGAACTTTCCCTATTACCAGATCGCCCGTATCATCGCGCCGCAGCTTTGCGCAGGCAACACGATGCTGCTGAAGCATGCGTCGAACGTCCCGCAATCGGCCGCCATGTTCGAACGGTTGATGGCGGAAGCAGGTTTGCCGCAGGGTGGCTTCAGGAACCTCTATGCAACCCGCTCGCAGGTCGAGCTGATCATCAACGATCCGCGGGTCCATGGCGTGGCACTCACCGGCTCCGAAGGCGCGGGCGCAACGGTGGCCTCCGCTGCTGGCAACGCGTTGAAGAAATCTACCATGGAACTCGGCGGCGCCGATGCCTTCGTCGTCCTCAACGATGCGGATCTGGAAAAGACGGTGAAATGGGCCGTCTTCGGTCGCCACTGGAATGGCGGTCAGGTCTGCGTTTCTTCGAAGCGCATGATCATCGAGGAGGGGATCTATGACCGCTTCCTTGATCGCTACAAGCAGGGCGTTGCAGCCCTGCGGGCCGGTGATCCCTTCGATCCCTCGACGACGCTTGCCCCGCTCTCCTCGCAAGGGGCCGCCGATGAGGTGAAGGACAAGATCCGCCAGGCGGTCGAATTCGGCGCAACCGCCACCGAGGTTGGCCCGCCGGTGCCGAACCAGGGCGCCTTTGTGCAACCGACGATCCTGACCGATATCGGCAAGGACAATCCGGCGCGCTACTGGGAGTTCTTCGGGCCGGTCTCCATGCTCTTCCGCGCTCGCAACGAAGACGAGGCCATCGAGATCGCCAACGACTCGCCCTTCGGTCTCGGCGGTTCGGTCTTCACCAGCGACGTGAAGCGCGGTGCGGCGGTCGCCAGCCGCATTTCCACCGGCATGGTCTTCGTCAACCATCCGACCATGGTGAAGGCTGATTTGCCCTTCGGCGGCATTCGCCGGTCCGGCTATGGCCGCGAACTGATCGGCCTCGGCATCAAGGAATTCGTCAATCACAAGCTGGTCTGCGTCGTCGATATCGACGCGCCGTTCTGAAGCGAATACCTTCTTGAAACTAAAGGAGGCCGCGAGGCCTCCTTTCAAATTGAATGCGTCGCCGAAGTTTACTCCGCCGCCAGCTTCATGTCCGAGTGCTCCGATGCGATCAGGGCCCGTTCGGTGTCCATCATATAGTCTCGGATCATCGGCAGCGCGTCACGCTGCTTGACCAGCTGGAACTGGAAGACATTGAGGTCGAGGAAGCGGAATGCGGCCTCTGAGGAGGCGAGATAGAATTCCCACATGCGGCAGAATTCCTCGTCATAGAGCCTTGCCGCCTCGTTCCAGTGGCTCAGAAAACGCGCGCGCCAGTGCTTCAGCGTTTCGGCATAGTGATAGCGCAGGATTTCGACATCGGCCAGCATCAGGCCCGAACGCTCGATGGCCGGCAGAACTTCCGACATCGAGGGAATATAGCCACCGGGGAAGATATATTTCTCGATGAACGGGTTCGTCGGCGACGGCGGTGAGGCCTGACCGATCGTGTGCATCAGCATGACGCCGTCGTCGGCAAGCAGCATCGCCGCCTTCTCGAAATATTCGTTGAAGTTCTTCTTGCCCACATGCTCGAACATGCCGACTGAGACGATGCGGTCGAATTTCTGATCGAGATGGCGATAGTCTTTCAGCAGAAACTCGGCTCGGCCCGAGAGCCCGTTGGCGACGGCCCGCTTGTTGGCAATGGCCAGCTGCTCGTCCGAGAGCGTCACGCCGGTCACCTTTGCACCGAAGGTGCTGGCGAGATAAAGCCCCATCCCGCCCCAGCCGCAGCCGATATCCAGCGTGGTCAGATCAGGGCGGTTGAAATTGAGCTTGGCGGCGATGTGACGCTTCTTCGCGAACTGAGCCTCCTCCAGCGTCGTGTCTGGCGTCGGGAAATAGGCGCAGGAATACTGCCGGTCGTCGTCCAGGAAGAGATCGTAGAGCGCGCCGGAGAGGTCGTAATGATGCTGCACATTGCGCCGCGCCCGCATGAAATTGTTGCCGCGGCTGACGAGATGCCCGAAATTGCGCATGGAAAGCGCAAGCTTCGCAAACGAGTTCTTCGTCTCGACGCTGCCTGGCATGTTGGAGAGCGTCACCTTCAGAAAGTCGTAGATCGTGCCCTCGAGCATTTTCAGCGAGCCCTGCATGTAGCACTCGCCGAGCCTCAGCGCCGGGTCGAGCAGCAGGAGGTTTTCTGTGGCGGCATCGGTCAGGTGCGCGTGGACCGGCGCGCCGGTTCCGTCGCCATAACGATAAGTCTTCCCGTCCGACGCCGTGATGGAAAGATTGCCCTTGAGAATGGATCGGGAAAGAAATCTGTCGAGAAATCGGTACATGCTTGCCTCTCCGCGCGGTAGCGGGTCGGCGAAGGCGAATGGCTGTTTCGCCGCAATCCCGCTCAGAAAACCATACACCCTAGCTCAGCGGTCGTTGAAAGAGACCGCCATACCGGCTCGCGTAGGTCCATCCTTTTGCAACGGGCTCGGCCGTTGTAGCGCCTGAGGGGAGTTGTCTGCCGGGCGGCAGACGCCTGACCGAAGAGCGGGGGAAGCTCTCACCAGCGCGGATCAGAAAACGCAATCCAAATAGTCACCGGTATTAATAGTAAGGATTACAAACTTTCCGACGCGAATCAATGGATTTCTGAACAAGTGATGAAATTCGCGCCTGCCTCCTTCCGCTGCCTTCAAGGCATGCGGTCGGGCGGCTTCCAAACGCAGAAAGGCCCGGGTGGTTCCACCCGGGCCTCGCAAAAACTGACTGTGAAAACGATTATGCGTTTTCGTCTTCGTCTTCGTATTCAGCTTCCGGGTTGAAGAAGTCTTCCGGACGCAGCGCGTCTTCGTCAACGCCGTAGATGGCTTCAGCCGAGGTGAGGTCTTCACCCTTGGCCTGACGCTCGGCTTCTTCAGCCGAACGGGCAACGTTCAGCTCGATGGATGCGGTGACTTCCGCATGCAGGTGCAGTTCGACCTTGTGCAGGCCGATGGCCTTGATCGGGTTGTTGAGTTCAACCTGGTTGCGGGCGATCGTGAAGCCTTCGTTGCCGAGGATTTCAACGATGTCGCGAGCTGCGACCGAGCCGTACATCTGGCCGGTTTCGCCAGCCGAACGGACGACGATGAAGGACTTGCCATCGATCTGCTCGGCAACCTTCTGGGCTTCCGACTTGCGCTCGAGGTTACGAGCTTCGAGCGTTGCACGCTCGGCTTCGAAACGGGCCTTGTTGGCAGCGTTGGCGCGCAGCGCCTTGCCGAGCGGCAGCAGGTAGTTACGGGCATAGCCGTCGCGAACCTTGACGGTCTCGCCCATCTGGCCGAGCTTGGTGATGCGTTCAAGAAGAATGACGTCCATCGTCTTATTCCTTTCAGGTGTTCGAATTGTCTGTTGGTTGGTTCTGTTTCGTCGTGCCGGCCACGGGCGTCAGTGCAATGGCACGGCGGGTATCGAGCAGGCCGACAATCAGGAAGACGATGCCGGTCAGCGAAATGGTAAGATAGGCGAGGATCAGCGCCGGCATCCGCCAGGACTTGCCGCGGCTCTTCAAATGGAAGGCGGCAAGGCCGGCCAGCAGGAAGCCACCGCCAAAGGCGCCCGAAATCGAGGAGCCGACGATGGTCAGCACATTGTTATGCGTAATCATCCCGGCAATCAGCAGCGTCAGGCCGACGCCGAGAACGTAGATGCTGTCGCGGTTCATGCGCAGCGCGGACGGCATGTCCTCGCGCGGACGCAGAGCCTGCGTCGTGGTGCGCACGATGATCGCCGAGAAATAATAGGCCGCGAAGATCGTGATGACCGACATCACGGCCTGGTTCAGCGGCAGCAGGTAGTAATAGAAGGCAGTCACCTGCGCGAGGACGGCCGCATCCATGTTAAAGGTCGGGTCCTGCGCGCTCAGCGCCTTCATCGCAGCGCTGATGATGTCGCTGGCGGTGCCGCGGCTATAGCCTGTCGCCAGCAGCGTGAGGGCCACCGCGACCGCGACCAGCGCGCAAAGCCGCATCATCATGTCGGCCAGCGGATACCAGGCCATCACATTGGCCGGACCGCCGAGTTCTTCGGCAGGACGTGCGAAATTCGCCAGTCGCGACATGAAGGCGGCCGGAAACTGGGGGAGAGCGAGAATGGACAGTGCGAAGATCGGGGAAACGGTGATAGCCAGGACCAGGAAGCTTGCAACCAGAGCCGAACCGGCGGCCACGATGCCAAATCCAAGTCCTGCGATAAAGACCGGCATGCCGGCGAGAATGAGAAAGACGATGGAGGCGGACAGATGCGAAGTCGCCGCCAGCACCAGAAGCGCTGACGTCAATCCGGCGAGTGCGCCGATCGCGATCGATTTAAAGTCCGGGTTCATCTTCATCTCGCTGTCCTGCCGTTGGGTTTCCGTTGGCAGTTAGGGACGTGGCTCTCGCCATTCAATCCCAACATGGGTTTTGCCTGGTTCCGATCCGCGCCCATCGCGGAAGGGGTCGGTGGAGGCTCGCTTGAAGCCTCCACCTTTATTCAACCGTTTGGCTTAGGCCAGAACGTAGGGCAGCAGGCCGAGGAAGCGGGCGCGCTTGATGGCCTTGGCCAGCTCGCGCTGCTTCTTCTGCGAAACAGCCGTGATGCGGGACGGAACGATCTTGCCGCGCTCGGAAATGTAGCGCTGCAGGAGACGAACGTCCTTGTAATCGATCTTCGGAGCGTTGGCGCCGGAGAAGGGGCACGTCTTGCGACGGCGGTGGAACGGGCGACGTGCCGGGGAAGATGCATCAGCCATGGTCATATCTCCTTATGCACGGTCTTCGCGCGGACGGCGCGGACGGTCGTCGCGGTCACCGCGATCGCGGTTGAAGCCGCCTTCGCGCGGGCCACGGTCCGGACGGTCGCCATCGCGACGCGGACGGTCGTCACGGTCGCGCTTCTGCATCATGGCGGATGCGCCTTCTTCGTGTGCTTCGACCGAAACGGTCATGTAACGAAGAACGTCTTCCGAAATGCGCATCTGGCGTTCCATTTCCTGGATCGCTGCTGCCGGAGCCGTGATGTCCATCAGGACGTAGTGAGCCTTGCGGTTCTTCTTGATGCGGTAGGTGAGGGACTTGAGGCCCCAGTTCTCGACCCGGCCGACCTTGCCACCGTTTGCTTCGATCACGCCCTTGTAGTTTTCTACAAGGCCTTCGACCTGCTGCGGGGTCACGTCCTGGCGGGCAAGGAATACATGTTCGTAAAGTGCCATTGTATTTTGCCTTTCTTGCGTTTCGATCAGAACCCGGGCATGGCGCCAAGCCTCAACGACTGTTCGTGAACCCTGTTGAAAGGGTGGCAAGAAAAGCGTTTTGTCTCATACGGTCGAGAGCGGAGACACGGGAGGCCGGAAAGCTTTTGCTTCCATGTCGGACCTTTGCAGGTCCGGACCCTCCGTTCAGCCACCAGCCATAAGACC
The DNA here is from genome assembly GCF_021026335.1 of Rhizobium sp. C1. Taxonomy (GTDB): domain Bacteria; phylum Pseudomonadota; class Alphaproteobacteria; order Rhizobiales; family Rhizobiaceae; genus Ensifer_A. The sequence continues at coordinate 356,213 of NZ_JAJNCY010000002.1, forward strand.
GGGTTAAACGATCAGGGGCGCTTATACGGATTTTGGCGCGGATTGCAAGGGCTGCGGCCATCGGAGGCGTGTGCTGCCAATTTTTACTGGAAATTGCACTTGAGCAAGGAAAATGGAACCGCTTCAGCCTAACTGCGCTTGCGAAATCTGTTCGGACTTGCAGAATTCGATATGTTCTGGAACGCTGGGTGTTCGTGTATTTAAATATATTATGATTGATTAATGTATTTTTCACGCTGTATCCGTAAGGCTCTTGGGCGTGAGTATCTTCGGGGGTGCCGGGTTGGTCGCAAGGGGTTGAGCTGGGGGTGGGATTGAAATTGGTGCCTGACAAATACGTCCGGGACTGGCGAAACTGGCTTGCCCCGGCGGCAATCGCCGGAACGCTGATCGTAGCGCTCTTGCTGGCGTTTCTGCTGGTCATTGTGCTGGAAGCCATGGGCGACAAGGCCAACGAGATTGATGATTCCCGTGCGGCAAGTGCGGCGCATACGGCGGTCTTGTCTCTGCGCCGCCGCCTTTCCGGCACGCTCGAAGACAATGCGGTCTGGCAAGAAGCTTTCGAAGCGATGAAGGCTGAAACCCGCAAGGAGTGGATCCGGACCAATTGGGGATCAATTTCGGCCGATTATCAGCTCTATGACGGTCTGGCTGTCACCGATTCCGAAGGCCGCTTGATTGACGCCTATCTTAAGGGCGTAGAATTCGACGCCGTCTCGGCCCTGGGGCCGGACTTTGTCAAGCAGGCGATTGCCGCCGCGACGCCCGACAAGCCGCCGATCATCAACGTTTTTCGCCTGAACGGCAGCATTGCCATGGTTGGTTCGCGTGCCCTCCAGCCCCATCGCAACATGCCGCCGGGAGGGCGTTTTGACGTCCTGACAATGTTCAGGCTCGCCACACCCTCGATGATCGACAGTGTCGCTTCGGACTATTTTCTGCCCAATCTTCATCTGACGGCGGTCAAGCCGGCCTCAGAGTTAAGCGTACCGCTGATCGGCAGCAATGGTCAGCCAGTGGCCTATCTGGCATGGCCCGGACGAAATCTCGGTACGCGACTTTACGACGAGGTACGCCCGGCGCTGACCGGCGCGCTCATTGTTTTCGGCATCCTTCTGGCAACGGCTGTCTTCGCCGGTTATGCGGAGCTTCTGGCACTCAGGCGCCTTGCATCCGCGGCCGACCGGGAGGCGACGCATGATCCCTTGAGTGGCTTGCTCAACCGCAACGGCATGATCCGTGCCTTGCAGGCCCATCTCGGCAGCGCTGTCGGACGTGGCGGTGTGACCCTTCACCTGATCGACCTCGACGGGTTCAAGGCCGTGAACGACACCTGGGGGCATCTGGTCGGCGACGAGTTGATCGGCGAGGTCGCGGCGCGTCTGGTGGCCTGCCATCCCGAGCTGCAATTTGCCGCGCGCTTCGGCGGAGATGAGTTCGCTCTCGCCAGCCGGCCGTGCTGCGATCCGTCCGAAGTGGCGGATGCCGCCCTGCAGGCGCTCAAAGAGCCGTTCGTGGTTGCCGGACATACCAGCGAAATCGGCGCCAGCATCGGTTACGCCTCGCATGCACCCAACGTGGATGCCTTCGAACTGATCCGGCGCGCCGACATGGCGCTTTACGGCGCGAAGGAAGCCGGCCGCGGCCAGAGTTTGGCCTATACCTCCGACATGGATCGCGACCGCGAGGCTTTGGCCGAGCTTGAGGAGCAGATGCGCCTGATGCTCGATTCGGACGGGCTCGCGGTTGCCTTCCAGCCTGTCGTCTCGGCTGCGAACGGCGCGGTCGTCGGTGTGGAGGCTCTGGCGCGGTGGACGGCGCCGGAGGGCCCCATCTCCCCGGATGTCTTCATTCCTCTGGCGGAAAAATCCGGTCTCATCTTCAAACTCGGCCAGATCGTTCTCGAGCGGTCTATAGGTTTTGCAAAAGCGCAACCGGGCATCGACATTGCGGTCAATGTCTCCCCGACGCAGCTTTGCGCCCCCGATTTCGCCGAGGCTCTTGCCGCGACGCTGGAACGGGAGTCGTTCGACCCCCGCCGTCTCATCCTCGAGGTGACCGAGGGCGTACTCTTCGACAGCCCGACACAGGCGCGCCGCGCGATCGATGCGCTACGGGCCATCGGCATACGCTTTGCACTGGATGATTTCGGCACGGGCTATGCCAGCATCGGCACACTCAGCCATTTCACCTTCGATCGTCTCAAGCTCGATCGTTCGCTGGTGCAGGCGCTGGAAAGCGAAAAGGGCAGAGCGGTGCTGAGCGCCACGGTGTCGCTGGCCGATGCACTTGACATTCCGGTGATTGTCGAAGGGGTGGAGACGGCAGAGCAGGCGGGGTATCTCCGCCAGGTCGGTTGCCAGTTCATGCAGGGCTACTATTTCGGCCGGCCTGTACCCGCTGAAGCCTTTGACAGCCTGCCCCGGCAAATGGCCCGGGCAGGCTGAGTTCAATCACTGAAGGACCGGCTTACTCTGCCGGAATGGTGGCAGAGGCGTCGCGTCGCTTGCCGAAGCTCAGCTTGCGAGAAATCCACTCGACCTGCGTGAAGATGACCGGCGTGATGAACAGCGTCAGCACCTGCGAGATCACGAGGCCGCCGACCACGGCCACGCCGAGCGGCTGGCGAAGCTCGGAACCGGGGCCGGTGCCGAGTGCGACGGGGACTGCGGCCAGAAGCGCGCAGAAGGTCGTCATCATGATCGGACGGAAACGGCGCACGGCGGCGATATGCATCGCTTCGCCGGGATCCATGTTGTCGTCCCGCATCAAGGTCAGCGCCACGTCGATCATCATGATCGCATTCTTCTTCACGATGCCGATCAGCATGAGGAGACCGATCAGCGCCACGATGGAGAAATCCAGCCCCCAGAGTTTCAGCGCCAGCAGCGCCCCGAGAGCGGCCGACGGCAGACCTGAGAGAATGGTCAGCGGATGCGCGAAACTCTCGTAGAGAACGCCGAGCACCACATAGATCGTCAGGATGGCGGTGGCGATGAGCAGACCTGTATTGCCCGTCGATTGCGCAAAGATCTGTGCCGTACCGGCAAGCTCCGTCGTGACCGTCTCCGGCATGCCGATCTCGTGACGCAGTTCGTTCAGCCGGTCGGTGGAGACGCCAAGCGAGACACCCTGCGGCAGGTTGAACGACAGCGTGACCGCGGTCAGCTGCCCCGTCTGGTTCACGGTCACGGGACCGGCCGTACGGGTAATCGTGGCAATGCTGGAGAGCGGAACCTGATTGCCGGAGGATGTCGGGATCAGCAGCGAGCCGAGATCCGTTTCATCCCATTGGCGGTTCTGGTCCAACTCCAGAATGGCGTTATAGCTGTTGCCCGTCGTCTGGATCTGCGTCACGTCCAGCGTACCGAAGGCCGCTTCCAGCGTATTGCGGATCGCCGCGGAGGTAATGCCGAGTGCGTTGGCGCGGTCATTATCGACCTTGATGTCGGCCTGCAGAGCATTGTTCTGCAGGTCGGTCGCCACGTCGATATAATGGGCGCTGTCGGCAGCCATCGCGGCCTGCAGCTTGGTGGACCACTGGCGCGTGTCGTCGGCATTCAGCGACTTGAGCACGACCTGATACTGGCTCTGTGTGCTGCGGCCGCCAAAGCGCAGGCTCTGCACCGGCACAATGAAGGTCTTCAGACCGGCGACTTCGTTCAGGGCGCGCCGCATCTGTGCCAGCGTCACGTCCAGCGGCGGCCGCTGGTCGCGTTCCTTCAGCTGAACGAACATCGAGCCCGAGTTGAAGGTCGAGCCGCCGGGACCGGAGCCGAGCGAAGATGTGACATGCAGAACAGCCGGGTTCTCCGACATCACAGCCGCCGCCTGCGCCTGAAGCTTCGACATCGCATCATAGGAAATATCCTGCCGGGCCTGCGTCGACACGGTCAGAAGTCCGTTGTCTTCGCTGGGGAAGAAGCTGCGCGGCAGGGTGGCGAAGAGCCAGGCCGAACCTGCAAAGGACAGGAGGAAGACGACAGTGATGATGCCCTTGTGGTCAAGGCACCAGCCGACCGCGCGGCCATAGCCGTCATTGACGCGGTCAAACAGCGTTTTCTTGTCGCCATGGTGATGACCGCTGTCCGGCAGGCGCGCCGTCAGCATGGGCGTGACGGTCAGCGACACGACCGCAGAGGCCATGATGGACAGAGACACCACGATGCCGAATTCGTTGAGAACGCGCCCGACAACGCCGCCCATCAGGAGGATCGGCAGGAACACGGCGACCAGCGAAAGCGACATCGAAATGATCGTCGCCGTGACTTCGCTACTGCCCTTGATCGCGGCCTCGAAGGGGCTCATGCCCTCTTCGACATAGCGCACGATATTTTCCAGCATGACGATCGCGTCGTCCACCACGAGACCGACGGCGAGCGTCAGGCCGAGCAGCGAGATATTGTCGATCGAAAGGTTCATCCAGTACATGAAGCCGAAGGTCGCGACGATCGACAGCGGAACCGCGAGCGCCGGGATCATGGTGGCCCAGAAGCTGCGCAGGAACAGGAAGATCACGAGAACGACGAGGCCGATGGTGATAGCCAGTGTCTTCTGCACGTCCCACACCGCCTCGCGGATCGAGTTGGAGGCGTCGTTGACGACCTTCAGATGCATGCCTGCCGGCAGGTTGGCCTCAAGCTGCGGGATCTGAGCATTCACTCGATCCACGACGTCGACGGTATTGGCATCCGGCTGGCGATAGACGGCGACGGCGATGGTCGGCTGACCGTCGAGCCAGCTTCCCTGCTGCTGGTTTTCGATACTGTCCTTGACATCGGCGACATCGCCCAGACGCACCGCGCGTCCACCCGGCGTCGCGATAATCAGCGTGCGGAATTCATCTGCATTGGTCCGCTGCGTATCGGCATTGACCGCCAGCGCCTGAGACTTGTTCTGCAGCGTGCCGAGCGGGGTCTGGTCGTTGGCGGCTCTCAGCGCATTTGCAACCTGATTGAGGCTCAGGCCGCGGGCGGCGAGCTTGTTCGGATTGGCCTCGACGCGAACGGCATAGGTCTTGGAGCCGAAGACCTGCGCCTGTGCTACGCCTTCCACCGTTGACAGCGCCGGCGAGAGCACGTTCTGCGCGATATCGTCCATCTGTGTGACAGGCGCGGTGTTGCTGGTCAGCGCCAGGAAGATGATCGGGCTATCCGCCGGGTTGACCTTGCGGTAGCTCGGCGTGCTGGTGAGGTTGGAGGGCAGGGCGCGCTGCGAGCGGGCAATGGCGGCCTGAACGTCTGCCGCTGCCGCGTCGATATTGCGCGTCAGGTCGAACTGCAGCGTGATGCGTGTATTGCCGAGCGACGAGCTGGCGGTGATCGAATCGATGCCGGCGATCGTCTGGAACTGCTTGATCAGCGGCGTGGCGACAGCCGCCGCCATTGTATCGGGCGAGGCGCCGGCAAGCTGTGCAGAGACGCTGATGGTCGGGAAGTCCGCCTGCGGCAGGGCTGCCACGGGCAACTGGCGGAAGGCGCCGATGCCCGCCATCAGGACGCCGACGATCAGAAGGATCGTCGCAACAGGGCGGCGAATGAAGACTTCGGAAATATTCACGATCAGTCCGCCTTCTGGTTTGCTTGCGCCAGTTCAGCCGCCGATGCACTCTTGTCGGCCGCGTTGGACTGCTTGTCCTTGGGCTTGCCGCCCGCACCCTTCTGCTTGTCGCCTGCCGGCGGCTTGGCCGTCCCGTCCTCGATCTTGACGGCAGCGCCGGCGGTGAGCGACTGTTGGCCTTCGACGATGACCTTGTCGCCCGGCTTCAATCCGTCCGTCACGCCTGCCGTCCCGTTGGAGCGGAATGCGACCTTGACCGTACGGGCCTGCACCTTGTTGTCGTCGCCGACGACATAGGCGACCATGCCGTTTTGCTGCGGCGCGACGGCGACGTTGGGAACAAGCACCAGGTTGCGGGCAATGCCGACAGTCGCGGTGGCGTTGACCGATTCTCCGGGCCAGAAAATCTTGTCGGAGTTGTCGAATGCCGCCCAGAGGCGGAATGTGCCGGATGCCTGATCGACCGCGTTGTCGATGAAGGTCACCGGGACATTCATCGACTGGGTGCCGTCGCTGGCGCTGGTCGGCTGGATGGCCACTGTCAGTTCCTTCTTGGCAAGCGCGTCGCGCGAGAGGCGAAGATCGGCTTCCGAAAGCGTGAACACCGCATAGACGTTCTTGTTGTCAACGATCGTGCCCACGGCCGTGCCTGCCGCAACGTAGGCGCCCTTGGAGACGGAAATGACGCCGAGCTTCCCGTCATACGGAGCCACGATCTGTGCATTGGAAATGGCGACCTGATCGGCCTGGATCTGCGCGCGGTCGAGCGCCAATGCGGCCTGTGCCTGCTGGAAGGCCGCATTGGCATTGTCCGTCGCCTGCTGGGTCGCGGCTCCCTTTTCGCCCAGGCTCATCGCGCGGTCGAGGGTGATCTTGGCGTTGTCGTAGACGGACTGATCCTTGGCGAGCGATGCCTGATCCTTCGCCAGCGTCGCTTCGAGCGAACGTGTGTCATAGCTCACGAGAAGGTCGCCGGCCTTGACCTCAGCACCGTTCTGGACCTTTACGTCCGTCACGACGCCGGCGATGGGGCTGGCAAGCGACGTCGTATCGCGCGCTGCGATATAGCCGAAACTGTCGCGCAGCATGGGCAGATCGCCCGTCTTCGCCTCGACAACCTTGACCGTGGTCGGGCCGCCGCCGCGCCGGCCGGACTGCCCCTGACCCTTGCCGGCATCGGCTGTCTTGCCTGTCTCTTTCGACTTGTCGGCCGCGTCGGGCTTTGCCTGCGGAATAAGGGCTGCCACTTGTGCGGGCAGATACGGAGCCAGCTCGGCCCGATAGTAATAGCCCGCACCTCCCAAGCAACAAAGAATGATCAGGATGGTCCAAAATCTGCGCATTAGAAAACCGCCTCGTAGGAAAAACGTTTGACTTTGTCATATAATTGCCGGTGCCGGAGCTGTCACCTAACAATGCTGTAATAAAGCGGTTCTGCGACTGAAAAATATCGCTAGAGTCCCATGATTGTCAGCATGCAGAAGGTTGCGAACAGCACAAAATGCGTCATCCCCTCGATCGCATTGGTCTCGCCATCGGAAAAGTTGATGGCAGCCACCACGATCGTGATCGCGACCATGACCGTCTGGGGCATGGTCATCGCCATTTCGAAGGGCTGGCCCGTATAAAGGGCAAGCGCCTCCATGACGGGAACCGTGAGAATCACGGTGGAGAGCGATGCGCCCATGGCGATGTTGACGACGACCTGCATGCGGTTGCCCAGCGCGGCGCGCAGCGCAGTCAGGATTTCGGGCGCCGCCGAAATCGCGGCGACGGTCACGGCGACAAGTCCCACCGGCGCACCGGAGTTCCTGAGACCCGCGCTCATGAACGGGTTCATGATCTCGGCCAGCAGGCCGATCAGGACGACGCCACCGGCGACGATAAGCGCGGAAACGGGCATGGAGCCGCCTTCTTCCTCGTGCTTCGCCGGGGTTGCATGTTCACGGCGCGGATAGGTGTAGGAGAAGAAGTAGCTGTGCCGCCCGACCTGCATGCGCAGGAACAGGGTGTAAAGCACGGCCATCACCCCGATCGTGAAAAACGAATAGACCATCCGCTTGTCGTGGGGGATGAACTCGGGAACAATCATCGAGATGCCCATGGCGGTCAGGATCATCACCGCATAGGTGCGGCCCGAATCGTCATTATAGGACTGCTCCCCGTGGCGGAGCCCGCCGAGCAGCGCGGCAAGGCCGATGAGCCCGTTAATATCCAGCATGACGGCGGAATAGATCGTGTCGCGCACCAGTGTGGGCGAGGCATCCTCCGCCTGCATCACGATGCCGAGAATGACAACCTCGACCAGCACGGCCGAAAGCGTCAGAACCATCGAGCCGAAGGGATCGCGCACCTTGCGGGCAATGACCTCTGCGTGATGTGCGACACGCGTCGACACCAGTACGATGAGGGCGACGATGGCAGCCGTAATCGCCAGCGCCACGGATTGCCCGGCGGTCAGTAGCTCATGCTCGCCGAAAAGGAGCGCAACAAATCCCGCTATCGCCAGCGCAATGCGCCACTCGTCCCGCAAATTCGCCATACATCCGTTCCCCTTGTCCCAGCCGCAGCGCCTAGCTAGCACAACCCGCACGATGCGGCAAAAACGGCTCCGGATGCGACGCTGCTACAACACCCGAAAGGGTTAACAGTTCCTGATGACAATGAAACCGCAAGCTGTTATTCATTTTCTACCATGCATCTCGAATTTACAGGGAGGGGTCTGATGGGTCTTTTCGACGGTCTCGGATCGGTCATCAGCGATGTTCTGAGTGGCAAGCCCGTGAACCTGATGTCCATTGCCGAGCAGGTTTTCAACAATGCCGGCGGGCTAAACGGCGTCGTTGCGCAATTGCAGGCGGCAGGCCTGGGTGAGCAGGTCGCATCCTGGATCGGCACGGGCGAAAATCTTCCTGTCTCGGCTGAGCAAATCCGCTCGGCGCTGACCTCCGACCAGTTGGCCGCTCTGGCCAATTCACTCGGCGTCGATATTGGAAATCTGCCGCAATTGCTTGCTGAACATCTTCCCAAGGCGGTCGATCAGGCAAGTCCGAACGGAGTTCTGCCGTCCTGACATTTTCGGAAGTCGGGCGGTGGGGTGGAAGACCTCTAACAACAAGTGGAACTGGCATCATGTCTTACAAGCTTATCATCACTGCCGCCGGCGCGCTTCTCGCAGGCATCGCATTTTCCTCGCCCGCTAGCGCGCTGAGCATGAAGGAATGCAGCGTCAAGTTTCAGGCCGCCAAGGCTGACGGTTCCGCCAAGGACGTGAAGTGGAACGACTTCCGCGCCAAGTTCTGTGGCACGGATGCTGCCGCCGAAGACAAGAAGGACGATGAAGCGGTCGCCAAGACCACGGCCGACAAGGAGCCGCCGGCTCCGACGACAGCTGCACCGAAGGGCGTCAAGTTCCCGGCCGCCGTCGACAAGAAATATGCCTCTGAGACCCCCGGCAAGCAGCGCCTCCACACCTGCGCCGACAGCTATCACGCCAACAAGGAAGCCGGAACGCTCGGCGACCTGAAGTGGATCCAAAAGGGCGGCGGTTTCTGGAGCCTGTGCAACACCGCGCTCAAGGGCAAGGGCTGATCCTTCAGCCTCGCCTGGCAGAAATGCGAAAAGGCGGCCTTATGGCCGCCTTTTTGATTCAGGTCCAATGGCTTCCCGCCGAATCTTCAGATCGGCAGCGTCCAGGTCCGGTGGATGTGCTGGATGCCCTTCATCACCTCGTCCGAAAGCTTGATGTCCTTCGCACCGATATCGGTCTTGAGCTGCTCCATCGTCGTCGCGCCAATGATGACCGAGGCCATGAAGGGGCGCGTCAGGCAGAAGGCGAGGGCCATGGCGGAGGGGTCGAGATCGTGCTTGCGGGCAAGCTCGACATAGGCGCGGACAGCCGGTTCCTCATAACCGCCGAACCGGCCGCCGAGATCGGAATTGATCGTGCCGCGCGAGCCGGCCGGACGCGCGCCGTCCAGATACTTCCCGCTCAGAAGGCCCGCGGCGAGCGGCGAATAGGCCATGAGGCCGACCTGCTCGTGGTGGCAGACTTCGGCAAGGTCCGTGTCGAACTTGCGGTCGAGCAGATTATATTCGTTCTGGATCGAGACCATGCGCGGCAGGCCTTGGCTGTCTGCAAGCTGTTGATACTTCATCACGCCCCAGGATGTCTCGTTGGAGACGCCCCAGTGGCGGATCTTGCCCGCCTTCTTGGCCTTGCCGAGCGCTTCAAGTGCTTCCAGCAGTTCGGCGGTCGCATGCGCCGTGTCCTGCGTCGAGGGATTGAAGGCCCAGTTGCCGCGGAATGCATAGCTGCCGCGGTTCGGCCAGTGAAGCTGGTAGAGGTCGACATGATCCGTGCCGAGGCGTGTCAGGCTCAGGTCCAGAGCTTTCTCGATTTCCGCGCCGCTGATCGGCACGCCGCCGCGGATATAGGCGCGGCCACGGCCCGAAATCTTGGTGGCGAGAATGACCTTATCCCGCTTGCCGGTCTTCTTGAACCATGAGCCGATGAACTTTTCCGTGTCGCCCTGCGTCTCGGCGCCCACCGGGGTCGTGGGATAGAGCTCGGCCGTGTCGAAGAAATTCACACCTTGCTCGAGCGCATAGTCCATCTGTTCATGCGCTTCGGCCTCCGAGTTCTGTGTGCCCCAGGTCATGGTGCCTAGGCAGATTTCGGAAACGTTGAGGTCGCTTGCGCCGAGCTGGTTGTATTTCATGGGGAAGATTCCTTTTGGCCGGCGGGAGGGAGGGGCTTGCCGGGGTGAAGACGGCGCGCAAGAAATCTTAAATTCGCGCAGATTTCAATGCCAATCGCATATATTGCAATGTGTGCGTTTCTTCCTAAGACTTGACTTGAGACCCAAGAATGTGAATGGAGAAGCCAGAAAACAAGGAATTCAGGGAAACATCCATGGCACTCGCATTCACCTTTCCGGGCCAGGGCAGCCAGGCCGTCGGCATGGGCAAGGACCTCGCTGACGCCTTTCCCGAGGCCCGCGCAGTCTTCCAGGAAGTCGATGACGCGCTCGGCGAAAAGCTCTCCGACATCATGTGGAATGGTCCGGAAGAAACGCTGACGCTGACAGCCAATGCCCAGCCGGCGCTGATGGCCGTATCGATGGCTGCGATCCGCGTCATGGAAGCCCGCGGCCTTGTGCTCAAGGACAAGGTCGGCTTCGTCGCCGGTCATTCGCTCGGCGAATATTCCGCACTTTGCGCTGCCGGTACATTCTCGATTGCCGACACGGCGCGCCTGCTGCGCATCCGCGGTAACGCGATGCAGGCTGCCGTTCCCGCGGGCAAGGGCGCCATGGCCGCCATCATCGGGCTGGAACATGGCGATGTCGAAGCCACCTGCGCGGAAGCCTCTGCCATCGGCCCGGTCCAGATCGCCAATGACAATGGCGGCGGCCAGCTCGTCATTTCCGGCGAAAAGGCAGCTGTCGAGAAGGCCGCCGAGATCGCGACCGCCAAGGGCGCCAAGCGTGCGCTGATGCTGTCCGTGTCCGCGCCCTTCCACTCCGCGCTGATGACGCCCGCAGCGGATGCCATGCGCGAGGCGCTCGCGAAGGTCGAGAAGCACAATCCGAACATTCCGCTGATCGCCAATGTCCGCGCCGCTCCGGTCGCCGATGCGACGATCATCGCCGATCTTCTGGTCGAGCAGGTGACGGGCCAGGTCCGCTGGCGCGAGACGGTCGAATGGTTCGGCAAGAATGACGTGATGACGCTTTATGAAATCGGCTCCGGCAAGGTGCTCACGGGTCTCGCCCGCCGCATCGACAAGGCCGTGACCGGCATCGCGGTCAACACGCCCGAAGATATCGAAAAGACGCTGGAAGCGCTGCTGGCGTAAATCGCCGGGCGAAAAAGTGGTATGCGGTTTTTCGCTAACCCGGCGCAATAAGCAGATGCCGGTTTGAGATGGGGTTTAGGAACATGTTCGATCTGTCTGGCCGCAAGGCTCTCGTCACCGGTGCATCCGGTGGCATCGGCGAGGAAATCGCCCGTATGCTGCACAAGCAGGGTGCCATCGTCGGCCTGCACGGCACGCGCGCCGAAAAGCTGGAAGAGCTCGCCAATGAACTCGGCGAACGCACATTCGTCTTCCCGGCCAATCTGTCCGACCGAGCCGCCGTCAAGGCACTCGGCGAAAAGGCCGAAGCCGATCTCGGCGGCGTCGACATTCTCGTCAACAATGCCGGCATCACCAAGGATGGCCTCTTTGTCCGCATGAGCGACGATGACTGGGATGCAGTTCTGGAAGTCAACCTGACAGCCGTCTTCCGCCTGACGCGCGAGCTGACCCATCCGATGATGCGCCGCCGTTTCGGGCGCATCATCAACATCACCTCCGTCGTCGGCGTCACCGGAAATCCGGGCCAGGCCAACTATTGCGCCTCCAAGGCCGGCATGATCGGCTTCTCGAAGTCGCTGGCGCAGGAAATCGCCACCCGCAACGTCACTGTCAACTGCGTGGCGCCGGGCTTCATTGAAAGCGCGATGACCCACAAGCTGAACGACAAGCAGAAGGACGCCATCATGGGCGCGATCCCGATGCGCCGCATGGGCACGGGCGCCGAAGTTGCGTCTGCCGTGGCTTACCTTGCCTCCAACGAGGCTGGTTACGTCACGGGCCAGACGATCCATGTGAACGGCGGCATGGCAATGATCTGAGGCGCAAGCCTCGATAACAGGTTCGACCGCTCCGGCTTTTGATGTTGAGAGCGTCGAACGAGAACTTTTATGGCTTTGCGGCGGACTTAAACCGTGTTAAGCGGGCCATGACTGAACGCAATTGGCCGGTTGCACGCGACATTTGGAAGCGTGGGCAGGGCAATCATCAAATGCCTTTCGTGGCAGGTGCCGCGGTTGGTTGAACAGGGTAGAGACGCCGAAAGGCAGTCTTGTAATAGACAATAGGGTCGAGGTACCGACATGAGCGATATCGCAGAACGCGTGAAGAAAATTGTTGTTGATCATCTTGGCGTTGACGCCGACAAGGTTGTTGAAGGCGCAAGCTTCATCGACGATCTCGGCGCGGACTCCCTCGACACGGTCGAGCTGGTCATGGCCTTCGAAGAAGAATTCGGCATTGAAATCCCGGATGACGCTGCTGACTCGATCCTGACGGTCGGCGACGCCGTCAAGTTCATCGAAAAGGCCCAGGGCTGATTTCAGCCTGAGGTCACAGAGTGACATGGGGCGGGCTTTCCGGCCCGCTTCAGGTCCGGTTTTCCGGACCTTTTTTAATGTAAAAACAGTGATCCCGGTCATTGCAATGAGCTGAAGCCGCAAGGCAGAGCCGGTAATGCGACCGGGTGTTGGGCGTGGCGAAGCCGGACAGGGCGAGGCCGCTGCCGATCATGGGGAGCATGCGGGCGATGAGACGAGTTGTAATCACCGGTCTTGGCATGGTGACGCCGCTGGGTTGTGGCGTTGACGAGACCTGGAAGAATCTTCTGGCTGGCAAGAGCGGCGCCCGCAAGGTGACCGAATTCGAGGTGGAGGACCTTCCGGCGAAGATTGCCTGCCGCATTCCCTTTGGCGACGGTACCAACGGCACCTACAATGCCGACGACTGGATGGAGCCGAAGGAACAGCGCAAGGTCGATCCTTTCATCGTTTACGCGGTTGCCGCGGCCGACATGGCGCTTGCCGATGCCGACTGGCATCCGGAAAGCGATGACGATCAATGCGCCACCGGCGTCCTCATCGGTTCCGGCATCGGCGGCATTGAGGGCATCGTGGAAGCGGGTCTGACTCTGCGCGACAAGGGCCCCCGCCGCATTTCGCCCTTCTTCATTCCCGGCCGCCTGATCAACCTGGCCTCAGGCCATGTCTCCATCAAGCACAAGCTGCGCGGCCCGAACCACGCCGTCGTCACCGCCTGCTCGACCGGCGCGCATGCCATCGGCGATGCCTCGCGCCTGATTGCGCTGGGCGATGCCGACGTCATGGTCGCCGGCGGCACGGAAAGCCCGGTCAGCCGTATTTCACTTGCCGGCTTTGCCGCCTGCAAGGCGCTGTCCACGCAGCACAACGACAACCCGGAAAAGGCCTCGCGGCCCTATGACCGCGACCGTGACGGCTTCGTCATGGGCGAGGGCGCCGGCGTCGTTGTTCTCGAAGAGCTGGAACACGCCAAGGCGCGCGGCGCCAAGATCTATGCCGAAGTCGTCGGCTACGGTCTCTCGGGCGATGCCTTCCACATCACGGCACCGTCGGAAGACGGCGATGGTGCGTTCCGCTGCATGACCATGGCGCTCAAGCGCGCGGGTCTGACTCCCGCCGATATCGATTACATCAACGCGCATGGCACTTCGACCATGGCCGATACGATCGAGCTCGGCGCCGTCGAGCGCCTTCTGGGCGACCATGCCTCGAAGGTCTCTATGTCCTCGACCAAATCGGCAACAGGCCATCTTCTGGGTGCGGCTGGTGCCATCGAGGCGATCTTCGCGACGCTCGCGATCCGCGATAATATCGCCCCGCCGACCCTCAACCTGGACAACCCGGACGTCGAAACCCCGGTTGACCTCGTGCCGCACAAGGCGCGCGCCCGCAAGGTCGATGTCGCCCTGTCGAATTCCTTCGGCTTCGGCGGCACCAATGCGTCGCTCGTTCTGAAGCGCTATGCAGACTAATGCTCCGCCTACGGTTTGCGCCCCCGGGCAGACCGCCAATCCTGAATAGCGAAGTCTGGGTTGCTGCGGCCGCAGGACCCAGCTTTCGCCGCATTGAACGGCCATGAGAACCGCATGGTACTCATGAAGATATTCGAGGAATGCCCGTGAACGACCGCGTGAACGACATGGACCCGAAAAGCGAGCGAGAGCCCGGTAACGAGCCGCGCCCGACCCATCCGGTCGATGCCCCGGCCGTTGCACCAGCCGAGCCCCATCTGGAAGCTGCTGCGCGCGAGCCGGCCGCGTCCGATCGTGCCTATGAGCAGGCCCGGTCTGCCCCGATCCCTCCTGCCGCGCCGGTCCCGCCTGCTGCGCCAAGCCCTGCCGAGATCACCCCGGGCGACCTCGGTCCGATAGCGGCCGTCCCGTCCCCCGCTGCACCCACGACCGCGAACGAGACGCCCGCAGAGCCGGCGTCGCCGGAGCCCCCGGCAGGCGATCGCGAGCCGTCTCACGAAGCGTCGGAAGAGTTCGTTGCCGAACCCAATCCGAGCCAGCAAGCGGCGGCTGCTTCTTCAGGCGTAAGGGCCGGTGGGCAAACGGGTGGGCAACAGAGCCAGGGCCCGATCATCATTCCCGTCTCAGCCAAGGAAGCCCTGCGTCCGACCCCGGTTCCGGCGCCGCCGCCGAAACTGAAGAAGTCCCGCGGCTCGCGCAGTCAGGTCGTGGTGTTCATGAATTTCGTGATGACGATCCTCGTCTTCCTGACGATCGCACTCGGCGGGATCATCTATTACGGTCTGTCGACCTTTTCCGAGCAGGGGCCGTCGACGGTCAACTCCAATTTCATCGTCAAGCCCGGCTGGGGCCTTGGCGACATTTCGCGCGGGCTCGAGGCCTCCGGGCTCATCTCCGATGCGCGCGTCTTCCAGTATGTGACGAAGAGCTTCCTGCGCAATCGTACGCTGAAGGCCGGCGAATACGAGATCAAGGCCGGTGCCTCGATGAAGGAAATCGTCGAACTGATGGAATCGGGCAAATCGATCCTCTACTCCGTCACCCTGCCGGAAGGCCTGACCGTGCAGCAGATCTTCGATCGGCTGCGTGCCGATCCGGTGCTGGAAGGCGAGTTGCCGGCGAAGATGCCTGACGAAGGCACGCTCCGTCCCGATACCTACAAATTCACCCGCGGCGCCAAGCGCAGCGAGATCGTCGCCCAGATGAAGGCGGCGCAGACAAAGCTGGTCGACGATCTCTGGGCGAAGCGCTCGCCCGACCTGTTCCTGAAGACAAAGGAGCAGTTCGTTACGCTGGCTTCCATCGTGGAGAAGGAAACGGGCAAGGCGGACGAGCGTACGCTGGTCGCCTCGGTCTTCCTCAACCGGCTTGAGAAGAAGATGCGGCTTCAGTCCGATCCGACCGTGATCTACGGCATTTTTGGTGGCGAGGGCAAACCCTCCGACCGTCCGATCTACCAGTCGGACCTGAAGAAAATGACGCCTTACAACACCTATGTCATCGATGGCCTGCCGCCCGGGCCGATCTGCAATCCTGGCCGCGCGGCACTGGAAGCGGTCGCCAATCCGTCGAGGACCAACGACCTCTATTTCGTCGCCGATGGTACGGGTGGACATGTGTTTGCCGCCACGCTTGAAGAGCACAATGCCAATGTGAAGAAGTGGCGTCAGGTCGAGGAACAGCAGACGAACCCGACCGGCACGGATGCGGGGGCAACCGCGCCGGCGCCGACCCCGCAGCAATAGGCCCGCGCGGACCTTCGCGCAGCGGAAGAAGACTTGAGGCCTGCGATGCGAATCTGAAAGATGGCCGCATACAGGGTGATAAGACTGGGGCCCAGACAATGGGGCGGGCCGCCGACAGGCGGACCACGCATGGGCTTGATGCAACAGGGGGCATGGCCTGATGGCATTGCAATCGATGACGGGGTTCTCCCGTTCGGAAGGTGAGAGCGGCCGCTTTCGCTGGGTTTGGGAATTGCGCTCCGTCAACGGCAAGGGGCTCGATCTGCGCTTCCGCATGCCGCAGGGGCTTGAGGCGCTGGAGACCGACTGTCGCGCCGTCGCAAGCGCGGCCTTCACCCGCGGCAATATCCAGATTGCGCTCAATCTCTCCACCCTCGACGAGCGTCTGGAAGCCGTCATCAACGAAGAGGCGCTGGCAGCACTTCTGTCGCTGAAAACCCGTCTGGGCGATGCCATCGATCCGGCGCCGCTGACACTTTCCGCCCTTCTCGGCATGCGCGGCATCATCGATTTCCGCGAGCCGGCCGAAGCGCCGGACGCCGTCGAAGCGCGCGCGGCTGCGCTGCTCGCCAGCTTCCGCGAGGCGGTCGAAGCACTGCGCATCATGCGGGAGCGCGAGGGCACGGCGCTCGCCGATGTTCTTCTCGGCCATGTCGCCAAGATCGAGGATCTGGCGCTGAAGGTCGAAGCCGACCCGTCACGCCAGCCGGCCGAAATCGCCAGGCGTCTTCAGGCGCAGGTCGAGGCGCTGCTCGGCGCCACGCAAACGCTCGACCGTGACCGCCTCCATGCCGAAGCAGCGCTGATTGCCACCAAGGCGGACCTGCGCGAAGAGATCGATCGGCTGAAGGCGCATGTGGTGGCCGCCCGCGAACTGATCACCGAGGGCGGGCCGATCGGCCGCAAGCTCGACTTCCTGGCGCAGGAATTCAATCGTGAATCCAACACCATCTGCTCGAAATCCAATGCCGCGAGCGTGACCGCGCATGGACTGGAACTAAAGGTCGTCATCGACCAGTTCCGCGAGCAGGTACAGAATCTGGAGTAGACCATGGCCGACAACGCCCATCAGAAGACCATCGAACGGCGCGGCCTCATGGTGGTGATTTCCTCGCCTTCGGGTGCCGGCAAATCCACCATCTCGCGCAATCTGCTCGAGACCGACCGCAACCTCTCGCTCTCCGTCTCCGTGACGACGCGCGCCAAGCGCGGCAGCGAGATCGAAGGCATCCACTACCACTTCAAGAGCCAGCGCGACTTCGAACTCATGCGCGACGGCGAAGCGCTCCTCGAATGGGCTTCTGTCCACGGCAACTATTACGGTACGCCGCGCGACGACGTCGAAAAGGCCATGGCCGAAGGCCGCGACATGCTCTTCGACATCGACTGGCAGGGCGCCCAGCAGCTCCAGGAAAAGATGCGCGGCGACGTCGTCTCCATCTTCATCCTCCCCCCCTCCATCGCCGAACTCCGCGCCCGCCTGCATCGGCGGGCGGAGGACAGCGAGGAGGTAATCGCCACAAGGCTAGCCAATGCCAAGGCAGAGATCGAGCACTGGCATGAGTACGATTATGTCGTGGTCAACGATGACCTGGAGCGAGCGTTTGGCGCGGTGAAGTCGATTGTTGAGGCGGAGAGGCTGCGCAGGGATCGGCGGCCGGGGCTATACGGCTTTGTGCAGGGGCTGCTGGGGGAGTGAGGGGGCGCTGATCTGAGAGAAACTACTCCGCATCCCGCAGTCCTGATCGCGCTGATTTATTTTAGGGGATGGTTTTCTCGACATGCTTGAACCAGTAATCGACAGCGACATTTATCATTGCAGTGGTATGGAAGAATGCCGAATTCATTTCTTCAAAATCTGAATATTCGTGCTCAGGGTTGTTGGGGCCTATGAAAATCTCATACTCGCCTTCTGTAGTACCTTTGTTTCTTATTGATGCGTGAATGTGTCGGCTGGAAAAGTGTATGAGACCGCTTGTGTTCTTGTAGACGTCATTAATCCAAGGATTTCTGGGAAGAAGCCGTTCGATCAGATATCTGTCTTTCATTAGCTGGCCGTCGGCAGCCTTTATCTTGTCTATTTGCTTTCCTTCAAACACTTCTTGGGCAAATGAATGCGGGTCATTTACCCAATACAAGGCGTAAACGCGCAAGACCGTATCCAGTTGAAGTCTGATGAGTGCAAGAGCTACCAAGCCATTTTGGTCCTGCACGCAGTTCTTAAAAGCCCGTGATTGGGCAAGCGTTCTGCGAGCAACTCCGCAAAGATATAGTAGGGTGTAAGTGGCTTTGCGCTTCGGCAATTCGTTTTGGAGCGTATCGAGTAGCTCGGCCTCCACGCGCTCAAGATCTTCTAATCGGGTCGGCTGCTCAGTTCGAGACATTTTGCTCACACAAACAAGTTCACTTTCTTCACCCAACCGCCACCTTCCTCGGTCTTCCCCCCTTCGATCCATTCGCCCGCGCCGCCGCCGTCTTCGCCGCCGACTTCAGCTGTCCCGCGCGCCGCGCCAGTTCCTTGGTCATCCATTCGCGCGTGCCGAAAATTCCGGCGACGAGGGCTGGCACATAGAGGTCGGCGTCAAGGGCCGGCCAATGCAGGTTGAAGCCCAGACCGTCCACCTCGATATGGGCCAGATCGTCTTCGCTTGCTCCTTCCAGATCCTGAACCAATCGGACAGGGAAGGCATAGGTACAGCCGTTGACGAGGTCGAGGATCACCTTGCCGCTGGCGTGTTCATAACGGGCGGACACCGCGCGCGGCTCGGTCTCCAAAACGGTCCGTCCGCGGGCTTCTGCGGTGTCAAAATCGGCTTCAGTTGGCTCGACCATGAATGCGCTCCCATTCCTCAAGAAAGTGTCGGCGGTGTTGTGCGACTTCGGCGAGCAACCGGCGAAGGTCCGAGCGCTTGATGCCTATGCTCCAGATCAACTCCGGCTCGCCATCAGGTCCCAGAAGATTGATTTTCGCCTGCCCGGGTCCGGTGATGTGAACATGCGCCGGCTCGTGGTCGGCGGTGTAGATGACAAACCGGAAGCCGTGCGCGCGATGAACAACAATCACAAAATAACCCATCCGTTGGGTTTTTCAAGAGTGGGGCGTTTCATCCTATTCAGCTTATGGTGGAAATCCTTACCGCGCAACGATGCACACCAAACTTCAGATCCTACCGACCCAGCGGAAAACGAGCGAGCCGTCCCCCAACCAACGTTCTGTTGCACAACCGTCATCCCCGGCTCATATCCTCGGATTGATATTCGTTTCGGGGAAGGGCGGACACATGAGCAGATTGCATGCCGAAAATCACCTCGTCTCGCGCATCGGCTGGCTGCGCGCGGCCGTTCTGGGCGCCAATGACGGGATTGTCTCGACGGCGAGCCTGATCATGGGCGTGGCCTCGGCTTCAGCGGGGCGCTCGGAGATTCTGGTGGCAGGCGTGGCGGGTCTCGTCGCCGGCGCGATGTCCATGGCGGCTGGGGAATATGTTTCCGTCAGCTCGCAGTCCGATACGGAAGGCGCCGATCTCGCCCGCGAGCGCAAGGAGCTTGAAACCCAGCCTGCAGCGGAACTGGAAGAACTGGCGGGGATTTACGTGGCGCGCGGCCTGACGCCGGAGCTGGCGCAGCAGGTGGCCGTGCAGTTGACGGCGCATGATGCGCTGGGGTCGCATGCTCGCGACGAACTCGGCATTGTCGAGCATCTGGCGGCGAAGCCGGTCGAGGCGGCGCTGACCTCGGCGGCTACCTTTGCGGTCGGCGCAGCCCTGCCGCTCCTCATGGTCTTCATCGCGCCGCAGGCAAGCCTTGTCTATGTCGTGGCCATCGCCTCGCTGATCTTCTTGGCGGTGCTGGGCGCTGTCGGGGCCAAGGCGGGCGGGGCTGATGTAGTCAAGGCGACCGCTCGCGTAACCTTCTGGGGCGCTCTCGCCATGGCGCTGACGGCGGGTATCGGCAAGGTCGTCGGCGTCGCCGTCTGATCTGCCTCAGGGCCCGATACGGCCCGAGGGCGGCTCCGACAGTCGGTCGCTGGAAAAGGAGTTAAGGAGCGCCAAGGTGCTTCCGCTGAATGCCGAAACGTGTCCAAGGCGTTTTCCTCTCTTGTCTGGCGTCAGCCTGAAGCGCGCCGTCGCCTCCTACTCGATCTTCAGCAGCAGGCTGCCGGCCTGAACGTAATCGCCTTCCTTGACCAGAAGGCGCACCTTGCCGGCCTTGGGCGCGGCGACCTGGGTTTCCATCTTCATGGCTTCCATGACGGCGACAAGATCGCCTTCCGCGACGGTTGCGCCATCCCCCACCTTGAAGCTTTGCAGGGTGCCGGACACGGGCGCGGCCACGCCGTCCTGAGATACCTGAGCGGCCTGAGCCGCTTGCGCAGCACCACCAGCATCTGGGCGGCCCGCCGAACCGAGGCCCGCAAGAAGGATCTTCGGCAGACCAACCGACACGCGCTTGCCGTCGATCTCCAGCCATGCGCGGGTCATGGACGGGTCTGCGGCGGCGGCGGGGCGCTCCATCGCGTCGG
Organism: Rhizobium sp. C1; assembly: GCF_021026335.1. Classification (GTDB taxonomy): domain Bacteria; phylum Pseudomonadota; class Alphaproteobacteria; order Rhizobiales; family Rhizobiaceae; genus Ensifer_A. Next base: position 376,690 of record NZ_JAJNCY010000002.1, read on the forward strand.
GCATGGCGGCAAAATCCGTCTCGATCCAGCGCGTGTGAACCTTGAAGCCGTCGGAGCCGATGAAATCCTCCGCCTCGATGGCCGCGCGGTGGAAGGGCAGGACAGTTGCCACGCCCTCAATGCGGAATTCGGAGAGCGCGCGCCGGGCGCGGCGGAGAACCTGATCGCGATCGGTGCCGGTGACGATCAGCTTCGCCAGCAGCGAATCGAATACGCTGGGAACGGAGGAGCCGCTGACGACGCCGCTATCCAGCCGGATGCCGGGCCCGGAGGGCGGGTCGAAGATGCTGATCTCGCCGGGGGTAGGCAAGAAGCCGCGGCCGGGGTCTTCGGCGTTGATGCGGAACTCCATCGAATGGCCGCGCGGCTCCGGCGTTTCCAGAACGCGAAGCTTCTCGCCCTTGGCGATGCGGAACTGTTCGATGACGAGGTCGAGATCCGTGGTTTCCTCGGTGACGGGATGCTCGACCTGCAGCCGTGTATTGACCTCGAGGAAGGAAATCGTGCCGTCGACGCCGAGCAGGAACTCGACCGTGCCGGCGCCCGAATAGCCCGCCGCCGCGCAGATCGCCTTGGCTGCATCCTGGATCTTCTGCCTCTGTTCGGCGGAGAGGAATGGCGCAGGGGCTTCCTCAATGAGCTTCTGGTTTCGGCGCTGCAGCGAACAGTCGCGCGTCCCCACCACCAGCACATTGCCATGCTTGTCGGCCAGAACCTGCGCTTCGATATGGCGGGGCCGGTCGAGGAAACGTTCGAGAAAGCATTCGCCGCGCCCGAAGGCGGCGGTGGCTTCGCGCACGGCGGACTCGTAGAGATCGGCGATCTCTTCCATCTTCCACGCGACTTTCAGTCCGCGTCCGCCGCCGCCATGGGCGGCCTTGATGGCAACGGGAAGGCCATGCAACTTGGCGAATTCGATCACCTCTGCGGAGGAGGAGACCGGGCCATCGCTGCCGGCGACGAGCGGCGCGCCGACGCTGGTGGCGATGTGGCGCGCCTTGACCTTGTCGCCCAGCGTCTCGATCACCTGCGGGTCGGGGCCGATCCAGGTGAGGCCAGCGTCGAGCACGGCCTGGGCAAATTCCGCCCTTTCGGAGAGGAAACCATAGCCGGGATGCACGGCATCCGCGCCCGACCGTTTGGCAATAGCGATCAGCTTGGCGATGTCGAGATAGGTCTCGGCCGGGCGTACGCCCTCAAGCGCATAAGCCTCGTCGGCCAGCCGCACGAAAAGCGCATCCTGATCGGGATCGGCATAAACAGCGACAGACTGGATGCCGTAATCACGGCAGGCGCGGATGATGCGCACCGCGATCTCGCCGCGATTGGCGATCAGAACTTTTTTCATCGCTGGTCTTCTCCAATGTCGTTTGTTCCGGCGGCCGAAATGTCCGAGAAGGGGGAGATCGGGCGGAATCTGATTTTTGCGGTGACGGGGATTTGTCCGGCAAGGTCGAGATGATATTCGGCAACCGCGCCGATGACCGGATAGCCGCCCGTCAGTGGATGATCGGCCAGGAACAGCACCGGCTGACCGCTATGCGGGATCTGGATCGCGCCGGTCGCCGTGCCTTCGCTGGGAAGTTCCGCCGTATCCTGACGCTCGACGGCGAGATCGCCGGAAAGCCGGATGCCGACCCGGTTCGATTGCGGCGTCACCGTCCAGAGCTGGGCGCTCAGCGTGTCCAGCCCTTTCTGTGTGAACCAGTCGGTGCGCGGGCCGAGCACGACATCGAGCGTCACGATATCGCCGGCGCGGGGCATATCGAAGGCCGGAGCCTCGTTGAGCGAGACGCTGGCAAGACCTGATGCCGCGCCGTTCAGGGGAAGGACTGTGCCCGCCACCACCGGCTGCGGGCCGACCACGGCCAGCGTATCGGTCGCAAAGCTGCCGAGAACCGGCTCGACCGCAAAACCGCCGCGCACGGCGAGATAGCTACGCATGCCTTTCACCGGCTGGCCGAGCCGCACGGTATCGCCGGGCTCCAGTGAGATCGGGCGAAAGGCCTCGGCGTCAAATGTCTTTCCCGCGGCAGTCTCAACGGTGATCGGGCAGGGCGCGCCGGCAAGGCCAATCACGGCGCGGGCAGCACTCCTGAACGAGAAGCCGCCGAGCGTCAGTTCCAGGCACGGCGTGTTGGTACGATTGCCGACGATGCGGTTTGCGGCGTTGAAGGCGCTGCGGTCGAGCGCACCGGAGGCCGAAACGCCCTGTCCGGTCTGCCCGAAGCGGCCGAGATCCTGAAACAGCGCCGGCATCGGCGCGGCCACAACCTCGAAATGCGGCGTGGTCCGGTCGGGCTCTTGTTCTGCCTTGCGCGACATGTCGGGGATGGAAACGGTCCTACCATCCTTGGCCATGTCGATAAAGCGCACGCGATAGCCGGGCTGGAACAGCGCGCCGGGATCGCGGTCGATATCCCACATCTTCAGCGGTGTCGTGCCAATGATCTGCCAGCCGCCGGGACTGTTTTGCGGATAGACGCCGCTGAACGCGCCGGCAAGCGCCACCGAGCCGGCGGGAATGCGGGTGCGCGGGCTCTGGCGGCGCGGCACGGTGAGCGCCGGATCGCCGCCGACGAGATAGCCGAAACCGGGCGCAAAGCCGCAAAAGGCGACCGTGAATTCGCTCGCCGCATGCCGGCGGATCACCTCCTCGACGCTGAGGCCGGTCAGCTCGGCGACATCGTTCAGGTCCTCGCCATCATATTGTACGGGAATTTCCACCAGCTGTCCGGCCGCCGGTGGGGCGGCGGAGAGGTCGCGCGCGCCGAGCGCTCTTGCGAGATCGGCGGCAGCGACCATGTCCGGCCGGAACCGGAGCATCAGCGTACGCGCCGCGGGCACCATTTCCTCGATGCCCTCCACGGGCTCTGCCGTCAGTGAGGCGAAAAGCGCAAGCGTCTCGTCGAGGTTGGCGAGTTCAACAAGGAGAACGGTGAGGCTGACGGGAAGAATACGCATCGGGTCTCACACGTGATAAGCGGAATCGGGAATGTCCGTGATGAACATATAGCCCGGGGCATGGGTGATGGCGAAAGGCACGCCCGACGCCATGACGGCGGCTTGTGGCGTCACCCCGCAGGCCCAGAAGACCGGCACTTCGCCGGGCTCGACGCGCACCGGATCGCCAAAATCAGGCTTGGCGAGGTCGGCAATGCCCAGTTCCTGCGCTGCGCCGACATGCACGGGCGCGCCATGCACGGCCGGGAAGCGGCCGGAAATCGTCGCCGCATCGGCCACACGGTCGGCCGGGATCGGCCGCATGGAAACGACCATATTGCCCTTCAGCCGGCCTGCGGGCCGGCAGGCGCGGTTGGTCAGATACATCGGCACATTGCTCTTGTCGGTGATGTGGCGGATTTCGATACCGGCCTCCATCATCGGCGTTTCGAAGGTAAAGCTGCAGCCGATCAGAAAGGCCACGAGATCGTCGCGCTCCGCCCAGGCGGCGGTGGCGTTCGGCGTTTCTTCAACCAGCTTGCCGTCGCGCCAGATACGATAGAGCGGCAGGTCCGTGCGCAGATCGGCGCCCGGGGCCAGCAGCGTGGTCGGCGAGCCGGGGTCGGACACGTCGAGAACCGGGCAGGGCTTCGGATTCCGCTGCGCATAAAGCAGGAAATCAAAGGCCCAGTCGCGGGGCAGCACGATCATGTTGGCCTGCGTGAAGCCGGGCGCAATGCCGGATGTCGGTGCGACGCGGCCCTGACGATAGGCTGCGCGGGCTGCGCGCGCGGCCTCGGCATCCGTATGGCTGAGAAAATCGATCGGAGTTGCCATGGTTTCAGGCTCCCGCAGCAAAGGGGGTGATCGCGACGCCTTCGGCTTCGAAACGCAGGCGGATGGTCTGCGCGATTTCGACCGCGCCGGGGCTGTCGCCGTGAACGCAGATGGATTGCGCGGATATTTCGATCGCGGAACCATCAATCGCGGCCAGCGTGCCGGTGCGGGCGAGGCGCAGCATGCGATCGGCGATTTCATTCTTGTCGTGCAGAACCGAGCCGGGTTCGCGGCGCGAAACCAGTTCACCCTTCGGCGTGTAGGCGCGGTCGGCAAAGGCTTCGGCAACGACCTTAAGCCCGGCCTTGCGGGCGAGATCGAGAATGGGCGCATTGGCAAGGCCCATCAGGACCAGCTTCGGATCGATGGCGAGAATCGCGTCGATCACGGCCTGGCCCTGCTTGGCATCCCAGGCAATGCGGTTATAGAGCGCACCATGCGGCTTCACGTAGGTCACCTTTGTTCCGGCGGCCGCGGCGATGCCTTTCAGCGCGCCGATCTGGTAGATCGTGTCGGTAAAGAGCTGTTCGGGTGCAACATCCATGTCGCGGCGGCCGAAGCCGACCCGGTCCGGATAGGACACATGCGCGCCGACCGCGACGCCCTTTGCGGCCGCCGCCTTCACCGTGTTGTAGATGCCTGCAGGATCGCCGGCATGAAATCCGCAGGCGATATTGGCGCTGGAGACGATGGCCAGCATGGCCTCGTCCTGGCCCATGCGCCAGGCGCCATAGCCTTCACCCAGATCACTGTTCAGATCGATAGCAGCCATCGTGAAATTCTCCCGGAGCAATGGGCAGGATCGAAGCGATGATCCCGCTGTTGCGATTGCATGAAAACAAGGAATGAAGCGTTACAGGCGATGCGTTTCTAAACGCGGTCGCCTTGTAATATTCCGGCAGACGTGGCCACCGCGCCGGCGGCCACGTTTTCCCGGGCAGGGCGTGTCAGAGCCCGAGCAGTGCGAAGATCGGGCCTACCGACTTGTAGGCCATATACCATGTCAGGCAGCAGATCACGGCGCCGAGCACAAGCAGCCAGCGCGGATAGTTGTAGCCGTTCATCAGATCGGGCCGCTTCCAGGCCGCAAACAGCAGCATGGAAAGACCGATCGGCAGGACGAGGCCGTTGAGACCACCAACGAAGACCAGCATCGCGGCTGGCGGCGTGGTGATGATCACATAGGCGATCAGCGAGATGCAGATGAAGACGACCGTTGCGAGATTGCGCTGACGCTCGTTGATCTCCGGCTTGAAGGCGGTGAGGAACGATACCGATGTATAGGCGGCGCCGATGATGCTGGTCATGGCCGAGGCGAGGAAGACCGCGCCGAACAGACGGAAACCGATTTCGCCGGCCGCGGCGTGGAAGGCCTGGCCTGCCGGGTTTGCACCCTTGCCGGAAAGGTCGATGACAACGCCGCTGGCAACAACGCCGAGAACGGCAAGGAACAGGATGTAGCGCAGAACGCCGGTGATCGCGATGCCGCTCAGAGCCGCGCGGTTGATGGAGGGAATGCTGTCCACGCCAACCGTGCCCTTGTCGAGCAGGCGGTGTGCGCCGGCATAGGTGATGTAACCGCCGACCGTGCCGCCAACGATGGTGGTGATCGTGGCAAAGTCGATCGTGGAGGGCAGGAATGTCTGATGGAAGGCTTCGGCAACCGGCGGTCCGGAGACGATCGTCGCATAGAGGATCAGTGCGAGCTTGACGAAGGCGGCGACGAAGACCACGCGGTCCATGGCAACGCCGGCCCGGCGCGACAGGAAGATGGCGATGGCGGCCAGCGCTGCGGCCGCGCCGCCGATCTTCGGATCAAGATCGATCATCGCGTTGAGGCCAAGCCCTGCGCCACCGATATTGCCGACATTGAAGAACAGGCCGCCGATGATGACGAGAACGGCCAGCACATAGCCGGAGCCGGGAATGGCGGCATTGGCAATTGCCGGCGCGCGCATGCGGGTGACAGCGACGATGCGCCAGACATTGGCCTGCACGACGAAGTCGATCAGGATGGAAACGAGGATCGCAAAGGCGAAGGCGGCGCCCAGCTTCACGGTGAATGTCGCAGTCTGCGTGATGAAACCAGGCCCGACAGCGGCCATGGACATCAGGAACATGGCGGAAAGCAGGGCGTAGCGCTGCGATTCCGCGCCTTTTGCCGTCGCGGGCTCGCGATCTGGCACTGGCTCGGTCTTCTGCATGATTTTTCTCCGTTTATCGTCACCCGCCCCTCGCGGATGCTTTTCACGGATCACATCATGAATTGGGGTTCAAGTTTGTCAAGATCGTTGAACAATATTTCAACATTACACAGCAATATAGTCATATTGCTGTGCAATGAGATGAATTTTTGGGCTAAGAATCCGTGTCGCTTGCTGAACATTTATGCTATGAGGCGGCCGTTCGGACGACACGGGCAACAGACTTGGCATAGCAGGCATTGGGGACGGACCAGCATGGTGGAGATGGCGGAAAGCTTGCCTGTCGCAGACAGGCTTGCCAGAGACATTCGCTCGATGCTGATTTCGGGCGAGTTGCAGCCGGGCCAGCGTGTGTCTGAAGCGGCTTTCAGCGAGCGGCTTAACGTGTCGCGCAACTCCCTGCGCGAGGCTTTCCGGCTTCTGACCAAGGAAGGGCTGCTCCAGCATGAGGCCAATCGCGGTGTCTTCGTCAGCGTGCCCAGCATGGCGTCGATCATGGACATCTATCGCGTCAGACGTCTCATCGAATGCGGCGCGCTCGCTCAGGCCTGGCGTCTCCATCCTGCCGTCAAGGCGATGCGTCAGGCTGTCGAAACGGCCAAGGCCCATCGCGATCGGAACGACTGGCAGGGTGTCGGCAGCGCCAACATGATGTTCCATGCCGCCGTCGTGGACTTGTCCGACAGCGCCAGGCTCAACGCCTTTTATGCGGGCATCGCTGCCGAACTGCGGCTCGGCTTCGGGCTTCTGGGGGATCCCGAACACCTGCACGCGCCATTTATAGACATGAACGATGAGATCGTGACGCTTATCGAGAATGATCGGCCAGCCGAGGCGGCAGGCCGCATGAACGAATATCTGACGCTGTCAGAACGCGTCATCCTCAAGGCCTTCGAAAAGGTTTCCGACGGGGCCTGAGACCGCAACACGCCTCGTAGACCGGTCCTGACGATCAGAGGAGATTCGCCAGTCGGCAGAACTCTTCCACCGAAAGCGTTTCGGCCCGCCGTTGCGGATCGATATCCGCCTTCAGCAGCAGTGCTTCGCCGCCGAGGCTTTTCAGGCTTTGCCGCAGCATCTTGCGGCGCTGTCCAAAGGCGGCTTCCGTGACCCTGCCGAGCTTTTTCGCGTCGCAGTCGATCGGGTTTTCGCGCGGCGTCAGGTGAACCACGGTGGATGTGACCTTGGGCGGCGGGGAGAAGGCCTGGGGCGGCACGTCAAATTCCCGATGCGCCCGCGTGCGCCAGCCGGCGAGAACAGCCAATCGACCGTAATGGTCGTCATCAGGCCCTGCGGTGATGCGCTCGCCGACTTCCTTTTGGAACATCAGCGTCAGCGACTGCCAGAACGGCGGCCAGACCGGCGGCAGCAGCCAGTTGAGAAGCAGCTGTGTTCCGACATTGTAGGGCAGGTTGGCGATGACTGCGACAGGCCCGTCCTTCGGCGCGAGGCCGGTGAAATCCGTCTTCAGCGCGTCGCCGCTGAGAACCTCGAGTTTGCCCGGATAATGCGCAGAGATCTCGGCCAGGGCCGGCAGGCAACGCTCGTCGCGCTCGACCGCAATGACCTTCTTCGCATTCAGCGAGAGGATGGCGCGCGTCAGGCCGCCGGGGCCGGGTCCGACCTCAAAAACGGTCACGTTCTCGAGTGGTCCTGCGGTGCGGGCGATCTTCTGCGTCAGGTTCAGGTCGAAGAGAAAGTTCTGGCCGAGCGATTTCTTCGCATCCAGTCCATGCGCGGCGATCACGTCGGAGAGTTTCGGCAGGCCATCGATCGTCGCCATGTCAGGCTGCCTTTTCGGCCATGTCTGCGGCCATTTTCAGGGCTGCGATCAGACTGTCCGGCTTTGCCTTGCCGCTGCCGGCGATGGAGAAGGCAGTGCCATGGTCTGGCGAGGTGCGGATGAAGGGAAGTCCCAGCGTCGCGTTCACGCCATCGTCGAAGGCGAGCGTCTTGGCCGGAATCAGTGCCTGATCGTGATACATGCAGATCGCCACGTCATAGGTTTCGCGCGCCGCCGCATGAAACATCGTGTCGGCGGGCAGGGGCCCGAAAGCCTCGATGCCCTCTGCGCGCAACCGGTCGATGGCGGGGCGGACAATTGCGTCATCCTCTTTGCCAAGCGCACCGCCTTCACCCGCATGCGGGTTCAGCCCGCTGACGGCGAGGCGCGGCCGGGCGATGCCGAATCGGCTTGTCAGGTCGCGAGCCGTGATCCGCGCCGTCTCGACGATCAGATCTTCCGTCAGCGTCTCGGCGATCCGGATCAGCGGAATGTGGATCGTGACCGGCACGGTGCGTAGCTGAGGGCTGGCAATCATCATGACCGGGATTGGGGCTTTGCCATCCGGTCCCGCCGCGAGATCGGCGAGATATTCGGTATGGCCCGGAAAGCGGAACCCGGCGGAATAGAGCACGGATTTTGCGATGGGGCAGGTGACGACCGCCGCTGTGCGCCCGGCCTGCGTTTCCTCCACCGCCCGGCGGATCGCCTCGATGATGGAACTCGCATTGGCGCTGTCGGGTTCGCCGGCAGACACGGGTGCGGTTGAGCGAATGCCAAGAACGGGCAGGGCGTTTGCAAAAACGGATGACGCCGCTTCCGGCGTCGCCTGCGCGATCGGAACAGTAAGACCCAGCATCTGCGCACGCGTGGCAAGCGCATCCGGATCGCCGAGATAGAGGAAAGGTGGGACGCCATGCTCCCGCCGCCGTGCCCAGGCCATCAGGGCGATATCCGGGCCGATACCGGCGGGATCGCCCTGACTCAGCGCAAGTGGCTTCCGCAAGCTCATCGGCGCGCCCTTGTCCGTCACTTCAGGACGACGTTGGCTTTGGCGCGAAGCTCTTCCAGATACTTCTTGGCGTTGGGGTCGACTTCGTTCTGTTTGCCCGGCTTCTTCAGGTCTTCTTCGCGGAAGACGGCCGCGGCTGCAGCGTCGTCGCTGACTTCGCGCTTCGAGCAGATGGCGATGAATTCCACGCCGCGCGGGGTCACCTGCGTCGAGGTTGTGCCGCCTGCCGGCGCCTTCTTGATCAGCTCTTTCCAGTTGTCGGGCAGCTCGGGCTCAAGGAAGCGGCCCAGATCCTTGACCGAAACGTCGCGCATGGTCGCGGCAAACGCCTTGGCCTGCTCGCAGCCGGGGAACTTCTTGCGCGAGGCTTCTGCCTCCGCCTTGCGCTTGCCGGTGATGCCGCGCTTGTTCTCGGGCACCACGAAGATGACCTGCTTCAGGATATATTCGTTGACCTTCGGACGGTTCGCGCCGCTCTTGGCGATGCGTGCGCCGATGTCGCCGGCGGTCAGCTTGTTGCTGTCGCCAAAGCGCGCCTGCACGGCTCGCGGCCAGCTCATCGAGATGGCGATGAAGGACTTGAAGTGATCGACGGTCACGCCGGACTTCGTCATGATCGTGTTGAGCTGTTCCAGCGAAAGCTTGTTGTTCGCAGCAAAGCGCGCATAGGCGGCATCCACATCGTCGCCGCTCACCGATGTCTGGGTGGCCAGAACGCCCATGCGTTCGATAGCCTCATCCACCAGTTGCTGCCGTGCAAGGCTGTTGAGGTTTCCCTTGGCGCGCTGCAGACGCAGGAAGTTCACCCGCTTGGCAACGTCGCCGCTGGTGATAGGCGTTCCGTTGACGACGGCGACAACCGTCGTGCTCGCGGCCTCGGCCATCATCATCTGCGGCGCGATCGCCGGGGCGATCACGGTCATTCCAAAGGAGATCGAAAGTGCGGTGACAGCCGCCTTGAAGCTCAACATTTCAAAGTTTCCTTCCCGGGCAAGTCATGAAGCCCCCGATGACTTGCCGCTCCATAACATGATGCAGCAAGTCATTCAAACTGCCGACGCGAATAGTTCAGATTTTAGGCGAAGTCGCGGCGGAGAAAAGCCGCAACTCAGAAGGAGGAACTTGCCGCGTCGCCGACGCGCACGTCGCCCAGCGTACGGAAGGTAAGCCGTGCGCCAACCGCCCAGTCGCTGCCCGAATTATTGTTCGTGTCGCGCGTTTCGGTAAACCCGATGGCGAAGATCGTGCACTCGTCCTCATAGCTCAGGCCGACCGTGCTCGAATTCAGCAGGCGCTTGCGCAGGTCGTAGTTCACCGTGCCGTAGAGCTTCCAGTAGTTCTTGAACTTCACACTGTTGGTCAGGATGAGCTGTTCCCGGGTCTCGGCTGCGCCATATTCCGGCTGCGGAGCGATGCGCGAATAGGTCGCCGAGACGTTATAGGCCTTCGAGCCGTAGCTCAGGGTCGAATCAAGTCTTGCGACCTGGAAATTCTCTTTCTTCAGGCGCACGCTCTCGGTTACGCCAAGCCCGAAAGGCGTCTGCACGTTCACCATGCCGACATAGTCCGAAGCCCGCTTGTCGAGGCCGGAGTTCCAGCCCGCGTAAACGAGATCGGTCTGCGCAAACGAGTTACGACCGGCAACCTGGAAGGACTGGCCCGCGATGGCGTTGAGCGAATAGCCGCTGTCGAACGTACCGCGGTAGCGGATGCCGAGGTTGGCGCGCGTACCACCTTCGATGCGATCATAGCCCGAGAACTTGTCCCGATCGAACAGATTGGTGGCGTCGAAGACGAAGCTCTGCGCGTCCTCGTTGGGCAGGCGCCCGGCCATCTGCTCGTCCGGCCGGACGAAAATCTGACCGATCGGCTCGATGATATGCTCGCTGCCCGGCATGGTGATGAGGAACGGATAGCTGACCTCGGTTCCCGCAGTGATCATGCTGCGCGTCGACGCGATGCCGGAACCGAAATTACCGGCATAGGTATAAGTCCCGCTCGAGGGGGACTGCATGCCGAGCTGGAACGTGTCGGCGCGTGCCGCCAGAACCGGCGTGATGACAAAACCTTCATCGGAGACGAAACGGCGGCGCCACTGCGCATCGGCGCTCAGGCGGCTGGTTTCACCGCGCACACCGGGGAAGCGAGTCGTCGTGCCGGCCGTATAGGCGGCGAGCCCGCGATGCGTCAGATTGGTGAAGTTCAGATTGTAACTCAGCTCACCGCCAAGGATCGGCTTGTTGAGCACGGCATTATAGTCGAGAACCGGGTGAACGAACGCCTGCTGATATTCGGCCGTGTTCTTCGCGTCGGCATCCTGCACGTCAAAATAATAGGAGTGGATGTCGAAGTAGTTCCGCTTGCCGAGCCCGGTCAGATAGATCTGGTTCGTGAAGGTCGACGCGCCCGCGCCCTTCAGGCTGTAGGTCCGCGAGAAATTGTTGTCGGTCTGCGCCATAACGTCCCAGCCGAAGGTCCAGCGTGGGTTGATCTGGAAGGCGCCCGTGCTACGCACCATGGCGCGCTGGGTTTTCATCGCATCGCTGGTGCCGGCTACAAAGGCGGATGGCTTCTGCTGGTTGATTGCAGCCATCTGCAGCGTGTGCGTGCCGTTGTCGAAACGCTGGCGCAGCTCGCCGGACAGCAACAAGCCCTGCGTCGTGTAATAGGTCGGGCTGAATGTGAAGTCCGTGCTCGGATTGATCACATAGTAATAGGGAATGGTCGCGCCGAAACCGAGATTCTGCGCAGAGCTGAAAGTCGGGAACAGGAAGCCTGATTTCCGCTTCACCGTATGGTCCGGTACTTCGATGAAGGGCAGGTAGGCAATCGGCATGCCGAACAGCTCAAGCCGCGTTCCTTCCAGGCGAACGGTGTGGGTCTCGCCGTTCTCGATCACCTTGCGGGCCTTCACCTGCCAGAGCGGCGCCTTTTCCGGATTGTCCGCGCAGGGTTTGCAGGCCGTGTAGACGCCGTTCTGCAACACGAAGACGTTGGAGTTCACGCGCTGGCCGCTTTCGGCCGCGATATGCGTATCGTCCGTTGTTTCAATGCGCAGCGAATTAATGAAGCCCTGACCGAAATCGTCGGTTACGTCCATCTTGTCGGCATAGATCTTGTTGCCATCGGGTTCGACGACTTCGATCTTGCCGGCCGCGATCAGGCGCCCGGAGGCCTGGTCATAGGTCACTTCGTCGGCAACCAGCTTGTTGCCCTTGTAATTGATCTTAACCGCGCCGCTCGCGACCACCTTCTTGTGGTCGCGGTCATAAACCAGCTGGTTGGACGACAGATAAAGCTTCGCGTCATCCGATTGCGCGGATGTCTGATCCGGCAACGGAAGGATATTCTGTGCAACAGACGAACCGGCAGCGGCAAAAAGAGCGCATGCGGCTACACCTGCGAACAACGCAGTTCTCACGGTCGAAACGATCGCGCAATTCATTGCAGCCACTAGCCATCCTCTTGATGGAGCAGGATGGTTGCACCGATAGCCAGAGCCACAATGGCTGGTATCCAGGCCGCAACGAACGGAGGTACTACACCGCTGCTACCAAATGCTTTCGCAAGCATCGTCACCACATAAAGCATGAAGCCGGACAGGATTCCACCCAGAATTAATCCGGGGGACTGTGAAAGCCGGCTGAATTTTAGCGACACGGTGCCCGCAATCATCACCATGGCGATCAGGAAGACCGGCATGGACAGAAGCGAGTGATACTGTGTCTTGAGCGCATTGGTGGAAATGCCCAGCGCCCGGTTTGTCTCGATCTTGCGCGGAAGGTCAAAGAAACCAATGGTTTCCGGCTGGGAAAGCTGCTCTTGGACGAACTCGCGTTTCAAATTGGTTTCCACCTGTACTGACTTGAGACGCTTCGGCGGTTCGCCCGGTCGCGTTTCCAAAACGGTGTTAAGCTGCCAGTAACCACGTTCCAAGATGGCTTGCGCTGCATCCTGCCTTAGAACGATATTTCCCTGTGGATCAAAGTGGAAAATCACCACCCCGGAAAGCACCGTTCCGTTTTCCCCAACGGTGCGCGCACCGATGATGGCATCGTCGTTTCGGGTGATCTGTCTGAGCCAGGGAACGCCCGCCGATTGCGCGCTTGATGTCGCCCCGACGCGCGCTTCGAGGCTCGTTGCCGTGAGCATGCCCAGTGCGGCGAGCGGGTTGAGCACGGTCGTCACCAGAATGCCGGCAACCATCGCGCCGAAGATGAACGGCGCCATGAACTGCCAGACCGAAATGCCGGCAGCGCGCGTCACCACGAGCTCGTATTTCCGGTTCAGCGCGACGAGCGTGATGATCGAGGAGAAGAGCACGACGAACGGTGCCGTCTGCTGCAGCAGAAGCGGCAGACGCAGCACCGTCAGCCAGAAGGCATCCATCAGGTGTGCTTGCGAGGAATCCGGAATCTTGCTCGAGTTCTCGCTGAAATCGACAAGGAAGATGATGCCCGCGACGCCGAGGAAGAACCAGCCCAGCGTCTTCATGTAGCGCCCGAAGAAGTAGCGTCCGAGTGTCCAGGGAATCTGCATGACCTAGCGTCTCCCTCGTCCGGCCGGCCGAAGCCTGCTGAGCCCCGGCGCCAGCCAGTTCGGCAGGGTCAGGGATCGCGCGCTGAGAATCATGATGATCGACACGACCACGATCGCCAGCGGCATGATGTAGAGCGGCAAGATATAGGCCGACGATTCCGCGATCTGGTTCGATATATAATAAGACACCCAGCGCAGCACGAAGGCGATGGCCAGTGCCGAGATGACAGGATGCAGGCGAATCTCGCGCTGGGTGCGCGCGCGTCCCGCGATCAGGAAGGCAATCAGGCCATAAACCAGCGGGAAACTCCATTCCGTCAGGCGGCGGTGAAATTCCGCTGTGTAATCCCCCTTGTTGGCCGCATAGTCGCGGTCGTTCGGGTCGGGGTGGAACAGGAAGGGAAGGTCGCGGTCGATGGCGCGCAATGTCATGCCGCCGCGCGACTTGGTCAGCTGGGACAAGTCGAACGCATAGGAATCGAATCGGACGACAGAGATGTCTCCATTGGGTGAGCGCCTGTCCACTTCGCCGTCATGCATGACCAGTGTCGTGCCGGTCTCGTCGATCGCGCCTTCCTTGGCGTAGTAGACGAGCTCCGAATCGGGATCGCGATAGTCGGCGACGAAGATCCCCGCCAGCGTCCGGCCATGCAGGCGCTTCGAGATCTGCAGATAAAGACCGTCATCGATCTTTCGGAATGTCTTCTCTTCGATAACCGACGACAGAAGGTCGGCATAGACGGCGGCAATCATCTTGCGCGCCTGCACGCGAACCACCGGCTCCACGAGGTTGTCGACAGCAAAGGAGAGGGCGCAGGCGCCGAGGGCAACGACCAATACCGGCCTCAGGAGCCGTCTGCGCGGCATGCCCGCGGCGTCGATGACAGCAAATTCCGAATCCGCATTCATCGCCGAAAAGGTCTGCGCGACGCCGATGACGACGCCGAAAGGGATGACCATGGGAATGATCGTCGGAAGAATCAGGCCCGCCAGCTGGAAGAATGAGGAGATCGACTGGCCGCTGTCCGTCACGAGATTGACGCGCGCCAGGACCTGAACAATCCAGATGACTGCCAGCACCGGCAAGATTGACGCTATCGCCATCTTGACCACGCGCAGGGCTATGTACCGTTCAATCAGCGTCATGCATCTTCTAGGCTCAGGGCCGTGTCTGAGCCGACCGGGCCGGAAGCGGACCCAGTTCGGCGGTTGTCGTCAAATAGGTCCCCAATACCCAGCTGTACACCCCCGGCGGCCTCCCAGATTTGCCTGACCGCGACGGCGACAGACTCGCTTTAGCATGACGAGTGCGGCGAAAATACAGACAAAGCTGCTCGCGTGCCATAGCGACAACAAGTTATGCCATGGAGCTTTTGCCAGCGTTGTCGCGTTCGTTCCATCCGAAGATTGCGGCGAGCAATTCAAAGACGACAATCGCCGAAAGCCAGGCAAGCACGGCGTCCGAAAGAAAGTGCCGGCCGAAGAACACCCGGAGCAGCGCCGTGACGATCGAGATCGACAGCACGGGCCAGAAGACCCATCGGCGCGCCTGCGGGGGCATGAGGGCCAGAAGGCAGAAAAGCCAGCCGGCGCTCGCCGCCTCGCCGGAAATGAACGAGCAGTTCGATGTGCAGGCGCCGGAAAAGCTGCCTGCCGGCGTGAACGGCCAGGGGCCGGAGAAGATCGATGTGTCCGCCGGACGAGGGCGCCCTGAATGCGCCTTCAGCAGCATGTTGACGAGCAGGCCCGCGTCCAGGATCCAGGCAGAAAGGGCGATCAGGCGGTTCTTGCGGCTGGCTTCGGGCCAGTCGAGCTTCCGGTCGAGCGCCGGGACGATCAGGGAGGCGACGAGCGCAATCGCAGCCACCACAGGTAGATAGTAGAGAATCATGCGGATAAAATTGAAGAAGGGGATTTCCCCCAGCGCAAACATCCCGCAGTGCCCGGCGACGCTGCCGGGCGCGCAGGCCGATGTCGTGTAGAACAGCCGCGAGAAGCCTATGTCTGCCGACGGAAAAAGCCGAAAGAACACAAGGATAACGAGCCAGCTCGCGAATAGGATCCAGAAATTCCTGAATGGCCGATCCTGTTGCATGCGCTGACCTTTCTTTGGTTCGGCCGCTGTCTATCAACCTCGCTTTGGCCGATCAAGCGTCTTCGTCTCTTGCATTCCGAAGCCGAACCGTGATGAAACGGGCGCATACGGCAATTGGCTTGCAGGAGGCGCATGTGGCTGGCGAGATCGAAATCAAGGTGCGGAAGTCCGCGGACGTGAAAGGCGGGACGGTCATCGTCCTGAAGACCAAGGAGGGGGCCGCCACCTCCGGCGCTACCGAACTTGCACCCGCCGATGTCATCGAACGGGCTTCCAGGGCATCGGATTTCAAGGCGTCGCGACTGTCCACCTGCGTGATTCTCGCCCCGCACGGTTCGCCCGCCGACAAGCTGATCGTGCTCGGCATGGGCGAGGCGGAGAGCCTGACGGAAAATGATTGGCTGAATGCCGGTGGCGCAGCGGCCGCTGCGTTCGGCAAATCCGCCGACGTCACGATTTTCCTCGACATGCCCGATGCCGCACCCGATGCGGCCCTGCTGGCGCAATTCGTCCTCGGGCTCAGACTGCGGGCCTACAAGTTCGATCGCTACAAGGTCGCAACGAAGAAGGGCGAGGATGACGGTGCCGATCCCGCAAGGATCAAGGTCACGGTCGTTGCTGCCGCTGCCGTCGACGCGAAGAAGGCGCTCTCCGCCTCCGACGCGATCGCGGAAGGTGTGGAACTGGCGCGCAATCTCGTCAACGAGCCGGCCAATATTCTGGGGCCGCTGGAATTCGCCGAATACGCCGTTGCGCTTGGCAAGCTCGGCGTCACCGTCGAGGTCCTGACGGAAAAGGACATGAAGAAGCTCGGCATGGGCGCGCTTCTGGCCGTTGGTCAGGGCTCGGTTCGTCCGCCGCGCCTCGTCGTCATGCAATGGTCCGGCAGCAAGGCGGATGAGAAGCCCGTGGCCTTCGTCGGCAAGGGCGTCGTCTTCGACACCGGTGGCATTTCGATCAAGCCGGCCGGCGGCATGGAAGAGATGAAGGGCGACATGGGCGGCGCTGCCGCCGTGATCGGTCTTCTGCACACGCTCGCCGCCCGCAAGGCCAAGGTCAACGCCATCGGCATTCTCGGCCTCGTCGAAAACATGCCGGACGGCAATGCCTATCGCCCCGGCGATGTGGTTACCTCCATGTCGGGCCAGACGATTGAAGTGCTGAACACCGACGCCGAGGGCCGACTGGTCCTGTCTGATGCGCTGCATTATTGCAACGAGCGCTTCAAGCCGAAGCTGATGATCAATCTCGCCACGCTCACAGGCGCGATTGGCGTGGCGCTTGGTCCGCATCATGCCGGTCTCTTCTGCAATGACGACGCGCTGGCGGCGGCGCTGACAAGCGCCGGGCTGAAGACGGACGAGAAGCTGTGGCGCATGCCGCTCGGCAAGGACTACGACAAGATGATCGACAGCAAGATCGCCGATATGAAGAACACCGGGGGACGTCAGGCCGGCGCGATCACGGCGGCGCAGTTCCTCAAGCGCTTCGTCGGCTCAACACCGTGGGCGCATCTTGATATCGCCTCGACCGCCATGGGCGCGCCCTCGACCGAAGTCAACCAGTCCTGGGGCTCGGGTTTTGGCGTGCGCTTGCTGAACGCCTTCGTCGCCGACAATCACGAGGGTTGATCGCTGGCGGAGATCCTCTTCTATCACCTGACTGAATCGAAACTGGAGGAGGCGCTGCCGCCTCTGGTGGAGAAGTCTGTTGCGCGCGGCTGGAAGGTGGTGCTGCAATTTGCCGACGAGCCGGCGCGTGATCGGATCGACGCACATCTGTGGACCTGGCGGGAACAGAGCTTCCTGCCGCACGGTATCGAAGGCGGCGACGCAGATGCACGCCAGCCTATTCTGCTGACCACGGGCGAGGGGAATGCCAACGGAGCCAATATCCGCTTCCTGTGCGCAGGCGCGGACATTGCGGACGCCGATGGTTACGAACGCGTCGTCGTGATGTTCGATGGTCATGATAACGAACAGCTGGACCGCGCCCGCGGTCAGTGGCGGCGCTTTTTAGGCCCCGCCAACCAGCTGACCTACTGGCAGCAGAATGGCGCAGGCGGCTGGGAGCGCAAGGCCTAGCTCCTGCGTCCTAGCTTCCGGAAAGCGTGATGGTGTCGGAGACGCGCGGCCTGTTAAGGCCGTAGCGCGTGTAGGAATAGGTGCTGGTGCCGGTAATCGGTCTCAGAAGCGAGGCGAACGGGGTCGTGATATTATAGGTCGCCTTGGCGATGACGATCTGCACACCGCTCTGCAGGATGGTTTTAGACACGCTGAAAGGGGGTGTGCTGCCCACCGGCCAGGCTGAGGTGTTGTAGGCGCGGGACCAGGCGACGCTCGTGTTCAGAAGCGAATCCACGTTCAGGGCCGAAACGACGATCGTCAGTGTCCCGTTGGGAAAGGGCTGAATGATCGTCCCCGTACCGCTCAGGATCGCATCGAGATTCTTGGTCGTCCAGGTTGCCTGCTGTGCGGCCATGTCCGATGCGGTGGCCGCGATCTGGCTCATTTTTCGCTCGACCATCAGGGCCTGGCCGAAGTCTTCCGCCGCAGCCATCAGGACCAGGATGATGGGCAGGATCAGCGCGAACTCGATCGCTGAAAGTCCCCGCCGGTCTACAGCAAGCTGCGCGAGCCGGGCGTGGCATTTCTTGTGATAGGACAGGAGCGTGCGCATCAGGAGGGCTCGTTCCTGAAAAGGCTGGCGGCGCCCAGGATATAGGTCCCGTCCTTCAGCTGCGCGCCGGCGAAATTATACATCGGCAGGATCGGTTTCCACGGCAGATAGGCATGGATCAGCACATAATCTCCGCTCTTGCCGGTCGTGTATTGTTCGGTCACGGTCAGAACACCATTGGTGGTCGGCGGGTTGTTGGGAACGGAGGACATGTCCGTGATCACCACGGCAACCACCAGAAGCTGGGACGAGCAGCTGAACGAAAGCGCCAGATTGGCGCAGAGGTCGTTCTTGAAGTTCGAGATCGTCCAGCCGTTCGTTGTGGCATATCCCGTCCGCACCTTGCGCGCACTCTTGATCAATGCGCCGTCCAACCCGGTCTCGATGAAGAACATCAGCGAAATCTGCAGGATGACGAAGATGATGGTGAAGAACGGCAGCACCAGCAATGCAAACTCGACCGCGGCGGCACCCTGGCGGTTGCGCCTGAAGGCCGACGATGCAGAGCGGAGCCGGCGGATCATTGCGTCAGTCTCACCGAGCTCAGGTAGCTGTTGAAAATGGTCGACAGGCCGTTGGCGATATCGGTCTTGTCGCTCGCCGAGATGAAGAGCTGGCTTGATGTGGCGCAATCCGTCAATGCGTATTGCAGATAGTCGCGCCGCGCGATGTTGCCCGAGACGTTCGAGCGCATGACGCCGCCCCAGTTGTAATACCAGTTGGCGCTGTTCATGCTCATGCCGAGCGTATCGTTGTAGCCCCAGTCATAGGGGATGGCGAGATATTCTGTATCGAGAACGCCTATGGTCACACCGCTCGCCTTCATCGGGCTGCACCAGGCCGGGTTCATCGGCGCGACATAGGTTCTCGTCGTATCGTTGGTCAGTACCCACGGTCTCGTCGATTGCGCGCCGTCGGTCAGGATGAGGACGAGTTTCAGTGGCTTGCTTGTGGACGATCCGTCGCCTGCAGTTCCTACCAGCTTCGTCAGAGTGCTCAGCGTATTGTTGAAATAGGTTACCGGCTGCGATGTCGCGCTCGTCAATCCGTAGGCGTCATCCGTCAGCGCCTTCTTCAGCGTCGTGGTCGAGGATGTCTGTGGAACGGCCGTGTAGAGGTCTTGTCCGAAATAGTAGAGGCCTGCGGTGATATGCTGCGTTTTGGCATTGGAGTTGGCGATCATGTCGATCACCTGTCCGGCCGCCGTCAGGGAAACATCTGTGCGCAACGTGATCGGTGTGCTGGTGGTCGTATTGTAGAATTTCACCAGATCGTAGATGTTGTCGAATTTTGCCGTATATGTTTTGCCATTTTTCTTGTAGGCATACTTGAAATATGTGTTGTCGAAGTCGTGGCAGGCAAATTCGCACTGAAGATAGTTTCTGTAATACCTCGCCGGATCGGAATAGGACGTGTTGTAGAGCAGGTTGAGAAAGTTCGTTCGGTCCGCCTGTGACGCAGGCAGCAGCATGGAAGCCGATTTGTCGAGAACGATATAGACCTGCAGGTATGAGCTTGAGGGACCCTTCGCGACCGACTTTGCGGCCACAGGCACGGAGCGAACGTTCGCGAGCCTCATGAAGATGGTCGGAACCGTGGCCTGCAGCGTTGCGGAAACCTGATGGTTGGTCGTATCGACGACCAGATTATTGATCGTGATCGTGGTCGAAGCCAGATTGCCGTCCGCTGCGATCCAGTCGCTGATCTTCTGCTGCAGCTGCTGTGTCGTGAGCGTGTCGACGCTTTTGACGGCGGCGATGAGTGCCGCATCCAGATCCGCCTGCATCTTGGTCTGGATGTTGTAGGTGCGTGCAAGGTCGATACCGGCACCGACAGCGATAATGACCGGCGTTATGATCAGCGCGAAGGTCAGGCCGATATTTCCATCGGTCAATCGGCGGAAGCGCTCGATAATATTGATAAACCGGTTGCTCCAGCGCCGCATGGATCCTGCCAAGAATGAAAATACACTTCAACCGGCGCCCCCGGCTGCCTTTATCACTGTTAGCGCAAACCGGTTTCCCCTTTGTTAAGACAATCGGGACAAGTCGCTGCACCTCGTGCAAATGGAACGGACGGGACCAGAAGCGAGCCATCTCCGTTCAGACCGTTACCAATTTGTCACCGAACATTGCTTCCGAATTCACCCGGCGCACCTATATCCATAGGAGGCATCAATGCCGGTAAACGAAAGGAAACTGCAATGTCTGAACTCGTTGTCATCGGCTATAACACCCAGAGCGAGGCGGAAGCCGCCCGCGATGGGCTCTACAAGCTTTCCAAGGAATATCTGATCGAGATCGAGGACGCTGTCGTCGCAACCGCAGAGCCCGATGGGCAGATCAAGTTGCACCAGATGGTCAATCTCTGGGCCATGGGCGCGTCAAGCGGCGCGTTCTGGGGTCTTCTCGCCGGGCTCGTTTTCCTCAACCCCATCGTCGGCGTGGCGGCAGGGGCGGGCGCAGGCGCCCT
Organism: Rhizobium sp. C1; assembly: GCF_021026335.1. Lineage (GTDB taxonomy): Bacteria > Pseudomonadota > Alphaproteobacteria > Rhizobiales > Rhizobiaceae > Ensifer_A. The sequence continues at coordinate 397,254 of NZ_JAJNCY010000002.1, forward strand.
TGCAGGTGCCCTGTCCGATTACGGCATCAACGATGCCTTCATGAAGGATGTCGCCGCTGTCCTCCAGCCCGGGCAGGCTGCCCTTTTCATCTCCGCCAAGCGCGCAACCTCGGACCGTGTCGTCGAGGAAATGCGTAAATTCGGCGGCCGTATCCTGCGCACCAATCTGGATCGGAGCCAGGAACAGGCCCTGCGCGAGGCCTTCGAGACGGCGCGGCGGGAGGTTCTGGCGCAAGACGCTGCAGCTTCGGCGGAAAACTCCCTCGACCGGCCGGCCTGAGACGATGAAGGCGAAGAAACGGCGGTGGGCCCGAAGGCCCGCCGCAGTCAGTTGGAATGCAGCCCCTTAATGGTCGTTTGAGGCAAACAGCCCGCCTTCGGGTGTCCGGCTGCGGCGGTAGCGTAGCGTGACGACCTTGTAGCCTTCGTCTTCCAGCCGCGACAGAAGGAGCGGCAACATGGAAACCGTGCGCGCATGGATGTCGTGCATCAGGATGATGCCCTTGCGCTGGTGGTGGATGACGGCCATCGTCCGTTCCAGAACCGCGTTCGGGCTGCTCTTGAAATAGTCCTTGGAGTCGATGTTGACGTCCATGACGACCGTGCCGCGATTGGCGAGTGCCGATCGGATCTTGCGCGTATCGGCAAGATAGGGAAAGCGGAAGAAGCCGACCGGCGCATCGACCGCGTCACTCACCGCATGCTGGCCCTTGTCGATCTCGGCCATGGCCGTTTCGAAATTCAGAGCCGCGAGGTTGCGATGGCTGAACGTGTGGCTGCCGATCGAATGGCCGCGTCGCACGACATCGCGGGCGATTTCCGGATGACTGCGCGCCATCTGCCCCACCATCATGAAGCTGGCTTTCACCTGGAAACGATCGAGCACGTCCAGGATCTGCTCCGTCTTGCCCGGCATCGGGCCATCGTCGAAAGTGAGGATCAGTTCCTTGTCCGCCAGCTGGATGTCCGAGATCGAGCCGACGGAGAGGGTGCGTCCTGCAAGCCCACCGCTGGAAAAAATGCTGCCCACGCGTGCCGGCGAGCCCGGCTTGATCCAGGCGGTCGGCTCCATCTTCACGGGATCGTTCGCCTTGAGCCGGCGATGCTCGTCCGCACCGGGTGCGTAGGAGGATTTGAGCGAGGGTTCGCCATCCTTCTCCGTCTTCGTGGTGTTGCAGCCGGCCAGCATGAGGCAGGACAGCGCAACGGCGAACAAGGGCTTAATTTGCATGAAGGAATCGCTCGGGACATCGAAAAGAAGGAATGTCCGATCATTCGGCGATTATGGTTAACCAACCGTTGCGTCTGCACGTCCGGCGCGCATATTTAGCGCTTCGAGCGATCGTTAGGCCCCGCCGATCTCTTCGAGCTCGGTCGACAGCGCCAGCCACTCTTCTTCGCTGGCCTCCAGCTTCTTCTGCGCATTCGCTCGGGCGGTTGTCAGATCCGCAGCCCGGTTCGGGTTCTTCGTATAGATCTCCGGATCGGAAAGCTCGGTATCGATGCCCTGAATCAATCTCTCAATGCGATCGATCAAGCTCTGGATTTCATCGATCTTTTTCTTCAGCGCAATCGGATTGGAGCGCTTCTGCGCCGCCGGCTTGTCGGCCTGAGCAGCGGTGACGCTGCCGCTCTCCTTCTTCTGCGACGCCTTGCCGGCAGAGACGACGAGATCGCGATATTCTTCCAGATCGCCCTCGAAGACCTTCACCGTGCCATCGCGCACCAGCCACAGCCGGTCCACTGTCGCCTCGATGAGGTGGCGGTCGTGCGAGATGAGGATGACGGCGCCGGTATAGTCGTTCAGCGCCTCGATGAGCGCGCGGCGGCTGTCGATGTCGAGATGGTTCGTCGGTTCGTCGAGGATGAGCAGGTTCGGCGCATGGAAGGCCGAAAGGCCCATGAGAAGCCGCGCCTTCTCGCCACCGGAGAGATCCTTCGCCGCCGTGTCCATCTTCTCGGTCGGCAGGCCCATCTGCGCGACGCGCGAACGGACCTTGGCCTCCGGCTCCAGCGGCATCAGCTTGCGCACATGATCGACGGCGCTCTGTTCCGGCACGAGATCGTCGAGCTGGTGCTGGGCGAAGAAGCCGATCTTCAGGTTCGGTGCCAGCGTCACGCGTCCGGCCTCCGCCTTCAGGCGGCCGGAAATGAACTTCGCGAACGTGGATTTACCATTGCCGTTCGAGCCGAGCAGCGCGATGCGATCGTCGGTGTCGATGCGCAGGTTGAGGTTTTTCAGGATCGGCTTGCCGGGTTCGTAGCCGACCGCGCCTTTCTCCACATGCACGATGGGCGAGGCGGCTTCCTTCTCCGGATCGGGGAACTTGAAGCCGGCCACATGCTCGTGCACGACGGCTGCGACCGTTCCCATCCGCTCCAGCGCCTTGACGCGGCTCTGTGCCTGCTTGGCCTTCGTTGCCTTGGCCTTGAACCGGTCGATGAAGCTTTGCAGATGCTTGCGCGCCGCCTCGTTCTTGGCCCGCGCCTTCATCTGCAGCTCGTCGGCCTCCGCCTTCTGCCGCTCGAACTGGTCATAGGAACCGCGATAGAAGGTCAGCTTCTTCTGGTCGAGATGCACGATCGAGTTGACCGCCGAGTTCAAAAGATCGCGGTCGTGGCTGATGATGATCACGGTATGCGGATAGCGCTTGATATAGTCCTCGAGCCAGAGTGTACCTTCGAGGTCGAGATAGTTGGTCGGTTCGTCGAGGAGCAGCAGGTCAGGCTCGGAAAAGAGCACGGCCGCCAGCGCCACGCGCATCCGCCAGCCGCCGGAGAAACTTTTCGCCGGCCGCTTCTGCGCCTCGTCATCAAAACCGAGACCGGCCAGAATGGAGGCCGCGCGGGCTTCCGCCGAATAGGCGTCAATGTCGGCAAGTCGCACCTGGATTTCGGCGATGCGATGCGGATCGGTCGCCGTTTCCGCCTCCTTCAGAAGCGCCGCGCGCTCCTTGTCCGCCGCCATGACGATCTCGATCAGCGCGTCATCCGTCCCCGGCGCTTCCTGCGCCACCTGTCCGATCCGCGCGCCTTTAGGATAATTGACCGTGCCGGCCTCGGGCGACATGTCGCCGGTGATGATCTTGAACAGCGTGGATTTCCCCGCGCCATTACGCCCCACAAGACCCGCCTTGAACCCGGAAGGCAAGGTGAGCGATGCATCGTCAATGAGAAGGCGCCCGGCAATGCGGGCCGTGAGACCGGAAATCGTGATCATGATGGCGGGTTTAATGGCCGACGTTGGCGGTGATGGCAAGGGGGATGGGCGTTGAAGAGCGGACAAAAGCGGGTAACGTCGTCAGGTGAAGGCACGAGTCGGTGCTGGATCGCGAACGGGGACATTCATGGACATCTACGCACTCGGCGCGGCCGTCATCGCAGGCTTTGTCTACGGTATCACGCCGGGACCCGGCGTGCTTGCCGTCTTTGGCATTGGCGCGGATCAGGGCAGGCGGTCTGCGGCGGCGTTTCTGACCGGGCATCTGGCGGGTGATGTCGTGTGGTCGACGCTGGCGCTGGTTTCCATTGTCGGGGCAACCGTCATCGGTTCGATCTTCTTTGACATTCTGGGCCTGATCAGTGGGGCCTATCTCTTCTGGCTCGGCTGGCGCGCCGTCACAGTCAAGCGCCGCTCGCAGGAAGACGTGAGCGCCGCGCGCATCCGCCGCCCCATCCTTCACGGGCTGACTTTCGGCCTCACCAATCCGAAATCATATCCTGTCGCCGTGGCCACGCTCACCGCGCTGCTCTCCGCCAAGGCGGGCCTGCTCACCTTCGCAATGCTCCCGGCGCTGGTCGCTGCAACCTTTGTCGGTGGCCTCTTCGCCTATGTGATCCTCATCGGCATCGTCGGCATGTCCGCCATCCGCCGGCTTTATCGCCGGCATGAACTCTGGGTGACGCGCCTCAGCGGCATCATGTTCATCGGTTTCGCCGTCCACGCCATCATGCATGCCGCACCCGGCCTGATGAACCCGCGCAAGGCCTGAGGCGAACTCGTCCACTCTTGAACAGTTCGGAAATCCGGTGCATGTTGTCGCCAACATACCGGGTAGTATGTTCTGGAGGAGCCGCGCATGTCCCTGATCGTCGATCGCCGCAATATCGATTTCCTGCTTTACGAATTCCTGGAGGTCGAAAAGCTGTTCGAGACGGAACGCTATGGCGCGCATGACCGCGCCGGCGTGACGGCAATGCTGGACAGCGCGGAGGCGATTGCCGAAAAGCACTTCCAGCCGATTGCCGCGAAGCTCGATGCCAATGAGCCGAAGGCCGTCGATGGCAAGGTCGAGATCATCCCCGGCGTTAAGGAGGCGCTGGAGGCTTTTGCAGAGGCGGGCTTCTTCGCCACCGTCTTCGACGAGGCGGATGGCGGGCTGCAATTGCCGATGTCCGTGCATCTCCTGGCCGCCGGCATCTTCCAGGTCGCCAACCAGCCCATTGCCAACTATGCCTTTCTGACCATCGGCAATGCGAACATGCTGCGCGCCTTCGGAACGGAAGAGCAGATCGCGCGCTACATGCCGCCGATGCTGGAGGGCCGCTGGTTCGGCACCATGTGCCTTTCAGAACCGCAGGCCGGCTCATCGCTGTCCGACATCACCTGCAAGGCAGAGCCGTTGGGCGACGGCACCTATCGGCTCTCCGGTTCCAAGATGTGGATCTCCGGCGGCGATCATGAACTGTCGGAAAACATCGTGCACATGGTGCTTGCCAAAATCCCCGGCGGCCCGGCGGGCGTGAAGGGCATCTCGCTCTTCCTCGTGCCGAAAATCCGTGTGAACGAGGACGGCAGCCTCGGCGGCTCCAACCATATTGGCCTCGGCGGGCTGAACCACAAGATGGGCCAGCGCGGCACGACCAATTGCCTGCTCAACTTCTCCGATGGCGGCGACACGATCGGTACGCTGGTCGGCGCAGAGGGGCAGGGGTTGGCTTGCATGTTCCACATGATGAACGAAGCCCGTCTCGGCGTCGGCCACACGGCCGTTATGGCGGGGCTCGGCGGCTATCTCTTCTCGCTCAACTACGCGCGTGAACGCCTGCAGGGTCGGCATCCGCAGGACAAGAACCCGGTCTCGCCGCAGGTGCCGATCATCCAGCACGCCGACATCCGCCGCATGTTGCTGGCCCAGAAGGCCGCTGTCGAAGGCGCGATGGCGCTCACCGCCTATTGCGCACATCTGACCGATCTGGAGAAGGTCGAAGCAGATGCCGACAAGCGGGCAAACCTGCATCTTCTCCTCGAAATACTAACCCCCGTCGCCAAGAGCTGGCCGTCGGAGCACTGCCTGGAAGCCAACAAATGGGCGATCCAGATCCTAGGCGGCTATGGCTATACCCGCGATTTCCCCGTCGAGCGCTACTATCGCGACAACCGCCTGAACCATATCCACGAAGGAACCTACGGCATTCAGGCGCTCGACCTTCTCGGCCGCAAGGTGCGGATGAAGGACGGCGCGGCACTGAAAGTCTTGCTCGGCGAAGTCACAGTGACGGCGAAGGCCGCAGCGTGCACGGAGTTGGCCGAAGAAGCCAAGGCTCTGCAAGCCGCCATCGGCGCGCTCGGCGCAGCACTTCAGGCCGTCGGGGCGGCCAGCGACGCCAATCGTGGCCTCGCCAACGCCACGCTCTTCCTCAATTCCTTCGGTCATGTCGTTATTGCCTGGCTTTGGCTGAGGCAGGCGCTGATTGCTCAAAAGGCTTTGGAAGGTAAAAAAGACGAGGGCTCCGAGACGATCTTCTATCGCGGCAAGCTCGGCGCCTGCCGTTACTTCTTCCGCTATGAATTGCCGAAGGTCCATGCCGAGCTGGCGCTTGTCGCATCGCTGGATACGACCTGCCTGGAGTTTGCCAGTGAGGACTTCGGCGCACTTTAAAATGTCGCACCTGTTCATTGCTGATCAGATGACTTTGGAAAACCTTGCCGTATCGCCGTGAATGTAAGGAATAACCTGCGCGGTCGCTTGACGCCCCCCGCATGAGCCGATACATCGGCCATCAGTGTGTTATTTTATAACATTACATGTTGATGGAAACACAAGGAGGTCCAGAACAATGGCATCGAGGCTTATCAAATTTGTGGGCATGGCGGCTTTGGCAGCAGGCGTGCTTTGCGCTCCGCAATTCATGGCGTCCGGCGCTGTGAATGCGGCTGAAAAGGCCCATACCCACGACCACGGCTCGGACAAGGTCTACAAGGGCTATTTCGAGGATGCTGATATCAAGGATCGCACGCTTGCCGATTGGCAGGGGGATTGGCAGTCTCTTTACCCGCTGCTGAAGGATGGCACGCTCGACAAGTTCCTGGAGCACAAGGCCAAGTCCGGCGACAAGACAGTCGACCAGTATCGCGAATATTACACCAAGGGCTACGCAACCGATGTGGACCGCATCGTGATTGCCGGCGACAAGGTGACGTTCTATCGCGCTGGCAAGCTGACAGAGGCCACCTATGCCGACGATGGCCGCGAGACACTGGCCTACAAGAAGGGCAATCGCGGCGTTCGCTATATCTTTAAGAAGACGTCAGGCGATGCCTCCATGCCGCAATATATCCAGTTCAGCGACCATCGCATCGCGCCGGAAAAGTCGGGCCATTATCATCTCTTCTGGGGCAATGATCGCGCCGCCACGCTTGCCGAGCTGAACAATTGGCCGACCTATTATCCCGCTGACCTGAGCCGCGAGGATGTCCTGCATGAGATGATGGAACATTGAGACGCGAAGCCTTGCGGCTTGAGCTGTCATCCAAGCCGCAATCCTGACCGCATTCAGCAATCGGGATATCTGCCTTGCTGAAGGTCGGGCGCAACGGTCTTCGTTGCGCCCGATTGCGTCAGATAAAGGCTCTGCATTCCTCCGTGCGCAGATAGTAGATGAGGTCCAGCGCCAGCGACGGCTTGCCGAGCGTGGTCAGGATCGTATGCGCCTGTCCGCGATGGTGGGTCTGGTGGTTGAAGATATGCGCCAGCGCCGGGCTGAGTTTCTGCGTGACCGATTTCGACGAGGTCACGGGCGTGTAGGTGAAATCAGTCTTGAGTGCGTCTTCGCTCAAAGTCCCCACCCAGCGGATGATCCGCTCGTCTTCTTCCTTTCGGGCCGCATGCAATGCCTCGAATTCGGCGAAGAGGTTTTCATTCAGGCGGGTCGGCAAAGATCCTTCGCCGCTGAACCGATGCAGCCAGATGCGGTCTGCGACCAGCAGATGGTTCAGCGTCGCCATCAATGAGCCGAAGAAGGCGCCGGTCGGCTGGTTGAATTCTTCGCGGGTCAGCTTTGCAGCCTCTGCATAGAGTGTTGCGTTGGCCCATCGATTGTAGTGCGCGAACATATTGAAATGTTGTAGCATTCCGGTTCCTCCCATTCGAATTTTGATCCTGATCCAAAGTGGCGACCGTGTCACCCCTCGTTGCGATGACAATTGATGATTGGACGATCATCGCTTCTTATTGGCAAAACAGAACAATATGCCCCTGGAGTGAAACATGCCCATGATCCTTTACGGCCTTTGTGGTGAAGATCCGTCCGTCCATTTCTCGCCTCACGTCTGGAAGGTGATCATGGCGCTGCGCCACAAGGGGCTTGACTATGAGTTGCGCCCGGTGCCGTTCACGGAGGTTCCCAAGCTGGAGGATGGATTTTCACCGACCGTTCCGATCCTGCGCGACGGCGACACGCTTGTGCGCGACAGTTTCGACATCGCTCTCTATCTCGAAAAGACCTATCCGGATTTACCAAGCCTCTTTTGCGGCGAGGGCGGTCAGGCCATGGCCCGCTTTGTCGAGGGTTTCAGCCAGACGGTGCTGCATCCGGCCATTACGAAGATCGCGGTGGCAGACATCCACAATCTGCTCGCTCCAACGGATCGCGTCTATTTCCGCAAGACGCGCGAGGCTCGGCTGAGCCAGACATTGGAAGAACTCGCGTCCAACCGCTTTACCGAAGCGGCCGAGTTTCCCCGCAAGCTGGAGCCCATCCGCCATACGCTGAAATTCCAGCCGTGGCTTGGCGGAGAAGGCCCTCTGTTTGCGGACTACATCCTCTTCGGCGCCTTCCAGTGGGCGCGGGTCACGTCTTCGATCGATATTCTGAAAACCGATGACCCGGTCCGTGCCTGGTTCGAGCGTTGTCTTGATCTCCATGGCGGTATTGGCAGAAGCGTCAGGGCCGCTGCCTGATAACCTTCCTGAACGCGTTCATTGCGTCCCCCCTTGTTTTGAGGCCGGAAGGCGGCTATTGAGCGGCCCAAATTCCCCATAAAACCCAAGGAATAAAAGACATGGCAATTGAACGTACCTTCTCGATGATCAAGCCGGACGCCACCAAGCGCAACCTGACCGGCGCCATCACCAAGATGCTCGAAGATGCCGGCCTGCGCGTCGTCGCCTCCAAGCGCGTCTGGATGAGCAAGCGCCAGGCTGAAGGCTTCTACGCCGTTCACAAGGACCGCCCCTTTTTCGGCGAACTGGTTGAAGGCATGACCTCGGGCCCGACCGTCGTTCAGGTTCTCGAAGGCGAAAACGCTATCCTGAAGAACCGCGAAGTCATGGGCGCCACCAACCCGGCCAACGCTGCCGAAGGCACGATCCGCAAGGTTCATGCTCTCTCGATCGGCGAAAACTCGGTTCACGGCTCGGATGCTCCGGAAACCGCTGCCGAAGAAATCGCCTACTGGTTCTCGGGCACCGAAATCGTCGGCTGATTGCCGGATTTCAGAGTCTGATTTCTTGAAACGCCGCGGCCTGCCCGCGGCGTTTTCGCGTTCAGGCCTTTGGGCAGTCCGTATCCGGGCTGAAATCCGGGACGCCGCCCTTGACGAAAACCTTCGGGTTCGGGTCGTAGGCCGGTCCGACCACGATGGAATTTTTTGGCAGGATGGTTTGGTCGAGCGAAGAAATCACCGTCGTTTCGATCGTCTGTATTTTCTTTGCGTCGGGTCCGAACAGGCTGACGGCTACCTTGTAGGGTCGGTCCTTCACCACACAGCGCAGCGGCGGACTTTCCAGCACCAGCTTCTCCCAGAAAGGAAAGATTTTCTGCGTGACCTTCAGCGGCGCGCCGCCGGTCGGATTTTCGAAGCTTGCCTCGACATAGCTGCCATCCGGGATCTTGCCCTGAAAGTCGAAGGCGAGATTATAGGTCGCTTTGGAGATCCGGTAGTTGAAGATAAACAGCTTGCCGCTCAGCTTCAGGGGCTCTGTTTCATCGCCCCTCTGGCAAGCGGTGAGCATCAGCGCCGCAATGAGCGGCACAACCCGAAGCGTTTTCATGATGCATCCTTCCCCTGTTTTTTCCTCTGGTAATGCAGGCGCGCCTTCACGCGGTTGCCGCAGACAGCCATGTCGCACCAAGCACGGCTCTTGTTCTTGCTGCGGTCGAGAAACAGCCATTCGCAATTGGGGCAGATCTTCAGCGCGCCGGCGCGCGAAGGCGAAATCAACCTGAGTGCGGACAGGGCGGTCTCGAAATCGAGATCGCCAGCCTCAGCAACTCTGAGCGCCTGTGCGATCTGATCTAGAAGATCCGCAAGCAACAGGGACGATGGCGTACCACCGGCTTCTGCGCGGAAGTGCCGGTCAATGGCTTCACGCAACCTGATGAGCCCGTCGGCCCGATCGGCCGGCACGGCCTTGAGCGGTCCATCCCGGTCCTCGGCGCAGAGCCGCGTGGCAGCGTCCGGAAAAGCTGCAAGATTGCCGGGATCAGCAAAGCGATCGATGGAGCGCGCGGGGTCGAAGCGTAAAATGACGCTGTTGGCGACATCGAGCGCAAGTGCGCCGCCGGAGAAGCGATGAGGGGTCCACGAAAAGGTCATGCTCAATTATAACTGGTAAAAATAGTTTTGCTAGTTATAATGTTGCGGCAGAGGAGGGAGGTCGGGTGTGGCGTATATTTTACAGCAGGCCGTCAACAGCGTGCCGGTGGCGGCGCTTTATGCCTTGCTTGCCTTTGCTTATTCGCTTGCTTTCGCCGTCACACGCCGGGCCGACATCACCATCGGCGCGCTTTTCGCCTTTTCGGGCCAGATCTTCGCGCTGTTCTTCTACATCGCGTGGCAGCGCTACTGGTTGATCCTTGAGCTCTGCATCGTGATCGGCGCTGCCGCCGCCTTCCTCTATACGACGCTCGCGGCCACGGTCGTTGGCCGCTATGTCCTGCAGCCGCTGACACGGTCCGAACCGCATGCGGTGATCGTCGGCGGCTTCGCGGTGATGATCGTCCTCATGGAAACGGCGCGGCTGGCCTCGCAAACGCGCTCGATCTGGCTGCCGCCGCTCCTGAAGACGCCGGTCACGCTTCTTTCGATCGACGGATATGCCGTCACGCTCACACAAATGCAGCTGGTGAACGTCGCCGTGATGCTCTGTGCCCTCGCACTTCTGGCGGTCTTGCTGGCGCGGGCCGCCTGGGGGCGGCGGTGGAAGGCGGTGCGCGACGATCCGCTGGCCGCCGAACTTCTGGGTGTGGACAGCAGGTCTGTTTTCATCCAGGCCTATGTTGGCGCTGCGCTGATAGCGACCTTTGCGGGGCTCCTCATGACCGCCTATTACGGCACGATGGATTTCGGGGCGGGCCTGATGTTCGGCCTCAAGGTCATCATGCTGGGCGCGCTCGGTGGCTATGCCTCGCCGCTAAAATCGGCCGCTGGCGGGGCGATCCTGGGGCTTTCCGAAACGATGTGGACCGCATTCGGGCCGCTGGCGCTCAGAGATATCGTGATATTCTCGGCGCTGGTCTACATTCTCGTCATGACGCGGCCGGAGCAACAGAACGCCGAACTCAACAGCTAGAAGTCAGCCGCCTTTGAGACAAGGCGACCTTTGCTGGAATTTGTACCGGTCGATGTTTGCAGGGTGCAAGGCCTTTGCGATGTGCTACTCTGGTGCCTGCGACGAGCGGGAATAGAGGAGGCATTCATGCTCGAAACAGCGCTTCTGGAGGATGGCCAAGGCAAGCCGCTGTTGAGCGGCAAGCTGAACGATTCGCGAGAGTGGTCTGCGGTCAACGCGTTCTGCAATCGCACTTACATGCCGCTTTCGACGCGTCCGCTGACGCGCGGCATGGACCCGAACGCGACGATGCGCATGCTGAAGATCGGGCGGATCACTTTCAGCCGGTTCTGCTTCGGCACCCCGACACGGGCCGATGATTTCGATCCGACTTCGGGCAATATCATTGTCGTCAACACGCTGCGTGGGACAGTGCGCCACCCGCTATTGGGCAACGATGCCTTCGACAGCCGGCCCGGAGACAGCTATGTGGTCGATTGCAGCCGGACCGACTATTGGAACATAGCCGACGGCCACGATCTGCAGCTCAATCTCACCATTCCGCATAAGCTGATGGAGGAGACTGCCGCGCGTTGGTATGGCTTTGTGCCTGGGGATGACCTCTGGAAGAAGCGTTTGGTCTTCGGCGTCGGGCATTCCGCCTGGCTTTCGCTGCTCGACTATGCCACGCGCTCGCTCGACGCGCGTCATGACGCGGTCCCCAATCCGCTGATCGAGCGCCGTATCGAGGAGACGATCTGCCTCGAGCTGCTTCGCAACTGGGCCGACAGCGCCGGCATGCATCTGGAGTCCGGCGCCCGGTCCGCCGCGCCCTATTATGTCCGCGAAGCCGAACGGCTGATGACGGAACATGCCGCCGAAGCCCTCAGCATTCTTGAGATTGCCGAAAGGATCGGCGTCAGCGCCCGCTCGCTTTCGGAAGGCTTCAAGCGCTTTCGTGGACAGACGCCGCATGCATATCATACGCGGCAACGCCTGCGGTCGCTGCGTGACGCATTGCTATGTGCTGCGCCGGGCGAGACCGTAACCTCGATCGCCCGTGCCCGGGGTTTCATCAATCTCGGCGTTCTCGCTGCCGCTTATCGCAAGCAGTTCGACGAAAGCCCGGCAGAGACCTTGCGGAATAGGCCGACATTGCTCTGACGCGGCCAGCCACGAAGGTGAGACTTCGTGTGTCATCGCTATGATGGCGCCATCAGTTTCCGCGCTGCAGCATTAAATGGTTCCGTTTTGGAGAGCGGTTTTCCCAAACCGAATGTGGCCTTGGCATTCGGCTGTAGGCGCTCCTTGCGGCGCGGCGTTATTTCTTTCCCTGCCAACATACGTGACGGAGCCGCCGAGGTTTCGTCACCACGATGCCAACAGGCAAGGAGGAGAAGCACCATGAAAGCGCTCGTATATCAGGGTCCCGGCAAGAAAGAATGGATCGAGAGAGAAAAGCCCGCGATACAGAAGCCGACTGATGTCATCGTCAAGGTCATGAAGACGACCATCTGCGGAACCGATCTGCACATCCTGAAAGGAGACGTTCCGACCGTGGACGTGGGACGCATCCTCGGACATGAAGGTGTCGGTATCGTCGAGGAGGTCGGCTCCGCCATTCGCAATTTCAAGAAGGGTGACCCGGTCCTCATTTCCTGCATCACGTCCTGCGGCTCCTGTCCGAACTGCAAGCGTCAGCTCTACGCGCATTGCGACGATGGCGGCTGGATTCTCGGACACCGGATCGATGGCACCCAGGCCGAATATGTCCGCATTCCCCACGGCGACAATTCGCTCTATCCGATTCCGGAAGGCGCCGACGAAGAGGCGCTGGTCATGCTGTCCGATATCCTGCCCACAGGGCTCGAGATCGGCGTTCAGTCCGGTGGCGTCAAGCCGGGCGACACGATCGCCATCATCGGCGCCGGTCCGGTCGGGATGTCCGCACTCCTGACGGCACAATTCTATTCTCCAAGCCGTATCATCATGATCGACATGGATCCGGCTCGACTGGCGTTGGCGCGCCAGTTTGGCGCGACCGACACGGTTCAGGTCGGTGCCGAGGATGCCGCCGCATCGGTCATGCAAATGACCGGCGGGAAGGGCGTCGATGTGGCGATCGAGGCCGTGGGCGTCCCGTCAACTTTCGACATCTGCCAGAAAATCGTCATGCCGGGCGGCAAGATCGCCAATGTCGGTGTGCACGGAAAGCCCGTTGATCTGCACATCGAGGATCTCTGGATCAAGAACATCAATATCTCGATGGGGCTCGTCTGCACCAGCACGACGCCGATGCTGCTCAAGACCGTACAGGCTGGCAAGGTCGATCCGAAAAAGCTGATCACCCACCGTTTCGGGCTGGACGAAATCCTCGACGCCTATGAGGTTTTCGGCAATGCCGCTCGGGAAAAGGCAATGAAGGTGATCATAGCGGCCTGATGAGAATAAGCCGCCCAAGGCTGCCCCGGATGAGGCTTGTCCTTGTCCGGGGCTCGAAAAGGCCCTGATCCGTCACACTGTCTCAGGCAGCCGCCAGTCGATTTCGGTCATGCCCTGGTCCCGCAGGAAGGCATTGGCCTTGGAGAACGGCTTGCTGCCGAAGAAGCCGTTATGGGCCGAGAGCGGCGAGGGGTGAGGGGACTTGATGACGAGGTGACGCTTGGCATCCACGAAGGCCGCCTTCTTCTGCGCATAGGAGCCCCAGAGGATGAAGACAACGGGATGCGGCAGTTCGTTGACCTGCCGGATGACGGCGTCGGTAAACTTCTCCCAGCCCTGTCCCTGATGGGAAGCCGCCTGTCCGCGCTCGACCGTCAGCACGCTGTTCAGCAACAGCACACCCTGCTTTGCCCAGCTTTCGAGAAATCCGTGGCGTGGCGGCACGATGCCGAGATCGCTTTCCATTTCCTTGTAGATATTGACGAGCGAGGGAGGGATTCGTACCCCCGGCAGAACTGAGAAGCAAAGGCCATGGGCCTGCCCGTCGCCGTGATACGGGTCCTGTCCGAGGATCACGACCTTCACCTTGTCGAGCGGCGTCAGATCCAGCGCCCGGAAATATTCGGACCCCTTCGGGAAAATCCATTTCCCGGCTTCCTTCTCGGTCTTCAGGAAGTCCTTCAACTGCGCCATATAGGCGCTGGCGAATTCGCCGGCGAGCGCCGCTTTCCAGCTTTCCTCCAGCCGTACGCCCTCGCTCATTCCTTCCCCCATTTGTCGCGCGCCGAATCGTCCTCGTCCTTGGCGGCAACCCAAGCGCCATGCGAACCGTCCGCGTTGTGTTCCTTTTTCCAGAAGGGCGCGGCCGTCTTGAGGAAATCCATGACATAGTTGGCGCCATCAAACGCCGCCTGCCGGTGCGAAGACGTTGCGCTGACGAGCACGATCCGCTCGCCCGGCATGATCTTGCCGTAGCGGTGGATGACGGAAAGCCCGATGAGCAAGAAGCGGCCGACAGCATCCTCTGCGATGCGCTGCAGTTCAGCCTCGGCCATACCGGGATAGTGTTCGAGTTCGAGAGCCGAAAGTCTGCCGCCCTCGTCGCGGCAGAAGCCGGTAAACTGCACCAGCGCACCAACGCCCGGCCGCCCGTCCGTCAGGCGCGCGGCCTCCACCGCCGGATCGAAATCCTCATGCTGGACGGCGATGTGCAGCGTCAGCGACATGAGGCTCAGCCTCCGGTCATCGGCGGGAAAATGCCGATCTCGCGGACACCCGCGATCTTTTCGGAATGATGCGCATGTTCCTGATTGAGCGCCACGCGGACCGCCTCGGGAAATTTCAGCGCCTCGTCATACTCTTCGCCGAGCGTCTTGAGATAAGTGAGCAGGTCGGCAACGGTCGTGACCTCGGCGGGTAGATCCAGCTCTTCCTCGCCCTTGCCGATTTTCTCGCGCACCCAGGCGAAATAGACGATCTTGACCATCATTCCTCATCCACCACATGCTTGAGGCCGGCGCGAAAATAATCGTAGCCGGTGTAGATCGTGATCAGCGCCGCGGCCCATAGAAGAACGATGCCGACGAGCGTCGTGTGCGGAACATAGGAATCGCCGGCCGGACCCACAATCAGAAAACCGATCGCCACCATCTGGATTGTCGTCTTCCACTTGGCGATTCGCGTCACCGGTACGGAAACTTTCAGCGCAGCCAGATATTCGCGCAGGCCAGAGACCAGGATTTCGCGGCAGAGAATGATGATGGCAGCCCACAGAGACCAGCCCGCAATCGTTCCATCGGCGGCCATCAGCAGCAGGATCGAGGAGACGAGCAGCTTGTCGGCGATCGGGTCGAGCATGCGGCCGATATTCGACGTCTGTTTCCAGATGCGCGCGAGATAGCCGTCGAAAAAGTCGGTGATCGAGGCGGCGGCAAACAGCCAGAACGCGACCCAGCGCGCGAGATCGGTCGCATGCAGATGCCCTTCGATGAAGAAACACAGCACGATCAGCGGGACCGTGATGATCCGGGCATAGGTGAGCAGATTGGGAATGTTGTAGGCGCGGGATGCCATGGTCGCGTTGAGCCTGTTCAGTTTGTCGGCATAAGAGAGGCCCTCGCGACTCAAAGGTCAACGCCGGGCCCGGCTTATCTCATGAAATATTAGTGAAATCGGAGCGTTCCGTGGCAGGCGCGACAAAAATAAGTTGAGCCGCGCCAGAACCCGGGCTCCGTCAGCCCGGGCCGTCGTGAAAGTGATTGTAGACGAGGCGGGCGACCGATTCGGAAATCCCTTCCACCGTCATCAGATCCGAAATTCCCGCCCGCGACACCGCTTTCGCGGTTCCGAAATGCTGGAGCAGGGCGCGCTTGCGCTGCGGCCCGATGCCGGCAATCTCGTCCAGCGGGTTCTTCACCATCTCCTTCTTGCGCCGGGCGCGGTGCGAGCCGATGGCGAATCGGTGCGCCTCGTCACGCAGACGCTGAATGAAATAGAGAACCGGATCGCGCGGCGGCAGCGAAAAGTCCGGTCGCCCCAAAGCAAAGAAACGCTCGCGTCCCGCGTCACGATCGACGCCCTTGGCCACGCCGATGGCGGTGACGGCATTGGTGATGCCGAGTTCCTCAAGGATAGCGCGCACAGCCGTCATCTGTCCCTGGCCCCCGTCGATCAGGATGACGTCGGGCCATGCCGGAAAACCGCGATCCGCCGCATCCGCATCTGCGCTTGGCGGCTGCGTCCGGTCGGGAACGCCTTCCTCCTTGATCAGCCGCGAGAAGCGACGCGTCATCACCTCGCGCATCATGCCGAAGTCGTCGCCGGGCGTGATCTCCTCCGACTTGATATTGAATTTGCGGTACTGGTTCTTCACGAAGCCTTCCGGTCCGGCCACCACCATGCCGCCGACCGCATTCGTGCCCATAATATGCGAGTTGTCGTAGATCTCGATCCGCGTCGGCACGTAAGGCAGCTGGAAGGTCTCCGCGAAGCCTTTCAGCAGACGCGCCTGCGACGAAGTCTCCGCGAGCTTGCGGCCATGCGCCTCGCGGGCATTGGCCAGAACATGGTCGATCAGGTCGCGCTTCTCGCCGCGCTTCGGCGCGAGGATTTCCACCTTGCGACCCGTCTTCTCGCTGAGCGCCTCGGAGAGAAGCTCGACTTCCTCGACGTCTTCCGAAAGCAGGATCTGCCGCGGGCAGGGCTTGTCGTCGTAGAACTGGGCAAGGAAGGCGTTGAGCACTTCCGCGCTGGTGAGTGCCGCATCGGCGCGCGGGAAATAGGCGCGGTTGCCCCAGTTCTGCCCCGTGCGGAAGAAGAAGACCTGAATGCAGGTAAGCCCGCCTTCGTGATGGATGGCAAACGCATCCGCATCCTCGACACTCGCCGGATTGATCCCTTGATGGCTCTGCACATGCGAGAGACCCGCGAGCCGATCGCGCAGGACGGCGGCGCGTTCGAAGTCGAGGTCTTCAGCTGCCTGAGCCATGGCCGAGGCGATGTGATCCTTCACAGCCTTGCTCTTGCCGGACAGAAAGTCGCGCGCCTCAGAAACCAGCTCGGCATAGTCCGCCGTGCTGATCTCGCCCGTGCAGGGGCCGGAACAGCGCTTGATCTGGTAGAGAAGACAGGGGCGCGTCCGCCCCTCATAGGCGCTGTCTGTGCAGGTGCGCAGAAGAAAGGCGCGCTGCAGCGAATTGATCGTGCTGGAAACAGCGACAGCCGAGGCAAACGGCCCGAAATAGTCGCCCTTGCGGGCGCGGGCGCCGCGATGCTTGTAAATCGCGGGGGCAGGGTGATCGCCGGTGAGCAGGATATAAGGAAACGACTTGTCGTCCCGCAGCAGTACGTTAAAGCGGGGCCGCAAGCGCTTGATGAGATTCGCTTCCAGGAGAAGCGCCTCGGTCTCCGTCCGCGTCGTGACGAATTCCATCGCGGTCGTCGCCGCCACCATATGGGCGATACGATTCGAATGAACGCGCCCCTGGGCATAATTCCCGACGCGCTTTTTCAGCGACCGGGCCTTGCCGACATAAAGCACATCGCCCTTCGCGTCGAACATGCGGTAGACGCCGGGGCTGTTCGGCAGCTGCTTCACATATTCGCCAATGAGCTCGGCGCCCGTCAGCCCGGTGGCGGCGGCCAGATTTTCCGACCACTCGATGGCAGGCGCCGAACCGGCTTCCGCCACATCTGGCAGATCGTCCTCATCGTCTTCCGGCGTCTCACCATAGAGAACGCCGCCGTCTTCCTGCTTGCCGCTGCTCATTCTGCCTTACCGAATCATCATTCCACGGGAGTCCGCTATTCTAGCGCTCCGCCGACACGTTTGCGGCATTATATAGGGATCACTCCGCCAGTCCTGCCACATCCGGCGTTTCCCACGCCAGATGCTGGCCGCCATCCAGCGCGATCATCTGCCCGGTGACGGAGGGCGCGCCGTGGAAATAGGCGATGGTACGGGCGAATTCGGAGAGATCCGGCCCCTTGCCCAGAAGCAGCGCGCTGGTCTGCTTCTCGAAGTCCGCCTGCGTCTGACGCGTATTGGGTAGCGTTGGCCCGGGTCCGATGGCGTTCACGCGAATCCGTGGCGCCAGCGACATCGCCATGGTCTTGGTCGCCATCAGCATGGCAGCCTTGGAAAGCATGTAGGAATAGTAATTGGGCGTTGGAGCCCAGACGCGCTGATCGATGATGTTGACGATCAGGCCCTTTTCCTGGACCCCCAGAAGCCGGCCAAATTCGCCGGCTAGAATCGATGGCGCGCGAACATGCACGTCGAAATGGCTGTCCCAGGTCTCCCGCTCGAAATCCGTCACCCAGTCGGGCTGGAACACCGAGGCGTTGTTGACGATCACGCCAAGCCCGCCAAGCCGCTGGTTCGCCTGCCGTATCAGGTTCAGCGTTGCCTCCTCGCTGCGCAGGTCGGCCTGCAATGCGACGGCGTCAATGCCAGAATCACGCAAGGAATGCGCAAAGCTTTCCGCCTCGTCCAGAGAGGAATTGGCATGCACGGCGATGGAAAAGCCCAAATTCGCAAGTCCGTCACAAATGGCGCGACCGATGCGTCTCGCTCCACCGGTCACGAGCGCCGACTTCTTTGGCAATACATGGTCAGACACGATTGTCAGCTCCGTTTTCGCGTTTGCTCAAGTTATAGTCCAAATGAGAGCGTGTAAAATCTGGAATGCACATTAACGCTTTATTAAAGAATTCGTCGCTGATTTGGACGAAAGAGTAAACATAGTTATAATAGACCGGCATTATTGTACCAATATATGACTGGATTTTGGGTTATGGTTAACGAATTGCCTGTGATAAATCGACAACATCACGTTTCCGACTTCTTTTTGACACAACAATTTCACAATGTAGCTCTTGGAAATCCTCATTTGGATATCAATTTCAGTCTCAACCGGAGAGGGATCAAACCGGAATTTTCGGACTGCCCACATGAATGATCACGGGCAGGCCGTAGTGAAAAGGAGAATGTTATGCGTAAAATGATCATCGCTCTTGTGGCTTCGGCTGCTTCCATCGCTTCGGTATCGGCCGCTTATGCAGCTGACGCCATTGACTCGGTACCGCAGGCTCCGTCCGCACCGGTTTCCGCTCCTGTCGTGGGCAACTGGGCTGGCGGCTACGTCGGCGGTTACGGCTCCTGGAACTGGGGCCCGATCAAGAACTCTGGTTATGCCAACGCTTTCGGCCTCGGTGCATATGGCGGCTACAACTTCCAGGACGGCCAGCTGGTATACGGCGCTGAAGGCAACCTGGATTGGAACGGCGCACAGCGCACGACCAACGGCATTAAGACCGAAACCGGCATCAACGGCGCGCTGCGCGGCCGTCTCGGCGTCGACATGAACCCCTTCCTGCTGTACGGCGCAGCTGGTATCGCTGCTGGCAGCGTCAAGGTTTCTGACGGCAACGGCAACTCCGACACGCGCGGCGTTATCGGCTGGACCGCTGGCGTCGGCGCAGAAACGAAGGTTACCGACAACGTGACGGCTCGCGTCGAATACGACTACACGTCGTTCGGCAACCGTACCTACGTTCTCGGCGGCACCAACGTTTCGCGCGGTTACGACCAGAACAGCGTCAAGGTCGGTATCGGCTACAAGTTCTGATCCGCTTCAATCGAGCGTATCAACGGAAAGGCCCGGCTTGCGCCGGGCCTTTTCTCGTTTGGAATGATGTCACGTCATCGTGGTATCGCGCCGGCAAATACCTCCAAGCCTCATTGCGGCTTGAACTCCGCAAAGGCCGGGAACCGGGCTTCGAATTCGGCTATGAAAGCGCGATGACCCGGCCACAGCGTTTCCCACTGCCCGGCAAAGCGCAGGCCGAGATAGCCGGCAAGCGCGGCCAGCGCGATGTGGCCTCCCGTCAGGCCATTCCCCAACGAAACCGGATTGGCCTCGAGAAAGGCTAGGCCGCGTACGACTTTGGACCATTGCCTGTCGAGCCAGGGCTGATGGATCTTCTCCTCCGTCCGGTAGCGCCGCTCATAAACATGCGCAATCAGGCTGTCCGTGATGCCGTCGGCGAGCGCTTCCAGGACTTCTGCCTCGGTGCGCGCGGCCGGATCGGCCGGATAGAGCTTGCCGCCGCTTTCCCGGTCGAGAAAATGCATGATGGCGCGGCTGTCGAAGATCGCCGAGCCATCCTCGCGCAACAGCACGGGGATCTTGCCCAGCGGATTGTTGTCAACCAGCCGCGCCGGCTCCTCGTCTGTCTTAACGAGTTCGCTCTCGACCGGAAGCCCGGAAAGCCTTGCGGCCATGCGAACCTTGGCAGAGTAGGGGGAGGCGGGAGAGTAGAGAACCTTCATCAGCGCACCGGAGGAATATTGACGGATTTCAGGGGGCAGGCGTCGGCATCGACTTCGGCACAATCGCGGAATTGCAGGTCCTTGGTCATGCAGATGCGGACTTCCTGCAGCATCTTGGACGCGCAGGAGACCGCAATGCCCTTCGGGCTCATGCCGGGATTGGCGGCGAGAAACGCCTTTTCGATGTCACCCGGATCCGCACTCTTGCCTTGATCAAGCTTCGCGAGCGAAGGCGGGATCGTGATCTTGTTATAGGCACTGCGGACCGTCTGCAGATAATCGGCCTGCTTGAGGCCGGAGCATGTCCCGTGCTTGCGCCATTCATGGCCGATCAGCCCCATCGAGGGGATGATATCCAGATAGCGTTTGCCCAGATTGTCGGGCACACGATCCGATTCGCGTGTCGCGCAGAATTCCGGATAGCCGCTTTCATTCTGCGGCCACAGCCCGTGAACGATGAAGCCGAAATCCTTCGACGGATCGCATTGCATGGTCTTCTGCCCCTGCGGATGCGTGGCGCACCATGAAGGCGACCACGACAGCGACAGGACATAGAAGTCGAAGCCCTGCTTCTGCTGGTCGCCGGCGCTGGCTGCCGGACCTGCGGTCAAAAGAAAGCCCGCAGACAGAAGCGTGGCGGAGAACAGGCCAGCGAAGGCGGCAGACACGTTTTTTCGCATGGCGGTCACCGCACCGACCGGCATTCGCGGCCGTCCACATACCAGGGATCGAGGCCCGAAATGCAGAAGCGGACACGGTCACCCAGTCCGGCAAAGCCCATGCCGCTCTCGATCATGTACCAGAGGTCGCGGCGATGCCCGTCATTCATGTCCACCTTGGCGTGGCAATAGACGCGCTGGATCGGTTGGGTCTCGTTCCGATAATCGACATGCGTATTCGACACCCTGTCGAAGCCGGTAATGTCGAGATCGGTTTGCAGGTAGCGTCTCGCCTTGTCATCGAAACGGTGGTCGATGAAGGAAAGCACGCTTCCATCGGTGCAATCCGTGGTCCCTGCATAAGCGGCGCCACCGGAAAGCAAAGCGCCCGCCAGCGCAAGGGTTGCGAAGGCCGTCGAAAGTTTCTTCATAGGCTTCCCCCAGGAGATCTGAACATTTCAGGCTTGGGAGAATGGGCAAGTTGGCCGGAGTTTGCAAGTGACGATCCCGCGACAGAGCCGGTAGACCGGGAAACAGAAGAGACCGGCTTTGTTACCCTTCGCCCCGCAGCCAGATATTGCGCGTCGAAGCAAAACGATCCTGCGCCAGCAGCGTCTTCAGAACGGGCAGAACCGCTTTCAGTTCGTCATGCAGGGTATAGGGCGGATTGACGATGATGAGACCCGAGCCGCTGAGGCCGGTCGTCTCCCGGTCGCTGCGAACCGACAATTCAGCGCAGAGCATCTTCGGGATTTCGGCTTCCTTCAGCGCCTCATGGAAATCCTTGATCGGTGCGCCTTTCTTGAGCGGATACCAGAGGCAATAGGTTCCGCCCGGAAAGCGGCGATAGGCTTTGATGAGACCATCGACCAGCCGCTCATATTCGCCCTCGATTTCGAAGGGTGGATCCACCAGAACGATGCCCCGCTTCTCCTTCGGCGGCATATGTGCGCCCAGCGAAAGCCAGCCATCCAGCTCTGTAACGCGGACATGATAGTCGCCCGCAAAGAGGTCGCGGAGCGTCTCGCAGTCCGCCGGATGCAGTTCCATGGCGGAAAGACGATCCTGCTCACGCATCAGCATGCGCGTCAGTTTTGGCGAGCCGGGATAAAGCTTTACGCCGCCTTCCGGATTCAACGCGCGAACCGCATCGAGATAGGGCGCGAGCAGGGCTGCGACATCGTCCGCCAGTTCAGCCGAGATCAGCTTGCCGATCCCGTCCTGCCATTCGCCGGTCTTTTGCGCCTCGGTGGAAGATAGGTCATAGAGGCCGATCCCCGCATGCGTGTCGATGACGCGAAAGGCCTTGTCCTTCTGCTGAAGATAAACGATCAGCCGCGCCAGAACGGCGTGCTTGAGGACATCTGCGAAATTGCCCGCGTGATAGATGTGCCGGTAATTCATTCCGCGCCCCGATCGCTGTCATGAAAACATGTCATGGCCGGCTTTTTCGTCTTCCGGCGCATTTTCGCTTAGCCTATACCTGTGAGCCATGAACATTGCGACCCCCGATCTCACCCGCCCGCGCAAAGGCTTCTCGGCCTGCCCGCACGACTGTCCGTCCACCTGCGCGCTGGAAATCGACATCGGCGCGGACGGGCGCATCGGGCGCGTGCACGGCGCCAAGGCGAACGACTACACCGACGGCGTGATCTGCGCCAAGGTCGCCCGCTATGCCGAACGGCTTTATCATCCTGACCGGCTGCTCAAGCCGATGAAACGCAAGGGCGCGAAGGGGGCGGGGCGCTGGACGGACATCTCCTGGGACGACGCGCTCAATGAGATCGCCGAAGCCTTCGTGAAGGCGGAAGCGGCCCATGGGTCAGAGGCCGTCTGGCCCTATTTCTATGCCGGTACGATGGGCCTCGTGCAGCGCGATTCCATCGAGCGGCTGCGCCATGCCAAGCGCTATTCCGGCTTCTTCGGCACGATCTGCGTCAACCCGGCCTGGACCGGCGTGATGATGGGGCTAGGCCGTCTCTCCGGCGTCGATCCGCGCGAGATGGCGAAATCCGATTGCGTGGTCATCTGGGGTACGAATGCGGTCTCGACGCAGGTCAACGTGATGACCCACGCGATCAAGGCGCGCAAGGAGCGCGGCGCGAAGATCGTCGCCATCGACGTGTATGACACGCCGACGATGAAGCAGGCCGACGTCAAGCTCATCCTCAAGCCCGGCACGGACGCGGCACTCGCCTGCGCCGCCATGCATGTCGCCTTCCGCGACGGCTATGCCGACCGTGCTTATCTGACAAAATACACCGACGATCCGGCAGGGCTGGAAGCGCACCTTGCCACGCGCACACCGCAATGGGCAGCGGAGATCACCGGCCTCACGGTCGAACAGATCGAGGAATTTGCCCGCCTTGTCGGGACCACCAAGCGCAGCTTCTTCCGCCTTGGTTATGGCTTCACCCGCAGCCGCAACGGCACGGTCTCGATGCATGCGGCATTGTCGCTGCCGACGGTGCTCGGTTCCTGGCAACATGAAGGCGGTGGCGCCTTACATACCAATGCCGATATTTTCGGGATGACGACCGCGCTGATCACGGGTATCAGCTATGCAGACTCGTCGGTGCGTGTGCTGGACCAGTCGCAGATCGGCCGGGTGCTGACAGGCGATGCCGAAGCCTTGTGCAACGGCCCGCCGGTGACGGCCATGCTGATCCAGAACACCAACCCGATGAACATCGCGCCCGAGCAGCGACTCGTCCGCCGGGGCTTTGCCCGCGAAGATCTGTTCGTCGCGATCCATGAGCAGTTCCTGACGGAGACGGCCGAGATGGCCGATATCGTGCTTCCCGCCACCATGTTCGTGGAACATGACGACATCTATCGCGGCGGCGGCCAGAGCCATATCCTGTTGGGGCCGAAAATTGTTGAACCGCCGAAAACGGTGCGCACCAATCTCTTCGTCATCGAAGAGCTCGCCAAACGCCTCGGCGTCGCCGACAAGGCGGGATTCGGCATGTGCGAGAGAGAACTGATCGCAACGGTGCTTCGCCCGGGCGAACTCGAGCAGCTGGATGGTGAAAAGTGGATCGACCGCAAGCTCCCCTTCGAGGAGGCCCATTTCCTCAATGGATTCGGCCATGCCGACGGCAAGTTCCATTTCCGTCCAGACTGGACGGGGCAGAAGGCGAGTACGCGTCCGCCGGAAAATGTCGGCGTCCTCGGCCCGGCATCACAGCTCCCGGAATTCCCCGACTATTGTCCGGTAATCGAAGAGGCGGATGAGACGCATCCCTTCCGGCTCGCGACATCCCCCGCCCGCAACTTCCTCAACTCGTCCTTCGCCGAAACGAAGACCTCGCGTGAGAAGGAAGGCCGGCCGGAGGTGATGATCAATCCGGCGGATGCCGCCCGTCTCGGCATCGCAAGCGGCGAGATCGTGCGCATGGGCAATAGCCGCGGCGATCTGCGCCTTCATGCCCGTGTCACCGCGGAAGCGCGGACTGGCGTCCTGATCGCGGAAGGCCTCTGGCCCAACAAAGCGCATCTGGACGGGGAGGGTATCAACGTGCTGACAGGGGCCGACTGTGTCGCGCCCTACGGCGGCGCAGGTCTTCACGACAACAAGGTATGGCTGGCAAAAGCATGACGTTTTTCAAGAAAGCAGGCGCGCGCATCATTCGAAACACGCATGCCTTCAAGGGCTGGAACGATCTTTACGATCTGACGATCGAATACACAAACTCGAGCGGCGAGACTGTAGAGCTTGCGCGTGAAGTGGTCGATCATGGTTCTGCGGCCGCGATCCTGCTTTACGATGCTGTGCGGGATGTCGTCGTGCTCGTGCGCCAGTTCCGCACTGCCACCTTCTATGTCGGTCGCGATCCCTTCGTACTGGAGGCTGCTGCCGGTCTGCTCGATGAGGACAAGCCGGAAGAGGCCGTGCGGCGCGAGGCCTTCGAGGAGACCGGCTACCGCGTAGAGAAGGTGTTTCCGCTCTTTTCGATGTTCGGCTCGCCCGGATCTCTGGCGGAAGAGGTTCATCTCTTCGTGGGATTGATCGACACAACCGCTCGCGAAGCCGCCGGCGGTGGCCTTGCCGACGAACACGAGGACATCGAGGTGGTGGAACTGCCTCTGGAGCGCGCCTTCGCCATGATCGGCGAAGGCCTGATCTTCGATGCCAAGACGATTATCCTACTGCAGTGGGCGGTGATGAACCGGACCAGGCTGCAAGCCGGTTGATCAGTGCTGGCCCATCCGGCCGACCGCGAGGCGTGACACCACGCGCTCGACGCCCTCGACCGATTGTGCCACCTCGCGCGCCTTGTCTATCTGCCGCTGGTCGGGCGCCGATCCGCTCAGATGGACGACCCCGCTCTGCGCGGCAACCGCAATGTCGAGCGAATGCACATCGGGCGTCGCCGCCAGCGTTCCGGCAACTTTCGTCTCCAGCAGCGCATCCTTGGTCTTCTGGATATGGGTGTGTTCCGGCAAGCCGCCGGAGGTAATCGGAGGTTCGTGAACCATGGCCGTCTCCTTCCGTTTTCGGATCGAACGAAAACCAGGTGGCTATTGTTCCTGAAATGGTGGCAGGTCGCTGGAAAAATTCAGCCGAGCGAGACGACGCTTTGCGTCTCGTCGGTTCCGCCCGGCAGTGCGCCTGCCGAGAAAGCCGCCAGGACCTGCCGGTACATGCGGTGCTCCTGCCGGAGAACGCGCGCCGCCAACTGATCCGCCGTATCGCCGGAAAGAACCGGCACGACCGCCTGCGCCAGAATCGGGCCTTCGTCCATGCCTTCGGTCACGAGATGCACCGTGCAGCCCGCCACTTTCATGCCCGCATCGATGGCGCGCTGATGCGTGTGCAGCCCCGGAAACAGCGGCAGCAGGGACGGGTGGATATTGAGAATGCGACCCGCATAGGGGCGAATAAATTCGGCCGAGAGCAGCCGCATATAGCCCGCGAGGCAGATGATGTCCGGCGCGATTTCGGCAAGCTTGGCGAGGATGGCACCTTCATGCGCGGCCTTGCTGTCATAGTCGCGGCGCTGGAAGGCGGAGGTCGCAATGCCCATGGCGTCCGCCTTCGCGAGCCCGCCCGCATCCGCCTTGTCGGAAATCACAGCCACGATTTCGGCCGGGTAATCAGCCGAACGCGCCGCTTCCGCCAGCGCGACCATGTTCGACCCACCGCCGGAGATGAAGACGACAACGCGCTTGCGCTGGCCCGTCATGGAGGAGGTCATAGCGTCAGCGTGCCCTTGTAGACCGTGCCATGGGCGCCTTCTGCACGGGCAACCATGCAGCCGAGGCGGAACACGGTCTCGCCTTCGGCTTCCAGCACGGCAGCAACCTGATCGGCCTTGTCCGGCGAGACGACGGCAATCATGCCGACGCCGCAGTTGAAGGTGCGCAGCATCTCGTTCGGAGCGACGCCGCCGGTCTTGGCAAGCCAGGAGAACACGGCCGGCGCCTTGACGGCGGCCAGATCAATCTCGGCGGCGAGATGCTTCGGCAGCACGCGCGGAATGTTTTCCGGGAAGCCGCCGCCGGTGATGTGTGCCAGCGCCTTGATTGCGCCCGTCTCGCGGATCGCCTTGAGGAGCGGCTTCACATAGATGCGCGTCGGCGTCAGCAGAGCTTCACCAAGCTTCTTTTCCGGAGCAAACGGTGCCGGCGCATCATAGGCGAGGCCGGAAATTTCGACGATCTTGCGCACCAGCGAGAAACCGTTGGAGTGGACGCCGGAGGAGGAGAGGCCGAGAATGACATCGCCTTCGGACACTTCTTCGGACGGCAGCAACTGGCCGCGCTCGGCAGCGCCCACGGCAAAGCCCGCGAGGTCGTAGTCGCCCTTGGAATACATGCCCGGCATTTCCGCCGTCTCGCCGCCGATCAGCGCGCATCCGGACATCACACAGCCCTCGGCAATACCCTTGACGATGGCCGCGCCCTGGTCCGGGTCGAGCTTGCCGGTGGCGAAATAGTCGAGGAAGAAGAGCGGCTCGGCGCCCTGCACGACGAGATCGTTGACGCACATGGCAACGAGGTCGATGCCGACCGTGTCGTGGAAATCCGCGTCGATGGCAATCTTCAGCTTGGTGCCGACGCCGTCATTGGCGGCCACGAGAACCGGGTCCTTGAAGCCCGCGGCCTTGAGGTCGAAGAGGCCGCCGAAGCCACCGATCTCGCCATCCGCACCCGGCCGGCGCGTCGAGCGCACGGCGGGCTTGATCTTCTCGACCATGAGGTTGCCGGCATCGATATCGACGCCCGCATCGCTATAGGTCAGTCCGTTGCGTCCATCCGCGCTCATGAGCGATCTCCGCTGCGATTTCCGGTATAGGCCCGCCATTCGCATGACATCCCCGCTGATGCAAGACGGATCGCGGGCGGCATGTTGATTTTCACCAAATATCGGCCCTTTTGCCCTTGGAATTGCTTGTCCGGCATCCGAAGTAGTTGGCGGAAACAGCCGATGCGCCGGAGCGCGAAGATGAACATCGCCAACATGATCACCGTCGCGCGGCTCCTGTGTGTGCCTGCGGTGCTCTATTGCCTGCTCCACGGCGAGATGCGGCTGGCCTTCTACATCTTCCTCTTCGCCGGGTTTTCGGATGCCGTTGACGGCATCATCGCCCGCCGGTTCAATCAGCGAACCGAACTCGGCGCATGGCTCGACCCGATTGCCGACAAGCTGCTGATGGTCTCGGTCTTCGTGATGCTGGCCTGGCTCGACATCATTCCGGACTGGATCGTTTTTCTGGCAGTCACCCGCGATGCGCTCATCGTGGGGGGCGTCATGATGTCCACCTTGATCGGCGATCCGATCAAGGTGGCTCCGCTCATGCTGTCCAAAGCCAATACGGCTGTGCAGATCCTGTTGATTGTTGTAGCTTTGAGCGACCAGGCTTTCGGACTTGACCTCGCCGGCGCTGTCACAATTCTACTCTATTTGGCAGCGCTATTGACCTTGGCTTCCGGCGCATCCTATCTCGTGGTCTGGATGCGGCATGTGGCCGGATCGAAATAAGCGCCGGAACGGATGACATGACCAGCAAACTCAGCTCGCACAACCTCAAGCGTCAGCTCGCCTTCTGGTTTGTCGGGCTCCTGCTTCTCATCGTTTTCCTGATGGTCTTCAGCTCCATTCTGCTGCCCTTCGTTGCCGGCATGGCGCTCGCCTATTTCCTCGACCCCGTCGCCGACTGGTTCGAGCGCCGCGGGCTGTCGCGCTTGATGGCCACCATCGTCATCCTTGTTCTATTCGTGGTCGTCTTTGCTCTCGCGTTGGTGATTGTCATTCCGCTGCTGGCAAGTCAGGCCAATCAGTTCCTCAAGGATCTGCCGGGCTACGTCACATCGCTGCAACAGCTGATCACCAAGGCCAGTCCCGATATGCTGCCGGCTTGGGCGCGCGATCAGATCGGCGCGCTGAAGGACAATTTCTCCTCCATTCTGGGCGAGGGAACGAAGTTCCTGGCGACGCTGTTTGAGCAGATCTGGAATTCTGGCAAGGCGATTGTTGACGTTGTCTCGCTGCTGGTGGTCACCCCCGTCGTGGCCTTCTATCTGCTGCTCGACTGGGACCGTATGGTGGCCTGGATCGACAATCTGGTTCCCCGCGACCATGTTCAGACGGTGCGCGCGCTGGCCTCCGAAATGGATACGACGATTGCCGGCTTCGTGCGCGGGCAGGGCACACTTTGCCTCGTGCTCGGTCTTTATTATGGCAGCGGGCTTGCATTGACGGGTCTTAATTTCGGTTTGCTCATCGGCCTTTTTGCCGGCGCGATCAGCTTCATTCCTTACATCGGTTCGACGGTCGGTCTGGTCCTGGCGGTTGGCCTCGCCATCGTGCAGTTCTGGCCTGATTATCTGTGGGTCGGTCTCGTGGCGCTGGTCTTCCTCTCCGGCCAGTTTCTGGAGGGCAACATCCTGCAGCCGCGCCTGGTCGGCCACCGTGTGGGTCTGCATCCGGTCTGGCTGATGTTCGCGCTTTTCGCCTTCGGCCTTCTCTTCGGTTTTGTCGGACTGCTGGTCGCCGTGCCGGTTTCGGCCGCTATCGGCGTGCTGGTCCGTTTTGCGATTTCGCGCTATCTGAACAGCGACCTGTATTACGGGGAGCAGCATCAGTTGCGCGACCTCCACCACGCCGCGCAGATCAGCAAGGGCAAGGCGGTCGAGTAAGATCGGTCGTCAGGGATTAGGTGTATCATGGCGCGTCATGCCGGCGATCATCAGCTGCCGCTTGAATTTCCGGTCGAGGAACAGACCTCGCGCGACGATCTGCGCGTGGCCGATCCCCTGAAGGCTGCCGTGCGCATTGTCGATGGCTGGCCGAACTGGCCCTCGCCGGTGGTCGTGCTGGTCGGTCCGGTGGGCTGCGGCAAGTCGCATCTCGCCAGCATCTGGCGTGAAAATGCCGAGGCAGTCAGCATCGATGCGGTGGCCGGTTCCGATGCCGCTCTTCAGGCTGCGGCGCATCCCGTTCTGTTCGAGGACGTCGACCGCCGCGCCTTCGACGAGACCGAACTCTTTCACGTCATCAATTCCGTCCGCGAAAACGGCACGTCGCTGCTGATGACTGCCCGCACATTGCCGGCCGCATGGGATGTGACCTTGCCCGATCTCAAGTCGCGCCTGCGCGCCGCAACTGTGGTCGAGATCGGCGAGCCGGACGAGGAGCTCCTGGGCGAGGTTCTGATGAAGCTCTTCTCCGACCGCCAGATCGTGGTCGAGGACAAGCTGATCGCCTATATCGCCGCGCGAATGGAACGTTCCGCGGAAGCCGCCCGGCGCATTGTCGAAGAGCTTGATCGGCTGGCGCTTGCCCGGCGGCTCAAGATCAATCGCGCGCTGGTGGCGGAAGTGCTGTCCGGTTTCGAGGAGGATGACCGGGATTCCGATTGAACTGACACGATTCTGTCGTCAAACTGTAATACCGCCACGGGAGTGTGGCATGAAGTGCAAGGATTTCTGAACCCATGGATACGTCGGCGCCCGCAGCGAACATCAACGAGCCTCAGGAAGACGTGGCTCCTGTTGCCCCCGGCGCAGAATGGTTCGACAGGCCTGAGCGTTTCGTAAACCGGGAGTTCTCCTGGCTCCAGTTCAATCGCCGTGTTCTCGAAGAGACCCTGAACAGCGCACATCCGCTTCTGGAGCGTGTCCGCTTCCTGTCGATCTCGGCCACCAACCTCGATGAATTCTTCATGGTGCGCGTGGCCGGCCTCGAGGGGCAGGTCCGGCAGAACATCGCCATGCGCACGCCCGACGGCAAGACGCCCTCCGAGCAGCTCGACGCCATCCTGCATGAGATCGATAACCTGCAGATGGAGCAGCAGGCGGCACTCGCCGTTCTCCAGCAGAACCTTGCCCGCGAGGACATCCTCATCGTTCGTCCCTCCGCGCTGACGCCGGAGGACATGACCTGGCTTGGCGAGGAATTCTTCCAGTCGATCTTCCCGGTTCTGACTCCGCTGTCGATCGACCCGGCGCATCCGTTCCCGTTCATTCCCAATCTCGGCTTCTCGATCTGCCTGCAGCTTGAGAGCAAGACCGGCCGTGAGCCGATGACCGCGCTGCTCAGGCTCCCCGTGGCGCTGCCGCGCTTTATCCGCCTGCCCGATGCCGGCAATACGATCCGCTACATTACGCTCGAAGATGTGGTGAGCCTCCACACGGCCAAGCTCTTCCCGGGCTATGAAGTGCGCGGCTACGGTACGTTCCGCATCATCCGCGACAGCGATATCGAGGTCGAGGAAGAGGCCGAAGATCTGGTGCGCTTCTTCGAAACCGCGCTGAAGCGCCGTCGGCGTGGTTCGGTGATCCGCATCGAGACGGACTCCGAAATGCCGGACTCGCTGCGCAAGTTCGTGGTTGCGGAATTGAACGTCCCCGACAACCGCGTTGCCGTTCTGCCGGGACTTCTGGCGCTCAACACGATGTCGGAAATCTGCAAGACCCCGCGCGAAGACCTGCTTTTCCAGCCTTACAATCCGCGTTTCCCGGAGCGTGTGCGCGACCATGGCGGCGATTGCCTCGCCGCCATCCGCGAGAAGGACATGATTGTCCACCACCCGTACGAGAGCTTCGATGTCGTCGTGCAGTTCCTGCTGCAGGCCGCCCGCGATCCGGACGTGCTGGCCATCAAGCAGACACTCTACCGTACCTCCAATGACAGCCCGATCGTGCGCGCCCTCATCGATGCTGCCGAGGCCGGCAAGTCGGTCACCGCTCTGGTCGAACTGAAGGCGCGCTTCGACGAAGAGGCCAATATCCGCTGGGCGCGCGACCTGGAACGGGCCGGCGTGCAGGTCGTCTTCGGCTTCATCGAACTGAAGACCCATGCCAAGATGTCGATGGTCGTCCGCCGCGAGGAGGGCAGGTTACGCACCTATTGCCACCTCGGCACCGGCAACTATCACCCCGTCACGGCGAAGATTTACACTGACCTGTCCTTCTTCACCTGCAACCCGGTCATCGGGCATGACATGGCCAATATCTTCAACTTCATCACCGGCTATGGCGAGCCGGAAGAGGGGATGAAGATCGCGATGTCGCCGACAACGCTCCGCCCGCGCGTGCTGCAGCTGATCGCCGAAGAGATCGAACACGCGAAAGCCGGCCGCCCTGCTGCCATCTGGATGAAGATGAACTCGCTGGTCGATCCCGAGATCATCGACGCGCTTTATCGCGCCAGCCAGGCCGGTGTTCCGGTGGAACTCGTCATCCGCGGCATCTGCTGCCTGCGTCCGCAGGTGCCGGGTCTTTCGGACAATATTCGCGTCAAGTCCATCGTTGGCCGCTTCCTTGAACACAGCCGAATCTTCTGCTTCGGAAACGGTCACGGCCTGCCATCGGACAAGGCGCGCGTCTATATCGGCTCGGCCGACATGATGCCCCGCAACCTCGACCGCCGCGTCGAAACGCTTGTTCCCCTTCACAATAAGACTGTGCACGAGCAGGTTCTTTCGCAGATCATGCTGGCAAACCTCATGGACAACCAGCAGAGCTACGAGATACTGGAGGACGGAACCTCGCGGCGTGTTGATGTCGGCGA
Organism: Rhizobium sp. C1; assembly: GCF_021026335.1. GTDB lineage: Bacteria > Pseudomonadota > Alphaproteobacteria > Rhizobiales > Rhizobiaceae > Ensifer_A. The sequence goes on from NZ_JAJNCY010000002.1 coordinate 428,982, forward strand.
AGGCGAAGAGCCTTTCAACGCACAACAATACTTCATGACCAACCCGAGCCTTTCAGGCCGCGGGGAGGCGCTTGCCACGGGGGCACCGAAACTGTTTGCCGGCTGGAAGCCGGCGCGAAGATAAATCTGGAATTCAATGGTAGAACCTGACGCACAGGGGCGCTTGCCCGGCATCGCCCCGGTCTCGGTCGTGGATATCGGATCGAACTCGATCCGTATCGTCGTCTATGAAGGCATGAACCGCTCGCCTGCGGTCCTTTTCAATGAAAAGATGCTCTGTGGGCTGGGCCGCGGCGTGGCCTCGACCGGCCGCATGGAGCCGGAAAGCATCGCCAAGGCGCTGAAGGCACTGACGCGCTTCAAGGCACTGTCGGATCAGGCTCGCGCCCGCAAGATGTATGTGTTGGCGACTGCCGCTGCGCGCGAGGCGTCAAACGGCTCCAAGTTCATTCACGAGGCGGAGGCCATCCTGGGCTGTGAAATCCGTGTCCTGACCGGCCCGGAAGAAGCGATGTTTTCCGCGCTCGGCGTCATCAGCGGCTTCCACAATCCGGATGGGATCGTCGGCGATCTCGGTGGCGGTTCTCTCGAACTCATCGACGTACGCGGTGGCAATTACGGCTCCGGCATCACGCTGCCGCTGGGCGGCTTGAGGCTCGCGGATCTCTCCGGCAATTCGGTCGAGAAGGCAACGACGCTCGCCCGCAAGATGCTGAAGGACGAGACATGGCTCTCCGCGGGAGAGGGCCGAGCCTTCTACGCCGTTGGCGGCACATGGCGCGCGCTTGCCAAGCTGCATATGGAGCTGACCAACTATCCGCTGCACATGATGCACGGCTACGAAATTACCGTTGCAGAAGCCATGGACCTGCTGGCCCATATTGCTGAGACGCGTGACGTCAAGGAACTCGCCTGGCAGACGATCTCCAAGAACCGCCGCACGCTCTTGCCCTATGGCGCCGTCGCCATGGCCGAGACGCTGAAGGTCATGAAGCCGTCCAAGGTCATCTTCTCCGTGCTCGGCGTGCGCGAAGGCTTTCTCTATTCGCTGCTGGATGAGGAAGAGAGCGCAAAGGACCCGCTGCTGGCGGCGACCGAAGAGCTTGCGCTTCTCAACGCCCGCTCGCCCGAACATGCGCGCGAGCTGGTGGCCTGGACCGACAAGGTCATGCCGGCGTTCGGGATCGAGGAAACGGAAGAAGAGGCGCGCTACCGCCAGGCTGCCTGTTTCCTCGCCGATGTCAGCTGGCGCTCGCATCCAGACTATCGCGGCATCCATTCGCTCAATGTGATCGCGCAGAGTTCGCTCGCTGGCGTGACCCACCCGGGCCGCGCCTATATCGCGCTCGCCAACTACTATCGCTACGAGGGCCTGCGCGACGACGGCTCGACGGCGGCCCTTCTGACGATTGCCACGCCGCGCCTGCGCGAGCTTGCCAAGCTGCTGGGCGGTCTCTTGCGGGTCGTTTATCCGTTCTCGGCTGCGATGCCGGGCGTCGTCAACGACCTGCGATTCGAAAAACCGCTCGGCAATGCCGACCTGGATCTGGAACTCGTTGTGCCCGAGCGTCTGCGCAACTTCAGCGGCGAGCGGGTCGACGGCCGCCTGCAGCAGTTGGGGAAGCTCACCGGCAAGCGCATCGGCATGCGCATTTCCTGAACAGACAAAAAGAGTCCGCCGTCAAAGGTTTGGCGGCGGCACCTGAATCACATTGTAAGAAGAAAGCCCCATGGCATCTCCTGGTGCATTGCCTGATATGAACGCGGACTGCAGCCGCTGCGCCGGGCTCTGCTGCGCAGCCTTTGCGTTCGAAAAGTCCGACATGTTCGCCATCGACAAACCTGTCGATGAGGGCTGCCCGAACCTGAAGCCCGATTTCTCTTGCCGCATCCATGCGGAAAGAATCGAGCTGGGCTTCAAGGGCTGTACGCTGTTCGACTGTCACGGGGCAGGACAGCGGGTCACGCAGGACATTTTCGGAGGACGCACTTGGCGTGACGACCCGGCCATCGCCGCGCCGATGTTCGAACTCTTCCGCAAGATGCTGAAGATTCACGACTATCTGCGGCTCATCATCGTGCTGGAAGCGTTGCCGTTGAGCAAGGGGGAGGCCAGCGCCGTCGCCGGCTTCCGCGCCGTCCTTGCGCCCGACAAGGGCTGGGATCGCCACGCCCTTGAAGCTTTCGAGGAAATGCGCGTCGTCACCGAGTTCGAGCGTTTCGCGGCGAACCTCAAGGCGAGCCCTGCCGCAAAGGCCTTGCAGGCCCGCTTCTCAGCCCTCTGACGGTGCGACAGGCACGTCGAGTTCAACGGCTTCGATCTTGCGATTGACGAACTTGATGACAAGCTGGCCGTCGATCAGCTTGAGCGCCCGATCGCCGAACAGTTCCTTGCGCCACCCATGCATGGCCGCAACATCTGCCTTCTCGCCCTCGGAGGCGATCTTTTCGAGATCGTCCGTATTGGCGATGATCTTCGCCGCCACGCCCTCGCGCTCCGCCGTCAGCTTCAAGAGAACCTTCAGGAGCTCCACGGCCGACTGCGTGCCCTCGTTGGGCTGGTAGGGCTTGGCAATCTTCGGCAGCTCTTCCTTCGGGATCGCCAACGCCTCGTTGACGGCCGCGATGATCGCAGCGCCCGATGCCGACCGCTCCCATCCACGCGGAACGGTGCGCAGCTTGCCGAGTGCTTCCGCGTCGCGCGGCTGCTGCTGCGCGATTTCATAGATGGCGTCGTCCTTGAGGATGCGCCCGCGCGGCACGTCGCGATTGCGTGCCTCGCGCTCGCGCCAGGCGGTCACCTTCATCAATACGGCCAGTTCGCTCGGCTTGCGCACGCGCATCTTCATGCGCGTCCAGGCGTCGTCTGGATGCAGATCGTAGGTCTCCGGCGTTTCCAGAACCGCCATCTCGTCTTCCAGCCAGTGGGCGCGGCCCTCGCGCTCCAGCTCGGCCTTCAGTGAGGCATAGATGTCGCGCAGATGGGTGACGTCGGCCAGCGCATAGTCGAGCTGCTTCTGGCTGAGCGGACGATGGCTCCAGTCGGTAAAGCGCGACGACTTGTCAATATGCTTGCCGGTGATCTTCTGGACGAGCTGGTCATAGGAGACGGAATCACCGAAGCCGCAAACCATCGCCGCGACCTGCGTATCGAACAGCGGATGCGGAATGATGCCGCCGAGGTGATGGATGATTTCCAGATCCTGCCGGGCCGCGTGGAACACCTTTACGACGGACGCATCGGCCATCAGGTCGAAGAATGGTTTGAGGTCCAGCCCCTTGGCGAGAGGATCGATCAATGCCTCATGGTCGGGGCTGGCAATCTGGATCAGGCAAAGCTGTGGCCAGAAGGTGCTCTCGCGCAGGAATTCGGTATCTACGGTAACGAAGTCACTCTTCGCGAAAATATCGCAGGCTGCTTTAAGTTCGGCGGTTGTCTCAATCATGAACTCAGTTTCATCGCTCAAGCAGGCCATGGCAAGGGCGGATTACGCAAATACGCGTCTTCCGCTCCGTTGGCCCCCCGGGAGCGGTGTCGGCATCTTTCGATTGCGTAAGCCGGATATTCCTTTCTCTTCCGCGCAGATGCCGGTGGAGTCAATATGCCTGAAGGTCTGAAATTACTAAACCACCCGAAGAAATGCGGTCATGCCCGTCTTCTGATGTTCGATGATGTGGCAATGGATGACCCAGTCGCCGAGATTGTCCGCCACAAGCCCGAGTTCCGCCACCTCGTCCGGCTGGATAAGATAGGTGTCGGTGAAGATCGGCCGCACCGCGCCCTGCGATGAGGAGAGCACCTTGAAGCTCATGCCATGCAGATGGATGGGATGCGCATGCGGCGTCCGGTTGGCGAGCCTGAGAATATAGGTCTTGCCATGTTTCAGCTCCGCAAGAGGGGCCATCGGATCGGGCGTATCGCCGCTCCAGGGCGTCTTGTTGATCGCCCAGAAATTATAGCCGAGCGAGCCGCAGAAGCTCTCTTTTGGCGGTGCGCCCTCTGCGGTCGCCGTCAGTTCCAGCGGCACGACCTCGGCGCCTTCAATGACCGGCTCGCTGACAGGGTTTGCCGGCAGCGTCTTGACGTCGTGCAGGTCGCGTTTCAGCGATGCGCCCACGGCGCGGAAGCGAGCCAGCGGATAGTTGGGGGATGTCCGGTAATTGGCGAGCGTCGCAATCGCCCCCTCGGTCTCGGGCATCCGCAGCGCCAGTTCGATCCGCTGACCGGGACCCGCCTGATAGCGGTCGAGCGCGAAGGGCTCGGCGACCGGATTGCCGTCCAGCGCAATCACCATCGCCTGCGCGCCATCGAGTCCAAAGGAATAGATGCGGGTCACATCCGTGATCGCGATTCGCACCCGCACGATCCCGCCGGCCGGCGCATCATAGACCGGGTCTTCCTGCCAGTTCGCCGATTTCCACGTACCATATGTGCCGGATTTGGCCGCATCGCGCGGCTTGAACTGATCGATGAACTGCCCGTCATCGCCAAGCCGCCAGTCGCGCAGGTTCAGCACAACCTCATGGTCGAAGGTGGGATCGTTCGGGTTCTCGACGATCAGCATGCCTGTCATGCCGCGGCCCATCTGCACCAGCGTGTTGCAATGCGGGTGATACCAGAAGGTCCCGGCATCCGGCGGCGTAAAGGCATAGTCGAACGAGTCGCCCGTATACACATAAGGCTGGGTGAGAAACGGCACTCCGTCCATCTTGTTGTCGATCCGCAGGCCATGCCAGTGGATCGTCGTCGGCTCCTTGAGCTGGTTGACCAGCCGGGCCGCGAAAGGCTGACCTTTCTTGAGGCGCAGGGTAGGGGGCTGCGGGGCCTCGTTCGCGGTCGGAGAGTTCCCGTTCATCGCATTCCAGGTCATGATGCCCCTGGTCGGCTGGGTGCCTTTCAGCAGCGCCTGGCTCTCGCCGGCGGTCAGCGTGATGGGAGCTGCAGAGGCAGTCCGGAAGCCGCCCGCAACCGCAAGTCCGGCACCATAGGCGCTCACGACGGCTCCGGCTTTCAGAAGGGTGCGGCGGTTCAAAATGACCATGGGAAAACTCCTTGCAATGGCCGCTTTCTAGGCCTGATAAAACTTGACTACAACTGTCATTTTATCGTGTCGAAGAACCATTTTGCCGCGGCTGAAAAGGGCTCGGCCTTGACAAATCGGATGGCCCGTGCGTTTGTCCGCCCAATTTCGAAATGCGGCGGTACGAACCGTATCAAGCGCTCTTTCGAGCGCGCTCGGGCCGCCCCGATTCCAGGATAAGACGCATGACCATGCACCGTTACCGTAGCCACACCTGTGCCGCCCTCCGCAAGTCGGATGTCGGCTCCAATGTTCGTATTTCTGGCTGGGTGCATCGCGTGCGAGATCATGGCGGCGTTCTCTTCATCGACCTGCGCGACCATTACGGCATGACCCAGGTCGTGGCCGACCCGGACAGCCCGGCCTTCAAGATGGCCGAGACCGTGCGTGGCGAATGGGTGATCCGCATCGACGGCAAGGTCAAGGCGCGCTCCGAAGACACCGTCAACAAGGGCATGGCAACCGGCGAGATCGAGCTTTACGCCACCGAGATCGAGGTCCTTTCGACCGCCAAGGAACTGCCGCTGCCGGTCTTCGGCGAGCCCGACTATCCGGAAGACGTCCGCCTCAAGTACCGCTTCCTCGATCTCCGCCGCGAGACGCTGCACAAGAACATCGTCAAGCGCACGCAGGTCATCACCGAGATGCGCAACCAGATGTCGGCTGCCGGCTTTGGCGAATACACGACGCCGATCCTGACCGCCTCGTCGCCGGAAGGCGCGCGCGACTTCCTCGTGCCGTCGCGCATTCATCCCGGCAAGTTCTTCGCTCTGCCGCAGGCACCGCAGCAGTACAAGCAGCTGCTCATGGTTGCCGGCTTCGACCGCTATTTCCAGATCGCGCCGTGCTTCCGCGATGAAGACCCGCGCGCCGACCGCCTGCCGGGCGAGTTCTACCAGCTCGACGTCGAGATGAGCTTCGTCACCCAGGAAGACATCTGGTCGACCATGCAGCCGATCATGACCTCGGTGTTCGAAAAGTTCGCCGAAGGCAAGCCGGTCACCAAGGACTGGCCGCGTATTCCCTATGACGTCGCGATCCGCAAGTATGGCACCGACAAGCCGGACCTTCGCAACCCGATCGAGATGCAGGCAGTCACCGATCATTTCGCCGGTTCGGGCTTCAAGGTCTTCGCTGGCATGATCGCCTCCAACCCGAAGGTTGAAGTCTGGGCGATCCCGGCCAAGACCGGCGGCAGCCGCGCTTTCTGCGACCGCATGAACGCCTGGGCGCAGTCGCTCGGCCAGCCGGGTCTCGGCTACATCTTCTGGCGCAAGGAAAACGACGTTCTGGAGGGTGCCGGCCCGCTCGCCAAGAACATCGGCCCCGAGCGCACCGCCGCCATTGCCGAACAGCTCGGCCTTGGCGATGGCGACGCCTGCTTCTTCGTCGCCGGCGAGCCGGAAAAGTTCTACAAGTTCGCAGGCGAAGCCCGCACCCGCGCCGGCGAGGAACTGAACCTCGTCGACCGCGACCGCTTCGAGCTTTGCTGGATCGTCGACTTCCCGTTCTACGAATATAACGAGGACGAGAAGAAGGTCGACTTCTCGCACAACCCCTTCTCGATGCCGCAGGGTGGTCTGGACGCGCTTGAGAACCAGGATCCGCTGACGATCAAGGCCTACCAGTACGACGCTGTCTGCAACGGCTTCGAAATCGCCTCCGGTTCGATCCGCAACCAGTCGCCGGAAACGATGGTCAAGGCCTTCGAGATTGCCGGCCTGTCGAAGGAAGACGTCGAAGAGCGCTTCGGCGGCATGTACCGCGCCTTCCAGTACGGCGCGCCTCCGCATGGCGGCTGCGCCTTCGGCATCGACCGCGTCATCATGCTGCTCGTCGGCGCGAAGAACCTACGCGAAATCACGCTCTTCCCGATGAACCAGCAGGCGCAGGACCTCCTGATGAACGCGCCGGCTCCGGCTTCGCCGAAGCAGCTCATGGAGCTGGAGCTTCGCGTCATGCCGAAGAAGAAGGACTGAGGGCTCGCTTCGGGCGCTTGACCTTTGATTGACTTGAGAGTTGTCGGCACGGCGCAAGCCGTGCCGATTGTCGTTTCGGCCAAACTTACCAAGTTTTAACCCGCGGAGGCCCCAACTGCGACCGCCTGTCGCATTTGCCGTCCAAAATTAGGCAGAACTGGCGCCAATTCTCCCGGTGTTGAAACGACGCGCTGCAGCGGCAATCCCACCGCAGGCAGCCACCGTCGGACAAGATACCATGGAGAACGACATGAAAAAGCTTGGCAATTTTCTCATGATCGGTGCGGCTGCAACAGCCGCCGTTGCCATTATCGCCGGTCCCGTCCTTGCCCGCGACATCAACTTCCACAACTTGACGCTTCGGATGCCGGATGGCGGCATGGAACAGGTGCGCTACATTGGCAACACGCCACCGCAGGTCAGCTTCGACGATTTCTCGCTCAGGCCAGACACTGTCGCAGACATCTTCTTCGCCAATCCGTTCGCAGCTATGGAGCAGATCTCAGCTGATATGGACCGACAGGCCGCTCAATTGATGAACCTCGCAAGCAATGATGCTTTCCCGGCAGGTCCGCAATCGATGAAGGCGATGGACGCGCGCTTGAACACGCTGCCGCCGGGGACGGAAGGCTATTCGGTCTACACCGTCAGCAGTGGCGGCAAGACCTGCACCGAAAAGATGGCCTTCGGCTATGATGGTCAAGGCAAGCCCATGATCGAAAAGGCTTCCAGCGGCAGCTGCGGCGTCGGCGCGGCCGCCCAGCAGCAGGCCCCGACCTATCACGTTTCGGCTCCGGCCCCGAGCCCGGCGCCTCTGCGCCCCGATGGCGTGAAGACGATCGAAGCGGCCATGTGAGCTGACTGACGACCCAAAAAAACGCCCCCTGCAAGACAGGCAGGGGGCGCTCTGATTTTAACGTCTGTCCGGGTGGTTCACTCGGAAGCCTTGAGCCGCCCCAGATGCTGCGCCTGCTGACGCTCCAGCATCCAGCCGGGATATTCCGGGGGCAGGGCGCTGACAGCGTCGAGTGCTGCCATTTCCTCTTCCGTAAGCGTAATGCCGGTTGCCGCCAGATTGTCATCCAGCTGCTCGATCGTCTTCGCCCCGATGATAACCGACATGACGAAACGCTTGTTCAGCACATAGGCCAGCGCGATGCGCGCGACCGAAACACCGCGCGCGTCGGCGATGAGGCGCATCGCGTCAATGCAGTCGAAGGCACGGTCCTTGTTGACCGGGGGGAAGTCGAAGGTGACACGGCGGCCGTCGTTCGGGCCCGCGCCGTCGCGGTTGTACTTGCCCGAGAGGAAGCCGCCGGCAAGCGGGCTCCAGACCATGAGGCCCATCTTTTCCTCTTCCAGCAGCGGCACGATTTCCCGCTCCAGATCGCGCCCGGCAATCGTGTAATAGGCCTGCAAAGTCACCGGCTTGTCGAAGCCTTTGCTGTCGGCAATGCCGCGTGCCTTGGCAATCCGCCAGGCCTGCCAGTTGGAAACGCCCCAGTAGCGGATATGGCCCTGACGGACGAGGTCTTCCATGGCGCGCACGGTTTCCTCAACCGGCGTGATCGGATCGGTGCCATGGATCTGGTAGAGGTCGATATAATCGGTGCCGAGCCGCTTCAGGCTCGCCTTCACGCCGTCCATGATATGGCCACGCGACGTGCCGATGTCATTGCGGCCGGGGCCGACGGAGCCGTAAACCTTCGTCGCCAGAACGATGTCGGAGCGGGCGCGGCCGGAATTTTTGATCGCCTGGCCGGTGATCTCTTCGGAAAGTCCTTCGGAATAGACATCCGCCGTGTCGATGAAATTGACGCCGGCATCCAGAGAGCGGGCGACGATGCCGTCGGCGATCGACTGGTCCAGCGTCCCGATGGCGGTCCAGTATCCCTTGCCGCCGAAGGTCATGGTGCCGAGGCAGATTTCGGAAACGACGAGGCCGGTATTTCCCAATGTCTTGTAGCGCATGGAAAAGGTCCTTGAATGATTGTCTGAGAAGTTCATCCCGATCGGGTGCAGGCCCGGTCAGATGATGTATGCCGGCAGAGGGGGATGCGACGCCGGCCGCATGTCGATTTGGGCATTCTGACGAGGCGTTTCAATGAGCCGCGCGCTCTCGCCGTCAAATTAAAAAAGGCCGGCGGATGATCGCCGGCCTTTCTGGAAGCAATGTGCCGCCGCTTACTGGTTGGCGGTGACCGAGACGCCGAGCACCTGCGGCAGCGTCTGCGGCGCGCCCATGGCTGCGCCCATGATCATCGGCGCAGCGACCGGGCTCGGCGGTGCGGCCTTGAGCTCGATGTTCTTCGGATCGTCGAGGAACTTGCTGACGGCAGCGGAAACCTGGTTCTGCAGTTCCGGAACCTTCAGCTGCGCCATCATGATCGGCACCATGCCCTTGAGCGACTGGGCGAACTGCTCGCCGGTCACGCCCTGCTGCTTGCCGAAATAGTCCAGCAGGCGCTTGGTGATCGAGGCATCGTCGAAACGGATCGATGCGCCGTTGAAGCTCAGCTGCTGCAGCAGGCCCATCATCGTCATTCCAAGCGCCGTATCGGCGGCCTGCTTGTCCGGATTGGCGGCTGCCGCCTTCGTGGCATCCTGCATCGCCTTGATCAGCTGCAGCGTATATCCGGACATGCCGAGCGTCAGGTTGATCTTGCCGATATCGCGTGCGTCGACGGAAAACTCGGTCAAGTCCACTTTGCCGGTCGCGGTCGCCCAGGTGCCCTTGGTCGCGATATTGCCGTTGACATTGGTCAGGCCGAGCGCGTTGATCGTTTCCTGTGCCTTAGGGTCCTTGACGTCGGTCAGGTCCGCCCAGATGCCGGAAATGGCCGTGTCGGAGCTGACGGAGGAACTGTCGTCGGCAATCTGAACATTGCTCTGCACCTTCTCGATCTGGAAGACGCGCTTGCCATCCTGTTCGAAGGTGATCGGGCCGGTATGGGCGCTTTCGAACAGGATCATTCCGTCGAGATTATCGGCGGCAGGCGTTGCCGGAACGGTCAGGCCGTCGATCTGGATATCCTTGACCGTCAGGTGGCCGCCATCCTTGCTCATGTCGATGTTCTGGAAGGAAACATTGCCGGCATAATAGCCGCCGTCATCAGCTTCCTCGACATCGCTGAAGGTGACGTCGCCAAGCGGAAGTTCCGTCGGCTTGTCGGTGTTCTCGACCTTGAGCTTCACGCCCTTCGCCACGACGCTCGTGTCATCCGTGGTCACGGACTCATAAGAAACCTGGCTGCCGTAGGCGGCATAGGCGGCGCTCAATTTCTTCATCATGTCGTCGCCATCAAGCGCGTGAGCCTGGCCTGCCAGAAGGGCCGCTGCGGTGCCGGCCAAAAGTACTTGAGTAAACTTGAAGTGTTTCATGGATGTCCCGTCCCAGGTTAAGCGTTCAGCCGCTGATGCTCTTGACGCACGGGTCGACATATAAGCGGTCGTCCGTGCGTCTCCAAGCAAAATCAGCGATTTCCGGGGGCGGGTCTGGCGAATTACTTAACGACCAGATCGTAACCGTCCGAGGCGTAAGATGAGCCGCTGGCCTCCACATATTGCGCAAATTGCGCACCGATCCGGAAAGAATCGGGGCCGTGATAGCCCTTGGCCGGGGTGTAGATGATTTCCCATCCACCGATCGCGATGTTCTTGCAGGCATCGCGCCCGCCCTTCAGCTGATGATGCGCCCAGTGAAAGGCCACCGTGCCGTGTTGCGGTGCTCGCTCCATCAGCATCGTCGGCCGGGCCGGCTGCTGACAGCTCGTTTCCATGCCAGACACGACACGGAAAAATCCGACAATGGTGGATCTGTTGGCAGGAACAAATCCGTGCCGCGTCGAGGCCTCAGCCGACAAGGACAGGAGGCAAGCGCAGGCGGCGAGGGCAGCAATTTTCGAAACATATCTCAAGGGAGGCCTCAATGGATGAGAGTGAAACGGATAACAGAATTCAAATGTCCCCGCGTCATTTCTACAGAGCCGCCGCCGCATTGGAACACCCCAATTTTTGGGGGGAAGTTCACGCGCGTGCCTGCGACATTATCGCGCGGCTCAAGCCTTCATCCACAGGCGTTTCCGCGGCTTTTGTTGCCGGGAATCACCTGACCCGCTAAGTCAACCCCATGGGACAAAGCATTCTTCCGCCCGATGGCGGCGACGACAAGATTACACCGGTCGATCTCAAGGCAGCGCTTGAAGAGCGCTACCTGGCTTACGCGCTGTCGACCATCATGCACCGCGCGCTGCCTGATGTGCGCGACGGTCTGAAGCCGGTGCATCGGCGCATCGTGCATGCGATGCGCGTGCTGCGCCTCGATCCCGGTCAGGCCTACAAGAAATGCGCCCGCATCGTCGGCGACGTCATGGGTAAGTTCCACCCGCATGGCGACGCCTCGATCTATGACGCGCTCGTGCGCCTCAGCCAGGATTTCGCGATCCGTTATCCGCTCGTGGACGGGCAGGGGAACTTCGGCAATATCGACGGCGATAGCCCGGCGGCCATGCGCTACACCGAAGCGCGCATGACCGATGTCGCGACCCTTCTGCTCGAAGGCATCGACCAGGACGCCGTCGATTTCCGCCCGACCTATAACGAGGAAGACGAGGAACCGATCGTCCTTCCGGGCGCGTTTCCGAACCTGCTGGCCAACGGCTCCTCCGGCATCGCCGTCGGCATGGCGACCTCCATCCCGCCGCATAACGCGCATGAGCTCTGCGATGCGGCCCTGCATCTGATCAAGCATCCCGATGCGCCGGTCGAAAAGCTGGTCGAATTCGTCATCGGCCCCGACTTCCCGACAGGCGGCATCATCATCGATGACCGCGCCTCGATCGTGGAAGCCTACAAGACAGGTCGCGGCGGTTTCCGCGTCCGCGCCAAGTGGGAACAGGAAGACCTCGGCCGCGGCGGCTACCAGATCGTCATCACCGAGATCCCCTATCTCGTGCAGAAGTCGCGCCTCGTCGAAAAGATCGCCGAGTTGCTGGTCGCCCGCAAGCTGCCGCTGCTGGAGGATGTGCGCGACGAGTCGGCAGAAGACATACGCCTCGTTCTCGTGCCGAAGAGCCGCACGGTCGATCCGACGATCCTGATGGAATCGCTCTTCAAGCTGACAGAGCTCGAAAGCCGCATCTCGCTCAACATGAACGTGCTGAGCATGGGCAAGGTGCCGCGCGTGATGGCGCTCAACGAGGTGCTGCGCGAATGGCTCGACCATCGCCGCGAAGTGCTGCTGCGCCGCTCGCGCTTCCGGCTCGCCGCCATCGATCGCCGTCTCGAAATCCTCGGCGGTTATCTGATCGCCTATCTCAATATCGATGAGGTCATCCGCATCATCCGCGAGGAGGATGAGCCGAAGCAGACCATGATGGCCCGCTTCAGCCTCACCGACCTGCAGGCCGAGTCGATCCTCAACATGCGGCTGCGCTCTCTGCGCAAGCTCGAGGAATTCGAGATCCGCACCGAGTATGACGGCCTGACTGCGGAGAAGGCCTCCATCGAAGCGCTGCTCGCCTCCGACGAGAAGCAGTGGCAGACGGTTTCGTGGGAAATCAGCGAGGTCAAGAAGACCTTTGCCAAGGCGACCGAGATCGGCCGCCGCCGCACGCAGTTTGCCGAAGCGCCGGAGCACGACGATCAAGCGATCCAGCATGCCATGATCGAAAAGGAGCCGATCACGGTCGTCATCTCGGAAAAGGGCTGGATCAGGGCGCTCAAGGGACACATGTCCGACGTGTCTGGTCTGACCTTCAAGGAAGGCGATACGCTGAGGGTTGCTTTCCCGGCCCAGACGACCGACAAGATCCTCATGCTGACCACGGGCGGCAAGGCCTATACGCTCGGCGCCGACAAGTTGCCGGGCGGGCGCGGTCACGGCGAGCCGCTGCGCATCATGATCGACATGGAAAACGATCAGGACGTGCTCACCGCCTTCGTCCACGATCCGTCGCGCAAGCTGCTTCTCTCCTCGCAGGCTGGCAACGGCTTCGTCATCGCCGAGACCGAACTTGTCGCCAATACCCGCAAGGGCAAGCAGATCATGAATGTCTCCATGCCGGACGAAGCCAAGCTCGTCGTGCCGGTCGAGGGCGATCACGTTGCCATCGTCGGCGACAATCGCAAGCTGCTCGTCTTCCCGTTGAAGGATATCCCGGAAATGACGCGCGGCAAGGGCGTCCGTCTCCAGCGCTACAAGGATGGCGGCGTCTCCGACATACGCTGCTTCGCGCTGGAAGCGGGCCTGACCTGGGACGACAGCGCCGGCCGCAACTTCACCCGCACGAAGGAAGAATTGGTCGAATGGCTGGGCGAACGCGCCTCCGCCGGCAGACCTGTCCCGCGTGGGTTCCCGCGTTCGGGCAAGTTCTCAGGGTGACTTGAAGGGGCAGGGCGCTATTTCAACGGGACGCAGAAGTCCCTGAAGAACCGAGTTACGCCCTCCTCGTTGATCTCGCCCGCGGCAACGGAGAGGACGAAGGCAATCACCACCGACTGTTCAGCCTCGAAAGAATAGCCGTTAATGAACAGGAAGGCGTAAGCCGCCAGGAAACCCGTCCGTTTGTTGCCATCGGAGAACGGTTGGTTTCGGGTCAGTCCATAGAGATAGGCGGCTGCGAGCGCAAAGACATCATCCTCCCCATAGGCCGCCTTGTTGAGCGGCCTGGCGAGTGCGGCTTCCAGTGCATTTTCGTCCTTGAGCCCCGGCAGGCCACCATGCTCCAGAAGCTGCTCCTGGTGCATGATCTCAATGGCCTCGCGGGAGAGCCATTTGAACTTGTTCATTTGGCCAGCTCACGCAGCGCGACGCGATACTTCTCCATGCCGATGCGGGCGGCCTTCAATTGTTCGGCAAGGTCCGCCTGTTCTGGACGCAACTCGATCGCGCCATTCGTCTCCGCAATCTCCAGCGTATCCCCGGCCTTCAGCCCGAGCCGGTTCAACACTTCCTTCGGAATGATGATGCCTTCGGAATTGCCGATCTTGCGGATGGTGACGTTCATGACACGGGCCTTTGTTAATGTTCTAACGGAGTTATAACATTAACGCACCAGCGTTTCAATCAGACGTCGTCCTCATAGAGATCGGGCCGGAAGCGGGTCCAGCCGGCGGGAAGGAGATGTTCCTGCGGCTGGAAACGGACCTTGTAGGTCATCTTCTTCGAGCCACGCACCCAGTAGCCGAGATAGACATAGGGCAGGCCGCGCTGTTGCGCGGTGCGGATATGGTCGAGGATCATGTAGGTGCCGAAGGAACGCTTCTCGAGTTCAGGATCGTAGAAGGAGTAGACCATGGAGGTCCCGTCCGTCATGTGATCGGTCAGCGCAACGCCGAGAAGCCGCCCCGTCTTGCCAATGCCCGAACCTTCGACTCGCTCCCGATATTCAATGACCCGCGTGTTCACATGCGTGTCCTCGACCATCATCGCATAGTCCAGCACGTTCATTTCCGACATGCCGCCCTGCTGGTGGCGATGATCGAGATAACGGCGGAAGAGGGAGAATTGTTCGGAGGACGGCTCTGCCTCAAGCTCGGTCGCGATCACATCGTCATTGGCCGCCAGCACGCGCTTCATCGATTTCGTCGGTTCGAATTCGTCCGCAAGAATGCGGACGGAAATGCAGGCCTGGCAGCGCTCGCAGGCGGGGCGATAGGCGATGTTCTGCGAGCGGCGAAATCCGCCCTGCGTCAGCAGATCGTTGATTTCCGGCGCTTTCGGTCCGATCAGGTGGGTGAACACCTTCCGCTCCATATGCCCCGGTAGATAGGGGCACCTGGCAGGGGCCGTCAGATAGAATTGCGGTGATATCCCGACCTGCGTGTTCATTCCGCCGTTTCGTCAAACCTTCCCGGACTGCACCGACGCAGCTTCATGATAGCATGGCGCAAGATTGGAAAAGGTCAACCCTGCAGGCGGTAGACCTGCCGGCCTGATACCCAGGTTTCTACAATCCGACCCGTGAAGCGGGCATTTTCGAAGGGCGTGTTTTTCGAACGCGACAGCAGGCCTTCGGCCGTTGCAATCCAAGGCATCTCGAGGTCGGCGAAGGCGATATCCGCGACAGAGCCGGGTTTCAGCGAACCTGCAGGCAGGCCAAAGATCGCAGCCGGTCGCGTCGAAAGCGCATCGACAAGGCGCGACAGCGTGACGCGTTCGCCGTGATAAAGCCTCAGCGCTGCAGAAAAGAGCGTCTCCAGCCCGACTGCGCCATCGGCGGCATCGGCAAAGGGAACGCGCTTCGTATCCACATCCTGCGGATCGTGCGAGGAGACGATGATGTCGATGTCGCCGGCAGCCAGCGCCTCGACCATGGCGACGCGATCGTCTTCGGTGCGTAGCGGCGGGGAGAGCTTGAAGAAGGTGCGGTACTCGCCGATATCGTTCTCGTTGAGGGTCAGGTGGTTGATCGACACGGCTGAGGTCACCTTCACGCCGCGCTTGCGGGCAAGCTTGATCGCCTCGACAGATTCCGGCACCGAAATCTTGGCCGCGTGATAATTCGCGCCCGTCAGGCCAGCAATGCGCAGGTCGCGCTCCAGCGGAATGATCTCCGCCTCGCGCGGGCTGCCGGAAAGGCCAAGCCAGCTCGCAAACAGGCCCTCGTTCATCACGCCATTGACGCCGAGATAGGGGTCGCGCGTTTCAAGCGCAACGACAGTGCCGAAATGCTTGGCATAGGTCATGGCGCGGCGAAGCACCTGGCTGTCCGGGATCGCGTGGCGCCCTTGTGTCAGGACGACGGCGCCCGCCTTCTTGAGAAGGCCAAACTCCGACATCTCCTCGCCGGCCAGCCCCTTGGTCAGTGCTGCCGCCGGATAGACGTGGATGGAGGACTTGTCGCGCGCGGTCTTCTTGACGAATTCGACGAGCGCGATGTCGTCTATCACCGGGTCGGTGTCCGGCATGGTGACGATGGAGGTAATGCCGCCAGCGGCGGCTGCGCGGCTTGCGGACTTGATCGTTTCGCGATGCTCGCCGCCCGGTTCGCCGATGAAGACGCGCGTATCGACCAGACCCGGCATGGCGAGCAATCCGCCCATGTCGCGGACTTCGGCGCCGGCAGGCAGGGACTTCGCCGTCGAAGCACCGATGGCGGCAATCCTTCCGTCTTCGATGACGATCGCGCCGGTCTCGTCCATGTCCTGCGACGGATCGACGATGCGGAGATTGGTGAGAACGGTCACGGTCATGTGCGCGGCCCCTGGTTCTGTGAGACGAGGAGGGCTTCCATGACCGCCATGCGCACGGCGACCCCCATTTCAACCTGTTGCCCGATGACGCTCTGCGGACCGTCGGCAATCTCGGAAGCGATCTCGACACCGCGGTTCATCGGACCTGGATGCATGACGAGTGCGTCTTCCTTGGCAGCCTTCAGCTTTTCGGCGTCCAGCCCGTAGAAGCGGTAATACTCGCGCACCGACGGCACGAAGGAGCCGGACATGCGCTCGCGCTGTAACCTGAGCATCATCACGACATCCGCATCCTTCAGGCCTTCCTCCATATCGTGGAAGACCTCGACGCTCATGTCGGCAATGCCGGACGGCAGAAGCGTGGGCGGCGCGACGACCCGCACCCGCGCGCCCATGGCGTTGAGCAGGATGATGTTGGAGCGCGCCACGCGCGAATGCAGCACGTCGCCGCAGATGGCGACCGTGATGCCTGAGAGCCGGCCCTTGGCGCGGCGGATGGTCAGCGCATCAAGCAACGCCTGCGTGGGATGCTCATGCTGACCGTCGCCGGCATTGATGACCGCGCAGGAGACTTTCTGAGCGAGGAGGGCAGCGGCGCCGGCGGAGGAGTGGCGGATGACCAGCACGTCGGGATGCATCGCGTTCAGCGTCATCGCCGTATCGATAAGTGTCTCGCCCTTCTTCACGGAAGAGTTGGCGACCGACATGTTCATCACGTCCGCGCCAAGCCGCTTGCCGGCAAGCTCGAAGGACGATTGCGTGCGGGTCGAGGCTTCGAAGAAGAGGTTGATCTGGGTCAGCCCGCGCAGCGTCGAGGTCTTTTTCTCGCGTTGCAGGCTGATCTTGACGGCCTCGTCTGCCTTGTCGAGCAGATACTCGATATCCGGTGGCTGAAGACCCTTGATGCCGAGGAGATGGCGATGCGGAAAGAAGTCCATGGGGCCGCCTCTTATACTGACTTTTGGGGCTCTATAATCAGTGTGGCTTTACCCGGCAAGCGGCCTGTGAGAAGGATGGGGACAAGGGGGGTCTCATCCCCATGCTTTTTTGAACGAATCCGGATAGAACTGCGGCTATGACAGACAAGACAGAAGACGACATCTTCGCGAGCCTGAACCAGCCGCCGCTGTGGTCCGGCATCAATGCCTATCGTTCCGACCCGCTGCTGGTGGATCTGACCGCCTCCCTCCCGCGCGGGGTGCGCGATGAACTCGACGGCATTGGCCGCTACGCGACGCTGGCGGAAAGCCAGGAATTTGCCCGCATGGCGAACGAGGGCGTACCGAAGCTGCGCACCCATGGTCCCCGCGGGGAACGTCTCGATGTCATCGATTTCCACCCGGCCTATCACGCGCTGATGCGCCGCTCCATGGCGAGCGGGTTGCATAGCTCTGTCTGGGACCAGACGCTGGAGGAAAAGGGCAAGGCCCACTCGGCGCGCGCCGTGCGCTTTTTCCTCACCTCGCAGCTCGAGAGCGGCCACCTCTGCCCGCTGACGATGACGAACGCGTCGCTCGCCGCCATTTCCGCCTCGCCGATCCTGCAGAAGGAATGGGCACCGCGCATCCTGTCGCGCAAATATGACAGCTCCAACCGTCCCGCCGGCCAGAAGACGGCCGTGACGCTCGGCATGGGCATGACGGAAAAGCAGGGCGGCACGGATGTCCGCGCAAACCGCTCGGCCGCCGAAAAGGTTTCAGACGGCATCTACCGCCTGACCGGTCACAAGTTCTTCATGTCCGCCCCGATGAGCGATGCCTTCATCATGCTGGCGAACACGGAAGAGGGCATGGGCTGCTTCCTCGTGCCACGCCTACTCGAAGACGGTTCGGCCAACGGCCTGCGCTTCCAGCGCCTCAAGGACAAGATCGGCAACCGGTCCAACGCCTCTTCGGAAGTCGAATTCTCCGGCACCTACGGCTATCTGTTGGGTGACCCCGATGCCGGCATTCGCACGATCCTCGACATGGTGACGCTGACGCGGCTCGATTGCGCTGTGTCCTCCGCCGGCCTGATGCGCGCCAGCCTTGCCGAGGCCGTCCATCACACACGCGGCCGCTACGCCTTCGGCAAGACGCTGATCGACCAGCCGCTGATGACCCGCGTTCTCGCCGACATGGCGCTGGATGTCGCGGCCGCCACCGGCCTCGTGTTCCGTCTCGCTTCCTCCTTCGACAAGGCGGGCGAAAGCCCGGAAGAGGCGGCCTTCGCCCGCGTCATGACTCCGGTCGTCAAGTACTGGGTCTGCAAGATAGCGCCTTCGCTCATCTATGAAGCGATGGAATGCATCGGCGGCAGCGGCTACATCGAAGAGCGCCCGATCGCCCGCCACTATCGCGAGGCCCCGGTCAATGCGATCTGGGAAGGCTCCGGCAATGTCATGGCGCTGGACGTGTTGCGTGTGCTGCGCAAGGGCAAGGACCTGTTCGACGCCGTCTTCGCCATGATCTCGCGCGATCTCGGCCCTTCCGGCCCAAAGACCGTCGATGTGCTGCGCGCCGCCGCCTCGCTCTGCGAACGCGACGAGAGTGCCGCGCGTCTCTTCGTTGAACAGCTCGCGATGGCTGCCGCGGCAGCCGAGCTTCGCCGCATCGGGGCGGGGCGCATTGCCGACGCCTATGCAGAAAGCCGCCTCGCCACCGGCTGGCGCTACACCTATGGCATGTTGGATATGCGGTTTGACGCTCGGTTTATTGTGGAGCTGCTTTATCCGCCGATGTAAGCCGTCAGGTAAAGCGCCAGCGGAATGGTGAAGAATGAAGCCGCCGTCTGCAATGTCGTGACGGCGGCATAAAGCGGCGCATCACCGCCCATCTGCTTGGCCAGCAGGTAACCGTTCATGGCCGTCGGCACCGCGCCGCAGACGCAAAGCGCCATCAGCGTCACGCCATTGATCCCGATGGCAAGCCCGAACAAAACGACCATCAGCGGCGTGAAGAGAAGCTTCAGCCCCACCGGCCAGAGCGCCGACGCATTGGGCCTGAGCGCATCGGAAATCCGCAGGCCGGCGCCCAACATCATCAGGCCGAGCGGCAGTGACGTGCGCGCCACCATCTCGATCGTATCCTCCAGCGGCGGATAGACGCGGATGTGCAGGAGATTGAAAATCACGCCGAGCGCGCATCCGAGAATGATGGGGTTGCGGATGAACTGCTTGAGGAAGTCTCCGAGGGTCCGTCCGCTGCCGGTCATGGCGAGCAGCACGCCGACATTGATGACATTCAGTGGCAGCACGATGATCGCCATGACATAGGCGACAACCTCGATGCCCGGTTTGCCGTAAAGCTTCTCGGCGACAGCGAGCGCCACAAACCCGTTCCACCGGCTCGTCGTCTGGAAGATCGACGTATAGGTCGAGGCCGAAATGCCTGCCCGTCCCACATCTCAGCCGGAATCCACGGCGCGCGCTTCATGAGGGCGCCGAGGATCACGACGAGAAAGACGGGGAGGATACTTTCGAAAATGGGAAGCATGGGGGCTTTCGGGTATGTGGCAATCAGCTGGGGCGTCAGACAGGAATGAGACGCGCAACCGCGCGGTCCTCTTCGCGTTCGCTGGCATCCAGTCCCCTAGCGACACCGGCGCGATCCTGCGCATTGCGGTTCTGGCTCATCTTCCTCTTGCCCTGCAGCGAGCTAATGGGCAAGCGCACACCGACAATGGCACGCAGCTGCATGTCGATGAAATCGGCGGGCGCATCATCGACGCGCCAGGTCATGCCCCGCCTCCCTTCATGCAGGTCCGTCAGTTGCGAAAGGAGATCGAGGAGGCGGGACCTGTCGTCAAAGAATTCGACGGCTCCACGTGCTTCGATTATCTCATAGTTCCATGTTGGAACGACCTTGTGGTGCTCGGTCTTTGAGGCATACCAGCCGGGAGAGATATAGGCATCCGTCCCGCTGAACAGCGCGACCGCGTCGCCCACAACCGGCGAGCGTCCGTGCGGATTGGCGCGAGCGATGTGGCCATAGAGCGTGCCCAACTCGCCCTCGTTCTCGTTGAGCAGCATAGGCAGCGGCGTCACCATGGGGCCGTCAGGCCCCGCGGTAATGAAGGTCGCGAGACCGCAGGCGCGGATCATGCCGAAGATGTCGGAGCGCTCGGTGATGGAAAAGGCGGATGGTATGTACATGGCGGTCTTGTATATGGAGTTGAACGCACAGAGCCTCGCAAAGCCGGGGCAGGAAAACAAGCGCGCCGGGCGATCATCGTATCAAACTTTCTGATGTCGGGTCAGCACGACATTCCTGTGCATACCTGCCTGCCTCCATTGCAGGTGACAGTCCGCCGGCCTAATCACCATCGAGTGACTTTGCCGGAAAACTGATTGCCCATGACCGCACACATGACCGCGACCGCTGCCGAAATCCTTGAAACGCCTGCAGCGCCTGAAAAGGAACAGCCGGTGCGCGACCGAGCGCAAACGCAGGCGCGCATATTTCAGGCGGGCAGGGCGCTTCTGGCCGAGGGCGGGTTTCGGGCCTTCGGGGTGAATGCGGTCGCCCGCAAGGCCGGCTGCGACAAGCAGCTGATCTACCGCTATTTCGGCGGGCTCGACGGGCTGGTCGATGCCATCGGTGAGGATCTGGCCGGCTGGGTGACGCAGCATGTGCCGGAGGATCAGGGCGGGCGCTTTCTGCTGACTTATGGCGATCTGATGGAGCGTCTGGCAGAACTCTATGGCGATGCGCTCCGCGCTGATCCGCTGATGCGACGTATTCTGGTCTGGGAACTCTCCGAAAGCTCGCCGCATATCGCCCGCATGGCCGATGCCCGCGCCAAGGGCATTGCGCAGTGGATCGAGCGCATGCGCGGTTCGCTGACGCCCCCGAAGGGCGGCGATACGGTCGCCCTTAATGCGGTCGTCATCGCGGCCGTGCAGCAGCTCGTTCTGGCAGCCGAGACGTCCGGCAGCTTTGCCGGTCTGCCGCTGAAGTCGCAGAAGGAGTGGGCAAGAGCCGTCGGTGCCGTCGCCCGTATGGCCCGCGCCGCCTACGTCTGATGCAAGGCCCGCCATGCGCCATGCCGCCCGTCCGGGCAGGCGCAAATCAGGGGCCACGCCGCTAATATCCACACGCCATCCACAGCTGGTCGCCGCGCCATTAACCTTAACAAATGGTTTACGTTGCGCCCTTGCGCGTTAACTGAAATGGTTACCCAATGGTTAATTTCAGCCGGGATCGGGGCATGATGCCGCGAGGGCTGTTGCGTAAATCCGACCTGTCCTGTGGGGCAGGCGACAGGGTGTGTGATGCGTATGGACACCGGGCGGAGCAGGATGGTGGCGATGGCATGCCTCACGGCCTTGTTTGCCATGGCGGCGGTCAGCCTCGTTGTCCCCATGGTCGTCGTTGTCGTCATGGGGCTGGTGGACCGGTTGCTGATGCACCTCTGGTATGGCGTGGTTCCGGATCTGCTGCCGAAGCTCATGGTCCGTTGGCTGCCGCAGCCGGCCGGGCCCGAGGAGACGGCCGCATGAAGTGGTTCCTCGTCTTCTGGCTCGGGCCGATCATCTTTCTCGGCGGCTGGTATGGCCTGTCCTACTACGACATCAATTTCGGCTTCTTCATGCTGACGCGGCAGGCGCATGAGCTCGTGCTGCAGATGTATGGCCAGACGCTCGGCATAGATCCGCAATCGGTCGCGCCGCTGGTCGCCAAGGCGATCGGCACCGACAGCTTGCTTGTCATCGCCATTCTTCTCTTCCGCCGCCGCAGGAAGATCGCCGCCTGGTGGAAGGCCCGCCGTGCTCAGTCTTCGCCGGAAGCGGCTCTGCGCAGCGACGACAACCTGTCCAATGCGCCCTGGAGAATGAAGGATGCCGCGGCGGAATCGATCCGTTCGGCCCGCTTGGCTCTCGACACATCCATCTCCAAGAGCGCCCGTTCTGCAGCGACTGTCGAAAGCCGCTCGTCCCAGTAAATGAACGGCAGGGCCGTCTTCGCCTCCATGTTGCGCACGAAGGCGCGCGTAGCCTGAACACGCGGTCCGGCGCTGCCATCCATGTTCATCGGGAGGCCGATCACGAAGGCCGCAACCTTTTCCTTTTCCGCAAAGGCCAGCAGCGCTTCCGCATCCGGCCCGAACTTCACGCGCTTGATCACCGGGCGCGGCGTGGCAAACCGCAGGCCGATATCCGAGAGCGAAAGCCCGATCGTCTTGGTGCCGAGATCGAGCCCGGCAATCGGCTGACCGGCGGGCAGGGCCCCCGCGAAGTCTTCCAGCGTCAAAATGGTCATGGTTTATGGCGGCTCTTGGCGTTCGAGTGCAAATCGTTTGCTCTCCATATCAGAGGGAACCGATCTTGCCAAAAGCAGCCTGTCACAAGGAGATGACTTGGCCTATAAGGCCACGAACACCCTCCG
The DNA here is from genome assembly GCF_021026335.1 of Rhizobium sp. C1. Lineage (GTDB taxonomy): Bacteria > Pseudomonadota > Alphaproteobacteria > Rhizobiales > Rhizobiaceae > Ensifer_A. The sequence continues at coordinate 451,602 of NZ_JAJNCY010000002.1, forward strand.
GAATTTCGCATGCTTGCCATCTTCTCCATCACGCTGCCGATCTTCGTCCTGATCGGAACGGGCGCCATCGCCGGTCGTTTCCTGAGCCTCGAGCGCGTGGACCTGCGCGGGCTTTCGACCTTCGTCTGGTATTTCGCCCTGCCGGCCCTCATCCTGCGCGCCTTCGTGCTGCACCCGATCAGCGACTTCCTGCATCTCGATTATCTGCTGCTCTATCTCACCGCCTCTCTGCTGACCTTCGGCATCTCGCTCTCCGTCGCGCGGTTTGCACGCGGCAAGTCGCTGACAGAAAGCGCCCTGATGGCGCTCGGCTCATCGAGCGGCAATAGCGGCTTTGTGGGCTTTCCGGTCGCCTCGCTGGTGGTCGGGCCGCTGGCTCCGATCGGCCTCGCGCTGAACATGATCGTCGAAAACCTGATCATCCTGCCAGCGGGCATGGTGCTGGCGGAAGATGGCCAGCGCGGGGGCGCGGGTGCGCTGAAGGCCCTGCGCGGGTCGCTGATCTCCCTCATCCGCAATCCGCTGATCATCTCGCTTTTCATCGGTGCGGCAATCTCGGCGTCCGGCGTGGATTTCAAGAGCATGGCGCTTTTCCATGCCATCGACATGCTGGCCAATGCTTCCGGCGCGGTGGCGCTCTTCATCGTCGGCGCCACGCTGGTCTCGACGAAAGCCGGTGGCAGCCTCCTGCCGGATGCGACGCAGGTTTCCATCGGCAAGCTGGTGCTGCATCCGCTGAGCGCGCTTGCCGTGTCGTTCCTGATGCCGGGTCTCGACCCGGTAATACGCAAGATGGCGATCGTCTATGCGGCCTCTCCGATGCTGACGGTCTATCCGATCATCGGCCAGCGCTTCGGCTATCAGGAGATGAGCTCCGCCGCCCTGCTGATGGCCACGACCGCCAGCTTCTTCACCATCTCGATCATGCTGGCGCTCGTCTGACTGACGTTCGACGTCACCAATGCGCGACGCGGTCGCCGCCGGTGAACTGCGCGCTCTTTGGCGTGTATTCGAAAAGCTCGATGCGAACGCCATTCGGATCGGTGATCCAGCTCTGCCAGGTTTCGTCGCAGCCATTGGACTTGGCGCTCGCCTCCACCCCGCAGCCGCGAATATGGGCGATCGCTTCGTCCATGTTCACCACTTCGAAGCAGATGTGGTTGATCTGGTTGCGCTTCGAATATTCAGCCTCCGCATTTTCGAATACCTCGATATGCGTGTCGCCACCGGCATCGAGATAGTATCCGAAGACGCGCCCTTCGCGGGTGAAGTTGAACACCTTCTCGAAGCCGAGCACTTTGGCATACCAATCCGCCGCCGCATCGATATCGCGCGCGAAAATGCAGACATGGGCGATCTTGCGGATGATTTTCTGTTTCATGATTGTGAACTCCTCCAACTCCCTGATCCGAGTATAGGCCAATCCACGTAACGCGAAAGTGTGACACAAGGGCTTGATCCTCTCGCTCCAACCCCTAATCTGCACCCGCCCATGGGCCTTGTCGCGTCGCGTGGCGCCGGCCCATCCCCCGCAAGACATTAAGGGAGACCTCCCATGAAAATCACATGGCTCGGCCATTCTGCCTTCCGTCTCGATACCGCCAAGGCAAAGATCCTCATCGACCCCTTCTTCACCGGCAACCCGGGCTTTCAAGGCCTCGACGCCAAGGATGCGACCAAGGACATCACCCACATCCTGCTGACCCACGGCCATGGCGACCATGTCGGCGATACGCTGCAGATCGCCGCTGATACGGGCGCGACGGTCGTTGCGAACTTCGACCTCTGCATGTGGCTGGCGCATAAGGGCCTGAAGAACTTCTCGCCGGGCAATACGGGCGGCACGATCGGCATGGAAGGCTTCACCGTCACCTTCACGAATGCGCTGCACTCCTCGGCACAGATCACCGAGGATGGCGTTTCTCATGCGCTCGGCAACCCGAATGGCCTGATGCTGCATTTCGATGACGAGGCATCGCTGTTCCACATGGGCGACACGGACATCTTCTCCGACATGGGCCTGATCAACGAGCTGCACCAGCCCGATATCGGCATCGTGCCGATCGGCGACCGCTTCACCATGGGCGGCGCGGTCGCGGCACTCGCTGCCCAACGCTTCTTCAACTTCAAGACCGCCATCCCCTGCCACTACGGCTCGTTCCCGATCATCGACCAGACGGCAGACAAGTTCATCGCCGGTCTCGACGGCACGAAGACGAAGGTGGAAGCCCCGAAGGCCGGCGGCAGCGTCGAAGTCTGAAGGCTCAAATTAAGCGCCGGCGGAGCCTCGCGCCGCCGGACGCTTCCAAAAACCGTTGCATAGCGCCCGCCCGCCAATTATAGCCGGTGCCGTATGCGGTTGCGCGATGCGCGGCCGACTCTCTTTATGCATGCTGAACGTTCTGGAGACGCCGAAATGTCTGTCGATCTCGCTACCGTCAAGCGCGTTGCGCGCCTTGCCCGTCTCGCCGTTTCCGAAGAGGAAGCGCAGAAGATGATGGGCGAGCTGAACGGCATTCTCGGTTTCGTCGAGCAGCTTTCGGAAGTGAATGTGAAGGATGTCGAGCCGATGACCTCCGTAACGCCGATGGTCATGCGCAAGCGCGCCGACGTCGTCAACGATGGCGACAAGGCCGCCGATATCGTCGCCAATGCGCCCTCCACGACCGAGAATTTCTTCATGGTGCCGAAAGTGGTCGAGTAAGACCGCCGAAACATCACGCGCCCGAAGCCCTCATTTCAAGACGAAACGATCGCACCATGACCGAACTGACCAAGCTCACGATTGCCGAAGCCCGCACCAAGCTCACCGCCAAGGAAATCTCCGCCGTCGAACTGACGGACGCCTATCTTGCGGCAATAGAAGCCGTGAACCCGGTGATCAACGCCTATGTCACCGTGACGCCGGAGAAGGCGCGCGAAATGGCCAAGGCCTCCGACGCCCGCATCGCCGCCGGCAAGGCTGGCGCGCTCGAAGGCATTCCGCTCGGCATCAAGGACCTGTTCGCGACCCGCGACGTCCACACCCAGGCCTGCTCGCATATCCTCGACGGCTTCAAGCCGAAATACGAATCGACCGTCAGCCAGAACCTCTGGGACGACGGCGCCGTCATGCTCGGCAAGCTGAACATGGACGAATTCGCCATGGGCTCGTCCAACGAAAGCTCCTATTACGGCCCGGTCATCAACCCGTGGAAGGCTGAAGGCTCCAACCAGCAGCTCGTTCCGGGGGGCTCGTCGGGTGGCTCGGCTGCTGCCGTTGCAGCCCAGCTTTGCGCAGGTGCGACCGCGACCGACACCGGAGGTTCCATCCGCCAGCCGGCTGCCTTCACCGGCACGGTCGGCATCAAGCCGACCTACGGACGCTGCTCGCGCTGGGGCATTGTTGCCTTCGCTTCCTCGCTCGATCAGGCCGGCCCGATCGCCCGCGACGTGCGCGATGCTGCAATCCTCTTGAAGTCGATGGCGAGCGTCGACGCCAAGGACACGACCTCGGTCGACCTGCCGGTTCCGGATTACGAAGCCGCCATCGGCCAGTCGCTGAAGGGCATGAAGATCGGCATTCCGAACGAATACCGCGTCGACGGCATGCCGGAAGAGATCGAAAAGGTCTGGCAGCAGGGCATGCAGTGGCTGAAGGATGCCGGCGCCGAGATCGTCAACATCTCGCTCCCGCATACGAAATATGCGCTCCCGGCCTATTACATCGTGGCGCCTGCCGAAGCCTCGTCCAATCTTGCCCGCTATGACGGCGTCCGCTACGGCCTGCGCGTCGACGGCAAGGATATTGTCGACATGTATGAAAAGACGCGTGCTGCCGGCTTCGGCACGGAAGTGAAGCGCCGCATCATGATCGGCACCTATGTTCTCTCCGCCGGCTATTATGACGCCTATTACCTGCAAGCGCAGAAGGTCCGCACCCTGATCAAGCGCGACTTCGAAATCGCCTTTGCCAACGGCGTCGACGCGATCCTGACCCCGGCGACCCCGTCGTCTGCCTTCGGCATCGCCGATGAGGATCTCGCTTCCGATCCGGTCAAGATGTACCTCAACGACATCTTCACGGTGACCGTCAACATGGCGGGCCTGCCCGGCATGTCCGTCCCCGCCGGTCTCGATCACAAGGGCCTGCCGCTTGGTCTGCAGCTCATTGGCAAGCCGTTCGAGGAAGAAACGCTGTTCAAGACGGCGCACGTCATTGAGCAGGCCGCGGGCACGTTTGCGCCGAAGAAGTGGTGGTAAGCCTCTAAATAATTCAAGGAAAACGGCGCAGATCCTTTCGGGTCTGCGCCGTTTCCATTTGGGGTCAACGGTTGTCGAGTTGCGATCGAACCAGTTCAAGCCCGCGCGACGTGATGCGGTAGGGCTTGCCGCCTGATGAGGCGATGGCCCGCTTGCGTTTCAGCTTGCGGAACGTGATGATGTCGATCTGACTGAAGATCCAGCCCTCTCGCGTATTAAGACGAAGTGTCTCGATCTTGCGGTCGTTGTTACGGATAAGTTCGATATTGCCGCCCTGGGCGAGCAGGTGGAGTATGCGCTGTTCGGCGCTGGAAATGTCCATGGTCGTAAGTCCGGATGGCGCCCGATTGGGCGCATGAAAACGTATCCGACGCCGCAAGGACATCGGGCTCGATTTCAACAGGGCCCGGCGCGCGAAACGTGTTCCGCGGCAGGGCCTTTACCGGGACTCCGATAGACTGAACATAAGGCACTCCTTTGTGCACCATGAAGGTAGGTACGCCTGCAGCTCGGTGTCAAGTCGCAGCGCCACCATATATTAGCTGTTGAAAACCGCCGGGCTAACCCGCCGCAATGCGCTGACTTTGCTGCACGCGCTTCTCATGCCCATCGCGTCGCGCAATACTCTTCCTGCTCTCGAGTGGGGATAAGGAGCAGGCATGGCAACCATACGCAACGCGCGTGCGGACGAAGCGGACGTTCTGGCGGCCATTGGCTTCCGGGCTTGGGACTCGTCGTCCGAGGGGTGGGGCGATGCTCCGGACATTCGCGAGAGTGCCTACCGCTCTTTCGAGACCTTCACGCGCAACCACTGGCTCTCCATCGACATTGCCGAGCGGGCAGGGCAGATCGTTGGCTGGGGTGCGCGGGAGAAGCTCGACAACAGCATGACCGATCTTTGGGTTGAACCTCTTTTTCAGCGGCAGGGTGTCGGCACCGCTTTACTGGCGCATCTGGAAAAGGAGATCGCCGGACATGGCCATGAGACGGCGCTGACTCAGGTGCATTCCGAGAACTCACCCGCGCTCGCTTTTTTTCGCAAGGCCGGTTACGGCGTGTCCTGGATGACGACCGCGTGGTCGCCGAAGCTCGACCGCGATGTGGATACGGTCGGGCTCGTCAAGCGCCTCATCGAGGAGAAGAGTGGCAGCGGCTATAGCGAGTTCTAGAGCCGTTCTTCGCTGAGCATCTGGTCGCGCATGCGGCTGAACAGATCTCGGTTGCGGCAGAAGCGTGGGGCCTGTTCGGGCTCGTCATTGTCTTCCAGCCAGTCGGCGCAGTCATGCGGGCGGCTGCAGGCAAGGCAGCGCTGGCCGGCGCGTTTCATCACGTTGCGATGATCCGGCAGGTCTTCCAGATGCTCGGTCAGGCCGAGCTTCGAGGTCATCGCCTCCAGCAGCATGGCATGTTCATTGACCCGGATAAAATAGTTCAGGATACTCATGGTGCTTCTCCGTCCATGCCATGACTTTCGCGGAAAGACGTTGCCCGCGCCTTGATCCTGCTCAACTCCCTTGGCTGCCTTCAAAAGCCGCAAATCCCTTGCGCCGTCCGGTCATTTGTTCTACCGGAAGGGTTCGAAATCCCATTGATGCCGAGAGTTTTTCCATGACCATTGTCGATGTCCGCACGCCCGATCCCAAACGCCTCATCCCCGGCGCCACCGGCGACTGGGAAGTCGTGATCGGCATGGAAGTCCATGCGCAGGTTCTCTCCAAGTCGAAGCTGTTCTCCGGCTCGTCCACACAATTCGGCCGTCCCGAGAACACCAACGTCTCGCTCGTTGATGCCGCCATGCCGGGCATGCTGCCGGTGATCAACGAGGAATGCGTCAAGCAGGCGGTGCGCACAGGGTTGGGCCTCAAGGCCCAGATCAACCACCGCTCGATCTTCGACCGCAAGAACTATTTCTATCCCGACCTGCCGCAGGGCTATCAGATCTCGCAGTTCAAGGACCCGATCGTCGGCGAAGGCAAGATCGTCATCTCGCTCGGCCCCGACCGCCAGGGCAATTTCGAGGATATCGAAATCGGCATCGAGCGCCTGCATCTGGAGCAGGATGCCGGCAAGCTGATGCATGACCAGCATCCGACATCGACCTATGTCGACCTCAACCGCACTGGCGTGGCGTTGATGGAAATCGTCTCCAAGCCGGACATGCGCTCAGCCGACGAAGCCAAGGCCTACATGACCAAGCTGCGCTCCATCGTGCGCTATCTCGGCACCTGCGACGGGAACATGGATGAAGGCTCCATGCGCGCCGACGTCAACGTCTCCGTGCGCAAGCCGGGCGGCGAATTCGGTACGCGCTGCGAAATCAAGAACGTCAACTCCATCCGCTTCATCGGCCAGGCCATCGACTACGAAGCCCGCCGCCAGATCGCCATCCTCGAAGAGGGCGGCACGATCGATCAGGAAACGCGCCTCTTCGACGCCGGCAAGGGCGAGACCCGCTCCATGCGCTCCAAGGAAGACGCGCATGACTATCGCTACTTCCCCGATCCGGATCTGCTGCCGCTCGAATTCGACAACGCCTTCGTCGCCGAACTCCTGAAGGACCTTCCGGAACTGCCCGACGACAAGAAGGAGCGTTTCGTCAAGGATCTAGGCCTCACCGTCTACGACGCCTCCGTGCTGGTTTCGGAAAAGGCGATTGCATCCTATTTCGAAGCCGTCGCCGAGGGCCGCGACGCCAAGATTGCTGCCAACTGGGTCATCAACGACCTGCTGGGCGCCTTGAACAAAGCCGGCAAAGACATTGAAGAGACTCCGGTTTCGCCCGCCCAGCTCGGTGGCATTCTGGATCTCATCAAGGACGGCACAATCTCCGGCAAACTCGCCAAGGACCTCTTCGAAATCGTCTTCAACGAAGGCGGCGACCCGGCCAAGATCGTTGAAGAGCGCGGCATGAAGCAGGTGACCGACACCGGCGCGATCGAAAAGGCCGTCGATGAAATCATCGCCGCCAACCCCGATCAGGTCGAGAAGGCCAAGGCCAAGCCGACACTCGCCGGCTGGTTCGTTGGTCAGGTCATGAAGGCAACCGGCGGCAAGGCCAACCCGCAGGCCGTGCAGGAGCTGGTGAAGGCCAAGCTGGGGATCGAGGAATAATTCGTTGTCTGAGTATGACGAGGAAATAGCCGAAGAAAAAAGTTTCGGCGAATGGGCGCGAAGTATTCGGGAGTCCAAAGGGCTCGACCTTAAGACCGTCGCTGCCGGCGCAGGTATCTCCTATGTCGCGCTATACAAGATTGAGCGTGGTGACATAAAAAATCCGAGGGAGATTACTAAGCAAAAGATTAGTAGGTCGCTTGGGGTAGTGGTGGATGCCGCGGTTTCGATTGCCGCGGAAACTAAATTCACAGGGTCAGGTATCGGATCTCTCGTTGATTTTGATCCCTATGATCCGGAAACTATTCCGGAAGCTGGCGGCGTGTATGTATTTTACGATATATCCCAAAGGCCAGTCTATGTTGGTCGATCAAAAAGATTGAGAGGCCGAATAAAGACGCATCATGACCGTTTTTGGTTCAAGGAGCCGATTGTCGTTACCGGATCTTTTATCGAAGTAAAAGATGACAATCTAAGAAACCAGATTGAAGAGATTTTGATAGGTTTCTTGAAATCTAACGCAGTAATTAACAAGAAGCTTGTTGATAGAGACAGCGAGGAATAATGTTCTTCATCCGCTCCGCCGGCGAACCGGATCTGAAGAAGGTGCAGACGCTGCTGGCGGAGACCTGGCGCGACACCTACACGCCGTTTCATGGCGATCACGTCGTGGAAGCCATGATCGAACAGTGGCATTCGCCGGGTTCGCTGAAACAGCGCCTCGGACGCCCGGACTCTGAGTTTCTGGTGGCCGATGACGGCCGCCAGCTGGCTGGCATGGCCTATGCCGCCATGTCGCGCAAGACACCGAAGCTCGCCAATCTGCATCAGCTCTATGTCCATCCGCTCTGGCAGGGGCAGGGGATAGGCACCGATCTCTTTGCCGAGATCGAAACCTGCTTCCCGGATGCCGACCGCATGCAGCTGGAGGTGACGGTGGAGAATGAGCGCGCCATCGCCTTCTACACCAAGGTTGGCTTCCGCGAGATCGGCCGCGTTGACAATGTTGGCCCGTCCGGCGCGGCGATGCCGGCGATCCTGATGGAAAAAAGCCTCAGCTTCTGAAAACAGGGAGTGCCTGATGAAGGCCGTCTATTTCGAACGATTCTGTGAACCGCCGCGCGTTGCCACGCTCCCAGACCCGGAGCCGGGCGCCGATGGCGTGGTCGTCAAGATCGAGGCGACGGGGCTTTGCCGCTCCGACTGGCATGGCTGGATGGGCCATGACAGCGATATCGTGCTGCCGCATGTGCCTGGCCACGAACTCGCCGGTACTGTCTTCGCAACCGGTCGCAATGTTCTCCGCTGGAAGAAGGGCGACCGCGTCACCGTGCCCTTCGTCTCCGGCTGCGGCCGATGCGCCGAATGCGCTTCGGGCAACCAGCAGGTCTGCGAAACGCAGTTCCAGCCGGGCTTCACCGCCTGGGGTTCTTTCGCCGAATATTGCGCCATCGACTATGCCGACGCCAATCTCGTGCGCCTGCCCGAGAGCATGGAGTTTGCCACCGCCGCAGGCCTCGGCTGCCGCTTTGTGACCTCGTTCCGCGCGGTGGTCGATCAGGCCCGCGTCCAGCCCGGCGAATGGGTTGCGGTCCATGGCTGCGGCGGCGTTGGCCTCTCGGCCATCATGATCGCGAATGCCATGGGCGCGAATGTCTTGGCTGTCGATCTGTCCGATGACAAGCTAGAGTTCGCGAAGAAGCTCGGTGCGGCTGTTACGGTCAATGCCCGCAATGTGGGCGATGTGCCGGCGGCGATCCGGGAACTCACGTCAGGCGGGGCGCATGTCTCCGTTGATGCGCTCGGTCACCCCACGACGCTGTCCAATTCCATCCTCTGCCTGTGCCGCCGTGGTCGCCATGTGCAGGTCGGCCTGCTGCTCGCCGATCAGTCGCGCCCGCCGGTTCCGATGGATCGCGTCATCGGCTGGGAACTGGAGATCAAGGGTAGCCACGGCATGCAGGCGCATCGCTACGGCGCGATGTTCTCAATGATCGAGGTGGGCAAGCTGAAGCCGGAGCTGATGATCGGCCGCACGCTAAGCCTTGATGAGGCCCCTGAAGCCCTCATGGCCATGGACCGCTTCGATGGCGTCGGCATCGGCGTGATCACGCGGTTCTGATATCAACCGGCTTGTGCATTCGACGGCGGCAAGCGGTCGGACACTCTCCGTCCCCCGCCTTCGCGCCTGGAGAAATTCCAGGAAAAGTGGGAACCGGTTTTCCGTTGGTAATAACGAATAGATAGAGTATTTCAGGTGATCCGTTTTTCACCGGAAATGCTCTAGTTCAGCCGCTTGCGCAATCCGTTGAGAATGACGTCGCTGACCTTGTCATAGTCATTGTCGAAGTGATGGTCGCCCGGCAGTTCGACCAGTTCGACGCCCTTGTCCTTCAGGTCCGCGCAGACCGCATCGTCGTCGTCCTCGCCATAGATGCACTGAACGAGCTTCGGATTGATCTTGGAGACGGCGTCGAGGGTCGTGCCACCCTGAAAATTGCCCTCCGCGCCAAACCATCCGCTGACGGAGATCTCGTAATCGACGGACTTGGTCAGGGCGAGAAGGGAGATCTGCTTCACGAGAGCCTGCTGCCGCTCCGGCAGGGCATCGTAGGCCGAGGGGATCACATCCGCGCCGAAGGAATAACCCAGAAGAAGCACGTTCTTCACGTTCCATTTCTTCCGATAGGTATCAATGATCCGCGACAGGTCCTTGGCGGTCGTCGCCTGATCCTTTTTCGACCAGAAGTAACGCAGCGCATCGACCCCGACCGTCGGCACGCCCTGCGTCTGGAGATAGTCGCCGATCTGGCTGTCGATATCCCGCCATCCGCCATCGCCGGAATAGAAGATCGCCATCGTGTCGTATTTCGCTTTGGCGGGCAGTTCAGTCAGGGGCAGCCCCAGATCGTTGCTGGCGGTATCACCATCGGCGCTATGGTCCTTAACCGTATCGAGCAGGAGATCGACGGACGTCTTGTCGTCCTTGATGACCTTGACGTCAGGATGTGCTGCGACGATGGCGGCGACATTGGCCTTGCCGTCTGCCGGCGCATTCGGAGTTTCGATGACCGTTACGGGTGCGGGAAGAGCGTCGTCGGTCAGCGCATAGATGTAACCATGCGGTGTCGGCTGCTTGGTTGCCGGTGTGCAAAGCTGCTTCGTCAGCGGAACTTCTGCCGTCGGATCCACTGCAATCGCCTCGCCGATCGTCGCGGGCGGCGATTGCGCGATCATCGCCAGCACCAGCGCTCCGCCGGGTCCTTCGCCGGCAAGGATCGGTGCGTGATAGACGCTGTCGCCGGCGCGGCGCTGGACCTGCTGCGAAAGCGATTCGATATCGGAGATCATGTAGATGCAGTCGTTTTCGCTGTCGGCCGCCATGGAGGCGATATAGGCCTTGTAGTCGATGCCGACGACGGCAGCACCTGACGCGGCAAGCGCGCTCACCCGATCATCGTCCGCCTTTGTCCAGCCATCCGGGCCTGACAGAAGAAACACCATCGACTTCAGGCCGCCCTGCGGCAGAACGATGTGCGGAGAAGGAATAAGCCCGGTGTCGTAACTGCCATTGGCGCTGTCTTCAGCCATTGATGGATACGCAGACGCGGCCAGCGTCGAGACGAGCCCGGCCAGCAACCAATTTCGAAACTTCATTTCCCGACGACTCCTCTCAGTCCTCCCCCAATCAGGACCGTCACGTCCATGATCGCCATGACGGGCGATGCGTTGCCCGAAACGGCAATATAGCGCGCTTCCCATCTTGGTGCGAACTTCGACTTATAGGCCTTGAGGCCTTTGAAATTGTAAAAGCGTTCCGCATGTTCGAAAATCACGCCGCCGATACGGTCCCAGACCGGGGCCGATTCGCGCCGCGACATGCCCGAAAGCGGGGCCATGCCGAGGTTGAAGCTCTGGAAGTCTTCGTCACGCAGATATTCGATGATCCGCACGAAGAGAAAATCCATCGATCCCTTCGGGGCATCCGGTACGAAGCGCATCAGGTCCACCGACCCTTCGATCTTCGCATCCGTCACCAGCAGCGTTGCGAAGGCGACAATCCGGCCGTGCTGCTTCAGAAGCGCCACAGGCTGGGAGCGGATATAGGCCGGATCGAACGAGCCGAGCGAGAAGGTCTTTTCGCGCGTGTCGTGCTGCTGCAGCCATGAATCGGAGACGGCCTGTAACTCGTCCATGATCGCGTCGACTTCCGCGCCGGCAGCAGCGACGTGGAATTCGAGATCCTCCCGCTGCGCCTTGCTGATCGTCTGCCGCAGGTTCGCCATGCGGCCGCCCTTCAGCTGGAAATCCGGCAGGGAGACGGTGGCGGCTTCGCCGAGCTTGTAGGCTCTGAGCCCCGCATCAGCACAGAAGCCGAGAAGAGCAGGGGTGATCTGGTAGAGAACGGCGCGCGCACCGGCGGCCTGCGCCATTTCGACGAAACGCCACAGCAGTTCCTGCGCTTCCTCCTCGTCGCCGACGGGGTCGAAGAGCGCGACCCACGAGCGGCCCTGGATACCATACATGATGAAGCACTTGCCGCTGTCGGAAAGCAGGACCTGCTTGTCGCCCATCCGCACGAGATTCGCATCCGCAGCGCCCCCGGCCATCACGATGGGCAGGGCTTTATCCAGCGCATCGCCGGTGGGCAGTTGCGGACGGGACTTGGCCGGGCGCAGCAGGCTGTAGATGGCGACGGCCGAAGCGGCGAGCGCAAGGCCGGCGGCGGCGCGAAGGCCGCGCGGCACTTCGTCCGCGATCTCGAATTCCCACCAGAGACTGTCCGAATAATCCACATCGCGATAAACGAAGAAGAGCAGCGTCACGGCCGATGCGACGATAACGGCCATGGCCGCCACCCAGGAAGGGGCCAGCACCTGATGGATCAGCGACGCGGGGCGCTTGAACCGCCGATGGGTCATCGACAAAGTCATGATCAGGACGACCAGAAGCGAGGCTTCGAGCGGAGATACACCGCGCAAGTTTGCGAAGAACAGCGCGGCGACACTGGTCGCCAGGGTGAACCACCAAGCCGCATCCAGCCTGTTAGACAGGCCGCGCGCCGCGATGAAGAGCGCGAGACCCAGCAGGCTGGTGACGAAATGCGCGCTCTCGACGATCGAGACGGGCATGTAGTTTTCCAGCCGGACGAGCTTGTCGTCATTGGTCGGCGTCACGCTCGAGAAGATGAGGATTGCCCCGGTCACGACGGAAAGCGCCGAGATCAGCGCCGGTGCGAGCCTTGGCTCCAGTTGCCGAAAGGCGGCGGCGACAGGAACCAGCGCAAAGCGCCGTGTCTCGGCAAGGATCAGCGCGAGCGCGGCGACCAGCAGCGGCAGGACATTGTAGATCAATCGGTAGAGCAGCAGACTGCCGAGGATGCGGTCGACGTCGACATTGGAGCCGAGCGCCGAGACCATGACGGCCTCAAAAATGCCGATACCGGCCGGCACGTGGCTAAGCAGGCCGAGACCCACCGCCGTCGAATAGATGGCGAAGAACGTCGGCCAGCCCACGGCATTTTGCGGGATCAGCACATAAAGCGCCGTGGCCGCGGCGGCCATGTCCAGCGCGCTGACCAGAAACTGACGCGACGCCGTCTTGCTGTCGGGCAGACGCACGGTCAGGAAACCGATGCTGATGCGTCGCCCGTCCCGTCCGATATAAAGAAGAACGGCCATCACCACGATGACCGCGGTTGCGATCGCCCTGATGACCTGCGCATCAATGCCGGAAAGCGCCGCAAGCCGTGGCGCCGTCACGAGGACGGAGAGTGCCGTCACCATCAGGATGCCGAGCCCGAAGGCGAGCGTCACGAAAGCGATGATCTTGGCGATTTCTTCCGGCGTGAGTCCAAGCCTCAGATAGGCTCTCAATCGGATCGCTCCGGCAGACAGCGCGCCGAAGCCTGCCGTGTTGCCCACCGCATAGGCCGTGAAGGAGGTGATCGCGACCGAAACGAGCGGCAGCTTCTCCTTGCGCACGTAATCGATCGCGTTGATGTCATAGGCGATCATCGCGACGAAGCTCAGCGCCGTGAAGAGAAGCGACAGGAGAATGGCCGAAAGCGGCGTGGCAGCCAGAGCATCGCGCACATCTTCAATGCGGATTTCGCGGGTGAGCGAATAGATTGCATAGGCCGTGAGGCTGCTGACGGCGAGGATGGCGGCGAGCAACAGATATTCGCGATAGCGTTCGAAAAGATACAGCAGCCGGAAGACGCCGCCCTTTCTTTCCTCATCAACGTTTTTTTCTGTTTCTGTCGCAGGCGTCATGAAATAGGCGGGGCCCTCAATAAGTCGGTCGAGCGGTGTTCTTTTATCGTGACGATTTTACGGCGGAGAACTCGGCTGTTCCGAAATAATCCGGAAATCCCGGGTGTCATACAATCCGAATATGAACGTGGTTCTATCCTGCTCTCGCGCTCAAGCCATGTGGCGGCGCTGCGGGATGAACATTGCGCAACCGCGAAATGCTCTGGACATTCCGGCTTTCTGGCTGCATAAGCGGACAAGAGCTGGGCGAAACAGAGTCCCGCCGTCGAACGTCATATCAAGGCTTTGCGATGAAGAACTTCCTCCTTCAACTCTTCACCTGGTGGAATGGGCAGACCATGGGCACGCGCTTCTTCACGTGGCGCAAGGGCAAGCGTGTCGGCGAGGATCAATTCGGCAACGTCTACTATGAAGGTCCGATGTCAAGCTACGGCCTGCAGAAGCGCTGGGTGATCTACAATGGTTATGCCGAGGCCTCTGCCATTCCGCCGGGCTGGCATGGCTGGATGCATCACCGCACCGACGTTCCGCCGACCAAGCAGGACTACAAGGCGCATGAGTGGCAGAAGCCGCATCATGCCAACCTGACCGGCACCGCCGCCGCTTACCGTCCCCAGGGCTCGCTGGTGGAAGCAGGCCAGCGCCCGCGCGTCACCGGCGACTACGACGCCTGGACCCCCGGCAACTGACACCTTGTGGCCACAATCGCTCTGTAGGCGATGTGGCCTGACACGGTGGAATGAGGCGAATCTTGCGATCAAGGGCTAAGCTTTCATACGGCAGGGGGCTGCTCACCGGCCTTCTCGCGCTCGTTGCGCTTGGCTTTACGGGCGAGGCGCAGGCTGCGCGCATTTCCAACGCTGTTGCCGTTTTCGCCGGCCTCGACAAGATTACCGGCCGCGTCACCACGTTCGATGTCTACATCAACGAGACTGTCCAGTTCGGCGCGCTGCAGGTGACGCCGAAGGTCTGCTATTCGCGCGACGATACCGAAGCGCAGAAGGTCGACGGCTTCGTCGAAGTCGATGAGATCACCCTCGACCGCAAGATCCGCCGCATCTTCACCGGCTGGATGTTCGCCGACAGTCCCGGTCTCAACGCAGTCGAGCACCCGATCTATGACGTCTGGCTGACAGGCTGCAAGCAGAAGTCCGACGTTCCTCCGCCGGATTCCGCCTCGAAGGCCAAGTAATCTTTCAGTTGTTTGCGAAGGCAATATCCGGCCGTGACACCGCGTCGGCGAGCAATATCTCGTATTGCGCCTTCGGCACATCGATCGCCCCGAATGTCTTCAGATGTTCTGTGGTGAATTGCGTGTCGAGCAGGCGGAAGCGCCGTTCGCGCAGGCGCTCAACAAGATGGACGAGGCAGATCTTCGAGGCGTTCGTCCGGCGCGAGAACATGCTCTCGCCGAAAAAGGCCGCGCCCAGCGAGACGCCGTACAGCCCGCCGACCAGATCGCCATCCTCGAACGCTTCGACCGAATGGGCGTGACCCATTTCATGAAGCTGGCCATAGAGATCAAGGATCGTTTCGTTGATCCATGTCGTCGGGCGATCTTCCGCCGGTTCGCCGCATTTCAGCATGACGTCGCGAAAAGCCGTGTTGATGCGAATGTCGAAGGGGGATTTGCGCATCATCTTGGAAAGACTGCGCGAGACGTGGAAACCGTCAAGGGGGATGATGCCCCGCAGTTCCGGCTGGACCCAGAAGAGTTCCGGATCGTCAGCGGATTCGGCCATCGGGAACAGACCGATGGAATAAGCGCGCAGCAGGATTTCCGGCGTCAGTTCCGGGTCCTGTCGCTGCGCGCTCATGATGCTCGTCTTTACTCCGCCGGCTTTTCCGCCAGGTACTTTTCCAGCCAGTGGATATCGTAATCACCATTGGCGATATCCTGGTTGGAAATCAGGTCCTGGAAGAGCGGCAGAGTCGTCTTGATGCCGTCGATGACAAATTCATCCAGCACGCGGCGCAGGCGCATCATGCATTCGACGCGGGTGCGTCCATGCACGATGAGCTTGCCGATGAGGCTGTCGTAGTAGGGCGGGATGCGGTAGCCCTGATAGGCGCCCGAATCGACGCGAACGCCCAGACCGCCCGGCGCATGGAAATGCGTGATCGTTCCCGGAGACGGCGTGAAGGTACGCGGATCTTCGGCATTGATACGGCATTCGATGGCGTGACCGGAGAACTTGATCTCGTCCTGCGTGACCGAGATGCCGCCGCCCGAGGCGATACGGATCTGCTCGTGCACAAGGTCGATGCCGGTGATCGCTTCGGTGATCGGATGTTCGACCTGGAGACGGGTGTTCATTTCGATGAAATAGAACTCGCCGTTTTCGTAGAGGAACTCGATCGTACCGGCGCCGCGATACTTCATCTTCTTCATGGCGTCGGCGCAGATCTGGCCGATGCGCATGCGCTGCTCGACATTCAGGGCAGGGGAGTTGGCCTCTTCCCAGACCTTCTGGTGGCGGCGCTGCAGCGAGCAGTCGCGTTCACCCAGATGCACCGCATTGCCTTCGCCATCGCCCAGAACCTGAACTTCGATATGGCGCGGCTTGCCGAGATACTTTTCCATGTAGACGGCGTCGTTGCCGAAGGCAGCGAGAGCCTCGGAACGGGCCGTAGAAACGGCTTCGTCCAGATCTTCCTCGGACTTGGCAACCTTCATGCCGCGGCCGCCGCCGCCGGCGGTCGCCTTGATCAGCACCGGGAAGCCGATCTGACGGGCAATCTCCAGCGCGTTTTCGGGCTTCACCTCGCCGGCAGAACCCGGAACGACAGGGATGCCCAGTTCGACAGCCGTCTTCTTGGCCGTGATCTTGTCGCCCATCAGGCGGATATGTTCCGCCGTCGGCCCGATGAAGGTGATGCCATGGGCGTCGAGAATATCGGCGAACTTGGCATTTTCCGACAGGAAGCCGTAGCCCGGATGCACGGCGTCGGCGCCGGTGATCTCGCAGGCCGCAACGATCTGGTGGATATTGAGATAGCTGTCACGCGACGGCGGCGGGCCGATGCACACGCTTTCGTCGGCAAGGCGCACATGCATGGCGTCCGCATCGGCGGTCGAATGCACGGCGACAGTCGCGATCCCGAGTTCCTTGCAAGCCCGGAGGATGCGAAGCGCGATCTCGCCCCGGTTGGCAATGAGGACTTTGGAAATCATGGGCTGCCCCTTACTCGATGATCATCAAGGCTTCGCCGAATTCCACCGGTTGGGCGTCAGTGACGAGGATTTCGGTGACCTTGCCCGAGCGCGGCGCCGGAATCTGGTTCATCGTCTTCATCGCCTCGATGATGAGGATCGTCTGACCTTCCTTGACCGTCTGGCCGACCTCAACGAAGGGGCGTGCACCGGGAGCGGGCGACAGGTAGCTCGTGCCGACCATGGGTGAGGCCACCGTGTTCTTGGGGTCGCGCGCGGCGACGGCCGGCACGACAGCTTCGGCCGGAGCAGCGGCGGCAACAGCGACCGGCGCGGGGGCTGCAACGCTGTAGGCGGGCATGTGCATGGCTGCGGGGGCAGCGCGCGAAACGCGGATGCGCATGGCATCCTGTTCCACTTCGATTTCGGTGAGGTCGGTTTCTTTCAGGATGTTCGCGAGGTCGCGAATGAGGGCCTGATCGATGCCGGTCTTCTTCTCTGCCATGAAAATCGTCCTGTTCTTATTCTTCTCTAGAGCATTTCCAGAAAAAGTGCGAAACGGCCTTCCGTTCGGAAATGCGCGAAACCACGTCCTGTATCACCTCAATCGGCGGCGCGCGACATCGTCGCAGCGCCAGCCGGGCGGCGTCGGGGTTCTTCTATAGTCTGGACTTCAGGCAAATGGAAGCCATTGCTTGGGCGCGGCCTGTTTGCGGTGAATAAACCGGTTTAGCGCCGCAGAAAGGCGTGGATAACCCTTCCGGCCTGCACGATCAGCAGGTGGCTTTTCCGCAGGCGCGCATGTTGGCGACCTTCTGGGTCAGGACGTCGAGGCCGGCAGCGCCGGGGATGAGGTCATTGCCGATGATATAGGCGGGCGTACCCTGAATGCCCAGTGCGTCGGCAAGCTCGTAAGAGGACTTGACGCTCTGCTCGCCGGCATTCGCCGCCACCTGCTTGGCGATCTCCGCTTTGGAGACGCCGAGGCTTTCGGCGACCTTGAGGGCAGTTTCCTTGTTCGCATGGCCGGTCCCGCCGAGAAGCGCCATGTGGAACTGGCCGTATTTTTCCGGCGCAATCGCCCGGAAGGCGAGCGCGATCTTGTGCGCTTCGATGGAATCCTGACCGAGGATCGGGAATTCCTTGAGCACGAAGCGGACATTCGGATCGGACTTGATCAGCGCAGACATGTCCTTGATGGCATGCTTGCAATAGGTGCAGTTGTAATCGAAGAACTCGACGATGGTCACGTCGCCCTTCGGATTGCCCATCACAAGGTCGGAAGCGTCGGAGAAGAGCGCCTGCTTGTTCTTGTCGATGGCGCCGGCCGCCTTGGCCGCCGTTGCCTGTTCGCGCTTGGCCTGCAGTGCGTCCTGCGCCTCCAGCAGCACTTCCGGATTCTCGACCAGATACTGGCGCACGATATCGCCGATTTCCTTCTTCTGCGCATCGTCGAAGGCATTGGCAGGCGCCGTGCTCGCGAGGACGGAGGCGGCAACGAAGGCGCCTGATGCCAGCAGGTTGATGATCTTCGATGCCATGTCTGTCTCCTGTTCGCGCGTCCGGAACTGCGTCGTGCCGTCATATCAGACGGCAAATATGTTTGGCCTGTGGCAAAGCGTCCGGCGCTAAATTTATCTCTGCGCTCTTTACAATCGGCTGCCCCTGAATACAAACCGCAAAACCTGACAAAATGACCTGATCGCGCGAATGTGAAGACATTGCAGGCGGGCAGGGCGCGGACATTCGAGGAGACTGCCTTGGCCAACCTTTCGACACGTGGAAACGTTGAACCCTTCCACGCCATGGATGTCCTGGCCGAGGCGACGAGGCGCCGCGCTGCCGGCCATCCTGTCATCTCCATGGCGGTAGGCCAGCCGTCGCATCCGGCGCCGAAGGCAGCGCTCGCCGCCTCGCGCGCTGCGCTGGAGCATGGTCGACTGGGCTACACGGATGCACTCGGCCTCCTGTCGCTTCGCCAATCCCTGTCGTCCCACTATCAGCTTCGCTATGGCGTTTCCGTCGATCCCGCGCGCATAGCCGTCACC
Source organism: Rhizobium sp. C1 (assembly GCF_021026335.1). GTDB lineage: Bacteria > Pseudomonadota > Alphaproteobacteria > Rhizobiales > Rhizobiaceae > Ensifer_A. The sequence continues at coordinate 470,432 of NZ_JAJNCY010000002.1, forward strand.
ACCGGTTCGTCTGCCGGTTTCAATCTGGCTTTTCTGGCGCTTTTCGATCAGGGCGATTGGGTGGCGATCGCGCGCCCCGGCTACCCCGCCTATCGCAATATTCTCAAGGCGCTCGGACTGAACGTGCTGGAAGTCGCGGCCGATGCAGCAAGCGGCTTCACCCTGACGCCGCAGACGCTTGAGGCGGCCGCAGCCGAGGCCGGAATCCGCCTGAAAGGCGTGCTGCTTGCAAGCCCCGCCAACCCGACGGGAACGGTGAGCGGCGCAAGAGCGCTGAGGGCGCTCGCAGACTGGTGCGACGCCAATGCCGTTCATTTCATTTCCGATGAAATCTATCATGGCTTGACCTATGTCGGAGAGGAAACGACGGCTCTGTCGGTGACGGACAAGGCGATCGTCATCAACTCCTTCTCGAAATATTACTGCATGACGGGCTGGCGCATCGGCTGGATGGTCCTGCCGGAAGACATGGTCCGCAGCTTCGAACGCATAGCCCAGAGCCTCTACATCTCCGCGCCCGAGCTTTCCCAGATCGCGGCCGAAGCGGCGCTGAACGAAACGGCGGAGCTGGAAGACGTGAAGGCAAGCTATCGCCAGAACCGCGAAATCCTGCTGGAGGCCCTTCCGCGCATGGGCCTGAAGCTGGCTTCGCCCATGGACGGCGCCTTCTACGCCTACGCGGATGTCAGTCGCTTTACCAATGACTCGATGGGCTTTGCCCGCCGCATGCTTGCCGAGACCGATGTCGCGGCAACGCCCGGCATCGACTTCGACCCCATCGACGGACACCATACGATGCGCTTCTCCTATGCTGGTGCGACGGCCGAGATGGTCGAAGCCATGGCGCGGGTGAAGAACTGGCTGAAGGCCATCTGACCATCTTTTCCGGGCAGAAGTCTGTTTTCGCTCCGGCTTCGCCTTGGAATTCGATCCCCGCCGCCTATATTGGGCTCACCTGTCCCCTGACCCAATTATGCTTCAGAGGTTACTGATGAAATCCTTGGAACTGCTTGTAGAGCGCATCATTCTGTCCAGCCGCTGGATATTGGTGGTGTTCTATCTCGGCCTTGCTGCGGCTCTTGCGCTTTATGGGTTCTCGTTCCTGCTGAAGTTCATCAAGATCGCTTCCAATGTCATGGTCGCCAACGAAGGGGACATGATCCTTGCTATGCTCGGTCTCATCGACGCGGCGCTTGTCGGCAGCCTGATCGTCATGGTGATGATCTCGGGCTACGAAAACTTCGTCAGCCGTTTCGACGAAGCCGAGGCCGATGCCGAAAACAAGGATGTTTCCTTCCTGGGCAAGCTCGATTCCGGCAGCCTGAAGATCAAGGTTGCCTCGTCCATCGTGGCGATCTCGTCGATCCACCTGCTGCAGGTTTTCCTCAACATCAACGAATATACCGACACGAAGATCGTTCTGCTGACCGGTATTCACATTGCCTTCGTCGTTTCGGCGCTGATGCTCGGCTATCTGGAGAACATGATGTCGAAGACGAAAAAGGGTGTTGGCAAGGGCTGATAGCTGACCGTCAGCGCCGGCCGAAGGCGCGCAGGAAGGTCTTGACGGCGCGTTGCGCCATGCCGGTGCATTCGTCTTCGCTCGGGAACCTGCCAAGCTGGAATTCTGCGCGCCACTCGGCAGTGAGAAGCGCCAGATATTGTCGCGCAGCCAGTGTCGAATCATCGATTTCGAGATGCCCGTTCAGAGCCAGCTGTGATAGATGCGCCGCCACCAAGGAGCGTTTTCGACCCGAACCGTATTCGCGCCAGACCGTGAAAAGCTCCGGATAACGCCCACTCTCGTTCTCTGCCAACCGGAGCAGCCAGCGACTCGTCTTGTCCTGCGTGAGATGATTGAGGAAGCGGGCGGAAAACGCCGTCAGCTCCGCCTCGACATTGTCGGGCTTCTCCGGGAACTCCTCCATCAGAAGCATGAACTTCGCCGCCGACTTGTCTGTCAGCGCCGCGACGACCTCCTTGAAGAGCCCGTCCTTGTCGCCGACATGATTATAGATCGTTTGCCGCGACACGCCGGCCTTGGTCGCGACAGCGTCAATGCTCGCCCCCGTATAACCATCCTGACAGAAAACCGTCGCAGCCGCCTCTAGGATGCGGTCACGCTTGGATTTGGCAAGGTCAGGCTTTTCGACGGTTTCAGTGTCCATGAACCCGAAATAATCCTTCCATCAAAAATTTTCAAGTTGGACACTCTTGTCCAATTGGACATTTGTGTCTAAAAATATGGGCAGAAACGAATAATGCGGCGGCGAACTCCCATCGGCGCCTTGTCCATCCCCATAAAGAACCGGAGAGATTTCGATGAAGTCCTCGACGCTTTACTACGCCCTGATTCTGGGCTTTCTGTCTGCCGTTGGTGTTTCGGCGCTGGATATCTACCTTCCGTCGCTGCCCTCGATTGCGAGGGATTTCCAGACCGATGGCAGCGCGACGCAGCTCAGTCTCACCTCCTACTTTATTGCGATGGCCGTCGCACAGATCGTCTACGGATCCCTCTCCGACATGTTCGGCCGGCGTCCGCCACTGGTTGCAGGAATGACCATTTATATGATCGGCGCAATCGGCTGCGCACTGGCGCCGAACATCCATGCGCTGATTGCCTTCCGCTTCGTTCAGGGTCTGGGTGCGGGGGCAGGGGCAGTCATTGCCCGCGCCGTCGTTCGCGACCTTCATACAGGGCCGGAAGCGGCGCGGCTCATGTCCCTCCTCATGCTGGTTTTCAGCATCTCGCCTCTGCTCGCACCGCTTGCCGGCAGCTTCATCGTGTCTGTAGCGACCTGGCGCGATATTTTCTGGGTTCTGACCGCCTTCGGCCTGCTCGGTGTTTTCCTTGTGACCTTTGTGCTGAACGAGACGCGCACCCGCGAGAAGCGTCTGGAAACCAGCCTGTCCGGCGCCTTCCGCAATTATGGGTTTCTGTTGATGGACCCGTATTTCATGGGCATTGTCGGCATCGCCGCTTTCGGCATGTCGAGCTATATGGTCTATGTTTCGAACTCGTCCTTCGTGATCATCGAGCATTTCGGCCTTTCGCCCTCGGCCTATGGCATGATGTTTGCGCTCAACGCCATTCCGTTCTTCGTCTTCTCGCAGTTGAACGCCCGTCTTGCCAGGCGCTACGGGCTGCGCCGCGTGGTTCGGACGGCGTCCTTGCTCTACTCCTCGATGATGGTGTTGCTGCTGGCCACGCGTCTTGCCGGTGTGGATAATTTCGCAGTCATGACGGTGTTGCTGCTGGCGGGCTATGGCTTCCTCGGTCTGGTCGTCCCGTCCTCCGCCGTTCTGGCACTCGAGGCACATGGGCGAATCGCGGGCACGGCATCCGCCTTGATGGGCACACTCCAGTTTGTGGCGGCTTCAGCGGTGACGGCACTGGTATCGCTGTTCTTCGACGGCACCTCGTTGCCGATGATCGCCGGCATCGGTCTATGCTCCATGATGGTGGTGATGTTCAGCCTGCTGACACTGCGTCCGGTATCCCGCACGGTCGTTGCCGCCGAGTGAGAGGAGGCCGATGGCCAAACGAAAAAAGGGGAGCCTTTGGGCTCCCCTTTTGCATGCGATGAATAGGCACGATCTCAGTCGATATCCGCGACTTCGACATTCGCTCCGCCAGTCACCCGGTGGGCGAGGGCTGCTTCCATGAACTCGGTGATGTCGCCATCGAGAACATCGCCGGGAGCCGAGCTTTCGACGCCCGTGCGCAGGTCCTTGACCATCTGGTAGGGTTGCAGGACGTAGGAGCGAATCTGATGGCCCCAGCCGATATCGCTCTTCGACGCGGCTTCCGCGTTGGCGGCCGCTTCGCGACGTTCAAGCTCAGCCTCATAGAGGCGCGAGCGCAGCATTTCCCACGCCTTGGCGCGGTTCTTGTGCTGCGAGCGTTCCTGTTGGCACGCCACCACGATGCCGGAGGGCATATGCGTGATGCGCACGGCCGAGTCGGTCGTGTTGACGTGCTGGCCACCGGCGCCCGACGAGCGGTAGGTGTCGATACGGCAATCGCTTTCGTTGATATCGATCTGGATCGAATCATCGACCACCGGATAGACCCAGATGGACGAGAAGGACGTGTGCCGGCGCGCGTTGCTGTCATAGGGCGAGATGCGCACGAGACGATGCACCCCTGACTCGGTCTTGAGCCAGCCATAGGCATTCTCGCCCTTGACGAGGATGGTCGCGGACTTGATGCCGGCTTCTTCGCCGTCATGCATTTCCAGGATTTCCACCTTGAAGCCCTGACGCTCGGCCCAGCGCGTGTACATGCGCAAAAGCATGTTCGCCCAGTCCTGGCTCTCGGTGCCACCGGCGCCCGAATGCACTTCCAGATAGGTGTCGTTGCCGTCAGCTTCACCCGAAAGCATCGCTTCGACCTGGAGGCGGGCAAACTCGGTGCGCAGCGCGCGGATCGACTCTTCGGCATCCTTGACGATGCCCGGATCGTTCTCGGCCTCGCCAAGCTCGATGAGTTCGATATTGTCAGCCAGTTCCGATTCGAGCTTCTTCAGGCCGTTGATGCTCTTGTCCAGGTTCTGGCGCTCGCGCATCAGCTTCTGGGCTTCGGTCGGGTTATTCCAGAGATTGGGATCTTCTGACTTGTTGTTAAGCCAGTCGAGACGTCTTATCGCCTGATCCCAGTCAAAGATGCCTCCTCAGCAGGCTTATGGCCTGCTTGATTTCGTCGACAATATTCTCAATTTCGATACGCATGGTTCCGCTTCTTCTGCTTGGTTCGAAAAGCTGGCGATGACATAGTTTCTGCCGCCGCCGATGTAAACCCGGCAAACGAAAAAGCGCGGGCCTCAGACCCGCGCTTTCCTGTTTCTGGGGCGACTCGTCAGAACAGCCCCGGCTGCCCCTGTTTCACCGCATCGTTGGCCTGCGGCGACTGGTTCATGATCTCTTCCGGCGTCGCGTAGTCCTCGCCGCCGATGACCGAGAAGGTGTTGGCCGGGCCGGTGCCGGGCTTGAAGGCTTCCACGATCGTGTTCGGATCGCCAGGAGCGGCTTCCATCCCCGTCTTGCGGTCGACGGCAATCATGTTCATGCCGTTCGGAACGATGAATTTGGACGGGGGAATGCCCTTGTCCGCGTCCTGCATGAACTCGTTGAAGATCGGCGCGGAGAGGTGACCGCCTGTGCCGCCGCGGCCCATCGGCTGCGGGTTGTCGTAGCCGATGTAAACGCCGGCCACGAGATCCGGCGTGAAGCCGACGAACCAGGCGTCTTTTTCATCGTTGGTCGTACCGGTCTTGCCGGCCACGTCACGGTCGAGCTTGACCTGACCGGCGGCCGTGCCGCGCTGAATCACCCCCTGCATCATCGAGGTGATCTGGTAGGCGGTCATCGGGTCGAGAACCTGCTCGCGCTTGTCGTCGACGATCGGCTCTTCTTGGTTCTTCCAGTCGGCCGCGTTGCAGTTTTCGCAGACGCGATCCTCATGCTTGTAGATCGTCTTGCCGGTGCGGTCCTGAATACGGTCGATCAGCGTCGGCTTGATCTGCTTGCCGCCATTGGCGATCACCGAATAGCCGGCCACCATGCGCATGACCGTCGTCTCGCCCGAACCCAGCGCCATGGCGAGAACAGGCTGCATGTGATCATAGATGCCGAAGCGTTCGGCATATTCCGCCACCGTGTCCATGCCCATGTCGTTGGCGAGGCGCACCGTCATCAGGTTTCGCGACTGTTCGATGCCGCGCCGCAGCGTCGAGGGACCGGCGAAGTCACCACCATAGTTCTTCGGCGTCCAGACCTGGCCGTTCGGCAGCTTGAGCTCGAACGGTGCGTCCATGACCACCGAGGCGGGCGTATAGCCGTTATCGAGGGCCGCCGCGTAAACGAACGGCTTGAAGGAGGAGCCAGGCTGGCGCATGGCCTGCGTGGCGCGGTTGAATTCCGACTGGCCGTAGGAGAAGCCGCCGACCATGGCCAGAACGCGGCCCGTCTTGGGATCCATGACGACCATGCCGCCCTGGATCTTCGGCGGCTGGCGCAGCTTGTACTGGCCCGGCTTGCCGTCGATCGCCTGGACATAGACGACATCGCCCGGCTGGAAGATGTCGACTGGAGACTTTGCCTTCGTCATCAGCGATTTGGATGAGCGATAGGCCCATTTCATGTTGGCGTCGTCGATGCGGCCGCGCTGGCGCTCCGGATCGACCTTGCCGCCCGGATCGTGTTCGGGACGGATGCCGATGTCGACGCCTTTGCTGTCGGTTGCGAGAACGACCGCAAGCTTCCATTCCGGCACGTCGCGCATCTCGTCGAGCTTCGAAAGTGCCGGACCCCAGTCACCCGTAATGGAGATGTGGTTGATCGGTCCATGATAGCCACGCTTGATGTCGAAATCGATCAGCGCGTCCTGCAGCGCCTTGCGCGCAAAGATCTGAAGCTTCGGGTTCAGCGAAGTGCGCACGGAAAGGCCGCCTTCGTAAAGCGCCTTCTCGCCATACTGGGCGATGATCTGGCGACGGGCTTCCTCGGCGAAGTAATCGGAGGCGAAGAGATAGGTGCCGGCCTTGCGGCCCGTCACGCCGAGCGGTTCCTTCTTGGCGGCCTCGCCATCATCCTTGGCGACATAGCCGTTCTCGACCATGCGGTCGATCACCCAGTTGCGGCGCTCGAGCGCGGCGTCCGGATGGCGGAAGGGGTTGTAATTCGCCGGACCTTTCGGCAGCGATGCCAGATAGGCGCATTCCGCAATCGACAGTTCCGTCACCGGCTTGTCGAAATAGGTCAGCGCCGCAGAAGCGATGCCATAGGAGTTCAGGCCGAAGAAGATTTCGTTGAGATAAAGCTCGAGAATGCGATCCTTCGAATAGGTCTGCTCGATGCGCAGCGACAGGATGGCTTCCTTCGCCTTGCGCGAAAGCGTCTGGTCGGAGGAGAGCAGGAAGTTCTTGGCGACCTGCTGGGTGATCGTCGAGGCGCCGACGGGGCGGCGGCCGCTGCCCATATTCTGCAGGTTGACCAGAATGGCGCGGCCGAGGCCCATCAGGTCGAGACCCGGATGGCTGTAGAAATTCTTGTCTTCGGCGGAAATGAAGGCGGCCTTCACCCGATCTGGAATGGCCTGGATCGGCAGGTAAAGGCGGCGCTCATGCGCATATTCGGCAATCAGCTGACCGTCGCCGGCATGAATGCGCGTCGTCACCGGTGGTGCATAATTGGCCAGCACTTCGTAGTCCGGCAAATCCTTCATGACCGAATTGAGATAGATCGCCGCAGCGCCGGCAGCGCCAAAGAACAGGATCGCGCACAATCCGAAGAAATATCCGATCAGTCTAATCATTTGCCTTTACCGGTTTGCATTCCCCCAAACCTGTCAGCAGGCCATCAGGGGAAGCGTCCGCCTCATCAATGTCACTGGGACCATCGCGCCGTTTCAGCGTTACGCGGCCAACTCTCGGACGCAGGCTCTCATCGCGCATGCGCCGGTTCCTGTCTGTAAGGTTCCGAATGTGCGGAAAATAGGGCCTGTCACCCTGTTCCGGAAAATCAATACGCCGATCCGTAACCTCTGTTACTTAACCGACACAGGGGGATTCGTCAAAACGCGGCCCAAGTCAAGTCGCGGCCGCCGCATTCCGGGCTTAGCCCCCGAGCTTGTCGCGATAACGCTTCACGGCATCGGCAATCAGCGTCACGAGCTTGTCGCGAAAGTCGGGGCGCTGCAGCTGCTTGACGTCCTCGCTGTTCGACAGGAAGCCCAGTTCCAGCAGCACCGACGGCACGTCGGGCGCCGTCAGAACGCGAAATCCCGCCGAACGATGCGGGTTGTTGATGAGGCCGATCTGACCCTCGAAGGAGTGCACGATCGAATTGGCCAGACTGATCGAGAAGGCCTGCGTCTCGCGGCGTGTCAGATCGATGAGGATGTCGTTGACCTCGGAGGGTTCCTTCTTAACCTCGACGCCCGCCACCTCGTCGGAGGTGTTTTCGCGCTTGGCCAACTCGTCGGCGAGTTTGTCGGATGCCCGGTCCGAGATCGTGTAGACGGTCGCCCCACGGGTCGATTTCTCTCTTAGCGTGTCCGCATGCAGCGAGATGAAGAGATTGGCCCCGCGCGAGCGGGCAATCTGGACGCGTTCCCCCAGTGACAGAAACACATCGGTATCGCGTGTCAGGAACGCCTTGATGCCGGGCTGCGCATTCAGCTCCCGCCCGAGCGCCTTGGCGAAATCGAGCGTGATGTTCTTCTCATAGACCGGGTTTTTGCCGGACGTGATCGCCCCGGTGTCGATACCGCCATGACCCGCATCGATCGCCACGGTAAAGACGCCGTCGGAAGAGGGCTGCTGCGGCGCAAGCGGAACTACGGGTGTGCTGCTTTCAGCATTGCCCCAATTGCCCTGCTTCTTCATCGCCGCATATTGATCGGGCGTCACGATCGCGCCGTCGAGCACCAGCCGCCAGCCGTCGCCGTCCTCGTTCTTGCGCGCCTCGGCAACCTCGAGACCTGCCGGCAGTTTCGAGGTCAGCACAAGGCGGGTGCGTCCGGCACTCATCGCACCGAAACGGATGCGCTCATAGATGCCGCGCGCCTCGAGCTGTTCCGGCGGAAAGGCGAAGTTCACCGTGCCGGCGATATCCACCACGATACGGTTGGGGCTCGGGAGATAATGAACGGTGAAGTCCGGCTTGACGTCGAAATCGATGACAATTCGGGTTCGGGCTTCGTCGCCCGCAATACGGGCCGCCTTCGCGGTCAGTTCCGTGGCGGAGGCGACACCCGGCATCACGGCCAGCATCATGCATGCGAGCGCCAGAAGGGCCGGCAAGATCCAACGAGTTGGCCCCGGAAGGCGACCGGCATTGCTCAGCATCCGATGCGGTTCCTCTTCAAGTCTCGGCGTGTTTGGGCGGCGCGCCGCCCACATTGGCCCCGTTCCCGGGAAAGATGCGCGTTCATGACGCGTTTCGAACCGGCCGGCAATCCCGGCTGCCGGACAATTCGTTCAACATTATGACAAGCGTTTCCAGTCGCGAGGCTTTTCCCTTGCTATTGTGACGGTTTGAACATAAAAGCTTGAGCCAGGATAAAAGTATCGACGGGATGGATTCCTCCCATCCGGCTGCCCACCGAAAATTGTGGCGCCCGTGACGAATCATCCGCCGTCGGGGATGCTTTTATTCGCAGTGTGTTCAGGTATTTCCGGCAGTTGCCGGACAGAAACGGTGGTTTCCACCAAGCTCTTTGGAAGAGCAATTCATCGGGCCCGCAGGGGCCTATGGCTTTGGCGTTCTCGACTGGTATTCGACGTTGTCGCACCTTGTTCCGTCCCTCATCCCGACAAGTGGGAGCCCGGTTTACCCGGTTGACGGAACTTCGTTGCGCATGAGTGCCCCCTGTTCGGGAACATATTTTTCCGGCGCGCCGGCTGGCTTCATTCACGAGATTTCTGCAATGAACTTACGAATGGCCTCCTTGCTGCCGCGCCGAGGAGTGCAGCATAAATGGCAGACAGAATGCTTATCGATGCGTCTCACGAGGAAGAGACGCGCGTCGTAGTCGTACGCGGAAATCGCATTGAAGAGTTCGACTTCGAGTCGGAACATAAGAAACAGCTTCGCGGGAACATCTATCTCGCAAAAGTGACCCGTGTGGAGCCCTCGCTCCAGGCCGCATTCGTCGATTACGGCGGCAACCGGCACGGCTTCCTGGCCTTCGCCGAAATCCACCCCGACTATTACCAGATCCCGCTCGCCGACCGGCAGGCGCTTCTCGCCGAAGAGGCCGAACAGGTTCGCCGCGAGGACAGGGACGACCACGAAGAGCCGGAGGTGGCCCCCGTCGCTGTTGCCGATCCGGCCGCTGCAGAACAGCCCGAAGCCGACCTTTCCGCTTTGGTCACTGAATCCGTCTCCGTAACCGGTGAAGAACCGGCTGAAAAGCCGAAGCCGCGCCGCAAGAGCCGCCGCAAGCCGAAGGCTGGCGAAGAGGCCGAGGCCGTGGCCGCCGAACCGGCCGCTGAGACCGCCGATGCCTCAGCAGAAGCCGGCGAGGGCGCTTCCGAAGAAGCGTCTGCCGAAGACGACGGCTCGACACCTGACGTCATGGCGGCCGAAGTCGAAGCCGACACGATCTCCGAAGAATTCGAGCCCAAGCGTGGCCGCCGACGCGGCCGCCGCGACGATGACGACGACGATGACGATCATGCCGAAAAGGAAGTGATCGAATCCGTGGGTGCCGAAGATGCGATGGAAGAAGTTCCGGACCGCGTCGTTCGCAAGCCGCGCAAGCAGTATCGCATTCAGGAAGTCATCAAGCGCCGCCAGATCCTTCTGGTTCAGGTGGCCAAGGAAGAGCGCGGCAACAAGGGTGCGGCTCTCACCACCTATCTGTCGCTCGCAGGCCGCTATTCGGTCCTGATGCCGAACACGGCGCGGGGCGGCGGCATTTCCCGCAAGATCACCCAGCCGACCGACCGCAAGCGTCTGAAGGAAATCGCCCGCGGTCTCGAAGTGCCGCAGGGCATGGGCGTGATCCTGCGCACAGCCGGTGCCAACCGCACCAAGGTCGAGATCAAGCGCGACTTCGAATATCTGATGCGTCTTTGGGAAAACGTCCGCACGCTGACGCTGAATTCCACCGCGCCCTGCCTCGTCTATGAAGAAGGCTCGCTGATCAAGCGTTCGATCCGCGACCTTTACAACAAGGACATTTCCGAGATCATCGTTGCCGGCGAAGAAGGCTATCGTGAAGCGAAAGACTTCATGAAGATGCTGATGCCGAGTCACGCCAAGGTCGTCCAGCCCTATCGCGACGTGCATCCGATCTTCTCGCGCTCCGGCATCGAAGCGCAGCTCGATCGCATGCTGCAGCCGCAGGTGACGCTGAAGTCCGGCGGCTATCTGATCATCAATCAGACCGAAGCGCTCGTCTCCATCGACGTGAACTCCGGCCGTTCGACCCGCGAACATTCCATCGAGGAAACCGCGCTGGCCACCAACCTCGAGGCGGCTGAAGAAGTGGCGCGTCAGCTGCGTCTGCGCGACCTTGCCGGCCTTGTCGTCATCGACTTCATCGACATGGAGGAGAAGCGCAACAACCGCGCTGTCGAGAAGCGTCTGAAGGACCATCTGAAGAACGATCGCGCCCGCATCCAGGTCGGCCGCATCTCGCATTTCGGTCTTCTCGAAATGTCGCGCCAGCGCATTCGCGCCTCGGTGCTGGAATCGACGACGCAGGTCTGCTCGCATTGCGGCGGCACCGGCCACGTCCGTTCGCAGTCCTCCGTCGCCCTGCATGTCCTGCGCGGCGTCGAAGAATATCTGCTCAAGAACACGACGCACGATGTCACCGTCCGCACGACGCCGGACATCGCGCTCTACCTGCTCAACCAGAAGCGCGGCACGATCGTCGACTACGAAGCCCGCTTCGGCCTCTCGATCTTCATTGAAGCTGACGGCAGCGTCGGCTCGCAGCACTTCGCCATCGACCGCGGCGATCCGGTTGAAAACCCGGTCAAGGTCGAATCGCTGATGCTGATGCTTCCCGAGCCGGAAGAAGAGGATGATATCCCCGTCGAGGAAATCGACGAGGAGGATGAAGACGACATCGTCGCTGCCAAGGCGCCTGCCGAGGCGAAGTCCGACGACCAGAACGGCCGCAAGCGCAAGCGCCGCCGCCGTCGCCGCGGTGGTCGCCGCGAAGATCAGGACGGTCAGAACCCGCAGGCCAATGCCGGGCAGGGCGATGATGCCGATGAAGGCGACGACGAAGGCGATGAAGGTGACGACGAGGCTGATGCCGACGGCGCCCCCGCTTCCGCCTCTGCCTCCGACGACCAGCCCAAGCGCAAGCGCCGCCGTCGCGGCAAGCGTGGCGGCCGCCGTACCCGCGAGGAAGATGGTCTCGAAGCCGGCTCCGACGACGCTGAAGCCAATGGCGAAGGCGATGAGGGTGACGAGGGTGATGAAGGCGAGGACGCCGCAGAGGTCGTGGCCGTTGAGGCCGTTGCCGTTGCTGAGGTCGTTGCCGAGCCAGCGGCTGCCGAACCCGCTCCCGTGATCGAAGCTGAGCCGGTTGCCGAAGCGCCTGCTCCTGCGGCTGAGACCGTTGCCGAGCCGGCTCCGGCCGCCGAGGCCGCACCGGAAGAAGCCGAAGACAAGCCAGCAGCCCGCACCGCGCGCACCAGCGCGTCGTCTGGCCCGATTGCCACCGAACCGGTCCTGACCTCCGGTAGCACGACCGAAGGCGGCGAACCGAAGCCGAAAAAGGTTGGCTGGTGGAAGCAGCGCGGCGGCTTCTTCTGAAATCGCTGAGGCCCCGATTGAAGTAAACCCGCCAGGCGCTTGCCTCGGCGGGTTTCTTATGCTTGCAATCACGGTACACGACACATTCGTCATTGGGCGTCTTTGAACTCGGCCCACCCCCTCATCCGACCCTTCGGGCCACCTTCTCCCCGCAGGGGAGAAGCGGGAATTTGCCGCAGCGTTTCCGCTCCGCCTCGCCCCATCGGGGAGAGGTCCGCCGAGCTTCAGCGGAGGCGGGGTGAGGGGGACGCCACAAGCGAAACGACCAACTGTCGTGTCCTGTGGTCAGGGTGAGAACTGCTCGCTCAGAATGCGCTCCGACCATGAGTAATCCGAATCGGACAGGATGCTGACGCTCATGTCGCGCGCCTGGCGGATGCGGACATGGTTGATCGACTTCACCTCTTGATGGTCGGCCACCGCATTGACCGGCCGCTTCTCGACTTCAAGAACGGTGATGTCGACCACCACCTTTTCCGGCAGCAACGCGCCGCGCCAGTGACGCGGCCGAAAGGCGCTGACGGGGGTCAGCGCCATGAGCGGCGTATCAAGTGGCAGGATTGGCCCGTGGGCCGAGAGATTATAGGCTGTGGAGCCGGCAGGCGTCGCCAGCAGCAAGCCGTCGCAGGTCAATTCTGCAAGCCGCGTGCGCCCATCGATATCGACGCGCAGCTTTGCCGCCTGATAGGATTGACGGAGCAGCGACACTTCGTTGATGGCGAGCGCAGTATGCTTGTTGCCATAGGCATCCTCGGTCTTCATCTCCAGCGGATGGATGACATTCTCGGTTGCCGCCGCGATGCGCTCATGCAGGTCCTTCGTGCTGTAGCGGTTCATGAGAAAGCCGACAGACCCCTTGTTCATGCCGTAAATATGCTTGCCGGAGTTCATTGCCTTATGCAGGGTCTGCAGCATGAAACCGTCGCCGCCCAATGCGACAATGACATCCGCTTCCTCAAGCGGTGTATCGCCATAAACCGCCACCAGTTCTTCACGCGCCGCTTCGGCGTCTGGGGCGGACGAGGCGGTAAAGGAGATGGTCTTGAAATCGATTGTCATGCAAATGCCCCGCGACGCGTTGCGCCGGAACCTACATGAAACACAATGACATCCGCAAGACGGCCAGCCTTTTCAGCAGGGCCCGGCCGGACCGGATCGCTAAGGGCACGATCCGTCTCGCCTAAACTTCAGCGTCGCCGCCGCCTCCGTCTTTCTGTTTTTTATGACGAGGTGCAGTTTGGGGCTTGTTATTAATACGAACGTTCGTAAATTATGAGTCGGGCACCGCCTTTGGTGGCGCCCGTCAGGTTACGAAACATGATGCGCGAAACCGTCGGGCGGGGACGGCAAGCGACCAGCAGTCGGGCTCAGGAATGGACCAGTCATGGACCATTGCTTCTCGGAAATCATGACGAATGACCAAGGGGGGCTAGTGACAGGGCAAAGGATAACACCAACACCCAAGTCCTTACGGAGGAGCGAAATTATGCATGATCATGGTGAATTGGATGGAAAGGTCGCAATCGTAACTGGCGCGGGAATTGCCGGTAACATCGGTTACGAGACGGCGGAAATTCTCGCGCGCGAAGGGGCTCGTGTGGTTCTGGTCGATATGGCTGAAGATGTGGTCGTGGAATCGACGCGCAGCCTGAGCCAGAAAGGCTACGAGGTTGTCTCCCATGTTGCCGACATCTCGAACGAGGATGCGGTCAAGGCTTTGATTGCCTTCACCCTCGGCAAGTTCGGTCGGCTGGATGTGCTTGACAACAACGCCGCCCGCACGAACGCGGCGCGCGACCTGATGCTGGCCGACATGGATGTCGACTGGTGGGACACGACCTTTGCAGTCAACACGCGCGGAACGATGCTGATGAGCAAGCATGCCATTCCCGCGATGATCAGGGGCGGCGGCGGATCGATCGTCAACATCAGCTCCGGCACGGCCGTTGGCGGCAGCTTCTTCTCAACCGCCTATGCCAGCTCGAAAGGGGCGATCGAAACCCTGACGCGCTATATCGCCACCCAATACGGCCCACAGCACATTCGTTGCAACGCCGTGGCGCCGGGCTCGGTCATGACATCGTCGCTGAAGGCGGGGCTGTCCGATGAAATGCGCGAGGTTTTCCGACGCCAGACCCTGACCGGCACCTATGCCAAGCCGTCCGAAATCGGGGAGGTCGTATCCTTCCTCGCCTCTGACCGGGCGAGCTTCGTCACCGGACAGATCATCCAGGTTGATGGCGGAATTGCCGCACACCAGGCCACGTCCGTCGAAATCGGACAATTGATGGGCATGCGATAACACCGCATTAGCAGCCCATGTGATTGTCGATCAGGCGTCCCGCTCCGCGGGAATTTGCAAGAGGGCCGCACGTATCATGCTTTCGGGCGGATGCGTGTGGCCCGCGCTGTCCTTGTGGCTGGAAGCAAGCGGACCGCGCGACGAAGACCGCAACCGGAAAATCCAAAAAATGGAAAGATGGTGCCCCCAGAGAGACTCGAACTCCCGACCTACTGATTACAAATCAGCCGCTCTACCAACTGAGCTATAGGGGCAACGCGCGGGGAACTAGCATATTCCCCGTTTATGTAAAGTAAAAACTGCGCTTTGTTCAGACTGGAGAGTCAATCTCGGGCGAGAAACTGCCGGCTGGCGTAAAGCGCGATCGCCGCCGCATTCGACACGTTGAGCGACTTGATGGCGCCCGGCATGTCGAGCCGCGCCAGCGCACTCACGGTTTCCCGCGTCTTCTGCCGCAGCCCCTTGCCCTCATTGCCCATGACCAGAGCAATCTTGCCACCCGAGAAGGTTTTCTCCAGTTCGGCGGGCCCTTCCGAATCAAGCCCGATCGAGAAGAAGCCGAGCTTGTGCAGTTCGGCCAGCGCATCGGCGAGATTGGTAATCTGGATATAAGGGATCAGTTCCAGCGCGCCGGAGGCGGACTTCGCCAGTACGCCTGATTCCGTCGGGCTGTGCCGCTGTGTCGTGATCACGGCCCCGGCCCCGAAGGCGACAGCCGAGCGCATGATCGCGCCGACATTGTGCGGATCGGTCACCTGGTCGAGCACCAGCACCAGCGGGCTGTCCTTCAACGCTTCCAGGCGGCGCACCGGCAACGGTCGCGTTTCCAGCATGACGCCCTGATGGATCGCCTCAGGCCCAACGATCTTCTCGATCCCCTGCGGCGTGACAATCACCAGCGGGCAGGGCGGGTTCGCTTCGTCGACCTCCAGCCGCTGCAGTGCGTTGAGAGTTGCCGACAGACGGATCAACTGGCGCTGCTTGTTGTCGAGCGCGGCGCGCACCGTGTGGAGCCCATAGAGAAACACCTGCTCGGGCGCCAGCTGCGGCGCCTTCCAGTCTTCCGCACGTGCCTTGCGTCGATCCTTGGGCGAGGGGGTGGGGATTTCACCCCGCTCGCGCTTCTGGTCGCGATGGGCGCGGCGCAGCGTGGCGTAATGCTTGTCGCGGTCGGAACCGGCAGCCTTGTCGTTTTTGTTCTTTTCATCTTTGCTCATGCGCTTCCTATAGTCGTTTCAAGCGCCAAGGTCATCGCGGAGCTTTGGACTTTGACAAAAAAAATACAAAGCCGTGTTGACAGAGGAGAGAAGGCCAGACTATTACGCCGCTCATGCCGTCGGGCGGTTCTGCCGCTCGAAGGCTTGAAGCGACGAGCGGAGAGATCCGACGAACGCTGGATGGAAGGGTGCCCGAGTGGCTAAAGGGGACGGACTGTAAATCCGTTGGCTAAGCCTACGTTGGTTCGAATCCAACCCCTTCCACCAATTCGCTTCCCGCGGGTATAGCTCAATGGTAGAGCAGCAGCCTTCCAAGCTGAATACGCGGGTTCGATTCCCGCTACCCGCTCCAGTTTTTCTGACTGATTCTAAGTTGTTGCGATGACTTTCTGAAGTCCCTCGATGAAAAGTCTTGCCTTACGTCAGGTTGACACTTTCACCGGCGTCCGCAGCTCTCCAAATCTCCCGGACGGCCAGCAATTAAAAGTCTTGCGCAAAGGCGCGGAAAGCCTTAAACGCCACGTCCAAACCGGTTCTGCCGGTCCGCCCAAATTTCACATGAGGACATGTTCACATGGCAAAAGGTAAATTCGAGCGCAATAAGCCGCACGTCAACATTGGCACGATTGGTCACGTTGACCATGGCAAGACGTCTCTGACGGCTGCGATCACGAAGTATTTCGGCGAGTTCAAGGCGTATGACCAGATCGACGCCGCTCCGGAAGAAAAGGCCCGTGGCATCACGATCTCGACGGCACACGTTGAGTATGAGACGGCCAACCGTCACTATGCCCACGTTGACTGCCCCGGCCACGCCGACTACGTCAAGAACATGATCACCGGTGCTGCCCAGATGGACGGCGCGATCCTGGTTTGCTCGGCTGCTGACGGCCCGATGCCGCAGACGCGCGAACACATCCTGCTCGCTCGCCAGGTTGGCGTTCCGGCTATCGTTGTCTTCCTCAACAAGGTTGACCAGGTTGACGACGCAGAACTGCTTGAGCTCGTTGAACTGGAAGTTCGCGAACTTCTGTCGTCCTACGACTTCCCGGGCGACGATATCCCGATCGTCAAGGGCTCTGCTCTTGCTGCTCTGGAAGATAGCAACAAGACGATCGGCGAAGACGCGATCCGCGAGCTGATGGCTCAGGTTGACGCCTACATCCCGACGCCGGAACGTCCGATCGACCAGCCCTTCCTGATGCCGATCGAAGACGTGTTCTCGATCTCGGGCCGTGGTACGGTTGTGACGGGTCGCGTTGAGCGCGGTATCGTCAAGGTTGGTGAAGAAGTTGAAATCGTCGGCATCCGCGCCACGTCGAAGACGACGGTGACGGGCGTTGAAATGTTCCGCAAGCTTCTCGACCAGGGCCAGGCCGGCGACAACATCGGCGCCCTGATCCGCGGTGTGAACCGTGATGGCGTCGAGCGTGGCCAGATCCTGTGCAAGCCGGGTTCGGTCAAGCCGCACAAGAAGTTCAAGGCTGAAGCCTACATCCTGACGAAGGAAGAAGGCGGCCGTCATACGCCGTTCTTCACGAACTACCGTCCGCAGTTCTACTTCCGCACGACGGACGTTACGGGCATCGTGACGCTTCCGGAAGGCACGGAAATGGTTATGCCTGGCGACAACGTGACCGTTGACGTTGAGCTGATCGTTCCGATCGCGATGGAAGAAAAGCTGCGCTTCGCAATCCGCGAAGGCGGCCGCACCGTCGGCGCCGGCATCGTCGCTTCGATCGTCGAGTAATCGACGAGCGACGACGGTGGCGAAAGCTGCCGACGGCCAACAAAGAAGTGCAAATGGCGCGCAAGCGCGATTTGCACACGGCGCCGGCATCGTTGCTTCGATCGTCGAGTAATTCGATTTTCCGCAAGGGAAACAGCAAGGCCCCGCTGGCGACAGCGGGGCTTTTTGTTTTAGAGATTGCGAACTTAAAGGGGTTGGCTTAAGTACAGCTTTACGATGATATTCGCGCGCCAAGCCTTCCTTTTGCTGTCATGCCTGCTGTCGCTCACCGCGATAACATCGACGCCTGCTGTCGCATTTTGTCCCGATCGGCCGGCCTGCAAGGGATGCGGCTGCAAGGGCGGCCCCGGCTATCGCGGGCCCGGATGGGCGGTGTGTGGGCTTCAAGCAATTGTCGAAGGTCTGCGGCAATCCGCCTGAGACGTTCTGCACGTTCGAAAATGCGCCGGGAACGGGTGAGAACCGGGAATGCGCGCTCGGGCTCAAAAAGCCCGAGCAAGGTCACAGCGGCGAGTAGATCTCAGTCAACCGTGATTTCGAGGTAATCCCCGTTGCGGTCGTGATAGACCTTCACATTGATCATGCAGTCGCCCTGCAGCAGCCGCCTGCGCGCTTCGCGGGTGATCGTCCCATCACGGATCATCCGCTCGGCCTTGGCGCGGTTGTCGACCGAGGCGAAGAACTCGTCAGGCTCATCGCCGCGCTGGCGAATGTTGAACTTGTAATAGTTCGCACGATCCTGGCGGATGATCTGCCATGGCTCGCGCAGACGCTCGCCGCTGGAATTGTAGAGATCGTCGCGCCCGATATAGGCGTTGTATTCATCGACCAGTTCGTCTGCACGCGCAGGCGCCACACCGATCAGCAAGGGCAGCAGCAGGGCTGCGGCCATTGAGCGTTTCCCAAACATGAAAGTCCCCTCGAAAATATTGTCCCGGGAAGACGCTAACGCAATTCCGATTGGTGGGGGAGAGGGGCGCGCGTTTCGCACGGACGCAGCTCGTGAACTTTTTTGCGATGGTCGGAGTTTGGGAGGGCAATGTATCCGTTGCTCCGGGATTTCCGTTTGGCGATCAAACAATCTAGTCTGCCGCCCGACTCGTAAGTCATCCTGATTTTTGCATGCATCGATATCGAGGAGGTAACACGATGAAGAAACGTATTCTTTTCACGGGCGGCTCTGGCAAAGCCGGCCGGCACGTCATTCCGTGGCTTATCGCAAAGGGCTATGAGGTGCACAATATCGACCTGGTGCCGCTCGATGTCCCCGGCGTCACCAATCTCACCGTGGATATCACCGATCTTGGCGAAGTCTTCAACGCGCTCACCATGCATCGCGATTTTCCAGATCTCGAATCGGGCAAGGGCGTCCAGCCTTTCGATGCAGTCGTCCATTTCGCCGCCGTGCCGCGCATCCTCATCCGCCCCGACAACGAGACCTATCGCGTCAATGTTATGGGCACCTATAACGTCATCGAAGCCTCGGTGAAACTCGGCATCCGCAAGGTCATCATCGCGTCGAGCGAGACGACCTACGGCATCTGCTTTGCCGAAGGGCACCGCGACCCGCATTATTTGCCCTTTGATGAAGACTATGACGTCAACCCGATGGACAGCTACGGGCTTTCCAAGGTGATCAACGAGAAGACTGCACGCGCCTTCTCCGAACGCACCGGCGCCGACGTCTACGCGCTGCGCATCGGCAATGTCATCGAGCCGCACGAATATAGCCGCTTCCCCGGCTTCGTGGCGCATCCGGAAACGCGCCTGCGCAACGCCTGGTGCTATATCGACGCGCGCGACCTTGGCCAGATCGTGCATCTGTGCATCGAGAAGGACGGTCTCGGCTATCAGGTCTTCAACGCGACCAATGACACGGTCACGACCGACTTATCCACAGCCGAACTCGCGCAGCGGTTCTTCCCGAATGTGCCGCTGAAATGGCAGCCGCAGGGCGACGAAGCCATGATTTCCAACAGGAAAATCCGCGAAGTCCTGGGTTTCAGGGAGGAGCATAACTGGCGTAAATATGTTTGAAGCCTGACGGTGGCATTGCGGCAACGTGTGGACAGAATGTGCCGCAATGCAACAATTTCACTATTTGTTAACTGCCAGTGAGGCTACATTTCGCCCGAACCGGGAGGAACCCCCGCAGTCTCCAAGCTGGAGGCTGCCGAAACCTGCAAACAGGAAGCCGGCTCCATGCGAATGAAACATCGACTTGTAGCACTGGCGATCGTGGTATCCGCCGCGCATCAGGCACATGCCGACAATCGCCCGCTGATCTGGGACGTCTCCCGTGTCGGGGATAATGGTGTCAAGCTGAGGACAGGTCTGCAGGGCTCGAGCACACTGCAGCCGAGCGCCGGCGTGACCACGGAGGTTCTGGCCAACGGCGACGGCGCGGTCTCCGCCGTGCCGGTGTCGATCTGGGGATCAATCCTTCTCAACGCATCCAAATCGCCGGCGGCTCTGAGAACCACGCAGGCCGACATGGATTTCGACGCCAAGGAGGGCAGGGCGCAATTCCTGCTGTCCGAAAAGC
Organism: Rhizobium sp. C1; assembly: GCF_021026335.1. Lineage (GTDB taxonomy): Bacteria > Pseudomonadota > Alphaproteobacteria > Rhizobiales > Rhizobiaceae > Ensifer_A. The sequence goes on from NZ_JAJNCY010000002.1 coordinate 490,528, forward strand.
GCAGCTGGATTCAATCATCCTCCATGGATGTTGTCAGCCGCCGCACCCTGGCGCTCACGGCGGGCGCCGAAGGCAAGGCCGGTGTCGCGGCATCGCAGACTTTCAGGCTGGAGTTCCCCGATCTCGGAACGGCTCTGGCAACGACGGGAACCGCTGACAGCGGAGCCGGCACTTTTACCAAGATGGTGTCGGTGGAGAAGCAGCTGACCCAGCGCTCGACCGTCACGGCAAGTCTCAGCGAGACTGACCAGCAGGCGAAGGCAAGCCTGCGTTTCGACTATTCGATCAAGTGGTGACCTTGGAGGCGTCGGTGATGCGTTCGTTGAGCGCGATCAGCTCGCTCACCAGATGACCGTTGATCCGCAGGCCTTCGATCTTGGCGGAGCGGATATCGACATTGGAGAGGTTCACATTCTCCAGCCGCGACGCGGACAGATCGACATCCTGCAGCGTCGCCGCGGTGAGACAGACATGCCCGAACGTGGCGTTCGACATCATCACATCGGTGAACGCCGCATCGCAGGCGCTGGCATTCACCACCGAAGCCTTGTCGAGATTGACGTTATAGAATTCGGAGCTTTCCAGATCGACATCGTCGAAGCGCGATTGCGCGATCATCTGGTCGCGGAACTGAACCATGGCTATCCTCCCAAAAGCATGTCGCGCAAAAGTGCGCAGCGGTTTTGCTGTTACGATATGCGGAAAACCAACGAGCGAACGCGCAATCTTCTCTCTGAAAGGTCGTAATGTGCTTTCGCTTCAACTCGACTGCACTGACGCAAATCATGAAAGATGAGTGTATCACCGTCCGGCGACCTTTGGCAAAGCCGGGTCTGGCCGCAGGGGTGGGGAATAAAATCTGCGCAAGTGCCGAAAGGCGCTTGTCATTCGCACCCAACTTGAATATGAACGCGCTCGTTCGGGACGCGGCCAGCGTTTCTTGGCGAGCCTTTGTAGGGGTATAGCTCAGTTGGTAGAGCGGCGGTCTCCAAAACCGCAGGTCGGGGGTTCGAGCCCCTCTGCCCCTGCCATTGGTCAAGCAAGGCGATATCGCCCGCTCCGTGCATAACCGCAAAACAAATGTCGTATTGCTCTTGTATTAAAGAGATTCGCCGTTTATGTAGCGGGAAAACAGACACGCGGCGCGTCGGGCTGGACGAACAGCTTTACGCGCCTTAATGGCGTAGGCATCAATGGCATCGAAGATGAACCCCTTTACGTTTTTGCAGCAGGTTCGCGCGGAAACGATGAAAGTCACATGGCCCAGCCAGCGCGAGACGGTGATCTCGACGCTGATGGTTTTCGCCATGGCCTTCTTCGCGGCTGCGTTCTTCTTTGGCGCAGACCAGCTTTTCGGCCTTCTGATCAGCCTCGTGCTGAACGTCGGCAAGTAAATAGGCGGAGATGAAGATGGCTGCACGCTGGTATATTGTCCACGCTTATTCGAATTTCGAAAAGAAGGTTGCCGAGGACATCGAGAACAAGGCTCGTCAGAAGGGTCTTGATCATCTGTTCGAGAAGATCCTTGTGCCCACCGAAAAGGTTGTTGAAGTCCGCCGTGGCCGCAAGGTCGACAGCGAGCGCAAGTTCTTCCCGGGCTATGTCCTGGTGCGCGCCAACCTGACGGATGAAGCCTTCCACCTGATCAAGAACACGCCGAAGGTCACCGGGTTCCTCGGTTCCGACTCGAAGCCGGTTCCGATCCCGGACAGCGAAGCCGACCGCATCCTCAACCAGGTGCAGGATGGCGTCGAGCGTCCGAAGCCCTCCGTATCCTTCGAGATCGGTGAGCAGGTTCGCGTTTCCGATGGTCCGTTTGCCTCGTTCAACGGGACGGTTCAGGATGTCGATGAAGAGCGTTCGCGCCTCAAGGTCGAAGTTTCGATCTTCGGCCGCGCCACGCCGGTCGAACTGGAATACGCCCAGGTCGAGAAGCTTTAAAGTTTTGAACGGGCGCGATCGTCCGTTCGATCAGCGCGTGGAAGGCGAGGGGCTTTTGCCGGCTCCGCAAGATCGCCGCACCACGCAACCGCAGCCGCCGGCATGGCCGGCATAGCGCTCCGCAAGGAGCATTTGGAAAGGCAGAGAAATGGCTAAGAAAGTTGCAGGCCAGATCAAGCTGCAGGTCCCGGCAGGTTCGGCAAATCCGTCCCCGCCGATCGGTCCGGCACTCGGTCAGCGTGGCGTGAACATCATGGAATTCTGCAAGGCGTTCAACGCTGCCACGCAGGAAATGGAAAAGGGTATGCCGATTCCGGTCGTCATCACCTATTACCAGGACAAGTCCTTCACCTTCGCGATGAAGAAGCCCCCGGTCTCCTACTTCCTCAAGAAGGAAGCGAAGATCAAGTCGGGTTCCAAGACTCCGGGCAAGGCTTCCGCCGGTTCGATCTCGCGTGACCAGATCCGCACGATCGCTGAAGCCAAGATGAAGGATCTCAACGCCGCCGATATCGAAGGCGCGATGGCCATGGTCGAGGGCTCTGCCCGTTCGATGGGCCTCCAGGTAGAGGGTTGATCGATATGGCTAAGCTCGCAAAGCGCGTTCAGAAGACCCGCGAAGGTGTTGATCCGAACAAGATGTACGGTCTTTCCGAAGCCATTTCGATGGTCAAGGAACGTGCCGTCGCCAAGTTCGACGAAACCGTTGAAATCGCCATGAACCTCGGCGTTGACCCGCGTCACGCAGACCAGATGGTCCGCGGCGTCGTCAACCTGCCGAACGGCACGGGCCGTACGGTTCGTGTTGCCGTGTTCGCACGCGGCGCCAAGGCTGACGAAGCCAAGGCTGCAGGCGCAGACATCGTCGGCGCTGAAGACCTCGTTGAAATCGTCCAGGGCGGCAAGATCGAATTCGATCGCTGCATCGCCACCCCGGACATGATGCCGCTCGTCGGCCGCCTCGGTAAGGTTCTCGGCCCGCGCGGCATGATGCCGAACCCGAAGGTTGGCACCGTGACCATGGACGTGAAGTCTGCAGTTGAAGCCTCCAAGGGCGGCGCTGTTGAATTCCGCGTCGAAAAGGCCGGTATCATCCACGGCGCAGTCGGCAAGGCTTCCTTCGATGCGAAGAAGCTCGAAGAAAACATCAAGGCATTCGCCGACGCCGTCATCAAGGCGAAGCCGGCTGGCGCCAAGGGCAACTACGTCAAGAAGGTCGCGATCTCCTCGACGATGGGCCCCGGCGTAAAGGTCGAAATCTCGTCGGTCACGGCTTGATTTGAAGTTTGAGCCTTCTGAGAAGAAGGCTTTGAAAAGTTTCCGGCCTCACTGAGGGGCCGGAATTTCCGGGGTCAAACCCGGAATTCCTGTCCGAGATTGCAGGTGGGCAACCTTAATCCACCAGGCCTGCATGAGACGGGTAAGAACGGATTTTCCCGCTGGATGGCGGCATTGTCCGGTTCGAACCTCGGTTGCCTTGTGTTCCGGTTTTCCGGGCGCGAGGGGACAGGATCCTCGAGCGTTGCTTGAAGGATCTACAGGATCCTTGAGCGACAAAAGGTAACCGGCCGTAAACCCGAGTTCTCGGGAGCGGCCAACTGGAGATAGGCAGTGGAAAGAGCGGAAAAACGCGAATTCGTCACGGAACTGAACGAAGTCTTCAAGGCTTCGGGCTCGGTTGTCGTGGCCCACTACGCCGGTGTTACGGTTGCGCAAATGAACGATTTTCGTTCGAAGATGCGCGCAGCTGGCGGCACCGTCAAAGTCGCGAAGAACCGCCTGGCCAAGATCGCTCTTCAGGGTACGCAGTCGGAAACGATGACGGATCTTTTCAAGGGGCAGACGCTGATCGCGTATGCCGCTGATCCGATCACGGCTCCGAAGGTAGTCATGGACTACGCCAAGACCAACGACAAGCTCGTTATCCTTGGTGGTTCCATGGGCTCGACCGCGCTCAACGCGGACGGTGTGAAGTCGCTTGCGACCCTCCCGTCTCTCGACGAGCTGCGCGCAAAGCTCCTGGGCATGATCCAGACGCCCGCAACGCGCATCGCAGGTGTGGTTCAGGCTCCGGCCGGCCAGCTTGCTCGCGTGTTTGCTGCGTATGCCAAGAAGGACGAAGCCGCATAAGGCGGTTTTTTGCTGCATTTAACCAAACAGTTCGAACCGAACAAAAGGAAGTAAGAAAATGGCTGATCTCGCAAAGATCGTAGAAGACCTCTCGGCCCTCACAGTTCTGGAAGCTGCTGAGCTTTCCAAGCTGCTCGAAGAAAAGTGGGGCGTTTCCGCCGCTGCTCCGGTAGCTGTTGCTGCCGTTGCTGGTGGTGCAGGCGCTGCTGCTCCGGCTGAAGAAGAAAAGACCGAATTCGACGTCATCCTCGTCGACGCTGGTGCAAACAAGATCAACGTCATCAAGGAAGTCCGCGCCATCACCGGTCTCGGCCTCAAGGAAGCCAAGGACCTCGTCGAAGGCGCTCCGAAGCCGGTCAAGGAAGCTGTCTCCAAGGGCGAAGCTGCTGACCTCAAGAAGAAGCTTGAAGAAGCCGGCGCCAAGGTCGACGTCAAGTAATATGCGCTTCGGGGAAGGGCGGTTTCCGCCTTTCCCCGAACGTTTCCGATCTGGAACTTTTTACCCAAAAGCCCCGCCGGGCTTTTGGGTAATGGGTTCTTCAAGAGGATGGTTCGAAAGCTAGGCATCCGGCAATCCGGCCAGATGGCTTAATTCTTCGAACGAGTTTGATTGAACCTATATCGACGGAGCCACCTGGCCAGTGTTTTCCGTCCGTTGCAGGCCCGGATGCAAAATTTTGAAGGAGCGACGATGGCTCAGACCCTTTCGTTCAATGGTCGTAGGCGCGTACGCAAGTTTTTTGGTAAAATCCCCGAAGTCGCAGAAATGCCGAACCTCATCGAGGTTCAGAAGGCGTCCTACGACCAGTTTCTGATGGTTGAAGAACCCGCGGGCGGCCGCCCGGACGAGGGTCTTCAGTCCGTATTCAAGTCTGTATTCCCGATCACCGATTTCTCCGGCGCCTCCATGCTGGAATTCGTCTCGTACGAATTCGAGCCGCCGAAGTTCGACGTCGACGAATGCCGTCAGCGCGACCTGACCTATGCGGCGCCGCTCAAGGTGACGCTACGCCTCATCGTGTTCGATATTGACGAGGACACGGGCGCCAAGTCCATCAAGGACATCAAGGAGCAGAACGTCTACATGGGCGACATGCCGCTCATGACCGACAACGCGACCTTCATCGTCAACGGCACCGAGCGCGTCATCGTCTCGCAGATGCACCGTTCGCCGGGCGTGTTCTTCGACCACGACAAGGGCAAGTCGCACTCCTCCGGCAAGCTGCTGTTTGCCGCCCGCGTCATCCCGTATCGCGGTTCCTGGCTTGACATCGAGTTCGACGCCAAGGACATCGTCCATGCGCGTATCGACCGCCGCCGCAAGCTGCCCGTAACCTCGCTCCTGATGGCGCTTGGCATGGATGGCGAAGAAATCCTGTCGACTTTCTACAACAAGGTCCAGTATCAGCGCGACGGCCAGGGCTGGCGCATCCCGTTCCAGCCGGAAGCGCTCAAGGGCGCCAAGGTTACGAGCGACATGGTTGACGCCGATACAGGCGAAGTCGTTGTGGAAGCCGGCAAGAAGCTGACCCCGCGTCTGCTCCGCCAGCTGTCCGAAAAGGGCCTCAAGGCCCTCAAGGCTTCCGACGAAGACCTGTATGGTGCATACCTCGCCGAAGACCTGGTCAACATGCAGACGGGTGAGATCTTCCTCGAAGCCGGCGACGAGCTGGATGAGAAGACGCTGCGCGTCGTGCTGGAAGCCGGTTTCGACGAGCTGCCGATCCTCGACATCGACCACATCAACGTCGGTGCCTACATCCGCAACACGCTGGCCGTCGACAAGAACGAGTCGCGCCAGGATGCGCTGTTCGACATCTACCGCGTCATGCGTCCGGGCGAGCCGCCGACCATGGAATCGGCCGAGGCCATGTTCCAGTCGCTGTTCTTCGATGCCGAGCGCTACGACCTGTCGGCCGTTGGTCGCGTCAAGATGAACATGCGTCTCGACCTCGACGTCGCCGACACGGTTCGCGTTCTGCGCAAGGAAGACATCGTTGCCGTCGTCAAGATGCTCGTTGAACTCCGCGACGGTCGCGGCGAAATCGACGATATCGACAACCTCGGCAACCGTCGTGTCCGCTCCGTCGGCGAACTGATGGAAAACCAGTACCGTCTCGGCCTGCTCCGCATGGAGCGCGCGATCAAGGAACGCATGTCCTCGATCGAAATCGACACGGTCATGCCGCAGGACCTCATCAACGCCAAGCCGGCCGCCGCAGCTGTCCGCGAATTCTTCGGCTCCTCGCAGCTGTCGCAGTTCATGGACCAGGTGAACCCGCTTTCGGAAATCACCCACAAGCGCCGTCTTTCGGCTCTTGGCCCGGGTGGTCTGACCCGCGAGCGCGCCGGCTTCGAAGTCCGCGACGTTCATCCGACGCACTATGGCCGTATCTGCCCGATCGAAACGCCGGAAGGCCCGAACATCGGTCTGATCAACTCGCTGGCCACGTTTGCCCGCGTCAACAAGTACGGCTTCATCGAAAGCCCGTACCGCAAGATCGTTGACGGCAAGGTGACGAACGACGTGATCTACCTCTCCGCCATGGAAGAGGCCAAGTATTACGTTGCTCAGGCCAACGCGATCCTCGACGCCGACGGCGCGTTCTCGGAAGAGTTCGTGGTCTGCCGTCACGCCGGTGACGTTATGCTCGCTCCGCGCGACACCATCAACCTGATGGACGTTTCGCCCAAGCAGCTCGTCTCGGTCGCTGCGGCTCTGATCCCGTTCCTCGAAAACGACGACGCCAACCGCGCTCTCATGGGCTCGAACATGCAGCGTCAGGCCGTGCCGCTTCTGCGCGCCGAAGCCCCGTTCGTCGGCACCGGCATGGAGCCGGTCGTGGCCCGCGACTCCGGCGCTGCTATTGCAGCCCGTCGTGGCGGCGTGGTCGACCAGGTGGACGCAACGCGTATCGTTATCCGCGCTACCGAAGACCTCGATCCGTCGAAGTCTGGCGTCGATATCTATCGCCTGCAGAAGTTCCAGCGCTCCAACCAGAACACCTGCGTCAACCAGCGTCCGCTGGTCACCGTCGGTGACGTTCTGAACAAGGGTGACATCATTGCCGACGGTCCGTCCACGGACCTGGGCGATCTGGCGCTCGGCCGCAACGCGCTCGTCGCGTTCATGCCCTGGAACGGCTATAACTACGAAGACTCGATCCTGATGTCTGAACGCATCGTCGCCGACGACGTGTTCACGTCCATCCACATCGAAGAATTCGAAGTCATGGCCCGTGACACGAAGCTCGGTCCGGAAGAAATCACGCGTGATATCCCGAACGTCTCCGAAGAGGCTCTGAAGAACCTCGACGAAGCCGGTATCGTCTATATCGGCGCTGACGTTCAGCCGGGCGACATCCTGGTCGGCAAGATCACCCCGAAGGGCGAAAGCCCGATGACGCCGGAAGAAAAGCTTCTGCGCGCCATCTTCGGTGAAAAGGCTTCCGACGTTCGCGACACCTCCATGCGCATGCCTCCGGGCACGTTTGGTACCATCGTTGAAGTTCGCGTTTTCAACCGCCACGGCGTTGAAAAGGACGAGCGTGCGATGGCCATCGAGCGCGAGGAAATCGAGCGTCTCGCCAAGGACCGCGACGACGAACAGGCAATCCTCGACCGTAACGTCTACGGCCGTCTGATCGACATGCTGCGCGGTCACACCGCAGTTGCCGGTCCGAAGGGCTTCAAGAAGGGCACCGAACTTTCCAACGGAACGATCTCGGAATATCCGCGTTCGCAGTGGTGGATGTTCGCTGTCGAAGACGAGAAGGTTCAGGGCGAAATCGAAGCGCTCCGTGGCCAGTACGACGAATCCAAGTCGCGCCTTGAACAGCGCTTCATGGACAAGGTCGAAAAGGTCCAGCGCGGCGACGAAATGCCCCCGGGCGTCATGAAGATGGTCAAGGTCTTCGTCGCTGTGAAGCGCAAGATCCAGCCGGGCGACAAGATGGCCGGCCGTCACGGCAACAAGGGTGTGGTTTCGCGCATCCTGCCGATCGAGGACATGCCGTTCCTTGAAGACGGTACGCATGTTGACATCTGCTTGAACCCGCTGGGCGTGCCTTCGCGCATGAACGTCGGCCAGATCCTCGAAACGCACCTTGCCTGGGCTTGCGCCGGCATGGGCAAGAAGATCGGTCAGTTGCTGGACGACTATCGCAAGACGATGGACATCAGCAACCTGAAGAACGAGCTGACGACGGTTTACGCCAGTGACGCCAAGGACGAGGTCTCGAACTTCGACGATGACGCCCTGGTCAAGCTTGCCGAACAGTCCCGCAAGGGCGTTTCGATCGCAACGCCGGTCTTCGACGGTGCGCATGAGCCGGATATCGCCAGCATGCTGGAACGCGCAGGTCTCGATGCATCGGGCCAGTCGGTTCTCTATGACGGTCGTACGGGTGAGCCCTTCGACCGCAAGGTGACCGTCGGCTACATGTACATGATCAAGCTGAACCACCTTGTCGACGACAAGATCCACGCTCGCTCGATCGGCCCTTACTCGCTCGTGACCCAGCAGCCGCTGGGTGGCAAGGCGCAGTTCGGCGGTCAGCGCTTCGGGGAAATGGAAGTCTGGGCGCTCGAAGCTTACGGCGCAGCCTACACGCTGCAGGAAATGCTCACCGTCAAGTCGGACGACGTGGCGGGCCGCACCAAGGTCTACGAAGCCATTGTTCGTGGCGATGATACGTTCGAAGCCGGTATTCCGGAATCGTTCAACGTTCTCGTCAAGGAAATGCGCTCTCTGGGTCTGTCGGTCGAACTGGAAAACACCAAGATCGATCCGAACGCGCCCGACCAGCTTCCCGACGCTGCGGAATAAAATGTGGGTTGCGCGCCGGAAACGGCGCGCAGCTTCTCCAAACCAGGCCGGCAAGGCGGGCGAGGGGATTGTTGCCGCATTTCGCGGCTATCACGTTTTAAGAGCAACCCGCCGGTTCCCGGGTATTTGACCGGTCGCGGTTGCGAATGGGCCCAAGTTGGCCCGACAAGGAGACAGGCATGAACCAAGAGGTCATGAATCTTTTCAATCCGCAGGCGCCTGCGCAGGTGTTCGATTCCATCCGGATTTCGATCGCGTCGCCTGAAAAAATCCTTTCCTGGTCCTACGGTGAGATCAAGAAGCCGGAAACGATCAACTACCGCACGTTCAAGCCGGAACGCGACGGTCTCTTCTGCGCGCGCATCTTCGGGCCCATCAAGGACTACGAATGCCTGTGCGGCAAGTACAAGCGCATGAAGTACAAGGGCATCATCTGCGAAAAGTGCGGTGTGGAAGTCACGCTGTCGCGCGTTCGCCGTGAGCGCATGGGCCATATCGAGCTCGCCGCGCCCGTTGCCCATATCTGGTTCCTGAAGTCGCTGCCGAGCCGCATCTCGACGCTGCTCGACATGACGCTGAAGGATATCGAGCGCGTTCTCTACTTCGAAAACTACATCGTCACCGAGCCGGGCCTCACCTCGCTGAAGGAGCACCAGCTCCTCTCCGAAGAAGAGTACATGATCGCTGTCGACGAGTTCGGCGAAGACCAGTTCACGGCCATGATCGGCGCTGAAGCCATCTATGACCTTCTGGCCACGATGGACCTCGAGAAGATCGCCGGCGACCTGCGTTCGGACCTTGCCGAGACCACCTCGGATCTGAAGCAGAAGAAGCTGATGAAGCGCCTGAAGATCGTCGAGAACTTCATGGAATCGGGCAACCGTCCGGAATGGATGATCATGAAGGTCGTTCCGGTCATCCCGCCGGACCTGCGTCCGCTGGTTCCGCTCGACGGCGGCCGTTTCGCGACGTCGGATCTGAACGATCTCTATCGCCGCGTCATCAACCGTAACAACCGTCTGAAGCGCCTGATCGAACTGCGCGCCCCGGGCATCATCATCCGCAACGAAAAGCGCATGCTGCAGGAATCTGTAGACGCGCTCTTCGACAACGGCCGCCGTGGTCGCGTCATCACCGGCGCCAACAAGCGTCCGCTGAAGTCGCTGTCCGACATGCTCAAGGGCAAGCAGGGCCGCTTCCGCCAGAACCTTCTCGGCAAGCGCGTCGACTATTCCGGCCGTTCGGTCATCGTGACGGGTCCGGAACTGAAGCTGCACCAGTGCGGCCTCCCGAAGAAGATGGCGCTCGAACTGTTCAAGCCGTTCATCTATGCCCGCCTCGACGCCAAGGGTTACTCCTCGACCGTCAAACAGGCCAAGAAGCTGGTTGAAAAGGAAAAGCCGGAAGTCTGGGATATCCTCGACGAGGTCATCCGCGAGCATCCGGTTCTCCTGAACCGCGCACCGACGCTTCACCGCCTGGGCATCCAGGCCTTCGAACCGATCCTGGTCGAAGGCAAGGCCATCCAGCTGCACCCGCTCGTCTGCACGGCCTTCAACGCCGACTTCGACGGCGACCAGATGGCCGTTCACGTGCCGCTGTCGCTCGAAGCCCAGCTTGAAGCCCGCGTGCTGATGATGTCGACCAACAACATCCTGCATCCGGCCAACGGTGCGCCGATCATCGTTCCTTCGCAGGACATGGTTCTCGGCCTGTACTATTTGTCGATCATGAACCAGAACGAACCGGGCGAAGGCATGGCCTTCTCCGACCTCGGCGAACTGCATCACGCCCTTGAAAGCAAGGTCGTCACGCTGCACGCCAAGATCAAGGGCCGGTTCAAGACGGTTGACGCCGAAGGCAAGCCGGTTTCGAAGATCTATGACACGACCCCCGGTCGTCTCATCATCGGCGAACTGCTGCCCAAGAACGTCAACGTGCCGTTCGACATCTGCAACCAGGAAATGACCAAGAAGAACATCTCCAAGATGATCGACACGGTCTACCGTCACTGCGGTCAGAAGGACACGGTCATCTTCTGCGACCGCATCATGCAGCTGGGCTTCTCGCATGCCTGCCGCGCCGGTATCTCCTTCGGCAAGGACGACATGGTCATCCCTGCCTCCAAGGCCAAGATCGTCGACGACACCGAAAGCCTGGTGAAGGAATACGAACAGCAGTACAATGACGGCCTGATCACTCAGGGCGAAAAGTACAACAAGGTCGTCGACGCCTGGGGCAAGGCGACCGAAAAGGTTGCCGAAGAGATGATGGCCCGCATCAAGGCCGTCGAATTCGACCCGAAGACGAACCGCCAGAAGCCGATGAACTCCATCTACATGATGAGCCACTCGGGTGCCCGCGGTTCACCGAACCAGATGCGTCAGCTCGGCGGCATGCGCGGCCTGATGGCACGTCCGGACGGTTCGATCATCGAAACGCCGATCATTTCGAACTTCAAGGAAGGTCTGACCGTGAACGAGTACTTCAACTCGACTCACGGTGCCCGTAAGGGTCTGGCAGACACCGCCCTGAAGACGGCCAACTCCGGTTACCTGACCCGTCGTCTCGTCGACGTGGCCCAGGACTGCATCGTCACGCATGTCGATTGCGGCACCACGACCGGCCTCACCATGACGGCTATCGTTGACGCCGGTCAGGTCGTCGCCTCCATCGGTGCACGTATCCTCGGCCGTACGGCACTCGACGACATCGACAACCCGATCACTGGCGAGAACATCGTCAAGGCCGGCACGATGATCCTCGAGCCGGATGTCATCGAGATCGAAAAGTGCGGCATTCAGTCGGTTCGCATTCGCTCGGCCCTGACCTGCGAAATCCAGACCGGCGTTTGCGGCGTCTGCTACGGTCGCGACCTTGCACGCGGTACACCCGTCAACATGGGCGAAGCCGTGGGCGTTATCGCCGCACAGTCGATCGGTGAACCGGGCACGCAGCTCACCATGCGTACCTTCCACCTTGGTGGTACGGCAACCGTGGTCGACAGCTCGTATCTTGAAGCCTCGTACGAAGGTACGGTCCAGCTCAAGAACCGCAACCTGCTGCGCAACTCCGATGGCAACCTCGTTGCCATGGGCCGCAACATGGCGGTGACGATCCTTGACGAACGTGGTGTCGAACGCTCCTCGCAGCGCGTCGCCTACGGTTCGAAGCTGCTCGTGGACGATGGCGACAAGGTCAAGCGCGGTCAGCGTCTGGCTGAATGGGACGCCTACACCCGTCCGATGCTGACGGAAGTCGAAGGTACGGTCGAGTTCGAGGACGTCGTTGACGGTATCTCGGTTCTCGAAAGCGCCGACGAATCCACCGGCATCACCAAGCGTCAGGTTATCGACTGGCGTTCGACGCCGCGCGGTATCGACCTGAAGCCGGCCATCGTGATCAAGGACAAGAACGGCGCGATTGCCAAGCTGTCGCGCGGCGGTGAAGCCCGCTTCCTCCTCTCGGTGGATGCGATCCTCTCCGTGGAGCCTGGTTCGAAGGTGAGCCAGGGTGACGTTCTCGCCCGTATCCCGATGGAAAGCGCCAAGACCAAGGACATCACCGGTGGTCTGCCGCGCGTTGCCGAACTGTTCGAAGCCCGTCGTCCGAAGGACCACGCCGTCATCGCCGAGATCGACGGTACGATCCGCTTCGGCCGCGACTACAAGAACAAGCGTCGCATCATCATCGAGCCGTCGGAAGACGGTGTCGAGCCGGTCGAATACCTGATCCCGAAGGGCAAGCCCTTCCATCTTCAGGACGGCGACTATATCGAAAAGGGTGATTACATCCTCGACGGTAACCCGGCACCGCACGACATTCTGGCGATCAAGGGCGTGGAAGCACTCGCTTCCTACCTCGTGAACGAAATCCAGGAAGTCTATCGTCTGCAGGGCGTGGTCATCAACGACAAGCACATCGAAGTGATTGTCCGTCAGATGCTCCAGAAGGTTGAAATCACCGACGCCGGTGACTCCACCTATATCGTCGGCGACAATGTTGACCGGATCGAACTCGAAAACGTCAACGATGCGCTCATCGAAGAAGGGAAAAAGCCTGCTTATGGCGATCCGGTTCTGCTCGGTATCACCAAGGCATCGCTTCAGACGCCGTCCTTCATCTCGGCCGCATCCTTCCAGGAAACGACGAAGGTGCTCACCGAAGCTGCTGTCGCCGGCAAGACCGACGGCCTGCAGGGCCTGAAGGAAAACGTCATCGTCGGCCGTCTCATCCCGGCCGGTACGGGCGGTACGATGACGCAGATCCGCCGCATCGCCACCTCGCGCGACGAGCTCATCCTCGAAGAGCGCAAGAAGGGTTCGGGCGCGGACGAAGCGACCCCCATGCTGCAGAAGATCGCAGCAGACACGGTTCCGGCCGGCGAATAAGCGGGTCGCGAGACTGAACAATTGAAGAGGCCGCCGGATCGCTCCGGCGGCCTTTGGTGTTTAAAGAGGTCAGCAGGGCAGGTGGACGCCTGTCGAGCAGGTGGTGTTCAGGCGAACCGAATGATAGCCACTTCGCCTTCCAGCGCGCCCTGAAAGGCCGAGGCATGCGGCTCGTCTTCCGGGATTTCCGTCAGCGTTCCAATCTGATCTAGGTCCGCTTCGATAAAGCCCTCGTCAGCGAGTGCATTCAATGCCGTGCGGACGGCGGTATCGTCGTCAGGCGCTGTCAGCATCACATGGATGTCGACACCTTCGCCTTCCTTGATATAGGCCTTGCCAATGATAATGAAGACAAGCGGCAGGTCGGCGATGTTGTCGTTGTCCGGGGTCGTGTTCATGAATGGGCCTCGATATTCGGCGTCTTGTCGACCGCCTGCGGGGAAAGAATCGGCGGGATGTGCCCGCGCGAAGGAGTTAAGCGATTCTTAAACGGAAGCGGCGCGGAAACATACGGATTTTTGTCGAACGGTAATCAGATTTGCGGTTTCAATCGCTCAAAGGCCCGTGTTGTAGGGCTTTCGGTGGGGTCAGTCTCAAGAAATTTACGTGGATGGCCTTGACTGTGACCCCTTAAGACAGTAAACGCCACGCCATCAGAGCCGATGTGAGGTTGGCTGTTTCGGAATGACTCGTTCTGGATGACACCTCAAACAAGGCCCTTATATCGCACGCGAAGCATTGACTGCAGCATGCAAGACGTCGCAAGGCGTCCTCTGCTTTATCGAGGGCTTTCTCCTTTCTAAAAGGGGAAATAGCCCTGATTTTGCGCATTGATGGGACCCGTGTAAACGCCCGAGAGGGTAACGAGACAAGACTTAAAGGGATGGGTATATGCCTACCGTAAACCAGCTGATCCGCAAGCCACGTCAGGCACAGGTAAAGCGCAACAAGGTTCCCGCTCTGCAGCAGAACCCGCAGAAGCGCGGCGTTTGCACCCGCGTTTACACGACGACCCCGAAGAAGCCGAACTCGGCTCTGCGTAAGGTCGCCAAGATTCGCCTGACGAACGGCTTCGAAGTCATCGGCTACATCCCCGGTGAAGGCCATAACCTTCAGGAACACTCCGTCGTGATGATCCGCGGCGGCCGCGTAAAGGACTTGCCGGGTGTGCGTTACCACATCATCCGCGGCGTTCTCGATACGCAGGGTGTCAAGAACCGCAAGCAGCGCCGCTCGAAGTACGGCGCCAAGCGTCCGAAGTAAGAATTCCATGGGTCGGCGGGCTAGTCCCGCCATCGGCCGTTAAAACAGTTGAGAGACGAATAATATGTCCCGTCGCCACAGAGCAGAAAAGCGTGAGATCAACCCCGATCCGAAGTTCGGTGATCTCGTCGTTACGAAGTTCATGAACGCCATCATGCTGGACGGCAAGAAGTCTGTTGCCGAAACCATCGTTTATGGCGCATTCGATGCCGTTGAAGGCAAGTCCAAGCAGGAGCCGCTGAACGTCTTCCACCAGGCGCTCGACAACATTGCTCCGCATGTTGAAGTCCGTTCGCGCCGCGTCGGTGGTGCAACCTATCAGGTTCCGGTCGACGTCCGTCCGGAGCGCCGTCAGGCTCTCGCCATCCGTTGGCTGATCACTGCTGCTCGCAAGCGCAATGAAACGACGATGGTTGACCGCCTCTGCGGCGAACTTCTCGATGCCGCCAACAACCGTGGTTCGGCTGTCAAGAAGCGCGAAGACACCCACAAGATGGCTGACGCGAACCGCGCGTTCTCGCACTATCGCTGGTAATCTCGACAAGGAAGGCAGACCACCATGGCCCGCGAATATAAAATCGAAGACTACCGCAATTTCGGTATCATGGCGCATATCGACGCCGGCAAGACGACGACGACCGAGCGCATCCTGTACTACACCGGTAAGTCCCACAAGATCGGCGAAGTCCATGACGGCGCTGCTACCATGGACTGGATGGAGCAGGAGCAGGAACGCGGCATCACGATCACGTCTGCTGCGACCACGACCTTCTGGAAGGGCCGTGACGGCAAGGCCCGCCGCTTCAACATCATCGACACCCCCGGCCACGTTGACTTCACCATCGAAGTCGAGCGTTCGCTGCGCGTTCTCGACGGTGCGATTGCCCTTCTCGATGCCAACGCCGGCGTAGAGCCGCAGACGGAAACCGTCTGGCGTCAGGCTGAGAAGTACAATGTTCCGCGCATGATCTTCTGCAACAAGATGGACAAGACCGGCGCTGACTTCTACCGTTCGGTAGAAATGATCAAGACGCGTCTTGGTGCCACCGCTGTTGTCATGCAGCTCCCGATCGGCGCTGAAAGCGACTTCCTCGGCGTTGTCGACCTCATCGAGATGAACGCTCTCGTCTGGCGCGATGAATCGCTTGGCGCACAGTGGGATGTCGTTGAAATCCCGGCTGACCTGAAGGCCAAGGCTGAAGAATATCGCGAAAAGCTGATCGAGACGGTTGTCGAGATCGACGAAGAAGCGATGGAAGCCTATCTGAACGGCGAAATGCCCGACAACGACAAGATCCGCGCTCTGGTTCGTCGCGGCACGATCGACGTCAAGTTCCACCCGATGTTCTGCGGCACTGCCTTCAAGAACAAGGGTGTTCAGCCGCTGCTCGACGCCGTTGTCGACTACCTGCCGTCGCCGCTCGACATTCCGGCGATCAAGGGTATCGACGCGAAGACGGAAGCTGAAATCGAGCGTCACGCTGACGACAACGAGCCGCTTTCCATGCTCGCATTCAAGATCATGAACGACCCCTTCGTTGGTTCGCTCACCTTCGCGCGCATCTATTCGGGCAAGCTCGAAAAGGGCGTCTCGGTCATGAACACGGTCAAGGACAAGCGCGAGCGCGTCGGCCGCATGCTGCAGATGCACTCGAACAGCCGCGAAGACATCGACGAAGCCTTCGCAGGCGATATCGTGGCTCTGGCTGGCTTGAAGGAAACGACGACGGGCGACACGCTCTGCGATCCGCTGAAGCCGGTTATCCTTGAGCGCATGGAATTCCCGGAACCGGTTATCCAGATCGCGATCGAGCCGAAGTCCAAGGGCGACCAGGAAAAGATGGGCCTCGCGCTCAACCGCCTGGCAGCTGAAGACCCGTCGTTCCGCGTCAAGACCGACCAGGAATCCGGCCAGACGATCATTGCCGGCATGGGCGAACTTCACCTCGACATCATCGTCGACCGCATGCGTCGCGAGTTCAAGGTTGAAGCCAACGTCGGTGCGCCGCAGGTTGCCTACCGCGAAACGATCACGAAGCTTCACGAAGAAGACTATACGCACAAGAAGCAGTCTGGTGGTACCGGTCAGTTCGCGCGCGTCAAGCTCGTGTTCGAGCCGAACCCGGAAGGCGACGACTTCAAGTTTGAATCCAAGATCGTCGGCGGTGCTGTTCCGAAGGAATACATCCCGGGCGTTCAGAAGGGTATCGAAAGCGTTCTGTCTTCGGGTCCGCTCGCTGGCTTCCCGATGCTCGGCGTAAAGGCCACCCTCATCGACGGCGCCTTCCACGACGTTGACTCCTCGGTACTGGCGTTCGAAATCGCTTCCCGTGCCTGCTTCCGTGAAGCAGCGAAGAAGGCCGGCGCTCAGCTCCTCGAGCCGATGATGAAGGTCGAAGTTGTCACGCCGGAAGACTATGTCGGCGACGTGATCGGCGACCTGAACTCCCGTCGTGGCCAGATTCAGGGCCAGGAACAGCGCGGCGTCGCGATCGTCATCCAGGCAAACGTGCCGCTGGCGAACATGTTCAAGTACGTCGACAACCTGCGCTCGATGTCGCAGGGCCGCGCTCAGTACTCGATGGTCTTCGATCACTACGCGCCGGTTCCGTCGAACGTCGCACAGGAAATCCAGGCAAAGTATTCCGGTCAGAAGTGACCGGAATACAACCGAACCTTTTTTGAATTGATGTCCCCGGACGGGGACCAGGAATGGAGAGCCGGAAATGGCAAAAGGTAAATTCGAGCGCAATAAGCCGCACGTCAACATTGGCACGATTGGTCACGTTGACCATGGCAAGACGTCTCTGACGGCTGCGATCACGAAGTATTTCGGCGAGTTCAAGGCGTATGACCAGATCGACGCCGCTCCGGAAGAAAAGGCCCGTGGCATCACCATCTCGACGGCACACGTTGAGTATGAGACGGCCAACCGTCACTATGCCCACGTTGACTGCCCCGGCCACGCCGACTACGTCAAGAACATGATCACCGGTGCTGCCCAGATGGACGGCGCGATCCTGGTTTGCTCGGCTGCTGACGGCCCGATGCCGCAGACGCGCGAACACATCCTGCTCGCTCGCCAGGTTGGCGTTCCGGCCATCGTTGTCTTCCTCAACAAGGTTGACCAGGTTGACGACGCAGAACTGCTCGAGCTCGTTGAACTGGAAGTTCGCGAACTTCTGTCGTCCTACGACTTCCCGGGCGACGATATCCCGATCGTCAAGGGCTCTGCTCTTGCTGCTCTGGAAGATAGCAACAAGACGATCGGCGAAGACGCGATCCGCGAGCTGATGGCTCAGGTTGACGCCTACATCCCGACGCCGGAACGTCCGATCGACCAGCCCTTCCTGATGCCGATCGAAGACGTGTTCTCGATCTCGGGCCGTGGTACGGTTGTGACGGGTCGCGTTGAGCGCGGTATCGTCAAGGTCGGTGAAGAAGTTGAAATCGTCGGCATCCGCGCCACGTCGAAGACGACGGTGACGGGCGTTGAAATGTTCCGCAAGCTTCTCGACCAGGGCCAGGCCGGCGACAACATCGGCGCCCTGATCCGCGGTGTGAACCGTGATGGCGTTGAGCGTGGCCAGATCCTGTGCAAGCCGGGTTCGGTCAAGCCGCACAAGAAGTTCAAGGCTGAAGCCTACATCCTGACGAAGGAAGAAGGCGGCCGTCATACGCCGTTCTTCACGAACTACCGTCCGCAGTTCTACTTCCGCACGACGGACGTTACGGGCATCGTGACGCTTCCGGAAGGCACGGAAATGGTTATGCCTGGCGACAACGTGACCGTTGACGTTGAGCTGATCGTTCCGATCGCGATGGAAGAAAAGCTGCGCTTCGCAATCCGCGAAGGCGGCCGCACCGTCGGCGCCGGCATCGTCGCTTCGATCGTCGAGTAATTCGATAATCGGCTAAACGGCTTGGGGCAGGGGCTCTGAAGGGTCCCTGTCTCGCTTTAGGTAAGAACAAACGATTCAAAACAGTCCTGCCAGGCGGGACATGTTGAACAAGGACGAAACGAATGAACGGCCAGAATATCCGCATCCGCCTGAAGGCGTTTGATCACCGGATCCTCGATGCCTCCACGCGCGAGATCGTGTCGACCGCCAAGCGCACCGGCGCTTCCGTACGCGGTCCGGTTCCGCTGCCGACCCGCATCGAAAAGTTCACTGTCAACCGGTCGCCCCACGTTGACAAGAAGAGCCGCGAGCAGTTCGAGATGCGCACGCACAAGCGCCTCCTCGACATCGTGGACCCGACCCCGCAGACGGTTGACGCGCTGATGAAGCTCGATCTCGCCGCCGGTGTCGACGTAGAAATCAAGCTGTAAAAGCCTGAAAGTCCGGCGCAAGCCGAAACAACAAGGAAGGTACGTGGCCGCATGGCCAACGTCTTCTAGAAACGGGAAACCAAAGGACATCATGTCCGGATGGAATCCTTAAACAAGAGGCAAGAAGGGGCTTCGCGCTCCTAAAGGACTCTCAAAAGGAATGAACCTATGCGTTCAGGTGTGATTGCACAGAAAGTGGGAATGACACGCGTCTACAACGATGCGGGTGAGCATATCCCGGTAACAGTACTGCGTCTGGAAAACTGCCAGGTGGTAGCCCAGCGCACGGAAGACAAGAACGGCTACACGGCTGTTCAGCTCGGCGCCGGTTCCTCGAAGGTGAAGAACACCTCGAAGGCCATGCGCGGCAACTTTGCTGCCGCCAGCGTTGAGCCGAAGGCGAAGCTCGCCGAGTTCCGCGTTTCCGCCGACAACCTCATCGAAGTCGGCAGCGAGATCGTTGCTTCGCACTTCGTTGCTGGCCAGCTCGTTGACGTCACCGGCACGACCCAGGGTAAGGGTTTCGCCGGTGCCATCAAGCGCCACAACTTCGGTGGTCTGCGTGCAACGCACGGCGTTTCCGTCTCGCACCGTTCGCACGGTTCGACGGGTAACAACCAGGACCCGGGCAAGGTCTGGAAGGGCAAGCGCATGGCTGGTCACATGGGCCAGACGCGCGTCACCACCCAGAACCTGGAAGTCGTCTCCACCGACGAAGCCCGCGGCCTCATCCTCGTCAAGGGTGCAGTTCCCGGTTCCAAGGGCGCATGGATCCTCGTTCGCGATGCAGTGAAGTCCGGTGCTCCGGAAGCCGCTCCGCGTCCGGCAGGCGTCCGCGCCGCAGAAGCTAAGTAAGGGAGCCTTGATTATGGATCTGACCGTCAAAACCCTCGAGGGCAAGGACGCAGGGAAGGTTTCTCTTTCCGACGCAATCTTCGGCCTCGAAGTCCGTGAGGACATCATTGCCCGCATGGTGCGCTACCAGCTCGCTGCCAAGCGCCAGGGCACCCATCAGTCTCTGACCCGCGGCGAAGTTTCCCGCACGGGTGCAAAGATGTTCAAGCAGAAGGGTACGGGCCGCGCCCGCCATCACTCTGCACGCGCTCCGCAGTTCCGCGGCGGTGGTAAGGCTCATGGTCCGGTTTCCCGCGACCATTCCTACGACCTGCCGAAGAAGGTCCGCGCTCTGGCCCTGCGCCATGCGCTGTCCGCCAAGGCGAAGGCTGAAGAGCTGATCATCGTTGACAACCTGGTTGCCAACGAAGCCAAGACCAAGGCTCTTGCCGGTGCATTCGCCGGCCTCGGCCTGACCAACGCTCTCATCATCGGTGGCGCCGAGCTTGACGCAAACTTCAAGCTGGCCGCTCAGAACATCCCGAATATCGATGTTCTTCCGGTTCAGGGCATCAACGTTTATGACATCCTGCGCCGCGGCAAGCTCGTGCTTTCCAAGGCTGCGGTTGAAGCTCTGGAGGAGCGGTTCAAATGACTGATCTTCGCCACTACGATGTGATCCGTACTCCCGTGATCACGGAAAAGTCGACGCTGGTTTCTGAACAGAACCAGGTTGTATTCAACGTCGCCAAGGACGCCTCGAAGCCTGAAATCAAGGCTGCCGTCGAAGCGCTCTTCGGTGTGAAGGTCAAGGCCGTGAACACGCTGGTCCGCAAGGGCAAGACGAAGCGTTTCCGTGGCTTTGCCGGCAAGCAGTCGGACGTCAAGAAGGCCGTCGTCACGCTCGTTGACGGTCAGTCCATCGACGTCTCCACCGGACTGTGAGGGTAAACGACAATGGCATTGAAGAATTACAACCCCACGACCCCGAGCCAGCGTCAGCTGGTCATCGTGGACCGTTCCGGCCTCTACAAGGGCAAGCCGGTCAAGTCGCTGACGCAGGGTCTGACCTCCAAGGGCGGCCGCAACAACATGGGCCGCATCACCGTTCGCTTTATCGGCGGCGGTCACAAGCGGACCTACCGTCTCGTCGACTTCAAGCGTCGCAAGTTTGACGTTGAAGGCACGATCGCGCGTCTCGAGTATGACCCGAACCGCACGGCGTTCATCGCACTGGTGGACTACGCCGACGGCGAACAGGCCTACATCCTTGCTCCGCAGCGTATCGCTGAAGGCGACAAGGTCATCGCTTCCGACAAGGCAGTGGACGTGAAGCCCGGCAACACCATGCCGCTTCAGTTCATCCCGGTCGGCACGATCATCCACAACGTCGAACTGAAGCCCGGCAAGGGCGGTCAGGTCGCCCGTTCGGCTGGCGCTTACGCCCAGCTCGTCGGCCGCGACCAGGGCATGGCGATCCTTCGTCTGAACTCGGGCGAACAGCGCCTCGTTCATGCGACCTGCCTCGCCACGATCGGCGCAGTGTCCAACCCGGACCACGGCAACATCAACGACGGCAAGGCCGGTCGTTCGCGCTGGCGCGGCAAGCGTCCGCACGTTCGCGGCGTCGTCATGAACCCGGTCGACCACCCGCATGGTGGTGGTGAAGGCCGTACGTCGGGTGGTCGCCATCCGGTGACCCCGTGGGGCAAGCCCACCAAGGGCAAGCGCACCCGTTCGAACAAGTCCACGGACAAGTTCATCATGCGCTCGCGCCACCAGAAGAAGAAGTAAGAGAGGTAGTCATAATGGCTCGTTCAGTTTGGAAAGGCCCGTTTGTTGACGGCTATCTTCTCAAGAAGGCTGAGAAGGTCCGCGAAGGCGGTCGTGCGGAAGTGATCAAGATCTGGAGCCGTCGCTCCACGATCCTGCCGCAGTTCGTTGGTCTGACGTTTGGCGTCTACAACGGCAGCAAGCATATCCCGGTTGCTGTCAATGAAGACATGGTCGGCCACAAGTTCGGTGAATTCGCTCCGACCCGTACCTACTACGGTCACGGCGCGGACAAGAAGGCGAAGAGGAAGTAATCATGGGTAAGGCTAAGACCGAACGCCGGCTTGCCGACAACGAAGCGCAGGCAATTGCCCGCACGCTTCGCGTAAGCCCCCAGAAGCTCAACCTTGTTGCCGCGACCATTCGCGGCAAGAAGGTCGACAAGGCTCTCGCCGAGCTTGAATTCTCGCGCAAGCGCATTGCCGCCCAGGTCAAGAAGACCCTGGAATCGGCCATCGCGAACGCTGAAAACAACCACGATCTCGACGTCGACTCGCTCGTTGTCGCAGAGGCTTATGTTGGCAAGTCGATCGTCATGAAGCGTTTCCACGCTCGTGGCCGCGGCCGTGCATCGCGTATCGAAAAGCCCTTCGCGCACCTGACGATCATCGTTCGGGAAGTTGAACAAGGGGAGGCCGCATAATGGGCCAGAAGATTAATCCGATCGGCTTCCGCCTCGGCATCAACCGTACCTGGGACAGCCGTTGGTTCGCCGACAACGCCGAATACGGCCAGCTGCTTCATGAAGACCTGGCCATCCGCGCCTACCTCATGGAAGAGCTGAAGGCTGCCGGCATCGCCAAGGTGGTCATCGAGCGTCCGCACAAGAAGTGCCGCGTCACGATCCACTCGGCTCGTCCGGGCCTGATCATCGGCAAGAAGGGCGCAGACATCGAGAAGCTTCGCAAGAAGATCTCGACGATGACGAACTCCGAAACGCACCTCAACATCGTTGAAGTGCGCAAGCCGGAAATCGACTCGACGCTCGTCGCCCAGTCGATCGCCCAGCAGCTCGAGCGCCGCGTGGCTTTCCGCCGTGCGATGAAGCGTGCCGTTCAGTCGGCCATGCGTCTCGGCGCCGAAGGCATCAAGATCACCTGCGCCGGCCGTCTCGGCGGTGCAGAAATCGCACGCACCGAGTGGTATCGCGAAGGTCGCGTTCCGCTTCACACGCTCCGCGCCGACATCGACTATGGTGTAGCCGAAGCTGAAACCGCGTTTGGCATCTGCGGCATCAAGGTCTGGATCTTCAAGGGCGAAATCCTTGAACACGACCCGATGGCCTCTGAGCGCCGCGCAACCGAAAGCGACGCGCAAGGGTCGAACAACCGTGAACGTGGTGAGCGTAACGAGCGCCGCCGCGAGAACGCTTGATCTACGCTGGCGAAAGATAAGCTCGGAGAAGTAAGAAAATGTTGCAGCCAAAGCGTACAAAATACCGCAAGCAGTTCAAGGGCCGCATCCATGGCGTTGCCAAGGGCGGTTTTGACCTGGCTTTCGGAGAATTCGGCCTGAAGTCGCAGGAGCCGAACCGCGTCAATGCTCGCGAGATCGAAGCGGCCCGCCGCGCGATCACGCGTTACATGAAGCGCGCCGGTCGCGTATGGATCCGCGTATTCCCTGACGTTCCGGTCACCAAGAAGCCGACCGAAGTCCGCATGGGTAAGGGTAAGGGTTCGGTCGAATACTGGGCAGCCAAGGTCAAGCCCGGCCGGATCATGTTCGAAATCGATGGTGTCAGCGAAGAAATCGCCCGCGAGGCGCTTCGTCTCGGCGCCGCCAAGCTCTCTGTCAAGACGCGCTTCGTGCAGCGTATTGCAGAGTAAGGAGTGACTGAGATGAAAGCTTCCGACGTCCGCTCGTTGAGCGCCGATCAGTTGAACGATGAGCTTGCCAAGCTGAAGAAGGAGCAGTTCAACCTGCGCTTCCAGAAGGCAACCGGCCAGCTCGAGAAAGCAGCCCGCGTGAAGGAAGTCCGCAAGGACATCGCACGCATCAAGACCATTGCGGCCCAAAAGGCAGCAGAAGCCAAGGCTTGAAGGATACAATAATATGCCGAAACGCATTCTGCAGGGCACCGTAGTCAGCGACAAGAACGACAAGACCGTTGTCGTTCGCGTCGAACGCCGTTTTGCCCATCCCCTGCTTCAGAAGACCGTTCGCCGGTCCAAGAAGTACAAGGCGCATGACGAAACCAACCAGTACAAGGTCGGCGACGTCGTTTCCATCGAGGAATGCGCACCGATCTCCAAGGATAAGCGCTGGACGGTTGTTGCCGCCCAGTGAATTATGAAGATTTCGGGCAGGGGCCTTGCCTTTGTCCCAGAAATCTGTATGAAGCAGCCATTGGCGTGAAGGACGCTGGAATCAGCGTCCTTTTGCTTTACGCGCTCGGCAGGTCCTTGATTGGATACCACCTTGCAAAAGATCCTTCCGCGCGAAAAAACATCCAGGCGTGTTCCCGAAAGCCGGTTTCGGTGTTCGGTCTAAGAACATGCCGCTTTGAATGTGTCCATAAGCTGGAATAGGGGCCTCTCAGAGGCCAACCGTTCCGGTCAATAATAGAAGGCGACCTGACATGATTCAGATGCAGACTAACCTCGACGTTGCCGACAATTCCGGCGCACGTCGTGTCATGTGCATCAAGGTGCTGGGCGGCTCCAAGCGCAAGTACGCTTCCATCGGCGACATCATTGTCGTTTCGATCAAGGAAGCCATCCCGCGCGGCCGCGTCAAGAAGGGTGACGTGATGAAGGCGGTTGTCGTGCGCACCGCCAAGGACATCCGTCGTCCGGACGGCAGCGTCATCCGCTTCGATAACAACGCAGCCGTTCTTATCGACAACAAGAAAGAGCCGATCGGCACCCGTATCTTCGGACCGGTTCCGCGCGAACTTCGCGCCAAGAACCACATGAAGATCATCTCGCTGGCTCCGGAAGTGCTGTAAGGAGCTGACCGATGCAAAAGATTCGTAAAGGCGACAAGGTTGTCGTTCTGACCGGCAAGGACAAGGGCAAGTCTGGCGAAGTCGTCAGCGTCAGCCCGAAGGAAAACCGCGCGGTCGTCCGTGGCGTCAACGTTGTTGTTCGTCACCAGAAGCAGACGCAGACCCAGGAAGCTGGTCTCGTCCGTAAGGAGGCCTCCATCGACCTCTCCAACCTCGCGATCGCCGACCCCAAGGACGGCAAGCCGACCCGCGTCGGTTTCAAGATCGAAGGCGACAAGAAGGTTCGTGTGGCCAAGCGTTCGGGAGTTGTGATCGATGGCTGAGACCAAGTACGAGCCCCGGCTCAAGAAGGACTACGTTGAGCGTATCCGCAAGGCGATGCAGGAGCAGTTCTCCTACGCCAACGAGATGCAGATTCCGAAGCTCGACAAGATCGTCATCAACATGGGTGTGGGCGAGGCAACTGCCGACTCCAAGAAGCCCACGGTTGCTGCCGCTGACCTCACGGCAATCGCCGGCCAGAAGGCCGTCGTGACCCGCGCCCGCAACTCGATTGCAGGCTTCAAGGTTCGTGAGAATATGCCGATCGGCGCAAAGGTCACCCTGCGCGGCGCTCGCATGTATGAATTCCTTGACCGTCTCGTGAACATCGCTCTCCCGCGCGTTCGCGACTTCCGGGGCCTGAACCCGAAGAGCTTTGACGGCCGTGGCAACTTCGCCATGGGCATCAAGGAGCACATTGTGTTCCCTGAAATCAACTACGACAAGGTTGATCAGATGTGGGGCATGGACATCATCGTTTGTACGACGGCTACCAAGGACGACGAAGCACGGGCTCTTCTGAAAGAGTTCAACTTCCCGTTCCGCGCGTAATCGTTACGGCAAGCGTTTAGAAGGAAGCACAAAATGGCGAAAGTCAGCGCAGTCGAAAAGAACAAGCGCCGCCGCAAGCTGGTAGCCGGTCAGGCTAACAAGCGCGCCGCGCTCAAGGCTGTGATCATGAACCAGGAACTGCCCATCGAGGAGCGGTTCAAGGCAACCCTGAAGCTTGCGGCTCTGCCGCGCAATGGCTCCAAGACCCGCATCCGTAACCGTTGCGAAGTCACCGGCCGTCCGCGCGCTTACTACCGTAAGCTCAAGATGTCGCGTATCGCGCTCCGTGAACTTGGCAACTTCGGCTCCGTGCCGGGCCTCGTCAAGTCGAGCTGGTAAGAGGGAGACAGGCAAATGACGATGACTGATCCTCTGGGCGATATGCTCACACGTATCCGCAACGGCGTATCCCGCCGCAAGTCCTCCGTAACGACGCCGGCTTCCAAGCTGCGCGCTCGCGTACTGGATGTCCTGCAGGCTGAAGGCTACATCCGCGGCTACTCCGAAGTGACGTTCGACAACGGCAAGACCGAACTGTCGATCGAACTGAAGTACTACGAAGGCGCGTCCGTGATCCGTGAGATCGCCCGCGTTTCCAAGCCGGGCCGCCGGGTTTATGTCTCGGTCAAGTCCATTCCGCAGGTCGCGAACGGCCTCGGCATCACCATCCTTTCGACTCCGAAGGGTGTGATGGCCGATCACCAGGCTCGCGAACAGAATGTTGGTGGCGAGGTTCTCTGCTCGGTCTTCTAAGACTGAGCAGGATCTCCATAACGAACAGACAGGTTTGATAAAATGTCTCGTATCGGTAAAAAGCCCGTTCCGGTCCCTGCAGGTGTGACGGCTTCTGTCGAAGGACAGAAGGTTTCCGCAAAGGGCCCGAAGGGCGAGCTGCACTTCGTCGTCAATGACGAAGTCCTCGTAAAGTTCGAAGATAACGCTGTCGTAGTCACGCCGGCGACGCAGTCGAAGGACGCTCGGTCGAAGTGGGGCATGTCCCGCACGATGATCGAGAACATCTTCAAGGGCGTCAAGGAAGGCTACGAGCGCAAGCTCGAAATCAACGGCGTCGGTTACCGCGCAGCGCTCCAGGGCAAGAACCTGCAGCTCGCGCTCGGCTTCTCGCACGACGTGATCTATGAGCCGCCGCAGGGCATCACCATTGCCGTTCCGAAGCCGACGGAAATCGTCGTCTCCGGCATCGACAAGCAGATTGTCGGCCAGGTCGCTGCAGAAATCCGCGAATATCGTGGCCCCGAACCCTACAAGGGCAAGGGCGTCAAGTACGCTGGTGAACGCATCGTCCGCAAGGAAGGCAAGAAGAAGTAAGGATAACGCGATATGGCTAGCAGGAAAGAAACTCTTGTGCGTCGCGCCAGCCGCGTTCGCCGTCAGCTCAAGAAGGTGGCCAATGGCCGCGCGCGGCTCTCCGTACACCGCACTTCGAAGAACATCTACGCCCAGATCATCGATGACGTTGCCGGCCGCACGCTGGCAGCTGCTTCGACCCTCGACACCGGCCTCAAGTCTTCGCTGAAGACCGGCGCCGATGTTGCTGCCGCCGCCGCCGTTGGCAAGCTCGTCGCCGAGCGTGCTGCTGCTGCCGGCGTCAAGTCGGTCGTCTTCGATCGTGGCGCCTTCCTCTACCACGGCCGCGTCAAGGCGCTCGCCGAGGCAGCCCGCGAAGGCGGTCTGGAGTTCTAAGTTCGGATCCGGGGCGTTATTGCCCCGGTTTCCATTCTCGGGATTAAACCCGAATTCGCCGGATCGGCTTGCACCTCAAGAGAGGGCAGGGCGGTCCATCATTGTTTGCCGATTGCACCCGGAAAAGAAAAAGGAAAAGGACAATGGCACAGAAAGAACGTGCACCGCGCGAAGAGCGTCAGGGCCGTGAAGAGCGCGACAGCGAATTTGTCGACAAGCTCGTAGCAATCAACCGCGTCGCCAAGGTGGTCAAGGGTGGCCGTCGTTTCGGCTTCGCAGCACTCGTTGTCGTCGGCGACCAGAAGGGCCGCGTCGGCTTCGGTCACGGCAAGGCTCGTGAAGTGCCGGAAGCGATCCGCAAGGCAACCGAGTCCGCCAAGCGTGACCTGATCTTCGTTCCGCTGCGCGATGGCCGCACGCTGCACCACGACGTGCACGGCCGCCACGGCGCCGGCAAGGTTCTGCTCCGCTCGGCCAAGGCCGGTACGGGCATCATCGCAGGCGGCCCGATGCGCGCCGTTTTCGAAACGCTCGGCATGCATGACGTCGTCGCCAAGTCGACCGGTTCGTCGAACCCCTACAACATGGTTCGCGCAACCTTCGACGCCCTCAAGCATCAGGTTCACCCGAAGGACATCGCAGCTCAGCGCGGCATCAAGTATGCTACGCTTCAGGCTCGCCGTGCTGCCTCGGGCGCTTCCTCTGAAGAATAAGGGGATTTGATCCATGGCTAAGAAAGCAACCGCTGCCGCCAAGAAGACCCTGATCGTGGAACAGATCGGCTCGCCGATCCGTCGCCCCGACGTTCAGCAGAGAACGCTGATCGGTCTCGGCCTCAACAAGATGCACCGCCGTCGTGAACTGGAAGACACCCCTTCCGTTCGTGGCATGATCCGTGCCGTCAGCCACCTCGTTCGCATCGTCGAAGAGAAGTAAGACGGGGAGACCAAGATGAAACTCAACGAAATCAAGGACAACGAAGGCGCTCTGCCTTCGAAGAAGCGCCTGGGCCGCGGTATCGGCTCCGGCAAGGGCAAGACCGGTGGTCGCGGCGTCAAGGGTCAGAAGGCTCGTTCGGGCGTTGCCATCAACGGCTTCGAAGGCGGCCAGATGCCAATCTACCGCCGTCTGCCGAAGCGCGGCTTCAACAACATCTTCGCGAGCGAATACGTCACCGTCTCGGTTGG
The DNA here is from genome assembly GCF_021026335.1 of Rhizobium sp. C1. Classification (GTDB taxonomy): domain Bacteria; phylum Pseudomonadota; class Alphaproteobacteria; order Rhizobiales; family Rhizobiaceae; genus Ensifer_A. The sequence goes on from NZ_JAJNCY010000002.1 coordinate 518,792, forward strand.
CCGTATCCAGGCCGCGATCGATGCCAAGAAGCTCGACACCAAGAAGACGATCGATGCCGCTGCCCTCGTGGCTGCCGGCGTTCTGCGCCGCGCCAAGGACGGCGTCCGCGTTCTGTCGGACGGCGAACTGAAGGCCAAGGTCGAACTCGAAGTCAGCGGCATCTCCAAGGCTGCAGCTGAAAAGATCGAGAAGGCCGGCGGTTCGGTCAAGATTCTCGGCGAAGCTGCTGCGGAATAATCATTGAAAATTGATCGCCCGGTGTCTTCACACCGGGCGATTTTGCTTCCATATGAAAGCCTCGCGGTTTCGGCATCGATCCTTCGACATCCGGGACGCAACCAGAGCGCGGGTGAGGCATCGGGCGGCGGATCGTCGCATGGAGGCCTGCGTTTCGACCGGGCCGGTTTACAAAAGCGCTTTTTCGTTTGACTTCTGCCCGAAACAATTGAATTCAAGGCATGCCTGTGGCGATGAGCTGCGGCGTATGGGAACTGGGTCGTCGCCGACCCGCCGCTGGTGAGCGGTGAGGGGCGAGGGCCGTGCGGAGAAATAGATGGCGTCTGCAGCGGAACAATTGGCTTCAAACCTGAATTTTTCGACCTTTGCCAAGGCTGAAGATCTTAAGAAGCGACTCTGGTTTACTCTCGGCGCGCTCCTGGTGTACCGCCTCGGTACCTATATCCCGCTTCCGGGCCTCAATCCCGACGCCTTTGCGAACGCCTTCAAGGGCCAGTCCGGCGGCATCCTCGGCCTGTTCAACATGTTCTCGGGCGGCGCCGTGTCGCGCATGGCGATCTTCGCGCTCGGCATCATGCCGTATATCTCCGCCTCGATCATCGTTCAGCTCATGACCTCGGTCGTGCCCGCGCTTGAAAACCTGAAGAAGGAAGGCGAGCAGGGCCGCAAGGTCATCAACCAGTACACCCGCTACGGCACGGTGCTGCTCGGTACGCTGCAGGCCTATGGCATTGCGGTGGGCCTCGAGCATTCCAACGGTGTTGTCGCTGATCCGGGCTGGTTCTTCCGCATTTCCACCGTCGTGACCCTTCTCGGCGGCACCATGTTCCTGATGTGGCTGGGTGAGCAGATCACCTCGCGCGGCATCGGTAACGGCATTTCGCTGATCATCTTCTCCGGCATCGTCGCCAACCTGCCGCATGCACTGGCCGGTACGCTCGAACTTGGTCGCACCGGTGCTCTGTCGACAGGCGTGATTCTCGCCGTCCTCATCGTTGCCGTTCTGGTCATTGCCTGTATCGTCTTCATGGAGCGCGCCCAGCGCCGGCTTCTGATCCAGTATCCGAAGCGCCAGGTCGGCAACCGCATGTTCCAGGGCGACACGTCGCACCTGCCGCTGAAGCTGAATACCGCAGGCGTGATCCCGGCGATCTTTGCCTCGTCGCTGCTGCTGCTGCCCGCGACGCTGGCTGGCTTCTCGAACGCGTCCAACCTGCCGTCCTGGGCAACGACCGCGATTGCAGCGCTCGGCCACGGCCAGCCGCTTTACATGGTCGCCTATGCTGCGCTCATCGCCTTCTTCTCGTTCTTCTACACGGCCATCGTCTTCAATCCTACCGACACGGCCGATAACCTCAAGAAGCATGGCGGCTTCATTCCCGGCTATCGCCCCGGCGAGCGCACGGCACAGTATATCGACTACGTCCTGACCCGCATCACCGTCATCGGCGCGATCTACATGGTTCTGGTGTGCATCCTGCCGGAAATTCTCATCGCTGAGACAGGCGTGCCATTCTACCTTGGTGGTACATCGCTTTTGATTGTTGTCAGCGTCACCCTCGATACGGTAGCACAGATTCAAGGTCATCTTATTGCACAACAGTATGAGGGCCTTATCAAGAAGTCGAAGCTCCGTGGAGGAAAGAGGGGAAAATGAGACTGATTCTTATAGGCCCGCCGGGCGCTGGTAAGGGAACCCAGGCCCAGCGGATCGTGGAGAAGCACGGCATTCCGCAGCTCTCCACGGGGGACATGCTGCGTGCCGCCGTCAAGGCTGGCACGGAAGTCGGCAAGCGCGCCAAGGCTCTCATGGATGCCGGATCGCTCGTCAACGACGATGTTGTCATCGGTATCGTGTCCGAGCGCATCGACCAGCCGGACTGCGCCAAGGGTTTCATTCTCGACGGTTTCCCCCGCACGCTCGTTCAGGCCGACGCCACCGAGAAGATGCTCTCTTCCAAGGGCATGAAGCTTGACGTGGTCATCGAGATGCAGGTTGACGACAGCGTGCTTGTTGATCGCGTCTCCGGCCGCTACACCTGCGCCAACTGTGGCACCGGTTATCATGATCGCCTGCAGAAGCCGAAGGTGGAAGGCGTCTGCGACAAGTGCGGTTCGACCGAGTTCAAGCGTCGTCCGGATGACAACGCCGAGACGATGACGACTCGCCTGCGGGCCTATTACAAGGAAACGTCGCCGCTGATCGGCTACTACCACGCGAAGGGTCTTCTGAAGTCCATCGACGGCATGGCAGAAATTGACGAGGTCACCGCCTCGATCGAAACAATTCTCGGGAAGCTCTGAGCTTTCCGAAAATTTCTAGGCGGAACGGTTGCTTTTTTGCAGCGATTCCGTTAATGACCGCGCAACTCGCGACAGGCAAGTCGATCGGCGCGGACTCTGGAAGACAGGAGCCCGGGCGCGGTCGTATTGACATGTCCCGGTCAGAATACAGGAACCACGGCCTTTCGGGGCTGAAAAAACAGGAACTCCCCGCCTGGGAAGGCCGGGATATGAAGGAGAATACGCGTGGCACGTATCGCTGGCGTTAACATCCCGACTGCAAAGCGCGTTGTCATCGCGCTGCAGTACATTCACGGGATCGGCCCGAAGTTTGCTCAGGAGATCATCGAGAAGGTCGGTATTCCGGCTGAACGTCGTGTGCATCAGCTCACCGACGCTGAAGTTCTCCAGATCCGCGAAACCATCGACCGCGACTACGCAGTCGAAGGCGACCTGCGTCGCGAGACGTCGATGAACATCAAGCGTCTGATGGACCTGGGTTGCTACCGCGGCCTGCGTCACCGTCGTTCGCTTCCGGTTCGCGGCCAGCGCACGCACACCAACGCCCGCACCCGCAAGGGTCCGGCCAAGGCAATCGCCGGTAAGAAGAAGTAATTCTTGACGAATTGCGACAGGCGGGTAGCGAGTGGGGAGGCCCCCTTCGCTATCCGCTTTGCGCTATTTGTCTCGAAGGTGTAGCCGCTGGAACTACGGCGGCGTAGAGATCAACGAAAGGGAATACCATGGCCAAGGAAGCCGCACGCGTTCGCCGCCGCGAACGTAAAAACATCACGTCGGGCGTTGCACACGTCAACTCCACGTTCAACAACACGATGATCACCATCACCGACGCACAGGGCAACGCTATTGCCTGGTCGTCTGCTGGCGCCAAGGGCTTCAAGGGCTCGCGCAAGTCGACCCCGTTCGCCGCCCAGATCGCTGCTGAAGACTGCGCCAAGAAGGCTCAGGAACACGGCATGAAGTCGCTTGAAGTCGAAGTTTGCGGCCCTGGTTCCGGTCGTGAATCGGCTCTGCGCGCCCTGCAGGCTGCCGGCTTCATGATCACCTCGATCCGTGACGTGACCCCGATCCCGCACAACGGCTGCCGCCCGCGCAAGAAGCGCCGCGTCTGATCATCGGAATTCACCATGCAGGCAGCTCTGCTGTCGGCGCTTCAATGCTCGGCCGTCACGATTGGATGGTGACGGCGAACGGAAGGTAAAGAAACATGATTCAGAAAAACTGGCAGGAATTGATCAAGCCGAGCAAGGTCGAGTTCACCTCTTCGGGTGCGACCAAGGCGACGCTGGTCGCCGAGCCGCTTGAGCGCGGCTTCGGCCTGACGCTCGGCAACGCGCTGCGCCGCGTTCTTCTGTCCTCGCTGCGCGGCGCTGCCGTCACGGCAGTTCAGATCGACGGCGTTCTGCACGAATTCTCGTCCATCCCGGGCGTTCGCGAAGATGTCACCGACATCGTCCTGAACATCAAGGAAATCGCCATCAAGATGGAAGGCGACGATGCCAAGCGCATGGTCGTCCGCAAGCAGGGTCCGGGCACGGTCACCGCTGGCGACATCCAGACGGTCGGCGACATCGAGATCCTGAACCCCGATCACGTGATCTGCACGCTCGACGAAGGCGCTGAAATCCGCATGGAATTCACCGTCAACAACGGCAAGGGCTATGTGCCTGCAGATCGCAACCGCGCTGAAGACGCACCGATCGGCCTCATCCCGGTCGACAGCCTGTACTCGCCGATCAAGAAAGTGTCCTACAAGGTGGAAAACACCCGCGAAGGCCAGGTTCTTGACTACGACAAGCTGACGATGACGATCGAGACCAACGGCTCCGTCACCGGCGAAGACGCCATCGCATTCGCAGCCCGCATTCTCCAGGACCAGCTCTCGGTCTTCGTCAACTTCGACGAGCCGCAGAAGGAAGCCGAAGAGGACACGGTTACCGAACTCGCCTTCAACCCGGCCCTCCTCAAGAAGGTCGACGAGCTGGAGCTTTCGGTCCGTTCTGCGAACTGCCTCAAGAACGACAACATCGTCTACATCGGCGACCTCATTCAGAAGACGGAAGCAGAAATGCTCCGCACTCCGAACTTCGGTCGCAAGTCGCTGAACGAAATCAAGGAAGTTCTCGCTTCCATGGGTCTGCACCTCGGCATGGAAGTGCCCGCATGGCCGCCGGAGAACATCGAAGATCTCGCCAAGCGCTACGAAGACCAGTATTAACCCGGAGCCGGTGAGACCGGCTCCATCTTTTAATTGAAGCAAATCCGAACGGAAAACCGGTATCCACTTTTCCTGGATTTGCATGATCAAACTACGGGTCTTCCGGCCCGCAAGTGAAGGAGAATAGCAATGCGCCATCGCAATTCCGGCCGCAAGCTGAACAGAACCGCCAGCCACCGCAAGGCAATGTTCGCAAACATGGCTGCCTCGCTCATCACGCATGAGCAGATCGTCACCACCCTGCCGAAGGCGAAGGACCTGCGTCCGATCGTCGAGAAGCTGGTTACCCTCGGCAAGCGCGGCGATCTTCATGCTCGTCGTCAGGCCATTTCGCAGGTCAAGGACATCGACGCCGTACAGAAGCTGTTCGACGCCATTGCCACGCGTTACGCGTCGCGCAACGGCGGCTACCTGCGCATCATGAAGGCCGGCTACCGTCAGGGCGACAACGCTCCGCTCGCCGTCATCGAATTCGTTGACCGCGACGTTTCCGCCAAGGGCGCAGCCGACAAGGCCCGCGTCGAGGCAGAAGCTGCTGCTGAAGCCGAAGCAGCCTGATCGCCTGATCGAGCTTGAATGAATGAAGGCCGGGTGCTGACCAAGCACCCGGCCTTTTTCTATGCGCGCTGTCGTGAGACACCTATGGCAGCACATGCAGCCAAAAGGGGATCGTTGCGATCGAAAGCGCGGTTGCTGCGATGACAGCCGCCGCATTCACGCGTTTGGCGACACCATAGTAATGCGCGAAGAGATAGGCATTGACCCCCGGCGCCATGGCCGCTGTCATGACCGAGGAGCGCATATCGGCGATGCTCGCCGAAAAGACCGAATGTCCAAGCAGATAAGTCAGAGCCGGATGAACGATGAGTGAGCAGCCGCAAATCATCGCCACCGTCGCCTTGTCGCCATCGAGCTTGTAACGTCTGAGCACGGCGCCGAGGCCGAAAAGCGCAGTCGGAATGGCTGTTGCGGCCAGCATGCCGACGGCGGATTGGATGGAGCCGGGCACAGTCAGGCCTGAAAGATTGGCGGCGAAGCCGGCAGCGACCCCGAAGATCAGTGGCTGGAGCGCAACGGCCCGCACGATGCGGATGACAATCTGCCGGCTCGACAGATTGTGCCCATGCGCGCGGGCAAGCTCCATGCAGAGAATGCCCAGCGGATAGAAAAAGGGCGAATGCATAGAAATGATCGCAAAATTACCCGCCAGCGCCGCCGCCCCGTAGGCGCGCTCGGTGATCGGCAATCCCAGCAGCAGCGAATTGGAGAACAGGCAGGCAAAGCCGATGGCGACCGCATCCGGCATGGCGCGCTTGAAAATGAAGATGGCGCCGAGAAGACCGACGCAGAAGCTGATCAGCGCGCCAAGGTAGAAGCTCAGCAGAAGCCCCGAATCATAGGCGCGCGACAGGTCGAGCGCCGAGATCGATTTGAAGAGCAGGATCGGCGTGGCGATATTCTGCGCATATCGCATCAGCCCGTCGATGGCCTCTTCCGACAGTATTTTCCTCCAGGCGGCGACATAGCCGAGGCCGAGAACGAGGAAGACCGGGAGGATGACGTCGATGGTGGAGCTCAAGGTCGGCCACTCGAAACTTATCTTCCGCTTGTAACCGCCGAGTGGCAATGCGACAAGGCTCCAGCAGGAATAACCGTTCCCCACCCGGCAGGCTCAAGATCATGAACCTCGGCGATCCCGAAGCTTTTGCAGTGCCTCCGTGAGAAATTCGCGAATGTAATACTCGGTAACGAAAAAATCCGCCTCGCCAGCAGACCATAAGTCTGCAAGCTGTTTATCAGATACGGAAGGAACAAGCCAGCGAACAAGGAAATTCTCCAGGTCCGTCACCACTTCCGGTCCTTTGGCAAACACGGAACCCAGACAAGCATCGATCAGCCGTTCGCGCGGTTCAAATACCAGAATGTCCTGATGCATCGCTCTGGTAAAGGCGCGAAATCCCGGAGAGTTGATCACATGTTCACGCATGATATTCATCTTGTGCTTTGATGGTTCGTTCGACCCGGTTGCTCATGCCTCCTTGTAGCGGATCGGCTTCTTCTTCAGTACACCGTTCGGCGCGTCCTCCTCCAGAATGGCGAGGGTGCGTTGCAGGAAGCTGCGGATAAACCTGTCATGTCCGCCAAACTCCGCGCCGCTTGAATTCCAGAGCTGGCCGATTTGAGCGTCGGAGACAGAGGGACTTAGAATAGCTTTCAAATAGGATTTCAACTCCGGTGTATACGATGGGTTGCGTCGTTCCGATAGTTGAAGTCCAAACCTGATTACATCGTCCAAGGAAGCAAACATCTCAAAATCTTGGATCATAAACGACGTGAATGATCTGAAAGCCGGAGATGTGACTAGCTTCTTTGTCATGGGGTCGTCGTTTCTTGGATAGGCTGTATTCACATAGGAGCCGTTTTGGCGTCTGGGGTCGTGAACGATATGCACACCTACGCCGTACGTTTGACGGATAAGGGGTTCCGAATATGGAGTATCGCGATATGCTTCAATTCCCGTTCGAAAACCGTATCGTTTGGTAATGAATTCGTCTTTAATGGCACCAGATGCTACTTGCCGAACAATTTCTGCGTTTGATGCAGTGACATCGTTAACGTAATAGGTTGCATCCCTGTCGCTGTCAAAGCTCCCGTTGCGTCGCACCGCACCGCTTACGATAGCCCAACGACTTGCGGGCGGTCCCATCCGCTCAAGGAGTTCTTCCGCAGATTTTCCTGAGTGAAATCTGAGCGTATGGGCACCATTATAACCTTCCTCTTTGAGTAGATCTAATCTAGGTAGAATATTCGGATCGCCAACGCGTATAATGTGTCCATCGCCACCCGTCGCTCCACCCCCATCCGTCCACCGCCCGCCATCGGCACTGCCTGCCGGAACGCGCGGCTGGCTAGGGTTGAAATTGGCCTTCAGAAGAAGGCTTAAACGCCTTCCCGCATTGATGACACGGTCCGCGTTGAGCCGGTATGCAGCGGCATTGAGTTTTGAAACAACTGAAACCATCGCCTTATCCTCTCTGTTGCCGAAAGGATAAGGCCGGCCGGACAAGCGTGGAAAATCGGCGGTGGCGTTTTACGCCTTTGCCAGCCGCTTCGCCTTCATCCGCTCCTTGCGCCAGTTCATGATCGGTTTCTTGAAGAGGCGGAAGGAAAGGAGCAGGGCGGTCAGCACGATATAGATTACCTGCTCGACGATCAGCACCTTGGTCGCCATGACGAAATGGACGACCCCGGCAATGATCACGAGATAGGAAAGCTTGTGCAGCTTGTTCCAGCGCGGCCCGAGCCTGCGGATCGAGAAGCGGTTGGAGGTCAGCGCCAAGGGGATCAGCATGATGAAGCCGAGCATGCCGATGGTGATGTAGGGCCGCTTCACGATATCGGGGATGATGGCGGAGAAATCGAGCGCGCGATCGAGCGTCAGATAGACCGTGAAGTGGAAGAGCACATACCAGAAGCCGAGCAGGCCCAGCGCCCGGCGATAGGCAATGAGGTTCGGCCCGCCGAGAATGAAGATCGGCGTCACGGCGAGCGTTGCCAGAAGGAAGCGGATCGCCCAGAAGCCGAGATTATGCTCGAAGGTTGCGACCGGATCGGCCCCCAGATTGCCCGTAGCGCCGAGATAGAAATACCAGACCGCTGGCGTAAGCCCGACAATATAGAGCGCCCAGATTTTCACCGGCAGCCAGTTGAACGGCCGTGCGGGCTGAGCGGGTCGGGTAGAGGTCGCGGTCATGCTCGTAAATCCTCATGAGCCGCCGGCCGGATGGGCTGGCTGCTGAAAGAGCGTCAGCTCAATAGTATTTGTTGATAAGGTCCATGCCGTTGTAGAGGCTCGCGACCTCGTCATAGCCGTTGAACATCAGCGTATCGCGCCGGTCGCCGCCGCCGCTGAAGAAGCCGCTCTTGCCGCCAATGCGCCGCTCGGTCGCCTGGCTCCAGCGCGGATGGTCGCGCTTCGGGTTGACGTTGGAATAGAAGCCGTATTCGTTGGCGGCGGCCTTGTTCCACGTGCACGGCGGCTCCTTGTCGGTCAGCGTAATGCGCACGATCGACTTGATGCTCTTGAAGCCATATTTCCACGGAACGATCAGCCGGATCGGCGCGCCCGACTGGTTCGGCAATGCCTCGCCATACATGCCGACGGCAAGAAGGGTCAGCGGCTGCATCGCTTCGTCAAGCCGAAGCCCGTCGACATAGGGCCAGGGCAGCGGCTGGAAATAGCCTTTCTGGCCCGGCATTTCCTCCGGACGCACGACCGTTTCGAAGGCCACATACTTGGCAGACGAAAGCGGCTCGACCTTCTTCAGCAGTTCCGACAGCTGGAACCCGTCCCACGGAATGACCATCGACCAGGCCTCGACGCAGCGGAAACGATAGATGCGTTCCTCGATCGGCATGGTCGCCAACAGGTCCTCGTAGCCGAAGGTCTGCGGCTTGCCGACCATGCCGTCGACCTTGATCGCCCAGGGCAGCGGCTTGAACTTGCCGGAGTTCTTCGCCGGATCGGACTTGTCGGTGCCGAATTCGTAGAAGTTGTTGTAGGTCGTGGCGGATTCCTTCGGCGTCACCGTTTCGCCCTTGGCGTCGTCGACCTTGTTGCCGATCTTGAGCGGCGTCGCTGCAAAGGCGGAGCCGCCGGTCAGCGCCAGCCCGCCGGCGGCAGCGGCACCTGCGATCAGCTGGCGACGGTTGAGATAGACGCTCTTGGGCGTGATCTCGGAGGAGGGGATGCGGGGCGGACGATAGGTCATGGCTCTCTTCCATCGCTTCATTCGGCTTCTTGCAAGACTATACGCAGGAAAGTGCCGGAAGGTTTCGTGGAAAGAGGAAAACAGGTTCCGCCATCACATGGAAGAGGGGCCGAGGCCACGATTTCGTGAGCGCCGTGAGATTACGGATCAGCCGCCGGTGAAGGTTCGCGTGAGGATGTTGAGATAGCCGGTCGGCATGGCCAGCCAAAGGATCAATACCACAAAGGCGGCCAGGACGAGTTTGGCTGCCAGGTCAGGATTGGGGCCGCCGCCGGGCCGGCGCGGTTTCTGGCGCTCGGCCTCGCGCGCGGCTTCAGCCTTCTTCTTCTGCCAGTCTTTCAGGCTCACGAGGTTTTCGTCGTCATTCTTGCCGGCCATGTCTGCCTCGCATTCCATTTGCAAATCAGCGACAGGATAGCCTCCTCAAGCGCTGATGTCATTCGATTGGTTGGTTCAGTCGCACCAGCCGCGGCGCCGGCCTTCCCAGGTCCGCGCAAGGCCTTCTGCCACGAGCACGTTACCCAGCGACTTGCCGCCCCGCATGACGATGCGCAGCTTGCGGCCATATCTGTCCGTATCGCGGTCAATCGGCTTGAGGTCGAACGGTCCGGCATTCAGGAGTTCCAGCAGCCGCTGCTTGGCCGCTTCGCCCAGAGCCTGCTCATAAGGACAGCGGGCGGGGTGGAGCTCGGGCGTATCGATATCGGCGATCCGGATCTTGTCGCCGCCGAGCCGGAACGTATCGCCATCAACGATACAGTTGACCATGCTGCCGCCGCCACAAAAGCTGAAGCGGGTGGGACGGGCGATGGAGCCTGTCGTTTCGGGGGAGGGGGTGGCCTCCGGCGTGGCGCGGGCGGATGCGGTCTCCTCGACGCGGGTCACAAACCCTTGCGGGAGCAGAATCCAGATCGCAGCCAGAACGGCTCCCGAAATCATTGTTCTGAAAATATGCCGCAGCATGGGTCGCCTCACGAATCTCGCGAGCAAGCCTAAGGTCACAACCGTTTCGATTTGCTTAGCGGCCCGAGCGTCGGGGGGCGTACCGGAGCGTACCGGATCGGGCCGAACCGATAGTGACAGCCCGTATTGCTTGCTGTAGGACGGATACCTAGATTTGAGATGCGATCAGCCCGTTTCGGGCCGGATTACGCCAAGAACAGCTCAGCCCGAGGAAAGACCCATGCCTGCTTATCGTTCGAGAACCACGACCCATGGCCGCAACATGGCCGGTGCGCGCGGCCTTTGGCGCGCCACGGGCATGAAGGATGGCGATTTCGGCAAGCCGATCATTGCGGTGGTCAACTCGTTCACGCAGTTCGTGCCGGGTCACGTCCACCTGAAGGATCTCGGCCAGCTCGTCGCGCGCGAAATCGAAGCGGCGGGCGGCATCGCCAAGGAATTCAACACGATCGCCGTCGACGATGGTATCGCCATGGGCCATGACGGCATGCTCTATTCGCTGCCGAGCCGCGAACTCATCGCCGACAGCGTCGAGTACATGGTCAACGCGCACTGCGCCGACGCCATGGTCTGCATCTCCAACTGCGACAAGATCACCCCCGGCATGCTGATGGCCTCGCTTCGCCTCAACATCCCGTCGATCTTCGTCTCCGGCGGCCCGATGGAAGCCGGCAAGGTCGTACTGAAGGGCAAGAAGCAGGCGCTCGACCTCGTCGACGCCATGGTCGCCGCAGCGGATGAGAGCTACACCGACGAGGAAGTCGCCGCCATCGAGCGCTCGGCCTGCCCGACCTGCGGTTCCTGCTCGGGCATGTTCACGGCCAACTCGATGAACTGTCTGACGGAAGCTTTGGGCCTCTCGCTGCCCGGCAACGGCTCGACACTGGCAACCCATGCCGACCGTCGCCGCCTCTTCGTCGAAGCTGGCCACCAGATCGTCGACATCACCCGCCGCTATTACGAGCAGGACGACGTCAACGTCCTGCCGCGCAACGTCGCCAACAAGCAGGCTTTCGAGAACGCCATGGCGCTCGATATCGCCATGGGCGGTTCGACCAACACCGTTCTGCACATCCTCGCCGCCGCCCATGAAGCCGAAATCGACTTCACCATGGACGATATCGACCGCCTCTCGCGCAAGGTGCCCTGCCTCTCCAAGGTCGCACCGGCCAAGAACGACGTTCACATGGAAGACGTCCACCGCGCCGGCGGCATCATGGCCATCCTCGGCGAGCTCGACCGTGGTGGCCTGATCAACCGCGACAGCCCGACCGTCCATGCCGCAACGCTTGGCGATGCGCTGGACCGCTGGGACATCATGCGCACGAATTCGGAAACGGTCCGCAACTTCTTCCTCGCAGCGCCGGGCGGCGTGCCGACTCAGACCGCGTTCAGCCAGGAAGAGCGCTGGGAAGAACTCGACACCGACCGCAAGAATGGCGTTATCCGCTCGGTCGAACATCCGTTCTCCAAGGATGGCGGTCTGGCTGTTCTCAAGGGCAATATCGCGCTCGACGGCTGCATCGTGAAGACGGCCGGCGTGGATGAAAGCATCCTCAAGTTCACCGGCCCTGCGGTCGTCTTCGAAAGCCAGGACGCTGCCGTGAAGGGCATTCTGAGCAACGAGGTCAAGGCCGGCGACGTCGTCGTTATCCGCTACGAAGGCCCGAAGGGCGGCCCGGGCATGCAGGAAATGCTCTATCCGACGAGCTATCTGAAGTCCAAGGGCCTCGGCAAGGCCTGCGCACTGCTCACCGACGGCCGCTTCTCCGGCGGCACGTCCGGCCTCTCCATCGGCCACGTCTCGCCGGAAGCGGCAAACGGCGGCACGATCGGTCTCGTCAAGAATGGCGACACGATCGAGATCGATATCCCGAACCGCACCATCAACCTGATCGTCGGCAGGCAAGAACTCGACAAGCGCCGCGCCGAGCAGGACGCCAAGGGCTGGAAGCCGGAACATCCGCGCAAGCGCAATGTCAGCCAGGCACTGAAGGCCTATGCGGCCTTTGCGACTTCGGCCGACAAGGGCGCTGTGCGCGTCCTGCCCGACGAATACAACTGATCGGCGCAATAGGATTGAACAATGAGAAAGCCACGGCCGGAAACCCGGCCGTGGCTTTTCTTTTTTTGAGCGCGTGACTTTGTGGCCTATTTCGAGGGTGCCGGCCGCTCGAACCTGTTGTAATCGTCCTCGAACACCTTCAGCCGATCCTCATAAGCCTTGCGGATGCAGGCGATATCAGCCTGGCAGGCTTGGCGCGTCTTGATCCAGGCCGTTTGCTGATCCTGCAATTCGCCGCGAACGCCCATGGCGTACATGCCGGAAAGCCATTTGAATTCCGTGGCCATGCGCACATCAAGGTCGTTCAGGTCCCGGTTGGCGCAGATGGCGGTCTCGTCCGGCTGGAGCGTCTTGGCGTCGCAATCGAAGCTCGCAGCAGACGCGGTGTGAACGGCTAGGCCTACGAAGACCGCAACCGCGAAGGCGAGGGGGATGCGGGCAATGAGCGTCATGAGAACTCCTGTTCTGCCGACCGGCCGCGGCGCATGAAGACAGGCCGGTGCCGGCGCACGTTACTCTGCATGAAATGCGTGGCCGGTGTCAGGGTTCCCTGTCTCCAAACACAAAAGGCGCCCCCGCGGACGCCTTTGAAAGTCTCGCCGATCCTGGCTGCATCACTTGCGATACAGAAACCAGCTCTTGGCGGAATCCTTCTTCATGCCGTCCTCAAACAGGAGCGCGCGGTTGCGGCCCGAATTCTTGGCGCAATAGAGCGCGATGTCGGACTTGGAATAGATTTCGTTCGGATCGTCGCTGTCACAGGCCATGGAGACGCCAAGCGAGAGCGTGACCGGACCATAATCGACGCCGGTCTTTGAGTTCTTGAAGGGCGTGGCTTCCAGCGACCTGCGGATACGCTCGGCGATCTGCAAAGCCTCGGTTTCGGTATTGCCCTCGATGATGATGGCGAATTCCTCGCCGCCGGTGCGGGCGACGAAGACGTCCTTGCGGACATTAGCCTTGATCACGTTGCCGACGGTGGCGAGTATCTTGTCGCCGACCGGGTGTCCGAAGCTGTCGTTGATCTTCTTGAAATTGTCGATATCGCAAAGCACCAGCGCGGTGAGCGACATCTGCTTCTTCTCGCTGTAGATCTGCGCGAGCTTGTCGTCAAAGGCGCGGCGGTTGGCAAGCCGAGTGAGCGAGTCCGTGTTGGCGATGCGCTTGTACTCATCGAGTTCCTTGCGCACGAGATCCATCTCGGCGGACTTTTCGACCACGTTCTGCACCATGACGGCGCCCTGCGCCATCGTGTCACCGGTCGCGTCAGAGAGGATGCTGATCGCGTTGCGCAGCAGGTCCGCGGAAGAGGCATTCTTGGTGTTGATGCGCGTGAATGTATCGCCCAGCAGCTTGTTGTAGCTTTCCAGTGACGTCTGTTCCTGTTTCAGCAGGCGGAGCAGACCTTCGAGCTCGCTCAGGATTTTCGTATGCGCGCCTTCGACGAGGTTTGCACGGTGCTGGTCGCCGAAATACTGTTCGCCAATCGAATCGAGTTCGCGCTGCGTCGCCTTGTTGCCAAGGGCCGCCAGATCACGCGTCAGCTTCGGATTGGAGCCGATATAGGCTTCGTAAAACAGCTCGTAATTGCGCGGGATCGGCGGAACGCCCATGCTGCGCATGGCATAGGTGACTTGTGCAGCTATGTCCGGAACCTGAACCTTAGGTTGCACAGGCGTCGACGACATAAATAACCCCCAAATACTCAAAGATGCATATTGAAAGTTCTAGGGGTAAAATCTTTGAAAAGCATTAATTATAGGTAGTGACCACCTAAATCGATGATAGTTCTCTAAAATAAGAAGCCGCGGCTCGAAATGGCGATACCTCGCCCGGCCGCGGCTTTTCAAATGTATCAATTTGGCTCAGCCGAGATTGAGTTCCTTAAAGAAGTCATTGCCCTTGTCATCAATGACGATGAAGGCCGGGAAGTTTTCGACTTCGATCTTCCAGACAGCCTCCATGCCGAGTTCCGGGAACTCCAGAACATCGACCTGCTTGATGCAGTCCTGCGCCAGACGTGCAGCCGGCCCGCCGATGGAGCCGAGATAGAAACCGCCGTGCCGAGCGCAGGCGTCGCGCACCGCCTTGGAACGGTTGCCCTTGGCGAGCATCACCATCGAGCCGCCGAAGGACTGGAACTGGTCGACATAGCTGTCCATGCGGCCTGCCGTCGTCGGGCCGAAGGAGCCAGAGGGCATGCCTTCCGGGGTCTTCGCAGGGCCGGCGTAATAGACCGGGTGGTCCTTCATATATTGCGGCATCTCGCCGCCGGCTTCGAGGATCGAGCGGATCTTGGCATGCGCCAGATCGCGCGCCACGATGATCGTGCCGGTCAGCGACAGCTGCGTCTTGACCGGATGCTTGGTGAGTTCGGCCAGAACATCCTTCATCGGCCGGTTGAGGTCGATCTTGATCACATGCTCGGAAAGCTTGGCCTCATCGATCTCCGGCATGTACTTCGCCGGTTCGGTCTCCAGCTGCTCGATGAAGATGCCGTCCCTGGTGATCTTGCCGAGCGCCTGACGGTCCGCCGAACAGGAAACGCCGAGCCCGATCGGCAGCGACGCGCCATGGCGGGGCAGGCGGATGACGCGCACGTCATGACAGAAATACTTGCCGCCGAACTGCGCGCCGACGCCGAGCGACTGCGTGAGCTTGTGAATTTCGGCTTCCATCTCGAGATCGCGGAAGGCATGGCCACTCTCGGACCCTTCAGTCGGCAGCTCATCGAGGTAGCGCGCCGAGGCGAGCTTGACTGTCTTCAGGTTCATCTCGGCCGACGTGCCGCCGATGACAATTGCCAGATGGTAGGGGGGACAGGCCGAGGTGCCGAGCGTCAGGATCTTTTCCTTCAGGAACTCGACCATGCGGTCATGCGTCAGCAGGGATGGCGTGGCCTGATAGAGATAGGTCTTGTTGGCCGAGCCGCCGCCCTTGGCCATGAACAGGAACTTGTACTCGTCCGTCCCTTCCTCATAGATGTCGATCTGGGCCGGCAGGTTGTTGCGGGTGTTCTTTTCCTCGAACATTTTCAGAGGCGCGAGCTGCGAATAGCGCAGGTTCTTCTTCTGGTAGGCGTCGAGGATGCCCTGCGCCATCGCTTCGTAGTCACCGCCTTCGGTCCAGACGCGGCGACCCTTCTTGGCCATGACGATAGCCGTGCCCGTATCCTGACACATCGGCAGGATGCCGCCGGCCGCGATATTGGCGTTCTTCAGCAGGTCATAGGCAACGAAACGGTCGTTCTCGGTCGCTTCCGGGTCTTCCAGAATGCTGGCGAGCTGCTTCAGATGGCCGGGGCGCAGCAGATGGTTGATATCGGCCAGCGCCGTCTCTGCCAGAAGCCGGATGCCCTCGGGCTCCACCGTCAGGATATCCTGTCCGCGGAATTTCTCGACCGAAACGTAGTCGCTCGAAATCTTCCGGTAGGGCGTGGTGTCGGGACCAAGTGGAAAAAGATCGTCTGCCATCTGGACAGTCTCCGCTGGGAAAAAGAGGTCGGAGACTGTCTAATCATCTGATTTTTAAAAAGCAATTACCGGCAAACGGTAGGTGGCGCATTCAAACGGTTTAGGCCTTAAGATGTGACATAGTTCAATCCGCATCCTCTAACTGCGCCTGCAAAAGCGGTGCGAGATAGGACTCCATTGCGGTCAGATCGAGGTGGCCAAGATGCCATTGTCTATCGCATTCCCGAAGAGCTTCATAATAGGGGCCCCGATTCTCGCGGATTCTTTCCGGAACGATCTTTCGCCCAGGGAGCAGAGTACCAATCCTCACACATAGAAGGTAGTAACACACGGCGCGCGCCGTCCGACCGTTGCCCTCGACAAAGGGATGGATCCAGTTCAGTCGCCACAAGCCATAGCCGGCCAACTCGGTCGGTGTCAGGCTATCCCAATTCTCGTGAATAAAGGAGATGAAGCGATCCATGAGATCGGGAACATCGCCGAATGGCGGCGGCTTGTGGCTGCCGACATAAATCGGTTCCTGGCGAAAACGGCCGCCAAATTGCGATATCGCTGCCACGGCGGTGTGGTTCAACGCCCACAACATGTATTTGTCGATGGCCTGAGGGCCCTGTTGAATTCCGATTTCAATGAAGTTTGTGAGAAGGTCGTACTGACGGAGAAGATTTTTCTCCAGCATGGCACTGTAGAGTTCGGGATACTGGCTTTCGGTGACAAGCATGGTACCCGATCCTCCATTCGTCGCTCATGTGCCTCACTCGGCCGCGCGCAACCTGACGGTTTTCGCAGATTGCCGCGCGGATTCCTTGGTAATTGAGGACCCCGACGGTGCATTCCCATAGGCAAAGCTGGCGCGCTGCTCGGCCAGCATCTCTTCGCTCAGTGTTGCCTGTCGCGCCTTTGCAATCAGTGCATCCAGCTCGGGCCTTGCCGGTGCTGGAGCCAAGGCAGGTTTTCTCGCTACCATTTCATTCTCCCAAGACCGCAGTGCTTTCTCAAGTGTACACTGCATATCGTTTATATGGTTTGAGGCCATGATAGTGCAGGCAACGAGTCGCGGCTATCCAAATTCCCGAATTCGGGAGATTGCGGATGTCTGGTTCTACCCGATCATCAGCTCCGGCCGCACGATCGTGTCGTATTCCTCCTGGCTCACCAGCCCGCTTTTCAGTGCTTCTTCGCGCAGAGTCGTGCCATTCTTGTGGGCGGTCTTGGCGATCTTGGCGGCATTGTCGTAGCCGATCTTTGGAGCAAGCGCCGTCACCAGCATCAGCGAGCGTTCGAGTGCCGCCTTGATATTGTCCTCGCGCGCCTCGATGCCGCGCACGCAATGTTCGGTGAAGGAGCGCGCCGCATCGCCGAGCAGCTGGACCGACTGCAGGAAATTATAGGCCATCACGGGATTGTAGACATTCAGCTCGAAATGGCCCTGGCTGCCGGCGAAGGTGAGCGTGGCGTGATTGCCGAAAATCTGCGCGCAAACCTGGGTCAGAGCTTCCGATTGCGTCGGGTTCACCTTGCCGGGCATGATCGAGGAGCCGGGCTCGTTTTCCGGCAGCGCAAGCTCCCCAAGCCCCGAGCGCGGGCCGGAGCCGAGGAAGCGGATGTCGTTGGCGATCTTGAAGAGGGCGACCGCCGCCGCATTGATTGCGCCGTGTACGAAGACCATGCCGTCATGCGCTGCCATCACTTCGAACTTGTTGGGCGCCGTGATGAAGGGCAGGCCGGTCAACTCGGCGATGTTGAAGGCAACCTGCTCGGCGAACCCCTCGGGCGCATTCAGCCCGGTACCGACGGCGGTGCCGCCCTGCGCCAGCTCATAAAGACCGGGAAGGCTGGTCCTGAGATTGCGGATCGCGGTGCCAACCTGTGCGGCATAACCGGAAAACTCCTGGCCCAGCGTCAGCGGCGTCGCGTCCTGGGTGTGGGTGCGGCCGATCTTGATGATGTGCCCGAATTCCTTGCGCTTGGCGTCCAGCGCCATATGCAGCTCTTCCAGCGCCGGGATCAGATGGCCGGTGACTTCGGTCGCTGCCGCCACATGCATGGCCGTCGGGAACGTGTCGTTCGACGACTGGCTCATGTTGACGTGGTCGTTGGGGTGAATGGGTTTCTTCGATCCCATCTCGCCGCCCAGCATTTCGATGGCGCGGTTGGAGATTACCTCGTTGACGTTCATGTTCGTCTGTGTGCCGGAACCGGTCTGCCAGACGGACAGCGGGAAATGCGCGTCCAGCTTGCCGGACGAAACCTCGCGCGACGCCTTGACGATGACATCGCCGATTTCCGGCGACAGCTTGCCAAGCTTCATGTTCGCTTTGGCGGAAGCCTCCTTGATCAGGCCCAGCGCCCGGATGATGGCTGCCGGCTGCTTCTCCCATCCGATCTTGAAATTCCCCAGCGACCGTTCAGCCTGCGCCCCCCAATATTTGTCGCGCGCGACTTCGATGGGGCCGAAAGTGTCGGTTTCTGTGCGGGTGGCGGACATGGGCATCTCCGGGAGGTGGCTGGGGTGGGGCGCGAGGCAGTCGCTGAAGAAGATATAGGTGCATGTTGGCGGAGTGAAATACGAAAAGGGAAAAAATCATAAGGGACTTGCATTTTTCGATATTTCGTGATTTCTGGAAATATGGAAAAGAAAAACGCACTTGCTGCACTATCGGCCCTTGGGCATGAGCAGCGCCTGGACATTTTCAGACATCTCGTAAAAACGGGGCCGGCCGGCGCGGTTGCCGGCGACATCGCGGCTGCGCTGTCGTCGCTGCCGAATACGCTCTCCGCCAATCTCTCCGTTCTGTCGCAGGCGGGTCTGGTCAGCAGCGAGCGGGAGGGGCGCAATATTCGCTATCGCGCCGACATGGAGACCATGCAATCGCTCCTGGGATTTATGCTGGAGGATTGCTGCGGTGGCGATGCCGCCGCCTGCGCCCCGATTTTCAATGCCATGAAACGCTGCTGCTGAGGCTTCATCATGCTCAATATCCTGATCCTGTGCACCGCCAACTCCGCCCGCTCCATTCTGGGCGAGGCGCTGATCAATCGTCTCGGCGCAGGGCGCTTGCGTGCCTATTCGGCGGGATCTCATCCCCGTGGCGAACCCAATCCCGACGCATTGGCGATGCTGGCCGACAAAGGCTACGACATTTCCGGTTTCTCCTCGAAAAGCTGGGACGTCTTTTCCGAACCGGACGCGCCGAAGATGGATATCGTCATCACGGTCTGCGACAGCGCCGCCGGCGAGACCTGCCCGCTCTGGCCGGGCACACCCGTCAAGGCGCATTGGGGCATTCCTGATCCGGCGCACAGGGGCGAGACGGTACAGGAGCGGCGCGCCGCCTTCGAGGAGGCCTATCGCCTGCTGCAGCTCAGGGTGCAGGCGCTTCTCGCTCTTCCGCTTGAAACCATGGATGCGGCCGAGCTGCGCAGGGCGCTTGCCGGCATCGGCAGGCTCGACGGGGCGACGCCCATGGCGCTGGAGGCGTGAATGATCAGGTTCCCGCTTGAGCGCCGCCTGGCCGCCGAGTTCGTCGGAACGGCTCTGCTTCTGGCGACGGTGGTCGGCTCCGGCATCATGGCGGAGCGGCTTGCCGGCGGCAATGTTGCGCTCGCGCTGCTTGGCAACACGATCCCGACGGGAGCAATCCTTTATGTGCTGATTACCCTGTTCGGCCCCGTCTCCGGCGCGCATTTCAATCCGGTCGTCACATTGGCTTTTTCACTGGTCGGTGACCTGCGCCTGCGGCATGCGGGCCTCTATGTCCTTGTGCAGATCGTGGGCGGTGTTGCCGGCGTCTGGCTCGCTCACGCGATGTTCGATCTTCCGCTGATGCAGCTGTCCACCAAGGCTCGTTTCGGGTCTGGTCAATGGGTGTCTGAGGCGGTGGCCACGGCTGGGCTGATCCTGACGATCTTTGGCATCCTGCAGTCGCGAAACAGGCACGCGATCGCGCCCGCCGTGGCTCTCTATATCGTGGCGGCCTACTGGTTCACTGCCTCGACATCCTTTGCCAATCCGGCGGTGACGATTGCCCGCTCGCTGACCGACACCTTCGCCGGCATTCGTCCTCGGGATGTTCCCGCCTTTGCCGTCGCGCAGATGGCGGGCGGGCTGGTGGCGCTGCTCTGGCAGCGCTGGCTGCATGCGCGGACCGGCAGGGCGTGAGCCGATCCCGTGCCCAATCTGCCACAGCGTGAAAAAAAGCGTTTCGGTCCGATCCACGGGTCTTGCGGCTCCATTTCTTAAACAAAAATTAAGCCTATAATTTTAACAAGTGTTTAGGTGCCTCAGGCTGCTCCAAAACGGACGTAATTCCTTTGCTGAATGCGACAAGGGGTGTCCGGGACGCCTATGGCCGTAATCCATTCATTCGGCTAGCAGTGGATTGATCCCAATGCGTCACGAGTGATGAAGGCATGTCGCGCGACAGTGTGCAGCGGATTTGCGGCGACGACATGCAAAACAAGGAACGAAAGCGCGGAAACGACATTGAACGATCGTGACCCGCTTCATTTGAGCAGGCCCATTTGGGCCGAAGGATATAGTCTGAAATGAAAATGACCTCCAAAGCCGCCTTGCTCGCCGCTGTCACCGGAGTTGTGTTTGCCGCACAGACGACAGGCGCCTTCGCGCAGCGTTCGCTCTTCGATATCCTCTTCGGCGATCAGCCTCGCTATGACCGTCGCGGTGCAACGCTCGAGGGGCCGGTAAACGGCGCGCCGGTCGGAAATGGCGCGCGGGCGCGGGCAGGGGCCATTAAGGCTCCGGCTGATTTCGACGGCTCCGATCCGGATCCGTTGCCGACGGTCAAGAGGTCGCAATATTTCACCTACAAGCCGGAAGCCGAACGCCTGGTCAACGTGCCCGCCTTCTCCGGTCCCATCGTGACGGCCTCCGTGTCGACAGACATGTCCGCGCCGCCGTTGGCGCCGGTCACGGTGTCCGTGCGCGCCGAAGACAGCGTCGCGACCGCAATGGAATCCTTCTACGCCAAGGGCGACAACTATCTCTGGATCACCAATGAAGGTATCACGGATCGTGCCCGTGCCGCTATTGCCGCCCTGCAGAAGGCCGGTGATGTCGGCCTGAATCCGGCCGATTACAAGGTGGATGAGCCGGTTATGTCCGGTGATGCTGCTGCAGACCGGCAGAAGCTGATGACCTTCGAACTGGAGCTTACGAAGGCTGTCCTCACCTACATCCAGGACGACGTCCGCGGCCGCATCGATCCGAACCGCATTTCCGACTACTATGCTTTTAAGCGCAAGGACGTGAACCTCAAGGGCGCGCTCGCCATCATGCAGCGCAGCCCCGATATCGCCGCCTATCTGGCAAGCCGCGATCCCTCCAGCCCGCAATTCCAGGCGCTGAAGGCCGAGCTTGCACAGCTGCGTGGCACGCAGACCCAAAGTGCCGATCAGCCGCCGCGCATTGAGGTCAACCTGACCTCGCTTCTGCGCCCGGGTGGCAGCAGCCCTGAACTCTCCAAGATCGTGGAACTGATCAAGCGGAACGGGTCCGACGGTCTGAAGGCCGAGAACGCGATGGCGCTGGAGTCCTATTCCGGCGGCCCGGACTACACGCCCGAACTGGTCGATGTCGTGAAGGCATTCCAGAAGGAAAAGGGCATGTCACCGGATGGCGTCATCGGCAAGGGCACGCTCCGTGCACTGCAAGGCGGCGGCGAGACCCCGGACAACAAGATCAACAAGGTGATCTATGCGATGGAGCAGCTGCGCTGGCTGCCGAACGATCTCGGCAGCCGCCGTGTCTTCATCAACCAGCCGGCCTTCATGGCCTACTACTACAATGACAACAAGCAGCAGCTGGCGATGAAGGTGGTTGTCGGTGGCGTCAACCACCAGACGAACTTCTTCCAGGACCAGATCCAGACGGTCGAGTTCAACCCCTATTGGGGCGTTCCGCGCTCGATCATCGTCAACGAGATGATGCCCAAGCTGCGCCAGGACCCGTCCTATCTCGACCGCATGGGTTATGAAGTCAGCGTTCGCGGCAAGGTCGTCTCGTCTTCGAGCCTCGACTGGGGCCGCAACCCGGATGTCGACGTGCGCCAGCCCCCGGGCAATGCCAATGCGCTTGGCCAGCTGAAGATCCTGTTCCCCAACAAGTTCTCGATCTACATGCACGATACGCCGCAGAAGTCCTTCTTCGCACGCGACATGCGCGCGCTCAGCCACGGCTGCGTCCGTCTGTCCGATCCGCGCGCCATGGCGGCCGCTGTTCTCGGCGTCGACAAGGACAAGGTCGCATCCGATATCGCCACGGGCAAGAACATGTCCGTTCCGGTTCCGACCAAGATCCCGGTCTATGTCGCCTATTTCACCGCCTGGCCGGATGCCGACGGCAAGATCCAGTTCTTCGACGACGTCTATAGCCGCGACATGTATCTGCAGCGCGCGATGGACGCGACGACCAAGGCGCGCGCCGCCATCTGACGGGCGCGAGCGTCAGGACAGGTTCTCGGAAACGGCCTTCGGGCCGTTTTCTATTTCTGCAGAAGGGTGCGGACGAGATCCGGCGTCAGTTCGTCGAAATGGCCGATGATGCGGGTAGGTTTCAGCGTCTCGACCGGCACGTCCGAATAGCCGAAGGGGACGGCGACTGACGGAATGCCGGCATTCTGTGCCGCCAGGATATCGTTGACGCTGTCGCCGATCATGATGCTTGCTGCCGGCTTGCCGCCCGCGCGCTCGATCGTCCTCAGGATATGTCCCGCATCCGGCTTGCGAACCGGAAAGGTGTCGCCGCCGGCGATGGCGTCGAAATAGCCGTCGAGCTTCAATCCTGAGAGCAGGGGCAGCGCCAGACTTTCCAGCTTGTTCGTGCATACCGCCAGCCGGAAGCCTTCTCGCTTGAGTGCCTCCAGCGACTGGACCACGCCAGCGTAAGGCAGGCTTTCGCCCGGCATGCCGTCAAGATAGTGCCGGATGAAGAGGTCGAGAAGTTCGCCAAGCCGCGCTTCGGGAAGGGGACGACCGCGAAGCTTGAAGCCGCGCTCGATCATGGCGCGCGCGCCTTGCCCGACCAGAAAGGTCATGTCGTCATAATGCACCGGCTCGATGCCCTCGACGGCAAGAACATGGTTGAGCCCCGCCATCAGGTCGGTTGCCGTATCGACAAGGGTTCCGTCAAGATCGAAGACAACGGTGGGCGTAAGCGTCATGCGGGCAGGCTCCAGAGGCGGTTGCGTTTCGATAGA
This sequence comes from Rhizobium sp. C1, assembly GCF_021026335.1. Classification (GTDB taxonomy): domain Bacteria; phylum Pseudomonadota; class Alphaproteobacteria; order Rhizobiales; family Rhizobiaceae; genus Ensifer_A. The sequence goes on from NZ_JAJNCY010000002.1 coordinate 542,042, forward strand.
TCGGCAACGATGCGCCCGCAAGCGGTTTCGCAGCTTCTGTGGTCGTCTTAACGATGTTCGGATTTGGACTTCCGTTTACCGTCCAGCCCGTGTAAAAGCGCGATCATTCGAGGGGATGCAGGAGTTTTTGGCGCATGGACGCCCGCCAGATGAAGATCAAGGCTGCCGAGGCAGCACTCGCCCATGTTGAAGACGGGATGCGGCTCGGCATCGGCACCGGTTCCACGGCGGAAGAATTCGTTCGCCTTCTGGCGGAAAAGGTCGCCGGCGGCTTCCGCATCGAAGGCGTTCCGACATCGGAGCGTACTGCGCGCCTCTGCCTGGAACTCGGTGTTCCGTTGAAGTCGCTCGAGGAACTGCCCGAGCTTGACCTCACCATCGATGGCGCCGACGAAGTCGACAGCCAGCTCCGCCTGATCAAGGGCGGCGGCGGCGCGCTTCTGCGTGAAAAGATCGTCGCGGCGGCATCGCATCGGATGATCGTCATCGCCGATGAAACCAAGCTGGTGGAAACGCTCGGCGCTTTTCCGCTGCCGATCGAGGTCAATCCCTTCGGCCTGGCCGCCACACGCATCGCCATCGAAAAGGCGGCGTCTGCGCTGGGCCTGTCGGGCGACATCGTACTTCGCGGTGCGGCGAAGGAAACCTTCATGACCGACGGTGGACATTACATTCTCGACGCATCATTTGGCCGTATTCCTGATGCAGAGGCCCTTTCCAACAGGCTACATGCGATTCCGGGTGTGGTCGAACACGGACTGTTCATCAATCTGGCATCGGCTGCCGTCATCGCCGGACCGGCGGGCGCTCGAATGCTGACAGTGAAAGAATAACGGGAGTTATAAGCTATATGTTGAAGATTGCAGCTTTTGGCCGCGTTGCGGCCGCCGCCCTGATTGTGACGAGCTTCGGGTTCGCAACTGTTTCCAAGGCCGCCGAGGTCACGGAAGAGCAGCTCAAGGCCGCCTATGCCGCCATCAAGGCGACCGGTGCGACGGTTCCTTTCGATGCCATCCTGCCGAACATCGCCGAGCAGATGAAGGCGAGCTTCATTCAGGCTTCCCCGAACTATCAGGACATCATCTCCTCCACCGTCGACGCCGAAGCGCTGGCGCTGGCGCCCCGTCGCGGCGATCTGGAAAAGGAAGCGGCTACCGTCTATGCCAAGACCTTCACGACGGACGAGCTGAACACGATTGCCAACTTCTTCAATTCGGACGTCGGCAAGAAGTTCCTCAAGGACGTTCCGCTGGCCAACCGCGAACTCTTCAAGGCTGCCGACATCTGGAGCGCCGGTATCCAGCGCGATCTGTCGAAGAGCGCCGGCGACAAGCTTGAAAAGATCATCGGCGACAAGATCAAGGCTGGCCAGGCTCCGGCTCCGCTGCCGGCGGACGCTGTCCAGCCGCAGAGCGATAACGCCCCGGCTGCTGCCGATGCGCCTGCAAAGGCCCCCGCCAAGGAAAAGGCTCCGGCCCAGAAGGCCCCTGCCAAGGAAAAGGCTCCGGCTCCGAAGGCCGCTCCTGCACCCCAGCAGTAAGCCAATCGTCTCGACATCAGGAGCCCGGCCAGTCCGGGCTCTTTTTGTTTGAACGCTGTGTCACGCGTCCGATGCGGTTGACGGCTTGCAAAGGCGTTCAAATCCTCCCAAATGATCAGGGATCATCTTCCTCTCGCATCGGCCCGGCTTGCGGCCCTCCAGGAGACAAAACGTGTCCACTTATGATTACGACCTCTTCGTCATTGGCGGCGGTTCCGGCGGCGTTCGCTCGGCCCGTGTCGCGGCAAGTCTCGGCAAGAAGGTCGCAATCGCCGAGGAATATCGCTTCGGCGGAACCTGCGTGATCCGCGGCTGCGTGCCGAAGAAGCTCTTCGTTTATGCCTCGCAGTTCCCCGAGCACTTCGAGGATGCCGCCGGCTTCGGCTGGACTGTCGGTGAAAGTACCTTCGACTGGAAGGCGCTGGTTGCCGCCAAGGACAAGGAAATTTCCCGCCTTGAAGGCCTCTATCGCAAGGGGCTCGACAACGCCAAGGCCGAGCAGATCGACAGCCGCGCCGAACTGGTCGACGCCCACACCGTCAAGATCGTCAAGACCGGCAAGACCGTAACCGCCGAGCGTATCGTGATTGCCGTCGGCGGCCGCCCGAACCCGCATGTCGCGCTGAAGGGGCATGAGTTCTGCATCTCCTCCAACGAAGCCTTCCACCTGGAAGAGCTGCCGAAGTCGATCCTGATCGCCGGTGGCGGCTACATCGCGGTCGAATTCGCCAATATCTTCCACGGGCTGGGCGTCGACGTCACGCTGATCTATCGCGGCGCCGAAATCCTCTCCCGCTTCGACCACGACCTGCGCAAGGGCGTCCATGCCGCCATGGAAGCCAAGGGCATCAAGATACTCTGCCATGACGTCATCCAGGAAGTGACGAAGACCGCTGACGGCTTCGTTGCCCAGACCAAGAGCCACGGCGACCTCAACGTTGGCCTCGTCATGCTGGCGCTGGGCCGCGATCCCTATACCGAAGGCCTCGGCTTGGAGAAGGCCGGCGTGGCTGTCGACCACAAGGGGGCAATCATCGTCGATGACTATTCGCGCACAAACGTCCCGTCGATCTTCGCTCTGGGCGACGTCACCGACCGGGTACAACTGACGCCGGTGGCCATCCATGAGGCCATGTGCTTCATCGAGACCGAGTACAAGGGCAACCCGACGTCGCCCGATCACGACCTGATCCCGACCGCCGTCTTCTCCCAGCCGGAGATCGGCACGGTCGGCCTCTCGGAAGAGGATGCGGGCAAGAAGTACCCGGACCTCGAAGTCTATCGCGCCGAGTTCCGCCCGATGAAGGCGACGCTCTCCGGCCGCTCGGAAAAGATGCTGATGAAGCTCATCGTCAACGCTGCCGACCGCAAGGTCGTGGGCGCCCATATCCTCGGCCACGAGGCCGGCGAGATGGCGCAGCTTCTCGGTATCACGCTGAAGGCCGGCTGCACGAAGGACGACTTTGACCGCACCATGGCCGTTCATCCCACCGCTGCCGAAGAGCTGGTGACGATGTACACGCCGAGCTACCGGCTGAAGAACGGCGAGCGGGTTTGAGGATGGCGTGGCGCAAACGCGCCACAGCCGTCACAATTCGCGTCCTGCGATCCTTTGCAAAACCTTAATCTGCGGGTATAAGCCGGCGAAAATCGTATTTGGCGGCAGTGTGCGCAAGCAGAACGGAAGCCGCGAGGGAAGGGTGAGTGAAATGACCAGGAACTGGAGCCCGTCGAGCTGGAGGCAGAAGCCTATTCAGCAGGTCCCGGATTATCCGGATGCAGCAGCGCTTAACGCCACGGAAGAGCGCCTTGCCACCTATCCGCCGCTGGTCTTTGCCGGTGAGGCTCGTCGTCTCAAGACCGCGCTGGCCAGCGTTGCCAATGGCGACAGCTTCCTGCTTCAGGGCGGCGACTGCGCCGAGAGCTTCGCCGAACATGGCGCCGACAATATCCGCGACTTCTTCCGCGCCTTCCTGCAGATGGCCGTTGTGCTCACCTTCGGTGCGCAGATGCCGGTCGTCAAGGTTGGCCGCATCGCCGGCCAGTTCGCCAAGCCTCGCTCGTCCAACATCGAGCGCCAGGGCGATGTCGAGCTGCCGAGCTATCGCGGCGACATCATCAACGGCATCGAATTCACCGAGGAAGCCCGCATTCCGAACCCGGAACGCCAGATCATGGCCTACCGCCAGTCGGCTGCAACGCTGAACCTGCTGCGCGCCTTCGCCATGGGTGGCTATGCCAATCTGGATAACGTGCATCAGTGGATGCTCGGCTTCGTCAAGGAGTCGCCGCAGGGTGAGCGCTACCGGAAGCTGGCCGAGCGCATTTCCGAAACGATGGACTTCATGCGTGCCATCGGCATCGACGCGGACAACAACCGCTCGCTGCGCGAAACCGATTTCTTCACCAGCCACGAAGCCCTGCTTCTCGGCTACGAGCAGGCGCTGACCCGCGTCGACTCGACCTCCGGTGACTGGTACGCGACCTCCGGCCACATGATCTGGATCGGCGACCGCACGCGTCAGCCCGACCATGCGCATGTCGAATATTGCCGTGGTATCAAGAACCCGATCGGCCTCAAGTGCGGTCCGTCGCTGACGGCTGAAGGCCTGCTCGAGCTGATCGATCTCCTGAACCCGACGAACGAAGCCGGTCGCCTGACGCTGATCTGCCGCTTCGGCCACGACAAGATTGCCGAGCACCTGCCGCGCCTCATCCGCGCCGTGGAAAAGGAAGGCAAGAAGGTCGTCTGGTCCTGCGATCCGATGCATGGCAACACGATCACGCTCAACAACTACAAGACGCGTCCCTTCGAGCGCATCCTGTCGGAAGTCGAAAGCTTCTTCCAGATCCATCGTTCGGAAGGCTCGCATCCGGGCGGCATCCATATCGAGATGACCGGCAAGGACGTGACGGAATGCACGGGCGGCGCCCGCGCGCTCACCGGCACCGATCTTGGCGACCGCTATCACACGCATTGCGACCCGCGCCTCAACGCCGACCAGGCGCTGGAACTGGCCTTCCTGCTCGCCGAGCGGATGAAGCAGAGCCACGACGAGAAGCGCGCGCTGGCCGCCAATGGCTGATTTAGCCTGAAGCTTAGCCTCAGCGTTTTGAATTTGATGATCCGGGAGCAATGCGTGAAGCTTGCTCCCGGATTTTCTGTTTAAGGAGATAGTTATGGCGACATCGGTTGCAATACATGAAGGCGGATGCCTCTGCGGCGCCGTGCGCTTCAGGACACGCGGAACCTTGCGCGCCGTCGTCGCCTGCCACTGCACGCAGTGCCGCAAGCAATCCGGCCACTACTGGGCGGCGACGAATGTCCCCGACGCGGATCTGACGATCGAGGGCGAGGAGGAGAGCCTCACCTGGTACAGCGCCACCCCGGGCATCCGCCGCGGCTTCTGCAAGACCTGCGGCTCCTTCCTCTTCTGGAAGATGGAAAGCCAGGATTACACATCCATCGGGGCAGGGACCTTTGACGGCGACACGGACCTCGTCATCGACCAGCATATCTATTGCGCCGACAAGGGCGATTATTATGATATTCCCGAAGGCGTTGCCGCTTATCCCGGCAGCAGCCCCGAGATTGTCACTGCAGGGTGATCAGCTGGCATTCCTCCCGACATCGTTTGACGGCGCCTGCGAGCTTGATGATCGGATCATTGCGCCAGCCTCAACCGGACTTGCGGCAAAGCCGCCCGGTAATCTTGCTGCGGATTGGTGTTCCCACGGGTTGGGCTGGTTGACGGGGTCTTTTCCCGCGGCGGCGACGAGGAATTTTTACTGTTGTCCGCCGTTGCGTCGGCGCCGGAAATGGCGGTTTCAATCGACGCGCTGATCGTCGACGGCAGGCAGAGCTTCAGATAACCGCGGATGTGAGCATAGGCCAGCGGGACGCCGCCGTTTTGAATATCCTCTTTGGCGGCGCTGGTTTCGTCGCGGTATTTGTTGCGTGTAATATCCACGACATGGGAGATCATGCCGGGCGATTTGCCGTAGAGATAGCCCTTGAACAAATCGTCCGTAAATTGCCCGCCAAGACCGAACGCTTGCGTGACAATGCTCATGGTGAGTTTCGATGCCGGAATAAAGCCGAGAATCGCGCTCGTTACCTGACCGACCGCGTCTATGCTGGTCTTGGCTGAGTCACGCTCACGATCGAGAACATAAAGCGTCTGGAGATAGGCATCGCATTGTTCGTCTACGAAATTATAGCCGGCCAGCGTCGCGGCAAAATAATCCGGATGCGCATCCTTGTTCGTATCTGTTACCTTTAGAAAAGAAGCCACGATTTCCTTTTGTGCATTGGCGCTTTGCTTGGCGGCGCTTTCCGAAATCGTAGGCGAGGGGCCATATCGCCCGTTCCAGGCTTGTTTTAAAGCGCCACCTTCTGATGTCGGGCTACAGGCGACGAGCGTCGCCATGGATGCAAGTGCGCCTGCCAGCTTTATCGGATTTGCCACGGCAATGTCCCCTCTCGTCACAGAATGTCTGCAACCAATAAGGGAGATCATGAATTAATCTCTGTAAAGTGGTATTTTGCGACGCGGCAACAAATCCGTGCAAAAGCCGGTTTTCTCACAGCGGAATGTTGAAGTTGGGCTATCTCAGCCCGGGCAGCCGGTATTACCGCGCGCCCAATGGTTCACACCGGCGGTGATCTTGTCATGCAGCGCGCCTTGCATGATCGGCCCGAAGGCCTGCAGCCGTGCCGGATCGCCTTCCGCCATGATGACCAGCAGCGGCCGCGATTCCGGGCTGTGCTTGGCAACCAGCAGCAGACGCGGCTTGCCGCTGAACGAGTTCAGTTCCGGCGCCATGCGATAGGCGGCAAAGGCCGGATCCTTTGTGCGGAACCAGCAGGCATTCGCGCCCGTCGTGATGCGCTCCATGACGGGCAGGGCGGCCGAGCGAACAGCTGCGGGTGCCTGCGCGGCCTTCTGCGACTGGCAGGAGGAGAGCGCCGCCGCAGAGATGACAACTGCAGCGGAGAGCTTGAAGAACGAGCGCATGGAAAACCTTGTCGTCAGAGAAATCAGGCGGCGATGACGTCGAGCGCGGAGGCGAAGAGCCCGCGGCCGTCCGAACCGCCGTGCGCGGCTTCGATCAGGTTTTCCGGATGCGGCATCATGCCGAGCACGTTGCCCTTGGCGTTGATCACGCCGGCAATGTCGTTCATCGAGCCGTTCGGGTTCGTGCCTTCCGCATAGCGGAACACGACCTGCCCCTGCTCTTCCATCGCCTTCAGCGTCTCGGCATCGGCGAAATAGTTGCCGTCGTGATGGGCGACGGGGCAGCGCAGGACCTGACCCTTGGCATAGGCGCGGGTGAACGCCGTCTCGGCATTGGCGACTTCCAGCTTCACTTCGCGGCAGACGAATTTCAGCGAGGCATTGCGCATCAGCGCACCGGGCAGCATGCCGGCCTCGAGCAGGATCTGGAAACCGTTGCAGACGCCCAGAACCTTGACGCCCTGTTCCGCCTTCTCGCGGATCGCCTGCATGACCGGCATGCGCGCCGCAATCGCGCCGCAACGCAGATAATCGCCATAGGAAAAGCCGCCGGGGATGACGATCAGGTCCACATCCGGCAATTCCGTTTCGGTCTGCCAGACGGTGACGGGTGCCTTGCCCGAAATCTTGGTCAGCGCCGCGATCATGTCGCGATCACGATTAAGCCCGGGAAGCTGAACGACGGCAGATTTCATGGCTTTCAAAGCTCCAGTTTTCTCGAAAGCAAGTCTCTTTCGAATAGTGGTGGCAATAGGTCCATGCGGCTGGATCGTCAATTGGATTTTCCAGCCGGTCCCCAAAACTTCGCCGGCGCCTAGTCAACAGAATAGCGATCCTGTGCGGCTTCAGAAAATTCGCGCAGATCGAGCCGTCTTTCCGTGCGGGCTAGTCGCTCTTCAAGATTATGCACAAGTTCATGGAGATTGCTGATATCCACCTGTTGCGCGGCGACGAGGCGTCTGAGTGCGATGTTGTCGGTTCGGAGGTCGCGAATGGATCTGTCTGTTTCGTCACTACGTGCATGCAAGCGCCGTAAGAGTTCTTGCAGCAGTTCCTGGCGAACTTCACTCATTTGATCCCCGTGAGGGTTCCCATCCGATCACCGAACAGGCGCGCCTTCTGCGCATCGTTTCGCGCCTGCCCCTCGGCGAGAAACTTCAAAGTCTCGCGAGACGTGGCGCGAAGTTCTTGCAGGTCTTCGTTGAGTCGACGCGACTTATCATCGAGCTTCAACAGCTCTTCGTAGATCATCTCGGTCGTGATCGTCGACACGGCCTGTCGCTCCACCTTTAATTGAGAGCGATAGTATAATTCTCAATTACCGTGTTCGCCAGAAGTTTCTCGCACATGGCCTTCAGGTCGGCTTCGGCCTTGGCCTTGTCGGCGCTGTCGATCTCGATGTCGAAGACCTTGCCCTGGCGGACATGGCCGACGCCGTCGAAGCCAAGTGCGCCGAGTGCGCCTTCGATTGCCTTGCCCTGCGGGTCGAGAACGCCATTCTTGAGCGTGACGGTTACGCGTGCCTTGATCACGTCTAATCCCCTGACGGTTTACTTGACCAGAACCGGACCCGTGCCGCGCACGGGCTCGTTCTCGTTGATGATGCCGAGACGGCGGGCGACTTCCTGATAGGCTTCGATCAGCCCGCCGAGATCCTTGCGGAAAATGTCCTTGTCCATGCGCTTCTTCGTCTCGATGTCCCACAGACGGCAGCTGTCCGGCGAGATTTCGTCGGCCAGTACGATACGCATCATGTCGCCCTCGAACAGGCGTCCGCATTCGATCTTGAAATCGACAAGCTGGATGCCGGCGCCGAGGAAAAGACCGGACAGGAAGTCATTGCACCGGATGGCGAGCGCCATGATGTCGTCAAGCTCCTGCGGGCTTGCCCAGCCGAAGGCGGTGATATGCTCTTCGGAGACCATCGGATCGCTCAGCTGGTCCGACTTGAAGTAGAACTCGATGATCGAGCGCGGCAGCACCACGCCTTCCTCGATGCCGAGGCGGGTGGAGAGCGAGCCGGCGGCGACATTGCGCACGACGATCTCGAGCGGAATGATCTCGACTTCCTTGATCAGCTGCTCGCGCATGTTCAGCCGGCGGATGAAATGCGTCGGAATGCCCATGCGGTTCAGATGCGAGAAGATGAACTCGCTGATGCGGTTGTTCAGCACACCCTTGCCGTCGATGACGGCATGCTTCTTGGCGTTGAAGGCAGTGGCATCGTCCTTGAAGAACTGGATCAGTGTGCCCGGCTCCGGTCCTTCGTAAAGGATCTTGGCCTTGCCTTCATAGATACGGCGGCGACGGTTCATGAAAAATTCGACCTGTTCGGCGCATGTCGCTTGAGATGACTCGACACGCTTGTTTTTAACTTTTGCGGCTCCATAACCGATCTTGCGGCATTTAACAACGCTTGGCACCGCGACGATCCCCGGTTTCATCCGACCGGGTTAAGGCTTTACCCCTTCAGGTGGCTCAGGAACTGCGCGAAGATCATCGTGCCCTCCGGCCAGGGCCCGTGCCCGGACTCGGCATTCAGATGTCCGGACTCGCCCGCGTCCAGAAGCATCGACCCCCAGCAGGCGGCGATATCGTCGGCATGTTCATACGTCCCGAAGGGATCGTTACGGCTGGCGACCGTCATCGAAGGGAAGGGCAGCGGATCGCGCGGATAGGGGCCGAAGGTCATCAGATGCTTCGGCCGGATCGACGGATTGGCGACATCCGGCGGTGCGACGAAGAAGGCCCCGGCAACGGGCTTCCTGAAATGCGGCACGGCATGAATGACGGCCGGCACGCCCAGCGAATGCGCAACCAGCACGACTGGCTTTTCAGCCGCATTCACCTCTTCCGCGACACGCGCCACCCAGTCCTCGCGCACGGGCTTCGACCATTCGGCCTGCTCGACGCGGCGGGCGGTGGAAAGCTTGTTTTCCCAGCGTGTCTGCCAATGGTCCGGACCGGAATTGGTATAGCCGGGAACGATGAGAATTTCGACGTCTGCTACTTTCATGGCCCTTATGTCTGCTTTCCGCACGCAATCGTCAAGAACCTGCAGGCGGTCTTATGCTGCAATGCAAAAATCGGGAGTAATTTCAAGATGTAAGACGAAAGTTTGGACTTGCGCGTCTCGCTCTTCCGGGTACTCTGTTTGCGGAAAACACGTTGGGAGGAGTGAATATGCTCGGTTTGATGCAGGATTGGCCGCTGCTTTGCCATAAGGTTATCGACCATGCCGGTCTCTTTCATGGCAAGCGCGAAGTCATTTCAAGGTCCGTCGAAGGTCCGATCCATCGCACCGATTATGCCACGGTGCGCAGCCGTTCGCTGCAAATGGCCAAGCGGCTCGAGAAGGACGGAATCAAGGTCGGCGACCGCATCGGAACGCTGGCCTGGAACACCTGGCGGCATCTGGAAGCCTGGTACGGCATCATGGGTTGCGGCGCAGTCTATCACACGCTGAACCCGCGGCTTTTCCCGCAACAGATCGCCTGGATCATGAACGATGCGGAAGACCGCTTCCTCTTCGTCGATATTACCTTCATGCCCATTGTCGAGAAGATCGCGCCGCTGGTGCCGACGCTCGAAAAGGTGATTGTCCTGACCGATGCGGCGCATATGCCGCAGACGAGCCTGCCCAATGTCGTGCCCTACGAGGAGTGGCTGGCCGAAGTCGACGATGACTACGTCTGGAAAGATCTCGACGAGCGCGCGGCAGCCGGCATGTGCTACACGTCCGGCACGACGGGCGACCCGAAGGGCGTCGTCTATTCGCACCGCTCGAATGTGCTCCATTCGATGATCTGCATCCAGCCGGATGCGATGCAGCTTTCCTCGCGAGATCGCCTGATGCCCGTGGTGCCGCTCTTCCACGCCAATGGCTGGGGCATTGCGCTCTCCGCCCCGATGGTCGGCGCGACGCTCGTCATGCCCGGGCCGGGCATGGACGGCAAGTCGATCTACAGCCTGCTGACCGACGAGCGCGTAACGGTCACGGCCGCCGTGCCGACCGTGTGGCTCGGCCTGCTGCAGCATATGGAAAAAGAGGGCGGCAAGCTGCCCGATCTCCGCTCGGTCGTGATCGGCGGTTCGGCAGCGCCGCGCTCGATGATCAAGACATTCAAAGAAAATTACGACGTCGATGTCGTTCATGCCTGGGGCATGACCGAGATGAGCCCGGTCGGCTCGCTCGGCAGCCTCAAGCCGGAATATGACAAGCTCGAAGGCGAAGCCCGGTACGATGTCCAGATGAAGCAGGGCCACGCGCCCTTTGGCGTCGAGATGAAGATCACCGACGACGACGATGTCGAGCGTCCGTGGGACGGCAAGACCTTCGGCCGGCTCAAGGTCCGTGGCCCGGCGGTCGCCAGTTCCTATTACAAGGGCAGGGGGGCTGAGCAATTCGATGCGGCCGGCTGGTTCGACACCGGCGACGTCGCGCACATGGACGCGGAAGGCTACATGCAGATCACCGACCGCTCCAAGGACGTCATCAAGTCCGGCGGCGAATGGATTTCCTCCATCGACCTCGAAAACCTCGCCGTCGGCCACCCGGACGTCGCCGAAGCCGCCGTGATCGGCGTCGCGCATCCCAAGTGGGACGAGCGCCCGCTGCTCATCATCGTCAAGAAGGAAGGCCGCAACCCCTCGAAGTCCGACATCCTCGGCTTCATGGACGGCAAGATCGCCAAATGGTGGATGCCGGACGACGTCGTCTTCGTCGATGCCATCCCGCATACGGCCACGGGCAAGATTCTGAAGACGGAACTGCGCGAGCAGATGAAGGAATACCGGCTACCGATGGCGTCGTGAGGGAAGAGGGCGCGCTATCCTCTCTCCTTGTGGGAGATGATAGCTAGCCCCAAGAGGCGTCAGCCGATTGGCTTGGCGAGCTTGGTGAGGAGTGAATAGCATCAGGTCCCGAGGCCAAATCGAAACCCCTCACCGGGAAAATCTAGCACTTAGCTTTCAGCTAAGATGCTGATTTTCCTTCCTCTCCCACAGGGGGAGGACAAGCCGCATCCTCTCTGCCGTCCTCCTCGGGCCTGTCCCGAGGATCTGCAACGGACGAAATTCTGCCGCACCGTCAATTGCTTGGCTTCGTCAGCAGATGGTCGGGACAGGCCCGACCATGACGGCGTTGATGTGGTGCCGCGGCTGTCTCACGTGAACGTCCGAGAGAAAATTTCGTCCCTCAATTTCCCCGCACTCTCAACTCCCATTATCCTGAACCCCTCCCGTCACCGGATGGGCCAGCGACGACTGGCTCAGGCGGGAGGAGAGCCTGGTGGTGTCCATCGTAACGTGCGGCGGATGTCATCAGGGGGCGCGGGCGGCGGCAGATGAAACAACATCTGACGAAACGACTCCCCCGATGGGCTGCGAATAGCTCGGCGGCCAGGCTTTGCCTGAGAACCCGTCTGCCTCCGCAGGCGGTTTAGCGAGGCGGCCCGCGCTTGAGGACTGGAGTCGGATGAGGCTCCCCTTGGCAATCTCGACGGGTCGCGCTGGCGCTCCGCCGTACTTTTTAAACTACCAACTGGGCGGCGCGTCAGCGTGGCTCTCCGGAAGTTTGCGCCCAGAGACAGGGGCGGAGGCGACAAGACCGGAGGACAACTCGGGAGAGGTTTTTCCCGAGGGTTTTGGCGTGGCACGAGCCCACTCTCCCCCCTTGAGGGACCGTTGCAAAATTCGGGTGATGTGATTCACTTGGTTTGCAGCGGTTTGGAGAGGATGCGATGTCGGTTCGAGGGTCTGGGCAGTTCAGTTTTGTGGATGCGCTGATGCCGCAGGGCGGT